>JAEWHC010000009.1 GCA_023387985.1 Bacteroidota bacterium | reverse complement strand
GGATCGGTATTGTCTGCCACGGTCACGTCCATCGTGCAGGTGGCGGTATTGCCGGCTGCATCGGTGGCGGTGAAGGTTATTGTATGTGTTCCAATGGCAAGGGTCGAGCCCACAGCAACACTTTGGGTTACCGTTACACCTGGACAATTGTCGGTAGCGGTTACCATACCGGTCCAGTCAGGAACGGTAAATGAGCAATTCGCATCTACATATACGGTTTGAGGACCAGGACAAGTGATCTCAGGATCGGTATTGTCTGCCACCGTCACGTCCATCGTGCAGGTGGCGGTATTGCCGGCTGCATCGGTAGCGGTGAAGGTTATTGTATGTGTTCCAATGGCAAGGGTCGAGCCCACAGCAACGCTTTGGGTTACCGTTACACCTGGACAATTGTCGGTAGCGGTTACCATACCGGTCCAGTCTGGAACGGTAAATGAGCAATTCGCATCTACATATACGGTTTGAGGACCAGGACAAGTGATCTCAGGATCTGTATTGTCTGCCACGGTCACGTCCATCGTGCAGGTGGCGGTATTGCCGGCTGCATCGGTGGCGGTGAAGGTTATTGTATGTGTTCCAATGGCAAGGGTCGAGCCCACAGCAACATTTTGGGTTACCGTTACACCTGGACAATTGTCGGTAGCGGTTACCATACCGGTCCAGTCTGGAACAGTAAATGAGCAATTCGCATCTACATATACGGTTTGAGGACCAGGACAAGTGATCTCCGGATCCTCATTATCCACCACCACCACAGTAAACGTACATTCCACCGGATCGGCAATGCCATTATCCGCCCTGGCGGTAACGATTGTTGAACCAATTGGAAATGCGTATGGGAAAGAAATTTGTGTGGCACCAATCCAATAGGTCAGGGTTGAAGTACCCGCGCCTGTACATTGAGGTTCGGTTACCGTAGCTGCAAAAGTCAGGGATGCTGTACAAACACCTGGATCTGTATTATATGATATTTGAACCGTCGGGCATTCAATAATTGGCGCCCCGGAAACAACGATAACGTTAAAACTACAGGTTTTTTGATCTATTACATCACCGTTTGTGTTGCGCAAAATTGCGGTATAGGTAACTGTGGTGGTGCCTACAGGATAAACATCTCCCAGCGTTTTTCCATCACTTCTCACAACGGTTGTTGCAAAATTGGGAGCCCCACCTTCGGCACAGGTGGCAAATATGTAGGCGTCTATTCCAAGGTAATCTATTTCAGAATTTGCCCAGTTGGCTGGACCAATAAATTCATATTGTACATAATAAGCATCCGTTTCCGGAACGGTAACTGTGAAATCTTCACTATAGGTACCAGTGGGCAAATTCGTCCTGGTATGAGCCAGAAAAGGAGCACCTCCGGCTGCGGGAATAAGCCATACATTTAGTGTTGTGTTGGGTACAGTCATGATCAGGCCTATCTTCATATCCACAGGAACCCCTTGTTGAAAAAGAAAGGATGTTGTGGAAGTCAGGGTTGGATTGCCAGTTCCGTTTCCTTGTCCAATTCTAACATTGTTGCTGCCTACGCGACTCATGAGGTTATACATCCAGCAGGCATCTTTATTAGCCGGTATATTAAACTGGTTTTCGTACAACATGCCAAGCACTCCGCCCGGGGGTGGTGTACCGGTACAGCTATAACTGATATCCGGCTGTGGCCAGGTTACATAAGTACCATAAATCCCATCTACAGTAGTGTTGGCGCAATAGGGATTCTCCAAAAGCGGCGGGCAATTGGCAATAGTTACTGTACAGGTAGTGGTTTGAGCATTTAGCGTGGTACCCGCAAATAAAAAAAAGATTGCAGTTATCCAACGGAAAATACGGGGCAGCTGAAGCATAGAATTAGCTTTCATAATCAATGAATTCGTGTGAAAAGGAAGAAAATTATGTGGAAGAAAACCTAACGGCATCTGGCTCTGGGGCATAGGTACCCCGCAATGATGGTGCAATCCTGGTGAAGGTGTAATGAAGGAAGGCATGGGTGTCTGTTTGAGTCTGGTATCCGTTTGAGTGTCCGGCTCAGGTTTGATCCCATTCCGGTGTTTCAACTGTAAATATCGTGTTAAATGGTGGTTTTTGAAAAAAAATATAGCAATTTAACTACCATTTTTTTAAGAAGTTACCCACAAATGGATATTTCAATCGTAAAAACATAAAAATGTCATGTTTTTTGGCGTTTCATCTGCAGGATTGATATTGCAAAAGGGGCATAAAAAAACCGCCCTGTATGCTATACAGAGCGGCTCATCATGGTAAATCCCACTGCCTGCAGCGGAATTCCCCAAAAGATAAAATTAAGCTACCTCAACTTCAGCGCCGGCTTCTTTGAGCTTGGCGGCTACGTCTTCAGCAGTGGCTTTGTCAACGCCTTCTTTCACGGGCTTCGGAGCGGTATCTACCAAATCCTTAGCTTCTTTCAGTCCTAAACCGGTGAGTTCTTTTACTATTTTCACCACGTTCAGTTTGTTGGGGCCGGCAGCTTTCAAAACAACATCAAATGATGTTTTTTCTTCAGCAACAGGCGCATCACCACCACCAGCGGGGGCGGCAACTGCTACAGCGGCAGCTGCAGGCTCAATGCCATACTCGTCTTTTAAAATTTGTGCCAGTTCGTTAACCTCTTTTACCGTCAGGTTAACCAGTTGTTCTGCAAATGCTTTTAAATCAGCCATTTTCTTTAGATTTTTACCGCCTTCATTCTCCATGTTTGTAATAAGAGTCCGGCGGCTGTTTAAAAAAATTGTTCTGGACTTTGGGATCCCGCCAAAACTTAGGGATTTTAACCTCACCCGCTTATCCCTCTCACAGGGATAGGGTCGATTGATTCGGTTTCATATTTTAAGTTGCTTTGGATAAGGAAGACAATATGCTGATTGTTCTTCCTAACCAATTAACTCATCAACTTGTCAACTTTTCGCATTACTACTAAGCAGCCCGTTCTTCGAGCGCCTTAATCAACGAAGCGAGCTTGCTTCCGGCGTTCAGGCCGCTGATCACATTCTTGGCAGGGGACTGCAACAGGCCTATGATTTCGCCAATCAGGTCTTCCTTGCTCTTGATGTCTTTCAGCGCTTGCAGGTTTTCATCTCCCAGGAATACACCACCGTCAATAAAGGCGGCTTTCAGGGCCGGTCTTTCACCTTTGGTTTCTTTACGGAAAGTTGTGAGAATGATGGCGGGCTCTTTGGGATTTTCAGAAAACATCAAAGCAGTAACACCGTTCAGGGCGGGAAATACTTCCTGGTATTTTTCTGAATCCAAAGCTTCCATGGCTTTGCGGATCAGCGTGTTTTTAGCAACACGCATTTCCACCTGTTTGTTGAAGCAAACGCGGCGAAGTTTGTTTACCTGGGCCACACTAAGGCTTTCGGTATTGGTTATATAGAAATTGCTGTACTGGTTGAATTTTTCTTTCAGTACCTCAATGATCTCATTTTTTTGTTCTTTGTTCATAATGGTCTTTTTTGCGATTGAACCAGGGAAAATCCCGGGATCAGTCTTAGTGGACGAACGATTTGGTGTCAACAGGAATGCTTGGGCTCATGGTACTTGCCATGCGGATACTCTTCAGGTAAGTGCCTTTTGCAGTTGCCGGCTTCAGTTTAATGATGGCATTCACGAGTTCGGCAGAATTTTCCTGCAACTTTTCAGGGGCAAATGAAATCCGGCCCACAGAGGCATGAATAATCCCTGCTTTATCTACCTTAAAAGCAATTTTACCCCCTTTGAGGTCAGTTACCGCTTTACCAACATCGTTGGTTACGGTGCCGGTTTTGGGGTTCGGCATCAGGTTACGGGGACCCAGTATCTTACCGAGCTTACCAATTTTGGGCATTACTGCTGGGGTGGCAACAACCACATCGATGTCCGTCCAGCCACTTTCAATTTTTTGAATGAATTCTTCCAAACCTACAAAGTCTGCGCCTGCAGCCTGTGCTTCAGCTTCTTTGTCAGGTGTACAGAGCACCAGCACCCGTTTTGTTTTACCTACGCCGTGCGGCAGGGTAACGGTTCCACGAACAGCCTGGTCGGCCTTTTTGGGGTCAACGCCGAGGCGGATGTGAAGATCCACAGAACTGTCGAATTTTGTGCAATTGATATCTTTTACAAGTGCTGCTGCTTCGTTGAGCGGATAAACCTTTTGGTTATCAACCTTGGTTTCAGCAACCTTTCTTTTCTTGGTCAATTTCATGATCTTTTGTTTTTACTGAGGTTGATAAAATTACTGATTGGTCCAGGGGGCTTTTCCTTCAACCCGAATGCCGAGACTGCGTGCGGTACCGGCCACCATTTTCATGGCGCTTTCCAGCGAAAAACAGTTGAGGTCAGGCATTTTGTCTTTGGCAATTTCTTCTACCTGTGCCCAGGTAACTTTACCCACACGTACACGGTTGGGTTCGTTGCTGCCCTTCTTCACCTTGGCGGCATCCATCAACTGGATGGCAGCAGGCGCTGTCTTAATTACAAATTCGAAAGATTTGTCGTTGTAAACGGTAATCAATACCGGGAGTACTTTACCCATTTTGTCTTGGGTACGGGCATTGAACTGTTTGCAGAACTCCATGATGTTCAATCCCTTGGAACCGAGTGCCGGGCCAATTGGTGGCGCCGGGTTGGCTTGTCCTCCTTTCACCTGGAGCTTAACATAGCCGGTAATTTCTTTTGCCATTTAAAAAGTTTTTTGGTGATAACGCATCGCCTGCGGCGAGCTCCCAAATCCAAAGCAAACCACTTTTACCTCCCTTCCGGGAAAATAAGCATGGTTTTCAAAGAACTTTTTGGGGACGCAAAGGTAAGGAGAAAATGTATTGATCGACCGGATTAACAAAGATTTTTTAAACCGACAAAAAATAACCCGACAAATATAGATGCAGAAAAACTAAGGTGAAGAATGATTCCGCTTTCCGTATTGTACTGACACAAGTCATAAAATAAAGCGCTGCCCTCTTCTATCTTTAACCAAAATTGCTCACCATGTCCCTAGCCAAGAAAATAATTGCACCTGTTGATTTTTCAGAAATTTCGAACAATGCCGTTTTTTATGCCGCCGCCCTGGCTTCTCAACTGAATATGGCGCTTGAACTCCTGCACATTGTGCAATTTCCGGTGGTGTACGGTGAAGTGCCGCAGGTAACCGGTGTGGAATACGACCGCTTGTACGATGATGCCAAAGGACTTCTGAATGTACTGGACAGCAGGCTAAAAGAGGAATTTCCCGGGCTGCATATCATCAACAATATCAAAGCAGGCAATGCTGCTGAAGATCTCAGGAAAATTTCACTGAGGCCTGATACATTTGCCGTGGTAATGGCTACGCATGGAGCAGGCGCGGTAGAACGCTTTTTCCTGGGGTCTAATACCCATAGCCTGATTAAAAATTCCGGCTGCCCGGTTTTTGTGATCCCGGCGGATTATAAATATGAGAAACTTGAGCAAATCGCACTGGCCAGTGATTTTAAAGATGTGGTAAGGCATACTCCGGAAAAAGACCTGTTGCGTTTCTTGCAAAGCCTGCAAGCTAAACTCACCATTCTTCACTGTCAGAAAGATGAGCAGGAACCTGACGCGGAAAATGTGGAAGCCGGACTGCTGTTGAGTACGATGTTTGATTCCTCAAAACCTGAATTTGTATTTCTCAGGAATGAAAAAGTGGAAGAATGCATCATCAACTATTGCGATGAGCACAAGGTGGATCTGCTTGCTGTAATCCCAAAAGAACATAATTTCTTCCAGCAATGGATTGGGCATAACCACACTGAAAATTTTATTGCAAAAGCTACCCTGCCGGTGTTGGTGTTTGGAAATAATTGATAAAACGCGGGGTGTGACCTTGAAGGATTGATATTTGAGAACCTTAACAAAGCCGGGATAGGCCGCTTTTTGAGCTTTGCCTACATTTTCTATTCATCTGTCAAAAAAATAAAACACTGTGCTCAAATGTTTTATTTCAATTTGAGAGCCATCTACGGGATTCGAACCTGCGACCTACGCTTTACGAAAGCGTCGCTCTACCAGCTGAGCTAAGATGGCATATAATGCACAAAATTAAAAAGTAAAATTTCAATACTAAAAACTTGTATGCTGCCAGACCGGAATCTTGTGACGGGTACCGACCTCAACCTCAGCCCTGGCCCTGACCATGACCTTGACCTTGATCTTGATCTTGATCTTGATCTTCATTTCGAGCCGACCCTCCTTTCAATAAAGAAAACTCCTTCCGTTCACCATCACTTGCCTCGTTTTAGGATCGAAAGTTGACTTTCCTCCCATTCGGGCAGCCGCCGTTACCATGATATTGGCAATCGAGTGCGAATAGCCTGCTTCCACAGGAGCATTCGTTTGATTCCGGCTGCGCAGGCATTCCATCCAGTTGCGCATATGCGCGGAAGTAAGCGGATCGCTGCCTGTATTTGCCGCAGCCACTACTTTTGCTGCTGCCGCAAGATCATAGTCTTCCAGCAGGTAGGGTTGCATGCCCATAGCCTCGGCGTGGACTTTCGTTAGTCCGCCGCGTGAAGAAACTTTATTGGTGATCAGGTTTAATTCTCCCCCATTGCTGAAATATAATTCTGCCGGGTTTTCGGTTCCATTATGCTGCCGGCTTGTAAACATTACCTGGAATCCATCTTCCGGTTTATCTTCAGGACCGTAATCAAAAACAGCGGTCAGCGTGTCCCAGCTTTGTCGGCCGTCGTGCCACTGGTAAATGCCGCCATTGGCCACACAACTTCTTGGGTGCGGCAACCCAGAAAACCAGTGCACGGTATCAATCTGGTGGCTCATCCACTGACCCGGAATACCGGAAGAATAAGGCCAGAACAAACGGTATTCAAGAAATTTCCGTGCATCCCAGGGTTCATAAGGACGATTCATCAAAAAGCGGAACCAATCGGTATCTTCCGCATTACATTGGGCAACCAGGGCAGGTCTGCGCCAGCGCCCGGGTTGATTTACATTCCACGTAAGTTCTACCATATTCACCTTTCCGAATTTGCCCGATTGAATATAATCAGCCGCAGATTGATAATTCGCTCCGCTTCTTCTTTGTGAACCAATAGAAATGATCTTGCCGGACTTTTTTACTGCCGCAAATGCCGCGTTATTATCAGCCATTGTTTCGGCAAAAGGTTTTTCCACATAGGCGTCGCAGCCGGCCTCCACAGCTTCTATGGTGTGCAGGGCATGCTGAAAATCGGCTGTACTGATAATGACCGCGTCCAAAGGTTCATGATTATACAATTCCTGGTTGTTGCGCCAGGCATTTATCTTACCGCCGGTATGCTCTTTCAAAAATGCAAGACCTTCTTCTCTTCTTTTTTTCCAAATGTCTGAAACCGCCACAATCTCGCAATTCAGCTCTTTGGAATGGACGTTGAAAGCCGGGAAAAGGGATTGCCGGAAGCGGTCCGAAAATCCCACCACGCCCACGCGGATACGTTCATTGGCGCCTGGAATGCGGCGATAGGCAGAAGCATCAAGAGCGGTTGTGGCTAAATAGACTGAGGCTGAGGCCTTCAGGCCAGTTTTTATGAATTCGCGTCTGTTTCTTTTTTGATTTGGTTTCTTTTTCATAATGGTAAACCTTGTGAGTTGATGAACCGATAAGTTATGTCTGCACAGGTGCCCTGGGTTATGCAATGCAATTTCTCCTTTTAATCATCTCTCTATTCATTTCAATTCGCGTATCTTAATATTTCTGAAACTTACTTTGTCGCCATGGTCTTGCAATAGTATCCTCCCTTCCGGCGCCATACCGAACTCAGGCCAATTTGCATACTTGCTTTTGGCCACGAGGGCTTTGTAATATTGTGACCCCCGTTCGTAGTGCAATAGTTTATACCCATTCAGGTAATGTTCGACAAGGCCATCCGGTTTCACGATAATGATGCCCCGGTTCCACTCTCCGACAGGTCTGCGGGCACGCGGGTTTTCGATTGCGGGGATGAGGTCATAGAGGGACGCCAGCTTACGGTTTCCGATGGAACCCTGGTTGGCATCGGGATGAACCTTGTCATCGAGGATCTGGTATTCAAGCCCGATGGCGGATCCTGTATTTCCTTCGGTTTCGGTTACAAAATATTTAACGCCACTATTCGCACCCTGTGTCATTTTAAACTCAAACAGGAAAATAAAGCTGCCATATTTGTCGGTGGTAACAATATCGCCTCCATGGGTTGACTCACCGCCACCGGAAGGCAACACCGTGATTTCGCCATTGCCGATCTGCCATCCCTTTTCAGGAAATGCATTTTTGTAAGCTCCTCTCCAGCCTGCGGTGGTTTTGCCGTCAAATAACAATTTATATCCGGACCTTTTTTCTTGTTCAGTCAATGTATTGGGGATCAGGTTGACAATGAGCTGATCGCCGGCATCTTCCCACTGGAAAGGTTTCACATTAATCTGCAAATTGCGCCAACGGATCTTTTTGCCTTCGTTTTTGGTATCATTCCCAATATCGTGAACCTGCAATGCGATAAAACCTTCGGGTGTCATATCGTCCACAAGGTAGGCCACCGGATTTCCGTTGATATAGGTACGAATTTCATTCCCCTTGCAGGCAATCTCACAGTCGATCCATTGATTCAGTGGGATAACTTTTCGCGCAGGTTCATTCAGATCAACCGGATACAGCCACTCCCTGCGCGCCTCATCATAAATGCCGCCTGACCAGGCACGGGCAGTCGGATCAATTTCAAACTGGTAACCATGTACCCTTCCATTTTGGTAAGAAGCTTTGCTTTCACTTCTGAACTGCACGCCTGAATTGATGGGGGCTTCCAGCATTACCTGGAATTTCATCCGAAAATCTTTATAGGTTTTTTCAGTGGCCAGAAAAGAGTTTGGTTCACCTATAACAGTAGTTCCCACGATCTCACCATTTTTCGCTTCAAACTTCGCATTGCCATTCAGTTGCTTCCAGCCATTCAGATCTTTCCCGTTAAAAAGGGGCTGCCATTGAGCATTGGATTCAATGGAGAACAGCATCCATAAAAAGGCTGAAAAGAGCAGGATTTTTTTGAACATTATATTAGATTTTCTGATTGCCTTAAAATTAAACCTTTTTGAAGTTGGGCATCATAATTCATGCTGAAAAATAAAAATAGTGGCTACCTACCTGCATCTCCAGAGCCACTGTTACCAACCCGACCACCGGGCGTGTGGTGCCAGACATTGAATTACATGAGAACAATCCGCAGCCAAATCCTACTCTTCCTCTCCGCCGCCCATCAATATGCCGAGCATATTGAAAGCACCACTTACCACCACTTTTTCTTTTGTCCAGTCGATATTGTTGTTGGTCAGTGCGATTTGTCCATCATGCCTGTTACCGGTCTGCACTTCTGTAAGCCTGAAATTTTTCGGACTTACCTCGCGAAAAACATAATGTTTGCCGGAATGCATTACCACCGCGTTTTCAGAAATTACCGGAAGTTCATTGCGGTCTACATGTACTTCGCCCACAATCGCCATTCCCGGCAGCAGTTCGGCATGGTATTTACCAAAATGGCAATGCACATAACCACGGCGGTTTTCATCAATATTGTGGCTCACCAGGATGACCCTTGCCGGAAAAGTATCCCCCGTGGCAGAAACGGCATTCACTTTCACTTCCTGCCCGATCTTAATGTGGTTGATGTCTTTTTCAAATACCGTCAATTCGGCATGGATATCGGTCGGGTCAACCAGCTCAGCCAGCACTTCAGTAGGATTTACATACCTGCCTTTATTCACCGGTGTGGCTGTAACGAAACCGTTTATAGGGCTGCGCAGCGCAATTTGTGATACAATGTTTCCCGCATTTAACCTGCTTGTATTTATGCCGATCAGGTTCAGCTTCTGACGCAGCGCAGCCATATTTACCTGTTCTACCTGCATTTCAGCTGATATTTGCTGGTAAGCCTTCACGCTTGATGCCTGTGATTCAGACAAGGCTTTCTGGCGGTTGTATTCCTGCTGTAAATAAACCAGTTTGCTTTTGCTCACCAAAAAATCCTGTTGTAACTGGATATAGGCGGGATCTGACATGGTAATGAGTACTTCCCCTTTGGAAACCCGCTGGCCCGTATAAACTTTCACCGTGCGCACATATCCTCCCATCGGTGTGGTTATAGATACCAGGTTATCAGGAGGCACATCTATTTTTCCATTCAGCAACATGGTATTGCTTATACTTTCCCGTACCGGCGTTGCCAATTGAATACTTCCCATTTTTATTTGCTCATCGGTGAGTTGCAGATCAAAAGAATTTTGGCTGAAAACCTGCGGGGTCTCTTCCCCTTTTGATGCATCCTTGCACGAAATGAGCATTGCAAAACTCATCCCGGCGACGAGCATAGCCATGCCTTTGGGTATGAGGTTTTTAGTTGCTGTTGCTTTCCAGTTCATTGTAAATATTTTGCCTTGAGGTTTTTGAATCATTTTTCATTCAGGTAAAGCCAATAATAATAATGCTGGTTGATTTCCTTTACCATTTCCAGGTAATTGAGTTTCACGGCAAGGGCAGGCTCAACCAGGGCCATCCAACTAATGAAATTCAATTCCCCGGCATCGAGTTGCTGACCGGCAAGTGACAACACCCTGTCGGCAGATTTCAGCCATTTGCCTTCCAGTTCCCTTAACCTTTGAACCGAGGTGGCCATCCGCTTCTGCGCCAGGCTCTTGTTCATTTCCCACTGCAGGAGGGCATTATTGAGTTGTGCCTCCGCGAAATCTTGTTTCAGTTCAAGCGCTTCCAGTTTTTTCAGGTAAGGCTTTCTGAATATCGGTATGTTGATTCCAAACTGCCCACCGAAAAACCGGTTGCCAAAATTGTTGTATCGCTCGGCCTGGTTTTTATCCGCATACCAGCCGGTGAAACTCTGGTTAATCAGCCCTATTTCAAGTGAAGGCCTCAATGCGGCTTTCTGCAAATCGTATTCATTTTTTAACCGTTCTATTTCCAGTTGATGGATAAATAGGGCCGGATGCAACCCCCCGGCTGCGGCAAGGGCAGAAGGCGGCAACATTAAATGAAAACTGTCTGAAACCCGCACCACTTCTTTCATCTGCAACAAGGTTGCCAGTTGAGTGCCTGCAACTTCTTCCTGCAGCAGCGCCTGCATTTTTTCCTGTTCCCATTTGGCCTTATTCATTTCAAAACCTGCCAGTTCAAGTCCGCCTGTTTCCCCGTGTTGCAACCTTAAGGTTGCCAACCGGACCAGCTTGCTGTACAGGCTGTCCGCAAATTGGAGATAGCGGATCACCTCCTGCTGATAAAGCAATTCGTTTACCTGCGAAGATGCGAAATAACGCAGCTCGGCCTGGCGAAGTGTAAACCGGCTTTTTGCCATATTCAAATCCGTTTGAAAACCTGACCGCTGTGCGGCTGCGTAGCCTTTGGGCAAAAATGTGTGGACGGCAGAAAGCTTAACGTCAAATGGAGGTGCGTTAATTTGGCCAAATTCAGAAACGAGGGTAAGGCCCGGTTGTTGCCCGGCTGATTCCAGCATGGTGTTCAGCGCTTTTTGTTCCAGGCTGTACCCCGTCAGTTCCAGGTTTTTTTGTGGCAGCAAATTCAGGATCTCCTGGCGGCTATAACGGGTTTCCTGTGCCTGCACCTGCAGAGAAAGAGCCATGAGAACAGCTATAACGCCAACAGATTTACGAACACGCCTGAACTTCAATTTTCCTTCTTCCATAAGTAAATACAATAAGGGTAAAACCATCAGGGTCAAAAACGTTGCAGAAATCAAACCGCCGATTACCACAGTTGCCAAAGGGCGCTGTACTTCGGCACCGGGGCTTGTACTCAAAGCCATGGGCAAAAAACCGAATGAGGCAACTGAAGCTGTCATCAACACCGGTCGCAGGCGGGTCACCGTACCTCGAATCACGGCTTGTATGGGCTTCATGCCCTCCAGTTCGCGCTGGCGGTTAAATTCCGCAATCAAGACTATTCCGTTCAATACCGCCACGCCAAACAGCGCGATAAAACCGACACCGGCAGAAATACTGAAAGGCATTCCCCTCGTCCACAACGCGAATATTCCGCCAATGGCCGAAAGCGGAATGGCTGTAAAAATGAGTAATGCATATTTCATTTTGCCAAAGGCAAAGTAAAGCAGCAGTAAGATCAGGACCAGCGCTGCCGGTACCGCAATTGCCAGGCGGGTTGTAGCAGTTTTCAGGTTTTCAAATGCCCCGCCATAGTGGATCAGGTAACCTGGGGGCATTTTCACTTCCGCATTGATCCGGCTTTCAAGATCATTCACCACCGATTCCACATCCTTGCCACGCACGTTGAATGCCACCATAATACGCCGTTTTGCGTTTTCCCTTTGAATTTGGTTCGGTCCTTCACTTACTTCTATCCTTGCCAACTGGTGCAAGGGAATGCTGCCTCCCAAGCCAGTCTGGATCAGGATTTTCTCCACATCTTCCACGCCACTTCGCTGGCTTTTATCAAGTCGCACCACCATATCGTAGCGTTGTTCATTTTCGTAGATCAATCCTGCTGATCTTCCTGCAAAACCACTCAGTACCGCGTTGTTGATCTGTACTGCCGAAACGCCGTACAAGGCCATGGCATTCCGGTCCATTTTCACCGCCACCTGTGGCAATCCGGTAACCGATTCCACGTAAACATCACTTGCACCTTCAACCTTTTCAACCACATGCCCAATTCGTGCAGCATAAGCTGCCAGTGTATCCAAATCTTCGCCGAATATTTTTACCACCACATCCTGCCTTGCCCCGGAGATCAACTCATTGAAACGCATTTGCACAGGAAACTGGAAACCGGCAGACAATCCGGGTATTCTTTCAAGCACCCGGCTCATGGTATCGGCCATTTCATCAAAAGATTGGGCAGAGGTCCATGTCTTTTTGTCTTTCAATAAAATAATTAAATCCCCCATTTCAATCGGCATGGGATCGGTCGGGATTTCACTCGCTCCCACCCGGCTAACAATTTTCTCCACCTCTGGGAAGTTTTGTTCCAACAATGCAGCCGCTTTTTGCGCATAGTCTATGCTCGACTCCAGCGAGGCTCCGGTTAACAACCGTGTATCCACGGCAAAATCACCTTCTTCCATTTCCGGAATGAATTCACCACCAAGCCGGTTCATTATCAGCAGGCTGAAAAGGAAAACCAACAACACGCTGCCGAGAATGGCCCATTTCTTTTTGATCCCGAAACGGAGCGCGGGCAAATACATTTTTTCAAGCCAATTCATAAATCTATCTGCCAGGCTGAGTTTGAATTGGAGCTTTTTGTTTAGTCCCAGTGAGGTCATGACCGGTACATAGGTGAGAGACAGCAGCGCCGCGCCAATTAGCGCAAAGCTTACCGTTTGGGCCATAGGCCTGAACATCTTTCCTTCTACGCCAACAAGCGCAAGTATGGGGAAATAAACAATGAGGATGATGATTTGGCCAAACATGGCCGAGTTCATCATTTTGCTTGCAGAACGGCCAACTTCACGATCCATTTCCGCCGCGGTAAGCTGCGTTGGTCCAAGTTTATGATGCCGTACATGCAACTGGTGAAGTACGGCTTCTACAATAATTACCGCTCCATCCACGATGAGGCCGAAGTCGAGCGCTCCCAGGCTCATCAGGTTACCCGATACCTTGAACAGGTTCATCATAATGATGGCAAATAACATGGCTAATGGGATGACCGATGCCACAATGAGTCCGGCACGTAAATTTCCGAGGAACAGCACCAGGATAAATATTACAATGAGGGCGCCTTCGGCCAGGTTTTTCTGAACGGTTTTGATCGCCCGGTTCACCAGTTTACTCCGGTCATAAAATACTTCAACCACTATGCCTTCCGGAAGGATTTTGCTGACCTGCTCCATTTTCTTTTTGAGCTGGTTGATTACCTGCAGGCCATTCGCACCTTTGAGCATAAGGACCACCGCGCCGCTTACTTCACCTTTCGATCCGTCAACCAGTGCTCCATACCTGCGGGCACGGCCTATTTGCACGGTGGCCACGTCCCGCACAAAAACAGGATTGCCGCCGGGGTTTGTTTTAACCACTACATTCTGGATATCGCTGATGTTTTGCAATAAACCTTCTGTACGTATAAATAAAGCCTGGTTGTTTTTTTCAATATAACTCCCGCCGCTGTTTTCATTGTTTTCCGCCAGGGCGGTATACAATTCATCCAGGGTTACGTTCATGGCGTTCAGCTTTTGGGGAGTAAAAGCTATTTCGTATTGCTTCAGATTGCCCCCGAAACTGCTGACATCAGCCACACCCGGGGTGCCAAGCAACTGGCGGCGAATGATCCAGTCCTGGATGGTCCGCAGGTCCGCAAGGTCATACTTCGATTCGTAGCCAGGTGCCGGTTTTACAATGTACTGGTAAACCTCGCCGAGGCCGGTGGTGAGTGGCGCCATAATGGGCGTTCCTGCACTCTGGGGAATGTTTTCTTTAATATCTCCCAGGCGTTCGGCAACCTGTTGCCTTGCCCAGTAAATATCCACATTGTCGTCAAAAACAATCGTTACTACTGAAAGTCCAAAGCGGGAAATGCTTCTCATTTGAGTAATGCCCTGGATGTTTGCACACTGTTGCTCAACGGTGAATGTGACCAACCGTTCTATCTCAGGCGCTGCCAGCGAAGGACTTGATGTGATCACCTGTACCTGGTTGCTGGTAATATCTGGTAAGGCATCAATGGATAGCCTGGTCAGATTGATTATGCCTGCTATGACAAGAGCCAATACAGCAAGAATAACAATGAGTTTATTCTTTAATGAAAACTGGATAATTGCATTTAGCATAAAAGTCTTTGCGTATCAATAAATTTAGAAATCACCGGAAAACCGGCATGCTAATAAATGGCTGGAAGACTATATGCTCCGGGGAGGCTGAAAAATTGCATTGGGCGCTTCCCGTGGATCAAAATTCTGGCCCCCGGGATTAGAAGCTGCTTCCTGCAGGGCAAATTTGTTGTCCTGCAAACTGACTATGCCGGCCGGAATATTCGATGCCGATATATTGGAATTTTCAGCATGCGTTTTAAAAGGCAATTGCATGTCCTTCTGGTAATCATTATCCATTCCATGATTTCCATAATGCATGACCAGGAAATTTTTTACGCTTAACGAAGGATCATCGCCCTTGTGGTCAAAAAAATGGCTGACCAGCAGCGGGAGCTTAAGTACCTGGTAAAACTCGGTAGAGCTTGTGAGGTAAAGCAGCATTAACAGTATTGCCGGAAGCTTGCGCATGACAAACAAAAATAGGATTTTGACCCAACACTATATATGACATTTATCAATAAACAGTATCTTGAACAGAATCCCAATTTTGCACTTAGAGTTTTTCGTTCATCAGAAACCATTTCATATATAAAAACATAGCGCGGTTGAAATCCCTTAAATACCTTAAATGGTGCTTGGAGACTTATGCTTTTCAAAAAATTACATCCAGCCAGGTATTCCTCCGGTTCTTTTCTTTAATAAAAAACCGGAGCACTTTGCTCCGGCCAAATTATTTAATGCTCAGGCAGGTTATTTTTTATCCCTGTACTTGCAGCAGCTGTGCAATGCGTTGTAGGCTTCATCCGTTGCGATAAATTCGCCGGTATCGTGGCCAACTTCAGCTATGGCTTTCTGAATATCTTCCACTTTCAGGTCCTTTTTGGAGATTACCAGTTCCAGCATTTTGGACTTTGTATCCCAGGTGGCTTTTTCCGCACCGGCCTTGAGCGCAGCTTTCTCAATTCGTGTTTTACACATGCCGCAGTTTCCTTTCACTTCCACCGTTGAGGTGGTTTGGGCAAACAATACACCTGCATTAAAGAAGAATGCAGCGAGAAAGAGGGTCAGGTACTTTTTCATATTTTATTGGTTTTTCTTTTCAGCAGGGCAAAATTAATCAGTTTATCTGATTGCGCCCGGCAACAATTCAGTTTTATAAAGCATTTAATCTGTTTACATTTCTATTTCGAGAATTTGCTTTCCCTTAATGGGTTGGTAGCTTTCCAGTTGAAGCACCGGAATGAGCCGTTCAAGGTCTTGTTGCGATGGGTCGACCGCCACAATTTGTCCATTTTTATCGATAAGGAAAGTCGATGGCAAATAAAGGATTTGCCACTGCCGGGCTGTTGGAGAATTGAAATTTCCGGGATCGATGACCTGCAACCAGTCCGCCTTGTCTTTCTGAATCGCCTTTTCCCAGGCCTTTTTATCCGTATCTACTGAAACGGCCAGCATTTCAAATGCCGGGCCTTTATATTTATTGTATACCTGGCGGAAAACCGTTTTGTTTTTGTACCGGCATGGACCGCACCAACTTGCCCAGAAATCGAGCAACACCACTTTGCCCCTTAAACTGTTCAGGCTAATGGAATCCCCCGAGACTGATGGCAGGTGAATCTCAGGAACTTCGGGGCTCCGCATTTCCAGTATCTGTGCTTCCGTCTGCACCGGAAGGCCAAAGAAGAGCAGAAAAATGCCGGTGACAATAATTTTCATGGTTTTCATCTTCACATACATCTACGTTTTAAAAGTTTGATGGGATGGTAAAGAAAGCCAATCAACTCCTAAAACATTCAAAATGTATTAGATTTGCCCGCCAAATTGATAAAATTTGTAAAAATCCATAGATTTCAACTACGATACTGATATAAAATTTCAGTGTAATTTAAATTATACTACCTTTGCAAACCTAATTTGGAAGGGGTATGAATGGACATAGGGAATTTGATATTGCTTTTGTAGGATTGAAGCCCGGCGCACATGTTTATGAGTACCAAATAACCGACAAGTTCTTTAAGGAGTACGATGAACAGGATTTTCAGCATGCGGATGCTACCGTCAGGCTGACCCTCGACAAGAAGACGGGCTTTTTTCAACTGAAATTTGAAATTGGCGGTCAAGTGGAGGTGATTTGCGATCGTTGTGGCAACAATCTTCCGCTATCGTTATGGGACGAGTTCAACCTGATTGTGAAGATGGTGGACAACCCGGATGAGATGAACGAGCAGGAAGAAGACCCGGATATCTATTACATTCATCGCAATGAAACCCATTTGCATGTTGCAGACTGGATCTATGAATTCATAAACCTGAGCCTGCCGATGACTAAAATGTGTTCTGAAAAAGAAATTGGCGGGCCACATTGCAATATGGAAGTTCTAAAGAAACTGGAAGAAATGAAACCGGGCGAAAACCAGGGGCATGCGATCTGGAAAGACCTTGAAAAATTCAAAAAAACCGATAACAATTAATTGACCATTAAATTATACCAATATGCCAAATCCTAAAAGACGCCATAGCCAGCAACGCAGCGCAAAACGCCGTACGCATTATAAAGCTTTGCCTACTACCCTTAGCGTTGACAGCACTACAGGTGAAACCCATGTTCGCCACCGCGCCCATGTAAGCGAAGGTAAATTGTACTACCGTGGCCAGGTTTTAGCGGAAAACTCTCCGATCAAGAAATAAAATATTTTAACCGGACTGCTTGTTGGTGACCCTTTTCATTGAGAGGTGTCACCTTTTTATTACCTTAGATTTCAGATGAATATTGCATTGGATTTAATGGGAGGTGACTACGCGCCACGTGAAGTGCTTGCGGGCATTCAACAATATTACCAGGAAAATTCCGGCAGCCAGGCCAAAATCCTGATGCTTGGCAATGAAGCGGAGATTCGCACTTTGCTCCCCGAATTTCCGGAGCTGGAGGATGCACAATTTGAGGTCATCCATTGTTCTGAAAAGATCGGCTATAACGAAAGCCCTGCCAAAGCGCTTAAAAGCAAACCCGACAGCAGCATTTCCAAAGGTTTTTACCTGCTTGCTACCGGTATGGCTGATGCTTTTGCCAGTGCCGGCAATACTGGAGCGATGATGGCCGGCGCCATGTTTACCCTCAAAACGTCTCCTCATGTTATCCGCCCTACCATCGGCACCGTACTACCACGCCCGGGAGGCAAAACCGGGTTCCTGCTTGATGTAGGCATTCACAGTGATTGCAAACCAGAAAATATTAACCAGTTTGCCGTAATCGGATCATTGTATGCAAAAGAGATCCTGGGCATCGAAAATCCTAAAGTGGGACTGCTGAATATAGGAGAAGAAGAAGGAAAGGGCGATTTGCTCGCCAGGGAAAGTTATCCCCTGCTGAAGGCCAATACCAAAATCAATTTCTACGGGAATGTGGAAGGCCGCGACGTTTTGAAAGACACGGTTGATGTAATTGTTTGCGATGGATTTACCGGCAATATCCTGCTCAAATTGCTGGAGAGCCTGCATCCGGTGATGAACAGCCAGGGAATTAACCACGATTACCTGAGGAGGTTCGATTTTGAAGAATACGGGGGCACCCCAATCCTCGGCGTGGAAAAACCGGTACTTATCGCCCATGGCGTTTCCAGGCAGGAAGCCTATTGCAATATGATTGTTGAGGCTGTCCGGATCATCGAAACCGGGTTAATCGGGAAGATCTCCGAAAAATTATAAAGAATAAAATTTTCCGGGCGGTTCAAACCTGCAGAAGGCTGCTCCTTTAATATTCATAAGACCTTCGGAACATATTCCATCTTATGCCTGCCGTGGCCATTATTGTATTCTTTTTTACCTCCGGGTTTCCTTTTTTCTGCAACCTGAGCATTCCCATTCCTTCCAGAAACAGGTTCTCCCTGATTTCATAGGAGATCAACCCGCTTGCATTCAGTACCTTGAGCGGTTCACCGGTGTAGAGTTCGAAACCGGTATCACCGTTGCGTTCGACGGTAAGTTTGTTCGGGTTACTTCCCACTACACGATCTTCGCTATCCACCCCTTGTTTCCACCAAATCAGTTTTGCCTGAGCAAGCCATTTTGGAAAAGGCCGGTACCGCAAAATGCCAATGTATTCTTTAAAATTGGCTCCCAAAGGATGCGCCAGCGGTTGCAGATAGCTGGTAAATTGTGAAACCGAATCGGGCCTGGCATAAGTAAAGGGCCTCACCTGGTTCACTTCCACTTGTGCATCAAGATCCTCTATGGTAAACAGGTCAATTACTTTGCCCCCCAACTGCCAGGAATTGTTGTTATTCCATCCGTTTTTTCCAGCGGAATTTCCATCCAGGTTATCTAAAAGGTATTGTCCGTAAACCTGGAAATTATACGGAAAGTTGGCTTTAAAATCCATTCCCAGACTGGCATTGTTTTCCCCGCCTTTTCTGCGAAATGCGGTGTTGGCCAATATGATGGGGTTAAGGTATGTAATGTCAAATTTGTTCGGCTTCGCAAAAACCATACTTTCAAAAATGCCTATTCTCAACCAGGGCTTCACCATATAACTGAGATGATGTGTGGCCATATATTTCTTATTGAAAAGCACATCTCCCCTGTTTACCGGAAAAGATACAAGCTCATTGAAAAGGTTATAATAATCCAGTTTGCCAATACGGGTATGTAAACTAAGATATAAAGCAGCCGGCGAAAAATCGGACCGGAACATACTGCGGTATCCATCCCCAATAAAATGCTGATCAAATCCAAAAGAGGTGTTGATGAAAGGCGTAATGTTGAAATCCACACTTCCCCGGGCATCAATATAATCCACCCCCTTGTTGTTTTTAAAGGTTTTCCAGAATCCTGCGCCCGGCACTGCCCGGTGTTGCTGTACGAATTCCCTGAATTGAGAGGGCCCCTGTTCCTGGTTGTCGGTAACAAACATTTTGAAGCCGATCTTATTGGCTATCAGGCCACGGGCATTCATCCCTTTGCTGTTTACATAAACCCGGCTGTCAAAATCATTTTCCAAGCTTTGCTGCTGGCTTAAAGCCGGATTGATTGAAAGGTAAAAATCTTCAGTATTTACCTCAATAAAATTGCCCGGCGTGGGCCAAAAATGCCTGGCAACCGGCTTGCTGCTTTTGAGTGAAGCCGGTCCATCCACCAACTTCGAATATTCTGCACTGCTGGCGATCAGGCGTTCAAGATAATATTGGTCAACCTCAGTGAGCTCAAACCCTAACCTGCGGTTTTGAACCAATTGCCAGATTGAATCAGCCGCTTCGGTGTTTTTCTTCCGTTCAAACTGGCGTACCAGGTTTGTATTGAATCGCTGTTCGGTTTGCGCTTTAATCTCAAGCCTTTCCAGCATAATGTAGCTTTTATCGCCCCAGGTATATTGCGTGGTCTGGGCATCCGCAGAAATTATGGTGATTAGTGCGAAAATGAAAGCTGTACCAGCAAATAATTTTTTCATTCGTTGTCTTGTTTTCATTTAAAAATCAAAATCTCTGCGGTACATATTCAGACGCAGACCAAGTGAAACCATCATGCTGTTCGATGCAGTTACACCAACTGGTTCATTCCGACGGCCCGCCACGCTCAGGTCAATCATGGCATCCTGGAATGGCTCATAACTAATGGTAAGGGCTCCGTTCACTCCGGTTTGCTTGCCGCCGGCAAACATAGGGTAATGGTGCTGACGAATCCGGCTGTTGTAACTGACATTGGGATCGAGGCCGAAATTAAGCGATAGGCTGTCCGTTCCCTGGTTCCAGTAATTGATCCTTGCAAAAACGTTCCAGTTTTTATGCGGCCGGTAATTCAGGATACCTACAAATTCACGAAAATTGGCTCCCAGTGGATGCGCAAGCGGCTGATGGTAGTGCGTATAAGCGCCCAAAGGTGAACGGAACTGGTACATAAATGGCCTTACGTTATTTACCTCTGCCTGGAGGTCAAAATTGGGAAGGCCAAAAGCATCCACCCATTTGCCGCCAAGCTGTATGCCTTGTTTATTGCCCCACCACTGCCTGCCGCCAAAAACTTCATCTTTCAGGAATTCGTCAAGCAACAACGTACCATAAATTTGTGCCTGCTTCTGAATGGTGATTTTAAAATCTCCTCCGAGATTGGCATTATCCGGGCTGCCGTTTTGTTGCTCAATACTGCGCAAAAAGATAACGGGCTGCAAATAGCTGAGATCGTATCCGCCACCGCGGGAAAAAATGATGCTTTCAAAAATGCCGAATTGCAGCCAGGGCAGGACGTTCATACTCAAACGATGCATCACCGAATATTTATTGTCGAAACGCTTGTTTTGATCCGGATTGTAGGATGGAGCAAGCCTGGAAAAATAGTTGGTGTAATTCAGTCTCCATATGCGGGTATCCAGTTTACCATATAATTGTGAAGGCGAAAAATCGCTTAAATAAAGGCTCCGGTATCCATTGCCCAGGAAATGCCTGCCATAGCCAAATTCTGCACGAATATAAGGCGTGATCTGTGCCGCGACATTTCCCCTGAAATCAAAATAGGAAGCAACTTTGTCCTTGTAATTTACATCTCCCGCTCCCGGAATTACGCGGTGATCAATAAAATATTGCTGAATGGATTGAGGGACTTTCTCACGGATTCCCGCACCAAAAACCTGGAAGGAAAATTTTCCGTTCAGTTCGCCGCTTGCGGTAGCTCCAGCACTCTGGAAAAACACGCTTTCACTTCCATCATCCGTTTTTTCTGAACCGAACTGAAGACCCAAAACCGGGTTGAGCTCAAAGCGGAATCCATCGTTTTCCGATTTCATCATTCCCCGGCTTGCAAAACCCTTTCTGCCATCGCCGGCATGGTCTTTACCAAAGCGGTTAAGCATTCTTTGCATCAGCGCAATATCCACTGCGGTAAATTCATTTTGACCACCACCAGATCGCATAATGGAATCCGCCAGTTCGAGAACGCTACGCTGATATCTTTGCGAAGAACCACTCAGGGTTAAAAAATTGTCCGCTGTTTTAATTTCCATCCGGTTAGCCAACCGGTTAGCACTACTCCAGGGATAAAATTGCGTACCTTGCGACTGCGTCCAGGCTTCAGAACAAAAGCAGATTGAAAACAAGGCGCATATAATTAAAGAACATTTTTTTTGCATAAAATATATTTCGTGTGATCCCGGTTATGAAAGACTATTTGATTAAAAATGCAACCATAATCAATGAAGAGCAAATCTATCAATCCGATTTACTGATTCGCAACGGACGCATTGAAAAAATCGCCGGCGCCATTCAAACCAATGCGAATGTAAATGAAATTGATGCAACCGGAAAATGGTTAATTCCGGGGGTTATTGATGACCAGGTGCACTTTCGCGAACCGGGCCTCACCCATAAAGCAGACATCCATTCTGAAAGCCGCGCAGCTGTAGCCGGAGGGGTTACCAGTTTCATGGAAATGCCCAACACCTTTCCCAATGCCGTAACCCAGGACATCCTGGAGGAAAAATATGCGCTTGCTGCGGGGCGCTCCCCGGCCAATTATTCGTTTTTTATGGGGGTAACCAACAACAATGTGGATGAAGTGCTGAAAACCAATGCCAAAAAAGACCAGGTTTGTGGCATAAAGATCTTTATGGGCAGCAGCACCGGAAACATGCTCGTAGACAATTACCTTACGCTCAACAAAATTTTTCGTGATGCACAGCTGTTGATTGCCACGCATTGCGAAGACGAAAAAGTAATTGCCCGCAATTTAAAATCGCTCGATAATACGGAACTACACCCCTGGCACCACCCCGTTATCCGTGATGAGGAAGCCTGCTTCGAAAGCAGTTTTGCGGCGGTGCAGCTGGCAATGAAAAACGACAGCAGGCTACACATTCTTCATATCAGTACGGCCCGCGAATTGCAATTGTTCACCAACATGATTCCGCTGGCACAAAAAAAAATTACCGCCGAGGTTTGTGTGCATCATTTGCATTTTACGGCGGATGATTACTTGGAACTTGGATACAAAATCAAATGCAATCCCGCCATTAAAGCACCGTCAAACAAAGCCGCGCTATGGAAAGCATTGCTTGATGACCGCCTTGATGTGATTGCCACTGACCACGCGCCTCATTTGCTTAGTGAAAAAGAACCTCCTTACAGCCATGCCCATTCGGGCCTTCCGCTGGTTCAACATGCGTTGCCCTTAATGCTGAGCTATAATTCCGTAGGAAAAATCAGTCTTGAAAAAATTGTTCGGAAAATGTGCCACAATCCTGCAGTCCTTTTCAGGATAAAAGAACGCGGCTTTATCCGTGAAGGGTATCACGCCGACCTTGTGCTGATCGATCCCTCCGCAGCGCAAAAGGTAAGTGCCGGAAATATTTTGTACAAATGTGGATGGAGTCCTTTGGAAGGCGTAGATTTTCCGGCAAATGTGAGCCATACTTTTGTAAATGGCTACCTGGTTTATGCAAACGGAAAGGTTATGGAATTTAACCCCGGCGAACGCTTGAAATTTGAACAGGATTAATCGCAGCACATGGTTATAGACAATACCACCCTGAAAGACCTTTCTATATTTAACGCCGAGGAGGAGATGTCGGTTTTCACGGTATTGAATTTCACCGAAACCAACCAGGGTGCGGCGTCTTTGTTTGATATACTCAAAACCCCTGTCAGCGATCCCGGACTCATCCGCCAGCGGCAGCAAATGATCGCCATCCTGGCGGAAAAAGAAAATGAATGGCCGGCGGAGATCACCAATGGTACGCTGATGGTGATGGATAAATTATACCTCAGCCAAATTGACCGAATACCCAACCGTCCCTCCTATTTTGATGCCGCAACCTACCGCTTGCTCCACACCACCGACTACTCGCTGGTGCGCTATACGGTCGGCCATGCCATTGACCTGGTAAAAGGACTGGAGAAAATTGTAATGACCTTTTCACATCCGCAGAACCCTCCGGTACTTCAGCATATTCTTGAACAGGTGAAACTAAAAATTTCCAGGCCCACGGTTGTGGAAATGCTGGCTGTTAAAGACAAGAACAGGCTATCGGCAAAAGATAAACTCAATTTCGGCCATTTCCTGCTTTACCATTTCAAAAGTCATTTTTACGAACTGCAAAATTTGTATGGCAAGCTGGAGGCGTTTATGTCACTGGCGAAAGCCATGAAACATTATCATCTGGTTTTTCCGCAATGTATAGAAAGTGAAACGCCTGTTTTTGAAGTGCACGGACTCTGGCATATTTTACTTGAGGATGCCGTAGGTTATGATCTGGAACTCGACAATCATAAAAACTTCCTTTTCCTCACCGGTGCCAATATGGCTGGTAAAAGCACATTGATCAAGGCGATTGGTGTGGGTGTTTTTTTAGCCCAGCTTGGCATGGCCGTACCGGCAAAATTTATGCGGATCTCCATTTTCGATGGTATGGTTACCAATATCCAGGTTATGGACAATATTCTTAAAGGCGAAAGCTTTTTCTTCAATGAAGTCATGCGGGTAAAAGCAACCTTGACAAGGATTAGCCAGCGAGGCAAATGGCTTGTATTAATTGACGAGCTTTTTAAAGGCACCAACATTGAAGATGCCATGCGATGCAGTACCGCGGTGATCAAAGGGTTCCTGCAAATACCTGATTCGCTCTTTGTACTTTCAACGCATCTTTATGAGATTGGTGAACAACTAAAAGATCATCCGAATATTTTGTTCCGGTATTTCGAGACCGAAGTAAAAGATGACCAGTTGCTTTTCAGTTATCAACTCCGGGAAGGAATTTCAAGTGACCGGATCGGTTTTATCATTTTGCGCCGCGAAGGAGTTCTTGATCTGATCGAAGAGATCACACGAAGGAAATAGACTGCTGTAAACATCCTTGCCGTGGGCATTCATTAACAACCCAATCCATTTCTGATTATGTTTCCTGTTGTACTCGCCTTTCATTCTTTTATTCGCTGGCTTTTGCTTATTTTACTGGGCTTTGCTGTATGGAAAGGATACATTGGCTGGAAAAAACAAAGCACATTCTCCCGGTTCAATCATACATTAAGCCTTGTAACTGCTTCAGCAGCAATCATTCAATTTATCATTGGAGCCTGGCTTTATTTCAAAAGTCCGCTGGTGGGTTTTTTCCTTGAAAATTTCACGGAAGCCGTGCACATGAGGGACAACCGTTTTTTTGGCATGGAACATAGCTTTGTTATGACACTGGCTATCATTATAATAGTGGCAGGTGTATTAAAGGCAGGGAAAAAAACTGATTCCGCTGAAAAATTCCGGATCATTGCAATATGGTTTGGCATTGGCTTGTTGCTGATTCTCAGCTCTATTCCCTGGAGTTTCTCTCCATTTACCAGCCGGCCCAATTTCAGGTTTTAACGGTTACAGGCCTATTACCGGGCCGGACATTATTAACCTATGCCAGGGAAATTCCCTGGTTGTTTAACTAATTTCGTTATGAAATTAAAAAACAAATAGGCTTTGAAAAAGCACATTGCGCAGATTCATTTGTCCCTGCTAAAAGCGGAAGACCCGGCAGCCATGACGATGGCGTTTGAATCCACCAAACGAAGGAAGTGTGATGGAATGGATGTTTACTATCGCCGATAAACATTGAAGCAAACGAAGACACTGAAATTCTGCTGACGGAAGTTCCGCTTCAAATTACTTTAATGAAATAGACGGATAATCACGAAGAACGGTTTAATTTCAAACCCCGATAATCTCACCTTAACCTGAGCAAAATGAAATCGAAACAATATAGCAACGGAAAAATATCCATCATTTGGCAGCCTGATCTTTGTATTCACTCGGGTATATGTGTAAAAACTTTACCCCAGGTTTACAATCCGAATGAAAGACCCTGGATAAAAATGGAAAACGCTACAACTGAACAACTCATTGCCCAGGTGGCCAATTGTCCTTCTGGTGCACTGAGCATTAAGTATTTGGGAAATTTCGAATTGGAAGACAATTCCA
Organism: Bacteroidota bacterium; assembly: GCA_023387985.1. Lineage (GTDB taxonomy): Bacteria > Bacteroidota > Bacteroidia > Chitinophagales > Chitinophagaceae > Phnomibacter. Next base: position 1,414,220 of record JAEWHC010000009.1, on the reverse strand, counting down.
AAAGTGGAAACATCGCGTATAAGGAAAACGGGGAGGCCATTGGAGAAGTATCTTTTGTATGGGTTGGCAACGAAACTTTTATAATTGAGCATACGGAAGTAAAAGAAGAACATAAAGGTAAAGGCATCGCAAAAGAACTTGTAATGAAAGCCATTGAATACGCAAGAGAGAAAAAAGTAACCATCATTCCACTGTGTCCATATGCCAAAGGTGTATTCGATAAAAATCCGGATCTTTCAGATGTAATGTACAAAGGAAGATTTTCCTGACAGAAATTCGGGAACGCGCCTGGGAAATCCCGCAGAACCACATCCATTAAATCTACCGAATGTGTCGTTAAATACCGTTACCAAAAAATCTCAAACAAAAAAATAAATAAAATGAACCGATTAGAAGGAAAAGTAGCCATCATTACCGGTGCAGCCCAGGGAATGGGTGCCGCCACTGCTGAACTTTTTGCCAGCGAAGGCGCTAAGGTTGTAGTTGCCGATTTCAATGAAGAAAAGGGCAGGGCTGTGGTTGAACATATTAAGGCTTCCGGTGGCGAAGCGTCATTTGTGAAAACAGATGTATCCAATGCAGCGAGTGTGGAGGCCATGGTAAAGTTTACCGTAGATACTTATGGAAAACTTGATGTTGCTGTAAACAATGCCGCAATTACCCCTGATGATAAACCCCTCGCCCAATTTGATGAAGCTTATTGGGACAGATTGATGTCTGTTGATCTCAAAGGCGTGGCACTCAGCCTAAAATACGAACTGGCACAAATGGAAAAACAGGGAACTCCGGCTTCGATTATCAATATTTCCAGCGTAAGCGGTATCCGGCCACAACCAGGCACACCGGCCTATATCGCTGCTAAGCATGCCGTCATTGGCCTCACCCGCAGTGCGGCAATGGATTATTCGCCCAAAGGGATCCGCGTAAATACCATCGCGCCGGGTGCCATCGACACACCTATGCTGCAAGGCGCGTTGATCCAGTTCAACCTTGATCCTGTATCCTATGCCAAGCAATTGAGCACCCTGGGACGTTTTGCTCAACCTTCAGAAGTGGCACATGGCAGCCTGTGGCTTGCTTCCGATGATTCAAGCTATGTTACAGGTACCATTCTCGCCGTAGATGGCGGTTATACTGCAATGTAAGTCCGCTAAAATTTTTCTGATGATCTCTGCCGGGAAACCATCCGCGGCAGAGATTTTTTGTTGGGGGTAGAATCCATAGGTTGTGAGCCAACGCGTTGTAATTTTCCGTTTTCATTGAAACCCACTTTGGATTTTCTTTAGAATGTGAATAAGGTAGCCGTTATTAATTTAAAGCATCTACTTAAGCTGATGAGTGGCATATGGTATTTCTCCAGATCACTTAATTTTGGCCACACCATTAATTGCTTTAATTTTTAAAATTCAAAATATGATCAAAAAACTCCTTCTCATTTTTCTTGGGCTGGCATTTATTACTTTTTCCGCCATCGCACAGGAGAAAAAAGACTCGGTAAAAGCCATGAACTGGAAAGATGTTGCACAATGGCGATACATACCCAGCTTTGGTGTGCAGCAATCTGCCGACGGCAAGTGGATAGCCTACCCTACCGTTCGCACTGAAGGTGATGGTACCGTAACCGTTCAACAATTGAACGATACCACAAAATACGTTTATCAAACCGGGGGCAGCAGCATGCCCCTTTCCGGCTTCAGCGAAAACGGCCAATGGTTTGCCTACCTGGAAACCCCGAATTTCAAAGAGCAAAAGGCTGCGGAAAAATCGAAAAAACCGGTGTATAACAAATTGCATCTCATCAGCCTCAAAGACAATAAGGATAAAGTATTTGACCGCGCAACCAATTTTAGGTTCAACGGTCCCACTTCAGATCATTTGGCCATTGAAGTGGCAAGGCCAACAGGCGGAAACCCGGGCAGCGGTCGTGATATACTGCTGGTCCATCTTCCAACCGGAACAGTACAGAATATTGGCAATACCGGTGAGTTTGCATTCAATAAAAAAGGCAACTGGCTTGCCTACACCATCAGCGCAGATCAGAAACTGGGTAATGGCTTATACCTTATGAACCTGGCTGACCGCAAACTGCAGGTGCTGGATAACGACACGGCAGATTACCGCAGGCTGAACTGGACAGAAGATAAAGATGCCCTTACCGTACTTAAAATGAGTAAGGATAAAGATTTCAAAAAAGACAAGGGTCAGCTCGTGGCTGTAAAAAACATATCAAATCCCAATGTACTGGTTTACAATCCATTCAAAGATTCACTCCATTTTCCCAAGGGGATGACGATAAGCGGAATGCGCACACCGTATTGGAGCGATGATTTAAGCCAGGTAATTTTTGGCATCAACAGCCTTGAGGCAGTTAAGAAAGAAATGGAAGAAACGGACACCAAAAAAGATTCAGTGGTTAAAGACCTGACGGAAGCGGAAAAACTTGCAAAACTTAAGGCGGATACGAGTATTAAATCTCTTGACGATCTGCGAAAAGCCATTGCCAAAGCGGAAGCCAAACCCGAAAAGAAAGCCACTGCCAAGAATGAAGCAGACAAGCCTGACATGGTAATCTGGCATTGGCAAGACAAGCGGCTGCAAAGTCGTCAGCAGGTCTTGGAAAACCAGGACAAGAACTTTTCCTATCTAGCCAGTTGGAATCCAGCCAGCAATAAATTCAGCCAGTTGAATGACAGTACCCGGCGCAGCATACGCGTGCTTCCAAAAGAAAAATATGCCATTGTGGAAGATATTGATGAATATGAATTGGATCAATGGCTGGACGGGCAGAGCTATAAAGACATTTACATCACCAATCTGCAAACCGGCGAAAAGCATTTGTTCAGGAAAAAATTTTACCAGCCTTCCTTCAGTTCCAATCCCAATCCGTCTCCTGACGGCAACAAATTTGTTTACGGAGATGATGGACATTACTTTGTTTATGATATTCCTGCACGCAAGTCAACCAACATTACCGCGAATGTGAATGCCAATTTTGTTGATGAAGAGGATGATCATAATGTGACCAAGCCAATGGATGGTGTAATGGGATGGAGTGCCGATGGCCGTTATGTTCTCCTTAGTGATGGCTGGAGTATATGGCAGTTTGATGCCAGCCGCAATTATGCAGCCACCGAACTTACACCAGGTGCCGGGGCCAGCAAGATCCGTTACCTTTCCCGCCTGCGTTTAGATCCAGATGAAAAAGGTTTCGATCCCTCAAAGGATCAATATTTCCGCGCCTATGGTGAAAACACCAAAAAAAGCGGCATAGCTATTTTAAAAGGAAGTAAAAACGGGTTGGTAAAAAGTTCGGCCATTACCAATTGGGATGATGCCCAGGTGAATGTTTTAGGCAAAGCAAAAAACAGTGACAGTTATCTTTTGACAAAATCCAATTTCAACAAGCCGACTACAGTGTTTTCAACAGGCGCATCACTTGCCAATCCAGCTGAATTGTTCAACACCGCACCAGATGCTAAGAAATACCAATGGAGTGAAGGTTCCCGGCTGGTCAATTATGTAAGTGACAAAGGAGATTCATTACAGGGTGTTTTATACCTGCCTGCTGGCTATGAAGCCGGCAAAAAATACCCCACGATTGTGTATTACTATGAAAAACTTTCGCAGAATATGCACAGCTATTCCAATCCTTCATATCCAGGTGGCGGTTGGAACCCCACGATGTATACAAGCAATGGTTATGCTGTATTTACCCCGGATATCGTTTACAAACTGGATGATCCCGGGATGAGTGCGGTTTGGTGTGTAATTCCAGGGGTTAAAGCCGCGATAGCTACAGGAGTTATTGATGAAAACAACATTGGCATCACGGGGCATAGCTGGGGCGGTTACCAAACATCTTTCCTCATTACCCAGACAAATATGTTCAAAGCCGCGGCGGCCGGTGCACCGCTTACTGACCTGGTGAGCATGTATAACCTTATTTACTGGAATTCCGGTAGTGGGAATATGTCCATCTTTGAAGCCTCACAAGGCCGGTTTCGGGGTGCCCCCTGGGAGAACTGGGAGGCTTACAATCGAAATTCACCATTGTACCATGTAAAAAAAGTACAAACACCTCTTTTGTTATTGCATAATGATAAAGATGGTGCTGTAGATTTTACCCAGGGAATAGAATACTACAATGCGCTTCGAAGGTTGAAAAAACCGGTGGTTATGATTCAGTACAAAGGGGAAAATCATGGGCTAGCAAAATTGGAAAACCGGAAAGATTATGCCGTACGTATGATGGAATTTTTCGACCATTATCTCAAAGGCAAGCCGGCAGCCGATTGGTGGAGCAATGGCATTGATCATTTGAACCTGGAAGAGCACCTTGAAAAAAGGGCATATTGAAAAAAAATCATGATAACAAAACCCTCACTACCTGGTGGGGGTTTTTTTCATTACGCTCTTTTTCAGGTCCGACGTATTTTCCTATTTTCATACCATGAAAAAGAAGATTCACACCACAACCTACCACAATAATTTTATTGGGGTTGCACCCGATACAAGCGCCTTGGCCGGTACCATTCCCCCAGTATCAAAAAGCGGAAAGACCATTGCCTTAATGCAATACGAAAAGTTGAATGGCCATCCATATAAATACACTTCGGATGAATTGATCTTTGAAATTTTTGCTGAACGAAATGGCATCACCCAAAAGGACTGGAACTTACAAAGAGGCGGATTTTTCAGTAATGGCCAGGCATGCATGCGCACTTCACCGCTGGCCAAGACCTACGGCTGGGGAATTCACAGCAATGCGGATGGAAAAATTGCGATCTACCCAATGGAAGGCAAAGCGTATGAACATTTTGCCACGGATCCCACCTTAAGCCAGACCATAGCAATGAGAAACAACAAAAAGCAATAACTCATTCGTTTGACTTAAACTCCTTTTGAAATAATCCAACGTTCATCCATTCACCGGAAACATATCCATCGTATTTTTACAGCCATGCGTATAGCTTACCTGTTGGGAATGTTTATGGTTTTTTTAGGGACCGCTATTTCAGTAAATGCGCAAACCTGCAATGGGAGTTTGGGCGACCCGGTGATTAATATTGGATTTGGAAGCGGAGCCAATCCCGGTCCGCCATTAAACACCGGGGTAACCACCTATACTTATTTCAACCTGGATTGCCCGCAGGATGGATTTTACTCTATCCGCAACAGCACATATGCCTGCAATGCCGCTACCTGGCACGATGTGCCTGAGGATCATACCCCCGGAGATGTGAACGGGTATATGCTTGTGGTCAATGCGAGTTATTCACCCGGTATTTTTTTTACACAGGACATTCAAGGGCTTTGCGCCGGTACCACATATGAATTTGCCTGTTGGGTTTTGAATGTATTGAAACCCACAGCATGCCTGCCCGATCCAAGACAGCCTAACCTCAAATTTATTATTGAATCGCTAAGCGGTACAGTATTAAGCAGTTATTCAACCGGTAATATTCCCACCACCAACGTGCCAACCTGGAAACAATTTGCATTGCTTTTTGAAACACCTGCGGGCATTTCAGACGTACGGCTCAAAATTGTAAATGACAATCCCGGTGGTTGTGGAAATGACCTGCTAATTGATGACATTACTTTCAGGGCCTGCGCGCCAAAAACAACGCTAAGCTTTGTAAATGCCACCACAGATAAATTGCTTGTTTGCAGCGGTAACAATTCACCCATAGCCATGCAAGCCAACCTAGAATCAGCATTTGACAACCCGGTCTTGCAATGGCAACAGAGCAGGGATGACGGCATTACCTGGTCTGATATTGCAGGTCAAACAACATTAAGGCTGAACGTGACTGAAAATACGGCCGGTACATTTGGTTACCGGTTTATAGCTGCCGAAGCAGGCAACCTGCAGAATCCCACCTGCCGCGTGGTGAGTAACGTTGTTCGGATTGAGGTAAGTGATCCCCAACCCGCAAGTATAAACATGCCAGCAAAAATCTGTGAAGGCGAAACCGTGTCCATTTCTGCTGGCGGCCACGGCGCAATTTCCTGGAGCGGACCAAATGGCTTTAACAGCACCGCGGATGCGCCAGCATTCACCGCAATGGCCAATTCGGGCGGCACCTACAACATAACCCGTATCGATGAATATGGTTGCCAATCAGTCGCCAGCGCTGATCTTGTTGTTCATGCCAAACCCGTATTGATTGCAACAGCAGCCAAAAACGCCGTATGCCGCAATGACCAGATTCAGCTTACCGCTTCCGGTGCTGCCCAATACCTATGGACTTCAGGCCTACAAACTGTAGGAAACCAGGCCAGTCTGACGATGCCAGCACCTGTTTCGGGTAATTCAGCAGAATTTAAAGTGAAAGGCACTTCAGCAGAAGGCTGTACTGATTCTACCAGCCTGACCATTGATTTGATAGATTTGCCTGAGGTTGATGCCGGTCCGGATATGTATGTATTTGAAGGTGACAGTACCCGTCTGCAGGGAAGGGTAAGCGATGGTGACCCATTTATATGGACCCCTGCATTTGCAATGAATGACCCGTTGGCCATACAGCCCAATGTTGCACCCACGGAAGACATGACTTACCTGCTTACTGCAGAGTCCGCTCATGGGTGTGGAATGGTTTCTGACCAGGCCCGTGTTTTCATTTACAAAAATGTACAGATGCCTAACGCGTTTTCGCCAAACGGAGATGGCATCAATGATACCTGGATCATTCGCGCATTGGCGAGCTACCCCAGGTGCAGAGTAAATATCTTTGACCGGTACGGTAAAATTGTCTTCCAAACTTCCGGTTACAGTCAGCCCTGGGATGGGACCTGGCGCGGACATATGGTACCGGCAGGTGTATATTATTATATAATTGACCTGGGCGTAGCCAATAAAAAGCTCCAGGGTTCAGTTACAGTAATCAGATAAATTCTCAACCACTATGAACAGACCCTTTTATTTTATGTTCTTTTGTTTGGTAACCTTATTATGCATTTCATGCAAGAGTGGCCAGAATAATGAACAGACCGACGGATCCAGTACATTGTTTCCAGAATTGAAGCAGCAAATCCGTGAATTTCCTGATAGCCTGGAATTGGTTGATGCGCTGATCGACAGCCTCGATCGCTCAGGAAATATTGAAGAAGCGGCAATTTGGGCGGATACGCTGTACCTGCGCGACACGTTAAATAACTTAATGTACCTCGTGGTAAAAGGCGATTTGCTTCGTGATGCCGGCAACTACGATGATGCAGCGCGTGCTTTCGAACACTATTTATTTCATCGCCCCGGCGATGAAGCTGTTGAAATGGCGCATGCCAATGTACTGGCAGAGGCCGGCAATCCAAACGCCATTTCCATTGCGGATGCCCTGGGCAAACGTTACACCAGCCGCGATGCACGGGCGGCACTTTATTTTGTAAAAGGCGTTTATTTCAATTCCATCAAAGACCACACTACAGCACGCAGCTACCTCGATAGCGCCATCAGCATTGACTATACTTTTGCCAATGCCTATTATGAAAAAGGACTAGGTTGGTATGATGAAAGCAATTTTAAGGAAGCTATTCAAACTTTCAGCAAAATGGTGGAGATCAGCAGTAAAGATGCCGATGGCTGGTATTGGTTAGGCAAAAGCCAGGAAGCTGCTGGCAACAAAGCCGAAGCCATTAACGCTTACCAACGCTCATTAATGATTGAGCCCAATGAAGATGCGGTTGCAGCGATTGAGCGGTTGAGAGATTAGCCTCAGCTCAGCCTTCGATGACTGTGTACAAACAGCCCGTGAATGCTGATGTTCTCCCAGGCATTGCGAATGGTCACCGCAAAGGTATCTGCCACGCTGGCAACTTTTATTTTTTCTGGTGCACCCAATTTAAGGGGTATGGTATCCGTCACGACCAATTCTTCCAGTACACTGTTCTGAATATTCTCAAAAGCTTTACCACTCAGTACCGGATGCGTGCAAAATGCGCGTACGGTTCTTGCGCCTTTTTCTTTCAGCAATCCCGCAGCTTTAGCCAGTGTGCCCCCGGTATCGCAAATGTCATCTACAAGAATAACATCCCTGTCAGTCACATCACCAATTACTGTCATACTCGCGATTTCATTGGCGCGTTTGCGGTGCTTATCGCAAATCACCATTTCCGCATTAAAATAACTGGCAATTTCCCTTACCCGGTTGGTACTTCCCACATCGGGCGCTGCAAACGTGAGCCTTTCCAGGTTAAGGTTTTCAATATAAGGAATGAACACAATACTGCTGTCGAGGTGATCCACCGGTATATCGAAATAACCCTGGATCTGCGGGGCATGCAGGTCCATCGTGATGAGACGGTCGGCGCCGGAGGCAGTCAGCATATTGGCAACAAGCTTGGCGCCTATGGCCACTCTCGGACGGTCTTTGCGGTCCTGCCGGGCATAGCCATAATAAGGCAATACAGCAATAACTTTATAAGCAGAAGCACGCCGGGCGGCATCAATCATCAGGCACATTTCCATCAGGTTATCTGCGGGGGCATAAGTCGCCTGAACAATAAACACATAATCTCCCCGGATACTTTCCAAAAATTCCACTCCAATCTCACCATCACTGAACCGCGTAATGTTAACCGATCCCAGTTCATTTCCGAAACTTCTTGCAATTTTTTCCGCCAGATATTTTGAACCGGTGCCTGAGAAAATTCTCGCCTCTTTGCTCATAATTTTTGGTTTTACCTTAAGTATGCTGTCGATTCAGCATTGGATGTTATATTTGAAAGTACTGCCCTGCTAGTAAAATGACCGGGCGAAGATACATTTCCCTATCCGAGCTAAACGGAATCGCCTATGGAAAATATCAACAAAACACACACATCCATTAAGCATTGGGACCAGGATGATCGCCCAAGAGAAAAAATGATGAAGCTCGGCGCAGTATCATTGAGCAATACCGAGCTATTGGCTATTTTAATTAATAATGGAACCAAGTCCAAATCTGCCATCGATCTTGCCAGGGAGTTGCTCAACTCCAATGAAAACAAGTTAAACCTCCTGGCGAAACAAGGTATAAAGGATCTCCAAAAAATAAAAGGCATCGGGCCTGCAAAAGCAGTCACCATTAAAGCCGCGTTGCAACTTGCCATTTCTCTTGCTGCAGAAAATCTGGATGGCATGGAACGCCTGAGATCAAGCAAAGATGTGGCCGACTATTTGCGCCAGCGCCTCCAACATGAACCGCGTGAATTGTTTATGGTGGTTTATCTCAACCAGGGAAACAAATTGTTGGCCATAGAAAGAGTGAGCGAAGGTGGCCTTACCTCAACGGTAGTAGATGTGCGTGTGATAGTTAAAAAAGCGCTGGAGATCAATTCAACCGCGATCATCATCTGCCACAACCATCCTTCGGGAAACCTGCAGCCCAGCCAGGCGGATAAAAAGCTCACTGAAAAAATAAAAACCGCACTCAGTATTATGGAACTTTCCCTGCTGGACCACATCATTGTAAGTGACCGCGGATACTTTAGTTTTGCTGATGAGGGCATATTGTAATCACATACTCAAACGTCAAAATGCAAAATATTGACCAAGGCGCCGAAAATTACCTGGAAGTGAACAGGGAAAGCTGGAACAATTGTACCCCTGTGCATCTTAGCTCTGACTTTTATGGTGTGGAAGAGTTCATTGCCGGCAAAACTTCATTGAACCCTATAGAACTTGAATTACTTGGTGATATTACCGGCAAAAAAATCCTGCACCTCCAATGCCATTTTGGCCAGGACAGCATATCGCTTGCACGTCTTGGCGCAGAAGTAACCGGAGTTGATTTTAGTGATGCTGCAATACATGCAGCCAGGGAACTGGCAGGTAAATGCAACGTTAAATGCCGTTTCGTTGAATCCGATGTATATGCCCTTCCAGGGCATTTGGAGGATGAATTTGATATGATTTTCACCAGCTATGGCGTAATTGGATGGTTGCCTGATCTTCATAAATGGGCGGGCGTTATAAAGCATTTCCTGAAACCAGGAGGTAAGTTACTCCTCGTTGAATTCCATCCGGTGATGTGGATTTTTGATGAGCATTTTGATAGGGTAACTTACAACTATTTCAATGCAGGGCCAATTTTGGAAGAAAGCTCCGGCACCTATACCGATAGAGATGCTCCAATCCATTACCGTACGATAAGCTGGAATCACAGCCTGAGCGAAATTTTTCGTGTGCTTGAAGGCAATGGAATGCGCCTGAAGTATTTCCAGGAATATGATTATTCTCCATACAATTGTTTTAAAGACCTCATTGAACGCCGGCCCCGGGAATTCGTTCTTGAAAAATATCCTGGAATGCTTCCCATGGTTTTTTCCCTGGTGGCAGAAAATAAAATTCCCTTCTGAGTACGTCTTTTCTACCTTTAGTATTCTATTCAACTGTCATGAAAAAATATTGTTTTCTACTGCTGTCGCTGGCATTTTCGGGTTTATCCCTTGCGCAGGCCTTACCCCTGGCAACGCCCGAATCGCAGGGCATTTCCTCCAAAGCCATCAGTAACTTTATTGAAGCGGCAAACAAAAGCAAAAATGAATTCCACAGTTTCGTATTGATCCGCCATGGCAAACAAATTGCCTCCGGATGGTGGTCGCCTTATGCCAGGGAGCTAAAACATACGTTGTATTCCACCAGCAAGAGCTTTACCAGCACCGCCATTGGTTTCGCGGTGCAGGAAAAATTACTTACAGTCAATGACCCTGTCCTTTCTTTTTTTCCTGAATTCAAACCGGACACCATTTCCCCGAATCTGGGCAACATGAAAGTGAAAGACCTGCTGACTATGGCAACCGGCCAATACCCGGAACCGATTCAGATCATTGCTACTTCCGACAATTGGGTAAAGGATTTTTTGAAGGTTGCTGTTCCAAATGAACCGGGTTTAAAATTCAATTACAACAGTATGGCTACTTATATGCTTTCGGCTATAATCCAAAAAATAACCGGTACCAAACTGCTTGATTACCTGAAGCCCCGGTTGTTTGATCCGCTCGGTATCACAGAGGCAGATTGGGAAACCAATCCTGCCGGCATAAATACCGGGGGATGGGGCCTTAGACTCAATACGGAAAGTATGGCACGATTTGGTCAATTCTACCTGGATAAAGGCAAGTGGAAAGGCGTGCAGATCCTGAATCCCTCCTGGATAGAGGAAGCAACCACGGCGCAAATTCATCAATGGCCTGAATGGGTATCTCCAAATACAAACCAGGCGGAAAGCGACTGGATGCAGGGCTATGGCTACCAGTTCTGGAGATGCCGGAATAATGCCTATCGTGCCGATGGCGCATTTGGACAATACATAGTCGTTCTGCCTGAAAAAAATGCAGTGATCGCCATTACTTGTGAAACCTCCGATATGCAGGATGAGATCAACCTTGTTTGGAATCACCTGCTGCCAGAATTTAAAAACGAACCACTGGCCGAAAATCCTGCAGCATATGCTGACTTGCAGAATCAGCTGAATACACTCGCTTTGCCCGTAGCCAAAAGCAATGTAAAAAGGAAAGAATTGAGGAAAATTAAAAATCAAGTTTTCATTCCTGCGGAAAACGATGAATACCTGGCGTTTCGCCTGCAACCGGCAGGAAAAAACCTCCGGCTGATCATGGACAGAAAAGATGGGCGCTACATAACCAGTTTTTCAAACACGGGCTGGACAAAGGGGGAAACCACATTTACCGGACCTTCCTTGCTTGAGGCCGCCCGCAACAACCACAGCGGCATTGGGCCACTTAAGACTGCCGGTCATTTTTACAAAGCGGCTGACGGTTCGCTGGTAATGCAAATGCGCTACATAGAAAGTCCGCATACCCGGACATTCCGCTTCAATTTTGAAAGCAATGCCAACAGCGTTACCATTACGCCTTCAAACAACCCGCGCCAGTCCAAAACGCTTGTGCTAATACGTTCGAAGAATTAACCGTAGAATTTATCGGAAAAGTAAATGGTATTTTTCCTAAATTTATACAGTGCGATATTTATGTTTTAAAAAAAGTCACGAACTTGTAGAAACAGGATTATTTGCTTTTTGCAGATAGTTGTTTGAAGAATCAAATACGGAAACTTATGGCTGACGAACAACCGGTTTACACGGTAATGGTTGCCGGAGAAACTTTCTATATTTCAAAAGCTGAAATAGATGCCCTGGATATCATAGAAAAAAGCGAAGGCAGAATCAATCTCATCCGGAATAACGAATCGATAAATGCCTTCCTGGTAAAATGGATGAATGACGGCAAATATTGCAGTTTGGAAATTGATGGTGAACTTTTTGAAGTGTACGTGAAAACTCCTCTTGAGCAACAGATGGATGCCCTGGGCTTTGCCGCCACTTCTTCCCATCGTCAACAAGAAGTGAAAGCACCCATGCCAGGGCTTGTACTTAGTGTTCACGTAAGAGAAGGACAGCAGCTCCGGCAAGGAGATAAAGTGCTAATCCTTGAAGCCATGAAAATGGAAAACAGCATCATCATTCAGTCGGATGCCGTTGTAAAAAAAGTGCTTGTAAAAAATGGCCAGCCGGTTGAAAAAAACCAGGTATTGATCGAGTTGGAATAGTCAGATCACGGTTTACTAAAAACAAAACTACGTCATTATGCAAAAAATTCTGGTTGCCAACCGTGGGGAAATTGCAATGCGCATTTTAAGAACAGTAAAAAAAATGGGCATTAAATCTGTGGCCATCTATTCGGAAGCAGATCGTGAAGCTCCGCATGTACGCTTTGCGGATGAAGCGGTTTATCTTGGTCCTGCTCCTTCTGCGCAATCCTATTTGCGTGGTGACAAAATCATTGAGATCTGCAAAATGCTCAATGTTGACGGTATCCATCCGGGCTACGGCTTTCTCAGCGAAAACGCTGATTTTGCCCGCCAGGTGGAAGAAGCAGGAATAACCTTCATCGGACCTGCGGCGGAATCCATGCGCATTATGGGTTCCAAGCTTGCTGCCAAAGAAGCGGTGAAAAAATACAATATCCCAATGGTTCCGGGCATTGATGAAGCTGTTGACGATGTGAAAATTGCGAAAACAGTCGCTGCAGAGATTGGTTACCCGGTCCTGATTAAGGCTTCCGCAGGAGGAGGTGGAAAAGGCATGCGCATTGTTGAAAAGGAAGATGATCTTGAAGAACAGATGGAAAGAGCCATCAGTGAAGCCCGTTCAGCCTTTGGAGACGGCAGCGTTTTCATAGAAAAGTATATTTCTTCTCCCCGACATATTGAAATCCAGATCGTGGGCGACAAACAGGGAAACTATGTTCATGGGTATGAGCGTGAATGCAGTATTCAACGACGCCACCAGAAAGTAATTGAAGAAACACCATCCGCCATTGTTGACGATGAACTTCGTCACCGCATGGGTGAAGCTGCGATACTTGTTGGTAAATCCTGCAATTATTACAGCACAGGAACCGTTGAATTTCTTGTTGATGAAAACCGGGATTTCTATTTCCTGGAAATGAATACAAGGTTGCAGGTAGAACATCCGGTGAGCGAACTGATAACCGGCCTTGACCTTGTCGAATTGCAAATTATGGTAGCACGGGGCGAAAATCTGCCAATTGACCAGAATTTTATTCAAATGAACGGGCATGCGATTGAACTGCGCATTTATGCTGAAGACCCACTAAACAATTTTATGCCGAGTATTGGCAAACTTACCGCCTACCGCATACCCGAAGGTGATGGAATACGGGTGGATGATGGTTATGAAGAAGGCATGGACATACCCATCTATTATGACCCCCTCATTGCAAAACTTATAGTGCATGCGAAAGACCGGGACCAGGCCATTCAAAAAATGTTGCTGGCCATTCGGCAATTTAAAATTGAGGGTGTTTCCACTACCCTGCCCTTTGGAAAATTTGTATTCCGGCATCCTGCATTTATTAGCGGCGATTTCAATACCCATTTTGTAAAGCAATATTATATCCCCGAAAAAATACAGGAAGAAAGGCGCCATCAGGCAGAAGCAGCAGCATTGATTGCCCTGCATATTTATATGCAGCAAACTAAAAAATTAAGTATAGTGGAGCACAAAAGCACAAGCTGGAAGCGCAGGTTGTCTAGTTAATTTCAATTTTTTAAGCAACAGCAATGAGCAAAAACTACGAAATACTCAGGGATAAGATCCGGCAAAGTAAACTCGGTGGCGGTGAAAAACGCATCGATATACAGCATAAAAAAAATAAGCTTACGGCAAGGGAAAGGATTGAAGTGCTGGTGGACCCCGGTTCTTTTGAGGAAATCGGCGGGTTGGTAACCCACCGGACTACGGAATTCGGCATGGACAAACAAAAATATTACGGAGATGGTGTTATTACCGGGTATGGCACTGTAAGCGGCAGGCTTGTTTATGTTTTCGCACAGGATTTCACCGTTTTTGGCGGCGCGCTTTCCGAAACCCATGCCGAAAAAATATGCCGCATCATGGATATGGCCATGCGGGCGGGCGCTCCGGTCATCGGGCTCAATGATTCGGGCGGCGCCCGCATCCAGGAGGGTGTGCGTTCCCTGGGCGGATATGCGGAGATCTTTTACCGCAACGTGCAATCCTCCGGCGTTGTGCCTCAGATTTCGGCCATCATGGGGCCCTGTGCCGGTGGCGCGGTTTACAGCCCGGCGATGACCGATTTTACCATTATGGTGGAAGGCACCAGTTATATGTTTGTTACCGGTCCAAATGTGGTAAAAACTGTAACCAATGAAGAAGTCAGCAGCGAAGAACTTGGCGGAGCTTCAACACACAGCATCAAAAGCGGTGTAACCCACCTAACCGCTATAAATGACCTTGACTGCATAAACCAGCTCAAAAAATTATTGAGCTATATGCCACAGAATTGCGAAGATGTGGCTCCGAAATTGCCTTATGAAATTGGAGAAGAGATGCGGGAAAGTCTCGAAAATATTGTGCCGGAAAGCCCGAACCAACCCTATGATATGCGTGAGGTGATCGAAGGAATCTGTGATGAGCACAGTTTTTTTGAAATCCATAAAGATTATGCAACCAACATTGTTGTTGGCTTCGCACGCATTGCCGGAAGGAGTATTGGCATTGTGGCCAATCAGCCGGCAAGCCTGGCAGGTGTACTGGATATCGACAGTTCAAAAAAAGGTGCCCGTTTTACCCGTTTCTGTGATTGTTTTAATATCCCGTTATTGATCCTGGAAGATGTGCCGGGCTTTTTGCCCGGCACCGACCAGGAATGGAATGGCATTATTACTAATGGGGCTAAACTGCTGTTTGCATTAAGCGAAGCTACGGTTCCCCGTGTTACCGTGATCACCCGCAAGGCATATGGCGGAGCATATTGCGTGATGAATAGCAAACATATTGGAGCTGACCTGAATTTTGCCTGGCCAAACGCCGAAATTGCCGTAATGGGCGCCAAGGGCGCAAGCGAAATCATTTTCAAAAATGAAATTGCTTCTGCCGCAAATCCTGAGGAAAAATTAAAGGAAAAAGAAAAAGAATTCGGAGATCTTTTTGCAAATCCTTACCAGGCAGCCGAACGTGGATTTATAGATGAAGTAATTGAACCAAGGGTTACGCGCAGAAAACTGATTAAGGCATTTGCCATGCTGGAAAACAAGGTGGCCAAAAGGCCCAGGAAAAAGCACGGAAACATACCGTTGTGATATTTGATTACATCAATAACGAAGAAAAGAACCAGAAAAGGGATGTGAAAATTACCGGACAAATTTCCAGACAATAAGCGCCACCGCGGCTACAGAGACTACAAGCGGCCATACCCACCACCTGTCCGGTTTCGCCTCTTCGCGATTGAGCCATTCCTGCATTTTTTCTGTGGTGGTTTCAGAATCCCCTACTGTTATTTCATGCACACGGGTTTTGCTCAGGCGAGTGGCGGCAATTGCCGGAAAAACGAAGTGCTCATTTTGATTTTCTTTGCCGAAGGAAAAATGGCCATGCTCTGATGAAAACGTACCCATTGGAGACCAGTCAATACGCTTACCCATATCCAGTTCACTTTGCATCCCTAAGGCATATTGTTGAAGTTTTTCGAAAGCTTCCTCTTCTGACTGATCCATTTGGCGGGCCAGCTCACCAAGCAAATCCTGTGAGGGGAAACCCGGATTTCCCGGAATGAAAACGATTTCTTCATGTGGCGGTACAAATGCAGCCTCAGGCAAATCATATTTTGCCGGCACATATTTTCTCTGTAGCTGCCCGATCCCAGGGAGAACCACTTCACCCTTTTCCAACAAATACCGCTGCAAGATGGTTTTCATGAAATACTAAATTAGGGAAAGATCATAAATGAATTGTTATGCCACCTAAAATTTGCTGACCAACTGCGCTGTATCCACGCCAGCGTGTATAGTCCATTCCCAACAGGTTTTTAACTTGGAGCCAAATGCCGATTTCCGGAATGATGCGGTAACCCGCACCCGCATTCAGGTCAAAGCCTCCATCACCCCGATGATTTCCTCCATTTTTTTCATTAAACCACGCTCCACTGAATTTATAAAGGTCTGCATTTACTGAGAGTTTATTGATGGGCTTCCATTCCAGGCTGGAGCGGATCTCCAGGGGCAGATAACCATAAGGTTTGGAAGTAACATTTACATCACCATATTTGTTCACGGTGAGGCTGGTATTCCAGCTCACTTTATCCGAAATATGGTAATCCAGTTCCGCGGTTATATTCATCCGGTTTACCTCATCCGCATTCGCCACACTAAAAGAATCAAGGTATCGGCCAGACATCATAAATACCGGCAGGTTACGCATTTTGCCATATCCCGCCTTTACCCGGAGCTGCACATTTTCTGCCAGGCTCGTTTTGATGGCGCCAAAAAGCTCCACGGTGCTTGTATGTATCAATGAGTCGGGAGCAACAATCCAAAGATTCATATTGGCAAGGCGGCGATAGGTTTGCTCAGTGAAATAGCCGGACATCCCTGCCTGGATCACGAGGTTATTATCCGGCAACAGCAATTCGGCAGACACATCGGGCAAAACCTTAAACTCTCCATTGGCCAACGCCGGGGTAAGGCCTGCATTTATTTTTAAATTTTCAAAGGCCAGGAAAGACAGTTGGGTTGGAAAACTGATCAGGTGGTTTCCGTAATCAACCGATGGCTTGTTAAGGAAGCTGAATATTCCTTTTGCTTTTATGGAAGCTGTAAACTGATCGCTGAATTTTTTGGTAAAAGGCACATCAAAAATGAGGCTGAGTTCGCGGCTTTTGTGGTTATCCGAAAAAGCATGAAGCTCCAGGTTGCCCTCCATTTTTATGCCTAAAGAATTATCACTGCGGTTATTGAGGCGGGTTCCCAGCATAATATCAGTATAGGAAAGTTTTTCTGAATTGGCTTTTGCTGCTGAGTCTTTGTCCAATCCACCATAACGGTACGTGGATTGAAGCTGAAATCCTCCATACAATTCCAGGCTGTTGTTTTCATCCAGGTGTTGTACCGTATTGATTCCAAGATCCAGATTGGAATATTTTTGTTTGATGAGCTCCCCTTTCGCCCCATCGTAAGCCAGCCGGATATTGCCATTGAAATATTCATTGGTACCAAGCGTAGCCAAAGCCTTCAGGTAAGGAGATTGGAGATTACCGTAACCGGCTTTTACATAAAAGTTGTCCTTTGCCGTTTCGGTCAGTTTGCCCTCATAAGCAAGAGGGGATACCGGTGCAGGGAAGAACTTGATTTGCAGGTTCTGGTTGGGCAATTGGTAAGCCATTACTCTTCTGCTGCTATCACGAACGAAAGGAGATGCCGCAAAATTGATCTTCTGACTCGGCAGTAACGACGGCTTAAAAGTGGAAGTAATGTCTATGGTCCGCGGTTGCTGCTGCGCACGGGAAGTGTTCGCAACGCCTGTTAAAGCACAGACCAGGACCAGGTATGTCAAAGGTTTCATCCTCATAGTCAATTATTGAATGATTTTGTTTGCAGCTGCTGATGCTTGCTCCGCCGCTTTCAGTTTTTCAGCGGCTTCTTTCTGCAGTTCCGGGATTGTGGCATTTTCAGCAACGCTGTTAAAGGTGGCTTTGGCATTAAAATAATCCTTTTGCTTCATAAAAATATCGCCAAGTAGCAGGTAACTTTTGGTTACCCAGAGCTCATATGAGCCAAATTTCTTGATTACATCAAATGCTTCAGCTTCCGCCTCAGTAAGTTTATTTTCTTCATATTTAAGAAAAGCGACCCAATAGGCGGCTTCTGCGCCAAATTCGCTTTTTGAAGATTTGGCCACCTGGCTGAAATACGTGGCAGCTTCGGCTTTCCGGCTTTCTTTCATGGCCTGTTTGCCTAAAACAAGATTTGCAAAAACGCGGTCATCGGCCGTTGCGCTGCTGAGCTTTAGCAGGTCGTTGGCAATGGGAATAGCTTGTGCATATTGCTCCAGGTAGTAATTGCTGCGAATGAGTCCGCGGAGTGCTTCAAGCCGGTCCGTTTCTGCGGAAGCCTGTTCAAGCAGTTTTTGATAATAACCCTTTGCAGTGTTGTAATTTTTTTCATCAAAATAAAAATGACGGGCCATCCGGGTGAGTGCGGCAGTTCCGTATTCGTTGGGCACTTTATCGGCCAGGGCTTTCCAATGCGGGATGGCTTTGGATTGCTGCTTCTGATCGTCATAAATGCGTGCAAGGTTATAATTTGCTGCGATCGAATATCTTCCGTTGGGATACTTTTCCAGGTAGCTGGTCAGCGATTGTACGGCCTGTTCGTTTTTACCATCGGCCAGCTGAAGTTCTGCGCTTGCATACATCAGGCTGTCCGCCACACCGGCATCAACCTGCCTGCCCATTTTTTGCAGCAATTGTACATATTCATTCGGCCGGCCAAGTTCAACATAAATGTTCCGGATATTGTCAATGGCTTCATTGGCTTCCTTCGACTGCGGATAATTTTCCAGCAGGATCTGGAACTGCCTCAACGCTTCTTCATTGCGGTTGAGATTTATATAGGCAAGACCTGATTTCAAATGCGCTTCAGGTTTTAGAGCACTGCTGCCGGAGCCTTTAATTACCTGGTCGAGGAAGGGAAGGGCTTTCGCATATTCCTCATTGGCAAGGTACGTTTCCGCCGTTTCCATGTGGGCGCGTTGATTGAGCGAACTGTTTGAATATTGCCGGTCAAGCTGCTGCAACATGGCAATTTTTTCTGCCGGACGATTTTGGGCTCCCTTAATTATGGCTTGTTGGTAAAGCGCATAGTCTGCACCTGCACCACCCGACCGTTCAACCTGCTGATAAATGCCAAGGGCTTTGTTATAATCTTTGAGCATGAAACTTGCGTCGGCAAGCCTGAGTAAAACGTCCTGTTGCTGATTGGGATTATCCCAGCGCTGGTTGCGGATCTTTTCAAAGGCATTTAGCGCATCGCGGTAATTTTCACGGTACAGCTGCACATATCCCAGATTGTACCAGGCATTGGCCTGGGTGGCTTCGCCACTTTCCACCACCTGTTGAAGATAACGCTCTAACATGTTTTGCGCCTGGGGGTACTGTGCGCGGCGATAATGCAGCTCTCCTTTCCAAAATGCGGCCAACGCGGCGGCACCGCTGTTCGCATGGCTGCGCAAAATATCATCAAGCAGCACTTCCGCGGCGGCTGCCTGGCCACTGTTCATCAATTCCTGCGCCCGGTTGAAAGCAATGGAAGGATACAACCGGGTAGCCGTTTCAGTTTTTTGCGGCATGTTGCGGTAGAGATCCAGCGCGTCTTTATAGTTGCTTGAATTGGCCAGCGCACCCAGCATGATCTCCTGTGCCTCCTGGTTCATTCTTCCCTGGGGAAATTCGTTCCGGTACCGGCGCAGGGCACTCAACGCTTCATCATCAAAACCGAGCTCAAAACTCAGCTTGCCATAATGGAAAAGACTCTGTTCGCGAAACGATGGCACAGTGCCATTCTGGCTTCCAAACAAAAATGCGTTCCTGGCATTGGCCTTTTGATTGGTTTTAAGATAGGCATCTCCCAGTAAATACATGGCGTGCTGGCTAAGACTGTCCTGTCCGCCGGCCAATGGTTTGAATTGTTCGATGGCTTGCTCATATTGCTTTTCAGTATAATAAATGTAAGCGAGTTCGTAAAGGTCTTCACGGCTGACCTGCGGCGATTGCTTTACAAAATTTTCAAGATAAGGTTTGGCCTTTTGGTAATCTCCTTTCTCAAAATATGCATGACCAAGCAATTGCATTAAGGGCACCCGGTAATGGGAAGAGCCGCTGCGGTATGCCTGCTCCGCAAGTTCCAGCGCTTTTTCCTTTTGCCCGAGGGCATAGGCAAGCGATGCTTCATAATAAGGGATCATCAACGAATAATTTTTATTCGTTTTGGCAATATTGAAAGCCTGCTGC
The DNA here is from genome assembly GCA_023387985.1 of Bacteroidota bacterium. Lineage (GTDB taxonomy): Bacteria > Bacteroidota > Bacteroidia > Chitinophagales > Chitinophagaceae > Phnomibacter. The sequence goes on along the minus strand of JAEWHC010000009.1, from coordinate 1,393,889 downwards.
GCCTGGCGGTATCTTTTTTTGCCAAAGGCGATCACGCCATAGTAATAATTCGCATCTGTGTAATATGGTGATTCCTGGCGGTCTTTTACGCCGGAAAGCAACGGCTCCGCAGCATTGTAATTGCTTTGGGTGAAATAACTATAGCCCAGCATAAATTCATACGCATCCAGCAATTCGCCACTCAGCATAGAGCGGTCAACCTGTTCAAATACCTGGATGGCTTCTGCATATTTTTCATGCTGAAAATGAGAGCGTCCAAGGAAGTAAGCCATTTTCCTTTTATAGGTTTCATTGGCATTGCTGTTCATATAGGCCTCCGCGGCCGGATATGCGGTTTGCGAACCCTGCATCAGCTGGCAGGCTATGATGTAAAATTCAAGCGCCTCTTTTTCAAATTGTTTGTTGCGTTCGGTTTCCTCTTCCATCCTCCTTTCCAACTCGGCAAATAAAGGGTAAGCCGTTTCAAATTTATTCTCATCGAAAAACTGGCGGGCAAGCCGGAACTGCTGGTACCGGTCTTCATCTTTTGTCATATAACTAGCCTGTGCGGATACTGAAACCGTATAAAGCTGAAATATAAAAATGACAGCCAGCCATCTTAGTCCTGCGGTCGGTACAGTTGCGGAAATCTTCATGCGATAGGGTTGTAAGTCTGTTACGTTTCGATCCAAAACGCAATATATCTGTCATTTATTGGCAACCCCGAAAACGGTTCTTCACATTTCAACATTCACGGCTTTTTTAACAGCGCATTTGCCATTGAAAATCCTCCATGAAAACACAAAAATGAATAAGTTGTAAATTTGCGGCAATCAGAATGAAAGAAGAATTTTACCACGGGGAGAATCCTCAGATTGAACGGGACGAGGATGTAGAAGTTGCCGAGAATAAAGGCTATCAGCTCATTGTATGGAATGATGAGGTAAATACATTTGAGTGGGTAATCAAGGCGCTTATGGAAATTTGCGGCCACAATTATGAACAGGCCGAACAATGCTCGCTCATTATTCATTTTAAAGGAAAATACTCCGTAAAAAGCGGAGAATATGATGATCTGAAACCCATGAAAGACGGCATTGTTGACCGTGGAATAAATGCCACCATTGAAAAAATGGATTAATCCGGAATTGAAAACACTTGCATTACTGGACGATGAAATCTGGTTTCCTCCTGTGGAGGAAGCTCTTGAAGACGGACTGCTTGCCATGGGTGGTGATTTGCAGCCTGAAAGGTTGATAAGGGCTTATAAAAACGGGATATTCCCATGGTTTTCGGGAGACGTTCCTCTCTGGTGGAGCCCCGACCCACGGTTTGTTTTATTTCCGGAGGAACTCCATATAAGCAAATCCATGAAATTGTTACTTAAGAAAAACCTCTTCCGCTTTACAAAGAATGCCGATTTTGAAACAGTAATGAAATGTTGCGCGGAAGTTCCGAGAAATGGTCAAAGTGGAACATGGATCACTCCTTCCATGCTGGACGCTTACATGCAACTACATACAAGCGGCCATGCGCATAGTTTTGAAGCCTGGAAAGGCGGAGACCTGGCCGGCGGTTTTTATGGGATCAGGATGGGCAATGTCTTTTTCGGAGAAAGCATGTTTACCAATTTGGACAATGCAAGTAAAGCTATTTTCATACACGCGGTTAAGACGATGCATGAGGAAGGATTGAAGATCATTGATTGCCAGACGCATAGCAATCACCTCGCAAGCCTCGGCGCCCGTTTGATAGACCGCAAGAATTTTCTTAAGATCATAAAAGAAAATCTTTGAATAGAATCGTTTGAATCGTTTTCAGAAGCCTGTATTACATCAAAAAAAAGTACGATTGGCAACAATGTTATTAATACCCTGTAGATCCGTCACGTACCTTGATCTTTTTCTTACCTGAATTTTTCTTCTCCCATTCCTGTACAATTGCAGGTTTTTCAATTTTTTTCTTAGAGGTATCACCGGCCACCCGCTCGCCTGATTTTTCCTTTATGCCGAATTTAGCCAGTGGATTTACTGAACTGTCGCGGATATATTCCTCCTGGTTAAGGATGAGCCCGGTCTGCGGGTCGTAATAAGTCCATGTTCCATGCCGAAGGCTGCGTCCTTCGTTTTTTATAACCACCTGCGAATACAGGCCATCTGTAAACAGGTCCGGAACATCAATGGTATCATATTCCTGATGAGGGTTAATGGCGTACCAGCTTTCTTCCCTTTCGAGGCCATATAAAGTATAATATTGGGATCTGCCATTCAACATTCCCCATTTATAGGTCTGAACAGAAAGAGGGTCCCCCTGCAGGGTAAATGTGCGCCAGATATCCTCCTTATTGCCATCCACATACACCCCTTCTTCTTCATACCCAGGATTTCCGCGTAAAGCCGGAAATCTTTCGATCCAGGGACCTTGTTTCAGGCCTTTTTTGTCAATGCAGTTTAAGGTATCTCCGCGGTCGCTGAGTACATATTTAACGCATTGCGCATTTAAGTTGCCTGTTAGGAAGACAAGCAGAAAAGCGCTGAGAATGGTCATTATAAATTTCATATGCTTAAATTCGTAGGTTATAACGTGAAAACATCCAGATCTATGTTATCAAAATTAAAAAATGTTCTCTGCACAGCTGTTGCGGGCCTGTTAACATTTACGGCTTATACACAGCCCACAGTAAATCCTACTTCTGCTGACGCCCGGTTGAGGAGCCATGCTGAAAAGCGCAAAATGGCTGAATCCACTCCGTTTGCCGGGCAATTCCGGAGCATCGGTCCAAGCGTAATGAGCGGACGCGTTGTGGATCTTGATGTGAATCCCGATGATCCGACGGAATTTTATGTTGCTTATGCAACCGGTGGCCTTTGGCATACCGTAAACAATGGCCAGAGTTTTGCCCCGGTTTTCGACAGCGAAGACGTGATTTTCATGGGGGAAATCGTGGTGCATTGGCCTACCCGTACCATTTATGTGGGAACTGGTGAAGCCAATGCCAGCCGCAGTACATACAGTGGGGTGGGTGTTTATAAATCTGGCGATAACGGTAAAACCTGGACGTATTGCGGACTTCCTGAAAGCCACCATATCGGAAAGATCCTGGTTCATCCGCAAAATCCGGATATCGTTTGGGTTGCAGTAACCGGCCATCTTTATTCCCCCAATAAAGAGCGGGGTGTTTATAAATCAACCGATGGAGGTAAAAGCTGGAAGCAAACGCTTTACATTGATGAAAACACAGGGGCCATAAACATGGACCTAAACCCCCATAATCCCAACGTGCTCTACGCCACCATGTGGTATAAAACCCGGGCTGCGTGGAATTTTGTAGAAAGTGGCGCCACAAGCGGTATTTACAAATCCACTGATGGAGGCGATAACTGGGAGAAAATTAGTGGCAAGGCATCCGGCCTGCCTGATGGAAACGATTTCGGACGGTCAGGGATCGTGGTATTTCCCAAAAATCCGGATATCCTTTATTCCGTAATTGACAATCAGGCTCAACGTCCCGTTTCGCAGCAGGATAAGGACAAAGGCCGCTATGATATTGAGGATTTTAAGCACCTGACAAAGGCGGAATTCGCCCGGCTTGATGATAACAAACTGGATTCGTTTTTCCGATTCCGCCGCGACGCATCCCGTTTCGGTGCGAAGATGATCAAAGAACAGGTTGCCAAAGGAGACCTTGAATCAACCGTATTGTATGATTTTTATTATGTGAACACCGGCTTTGAAAACAACCCGGTAGGTATGGAAGTTTATCGAAGTGATGATGCCGGAAAAACGTGGAAGAAAATGAATGAGAAATTTATACGCGACCACTCCACTTTTGGGTATTATTTCGGCAAACTGGGTATGAGTGCCACTGATGAAAACAAGATCGTGGTTATGGGTATTGGATTGCAAATGTCTGTTGATGGCGGAAAATCCTTTAGTTATATAAACAAGGCCAATACGCATGCCGATCATCATGCGATTTGGATCAATCCAAAACGCGACAGCCATATAATCATCGGCAATGATGGGGGAGTGAATATCAGTTACGATAATGGCGACAACTGGTTTAAGGCGAATAGCGCTGCAGTAGGCCAGTTTTATACCATTAGTGTTGACAATGCCCGTCCATACCGGGTATATGGTGGTTTACAGGATAATGGGGTATGGAGTGGTTTTACAGTTCGGCAGCGTACAAATGATGCCATGCGCGACACTATGGCCTTCCGGAGTCTTGGAGGTGGAGATGGCATGATGGTATTTGCCGATCCACGCGACAATAAAACAGTTTATTTTGGCTCCCAATTCGGTGCATATTCCCGCTCCCACCTTGATACCGGTGGCTTCCGTTCTGTTCGTCCCTCGCATAAAATGGGTGAAAAACCATACCGGTTCAACTGGCTTACGCCCATCATGCTGAGCAGTCACAATCCGGATATGTTTTATATCGGTAGCAACAGGCTCCATCGCAGCATGAACAAAGGGGAAAACCTGGTTGCCATCAGCCCGGACCTAACCGGGGGTGGCAAAGAAGGCGATGTTCCTTTTGGCACATTAACTTCGATCAGTGAAAGCCCCCTCAGACTAGGCCTACTGTATGCAGGTACCGATGATGGCAATGTGCATGTAAGCCACAGTGCCGGAGCTGAATGGAAACGTATTGGGGAAAACATATTGCCAGGTGGTTTTTGGATAAGCAGAGTAATCGCAAGCCGGCATAAGGACGGCCGGGTCTATGTAACACTCAATGGCTACCGCAATGATTTTTTTGTACCAATGGTTTATATGAGTGAAGATTTTGGCACCACCTGGAAAAATATTAGCGGAAACCTGCCAATGGAGCCAGTAAATGTAATTCGTGAAGATCCTAAATTTCCCGAGATCCTATATGTAGGTACCGATGGGGCCTTATACGTGAGCAAGAACAATGGAACCCGCTGGGATATCTGGAATAAGGGTATGCCACACAGTGTCCCTGTACATGATATTGCGATTCAGGAACGGGAAAATGAAATCTTGCTGGGCACACACGGCCGGAGTATTTATGTGGCCGATCTTAATCCAATTCATGGTTTGGAACCTAAGAAAGAAAACAATCAACGCTCACCACGTTTCGGCGACGATGAGCCTGAGCCGGTGGCCCGGCCGGGAGGAAAATAAGAAAATACCAATCAACATGCGCAATGCCCTATTCAAAAGAATATGCCATTGCGCATTTTTTAGGCAAAAATGGATTTTTGGAGTGTCTGTGCTTTTTGCCAAAGCAACCTGAAACATTTAAGATTGGTTGGCTATCAGCAAGCGACAATCCAGCCTTCCGACAACCGGAGATGGTGCCTTAAAGTAAACGGGCCGTCTTTTCAGACAGCCCATAACTTTTTGCATAAAATTGAAAGCCTTCCCGGCTCTTCGTAGTCAAAGAGTAAATTATGCAGGAAAACGCTGCATGATAAGATTAATTTTTATCGGCATCTGCTACTTCAAAAACCTCCTCTTCGTTGTCCATTTCTATGCGGTTGCTCCACCAGATGGCGCTCCACACATGGTCCAGGGTAACTTCTTCCACATTGTTGTACCCACTGCAGGTCAGGCAGGTCCAGCTTCCCTCGCGGTTAAGATCGCTCACTATTTTGGAGGTGGTTTTAGGGTAGGCTACCCACAGTTTGCCCTCGTCGTTCATTGCGGGCAATACGTCATTCAGGATCTGGCTTAGCTGGTTTTCGTTTACGGCGAAAACAAGTGCCCAGTCTATTTTCTTTCTTCTTAGTAAAGGGGTTACGTTTTTAGAAAATGAAAGTTTGATAAATTGTTTTTCTACCGAAGATGGTAAACCCTGAATCAATAAATTTTTTTCTTCGGTTAAACGAAGTTTTTCAACAAGACTTAGCTGCGACATCACTCAAAAAACTGTTTAATTAAAAAATGAAGTTTGAAACTCTACACGCCGTTTTCCACTATACAACAATGCCTTGAAACCATTCATCACGAATCCCAAGGCGAAATTCAATAAGAGTATTTAAGTGGTAAACATTAAAGACGTAAGAATTTAGATGCAAAAATATACAATAATTTTGGAAAATAGATCAACATCTTGATAAACTAAGAGATATTGAGGCTTTTTTTTAGATTTTTTTGAATCCAGGCCGTGGGTTCAGTTTCGTTTTCTAAGCTTCAACCCATTCATTTTGACCTTATTTTCATTGCCTTTCAACAGGCGGTCAATATTTTTCTGATGGGTAAAAATAACGAGAACCGCAATGGCGACAGCAAATATGCGATAAAGCAATTCGGGCTCTTTAAAGATAACCAGAACCATTATAGGCAGAGAAAGCGATGCAAGTATAGAACTGAGTGAAACGTACCGGGTTAAAAACAATACCAGCAGAAAAATGATCAATACCATCAGCCCTACCTGCGGTTGGATGGCCAACACCATTCCAAATACGGTGGCCACGCCCTTTCCTCCTTTAAACCCGGCCCAAATGGGATAAATATGACCTAATACAGCTGCCATGCCCAGGCCGATCATAAAGTTGGTGCGGGCAAATTCATGCATAGTATAATAAGGGATCAGCAAATACAACAAACAGGCGATCACCCCTTTGGAAATGTCGACAGCCATTACAAAGCTGCCCCATCTTGCACCCAAAACCCTAAACGTATTCGTGGCGCCGGCATTTCCACTTCCATAATCGCGGACATCGATACCAAAAAAGTATTTCCCAACCCAGATTGCAGTGGGGATAGACCCGATCAAATAGGCAATAATTATTAATAATAATTCTAACATTATATCTTATAGTCAAACTGCTTTCCGGTAAAAAATGCAATCAATCCCACCCGGAAAAAATTAAGTAGAATTTACAAATGTAGTATAAAATGAAACGTTGCGAGAGGGAGGACTTTCATATTCACTTAATTTTTGCGGAATAACAAGGCAATCCATCCGTCCTTTTCCCAGTATCCTGCTTCCTGGAAGCCTGAAGCTACCGCTTGATTACTGATAATTTCACGATCACCCTCCAATAACCCACTCATCAGGCAACTCCCCCCTTCCCTGGTTTTCTCAACCAGGCTGACCATATTTTCAAGGAGAATATTCCGGTTGATATTGGCAAGCACCACATCGGCCGGCAAAAGATATTTTAGTTGGTTGTCTTGCCGGATAATGACGTTTCTGCATTCATTATTCGTACAATTTTCAAGAGCATTGGCTACGCTCCATTCATCAATATCAATCGCTTCAACCTGTATCGCTCCCAGTTTTTCGGCAAAAATCGCCAATACTCCTGTGCCCGTTCCAAAATCGATAACCGTCCGGCTGGCAAAGTCCATTTCAGCCATAGCCTTTACCATTAGCCATGTGGTCGCATGATGGCCAGTTCCAAAACTCATTTTTGGAGTAATCACCAGATCATATTTTACGGTTTTAGGTGCCTCATGAAAGCTGGCACGTATACATACCTGGTCTTCTACCACAACCGGTTCAAAAGATGATTCCCAAACGGCATTCCAATTCTGGTCCTCAATAAAAAACAACTGGTATTCAAGGCCTTTCTTTTCCAGAATATCCACAATTTCTTCTACTTCAAGAGTTCCTTCAGCGCCAAAAATTTCAACTCCATTCTCTTTTTCTTCAATGCCTGAAATACTGAGATCGGCAAAAAGGGCTGGAACCCATTCTTTCTTTTCAGCGTCCAGACCCGGAACCTCAACCTTGATATATCTTTTTTTCTTCATGCCGAAACCTGTTTTTTATCTGGCTTAAAAGCCGGAACTAAAAAAAATCCCGGAGTGATAGAAGTCTCCGGGATTGATACACTTTAATCAATGCCTTAATTCTTGCCTTCTTCCTGCGTTGGGACCTGTGGTTTCGGCAAAAGCACCTTGCGGCTGAGCTTAAACTTACCGGTCTTTGGATCGGTGCCGGTCAGTTTTACCTTAACCAGGTCGTTTTCTTTTAAAATGCCTTCCAATGACTCGAGGCGTTTCCAGGTAACTTCACTGATATGAAGTAACCCTTGTTTTCCAGGTAAGAATTCCACAAAAGCGCCATAAGGCATAATGCTCTTGACTGTAGCTTCATAAACTTCGCCAACAGTTGGCATAGCGGTAATGCCTTTAATCCAGTTTTCTGCGCGGGTTACTCCTTCCTTGGCTTTGCCAAAGATGCTCACTTCGCCCATTTCATTCTTCTCTTCGATGGTTATTGTTGTTCCTGTTTCCTTCTGGATTTCCTGGATTACTTTACCACCCGGTCCGATAACGGCGCCAATGAATTCCTTGTCAATGAACATCTTCACCATGCGTGGAGCATGCGGCTTAATGTCATCCCTGAAAGCGGGAAGGGCTTCATACATGGCATTAAGAATATGCAATCTTGCCTGGCGGGCCTGTTCAAGCGCCTCACGCATTACATCCATACTCAGGCCATCAATTTTGATGTCCATCTGAACACCACAAATGCCATCGCGGGTGCCGGTTACTTTAAAATCCATGTCGCCCAGGTGATCCTCATCCCCCAGAATATCTGTGAGAATGGCGTATTTTCCGTCCGCCGGGCGTGTGATCAATCCCATAGCCACGCCACCAACGTGTTTGGCAAACGGTACACCAGCATCCATCAGGGCGAGGGAACCGGCACAAACAGTAGCCATTGAACTTGAGCCGTTGCTTTCCAGGATATCGCTGATAACACGAACCGTATATGGATAATCATTTCCGGGCATCAGTTGCTTCAGGCTTCTCATGGCGAGATTCCCATGTCCAACTTCACGACGACCGGGCCCGCGCATCATTTTTACTTCACCAGTACTGAATGGAGGGAAATTATAGTGCAAATAGAATTTTGTATAGTCACTCGTACCTGCGGTTTCCAGCAACAACTCATCTAATGGGGTACCTAAGGTTACTGTAGTAAGTGATTGAGTTTCACCTCTTGTAAACAGAGCTGAACCATGGGGCATAGGAAGCACATCCACAATCATATCTAATGGCCGCACAGTGCGGGTATCCCGTCCGTCAAGGCGTTTGCCTTCATCGAGTATCATATTGCGAACCACATCATATTGCACATCACCGGTGTACAGTCCGATCAAAGCAGCGTCCTCGTCACTCAATTCGCCAAGCGCTTCCACCACTTCATCGTGGAGTTTGGAAAATGCTTCGCGACGCTCATGTTTTCCGGAATCTGAAGAAGCAATGGCATGCATTTTCTGAGAAGCCAATTCATAAATCCTTTTTTCGAGCTCTTCATTCCTGTAAGGCTTCGTATAATCCCGCTTGCCGGTAACGCCTGCTTTCTGACCAAGTTCCTGCTGGGCTAAGATCTGGATTTTAATGGAATCGTGGGCAACCTGAAGGGCGCGAACCAGGTCTTCTTCCTGGCATTCCTTTGATTCGCCTTCAACCATCATAATGTTCTTATCAGTGGCAGCGATCATAAAATCCATATCGCATTCCTTTAACTGGCTGCGGGTAGGGTTCACAATAAATTCACCCTGGTGGCGGCCAATTCGCACTTCTGAGATCACTTCTTTAATGGGTACGTCACTTACGGCCAGAGCGGCTGATGCTGCAAGGCATGCAAGGCTATCGGGCATTACTTCTTCATCGTAAGACAATAGCGTAACAAGTACCTGAACATCACATAGGTAATCTTCAGGAAACAAGGGGCGTAAGGCCCGGTCGATCAATCGGCTGATCAATACTTCATAGTCGTTCAGACGTCCTTCACGCTTAAAAAACGAACCTGGAATTCTTCCTGCAGACGCAAATTTTTCCTGGTAATCTACGGTGAGCGGAAAAAAGGATTGGCCCGGTCTGGGCTCTTTGCTGGCAACAACGGTGGCAAGAATGTAGCAATTTCCGCACTGAACAAGAACAGCGCCATCGGCTTGCCTGGCAAGACGGCCGGAGCTGATCGTAACGGGGCGGCCATCTCCCAAATCAATTGAGACGGAATGGGGTTGTGGAATCATAATAGATATATTTTTGAAAATGACAAGGCATCCTGATCCGGATGCGAAAAATAGTGATAAAAAAGAAAACAGTGTGAGCCATTAAAAACTAAATCCCCAATTGAAACGCTTCAACCGGGGATTTATATCTTCAAAGCACCATTGCCGATTACTTACGTAACCCTAATTTCTCGATCAGCGAGCGATAACCTTGAAGGTCTTTTTTGCTGAGATAAGAAAGCAATCTCCGGCGCTGTCCTACCATTTTCATGAGGCCGCGGTGGGTGCTAAAGTCTTTTTTGTTTTCTTTGAGGTGTGCCGATAAAGCGCTGATACGCTCAGTCAGCAAGGCAATCTGACCTTCGATAGATCCCGTATTTTTGGCGGAACCACCGTAGGTATTAAAAATTTCTGCTCTTTTTTCAACAGTTAAATAGGGCATCCGATTATTCGTTTTTGTGATCCAATTATTTATTAAACATCTTAAGGGCTGCAAAGGTAATCGAAATTTTGAAATTACAAAAAATTCTCCAAGTACATCAAAAAGAATGAGATTTGCCAATGTGAAAAATCCCGTCACAAAGCAGGTAATTTGCACCGTAACCAACGATCTGAATTATGATCAGCGTATGCAGCGCATCTGCTCTGCTTTGCAGGAAACCGGTTATGAAGTTACGCTGGTAGGTCGTGAGCTACCAGATTCCCTACCTCTTTTAATAACTGCATATAAACAGGTTCGCTTGCCCCTGAAGCACACCAAAGGGAAACGATTTTATGCAGAGTACAATTGGAAACTATTCCAATGGCTGAAGAAATATGTGCGCAATTTGCCGAATAAATCGGTTGCTGTTTGTGCCATTGACCTCGACACGATCCTGCCAGTATTCCAAATATCCCGAATTTTTCAATTAACAAGAGTTTATGACGCCCATGAGCTGTTTACAGAGATGACTGAAGTGAAAAGGCGAAAACATATTCATTATATATGGAGTCAGCTGCAGCATAACCTCGTTCCGCAATTCAACAATGGATATACCGTAAACGAATACATAGCCCAGATCTTCTATATTAAGTATAAAGTTAATTACTGGGTAATCCGTAATATGCCGTTGCCGGCAAATGTGCGGCCACTCTCTTCAGCATCCATCCCAGACCTTCCACCTCGTTTTTTTCTTTACCAGGGCGCAGTAAATGAAGGCAGGGGGTTTTCACAATTGGTACAGGCTATGAAAGAAATTGATGTTCCGGTGGTCATTGCCGGTACAGGCAATTTTATAAAGCAATTGAAGGCAGCAATTCTGGAAGCAAAAGTGACTGATAAATTTATTTTCCTTGGTCAGATTCTCCCCAATGATCTTATACCCATTACACGCAGGGCATTTGCAGGTCTGACCCTGTTTGAAAACACAGGAATTAACCAGTACAATTCACTGGCCAACCGTTATTTTGATTATGTACAGGCCGGCATCCCCCAACTCTGTGTTAACTACCCCGAATATGCAGCCTTGCAGAAACAATTCGCGGTGGCCCATCTGATCGATAATGTGGAACCGGCAACAATTGTATCGGGAATGAAAGAGCTGTTGGTCAACAGTGAACTTTGGAACTCGCTTTCAGAAGGCGCAAAAAAAGCCGCTGAAATCTGGAATTGGGATCATGAGAAACAAAAGCTCATTGAATTCTGGCAAAAAGTATTTCCTTTGAGCTGAACCCATTTTCTGAGGCGTGCCTGACGACAAACACCTCCATATTGTGGCCTTTGATGTACCCTACCCTGTTGATTACGGAGGGGTATTTGATGTTTTTTATAAATTAGATGCGCTTCAACGGGCAGGAATCCAGATCCACCTGCATTGCTTCGAGTATGGGCGTGGCCGCCAGCCTGAACTTGAAAAATACTGTGCGGAAGTACATTATTATCCCAGGGTAATTAAGCCAACCGCTTTCCTAAATGGTATTCCTTATATTGTTTCGAGCCGGTCGCACCATAAATTACCGGAGAGACTCAATGCGGACAATTATCCTGTTTTTATGGAAGGGATACATTGCACCTGGTTTTTGTACAACCATGAAATTGACAGCCAGCGATGTCATGTGCGCTTAATGAACGTGGAACATATATATTATGCCCATCTTGCCGGTTTTGAAAAAGACTGGCTCAGAAAAACTTATTACCGCAAAGAGGCCGATTGGCTGAAGAAATATGAAAAGATGCTTGTCAACCGCGGTAAATTTTATGCGATTGGTGAAAACGACCTGAAATATTTCCAAACAATACTTGGGTATTCAAACATCGTCCACCTTCCGCTCTTTTTAAAAGAACAACGTGTATACCGCCACAATGGTAAAGGCAACTATTGTTTATACCACGGAAATCTTTCTGTACCGGAAAATGTTTACGCCGTTCGTTGGCTGGTAAAACATGTAGCATCCGCGTTGCCGGGTGTACATTTTTTATTTGCAGGAAAAAACCCAGCTTCTGAATTGGTGGGACTTGCTGAAATGGCTTCTAATATCCGAATAATTGCCAATCCTGCCGCTTCGGAAATGGAACAGCTGTTGGTAAACGCACAGATCCATTTACTGCCTTCTTTCAACAAGACTGGGATAAAACTTAAGCTGATCGAAGCATTGTACTTTGGTCGTTTTTGCATTGTAAACAAAGCAGGTGCGGATGGTGATGACTTGCAAAGCTGTTGTCTTTTGGCTGAAGATCCTGAAGAATTTATCAATCATATCCGCAACCATATGGACAGGGAGGTTCCGGAAGAAACTTATTCCCACCGTGAACACGTGCTTACATCCCTTTTTGACAATGACCGGAATGCCCAATTCCTTATTCGTTCGATCTGGCCGGCCTGATCAGTGAGTATGGGTTGCGGCGGCACTGTCGTGGATACGCCCGCCCTCAGTAGTGATAATTCGGGCAGGATATTTACTAATGACAATGTAATCATGTGTAGCCATCATAATGGCCATGCCATAATCTTTTGCAATGCTGCGTAACAAATGCATTATCTCATTGCTGGTTTCGGGATCAAGATTTCCGGTTGGTTCGTCGGCAAGCAACAGCTTGGGAGAATTTAACAGGGCACGGGCTATTCCCACCCGTTGCTGCTCTCCTCCGCTCATTTCAAAAGGCATTTTGAATCCTTTACTCTTCAATCCCACCTTTTCAAGTACATCAGATATTTTTGCTTCAATTTTTGCCTCGTCAGTCCAACCGGTAGCTTTCATTACAAACTTCAGGTTATCATACACATTCCGATCGGTGAGCAATTGAAAATCCTGGAATACAACGCCCATATCACGGCGCAGGTATGGAATGGTTTTCCATGTAAGCGATGGCAGATCATGGCCTACCACAATGCCCTCTCCTTCTTTGAGTGGCAATTCACCATAAAGGGTTTTGAGCAATGATGATTTACCTGTACCTGTTTTGCCAACAAGGTAAACAAATTCGCCCCGGTTTACTTCCAGATTTACATTTCCTAAAATGAGTGATGTCCCTTGATAAATGTTCGCGTTTTTCAGTTCTACAACCAGTTCCGGAATCATGCAGCAATATATTTTTGAGTTGCGATGGATTAATTAGCATTAAGATCCAAAGGTAACGGTTTCTTCCCCAATGTGAATGGTCAGCTCCTGCCCGGTTGCCTTTTCAAGCCTGCCGATTACCCTGGCGTCTACTCCATATTGTAATGCAGTATCCATTATACAAGGGGCATCTTCGGATGCACAATAAATTTCAAGACGCGAACCCAGGTTAAATACCTGGCACATCTCTCTCCAGTCCGCGCCACTCAACTCTTTAATCAGCCTGAACAACGGCGGAATATCCCATAAATTATCTTTAACGATTTTGATATTATCGGGAATGAATTTCAGGCATTTGGTCTGTCCACCTCCACTGCAATGTACCAGGCCTTTGATTTTATCAAAATGCTCCTGAAGCAATTCGCGCATTACCGGCGCGAAGGTTCGGGTAGGGCTTAACAGCAAATGACCAATATCCACGCCTCGCACAGCAGAAGGATCTGTTAACCGGTGTTTACCGGAGTAAGCAACAGCTTCATCTATACCGGGATCTGAGGCCTCGGGAAAATTATCTAAATAATATTTCGACAACACATCATGCCTGGCACTCGTCAGGCCATTGCTGCCGATGCCCGAATTGTATGCATTTTCATAATTCGTTTGACCGAAGCCGGCCAAACCCACGATCACATTGCCGTCGGAAATTTTGTCGTTACTGATAATCCGGTTTTTTGGCCAACGCACAGCCATAGTGCCATTGACCGCTATGGTACGTACCACATCTCCTACATCGGCCGTTTCTCCTCCCATATATGTTATTCCAATGCCATAACCCTTCAACATCTCAAACAATTCCTGGTTCCCTTCTACAATCTCTTTGATCACTTCACCGGGTATCAACATTTTATTGCGATCGATGGTGGAATTAAAAATGATATTGTCATAAATGCCCACACAAAGCAGATCATCCAGATTCATTACAACGGCATCCTGTGCAATTCCACGCCATACCGACAGATCGCCGGTTTCCTTCCAGTACAAATAAGCCAAAATACTTTTAGTTCCGGCTCCGTCTGCATGCATTACATTCACCCAATCTTCATGGCCGCCCATTATATCCGGGTAAATTTTACAAAATGCTTTTGGGAATATTCCTGCATCCAGCCTTGCTGTGGCTGCGTGTACTTCTTCTTTTTGGGCGGATACCCCCCTTTTGGCATATAACGACATGCCACAAATTTAAGTTGGACAGATCAAGATTTGGAATTTGAGAATGGCATGTGGAAATTTGCTGATCATGCAGGTACATCGCGATATTCAAAACTTGCCGGAATTCCGGAATGCCGTGCTCACAATAGGCACTTTTGACGGCGTGCATAAAGGCCATCAACTGGTCATCGGTCAACTTAAATGGGTAGCTGAAGAACTGGAGGGTGAATCCATTATTCTGACTTTTCATCCGCACCCAAGAAGAGTGATCGGAAATCAGGATGCACAGATCCGGATGCTGAACACGCTTGATGAAAAAATCGATTTGCTGGCAAATACCGGAATTGATCACCTGGTTGTTATTCCTTTTACCGAACAATTCGCAATGCTTAGCCCGGTGGAATACATCCAGCAGATATTGATCGCCAATTTCAAACCAAAAGCGATTGTGATTGGTTACGACCATCATTTCGGCAGAAACCGTGAAGGCAACTATGCTTTGCTTGAAGCATTGCAAAATGGTTATGGATACAAGCTTTATGAAATACCCGAGAAATTCATAAATAACATTACCATAAGCTCTACAAAAATACGGAGTTGCATTTTGAACGGGCAGATTGCTGCCGCGAATGATTTTTTGGGGTACCCCTATTTTTTCGAAGGAACAATCATTCATGGCAATAAGCTCGGCAGATCAATTGGCTATCCCACAGCAAATATCCAGGTGGAAGACCGGGACAAACTTTTGCCAAGCTATGGTGTTTACGCGGTAATGTCGCAACTAATTGGCGATCAGAAAAATGAACGCGGGGAGCTCAAGGGAATGTTGAATTTTGGGGTGAGGCCAACCGTACAGGGCGGGAAAGAATCCATTGAAGTGCACCTCTTTGATTTTGATGAAGAAATTTATGGGCAAGGTATCAGGATCTACCTGCACCACCGGCTTAGGGGGGAGCAAAAATTTCCAGGGCTTGATGCTTTAAAAGATCAATTGAAAAAAGATGAGGAACTGAGCCGCATGTTGCTTGAAGTGCGAACAACTATTTAGGAATGCACTTCTTCGGTAAAAATCATTTTAGCCACCATTTCTTTCAGCAATTCCGCATCTGAAACATTGGTTGAATGGACTCCAATGCTTTTGAGGTTGTATTCATGCAACAGCAGCAATGTTTTTTCTATGCCGGCCTGCCGGTAGTTCCGGGCACAGTTTATAATATTCTTTACATAGGGATTTGAGGATTGATAGCCCAGATGTTGTGCCACCTGAGCTTCATTATTGCCCGATACGCCAAATACCAGATAGGCTTTGCTGAAAAAAGAATAAAGTGTAGGCAGCAGCGCCTGGATGGGCTGGGCTTTGGGGTTTGCTTTAAAATACTGAATGATTTCAAGGCTGCGGGACAGGTTACGCTGACTAAGCGCATTCTGCAATTCGAATACATTATATTGCTTGCTGATTCCCACGTATTTTTCTATGTCATCTTCATTGATTTCATTGCGGCCATTTAGGTTTATGATGACTTTTTGCAACTCGTTTTCAAGATGACTGAGTTCATTTCCAATATGTGCAATCAACAAGTTTTGTGCGTGATGGTTGATGCGGAACCCCGTCTGCCGCAGAAACTGGCTTATAAATACAGGAAGCTGGCTTTCATATATGCGTGCAGAATTAAATAGAACACCATGGGATTCAATGCTTTTGGAAAATTTGGTACGCCTATCTAGTTTTTTGCCTTTGTAAGCGACTACCAGGATAGTGCTTTCCAGAGGATTTTGAAAATAAGATTCCAGTTTAAGGATATCCCGCATATACTGCGCTTCCTTGATAATCACTACCTGTCTTTTGCCAAACATGGGATACTTTCTGCAGGCATTCACCACTTCCGCATAATTGACGTCTTTGCCGTAGTATACAGTCAGGTTAAATTCTTTTTCAGAAACCGGCAATATCCGCGTTTCGGCATATTCCACAAGCTTATCAATGAAATAGGGTTCTTCACCATCCAGCCAATAAATGGGTACAAATTTTTCTTTGGACCAATCAGACAGTATTTTCTCCATTGACATAAAGGCAAAGCAATCAAATGATGACCATTTGCACACAAAAACTTTTTAACACCCCTAATAAAGTTTGGCACGAAGTTCGTCTGTGTTAATCAAAATTTACAGATATGGAGGAAAATACCTACAGTCCGCAACCTTCAAGCGAATACAACAATAATAATTCGCGTAAGGACTCAAGAGTAATCATTTACAGTATTCTGGCAGCATTATTGTTGGGAACTTGGGGTTACTTTATTTATGACAAAAACAAAAGCAGCAAAGAACTGGATACCATGACGAGCCAAAATACATTGGTGACCAGTGAAAGAGACCAGGTGAGAGAGCTTTACAATAGTTCGCTTAGCCGGCTGGACAGTATGATGGGAATAAACCAGAATTTGTCTGATAGTCTCAACAGCAGCAGCGGTGAAATCGCAAACCTTCGTTCTGAGATCCGTAGGATCCTTAATGACAATAAAGCGACTTCGGCAGATTTGGCCCGTGCCCGTACCATGATCAAACAGCTGAACAGCCGGATTGAAACCCTGGCGGCAGATGTGGAAAGGCTGGAAGGGGAAAACGAACAATTGTTGGTTGATAATCAAAGGATTTCAACTGAAAAACAGGTTTTGGAGACCGATCTTCAGACCGTTCGCACCGAGAAAACCGAAATTCAGCGTTCACTCGATGAAACAGCTGATGTGGGAAGCACCCTGCATGCATCAAACATTTCCATTGCAGCAATCAACGAAAAGAACAGCGGCAAAGAAAAATCAACAACTACAGCAAAGCGCGCTGATAAGCTACGCATCGCTTTTGACCTGGACCCCAACCGTTTGGCAAAATCAGGAGACAAAGAGATCTATGTTATGGTAACCGCACCGGATGGAACGGCTATTTCAACCAGCAACTACCTCACGACGCGTGAAGATGGTGAAAAACCAATTGCTGCGAAAATTACGGTACCTTACGAAGTTAACAGGAGGACACCAGTGAGTTTTGACTGGAGAAGTGACAACGGATTCCAGACCGGAGATTACAAAATAGAAATTTATCACAACGGATTTAAAATTGGCGAAGGTGTTCGTACGTTAAAGAAAGGCGGACTATTCGGCTAAAAAATATTGAGTAGCGTTTGAAGTTTGATTTATTGTATCAGCCTATTTCTATAGGCTGATTTTTTTTGCTTTTATCGCCGAACACAAGACATGGATTATTGATTTAATTGCTTGAGAGTCGTTGCTTTTAAATGGAAATTAGAGCTATATGTTTATGATCTTGCGGAAGTAATTCCTGTTTACAGTATTGCCTCGGATTTGTTATAAAAATTAGATTTTATAAAATCGCCCGCAATGCCGCGGTGCCGGTATGAATTGTTTTTAAATTGCCAGGTTTGCGACCGTTGTAATTGAATGACATTTCCACATTTCTTAGAATTCGTCGTGTAAATTCGAGGTTCCAGAGCATATTGCCTCCCGGTTCCAGGCCCTTCAAAATGGCATAAGATACTGTGGAATTCGGTGTACCCCCAAAGCCGATCTGGTGCCAGGCGAATTTTCCGGAGATAATGCCTTTTTGCAGAATATTGTATTTGGTTTCCACAGCAGCAGAAAAGTCTGTCATTTGTTGTGGTTCTCCGGATGATATGCCCTTTTTGTGTTCATATCCCACTGATGTTTGAAACCGGAATTTTGTGCTTTGGGTATACACCATGGTGGGCATAAAATTTTTGCCCCTAATTGTGTAATTCCGGTTTTGGAATTTATCGCCGGGCGTAGCCAGTTCTTCCTCAACAGTGCCGGCAATACCCTGCAACATCCAGTTTTTACTGATATTCCAGCGCCCTTTAAGAGAATAGGTATTTGCAAGTCTTGATTCGAATCCATACATCAGCAGGGCTTTATTCAAATTTTTGAGTTGCGTAAAATCCAATCCCCACCTGGAGCTGAAGCGATTGTAGGAAAGTGTATTGCTCCATTGAAAAAGCTGCGAAACAAAATTGCTGTCACCGGCATCAGCAATGAACGGATTAAAAAATAATCTTTGGCCTGCCATATGCTGGTTATTGGTTTGCAGCGTAGATTGAGCATTCCATTTTGAAATGAATTTTTTTAATCCATTGACATTTCTCCATACGGCTGGCGGATTGAATAAAAGGTTATAATTGACCACCTGGTAAGATGATTTTACATAAATATTGCTTGGCACAAGGAGCCGCACAAATTTTGCCTGATCGGTAAATTGAGCAATCTCAAATTCATTGAGCTGCTGCAAACCGTCATCGTTATAATCTATCCAGGTATATTCTCCCCTTCCCGCAGGAACCTCCACAAAAGTATAATTACGCTGCTGTTCCTGGCCGGCGCCGCTTTCGTATAGTAATTTACCAAGCAATAAACCCTTCCATAAATTCACGGTGTATTCAAACCTGCCCAGTAAAGTTTCATCGTCCTGTTGATTGGTTATTCCAGGAGTGAGAATACGCAGACTACGGTACCCGGCATGCACCCTGAGCTGTTGTACTTTTCCAGATAACAAATTGATCTTGAGCGTAAAAAGATCGCTTATGTCTTCAGGGATAAAACCCTTCGCCAGGGGATGCTGATTCTTCCGTTGCACCCATTCAACACTGATCTCCTTATCGGTTTGCGGCTTCCAGGCTAACCAGCCTTTCGTATCGCGGAAAGAAAAACTCGTAAACTGCAATGTATCCTGTTCGCCAGCTTTGAAGGTATTTTCCTCAACGAACCAACTGCCGCCAAATTCGAATTGCTTCCCTGGTCCAAAACGCTTAGATGCTGAAATTACCGGCCGCAAAAAATGTCCTGAAAAATCCACAGCCGAGTAGGCCGTTTTCTTACCGTCGACCACAATATTCCAGTTGCCTCCCCGGAAAACATATTTCAATTGAGATCGCATGCCGGCGTACCCATCACCACGGTCATATTTTTCCACGTCTCCAAGCAATTCGTGATGTGTTGAATCGGTGATCACCATTCGTACGCCCGATAATTGTTCGGAAGTCTGCCTGAGATCAAAAGGCAGACCCCAATCGCGTAAGAACTCCACCTCACGCAACCGTTCGGGCGGTCTGAAGGCCTCATTCAGATTTTCCAAAAACAACCGGGAATTTAAAACAAAAACATCTTTGCCTCTTCTGAATACCGGTCTTATATCAATAAGGGTGGCCTTAAACCCCAATCCATTCTCTGGTTTTGAGGTCTTTGAAAAAGTATTGAGATTATAGCGGCTCCAGGCGCCCTCCACAAGCAGATTTGACCCGTGCCTGAAAGCATAATCCATGACCAGGGTACCCATTTGATGACTTTTGGGTGTAACCAACCGGAGTACTGGCTCATAGTCTCCAGCCGGTAAGCCATTTACAGGCGGTACCCATTCGAAAGCAGTCCCATTGGATGCATTCATCAACATGCGGTAATGGCCATTACCCTGACCTACATTTGAAAACGCAACGGATAATGCTGAATCGACCGGTGTGGTTACCTGTTGATAATAAGGGTAAATCTGACCATTGAGCGTTGTGTCTTTTTGGAGGTATAATACCCGGTCAGCTTCAAATGGCATTTTGACTATTGAGGGGTACAATGCGTTTTGGATATTGTCGCCAATTCCCGCCAGGAAATCCTGTTGATCACCTGTCAGTACCTGGTTGATCGGAGAATTTTTGGAATCCGAATTGTTATATATGCCCATCCGCACATTGAGCTTTTTACCGATCTGCCAATCCTCTTCCAGGTATAGCAAGGCATTAAGGTAATTGCGGTCGGCGTATTCAAATTCCACCTGTATGCGTTTATCACGGGTCACCAATATTCTGGGTGTGAATTTGATTTCTGCCGTATTGTAATTGATCACGTAATCGCGGTCTTCACCCCTTTCCATTAAAACCCCGTCAACATATACTTTTTCGGTTCCAGCCAAAACCATGAAATACAGTTCTCCATTTGGTGCATTTAACCGGTAGGGACCCTGTGAGCCTTCGATTCCGTTAAAAAGGTTGCGGGTAAATTTGCCTTTGCTAATCGCAGCGCTTACAAAATGTTTTGCCGTTGCAGATTTTCCGGCGGAATGGCTAAAATCGAAAGCCAGACCTTGCTGACGTTTGAAGTAATTCAAAAAATGTGAAGGATTTTTCCGAACATCGATATCTCCGAGATTCAGCATCCAGTTTTTTTTGCTGAAGCGGATCCAGACATTGTCGAATTCGTTAAGGTATTGCGTGGTGCCATCTGGCTGTACAGGAATATTGTTGTCTGTAATCGCAGCAGCAACCATAATGCTGTCAGCAAGATACCCGTTGATCTGCAGGTTGAACTGGCTATTCAATACGGCATCCTGGGCATTTCCAAAACTCAAGGATCGCCCGAAACTACCGGAATAGGTCAGGTTTCCAAAATCGAGAAAACGGTCTGGCGTCTGGCCCAGCATGTCCTGGCGGGGTTCCACCCTAAAGCGGTTAAGAACAGAATCGTACCGGTAATTCTGCATTGCCGGACGGATAGAAAAAGGGTAATGTCGAAAAATTACCGTTACGGAATCGGCAGGCAGGCTTTTCTTCCAAACCAGCGAATTGGTGGCGGCGTCAAACTGAAAATGAGAACTATCCGCTCCATTTACACGGATAGAATGGGGAATGACAACCATGGAATCCAGGAATACTGTTCCGGAAGCAGCAATTTTCTTTTGCTTAAGATTGCCTCCGGTTTGCCCCCAACCCATGCAGGAGAAGGCGACCAATAAGCTCAGTATAATGAATAAACTTTTCAAAAAAATCAGGCAGTCAGCATGCAATATAAAAAACGCTTCTGACTGCCTGAATGTTTTATGTTCCTGTGCTATAGCGACATCATTCGGTAGCGCCGGCAGCATTGGCTACAGCAGTAGCAACGCGGTAAGCAACCGCAGGATCAAGCGTAGCCGGAATAATATTTCCAACGCTGGGTTCCCTAATGACCCATGCAATGGCATAAGCGGCGGCAAATTTCATAGCCGGGGTAATGCTTGTGGCACGGGCATCCAGTGCGCCACGGAAAATTCCAGGAAAACCAAGTACGTTGTTGATCTGGTTGGGCAGGTCACTTCTGCCGGTACCTACAATTGCCGCTCCGCCTGCGTAGGCTTCATCCGGCATGATCTCAGGTTCCGGGTTGGCCAATGCAAATATGATAGACTGCGGAGCCATGGCCTGAACATCTTCCCTGGTAATAACATTGCCAATGCTGACACCAATGAATACATCCGCATCCTGCAGCGCATCTTTTACCGTTCCCTGAATGTTGCGGGGATTGGTATATTCAAGCAATTCATGTTTCTCTTCATTCAAATCCTCACGGTGGCTTGAAATAATGCCTTTGCTGTCGCAGCAGATCACTTCTTTTACCGAATGGCAATGAATATTGTTTACCGGTACATAATTGTGACAAAGCAGCAAACGGGTAATGGCCGTACCTGCTGCTCCTGCACCATTTACAACAACTTTCAGATCCTCAAAAGATTTCTTTACGATTTTGCAGGCATTGATTAACCCGGCCAAAACCACAATGGCGGTTCCGTCCTGGTCATCGTGAAAAACAGGAATCCCAATATTCTGGAGCCGGCGTTCAATTTCAAAACACCGGGGAGCGGCAATGTCTTCCAGGTTGACGCCGCCGAAGGTTGGGGCTAGCAATTCTACAGCACGAATGATCTCTTCTGTATCCTGGGTACCGAGACAAATGGGTACCGCATCAATTCCTCCAAATTTCTTAAACAGCATAGCCTTGCCTTCCATCACCGGCATGGCTGCCTCAGGGCCAATATTACCAAGACCCAATACCGCCGATCCATCGGTAACTATGGCAACGGAATTGCCTTTATTGGTGTATTCATAAGCTTTTGTCCTGTCGGATGCAATGGCCATGCATGGCGCTGCTACCCCCGGCGAATAAACTTTTGACAGGTCGTCGCGGGTGCGCACATCAATTTTGTTCGCCATCGTAATCTTCCCTTTCAATGCCTTGTGCAATTGCAAGGATTCTTCATAATAATTCATCTATAACATGTTTAAGCCTGTTGTACATCCATTAATCATTTTTCAACCAATTGAAAACCATGTTTATACATGATAAAAGTTTTTCATGTTTTTTTTGGTATACAACAAAAAATTAATAAATTGCCGAAAATACTCAAATCAAAATTCTTAAAGCGCTACGCCATAAACATCCTTTTCCGGAGAGGATAATGCCAGCATAGCGGGTTTGTAAAATCTGAAAGCCATTTGATCAATTCATTTTATAAAAATCTCTATAATAGTTTTAGTGTCATAAATCCCGAACTATGAACCGGAGTCCCTTTCCAGGGACTCCTTTTCTTTTGCATCAAAAGCTTCCGGAAATTGCTTTCATTATCCTAAAGCATTGGTAGCGAGTAAATCGTCAAAGGATTGCTTGAGCCTGGCCACCATACTTTCTTCACCTTTTCGTAACCATACCCGGGGATCGTAGTATTTCTTGTTTGGAGAATCACCCCCTTCAGGATTGCCAATCTGCCCCTGGAGGTAACCGGATTTTTCCTTTTGGTATAGGTTTATCCCGTCCCAGAAAGCCCATTGCATATCGGTATCTATATTCATCTTGATCACACCGTATCCAATGGCTTCGCGTATTTCTTCAGTACTTGAACCACTTCCTCCATGGAAGACAAAATCCACAGGATTTGGATCAGTATTGAATTTTTCCTGGATATATTGTTGGGAATCGCGTAAAATTTTTGGTTCCAGCTTAATGTTACCCGGTTTGTACACACCGTGTACATTGCCAAAAGCTGCAGCCACCGTAAAATTGTCACTCACCTGTTTTAACTGTTCATAGGCATAGGCTACTTCCGATGGCTGTGTATAGAGTTTTTCTTTTTCCACGTGGGTGTTGTCTACCCCGTCCTCTTCCCCACCGGTAACACCAAGTTCAATTTCGAGGGTCATGCCCAATTTTTCCATTCTTGCCAGGAATTCTTTGCTGATGGCAATATTTTCTTCGAGCGGTTCTTCACTAAGGTCAAGCATATGGCTGCTGAAAAGAGGATAACCGTTTTTCTTATAAAAATCTTCGCCGTAGCTCACAAGGCCGTCAACCCATTTAATGATTTTTTTTGAACAGTGGTCGGTATGCAAAACCACGGGCACACCGTATGCTTTGGCCGCTTCATGCACATAAAGACCACCGGCTATAGCGCCAGCAATTGCAGAGGCCTGATTTTCATTTTTTACGGTTTTACCAATAAAAAACTGGGCGCCACTGTTGGAGAATTGAATAATTACGGGTGAATTTACATCGCGAGCCGCTTCTAAAACCGCATTTACCGTGTTGGTACCGGTGACATTTACTGCCGGCAAAGCGAATCCTTTTTCACGGGCATATGCAAATAATTCGTGTACTTCATCGCCCCATAAAACACCGGGGCGGAACTTTTTTTCAGACATAAAATATAATAAGTTTAATTAAAAAACTTGACGCCCGAAGGTAATGCATCTATTTTGGCTAAAACAGGATTTTGGTCATGCCGCCATTATTAACCCGATATTATTTCTGCCGGGGCTAATTTTGCAGCCATGAAGCAGTTTGATGTACCCTCGTTTTACCGAAGCCCTCTTTTATCCAGAATTAAGAGCAAGCGTAAAGTGGTGGACAAGTTGAAGAAAGACTTTTCACCTACCCTCCTTGATTTTGGACCGCTAAAAATTTATCTTGCCCGCCATTTCGGGTTTTGCTATGGTGTGGAAAACGCCATTGAGATTGCTTACCGCTGCATTGATGAAAATCCTGGAAAAAGAATTTACCTGCTCAGTGAAATGATTCATAATCCACAGGTAAATAATGATTTGCAAAGTAAAGGGGTTCAGTTCCTGCAGAATTTCCACGGCGAAACACTTATTCCTTTTTCTGAACTTAGACCAGATGATATTGTCATCATTCCTGCCTTTGGCACCACACTGGCCATTGAGGAAAAACTCAGGGAAGCGGGCATTTCGCCGCATCAATACAATACCACCTGTCCCTTTGTAGAAAAAGTATGGAACCGTGGCGAGCAACTTGGCAAAAAAGGATACAGCCTCATTATTCACGGCAAACCGGCCCATGAGGAAACCCGTGCCACCTTCAGCCGCGTTGCCAGCCATTCGCCGGCCATCATCATCAATAACATGGCTGAATCATTAGAGTTAAGCAAGTTTATAACCGGTGAAAAGAGCCAGCAGGAATTTGAGCAAATATTTGCCGGCCGCTACAGTACCGGCTTTGACATCAAAAGGGATCTGAAATTTGTCGGCGTAATCAATCAAACCACTCAGCTCGCCACCGATACGCAGGCCATCGCAGACTACCTGAAGGATGTGGTGGAATCATTGATCGTGGTGGAAGAACAAGATGAAAACAGGAAAAATTTCGCCGATACCCGCGATACGCTTTGTTATGCTACCAATGACAATCAAAGTGCCGTAAGGGAAATGCTTGATCAGCCGGCTGATTTGGCCATTGTGGTGGGTGGATACAACAGCAGCAATACCAGCCACCTTGTGGAACTGTGCGAAAACAAAATGCAGACCTACTACATTAATGCAGCGGCCAGCCTGGAAAGCCGTGAAAAAGTTGTGCATTTTAACTGGCGCACCAAAACCCTGTTACAATCATACGACTATATCCCCGAAAAAGATCCGGTTTCCATTTTGCTTACCAGTGGGGCAAGCTGCCCGGATGCGCTTGTAGAAGAAGTGATTCACCGCCTGGTGGAATTCTTCCCCGGAAGCAAGGATCTTGAAGAAGTAGAGATCCATTGGCTTGACGAATAAGTTTCAGGAGCAATGGCCTGCCGGCTTTAATGGATCCCTGTTTTTTCTGTTATGATTTTTTGGGCTGCCAGAACGGTTTCCTCAAAATTCAATTTGGAATTGTCCAGCTCAATAGCATCATCCGCTTTGCGCAGCGGGCTGATTTCACGGGTACTGTCAATATGGTCGCGATGGGCCAAGTTCTTACGAATTTCTTCTTTTGTAACGTTTGGATTTTTTGCCAGCAGCTCGCTATACCTTCTTTCAACACGCACTTCTTTATCAGCCACTAAAAATATCTTAACATCGGCATCCGGGAAAACCGTTGTGCCAATATCACGACCATCCATAATAATACCTCCTTCTTTACCCAACAATTGCTGGGCAGCAACAGCAAAAGTTCTGACTGCCCCAATTGTTGAAACTTCACTAACGCTTTTCGCCACCGTCATTTCCCGTATGAGCTGTTCAACGTTTTCCCCATTCAGCACAATTTCAGACTTGCCCGTTTCAGGATTTCTTTCAAAATTCAAATGGATTTGATCCAGCGCATCTGCAACCTCAGCATCTTTATTCCAGTCCACATTGTTTCTCAAAAAATAAAGCGTAATCGCCCGGTACATCGCACCACTGTCAATAAATCGGTAATCCAAGATATCCGCAAGTCTCTTGGCCAATGTGCTTTTACCACAACTTGAAAAGCCATCAATGGCAATGGTCAGTTTTTGCATTTGGCAAAAATGCTACATTTTCTATCAGGAACAAATCAGAAAATATAACGCAATTGAATTTTGATATCGGTCCGGGTATTTCCAGAAATCAGATCATATCCTGAACCTATGCTTTCCCTGGTTGTGTATATTGACCTGGCAATGCGTGTCCATATTTCAAAACTTCTGGCAATTTCAAAACTAAAGTTGAGGTATCCCCTGTATCCTTTATCAAAAAACGGAGGAATGGAGTAGCTGTACAATACATCGTTTTCATAAGCATAAACGCGGCTGTTGTAGCCATCTGTTTCAAAATATTGAAGGCGGAAATTGCCGGAAAGCCTGCCCATCATCGGCTTGTAAATGATATCTGCAAAAATCAGGAATCCGCTTTCAGCATCTGTTTCCCCGTCGTTATACCAAACCCATTCTACCCGGCCACGGGTAGTAAAAGAAGGAGATATCTTGTAAACATAATGGGTGCGCCAGTTACGGCGGGGCACATCTTCGGTTTGGTGAAAAGGACTCACGGTATTGCTTAGATTAATGCTTTTTGTTTCAGTTTTGTAGCGGCTGTACAGTTCGAATTGTTTGCCTGGCCTCCAGGTAATCTGAACCAGTTGATCTTTGCCTTGTGAAGGCCTGTCCACACGGTATCGAAGCCATGGAAACTTGTAGACATCGGCATAAGCGTCGATCCGTACAGTTGAAGAAGCCCGGAAACTCAAGCCGGTAAATAATCCTGATTCATTAATTGGTACAGTACTTTCTGTAAACGCATTGCTGTAAAGGCTGTGATAATCCCGGTCTATCCTCCGGTAAACCATACTGAGATCCACTCTCGTATGCAGGCTGGCCATCAATCCGGCAATAACGGCTTTTCCACTGCCAACACTATGAGCGATCTCTCCAAAACCATGCAGGTTCTTCCAGGTATAGCTCCAGTCCAGGCTCAGCCCGGTCAGGTTTTTTCCGGAAAAGGTATATTGATTGTATGGCGCATCCCGCTTTTGCATGGGCAAACCCAAATTGTGGTGAATGATATTAGCTGCCAGGTTCATCCTGTTTGCGCGGTACCTTATACTTCCTCCAGTTGTCATCTGCCGGGTGTTGTATCGCCGTGCTGCTTCATTTTCAGTGCGGTGAAAACCACTCATCAACAGACTTGAGATATAATCTTCAAATTCAGTAGTGTCAGATACCGTCGCGGTGGTGGTTATTTTGCGCATTGCTCCAAAAACGGAGAGCTCAAAATTGCCGGAATTGACGGTCGCCGCCGCTCCCCGGAAGAAATTATATTCACCCGCACTGTTGTAAGGACGGAATGTTTCGGATTGCCGTTTGATGTTCATAACGTCCACACCTTTACGAAATGCCATGGATTGGTAAACCAGCAATCCCTGGCCCATATTTACGGTAAAATCACCAACCGCAAGTTGCCTGATTCTGCGCACATTGCGCATAAATAAATGGCCCGAATAAAAATCAAATCCATATTGCTGTTTTCCGCGAAAAATTTGTTCCCCAGCATCTTTTTCAGCAACGAAACCGTACTGAAACAAGGTCTTGTACTGATATTTGTAGCGAAGCAGCAATCTGTCCGGACTGCCAAGATATTTTGGTGGCTGGCCGTTTTCCCCTTTGAATCCGCGTGCTGTTTCCAAAATACGCGACCACCTCATGGTTAGCGAATGGTCGCCACCGGATATCCGGTTCTTAATATCTTCTTTAATACCCATTGAAGGCCCAACCATTACATAGGGCAATAGAGAACGGATGGTTTGCAAATCCCAGCCAGGTATTGCCTGCAATTCATAGAGGTTCAGCAAAGGGCCAAGCAAACGTTTATAACTAAAAAAAGAGTTTATCTGAATCGGATTTAAAAACCGGAACAGTTGCAGGTCTCCTTCAGTTGCCTGATTCAGGTCAAGACGGTGGCGGGAAAAAGCCTGCAGGGTTTGTAAATAGGAATCATCATCCGTTTCACCCTCTTCCATTTCTGCCAGGTCTTCCAACTGCTGTTCAAAGTTGTTTTCTTCTGTCACCTGGCCGGCCAGTGAAAGCGAGAGCGTGAGTGAAAAAAATATAATCCAGGCCGGTTTCATCATTTCAGGGAGAGGATGGTTTGGATTGAAAATTGTACACAAGGGCTACTCCGGGTGTCCAGCCCAGTTGAGGATGATAACCACTCGCAAGGTCGAAGCGAAAAGCCGTTAGCTTCCACCCAAGGGCCGCGAAATAATTTGCTGAATGGGTGGCAATTCCCCCACGCATAAAAAAGTTATCCAGGAACTGGTAATGCATGGCAATCTGTACATCCAGTGGATGACCCTCTTCTTTGACCACACTGGCACCTAAAAAAAGATTGCGGCCGATATCGCCACCCAGGCCCAGCGAATAATGTGCAGGAATTCGATCTTCTGATTTGCCCCATTTACTACGCATTGGGTTGTAAGCCGAAATGCCTAAACGCATATTGCCCGGCAAAGCTGCCATTAGCCCAAATGAACCGGTAATGGCATTTGCTTTACCATATGGCCCTGATTGATTTACCTGGTGAAAATGAAAACCGCCGCCAACCGCAAATCCCTCGGTGATCAATCGCCCATAACTTAACGTAGCCTGAAGCTGATTGAACAACGCCGCTCCAAAGTATTCTACATGCCCGCCTATACCTCCTGAATTGGTTTGCAGCATACCAGAGGCCTGAAAAAAGTTGAGCTCCCTGAGCAAAAAGCGTTTTTCCCCATATAAACCAATAGAAGATTGGGACAACATTCCCTGGGCTGCCGGGTTTGCCATGGAAGAAAGTACATCACCATAATTATTGGACAAATAAAATACCGGCAGATAGCCGGAAGCTTTGGAAAGCAGGTGAGCCTGTGCAACTATTCCGGCCGGTAAACAAAAAATGAGCACCTGTAATAAGAGGAGATTTCTCATTGCATGTGGTTTTGGCCAAATTATTAAAAAAATATGGAAATGAAAAACTCTTTACCCTGATTTTCGCAGGCTGCTTCAACCATTGCCCTTAACTATATTTGCAGCATGCAACTGTTAGATGGAAAATTGGCCTCCGCAGCAATTAAGGAAAAAATAAAACTGGCGGTGGCCCAAAGGGCGCTGAACGGTCAGAAAAAACCTCACCTGGCCGCAATTCTTGTAGGCACAGACGGTGCAAGCCAAACCTACGTGGCCAGCAAAGTAAAGACATGTGAGGAATTGGGCATAAGCAGCACGCTGGTGCGTTTTGAAAGCGACATTTCAGAAGAGACTCTTCTGCAAAAAATTACAGAATTCAACCAGATGGGTGACATTGATGGCATCCTGGTTCAACTACCATTGCCCAAACATATTGATGAGGACAAAATCATCCTGGCCATCAACCCCGAAAAAGACGTGGATGGATTCCATCCGGTAAGTGTAGGCAGGATGGTACAGGGGCTGGACAGTTTTATATCCGCAACTCCGTACGGCGTTATGCTGATGCTGGAACATTTCAAAATTGATACCGTTGGAAAAAATGCCGTAGTGATTGGACGCAGCAATATTGTTGGCCGGCCAATGAGCATCTTGTTGAGCAGTCAGCACCCCTATGGCAATTGTACAGTTACGGTTTGCCACAGCAAGACCAAAAACCTGGCTCAAATTACCCGTGAAGCGGACATTATAGTTGCCGCACTTGGAAGACCCGCTTTTCTTACAGGTGAGATGGTAAAAGAAGGCGCTGTCATTATCGATGTGGGCATCACCCGCGTGCCGGATGAATCTAAAAAATCCGGTTTCCGACTGCAGGGCGATGTTGATTTCGAAACCGTGGCACCCAAAACATCCTGGGTAACCCCTGTGCCCGGAGGCGTTGGCCTGATGACCATTGGGGCTTTGATGATGAATACCCTTAAAGCATGTGAGCGCAGGGATAAATAAATGGAGAATCCTACCAAAAACAAACTCATCATCAACATTCCGGGTAATGGCCTTTATCCGGTCATGGAATCTTTCTATACGCTTCAGGGCGAAGGTTTTCATACCGGCCGCGCCGCCTATTTCATCAGGCTCGCGGGATGCGATGTGGGTTGTGTGTGGTGTGATGTAAAGGAAAGCTGGGAAACCACTGGGTACCCGGTTTTGTCAGCAGCGGAAATTACGCAAAAAGCCGTTCAATTTCCCGGAAGGTTTGCAGTAATTACTGGCGGCGAACCCTCACTACATAATTTGGAGGACTTAATCAAAAAATTGAAAATCAATAACTTCACCACTGCTATTGAGACCTCAGGTACAAATGAAATCAAAGGCGATCCCGATTGGGTTTGCTTGTCACCAAAAAAGTTTAAGGCACCGCTAATAGAAAATCTCACCAGGGCGAATGAACTGAAATCAGTCGTGTACAGCAAATCAGATCTGGATTGGATTGAACAATTCGTTCCATTGGTTTCTGCGGATTGCAGATTGTTTTTGCAGCCTGAATGGAGCAAAAGAGACGGCATTACACCACTGATTATTGACTACATCAAAAACCATCCTGAATGGCAATTGAGTTTGCAAACGCATAAGTATACCGGTATCCCCTGATGATAGATGCCGGAAATACACCTTAAAAGCATCAAAATAAGAACCGGCAAATCCGATAGCAACGGAAAAAACGAATAACTTTTTGAATTCTGAATTATAAAACATGCCTTATCAACACGATACAATAAAGCCTTTTGAGGGCGAAAGCGGTTCAAAGAAAGAACAGGTTGCTACCATGTTCGATCAAATTGCCGGCCGATACGATTTCCTCAACCGTTTCCTGAGCGTAGGGATAGATATCATCTGGCGAAAAAAAGCAATCCGGCAGCTTGAAGAGATCCAACCCAACACCATCCTGGACGTGGCTACGGGTACCGGTGATGTTGCAATCATGACCATGCAGCAACTGAAGCCGGCGCCTGAAAAGATCACCGGGATAGATATTAGTAAAGGCATGCTCGAGATCGGCCGGCAGAAAATTGCCAACCGTAAACTCACCGGTAAGATCGAACTGCTGCAGGGAGATAGTGAAGCAATAAATTTTGAAACAGGTTCGTTTGATGCTGTGACCATTGCCTTTGGTGTGCGCAATTTTGCGGACCTGGAAAAGGGATTATCCGAAATGTTGCGGGTTTTGAGGCCTGGCGGCAAAGTGGTTATCCTGGAATTCAGCAAACCGCTCTTGCCCGGTATACGTACGCTTTACAATCTTTATACAAAATTGATTGCTCCGCAGGCCGGCAAACTGATCGCCAGAAACCAAAAAGCATATAAATATTTGAATGACAGTATCCGGGCGTTTCCTGAAGGAAAAAACTTTCAGGAAATTATGCAAAAATGCGGCTATGTAAAATGTTATCGCAAACCCCTAAGTTTAGGAATATGTACAATTTATTGCGGTTCAAAATTGGCTTAATCATCCTGCTGGCGCTTTACGGACCGGCAGCCAGCGCGCAAGTATTTAATGCAAAAGAGCAATACCGCATCGAAAAGGAATATCAACCTTTTTATTTCGGGCTCAGTCTCGGTTATGCATCCACGGCATTTCACCCGACAAAACATCCCGCATTCCTGTTATCCGACAGTATACTCGTTGCAGAACCCAATAATGCACCGGGCTATTCATTGCGGTTGCTTGCCACCGCAAGGCTGAGCGATCGTTGGGAGATCAGGGTCAATCCGGGTTTGATACTTGGTGTCGACCGCTCATTCACCTATCATTTGGGTTCCAAACAACTCTGGGAAGAACCCATAGTTACCCAAAAAATCCAATCCAACATTGCAACCATTCCGCTAAGTTTCAAGTTCAAAAGTGACCGCATCGGTAATTTTCGGGTTTATGCACTTGCCGGGGTTAAATATGACTTTGACCTCGCAAGTAACGCGGATGCACGCAATGCGGAAGAAATGGTAAAACTGAAGAAATCTGATTATGGAGCAGAACTTGGCGTAGGCTTCAATTTTTACCTGCCTTTTGTAACCGTTTCTCCCGAGTTGAAATTCAGCAACGGTTTGGGAAATGTCCATGCCCGCGATCCACAATTAAAATATTCCTCCGTTTTTGACCGGCTCAATTCGCGTATGATGTTCTTTACCATCCATTTGGAACAATAAATTCCTGGATTATAGCAGCCGGCCTATACAGGTTTTTTCATTGGCATAAGTAAAATGAATTTATGGGGTACAATGCTCCTTTTCATCGCTCACAAGCCTTTAGCCTCCAATTCCCCAAAATCTTACCTTTGCGGCCTAATGAATGCAACCGCAATTAAAAAATCCGTCGCTTTTCACACCCTGGGGTGCAAACTCAACTTTTCTGAAACGTCCACGCTGGCGCGTATGGTGGAGGCCGAAGGAATGGAGAAAAAGTCTTTTGATGAATTGGCAGATGTTTATGTGATCAACACCTGTAGTGTTACCGAAAACGCGGATAAAGAATGCCGGATGCTGGTTCGCCGGATACAACGCCGTTCCCCAGATAGTTTCGTGGTGGTGATCGGTTGTTATGCCCAGTTAAAACCCAAAGAAATCGCTGATATTCCCGGAGTGGATCTTGTGCTTGGCGCATCTGAAAAATTCCAGCTTGCTAAACACATCGCCAGTCTTGAAAAAACCGATTATGCGAAAATCTGCAGTTGCGATATTGATGATGTACAGGATTTTACTTCTGGATGGAGCCAGAATGACCGTACGCGGACTTTTCTTAAAGTGCAGGACGGTTGCGATTACAACTGCAGCTTTTGTACAATTCCCATGGCAAGAGGCCGCAGCCGTAGTGATACCATTTCCAATGTGGTAGATAATGCAAGATCGATTGCCGCTGATGGCGTCAGGGAAATTGTCCTGACTGGCGTGAATCTCGGAGATTTTGGATTGAACCGTTCTGGGGAAAGAGTGTCAAATTTTTATGATCTCTGTAAAGCACTGGATGAGGTAGAGACTATTGATAGATTCAGAATCAGCTCAATTGAGCCAAATTTGCTTACGCCGGAAATTATAAGCTTTGTATCTAACAGCCGTGCTTTCATGCCACATTTCCATATTCCTTTGCAGAGCGGAAGCAATTATACACTGGCGAAAATGAGGCGGAGGTACAAAAGAGAACTCTACCGTGAACGTGTGGAAATGATCCGTTCAGTGATGCCAGACGCTGGAATCGGGGTAGATGTAATTGTCGGATTTCCAGGTGAGACACAGGAGCATTTCATAGAAACCTACGAGTTCCTCGAGGATCTGCCGGTTAGTTATTTCCATGTGTTCACTTATAGCGAAAGGGATAACACAAAAGCACTGGAAATAAAAGAAGTAGTGCCCGTTAACGTTCGCAACGCCAGAAACAAGCGTCTTCGCAACCTGAGCTATCAAAAACAGGCTGCTTTTCACACCCTGCATACCGGTACAATTCGTCCGGTATTGTTTGAGAGTTTCAATAAAAATGGATTGATGGAAGGATATACGGATAACTACATCCGGGTTCAGGCCTCATACAGGAAAATTATGGCCAATAAGGTGGTGGATTGGATGATTTAATTCAATATGCTCTATAAAACATCACATAATACATGGGGATATAGAATTATATCTCTTTATGTTCAATTGATCTTTTTTACACTGCCACCTGTACTTACATTAATGCCTTTAATGACTGCATCGCCTTTATAGCGGATGAATCCGCCACTACTTGCATCGGCATTTACTTCCCCGGTGGCCGTTACCTGAATTCCACCGCCACTGCTCACTCCCGCTTTTAGATTTTTTATCTTCAGGTCATAACTTTTCAGAACTGCTCCGCTATTGACCTCAGCCTGAAGGTCATTGGCCATCCCCTCCACTTCAATAACAGACCCGCTACTTTGTACAATTTCCAATTTGGGCATTTCTCCTATATTGCCTTTAATTGAGGCACCACTGTTGGCCTTCAGTAAATCAAGGGCCTGGTAGCTTACAAAGACTTTTGCACCCCATGTATCTGCCAATTTCCAGATCCTCCAATCGGTATCTATCCCGATGCGCAAAACCCCATTCTCCACCGTGGTCATAATTTTATTGATGGATTCTTTATTGTCAGCCGTTACCACCACTGCTTCCTCTCCATGTGTAAGAATTACCTGAATACCTGCAGAGACATCGATACCATGAAAATTCTTCATTTCGCGCTTTTCCGCATTATTGGCGTAGATCACATCGTTCTGCGCAAAAAGAGGCAGGCCGAAAAACAGGCCCACCAGTCCTATTAACCAAGATCTCATAGCTTCAATTTTTTTTTGTAACGTAATCCGTAAATAAATGTTACAGATTTCAGCATTTGGTAAATACACTTTTCAGAGTGAAAGGTTATTTATATCGGTTGTAAATTTGCACATCAAATCATGCTTGCCGGCCATCCCCTCCACTGGGAATTGCCGATATTAATTTAATTTATATGAAAGAAGTTTATATTATTTCCGCCGTTCGTTCGCCAATAGGCAGTTTTGGAGGAAAACTGAAAGATCTCTCCGCAACGCAGCTTGGAGCCCAGGTTATTAAAGCAGCGCTTGAGCAGGCAGGAATCCAACCGCAGAGCGTTGATGATGTATTCATGGGCTGTGTACTTCAGGCCAACCTGGGACAAGCTCCGGCCCGGCAGGCGGCCAAATTCGCCCAGCTTCCTGATACGGTAAACTGCACTACAGTGAATAAAGTATGTGCGAGTGGTATGAAAGCAATTAGCATTGGCGCCCAGAGTATTCTGCTCGGAGATGCAGACGTTGTGGTGGCAGGTGGTATGGAAAGTATGAGCAATGTTCCGTTTTATGCCGGCGAAATGCGGTGGGGAAATAAATATGGTAACACGCAAATGGTTGATGGTCTGGCCAAAGACGGTTTGACGGATGTATACGATGGCCAGGCCATGGGAATGGCAGCCGAACTGTGTGCCGATACCTGTGGCATTACCCGCGAAGACCAGGATGCATTTGCAGTTGAAAGTTATAAGCGGAGTCAGGCCTCATGGGAAAACGGCAGTTTTGCCGAGGAAGTTATTCCTGTTGCTGTTCCGCAACGCAAAGGTGATCCGTTGATGGTTGATAGAGATGAAGAACCTTTTAATGTGAAGTTCGAAAAGATCCCCGATTTGCGTGCCGCTTTCAAAAAAGAAGGTACTGTCACCGCAGCCAACGCCAGTACCATGAATGACGGTGCGGCAGCATTGGTTCTGATGAGCAAAGAGAAAGCAGAAGCTTTGGGCTTAAAACCCATTGGCAGAATCCTGAGTTATGCTGACGCAGAACAAGCCCCTGAATGGTTTACAACGAGCCCATCGCTGGCTTTGCCTTTGGCGCTGAAAAAAGCCGCAATGGAAGCCGGCGATGTGGATTATTGGGAATTGAATGAAGCATTTGCCGTTGTTGGCATTGAAAACACTCGGCGCCTTAAGCTCGATCCGGCTAAAGTAAACGTACGCGGCGGTGCTGTTAGCCTGGGTCATCCTTTGGGTGCAAGCGGTGCAAGGATTATTGTCACTTTGTTGCACGCGCTCCGTCGCGACGGCAAAAAATATGGAGCTGCCGGCATTTGCAACGGTGGAGGAGGCGCGAGTGCAATGATCATTGAAGCAATGTAAAAAATTGTTGCACCCAATACAAGGAATAACAAAATCTAAAAATCGGGCGCGCTGCAATCAAATTTCAGGGTTAACCTAATTTGACTGTATATTTGCGTCCAATTTTTTCATAACATATGTCAAAGAAATTTACTCCCGAAACCTATTTATATTGGTACGAATTAATGATGTTGATCCGCCAATTTGAGCTGAAAGCGGAAGAAATGTATAAAATGGCAGGAAAGATCAGGGGATTTTTCCATGGTTATGTAGGCCAGGAAGCTATTGCTGCAGGATGTATGACGGCAACGCGTCTTGAAGATCCTTTCGTAACGGGTTACCGCGATCATGGTCTTGCAATCGCCAAAGGCATGAGCCCTCAAAGTTGCATGGCTGAGCTTTACGGAAAAATAACCGGATGCAGTAAAGGAAAAGGTGGAAGCATGCACTTTTTCGGAGTGAAAGATCATTACTTTTTTGGTGGCCATGGAATTGTGGGTGCACAAATTGGTACAGGTGCAGGTCTGGCTTTTGCAGAAAAATATAAAGGTACCGACAATGTTTGCCTGGCATTTTTTGGTGATGGCGCCGCCCGCCAGGGAATTCTTCATGAAGTGTGTAACATGGCTATGACCTGGAAACTGCCTGTCATCTTCATTTGCGAGAATAA
Organism: Bacteroidota bacterium; assembly: GCA_023387985.1. Taxonomy (GTDB): domain Bacteria; phylum Bacteroidota; class Bacteroidia; order Chitinophagales; family Chitinophagaceae; genus Phnomibacter. Next base: position 1,357,375 of record JAEWHC010000009.1, on the reverse strand, counting down.
CTTTTATGCCATGGGTACTTCAGTAGAAAGAACCTCCAATATTCATGACATTTATACCATTGCGGATGCGTATGATATGCCCGGTGATGCGGTTGACGGCATGAGTTGCGAAGCAGTCCACGAAGCCATTGAGCGTGCTGTAAAACGTGCTCGTGAAGGAGGTGGTCCTACCCTGCTGGAGCTTAAGACATACCGTTATAAAGGTCACTCCATCAGTGATCCGCAGAAATACCGTACTAAGGATGAAGTACAGAAATACAAAGACCGCGATCCGATTGAACAAATTCTGCAAACCATTTTGAATGAAAAAATGGCAACCCAGGAGGATATAGACGCCATCAATGCCCGTATTGATAAAATTGTGGAGGAAAGCGTTCAATACGCAGAAGAAAGCCCCTTCCCGGATGATGATGAGGTATTGAAGGATGTTTATGCGGTGGATGAGCCCCATTTGTTTGTGACCGATTAATTTTCCTTCAGATCTAAACTGTAATTAAAAAAGAAAGAACTTTTCAGAATCTTATATGGCAAAAGCAAAAATTCAAACAAAACAACTGGACACGAGTTCCTATGATGACAACGCCCGGGTGATTCAAAACGCGAAAACCTTTTGGGAAAAATACAGTAAACCCATTGTTTACATTTTTGGAGGTCTTACCGCAATACTGCTCGGATATATCGCTTATACCAATTTTTACGCAGCGCCTCGAGAGCAAAAGGCTGCTGACGCGATATGGCAGGCGCAGGAATATTACAATATGGACAGCCTCAACCTTGCATTGAAAGGTGATGGTCAGTTCCCGGGCTTTGAAAAAGTGATCCGCGATTACAGCGGAACGAAAGCAGGCAACCTGGCAAAATTCTATGCAGGCAGTGTTTCATTGAGGCAGGGTGATTTCAAAAAAGCTGAAGAATACCTGAAAGGATTCAATACTTCAAGCAAAACCGTGCAGGCGGTGGCATGGTCCCGTCTTGGCGATGCATTGGCCGAACAGGGCAAATCAGCTGAAGCAATTACTTTATATGCCAAAGCCGGCCATCATTTTCCTGAAAATCAGGCCCTGTCATCAGAAAACCTTTTTAAAGCCGGTTTGTTGAGTGAGGTGCAGGGAAAAAATGATGAAGCCATAAAATATTACAAAGAGATCAAAGATAAATACAGCCGGACCCAACGTGGCTTTCAGATCTCCAAATACCTTGCACGCCTGGGATCAATTGATTAAAATACAAATCATAATATGAAAGCCCCTTTTGCGAAGAAGGGGTTTTACTTTTACAGAAACAGCAAATATGGCCAGTACCGGAAATGAAGGTTTATACAGCAAAATTTTTTCAAGCGCATTGAAAAATAGTAGCATAGTGATTGTCCGAACCGATTGGAATGAAGACATCGTCAAGGAACTGGAGGCCGGCGCAAGGAAGATCTTTCAAATGGAGGAAATTGAAAATGTAAAAACAATAGTTGTTCCGGGGGCTGTGGAGATTCCATTTACCATAAAGCAACATGCTCTTCACAATAAAGCCGATGCTTATATCGCCTTTGCCTGTGTGATCAAAGGGGGAACTCCTCATTTTGATTATGTTTGCCAAAGCATAACGCGCGGCATTGCCGAACTTAATCTCCAACTTGGCGTACCGGTTATTTATGGTGTGCTTACCGTGCTGAACAAAGAACAGGCATGGGAAAGGTTGGGGGGTGAGCATGGACACAAAGGCGAGGAAGCCGCAATTACAACGTTGAAAATGATCGCGGTAAACCGTACATTATCAAAAAGCTAACTTGTAAATTTGTGCATCTCATTTTATGAAAGTACAAGTATTCATTCCTTGTTTCATCGATCAGCTTTATCCGCAGGTGGCAATAAGCATGATCCGGGTTTTGCGAAAAGCCGGCTGTGAAATCGTTTACCCGGTAAATCAAACCTGCTGTGGTCAGCCAGCTTTCAATGCCGGCTTTCACGAAGACGCCATCGATGTATGCAATAAATTTATTAAAGATTTTTCCGCTGACCTGCCAGTTGTTGGGCCATCTGCAAGCTGCGTAGGATTTGTACAAAATCATTTTCGTGAATTGCTGGAAGGAAAAACCAATCAGCCCCAGGCAGAATACCTCTCCAACAATATTTTTGAATTTGCCGATTTCCTGGTGAATCACCTGCAAGTCACCGAATTTGATGCTCAACTTAATGTAACCGCCACCTACCATGATAGTTGTGCGGCACTGCGTGAAGTAGGCATTAAAAAAGAACCGCGGGCATTGTTGAGCAATGTAAAAGGCCTGAACCTTGTAGAAATGGCAGAAAACGAAACCTGCTGTGGTTTTGGCGGAACCTTTGCCGTGAAATTTGCAGATATCAGCAATGCCATGGCCGAACAAAAACTGGAACATGCTACTGCAACACAGGCCGATCTTGTCATAAGCACCGATACCAGTTGTCTGATGCACCTCCAGGGAACAGCAGGATTACAGCACAGTCACCTCAAATTCATGCACCTTGCCGAAGTACTCGCATCCGGCTGGTAGGAAGACTCAAAAAATATGACCACCTTAAGAACATCAAAAAACCAAATCCTGCACCTGGCCAGCTTTGCCGGCATGGTCATTTCTTTGTTTTTCGGCGCTTATGAATATTCAGTTTATGGCGAAAGCTTTACCACCCAATTGTATGCATCGCATTTGGCCAAACTGTTGATCCCTGCTCTCATTGTTGCTTTGTTGCTTATTGTAGCTTACCTGTTTACGAAGAAAAAATGGCTGCTTGTGATCCTGGCAATCGTAGCCACACATTTTCTGATCCTTTGTATATACCAGATCGCCAAATCCATGCTGAATTTTCCATTAAAAGAAGGACAGATCAGCGCCAATGTGAATGCAGGTTTTGGATTTTACCTGATGGCCATCTGCAGTCTGGGGCTGCTGGCTTCCTGTTTCGGCATATTGGAGCCAAAAGCACCTGACATGGTCAATAGGTCATTTTAACTTTCCGGGATACGATCAAATATCAACACTACGTTTATTTCTGGCAACAGTCCGTTTTGATCTCTCCTGTTATCTTTGACGAATAATGGCAAAAAAGAAAGCTGCTGCCTCCAAAGGCCGGAATTTAAAGCAAGAACATACGCCACCTGTTAACATACGAAAAGTGGTTAAAGATGAACGCACCCACAAAATAACGGGTATGTTCCTGATCATGTTGGCATTGCTCCTGTTTATCGCGCTGGCATCATATTGTTTCACCTGGAAAAATGACCAGGATTTTGTTTTTGCCAAGGGTTCTGAATTCCTTTTTGCAGATGATATAAAAGTTGAAAACATGCTGGGCCGTCTTGGCGCCTGGCTGGGCCACAAACTGATTTATGAAGGATTTGGACTCGCTGCATTTTTTCTGCCGTTGATCCCGCTGGTTATCGGCATAAACTTCATTTTCGGCAAGCCCATTTTCGGAATTTTTCGCAATTTCCGGTATGTGATTTCCGGTCTCATTTTTTTTTCTGTAGCACTGGCATTTATTTTTCCTGATACTGAGTTCAGCTACGGCGGCGCAGTTGGAGAATTGTGCAGTGCATGGCTTACCAACCTCTTGGGAAAAATGGGTGCAGGAATTGTCATTTTTGTCGCACTGGCATCCTGGTTTGTCTGGAGATTTAACCCGGCATTCAATCAGCCCAAATTACCTAAAATACCGATGCCTTCATTAAATTCAATGAAGAGGGGCGCCACAGATGAGGTACCTGAAAATGACGAATCGCAGGCTGCCAACGAGCCATTCAAACCGGTTGTTTCAACCGACCAAGCCGTTGACGCTGGTCTTACCATTAATGAAATGTATGCGGATACCCAGGTGCCTTCCACAAACGGACTTTCCAATAACTGGAAGGCGGGTCAAGGGTCAGCCAACAGCATGAGCGGCGAAGATGGCACCAGGCCAGTTGTGATACCCCCTCCATTGAAAGAGGAAGAATTAATGGGAATAAATATGCAGGAAACCGATGAAAATCCAAACAATATTATTTCGGTTTTTATGCCTCCAAAACAAAGTGCCCCTGCAGAACCAGATACGGACATTCCGGAACCGTCTCCCCCATCGGCAGAAAAACGCATAACGCCTGTTTCTGTACGTACCATTCAAGCGTCAGAAATTGGACCGAACTCTCTGGAACTCGAAATCAAAAAAGCGGAAAATGAAGAGGATGAGGAGGAAAAACCGATTATTCGAAAGGGCACGACGGTACAACAAATGGGTTCAACCCTGGAGCCATACGATCCCTCGCTGGAATTGAGAGGCTATAAATTCCCCGGAATCGATCTGCTGGATGATCATGGAAATGAGAAGGTGGTTGCCAATACCGAAGAGCTGGAAAACAATAAGAACCAAATCATCAACACGCTCAAGAATTACGATATTTCCATCACCAAGATTTCCGCTACAGTCGGTCCTACAGTAACCTTGTATGAAATTGTTCCTGCGCCTGGTGTGCGCATAAGCCGCATCAAAAACCTTGAAGATGATATCGCATTAAGCCTGGCCGCCCTTGGCATCCGCATTATCGCCCCCATCCCGGGCCGGGGAACCATCGGCATTGAGGTACCCAATGCGGAAAAAAAGATTGTGAGTATGCGGGGTTTGTTGTCGAGTGATAAATACCTCAACAGCAAATACAGCCTGCCTATAGCTATCGGTAAAACCATCAATAACGAACATTTTGTGGTTGACCTTACAAGCATGCCGCATATGCTGATGGCCGGCGCAACAGGTCAGGGTAAATCCGTAGGAATCAACGCAGTACTCATCAGCCTGCTCTATAAAAAGCATCCTTCTCAACTCAAATTCATCCTGGTCGATCCCAAAAAAGTGGAACTGAGCCTTTACCGGATGATCGAAAAACATTTTCTGGCCAAACTTCCCGATGAGGAAGAGGCGATAATTACCGATACGAAAAAAGTGGTCAATACATTGAATGCGCTTTGTATCGAAATGGACAGCCGCTATGATTTGCTTAAAGATGCCGGTGTAAGGCATATTCGCGAATACAATGAGAAATTTATTAAACGCAGGCTGAATCCAGAAAAAGGCCATCAATACCTGCCTTTTATTGTATTGGTGATTGATGAATTTGCAGACCTTATTATGACCGCCGGTAAAGAAATTGAAATGCCCATTGCCCGGCTTGCGCAGCTGGCAAGAGCTGTGGGTATTCACCTGATCATTGCAACACAGAGGCCATCCGTGAATATCATCACCGGGGTCATCAAAGCCAACTTTCCTTCACGCATTGCCTTTAAAGTTTCAAGCAAAGTGGACAGCCGTACCATTCTCGATCATGGCGGAGCCGACCAGTTGATTGGTAAAGGCGATATGCTGATTAGCCATGGAGGTGAACTCATCCGCCTTCAATGTGCTTTTGTAGATACTCCTGAAGTAGAACGGGTTTGTGAATTCATAGGTACCCAACGTGGATATCCGGAAGCTTTCCTGCTGCCGGAATATGTGGATGAAAAAGACCTTGAAGCCAAAGAATTTGACTTGAATGACCGCGATTCCCTGTTTGAAGAAGCGGCAAGGCTTGTCGTTCAAAACCAGGTGGGCAGTACCAGTTTAATTCAGCGCAGAATGCGGTTGGGTTATAACCGTGCAGGACGGCTGATGGACCAACTGGAAGCCGCAGGAATTGTTGGGCCCAACCAGGGCAGCAAAGCACGCGATGTGCTTGTAAAAACAGAAACGGAATTGAATAGCATTCTTGGGTTCTGATTCTTACTGTAATTTTGAGGACAAACGATACCATGGCCATTAGAATTTTCATTACCGGCGGAACCTTTGATAAGGAATACGATGAAATAACCGGATCCCTTTATTTTAAAGAAACCCATTTGCCCGAAATGTTGAATCTCGGTCGCAGTCATCTCGAAGTGGATATCCGAACGATCATGATGATCGACAGCCTGCAGATGTCCGATACCGATCGTGAACTGATCGCAACAAACTGTCAGCAAAGTTTACATGCACAAATTGTTATCACACACGGCACCGACACTATGGTGGAAACAGCCAGGTTGCTTGCGGGGAAAAAAATGGATAAAACGATCGTAATTACCGGCGCGATGATCCCTTACAAGTTCGGTTCAAGTGACGGGTTATTCAACCTGGGCAGCGCACTTGCATTTGTTCAAACCTTACCCTCCGGCGTTTATGTGGTGATGAATGGACGTTGTTTCAACTGGAACAATGTATGGAAGAATAAAAAAACGGGTGTGTTTGAAGAACTTCCCGAAAAAAACATTTGACCAACGGTCTCCCCGGTAAGGGTCAATACTTTAAAGTAAAATGTTGCTTTTCCTTAAAACGATCCTTACTGAAAAATACAAGCCCGGTAAAAAAAAGATCTGCTGTTAACATTACCCGGGCATCCTGCATTATTTTATTCCATGCAGATTCCATTTCCCGGCTCCAGTGGATATCATCGAATACGATTAATGACAAATCCTGATTCATAAATGGATACGCCCATTCAAAATATTTCAATGTGGGTTCTTCACGATGATTGCCATCAATAAAAAGAAAATCAACACATTGCAAATCTTTCAAGGCCGGTTTTAAGAGGTCATCAAAATTGCCGGTTTGAAGTACAATAGCGTTTAGCTGCAGGGAGTCAAAATTTTTCCGCGCTACGTCAGCAACTGCCGGATCGCCCTCCAGGGTTATGAATTTTTTCACAGATGGCGCTGAGGTAATATAGGCGGTGCTGATTCCCATGGAAGTGCCGAGTTCAATACCATTTTTTAATCCATAATGCCTGACCAGGTTGAACAATAGCCGGTTATACCTTCTTCCCTTTACCGCTGTTGAGGTGATTTGCGCCAGCGTACGCTGTTGTTTTCTGATCTGCCTGCTGCCGGCCCCCATATCGGTAACAGATATAACGGTCTTGTCTTTAAGCAATTTATCCCTGAGCGATTCAATCTGCCTCACTTCCGCTGGCTCTTCTGCCGAATTGAGCACATGATGAACCAGGTTATAAACAAAAGGTGAATGAATGCCGTGACCCTTGGCGTTTGCTGAGTGGAACCAATAGCTCAGGAATTTAGCTGCAAGGCGCAGGTTGCTATACATAATTAAGGTTTAACCTTTCTCTCCCAAAGTTCAATGCGGTGACTGAATTCATTATTTTCATCTGCTTCAAATTCCTCAGAACGCAATAAGTCCCATTCATCCCAGTTTACATCGGGAAAATGGGTATCGGCATCCGCAAAACCACTATGCACCCGGGTAATGTATAGTCTGGAAGCGTGAGGCAAAAGGTCCTTGTAAATTTGGCCGCCGCCAATAACGAAAATTTCTGAAGTTTTCAGCTTTATCGCTTCCTTTACCGCTTCATCAGTGCTTTTTACAGCAAGGGCATTTTGCCAGGATGCCGCCTTGCGGCTTACAACAATATTGGTGCGTCCTGCCAATGCTTTGGGAAGATCCTCAAAGGTTATTCGCCCCATGATCACCGGGAAACCCCATGTGGTATTTTTAAAATACCGCATATCGTTGGGAATACTCCACAGCAATTTACGGTTTTTGCCTATTTCATTATGCTGCCCTATAGCGGCAATAAGCGAGAGGCCGGAATTGGCCTGGTGCAGCATTTCGTCAATCGGGGTCATACTGCAACTGGGGCTTTAATTGACGGATGAAACTGGTAATTTTCCAATTGAAAATCGGAATATTCAAATGCAAAAAGGTCTGTAACAGCTGGATTGATGCGCATAACCGGAAGTTCAAATGGTTGCCTTAATAATTGCAGCCTCGCCTGTTCAAAGTGATTATTGTATAAATGAACATCGCCAAACGTATGCACAAAATCTCCTGGTTTTAGTCCTGTGACCTGGGCCATCATAAGCGTAAGCAACGCATAACTGGCAATATTGAAAGGAACACCCAGAAATACATCGGCACTTCTCTGGTACAACTGGCAACTGAGTTTACCCTCTGCCACATAAAACTGAAACAAATTGTGGCAAGGCATCAATGCCATTTCTTTAAGTTCCCCAACATTCCACGCACTTACAATTATGCGGCGGCTGTCGGGATTATTCCGGATCAGGCCTATAGCCTCTTTGATCTGATCGTAGGTTTGGCCATCTGCTCCCAGCCAGCTGCGCCATTGCTTGCCATAAACCGGTCCCAGGTCTCCATTTTCATCGGCCCAATCATCCCAGATGCTAACACCATTTTCTTTCAGGTATTGAATATTGGTATCGCCTTTGAGAAACCAGAGCAACTCGTGAATAATACTCCTGAGATGGAGCCTTTTGGTGGTAACCACAGGAAAACCTTTATTCAGATCGAAGCGCATCTGGTAACCAAAAATACTACGCGTTCCTGTGCCTGTGCGATCTGCTTTGTCTGATCCTTCCTCAAGAATTTTCTTCAATAAATCAAGATATACCTGCATGGGTGCAAATTAATCAGTTAATCTCAACAGTACCGCCAGGTTTAAGGTGATTTATCCACTTTTTACGGAAGAACTGTTGAATGAAAAATTCATCAAATTGGGACGGTTGATTCCAACCATATTAATTGGTATTCAATGATTTATCTTGAGAGCTCCATTTCGTTTTAACGAATGAATAAGGAAGATATGTTTAGCATGGTACCATTTTTGAGCAAATGGTCACAAAATTTACAACTATGAAAAAGACTCTTCTTACTGTAGTATTTGCTCTCGCTGTTTCCTTTGGTTTCAGCCAGATGCAAGTAAATCTTGGTGGGGCTTATTTAAAAGGTGATAGTGAAAACAATAACAATGTTTCACGCTGGGGCGGTAGTGCAGCCATTAAAGGTATGGTGGGTGACAACTTTGCACTCGGTTTGGGATTTCGCACATTTCCTAAAATCGACCAGGATATCAACATGGCGGGAATTAATTATGTGCGCACATCCAATATTTCCCAATTATTTATACCAGTTGAATTGATCCTGAATTCCCAGGCTGAAATTATACAACCCTATCTAGGTGGCGACCTTGGTCTGCAGTTCAGCAACAATACCTGGAGAACAACAGTGGATGAAACATCCAATAGCGGAGTGGAAAATAAAAAGACTTTTGTCTACCTGGCTCCAAAGATTGGTTTCAATGCCGCATTAGGTGAAGGTATTGGATTATTTGCGGAAGGATCCTATGGATTTACTTTTGGAGATGGCTCAACTGACCTGAATGTGGGGACTGAAACTTTCAGGGACGGACCAACCAGTAAACATTTTCTGGGACAGGCTGGATTATTCTTCCGCTTAAACGGTGCCCGATAAATAATATCATTATTAAATTCAAAAACCTCCTTTACCAGGAGGTTTTATTTTTTCAATTAATTGAACTCTTTTTTTATGCGCCCCTACGCTTAAGTTCTTTTCGGATCATGACCAGCTCACGGCTTGTTTGGCCGTCAATGCTGCTGTTTTCTTCAGCGCGACGCATCAGGTAAGGCACTACTTCTTCAATAGGCCCAAAGGGAAGATATTTGCTAACATTACACCCCAATTTGGCAAGATTGAAAGTTATGTTGTCACTCATGCCATAAAGCTGGCTGAAATGTACATGGGGATGATTAAGGAGAATGCCTTTTTGCTGCAAGTATTCTACTGCTATCTGGTTGCTGTCCTCATTATGCGAAGCAAGAACCATACTCACTGAGTCGAGGTTGTCCATACACAAGCGTGCCGATTCATCAAAATCGCGGTCGGTGGATTCTTTGTCTGGCTGTATCGGATCCTGGTAACCTTTTTCCTCAGCACGTGCTCTTTCTTTTTCCATATATGCGCCCCGTACCAGCTTCATTCCAAGAATAAAGCCGCGTGATTTTGCCGCCTCCAGCATGCTTTTCATAAAAGCCAGCCGGTCGTGCCGGTAAAGCTGAGCGGTATTGTAAACCAGGCATTTGCCATCCCTGTTATAGGTATCCATCAGCTTACAAACCATGGCATCAATCGGATCCTGGATATAGGAATCTTCTGCATCAATCAGTACACCCACATCAGCTTTCCGTGCATGCTCACAAATCTCCACCATACGGTCAATTACTTTTTCCCATTCTTTACGCTCCTCTTCCGAAAGCTGACCCAGCACCTTTTCATAATTTCCCATCAGCGTGCTGTTTGCCTGGTGCATCAAGGTGTCCATTTTTTCCATCAGCTCAAACCGGGCAATACCTGTAACCTTAATGCTCATGAATGGAACATTGTCCTGGGTACCCGCAAAGTCAATAACTTTCAGGAATTGTTTCCTGGCTTCTTCAAAACCCTCTTCTCCATTGAGACCGCCCTCTGCACCATAATCAAGTATTACCTGAACATTATATTTGTCGAGCATATCCGTAACCCGGGTTGTTTCCTCAAGCGTTTCTCCGCCCACAAATTGTTTAAAAATTGTTTTTCGGATCAGGCCTCTCACGGGCAATCCGCTTTTTATGGCCCAGGGTGTAAGTTTTGTGCCCATTTTTACCAACAAAGGATACCGCATGCTGTTGAACAGAATCAAGGCTTGCTTCAATTCTGCGTTTGATTTGTACTTAAAAGCATTCTCAGAATTTTCGAAATTCAGCTTTTCTTCAGGATATGACATATTGCAAACAATTTGATGCAAAATAAAGATACCGGTGATGTCCTAAAAATGATTTTGGTTTGCTTTTTAAAATATCCCATTCTGAATATGGGCGTTTTCAAAAAGAACATTTCGTTACCTTTCGAAAAATTTATAGCGTATGTTAATGCCCATTGCCGACGACAACAGTGACCGCCGCATATTTCCCATTGTAAACTATGTGCTGATTGGCCTCAATGTACTTGTGTTTATTGCATTACAGGGGGCCGGTACTGATATCAATTTTACTTATGCCTATGCCACGGTGCCGGCGGAGATCTTAACCGGATCCGATATTGTTACCAATGCCAAGGTGCTTACCGATCCACTCACCGGTCAGCAGTTTGAAATGCCAGGGCTGCAGCCAACGCCGGGGTCTGTTTATTTTACCCTCATTACTTCGATGTTCATGCATGGGGGTTGGGGGCACTTATTGGGTAACATGCTCTATCTCTACATTTTTGGAGACAACCTTGAAAACCGCCTGGGTTCTGGTCGCTATCTTATATTTTACCTGATTACCGGCGTGCTGGCTTCTCTTGCTCATGTATTCTCCACTTACCTCACACCAGGCTCAGAACTGATCCCGAGCCTTGGCGCCTCCGGGGCCATCAGTGCTGTTCTCGGTGCCAATCTGCTGCTGTTTCCAGGCCGCAAGGTTAAAGCATTGCTTGGCTGGACCGTGGTTACGGTTCCTTTACTGATCGCACTTGGGCTTTGGATTGTCTTCCAGATTGTCAGTGGTTTGGGAATGCTCGGAGGCGCAAGTGATGGTGTAGCTTATGCAGCGCATATCGGTGGGTTTTTTGCCGGACTTTTGCTTGTAAAATTCTTTGATCAGGGAAAAGTGGCCCCCGCCCAAAATCCGCGGAGAACAAGATAGCCACAAGTTTTGACAACGAAAATTTTACCAGATGTTACCAAAAATCAACCCTGTTCATACCCAGTCCTGGAAAGCGCTCGCAGACCATTACGAGCAAAATGCAGAAATGCAGCTCAAAGACCTCTTTGCAAGTGATGCCGATCGATTCCGGAATTTTACGTTGCAGCATGAAGAAATACTGCTCGATTTCAGCAAAAACCGGATTACTGAAGAAACCCTCAGGCTGCTAATCAGCCTGGCGGAAGAATGTAAACTGGATGATGCCCGTAAAGCGATGTTTAACGGTGAGCTGATTAATGAAACGGAAGGCCGGTCGGTGTTGCACGTAGCTCTTCGTGCACCTGTTGATGCAGGATTCGCTACAAATGGCGAAAAGATCATGGGAAAGGTTCACTCCGTGCTGTCCCAGATGGAAAAATTCTGTAATGAAATTCATTCGGGCAACTGGAAAGGATACACCGGGAAAAAGATAAAGTATATCGTAAATATCGGAATAGGCGGAAGTGACCTTGGACCGGTTATGGTTACGGAAGCGCTCAAGCATTATCAATTACCCGGAATTGACACTTATTTTGTAAGCAATGTGGATGGCACACACATCGCGGAAACATTGAAAAAAGTAACCCCTGAAGAAACGCTTTTTTTGATAGCCAGTAAAACTTTTACTACACAGGAAACCATGACCAATGCGCATACTGCCAGAAAATGGTTTGTAGAGCATAGCGGGGATGAATCCAGGATTGCGCTCCATTTTGCCGCACTGAGTACCAATGAGGAAAAAGTAAAAGAGTTTGGAATTGCCCGCGAAAACATGTTCGAATTCTGGGATTGGGTAGGCGGCCGTTATAGTCTGTGGAGTGCGATTGGGCTCAGTATCGCCCTTACCATTGGCTTCAAAAATTTTAAGGAGTTACTTGCCGGGGCACATGCCATGGACCGTCATTTTTACCAAAAGAATTTCAGGGAAAATATGCCTGTAATCCTTGCACTCATTGGCATTTGGTACACAAATTTTTTTGGTGCCCAATCTGAAGCCATTTTACCTTACGATCAATATATGCATCGTTTCGCAGCCTATTTTCAGCAAGGCAATATGGAAAGCAACGGCAAATCTGTGGACCGGCTGTCAAACCCGGTAACCTATTCAACCGGACCTGTAATCTGGGGAGAACCCGGCACCAACGGACAGCACGCTTTCTACCAGCTCATACACCAGGGAACCGTTTTGATCCCCTGCGATTTTATTGCCCCTGCGGTGAGTCACAATCCCATTGGCGACCATCATGTAAAGTTGCTAAGCAACTTTTTTGCTCAAACTGAGGCCCTGATGAACGGCAAAACAGCAGAAGAATGTCGGCAGGAAGGAGTAAAAGAAAGCCTGATCCCCTTTAAAATTTTTGAAGGCAACAAACCAACAAACAGCATACTGGTAAAAGAAATAACACCCAATGTTCTCGGGCAGTTGATTGCGCTCTATGAGCATAAAATTTTCGTTCAGGGAATTCTATGGAATATTTACAGTTTTGATCAATGGGGCGTTGAGCTAGGAAAACAACTGGCAGGAAAAATTTTGCCGGAACTTGAGAATAGCCATATCGTTAGCAGCCACGACAGCAGTACAAATGGATTAATCAATAAATACAAAGCATGGCGGAAATCACTTTAGCCGCTATGTACTAAAAAACATCCTGGGGGTCATTTAATAAATGGCCTTTTTTTATAAACAAGTTATTTTTATTTTCCTGAAATTTCTTCCATCAGCGTTTCAAGCAACAAAAAAACAGCGGGGCAAAAAGAAGCATTTTTTAATGTAATGTTTTTCCTTTTTACAAATACATCTTCGTCTGTATAGGGAAACCTCCTGCAATCAGAGGGACGGTTATCATAGACCATGCATTTATTGCCGTGTGCCAGGAAAGGGCAGGGCTGAGATTTGTTTACATAATCCCCATCTTCGTCCATCACTAGGTAAGCATCAATAAAGGCTGATTCCTTCATTTTCAAATGCTGGCTCAGCCTTTTGATGTCAGGCGTTTTAAATCGCGGTGAATATCCCTTGCAGCAATTTCCACATTCCAGGCAGTCAACCACATTGAAAACCGCTTGGTGCAATGCCGGTAATTGAGGATATATTTTTTTCACCCGGACGCGGTTTAAAAAGTCCTTGTATTTCTTTTTATTTTTTTCGGCAAGGCTTTCCCAGTTTGCCGGCAGGCCAGGATTTTTCAAATTTTTATGCAATTATTTTTCAACTATCCGGAAGCTTTTTATCACGCCATTTCAGCGTAAATTTGCGCAACCTTTAAACAGGTTCAAAAGTATAGTGCCTTAAAAAGCTTGCCCAAAATTAATGACTATGAATTTTTTTGAATCACAAAACCTTTCCTTCCAGAAAAGACACATTGGCAGCCTGAATGATCGCGATGAAATGCTGATGCAATCCGGCTACGAAAGCATTGACGACCTGATCGACAAAACCATTCCCAAAGGGATCCGGCTGAAGCAACCTCTTGATTTGCCGGCTCCTATGAGTGAAACTGCAGTGTTGGAACACCTCAAAGATCTGAGCCTGAAAAACAAGATTTTTAAAAATTATATCGGCCAGGGATATTATGATACCATTACTCCCAGCGTTATCCTCCGGAATTTATTTGAAAATCCGGGCTGGTACACACAATATACTCCGTACCAGGCGGAAATCAGCCAGGGGCGCCTCGAAAGCCTGCTCAATTTCCAGACAGTAGTAAGCGATCTTACGGGTTTGCCCATTGCCAATGCCAGCCTGCTTGATGAAGCCACGGGCGCTGCAGAAGCCATGAGCATGTTCCTGGCCGCTATGCCTAAAGGCAAAGAGCATTGTAATAGATTCTTTGTGGATGATAAAGTCTTCCGCCAGACCCTTAACGTTATCCTAACAAGGGCACATACCATTGGTGTGGAAGTTGTAACCGGCGACTTCAGATCTACAGAGCTTGATGATTCTTATTTTGGTCTTTTACTTCAATATCCCGATGCGGAAGGATCACTTGAAGATATTACCGCATTCCTCGAAGACGCACGGATCAAAGGCATTCTATCCGCATTGGCCACCGACCTCTTGGCTTTATCCATTCTAAAAAGCCCTGGAGAACTCGGAGCCGATGTTGCACTCGGCAACAGCCAGCGCTTCGGGGTTCCGCTTGGATATGGTGGCCCGCATGCGGGTTTTTTTGCTACAAAAGAAGAATACAAACGTTTGATTCCCGGACGTATTATTGGCATCAGCATTGATGCCACCGGTGAACGGGCTTTACGTATGGCGCTTCAAACCCGTGAGCAGCACATTAAGCGCGAAAAGGCAACAAGCAATATTTGCACCGCCCAGGCGCTGTTGGCCAATATGGCCGCAATGTATGCCGTGTACCATGGGCCTGAAGGCTTGAAAGAAATTGCGCAACGTGTACACTTTCTGGCTACCAAACTCGCAGAAGGACTGAAAGCTGGGGGTTACAGTTTGAAACATGAACATTTCTTCGACACCATTTGGGTCAAAAGTGAAAATGCAGGTAGCATCCGGGAAAAAGCCGAAGCCAGGATGATCAATTTCTGGTATCCCAACGATGGCCATATCGGCATTTCGCTGGATGAAACCACGATGCCGGAGGACATTGAAAAGATTCTCTCTATTTTCGCCGAATCAGGTTCTGCAAAGGTCAGCTCGCCAGATTTCAACACGGAATTCAGGCTGGACATACCAGAATATTTTCACCGGCAGACGGATTTCATGACGCATCCGGTTTTCAACACCTGGCACAGCGAATCGCAGATGATGCGATATATGAAATCTCTCGAAAATAAAGACCTCTCGTTAAACACCAGCATGATCAGCCTGGGCAGTTGTACTATGAAGCTGAATGCCGCTACCCAAATGATTCCACTTACATGGAACCATTGGAGCCGTATGCATCCCTTTGCTCCCAAAGCGCAGGTTGGCGGCTACCGCGAGATGATGGAAGGACTTAGTCAATACCTCGCTACAATTACCGGCTTTGACTATACCTGGCTACAGCCAAACAGCGGGGCACAAGGTGAGTTTTCCGGATTGATCGCTATCCGAAATTATTTGGAAAAAAGAGGCGAAAACAACCGCAACATTATACTCATTCCTATCAGTGCTCACGGTACCAATCCGGCAAGTGCGGTAATGGCCGGAATGAAAGTTGTTGTGGTGAAATCTACTGAAAACGGATATATTGATGTAGATGATTTTGAAGCCAAGGCCAAAGAGCACAGTGCGAACCTGGCCGGCACAATGATCACCTACCCCAGCACATATGGAATTTTTGAAGAAAGCATTAAGCGTATTTGTGACATTGTGCACGAACATGGCGGGCAGGTGTATATGGATGGAGCCAATATGAACGCACAGGTGGGCCTTACTTCACCTGCCAATATCGGTGCCGATGTATGTCACCTCAATCTGCATAAAACTTTTGCTATTCCACATGGTGGCGGCGGCCCGGGCATGGGTCCCATTTGCATGAAAGCTCACCTAAAAGCGGATTTTATGGATCTGCCTATGGATGAGCTGCAATCTCACAATGGGGATATGCGTGCTGTAAGCGCGGCGCCTTTTGGATCGGCCTCCATATTATTGATCAGTTATTCCTATATCCGTTTACTTGGCGAAGACGGCCTTACTAAATCGACGCAATTTGCGATACTTAACGCCAACTATATGCGGGCAAGACTGGAGCAAGCATATCCCGTATTGTATACCGGTGATAACGGAACCTGTGCGCATGAATTCATTGTTGATTTACGTCCATTTAAAGCCAGCGCCGGTGTGGAAGCAGAAGATGTGGCCAAACGCCTGATGGATTACGGATTTCACGCTCCAACATTGAGTTTTCCGGTACCGGGAACTATGATGATTGAACCCACTGAAAGTGAGGACAAAGCTGAACTGGACCGTTTTTGTGATGCCATGCTGCATATCCGAAAGGAAATTGAACTGGTTGAAAACGGGAAAATGGATAAAGTTAATAACCCTCTGAAAAACGCTCCTCATACTCAACAATCCGTAATTGCGGATGCTTGGGACAGACCCTATTCCCGTGAGACAGCGGCTTTTCCATTGCCCTATGTTCAAAAGTCAAAATTCTGGCCTTCCGTAAGCCGTTTAAATAATACTTATGGCGACCGGAATTTAATTTGTGCCTGCGAACCGACAGCTTCTTATGCATGATTAAAAAAAAATTACGTCTAAAAATGACTTAAGTCATGGGATAGTGGTAATGTTGCAATTAGCTTTGTTAAAACTTTAAATATGAAAAAACATCTCGTTGCCGGCCTAATCGCAGCTGTAGCCCTACTTGTATTCGCGTTTCTTGCGCTCTTTTTGATGCCCACGGTTTTCCCGGGAGTCGCAGAAGAGTATTTTGGACCTGGATTCAGAATGGGTGGAACCTTTGCAGTTTTTTACTATGCACAAGCTGTTGTAGTTGCATTTGCACTTGCCTGGTTCTGGAATCGTTTTAAAAGCCATTTTAGTGGAAATAAGATTATGCGCGGTATTGAGCTTGGCCTCGTTTACGGCCTCGTAGCCATTTTGCCTGCTATGCTTATTAATTATAGTATTCTCAGTGTAAGTGCCACTATGGTTGGATTGTGGTTATTCTATGGCATATGCCAGGGAATTATCGCAGGGATAATATTTGCGATTATAGATCCTTAATAGCCAGCTCATTCATGAAGGAAAGCCTGCAGGTTAAGCTCCTCGGGCTTTTTTTGTTTCCCGCGGGTATCACAAAAAAGGTAGATTATATTTTCTAACCTTTTAAAATCAATTTGATGAAACCCTTCATCAAACGAGTAATTTAGTTCTATGATGATCCCACAAAAGAAATATTGGAAAAATGGAAAAATCTCAGACCCTTCAGAAGCTGTTGTTTCTGCAGAAGATATTTCTGTAACCCGGGGATATGGAATATTCGATTTTTTCAAAATCACCAATGGCGTACCCCTCTATTTCGACAAACACCTGAAGCGCTTCAGAAATTCTGCAGGCATTATGCGAATTCCCATCCATTATAATAATATGGAGATACGCGAGGCTGTCCAAAGCATCATTGTTGAAAACCAGGTAACTGTTGGGGCCATCCGGCTATTGCTAACCGGAGGAGCGGGCTCAGACGGGTATAGCGTTGGCCTTCCCGAATGCATTGTAAGTTACCATCCTTTTACTGCCCTGCCACCTGGCAAACTTGAAAAAGGAATGTCACTAATGTTGGTGGATTACTTTCGACCTTTTGGAAAAGCCAAAACCATCAATTATGAAATGGGCGTATGGATGCAACCGGTTTTGAAAGAAAAGGAATTTGACGATTGCCTTTATGTTTTCAATGACCAGGTGTATGAATGCCCGAGGGCGAACATTTTTATTTTGAATAAATCAGGAAGTTTACTTACTCCCGGGGATAATGTACTGGAAGGCATCACCCGGGAAAACACAATGCAGGCAGCTGCCCGGATATTGCCTGTGGAAATACGTGCTTTTTCAACTAAGGAATTGCTTGAAGCCCGTGAAGTGTTTATCACCAGCACTTCAAAATCTGTTTTCCCGGTTACCCGCATTAATGAGCAAACCATAGGCGATGGAATTCCCGGGCCGGTAACCTTGCAGCTTAGAAAAATATTGGCGGATTTGGAAAGCAACCCTGTCCACTAAGGCAACACAGTGCCGCTTTCAGACCACCAGGGATGGATCTCATAATCCAGCCTGCCGGACGCAATGGCAGGATCCTGTTTCAATAAATCGACCACTTCCTCCCTGATCTTTACGTCAAAAATAAAAATACCGCGCCAGTTGCCGTCATCACCAAAAGGCCCGGCCATAACCAGCTTTTTATCTTCAGCCATTTTTTTCATGTGGGCCATATGGCCGGCCTGAATACGGCTGATTTCTACGCTATCCGTTATGGCATCACGATTTACTCCTTTCGTAAGCATCACAAACCAGTATTGTTTAAAGGCTTTCGTGATTTCTGGCTCCAGCTTCACTGGCCTTAAGCCGCAGCCGGATAAAATAATTACTGCAAAAAATTGAAGGAGAATTTTCATAAAGGGATTGGTTTGGTAAAAGACCATAACTAAATATAAACGCAGAAAATATAATTGGTGGAAATACTTTACGCTGCCGAATGAGGTCCGGGTAAATCAATCAGTTGCATAAGCAATCAATAGAAAGGTCGGGGAATCACCGAATCTATCGTCAACAGCATGAAAATCTGGTGCAAAATCGACTGAGATGATTATTATTGCAGGCAAATCTTAATTTATGTTTCATGGCCAGACCACCATCCGGATCCATTACGCACTAACTGACCAGATGGGGGTAGTTTATTATGGGAATTATGCACAATTTTTTGAAATTGGAAGAACGGAAGCTACACGGCTATTGGGATTTACCTATAAAGAGCTAGAATCTATGGGCGTGATCATGCCGGTAAGTCATATGGATATTTATTATAAGAAACCCATAGTTTACGACGAGATCATTACTGTGCATACCATCCTCAGGGAAAATCCTTCCGGTGCAAAAATGACATTTCATGGAGAGATTTACAATGAAAAAGGGGATTTGTGCAGCCGCAGTGCGATCACGTTATATTTTGTAGATGTAAAAACAAAAAAGCCAATTCCCATACCTGATGAATTGGCCAAAGTCTTAAAACCCTATTTTCCCTGATCCTTCAGGATTAAACCGCCAGGTTACCATTTATCCACCTCGCCAAGGTCAGTTCCAGGGCGGGTTGCTTCGGCGTCTTCTACCTGATCAGGTTCAGCTTCAGCAGCAGGCGCCGCTGTGGCCGGTTTGTTCACAATAGTTTGCGATGTTTCGGCTGAAGGCTGCTGAATTTCATCTTCAAATTCATCATGGCGGAAAGCATCGAAATCAAAATCAGGCAACAGCTCTGTTTTGACATAATTCACTGCCTCTTCAAGGCCTCCCATAAACTTGTTGAAATCCTCCTTGTACAAGAAGATCTTATGACGGTCGTATCCGTCATCATTAAATCGCTTACGGCTTTCTGTGATTGTCAGGAAATAGTCGTTGCCGCGGGTTGAACGAACATCAAAAAAATAAGTTCTCCTTTTACCGGCTTTAATCCTTTTGCTGTAAACACTATCCAATTTTTTGTCGCTGTTATCGTACGCCACAGTCGGTAGATTTTATTGAATGATAAAACTGTTATTCGAACAAATATAATAACCTCCTGCCAACTGCAAATTTTTTTAAGCATCTTGTAAAAATCTTTTTGTGTACATGGCAAAAATATAAGTCAGGGCGGGTGAAGTTCCCCATGTTTTAGAAACCACTGCTGAATAATGAAAGGATGTTTATCTTCGCAGTTCACGAATTCGCAGGGCGCATATTTCCCTGCAAATCATCTGTTTTCAAGACCAAAATTTGTTTTTTATGAATTTACATGAATACCAGGCAAAGGAACTGCTTAAGAAATACAATGTTCCTACGCAGGAAGGCATTGCTGTGGAAAGCGTTATGCATGCTGAAGAAGCTTACCGCGTGATCAAAAACCAAACCGGCAACAATTTCGCTGTCATCAAATCCCAGATTCATGCCGGCGGACGCGGTAAAGGCAAAATTGCTGGTACCGAGCAACATGGAGTGGCAATAGCCAAAAGCCTGGACGATGTAACCAATATTGCGCGGAATATTTTAGGCAATGTGCTGGTAACCAAACAAACCGGCCCTGAGGGAAAAAAAGTTAATAAAATCCTGATCGCGGAAGATGTCTATTATCCTGGTCCCAATCCGGTAAAAGAATTTTATCTCTCTATCTTACTGGATCGCGCCAAAGGCCAGAATGTAATTATGTACAGTACCGAAGGGGGCATGGACATTGAGGAAGTGGCGCATAAAACACCAGAAAAAATATTCAAGGTTTGGGTTTATCCTGGTGCCAAACTTCAGCCTTTCCAGGCACGTAAAATCGCCTTTAATTTTGGTTTGAAAGGTGAAGCTTTTAAGAACTGTGTAAAGTTCGTTACCAATCTTTATAACGCCTATATCGGACTCGATTGTTCTATGCTCGAAATCAACCCCCTTTTCAAAACCAGTGACGAAAAAATAATTGCTGTTGACTGCAAAATGAACATTGATGATAATTCGCTCATGCGTCATTCTGATCTTTCAAATCTCAGGGACATTACAGAGGAAGATCCAACCGAGGTGGAAGCCGGGCAATACAACCTTAATTTTGTTAAGCTTGACGGCAATGTGGGCTGCATGGTAAATGGTGCCGGCCTGGCCATGGCCACCATGGATATGATCAAACTAAGTGGCGGCGAGCCTGCCAACTTTCTGGATGTAGGCGGAACGGCAAATGCCGAAACCGTAGAAGCAGGCTTCCGGATCATCCTGAAGGATCCAAAGGTAAAGGCAATCCTGATTAACATTTTTGGAGGAATTGTGCGCTGCGACCGCGTTGCCCAAGGTGTAATAGATGCCTATAAATCTATCGGCGAAATCAACATCCCGATTATTGTTCGGCTGCAAGGAACAAATGCTGAGGAAGCAAAAATACTGATTGATGAAAGTGGGCTGAAAGTTCAGTCAGCTATATTGCTGAGCGAAGCAGCGGAATTGGTAAATAAAGCCGTTGCGTAAATATATTGACGTTAGTTTAGAGGAAGCCGGGGATGCCCGGCTTTTTTTATTCCGCCATTTGCCATCAATTAAATTAAAGGATTATGCGTTTATCGAACTTTGATTAATATAACAGGATGAATTATTATTTACAATTATGCGTTAAGTAGTAGAAATGTTATTGATCTAAAATTTATTTGTACATTTATAATTCATAAAGTTAATTCAACGGCTTAGTTTTCATTAAATTCTCAATTAAAAAAAATGGCCATAAAAGCGACAATTCCAGTTAATACCGAAATCAAAAAGAGACCTGGCAGGCCCAGAAAGACAGATGCCAGTTCTGTTTCTGAAATCCGTGAATCAACGAGTACGGTAGAACGAGGAAGGGGGAGACCTCCAAAAGAAGTAACAAAAAAAGTAGATTCAAACCCGAAAAAAAGAGGGAGGCCAAAACAATCCGAAACAGAACCAATTGCAAAACAGGGCCCTGGCCGTCCCCGTAAAAATGCAATTGCGGCCATTCCCACAGAAGTGAGAAGAAGAGGAAGACCAAGTAAACAAGAATCCGCAATTGTAACTCCAACGGTTAAACGGAGCCCGGGCCGGCCAAAAAAAATTACAAATACACCAGCTACCGCGCAAACGAAACGACGTGGACGCCCCAGGAAAACGGAATCTTCTGTGCAGGAGCCTGTGATAAAACGCAGAGCCGGACGCCCGAAAAAAACTCATGGTGAAGCAGGGGCAGCAACAGCAAAACGTGGTCCAGGCAGACCCAAAAAAGAAACTGAATCCTTATCCCATACAACACCTAAAAGACGAGGTCGGCCAAAAAAAACGATCGCTCCGGAAATTCCGGGAAGTCCCCGCCGCCGAGGCCGTCCTAAAAAGGCAGGCCCTGCAGTAGTTGCTACAATTCCCAAACGAAGGGGCCGCCCGGTCAAAGCAACACCAGCAGCATCCCCGGCGGGTAGTGCAATTGCCCGACGTGGCCGCCCGGCTCAATCCAAGTTTCAACGCATGCTGATGGATTCGCTGAATGACCTGCACCATGCAGAATACGCGTCTAAAAAAATTCTTACAAAGCTGGCAAAATCTGCAAGCAGCAGTCGCCTCGCTGAAGCCTTCGAACAGCACCAGGCAGAAACGGATAAACATGTGGATATTTTAAACCAGGTTTTTTCAGCTTTTGAAGAGCAACCCGTCAAAGGAAAAACAAGCGATACCGTTGAAGGATTTATGAAAATGTGCAATGCCGCCATTAAAGCTACCCGTAAGAATACGATGACCCGCGATGCTGCCTTAATTCTGGCGGCTCAAAATGTTGAACATTTCGAAATTTCCAGTTACGGCACACTCCGGGTTTATGCCAATTATCTTGGAAGACCCGATATCGCCATGCTTCTGCAAAACATTCTTGACAGCGAAAAAGGATTTAATGCCCAGCTTACCCGCATTGCGGAGGAATTGGTATTGCAAATAGCCAGTAAGGAATAAAAAAAATTTCCTACTTAAAAGCAGGGCCCTGCCCTGCTTTTTTTATTTTCTGTCCGGTTTTGCGGATATGGTGGGCAATTATGATTACCTATTTGTTTTTCGCTCCTGTTTCAACACTCCGCTTTTCTGTGACAGGCGCTCAAATTTTGGGAAATAAAGATGCCCCGGTCATCCAGGGCTGATTCATGATAATGTTTTAATTAAAGTACATTCAGTAAGGTCTGCTTCTTGTTTCCCATGGTGAAGCTATCGCCTTTCTTTTTACCCAGCATACTCTTATAAATTGGAGCATCGGTTGAAATACAGATCAGCATTTTACCGTCAAATGGAATGGGCTGGGAAGAAATACCCACGAAAATCCAATAAGTACTGGTCTCGGCCACGGCGCCTGGTTGTACCTCAGTCATTTCTTTATTCCTGAATTCTTTTAATACTTCCAGATCCTTTTTTGCTTTTAGCAATTGCAATTCCATTCGCATTTGCAAATCTTTTGCTTGTGCCTGCCGGCTCATATCATCCGGGTCAAATGTTGCCGATTCTTCCCTGGTGGCATCATTCTTAAGGTTTTCGATGGTTTCCACCTGAGTCCCAATTATGCTTTCCTGATCCTGGATGGCAAAATCTATTACTTCAGCTTTTGTCATACACTTTTCGTTTATTGTAAATGAAGTTTTGTTGTTTATTAAATACTGCATTCAGTTTTACTGACCGGCATATAATTTGCCCACTACACTAAAAGCTGATGCCGGTTTTAAAGCAAACCGGCATCAAAATTCATATTATTTTTAGTCCGATTATGCCTGCGCCGCGGGCCCTCCAAAGTTCATGGGGATATCTATCTGTTCTAGGTCTTTTATTACTCCATGCGATGCTTCGAACCTTGAAATATTGTCCTGGATCGCCTGCATGAACCGTTTAGCATGCTGAGGCGTCATCACCAGTCGGCTCTTAACTTTGCTTTTAGGTGTTCCGGGCATTACATTTACAAAGTCAAATACAAATTCGGCATGACTGTGGGTAATTATGGCCAGGTTCACATATTGGCCCTCCGCCGTTTCCTCGCTTATTTCTATATTAAGTTGATTTTGATTTTCCTGGTTCATATCTCGTTTTATAAAGAGGACAAATTTACTAAAAAAGAAAACCCCGCAGGATAAAACCTGCAGGGCCAATGTCGTTTTCTGCATATTTAGCAGAATCCGCACATATTATCCCAAAGTTTTCAATCCTATTGAAACCGGGATAATGACCAATGTGCACTATCCCAGGTAGGACTTCAACGAATTACTGTAACGTGCTTTCTGCAAGCGCTTTATGGCTCTTTCTTTTATCTGGCGAATGCGTTCTTTGGTAAGGTCGTATTTCTGACCAATCTGCTCAACGGTAGTTCCGTTTTCACCTTCGAGACCAAAATATGCCGAAACAATCTCTGCCTCACGCGGGCTCAATGATTTCAGTACGCGTTTGATCTCTTCACGCAACGAGTCTTTCATTACATCTTCATCGGTGTCATCACCGCCTTCAAGCAAATCGCCCATAGCCACATCTTCGGCCTCATGCACGGGTGCATCCAGGCTGCTGTGCCGGGTGTTGCTTTGAAAAATGTTATTGATCTCAGTTTCGCTCATTTCCAGGATATCCGCAAGCTCCTCGGTAGAAGGTTCGCGTTCATGTTCCTGTTCAAAAGCCATGTAAGCCTTGTTGGCTTTGTTATAGGTGCCAATTTTGTTTTGTGGCAAGCGGACTAATCTACCCTGCTCTGCCAATGCTTGTAAAATGGATTGGCGGATCCACCATACAGCATAAGAAATGAATTTGAAACCTTTGGTTTCATCAAAACGCTGGGCTGCTTTAATCAGGCCCAAGTTACCCTCATTAATGAGGTCGCTCAACGATAAACCCTGGTGTTGGTATTGCTTGGCTACAGAAACCACGAAACGCAGGTTTGCTGTAGTTAACCGCTCCAGAGCCTTTTGATCACCCATTTTGATTCTTTGGGCAAGTACTGTTTCCTCCTCAGGTGTAATCATCCCAATTTTAGAGATCTCCTGAAGATACTTCTCAACCGCCTGTGAATCGCGATTGGTGATCTGGGTTGCAATTTTTAGTTGCCTCATCTAATTGAACTCCTTTTTTCTTTTGGTCCAAGATAAACGGTTGTTAATTGAAAACGAAACTTTTAAAACAAAAAGTTTACCGCTTATATGAAATGTGTGCAAAGTTACGATTAATTGTGCAGAATGTTCCTTGAAGAAAGCCTAAAGTAGTCATATTTTGGTAAACATTCCAACTTTTGACATGTACAACTGCGTCGATTAACAATAATAATTTCTAATTATCCGAATTATATCAATTCACTAATTAGACGTAAGAAAGCACAATGCTCCATAATCAATTACAGTTCTTAAGTTAATTTTGGCAAAACAAATACGCGAATGATTGTAGAACTTCGTTCTGACACCTTTACAAGGCCTACGCCGGAAATGCTCCGCGAGATGTTTGCCGCCAGTGTGGGCGATGATGTTTTTGGTGAAGATCCGACCGTAAATGCCCTGGAAGAAAAAGCTGCCAGACTTTTTAAAATGGAATCGGCCCTTTTCTGCCCTTCTGGAACAATGTCAAACCAAATTGCCATTAAGGCACATACCCAGCCCGGAGATGAAGTAATCTGCCACGAAACAAGCCATGTTTACCAGTATGAGGGAGGCGGGATCGGCTTCAATTCCGGCTGTGCAACAAAACTCCTGAGCGGTCCGAAAGGTCAGATAGATGCCCAACAGGTGAAAGACAGCATAAACAACCCCAATGATGTGCACAAGCCCATCAGCAAACTGGTGGTTTTGGAAAATACGAGTAATATGGGTGGCGGAGCCTGTTATGCCATTGAGCAAATCGAAGAAATCAGGACGGCTTGTAATAAAAACGGCCTGATTCTGCATCTTGATGGCGCAAGGCTCGCCAATGCCATTGCTGAAAAGAATCATAGTTTCAGCCGCTATGGCCCTTTATTTGACAGCATTTCATTATGTCTGAGTAAAGGATTGGGCGCGCCGGTGGGTACCGTTCTTGTGGGTTCAAAGGCCTTTATTAAAAAATCAAGACGAATCAGAAAAGTATTTGGAGGTGGCATGCGCCAGGCAGGATACCTTGCAGCAGCCGGCATTTATGCATTGGATAACCATGTGGAACGGTTAACAAAGGACCATCTACATGCCCGTGAGGTTGCTGCTATCCTGAAGACCAAAAGCTGGGTAAAAAATGTACAGGATCCAGAAACCAATATTCTCCTTTTTGACACACCTGATGATCTTCCTGCTAGAGAAATAGTAGCCCGGCTAGGTGAAAAGGGAATCCGTTGTTTGCCAACCCAAAAAAACAGGATACGAATGGTATTTCACTTGAATGTGGGTGAAAATGAAATGCAGTACTTGTTGGAAACACTCCAGCAAAACTGAAACTATCCCGATTCGGATTCATTTATAAAACCCTTTACCGCAAAAGTCACGGCAGGTATATATACCGGTTCAAGTGGTACGATAAAAAGGGAAAAGGCCACCTGGAAGATGGCCTTTTTTTATACTGTTTATTCTAAAAATCAATAATTAAAAATTGAGCAAAAAACCAATCGTAAAGTTGGCGTCCCAGTCGAAAACAAATGTATCACAACCCGTTGCATCCACAAGAGCCTTATAGATATTTAACCCTGCTTTGGTTTTGGGTTTATCGCTGTTGTAAGCATCCGGAGCACGCAAAACGGTATAACGCTCTTCGCCTTTGCGATGCTCATTGGCCAGCTCAAACGCTACACCACCCAGCAGGAAACATATTTCGCGGTTTGCCTCAGGAATACGTGACGCTTTGTTTTTTACTTCCGCATACACATTTTCGTCTTTCATGTCCTTTTCATAATACTTTGAACCGGGTGCTTCTACAGCCGTTATATTATTTCCGTTCATCCAACTGATCTTAGTATTGCCACTGCCAATATCTGTAACAAATGCCGTACTGCGATAACTAGCCGGAAGTACAGATCTCAGCGCGAGTGTTCCCTCCTGTTCCGGAGTCACCTGGTTAACCACATAGCCCATTTTACGCAGTTCAGTACTGATGATCTTGGTCTTTGGTTCTTTTTGAGCTCCGGAGCTGATTACAAAATGGATATCACGTGCCTTCACCCCTTTATCAAGCATGCCTGTAATGTATTTTTTCAATCCATCCCGAATATCTTCCACCGTAGCAAGGCCTTCATAAACCAGGCTGCTACCAAAATCCTTTGAGCGGATCTCCCATCTTTTCTGTGGATCCATATTGATTACAAAAGAATTGAACCCGGTAGAACCTACTTCAACTACGCCCTTCAGCGTGCCGTTTACCGGTTTTTCTGCGGCGTAGGCAAAAATCCTGTCGGCCGGTAAGGTGGAAGTGTTGGAAGCATCTGATGCAGAAGAATTGTTGTTCCTGTTGTCCACTACGATCAGGTCGCTTTCCGTTTTCGGATTTCCACCAATATTGCTGAACCAGTCTTTTTCCGTACCCACATACAGGAATCCCAGGAAAGGCAATGCGACAATGAGCACTTTCCAGGGCCAGCGAAGTCTGCTCCAGGCAGAATGATTATTTGCCATTTTTTACGTTAGTTTTTGCTAGGATCTTTTTCAATCCAGCAAAGTAAAGCCTTTATCTATTTTTTCCGATTCTTTCATGTCGTAAGTTGAGGTCCCGATCATAGGAACATTCAACATGGTGAGGTTGCGTTCGTCAACTTTCTTTACAAAATCTTCAAGCTCAGCCTGTGAAGGCGTTCCGCCTACGGTGATGTTGTTATTTTGATCGAGGAATTCGAGATTACTGCGGATGCTGGCAATATTCTGGCTGATGGCCTGGGTGGCTGCGCCCATGGCTTCCTGAAATACCCAGCCATCTTTGATGTTGAACACATCGGCAAGGCCTTCAGTGGCGCTTTTCATCTTTTGGGTGGCTTCCAGTTTCTTTTGCAAAATGGAAATGCTGCTGTCCAGGGTACTTACATATATGCGGGCTGCACTTTCATTATCCTTAAGCACTTCAATTACTTTTGCAAACTGGTTGGCGTATTGTGCATAGCTGCGTGCATTTTGCTCTTCGGCCTCCCCTTCCTTTCCCAGCAGAAATGCTTTGGTGCGTATTTCCTTTGCGGCCCGGGTGAGATCATTTGCCTTGGTGCCATTGCCTTCACTGTTTTGCTGCTTGGCCAACTCTTCATTTTTACCTGCTTCTTCAACCAGGCGTTTCACCAAGGTATATTTACCTTCGGCGCTTTTTTGAGATTGCGTACCACTTTCGATCATTTCCAGGCGAACGGCATTTACATTGGTAATTTTATCTTTTACACGACGAAGTGTATCCTTGGCATCGTTCAGCAACATTTGCAATGCGGTGATGGGACTACCGCGAACAATTTCTTTTTCTGTCTTAAACAGCAAAACGGATCCGGCCCTGTGCAAAATACCAATCAGTTTGGGAGCAAGCATCAGCAATACGATAAAGAAAATGCCGAAAACCACAAACATGATGGATTTGGTGGCGAAAGTGACCATGTTTCCTGCAAAAGCGGTGATTGCATCAATGTTGGATACAAACAACCAGGCAAGCGCAGCCATGGCGGCCCAAAAAAGCAGTGACGCTAAAGTCTTTTTGCCTTTTTCGGATTTTACCGGGGCCGGCAATCTATCTCCCAAAACCTGGAAAATGGGTAACTGAGATTTCAATTGAGCCGGAATTACGGTTAAACTTCTTGTGGTTTCTGTTGGCATGGTTTTTCTAAATTTCTTGATGAATAATGGAGATAACTTCTTTCATTTCCTGGATCACGTCCTTGACAGCCACCTGTCCGCTTTCAATTTTTGCTTTCAGGCTACCGGTCAACGGATCATATTTCTGATCAATATTTTCCAGTTCTTTCTTTTTGCCCGCAAGCTTTTCCTGCAGCATGGATATCTGCTGATTCAAGTTCGAGATTTCTTTTTCAAGTGAAACGATCACTTGTTGTTTTTCATTATTGATCGCTCTCAACTCCTCACCACGTAAATGGGTTTCGGTGGTAATAGTTTGCTTCAATTTTTCAATATAACTGGCGCCTGTTTCCAGGAGTTTTTCTTTGGTCAGCGATTTGTCGGCGAAGCGAAGCGAAGTAAAAGCAGCCTTGATGTTTTGGCCATTCACACCACCCATTTCAACAGCGGCATTCCATACTTCAAAAAAATCAACAGTATTTGAATTCAGGTTTTCAAGCAACTGGTAGACCTTTACTTTCATATCTCCCAGGCTATCTTCCGAATGGACTGCGGACATAACAGCGCTCGGTTTTGTTTGTTCAGGTTTTTGCTCAGCTATTTGGGGAATGTTCAATTCCAGATCATGCTCCACGGGCACATCTGTAAAAAGTATCCTTTTTATACCCCTTAGCAGGCCAGAACTTTTGTCTTTACCCTGATCAGACATTTTGAATCAATTTACGAACAAAAATATAATAAAAGAAGCATAACTTCTCTGGCGCCATTTCGCTTTATAACCGCTTAAATGCCCTGTACCCCGATCATAAAAATTCGCTATACAGCGAATGCGGTTTCGATGATCTCCCGCTGCTCGCTTTGGTGAACTTTAGAAAAACCGGTAGCTGTGGATGCACCGGGTTTGCGGCTGATGATGCCGAAATTGATAAAAGTGAGGTTCATGCGCAGGAAGCTTGCGGCCCCCATATTGAGCGGCTCTTCCTGAACCCAGTACCAGATTGCCTTACTGTATTTTTGTTTCAGGGCTTTGAGCTGTCCGGTTGCCAGCGGATATATTTGCTCAAGCCTTACCACGGAAACATGACTGGCGTTCTGATTCTTTTTTTCCTCAAAAAGTTCAAAAAACAATTTACCTGAACATAGCAACACCTTTGTTATTTCTCCGGGGTTGTCTACTGAGCCATCATCAATTAATTCCTGGAAACGGCCATTGGTAAATTCGTCCACATGGCTGTATGATGCCGGCAAACGCAGGTTTGCTTTGGGGCTGAAATTCACCAGCGGCTTTCTGAAAGGCCAGGTCAGTTGCCGGCGCAAAGCATGAAAGAAATTCGCTGCGGTGGTAATATTTGTCACAACAATATTGAGCTCTGCACAAGCCTGCAGGTAGCGCTCTATTCTGCCGCTGCTGTGCTCGGGGCCTTGTCCTTCATACCCATGGGGCAACAGCATAACCAATCCACTATTGCGCCTCCATTTCTGTTCAGAACCGGTGATAAACTGATCGATCATTACCTGACCGCCATTGGAAAAATCACCAAACTGGGCCTCCCATAATACCAGGGCTTTGGGATTGGCAAGTGAATAACCATATTCAAAACCTAAAACAGCATATTCGCTCAACAGAGAATTATAAATCATGAACCGGCCATCCTCATTTTCAAGACTCGTCAGCCGGTTGTAAAACGAATCATTGTTTTCATCACGCAAAACAGCATGGCGATGACTAAAAGTACCCCGCCGCACATCCTGGCCGCTCATGCGAACCACTTTACCTTCATGCACCAGGCTTCCATAGGCCATTAGTTCTGCTGTAGCCCAATCCACCATACGTTCTTGTTCAAAAAGCTGGATCTTATCCCGAAGCAGTTTGTCTATCTTTTTTAATGGTTTGAATCCCTCGGGAATATCCATGATCTCATTGAAACAATGCCGGAATTCATCAGGAGTAATCTTTGTATCCGGACTTTGTTCAAAATCCTGTTCTGTAGCCGAACGCAATTCCTTCCACCAGTTTTCCGGTTTTTGATAAGTATAGGGAAGCGGAGTTTCCTTGATTTCATCGAGCTTGGACTGCATGTCATCCCAGAATTTTTTTTCCATTTCCTGGGCAAGCTCACGGGCATCCGGTTCTCCATTTTCAATAAGCCAGTTTGTATAAACCTCACGTGGATTTTTATGTTTATCAATCAGCGCATAAAGACCTGGCTGGGTAAATTTCGGATCATCTCCTTCATTGTGCCCATGCCTGCGATAACATACCATATCTACAAAAACATCCGAATTAAATTCCTGTCTGAAGCGGGTTGCAATATCTACAGCTTTTACCACGGCTTCAGGGTCGTCGCCGTTAACATGAAAGACAGGAGCATGTACAGTGGCCGCAAGGCTGGTGCAGTAATCGCTGCTGCGTGCATCATTAAAATCGGTGGTAAAGCCAATCTGGTTGTTGATGATAAAATGCAAAGTTCCACCCGTATAATAACCTTCCAGCTTACTCATTTGCAGCACTTCATAAACCACGCCCTGCCCGGCAAGGCTTGCGTCGCCATGGATCAAAATAGGCAGAATATGATCGTATTCAGAACCATATTCCACATCGGCTTTTGCCCGGCAGAATCCTTCAACCACAGGATCCACCGCTTCCAGATGGCTGGGGTTTGGCGTTAATTTAAGATTTATTGTTTTGCCCGAAGCGGTAAGCGGCTGGCTGCCAAATCCCAAATGGTATTTTACATCTCCGCTTCCCATGGTGGTATCCGGAGTAAAATTGCCTTCGAATTCAGAAAAGATCTGTTCGTAAGTTTTGCCCATAATGTTCGCCAGGATATTCAATCTTCCACGGTGCGCCATCCCGATCACCACTTCCTCCACACCGTGCTCCGAAGCAGTATTGATAATTTGGTCAAGGGCTGCAATAGTGGTTTCACCGCCTTCAAGACTAAATCGCTTTTGTCCAATGTATTTTGTATGCAGAAATTTTTCAAAGATCACGCCCTGGTTTAGCTTTTCCAGTATCCTACGCTTATGGCTTATAGCGAGGGGCCGGTGGAAATTCACTTCAATTTCGTTGATCAGCCATTCAACTTTTTTGGAATCCCGGATATATTGATATTGCCAGCCTACATGCGCCGCATAGGTTTTTTTCAGAAAATCCAGAATGTTCCGGAGGCTGGTTTTTCCAAGCCCGATCAATTCTCCAACATAAAATTCACGGTCAAGATCTGCGTCTGATAAACCGAAATTGGAGAGTTCAATATTTGCACTACGGTCTTTTCTCTTTTTTATGGGGTTGGTATCGGCTATAAGATGGCCTTTGCCGCGGTATCCCAGGATGAGTTGATAAACCTGTATTTCCGCTTTCCAGTCAAAGTCCTCCGCAGCCATTGCTTTTCCCTCTTTGTAAGCAAGGTCAAACCCCTGGAAGAATTTTATCCACTCAGGATCAACGGATTCAGGGCTTTCACGAAATTGGTTATAGAGATTTTCTATGTATTGCGGATGCTGGTTTGTCAGGAAAGAAATGTCCATGGAAAGTAAATTGATGGCTTGTAGTAAAGCAAAGATAGTCAAGTGAAATGTCAAGCCCACACCAACCTGGTCTTGATGCCCGAAATATCGCCGGGTCAATAACAATTTCTTAAAAATATAGCTCATTGCAGAAAAATCAATAAAATGTTTGGCCGGATAATATATATACCTACCTTTGCAGCCCAAATTTCAGATATGGCAAATCATAAAGCAACTAAGAAATCTGTGCGTAAAACAGCAGCCCGTCGAGAGTCGAATCGTTATTATGGCAGGACAATGCGTAATTCCGTTCGTACAATTCGTAAAGAAACGGATGCCGATGCAAAAGCTGAAGATCTGACAAAAGTGATCAGCCAGATTGACCGGATGGCTAAGCGTGGAATCATTCATAAAAACAAAGCTGCAAACCTCAAAAGCAAACTGAACAGGCACATCAATGCTGCCAAGGCTGAGAAGCAGGCTTCTTAATATATTAAGCGAAGACATTTTGGAACGGGCTTTTCGGGCCCGTTTTTTTTTGCAAAGCACCCTAACCGGTGCTTTGCTCCTTTTGTTTATAGCTTGATAAAGATCTTTCGTTTGTAAAGCCAGTAACACAGGTACCACTCAACCAACAGCGTAACCATAGAAGCCAGTACTGCAAGCCATTGCCCGGATTGCAGGATCCAGCCAAAAGCACCATTGGAAAAAATGGCGACTGTTTTGTTTAACCATTGAGCGCCGACCGTTTGAAAAAACATGTAAATAAATATGGGATTCATCCCGATTACCACAAAGAAAAAAGCACCGGACTTCAGTTTCACAATATCATAGATCCAGTAAAGTAAAAGAAGCATCCAGATCACCCACCCGCCGCTTACGAGAGTGAAAGAGGATGTTGCAATGCGCTTGATAATGGGTGTAATGTCAAACCATTCCAGCATATACCCGGCCAGTAAAGCAGCTGCCCCAAAAAGAAAAAGTTTTCTGACCCGCTCTTTATGGCTGGAAGATTCGTACAAGATCATTCCGCATAAAACGCCCCAAATGGTATGCGCGGTTGTAGGCAGTATGTTGATAGCCACCCAGCCATCTTCATTGATTTTACCCATTAGAACCGTATCCATAAAACTGCCGAAATTTTGACCCATTACAAAAGGCTGAGCAAAGCCAGGTAACAGTACCGTTCGGTATAAAATTCTGTAAGCACCAAAAAAGCAACACTTACTAATAATTGGAACTTAAATGACTTGCGAATAATCAGGTAAGCCACCAAGGTCGTAAAACTTAGTTGTGTGAGGACATTCCAAAGTTCCCAGACGATTTTGCCGGCATAAATGCAGTGCAATGCAACGCCCAGGATAAACAACTTTAGGCAACGCTTCAGGATATGCGGCAGATTTTTTTCCCAACTGACACCTTTACTGCTCTTTATACGGTAAGAGAGGTACATCGCACTACCTGCCATGGTCATGAAAGCCGGCTGAACAAGGTCCCAAAAACGCAGCCCATGCCAAGGATGATGAAAAAATTGCTTAATGGCCGGATGGGCCCATGTTCCAGCAGAAATATCATTCAGGTGGTAATAAACCGCACAGCTTTCTGCAGCAAGCAGAAACATGATTATACCGCGAAGGACATCAAGGCTCAGCAGCCGTTCGTTTGCTTTTTGGACAGGGATTTCCATTTTTCCTTGAGTAGGGTTGAATTTGGCAACTGTGCCAGTAAAATTATAACACGTACCGTATTCTGCTATTTATTTCTAATCCCCGACGCATTAGCTGAAACAAATGATTATGGAGTGCTGTAATTTCACCGCTCCATTGTCTAACTACATAACAGCAATACGTTATCCTGCTATGCATACAATAAAACTCAGAGTCGTAGGCTTTTTGATCTTATTTCTGATCACCAATACCACTTCTGGCCAAAACACCGTTTTTGAACAATCCGGGGGAAAAGAAACCTCCACCTATTTTGAAACCATAGCCTATTACCGGCAGCTTGATTTACAATCGCCTAAAGTAACGATGATGGAAACGGGATCGACAGATGCAGGTCTTCCGCTTCACCTGGTATTGGTTTCAAACTCTGGAAATGCCAATGTCTCTGACTGGAAAAATGAAAACAAAATAATTATTATGGTATTAAATGGCATCCACCCCGGCGAACCCGATGGTATAGATGCCAGCCAAATGTTGCTAGGGGATATTGTAAGTGGCCGGGTAAATCTTCCGGAGAATGTCTGCCTGGGGATAATTCCCGTTTACAATATTGGCGGCAGCCTTAACCGCAGTCCGTACAGCAGGGTAAACCAGCAAGGACCCAAAGAATATGGCTTCCGTGGAAATGCGCAAAACCTCGATCTCAACCGTGATTTTATAAAAGCGGACAGCCGCAATGCCCGCAGTTTTGCCAAAGCTTTTCATTATCTGCAACCCAATATTCTCATAGATAACCATGTAAGCGATGGCGCGGACTTCCAGCATGTGTTTACGCTGATTACTTCACAATACAATAAAATGGGCAAACACCTCGGTGATTATGTCCGCAAGGCTTTTGAACCGTCGCTTTACAAAAGCATGGATCAAAAAGGGTGGAAACTTTTTCCCTATGTAAATTTCAACAGTTATGATCTTACCAAAGGAATGACGCAATTTTATGAATCGCCCAGATATAGCAGCGGTTATGCCACATTATTCCAAACCATTGGTTTTATCCCCGAAACACATATGCTCAAACCATATCACCAGCGGGTGCAAAGTACTTATGATTTCATGTTAACAGTAATCGAGCAATCATCAGCACAGGCCTTTCAATTGCATGAAGCTCGCCGGAAAGAAAGCGCATCGCTTCAAAATGCCCGTGTATGGCCACTCACCTGGAAACCGGACAGCTCACGCAAAGATAAATTGCGGTTTTTGGGTTATGAAAGAGATACAGTAATCAGCAAGGTTACCCGGTTGCCCATCATGCAGTATAACCGTAACCGCCCATTTGATATTGAAATAGATTTCTTTTCTTATTTTGATTCTGCAAGTACTGTCAAGGTTCCTGAATACTACATCATTCCCCAGGGCTGGCACCGGGTGATTGACCGGCTCAAAGAAAATAACGTGCAATGGAGCCGTTTTCTACGTGATACTACAGTGAAAGTAAAGGTTTACCATATTGAAGATTTTCGTGCACCTGCCCGGCCATACGAAGGCCATTTCCGACTGGGAAATATTATTGTTCGCGAATCAGAACAAAACCTGAATTTCAGACAAGGAGATTACCTGATCCCGTTGCAGCAATCCGCCAAACGTTATTTACTGGAAACACTCGAGCCTGAAGGAGAAGACAGTTTCCTGGCCTGGAATTATTTTGATGCGATCCTCGGCCAGAAAGAAGGCTACAGTGCTTACCGTTGGGAACAGGTTGCTGAGAAATGGCTGGATGACCACCCGGAATTACAAAAAGAACTGGATGAAAAATTAAGATCAGATCCGGAATTCGCGAAGAACAGCGCGGCTATTCTAAACTGGGTTTATGTGCGTACGCCATATTATGAACCTGCACATAAACGTTATCCGGTATACCGCGTATTTTGATA
Organism: Bacteroidota bacterium; assembly: GCA_023387985.1. Lineage (GTDB taxonomy): Bacteria > Bacteroidota > Bacteroidia > Chitinophagales > Chitinophagaceae > Phnomibacter. Next base: position 1,321,841 of record JAEWHC010000009.1, on the reverse strand, counting down.
AAAAAGCAAAACACTTTTGGGATAAGTTGGGGTTAAGAAGGTTCCCGGCCATGAAGCTAAAGCTGCCTTGTTACCGGGTACAAAAAACCCGGCTTTTGGCCGGGCAATATCTTCAAAAAAGAAGGCTTTATTTCTTAGCGTATTTCCTTTTGAACTTGTCAATTCTACCAGCGGTATCCACCAGGATATTCTTACCGGTGTAAAACGGGTGGCTGGTATTTGAAATCTCCAGTTTGATCAGGGGATATTCTTTTCCATCTTCCCATTCAGTGGTTTCTTTAGAATGGGCAGTTGATTTGCTCAGGAAAGCATGACCGTTACTCATGTCTTTAAAAACCACGAAGCGATAGCCGGCTGGATGTAAATTCTTTTTCATAACTCTAATGATTAGACCCGACTGCGACCGGGCATTTTATTAATGGTCGGCAAAGGTAATGAATTTGGTTACAACATGTCAAAATTAAATCCTCAAAATCCTGCAAAAACCGCAACCATATAATCGTGCCAGTATTTTTCATTGAATGTTTGATAACTAAAGCAATGATAGCCATGTGGTTGCCCTAAGATTTCATATTGACGAATTGCAGGGGAATCTCAAAATTGGACTTCTTGCATAATGCAATCACTTCCTGCAGATCATCAATTTTTTTACCTGTAACCCGGATGATATCATCCATAATGCTTACCTGTACCTTAAGCTTTGAATCCTTAATGGCTTTTACGATCTTTTTGGCATCATCCTGCTTAAGGCCGTTTCGCACTGCCACTTCTTTTTTCCATACTTTTCCGCTTTGATAGCCCTCTTTGGAAAGATCGTAAATATTGCCGTCAAGTCCTTGTTTGATGGATCTGCTGATTAGCACATCAACGATCTGCTCCATTTTCATGTCACTATCCGCCTCAAGAGATAACTGGTAATTTTTTTTATCGAGGTTAATCTCAACGTGGCTTCCTTTGAAATCGAAACGGTTGGTTATTTCTTTGGAAGTAACATTTACTGCATTATCAAGGGTTTGCAGATCCACCTTGGATACAATATCAAAACTTGCCATATTTCAACAATTTATGCTTTTACCGGTTTTTCTTCTTCAGGTCCAGCTTCTGCCGGGAATTGCGGTTTTCCGTTTTTCATCCGGTAAATCAATATCGCGAGACCTGCACAGAACAACACCAAAGATATAATTTCGGCCTGAGAGGGATTAATGTCGAACAGATCGTAGCGCGTATTCACCCTGATCTTCTCCACAAAGAACCGTTCCAGGCCATTAAGCATCAGGTAAACCCCAAAGAGCATACCTGCAATATGGAACCTTTTTCTCAGCGCCCACAAAATTCCGAAAAACAGCAACCCCACAACAATTTCATAAAAGGGAGTTGGGTAAACCGGGATCGGAAGCCGGTTACACCATTGTCCTTCACAGTCAGGCAATGGCACACCATCACTCAGCACATTGTTGGGATAGGTGTACGCGACCATCCAGGTGGGCAGAAATGAAGGCGCTTCGTAGGGTTTGTGCAAAATATCTGCAGGTGCGTTCACTTCCACTACGCCATTCAGGCTGCGCTGGTAATAATCCAGGTACCGGGCCGCTTCCGCTTCATATTGTCCGGGTTGAGCCAGCACGGCTTTTCCTTGTTCATCGGCAATATATGCGCTATTCACGATTCCCCAATCCCCATCACCGGCGAGTTGACAACCCATCCTGCCGATAGCGTAAGCAAGCATCATGGCAGGTCCGAAGGAATCCACCAAATGCCACCGGTTTATCTTGTGCTTGCCGGCATACCATAAAATGGCAGCACCAGCGCAAATCAATCCACCATAAAAGGTCAATCCACTGAATGATGTAAGCGAACCAATGGGATCAGCCACCAGTTCATCCCAATTTTCCAGGTTGTGAAAAAATTTCGCTCCGGCAAATCCAAACAGGGCTGCCATTATGATTATGTCACCTACCCGGTCATGTGGCCACACCCGGATTTTCCGTTTTTCAGGCTTTGCCAGTTTTTCTTTATTTCCCGCGTACCAACGCCAGCCACCGAGAATTGCCGCAACAAGAATACCCGCTCCAAAACTTCCCTCACTTGAAAATAAATAGGCCTGCGGATCGACCATGGCGGTTTCCCGGTTGATCAAAAGACCAAGAAATTTCCATCCCAGGATAAATCCAAAAAAAGCGTTCCACAAAACATCATTCCATGCAGCACCTTTTCCTTTCCAAACTTCTTTAATGGTATAATCCAGCCACCCGGCGTTTTCCCTACGCTTTAGCTCCGAAGTCAGCGCCCATGCTCCTGCGATAAATGCCAGGGCCACCATAAAGCCAAAGGTGTTGATCAGTTTAAAACCTTCTATTTCAATACCGAGCGTTTGCTTGAGAAAAAAGTAAAGGTTGGGATACATAAGTAAAAAACTGAATTGGTGAATACGCAAATAAAATCCTTCCCGCGCATACGGGAAGGATTTTTTTATTTAACGCCTGAAAATACAGACAACTTAAGCTTCAAATCAGCAAAATTTGTCAAAAACCCCAATCAGGTGGTTCGCGATTACATTGGCAGGATATCCTTCAATATGATGGCGCTCAACCATATGCACCAGCTGACCATCTTTGAACAGGGCGATGCTCGGGCTGCTTGGCGGATAAGGCAACATATGTTCTCTCAATTTGGCAACGGCATCAAAATCATAACCGGCAAAAGAAGTGGTAAGAAAATCCGGCTTCTTTTCCGTATTGTGCACGGCCATCAAAACAGCCGGACGTGCTGAACCGGCACTACAACCGCAAACACTGTTGATCATAACGAGTGTGGTGCCTTCTTTCTTCATTTGATCTTCAACTTCCGAAGGAGTCAGCAGTTCTTCAAAACCATACTCCGTAAGCTCTGCCTTCATCGGCTCTACAATTTCCGCAGGATACATAATTCAAAAAATTTTGCTGCAAATTTCCTCATTTTTTTTCATAGGAATTCGCTAAAAGCCGTTGTATGACATTTAGTTTCCAAATATCGAAAATTGACAGATTGTCATGAGGAAAAAGAGAATGTTGACACAATTGCACAGGATATTTTACCGCTGATCACAATTACCTGCCACCCTATGGGCACGGTACAAATTTTGAAACCAACATTTTAAACCAAAAAAAGAAAAAAATTATGACCTACATTAAAATGAAACCGGGCAATGGAATGCGTTCGGTAAATCAAGCGCTGGAAGGTTTGTTCGGAGACCTGGAAAAAACCATTCAATATGCCACCAATAATGTAATCGGGAGCAATACCGCACCCGTAAATATTGTTGAAACAGCAGACGCTTTTCATCTCGAACTTGCTGCACCCGGACGGGATAAGACGCGCTTTAACATCCAGGTTGAAAACGATCTGCTTACCCTGGCCTACAATGCACCGGAAGATACCGAACAGCCGGCCTACAATAAAGTTCGCCGTGAATTTACCCTGGGCAACATCAAGCGTACTTTCCAATTGGAAAAGCACATCAATGCAGAAAAAATACAGGCCAAATATGAAGATGGTCTGCTGAAAATTTACCTGCCAAAAATTGAAAAAGAAACTGTGTTAAGCCAGAACATCACCGTTGATTAAAACATTACATAATTTATTTACCAGGCCGGAGATATTTCCGGCTTTTTTGTTTCCGTTAAAAATAAACATTAATCCATCCCGGGTTCGGATTTCTGGTGTCGGTTTGTATCTTCGCCCATAACCGTTAAATTCAAGGGATTTTACCATGAATAAAATAATGTTCAACGTAATGAAATTTTCATTCGTTCTGTTTTTTTTGTTCACTACGAGCCTCATCGCTCATGCACAGGTAGATCCGGTGGTTGACTCCCCGGTGATAATTAGGCCAGAAATCATTGATACTGTACACGTAGTTGAACCGCTCCGGATCATTAACCATACGCCCTATTTTACCTTACATGCGGATTCTGTGCTTGAGTATAATTTTGAGATCAATAAAGATCCGAAGGATTATTATTGGTACATCCGCAATGCGCCTGTGGGTTTGCGCATAAATCCAAACACCGGTATGTTGTTTTACAAGGCTGACAAAGGCCTTTTCAACAGCGGAAGGCTCAAATATGATATTCCCTACAACATTGCCATTGGTGTTCAAAGTTTAAGCAACCCTAACGAAAAGGTGGATACAACAGCCACAATTGTATTTTACAATACCGAGGTGATTGTTTCCAAACTTAAGCCTACCACGCCACCAATGATTTACGCGGAAGAAGGTGATGTCATAAAATTTAAAATGCAGTGTGAAGGGGGTACCTTCCCGACAGAGAATATAACCATGGTGAGCAATATGCCCATTTTCGGTTATAACCCCGTAACCCGCTGTGGTGATGAATTTAACTGGACTATTCCCTATGATTTTATAAAGGATGGGGACACTGCTCAAAAGAAAATACTTGATCTCACTTTTATAGGATCTGATAAATTTTTCAACAAGGATTCCAACTCCATTCAGATCCAAATTCGCCCGGGTATGGATTTCCCATCTGAATACCAGAAACATGCGCAGGTGACTAAGGAAGTAAATGATTTTATTGCCAGCCTGAAGCGGACTTTTTACTCACTAAGTAACAAGGTGAAGCGGACCAAATCGCTCCGTACCGCATTTGACATTACGAGCAGCACCACAGCTCTTGCCGGCACAGTAGTTTCAACTTCCGCCGCTTCTGATGGTGCCAAAAATGTAGGTAAAATCCTGCCAAGTGTAGGCCTCACCCTTGTGCCTGTAAAAGAGGCTGTCTCTCCCAATAAAGTTCAGGAGCAAAACACCGCAGCCACAGTAAGGACCATTGCCCGACGTCTTGAATATATGGTAAGTGAAAACATGGTGGTTGGTACGAGAGATCCTCAGGTGGTCGCCAAAACCAAAAAGCTGATGGACGAGGTAAAGCAGGCCCGCGTGCAATTGGTTGATCTTCCGCTGGTGGATTGGGACGCGAGCATTTCGCAGGAAGATGCTGACCGCTTTTTCCGTGATCCTAAAGTCAATAAAAGTTACCGCGCAAGAGCCAGGTAGGCTATTGCTTATGCCGGGTATCCATTACCGACTGGATCTTCCAATGACCTTCTCTCCTGGTTAAAACAAACAAATTGACACCGCTGTGCGACGCTTTGCCTTTAAAGAAAAACCGGTATGGCGTCCAGGCCATGGCCATATTGCCGTCAACAAGGATTTTGCTCCATGTAATCCGCTCATCCAGTTCGCCGGAGACGGTACCACCAATACTTTTTGCAAACAAGGCTGCTGGCACACTGCGCAGGCTATCCGTTTGCCTGACCTCGGTTGCTGTGGTCAATAACGCATCAGGCCAAAATGCTTCTGCAACCTTTGCGACATCCGAGTCCCGCATACCATCAAACATTTCGATGATGACATTCTTAATTGCGTTTTTATCATATTGCTTTTGGGCACTTGCTGTGCCGCCCATCATCGAAAAAGCCATGATTGAAAAAAGAACCCTAAACATATCGCTGATTTTTTTTGCAATTTAACTGGTTAAACTAAATTGCCCCATGCTTCAAACAGTATTAGACTGGGACAAATGGGCTTTTTTAAAAATCAACCATGATTGGGTCTCCCCTGTATTGGACAGTTTTATTCCGTGGCTGAGATATGGAGTAATCTGGTACCCGTTTTACCTGTTCCTGATTGTTTTTGTTATCCTGAATTATCGCCGGCAGGCAGTATTTTTCCTGGCTGCAGCAGCGGTGAATATTACCGCCAGCGATATGATTAGCAGTCGTGTGGTAAAGGCAGCATTTGAAAGGTTGAGGCCTTGTAACGATCCTGCGCTGATAGGAGAAATGATACTCAGGGTACCCTATTGTTCGGGCGGGTACAGCTTCACTTCCTCACACGCCTGCAATCATTTTGCACTGGCAACATTTCTATATCTCCTCCTCGCACCGCAATTGGGCAGGCATGTTGCATGGATTTTTTTGTGGGCAGGGCTTGTGAGCTATGCACAGGTTTACGTCGGCGTTCATTATCCTCTCGATATTTTGGGAGGTGCCGTTTTAGGGAGTTTTATAGGTTGGGCAAGTCATAAACTGTACTACTGGCTTTCTGGTAATCATCCGTTGGAATTGAAAATAGCCTGATTTTCATATTAATGGATAATTAAATTTTAGCAATTAATTCAGTTGGCCAATACAATGAAGGACTTTCCTGACTGCCCAACAAAAAAGACCTGTACTTCTGGATGGATCTTGCCTGCCTAATTACTTGGAAGGTGATGTAATGAAAATGCGCTATTTCTAATTTTTGGAAATCAATAAAAAAATAAAACCCTTGCGGCGCAAAGGTTTCATTCGATTTTGGTAGCCCGTACGGGAATCGAACCCGTCATTCATCCGTGAAAGGGATGCGTCTTAGCCGATTGACCAACGGGCCATGTTCTTCGGAAAGGGCTGCAAAAATAGGATTGATTTTGATTCAGCCAAATTTTTTTTACGGATTAATTAAAGAAGAAATTTATACAATATTGCTTTTCAAAAAGCATGGTTTAACTTTGCAGGATTATTAAAGTTTTTATATTAAATTCAAGTTATGAGTACAGTAAAAGTTGCCATTAATGGATTTGGCCGGATAGGAAGGCTGGTATTCCGTCAGATTAACAATATGGAGGGTATCGATGTTGTGGCCATCAACGATCTCACCAGTCCCAGGGTCCTGGCACATTTGCTGAAATACGATAGTGCGCAAGGTCGCTTTGGCCAGGAGGTTACAGCGGGCGAAGATTCCATTACCGTTAACGGCGAAGAAATTAAAATTTACAGCCAGAAAGATCCTTCCCAAATTCCCTGGGGCGATCACGATGTAGACGTGGTTCTGGAATGTACCGGGTTTTTTGCAGATAAAACCAAATCGGAAGCACACCTGGCAGCAGGCGCTAAGCGAGTAGTGATTTCTGCGCCAGCCACGGGTGATTTGAAAACCATCGTTTTCAATGTAAACCATTCCATTCTTGATGGCTCAGAAACCATCATCAGCTGCGCAAGTTGCACTACCAACTGTCTTGCTCCCATGGCACAGGTACTCGATGAAAAATTTGGCATTGTAAATGGATTGATGACTACGGTGCATGCCTATACCAATGATCAGAACACGCAGGACGCTCCTCATGCAAAAGGCGATTTGCGTCGTGCACGTGCTGCCGCTCAAAACATAGTTCCCAACAGCACAGGGGCAGCAAAAGCCATTGGCCTTGTCCTTCCCTCCATGAAAGGAAAACTGGATGGTAGCGCTCAACGGGTTCCCACGCTTACCGGTTCATTAACAGAACTTACGGTACTCCTGGGCAAACAGGTAACTAAGGAAGAAGTTAATGAGGCAATGAAAGCCGCCGCTAATGAGAGTTATGGTTATACTGAAGATGAAATCGTAAGCTCCGATATTATTGGTATGGAATTCGGGTCACTTTTTGATTCAACTCAAACCCGTGTACAAACCGTTGGCAATACCCAATTGGTGCGTACAGTAGCCTGGTATGATAACGAAATGAGCTATGTGAGCCAATTGGTTCGCACAGTTAAATATTTTGCCGGACTGATCACAAAATAAACCGGCTGGCCATTGGCCTCAGATATTTGGAATAAGAGTAAATGGCTGCCGGATAAGGCGGCCATTTTTACTTTATAAATGAAAAAATAAATAACTCAATAAAATGTCAGAATTCTCAAACCACAATTTCTACGGAAAAAAGGCGCTGATCCGTGTTGACTTTAATGTGCCGCTCGATAAACAAACCCAGGCCATTACAGACGATACCCGAATGCGTGCCGCCCTGCCTACCATCCGTAAAATACTGGATGATGGCGGTGCTGTAATTCTCATGAGCCATCTGGGCCGGCCAAAGAACGGCCCGGAAGAGAAATTTTCGCTCAGGCACCTGGTCGCACATTTGCACGAATTGCTTGGTGGAAATACCAAAGTGTTTTTTGCTGAGGATTGTATAGGCCAACAAGCCAGTCTATCAGCAGACATGCTGGGAAAGGGTGAGGTCCTTTTGCTGGAGAATCTCCGGTTTTACAAGGAGGAAGAAGCGGGAGATAAAAGCTTTGCTGAAAAGCTGAGCAAACTGGGCGATGCATATGTAAATGATGCGTTCGGTACTGCCCACCGCGCACATGCCAGCACGGCAGTAATTGCAGAATTCTTCGACGACGACCATAAAATGTTTGGCTTGCTGATGGAAAATGAAGTAAAAGCAGCCAACAAAGTTTTGAAAGAAAGTCAAAAACCTTTCACGGCCATTTTGGGCGGAGCAAAAGTCAGCGATAAGATCCTCATTATAGAAAACCTGATGGAAAAAGCCACTGATATTATCATTGGTGGTGGCATGGCCTATACATTTTTTAAAGCACAGGGTGGTCAAATCGGGAATTCACTTTGTGAAGAAGACCGGATACAGACTGCAAGCGATCTGCTTGAAAAAGCTAAATCCAAAGGCATTTCCATACACCTGCCTGCAGACAGTGTGATTGGTGATAAGTTTGCTGCAGATGCGGACACGAAAGTATTTCCAAGCAATGAAATCCCTGAAGGATGGATGGGCCTGGACATTGGCCCGGATGCCCGCGCAGCTTTTTCAGCCGTAATCGGCCGAAGCAAAACCATTTTATGGAATGGCCCGATGGGCGTTTTTGAAATGGAAGCCTTTCAGGCAGGTACAAAAGCTATTGCAGATGCAGTTGCTGAGGCTACACAAAATGGCGCCTTCAGCCTTGTAGGCGGAGGAGACAGTGTGGCCGCCGTCAATAAATTTGGCTATACAGACAAAGTAAGTTATGTAAGCACCGGCGGAGGGGCAATGCTGGAATTTTTTGAAGGTAAGACGCTTCCGGGTATTGCCGCAATTCCCGGGTAACCCGGTTGAGAAACTAATTTTCATATATTACCCGGTGCATACTTTATGCCCCGGGTTTTTCTTTGGATTGCCTGGGGGCTTTGTCCTATATTCCGCCTTTTCATCTAATTGATACCTAATGGAATCATTTTTGCATTAATTTCAACATTTTCCAGTAAGCTTACGGCATAATGAGCCGTCTTAGTAGTAAACCTGGAAAGTTTTAAAAAATTAAGCCCATGAAAAAATATCTATTGTACGTCTTAGCCGCTGCTACGCTTACCGTTTCTTCCTGCTCAGTCATGAAAAATCTTGGCCTCGTGCTGTCCGTGGCTGAAGCCATTGCCGGATTGAAGGACGCGCTTTCTTCTGGATTGTTCCGCAGTTTCGACGCCGTTTTGAACCCCAACAGTACCGATAATGCCATCGTGCGATTCGCTTTTCCTGATGATGCTGATAAGATCCAGACTACACTCACGGCCCTGGGCCTGGGTCCTGTGCTTGATCGCGCTACCGCGCAGGTTAATCATGCAATGCGCCAATCCGTGCAGGCCGCAAAGCCTATTTTTGTAAATTCCATACAGCAAATGACGTTTCGTGATGCCATGGGCATCCTGGTAACCAAAAACAAGCATGCCGCAACGGATTATTTTAAAGAAACAAACCGGCAGTTGCTAATGAACGCATTCCGCCCGGTAGTGGACAGTACCATTCGTGTGGAGAATATTGGTAACGATTGGAACCGGATTGTTTCCGTTTATAACGCGCTTCCATTGAAGCAGCAAACCCTTGAAAGTAACTTAACCGATTTCATTGCTGCACGTATGATCGATGGCATGACCCTCGTTATGGCCAGGGAGGAGGAAAAAATCAGGGACAATATATCCGCACGTACCACAGAAATGATGCGTAAAGCATTTGGTTATGCAGACCAGCAATTGAAGATGCAGGAGGCCGGATTGCCTACTATCCCTTCGTCAGGCTATTGATCCGGTCATTCCAATTACCGCATTAAAGCGATGGGTAAACTTCAAATTCAGATTACGCACAGCTTTGTTCTAGAGGGTGGAGAATGAATTTATTCCTGGATCAAGTGTTCAATTAAGGGACTTCCAGCAATTGCTGAAATCCACAATGCGCATTTAAGGAAAACATAAGCCCGGTCATTTCTGAACCGGGCTTTAAAAGTGGTATGCTAAAAACTAGTTTTGACCCATTACATTGGTTCGCAGGCTATTCATGGTATTCCTGTTGAAATAAAGCCCGAAACCAAGGCGAAGATTGAATCCTCCACTGCCCTCTGTGTTTTTGTATTTACTGTAACTGTAGCCGGTGAGCCCTTCCACTGCCACTGTTTCATTTATAAATGCTGCAAAGCCTAAACCAAACAAAAATGAGGTTCCGTTATTTTTAATATCCGTGGTTGGTGTTTTCGTGTTCTGGCTTAGAAAGCTTACTTCGGTAGCAAGAAACGGACGTGTATTGGCCACTCCAATATAGTATCTGGCAAAAGGACCGATTCCAAATTCAGTATTTTTCACCTCCCCCATTTTTGAATAATTAAAACCAAGGTTTGCCCCAACGGTAAAATTGTCAGCAAAAAAGTAACCGTAGGTTGGATTAAATGCAACAAGGCTGCTGTTTTCGCCGGTCTTAATATTAAAGCTTCCGCCGATAAGTGAAGATCCCTGTTCGGTTTGTGCCGCGGCATTCAGGCTGATGAATAACACAGCAAGGAAAAAGAGTTTTTTCATAAGATGATATTTAATGGTATTGCAAAAATAAGTTTATGAGCGAATACCATGCCCATTTTAACCATTCAGGCAATCTGTAAACTAACTACAAACGGAGAAAAAGACTTTCGAAGTCAATTATGCATCTTTCTGAACATTCGGCATTTTTAAAAGCTTCACTTCTGCAAGAGGCTGAAACAAATACATTTGTTTCGATTTAAGTTCCATACACTGGTACCGTTTTCTGATCAGCGGGCCTTTTGCAAAGGTCCTTCCTCCGGCAATCCCAAACAAGGCATTGATCGGAAGTTGCTCAAGTGCAATCAACTGGCTTGGCGGATCGAATTTTTTCAGCGCCCTTTGTAACGGCACTTCCCCGGCGGTAGTAGCTGAGGGTTTATGAATGAGCAATCGTAGCGGTCGAAGAATTTCTTCCGGAAAAATATGGAGATCTGCAAATTGTTTCAACATCTGGCTGTAGGTCGATTTCCATTCCCTTCCATGCGGCTGTATATGCTGGCCATAAGCTTCGAATGCGATCAAATGGGCGAGTTCGTGAATCAGCGTAATCAAAAAAGCATATTTGTTGAGGTTGCCATTTACACTAATGCGGTGATTTCCATAATTGCTGGATTTGTGTGAAAAATCACCCAGCTTGGTCCGGCGGTTTTGTGTAATGGTCAGATGGACTTTATAGTGATAAATGTAGTCCATAACCCTGTAGAAACTACCTTCCGGCAAAAACGCTTTTAAACCCTCAAAAGATCCGGTTTTATTCATGCTGCACGGTCTCCACTTTGCGGGATTATTTTATCCGCTTCCCTTTCTTTTTACCGGTCACTGCACTTGTACCAAGAAAACTGTAAAGCAGGTAAATGACAAACAATACCAGGATGGCATTCCGGTTAATTTCGTCAGAAAAAGCGAAATACACAATTAAAGCCACAATGATCATAAAAAACTTTATGACAAAACCAGCCATTACATTTCCAGTGACTTTATGTCCGCGGGTTGCTTTTCCTGCTTTAGAATAATAAAACCAGGCCAGTAAACTCGCAACATAAACCACCAGATTACCAATCAGCAGTACTGTTGGATCTATGTCATAGCCCTGCAACGCATTATTTGTCAACCAAATGGCCAGGGAAAGAAAGACCGCAAGAACGGTTAATCCCACCCATCCTTTTGTTTTCATTGCTTCATTCATTTTTTCATTTCCTTGTTTAACTGTACTAAAATTCCTGCAATGGCCGCAACAGGCAACATCAGGGTAAACCACGGAATATCGCTCCCGGTTTTGCCATCTGCCCATCTTCCGGCCAATAGCGACAAAAGAATGGCGCTTAAAAATGTACCGCCCAATCCGGCGTACCGCATCCAGTTTTGCCTTTTCTTACCTTCATCCGGCTTCAACAGCATTCAGTTTTTCAGATTGGGTTAAAAGTACAACGGCATCGGTATCCTGCAACAACGATTCGATGGTTCCCATGCGACATTGCCCGTTCAGTTGACCTCCGGCTTCCATTTGCAGCATATTGGCCACTATATCCCCCAGAACAATCGATGATTTGCGTAAATATAGCGCTTCCTTGGAGTAGATATTTCCCAGCACTGAACCTGCAATATCCGCCACTTCCACGTGTATATTGCCTTCTACGCGTCCGCTTGTCCCTATGACCAATTTGCTTTGGCAATAAATATCTCCATTTACCTGGCCATCCACCCTAAGATCGTGGGACGACCTGATATCGCCGGTAAGCTCGGTACCCGATGCAATAATTGTGGTGGAGGAAGTTGTTGTCATGGGCAAGAATTCAGTGTTTTTTTTAGATTTAAGCATATTTCCGAGGTTTTTAGTTGGTGTCAATTTGGAGCGTGGTATCCTGCAAGACCAAGGTATCTTTCTTCAATAGCGTGGTATCACCCTGCAAAACTCCACGGATAGAATTCAGGTAATTGCTTTGCAGTGTAATCACCCGCTCCAGGCTATCTGTTTGCATCTTAAGTGTTCGTAATTCTTCAAGTGAACTCTGTTTTCCATAACCTGGTATCAAAAATTTGAGGTTTGTGAAGGAGATCAGGGCCAGGGTAAGTCCTACCAATACAGTAAATATGGTGCTCAACACCAAATAGACGCTCAGCCGGGTGAGCTTAAAGCGAATCACTTCTTCGAACGTATCGTCATTCATGATCACCAGCCTGTACCGGTTGCGGATGCGCTTAAAATTCGCCTCGTCCTGCAATCTTTCCATAGAATTGAGCGTTAAAGATAATGGGTGCTCTTTAATATTTGGAACCAGATATTTAAAACCACCCGGAAGGTAAAAGCAGTAGAATTTTCACATGTACCTAAACGCTTACCAACACTTTGGAAATGAATAAAATACATTCACCCTGCTCTAAGGTCGGCCCGTATTTCATAAAAATCATTGCATGCCAGGCAATGGCAGTTGGCTGTGAAAAGATGTTTGTTTTTCTTTGTTTCAAATTGAACACTAAATCCAGGTTTTCTTTTTCCGGACACACTTCATGAAGCCATTACTGAAAATATTCGCTGCAGGGCTCTTCTTAGCTTTCCTGATGACCGGAAACCGGCATGAATTACAAGCACAACCCAAACTTGAATTCGAGATCAAAAAACCAGATTCGTTTGCCAACAGGCAGCTGGGTTCTGAAAAATTTGCCAACCGTAAATTCACCCTCCTGCGCAGGGCTTTTCAAAATACATACACGCGATACAATTACGTTTTCAACGCGAATGAAAAAATAAATGAGATCATCCGCTATGCAAAAGAATTCCAGAAGGATGATTTTACGACACTTCTGCCTTTCAGGTCCTATGACCTTGAAGTCACTTCAAGAAGCGGTGATATAGACTCCATATTAAATACAGCCACAGCGGGTATCTTATTGCATGATCTTCGCAACGACTGGATAGATGACTGCTACCTGTTGATGGGAAAAGCCTATTTTCTGCGGCAGGATTTTGACAGCGCCTATATGGTATTTCAGTTTCTGAATTATTCCTTTGCCCCGAAAGAAGAAGGAGGTTACTCCATCCCAATCGGCAGCAATGCGTCTCAAAGTGGCAATGCCCTGGAGGTAGCTAGCCCTGAGTCAGGAAATATCATTAAAAAAGCCTTGATTGGGAATCCCAGCCGGAATGAGGCTTTGGTCTGGATGGTCAATACTTATCTCGAAGCTGGTGAATTGTGGGATGCGGCCGCCCTCATCACTACCTTACTGCAGGATCCTACCTTTCCCCAAAGGTTGCAGGCCGATCTTTACCGCAGCAATGCCCAGTTTCATTACCTTAACCAGCAGTGGGACAGCGCCGCACACAACCTGGAAACCACGTTAAACCTATCAGGAGGTCAAAAAAATGAGCATTCCCGTGATTGGTTTCTTGTTGGGCAATTATACCAAAAAGCCGGCAAAAACGAGCTGGCTGTAGAGGCTTTTCAGAAAAGCTACAAGGCTACGCTGGACCCGGTAATGGATGTATATGCCCGGCTGAATGAAATCCGGCTCAAGAAAGCCGAGCATCCGGAGATCATAGATCAATCCATTGCAGACCTCCTGAGCATGGCCCGAAAGGACCGTTTTTATCGCTACCGCGATATCATTTACTATGCCGCCGGCCTGTTCGAAATGGAGAGAAACGGGTATGACAAAGCCGATGATTATCTGCAGAAAAGCATAACCTTTAATGCCAATAACCCTGAACAACGTAGCCTGAGTTTCCTGCTGCTGGCAGATGCGCGTTATGGCGCTGAACGTTATGGGGCCGCTTATATGCCTTATGACAGCGTTACACTTAGCGGCATATCCACATTTGATTCTGCAAAAGTGGTTTGGAGAAAACCTGCCACGGCAATTATATACCATGCGGACAATATGCGTTACCTGCAGGACAGCCTTCTTGAGGTGGCGGCCATGCCCGAAATTCAACGGGTGGCGTATGTGCGTGATCTCAGCCGTCGCTTACGTAAAGAACTTGGCATTAAAGACAATATTGAAAACATTGGTCTTGCAGGCGCCACCATGGGGAGAAATCAGCAAAACGCACAACTTTTTGCATCCGGAGGAAAAACCTTTTATTTTGCCGACCCGGTTCTCCGCGCAAACGGATTCAACACGTTTCGCCAGATCTGGGGTGACAGGCCCAACCAGGACAACTGGCGCAGATCATCAGCTATTGCTCAAAATGTACCTCAGCTTACAGTCCAGGGGGGACAACAAAGTGACGCCGCCACCACCCTGCTTGCCGGTTTTGATGCTGAAACTTATGACAGTGCGGATGTTTCATTCGATAACCTGTACAGCCGGCTGCCACTAAGCGAAGAAAAAATGAACGCCGCGAAACTAAAAGTTGCCAAAGCATTGCTGGCTAAAGCCCGGGCGTTGCAAAACCAGATTGAAAATTACCCGATGGCCATTCGCGTATACGATTCAATCTTTCTATACCTCGATACCGGTGATATTGCAGCCGAAGCTTTGTATGGAATGATGTATACCTACGAAAAACTTGGAGATGCAGCAGGAGCCAACCGTGCCAAACAATTATTGACAAACAATTTTGGTCAGACACCATTTGCGGTCAAAGCGCTGCAACCTCCAAAAAAAGTTGAACAAAATCCCACCGGAGATCCAGCCATCACCGGTGAATATGTAAGGGCATACAACTTATATCTCGATGGTTCATTTGATGAGGCCATTGCGCTGAAAAACAAACTCGATGGCGAGAATGGTGAATCCTATTGGACACCCCAACTGCTCTATATTGAAACAGTGCATCAACTGCAAACAAAACAGGACAGCCTGGCCTTAAAGAACCTGAATAAAATCATCGAAAAGTTTCCTGAGCATGGAATCGCTGAAAAAGCTAAAAACATCAAGGAGTTTTTGCCAAAACGCAGAGAGATTGAAGAATACCTGACGAACCTGGAAATTACCCGGGCCGAAGATGACAAAGTGATCGTGGTGAGTGATACCAAAATTGAAACGAGAAGGCCTTCCATTGATCCTGCACTAAGAACTGAACCCATACTCACTCAGGCCCCTAAAGTGGAAATTGATACCTCTGCCCGCGTGCTTAAGGCCATTAATATTCCTGGGAAAGAAGAATCACCGTACAGAATAGATCCTGACGGACCGCAGACAGTTGCACTTGTTTTGGAAAACCTTGATCCTGCCTATGTAAACGAGGTACACTACAGCATTGCCAACAGCCCGAAACGTAACAATTACCGCTACCAGGTGCAGGCGGAAAAGCATAAAATCGCCGATAAACTCTGGTTGGTGGTCATTAAATCACCTTCGTTTACTAATGCGACCAATGCTTACGAATACATAGAATATCTTAAACCCGTTGCCAGCAGCCAATTGCTTAACTGGCTGGATGGATCAAGGTACAAATACATAATTTTGCCGCAGGCTATGCTCGATTACCTGTCAACGCCTGAGCAGCTGAAAGAATATGAACAACTTTTACAAAGCACTTTCCCTGGTAAATTTTAAATCGTGGCACCTGGCTGTATATTTTTCGCTTTTTACCGCGATCTTATGGGGTGCCTGCAGGCCCGCAGCAAGCGATTTTTACGTCGAACTTCTTGACACGGCGAATATCAATCAATCGCGCCGCATTGCCGATACCATAATCCCTTGTGAACCTGATGAAATTGAACAGGTACTTGGCACCATCGTATGCGAGATTATATGGATTAATAGCCAGAACCGGAATTTGCGTGTGGCATACGGCTTGCACGATCAGATTGTTGCCTTTAAAGAAACGATCAACGGCATTACCGCAGATTCAGCCGCTTTTTACCCAAACGGCCAGCGGATGTTTCGCGTACCACTTAACAGTGAAGGACAACCTTCAGGACTTGTGCAATTTTATTATCCAGATGGACGCCTCAAAGAATCAGGACGCATTATTTTGGGTGTAAAAAACGGCGTTTGGCGAAAATTTGATGAACAGGGCAAATTGGTACGGACTGAAGAATTTGATAAATGGGGCCGAAAACTCTAAGCCATTTCGAAATCCTAAATTTGTAGATATGCTGGCCTAAATTGTTTCTCTTTGGAATAATTTTGGCTGCACGAAACCTAAACCTGCAATACAATCAAACTATGACAAAAGCAGTAAAATATTTATGGAGGTTCTTCCTGCTGGGGATTTTCGCCATTGTGTTGCTCTTTACCGCCACCAATTACGGTTTGCTCGGCAATATGCCTTCCATTGAAGATCTGCAAAACCCTTCCGCTTCTCTTGCCAGTGATGTTTTTGCAGATGACGGGAGCCCCATGGGGAAATTCTACCTTGAAAACCGTACACCCATTGAACTAAAAGATGTGTCTCCGAATGTGGTAAAAGCCCTTATTGCCACTGAAGATGAACGTTTTTATGAACACAGCGGAATTGACGTACGCAGCCTGATACGGGCAATCCATGGCTTGGTGACTTTCGATCCCGCCGGTGGCGCTTCAACACTTAGCCAGCAGCTCGCCCTCAATCTTTTTGGCGGCAAACGCGAATCCAATAAATTGAAAAGAGGTATCCAAAAAATCCAGGAATGGATCATAGCTGTCAAGCTCGAACGTAATTTCACCAAAGATGAAATCCTGAATTATTACCTCAATACCGTTGCTTTTGGAGACAATGTGTATGGCATTCGGAATGCATCCCGCACCTTCTTTAACAAAGAACCCGACCGCGTTGAAGTGCAGGAAGCCGCTGTATTGGTTGGCATGCTTAAAGCAAATACCTTGTACAATCCAAGGCGTAATCCAAAAGCAAGTATGGACCGGAGAAATACGGTATTGGACCAAATGGTGCGGAATAATTTTTTAAGTGCGGGTGAAGCGGATAACCTGAAGCGGGAACCCATCAAACTGAATTACAAAAAAATTGACCACAATACAGGTATTGCACCCTATTTCCGTGAAAATGTGGTAAAAGAGGAGGTACGCCGGCTATTGAAAGACATCAAAAAGCCAAATGGGGATTCCTATGATATTTATCGTGATGGTTTGAAAATCTATACCACCATCAATCCAACTATGCAAAGCATGGCCGAAAGGTCTGTTCGGACGACCATGGCTCAGCGTCAGCGCATTTTCAATACTGTGGGATACATCCGAAATGACAATGTTTTTAATGGACGGGAGAAAGAACTGGAGAAATTTATCCGGCAAAGCGACCGTTGGAGATACCAAAAAGAAGAAGGCCTGAGCGACGAGGAAAACCGCAAAACATTTGATGTTAAAGCCGACATGAAAATTTTTGCGTGGAATGCCAACCTGGAAACCGACACGACGCTTACGCCATTGGATTCCATCAAATACCTGAAGAAACAACTTCAAACAGGATTTATGGCCATGGAGCCGCAAACCGGCTTTGTGAAAGCATGGATAGGCGGCATAGATTACAAGACCTTTAAAATCGATCACGTAAATCTTTCGGTAAAACGGCAGGTAGGTTCAACCATTAAACCGTTGCTTTATGCGCAGGCCATAGAAGAGATTGGTTTTACGCCGGAGACACCTTTGCCCAATGTGCCGCAGTATTTTCCTGGCAGCGGAATGGTTCCCGCACAAGGTAAAGGCGCAAGTGGAGGAAGCCCCGCCATGTCTTATGCCATAGCTCAATCGCTAAACGGTTCAACCGCCTACCTGATGAAACAAATCGGACCTGCACGTTTCGTTGATTTTCTTAACCGTTGCCAGGTCCAGACCAAACTCACTCCCTACCCCTCTTTGGCACTGGGAAGCTGTGACCTGAGTTTGTATGAAATGATGTGGATGTATACAATGTTTGCCGGTCGCGGATTCAATGTCAAACCGCAGTATATTGCAAGAATTGAAGACCGCAACGGCAATATGCTTGTAAATGTAGGACCACAAATTAAAGAAGTGATTAGCGAAGTAACTGCATATACCATGGCAAAAATGATGACAGGCGCGGTTACGAGGGGCACTGCAAGGGCACTGGGCAGTTACGGCATTAAAGCTGAACTGTCTGCCAAAACCGGAACCACCAACGACAATACCGATGCCTGGTTTATTGCCTATACTCCGGAGCTGCTGGCCGGCAGCTGGGTGGGTTGTGATGAAAACTGGATACGCTGGCCCAGCAATTCAGGGGAAGGCTTTGGCGGACGCAATGCATTGCCCCTTGTGGGCTCATTCATGAAATTGGTATACGAAGATGCCAAATTGGGTTATGATGCCGAGGCCAAATTCGTAAAGCCGGCTGTGGAAGAAAACACCATCATTTATGATTATATCCAGGATCAAAATGGGCCACCTTCGCCTGAAGCTGCCGGTACAGATCTGGGTAATGGCGGATATAGCGATTATTTTATTGAGGAAAATATAAATATGGATACAGGACAAGTATACCGCCCCGACACCAATCCTTATGCTCCCCAGACAGAAAAACCCAAACCGGATACCATGAATAAAAATGGTGATCAGGGTGCCAAAGCTGTAATGCCTCCTAAAACGAAAAAGGAGGAAAGACAGGAACGACGCGATCAACGAAGAAATGACCGAAACCAATAAATTTTCAATTAAACCTCCTCAACAGGAGGTTTTTTAATTTATGCCAGAAAGAATGTCCGTACCAGTATAAGCTTTAACAAAATCGAGTTCCCATCGACGGGGTAATGTTAAAATAATTTAGTCATCGGTAGAGGACCCGGCTTTTCGCATAGAATTTGCGTTTTACGTATAAAATCTAAGAAATGAAAAGTGCAATACTTCTACTTTTTGCTGGTTTGGTGGTTTTCAGTTCATGCCAGAAGGAGCATTTGAAAGACCTGAGTGATGATGAATCGAGGATATACATAACCCAAAAAGCTTCCAACGTTAATTTCAGCAATTATGAAACCTTTTCTATTGCCGATACCATTTTGGTAGTTGACGGGAATAACGTTCAACGATTGAGCGCCGTGCAGGATATGGGCTTTATCAACGCATTTAAACAACAAATGGAAGCCCGCGGATTCCGGTATGTTGATCGCACCGAAAGCCCTGATCTAGGCTTGCAAATCTCAAGAATTATACGCACATCAAGTGGGGTAATCTGGCGCGATTATTATGATTACTGGACACCAGGTTACTGGGGTTCAGGTTATGGCTGGGGATCCAACCCTAATTGGTGGAGTTACCCAATGTATTACGAAACATCTGAAGGCATGTTGTCATTTGACCTGGTCGACCTTAAAACTGCGGAAAGCTCAAGTCAACTGCAAATTGTCTGGAATGGACTGATCCGCGGTTCCGGCATATACAATGAAAGCGCTATGCCTTCACAGATTGCCCAATTGTTTGAACAGTCTCCCTATTTAAAACCTTAATCAAACAACGAAAATGAAATATATATATCTGGCTCTTGTATTCGTATTTACCAGTTCGGTGGTTTATGGACAGTATGAAAGAGGCGTCAAAAAAATAAACCTTTGGTATAACTATGCCATGCCTATGGGTGATTTTAAAAACAATTATATCGGCGAAAGCAGCACGCGGGCTGCAAGTGTAGAATTGCTCTGGCACCTCAACCCCCAACTTCAGCTTGGATTAGGAGGTGGCGTAGTCAATTTTTACGAAAAATTTCCCCGGCAGACCTTTAAGCTCGCCGATGGCTCCGATATTTCCGCCGTGATGGCCAATAATGTACAATCCGTTCCGGTCTTGGCCACCGTGGTTTATTCACCGTTAAACAACGTGGAAGAAATACCTCTGCTGAGTCCCTTTTTGCAGTTCGGTGCAGGTATTGCGATGAACCAGTTTCAACGATATCTTGGCGAATTCACAAACGAAAATTTACGCAAAACACAGTTTGCAGCCAAGGCGGGCGCAGGGGTAAAATTTTCTTTTGGCAGGTACAAACAACATGGCGTACTGGCCGGGGCGCACTACAACTTTACCGGCTTTGAATTGCCCCAGGCAAAAAACCTACAATATATAACCGGGGGAATCGGCTTGCAATTTGCCATAGCCGACTGATTACATCAACGAAAAGTTATTTCAGCCATCCGCCCATCCGGGTGGCATTTTTTTGTTACCTGCAAAGGTCATTTCCGCTTACTCAGGCAACAGGCTATCATGCCATTCTTTTATGGTATAGCTTTTTATAAAACCTTCAAGGTTAAAAGGATCCATCTTTACAAATTCTTCCGCAGCTGCACGTGTTTTAAAAATCGCCATGTTGCCAGCATCAGCAAAGGGCCCGATCCCAATTACCTCTCCCTTTTCAATGAATTGGTCGACCAGGGCTTTATGCCGGGAATAAACTTCCATGACTTTTTCCCTTGAAACACCTGCAGGTTCTCCAATAACAACAACTTTCATTTGTGATAAAATTTATATGGTAAATACTTAACTGATATTGTTACCGCTTTAAATGACAACGCTATTCCAGGTTTAACCGAATCCTGCTTTTCTCCTTTTGCATCACCCTCCAGGTTTGGATCCCTACAGAAATTCCTATAATCAATGCACCAACCAGGAAAGATGCACCCATTTGTTCGTTTTCATGAAACAGGACAACTGCCATCAGGATACCATAGACCGGCTCGAGATTATAAGAGAGATTTACAGTACTTGCACTTAAGTGGCGTAGCGACTGTAATTGCAGAAACCAGGGCCATATGGTGCAAAGAAAAGCCAGGAGCGCAATCCAAAACCAATCCAAAGGCAATGGTAGAAATGGGAATGGATCTTTTATATAGAATAATAAAGAAGAAACGGAAACAATGGCCAATGCTCCCCACATTTCCCAAAATGTTATGGCAAAGCCGCTTAAACCGGGCGCAATGATTTTCTTATTCAGGATGGAGAATAACGAAGAAAGGGCAGCTGAAGCAAGTCCGAGGCCAATACCAATACTGTTCGAGCTGTCAACACTGAATATAACATAAATACCGAGTATACACACAATTCCAAGAAAAAGCTCTACGCCATCAAGTTTCTTTTTTGTAATCAACGGTTCAAACAATGCTGAAAAAAACCCGGCTGCCGAAAGGGTGACCAGTGCAATAGACACGCTTGCAAATTTTATGCTTCCGAAAAAACAAAGCCAGTGCAGGCCTACAATAACTCCGATGCCAAGCAGTTTTTTTATTTTGTCCGCCGGCAAATGCACTACCCGGTGCAGTATCCTCACCATTATCAACATACCGATTACCGTAAACACCAGCCTCCACCAAACAAGGCCAAAAGAATTTAGAGAGATGAGCTTACCAAGAATGGCGGTAAATCCCGCCAGGAAAATCGCCAGGTGAAGTTTTAAAAAAGCGGTACGCACAATGTATGGTTGATATGGAAAATAACAGGCTCAAATACTCAGTCGAACGATTTTACTTTTTTACGGTATTGCTTAAACATACTGTTCCACTGAATTTTAATCACACCAAACACCCCTTCCTTCAAAATGCCTTTGTTCATTTTACTTGTGCCCACTTTACGGTCTACAAAAACAATTGGCACTTCCACAATCTTAAAACCCAGTTTCCAGGCTGCGAATTTCATTTCAATCTGAAAAGCATAACCAACAAATTTGATCTCATCAAAATTGATGGTATCCAGTACTTTTCTTTTATAACATACAAATCCCGCAGTTGCATCTTTTACCGGCAAACGGGTAATAATGCGGGTGTATAAACTACCGCCCCTGCTGTAAATATGCCTGTCGAGGGGCCAGTTTTCGATACTGCCTCCGGGCACATAGCGGCTGCCAACAGCTACATCCGCGCCATTTTCACAAGCTCCGGTCAGCCTTGGCAAATCTGCAGGATTGTGGCTAAAATCCGCATCCATTTCGCAAATGAAATCATATCCCCGAGTGAGCCCCCATTTAAAGCCATAAATGTAGGCTGTACCTAATCCTAATTTACCAATACGTTCTTCAAGGAAGAGATCGTCATCTTTTTCATTCTGCATGTCCTTAACCACCTGCGCGGTGCCGTCGGGAGAGCCGTCGTCAACTACAAGCACATGAAAGCCGGGAGCAGACCGCCGGACTTCTTCGATGATCCCGGCAATATTCTCCTTTTCATTATAGGTTGGTATGATGACTAATTTACTTGTCATGTTGCAAAATGAGCATCAAAAATAGGTTTGGAATGTTTATTTTTTTCCCAAAAGCATCTTGTGCAGAATTTCTGTAAGTTTTTGCTTGGTGTACTGTGGAAAATCACCCTGCATCATCCAATCATAATAGCTGCGTTCTTTATGTAAAACCTCTTCAACGATCTTTCCTTTATGACGACCAAAGTTAAAAATGATCTTTCCATCTTCATAAACCATGCGTTTTGCAAAATCCACAATTTCCTCATCGCCCACTGCATTGATAATACTTTCAATGGTATCGCCCAACTGCGGATAAGCTTTAACCTGTGCATCCAGAATTTCACGGGTAGCATCAGCGTCTGCTTCGGCACTATGGGCATCCACAAGTTCTTTCTGGCAATAAAACTTATAGGCCGCGGAAAGTGTGCGGGGTTCAAACAAATGGAAAATTTTTTGTACATCGAGCATTTTACGACCATCCATTCTAAACTCAATGCCTGTACGCAGAAATTCTTCCACCAGCATTGGTATATCAAACTTATTGCTGTTGAATCCGGCAAGGTCCGATTCATCCAGGAATTGTTTGATCTCGTTGGCAATTTGTTTGAATGTAGGGGCATCCTTCACCATGTCATCCGTAATGCCATGAACAGCACTGGTGACCGCCGGTATCGGCATCTCGGGGTTAACAAGTTTGCGTTTTACCAACTTGGTGCCATTGGGAAGGCTCTTTACAATTGCAATTTCTACTATACGGTCGGTACCAAGGTTAATGCCGGTGGTTTCCAAATCAATGAACGCCAGGGGGCGGTTCAGTCTTATGCTCATGTCAGGTAGTTCTTATTCTTGGCCGGAAAGATACAAATTAAACTTCCAGTTATTCAGGAGAATTCTAAAGCAGCCTGGAATTTTTGGTGATCAAACACCAGATAACAATGATTGAAAAAAGACCGGTGCCCGGTCAGGCCTGTTATTTGCAATGTGGAAACTTACATCCCAACCGTGTATTTGTTCAATGGAGCATTTGCGTTTCTAAAACATCATGCGTTTTTATGATTAACGGAGAGTTGGTTAAATTTGTAAAAAGATAACTATGAGTTGGAAGATAGTTGATAGTGAAGAAGATCTTGAGTCCATTGTGGCCAATTCATTCCAACGGGGCCAGGTCATATTTAAACACAGCACCCGTTGCAGCATCAGCAAAACCGTTCTGAACCGGATAGAGAAAGCCGGATTTCCTGAAGAAATGGATTTTTATTTCCTTGATTTGCTTAAATATCGCCCGGTAAGCAACCGGATCGCCGAAAAGTTTGCAGTCCATCATGAAAGTCCGCAGGTTTTATTGATCAGGAATGGGGAATGCACTTTTGACGAAAGCCATATGGGCATTACAATCCAGGAATTGATAGAAGAAAACTCTAAAGCAATAAACAACAACTAGATGAAAGTAGTAATTTTTGGTGCCACCGGTATGGTAGGCAAACAGCTGGTTACCCATTGCATGGCGAAGGAATGGCAGGTTCGTGCATTTGGAAGAAATGTGGAGCATTTGTTTGCTTTCGAATCTCATCATAAATCCAACTTTGAAGTTTTTAAGGGTTATATTTTTGATGATAAAAATGTTGGTGATGCCATCAAGGGCGCTGATTATGTTCTTTCGGCACTTGGAGGAACGCTTTCCGGCGAAGACCGGGCAAGAAGCCTTGGAATGAAACATATTGTGCAACAAATGCAAAAGCGAGGGGTCAAGCGGATTGTTGCTGTTGGTGGAACCGGGGTGCTGCCCGACTCAACCGGGAAATATCTTTTCAAAGACAAAGATTATGACCCTTTGTATATACCGGTTAGTGAGGAGCATGCAAAAGCATACGAGTATCTGAAGGGTTCAGATCTGGACTGGACCTTCGTTTGCCCGCCATTAATCGTTGATGCCGACGCCGATAATAAATTTCAAGCTGTAGCCGAATCCATTGGTCCAAGTATGGAGATCAATTCCGGGAATCTGGCACTTTTCATGGTTCAGGAATTGCAGCGCAATGGTTTCGTGCACCAGCGTGTAGGAATTGGCAATACCCGGTAATTTCCCGATAATATTCAAAAAACTACATTGTTCAGGAATGGGATGATCCGGCTGTTTGATGTATTTCTATTACTTTATATCTAAAACAGATAAAGTATCATGAAATTTAAGATTACATTGGATTGCATTGTATTCTATCTGAATTACTTTAGCCCCACTGTTTTGAAAGGCCTGAATAATACAATATGAGGTTGTTGTTGTTTAATATTGCTTTGTGGGGACTGACAGCCTGGGGACTGACGAGTTGCAGCGAGCCGGCTGCGCGAACCCAGGCCCTTACACCTAATTTATTGATCATGGGAAACAATATTGATACTGCAATTTTCGCCAATGGATGTTTCTGGTGCACAGAAGTTATTTTCCAGCAGTTGAAAGGCGTGCATAAAGTTACAAGCGGCTATACTGGTGGCCAACTGCGCAACCCATCCTATGAAGAGGTTTCAAGAGCCAATACCGGTCATGCGGAAGCCATCCAGCTGATTTATGATCCTGAAGTAATATCCTATGATGAATTGCTTGAAGTCTTTTGGATGACTCATGATCCTACCACCCTCAACCGGCAGGGTAATGATGTGGGGCCACAGTACCGCAGTGCCATCTTCTACCGTACGGAAGGCGAAAAACAAAAAGCGGAAAACTATAAAAACCGCCTAAATGAAGAAGGTGTTTTTGACGCTCCGATCGTTACCGCCATCGAACCTTTTGAAGAATTTTTTGCCGCCGAAAACTATCACCAGAATTACTATAACCGCAACCCGGACAATGGCTATTGCACCTTTGTGATCCGGCCAAAACTTGAAAAATTCAAGAAGGTTTTCCATACTAAATTGAGAAACAACTAATCCTTAATTTTGGAGGCACTAAAGCTTCCGGTATGTTAAGGACCTTATGTATTGCATTGCTCTTTTTCAGTTGCAAAACGACTGTCCCGAAAAATAGTATCCCCCCAGAAACCACATCACCATCTGCAACCCCGTTCAGTCGGGCAGACAGCCTTCGGGGAACCCTCAATGCCAACCGTTCCTGGTGGGATGTTCAGCATTATGATATAACCGTGGAACCTGATTTTGCAGGCAGGAAAATTATTGGTAAAACAACCATAACGTACACGGCTACGGGAAATAGCAATACCATGCAGATCGATCTGCAGCAGCCGCTGGTAATTGACAGCATCAAAACAGGTGACGGTGGGATCCTCAGCTTTGAACGTGAGGGCAACACAGCCCTTGTTCAAAAAGCACCGAACCGGAAGAATGGCAACAGCATCACAATTTTTTACAATGGCATACCCCGTGAAGCCAAAACCCCACCCTGGGATGGGGGTTGGATATGGAAAACCGACTCACTTGGCAGGCCATGGATGAGCGTAGCTTGCCAGGGTCTTGGAGCATCTGTGTGGTTTCCCTGTAAAGACCATCAAAGTGATGAACCCGATCTGGGTGCAAGGCTAAACATCATTGCTCCAAACGATCTGACAGCAGTTGGCAACGGACGTTTAATTTCAAAAACGGGCGTGGCAAACAAGACCAACTGGACATGGGAAGTGAAAAATCCCATCAATTCTTACAATATCATTCCAAGCATCGGCCACTATGTTCATTTCGGAAATGATTATTCCGGACTGAAGGGGCAGCTACCGGTGGAATTCTGGGTGCTGGATTATGAGCTTGAAAGGGCACGAATCCATTTTCAACAAACCTATTCCATGCTTTCATGCTTTGAAGAATGGTTTGGCCCATACCCTTTTTATGAAGATGGTTTCAAATTGATATCCAGTCCCCATTTGGGCATGGAACATCAAAGCGCAGTGGCATATGGCAACAAATTCATGAATGGTTATCTTGGCCGTGATCTCAGCCGCAGTGGCTGGGGATTGAAGTTTGATTTTATTATCATTCATGAAAGCGGGCATGAGTGGTTTGGAAACAGCATCACCACCAGGGATATAGCCGATATGTGGGTGCATGAAGGTTTTACCAATTACACTGAAGTGATTTATACCACCTGCGGGTTTGGCGTGCAGGCTGGTAATGAATATGCACAAGGGTTAAGGCGTATTTTGAGAAATGACCGTCCCATAATCGGTCAATATGGAGTGCAAAATGAAGGAAGCGGAGACATGTATGCCAAAGGAGCCCTTTTAGTCCATACCATAAGAACGCTGATTGATGACGATTCCGTTTTTAAAGCATTGCTTAGGGAAATGAATAAACGATTCAGGCATAGTACCGTAACAACACAGCAGATAGAAGATTTTTTGCAATCCAAAACCTCACAGGATCTGCGTCCTCTTTTTGATCAATTCCTTAGGGAATCATCAATTCCCGTTTTGGAGACAAAAAAAGTGCATGATGGGCTTGAGCTGCGTTTTACCAATTGCCGCCAGGATTTTAAAATGCCCGTATTCATCAACACCCTTCAGCGAGACCAATGGTTCAGTGTCAGCACTTCCTGGAAAAAAGTGCCCGGTAAAATTTCGGAATCTGATCTGCAAAACGCCAAAAACAAAAATCTTCTGTTTCAATTTGCCGCAGTGGAGAATTGAATTAAAGTCATTCAATCAACTAAAGCCCGGCCTCTTCCCCGGGGTTACGCTGAAATTTGTATTCCAGTGTTTGCACTAAAATGAAAAAGGCAGGCCCTGGGCCAACCTCTTTTACCAATTAAATATCAATTTCCGAATAAAAATAATTATTTCAAACGCTCAACTATACTGGAGAGCTTCACCTGGCTGGCTGGGGTAGCAATGTTTTCAGCAACCCGGCGGGCACCAATAAAACGTTTGCTCCAATAGGCACTTTTCAAATCTCCGATCACTACGCCCTGGCTTGAAGAAGAATGAATGAACTTGTCATTCTGGAGATACATTCCCACGTGGCTAATGCCTCCGGTGGTATTGAAAAAAACAAAATCCCCTTCTTTAAGTTCGGCACGATTTATGCTTTTCATACTGGCATACTGCTCACGGGCAGTACGAGGTAAAGTCCAATCGAAACTATATTGAGCCAACACCTGCATAAACGCGGAACAATCAATGCCGGTTGAGGATTTACCTCCATAACGGTAACGGGTACCGTACCAGCTATCAATGTTTTTATACAAAAGAACGTTAGTCAGTTTTTCAACCGATTCGTTCAGCATTATAGCGTATTTGAATTGAAGAGGCATAAATGTTTCCAAAGCCTGGCTAATGCTTTCCTTTAAATTCATTCCGCTATTGTTTGTCTCAGGAGACGCAGCAGAAACCGCATTCCCGGCTTTCGGCGCAAGCTTCTCCTTGGAGGAGGCCTCCATTTGAGCGTCAAAATTTGGTAAAGACACATCCTTTTCCAAAACGGAGTCGCTTAAGATGGAAATATTTTTAGGCACAACTATTTGCCGAGGATTATTAGCCCGGGTTTGCGAGTAGAGTGAAAAGTGTGTGAGGGCCATTAATCCAAAGAATAGGGCAAGTAGTCGAATCGTTTTGTTCAATTGCATCACACTAACTTGAGTTTGGGTGCGAATGTATCCCCCTGCGATTAAATTTTCTCCAACTCAGATCATATTTTAGTAATAATTACAAGTTTTAACAAATTTTAACAATTAATATTTAAGTGGCTTTAACAGGCCAGGCTTACAATGCTGTGGATAATCCTGACTGTGATTATCGGGGAATTTTAAGCAATTTTGGTGCTTTCACCAAATACCTGATAACGAAACGGCCATGCCCCAATTCAGTCATTTACATGTTCATACCCAATATTCCCTTCTCGATGGCGCAGCTTCGATCTCTTCCCTTTACAGAAAAGCTGCCCAGGAAAAAATGCCGGCCCTTGCCATCACAGACCATGGCAACATGTTTGGCGTTTTTTCTTTTGTAAATGAAGCCTGGAAACGGACCAAAGTCATTGGCAAAACTGCTGAAGGCAAGGAAATACTTGAGCCAGAAGTTAAGCCGGTGGTGGGCTGCGAATTCTATGTTGTGGAGAATCGTTTTCGTCAAAGCTTTACCAAAGCCGATAGAGACGAACGTTTTCACCAGGTGCTGCTTGCAAAGGATGAAACAGGATACCGGAATCTGACCAAACTCTGTTCACTGGGATATATTGAAGGTTCTTACGGGAAATACCCCCGTATTGACAAAAACCTTATTGAACAATACCATGAAGGTTTAATTGCTACAACCTGCTGTATAGGAGGCTATGTTCCCCAGGCCATTTTGAACAAGGCCGAAGAAACGGCAGAAGCTGAATTTAAATGGTGGTATAACCTGTTTGGCGATGATTATTTCATCGAACTGCAGCGTCATGGCATGAAAGAAGAAAACCAGGTGAACACAACACTTTTGAAATGGTCGAAAAAATACAACGTCCCCGTAATTGCCACAAATGATAGCCACTACACCGACCTGACTGATTATAATGCCCATGATATACTCCTATGCATTAATACCAATGAAAAACAATCAACACCAGGTTTTGATGATTTTGTGAATGATGATGCATACGTTAAAGACCGTCGTTTCAAATTTCCCAACGACCAGTTTTATTTCAAAAGTGTTTTTGAAATGGAAGCATTGTTTAAAGACATTCCGGAAGCGATTGACAATACCAATATCATAACGGACAGGGTAAAGCCGCTCAACCTGATGAAGGATATCCTCCTCCCTGCTTTTCCGGTTCCGGGGGCATTTCAGAAGCATACCGATACACGGCAAAACCAATGGGAATACCTAAAACACCTCACTTTTGAAGGCGCAAGGAAAAGGTATGCAGAAATCACCGCTGAAGTGGCAGATCGCCTGGAATTTGAACTTAAAGTAATCCGGGAAATGGGTTTTGCCGGGTATTTTTTAATTGTAAGCGATTTCATTCGGGAAGGCCGAGATATGGGTGTATTCATCGGGCCAGGACGGGGATCCGCTGCGGGCAGTGCCGTTGCTTATTGCATTGGCATTACCAATATTGACCCGATCAAATACGATTTGCTTTTTGAACGGTTCCTGAATCCGAGCAGGAAAAGCATGCCCGATATTGACACCGATTTTGATGATGCCGGAAGACAGGATGTAATCGATTATGTGGTCAAAAAATATGGAAAAGAACAGGTAGCCCAAATAGTAACATATGGAACTATGGCAGCGAAAATGAGCATCAAAGATGTTGCCCGTGCAATGGATCTTCCACTTCCTGAGAGCAATGCATTGGCCAAAATGGTACCCGAAAAGCCCGGCACAAAACTTTATCGCGTTCTCACCGCTCCATTTAAAACCGGTAACGATGGCGTACCCGGCCTCGAAGACAAAGAACAATACAATCCTGACGAACTGGCGGGTATCAAAAAATTGCGGGACGTTTTTGCAGATAAAAACACGTTGCAAAGCCAGGTGTTGACAGAAGCTTTGAAGCTTGAAGGGTCAGTACGAAGCACCGGCGTGCATGCCGCCGGAATCATCATTGCTCCGCAAAACCTGACTGAATTGATGCCCATTGCCACTTCAAAAGATTCTCCATTCTGGATCACCCAGATTGACGGAGAAAATATTGAAAATGCAGGAGTAATAAAGATGGATTTCCTGGGCTTGAAAACCTTGTCCATTATGAAAACCGCCCTGAGGCTGATCAAAGAAGGAAAAGGTGTTGAAATCAATTTGGATGAAATACCCCTGGACGATGAAAAGACTTTTGAATTGTTTCAACAAGGTGCCACGAACGGGACATTTCAATTTGAAAGCGCAGGAATGCAGAAATACCTCCGCGATTTGGCTCCAGACCAATTATCTGATTTAATTGCTATGAATGCCTTGTTTCGCCCCGGACCAATGCAGTACATTCCGGATTATATCAAGAGAAAAAAGGGCATACAAGAAATTACTTATGACCTGCCTGAGATGGCGGAATTTCTGGAAGAAACCTATGGGATCACCGTGTACCAGGAACAGGTGATGAGACTCTCCCAAAAGCTGGGTGACTTTACCGGAGCGGAAGCGGATGATCTGCGGAAGGCAATGGGCAAAAAGAAACGGGATGTGCTGGACAAGTTGAAAAGCATGTTCATGGAAAGAGCGCTTAAAAAAGGTTTTGCAGCAGAAGTACTCGACAAAATCTGGAGTGACTGGGAATACTTTGGAAATTACGCCTTCAACAAATCTCACAGCACCTGTTATGCGATTGTCGCCTATCAAACGGGTTACCTGAAGGCCAATTATCCAGTTGAATACATGGCTGCGGTATTAAATCACCAGAGCAACATTGAGAAGATAACCTTCTTTCTTGAAGAGTGCAAGCGTATGAATATTCCCACACTTGGACCCGGCATAAATGAATCAGTAGAAGGCTTCGCGGTAAATAAAAAAGGAGAGATCCGGTTTGGGCTGAGTGGTTTAAAAGGTGTTGGACAGGCCGCGATCGAAAGCATTGTGGAAGAGCGGGAAAAAAATGGCCCTTATGAAGATATTTTCGATTTTGTGAAGCGCATTGACCACCGCGCTGTTAATCGCAAAACTATGGAAGGCCTGGTTTATTCAGGCGCATTTGATGACATGGGAAAATATCACCGGGCTCAATATTTCGCCAGTTCGAAGAAAACCCAGATGAACGGGTTGGACATGATCATGAAATATGGAAAAGATATTCAGCAAAGCAGCAACGGTATGGCCAATACGCTATTTGCTTTCGCGGATGATGATTTGCTGAAGCCCCCCCCGGAGCTCCCTTATTGCGAACCCTGGAGCCTGAATGTAAAACTGGGACATGAAAAGGAAATAACCGGTGTGTATTTAAGCGGCCATCCCCTGGATAATTATTTATTTGAAATGAAGCATTTTGATTTTACACCCATTGCGGAATTCAATGAATTTAAAGAATACATCGATTTTAAAGAACATAAAGGCCGGAGTTTTTTATTAACAGGATTAATCACATCGGCCCGTAAACGGGAAACAAATACAGGAAAGAAATTTGCCATCCTGGAAATAGAAGATTACAGTGGAAAAACTGAAATACCATTCTGGTCTCAGGATTATGCCAAATATGTGCATTTATTGCAGGAAGGATTTGCTGTAGCGGTTTCAGGTTATTTTAAGGAACGGATGCGACATAACGAAAATGGAGAACTTGTTCCGGTAGGCTGGGAATTTACCATTCTCAAAATGGATCTGATGGAAAACATGCGATCCCAACACATCACAAGGATGCATTTACAAATATACCCCCATCATCTTACCCAGGATTTTGTAAACATGTGGGCAACCACCCTTAAAGGAAATTCAGGACCATCTAAGATTAATTTTGTATTTGTGGATCAGGCCAGGAAATATTCACTTGACCTGGGGACATCAAAATCTTACACCATCAACGGGGAGATCAGCGCTTACTTAATGAAAAACCCGCATTACCATGCCCGCATAGAACATGATATGTTATAGGAAATTGCTGATGTATTTATCGCTAAATTTTCGATAGCCGGAAAGTAGTCACTTTGCCTGCGGAATGTACCACAAGATGGTAACTGCCGGCAGGCATGTCCCGGGCTGTAATGGTATTTCTGCCTGCTTCAAGTTTGCCTTCTCTGACCTTTCTGCCCGCATAATCATAGAGTTCATACCGATCTGCATTTCCCGGCAATGGCTGACCGGTCAAATAGAAATCACCATGCGACGGATTCGGGCTCAATGTCCAACCGGTCTGTACATGCTTACTTAAACAGGCTACCTGGCTATAAACAACCGTTCCATCTTTGTCTAATTGCTTAATTCGATAGCAGGTTTGTCCGGGGGAAGTCATCATATCACGGTGCACATATTGTTGCTGCAGGTTATTGGTGATGGGCAAGCGTTGAATGATTTCCCATTTTCCTCCGTCCTTCATTTTTTCAACCTCAAAATAATCCGCATTCGATACAGGGGTGGCCACCGACCAGGAAATCAGATTGGCCCCATTAGATTCCCGGGCAGAAATGCCCAGAAAAGTTACAGGCAATGTACCATAAGCAAATGGTGTGGGGTTATTCTCGCCGGCTTCATTGGCGAGCCCATTGCGGTTTGGGTCAATAGCCAGCGGATTCCCGTTATTAGAACTATCGAGTACCAAAATTGATTCCACATCATTATTGATAATGGCTGAAACAATCGCACTGTTCAAATAAGTTTTATGTGGTTGTAGCCCGCTTACCCGAAAACTTACGATCAAACGCACATTATAATCCACATTTAAATTCCGCTGATTTTTAACCTGTTGTCCTCCTTCAAACAAGTGCAGGTCATTGATGCCGTCAAAACCCGGATTAAGCTTCAACCCAGCAGGGTTACCTCCTGGAGCAAAACTTACCACCACCTCGCTTACATTGGTTTTCCCAAATACTTTTCCCAGGTCCTCTTCCAGTTGAATATTGTTCAAAATGGTATTGCCCATATTGGCCAGGTAAATGTCGTAACTCAGAAAAAAACTGTTTTCCTCAATTTTTGTAACACTAAGCAATTGCTTGGTAGCGCCAATTGCCGGGGTTATGCTTGTGTTGTCGATTGGCGCCAGGCCATTTTGGAACAATTGCATACCACCCAATTCTCCTGTGGATATATCGTAAAGAAAATAATAACAAACATTGCTTAAATTGGTTCCCGTTACCTCCAGCTTACCATTTACATAGGCTATACCATAACAACTCTGTGGCATAAGGGTGAGAAACTGCGCCGTGGCTTCGCCGTCAGGTTCAGCGTAATTGGTGATCTCATAGAGCCGGCTGGGAAAAGAGCCCAAAGTGGCAAAAAGCCTGCCATTGGGCAAAATACACAAGTCACCGGATGTAATGGCTGTTGGAAAATTTCCTTCCGGAAAGCGCAGCACTTTCGATTGAACAACTTCGAGGTTGGTAAGGTCAAATTTGTCCATTCTTGCAGTTCCGGTTGTACGGTCGTATGCCGAAAATGACCACAGATCGCCATTGTTGTCAAACTCAAAATTATTGCTTACATAACTGGTGGCAATATCTGGAGTGATGGTTGTGGAGACCGGGCAGGAGATGCGGCCGGGCAGCCCTATATCGAGGCGCCAGATCTTCGTTTGATCCCCGGTGCGATTATCCGCAATATAAATATTGTTATCGCTTGGATTGTAGGCAATAAATACATTGTAAAAATCCGGAACCTGCGCTTTAAAATCGCAGCCAGCGAGGTTAACCGCGCTTTCAGAAAGCGGATCTTTAAGAATATGATAAGCGGGAGCGAGGCTGTTGCTACAGGTTCCGCTGCCGAAATTTACCAATAAAGAATTCTGGGCCTGGATATTTCCGGTATTAAAAAGTAAAGTGGCCAGCAGCAAAAAACAAACTGGAATTTTCAGTAGTTTAATTTGAAATAGCAGCATATCTCGTATTTTCAGCGCAATAAAATTATGGTCATATTATTTCAAAACGTATATTTTAGTTTTTTCTTATGGATTACCGGATCATTTTACTAAGGGGTGTAAATGTAAGCGGGAAGAATCTGATCAGGATGGATTTGCTGAAATCAGTATTAAAAGAAGCCGGGATTGAGGATCCGAAAACATATATTCAAAGTGGAAACCTAATTTTAAAATCCACCCTTGCCGACAGAGCACTTGAAAAAACCGTACATGAACTGATCCAGGAAAAATTCGGAAATTCCATTCAATGCTTTGCATTTGACAGAAGGCAATGGAAAGATTTCATTCAAAACCAGCCTTTCGATCTTTCACGCTATGATCAAAAAAGGGTCTATTGTTGCCTATTTCATGAAAAACCTGATCCGGAAAATATGAAACTCCTGAACTCCAGGATGGCAGCGGGTGAAGAGGCCATCGCCCATGGACAATGCATTTACCTTTATTATGCCAACGGAGCCGGAACGACCAGGCTTACCAATGCAGCAATAGAAAAAAAATTAAACATGCCGGCAACAACCCGGAACTGGAATACCATGCAGAAACTGCTTGCCATGGCTTATGAAAAATAATCTACGAATATTTTTCAATTTCCTCCAATAAAGAAATGGCTTCCACAGCCTCCTTTACATCATGCACCCGTAAAATAGCGGCTCCTTTTTGCAATCCTACTGTATTGAGTACCGTGGTTCCATTAAGTGCCCGGGAGGCATCGCCACCCACAGTACGGTAGATCAGGCTCTTGCGGCTGATTCCAAACAGAAGAGGACAATCAAAAATCCGGAATGCCTCCATTTTATGCAGCAATTCAAAATTCTGCTCTACGTTTTTAGCAAAACCAAATCCCGGATCCAGAATCACATCGTTAATACCCGCCTTGTGGCATGATTTGATCCTTTCCGTAAAAAAATTCATGATATCAACTAGTATATTGCAGTATTGGTTCATTTTCGCCATTTCCGCCGGCTTTCCTTTTGTATGCATACATATATAGGGGGCAGCAAATTCTCCAACTACTGTCAGCATTGTATCATCGAACTGTCCTCCACTGATGTCATTGATGATGTGTGCTCCATTTTCAAGGGCCAGTTTGGCTACCTGAGAATGAAAAGTATCAACGCTGAAAAGCAGTTCGGGAAAAACCTCCACCAGTTTCGGCAATATATATTTCATCCTCTCCCATTCCTCTTCAGCTCCCAGCCATTCTGCACCCGGGCGGGAACTTTGAGCACCAATATCGATCATTTCTGCGCCCGCCTCTTTCATTTCCGCCACGGTTTGCAAAGCGGCGTCCGTATTCATCTTACGACTGTCCGGATAGAAGCTGTCGGGGGTGAGATTAACGATGCCCATAACCACCGGCCGCCTAAAATAATGAAGGCGGCCCTGGCAGTTCAATGAAAAATGAGAGTTCATCCGGATATCCTATTTTTGAGGCACCGCAAAATTAATGCCTCCATGAGTAAGACATCTCAGCAATATGACCGGGTAATCCAGGAATCCAAAAGCATTTTTCTGAAAAAAGCACAGGATTATGGCACATCATGGCGGGTTTTGCGGCCTGTTTCTGTAGCAGACCAAATCTATATTAAGGCCCGTCGCATACGGGAATTGCAGGATGGCGGCCATCAAATGGTGGAAGACGATATCCCATCGGAATGGCTGGGCATTATCAACTACAGCATTATCGGGCTGATTCAACTGCAGATTGATGATGAAGAAATAGAAGAATTGCCTGCAGATGAATGCAACAGGCTCTATGATGAAAAAACCTCGGTGGCAAAAGACCTGATGACGCGCAAAAACAATGACTACGGCGAGGCGTGGCGTGATATGAGTATGGAAAGTTTTGCAGATCTTATCCTGATGAAAGTCCACAGGATGAAACAGATCATCCGAAACCAGGGCAAAACGATCGTAAGCGAAGGTCTCGAAGCCAATTATATGGACATTCTCAATTACGCGGCCTTCGCACTGATCCTGACCACTGAAGAATCCATCCAAAACTCAACGCTATGAAAATGATGGTAGATATATCCCGTGTAATCGTTGGGATTCTTTTTATCGTATCCGGGCTGATTAAGGTAAATGATCCTTCCGGCCTGGCCTACAAAATGGATGAATATTTCGCGGTCTGGGGGTGGAACTGGGCTTCTCAACTCAGTCTTTTCCTGAGCTTAACCCTCAATGCCCTGGAAATAGCTGCCGGTGTTGCCCTGATTACAGGCTGGAAACCGAAATTCACTACCCGGCTTTTGCTCCTGCTCATCGTCTTTTTCACTTTTCTGACAGGCTATGCGGTAATCTCAGGAAAAATTAAAACCTGTGGGTGTTTTGGAGATTGCATTCCACTGACGGCGATGCAATCATTTCTGAAAGACATTTTCCTGCTGGTACTGATCCTTTTGCTGGTTTGGAAATATCATCTTATAAAACCTTGGTTTCCGGTAAAGATCCACCTAGCCTTGATGCTGGGTACGGTGGCGATGGTTTTATTGGCTGAATTTCATGTGCTATACAATCTTCCCTTTGTGGATTGCCTGCCATACAAAACGGGCAATAACCTGCAACAGCAAATGCAAGCGCCTCCGGGATCTGTGCCCGATTCCACGACCATAATATTCACCTACAAAAAAGATGGTAAAAACGTGAGCTTTGATGCAAGCGGATTCCCGGATGATTTTGATGAGGATAATTACGAATTTGTAAAGAGGGAAGAAAAACTGATCCGGAAGGGTAATGCCACTCCGCCCATTGCCGACCTTACTTTCACCACCACTTCCGGCACGGATACCACCGAGGCACTGATGGCTTCTGAAAGCAAATATATTTTATTTGCAGCCAAAGATTTTGACGGCAGACCGGGAAGTTGGACGGAAAAATTTCAAAAAATTTATGAGGCCGCTTTGGCAAAAAATATGAATGTTTACATTATGACCAATCAACCTGCGGCCGTAAGGCAATGGTTAGGAACCAAGTCTGGTACAGCAGCGGAAGTATTGACCATAGACGGGACAGTACTAAAAACATTCATCCGTACAAAAGTGGGTGCCGTTGCCATGGAAGGTGCCCTGGTTAAAGGAAAATGGAGCGAAATGAACCTGGACGATACCGTAAAATGGATCAACGCACATTGACATTTCAAAAACCTAACCCAATAATTGAACAAAACGGCAAACCGATAAATTGAAACGCCTTTTCACCATACTGGACTGGTATATCCTGAAGAAATACGTACTCACCTTCACGTTTGCCATCCTATTGCTCACCTTCATCACGATTGTTATCGACATCAGTGAAAAGTCAGATGATTTTGTAAAAAGCGGACTAAGTTTCTGGCAAATCGTAACACAGTATTATGCAGGATTTGTGCCCCGCATGATGACTATGCTTTTTCCCCTTTTCATTTTCATCAGTGTGATATTTTTCACTTCCAAAATGGCCGGCCGTTCGGAGATCATTGCCATCATTGCCAGTGGCACTTCCTTCTACCGTTTTTTAAGACCTTACTGGGTGGGCGCCATTTTTTTTGCTGTTGTTTTGTGGCTTGCTTTCAGTTTCGTGACCCCCGTAGCCAACCGTAAATTCAGCCAGTTTGAAGAACGCTATATTTCATCCGCCAACTTCAGCAATCAGTACCGTGCAGGTACTATCTATTTCCGCAACGACAGCACACATTATGGCCAGGTAAGCTACTTTGATACTGCTACCAAGCGGGGTTCCAATTTTTTATTTCAGGAAATTGTGGACAATAAAGTTTTGATGAATTTGCGCGCCGACCAGCTGATTTTTGACACTTCCGTAAACAAATGGAAAGCTGAGAACGCGATCATTCGGACCATCGATTCGGTAACTGAAAAAGTGTGGATAGCCAAAGACACGATCATACTACTCAACTTCAAACCGTCTGAATTCAAAAAAGGACAATACACCAAGGATGTATTAAAAACTCCAGAGCTTGCTGAATTCATCCGAAATGAGCGGTTGCGCGGCGCAGAAAATATCAATGAGCTTATCGTTGAACTACATCGCCGCACAGCCACGCCGATTAGCCTGATCTTGCTCACCATGATGGGCGTGGCGGTTAGCAGCAGAAAAGTACGCGGCGGCAGCGGTTTTCACCTCGCCATAGGTATTGTACTTGCTGCCTTGTTTATTCTGACAGACCGTTTCAGTACCATTTTCAGTACGAAAGGCAGCTTCCCCCCCATTCTTGCGGCCTGGACTCCCAACATCATTTTCCTGTTTGTAACCATATATCTGTTCCGCATTGCTCCAAAATAACGGGTATAACTCCCAAATATTTTCAAAAACCACCATATTATAAGCCGTTCTGCTTAATTTTGCACCCCCGAAATAAAACAACGGGCTTTTATCATGAATTATTTTCTGAAACAACTAAACGCAGAAGCCGGTGAGGGTGCCGCTGCGGAGGAAACTCCAAAGACCGACCCTGCTGCGTCATCAAACAACACCGAGGCGGTTGAACCTGCCAACGCAGAAATCAATCCAGAATCAACAAACGAAACCACCCCTGAAACCGAAGCGCCTGCCGCGGAGACCACGGAATCAGTTGAGCCTGCTGCACAAGAGGCTCCTGCAGCGGAAGAAACCCTGGTAGCAGAAGAACCCCAGGAGGTGGAACAACCCGAGACTTTGGAAGTTCAGGCTACCAGTCCGCAGGTTGAAGCCGCGCAGGCAGAAGAGCAGGTGGTTGAAACCGCACATGATGATTTCGACTGGTCAGTTGACAAGCGTAATGTAAGTGTGTACAATGATCAGGAACGCGAAAAATACGACCGCGTTTACGATGCGACTTTCCGCACTTTTAATGATGGTGAACTGGTAAACGGTACAGTGGTGGCCATGACCAAAACCGATGCCGTAATCAATATCGGTTTCAAAAGTGATGGTTTGGTGAGCCTAAACGAATTCCGCGACGCTCCCGTGACCGTTGGCGATGATGTTGAAGTGATGGTAGTGGAGATTGAAGATCGCCAGGGTCATCTGAACCTAAGCCGTCGTCAGGCCCGCATAAGCCGTGCCTGGGAACGCATTGTGGACGCCCATAAAAATGGCGAGATTGTTACAGGTACTGTTACCAGTAAAACGAAAGGTGGCCTCATCGTGGATGTATTTGGTATGGAAACCTTCCTGCCCGGATCACAGATCGACGTTAAGCCTGTTACCGACTACGACCAGTTTGTTGGCAAAAC
Source organism: Bacteroidota bacterium (assembly GCA_023387985.1). Taxonomy (GTDB): domain Bacteria; phylum Bacteroidota; class Bacteroidia; order Chitinophagales; family Chitinophagaceae; genus Phnomibacter. Next base: position 1,282,466 of record JAEWHC010000009.1, on the reverse strand, counting down.
CATGGAATTCAAAGTGGTTAAGGTTAATGAAACCATCAAGAACGCGGTTGTCAGTCACAAAGCACTTATCGAAAGCGATATTGAAGCCCAGCGTGCTGAGATCATTGCCAAACTTGAAAAAGGCCAGATTCTTGAAGGAACCATTAAGAACATCACCGACTTTGGTGCATTTATGGACCTTGGCGGACTCGACGGTTTGCTGTACATCACAGATATCAGCTGGGGCCGCATAAATCATCCTTCGGAAGTGCTGGAAATGGACCAAAAGCTTAATGTGGTTGTATTGGATTTCGACGACGACAAGAAAAGAATCAGCCTCGGCCTCAAACAACTTACACCGCATCCGTGGGATGTGTTGCCTGATGGCATCCAGGAAGGACAGATCGTAAAAGGAAAAGTAGTAAATATTGAAGACTATGGCGCATTCCTTGAAATTCAGCCGGGAGTGGAAGGTCTCGTTCACGTAAGTGAAATCACCTGGGCCAATACACCGGTAAATGCAAAAGAATTCTTCCGGTTAAATGATGAACACGAGGCTAAAGTGGTTACCCTGGATAAGGAATCCCGCAAAATGAGCCTCAGCATCAAGCAACTGACTGAAGATCCATGGAATATTATTGAAGACAAATACCCTGTGGATAGCAAGCACAGCGGTAAAGTGATGAACATTACGCCTTATGGTGTTTTTGTTGAACTTGAACCAGGAATTGGCGGTATGATCCATATCAGCGATTTGAGCTGGCTGAAACGCCTCAATCATCCGAGCGAATTCACCAAAGTAAGTGAGGACATCGATGTGATTATTTTAAACATTGACAAAGATGGTCGTAAACTTCAGCTTGGGCATAAGCAACTGGAAGAAGATCCCTGGAATACCTTGTCGGACACCTTCCCGGTTGGTTCATTGCATGAGGGTACCGTAATTAAAAAAGATGATAAAGGTGCTGTTGTAAGCTTGCCTTATGGTCTTGAAGGATTTGCCCCCAGCCGTCACCTGGGCAAAGAAGACGGGACCAATATCAGCAATGACGAAAGGGCCCAATTTATGGTGATTGAATTTGATCGCAATGAAAAACGTATCGTGTTGAGCCATGCCCGTATCTGGGAAAGAGCCAAGCAGGAAGAAGTAGCTGCTGAAAAGCGTGAAAAAGCCGCAGAACACGAGAAAACCAAGAAAGCCGTAAAAGGCATTCAAAGTAAGGTAGAAAAAGCCACTTTGGGTGATCTGGGCGTATTGGCCGATCTGAAGAAAAAGCTGCAGGAAGGCGAAGGAAACGCCGAACAATAATCTGCCTCCAGAACTAAATAATCAGGGCTGCCAATGGCAGCCCTTTTTTTAGCTATCCTTAAAAAAGCCTGACCAGGACGTATTCAGTTCTATTATTTTACCTTGATTTAAACATCCCGAAAAATGCTTCCGGAACATTGGTTAGACTTCTGGCCACAAAATCAGCAGCTCCCCACTCCTTCCGTTCAAAGTGCATTGGGGCAGGTACAACAAGGCATTTCATTTTTGCAGCTTTTGCAGCAATCATGCCGTTGAATGAATCTTCAACACAGGCGCAACTGACCGGATCGCTGTTCAACTGCCGGGCGCAATCAATATATACCTGGGGATGGGGTTTTCCTAAATTCAGTTGTGCGCCACTCATGACCGTATCAAAAAAAGGATCAAGATCCAATATATTAACTACAACGTCTGCAAGAGAAAGAGGTGAAGAGGTAGCGAGGCCAATTTTGAGGCCCATATCCTTTGCACGCTGCAAAAATTCTCTTACTCCAGGCATAATCAAACCTTCTTTGCGCACAAGATCAATGATCGCTTCAACGATCAGATCTTCATCCCTGGCCACGTCAGGGTTTTCTATATTAAATACCCGGTACCAATGTTCAAGCCATTCCCTGGTCCGCATTCCGATTGTTTCATAATATTGTTCGTGGCTGATCTCAATACCATGTTGAAGCAGGCCAATCTTTCCAGCTCGTTCCCAAAGCGGTTCCGAATCGATGAGCACCCCATCCATATCCATTATCAATGTATCCATTTAATCACAAGAATTTGGTAATGGTTGCAAAAAGACAAATTAATTCGTCGAATTACAAAAAAGGAGTTTATTTAGCTCTAAATTAGTAAGTGTTGCCCACCCGACTTTCAAAAATCACGGAAACCAAACTGGTCAAAGGTCCGGTTTATGCCCTTGTGGGCCTTGCCACATGGCCGGGATTGAATATGGTGAATAAAACGCGCATAAGCGGGATGGAATATCTTGATGACCTGCCCCGGGAAAATGTATTGTTTGTAAGCAATCACCAGACCTATTTCGCAGATGTCATTTCTTTTCTCCATATTTTTTGCGCAAACCTCTGGGGCAAAAAAAATAAACTTGGTCTGCCCTATTACCTGCTTTGGCCTTACACAAAAGTGAAATTTATTGCCGCTGAAGAAACCATGAAAAGCAATTTTCTCACTCGGATTTTTTCATTGGCAGGAGCGGTAAACATTAAAAGAACCTGGCGTAAAGACGGCGAAGAGATCAACCGTGACAAAGATGACCGCGATGTGGAGAATATTCTTAATGCATTGAAGAAGAATTGGGTGATTACTTTTCCGCAGGGAACCACCAAGCCTTTCGCCCCTGGCCGTAAGGGAACAGCCCACATTATTAAGCACAATAAACCGGTTGTGGTGCCCATTGTCATCAACGGATTCTGGCGGGCTTTCGACAAAAAAGGTTTGTTGTTCAAGAAAAAAGGAATTGACCTGACTATCCGGTTTAAAGAACCTCTTGACATCAATTATGAAGATCCTGTGGAGGATATTCTCGAACAGGTTATGCATGCCATTGAACAAAGCAAAGAGTTTATGCTCCGGGGCAAACACCATCTTTCCAATTTACTGGATAAATAACTCAATATTCCTTTTTTCCGGCAATTGCCGGGGGTGCGGTTGCCGCTCATTCTCCGGAAAGCTGCCTGAAGAAAGTCAGCACCATTTCGACGATATCGCCAGCTTCGTATAACGGGAGGGTATTTAAGACATCATCGACATCATGGTAGGCTTTTCGCTCACCCAGCGTATAGATAAAAAATGACGGCACCCCGGCTTCGGTAAACCAGTGATGATCGCTGTTTGCCGCTTTCCCGCGGGGATTGATGGCAACAAGATATTGACCCGATCTGTTGATCTCCCGGAGCATTTCAAATTCCCGGGGAAATTCAGTGGCATTTACAACCGTAACCCCTTCTTCGCCGTTACCCATCAGGTCGAGGTTGAGCAAAAAGCGAACCTTTTCCAGGTCCATTGATCCCTGGTCCACAAAAAACGCTGAGCCAAGAATGCCGGCTTCCTCGCCAGCAAAAAACAGGAAAACTACAGTGTAAGGCAAAGGTTCTTCCTTTATCCTTTTTGCAAGGGCAAGGGCCATGGCCGTACCACTTGCGTTGTCGTTCGCCCCGTAAAAAACAGTTTCATCGCCCATTTTTCCCAAGTGATCATAGTGCGCGGTGATCACCAAAAATGAATCGGGCTGCAGGGTGCCGGGCACAACCCCTATCACATTCCGTGCTTCGAAAAGGGGAACCTGTTCCGCCTCAATGTCAATTTCGGCTGTTTCCGGCAGTTGCGCAATCTTGGTTTTTAATACCTGTATCGAAGTGGTTGCGGATTGGGTGAGGGCAACACCCCAGGTAAGTTTTTCAACCAGTTCGACCTCTAAACCTCTCGCCCAGAAATTCGATGAATCAATAGCTTTTAACTGGAATTTGCCCTTTACACCCTTTGAATCCGGTTTCACGAGAAAATCCAATCCTGGCCGCAGTCTTTGCCCATTGATGCTCACCTGCATTTTGCCCGGGAACCGGTTCACCGGAAATCCAAAATGTTGTTCCTGCACTTGCAAGCCAATTTCGTGCAGTTGTTTTTGCAGAAAAGTGGCGGCTTTGCCCATTCCGTCCTCAACATAACCCCGACCGTAGAAATGGGAAGCCGTAAGGGAATCAGCCATCCGCCGGATGTACGTACTGTCGGAATACTGGGAAAAAACTGTGGCAAAGCACCCAAAGACCAGGAAAAAGGCTCCGGAAAGCTTATAAAAAAGACTCCTTATATTTTTTAGATAGATGATATATCTCATAGTGCTTATTAAAGGTATTTTGGAAATTTGGACGTCGGGTTAAAAAAAATGTTTATTTTCAAAACCCATATGAGAGAATTTTAATTCATAACCTAAAAAATTAAGAATCATGGTAAATCCAGAGGACACTAAGGCACTATTGGATGAATGCATCCAATGGCGCCAACAACTTCGTGATGCCAGAGAAATTGTGCATGGACTTCAAAATGAACTCGTACCAGCTGTGGAAGGGAAAACCGACCAGGATTTCCTTCGACAGGTAGATCATTACCAAAACCAGTTTCACATCAGCCTGATCAACCTGCACGATATCAAGTATGAGATCAAGCATCATGTAGCAGAAATGGAAAAATACCCACATTTCGGTCACCGTGTTCCTCACCTTACCCTGGAGGATAAATTCAAAACTTTATTAAACGACATCAGAAAACTGAACGAAGAGTTTTACCAGTTTGTTGGTGCTGCAAGAGCATAATGTTTTTTGCCGCTTTTCTGCAATGAAAAACGATTACAAGAAACCAATAATTTCCGATGGAAAAACCGCATAATATTTTTTTGCTTTTTCCTGCGGAGATGGGGAATCATTCAACTTTATTTTTTGAAACTTTAAAATACAACTTGCTATATGGCAAATTTCGATTCCGATCACGTAAAAAACGTTGCGCTGCTTGGCCATGCCGGCAGCGGAAAAACAACTTTTGCTGAATGTATGCTGTTTGAAGCGGGGCAGATCAGCCGCCGTGGAAGCGTATCTGACGGCACCACAGTAAGCGATTATACCCCGCTTGAAAAAGAAAGAGGGAACAGCGTGGTTACTTCACTCATCAAAACAGAGTGGAGAGGTTATAAAATCAATATCCTGGATACACCCGGCTATGATGATTTCTCCGGTGAAGTGGTAAGTGCCCTCCGGGTTGCTGATACCGGGGTTATGCTTCTCAATGCCACTGCCGGTGTTGAAGTGGGTACCGACATCATTTGGGAATACACCAATAAATTCAAGACGCCAACCCTTTTTGTGATCAATAAAGCAGATCACGAAAATGCAGATTTCCAGCGCACTTTTGATGAGGCCCGTTCCAGCTTTGGCAGCAATGTGGTCATGGTTCAATATCCCCTGGAAACCGGTCCGGGATTTCACCAGATCATCGACGTACTGAATATGGTTATGTACGATTTTCCTGAGGCGGGTGGTAAGCCGGAGAAAAAACCCATACCTGAAGAAGAAGTCGAAAAAGCAAAGCAGTTGCACCAGGAACTCGTTGAAGCCATTGCCAGTAATGATGAAGGACTTATGGAGAAATATTTTGAACAGGGAGAGCTCAACGAGGATGACATGCGCCAGGGTTTAAAAGCCGCAATGATCAAACACGAAATATTCCCTGTTTTTTGCGCAAGCGCAGAAAGAAATATGGGAAGCGGACGTGTTCTTGGCTTCATTGACAATGTTTGCCCGAGTGCCAACGAAATGCCTCCGCAGATCACCAAAAGCGGTAAAGAGCTGGTTTGTGATCCCAAGGGTCCCGTCAGCATCTTTGTATTTAAAACCATAACCGAACCGCACGTGGGAGAACTGAGCCTGTTTAAGGTTTACAGCGGCACCCTTAAAAATGGCACCGAACTGGTGAATGATTCAACAGGAACCTATGAAAAGTTCAACCAGTTGCTGGTATTGGAAGGGCACAACCGCCTACAGGTGAATGCGCTGGCGGCAGGGGATATTGGAGCATCCCTGAAGTTGAAAAATACACATGTAAACAATACCCTTAGTGAAAAAGGTTATGACCTTGAACTGGAACCCATTTCATTTCCGGGCAATAACCTCACGATGGCCATTGAACCGGCAGCCAAAGGAGAGGAAGAAAAATTGAGCCAGGCGCTGCACGCCTTACAGGAAGAAGACGCGACCATCAAGGTAGAAGTTTCTGCTGAACTGAAGCAAACACTCATCCATTGCCAGGGTGAATTGCATTTGCAGGTAATTAAATGGAAACTGGAAAACAACCATAAGTTGGAGGTCAATTTCATCAAACCCAAGATTGCCTACCGCGAAACAATCCGTAAAAAAGCCGAAGCCGTTCATCGCCACAAGAAGCAGAGCGGAGGTGCCGGCCAGTTTGGGGAAGTGCATTTGCGGATTGAACCATGGTACGATGGTATGCCTGATCCCGAAAACCTTACAGTACGCGGTCGTGAAGAGCATGAGCTGGACTGGGGCGGTAAACTGGTATATTATAATTGCATCGTTGGTGGCGCCATTGATGCCCGCTTTATTCCGAGCATTCTTAAAGGCGTAATGGAAAAAATGTATGAAGGTCCGCTTACGGGTAGTTATGTGCGGGATGTGCGGGTGAGCGTATTTGACGGCAAAATGCATCCGGTTGACAGCAATGATATTTCGTTTAAGCTCGCCGGAATGAAAGCCTTCAAAGAAGCATTCGGCAAAGCGGATCCCCAGATACTGGAACCCATTTACCAGGTTGATGTCCTTTGTCCCGCAGATCTTACCGGGTCAGTGATGGGCGATTTGCAAACCCGCCGCGGCATAGTGGAAGGAATAGATACGGAAGGCAATTTTCAAAAAATCGTGGCTAAAGTGCCTCTTTCCGAGATGAGCGATTATTCGTCCACCTTAAGGAGCCTTACCCAAGGCCGTGCAAAATTCCGGCTTACCTTCAGCGATTATGCAAATGTGCCTTTTGAAATCCAAAAGACCCTGCATGAGGACTATGTAAAAACGGCAAAAGACGAAGATTGATTATACATCTTGATTGTAATAAGCGCCGTTCATTATTCAGAACGGCGTTTGTTTTTATGACTGTAAATAAGTTTGAGGTAAATTAATATCCAGATTGGTTTGTGGTTTTATTTTCCTTTGCAATCACCATCAGCAGTTATGAATTCAATTAGGTTACCCGCTGTGATCTCCAAATTAAAAAAGCACTTCATTTTCCTGAAGTGCCATTATATTTCTGGATCCATTTAATTATCTAACCCGCCTATTTGCGGTAATATTTCCGGGCTTCCGGCAAATGCTGCTTTATCTGTTCAATACGGGTATTGTCCGCCGGGTGCGTACTGAGGAATTCAGGTGGTTTCGCACTTCCTTTCGATGCATTTTGCATCCGCTGCCAAAAAGGAATGGCTTCCGCCGGATTATAACCTGCCATGGCAGCGAAGATCATCCCAAAACGGTCGGCTTCCAGTTCCTGGCGCCGCCCATTGGGCATCAAGACGCCGAGCGTGGCCGCGGGCCCATATACATTGTTGAAAATATTATTGAAACGGGCATTATTGGAAGTTGCCGCACTGGTGACACTTCCCAGCCCCTGAGCAAGCAAAACCTGGCTCAAGCGTTCGCCGCTATGGTTTGCAACAGCATGAGCAATCTCATGGCCCATTACAATGGCCAGGCCGGTCTCGGATTTGCTTACCGGCAGCAATCCTGAATAAACCACCACTTTACCGCCGGGCATACACCATGCATTAATCTGCTTATCATCAACAAGATTAAATTCCCATTTGTATCCTGCAAGTACATCCGCTTTACCCTGTTGTTTATAATAGCGGGTAATGGCATTCGCGATCCGGTTGCCAACGCGTTTAACCATTTGGGCATTAGACCCTGAACGTACAATGCGGTTTTCTTTCAAAAACTGGTTGTATTGCTGTTGTGAAGTTTGGAGCAGCATATCATCACTTACAAGGCTCAGCTGTTTTCTGCCGGTTACAGGGTTTGTTGCACAACCAGCAACAAGAAAAGCGGCAAGCATGAAAGTGAATAGATTTCGTAGCATAACCATGTGTTTTTTAGATAATACGCAAGATTGATACCAAAAGGGCAATGAAAAATGTTAATAGAAAACCCATTATTTTCATAAAATATCAATAGGTAAATTCCTTTGAAACCCTATCCAGGAATTCCCGGTTAATTCATGCAATTTTCAAAAAACCTGTTGTATCCAGCCTGTTTGTTTCTAGCCTTGGAAAGGATGTTTTATGCATCCGATGGAATCACCGGTTTAGAGTAGAAAAACCGGTTATTTCCGGATGAAATGAGCAGAAAAAAGAGTATCTTCCGCACTCAAAATTAAAATCATTCTATGACGAATATTTTCCTTTATGTTGTCCTTGGTATTGCCTTACTGGCCTTTTTTGGAGCCTTTTTTATTGTTAAGCAGCAAACCGCAGTATTGATTGAGCGCCTCGGGAAATTTCAAAGTGTGCGCAGTGCAGGATTTCAGATAAAGATCCCTTTTATTGATAATGTTGTTGGCCGCATCAGCTTGCGTATTCAACAGCTTGATGTAGTGATTGAAACGAAAACCAAAGATGATGTGTTTGTAAAACTTAAAGTTTCGGTTCAGTTTATGGTGATCAAAGAACGAGTATTTGAAGCATTTTACCGGCTTGATAATCCTATGGCGCAAATTACCAGCTTTGTTTTTGACGTGGTGCGTGCCGAAGTGCCCAAATTGCGTCTTGATGATGTATTTGAAAAGAAAGACGATATCGCCATTGCGGTAAAAGCTGAACTGCAGGAAGCCATGAACGAATATGGTTATGAGATCATTAAAACCCTTGTTACGGATATTGATCCTGATGAGCAGGTGAAGCATGCCATGAACCGCATTAATGCCGCGGAACGCGATAAAGTTGCCGCACAGTTCCAGGGAGATGCCCAAAGGATTTTGATCGTAGAAAGAGCAAAAGCCGAGGCTGAAAGCAAACGTTTGCAAGGCCAGGGTATAGCCGATCAGCGTCGCGAAATCGCCAAGGGCCTTGAAGAATCAGTAAACGTGCTCAACAAGGTAGGTATCAATTCCCAGGAAGCCTCAGCATTGATTGTGGTTACCCAGCACTACGACACCCTGCATTCTATCGGCACCGGAAACAACAGCAACCTCATTTTGCTGCCCAATTCGCCAAACGCTGCAGGCGAAATGCTGAACAACATGGTTGCCAGCTTTGGAGCTGCCAGCCAGATTGGAGATGCCATGAAACAAGCCAACCGCGCCGGAGACCAAAGAGAAAACGATCTCAGGATTTGAGTTTCAGATCATTAACAGTTTGGTGGCTTCATTTTTGATTCAGTTTTCGTTCCTAAAAACGAAAACAATTCCACTATGCAACGATTAACGCTGGGTATTTTGTTGATGTTCTTTTTCTTTGCTCTTTCTGTACATGGGCAAAAGAACTTTGATAATTACCTCACTTTTCCTCCATTTGAAAGCGGATATTCCCGGCAAACCCGGGCTGACCAAATCGTGTATGAAAACTATACGCAAAACAACCAGATTCAGCAGCGGTGGCAAATTTTGGGAGTGAGGCCATTGCCCGCCAACGGGAAATTGACTTTCTCAGATGCATGGAAATCTGTTTTTCCTGAATACCCGGCTGAGGCTGCTATTCCCCGGTACCGGAGACTTTACACAGATCAAAGTATTCAATATTTTGCAGGAGGTATAAAAATGGACCCGGTTGATGGTCTTGGATATTCCTGGCTCGCGGCCATTCCGGTAAGCGATAAGCTTTGGCAACCTGTGGTCATTTGGGCCATTGATGAGAAAACGGCCAGACCGCTGACGTATACCTGGATCGAACAGCTGCAGGGGGTTAAAATACGAGGAATTAAATAAGCATGACAACGGTCACATGGGGAATGAGATGGATTTCATATCTTCGGCAGTAACCTAAAATATTGAAAATGAAACACTTGAACCTTATTGGTCTGGATGAAGAGAAAAGCATGCGCATTGCGGGGTTGCTCAACGAATTGTTGGCCAGCTATTCCGTTTTTTATCAAAACACCCGCGGCTACCATTGGAATATAAAAGGGGAAAAATTTTTCGAACTGCATTTGAAGTTTGAAGAACTTTATAATGACCTTTTACTTAAGATCGATGAAATTGCTGAAAGGATTTTGACTTTGGGCTCCACTCCGGAACATAAATATTCCAAATACCTGGAGTTGAGTAAGGTGAAGGAAAGCGGTAAAATATCCAACGGACGTGAAGCGGTAACCGAAATCCTGGAGTCATTCCAGAAAATCATGCCGGTGCAGCGTGAAATCCTGGATCTGAGCGGGGATAAGAATGATGAAGGTACAAACGCACTAATGAGTGATTACATCCGCGAGCAGGAGAAACTCATGTGGATGTACGCCGCTTACCTGAAAGCCTGACTCCCGGAAACCCGATTCATCAGGCTACCCAGCTATTAACACTTTAAGAACATCGAAATCCAGGCTGTTTTCGGTGTTCCACGGTTTGCTGTATATTTGCCCGCATAGCGTAATCAATCAACTGATTTGCCTGTCTTGTGAGATTGAAAACTCTAAATTTATAGTATGATTGAAAAAACGATTTACAAAACGAAAGAATATGGCAAGGTGAAATTCCTGCTCAATGTGGAAAATGCCGATATCGTGGAAGTGCGCGGACTCAATGGCGACTGGTTAACCCCGGTAGAAATGAAACAGCGTAAAAAAGATGGTATTTACTGGGTGGAAGTGCAATTGCCCAAAGACAGCCGTCACGAATTCAGGTATTTTATCAATAATGAATATTGGCTGAATGAGCCCGATGCCGATGGCCAGCAGGAAAATGCGTTTGGGGACAGCAACAGTGTATTGGTAATGAGCTAAATCGATAACCTTGTTGAGAATTTAATTTAAGCCGGATTTTATTCCGGCTTTTTTGTTCGTCATACACACACCTTGTTTCACAAATCCCAAACCGTTATTTATTGCCCACATTTTTCTTCATTGCCGGTTTTTTAGTTGCTGTTTTTTTGGACGCAGTTTTACGGGGCGCAGCTTTTTTGGATGCGACTTTTTTCACTGCTGCTTTACGGGCTGCTTTTTTTGCCGGTTTTTTATCGAATGCATCCGGTACCTGAAGTTTGATGATGTCCTGAACTTCTTCCAGAGAAAGTTCGGCCGCTTCTTCCTGGGTATATTTGCTTTTTCCCGGTTTACCAAGCTTCAGCATTTTTTTACCGAAACGAACAAATGGACCCCAGCGACCATTTTCTATGGTAATTTTTTGTTCGGGCCATTCGCGGATATAGCGATTGGCTTCTTTTTCAATTTTCGCTGCAATCAGCTCATTTACATCCTCCTGGCTGAGATTATCAAAAGCAAAGCGCCTGGGCACATTTACATACAGATCTTTGTATTTGATAAATGGTCCAAACCTGCCCTTGCCCTTGGAAACCGGCTCGCCTTTGTACATAGCAATCGGGGCATCAGCTTGTTTTTTAGCTTCATATAATTCCACAGCCCGCGGCATGGTCATCTCCAGGGGGTCTTCGCCGCGGGGAATAGAGACAAATTCATCGCCAAATTTTACATAAGGCCCAAAGCGTCCTACGCCCACCGAAACTTCGGTACCATCCCAATCACCCAGAATATAGGGCAACTTGAAGAGGTCGAGCGCCTCCGGGAGTTCAATGGTTTCTATGCTCTGACCAGGTCTGAGGCTGGCAAACAATGGTTTTTCGTCATCCTCTACCGAGCCTATCTGGATCATGGGGCCATATCTTCCCATACGGGCAAAAACCGGGCGACCGGTTTCCGGATGCTCACCAAGCAGGCGTTCACCTGTAGCACGATCCGCCGTCTCCAATGTATTTTCAACATCTTTTTTGAATGGATGGTAAAAATCGCTCACCACTTTATTCCATTGCAGTTGGCCTGAAGCTACTTTGTCAAATTCATTTTCAATAGTGGCTGTGAAGCCGTAGTTCATCACATCTTCAAAATGCTTATCCAGAAAATCAGTTACCACAAATCCAAGGTCCGTAGGAAAGAGTTTGGATTTTTCCACTCCATAATTCTCGGTAAGGGTATTTGTTGAAATTTTTTCATTCCTTAGTACCAGTACCTGGTATTCTCTGGGCTGGCCTGGCCGGTCGGCTTTTTCAACGTAATTTCTTTTGAGAATGGTACTGATGGTTGGTGCATAAGTTGATGGCCTGCCGATTCCAAGTTCTTCCAGTTTTTTAACCAGGCTAGCCTCCGTATAGCGCGGCTGTGCCCTGCTGTATTTTTGAGTGGCCGTCATATCCAACAGATTGAGTTTTTGCCCGGTTTTCAATTCTGGCAGACGCCCATCTTCTTCCATATCTTCATCATCCGTTCCTTCGAGATAGACTTTTAAAAAGCCGTCAAATTTGATCACTTCCCCCGAAGCTGTGAGTTCCGCGTTATTGGTACTTACTTCAATTATGGCTGTAGTTTTTTCCGTAATGGCTTCGGCCATTTGCGAAGCGATGGTGCGTTTCCAAATCAGTTCATACAGTTTCCTTCCGTCTGTATCGCCAATGGTCTCTTTATCCATATAGGTGGGCCGTATCGCTTCATGGGCTTCCTGGGCCGAACCACTTTTCGTTTTATATTTCCGGATCTTCAGGTAATTTTTCCCATATTGGTTTTCAATCACATGGCCTATGCTGCCAAGCGCCGTATCCGAAAGGTTCACACTGTCTGTACGCATATAGGTTATGTGGCCGGCTTCGTACAGGCGCTGGGCAACCTGCATGGTGCGGGAAACACTGTATCCCAACTTGCGGCTTGCCTCCTGCTGAAGGGTTGACGTGGTAAATGGCGCTGCCGGTGTTTTTTTCCCAGGCTTCACCACGATATCCTTAACCGTATACCCGGCGCCCACACAAGATTCCAGAAATTTTCGCGCTTCATCCTGTTTATTGAATTTGCTGCCTTCGGCACCAAAACTCACTTCGCGATCATTCAGATCTTTGCCGGAAAAATTTGCTTTAATCGCAAAATGGCTTTCGGGGTTAAAGGCATTTATCGCCCTTTCGCGTTCGGTAATCAGCTTTACCGCCACACTTTGCACACGGCCGGCACTGAGGCTGCGCTGCATCCCGATTTTGCGCCAGAGTACCGGGCTAATCTCAAAACCAACAATACGATCAAGTACGCGCCGGGCCTGTTGGGCATTCACCAGGTTCATATTTACGGTACGCGGATTTTCAATTGCTGCAAGTATGGCCGGTTTGGTAATCTCATGGAAAACAATACGTTTGGTTTCAGCCGGATCCAGCCCAAGTACCTCGCATAGATGCCAGCTGATGCTCTCCCCTTCACGGTCCTCATCGCTTGCCAACCATACTTCATCCGAGGATATCGATAGCTTTTTTAATTCCGAAACCACTTTTCGTTTTTCCTCCGGAACAATATATCTTGGTTGGAAATTGCGATTGATATCGATGCCCATATCATCCTTTTCCAGGTCACGTATATGGCCATAACAACTTTTCACCTGGAAATCTTGCCCCAGGAATTTTTCAATCGTTTTTGCCTTTGCCGGACTCTCTACTATCAAAAGGTTTTTTGCCATTCTATAAATCTCCAGAGCTGCTTTTGCAGTTTGATTTTCCGCAAAATAAACGGGTAATATTCTAAAAATCCCTTATTTTTCTTATTAACTGTCAGTTGCCAAGCAGTTGTATTACCTTTTTTTTCACCTTATTGTCCCTGTAAATTCCACTGTGGCCCAGTCCTTCCGTTATGATTAACTCAAGGTTGTCCGGTGGATTTTCTTCCAATCCGGCCAGGTCGGCAAAGGGTGTGGTGTCATCCATACGGTCGTGAAACCAATAGATCGGTACGCGATGATGGCGTACCAGATCCGGTAAACTAAAATAACTCATAGGACGTCCAGCCCAGGTTTCCAGGTCTTTTTCAAAATCTCTCCTGAGCGTACTGCGCATTCTCAAAAAATCCTGGAAACTTGTTACGGCAGTGCTTACTTTAACCAGCGGCGCGACCAACATTACCCTGGGCTGCCTGTGGTTGGCGGCTTTTTCCAAAGCGAGCATGAGCGACATGCCGCTGAGACTATGCGCCAGAATCGCGTCGAAAGGACCTTTCATACGGATAACATCTTCGATAACCCAACTATACATCAAAACATTCAGGCGTTTACCTTCGCTGTTACCATGGCCGGGCGCATCAATGGTATACACTTCGTAACCTTTTGCCATTGCAGGCTTTATATAATGGTCAAATGATTTGCTGCTGCCGGCAAAACCGTGAAGGATCAGGAATTTTTTACCAACAGGCCGTTTTGGTTGCCATTTGTACCCGGCAATACGGGTTCCTGCACTTTTAAAATAAAATTTTTCCGCCTGTTTAAAAACCAGTGGCTCAAAACGCTTTCGCGGATAAGGCCGTTGAAAAAGATTAACAGCCATACGTACACCAAGTTTCGGACTTACCGCATGAGCAAGGTTTATGCTCGCACGGTAATATTCCAGTAAAAATTTCTGAGCCAAAGAGAGACCTGTTCTTGCCATATTCTCTTGTTTGGTTTCGCTATACCGGTTTTCCGGAATTTTATTTTGAGGAAATAGACATCAAATGAATTTGCAAAATAACGGCCAGCCATCATTACTTTGGAAAAATTCAAAAAACCGCAACTTCAGATCATGAATATCACCATTCTTGGATCCGGTAATGTAGCTTCCGTTTTGGGCGAAGTAATCTTTGCCTCAGGCCACAATATTCAACAGGTATATAGCAGGAGCAATAGCGGTAAAAAACTGGCTGAACGTTGGAATGCAACTTACCATTCAAGCTGGCACACCCTCTCACCCGGTTCTTCTTTATACCTGGTCTGTCTTTCAGATACCGCTTTGGAAGTGCTTGCACGGGATTGGCGTATGCCGCATTCGTTCATTGCCCACACTTCCGGTAGTGTGCCTATGGAGGTGTTGCAACCCATTTCTGGGGAAACGGGTGTTTTTTATCCATTGCAAAGTCTGTCCACAGATTCTCCGCTCCGGACCGAAATTCCATTTTTACTAGAAGCAGCAGATGATGATCTGTATGAAATCCTGGAAAATTTCGCTCTCAGCATTTCGAAAAATATAATGCCTTCAACACACATTGAAAGGCTGGCTTATCATCTTTCAGCGGTTTTTGCCAACAATTTCAGCAATGCCCTTTACCATGCTGCTTATGAATGGTGCGGGAAAAATGATTTGTCGTTTGAGATGCTCCTTCCACTCATCCGCCAAACCGCCTTGCGTTTAGGAGATGAAGATCCTGCTATTTTTCAAACCGGCCCAGCCGTTCGCAATGACCTGCAAACTGTGGAACGGCATAAAAAACTACTGGAGGAAGATCCTTTGCTTTTAGACATCTATTCCACAATGACAAAGTATATTGCCTACCGCATCAAAAAACCCACATAGGGCATGTAAATCACTGAGGATGTTTACGAAATTGAAAAAATTACCGAACGTCATCGTTATAAAATACACAATGGCACAGCCGGGCAGCTTTTTCAATAGTACCTTTGAGCCCTCAAAAAAGAGATGCATGTATACAATTCATTTCACGTTTGAACAGAAAGATTTAGAACCTGTTACTTTAGAAAATGTCGCTCCCGGAGATTCCATCCTGGAAGTAGCCCTGGACAATGGTATTGAACTTCAACACAACTGTGGCGCCGTTTGCGCATGCAGTACTTGTCATGTATATGTGGAAGAAGGTGATGAACTGTTGCCGGAAATTTCGGACAAAGAAGAAGATTTTATTGACCGCGCTGTAAGTCCTCGCCTCGAGAGCCGGCTGAGCTGCCAGTGTCTTTTGGAGGAAGGCAGCGGAGTGATTCGTGTCCGGGTTCCTGATCAGACCCAGTTTTTGGGTGAATAAATTCAAACTTTTAAACCTCAATTCACTATTTATGTCTTATGAACCGCCTATTTACTGGAACGATTATGAAGATATCGCCATTAAGCTCTATGAGAAATTCGGCGATGATTTTGGCGAAAACAAAATATACCGTATTCGTTTTACCGATTTGCTGGATTGGGTACTAAGCCTGCCCGGATTTGAAGGGAAGCGGGAAGACAGCAACGAAGGACACCTTGAAATGATCCAAAGTTCGTGGGTTTACGAATGGCGCGACAACCAGGAATAAAACCTGACTTTCCGGCCAAAAGCAACTGTATGAATATTCTGAAAAAATTTGCCGGTATCAAAGCATTTGTATTTGATGTTGATGGTGTGCTTACCGATGGCACCATTGCCCTGAGCAGCGACGGCGAAATGGTGCGCACCATGCATACCCGGGATGGTTATGCACTACAACTGGCCGTAAAGCAGGGCCTGGAGGTTATTGTTATTTCCGGCGCCGTAAGCAGTCATGTAAAGATCCGGCTGGAAAAACTGGGCGTTCACCATGTTTATATGGGAACAAAAGACAAACTCAGCAAGCTGAAGGAAGTACTGCATGATACCGGTTTAAAAGCAGCTGACCTGCTTTTTATGGGTGACGATGTGCCGGATATTGAAGCCATGCAGTTTTGTGGCTTTGCCTGCGCGCCCAAAGATGCCTGTACAGATGTGTTGGAAATTGCGGACTATATTTCGCCGGTTCCCGGCGGCAAAGGTTGTGTTCGCGATGTGATAGAAAAAGTTATGCGACTGCAGGACAGCTGGTATTTCCATCCCGAAATTGGCAGCAAATAGCCTTTCTTTGAAGGAAAATCGGAATGAATGAGCAACAAGGTAAAAAACCTGATTGACCTGGTCCGTTGGCCCAACCTGCTGTTTATTGCGGTTACCCAGTTTCTCTTCCATTTTTGTATTGTAAAAACCAGCACTTTTGCTTCATTTGGACATTCTCCATTAAATGACCGCCCGCTTTATTTCTGGCTGCTGATGGCGGCCTCAATTTTTATTGCGGCCGGAGGGTATGTGATCAACGACTATTTTGATGTGAATATTGATCGCATCAACAAACCGGAAAAGCTCATAATTGACAGGCATTTCAGCAGGCGCACCGGTATTTGGCTGCATGCCATATTCACCACCATTGGGTTGTTGTTGAGTTTCTGGATAAGCTTTCAACTTCGTAATCCGATTATAGCCATAGGCAATGTGGTTGTTTCTGTTTTATTGTGGATCTATTCCACCACGTATAAAAGAGAATTACTTATTGGCAATATCATTGTAAGTGCGCTCACGGCGTGGGTTATCCTCGTTTTGCTGGCAGCCGAACTGCCCATTGGCTGGCAAAAACAGTTAGGTGCCGGGGATGCGGAATTAAGGCAGTCCATTGCGCGGCTTATACGCATAGCCATGCTGTATTCCGGGTTCGCTTTCATTCTTTCGCTCATCCGCGAAGTGGTAAAAGACATGGAGGATGTGGAAGGTGACCGCCGCGAAAGTTGCCGTACATTGCCGATCCGTTTCGGAACAAACGCTTCCAAAGTTTTTACCGGGAACTGGGTCGTTATGCTCATCACCATGATCGTCATTACCCTGGTTTATGTGCTGCAGTTTCGATGGTATATTTTTAGCATTTACCTCGCCTTCACCGTCATCCCTATGGTCATTCTGGCGTTTATCAGGCTTTTTAAATCCAGGTCCAAAGCGGACTTTGGAAAACTCAGCAGTTTTCTGAAATGGATTATGCTCGCCGGCATCGCCAGTATGTTATTCTTTTTACATTACCCCAATTGATTGACCATGAACAACCCCATTCAGACCCTTCCTTCCGTTATCCTGGCAAGCCGGTCGCCCCGGAGGAGGCAATTGCTGGACTGGGCTGAAATACGGTATTCCGTTATTACACGTTCAACCGATGAAACCATTGATCCGGTATTGCCCGTAGAAGAAGTTCCCATTGCCATTGCCCGTACCAAAGCGCTGGCTGTTCAGGAAAATGTGGAAAATATTGGAGCCAATGAAAGTTACAATTCCGGGCTCGAACACACCCCAATCCTCGCGGCAGATACAATCGTAGTGCTTGAAGGAGAAATCCTGGGAAAACCTGAAAATAGAAAAGAAGCCATACACATGCTGACAAAGCTGAGTGGAAAAACACATAAAGTCATCACCGGGGTGGTGATATTGTGCGGCGATATAGAAATGGCTTTCAGTGATACCACCGAAGTAACATTTTACGACCTGACTGAAAACCAGATTGCCGGTTACGTAAACAAATACGATCCTTACGATAAGGCAGGTGCATACGCGATTCAGGAATGGATCGGCGTCGTGGGTATTGAACGCATTTCCGGCGATTTTTATAATGTGATGGGATTACCGGTAGCCAGAGTGGTGCATGCCCTACAGCAGCTATGCGAAACACCAGGATAAATTCCAGACTGCTACAAGTTTACTCGTCTTCTTCGGGCATTTTTTATAAAAGAAAGATTGCGCCAAAGGCGAAAAAACCTTATTTTAGTCAGGAACGTTTCATCCCAAAACCACACAATCCAATGAATGAACGTCTGCTCCAGTATCTCTGGCAATTCCGGTATTACAATCAATCCGCACTTTTCACCATAACCGGCGAACGCATTGATATCCTTTTTCCAGGCCATTTTAATGTTGACCAGGGACCTGATTTCAGCGAAGCAAAGATCCGGATTGGCACTACGATCTGGGCTGGTAACGTTGAGTTGCATTTGAAAACAAGCGACTGGAAACGCCATGGCCATGATGGTGATAATCGCTACAGCAAAATTATTTTACATGTGGTATGGCATCATGATATTGGCAATTGGCCGGAGGATATGCCGTTGCTGGAGTTGCGGCACAGGGTTTCCCAACTCATGCTGGATACTTATGCAAAATGGATGATGTCTTCCGAGGCACTGCCCTGCTCTGGCAGCATGGCTCAGGTTTCATCGCTCGTCTGGCATTCCTGGAAGGACCGGCTTGTTGCCGAACGCTGGGAAAACAAGATCGATTGTATTTCCAGGGTTACCAGCCAAAACCGGGAGCACTGGGAAGAAACCCTCTGGCGACTGTTCTGCAGGTATATGGGAAGCCAGGTCAATACCGAAAGTTTTGAACAACTGGCACAACATCTTCCACTCAACATGCTGTCCAAACACCAAAACCAGATCCATCAGCTGGAAGCCATGCTGTTTGGCACCGCCGGCATGTTGCTTACGGATACTGAAGATCAGTACCATGAACTGCTCAAAAAGGAATTTGCTTTTTTACAGCATAAATACCGTCTGAGGGTGATTAACAAACCACCCGTTTTTTTGAGACTCCGCCCTGCGAATTTTCCTACCATCCGGCTTGCTCAACTGGCAATGCTATTGCACCGGCAACCCAGGCTTTTCGCCAGGCTTCTCGCAGCAAATACTGTAAATGAAATGCGGCTAATGCTGCAAACTGAACCCAATGATTATTGGTTAACTCATTACAGACCCGGGATTGAGTCGGACCCCTACCCCAAACCATTGGGAAACCAGATGATCGATACGCTGATCATCAATGCCATCTTGCCGGTGATTCACAGTTACGATACCCAGCAATCTGGCCGGTCCGGATCCCGGGCATTGCAATGGTTGCAGCAATTGCCGCAGGAGAACAATAAAGTAACTCGGATTTATGCAACTTTCGGGGTAGATCACCAATCCGCATTCGACAGTCAGGCCTTTCTGCAATTGAAAAAGCACTATTGCGATCCCAGGCGCTGCCTGGAATGTGCTGTGGCCGGAGCCATTCTGAAACCACATTCCTGAGCTGAGGACGATAAGATTTATATTTGTCCAAAACAAAGTAAACCCATGATTAATCCCGGGCTATTTGATGCGGACGGATTGGCCAACCCAAACAACAATATTTTTGGTTTGCCATTTAGTGAAATGCAGGCCAAACTGATTCTGCTGCCTGTTCCCTGGGAAGTTACCGTAAGTTATGGTGCCGGAACGGCAAGGGCGCCCGGGCAGATCTTCGATGCCAGCATGCAAGTGGACTTATTCGATCCGGATACTCCGGATGCATGGAAGCAAGGCATATTTATGCTGCCTCCCGATAATGAAGTGCTGACCAAAAGTGATGAGCTGAGAAAACTGGCCGAAGATCACATTGAACTGATATCAACGGGCAAAAAGGTTGATGAAAATCCCGGTTTTCAGGAAACGCTGAACAAAATTAATGCGGGTAGCAAATGGTTAAATAATTGGGTATATGAACAGAGCATCGGCCTGCTTAAAAAAGGCAAGCTGGTTGGCCTCGTTGGCGGTGACCACAGCACCCCGCTTGGAAGCTGGAAAGCCCATGCCGAGGTTCATGGTGAATTCAGTTTATTACATATTGATGCCCATTGCGACCTGAGGAAAGCTTATGAAGATTTTATATACAGCCATGCCAGCATCTTATACAACGGACTCAAGGAAATTTCACAAATTACGAACCTGGTACAAGTCGGACTTCGCGATTACAGCCGCGGCGAATGGGAAACGATTCAAGCTGCGGATGGCAGGATTGCTGCCTATACAGACCGTTCAATAAAAACGAGAATGCTGGAGGGTGAAACCTGGAAATCCATATGCGATGAAATCATCGGGCATTTGTACGGCAAAGTGTACATTAGTTATGATATTGACGGGCTGGATCCGAAACTTTGTCCAAATACAGGTACTCCTGTACCGGGAGGCCTCGAAGCGGCACAGGTACATTACCTGTTGAAACGACTTCGTGAAAGCGGAAGAAAGATAATTGGTTTTGACCTGGTAGAGGTAGGCTTAAGTGATAATGAATGGGATGCCAATGTTGGCGCAAGGGAATTGTGGAAACTGTGCAATGAACTAATCGCCGCAAACAATGAATAACCAGTTGAAATGAACGATTCCACACCGCCCGGAACTTATGATTTCGTTATTACGCTGAAATCGCCAAATTACAGGCAGATTAACCTGATCAGCCAGTTTTTACTGATCATGTTCCTGGCGGTTTATTTCCGGTATTTATGGTCAATCGGCATGTATGGCACAAACCTCTGGCTGCTCATTATCCCTGTTCTTATTATCGGGTCATGGCAATGGGGCTGGGTGCGGAGTACGCATCCCAATTTCATGGTTTATTACCGCGTGGAACTGATGATGGCAGGCATGTCGCTGATCTTGCTTCCCCTGTTCAGGAACAGTTACATTTTTGGAATTGCTTTTTTTATTATGGCCGTATTCGAACGTTGGGTTAAAATACCGGATGAAATTGCATTCAGTAAAGAAAAAATCATTCGCAATACATTTCCCCGTAAAGAATATCAATGGTTTGAAATTGACAACGCACTGATCAAACATAACCTGTTCACCCTCGATTTTCGTGACAACCGCATCATTCAAAAAGAATTGGATGAGCCAATAGATGCTGAGCTCGAAGCAGAGTTTAATGAATTTTGCAGAAAGCAATTGTTATTTACCGGAAAATGATTTCACACCTTAGAATGGCGTTTGGACGAAAATCCTTAATAACTAAATAGTTAGCGATACGCGGAGTTAAATTGCTCAACTGCTCTCTGCGTCAACCTACTTTACCGGGCACCATCCTTCCACCATCCTGTCCCTCTTCTATACCCGCTTCATGGTATTCGGCATCCTGGTTTACTTTCCACAAGTCGAATATTTCCTTACCGGAAACAATATTCTGAACGGCCAGCATGGCCGTCATCATGCTGTGGTCCTGGTTATTGTATTTATGCATGCCATTTCTACCTACGAGAATGAGCCCCTCCAATGACAGCAGGTCATTTTTTATGATATCCACATTTCGCTGGTATTCAAAATCATAAACCGGGTAAGCCTTGGATTGACGAACAACATAGCCGTCTACCACATCCTCTTTTTTGCAGAGGCCGATTTTCTCCATTTCTGAGGCTCCCAGTTCAATCAGTTGATCATTTTCCATTTCCCAAAGCCCGTCGCCTTCAAAACAAAAATATTCAAGTCCGTAGCATGCCATTTTATCATCCGGCACCATAAACGGGCTCCAGCTTTTAAAATTCTGGATGCGTCCAACCTTTACTTTGGGGTCATGGATATAGATCCAGTTGTCATCAAAAACCTCACGGTCGGGCATAATCAATACCACGGTCAGAAAATCGCGGTAACCCAACGCATTGGCCGCCTGATAAGTTTCCGGGTTTAAGGGATTTTCTATGCTGTTTACCAATTCCCTGAGCGGTGCAGAAGAAATTACATAATCGTAACCGGTTCGCTCTTCACCATCGTTCAACCTCACCGTCCATTCCCCGTTCGGTTCCTTCCGGATTTTTTCCACCCCTTTACCCATTTCAACATTTACGCCAAGAGCTTTTGATTTTATTACGGTGGTTTCCCACATTTGTCCCGGCCCATATTTCGGGTAGCGGAAAGCATCAATCAGGGTTTTTATGATCTTGCCGCCCGGTTTATTTTTGCCAGGCGGAAAAATGGCGTTTTTGATTGCCTCGCTCAGCGAAAGCCCTTTAATACGCTGTGCGGCCCAATCGGCTGATAGCTGGTTGCAGGGAATGCCCCAGACCTTTTCCGTATAAGTTTTAAAAAAAATGCGGTAAAGCCGTTTGCCAAACTGGTTGCTTACCCAGTCTTCCAGGTTCTTTGGATTTTTTACCGGGTTGCAGTTGGCCCGGATATAACTCAGCACACATTTGGCAGATTCTGCAATTCCCAGTTTTTTTAAAGCATCCATTGCCACAAGCGGATAGTCGAAGAATTTATCGTTATAATAAATTCGGCTTTTCCGTGGCCGGTCAAGCATTTCCTCTCCGAGGATTTCCGTCCAGAAATCTTCCACTTCTTTTGATTTGCTGAAGAAACGGTGGCCGCCAATGTCAAAATGATATCCTTTATAAGATTCGGTTCGGCTGATGCCCCCGACAAGCTCTGGATGCTTTTCAAAAACATCTACCTGGAATCCGCCTGATTTTCCCAATAAATACGCGGCAGTAAGTCCTGCCGGGCCCGCCCCGATGATGCCCACTTTCCCGGCATTTTGTTCAGCCATAGAGCCAAAGATACAATTCCGGCCTTGTTTAATTCCTGGTTGCCACATCCATATAATCCTTAAAAATTCGCCGCTTTTGATGGTCAATTAATTTTCATTTCCTGATTTCCCATAGTTTTGTAGCTTATCAATATGCTTTTTACCTGAATGGTAGAACTTTTTATCGTACTTGGGCTCATTTTACTGAATGGCTTTTTTTCAATGAGTGAAATCGCACTTGTTTCAGCCCGTAAAAGCAGACTCGAATATTTGGCAGACGAAGGCAGCAGTGGCGCAAGAGCAGCTTTGAACCTCATTGAAAAACCCGAGGTCTTTCTTGGGGCGGTACAGGTTGGAATTACCCTGATCTCCATATTGACCGGTTTATATTCCGGTGAAAAATTCGGCGTTTACCTTGAACCCGTGATAGCCCGTATAGAATTCCTGGCCCCTTATGCCCTTTCATTGAGTAAGGCAATCGTTGTGGTGATCGTCACTTTTTTTTCCATTTTGCTAGGTGAACTTATTCCAAAAAAATTCGCGATGATTCAAAGCGAAAAAATAGCTGTAAGCGTGGCACCCATCATGCGTTTCATGGCAAAGATCACCCATCCGGTTATCTGGATTTTGAATGAACTGACCAGTTGGTTTTTCCGGATATTCCGGCTCCAGGAAACAAAAAATACCACAGTGACCGAGGAGGAAATAAAATCGATGGTGAATCAAAGTGCGGAAAGCGGCGAAATTGACGAAACCGAGCAGCAAATTATTGAGCGGGTTTTTCATTTGGGCGATCGCAGCATCACCTCGCTGATGACCCACCGCAGCGATATCGTGTGGTTGCCTGTCGATGGCACCATCCAGGATCTTGTGGCCAAACTGAGCCCGGTGGCTCATACCATTTATCCGCTCTGCGATGGAAATATCGACAACATCAAAGGCATTCTTCAACTTAAGGATATAATTGTTGCTGACAAAGCCACCGAATTAAAAGGCTTTCTGCGTGAAGCGAATTTTGTTCCTGATAATATTTCCGCATACCAGTTGATGGAGAAATTCAGGCAGACCAAAATGCATTCCGCTTTTATTGTGGATGAATATGGCACACTGCAGGGACTGATCACCATAAATGACGTGCTGGAGGCCATTGTGGGAGACATGTCGGAAGAAGGAGATGAGGAAGATTATGAAATCGCTGCAAGACAGGATGGATCATTCCTGGTGGATGCACGACTTCCCTTTTATGACTTTCTCGCTTATTTTGATAAAGAAGACTGGCAGGAAGATGAACAGGAATATGACACCGTTGGCGGTTTTCTGATACATCATCTTGAGCGCATACCTTCCACCGGCGAGAAATTTGAATGGCACGGTTTCGAGTTTGAGATCATTGATAAAGATGGCGCCCGGATAGACAAGATTATGGTGCAATTGCTGGACAAAAACCTGATGCCTTCCTCTGAATTTGGAGAAGCCCCTTCGGTAACCCGGAAGAAAATTGAAGAGAAAAAACGGCCCAAATAAGCTGAGTTAAAAGCTGGTTTAAAAACCGGGATCCCCCGTTAAAAAACAAACTGAACTGTTGTTTCGGGATTGCCGATTTTGGAACTTTTCGATTTGCCATTCGCTTTCAGGTGGTGCATATTGATCTGTTCTTTTTTGTAATCGTAAAGAATGGAATTTTCGAGCTTCAATGTATTGAGCGAAGTAACATTTTCAATTTCCATGTAGGTCCATACACTTTCTCCTACCTTTTCATGGCCCACATAAGTCCAGTTTCTTTTTTGCCCGTTCACTTCAGCTTTCAGTTTTGTTGTCAAATAATTTTTGATCAACGAATCGGTTTGTGCTGTAGGGTGATACAAATCAATTTTAGTTCCCGGGTTCCTTTGTTTCAACGTCAGTTCAAGGTCATCGGTAAAAATGCGGATACTGGTTTCAAGGCTTTTTGAAGTGGCATTGTATTCCATGTCGATTACCGCAACATAAAATGGGTGAAAGACAAACCAAATAAGCAACAACATGGTGGAGAACATAAAAGCCCGCGTTTATACCGGGCTAAATTACGTGAATTGAAGATTGGGCAGTTCTACCTTTTGTTAATTTCAACAATGGCATAGGCAACCCCATTGTTGCCTGCCGGAGCGGTAAAACGGATATTTCCTTTTGAAGAGGTACTGACCTGCAGGCGGTTTACGCCATAACGCTGCAATGCGGAGTTTACCGCCGCGGCGTAATTGTTTTTGTTCTGGTTTATGGCCTGGTTCAGCGGATACCAGGGCAACTCTGTTTTGCTCACCACCACGGCCATATAATCTTTGGTTCCAATGCTGTCGGGTGAAAGGCTTTTATCTTTTGGGAAAAGCCTGTAGCCGGTGATGCCACAATAAGCCGTATAGGCTGTTTTTGCCGGATCCTGGGCAGATGGATATGGGAATAAGGTATAGCTGCTTCCGTCCGTTTCCTGGCCAAACACATAGACATAACAATCCGTGCTGTTTTTTACTTCCAGTTTAAAGCGCATGCCTTTAGCCACCGTACTGCTGCTAAAGGTATTGGCTCCGGCAGTTTTGAGCGGAAGATAGCCTGTAGGGTTTGCCTGGGCATTCACCATCACCAAACCCACTTCGCAATCAAAAGCCTGGTTGAGCGCGGCCTGCTGTTTCTGAAGCGGATTTATTCCGTAAGCCTCCCGTACAAATTCTTTAAAATCGCTGTAACGCATCCACCCCAGCCCATTTTGCCCCCATTCGGGTCCCCAGCTGTTCATGATCTGAAAAGCACCTCCTGCCAGTTTATCGTCATAACCGATTACACACATGGCATGCCCGCCAAATCCCATTTGGCTGTAATCCCGATCGGTAGGTATCCACACTTTCTGGCCCATCATGCCGTGCATAAAGCTTCCGCCAATCATTGCCCCGATCACCACAGGTGCACCCTGGGCAAGATGTTCTTTTACCGCGCGGATGTTAAGGCCTTGCGGATCTTCAGAGGTAGTAAGGCGGTTGAATCCGTTGATGCGATTTGCTGAAGCCATGGCATCCATATTGCTGCTGCCGCTCCTGGAACAATTCGATTCATCGTAAGGAAATAAATTATAGGGAACACCACCTTTCTGCTGCATGAACTGCATGCCGCGAATAATGTAGGAGCCCTGGCATCCATCGAGGCCGATCTGGTTGTACATATATGCGGGACTAAACGCGGCTTGTGCTGGCAGTTGACCCCGGTAGGCACTCATCAATATGGTTTGGGCCGCATAGGCACTGCTCCATGCCACACAGCTGCCCTGCTCCCCCTGATTTTGCCGGGGCGGGGCAAACCGCTCCAGAGAAACAAACTCCGGTAACGGATTTTTCAAATCATCATCTGCCAGGCCTTCATAAACCGAAGCCCTGGCAAATTCATTTTTATCCAGATAACCCCCTTTGGTAAATTCCTCATTTCCTGCAGCAAGATTGTCCATCAGGTTACATCCGCCTCCCTGCGTGAGCAGGAAATAAGCACCAGCCAGCAAAAGGAGCAGGACCCATCCGCCGGGTTTTCGAAATAAGGTGAGCAACAAGGGCAAAAATGTCAGCAGGCCACCCCCGCCTCCACCACTTGGTTTATTTACATTTCTTCTATTGTTATATTGATCATCGCGATATTCATTAGGATCTTGCGGATCATCAACCATGCGGATTGCCATATTTCTACTGATTTGGTGAATAAATGGGGTGGAAAATCATAAATTGGCATATTATTCGTTTGTGCCGTATACGTTTAAATGAACTGCACATCAATATTATTCATTAATTGTCAAATTTAATTCCAACCAGCAATCAAAATTATGTCTATGAAAAAAGGATTATTGCTCGCCCTTGCGCTCCCGCTCTTTCTTTTCACCTCCTGTGAGAAGGATGATCAAAAACCAAATTGTGAAACCACCATGGCCTCGCTGGCCGGTACCTATAAAATTACAGCGGCCGATTACAAACTGACCGCCAATGCCCCTGCGCAGAACGTTTTGACTCAAATGTTTGAACCATGCCAGCTTGACGACACTCAAACCATTGAGGCCAACGGAACCTGGACCTATACCGATGCCGGTGTTCAATGTGGCGGAAATCAAACAGGCACCTGGAGTTTGAGTGGCAATACGTTCACTATTGGCGGCGAAACGGGAACCATTGTGAGTTATGATTGCAAAACATTGGTGGTTACCAGAAATTCGACCGTAGTCACCGGGGACATTCTCACAATTACCTTTACAAAACAATAAGAATTTTTGCAAAATCGAAACCGGGTTGATCGATCAGCCCGGTTTTCTTACGCCTATACCCATGGTTTTCACAAACTCCGGAATTATCTGGATTAATAGCGTATTTTTTACTTATTTTGAGCCCAGCAAAAAAAATCGAATTATATGAAAAAAACATTACTTGCCATGGCCTGCATCCTTTTTGTGGCCACCGGGGCGATAAGCCAGCAACTGAGAACGCCATCAGCTTCTCCCAGCCAGAAAGTGACCCAGGAATTTGGACTTGGTTCCATTGAACTCGAATACGGCCGACCAAGCGCGAAGAATCGTGAAGTTTTTGGCAAACTCGTTCCTTTTGACGCGGTATGGCGTACCGGTGCGAATGCTGCGACAAAAATTAAATTCAGCGACGATGTGAAATTTGGCGGTAAGGATGTAAAAGCCGGACAATATGGTTTACTCACCATTCCCGGAAAAAATTCCTGGACAGTTATCCTCAGCAAAGACCTGAATGTAACCAGCCCTTCAGCTTACAAGCAGGAAAATGATGTGGTGCGGGTAATGGTGAATCCTCAAACCATCAGCAATGATGTAGAAACTTTTACCATTCAATTTTCCGATATGGATAAAAATAATGCGGTAAATCTTGAGCTTCGTTGGGCTAAAACCAAAGTTGTTGTTCCAATTACCGTTGATCTTGACAGTAAAATCATGGGTCAGATCGACCAGATGATGAATAAAGACAACCGGCCCTATTTTGCAGCTGCCAGCTATTATTATGAAAATGGCAAAGACCTTGCCCAGGCAGCTCAATGGGTAGACAAAGCGATGGAAGCCAATCAAAACGCGTTTTGGATGCCCCTGTTGAAGGCCCGCATTCATCAGAAACTTGGCAATAAAGCTGAAGCCGTAGCAGCCGCGCAAAAAACCATTGAACTGGCAACTAAGGCCCAGAATAGTGATTATGTTACCATGGCCAATGATTTGATCAATTCTCTTAAGTAATTATAAAATGACCGGATGGCAGTTTACCTGACAAGCTTCGGGTATAACTGCCATTGTTCCGGCTCTCTCCTTTTCCGGAACCATTTTTGAGGTGGTGGAGCAAAAAAACAATTATGGCGAAAACTTTTTCTGATGCAACCTTCCAGGAAGATGTGCTGAACAGTGATAAATTAACCGTTGTGGATTTTTGGGCTGAATGGTGCGGGCCCTGCAGGGCTATCGGTCCTATTATTGAGGACCTGGCCAAAGAATATGATGGGAAAGTAAACGTCGGCAAGCTCAATGTGGACAACAACCCGGAAGTAAGTATCAACTACGGTATCACAAGCATTCCTGCTATTTTGTTCTTCAAGAATGGACAAATGGTTGATAAACTGATCGGCGCTCATCCCAAAGGCAATTTTGTAAAGAAGATCGAACAGCACGTTTAATAAATAATCTGAATAATTTTAACCTGCAGTCAACATTTGCTGGCTGCGGGTTTGTTTATATTTAACGCATGGAAAACGTATTTGAGAACTGGAAAACATTGATACCCGCTGAGTTTGCCGACAACAGCAAAGTATGGATCTACCAGGCACACCGCCCTTTCGGCACAGTTGAGGCCATAAAACTGGAAGCCATGCTGGAGGAATTTATAGCCAACTGGAAGACCCACGGTTCTCCTGTGAAAGGTTATGGCAATTTGTTCTTTGGCCAGTTTCTTGTACTAATGGCAGATGACACAGTTGCACATGTAGGCGGCTGCAGCACCGATGACAGTCTCCATTTTATACAGGAACTGGAAAATACCTTTAATGTAAGACTGCTTGACCGCCTTAACCTGGCATTCCTTATACGCGATAAAGTAGAATTGTTGCCCACGCATCAAATAACGAATGGTATTGAAAAAGGATTTTTGAACCCCGATACCCTCTACTTCAACAATACCGTGGTAACCAAAAAAACCTGGCTTGAAAACTGGATTATCCCCTTAAAAGACAGTTGGCTTGCTAACCGTTTTCCCCGTTTAAGCAATAATTTCGCCTGAAACCGGTCTTCTATCTATTGCAGGGCAAAATCAGCGACAGCAATAAATCCATAATCTTTATGCGGTCGAATCGCCACTCCCAGTAATGTTCTTTTTGGATCGAGCATGATCCTGCGATGCAGGAGCGCAGCGTTTTGTTCTCCCGCGTCTATCAACCACGCCATTACGATGGAAAGCCCATCATGCGGGCCACCAAGCTGAACACACTCCGCACCATACCCTGTTGGGCATCCGCTCTTGCCGCGATCGTGGCCCTGGGCACCCGAAAAGCCGGCACTGGAAGCAAAACATGCTGCCAATTCGAAAATGGTCTTGTCAGGGTAAACAGGTGGAGCGGGTGGCATGGCAAGCATTTCACGAATCAGGCTGTGCTTACGTTTATCCCATTCATAGGCCTTTACGAATTCTCTTGAATGCTCATAATCTTTTGCAAAGGTTCGTGCAAACAGCGACGGGTTCATTCTTGCAAGATTCAGATAATAATATACGTCTTTTTCCACCTGTGTTAGCCAGGCGATGCTATCGGCCGCAAAGGCAATATCATATTTGTCAACATCCCAAAGCGTATAAAGATCATCCGGCTGGTTATTTGCCGCCATCACATGGTCTTGCGCCAATCCGGCTTTGAGCCAGGAGAAAAATACAATTAAGAAAAACAGATTCTGAACATACCGCATATGGCATTAAACGGCAAACATCCTGAAAATGCTGTCACCAAAATGCAAAAATTCTGCTTCCGGTTCAACGCAAGGCTGAAGCAATGAAACATTAGCTTATTCTGCCTCTGATTTTTCGTAAACTTGTAGCTTATCCAAAAGCAATACCGATGAAAAAATTACTCCTTGCAATTTCCAGTTTATTTATTGCGATCATTGTCTTTAGCCAGGCAGGTAACATTCAAATCATCCCTCAGCCATTAAGCATAAAAGCCGGAACGGGAAATTTTGTACTGGATAAATCGGTAGCCATCGTTTACACAAATGGTGACTTGAAGGATGCTGTCGATTTCTTTAATGCCACCACTGTTGAAACCTTTGGCCTGAAATTAAATTCCCGGAATACTGCGCCTGCCGGCAAAAGCATTCGCCTCACGATAAATCCGGAAATGGGTACAAAGCCCGGAGGATACACACTTACTATTTCGCCGGCGGCCATTGCTATTACAGGTGTCGACAAAGCAGGGGTTTTTCATGGCTTACAATCGCTTGTTCAGCTCATCCCCGCTGACGGGAAAGCCATGCATATTCCCGTGGTAACCATACGTGATGAACCCCGCTTCGGCTACCGCGGACTAATGCTTGATGTAGGCAGGCATTATTTTTCCCTGGACCAGCTGAAAAAAATGATCGACCGTATGGCATTGCTGAAATTCAATACCCTGCACTGGCACCTCACTGAAGACCAGGGATGGAGAATTGAGATAAAAAAATACCCCTTGCTTACCCAGGTCGGCGCTTACCGAGACGGAACCATTACCGGCCGTTATCCCGGTACCGGAAATACCAATGAAAGATACGGGGATTTTTATACCCAGGAAGAAGTGAAAGCCTTGGTGAAATACGCTTCGGAAAGAAACATCACCATCATTCCCGAAATTGAAATGCCGGGGCATTCCTCCGCAGCCATAGCTGCCTATCCCTGGTTAAGCACCTTCCCTTTGCGCCCAACTGAAATTCCCGGCCAGGCTTCTGAAGCATCAAAAACCAAAGTGAAAAAAGTACAGGAAACCTGGGGTGTATTTGATGATATTTATGTTCCAACTGAGCAGACTTTTCAGTTCCTGGAAGATGAGATCGATGAAGTGATTGACTTATTTCCCTCAACTTACATTCATATAGGCGGAGATGAAGCGCCCAAAAAATTCTGGGTGGAAAGTGATTTCTGCCAGCAACTGATAAAAGAAAAAAACCTGAAAGATGAACATGGTCTGCAGAGTTATTTCATACAGCGAATGGAAAAATACATCAACAGTAAAGGCAAAAAAATCATTGGCTGGGATGAGATACTTGAAGGTGGCCTGGCTCCCAATGCAACCGTTATGAGCTGGCGTGGCGAAAGCGGTGGCATACAGGCGGCCAAAGAAGGCCACGAT
The DNA here is from genome assembly GCA_023387985.1 of Bacteroidota bacterium. GTDB lineage: Bacteria > Bacteroidota > Bacteroidia > Chitinophagales > Chitinophagaceae > Phnomibacter. The sequence goes on along the minus strand of JAEWHC010000009.1, from coordinate 1,251,191 downwards.
GTGATTATGACACCCACCAGTCATTGCTATCTCGATTATAGTGAATTGCCCAACGAAGACAGCCTGTCCATTGGCGGCAACCTGCCCATGTCTAAAGTGTACAGTTATGATCCCATTCCGGTTGAGCTCCGGGGCACTGCGTTTGAAAAGCATATTTTAGGCACCCAGGGAAATCTCTGGACGGAGTATATTCCAAATGGTTCGAAAATGGAATATAAATTATTTCCACGTGCCATCGCCCTGAGTGAAGTTGCCTGGAGCAGCCGGGAAAACAAGAACTATGCTGATTTCGAAAAGCGCCTTCCCGCAATGCTGAAACGTTTTGAAAAGCTCAACACGAATTATTCACGTGCATTTTACGGAATTAAAGCTTCGGTAAAAGGTACTGCGCAATCGGGAGGCGCGGTCTGGCAACTGTCCAGCAATTTGCCGGGGGGCAAAATAGAAGTTACGAGTCCGAAGGGAAATCAGGTACCCATAACGGCAGCCGGAGTTGCCATCAATGAAAACGGTCATTGGGTGGCCGTACTCAAACAAGATGGCAAAGTAGTGGATTATTTTGAGCAGCCTTTTTTTCACAACCTCGCTACAGGCCGGAAGATCTCAACCAATGTTCAACCGCGACCAAACTGGGCGGGGCCCGATGGCGGAAATCCTTCTGCCCTGGTGAATGGCATCGGCGGCAGCGTTGATCTGAGTTCAGGCGAATGGCTGGGCTACCTGGGAAAAACTATGGAGGCTACCATTCAACTGGATAAAATTTCTCCGGTGAATAATGTAAAGGTGTACCTGTTTCATGATCCCGGATCCTGGATTTATCATCCACAAAAAGTGGAATTGCTTTTGAGTACGGATGGCATCAATTTTACAAAAGCGGGTGAAGTAGAATCCAGCGAAATGAATTTTTCCAAAGCATCATTTATGGTGGAAATACCAGCAGCGGATAAGCCTGCACGGTTCGTAAAACTGGTTTTAACGCCTTTGACCGCATTGCCAAAAGGCCATCCGGGAGAAGGTCAGCCTTCCTGGATTTTTATTGATGAGATTTCGGTAGAATGAAATTTCAGATTTAAGTACCAAAAAAATCAGACCGGTGTAATTAAAAAAACCAATAACGGATTTGCCGTTATTGGTCGTATAACATTTTTTTACTGTTGGGTTACTCCAGTGCAATCTCCAACACCTGGCTCATCTGCTTTACATAATGGATTTTTAACCCCTTTATGTAATTCGGGTTAATCTCCAGGACATCTTTTTCATTCTGTGCACACAACAAAACTTCTTTCATTCCGGAGCGCTTGGCGGCCAAAACTTTTTCCTTTATACCACCCACAGGCAACACCTGTCCCCGAAGAGTAATCTCCCCGGTCATGGCGAGATAAGGCTTTACACGGCGGCCGGTAACTGCCGAAGCGATGGATGAGAGCATGGTTATGCCTGCACTCGGGCCGTCTTTGGGCACAGCGCCTTCCGGTACATGAATATGAATGCTGTGTTTCGGGAAAATTGCGGGATCGATATTGTATTTTTTATGAAAGGCTTGCAGGTAAGTGAGCGCAGTTGTGGCGCTTTCTTTCATCACATTTCCAAGATTTCCGGTAAGCTTTAAATCGCCTTTTCCCGGGCTGAGTACCGTTTCAATGAAAAGGATATCGCCACCAACATAGGTCCAGGCCAGGCCAACGGCTACACCTGGCATATTTACCATGCGGTAAATATCATTGGTATATTTTGCCTTGCCCAATATGGTTTCCAGGTCTTTCAGCGTAAGCGACGATCTAACTTTTCCCTTGAGTGCAAGTTCTTTTGCCTGCCAGCGCATGATGGATGCGAGCTGGCGGTCAAGTTCACGCACGCCACTTTCGCGGGTATAGTTTTCAATGGCTTTTTCCACCACCTGCCTGCTGATGTTCATTTTCACTTTATCAAGACCATGGGCTTCCTTTTGTTTGGGAATGAGATGGCGTTTCGCAATCTCCAGTTTTTCTTCGATGGCATAACCACTCAGGGGAATGATTTCCAGGCGATCGCGCAGGGCTGGCTGAATGTTTGAGAGGTTATTTGCGGTAGCAATGAATAGTACCCGGCTCAGATCATATTCCAGCTCCAGGTAATTGTCATAAAATGTATGGTTTTGCTCCGGATCCAGCACTTCAAGTAAAGCACTGCTTGGGTCTCCGCGATGGTCGCTGCCCACTTTGTCGATTTCATCAAGGATGATTACCGGATTACTCGTTTTGGCTTTCCGTATACTCTGGATGATTCTTCCGGGCATGGCACCGATGTAAGTTTTACGGTGCCCGCGGATCTCGCTTTCATCATGAAGCCCACCGAGGCTGAGGCGAACATATTTACGACCGACGGCATGCGCAATGCTCCGCCCAAGGCTGGTTTTCCCAATTCCCGGAGGGCCTACAAAACAAAGGATCGGGCTTTTCATATCGCCCTTCAATTTCAGAACGGCAAGATATTCCACTATACGGTCCTTGATCTTTTCCATGCCGTAATGATCATTATCCAGCACATCCTGGGCATTTTTAAGATCGTAATTGTCACTGGTAACTTCATCCCAGGGCAGGTCAAGCATCAGGTCAAGGTGATTGTAGATCACGCTGTAATCGGGAGTGCTCGGATGCATTCTTTCCAGTTTGGCTATGCCCTGGTCGAAAGCCTGCTTGGCGGCGTCCGGCCAAAGTTTGGCATCGCCTTTTGCACGCATTTGAGCCACTTCGGCCACATTGTCTGTACCAAGTTCTTCCCGAATACTTCTCATCTGCTGCTGCAGAAAATATTCACGTTGTTGTTTGTCAATTTCTGTCCGGGTTTTATTTGTAACCTGGTCTTTCAATTGTGCAAATTGCAATTCACGGTGAAGCAGGCGGCTAAGTTCTTCGGCCCGTTGTGTAATATCATCCAGCTCGAGAATGCCCTGTTTTTCATGTACTTCGGCATTCAGGTTGCTGGCCACAAAATGGATCAGAAAAACAGGGTCCTCTATATTTTTCAGGATGATTACCGCTTCACTTGGCATATTGGGTGACAAATGGATGATTTGGGCAGCCATATCCTTTATCGAGGAAGTAAGGGCTTCAAAATCCTGGTTTTCAGGTACCTCCCCTTCTTTCAGGTAATTTGTTCTCACCTGGAAATATGGATCGTCGCTTACCATTTCTCCAAGGCCGATGCGCTTTTTGCCCTGAAGAATCACCGTAGTGCCACCATCCGGCATTTTGATCAGTTTCAGGATCTTGGCTACCGTTCCCACTTTAAGCAGGTCAGTAAATTCAGGATCTTCAATATCACTCGTCTTCTGGGCAACCACACCAATCAGTTTATTCCCTTTCGACGCATCGTTGATCGCCTTGATGCTTTTATCGCGTCCAACCGTAATTGGTATGACCACTCCAGGGAAAAGAACAGTGTTCCGGAGCGGCAAAAGCGGCAGAGTATCCGGGTAAACTATATTTTTATCTTCTTCAGATTCGTTTTCATTGAGGGGAATGATGGGAACAAAATCCATTTCTTCATCGCCCATCATTTGTGATAATATGTCAAATTTCATATTGGGAATTTCGCGAAGTCACATTTGAAGCTTCGAAATTATTGGTTAAGCTGTCAATATTGATGCCAGCCATGAATATTTGCCGTTTTGACACAGACCCGCGATTTCAAAGCGTGATGCCTGCCCCAAGGGCGAAAAAAGTGCTCCAGCCCCGGTATACCTCAGGCATATTGTAACTTATCAGCAACTGCGCGTATCCATAGGTTTTTCCAAAACTCGCCTGTACATTCTGCACCAGGTTCAGGTTGGTCAGCATAAAATCGTTGGTCGCGGTTGTGCTGCTGCCCTCAGGTGACTGTAGCAGACTCGATCCTGACTGGCCGGTATTGTAAAGCCGGTTGCCGATAGAATTTACCGCAAGATTGCTGCCATAACGTCCAGTGCCTGCAATAACAGAAACAGAAGGCGAATAAAGAATCGCTTTTTTGGCGATCCGCGGATAATAATCGTGTTTCAAACTGAAAATCAAGGAAACGTCAAAAGGATAAGAAACCGTAGATATTTCCTGTGTAACCCGCCGCACTATAGCTCCTCTACCCCTTCCCCTGCCCTGTTGAACGGTATCCAACCTGGCAATCTGCTGCAATTCTTCTACGGAACCCCAGGCATAATCCACAGCAAGTTTTGGCATAAGGTACCATCTGTTGTATTGTACATAACCATAAAATTCATTCACAAGGGGTGATAAATACATTTCCGTGTTCTTGTTGTTGAAATATCGAAAAAAACTCAGGCCGGTCTTCACCTTGTCGCCATAATGATCAAAAGAGGGAGAAATATATCCCTGCATTATCCTGGTCTTACTGCCATCATGGCCTGCATTCATTCCACCGGACAAAGAGAAGCCGCTTTTGTGATAATAACCGGCTCCGGCATTAAAAAAAAGAGAATGCTGATTTACCATTCCGGTTTTGGATTGCAATGCATAGGTACCGTTACCCAGGCCGGTATTCAGGTCAAAAAAACTATGCTGCGGTTTTTCGAGCATGCCCAGCATCAGCAATTCCTGGATCAGCGAATCATAAACTGCTGTGGTGTCAATATTCGTAAAATCTGGATTTTGGGAAAAAGTAACCACCGGACTGAAGAGCAACATGAATACCGGGAAAAGGAACATGAGGCCAGGCTTTTTCATAGCGATGCCATTTTTATTTTCATTGCAATGTATACCAAATTCATGGCTGGAAATTCAATCTTTTATTGGATGTCCACAAGGTTAATGGGTTTAATTTTTATTTTGCCTTTCTGGTCACGCAAATTCAAATACGGTGATTTCCGGCAGTATACCTACTCTTCCCGGATAACCGATAAATCCAAAACCCCTGTTTACATACAACTGCTGATTTCCCCGGGTATACAGGCCGGCCCAGTATTTATACACCCACTGCACGGGGCTCCAGCGGATTCCGGGAATATCGACACCATATTGCATACCATGTGTATGCCCGCTCAGGGTAAGGTCAATATCGGGGTATGATTTCAACACCTCTGCTTCCCAGTGGCTTGGGTCGTGACTCAGCAATATCTTGAACGGCACTTCTTCACGAAAGGCATTGGCTTTTTGCAGTGAGCCGTAAGACCGGAAGCGACCTTTTCCGCTTATATTCTGAACACCAAGCAGCCCAATTTTTGCGTCACCCCGTTGCAAAACCACATGATCATCCCACAGCAGGTTCCAACCCAGCTGCCGGTGTACATTTTTGAGGGATTCAATATTTTCCTGCTTTTCGTCAGCGGATTTCCATTGCTTGTAATCACCATAATCATGGTTGCCAAATATTGAATAAATGCCTTCTTTGGCCTTCAACTTGCCGAATAATTCTGTGAAAGGTTCCATTTCCCGGGCTTCGTCATTTACCAGGTCGCCGGTAAAAAAAATAAGGTCCGCATTTTCCCTGTTGATCAGGTCCACCCCGGGTTGCAGCAATTCCGGTCGTGTAAAACTTCCGCTGTGGATATCGCTGATCTGGATCATTTTCATGCCTTTGAACGCCAGTGGAACATTGGGAAAATTCAATTTGACCCTCCGTACCTGGTAATTGTATTTGTTGCTGAGGCCGTAAATGAAAGTACCGAAAAGTGTAGCGCCAAGGGTCAGTCCGAGCCAGCTGAGAAAAATGCTCCGGCTGATGGCATTTTCTTTGCCGGGTTCCACTGCCAAATTTTCAGTTGATCGCAAACCGAATAGCTGAAGGACCCAAATGCTGAGGCGGCGCAAGTCATCCATTAAAAAAAACAGGCTGGCAAGCACCTGGCTCAGCACAAAAGCAATACAAAGCGAAAAAATAACCGAACGTACCTGCCGCGGAACCTGGTCGACACTGATAAACCAAAATGAAGCAAAACAGAGCAATACCAGTACAGCAATTGACCAGTAGGCAATATGCACAAGGGTACGGTTTTTCGGCTGCCAGGTTTCCGTTACGGTTTTTATGGCTGAAAACGTATAAAAGTTCAGGAATATGACCAATGCAAATAAGAAAAGCTGTCCACCTAATGTCCGCATATAAATAATTCACTTTGAAAATGCCCCATGCAAGTTGCATATTTGCATGGAAACGTAATTATATTTCATTTTTCACTCAAGGACGCAAAGTTCGAACTTTTTTCAGCCTGCATTTCCTATGTGAAACCTAAATTTTGAACCGGGATGAAGCTAACTTTCTACGGACATTCTTGTTTTCTGGTAAACACGGGAACCCATCGCTTGCTTTTCGACCCGTTCATCAAAGGCAATGAACTGGCCAAAGCAGTGGACATCCAGGGCATTGAGTGCGATTATATCCTGATCTCGCATGCCCATGAAGACCATATGGCCGATGCCCTGGAAATTGTCAGGAACACGAAGGCTACCATTATCTGCGCTTTTGAACTGATGGGATGGTTTAACAAAAATGGCTATGAAGATGTGCATCCCATGAATACAGGTGGACGCCGTCATTTCGATTTTGGGGTGGTAAAATGTGTTGTGGCCCATCACAGCAGCGTTTTCCCCGACGGCACTTATGGAGCAAACCCGATGGGATTTGTGATCAGCACACCCCACGGAGACTTTTATTATTCAGGAGACACGGCACTCACGATGGACATGAAACTGATTCCCATGTGGGCCAATCTGCGGTTTGCCGTTCTGCCCATTGGTGACAATTTTACCATGGGGGCCGAAGATGCTGCCGTTGCCGCAAATTGGGTGGAAGCACCCAAGGTTGTTGGCGTGCATTATGATACCTTTGGATACATTATTATTGATAAGGAAGAGGCCGTTTCTATTTTTGCAGAGAAAGATGTCGAACTTTTTCTGCCGGAAATCGGTTCTACCATTGAACTCCAATCAAAAGACTAAAAGAATACATGGCCCGGACTATAGGAATTGCAAATCAAAAAGGCGGGGTGGGTAAAACCACTACCTCCATTAACCTGGCAGCAAGCATAGCTATTTTAGAATACCGTACCCTGCTGGTAGATGGCGACCCCCAAGCCAATACCACCACCGGTTTGGGCTTTGACCTGCAAAACATAACCACCAGCCTTTACGATTGTTTTGTAAACGAGACACCCGCTGCAGAGGCTATATTAAAAACTGAAATCCCTTACCTTGACCTTCTGCCTTCACATATTGATCTGGTTGGCGCCGAAATTGAAATGATCAATATGCCCAACCGTGAAAATATCCTGAAGCGGGTTCTTTCTACGGTGCAAGACCGCTACGACATTATCATTATTGATTGTTCACCTTCATTGGGATTAATAACCGTAAATGCACTTGTAGCAAGCGATGCCGTTATCATTCCGGTACAGACTGAATTTTTCGCACTCGAGGGCCTCGGGAAACTACTGAATACAATAAAAATCGTGCAGGGACGCTTAAATACTGAATTGGAGATAGAAGGCATATTGATGACGATGTATGATGGTCGTCTGCGCCTATGCAACCAGGTGGTGAGTGAAGTGCGCAAACATTTTGACGACCTTGTTTTTCAAACCATAATCCATCGCAATACCCGGCTTGCCGAAGCGCCGAGCGCCGGTAAACCGGTCATACTTTATGATAGTGAAAGCAAAGGCGCAAACAATTATATGCACCTTGCCAAGGAAGTATTGCAAAAAAACAATATGACCAAAATTGCTGAAGCTGACCGTTATATCAATTAGAGAAAATGCTTTTTTAAATACCTGAATTTGTTTCATGAGCAAAGCTGACCAGAAATCGATGATCAACCGCGGACTGAAAAGTCTGCTTTCCAATATAGACGCAGACCTGAAAACCAAGGATGGACATTTGCGGCAGGATGTGGTAACGCGATCCACCGGCATCATGCGCATTCCCATTTCTTTGATAACGGCCAATCCCAGGCAGCCCCGTAAAGATTTTGATGAAAAAGCCCTTGAAGAACTGGCGGCTTCCATTAGAATCCATAACATCATTCAACCCCTTACCGTTACCCGTATAGGCGACGATAAATACCGCATTATTGCCGGTGAACGCCGCTTCCGGGCATCAAAAATGGCCGGCCTCCAGGATATACCCGTCTACATCCGCGAAGCAAATGACAACCAGATCCTTGAACTTTCCCTGCTGGAAAACCTGCAGCGTGAAGACCTGAATGCTATTGAAATTTCTTTAAGCTACAAGAGGCTGATGGACGAACTCCATTATACTCAGGAAGAGGTTGCTGAACGAATGGGGAAAGAGCGTTCAACCGTAGCCAATTATATTCGATTACTCAAATTGCCTCCTGACCTGCAAATCGCCGTCCGAAGCGGCTTGCTGAGCATGGGCCACGCACGTGCGCTGGTAAATGTAGATGAAATTGACAAACAGCTTTACCTGTTTAAAGAAATTACCTCCAAAGGATTGTCAGTAAGGCAAACCGAACAACTTGTGCGCAATTTGTACAAGAAATCACAAGGCAGCGCTAAAAAACCTTCGAAAGCTGAGCTCGACCATACTTACAAGCGAATTGAAGATAAATTAGCATCACATTTCGGAACCAGGGTAACATTGAAAAAGAATTCGGAAAAATCCGGAAGCATTACCCTGGATTATTATTCCGTAGATGAGTTAAATAAAATTCTGCAACTTGTTGGGGTTTCAATTTAAAAATTTCCCTGTATTTGTTTTGTTGCTCCTGGCAACCGGCATTGTGCTTACCTGCCCAGTGCATACCCATGCCCAAAAAGTAAATAAGCGCAAACGGATAATTGTTGTGGATTCAACACTAACCGGAAAAGATTCGACTGACTATGTGGATTCAGTAAGAAAACAGGATATCCGCAAAGCCATCATACGCAGCGCCGTCATCCCCGGATGGGGGCAGATATCCAACAAACAGGCATGGAAAGTTCCGATCGTTTATGGCGGTCTCTCTATTCCAGCCTATATGTTTTTTACCAATGTCACCCGTTATAAAGAATTGCGGGATACTTACCGGGTTCTCATGGATCCGAATTCAACCTGGGAACCAGAAGATTTTCCGGACTATTTACGCCCCATCCTCAACCAGCCCAATTCCATTCGCTTTTACCGCGATGCTTACCGGCGTGATGTGGATTACAGCGTACTTTACTTTGTGGGTGCCTGGGGATTGAATGTTGTTGATGCCGCGGTTTTCGCTCACCTGAGAGATTTTGATGTAAGCGATGATCTCAGTATGCGTATACAACCCAAGATCTCACCTCAATTCCGCACGGTAGGCGTCAGCCTGGTTTTCAATATTTCGGATAACAAGAAAACAGTAAGCATTAAATAATATGAAAATTGCACTGATCGGGTACGGTAGAATGGGCAGGGCCATTGAAAGGATCGCTCTTGAGCGGGGCCATGAAATTTGCCTGATTATAAGTTCTTCCAATAAAACCGCCCTGGGTTTAAATGCCCTTAAAGAAGCCGATGTAGCCATTGAATTTACCCAGCCGGATGCAGCCGTGCATAACCTGTTGGTTGCCATAAACGCAGGGGTTCCGGTGGTTACAGGTACCACGGGCTGGCATCGCCATCTTGCGCGGGTTGAAGAAACCTGCCGGCAGAAAAACGGAGCGCTCATCCAGGCGACAAACTTCAGCGTTGGCGTTCAGTTGTTTTTTGAGGTCAACAAACAGCTGGCCAGGCTGATGCAAAACCATCCCCAATACGATGTTTCCATAGAGGAAATCCATCATACCGGAAAAAAAGACGCTCCAAGCGGTACAGGCATTACCCTGGCCGAGCAGATCCTCGAAGCCATTTCACGCAAAAAACACTGGGTAAACCGGGAGGCTCGCGATGAAACCGAATTGTCTTTGGTTTTCAAAAGGGAAGATCCCGCAGCCGGCACGCATTCCGTAACCTACAGCAGCCCGGTTGATGATATTCAGATAACACATACTGCCCACAACCGCGAAGGCTTCGCTCTTGGTGCCGTACTGGCTGCTGAATTCCTGAAGGGCAAACAGGGAATATTCTCTATGAAGGATGTTCTTGGCTTATAACCAGATCAACTTTACAATTCCATGACAATCTCATGTAAAGCAAAACGGCTGTGCCGGTTACCTTTGCATACCTATGAAAAATATGCGTCCATTACTATTCCTGCTGCCTGCCGCATTATTGCTGGCCGCACTCTCCTCCTTCCAGGAAAGATCAGCCGAAACGGCACTTGTTTTTGATGATACTGTTCATTATCCCGACGAGCATCATTTTGCCAATGTACAACAGCTTACTTTTGGGGGTGATAATGCTGAAGCTTATTTCAGCTACGACAACAAATGGGTGGTCTTTCAAAAAACCAATCCGGCAGAAGGCATTTTTTGCGATCAGATCTTTGTAGGCAAATTACCCACCAAACCCGGTGAAAAATTTGAAGCCAAAATGATAAGCACCGGTAAAGGTCGCACCACCTGCGCATATTTTATGAAAGACAATAAGCATGTGGTTTATGCCTCTACCCACCTGGGCAGCAACGATTGCCCGCCCGTACCCGATCGTGCAAAATATGGCAACCGTTACATCTGGCCCCTGTATCCTACCTATGATATTTTTGTTGCAGACCTCAATGGCAAAATTGTAAAGCAACTTACCTATTCAGCCGGATACGACGCTGAAGCCACGCTGAGCCCGGATGGAAACAAAATGGTCTATACCTCTACCAAAAGCGGCGACCTGGAATTGTGGGTGATGGATCTGAATACCGGAAAAGAAGTACAGATCACACATGACCTCGGTTATGATGGTGGTGCCTGGTATAGCCCCGATGGCAGCAAGATCATCTGGCGGGCAAGCCGGCCCAAAACGGATGCAGAAATAAAAGAATATAAGGAACTGCTTGCGGAAAACCTGGTGGCGCCAACCAATATGGAAGTTTATGTGGCCAATGCTGATGGAAGCAATGTAAGGCAGGTAAGTGATTTTGGTCAAGCCAACTGGGCCCCAAATTACATGCCCGACAGTAAGCGGATCATTTTTGCCAGCAACCATGAATACAAGCGTGGTTTTCCGTTCAATATTTATACAATGAATGAAGACGGCAGCAACCTGCAAAAAGTAACCCGTGACAAAGGCTTTGATGCCTTCCCCATGTTCAGTTTTGACGGTAAGAAAATTCTGTTCAGCAGCAACCGGAATAACGGTGGAACCCGTGATACAAATGTATTCATTGCTGATTGGGTAAATTGAACCCGGAATTTTTTTTGGCCTGTGCATTTGGCATGTCAATTCATTTGATGCCTTTTGCATAGGCCATTTGAACTATATTTGCTGAAATTCAAAATCTTGTCCCCATGGAAAGCGGCCTTTTGCATTTGCACAATCTATTGCGTTGGATCATCCTCATTTTACTTGTCTGGAATATTATCCGTCACGTCACCTCGCGTCGTGAATTATTTGGCAGAAAAGATGTGAGCCTGGGCAAATGGCTGCTTTATAGTGCCCATTTAATGTTGCTTATTGGCCTGATACAGTACTTTACAAGAGACAACGGCTTCAAACTTTTCCAGACCTATGGCAGCGAGGTGATGAGCAATTCGGTTTATCGCTACTGGGCGGTGGAGCATATCACCGGAATGATCATCGCTGTAATCCTGATTACCATTGCCTACGGCACACGAAAAAAATCCATTATGACCGATCAGCGCAAGCATAAAAGAGCGCTGACATATTACGTAATCGCCTTGCTCATTATCCTTGTCAATATGCCCTGGCCTTTCCGCATGAATGGCATTGCACGCGGACTCTTCCCCGGTATGGAATAAACCAAAGGTCCAAAACAGGAGACCCCGTTGGCTAAAATAATACTTCAGAAAATGGATAATTATCGGAAGGCTTCAATGATCAGTCGGCCGAAAACCTTATGGATTGTTTTTGGGTTAAGCCTTTTAGTTTGCCTGTTTTATTTAGCGGGACTGCGATTAAGGGTTAACTGGTATGAAAATAAGTTTACAGGTGCCCTGTTTGAATTCGTCTCCTTACCGGTTCTATTATTGCTTTTTATTCTTCCGCTTGTGGCTATAATTCAGTTTATTCAGGTAAAATCAAAAGCCCGGCTGATACCGCTTACTTCTATCCTTTTTCTCGCCCTCGCCGTCTATATAATTACTGCATTCGGATAACAAATCGCGGGCAATTGAACAATTTTTACTGTTCATACAGAATAAAGCGATTCATGTCAGCATCATCCCAATCTCCCGTTATTATAGCTTAGATACAAACCTCTGCCAGGTGAGATCAGGCATTGATCAATGAAAATATCGTACCGCTAAGGCGTGACTTTACTGATCCTTTAAGCCGGGTGGTATTCTGCTCAAACAACCCCACATTTATTATCTTTACTCCAAACCGATTGATATGCCGTATTATTATAAGCTGGGAAACATCCCGCATAAACGTCACACGCAATTCCGCAAACCGGATGGAAAGCTTTACAGCGAACAACTGTTTTCCACCGAAGGATTTAGTGATGACTATTCATTGTTGTACCATAGCCATCCCCCTACCCAGATCATCAAAACGGAACCTCATCACGATGTTTCGCCTCAGATTGCTGAAGAAAAAATGCTGCAGCACCGGAGCTTCGAAGGATTCCAAATTCAACCGGTTAACGACTACCTGAAAAGCCGTATTCCGGTATTGGTGAATGATGATTGCCATATTGTACTTGCCGCACCACAATCGGGTACCGGTGATTATTTTTATAAAAATACCGATGGTGATGAAATGCTCTTTATTCACGAAGGCAGTGGGGTGGTAAAAACCCAATATGGACAATTGCCTTTTTCCTATGGCGATTATATTGTTCTTCCAAGAGGAACTATTTACCAGATAGATTTTGAAACGGAGAACAACCGTTTATTCATCCTTGAATCCTTTACGCCGTTGCGCTTTCCAAAGCGGTACCTGAGCCATACGGGACAGTTGATGGAACACAGCCCGTTTTGCGAAAGGGATATCCGTCCGCCGCAGGATCTGCAAACCATTGACCAGACAGGCGACTTCCTGATTAAGGCCAAAAAGAAAGGGATGCTTTATGGTTTACATTACGGTACCCATCCCTTTGATGTGACCGGGTGGGATGGCTGCTGCTATCCATATATTTTTTCAATTCACGATTTTGAACCCATTACCGGCCGCGTACATCAGCCACCACCAGTTCATCAAACTTTTGAAACCAATGCATTTGTTGTGTGCTCATTTGTACCACGTCTTTACGATTATCACCCGGATGCCATTCCCGCCCCTTACAACCACAGCAACATCGACAGTGACGAGGTGCTTTATTATGTGGATGGCGACTTTATGAGCCGAAAGAAAGTAACCCGTGGCATGATTACCCTGCACCCTGCCGGCATTCCTCACGGCCCGCATCCCGGAGCTGTGGAAAAAAGCATCGGGCAGAAAGAAACCAAAGAACTTGCCGTAATGGTGGATACTTTCAGGCCACTTAAGATCACCCGACAGGCAATAGAGATTGAGAATAAAGATTATGTGATGAGTTGGGCGGAATAAAGTTTGAGGTCAAGGGCAAGGTCAAGGTGAAGGGCAGGTCGAGCTTCCGAACAAGGTTAAGGGCAAGGTTATTTCGGTATGAAGAAATTAAAACTCTCAGGTAAGGATTTGAGGGCGCTTGGGTTTCCGCAGGCGCCGGTAATCCGTGTGGCGATTGAGGTAGTGGCTAAAGCTTTCCGGGAGGCGGAAAAGGAGAAAGCCGTGGAACTGCTCAAAAAGCTTCTGCACATTCCGGAAGACTTTTATGAAGACGAAACCTTATTTCCAATTGCCAGGCTGCTAAAACCTCCCGTTCCATTATCCAGCCAGATTCCATTGAATGATAAAGGCGTTAACCTGAACATATTTGGAGAGGAACATATTGATGACAGCGCCCTTAGCCAGATCCGCATTGCGGCCAGATTGCCTGTAAGTAAAGCCGCAGCGCTGATGCCTGACGCCCATAGCGGGTACGGTCTGCCCATAGGCGGCGTGCTGGCCACCAAAAACGCCGTGATCCCTTATGGCGTTGGAGTGGATATTGGGTGCCGGATGTGTCTGAGTATTTTTGATATTCCGGTGGGTGACCTGCAGAAAAAAGTAGAGCTGTTTGCAGATGAATTATTGCGCGCCACCTTGTTTGGCACCGGCGGAGAATTTGCCGTACCGGCAGATCACGAAGTGTTGGAAGATCCGCTCTTCGATGAAATCCCACTACTCGCAGGCCTGCAGGACCGGGCCCGGCGACAGCTTGGCACCAGCGGCAGCGGCAACCATTTTGTGGAATTTGGAGAAGTAAAAATTTCGGGGAAAGATGATCTGCCCGGACTTGAACCTGGCCTATACGTGGGTTTGCTCAGTCATTCAGGTTCCCGGAACCTTGGCGCAAGCGTTGCCAATCATTATACAAAACTGGCGGCCGAAAAACGCAGACTTCCTGCGGAGGCACGAAACCTGGCCTGGTTAGATTTAAACGAAGAAGCCGGCCATGAATACTGGCTAGCTATGAACCTGGCAGGGCGTTATGCAAGTGCCTGTCACCATGCCATTCATCAAAAAATAGCGCAACAATTCAACCGCCAACCTATTGCCATGGTTGAAAATCACCACAATTTTGCCTGGAAAGAAACATACCACGGCGAAGAATGGATTGTGCACCGCAAAGGCGCCACTCCAGCCGGAAAAAATGTATTGGGCATTATTCCAGGTAGTATGACCGCTCCCGGATTTATTGTGAAGGGAAAGGGTGAGGAAGCTTCGCTGAATTCTGCCAGCCATGGCGCCGGACGGGTAATGAGCCGTACACAGGCTATGAAAAACATAACGCAACAGCAATTGAAGCAGGAATTGGAAAAACATAATGTTCGGTTACTTGGAGCGGGACTGGATGAAGCGCCATTTGCATATAAGGATATTGAAAAAGTGATGAAGTCGCAAAAATTACTGGTGGATGTTGTGGGCAAATTTCAGCCTAAAATTGTGAAGATGGATTCGGGAAGCAGAGGGAGGGGAAGAGGTTGAGGTTGAGGTTAAGTTAGAGGAAGAGGTAGAGGAAGAGGTAGAGGTTGAGGTAGAGATTGAGGAATGTCATTTGACAGGAACAATGAGATATCTTTCCATTTCATCTGTACCTTGGGCATGAATTTAAATTATTCCTTCACATGGACACCCGGATTTTCGATTACGATTACATCATTATCGGCAGTGGTTTTGGCGGTTCTGTATCCGCCTTGCGCCTAAGCGAAAAAGGTTACAAGGTTTTGGTGCTCGAAAAAGGCAAATGGTTCAGGAAGCCTGAAGATTTTCCCAGATCGAACTGGCAGCTAAACAAATGGATGTGGCTGCCTGCAATCGGCTGGAAGGGCTTGTTTAAGATAAACTATTTCCGGCATGCTGGCATACTTTCCGGAACCGGGGTTGGTGGTGGTTCACTCGTTTATGCCAACACGCTGCCCATTCCCAAGGAACCTTTTTACAAGACCGGATCATGGAAAGATCTTGCTGACTGGCAAAATGAACTGACCCCGTTCTATGAAAGGGCCAAACGCATGCTGGGCGCGACCCCACACCCTTATACGAGCAAGAGCGATGAGGCCATAGAAGAACTTGCCCATCAACTCAATATTTCCCATCATTTTGAAAAAACGGATGTGGCCGTATATTTTGGCAAAGCCGGCGAAACCGTGAATGACCCCTATTTTGAAGGCCAAGGGCCAACACGAACCGGCTGCATTCTTTGTGGCGCATGCATGCTGGGTTGCCCGCATAATGCCAAAAACACCCTGGATAAAAACTACCTGCACCTGGCACAACAACTGGGCTGTGAGATCTTCGCCGAAAGTGAAGTTTTCAATGTGCAACCCGTTGGTGAACACGGTGAAAACGGGTACGAAATCCATTTTCGCAAGCGAACAAATGGCAATAGATCAACAGAAAAACTAAAGACCAAACATATCATTTTTGCTGCCGGCGTATTGGGAAGTCTCAAACTCTTGCTCAAGTTGAAGGAAACCACTTTGCCCCACCTTAGCGATACGCTGGGTTCCGGGGTGCGCACCAATTCGGAAAGCCTGATCGGCATTACTGCTTATAACGAAAAAGATAATTATAGTGAAGGCATCGCGATTGGCTCGATACTGCATCTTGATGAGCACCGGCATGTTGAACCAGTGCGCTATCCCGAAGGTTCGGGGTTTTTCAGACTCCTTGGCGCACCAATGGTCATGGGCAGTACGGTAGCAGACAGGCTGTTTAAAATGGCAGCTGCCCTGTTGAAAGATCCGGGCAATTATTTTCGGACATTCTTTGTTAACGACTGGGCGAAACGAACCCTCATTTTGCTCTACATGGAAAGCATAGATTCCACACTTCGTTTAAAGCGAAGCTGGTTAGGAGGCCTGAGCACAAGAAAAGAAACTGGACCGCCACCAACAGCTTTCAATCCTCTGGCACAAAAAATAGCGCATAAAACAGAAAAGATCATTGGTGGAAAAGCAATGGTTTTCGCAAATGAAACTTTGTTTGGAATACCTACAACAGCGCATATCCTTGGAGGAGCGTGCATGGGACTCAATGCCCGGCAAGGTGTTATCGATAAATACAACCGCGTGTTTAATTACCACAACATGTTCATCTGCGATGGAAGTGTGATATCCGCAAACCCCGGGGTGAACCCCAGCCTGACCATAACGGCAATTGCCGAAAGGGCAATGCATTTTATCGAACCGTTGCGCTAAGCTATTATTCCATTATTTAGACGGAAGTTGGCACTGCAAAATATACCTGTGCCTCATCGCCGTTTCTTTCAACTATACCTGCCTACGTAGTAATAAACACATTGAATTTTGGCAAGACAAATAAAATGCTAGCCAGGCAATCAATGTTGATTAAGCGTTTATTCCTTTAACAGAATGGTTTTCAGGATTTTTTATCATATTAGTTATGATCCATATGGCATGGTAATTGAGCCATTAAAATCAACCTATTTATTTATAACTAAAAACAATGATGATGGACAATTCAAGACAGGATCTGAACACCTCTGGTTACAGAAGGAATTACAACGAGAATTTCGTATCTGGTGTATTCAACGATCGCGACAGTGCCGAGCAAGCCTACAATGAGCTAAAAGCGCAAGGCTATACCGATGAAGATATCACCCTGATGATGAGTGATGAAACCCGCGACCGCTATTTCAAAGACAGCGACGGCGATGACGTACAGGATACTGCATTGAGTGGGAAAGCTACTGATAATGCAGGTAAAGGTTCTTTGATTGGTGGTGGAATTGGCGCTGCCATTGGAGCAATTGCTGCCATTGGTACCAATGTGCTTCTTCCCGGCCTCGGTCTTGTGGTTGCAGGCCCGATTGCTGCCGGACTTGCCGGTGCAGGTGCAGGCGCATTAACGGGTGGCCTGATTGGTGCATTGACCGGTGCCGGAGTTCCGGAAGATGAAGCCCGCCATTACGAACAGCGTATAAAAGACGGTGGTATCTATATGGGCTTTAAGCCGCGAGATCATGAATATGGAAGGGATACCTACAACAGGTGGAACCGCACGACTGATGACGATACGGTTCTTTAACCGAATGCATTTAAAAAAAGACGGCCAGAAAAGCCGTCTTTTTTTTGCGCTCCGAAAATGCTTCGGATGCTTAAGCATGCTTCTCTTTAAGCCGCTGTACCATGCTCATTCCAAACCCGAGAGTAGTCAGCAGTACACCGAGCCAAAGGAAATTGATCCAGGGAAATTCAAATACTTTCAGCGTTACAAAATCCAGGATGGCATTGGTTTCTTTGATCCCCATTTCCACTTCTTTTTTGGCAAGATCACCTGGGCGTTTGAGCATGAAAATCAAGCTTTGGCTCATAACCGTATCCGGCATCATGAGCAATTCATTGCCCTTTATGCGGAAGGCCGGCCTTGAAACATATTGCCGGCCATCTTTTGCAAAAACAACAATGCGCCCACTCACAATGGTGTCCCCAACAAAAGGCGAAAATTTGCCGTCGGTCGGGTTCAGCTCAAGGTTTTCCAATGTCCAGAATCCGCGGCTGTAAAAAGTGGTATCACCTACTGCAACTGTTTGATCCTTGAATGATGTGGTATCCCGGTTTTTGACGGCCGGATCGCTCAGGAAAGTGAGATAGGTAAAAATGTCCTTATGAAAATAATGCCGTGAATCGGGATTGGGTGAAAGTCCTTCCATTCCCTTGTTGTTTTCAATCACATTGGGATAAAGCCTGAACGTATCGCGACCATTTTTTGCTTCAAATAAAATGGAGTAGTAACGCTTCCGGTCCCGGGGATTTACTGAATCCTGCTCATAGGTCACCATGTACCGTCCCATATCGGTACTTACCCCCTTGATGAGGGTGCTGTTTTCCATAGGGCTTTCAGCATCCGTTACTTTCAGCGGAGAAATGCCCGTGGTATTGAGACTAAGTACTTCCCTGTTGCCGGCACTCAGCAAGATACCCAACATCACCAATCCAAAACCCACATGGGCCACAGAGGCTCCGGCCAGCCGAATCTTTCCTTTGAGGCCACTCCAGATATAAGCGGCATTTCCAACAATGGCATAACAGGCCGCCACCAAAGCGATATAAAGTGCGATCTGGAAACCTATGCCTTTCTTATCATAGCTAATACCCTGAAAAGTGATAAATGCCGCGGCAACTACCAATGCAATGGCCGTTGGCCATGCAATCCGCTTGAAAAAAGTTCCCGGTGGCGTATTCTTATACCGGAAATATTGGGTCACCGCGGTGAGCAAGCCCAGAATCACTGCAACCCATACCTGGATCTGATTGTAACTGTATTCGATATCTTCAGGAGCTGCGATGCTCGTTCCAAAAATTTTGTTGTAAACGGGAAGCGAAGTTTTTCCGATAATTACAGTACCCGAAAGAAACAGCACGAGGGCTCCAATAAACATCCAGAATTCGCGGCTGTACAATTCTTCTTCCTTCTTAAGCGAAGGTATTTTTTTATACCGCAACGCGATCATTGCACCGCCGAGAATGGTGAAAAACAAAAGAAAACTCAGCAATTGCTTGTTCATTCCCAGATCGGTAAAAGCGTGCACACTGGAATCACCCAACACCCCGCTACGGGTGAGAAAAGTGCTGTATAGAACCAGGATAAAGCCAAGCGCATAAAAGATGTAGGTTATGCGCAAGGAATAACCGCTCTTGTTAAATATCAGGTTGGTATGCAGACCCGCAATCAGGAGCAGCCAGGGCACGAGGCTCGCGTTTTCCACCGGATCCCAGGCCCAGTACCCTCCGAAGGTCAGGCTTTCATAAGCCCAGGCCGCACCAAGCATGATGCCAAGGCCCAATGCACCTGCAGCAAGTAAAGCCCAGGGCAAAACGGGTTTGGTCCAGCCAGTATAATCTTTGGTAAATAACCCACCCATGGCAAAGCAAAACGGAATAGAAGACGCAGCAAAGCCAAGAAACAAAATGGGCGGATGAATCACCATCCAATAATTTTGAAGCAAGGCATTCAGACCGTTTCCATCCTGAACGAATTGCAGGTAATTGGCTTGTGCAAAAATGGGCGCATCCATTTCATTACGAAGTAAAGTAAACGGGCTGCTTCCAATCTTGACGCCGAAAACATAAATCCCCAGGATCATCGTTCCCAGGAAAACCTGCACGGCATTAAGCACCATCAGGGTCGGCGCTTCATGCTTACCGCCTCTCATGATGAGCGGCCAGCCCAGGATAGCATGCCAGAACATCCACAACATGAAACTGCCTTCCTGTCCTTCCCAGAAACAACTGAGCAGGTACTCCATTTGCAAAGAACGGCTGCTATGCTGCCAAGCATATTTGTATTCAAAAAGGTGGTGGCTGATGATGTAATAAAGCGTGATAAACGTGCCAATTATGGCAATGGTTTCAATGGCGAAAGCCGTACGGGCAACTTTCATCCAACCATCGTTCTCATCCATCCGTTTGGAAAGTGCAGCTTTTGCATAAGCAAAACTGCTTACTGCAGCAGATACCAGGAACAGTAATACCAGAAAATGCCCAAGATACCCGGGCCAGAGGGTTTCGCCCACATACTCCATGATCAGTCGTTTGATGCTTAAGGCGCAAAGGTATGGGTTAGCGGTAAAGATGAACCCGATAATTCCGCATTACGGGGATGGCATAAGCGCCCCAATAGGCAGGCATTAACAGTTCTTTGCATCTCTCCATCGAGACCTGATTCTACCTTAACAAATTCAACCCGTCATTGCTGGAGAAGTCATGTTAGTCATGACTTTGGCATAATGCATAAGCCTGCAATCATTATATTTAAGCGATGATCAGTAGCTTATTGCAAATTCATAGACGTTTATTTGTTGATCGGCAAATCCCAATTTTAGAAATGGATTAATTTTGCTGTTTTGGAAGTAAAAGACTATTATAACGTACTGGGTTTGGAAGCCGGGGCAAAGGAATCTGAAATACGAAAAGCATTCCGGCAAATGGCGCACAAATTTCATCCGGATAAAAGTCAGGGCAACCCTTATGCAAGGGCATGGTTTGATGAAATACTGGAGGCTTACGAAACCCTCACCGATCCCAGGCGTAAAGATGAATGGCTGCAAAAAAAATGGTTGATGCAAAGCCTGGGCAAGCCACTGAAAAAGCCTTATGCATTTGTACCCTCCGCGGTATTGCTGGAAGCCCGGCAGGTGCACCGGCTCATGATCCAGACAGATCCTTTCCGAACCGATCACAATATGTTGGCTGCCGAAGTGCTGAAAGTATTGGAGCCTGAAAAGATCAGCATGCTTCAATCTTATGGCTACCAGATTATCAACTGGCAGGTAGTGGATGAATTGCTGGGCGCAATTGAATACATTGAATTCAAAGAACTGATTGATGTTTTTCCAAAACTCGAATTACTTGCAGCAGGTTCCGAAAAACTGGAAAAAAGGCTGAAGAAGATCAGGCGAGAAAAATGGGTTGAATATACATGGGGAAAGTGGCAGCCATGGGTTCTGACCGGAATTACCTTGCTCATCTGTATTTTTATCTATCTTATCGCCCGATAACATGATGAAACATTTTTGCCGTTCCTTTTTGCTGATCTGCCTGTTGGCTGCAATAAACAACACTTCTTTTGCCCAAAAAAGACTGAGGGATTGGGGCATTGTTCCCGGTATTTTGCCTGCCGGCCCTAAAAACAGCATTACCGATGTTGCCGGCGTTAAAGTGGGCCACACCACGTTGATCATAGGCGATTCCATCCGAACAGGTGTTACCGCCGTCATTCCTGCAGCAGGCAATATCTTCCAGCATAAGATACCTGCAGCCGTTTATGTGGGCAATGGTTTTGGGAAACTGGCCGGGGCTACGCAGGTGGAGGAGCTTGGCAACCTCGAAACTCCCGTCATTCTTACCAATACGCTTTCAGTTGCCAGGGCGATGCAGGCTGTTATTGCATATACCCTGAGCCAGCCCGGAAATGAACAGGTTCAAAGTGTGAATGCGCTTGTTGGGGAAACCAATGATGGTTATCTCAATGATATCCGGGGCATGCATGTAAACCAGGAACATGTTCTGGAAGCCATAATCAGCGCAAGTGAAGACAATGCGGAGGAAGGCAATGTTGGAGCAGGTACAGGTACAGTTTGTTTTGGCTTTAAAGGCGGCATAGGCACTTCAAGCCGCCAGCTTCCGGCATCTCTTGGCGGATATACCGTAGGCGTATTGGTGCAAACCAATTTTGGCGGTGTACTGACAGTAAACGGGTTTCCTGCGGGAGAATTCCTGGGGAAGCATTATTTATACACTGAATTGAAAACAGCCGCAGACGGTTCCTGCATGATCGTGGTGGCAACCGATGCCCCAATGGATGCACGCAACCTGAAACGGCTTGCTTCCAGGGCAATGCTTGGCCTGGCTAAGACCGGTGGAATTGCCAGCAATGGCAGCGGTGATTATGTAATCGCTTTTTCAACAGCAAATGGTCTTCGAGTTCCCTACGAAAAGAGTGGATTACTAAAACATGATTTGCTTGGCAATGATGATGCCACTCCCCTTTTTCTGGCTGCAATTGAAGCTACCGAAGAAGCGATATTGAATTCCCTAATTGCTGCAGAAACCATGACCGGTAAGAATGGAAGAAAAGTGGAAGCATTGCCCATGCAGAAACTGGTTGATGAAATGAAAGCAGGTAAAGTAGGCGAAAGGGCAAACCGGTGATCCTGAAAAGCCATACACGGCAAATCGTTTGCCGGGCAAAAAGTGTGTTATAGATGCTGATCCGTAATTATCCGGTGAATCAAAAAAATGACAGAATTTTTTCCGGAAATTGACATAGGTTAACCGGCGGGTATTTTCTGCACTGCATCTTTGCCATACTAAATACCAGAATATGAATTACGAACAATACATGAACCTGTTCAGTGAGATCCTGCACAGTGAAGACCGGAAAGCACCCTACGATGACAAGGACTTTTACGATTATGCCAAATTGAATTTTTCCCGTAGCAACCGCTGGCAGAAGACCATGCAACTGGATGAAAACCTGCTGAAAATGACCAATTCCATAACGGAAGCACAACATTGGATCATTATAACCGAACCCTGGTGTGGCGATGCCGCGCACAGCCTGCCTTTCCTGGTGCGGATAGCTGAAAATAGTCCGTTGATCAGCTACGAAATACAATTGCGGGATACAGAACCCATGTTGATCGATCAATACCTGACCAATGGCACCCGCAGCATTCCGAAACTGATTGCCCGCAATGCGCAAGGCGAGGATCTGTTTATATGGGGGGCAAGGCCTGCGGCAGCTCAAAAGTTGATGGATGACGGAAAAGCCGCCGGCAGATCTTTTGATGATCTGAAGACCGAACTTCAAAACTGGTACAACCAGGACAAAGGAAAATCAATACAAGAAGAATTGAAAAAACTGCTGAAACGGTTCACGACTGGTGTTCAACAAGCAACTGTTTGACGCCTCAACCGGCCAAACAGTGCGCTAGTAATTTATTTTATCCGTTTTTGCTTTCCAGGCCTCAAAAGCCCGGAGAGCTTCTTCCATTGGCACATGCTCGGTGGGTACAGTCCGACTTGAAAAATGTACATTAACCTCGCGGTAAATAAAGGCATCATCAAAACCGATGGCGGCTGCCTGTTCTTTGGTATTCGCGAAATAAATTTTGGCCGGTCTTGCCCAGTAAATGGCACCGAGGCACATGGGACAAGGTTCACAACTGCAAAAAATCTCGCATTCTTCTAATTGATGCGAACCCAGCCGTTCACAGGCACGGCGAATGGCTTCAACCTCTGCATGTGCGGTGGGATCGTTATTTGCGATCACGCAGTTGTGCCCCCTTCCGATAATTTCATCGCCTTTTACAACCACACATCCAAAAGGTCCGCCATTACCGGCATTCATACCTTTAATGCTTTCCTCAACGGCTAAATTCAGAAAATGATGGATCCTGTTTTTCATATGGCAAAAATACATAGCCATAATGCTTGATTTTGTATACCATAGATAAATCCGGCGGAAAATCGAATTTTGCCAAGCCACGCAGGCCCTCCACTTCGGTTCCATTTGAATTTCTTTATTTTTGTTATTGCTATCATGGAAACTTACGGAAAAATATTGCTGATCGCCATGCCGGTATTCCTGGTGCTTGCGCTTTTTGAAAAATGGTATGGTTGGAAAAAAGGTTTTGAAACGGTGAATACCATGGACATGATTTCCAGTCTTCAATCCGGCATAACCAATGTTACAAAGGATATTCTGGGACTCGGCATCGGCATTTTGAGTTATGGCTTTTTATTAAAACATCTCGCGGTTTTCACCATTGAAAACACCTTAATTGTTTATGTGATTGCCTTCCTGGTTATAGATTTCCAATCTTACTGGACGCATCGCTGGCAGCATAAGATCAATTTTTTGTGGAACCGGCACATCATTCACCACAGCAGCGAAGAGTTTAACCTGGCCTGCGGATTGCGCCAAAGCATCAGCAGTGTAATCAACTATTTCGGATTTCTGCTTATACCCGCTGCCATCATCGGCGTGCCCGAACCGGTGATCGCCACCATTGCGCCTATCCATCTTTTCGCGCAGTTCTGGTACCATACACGCCACATCGGCAAGCTGGGTTTTCTTGAAAAAATAATCGTAACCCCAAGCCACCACCGTGTTCACCATGCCATCAACCCCGTTTACCTTGATAAAAACCTGGCAGCTATTTTTATTTGGTGGGACAAATGGTTTGGAACCTTCCAGGAAGAACTGGATGAAGTGCCACCGGTATATGGCATTACCCGCCCAGCGGCAACATGGAACCCGGTTAAGATCAATTATCAGCATTTATGGTTGCTCATAAAGGATGCCTGGCGAACGAATGACCTGAAAGCGAAATTCCTGATCTGGTTCAAACCTACCGGCTGGCGTCCGGCGGATATGGAAGAAAAATTTCCGGTTCCTTACATTAAGGATGTTTTTCATTTTGAGAAATGGAATCCGCCCTACCATCCCAAACTCCCCGCCTGGCTTTGGTTCCACCTTGTTGCCCTGCTGCTTTTTCTCACCTGGTATTTTGGCAATATAGCCGCCATTGGAGCTCCGGGAATTTTTTATTACGCATTTTTTATTTTCCTGGCTGTGTATGCAAACAGCGAACTGATGGATCGAAACCCAAATGCCATTTGGTGGGAACTCGCCAAAAACGCTTACGGGATCAGCATCATTTTATTCACCGGCGACTGGTTTAATGCCGGCGCCGATATGCCGTGGATATTGCCGGTGATTGTTTCCTATTTCATCATTTCCACTCCTGTGGTATTCTTTTTCTGCCGCAATATAGCTGTTGAAGACAACCGTCCTGCCCTGGCTTAATAAACTTACAACCCGGAACCATGTTTCTGAAAAAAATCCCGCTGCTCATTTTCTTTTTTATATGGTTTATTCCTGTTCTTGCTCAAAAGCCGGGATACTGGCAGCAGCAGGCAGATTACACCATCGAAGTGAGGCTCAATGATACCGTGCATACCCTTGATGGCCATGTAAACATCCGTTATGTCAACAATTCGCCAGACACCCTAAATTATCTCTGGATCCATTTGTGGCCAAACGCTTATAAGAATGACAGGACAGCCTATGCAGAACAATCCCTACTGGAAGGAGATCTCCGGTTCTATTTTTCAAAGCCACATCAGAAAGGGTATATCAACAAGGTAAACTTTACCGCCAACGGTCAGCTTGCAAACCTGGAAGATCATCCCCAACATATTGATGTGGTTAAACTTAACCTTCCGCAACCGTTGTTTCCCGGAAGCGCTATGGAATTGGAAACCGGCTTTCACGTTCAGTTGCCACAATTGTACAGTCGTTCAGGATATTCAGGCAGTTATCATGCCATAGCGCAATGGTTTCCGAAGGTGGCGATGTATGATGCCGATGGCTGGCATCCCATGCCCTACCTGAGTGCCGGCGAATTCTATTCCAATTTTGGCAATTACCGTGTTTCCATTTCAGTTCCGGAAAATTACGTGGTGGCAGCAACCGGAATGCTGAAGCATGATGGCGAAAAAGAATGGATGAAACAACACCTTCCCCAACCTTCGGTTCAAACTGATTTTGCCACAAGAGTAAAATCAATGGGAAAGGCAAAAAACCCGAATGTAACCCAAATACAATCCGCATCCCGCTATAAAACCCTGGAATATGAAGCGCGTTCCGTAGTGGATTTCGCATGGGTGGCTGATAAAAATTTCCAGGTGAAATTTGATACGCTTCAGTTGAACAGCCGTGTTATTGAAATCTGGAATTTTCAGCATCCGGGTGATTATGAAACCTGGCAAAACAGCATGCGGTTTACCAAACAGGCGTTACGCTTTTACAGCGAAGAACTTGGTGATTATCCGTACCCTCAAATGAGTATCGTAACAAGCCCCGACAAAGGCGGCGGGATGGAATACCCGATGCTTACCACACTCAACGCACCTACAGGCGATCAGCAATTACTTGACCTGGTGATCGCTCATGAAACCGGACACAACTGGTTACAGGCAACGCTGGCCACCAATGAAAGGATGAATGCCTGGATGGATGAAGGGATCAACACCTATTTCGAACAAAAATACATGAAGCAATACGGGCAGAGCTATAGCTCCGGAACCCTTTTCGGACTTTCACTTACCGATGCCACAGAATCTTTTCTTGACATCCTGGAAGCTTCACGAAAGTCCACACCGGTTCAAACCAACCCCTATGAGGCTTTCCCCTATCCCTATTATACCAGTGTTTATCCCAAAGCCGGACGTTTGCTCAACGACTGGGAAAAACAGTTTGACGAAGAAAAAATGCATCAGTTGTTCATAGACTATTACGAAACCTGGAAATTTGCACACCCCGCACCTGGTGATTTTTATTCCCTGGCACGCAAGCATTTGGATAATGGGGTTGATATCAGCCGCTTCAGCGATTCCGGTTTCTCTGCCCCCCGGCCGACAGGCATATCTTTTAAATTCGGCACCCAGCTCGGCCCCGGAAAATCCACTAGGTATATCGGGTATTTTCCAGCCCTGGGATTCAACAATCACGATAAAATCGAACTTGGCTTGCTGCTGCACAATTATACACTGCCTGCGTCGCGTTTTCGTTTTGCCATCACGCCAATGTACGCTACGGGTTCTCAATCGATTGTCGGGTATGGCCACATGGTCTACGATATTTTCCCTACCGGCAAACTACACATTTTTCAACCCTTTCTAAACTTCGGGCATTTCCATTTCCGTACGGCAGCTGATCCTCAAAACGGCAAAGAATTGAAACCGGCTTTTACCCGTTTGGTACCGGGATTCCGTATGGAATGGAAACCAAAAACTGCGCTTACCACTTTTCGGAAAGGCATTAATTTTAAAACTTATTTCATAACTGAACAACAGATCAGGTACCGGCTCCTGCCGCCTCCGGATGAAATGATCTTCATACCCGAACGTGCCGGCGCAAATACCCGCATCATTCCGGAACTCAACTTCAATTTATGGGATATCCGCAAACTCTATCCCTGGGACGCAACCTTGCAGTTTCAGCAGGTGGGTGACTTGCTGAAGTCGACCATAACGGCCAATTATTTTCTCAATTACGATGCGGGTGGCAAAGGCGCTTCGGTTCGTTTTTTTGCCGGCAAGATCTTTTACCTGAAAGAGAAAACACTGCAGCGCCGAAGCGACAATGCCCTCTATCATTTTACCATGCAAGGCCTCAATGGAGTGCAGGATTATACCTATTCCACACCATTTGCAGAGCGCAATCAATCTCCGGAAATATGGGGCAGGCAAATTGGCATAGCCAATGGCGGTTTCAAATACCGCAGCGACTACAGCTCCGTTATTCCCGGGCTTAAGCCACAGGGTGTGGATTATTTTGACAATTGGATCATGGCGGCCAATTTTACGGTTGATCTCCCACGGTCGCTTAACCGGCTAAACCTGCCCATCAAATTGTTTGCTGATATCGGCACTTCTCATTCACCGTGGACACCCGGAGCCGAAGAAGAAAAATTCCTTTACAGCATTGGCGCCCAACTATCACTTTGGGATGCAATCAACATCTATCTTCCATTAATGCAGAGTAAAGCTTTCAATGAACCCAATTCCTATAACAATCCCAACCGGCCAGGAGGCTCGAATTTCTGGGAAGAACGGATCACATTCAGCATAAATCCCGCAGCGTTAAAAAAGAAACTGAAAAGCCAGTTCATTTACTGATGAAAGCATCCCGCATACGATACCTGCCCAATGGAGAAATCGATAAAGCCAAATGGGATGGTTGTGTGTACCGGTCTCCCAATGGATTGCTTTATGCCACCTCGCTACACCTTGACCATATGGCCGGCAACCAATGGGATGGCCTTGTTTTGGGAGACTATGAGGCCGTAATGCCTTTGCCCTGGCGCAAAAAATATGGAATTCTTTATTTATATCAACCCGCCTTCACGCAACAATCCGGCATTTTTTATATGAATGCCATTACTCCCCAACTGGAAGCGGCGTTTATCCTTGAAGCAAAACGGCATTTCGCTTTCGCGGAAATCTTTTTGAACCATGCACATCCCGCAAAAACCCAGCATCCCGAGACAATAAAAACAAATTACGTTCTTGACCTTTCACTTTCCTACCGGGACATTCGGGCAAAATATCATTATGATTTCGCAAAAAATGTAAAACGGGCTGATAAAAATGGATTACGGCTAAATGCACAGGCCCTTTTTAATACCGCGATCGCTGAGTATGCAACTCTTTATGGAAAGCTGATGCCGGAGTTAACCTCAGCGCAATACCGGCAATTTGCGCAGCTTTGTGCAGCCATGGATGCCTCCGGCAATCTCTACTGCCGGGAATGCCTGGATGAAAACGGCGAAAGAATGTCCTCCATTCTGCTGCTTAAATACAAAAACCGTTATTACAACCTGGTTTCCAATATCACCGGAAAAGGGAAAGCGCTCAAAAGCAATCATTTTCTTTACGATGCCGTTATCCGCGAGCTTTCCGGCACGGGGCATATCCTGGATTTAGAAGGTTCCGACCTTCCCGGTGTCGCTCATTTTTATTCCATTTTGGGGGCGGAAAACCAGCCTTATTATTTCCGGAAATGGAATGACCTTCCTTACTATTTGCGCTGGCTAAAAAACTAAGGAAATGGAGTGCACGCGCTTGGAGTTTCCACGCCTCTCCAATAAAGAAAATTCAACCTCTGCAATAAAACACGGAACTAAAATGTATTTACGCTAATTTTAATTCCTTATAAATCCAAAAAAAATGAACATCATTGATTCGCTGCTTGAAGAACTGGAACAGGAATATAACATAACCAAAAAATTCATTGGTGTTTATCCGGCCGAAAAATCCGGCTATAAGCCCCATGAAAAAAGTACCGAAATGGGCGCTTTGCTTCAGCATATTGTTGAAATTTTCGGGTGGCCGGGCATGATGGCCAAAACAGAAAAACTGGATTTTGCCGACCACGCGGATATAATTCCCAACGCGCCGGTATCCCGCGAAGATTTTGAAATCCTGATGGAGCGGGAATTCAGCAATTCCAGAAAAGCGCTTTCAGTTTTTGACGCGGCTGATCTTCAAAAAACCTGGGGACTTTACAATGCCGGTCACAAATTGTCCGAATGGAGCAAATATGCTGCTTTCCGCCATGCATTGAGCCAGATCAAACACCACCGGGCTCAACTTGGCGTTTATTACCGCTTGAACGATATCAATGTTCCCGCTTCCTATGGACCAAGTGCTGATGATATGTCTTTTTAGAGGTTAGCATTGATTTCCGGATCAGGCGCCCGGTTCTTTCGCGGAAGATGAATGGAAATACTGCTAATGAAAGTTTATCCCTTTCTAAAGACCGAATAGCTTTTCGTTTATGGCCCTGAGCGTTTGGGTGCGGAATTCGCCGGGTACCAGCAGGCTGATGTTGTGCCGGCTTCCGCCATAGCTCACCATGCGCACGGGGATATCTTCAAGGGCATCAAATAATTTCATCAGCACATTGTCCGTGTCGGTAATTTCCTGTCCCACCACCGATACAATGGATTGGTTGTCTTCAAAGCTTACTGTTCCAAATGGCTGAAGTTCCGCCAGGATATTCTGCAGATAAGTGGAATTGTCTATTGTAACGGAAACAGCCACTTCTGAAGTGGTGATCATATCGATGGAAGTGCGGTATTTTTCAAACACTTCAAATACTTTGCGCAAAAATCCATAAGCGAGCAACATGCGGCTGCTGCGAATATGAATTGCGTAGATGCCATCTTTGGCAGCCACAGCTTTTATGCCTGTGCTTTCAATATCTCCTGAAATGGTAGTTCCCTCGCCTGAAGGATCCATAGTGTTGAGCAGCTTTACCGGGATTTGGTAATGCTGGGCAGGCCATATGGAAGCCGGATGCAGGATTTTTGCGCCAAAATAAGCAAGCTCGGCGGCTTCATCGAAACTGAGATGATGAATGGGCACCGTTTTATCACAAATGCGCGGATCGTTATTGTGCATACCGTCAATATCTGTCCAGATTTCACAAACGGAGGCATTCACCGCCGCGCTGATAAGTGAAGCCGAATAATCGCTGCCACCCCGGCGCAGGTTATCCACCTCACCGCGGGTATTTTTACAGATATACCCCTGGGTCACAAAAAGGCGGATGTCTTCATGTTTATTGAGCAACTGATTCAGTTTTACGCGGATGCTGCCCAGTTGTGGCTCATCATTTGGCCCTATGGTCATGAATTCCAGGGCAGGCAAAAGCACATGTACCTGCCCGATCTCCGAAAGGTAAATACTGAACAATTTGGTACTCAGTAATTCACCTTGTGCGAGAATGTCTTTATTCAGGGCTTCACTGAAAGATATCTTCAGGATGATGTTCATGAATTCGAAATGCTCGGCGATCACTTCCCCTGCTTTTTCAAGGCTTTCAGGCTTTTGGAGCAGGTCTCCGGCAAATTGATGATAAGCGGATTCAAGCGCATCTATCTTTTCCTTCGCTTCCTGTTTATTCCCCTGAAGCAGGGCATCGCTTATTTCCACAAGGGCATTGGTTGTGCCGCTCAATGCGCTGAGTACAATAATTTTATTTTCGTCATCGCGGGTAACAATTTCGGCTACCGCCTTCATCCGCCCGGGCTGCCCCACGCTGGTGCCGCCAAATTTCATCACTTTCATAACCTGTTCTTTCGGTTGGTTTTCTGAGTTTATGCAAAAATGCCTACAGCAAAAAGCTATAGGCAAGAATAGTTTGAGATGGCAAATTACCGATTTTCAGCATTCGAAAATCAATTGCCACAGACATTAAGATTGTTGCTCAAGCTGACGGCCTGCCATTTCCATATCATCTTTATACTTGCTCGGACATTTCAGCAGGATCTCATCGCAATGAAAGCCATCCTGTTGCATCCGCCCTTTAAGTACCACGCGTTCACTCATTTCAAGGTCATGCGGTTTTGGCATATTGCTGTACACTTTGGTAACTCCGCCCAATGAATCCACAACGGTAAAGGAACAGAAGTTCGGATTGGTCAGCGGGTCATAGTTGATGGGTGAGGTTTTGTCAAGTTTGGCGATAAGGTGTACGTAGGTTCCTTCTTTTTCTTTAGCTGATGCAATGGTATCGTAAGTTGACAGATCGGTGGTATAGCTTACCAGTATGGCGATGGCTGCAGCAATACCTACCAAAAGCAAAATGTGTAATTTTTTCATGCGGTACCGGGATTATTGTCGCAAATTTAAGTCAAAAAGACGCATCAGGACATGTATTCATTCAATTTAACCATTTTCGCAAACGATGTCATCAAATTAGCAATTGACCAATATTTAAGTATTTTGAATTCTACCTTTTATACTATTACCAGCACATCCTTATATTTGAAAACATTTAATAAGCATTAACAAAATCATTTATGAAAAAGATAGGGGTTCTCTTCGGGAAGGAACGTTCCTTTCCACAGGCACTGGTGGAGCGGATCAACAGTAAAGGAGCTGACAGTTTATTGGCTGAACCGGTAAACATTTCCAAAGTGGTACAGGGTGAAGATTGCGGCTATTCCGTTATCGTCGACCGCATTTCGCAGGACGTGCCTTTTTACCGGGCTTTCTTGAAAAATGCCGCACTAACCGGTACAGCAGTCATCAATAACCCTTTTTGGTGGAGTGCGGATGAAAAATTCTTCAACAATTGCCTGGCTACCAAAATCGGTGTGCCGGTTCCCAATACAGTGATTCTCCCGAGCCATGATCTGCCGGAGGACACCTCTGACGATTCTTTTTCCAACCTTACCTATCCCCTCGATTGGGAGAGCATTTTCAATTACATAGGATTTCCGGCATATATGAAACCCTTTGCGGGCGGCGGCTGGAAAAGCGTTTACAAATTGAACAATATAGACGAGTTTTTTGAACGGCATAAAGAAACCGGCCAGTTGGTGATGATGCTGCAGGAAGAAATTGTATTTGACCAATATTACCGATGTTATTGTGTAGGCGGAAAATACGTACGCATCATGCCGTATGAACCGCGCAACCCGCATCATCTTCGTTATGTTGCCGATTTCAATCCGGATTCGCAATTGTATCGCGAAATGGAAAATATTGTGTTCCGCATCAATAAATACCTGGGTTATGATCTCAATACGGTTGAGCTTGCCCTGCGTGATGGAATACCTTACGCCATCGATTTTTGCAATCCCGCACCAGACGCCGATATTCATAGTGTAGGTCCGGAAAATTTTGAATGGATTGTGGAAACCATGGCCAATTATTGCATTGAGCGGGCCTATGCACAGAAACCGGGAAAGGACAACCTGACATGGGGCGAATACCTGCGTTCAAGCATCTCCGGCTGGCCCCTGGCCTGAGCCGGTATCACTGTAATTCCACATTCGTAAAAACAACAAGAACCAGCAATATGGCATCCATTTCTTATAAACATTTTACCCTCGGCATAGAGGAGGAATACATGGTGCTCGATCCCGAAACAAAAGAACTGAAAAGCCATGAGCAGAAGATCGTTTCCGAAGGCCAGAAAGTCATCCGGGATAAGGTAAAAGCCGAAATGCACCAGGCCGTTGTGGAAGTTGGCACTGATGTTTGCCAGGACATTGATACCGCCCATAAGGACATCAGCACCCTTCGGCATACAATAAAAACCATTGCCGGCGATCTCGGCCTCAGCCTTGCAGCAAGCGGCACGCATCCATTCAGCAGTTGGGAAAAGCAATTGATCACCGATCATATCCGATACAATGAACTTATACAGGAACTTCAGGATGCTGCAAGAAGCAACCTGATTTTTGGCTTGCATGTGCATGTAGGCATGGAATCGCGGGATATGGCTATGCACATTGCCAACAGTGCGCGTTATTTTTTGCCTCATGTTTATGCGCTGAGCACCAACAGTCCGTTTTGGGAAGGCCGCAAAACCGGTTATAAAAGCTATCGAACCAAGGTCTTCGATAAATTTCCACGTACCGGCCTGCCCGAATATTTTGATAATGTGGAAACATTCGACCGTTTTGTAAACCTGCTGATCAAAACCAATTGTATTGACAATGCAAAAAAGATCTGGTGGGATCTGCGCGTTCATCCTTTTTTCAATACCGTTGAATTCCGCATTTGTGATATTCCCATGACGGTGGATGAAACATGTGCTATCGCAGCCCTCTTCCAGGCCATATGTGCAAAACTTTACAAATTAAAAAGCCAGAACCTCAATTTTATCATTTATCCAAGATTTCTGATCAATGAAAATAAATGGCGCGCCAGCCGGTATGGCATCGACGGCACATTGATAGATTTTGGCAAGGAACAAGAAGTAAATACCCGTTCACTGATTTACGAACTGCTTGATTTTGTGGACGATGTAGTGGATGATCTCGGGAGCCGCCATTGTGTAGACACGGTTCGCCGCATATTGGAAACCGGCACCGGCGCCGACCGCCAGCTGAAGGTTTATGAGGAAACTCATGGTGACCTGAAAGCGGTTACCGCCTATATTGAAGATAGTTTCCTGAAGTAGGAAATCTCCTGGTACAGGATGCACTAATTTTAAAAAACTGTGCAAAACAACACAGCGGCCTGAAGCGGAATCTGTTATTTTTGCAGCTTTCGAGTTTATTGCAGGATTTGGTCTTATGCTAAACATTGCCATTTTAGATTTGTATGAAGGACATGCCAACCAGGGCATGCGTTGTATCCGGGAGATTGTTTACAGCTTCGGTGATTTTCACGGTCTTGAAATTCAGCTTGACGAATTTGACGTGCGGCTGAAAAATGAAGTACCCGGAACGGAATACGACATTTACATCAGTACCGGTGGCCCGGGCAGTCCGCTGGATAGTGAGGGCAGCGAATGGGAGAAACATTATTTTGGGTGGCTGCATAAAATAGAGGCCTTTAATGCTGATCCGGAAACATTTCCCAAAAAGCAGGTCTTTTTCATTTGCCATAGCTTCCAGTTGATTTGCCGGCAGTACAAGGTTGGGGAATTGATTAAACGCAAATCCACTTCCTTCGGCGTGTTTCCTGTCCACAGGTTACCGGTGCTGCAAACCGATCCGGTGCTTGCCGGACTTCCTGATCCATTTTACGCGGTGGATAGCCGCGACTACCAGGTGATCAGTCCGGATCATCGCAGGATCCGTGAAATGGGTGCGCAAATCCTTTCTATTGAAAAAGCACGCCCCCATGTTCCGCTGGAAAGAGCGATCATGGCCATCCGCTTCAACGACTATTTTTTTGGTACGCAGTTTCATCCCGAGGCGGATGCCATTGGTATGCGGATGTACCTGCAAACCGAAGAAAAAAAGAAAGCCGTTATCGATAGCCATGGTGAAGACAAATGGAGGAGCATGATCGACCACCTCAGCGATCCCGATAAGATCATGTTTACACATAACCACATCCTGCCGAATTTTTTGCGACAGGCCTGCGAAAAAATGGAATTGGCTGAATGGTCTGTATGATTCATTGAAAACCATGTAACAATCTTTTAAAACCCTTGCCAAATTGGAAAATTTACCGTAAAATTTCCCTCTCGCAGGTAATACGCATAACTTTGCAGGCGGAACTTCATTTCAGCAAATAAGATGGAAAAATGATGATAAGACAGCACTGGTGGAAGGTACTTTCTATAGCGTTAATCCTTTATGCATTGATTGCCGGAATGTTGATCCGGGTACCGGCCCAACCCATTATTAATGAATCAATCCGCAATCTTTTTTACCATGTGCCGATGTGGTTTGGCATGATGATCCTGCTCTCGGTTTCCGTCTTTAATTCGATCAAATATTTATCAAAACCCGACCTGCGCTATGATATCGCTGCACGGGTTTATGCAAATACCGGAATGCTGTTTGGCATTTTGGGCCTGTTAACCGGAGCCATGTGGGCCACTTATACCTGGGGAAAGCCGTGGAGCAATGACATTAAGCAAATTCTGGCCCTGATTGCGCTACTTATTTATGCTGCTTATTTCCTGCTGCGCTCTTCCATGGATGATATGGACAAGCGTGCAAGGGTAAGCGCGGTTTATAACATATTTGCCTACGCTATGCTCTTCCCCACGCTTTTCATTTTGCCCCGCTTATTTGAAAGTCTGCATCCTGGTGGCGAAGGCAATCCGGCCATGAGCCAGAATGATGTGGATCCTACCATGCGGATCGTTTTCTGGCCGGCTGTAATTGGCTGGACACTGCTTGGAGCCTGGATCTCAAGTCTTCAAATACGCATGCAAAAAATAAAAGACCAAAACATACTTGAAATTCATGATTAAGAAAATAATCTCCACGCTAGGTTTGTTTTTTGTCGCTTTGGTGGCGCTGGCGCAGCAAACTGAAACCGTTGAAATGGCCGATGTTATGCGCAGCAACGGAAAAATCTATGTGGTTGTGGCCGTTATCACCATAATTTTTATTGGGCTGTTCATTTATCTCATCCGCATCGAAGGAAAGGTAAGGAAGCTTGAAAAAGAAATGAATATCCGCAATATTGAAAAAGGATTTGAAAAATAAACAACAAATCATCAACGATTGAAAACCAAAAAGAAAATTTATGTCTAATTACAGCTTTTTTGAAAATGTTGGCAGAAGCTTTGACAAAGCAGCAAAGTACACCAAATGGGAACAGGGTTTACTGGAACAGATCAAGGCCGCGAACTCCGTTTACCGAATGCGGTTTCCGGTAAAAATGGATGATGGGCGCATTGAAGTAATCGAAGCTTACCGGGTGCAGCACAGCCACCACAAAACGCCATGCAAAGGCGGTATCCGTTTTGCAGAGGCAGTGGACCAGGATGAAGTAATGGCGCTTGCTGCATTGATGACTTATAAATGTGCAATTGTAAATGTTCCGTTCGGTGGTGCAAAAGGTGGTGTAAAAATCAATCCCCGCAATTATTCCACATACGAACTGGAAAAAATAACCCGTCGCTATACTTCAGAACTGGTGAAGAAAAACTTTATCGGCCCCGCCATTGATGTACCGGCTCCGGATTACGGAACCGGCGAACGGGAAATGGCCTGGATTGCCGACACGTACATGAGCTATCGCCCCGGTGAAATTGATGCACTGGGTTGTGTAACCGGGAAACCGGTAACTCAAGGTGGTGTGCATGGCCGCAAAGAAGCCACGGGGCTTGGCGTATTTTATGGCATGCGTGAAGCTTTAAATAATGAAGTTATATTGAAAAAAGCCAACCTGAGTCCTGGTCTCGAAGGAAAAACGGTTGTAGTTCAGGGCCTCGGCAATGTGGGTTTTCATGCCGCGAAATTTTTTGAAGAACTGGGCGGCTGTAAGATCATTTGCCTTGCAGAATACGAAGGCGCCGTGTATAATGAAAACGGACTGAACGTTCAGGATGTGTGGCAACACCGTAAAGATACCGGAAGCATTTTAGATTTTCCTGGCGCAACCAACATCACCAATACCGGTGAAGCGCTTGAGCTTGATTGCGACATCCTGATCCCTGCCGCGCTGGAAAATGTCATCCATAAAGATAACGCTCCGCGTATTAAAGCGAAAGTAGTTGCTGAAGCTGCCAATGGCCCCTGCACGCCGGAGGCCGATGAGATCATGCTGGAAAAAGGAATCCTGGTAGTTCCGGATATGTACCTGAATGCGGGCGGGGTAACCGTTTCCTATTTTGAATGGTTGAAAAACCTGAGCCATATCCGTTATGGGCGCATGGAAAGACGTTTTCAGCAAAACACCAACCGGAGTATTTTGAAAGTGATTGAGGAACTGTCCTCTGGTGATGTTCCTGAAAAAGAGCGTGATTTCATTACCCGCGGTGCCACCGAAATAGACCTGGTGCACAGTGGCCTTGAAGAAACCATGGGCGATGCCACCATTGATGTGCTCAATGCCTGGCATGCCAATCCGGAAATTCCGGATATGCGTACGGCAGCATACGTGGTGGCCATTGATAAGGTTGGACGAGCTTACCAGGAACTGGGCATTTTCCCCTAAACAAATACCAAATCTACATTACGCGAAGGCCGGCATTCCGGCCTTTGTTTTTTATGTCGGATCACTTTTTGGCAAGTCAATTGTTCAGGGCAAACATTACATTTGTGCCCATGGCAAAAAGAGCGGAATATATTACCTGGGATGAATATTTTATGGGCGTCGCCCTGCTGAGCGCACAACGCAGCAAAGACCCGGGAACACAGGTTGGCGCATGCATCGTAAATCCCCAGAATAAGATTGTGGGAACCGGGTATAATGGCATGCCCATGGGCATTAGTGATGATGATTTCCCCTGGGTGCGGGAAGGCAATTTCCTGGAAACGAAATACCCCTACGTTTGCCATGCCGAGTTGAATGCCATTTTGAACAATATCGGCATCAACCTGCATGGATGCCGAATTTATACCGCGCTTTTCCCCTGCAATGAATGTACCAAGGCCATCATTCAATCCGGTATAAAAGAAGTGATTTATCTTTCCAATAAATACGAAAACACCGATTCAACATTGGCTTCCAAAAAAATGCTGGAAACTTCTGGCGTAAAAATCAGGACGGTAAATACCCAACTTGACAAGATTATCCTTAATTTTCAGGCTTAAAGCTTTATTTTGAGGCACGACACCGGCATTTGCAGATCAACTGCATTCCCATAGTATATTAATTCTAACCCGGCGGCTTCAAAGATTATTTGTTGCCAATGAAAAAATTACCATTACACTTCAAGATCATCATCGGGCTTGCCCTGGGCATTGCCTGGGCATTTTTAAGCAGTTCACTCGGCTGGAATAATTTTACCATCAAATGGATTGATCCATTCGGCACCATATTCATTCAGCTATTAAAACTTATAGCGGTTCCGCTTGTGCTGTTCTCGATCATTAGCGGTGTTGCAAGTCTTACTGATGTATCCAGGCTGGGCAGGCTGGGTTTTAAAACACTGACTTTTTATATAGCCACCACCATCATGGCCGCGATAGTGGGTATAACCATCGTAAATATTATTTCACCAGGTAAACACATTGATGAAACCCAGCGCGTAAAAAACAGGATTGATTACGAAATCTGGGTGGAAAATACGCCAGGCGTTCCGGTACCCAAAGACGGCCGGTATATCATGAGAGATCCGGCTTATGCCGAAATGGTGAATGAGGCCATATCCCAGGAGGACCAGGACAAGCTCGCTGCCAAACAATTGAATTTTGAAACTGCACAGCAAACAGCGTCAGCCGCAAAAGAGCAGAGCCCGCTGCAGTTCCTCATTGACATGGTTCCGGAAAATATCATTTACTCAATCGGCGATAACCGGCTGATGTTGCAGGTGATCTTTTTTGCCCTCTTTTTCGGTATCGCTATGATTTTTACGCCACGGGAAGTTACCATGCCGGTGCTGGATTTTATCAATGGTATGAATGCGGTGTTTCTGAAAATGGTAGATTTTGTAATGCAGGCAGCACCATTTTTCGTTTTCGCTTTGCTTGCAGGCATTGTTGCAAAAATGGCAGATACACCCGGCCAAGTGCTTGAAATTTTTAAGAGCCTGGGCTCCTATTCTATCACCGCGGTTATTGGACTTGCTTTTATTCTTTTTGTGTTTTACCCCACCTTGGTATCAATCTGGGTGAAGAAAATAACGTACCGCCAGTTTTTTAAAAATATAAGCCCGGCACAGTTCCTGGCCTTCAGCACGAGCAGCAGTGCCGCCACCCTGCCTGTTACCCTCGAATGCCTGCAGGAAAACATGGGTGTTTCCAAAAACATCAGCAGCTTTGTGCTGCCAATTGGCGCAACCATCAATATGGATGGTACCTGCATGTACCAGGCTGTGGCTGTGGTTTTTCTTGCGCAATTGCATATGATCGATCTTACCCTCGGACAACAGCTGATTATCGTTCTTACCGCCACACTCGCTTCTATCGGTGCTTCCGCTACCCCAAGCGCCGGACTGGTGATGATGATCCTGGTATTGGAATCAGTAGGGTTAAATCCCGCATGGATAGCCATTGTTTTTCCGGTAGACCGTATCCTGGATATGTGTCGCACCGTGGTTAATGTTACCGGAGATGCTACAGTATGTACCATTGTGGCCCATAGTGAAGGCGAATTGAATTTGCCTCAGCAAACCCAGGCAGCATAAGGCGGCAGCAAATTTATCTCCTGCACCGATGTGCCACTGATCTCCCAAATACGGTTGTGATGGCCATTGCTCAGCATGATGTAACGGCAGGATAGCATCATTTTATAACTCAGCAATTGCCGAACTGCTTTTTCTGAAATGGCTACACTGGGTGCTTTGCACTCAATAAGCATCTGTGGTTGATGCTCATGGTTATAAACCAGGATATCGAACCGCCGCTTTCTGTCGGGCAATTGAAGGATTTTTTCCAGTGCGATCATAGAGGCCGGAACCCCTGCCGTTTGGCAAAGCCAGGCCAAAACGCACTGGCGCACCCACTCCTCCTCAGTAAGCAGCAGCCACTTTTTACGGATCGGATCAAATACCATATCCATTCCATCTCTTTGTTGTGTTTTAATTTGCCTAGCATCAAAGGCTAAACTCACCATTCGTCAAAACTATAAACCTAAGTTTAATTACCTTTAGTTTTCTTATTAGCTGCTATGAAAGAAAAGATTGAAATTGTAAAGAATTGGTTGCCTCGGTATACCGGAATGCCGCTTAAGCAATTTGGCGAATACATTTTGCTTACCAATTTTGCCAATTATGTTGAATTGTTTGCAGAATGGCATGGCGTTGAAATATTCGGCCACGACAAGCCCATGATGTGTGCAACTTCAGATAATATTACCATTATCAATTTTGGAATGGGTAGTCCTGGTGCAGCTACAATTATGGATCTTTTGTCTGCCATAAAGCCAAAAGCTGTATTGTTTTTGGGCAAATGCGGCGGATTGAAAAAAAGGAATAAGATTGGTGATCTTATTTTACCCATTGCGGCCATACGCGGCGAAGGTACAAGCAACGACTATTTCCCGCCCGAAGTTCCCGCACTCCCGGCTTTTGCTTTGCAAAAAGCGGTTTCAACAACCATCCGCGATTTCAAAACCGATTACTGGACGGGTACCTGTTACACTACCAACCGGCGGGTTTGGGAACATGATGACGTATTCAAATCTTACCTTGAAGAGATTCGGGCGTACGCGGTTGACATGGAAACCGCGACCATATTTACGGTTGGCTTTTTCAACAAAATTCCCACCGGTGCTTTGTTGCTCGTTAGCGATAGCCCTATGGTTCCGGAAGGTGTTAAAACCGCTGACAGCGATAAAAAAGTCACTACCAAATATGTTCAGCGTCACCTGAAGATAGGGATCGAATCCTTGAAGCAACTCATCAACGAGGGTATGACGGTAAGGCATCTCCGGTTTTGATTTTACTTCTGCACTCCCGCCTTTATAACGCGTTCATTTCCATTTCGTGAAAAAAACCGGATTTCCAGAGCCCTTGGCGGAACGACCAGGTACCTTGCTGACTGAGCCAAATAACCTGACCCATAATAAAATTCCATCTTTCTTTTGGAGCCATTTTGCATTGTTACCAGAGCGGAAATGTCGCCGGCCCGAATAGGCAGAATTGGCTGTGCAGTGCGGTTTTGCCATTCAAAGGTCACTAAAGGCCCCTTGTTTTGTGTAGCCAGGTACAAAAGCGTATTCCCGGAAGGAATGGCTGCCAATGCTTTCGCATCGCCGGGTATATATAATCCGCTCTCACCGGGTTGAAGCGGAACAAAACCGCCTTTGCCATCACCCAGTAAAACAAGGCCATTGGAAGCGGCATTCATGCCGAGATATGGCGCCATGGAATGGTCATTTCCGGAAATGAGGATATCTAATTTTCCGTCGGCATTGATGTCCTGCAGCACTGAGCCGAATACCGGTGAAAACTGTGCTTGCACCGGCAGCTCATGTACGATGAATTCATAATTTCCTTTATTCTCGATCCAGCAGGATTTGGCGAAAGTTGCAGAAAGCTTATGGGCATCATTTTTTTGTCTGGTGTCCAAAATGCTGTCAACAGTAGCCCTTGCGAATTGATGATAAAATGGAAATTTCCGTCGTACATAAAAAATTTCATGGATCACATCATCGCGTCCGGCAACGGGAAATTCCCTCAATTCTCCCTGGGGTTCAAAAGGATAGAAAGAGGTAAGAAGGCTGCCAAATCCATTGTTGCCCTGGAAATCACCAGAGTAAATATTTACAGGGTAATGTGGATCAGGTCGCAGAAATCCATTCATTCCGTAATTACCCAGTACATAGTCCATATCACCGTCATTGTCGATATCACCGGCACCAATGCTGTTGAACCATCCTGTATATTCACCGAGGACAGTTGTTTGCAATACCAGCTTGCCATTTTCATTTTTGAAAAGGCGTGGAGCCATCCATTCACCAACTACGAGAAGGTCGGGAGCATGGTCGTTGTTGATATCTGTCCAAAGCGCATCTGTAATCATCCCGATATTTTCCAGTCCCGGGGCTAAGTCTTTAGTTACATTTTCAAATCGTCCTTTGCCATCATTCAGGTAAATAATCCCTGAACCCGCCATTGGATATCTGCCGGGAATATTGCGGGTACCCACAAACAAATCCAGGTACCCATCGCCATTGATATCGGCTGCTTTTACTGCGCTGCTGCTGGAGTAGTTTGTAGGAAAGGCGGTGCTGTCCGCAATAAATTTTCCCTTACCATTATTCCGGTAGAAAAAATCGGCATACGCATTGTTTTCTGCAGGATATTCATTGCCGCCGGTAGCAATGTACAGATCGGGGAAACCATCATTGTCGGCATCAAACAAACAAATTCCCAGGTTGTCGCCTTTATGCTGGAGCGTAAAATTGCCAAGGATTTCTTTTTCCCAAAGGCCATCTTTCAGCTGCCGGAAAATGGCAACAGGTTTACCTGCCGATCCTCCTATAATCACATCTGACCTTCCATCTCCGTCAATATCGCTGCAGGCTATGCCGGGACCATATTGGGATAATTTGTGGGGCAACAGCCGCTGATCGGAATAATCTACATAATCCATTTCCTCTGCAAAAAAGTGGAGACCGTTTTGATTTAATGTATGTTTGAAAAAAGGTTGTATTTCCTTCGCTACCCTGCTGCCTGCCGTTGCCGTATTTCTAGAAATGGTGATGGTGGTGTCGGTGGGAATATTTTTCAATAATGAAGAATTTCCATCCGGCCACAGTACGACCAAAGAATCCACCATTTGCACGTTTCCGGTTCCAAAATGCACTTTGTCTTCTACACTCGACAAATATCCCCGGTAAGGATTGAGGGTGGCAGATTGCACCTGTCCTTTGTAGAAGATTTTCATTTTTGATCCGATACCTGTTTTGTTGAGGGAATCACCTTTCAATTGAATACGTAAATATCTGCTGCTGTCCCCGGAAAGTTCTCGTTGATTATTCCGTATAATCTGTGAAGGCATATTGGTATTGTTCAATACCACATCAAGGTCGCCATCGGTATCCAGGTCGGCGTAGGCCATCCCCGCTGAAAACCCGGGCTGGTTCCAACCCCAGGCCACAGTCTTGTCCGCAAAGCTCAGATCACGGTTATTCCGGAAAATGAAATTGCTGATCTTCACCGAAGGAAGTTCATTGAGAATCTGCTCTACGGGTACCAGGTTGAGCGCCTGGTCGCGATAAGCCATGAAATCCATGTCGCTCATATCTTTCGGCAAGCCATTGCTGACGATCAGGTCTTTCCAGCCATCATTGTCCAGGTCAGCAAAAAGAGACGACCAGCTCCAATCTGTGCTCGTTATACCGGCAAGAAAACCAATTTCTGCGAATAACGGCTGAGCCTTCGCCTGACCCGGAACCTGGTAAAAGCCCTGGTTCAGCTGCAAAACGTTGCGCGGGTATTGGTACATATACCCGTAGCGGTCATAGTTTTGATAGGTGTTGTAGTTCATGGGATTGAACATGGTCTTTGCCCGGAAATTATCGCCGGGCATCATATCGAGCTGGATGATGTCGTCGAGGCTGTCGTTATTGAAATCCGCGATATCGAGGCCCATGCCATTGCGTGCGGTGTATTTAAACCAGGTTCGGATCTCATTGGTAAATCCGCCGTTCCCATTATTGATATAAAGCACATCATTGCTCAAAAAATCATTGCTGACATATATATCAGTCCATCCATCCAGGTTCAGGTCTGCAGTATGAACACCCAATCCATAACCACCATAACTGATCCCCGCTTCCATGGAGACATCCGAAAAAACAGGGTGCCCCTTTTCGTTATCCCAATTGTTTTGAAACAGCTTATCGCGATTGAAAGTACTGTCGCGAACAGATTGATAAACATACGCGTTTGTGCTTTGCTCCAGTTCATTGACCAATAGAAAAACATCGAGATCGCCATCATTGTCATAATCAAAAAAGCTCGCCATCTGCGTGTGGCTGGTGTCATTCAAACCATAATCCGCCGCCATTTCCCGGAATAATGGAATTCCGGTTTCCGGATTATTGCCTTGTGATACGTAAAGCAGGTTCCGGCGTTTTTCAGGTTCTTTTTCCTGAGCAACAGAAAGGTAAATATCAGGCAGCCCATCACCATTGATATCGATTACCGAAATGCCTTTTGCCCACCGGATCCCGGGAAGGATTCCGGTACGATCAGTAACGTCTTCAAATTTCAGGCTGCCTTTGTTCATGTACATTTTCGAGGGCACCTGGTTTCCGGCAAAAAACAAATCGGGCAACCCATCCCCGTTAAAATCACCAACACCTGTACCTCCCCCATTGTAGAGATATTCGTAATTCACAATGTTCATTCCTGCGGTCGCTGTAATCTCGTTGGTGAAATCGATTCCGGACTCCTCAGGGGACAGATGGGTAAAACGCTCAGGATTTTGGACGCAGCCAAACAAAAATACGAGGCAGGCAATAGCAGAAATTTTTTTCATACGCAAATCCAAATATATTGAATAAACGGACTGATCAAAAATGGATTAGCGGCTTTCTTTTAGCAGTTTTCTATAAGCGGAGTACTGAATTTCCCGATTTCAAAACCGGATTTCCCGGTAGCTATACCATGGAAGGCTTTCGCCCACTTCTTTTGCAGCCACAATTACAAAACTGACCTTCAAATGAAATCCTTATATAATGTCTTTTTACTTGCGGGTGCCTTCCAGGCTGGAGCAATACCCGGGGCCCAGGAATTGGACCACGCCATCATTCCGCTTAAACCATTCCCGGCACCTGACTTCTGTGCCCCATACACCCACCCTCATGTCAAGCCAAATCTGCGGGGCGAGGACATTACCAAAACCAAAACCTGGAGTTTGCATGAAAACCACAGTGTCAATCCCATTACTCCGGCAAGCATAACCGGAACCATTTCCTGCACCTTTTAATCCTTTAACCCGTGAAAATATTTTTCAGAAAAATACATCTCTACCTGGCACTCGCCTGCGGCATCATCATTGCCATAACGTGTCTTACCGGCGCCATTCTTGTTTTTGAAAAGGATCTGCAACAAACCTTTTACAGCCAACGCTATTTTGTGAATCCCGTAGAGAAAACCGTGGCAACCGATCTGCTGATAGAAAACGCGCTGGATGAAGTTCCCGGTTCAACGCTCCGGGGAATAAAGATTTACAACGATCCTGCACGCTCCGCGGAAATAAACATTTCTCAAAAATCCGGTGATGAAGAAACCAGACTGACCGTCTTTATGAACCCATATAACGGACAGGTATTGGAAACATATAACCATCGTGAATCATTTTTCTATTTCGTGATGGACGTGCACCGGTGGATGCTTGGCGGGGCTACCGGGAAACT
Source organism: Bacteroidota bacterium (assembly GCA_023387985.1). Classification (GTDB taxonomy): domain Bacteria; phylum Bacteroidota; class Bacteroidia; order Chitinophagales; family Chitinophagaceae; genus Phnomibacter. Next base: position 1,206,355 of record JAEWHC010000009.1, on the reverse strand, counting down.
GATTGTAGGAATATCCACCCTGGTTTTTCTTTTCATTCTCATTACCGGGATGGTATTGTGGTGGCCACGAAACAAAACCATCCTGCTTCAGCGACTGAAGATCAAGACCGATGCAAGCTTCAAACGGCTTAACCATGATTTCCATATTGCGCTCGGCTTTTATTCAGCCATTTTCCTGTTCGTATTTGCATTTACCGGTCTGGCCTGGTCGTTTGAATGGTTTAATGACGCGATTTACAAAGTGACCGGTACAAAAAATGAAAAACCGCCTAAGCTGGCGAATTTATCCGACAGCACAATGGCCAATGCGCCTTTTGAAACTTATCTCTTCAACCTGCAAACACAAGCGCCGAAAGCCGTATATTATGCCATTAATGCTCCATCCGGAAACGAGCCTGTATCTGCAAGTTTTCTTCCGCACAACGCCTTGCATGAAACCGCTACAACGCAAGTGAATATGGATTCAAAAACCGGTGAGGTCCTGAACGTAAGGTCGTTTCAGGACAGGAATCTGGGCCAGCAGGTAAGGGCCACTTTCAAGCCCGTACACATTGCCAGCATCTGGGGGCCCTGGTCAAAATGGATTGGATTTATTACCTGTTTACTGGGATTCTTATTCCCGGTTTCAGGCTACATCATGTGGTACCACCGCGCTTTCAAAAAGAAAAAGAAAACCTTAAAGAAGGGACTAAGCGGCATGCCGGTTATGGCTCCGGTTGCTGTTCCTCAAATGCAAAATGAAAAAGCCTCCTGATTAACTCGGAGGCTCTTTTCCATTAAGACCAGGTTTTTAGTTATATACTTTCAGTTCATTGTAAATAGTATCGCGTTCCACAGGTACTTGCCGGGCCTGGCGTATCAGGTGTACCAGTTCCTCTGTGCTCATGGTCGGGTTTTGTTCCTCGCTTCCGGCCATGGTGTAAATCTTCGTGCTGTCATCAATGGTACCATCTATATCGTTTACACCAAATGAAAGACTAAGCTGTGTATTGTGCCTTCCGAGCATCGGCCAGTATGATTTCAGATGAGGGAAATTGTGCATGAAAATGCGTGCCACTGCATACATCTTCATGTCTTCAATCAGCGATACTTCCGGCACATGGCTCATTTCATTATCAAAATTTCTGAACTTAAGCGGGATGAATGTCTGGAAGCCCCCTGTTTCGTCCTGAAGCCTTCGGAGCTGATCCATATGATCAATCCGGTGCGCATAGTTTTCGTAATGGCCATACAGCATGGTGGCATTGGTATGCATACCCAGGTTGTGTGCAATGCGGTGGATATTCAACCAGCCTTCGCCATCCACCTTATCCGCGCAAATCTGTTCCCTGATCTCCGGGTCAAATATTTCAGCACCACCTCCCGGAAGTGATTGTAATCCGGCTTCATTCAGGATACGCATTCCATCTTCTATGCTGAGTTTGGCCTTGCGGATCATATAGTCCAGCTCTACGGCTGTAAAGCCCTTTATGTGCAGGCCGGGCCTGTGGGCTTTAATGTTTGCAATAAGATCTTTAAAGAAATAAAAATCCATTTTTGGATGCACTCCACCTACAATATGCACCTCGGTTACCGGTTGCCCGTCATAACTTCTTACAATATCCATCATTTCCTCCATGCTCAGTTCCCAGCCTTCTTCCTTGTTTTTGTAAAGGCGGCTATAAGAACAAAACTTGCAACTGAACACACATACATTCGTGGGTTCAATATGGAAATTGCGGTTGAAATAAGTCTTTTTTCCGTGCATTTTTTCACGAACAAAATTTGCAAGCGATCCCAGCCATCCCAACTGGCCGTGCTCAAATAAATAGAGCCCTTCTTCATTGGTCAAAGGCTCTTTTGCAAAAACTTTCTCCCCTATTTGCACAAGTCCGTCATCTCCGGAAATCCGCGGGTCCAGCAACATTTCTTCTACCTGCATATCAGAATATTTTCAATGGGCAAAGGTACTTCAAAATTGAATGTAAAGGCGGCAAAACCGAATACCCCATAGCATCGCGAACCCCAAAAAAATATAAAAATTTCTTAAGAAGTACCATGCCGGGCGATCCCGATAAACAAGGAATCGCTGCTGTTATTGTAGCCTTCCAGTAACTTCATTTCGAGCTGTTGCATGCCTGAGCGATGAATGATTTCATGGAAATTCAATTCATTTTCTGCCGCAAATACGCTGCAGGTAACATAAACAAAAAGGCCTCCCGGGGCAAGAAAAGGCAAAGTGTTTTTGGCGATCCGCAATTGCAACCCCGCGTACTGCATAATTTTCTTTTCGGTAAAAAATGCCATTTCTTCTGGTGTACGCGCCCATGTGCCCGATCCGGAACAAGGCATGTCTGCAAAAATCACATTGAAGCCGGGCAGAATTTTGGCTGGAACCCTTTTTGACAGATCCAATTGCTGCAGATCGTTAACCGGAACACCGGCCTGCCGGATCCGCTGTTTGAGGTTTTGGAGGATGCCATAACGTGAATCGGAGACCACTATTGAAGCCGGGCTTAAGAGATCATGTAAAAGAATCGTCTTACCTCCACTGCCTGCGCAGCAATCCCATAAATGAATTTTTTGATCTGACAAAAATCGATGAACATATTCAGCAACAATTGTTCCCGTATGCTGGCTGTTCAAATCCTGTACCACTGCTTCGCGATCAAGGTCCAATATCCGGTCTGCAGCACTTAGGTTGGGAAGCCGCAGACAATGCGCATTCTCAATGGCAAAGCCGATGCCGGCATTGCTGAGCTTTTGCTGAATTGCATCTTCTTTCCCCGGCCGGAGGCGTAGAAAAAGATCAGGCTGTTTTTTGAAACTTTCCACATAAGCTGCCGGTTCTACTTTGGCACTTAAGCTGCCGATAAATGGAAAAATTTCTACCGGGTCAGGAGAGGAAAATGCTTCCCCGGAAAGGTCCAGCGTTTCCAACAGGTCACCATTTTCTTCCGGCCTTTGCCTTGCGGCCATGATCAACCGTTGTTTCAACGGAAGTTCCTTTTTCCAGTGTCCAATACGAAACAGTTGCCAGCAAAGCTTGCTTACCTCTCTCCTGTCGCGGCCGCCCATTTGCGGATTATTACGGAAGCAATCTTTCAGGAAAACAGCAAAAGGCATCTGCCCTTTGTAATTGTTAAGGAATTCAGATACCTTTTCCAGGTATTTATCGAATCTGATTTTGTCGCGATCGTTCATCAAAGCTCGAGCAAGGCTTTCACCGGATCTTTTCCAAACAGTAATCTCTCCGGATTTTCAAGTAATTCTTTTACCATCACCAGAAAACCGACACTTTCTTTTCCATCCACTATACGGTGATCGTAGCTCAGGGCGAGATACATCATGGGTCGCACTTCCACGTTGCCGTTTATGGCCACAGGCCGCTCCTCAATTTTGTGCATCCCCAAAATAGCACTTTGCGGAATATTGATAATCGGTGTGCTCAGCAAGCTGCCAAATACCCCGCCATTGGTGATTGTGAAAGTACCACCGGTCATTTCCTCTATGGTCAACTTGTTCTCCCGGGCTTTTGTAGCAAGGTCCATAACTGCCTCTTCAATCTCTGCCATGCTCAGGCTTTCAGCATTTCGAATAACCGGAACCACCAATCCTTTAGGGCCGCTCACGGCGATTGAAATATCACAATAATGGTGATAGGTTATTTGACCGGCTTCCACGTCGATATACGCGTTGATTGAAGGCCAGGACTGGAGGGCAAAAGTGCAGGCCTTGGTAAAAAAGCTCATGAAACCCAGGCCAATATTGTGTTGTTTTTGAAAAATTTCCTTGTATTGTTTTCGAATTTCCATAATGCGGCTCATATCCACTTCATTAAAAGTGGTGAGCATGGCAGTGGTATTCTTGGCTTCCACAAGACGGCGGCTTACCGTTTTGCGGAGATTGCTCATTCGTTCGGTTTTCTCTTCCCGGCCGAACATGGCCGTACCCGGACTGCGTCCCGGACTTTCAAGCGCAGCGAGTACATCTGCTTTAAGTATCCGGTTGAGGCTTCCTGAACCTTTAATTGTTCCTTTATCCAGTTTCTTGTCGCTTATAATTGCTTCGGCTACAGGTGTGGCTTTTGTTTCTGCTGTTTTGGCGGCAACGGGCTGATTACCGTCGTGGGTTCCCGGTTTGCCTTCGGCGAAACTTTCTTGCCGTGATTCAGCGTCTTTCGCAGGTTGAGGTACGGCTTCTTCCGAAGCGGCTTTTTGCGGCTGGTCGCCGGCATTGCCCTCAGGGCGTTCAGCATCGGTATCAATTGTGGCGGCTACATCCCCAATTTGCAAATCAGTATTTTCCTCAACGGAATGATGAAGTACCCCGGCCTGTTCAGCATTGATCTCAAAAGTCGCTTTTTCGCTTTCCAGCTCCGCGATAATTTCATCCCGCTCCACCCAGGCGCCCTCAGGTTTCAACCATTTCACCAAGGTTACTTCGCTTATGCTTTCCCCTATGGTGGGTATCTTAATTTCGATGGCCATGACAACTGTTTTGGCAAATTTGCGAAAAAAATACCAATCGAACCATTTACTAAACGAAACCAACCGTTTACTCAAAACAAAAGTCAGTTATTGCATTTTCGGAATATAATTCATAGTTTTAACTTCATATCTAACCCTGACCATGAATATTTCGATGTACGGAAGGAAAAACTTCGCATTCGGGAAACTCAAATTTCATTATTTTTGAAAATTATTAACCCATCGGCACGCAAATGAAAAGACTTTTTTTACCCATGGCCATACTCTTCGGACTGGAAGCCGGAGCCCAGCTGACGATCCAGACAGGAGCCACTTTTTATATCGATCCCGGCGCAGTGGTAACCGTGCAGGGCAATGTTGAAAGCCAGGCCAATATCCAGGGTACGGGCAAATTGCTTATGAAAGGAACTTCCGCGCAGCAGCTTAGTATGAACAGCAATACGGTTCCTAACCTGGAGATCGATAATACCGCCAATGTAACTTTAGGTAGTCCTGCGACCATTTCCACCACGCTGGGTTTTGTAAATGGAAAGCTGCTGCTTGGGGCGCATGACCTGACAATGGCCAGTGGATCCAATATAGCGAATGCCGGAACGGGAAAGTTCGTGGAAACAAATGGCGCGGGGCTTTTGCAAATGGCACTAACCGCAGTTGGTTCTTACACTTATCCCTTAGGCAACGGAACAAGGTATACACCCCTTACGCTGAATTTGGCGAATGCCACACTTAGCTCCGCAAAGCTCGGTGCAAAATCTACAGGTGAGGTTCACCCGGCAAAACACATTCGCAGTTCGGACCATCTGAATACGTACTGGAGCATCAGCCGAACCGGTATAACCGGAGGAACGGTAACGGCAACAGGCACCTATGTGGATGCCGGTAGTCTTGTGGGTACAGAAGCTCCCATACGTTCTTTTAAGTTTGAAAATGCAGCCTGGGCGGCGGGTACAGGCAATGACGCGACTGCAAATACAGTTTCCGCGTCACTTACTGCAAACCAGGGCGATTTATATGCGATGAACAATTTTGCCCTTGCCAATGTTAAGGTTTTTCTACAGGGGGCATTTGATGGCGCAGTGGGGCTAATGCGTGACAGACTACGTAATTCAACAGGTTCATATGCCCCTGGTGCCGTTCCTGCCGGAAACCTTCTGCCCAGTTCAGATCCATATCGCGATGCGCCTTACAATGGTTATTTTTTACATACCGCGAACCCGGTGATTGAAACCGCGACAGCTGATGCCTTTAAAGACAAGGCAAATAGCGAAGAAAATATTGTTGACTGGGTTTTTGTTGAATTGCGCAATACAAATGCCACCGGAAATGAAATTTTGCAAACTAGAAGTGGTTTTGTTCTACGCAATGGAAATATTGTGGATGTTGACGGTGTAAGCCCGTTGTACTTTAAAGATGTGGGACCAGGGAATTACTCAATTGGCGTCCGCCACAGAAATCACCTAGGGCTTTATACCAAGCCGGGAACTTATAATGCTGCATTGGGATATTCAGCTGCCTCACAGATCAATATGGCATCAGGTTCATTTACGGCAAACCTAAATGGAACTGCAGGCAGTGCTTACCTGGTTTCAGGAAGTAATGTAATGTTATGGACTGGAAATGTGAACGGAAACTTCAGGGTAAATTATAATGGAACCACTGGGCCCGGTGTAATAAATAATAATGATAGGGTTATATTGCTGACTGATCTTGGAGCTTCAACATTCCTGACCGGATACTACAGAGGTGATGCAAATATGAATAGAAGAGTGGATTATAATGGAACCACTTCACCCGGCTTTTTTGGTAACAATGATAGAGTAGTCATTCTGAATTTTGTTTTAGTCAATGCTTCAGCAAGTAGCAAGATTGAAGCCAGGCCAATGTAAATTTTGACCCAAAAACGACTCAACAAATTAATAAAATGAAAAAATTAGTATCCATTGCTTTCTTAGTGTTCTTGGTTTCGGGCTTAGCGGCACAGACAACATTTCAGGCGACCCTTAAAAGAGGTGCCGCAGGAGATGCTGCGACTTCTGAAGTTGAACTTTATCTTAAGCCATCCGGAGCAGTAACAACAGCTATAATTGATTTTGTTTTTACGATTCAGATTCCAACCAGCGTGGGACCAAAACCCACAGTTGCTGTCAGCGGGGTTGGTCCGGCATTTGTAAGCTCGTTTGCAGGCGGCTGGACTCCAATTGTTGAAGCAACTGCTGATGGTTATTACCATTACAGATTTGCTTTATTAAATCCAGCAGTAACCGAAAACATAGTATTTGAATCAGCAACTGAAAAACTAGCAGTAAAATTGAAGGTTTCTGGCGGAGTGGGGGCCGGAGATGTTCGCCTGGCTCACCTGGCGAATGGTGGCGGGGACGTAGATCCATATTTTCAACAATTTCAGTTCGTGATTCAAACAACGGGAAACCTTGAGAATCCGGATGCGACAAACTATTTAAAAATGTTTTATGGTGATGGATCAGTTCCAGTTAATCCGGTAGCAAACATAGAAGCAGGTTATGCGACTTATCAATATGTCCAGGTGGGTAACATAACACTCCCCGTAAAATTCCTCTCCTTCTACGCAGTAAAAGGAAATAACGGCGCTAACCTTACATGGACAGTGGAAAACGATGCGCAAAACAAGGAATTTGTGGTTGAACGGAGTTTCAATGGCCGTGAATTTGAAGCCATTGCAACCGTACCTGCCAAAGCCAACGGTAGGCAAATGAACAACTATGACCTGGTCGATAATAAACTTAATGTAAATGCTGGCAAAGTTTGGTATTACCGCATCATCCAATACGACCAGGACGGACAAATGACCTATAGTCAGGTTCGCAACATCAACCTCGAAATGCGTGGCGCAGCCCAACTCTATCCCAACCCGGCAAAAGCCACTACCAAGTTCGTATTTGCTTCCCAGGTTGCCGAAAAAGCTACTTTGCTTGTGCAGGATATGGGTGGCCGTTTGATGATGCAGTTTGATGTACGCTTAAATGAGGGCGTTAACCAGCAGGATCTCAATGTAAGCCGTCTTGCCGCCGGTGAATATAACGTAGTGCTCATTACGGAAAGCCAGCAAAGGCACCTGATGAAGCTGACCAAAATAAACTAACGATAACATAGCAGCGAAAAACCGGTGAATCCAAAAACACCGGTTTTTTTATTGGGTATTGGTGGTTCCCCGTTTCCATATAGCTGATATTCCAAACCAAAACATCACGCCCAGTGCAAGTGTCAGTATTACAAACAATGCTCCGGCAGAAAGGTTTCTGTCGCGGAGCAAACGAAAAAAATAAGGCAATTGATCCCGCTTTACCCATTTTTCGTAATACGCATCAAATGTGGGATCACCGGTTTGGCAATAAAAATATTGCAGCAGCCCAAGGATGATTTTTCGATAATTTTTATCGGCCACCTTTCCGTATTTGTCGTAATGGAACAAGCCGTCAGGACTATCATATTCTTTTAGAGCAATTTTCAGGCTTCGCAAGCCATGTTCAATCAAAACAGCTGCAGAATCATCCGGAAATTTTTCCTGGAAAGCCATTAGCCCCTTAATGGCATACATATGCCCATCGAGAATCCGAGGCGTCTCGGCACCGGGTGATGCAAATTCCTCATACCACCAACCATCGGGCTCTTTATAAGTAAATCCGCCCTCCATAACCGTACGGTAATAGCCCCGTACCAGGTTTCTCGATGCATAATAAAGGCTGCTGTCTTTTCGCATTTCAAAGGCAAGCATAAATACCTCAAGCGCCCTTCCAGATGTCATACCTGAATAATAAGGAGCAGGTACTTTGGGATACCAGGGTTGCCTCCAGGGAAAAACATAACGGCTGCCCAGGGAATCTGTAATCAAACTATCCCGCAGTGACTGTACTGCATTGTGAAAAAAATTACATGCTTGGTTATTTTTTTTGACGCATTTTTTATGATAGTCGAGTGCAAAATTCGCCACAATGGTCGGATTGTATTGTGTACCAGCCTCAATTCCGTTTTCCGGAGCCATGTACACTTTCGGCACTCCATCTGCGCCAACTATGGAAACATTTAACTCTGGCATGGTATCGGAAAATACCTGGTATAAAGCAAGCCTTACCGGCATTTCCCATTGATTGCCCCAACGGTTGGTGAGAAACCAGGTGGCCGTAAATGCAACCAAAAAAGCAAGCAACAGTTTCCTAGCGCGGCTCATTATTTAAACGGTTTTCATGATGTGGCAGATATCCCGGAACAGTTGCCGGCAATAATCTTGTCTTATGCAATTGAAGAAACGAAATTAAGGAGGAAAAACATTTGGCCCGGGAAAACAAAAAGCCGGAATACTCCGGCTTGTAGCTTGTTGACCCATAAGGATTCGAACCTTAACAGACAGAACCAAAATCTGTAGTGCTACCTTTACACCATGGGTCAATCCTGAAATTTGGAGCGCAAAAATAAGCGTCTAATCCTATCAAACCAAAAAATTCTCTTCTTTAACTTTTATCTCTTTCAAGCAATTCCTGGATCTTGTTGATGGCCCCCGACACCACATCACACATAATGGTATAAAGCACACCTTTCTCGTGGTTATTGTAAACCCATTCCAAAGCTTCATTTTCATTTTCAATGACCATAGTGTTCATTTCCGGATCTACTTTTCTGATCCCTTCTTCCAGCAATCCAATAATTTCACGGGCTGAACGGCCGCGCAGGTTACGGTCACAACGGATAATGATCTCGTCAAAAACGTCTGCAGAAATGGCGCCGAGCTCCCGGATGTCCTCATCGCGACGATCGCCTGTACCACTGATGATGCCTATCTTTTTCGGGTAATCCAGTTGACCCACAAAATCACCAAGCAAACGCATGCCATGCGGATTGTGCGCAAAATCTGCGAGGATGGTAAAATTCCGGAAATGAAAGAAATTCAGCCTGCCAGGAGTGAGTTTATGCGTTGGAAGGAAGGTTTGTAAAGCCATGCGAATATCTTCAATGCTGATCTGGCGAAAGAGATAGGTTGCCAGTATGGCGGGCAGCACATTGGCGATATTGTGGCGGGCTTTGCCCCCGAAAGTGATGGGAATATCTTCTACCTTTGCGACGCGCAACTTCCAGTTTCCTTTTTTGATGGTCACATACCCGTTTTCAAAAACAGAGGCATAACCGCCGGCGTTGCAATGCTGAACGATGCGCGGGTTATTCTCGTCCATGCTGAATAATCCCACATTGCATTCCAGGTTTTTCCGCATCTGATAAACCAGGTCGTCATCCGCGTTGAGGATGGTGAAACCTTCGGGTACCACGGTTTCCGGCAAAATGCCTTTAACCTTGGCCATTTGCTCAAGACTATGTATCCCGCCGAGACCCATATGGTCTTCCGCCACGTTGGTTACAATGGCCACATTGCATGTCTGAAAAGCAAGCCCGCTGCGCAGCATGCCACCCCTCGCACATTCCAGTACGGCAAAATCCACAGACGGATCTTTCAGCACGAACAAAGTGCTTGCAGGGCCGGTACAATCACCGGTCATCAGCAAATGGTTCTGTATATAAACGCCATCGCTTGTAGTATATCCCACATTATAACGTGCCGTTTTCGCAATATGCGCGGTAATTCTCGTGGTTGTGGTTTTGCCATTGGTTCCTGTGACGGCGATGATTGGAATTTTTCCCTCACTGCCGTTTGGAAACAACATATTGATGACGGGTTCGGCTACATTCCTGGGAAGTCCTTCTGCCGGTTCAATATGCATGCGAAAACCGGGTGCCGCATTCACTTCCAAAACGGCGCCGCCGCTTTCCTTCAGTGGTGTGCGCAGGTCTTTGGCCATGATGTCGATTCCACAAATATCCAACCCCACGATCCGGGCAATCCGTTCACACAGAAAAATATTGTCAGGGTGAACTTCATCGGTAACATCACTTGAAGTGCCTCCCGTACTCAGGTTGGCCGTAGGCTTTAGCAAAACCTGCTCTCCTTTTTCGGGAACGGTTTCGAGCGTGTAACCATAGTCTTCCAGCATTTTCATTGTGAATGTATCCACGGTGATCTGGGTCAGCACTTTTTCATGGCCGTAGCCACGGCGGGGATCTTCATTCACCCTGTCCAACAACTGCTGAATGGTATGCAGGCCATCCCCCATTACGCATGCGGGAGTGCGCAATGCGGCAGCAATAAATTTATAATTTATACAGAGCACCCGGAAATCCACACCGGTTATGAACCGTTCCACAATGACTGACCGGCTGTATTTTTTGGCTTCTTCGAAGGCTTTTAATGCCTGTGCTTCTGTCGTCAGGTTTGTGGTGTTGCCTTTGCCATGATTTCCATCTATGGGTTTGATCACCAACGGATATCCAAGACGCTCAATGGCATCGTAAAGTCCGGCTTCCGTACGGATTACCAGACCTCTTGGAACCGGGATTTCAGCCTGGTAGAGCAGGTTTTTGGTTTCTTCCTTATCGCAGGCAATTTCTACCGCAATATTGGAAGTGGTGGAAGCGATGGTGGCACGGATACGTTTTTGGTGAACGCCGTATCCCAATTGAACCAGGGATTGTTTGTTCAGTCGGATGAAAGGAATATCTCTCCTTGCGGCTTCTTCCACAATACTGCCCGTGCTTGGACCTAACCGGGTGTCTTCCCTGATCTCCCGCAGTTGCTGTATATCTGGCTCAAGATCATATTCACGACCTTCAATCAGCGCTTCGGCAATAGCTACCGCTGATTTCGCTGCAAATACCCCCGCATCTTCCTCCATATAATCAAAAACCACGAAATAGATGCCGGGGCCCTCACCTGCATCACGCGTCCTTCCGAAGCCACAATCCATTCCTGCAAGGGTCTGGATTTCAAGGGCAATATGTTCAATAACATGGCCCATCCAGGTGCCTTCTTCTACCCTGGTAAAAAAGCCTCCTCTTGTGCCCACACTGCAACGGTGTTCGACCATTGAGGGAAGCAACATTTCCAGCCGTTCTCTGAAACCTTCAATCTTATTGGTAGGCTGCTGTTCCATTTCCTCCAGGTCCAGTTTCACCTGAATGAGCTTTGACCGGCGGATGCTCCAAAAATTCGGTCCACGTAAAATTTTTATGTCGAGTATCTTCATGCGCTGCTCAAAAAAGACGGGGTTATTGAATTAATTTATTTCTCCAATATTAGTTTAAAAAAGAACGCATATTACAATTAATGCAAATAAATCCTGATTTTCGTCCGCGTTTGTGGGGATAAAGTGTAGCGTCTTGCTCCCCTTGCAATAGATTTTATGAATATATTGCTGCCTTAAACCTTGAAAAATTCTAACCAGGCATGGGAATTCTGATAGCCGTAGGGGGTGCTGAAGATAAAGGAACTGATCTGGAAAAAGGAAAGATCCACCGGAATAATCTCAATTTTTTTGAATTGGGCATTCTGCGGCGCATTGTGGACGAAGCCGGAGGAATTGATGCGCAAATCGAAGTGGTGACCACGGCCAGCATGATCCCGTTTGAGGTGGGCGAAAACTACCTGGATGCCTTTGGCAAGATTGGTTGCCTCAATATAAATCTGATGCATATTCGCAACCGCCAGGATGCATCACGGCCCGAATACCTCGAACGGCTCTCAGCCTGCGACGCCCTGATGTTCAGCGGCGGCAACCAAATGCGGCTCAGCGCAACTTTTGGCGGAACAGCCTTTATGAAACTGCTGCGGAAACGGTATGCTGAGGACAATTTTCTTATAGCCGGCACCTCAGCGGGAGCAATGGCCATGAGCTCAACTATGATCTACGAGGGCAATGCCACCCGTGCCCATCTGAAAGGTGAAGTAAAAATGACTACAGGTCTTGGGCTCGTGGATGATGTGATCATAGATTCCCATTTTGAAAAACGCGGCCGTTTTGGTCGACTTGCACAAGCTGTGGCCACCAACCCGGTTTGTATAGGCATAGGGCTTGGGGAAGATACAGGGATGATCATCCGTTTCGGAAATGAAATGGAGGCCATTGGAAGCGGGCAGGTCATAATTATCGACGGCCAGGAGATAATGCACAACAATATTGCCGATATTCCCGATGGTAACCCCATCAGCGTGGAGGGCCTTAAAGTGCATTTTTGTGCTCGTGGAAACGGCTATGCCGTAAAAGACAGGCGGTTTATTGAAAAACTCGGAGCCGCAACCACACCTTATATGACTGACATTGCTTAAATCCGGATCATGAACAGGACTCCAGATCTTCAACCTTTTCTGCAAAATGAAAAAATCATCATTCAGCCTCTGAAGGCTGAGGATTTTTATGCTTTGCACCGCGCAGCCAACGATGAACAGGTGTGGGCTCAACATCCCAACAAGAACCGGTGGAGGCTTAAAGATTTTACCAACTATTTTGAAGGGGCTATGAATTCAAAAGGAGCGGTGCTGGTTAAAGATGCCCAAACCGGCGAAGTAATAGGTAGTTCGCGCTATACCCATTACAATCCTGAAAACAACAGCATTCAGATCGGTTATACTTTCTTCAAACATTCCCATTGGAGTAAAGGTTTCAACCATGCGCTCAAAGTATTGATGCTCAACCACATTTTTCAATATGTGGATGCAGTGGAATTTTATATTGGTGCTGTAAACAAACGCTCTCAAAGCTCTATTGAGCGCATTGGGGCAACAAAGATTGCTGAAGAAGAAACGGCCTATTACGGAGAAGAACCGAAACTGGATTATATTTACCGTATTACCAAAAGCGCCTGGCAATCTAATCGCCCTGAGGCTCCGGTCTAAACCGGGCAGCAGGCACAAGGCAATCTGTTTCCAATTCCCAAAATATCTTTTTCCTAAAACATGCTGAAAATTTAAATCAGCTATCCCTTTTTACCCCGGTCAAGAGGAAGTGAAAACACAAAACAGGACGATTAAAATACATAATCTCCTGAACACCAAATTTATGGATCGAGCATCATGACCACTAGAGTTTCCCATAATTAAACCAGGGACATCAGCAACGCTTCAGGCTATTTTTCCGGGGAAAAACATGCTCAAATAAAAATGAATCCTGAAGCAATGCGTATGCAACAATTGCCGCCTTTCTACGTTATTTGCACATCAATCTTTGGAACCCCTGCCTTTATCCCACCACCCGCAAATGCCATTATTTTCTCATTGGTGGTTTTCAAAATGATTTGGGAGTAAAAAAATGCTGAACTGGATTTTGATTGGCGTAAGGCCCTACTTTCTGGCAATTACAGTTGCCTTATTATATGGTCAGACAATAGCGGGACAAGAGGCCGCTGGATTACAGACAGGCAATTTTGCCGGCATGCACGGTGTTTTGGCCAATCCGGCATATGTTGCTCAAAGTAAATACCGGTGGGATGTAAACATTCTCACGATCAATTCATTCGCGGGCAATGCTGAAAAAGTATATGGCCTTGATCACATTCAATATTTCAGGAAGCCGATTGAATTCATTAAAAACAGTATTCCCAAAGGAGCGGGTCAAAGTGATCTTCCGATTTCCACCACAATTGTAGGACCCTGCGTAATGATGGACGCCGGCGTTTTCAGCGGGGCGGCCATTACTACCCGCTTACGGTTTATGGGTGGCGCACAGCATCTCGACCGTCAATTGCTCAACCAGTTTGCAAATAGCTGGGCTGGCAACATCGAGTCTCCTTTTAGTTTCAATCAGCCTGGCGATGCACGCATTGACGGAAGCGCCTGGGCTGAGCTGGGGGTGACCTATGGAGTTGTTTTACTCAATAATGTTTCAAACTACCTCAAAATGGGTGTGACAGCCCGGTACCTGGGTGGTATTGCCGGAGGGTATTTCAAAATGCACGATGTGAAAGGATTGGTTTACCAGGATCATGAGCAGCGAAATTATCTTGAACAAACTTACGGCCGGCTGGATTATGCCAGTTCAACTTACAATTCAGGATCTGCCCCCTCCAATTTTTCCAATATGTTCGTAAACCGCGGAGTGGGTGGCGACGTTGGCTTTATTTATGAATACCACCCTGCGCGTTACCAGGTGCCTGATGAAGAAGATGTAGCCAAGAACCGGGATATCGCCGGCTATAAATTTCGTGCGGGTGCAGCATTGCTTGACGTGGGACGCATTAAGTTTGAGAGAGACTTTGAGCGTGCCGGCGAATTTTTCCTGGACATCAACGGGTCGGAGCAGGTTTATTTTGATGATTTTGCCAAACTGCATGCAGATAGCCTGCAATCCTACATGATCTATAATGAATCCCATTATGTACCCGATTTCAAGGATCACAAGACCCATTATTTTACACGCATGCCTACCCGCATCCGCACTGACCTTGACCTGCATATCGGCGGAAATTTGTATTTGAATTTTGAGGCTACCCTGCCTGTCAGACCCTCAAAAAATATTTACACAGTTGTTCATGCATATCCTTCGCGATATGCTTTAACACCAAGGTTTGAAGGCAAACAATTGGGTGTGTTCATGCCGGTAAATTTTACCAAAGGTTATAAACCGGGTGTAGGATTGGCCTTACGGGCAGGACCCCTTGTTGTCGGAAGTTCCAACCTGCTGGCACTTGCCCGCAGCAATGCTGAAATTTTCCACGCCTTTGCCGGTTTACGAATTTATGGCCTGCAGCATTCACATGTTTACTGGTACAAGCGCTGGTTCCGCAAAGTGAACCGCTGGAAAAAAGGGTCCTCAAAATCGCCGGCAATTCCTTATGGTTTTTGAAGATTACCTGAAAAAACTTTTGTAATCCTCTGTCAGGCTGAATGAATAGGGCAACTGACTTTGAGCATATTTTTTTGTGGTATTGGGTTTAGCAGTCATTCCCACCTGTATCAGGCTTCCCTTCATCAATTCATGATGGTTGAGGAATAGCTTATGGTAAGGTTTTCCGTCAACCGTCATCCAGTTGATGTATTTGTTATCTGCTGAGTTTTCAGGTGCATGAATGAGAATAAATTTTCCGTTTTCCAATTTAATTGTTGCTGTTTTAAATAAAGGAGCGCCAATCACATATTCCGGTACCGCAGGTGCCACGGGGTAAAACCCAAGTGCCGAGAATACATACCATGCAGAAGTCTGTCCATTGTCTTCATCTCCAATATATCCGTCCGGGGTGGCGCGGTACATCCGTTTCAGTGTTTCACGAACCCAGTATTGCGCTTTCCAGGGCTCGGCACCATAATTGTATAAATAGATCATGTGTTGAATGGGCTGATTCCCGTGGGCATACTGTCCCATATTCGCGATTTGCATTTCCCTAATTTCATGAATCACACTGCCATATCCAGATTCGTCAAACAGAGGTGGCTGACTAAATACGCTGTCCAGCATCTTCACCATTTCTTTTTTTCCACCCATCAATTGCGCAAGCCCTTCGGGATCGTGAAACACAGACCAGGTATAATGCCAACTGTTTCCTTCAGTGAACGCATCGCCCCATTTCAGGGGATTGAAATTTTTTACAAATGCTCCATCCTGCAGTTTGGGCATCATCAGGTTATGCTTATTATCAAACAAGTTGCGGTAGTTGAGACTTCGGGCAGCATAAAGTTTCAGTTCTTCTTCCGGGCGGTTCAACAATTTACCCAATTGGTATATACTGAAATCATTATACGCATATTCCAAAGTTTTTGCCGCGTTTTCATGAACCTTTACATCATAAGGCACATATCCAAGCCGGTTATAATATTCCACCCCATCGCGGCCAATGGCATTAATCGGCCCTTCGTTATTTGCGCCATGCAGTAACGCTTCGTAAAGTTTATTGATATCGTAACCACGCAACCCCTTAACATAGGCTTCGGCAACTACAGAAGCTGAGTTATTTCCGATCATAATGTTGGCATATGCCGGACTGCTCCATTCCGGCAACCATCCGCCCTCCAGGTAATCATTAATCAGGCCTTCCTGCATTTCCTTGTTAACAGACGGGAAAACCAGGTTGAGCAAGGGGTAAAGCGCCCGGAAAGTGTCCCAAAATCCGGTTCCGGCAAATCGTCTTCCGGGCAGGGTTTTACCGTTGTATGGGCTATAATGTACAGGATTGCCATTTTCATCAATTTCATACATTTTATGCGGAAAGAAAAGCGTTCGGTACATGCAGGAATAAAACGTACGCAGATCATCAATGGAGCCGCCTTCAACAGCTATCCGACCCAGCTTATCATTCCATTCATCGCGGCCAGCAGCTTTAATCTGTTCAAAGGATTTACCGCTAAGCTCCTGTCTCAGGTTTCGTTCCGCCTGTTCGTGGCT
Source organism: Bacteroidota bacterium (assembly GCA_023387985.1). Lineage (GTDB taxonomy): Bacteria > Bacteroidota > Bacteroidia > Chitinophagales > Chitinophagaceae > Phnomibacter. The sequence continues at coordinate 1,189,659 of JAEWHC010000009.1, read as the reverse complement.
GATAAATGAGGAAGATACCCGCACTTCGATAATCTCATCTTTCTGCGTGGAAAAACGCAATCCGGCCAAGCTATGATCCGCTTTCTGCTCCAGATCATTTAAGACTTTTCCATCAGCCATGGTATAAACGGTTTGGAAAGGTTTACTGAATTCCATAACAAAAAAATTATGAAAATTCACCAACGGGCCACGGGCATATCGTGTACTGTACCCGATCACTTTATTTTCGCCCGGGATTACCCTGATATAGGAACCTTTATCAAAAGCGTCTACAATGATTCCCGCGGTGTCGGTTTGCGGAAATTTAAAGCGGAAAATGGCGGAGCGTTCCGTTGGTGTAAATTCTGCCTTTACATTGTGATCGGCCAGGTATACCTGGTAATGATAAGGCTTAACGCTCTCAGATTTATGCGAAAACCAGCTAGCCCTTGCATCCTGGTCGAAATGCATTTGGCCGGTTACCGGCATAATGGAGAACTGGCCGTAATCATTCATCCATGGTGATGGCTGATGCGTTTGTTTAAATCCGCGAATCTTATCTGCATCGTAAGTATACATCCAGCCATCGCCCATTTTGCCGGTTTGGGGGCTCCAAATATTCATTCCCCAGGGCACACCGATAGCCGGGTAGGTATTCCCGTTTGACAAGGCAAATTTGGATTGTGTACCCATCAGCGGGTTTACATAATCAACCCATTCGGTTTTTTGCGAATAACCTGACTTAAGCAGAAAAAGAAGAATAAAAACCAAAAATGATTTTGCGACCAATGATTTTTTTAGCATGAAAAATAACTATTTCAGTAAATTCAGAAAGCCTTAAAGGTCTGCAATAATAAAAGTCTCCCCAAATAATTGAGGAGACTTTTCTGCTTATTTTTATTGACTTGTTCTGTTTACTTGTTGAACCGGATGTTATAATGCACGCCGATACCAAGATCAGCAACATCTACATAATCACCACGAAAAACATGGTTGTAAAAACCAAAGATATTCCAGTTGTAATTGTGGTAACCAATTTGGGGGCGTAAGTACAATCCGCCGGTGTTATCTGAGGTTGAATTGGTGAGGAAACTGTAACCTGCATCCGTTCCGATAAAAAAACCTTGGGGAGCCTGGTAATACCGCACCATCAATCCCAAAGGGACCATTCCAAAATCCTTAATATTGTCTTTGCCGAAGTAGTTGGTATAACCTGTAGCAATACCGACCCCTAAATATGGCCTGGTAAGAAACTGACCGCGAAGGTCAAAGCCTAAAGCAAATCCGTGCGTAGGACCGAAATCACCTACCGGCACACTTGCATTCAAACCAAACTTCAACCACGAATTATTGGCTGATATGTCTGATAAATCCCGTTCCTGGGAAAATAAAGCTGTGGATCCCAACAGCAGTGCAATGGCTAAAATTGTTTTTTTCATTTCATAATTAATTAGTTCAAGGCAATGAAAAGCGAATATTATGCCAGAAAATGCAAGGCCATTTTAATGCGCCAGCATTTCCATAGCTGTTCGTTTCGCTGCATCGGTAATGTTAAAACCTGCGAGCATTTCAGCAATGATCTGTATTCTTTCTTCTTTCGCAAGCAGTTTAACCTGCGTTACAGTTTTATTGTTTACGCGCTGTTTATAAACCTGAAAATGATTGGCCGCTTTCGCCGCAATCTGTGGTTGGTGGGTAATTACGATGAGTTGATGCCTGGATGCCAGTTGCTGCAGCAGCTTGCCAACCTGTAAAGCGGCTTCTCCCCCAATTCCGGAATCAATTTCGTCAAAAATAAGGGTGGGCATTTCTATACTTCCGGCTACAAGACTTTTTAAGATCAGCATCAACCTGCTAAGTTCTCCGCCACTCGCAATTTTTTCCACGGGTTCAAACTGACCGGTATTGTTGCTGTCAAATAAGAGGGTAATGTCATCAAATCCGTTGGCACCCGGGTTTTCTGTTTTGTTCAGGCTTAGGCGGATGCGGGCATTGGGCATGCCAACCAGCGCAAGCAATCCATTTACTTCATTTTCAATCGGAGCGGTAATTTTTGCCCGTTCTGTGGAAAGCATTTTTCCTGAACCGGTCAATTTTTCAAAAAGCAAATCTGCATCTTTTTCAAGGCGTTGCAAATCGCCCTCAAATAAATTGAATTGCTCGAGTTTTGCTGAAAATTCATTCTTTATGGCAAGCAGCTCAGCAGTGGAATTAACCTGGTGTTTTTTCATAAGCCGCATACCAAGGTCAACCCGGGACTGCAGATACTCCATTTGTTCTGCATTCATTTCCACAGCATTTTCAATATCTTCAAGTTCGCCGGAAATGTCTTTTAATTCAATATAGCTTTGCTGGAGGCGGGTTATAACGTCTTCCAATTTATGCAACTTTTCAAAAGGCGTAAGGGAATTTATGATCTGGCGCAATTGATCCACCAAAGCGCTTTCATCATTTTGCAGAATATGCACTGATTGCTGAAGAGCCTGCTTAATGGCTTCTGCCTGACCGAACATTTCCAGGCCAGATGCGGCATCCTCAAGTTCATTTTCCTTTAGATCAGCCTCTTCTAGTTCATTGTACTGAAACTGGATATAATCCAGGGCGGCCTGCTCCTGGGTATAAGTTTGCTTCAATTGTTGCCATTCTCTGCTGGTCCTTTCCCAATCCAGGTAAATGTGACGGTAACCTGCCAAAAGCTTTCGGGTTTGCGCAAGCGCATCCACCAGTTCGAGTTGAAAACGCTTTTGCCCCAGTTCGAGGATATCGAACTGCCGGTGTAAATCCACAATTTCAGAGGAAACCCGTTTGAGCACATTTAAATTAACAGGAGTATCATTCACAAAAGCCCGGCTTTTGCCATTTGCATTGATCTCGCGCCGCAGGGTAATGTTATGGTCAAAATCAAGATCGTATTGCTCAAATAATTCGGGCAAAGACGGGATGGCCTTTACATCATAACGCGCCTCCACAATACATTTGTCTTCCCCTGCCGTTATCGCACTGCTGTCCGCACGGTCGCCGAGTACAAGCCCGAGGGCGCCCATGAGGATGCTTTTACCAGCACCGGTTTCCCCGGTGAGTACTTGCAGTCCTTTTTCAAAATCCAGCTGGATTTCTTTTATTATTGCATAATTGCGGATATGAAGTTGCAACAGCATGCTGCGAAAATAAACCAGTTGAGGGAAGAAAATGAAAATACCATTGTATGAAAATACCTTCGACTTATCTCTTCAATAAATACAAGTGGCGATAATAATTCCTTGGAAATATTCTAAAAGAAAAATATAACATAAGGGGTGACTGTTTTAGGCAGTCCACCCCTTTAAATTTCCAGAGCCCGTTAAAAATTATCTACCGTGGCAATGTTTGTATTTTTTACCGCTGCCGCATGGACAAAGTTCATTCCGGCCGATCTTTGGTCCGACTGTTACCGGCTGCAATTTTTCCCGTGGAGCGGATGGATCGTGATAATCATTGCGTTCCGGAATTTGTTCTACACCACGGCTGTCGAGTTCCTGCTTCGATTGATGCAATTTGCTCATATCGGTTTTTTCCTCCCGGCCTTCGCGAATGGGTTGTTGCTCAACCGCGATATTGGCATGGCTGAGGAACTGAACCAATTCAGTATTGAGATTACTTTCCATGGTTTTGAACAGGTTGAACGCCTCAATTTTATAGATTACCAAAGGATCTTTTTGCTCATAACTGGCGGTTTGCACGCTTTGTTTCAAGTCGTCCATAGCCCGCAAATGTTCTTTCCAGGCTTCATCAATCATTCCGAGGGCAACACCCCTTTCCATGGCAGCGCCCAGTTCCATACCGTTGGTGGCAACGGTTTTATCCAGGTTGGCCAATACATTCATGGCTTTGCGGCCATCGGTAAAAGGCACCACCACATTCAGGATATGCTGTCCTTGTGTGGTCCGGATATTTTTGAAAACAGGCAATGCGGTTTCTGCCAGTTCATGTTTTTTGCGGGAGTACCGAGCAATGGCTTCCTGGTAAAGCAAATCCGAAAGATGCGCCTGGTTTTCACGGTGAAACTGATCCTCGGTAATCTGGGTATCCAAAGCGAGTTGCATAACGGCAGCAATTTTGAACTGCTCATAATCATTCAACTCTTTCGTGCCCGCTACCACACTGGAGGCAACATTGAAAAATGAATTGTCAATATCCAGAGCCAGGCGGTCTCCAAACAACGCGTGTTTTCTTCTTGAATAAATTACTGAGCGTTGCTTGTTCATTACGTCGTCGTATTCTAGCAGGCGCTTGCGTATTCCAAAGTTGTTTTCTTCCACTTTCTTCTGGGCACGTTCAATGCTCTTGGTGATCATGCTGTGCTGGATGAGGTCTCCTTCCTTAAAGTTCATCCTGTCCATCAATCCAGCGATTCTTTCACTTCCAAACATGCGCATCAGGTCATCTTCAAGGCTTACAAAAAATTGGGAAGATCCCGGATCACCCTGGCGTCCGCTCCGTCCACGCAACTGGCGATCAACCCGTCGGCTGTCGTGGCGCTCTGTGCCCACAATGGCCAAACCACCTGCCTGCCGTACACCTTCACCCAGTTTGATGTCTGTACCGCGTCCAGCCATATTTGTGGCAATGGTTACCGTTCCGGGCTTTCCGGCTTCGGAAACAACCTGGGCCTCACGGGCATGCTGTTTGGCGTTCAATACATTATGTGGAATCTTTTGCTGGTTCAGCATTCGGCTTAGCAATTCACTCACGTTCACGTCGGTGGTACCAACCAGAACAGGTCTTCCCTGCTCACGCAGCATTTCGATCTCCTGGATTACCGCACGGTATTTTTCACGCTTGGTTTTGTAAACCTTATCCTCTTCATCTTTACGAATAACCGGAACATTTGTGGGAATATTTACCACGTCCAGCTTATAAATGTCCCACAATTCCCCTGCTTCCGTTTCGGCTGTACCGGTCATACCCGCAAGCTTGTGATACATGCGGAAATAGTTTTGAAGGGTAATGGTGGCATAGGTTTGGGTGGCAGCCTCAATCTTCACATTTTCCTTCGCTTCTATGGCCTGGTGTAATCCATCGCTGTAACGCCGTCCATCGAGAATACGGCCGGTTTGTTCATCCACGATTTTCACCGCTTCATCCATCACCACGTATTCAACGTCTTTTTCAAATAAGGTATATGCTTTTAGCAATTGATGAACCGTATGTATCCTTTCGGCTTTTATTGCATAATCGGAGAGAATGCTTTCTTTCTTCTGCGCCTTTTCTTCAGCGGTACCTTCCCCGTTTTCAACAGCGGCCAGGCGAATGCTCAAATCCGGTAAAATAAAGAAGTCGGGGTCTTCCGAATTTCCCGTAATGAATGTCAGCCCCTGATCGGTAAGGTCAACCTGATTGTTTTTTTCATCTATGGAAAAATACAGCCCGGCATCCACTTTAGGCATCTCCTTGGATTGATCCGCGAGGTAATAATTTTCGATGCGCTGAAGCTTCACTCTGATTCCCGGTTCACTCAGGAATTTGATTAGCGCCGTATTTTTGGGCAGGCCGCGGTATGCACGCATCAGGGCGAGGCCACCATCTTTCGGATCATCGTTGCCTTCAGCTATTTTCTTTTTGGCCTCGATCAGTGCATTATTCACAATTTGCCGTTGCTTTTCAACAAGGGCGGCAACCCGCGGTTTTAGAATATGATATTGTTGATCATCCCCCCGGGGCACCGGACCTGAAATGATTAATGGTGTACGCGCATCATCAATCAAAACGCTGTCCACCTCATCCACCATGGCAAAATGATGCTTGCGTTGCACCATTTCCTCTTTATGATGGACCATATTGTCGCGGAGGTAATCAAATCCAAATTCATTGTTGGTGCCGTAGGTAATATCCGCCATATAGGCGAGACGACGGCTTTCGCTGTTGGGCTGATGCTTGTCAATGCAATCTACGGAGAGACCGAGCCACTCAAACAACGGTCCGTTCCATTCGGCATCGCGTCGTGCAAGGTAATCGTTTACGGTAACCAGGTGCACGCCAAAACCGGCAAGACCGTTTAAATAGGAAGGCAATGTGGAAACGAGGGTTTTACCTTCACCTGTTGCCATCTCCGCAATTTTACCTTCGTGCAAAACGATTCCGCCAATCAGCTGCACATCGTAATGCACCATGTTCCAGACGATTTCGCCACCGGCGGCAAGCCATTTATTTTTAAAAATGGATTTATCCCCATCGATGGTTACATAATCTTTGCCTTCTCCTGCAAGCTCACGGTCAAGATCTGTGGCTGTACTTACGATCAACTCGTTTTCTTTAAAGCGGCGGGCAGTTTCCTTCATTGTGGCAAACGCCTCAGGAAGTATTTCTTTCAAAATTTCTTCAACCTGCTTGTCACGCTGTTCAATCAGGGCATCAACTTCCCGGTAAATGTCATCTTTTAGTCCAAGCTGATCTTCAGACAGATTTTCAGCTTCAAGGTTTTTGGCATCGATCTGATCATTTACCGCCTGAAGCTTTTCCTGAATACGCTGACGAAAAACTATTGTATTGCCACGCAACTGATCATTGGTATAATCGCGATATTCTTCAAAATATTTGTTGATCTTAGAGAGCTCTGGGGTGATCTGTTTTACATCTTTCTCACTCTTGCTACCACCAAAAAGCTTATTTAAAAATTGTATCATAATGAACGACGTTCAGAAAGTTATCAGGTTAAATCCAAAAATCATGCGGCAGCAAAGCTTCCGACAATTTGGCACATAAGCCAGGGTTCAAAGTTAGGTTGATGAAAAAATAAATTAAGGAATGCTGATCCATGAATGGCTTCAATTAACATTATCTCTGCAAGGTCAATCCAGCAACATATCATCGATGGAATTCAGGATATGGCCCATTTTATCTCTTTTGGTGGCCAGGTATTTATAATTGTGTGTATTTGGATGCATTTCCAGCGGAATGGTTTCCACAATTTCAAGACCGTGACCGAGCAGTCCCACCCTTTTCTGCGGATTGTTTGTCATTAGTCGTATGCGGGTAATGCCCAGGTATCTCAAAATCTGGGCGCCCACACCATAATCGCGGGCATCTGCCGGCAATCCGAGCATCAGATTTGCTTCAAGGGTGTCCGCACCTTCTTCCTGAAGCTTGTAGGCCTTCAATTTATTCAACAGCCCAATTCCCCGGCCCTCCTGGTTCATGTACACCACAACCCCTTTGCCTTCTTTTTCAATGCCTTTTAAAGCGGCAGCAAGCTGATCGCCGCAATCACACCGCAAACTGCCCAGCAGGTCACCTGTGAAGCAACTGCTGTGCATTCGAACAAGTACAGACTCACCCTCCTGCCAGCTTCCTTTAATAATGGCGAGATGTTCCATTTGTTTGCTGCTGTCGAAGAATGCGATGATCTCGAAATCGCCATACTTGGTTGGCATATCTACCCGTACCACTTCCTGGATCAGCGAGTCGGTTTTCAGCCGGTACTCAATCAGGTCCTTAATAGACACGATGCTCAAATCCCGTTCTTTGGCCAGTTCTTTCAATTGCGGAAGCCTTGCCATGCTGCCGTCCTCATTCATAATCTCCACCAGAACGCCCGAAGGTGCAAATCCGGCCAGCCGGGCGAGATCCACGGCGGCTTCAGTATGCCCGGCACGCCTCAGGACGCCTCCAGGCTTTGCGATTAAAGGAAAAATATGACCCGGACGGCCAAGATCTCCAGGTTTGGTTGAAGGATCTACAAGCGATTTTATAGTACGGTAACGGTCCCATGCTGAAATACCGGTTGAAGTATCGTCGGCAATCAGATCAACCGAAACGGTAAATGCTGTTTCATGCAAAGAGGTATTGGCCTGCACCATAAATGGCAATTCCAGTTCCTTACTGCGTTCCTGCGTAACGGCCACACAAACAAGGCCACGACCGTACTTGGTCATATAATTCACCATTTCGGGGGTTACGGCCTCAGAGGCACAAATGAAATCTCCCTCGTTTTCCCGGTCTTCATCATCCACCACGATGATCAGTTTGCCTTTCCTCAAATCCTCCAGAGCTTCCTTAATGGTATTCAGCATGAAAAAAATTGAGCGGCAAAGTTAGCTATTTTCATAGGGTTATCAACCAGGTATGTGGATATTTAGCAATGCTTGGGTAATAATATGTTAACATGGTTTCGTGTTTTTTCGACACAAAAGACGGAATTTTGCGGCGAGAAAACCAAATCTACTATTATGATTCAAAAAATTCTACGCTATGGAGTGGTTATGCTCCTGATGGCATTGGGTTTCCATGCCTCCGGTCAGGTAACAACTTCTTCCATGAGTGGCCTGGTTCGGGGAACCACCAATGCTGCTTTGGAAGGTGCCACTGTTACCGCCGTGCATACTCCAACCGGAACAACTTACAGAACAGTAACCCGTACAGGAGGCCGGTTTGATATCCAAAACATGGAAACCGGCGGACCGTATACTGTTACAATCTCCTATGTAGGCTATGAACCCAGAGAATTGACCAACATTTTTCTGCTTTTGGGACAAACGGAAAACCTGAATGTCAACATGGCTGAAGGTGCAACAGAACTGCAGGAAGTTGTGGTTTCCGGGACAGGCCGTGGCCAGCGGGCCCTGAAGAGTGGTGCCAGCACCAACTTCAACGACCGCCAAATCATTAACCTCCCCAACATCAGCCGCAGCATCTCCAATGTAACAACCCTGACTCCTCAGGCAGGTGGTTCAAACAGTTTTGCCGGACGTGACGGGCGTTACAACAACATTCAGATTGATGGGGCGAATTTCAACAACAACTTTGGTCTGAGCAACAACCCGCTTCCCGGCGGCGCCTCTGCTCCCATCAGTATTGATGCGATTGAAGAAATCAATGTAAACGTTTCTCCATACGATGTAAAACAAAGCAACTTTACCGGTGCGGGCATCAATGCCACCACCCGTCGTGGAACAAACAATTACTCTGGAAGTGTTTATACTTTCTGGCGCAATGAAAAATTCCAGGGCAAAAAAGCCATGGGCAAAGATGTTGGCGCAATCCAGCCGAGTACGTCCAAAACCTATGGCGGTCGTTTTGGCGGACCCATCATCAAAGACAAATTGTTCTTTTTTGTAAACGCCGAATATGACAAACGTGATGCACCGGGATTGGTTTGGACGACTGCTGAAACCGGTGGACCAAACGCCACCCGTGTTTCCAAGGCCGACCTCGACCGGGTAAGCAACTATGTAAAAAGCAAGTACAACTACGAAACCGGGCCGTATGAAAACCTGGGCAATTTCCTGACCAAGAGCTACCGTGTACTGGGCCGCCTGGATTGGAACATCACCCAACAGCATACCCTCTCCCTGCGGTATAACACGATGGAAGGAACTGACGACCAGGCGACAAACGGCACATCAGCTCCCAACCCGCGTGGTGCAAGCAACCGCTGGAGCCGCAACGCCATGGCCTACGAAAATGCATTGTACGATTTTACCAATAAAGTCACCAGCTTCTCAGGAGAATTGAAGAGCCGTTTCAGCAACAACATATCCAACCAATTGCTGGCTACCTATACCAATATCCAGGATTTGCGTGGAAGCGGTTCATCTGAATTCCCCTTCATTGACATCTGGAAAGGAGGTGACAACTATATCAGCCTTGGATATGAATTGTTCAGCTGGAAAAACCAGGTTCAAAACGATATCCTCATCATCACCGACAACCTGAGTTACAACGTAGGAAAACATGCCATTACTGCCGGCATCAGCTACGAAAACCAACATGTGCTCAACGGCTTTATGCGTTACGGAACCAGTTACTACCGGTTTGCAAGCGTTGACGATTTCCTGAATGATGCAGCTCCTACAGCATTTGGCCTTACTTATCCTTATGCCGGGCAAAATCCTTACGCTGACCTGAAATTCGGACAACTTGCTGCATATTTCCAGGATGAAATGGCTGCAACCGACCGTTTGAAACTTACATTCGGCATCCGTTTCGATAAACCGCTCTACCTGAATGACCTCACTGCAAATCCGGGCATTTCTGCGCTGAATTTCAGAGACCTTGAAGGTGCAAATTACCAGATAGATGTAAGTAAGTGGCCCAAGAGCCGCATCATTGTAAGTCCGCGTGTTGGTTTCAACTGGGATGTAATGGGTGACCGCAGCATGACACTACGCGGTGGCGCAGGAATCTTCACCGGTCGTTTCCCATTCGTTTGGTTCACCAACCAGCCTACCAATGCCGGTGTAATCCAGAATACTGCCGAACTTTCCTCTACCAATTCCAACCAGGCTGCTATCCTGGCAAACATGCGGTTTAATCCCGATCCGAATGCCCATCTCAACCTGTTTCCGCAGCAACCCGGTTCCTCTTCACCAAACTCCATTGCCTCGGTTGATGCCGATTTCAAAATGCCTGTGGTATTCCGCACAAGCCTTGGTGTTGACAAGCGCCTTGGAAATGACTGGACACTTACCCTGGAAGGTATTTACAATAAAGACATCAACGCGCTGTTCCAGTATAATGCCAACCAGGCTGCTTCTGTAGGTACACAAAGCGGACCGGATAACAGACCCCTGTGGACTTCTGCCACCCGCCGTGTTAACAGCAACATCAATGAAGCCATGGTATTGACCAACACCAATAAAGGCTGGGGCCTCATCGGTACAGCACAGATCAGCAAGCGCTTCAGCAAAAACTGGGATGCCTCACTGGCCTACAACTTCACGTACGCTACCGAGCTGTCCGGCAACCCCGGCTCACAGGCAGCAAGTGCATGGAGCAATATACTGAGCGTTCGCGGCAACAATGACCTATCCCTGAGCCTGAGTGATTACGCTACTGTTCACCGTGTGGTAGGTTATGCTACCTACCGCAAAGAGTGGCTCAAGCACCTGGCAAGTTCTGTTTCACTGGTTTATACCGGGTACCATCAGGGCCGTTATACATACCGCTATGCAAATGACTTGAATGGTGACAACATTACCAGCGATTTACTCTACATTCCGGCCAATGCCTCGGAAATCACTTTTGTTGACAAAAACGGATTTACCGCGCAGCAACAAAGCGATGCTTTTTTCGCCTATGTAGACCAGGATAAATACCTGAGTTCGCACAAAGGTTCTTATGCAGAAAGAAATGGCGGTCAGTTCCCCTGGTTCAGCAACCTGGATCTGCGCTTCCTCCAAGACATCTTTAATGAGTTTGGAAAGAATGGCAGAAGACATACTCTTCAATTCAGCGTAGAAGTAGAAAACTTCACCAACATGCTGAATACCGATTGGGGTGTACAGAAGCGTATGACCGTTGGAAACGGTTCACTCCTGCGTTTTGAAAACAGGGATGCTAACGGAAATCCACGTTATTCAATGAGCACCGTTAGCGGGAAACTTCCAACCAGTACTTTTGAATCTATTATAGCTGTTAACCAAACCTGGAGAATGAACCTGGGTCTGCGTTACTCTTTCTAATGGTTTAGATCTTTATTAAAAAATGGCTACCTGTTCCGGGTAGCCATTTTTATTTCCAGGCATTTTGCGTTATGCCAAACAGGCAAGAAATGACCGGCTCTAATACAAAAAAGTTATGGAAAGGCAATTGCCCTTTTATACAATTGTATAGTATTCTCCAGCCCTAAATACAGTGCATCGCTTATAAGGGCATGGCCGATAGAAACTTCATCAATATAAGGAATATTTCGGACCAAAAATCCCAGGTTATGGGAATCGAGATCATGGCCTGCATTAATGCCTAATCCCAGTTCCTTTGCCCTTTCTGCAGCCTGCACATAATTGCCAACAGCTTCTTCTTTTTTGCCTTCGGCAAATTTCCGGGCGTAGCCTTCAGTATAGAGTTCAACCCGGTTTGTGCCGGTTTTTGCCGCGCCTTCGATCATTTCCAGAACAGGATCTACAAATATGGACACCCGTATCCCTTTCCGCTGAAAGACCGGAATGATCTCTTTCAGGTAATCCAGGTGCCTGATGGTATCCCAGCCATGGTCACTAGTCAGCTGGCCCAGTTCATCGGGCACAAGCGTAACCTGATGCGGCATGGTTTCAATTACAAGGTCTATGAATTTTTGTTCCCTGCAATTGCCTTCAATATTGAACTCGACAGCGATAACCTTCTTTATTTCCCTTACATCTTTATAGGTAATGTGCCGTTCATCGGGGCGCGGATGTACGGTAATGCCTTCGGCGCCAAATACCTGGCATTTTATGGCAGCTTTCAACACATTTGGATTGTCGCCGCCACGGCTATTTCTTAAAGTGGCGATCTTGTTGATATTTACGGAAAGTTTGGTCATGGCATAAAATTACTCAATAATTGACTTCAGGGCCATGCGGCTTTCCGTGTGGCGGAATCGAACAATTATGTTTCACCTACCATCGACAATTGGAGCCAGCGCATTTCCTTTGCTTCCAGCTGCTCATTCAATGCGGCCATTTCGTTGGCCAGATTTTGCAGGGTTTCAAAATCTGTGGTTGCAGACATTTCATCTCCAATGGCTTTTTTTCGGCCTTCCAAGGCGGGTATGTCTTTTTCAAGCTGGTTAAATTCGCGCTGTTCATTAAAACTGAGCCGGGTTTTTATTTTTTCCTGCACAGGTTTTGGCAAATCGGTTTTTTGCTGAGCGTCCCGTTGCTGTTTTCCGGCTTCTTCTTGCTGCCAAAGATCAATGCGATACTGCGTATAATTTCCAGGAAAATCACGCACCAACCCATCACCTTCAAACACCAGCAAATGGTCAACAAGTTTGTCCATGAAATACCTGTCGTGACTTACGATTACCAGGCAACCCTGGAAGTCTTCCAGGAATTTTTCCAGGACCTGTAAAGTTGGCAGATCGAGGTCGTTTGTAGGTTCGTCCAGTATGAGAAAATTGGGGTTACTAAAAAGAATGGTGAGCAATTGCAGCCGCCGCTTTTCTCCTCCACTCAGATTGCTTAAATAGGTATATTGTTTTTCAGGCGGAAACAGAAACAACTCCAGAAACTTTGCCGGTGTCAACGCACCTCCGCCGGCCAAAGGAAAGGTTTCAGCAAACTGCTTCACATATTCAATTACCCGCATATCCTCTTTCCACGTAAGGCCATCCTGGCTGTAGTGGCCGAAGATCACTGTATCTCCGGCTTGAGCTTTTCCACTGTCTGGCTCCTGAATGCCCTGAACGATATTAAGAAACGTTGATTTGCCTACACCATTTTTACCAACAATACCTACGCGTTCCCCTTTATTGAAAGTATAATCAAACCCCTTCAGGATCACATTATTTCCGTAAGCCTTATAAATTTTTTTCATCAATACAACCTTACCGCCCAGCCGGTTCATTTTCAGGTTGAGTTGCAGATTGCTGTCATTGATCCGTTGTTTTGCCCTTGCCTCCACATCCGTAAAGGCATTGATGCGGCTGCGGGATTTCGTGGTCCTGGCCTGGGGTTGCCTGCGCATCCATTCTAGTTCCTTGCGGTATTCATTTTTTGCTTTTTCTATGCTGCTTGCCTGGTTTTCAATTCGCATTGCCCGTTTTTCCAAATAGTTTTCATAACTACCGGTATAGGTATAAAGCTGATTGTTTTCCAGCTCCCATATCTCCTCGCAAACCGCGTCCAGAAAATAACGGTCATGTGTTACCATCAGCAAGGTCATGCGGCTTTGGGTGAGGTATCCCTCAAGCCATTCCACCATTTCCAGGTCAAGATGGTTGGTGGGCTCATCCATGAGCATTAGTACGTGATTGCTTTCAAATCCGGCATCGATCAGTGTACGGGCAAGGGCTACCCTTTTGCGCTGACCCCCACTCAAAGTGGCCATTCGCTGATGTAAATGATGAATATTCAGTTTGCCCAAAATGGTCTTTACCTGAGCATCAAAGTCCCAGGCACCAAGGCGGTCCATTTCCGCAATGGCTTCCATCAATTTTTCGGCGTCCTCCAGTTCCGCGACCTCCTCATAATTGCGGATTGCGTTCATGACCGGATGATCGAGCTTGAAAATATTTTCAGCGATGCTGAGGTGTTCCTGAAAAACCGGCTCCTGGTCAAACAGCGCCACACGCACATCTTTGTGGACCCAGACTCTGCCTTCATCAGGCGTTTCAAGCCCGGCAAGAATTTTTAGCAAAGATGATTTTCCTGTGCCGTTCCTTGCAATCAGCGCAATCTTCTGCTTTTCATGGATGTGAAAACTCAGGTTGCTGAACAGCGTTTGAACGCCATAGGTTTTGGAGATATTTTCTGCGCTACAATAATGCATGGGAAAAGTCAAAAGTAAAATTCAAACTGCAAAAAACCACTCCTTCATGAAAAAGGAAGGTTAAACCCAAAAAAAATCGCCTCCGAAAAGGCGATGAACTTTTTTGCGCTGATTGGATTACTGTTTATATAGCAATTCATAATATTCATGCGCCATGCGGTTGCTGTCGAATTGATAGCGTACATCACGCATGCCATTCTTGGTTACCTGCCGCCATGTCTCCGGATCTTCATAATACAAAGGCAGGATGGTTTTTTCCAGCACTTCATATAATTGTTCCAGATCGTACGCATCTTGTTCAAACACGGACATTTTGCTGTAATCTGTTGGTGGAATCAGGAACCCGTTGTTGCCATCGTTGATAAATTCGCAGATCCAACCATCAAATGTGCTGAAATTCACACTGCCATTCATAGCGGCAGACATACCACTTGTTCCACTTGCCTCCCTTGGAACCCTGGGCGTATTTAACCAAAGGTCCGAACCTTGCTTCAATCTTTTGCTCAGTGTGAGTTCATAGCCAATACAAACCGCTACACGGTCATGTGTTTTGGATAAGTGCACCAATTGATTGAAATCGCTGATCGCGGGATAATCGAGGGGATACGGTTTGCCCGCCCAGATGATTTGAACAGGATATTTTGTTGAATTGAGGAGTTGACTGAAACGCTCAATATCGCGGGTAATGAGGTCGGCTCGTTTATAACCGGCAAAGCGGCGTGCCCACACGATGGTAAAAATTTCAGGATCGAATAGTTTTCCTGCCTGGTCAGCCACGATTTCAAAGCAGCGTTTTTTCAAATACCGCTTGCGGTCATCGAAGGCTTTATTATCGGCAGTTTCCATATGCTGGTACAATTGCTTGTCGGCCCAATATTGCCAGTTTTGCGCATTGGTGATTGATTTAATTTCACTGATCCCGGAATATTTGCCCCACATTTCGTTTGAAACTTTTCCATGCAACTGGCTTACCCCATTGGCCATACGGGCAAACCGCAATGCGACCAGAGAATGGTTGAACTGATCATCCTCAATGCCGGTCATGGCGCGCACTTTATCCAGCGGCAAACCATAGAAATATCCCATTTTTTCGCAAAGATGAATCTCATGTTTTTCGTTACCGGCTTCTTCCGGGGTGTGGGTAGTAAATACAAGATGTTCGCGGATCTTTTCTACACTTCCCCATTTTTTGTACAGGTAAAAGACACTGCTCAGGGCATGGGCTTCATTCATATGATACACATCCGGGTTGAAATTCAGTTCATCAACCAGCCTTGCACCACCTATTCCCAATAAAATATATTGCGCCACTTTTGTTGCCACATTTCCATCGTACAACCTATGCGTGATGGTCTGGCTTACATAATCATTTTCGGCAATGTCGGTACTTAGCAGAAACAACGGGGCACTATTGAAAGTGGTCGGTGGCAGATACCAGGCTTTCACCCACACGGGATGTTCATGTATAGGAATCTGAAATTTTATACCGGTATCCACCAGGAAATTATAAATCTTTTCATTCCATTGAACCTGAAGCGTCTGATCCTGGTTACGGGCCTGGTCGTAATAACCGTATTTCCACAAAATACCAATACCAATTAAATTTTGCTTGAGCTCAAAAGCGCTGCGCATATGTGATCCGGCAAGAAATCCAAGACCGCCACTGTAAATTTTTAATGGTTGATGCACGGCGAATTCCATGCTGAAATAAACGGCCTTAGTTGCGTACTGAGAATTTACTTCGTAAGGGACTGTAAAATTCTTAAAATCGATTTCGTCCATAATTTTCTATTTGTTGGGTTTCTGCATCGCTTTAGTCATTTGTTTTGGTCTTATGATGAGAAACGGGGTATAAACAGTCTCATGAAAGCTCGTCACTCATAAGCATTCAGGAATTGTTTAAGTGGCGCAAGTTAAATCAAGTGTGGTTAACAATCCGGCGGAAATACAGGAATTGAATAAAAATAACGAGTTATACACAGCCCACTTAGAATCACTGTTGGAAAAAAGAAATTAAATCATATAAACAAATTACTTATACCAGGGATTTAAGTAATTTATTTTATTTATGAGGTGTAGGTCATTTTTTCTTTTTCATCCGGGGCAAAGAAGCATCAAACCGGCACTCAAAAGGCCGGCGATTTCCACAGCCTTCTACCTCGTTAATTAGCACCGTATTTCCCACGAATTTGAAGGCGATGGCGCAGGCGTCGGTGGTGGAATTGAAAAAGGCGCTGTCTGCCGTGATCCAGACTGCTTCTCCTTTTACCTCGCCAACGCACTCTGCAGATTTCTCCATATTGATGAAAAACCTGAAAGATTTTTCATTTTCACCATCCCGGATGCTGATGAAATTCCGTTCGTTTGTGCCGAAATCCCCGGCATATTTATGCGTTCGCGGAAAGCTGTCGATTGGATTTACAATTTCCCTTTTTTCGCCACGCTTCAGCCCATCATTCATAATCTCCATAAACAAGCCGGCGGTATTGTAGGCATGCACGGCAGAATATGAAGAAGTTGACCCATCTTTTTGCTTGTAATGATCGATCAGGTAAAAAAGAAAGTTGCGGTCGATATTCACCTGGTTGGTAGCGGAAACTTTCTCATCATCACTCAACAATACCATACCGGCCTTTGGCTCGAGATTTTCATCTACCGCACTAACCATAATGGTATTTGGTTTTCCTTTTATCTGGTAAACCAGGTAGGATTCCGCTTCACCGTTGCTGAACTTTCCCAACGGAAATACTTTTGGTTTCCGGTCCTGGTAAACCTGTAATATCGTACTGTCTTTAACCAGGTTTTCGAACCTTGCATATTCAAGAGCAAGGGAATCATTGGTTTTAACCTGAAAAATACTGTCGGATAAGCTAAAGGGTAATTTGATCTCCGTAAAACCCGCCATCAGTTCTTCCATACTTTCGGTCTCGGTATCATTTGCACCACTGTCATCTCCGGATTTGCAGGCCAGCAATAAAAATAAAGCGCATAAAGGAAAAAGCAGTTTTTGCATATTATTTATTTTACACATCCGAAATATTTTTTTAGGTTTGCCTAAATAATTGTTTTGATCAGCTTAACTGAAGAAAATTACCTGAAATCTATTTTTCATTTACAGGAAACGGGATCACCGGTTTCAACAAACCGCCTTGCGGAAAAGATGAATACCCGTGCAGCAAGTGTAACCGATATGCTGAAGAAACTGAAGAATAAAAAGTTCCTGACATATGAAAAATATTATGGTTGTAAACTTACGCCAAAAGGCAGAAAATTTGCGGTTTCGGTTATCCGCCGCCACCGGTTGTGGGAATATTTTTTGGTTGAAAAACTTGGCTTCGACTGGCACGAGGTTCATGAAATAGCCGAACAACTGGAACATGTTCAGGCAAGCGGATTGACGGAAAAACTTGAAGCCTACCTGGGCCATCCCAAAACGGATCCCCACGGCGATCCGATTCCGGATCAAGAAGGGAATTTTGAGAGGATGAGCAACGCCCCCCTGTCTGACTGGCCACTCCAAAAGCCCGCTGTTATTGAAGCAGTTGGCGAACAGTCGCATGGCCTGCATCAAGCCATGACGCGTAAGCACCTGAAGATCGGCACAAACGTTAAGGTGGATTTCCGAAATGCGTTTGACGGATCAATCGATCTGTTGGTGGAGGGCCAAATCACCACAACAATCGGACACAACATGGCCACAAATATTTATGTAAAGGAAGCATAATGGAATTATGGAAGAGATAATAGCATACGTCAACCGCATCGGCCCTGTTTGGGCGGCTTTATTTGCAACCACATTTACCTGGCTGGTTACGGCTGCAGGGGCCGCCCTGGTATTCTTTTTTCGTAAAATGAACCGCGCACTGCTCGATACCATGTTGGGCTTTACCGGTGGCGTAATGGTTGCCGCAAGTTTCTGGAGCTTGTTGAGTCCAAGCATCTCGTTGAGTGAAACCATGTTTCCATCAATGAAATGGATGCCGGCCGCGGTAGGCTTTTTAGGTGGAGGATTGTTCATTTTTGTTTTAGACAAATACCTGCCCCACCTTCACCTCAATTTTGGCGTGGCTGAAAGTGAAGGTGTGAAAAAGGAATGGAAAAAAACGACTTTGCTCATTCTGGCCATCACGCTGCACAATATTCCGGAAGGCCTTGCCGTAGGCGTATTGTTTGGCGCCGCTGCCAACGGTCTTGGAGATGCTTCAGTTGCTGCGGCCATCGCCCTCGCTATTGGGATTGGCATTCAAAATTTTCCTGAAGGCTTTGCCGTAGCCATGCCGCTGAGACGCACGGGATTATCCCGCGGAAAAAGTTTTTTTTACGGTCAACTAAGTGCCATTGTGGAACCAATTGCCGGCGTGCTTGGTGCGGCGGCT
This sequence comes from Bacteroidota bacterium, assembly GCA_023387985.1. Lineage (GTDB taxonomy): Bacteria > Bacteroidota > Bacteroidia > Chitinophagales > Chitinophagaceae > Phnomibacter. The sequence continues at coordinate 1,171,078 of JAEWHC010000009.1, read as the reverse complement.
GTAATTATCTTTCAGCCTATCCTTCCATTTGCGCTGGCATTTGCTGCAGGTGCGATGATTTTTGTGGTGGTGGAAGAAGTAATACCTGAAACCCAGCGAGATAAATTTACAGATCTTGCCGTTTTAGGATTCATGGGGGGCTTTACGGTGATGATGATATTGGATGTGGCATTGGGGTGATTTGATACCCACTGATCCCATACCATCAACCGTTGATTTAACCGCAGCATTTGCGGGATATGAGAAATTCGAAAAAACGGTAAAAAAATGGTATCCCCTGTAACCTGCATATTGCCGTAAAAATAATTTACAATGCATCAGAATCCTTAATTTTATAGTGCCATAAAATTATCCACAGGCGGCAATAGCTCATCCGGTAGAGTACAAGTTTCCCAAACTTGAGGTGGCGGGTTCGAGTCCCGTTTGCCGCTCTTTTATTTTCATACCGGAGTTATTCCGCCAGGCCCTTATCACCCTATCCGAAGCGTTAATCCGTTTCGCCTTCGTGCTTCCCATGCAACTTTCATTTACCTTTGAGCGGTTTCAACAAAACTGAATAGAACAGCAATATGTCAGAAGAAAAAAGTTTGAATTTTATTGAAGAAATAATTGAAGCAGACCTGAAAAGCGGAAAACACACCACCGTACTCACCCGGTTTCCACCAGAACCAAATGGTTATCTTCATATCGGTCATGCCAAAAGCATTTGCCTGAATTTTGGTTTGGGTTTAAAATATGGTGGCAAGACCAACCTGCGGTTTGACGATACCAACCCGGTAACTGAAGAAACCGAATATGTGGACAGCATTAAAGGTGATGTGCGCTGGCTCGGCTTCGAATGGGCCAATGAATTTTATGCAAGCGATTATTTTGGACAACTTTATGATTATGCCGTTGACCTGATAAAAAAAGGGCTGGCCTATGTGGATGACAGCACCAGTGAAGAAATTGCCGAACAAAAAGGTACCCCTACTGCTCCCGGGCGTCGTAATGAATTTTCCAACCGCAGTGTCGAAGAAAACCTGGAGCAGTTTGCTGCCATGCGTGCAGGTAAATATCCCGATGGCAGCAAAGTATTGCGTGCAAGAATAGATATGGAAAGTCCAAACATGTTGTTGCGCGATCCAATTCTCTACCGGATTAAACATGCCCATCACCACCGTACCGGTGACGCGTGGTGCATTTATCCCATGTATGATTTCGCGCATGGTCAAAGCGACAGTATTGAAAACATAACCCATAGCATTTGTACGCTGGAATTCGTTCCGCACCGTCCATTGTACGATTGGCTGATTGAAAAACTGGAAATTTTCCCGAGCCATCAATATGAGTTTGCCCGTTTAAATATGACCTATACGGTAATGAGCAAACGCAAATTGTTGCAGCTGGTACAGGAAGGCCATGTTGAAAGCTGGGAAGACCCACGCATGCCCACCATTGCAGGCATGCGCCGTCGGGGTTACACTCCAAAAAGCATCCGAGATTTTTGCGACAGAATTGGTGTGGCAAAAAGAGAAAACATGATCGACCTGGGACTTCTGGAATTTTTTGTTCGTGAAGACCTCAACAAAATTGCATTGCGGAGAATGGCAGTTTTAGATCCTGTACATCTTGAGATTGAAAATTATCCCGATGGGAGAACAGAAACCCTGGAAACTGAAAACAATCCGGAACAACCAGAAACCGGAAACCGGGAAATTACATTTAGCCGCAACCTTTGGATTGAAAAAGAAGATTTCATGGAAGAGCCTGCTAAAAAATGGTTCAGACTGGCTCCCGGTGCAATTGTTCGGCTAAAGAGTGCCTACATTATTGAGTGTACCGGGTTTGAAAAAGACGCTGAGGGCAATTTGATCAAAGTGAAAGCCCGCCTGGTTGAAAACAGCAGGAGCGGAAATGATACAAGTGGCGTGAAAGCCAAAGGTACCATTCATTGGGTAAACCAGGAAGATGCAGTGGATGTTGAAATCCGGCTTTATGACCGGTTGTTCAAAGTGGAAGATCCTTCAAGCGAGGAAGGAGATTTTAAAGATTACATCAATGAGCACAGCCTGGAAATTATCCCGCAGGCCAAGGTGGAACCAGACTTATTGAATGCACAGCCCGGAGTTCTATACCAGTTTTTACGGAAGGGTTATTTTGTTGCAGATTCAGTTTTAAGTAAACCCGCAGCACCTGTTTTCAATAGAACAGTTACTTTAAAAGATACCTGGGGTGGCGGAAAAGGTAAATAAACCGGGAGCATATGCGACACGAATGCTGAAATAGCAATCCCAGGATTATCAATATTCTTTCTGCCTCAATTGACGGTCAAGATCCCGTTCTTTTATGGTGTGGCGTTTATCATGCAGTTTCTTGCCTTTTCCCAATCCAATTTCAATTTTCGCATAACCACTCTCGCTAAAGAAAATTTTGAGCGGGACAATGGTATATCCTTTTTCCTTCAGCTTGTTTTCGAGTTTGCGCAGCTCGCGCCGGGTAAGTAAGAGCTTTCGTTCCTGTGTAGGCAGGTGGTTGTATATGGTGCCAAGCTTGTATTCACTGATGTGGAGGCTTTTTATGTAAAGTTCACCCTGGTGAAAAAAGCAATAGGCATCATTAAAGCTGGCTTTTCCTGCACGTAAAGACTTCACTTCGGTTCCCGTTAATACAAGACCCGCTGAATATTTCTGCTCAATAAAAAATTCGTGGTATGCCTGTTTGTTGTTGATTACCATTTCAAAAAAAAGGATTTGGTATCAGGTAGCGATGAGATTCCGTAAGATCATTCCTCATGAAAATCCTCTTCTGCAGGCCCTTCAACAAAAATATTGCTGCCGCTTTCCACCTTCGGGGCAAAAGGATCCTCTTCTTGCTGTGGGTCGGGTTTCCGGCTGTTGTTGAACAACATGAGGATCTGGGCCAGTTTATCGCGAAGGTCTTTCCGGTCTACAATAAAATCGAGAAAACCATGGGTTAGTAGAAATTCCGCAGTCTGAAATCCGGGCGGCAGGTCTTTTTTCATAAATTCCTTGATTACCCTCGGACCGGCAAAACCAATCAACGCATTGGGCTCGGCAATGATTATGTCCCCCATCATACTGAAACTTGCTGTAGTTCCGCCAAATGTGGGATCAGTGCAGAAAGAAATGTAAGGGATTTTGGCATCATTCAGCAGGCTGATCCTTCCGAGGGTTTTAGGCAATTGCATCAGGCTGAATGCGCTTTCCATCATGCGGGCACCACCGCTCTTGCTGATGATCATAAAGGGAATCCGGTGATCAAGGCTATAATCAGCTCCGCGGCAGATCTTCTCACCCATTACGCTGCCAAGGCTGCCCCCAATAAATTCGAAATCCATACAAGCGATCACCATGGGATAGCCGCCCACTTTGCCCACTGCGACACTGATGCTGTCCTGCGTACCCATTTTTTCCCAGGTCTCTTCCAGCCTTTTCTGATAGGGCTTCAAATCTTCAAATCCCAGATAATCTTTACTGCGGATATTGGTAAAAAGCAGGTCGTATTCCTTGTCGTCAAAAATGATCTCAAAATATTCGGTGCTGCCGATGCGATGATGATAATTGCACTTCGGGCAAACAAAAAGGTTCTCTTTTAATTCAATGGCTGTGCAGGTAAACTTGCATGAGCGGCACATCACCCAAAGCCCGTCCGGGGTTTCTTTCTTTTCGGAAGTGGTGGTTGTAATTCCCTTCCCTTTACGCCTGAACCATGAAGCTCTTTCTTCAATGGATGCCTGTTCAGGTTGTTCACTTTCACCGGTAAGCCGGTGTTCATGCTCCTCTAATTTTTGTTCGGTTGGCTTATTACTCATAACTGCATTTGAAAACAATGGTAAAAGTATGGATTCATTGGATTTGCGCCAAAAAAGGGAGTTGATGTGCAGAAATGCAAAAAGCTTTTAATGGTTTTTTCGGATTGCTACAGGCCGTTTTTCCGGTGAATAAATTAAAAAAATGATGTTTTACTGCAGGTTTTGCCTTAGCGCTTCAAAATATTTAGCCGCTTTCAGCATCCGCGTTCCATACCAGCTGAACATTTCACCTTCCACAAGCAAAATTCGTGACCGCGGCATGGCCTGCTGCCAATCGGGAAGATGCTTGCCGGAAAAAGGATAAGGCTCAGAACTCAAAAATACCAGGTCCGGCGAAAGCCTGTTCAATTCTTCGTAGTCCGTTTGGGGATAACGGGTTTTGCCGGCAAATACATTGCTGAAGCCTGCAAGGCCTAGCAGATCATGCACAAAAGTTTTCGCTGCCGCAACCATTATGGGATTCTTCCAGATGATATAGGCTACCGACTGCATTGTCTTTAGTCCGGGATTTTCAAATGCTGTTTTTATTTCTTCCGCAAACCCGGCACCTTCATCCGCTTTCCCGCATATTCTGGCCACATCGGTTAGGGAATCCAAAGCCTGGTCATATGTTTCAATATCATAAACAGACACCGGCGCAAATTGCCTGATCTGTTCAATATCCTCTTTGCGGTTTTCCTCTTTTACGGAAAACACCCAATCCGGATTAAGTTCCCTGATTCTTTCAATTTGCGGATTTTTTGTACCACCAACAATGGTTTTTTTGTTTTTCCAATGCTGTGGATGCACACAAAATTTCGTAATGCCCACAACCCGATCCCCCACCCCGAGATCAAAAAGTGTTTCGGTGATGCTTGGTACAAGGCTGACGATTCGGTTTGGCATGGTCCGATAATTCAAAAGGCAAAATTAAAATTCAAAAGACATAATTCTAATGTCCAGCTCACATAAGTCAAGCGAGAAGTATAAAAGGTAAGAAATGAAACGCGTTAAGGGCTTAATAATAAAATCAATCAAACAATTCGCCTTGTACCCCATTTGCTGAGTCAGCTTCCGTAACCCACGACATTTCAGTAGCTTTATTATCTGTGAATTTATAACCCACCGCTTTCCAGCCCATTACATCCACAAGTTCGGCTGCGTTTACCACCTGGCTTTCTTTATTTGCCCCTTTTCCTTTTTCCAGCAAAATAACCGGCGACTCTTCCGTGGTTACCAATTCCAGGTAATTGCCCCCGCCTTCTTTAATAAACTGGAATTTGGTTTTAAGTGTACTGGTTTCAATTAAAAACCGTTTCAGGTAATATTGTCCTTTTTCGTTATCAAGGTAAACTGCGGTGATGATCTTTTCCGGATCGAACAGTTCAATCAACAGGAGTTTGTCGGTATCGAAGCGCTGCATCAATTCCTGGTCCGTTATCTCGTAAGTTCCATCACCATAAATGGCCAGAATTTTATCATCCCCTTCAAACACGCCAAGGTATTCACCTTTCATTTCCGTATTCAGTCTTCCAAACTGCGAGTCGTACCATAGTTTTCTGCCTTCGAGCGTAGACCGGCCGGCCTCCTTAAACTTCACGCTCCGGATCGGATATTTGGTCACCTGGTTGCCCATGCTTCCACGCGACTTAATGGCCAGTTCTTCAAAATAATACTCCAGTTCCTTATTCCTCGCAATGCTGGAAGGGCTGAGGCTGATGCGGACAACTTCTGCCTCACCATTGGGATTAACAGACAGGTAATGCACTTTGCTGCGGTCGCTGCCTTTAGTGAGATCGTAATCCTTATCGCGGGTAATGCCGCCAATTTGGAAGCGCTTGGCATAAGTAATACCGCTTTTTCCATCCACATACAGCATATTATACGTTGTACGGTCATCGGTTTTGTCAAATACCGCAACGTGTATAATATCCTTGCCGATGAACACTTTGTCAGCAACCCGAACAACCTTCATCACGCCGCGTTTGGTTATGCAGATGATGTCGTCAATTTCTGAACAATCATCCACATATTCTTCACGCTTCAGGCTTGTGCCGATAAAGCCTTCGGCGCGGTTTACATAGAGCTTGCTGTTGGCCACCGCCACCTGCTGAACCTGAATAGAATCGAAGAGACGGATAGAAGTTTTGCGTTCCCGGCCTTTGCCAAAATTGGCAATGAGTTTTTCGAAATAGGCTATTGCGTATGCAGTAAGGTGGCTGAGGTGATTTTCCACCTGTGCAATATCGTCTTCTATGCCTTTTATTTGCCGGATGAGGTCGTCAATATCGAGCCGGTAGATTCTTCTTACCGGTTTTTCGGTTAGTTTCAATACATCTTCACGGGTCACCGGTTGTTTAAGTTTAGGCAAAAAAGGTTCAAATGCTTTTTCAATAGCCTTTAGCACTTTTTCCCAGGTTTCATGCTTCTTCTCCAGTTCCTTGTAAATTTTTTCTTCGAAGAAGATCTTTTCCAGCGAAGTAAAATGCCATTTTTCGTTAAGCTCACTAAGCCTGATCTCGAGTTCTTTTCTGAGGAGGTGCCTGGTATGGTCTGCACAGGATTTGAGGAGATCGCTCACACCTAAAAAGTTCGGTCTGGCATCCATGATCACGCAGGCATTGGGAGATACATTTACCTCGCAGTTTGTAAATGCATACAAGGCATCGATCGCCAGGTCAATGGATGTACCGGGGTTCAGTTCAACCAGTACCTGTACTTCGGCCGCAGTAATATCGGTAACTTTTTTAACGGGTATTTTTTTGGCTTCCGCTGCCTTGGTTATTGATTCGATCAGGCTGCTCACGGTTTCGCCAAAAGGCACGTCTTTTATGACCACCGATTTCTTGTCGACCTCTTCCACAATGGCCCGAATCTTCAGTTTTCCTCCACGTTTTCCATCGTTGTAATTGGAAACATCCAGTAAGCCCCCGGTTTGAAAATCGGGATAGAGGTCAAATTTTTTCCCCTTGTAATATTTGATGGTACAATCGCAAAGCTCAATGAAGTTGTGTGGCAGGATGCGTGTACTTAAACCCACCGCGATACCTTCAGCACCCTGGGCCAGTACAAGGGGAAACTTCATCGGCAGATTAACGGGTTCCTGTTTGCGCCCGTCGTAACTCAACTGCCATTCCGTGGTTTTGGCATTGAAGGCAATTTCCAACGCAAGTTTACTCAGGCGGGCTTCAATATACCGTGACGCGGCCGCGGGGTCACCTGTACGGATATCGCCCCAGTTTCCCTGCGTATCGATCAATAATTCCTTCTGCCCCATATTCACCAGGGCGTCATTTATGCTCGCATCACCATGCGGATGGAATTGCATACTTTGCCCAACAATATTGGCCACCTTATTGAATCGTCCGTCATCCATCTCCTTCATGGCATGCAGGATGCGCCGCTGTACAGGTTTAAGGCCGTCTTCAATGGCCGGTACCGCACGTTCCAGAATTACATAAGATGCATAGTCCATGAACCATTCCCTGTATAAATCACTCACACCGGTCATGGCGTTGTCGAGATTCTTCAATGCATCAATTTCATTTGACATATAACTGCGTTAATTACTATTTGATTTATAGGGATTGCCTGCTTTTCGACGATACAATCTCCATTTTCGTTACTGGAAACTTAACCTAACCAAAATTCAACCGTTAGTTTAAGCTGGTAACATCCTGACCTTCAGAATCCGCCGTTGCAGATCTTTTTTTCAGCATAGGCATTGTGGGATTACGCAATTCAAAATCTTTGGGACCGCCATGAATATCGCCTTTTATTTCCCACCCATTTTGCTCTGCCATGATTTTCAGGCGCCATAGCAAAAAAACATCACCTGTTTTTACCTGCTCTTTTGCCAGAAACTGATGAATGATTCGGTTTCCCCGGGAAAAATCACCATCAACATATTTTGACAGGGCCTGATCATAAAAAGAAGCATCATGAAAAGCCAGTTTTTTACCCCCTTGGAGTTGCCTTACCATATTCCCTTCTTCCACCATGCGCAAATACTCTTCATGGTCCAATTCAAATTCGCTTAGCGTTACCTGCCTCGCAAGTTTTTTTGCTTTGATGAATTCTTTGGCAGGAATTTCACTCAGCCATTGCGGGTAAAAAATGGTACCATTTTCATTAATGAAAGGCAGGTTATTTATATACAAAATATACACCCTGCCGGCATAGGCTGCCAACTGGCTAATGATCCAGTAATAGCCGCTTACATCATGCTGGTTTTGAGCTGCCCAAATCCAGAGGATCTCATTTATATCCTCGTCCAGCATGCGTTTCAAAGATTTAACCTCTGCATCATCATCAATTTTTTCCATGGTTTCTTCGATCTTCACTGCCCTGGCAGATTCCAGGACTCCTTTCCACCAATGCCGACGGCGGGCTTTTCCTTCGCGGTCATCGTGCAGCACAAGCTGACCAACCGCGTAATCATCCCTGATCAACCGTATTTTTCCATTAATACTTTCGTCAAGCCCAATGGCTTCCTTTAATTTATCTACATCCGCTTCATTAAAAACGATATGAATCATCTTAAAAATTAATTTTCAGGTGTAACAATATAATATACACCGGTAGTTAAAAAATTGCGTATGAATGGCAGGCTTGAGATCAGTGAAAACTGCCGGATAGGTTTCCACCCAAATTTATATTGGTAAACCGGATTCAGCATCCAGTGTTGTTTGCCGATTATCCTGTATCCGGTTTGTATCAATATACGCTGAAACCTTTCAATACTGATCCCGGTTTCTTTGATCTCCACCATTTCACTTTGTTCCAATCCTTTTTTCTTTAATATCCATTTAAATACGGGCATGGGCAACAAATGCCAATAAGGGGTTTTACCCAAAATTCCGGGCAATACCTGCTGGTGGCCACCGTAAGGCATTTGCCATGGTGGGAAACCAAAAAAAACCATTCCACCCGGTTTAAGAAAACTTTTCATCCAGGCTATTAATCTTTTTTGATCATGAATGTGTTCAATTACATCCTTCAAAACAACAAGATCAAACAAATGGCCAAGATCCAGTTCAGGATTTATGTCGTAAATATTCCGGTCGATTACCCGGATTTTTCTCAGGCTGATATAGTCGGCCAGGTTTTCATTGGCTTTTTCAATCCAAAGCGGGTACATTTCCACACCCACGCATTCGCATCCCCTGTCGGCAAAAGCCTTCAATAGGGATCCCTGGCCGCAACCTATTTCAAGGACGTGCATGCCCGGCTTTACCGGAAAATATTTTTCAATAAACGGGAGTACATAATCATTTGCATTTTGCAACTGAATTTCGAAATAACGTTTATGGTCTGTATGAAATTCCAGCATGATCAGTTCTCTACCAAATCCAGTTCCACTTTCAGATTTTCAATAATAAATTCCTGGCGCTGTGGTGTGTTTTTGCCCATAAAAAATTCCAGCATATTTTGGATATGATCTCCTTTTTCCAGCAATACAGGTTGCAGCCGGATATCCTCACCTATAAATTGTCCAAATTCATCCGGGCTTATTTCGCCAAGCCCTTTAAATCTGGTAATCTCCGGGTTTTTACCAAGTTTAACCATGGCGGCTTGTTTTTCACTTTCGGTATAGCAATAAATGGTTTCCTGTTTATTGCGTACCCTGAATAATGGCGTTTCCAAAATATATAAATGTCCACGCCGGATCACTTCAGGAAAAAATTGCAGGAAGAAAGTCATCATCAGCAAACGGATATGCATACCATCGACATCGGCATCTGTGGCCAGGATGATCTTGTTGTAACGCAAACCTTCAATGCCTTCTTCAATATTCAGCGCATGCTGCAACAGGTTAAATTCTTCGTTTTCATAAACGATTTTTTTTGAAAGCCCAAAGCTGTTCAGGGGTTTGCCGCGTAAGCTGAAAATTGCCTGGGTCTGTATGCTCCGCGCTTTGGTTATGCTGCCACTTGCACTATCTCCTTCCGTTATAAATAAGGTAGTTGCTCTTTTCTTTTCTTCATATTCTTCTTTGCTTTTGGCGGGTGAATTGTCGTTGAAATGCACATGGCAATCGCGCAGCTTTTTATTGTTCAGGGCCGCTTTTTTTGCTTTTTCGTTGGCCAGTTTTTTAATGCCCTGCAAATCCTTCCTTTCCCTTTCACTTTGTTCAATCCGTTTTTTCAAGGCTTCCGCCACAGCCGGGTTTTTGTGAAGAAAATTGTCGAGCTCACGGCTCATGAATTCAAGAATGAACGTGCGGATATTTGGTCCGCCTTCATACATTACAAGACTACCCAGTTTGGTTTTGGTCTGGCTTTCAAATACGGGTTCCTGTACCCTAAGCGATATGGCAGCCACAATGGAGGTGCGTATATCTGACGTATCGTAATCTTTTTTGAAATAATCACGAATGGTTTTTACAAATGCTTCGCGAAAAGCCTGCTGATGTGTGCCGCCTTGCGTGGTGTACTGGCCGTTTACGAATGAATAAAGATCTTCCCCATAATCATTGTTGTGGCTCAGCGCCATTTCAATATCCTCTCCTTTGAGGTGAATAATGGGGTAGCGCAGTTCATCCTCGTTGGTTTTGTGCTGCAAAAGATCAAGTAACCCGTTTTTGCTGACAAATTTCTTACCGTTGAAATTGATGATCAGCCCCGCATTGAGATAGCAGTAATTCCAGAGTTGCTCCTCAATATATTCCACCTTGTATTTGAAATTCTTGAAAACCGTTTCATCGGGTGTAAATACCACAAGGGTTCCGTTTTGTTCCGCGGACTTAACCGGCTTTCCTTCCTCAATCAGGTGGCCCTGATTAAAAACGGCGGTTTTGGATTTTCCTTCGCGAAAGCTCGTCACTGTAAACTGCCGGCTCAGGGCATTTACCGCCTTGGTACCTACACCATTGAGACCAACACTTTTTTGAAATACCCTGCTGTCGTATTTGGCGCCTGTATTTATTTTGGAAACAACATCCACGAGTTTCCCCATGGGAATTCCGCGGCCATAATCACGTACCATAAGCTGGCCACTGGTTTCCAGTTTTATATCAACGTGTTTTCCATAGCCCATGGTGTGCTCATCAATACTGTTGTCAATCACTTCCTTAAGTAACACATAAATGCCATCATCAGGGCTTGTGCCATCGCCAAGTTTACCGATATACATACCCGGACGCAACCGGATATGCTCTCTCCATTCAAGAGTTTTTATACTGCTTTCGTTATATTCAAAAAGGTCTGTGTTTACTGCCATGGCCTTATTTTAATCGGAATTTGATTTGGCGAACAAATTTAGCTTTTCGGCTAAAACAAGATGCAATTGGTTTATTAACACAAACTTTAAAACCTCAAAGCGTAAAAAATTTTGTAATCTTGTATCTCATTAAAAAATCTTAGACTCAATGAAAAATTACATTTATGGCCTTGTTATGGTGGCCTTCCTTGCCTTCGGGTTTACCAGCTGCAAATCCGGCCCCAAAGATGCTGATGTTAAAGCAAAAGTTGAAACTTCTGTTGGAAGCGGTGTTTCTGTTGATGTTACAAAAGGCGTGGTAACCCTAACAGGCGAAGTAGCTGATGATGCTGCAAAAGCTAAGGCTGAAGCCGATGCAAAAGCAGTGGAAGGTGTAAAATCTGTTACCAATAACCTCACCGTAGCGCCTGTGGAAATCAGTGCCGATCCTGCGCTTGCTACAGCAGTTGCAGCTGAAGTAGCCAAATATCAAGGTGTTGCCGCTACCGTTAATGATGGTGTTGTAACCCTTACCGGAACCATTAACAAAGCCGATTTGCCCAATTTAATGCAGGCCCTTATGGCGTTGAACCCAAAGAATGTAGAAAACCAATTAAACGTAAAGTAAAACTTTTAAACTATGGCATTACAGGATAAATATGCAGAACTGATCAACGCCGCCAACGCAAAAGGTGTTGCCAATCTGTCAATCAGAGAGCAAGACAACGTATTGTACATTGATGGCGATGCCGCCTCAGCCCAGGTAAAAGATGAACTTTGGGATGTTTATGACCGTTTGGACCCGGATTTCCGGAGTGCAGATCTGGTTTTGAATATCAATGCACCTGCGGCATCCGAAGCCGAAGCAGGCGAAGCCTATACTGTGAAAGCGGGCGACAGCCTCTCAAAAATTGGCAAACGCTATGGCAAAAGCTGGCAGGACATTTATGAACTAAATAAAGATGTAATCGGAGGAAATCCCGACCTGATCCACCCCGGACAGGAACTGAAAATCCCCCAGTAAACTAAGCTGAACCATATCCCCCCGGTCTTTTGGCCGGGTTTTTTTATTCCTGGTTCTTTTCCGCTTTAGCTTCACAAGGCCTGTTGAATGAATACCCTCCAGGTTATCTTACACTGCAGGACCCAGGCAAAAAGCATTAATTTAAACCTTCCTCACCCTTCAATAGGCCAATACCACGTATCTTCCATTTTGCGTATTTGACCGAAAACGTAAATGCAACACCTTAATGCCCAAGCTTTTTAAATCCAGTTCTATTTTCCGCTTCACCCTGTATTTTACTTTCAGCATTGTATTTGCCCCACCCTCAATTTTTGGCCAGGAATTCATTCTTTTAGACAGCTCTCAACGCCAGGCAAGTTTCCGTGGCCTAAGCATGCCTTCAAATGAGATCGCCTGGGTAAGCGGCAGCAAAGGAACCGTTGGCAAATCACGGGACGCTGGAAAAACCTGGGAATGGGTGAATCCGCCAGGCTATGAGAACCGGGATTTTCGTGATATTGAAGCTTTTGACGCGCAGACTGCATTGGTGCTGGCTGTAGATAATCCTGCGGTCATCCTTCGCACAACCGATGGAGGAAAAAACTGGGCCCGGGTATTCTTTAAAGACCAGGAAGGCATGTTTCTGGACGCCATGGATTTTGCGGGAAAACGCGGGTATGCGATCGGTGACCCGCTGAAAGACCGGTTTTATATGCTTTACAGCAAAAACCATGGCCGAACCTGGAAGGAAGTTCCTTTTAATAACCGGCCCCAGCCGCAACCGGGAGATGCTATTTTCGCCGCCAGCGGCTCAAATATTTTGCTGACATCCCGAACTGTTACAGGCGCCAAGGCCGCATTTGCAACAGGGGGCCATCAAAACAAGATCTGGCTTTTGAAAGGCTGTTTGAAGAAACCAGGAGTAAAACAAACAATCCGGATTCCGATGATGCGCGGTAAAAACACCACAGGCATCAATGGCATGGCGGTAAAAGATGATTTCTTTTTCGTCACGGGCGGGGACTTTGCAGTTCCGCAGAGGCCGGATAGCAATTTTTTTGTGATCAATACCGATTTGGACAGGGTGAGGATATTACCCAGTTTTGAAGGCTATAAGAGCGGGGTTGCCGTGAGTTCAGATTACCGGATAATTGTTTGCGGAACCTCCGGCATCGCTTTTGGAGTACCCCGGAAAGATGAAAATGGCCTGAGACATTTTGGTTTCAGAGACTTTTCTCAAATGCCATTTCACGTGGTAACTATGGCACCGGACGAAAAATATGCTCTCCTGGCCGGTCCGGCAGGAAGAATAGCAATTGTCAAATGGTAAAAAAAATTTATTTATCTTTAAACCCTGACGTTAAATTATCGTCTATTAACTTGTAAAGCAGCAGGGAACCCGGGGTCGGTCATAAAAATGATCGGCCCCACTTGTTTTTGAGCAGCCCGGATCCGCTTTGTGCCTTCAAGTTCAGCAGGAATTCATTCATTCAACATGCCGGGAAAGGATAACGCATCGTTTTCATCATCAGGCTTTTACATAACCTTGAAGCTGGAGACTAAATCTACATTTCCGGAAAAAGGGCCAATGAGATCCACGCTGCTTCAACAATTTTAAATGAAAAGAGGCGCAAACCAACACGGGCCCGATCAAATCATCAATACCTGGAAAAGCGAGGTGAATGATTTCTTGACAGGCATATACCGCATTTGGAAGTTGAGGTTGGCTTATCCTGCAGATCCGGCTTAAACGCCGCAAATCAGGCCGTTCCCGGTCAATTGAAGCCAAATTTAATTTTCCCGGGAAAGGCTCCAGGTAAAAAATGTCCTTATTTTTACCCTTTACCACTCAAAATGTCTGCGGGTTAAAAAAAAAGCGACATTGAAACCTGTGCACCTGGAGCTATATTTTAAATGGTTTGACACGAAAAAAAAGGAACGAGCCTTCAGAAAGGGTAAAAGATTAATCAATCGATGTTATGGAGTATTTTAAACTGAAAGAATACGTTACGGACAAGATGAGTTCAAGCCTTCCGGCCTATCTTACTTATCACAGCCTGCGACATACTGAGAATGTAATAGCCGCCGCAGAAGAATTGGCAGAGGCAGAAAATGTGCATGGGGATGATCTGATTATCTTGAAAACTGCGGCCCTGTTCCATGATTTGGGATACATCCAGGATTACTACCGGCATGAAGAAACTTCCTGTCATTACGCCCGGAGAATTTTGCCGGATTTTAATTATAAGTCAGATCAGATCAATTTGGTCTGTGATCTTATCCTCAGCACACGCATTCCTCAAACGCCTACAAATTTCCTCGCTGAAATTCTTTGCGACGCCGATTTGTTTTACCTGGGCACCACCGAATACGAATCAAGGGCTGCAGCCTTGTTTGAAGAGAATCAGCGTACCCAGGATTTAAAATCAGAGACAGAATGGCTATTGACGCAGGTAGATTTTTTAAATCACCACAGGTATTTTACACCAACCGCACAGAGGGTATTGAATAAACAAAAAGAATTCAATCTTCTCCAACTCAAAGAAAGGCTGACCAAATCCATGAATGTAGCCAGCGAGAAAAGGAACGGAAATGTCCTGGATTACCTCCTTCTGATCGCCGGTTCGTTTATTGCGGCCGTTGCGCTGAAGCTGTTTATGGTTCCCAATCATTTTTTCGATGGAGGCATCACGGGCATTTCCCTGCTGGTGCACGAAATCAGGCAGTTCAATCTCGCCATTACCATATCGGTTTTAAATCTGCCTTTTATTATTGCTTCTTATTTCATTATCGGGGCCAAATTTGCCATCCGGGCTGCAATCAGTATTTTGTTGCTCGGAGTTTTTCTAACCATCATTCCCAACTATGCCATCACGGCCGATAAACTCCTTATTTCAATTTTCGGAGGTGTTTGCCTTGGCATTGGTGTAGGTCTTGCCATGCGGGCCGGTACTGCCATTGATGGCATTGAAGTACTTGCATTGTACACGTTGAAAAGAACCTCATTTACCATTTCTGAGATCATCATGGCCATCAACATCATGATCTTTTCGCTTGCGGCCATATTTTTCGGCATTGAAACCGCGCTTTACTCCATCCTGACCTATTTCTGCGCTACACGATCTATTGATTATGTGGTGGAAGGTTTGCAGGCCTATACAGGGGTAACCATTGTTTCGAGTAAAAGCGAACTCATCAAGCATCAGCTTGTAAACAAAATGGGGAAAGGCATCACAGTTTACAAGGGTGAACGCGGCTTTTTGCCCGGTCGTTTCAACATCAGCGCTGAAGCAGATATTATTTTTACCGTGATCACACGGCTTGAATTCCGCAAACTGGAAAATCTTGTTTTTGATGCTGATCCGCAGGCATTCATGTTTGCCTCCACCATCAAAGATGCTTCGGGTGGTATTTTGAGAAGAAGGAAAAGGCATTGAATCGCCACTTATAATTTGGACACCCGGCAAAAGCGGAACAAGGATTTTGCAAAATTGCAACCTTAATAAAATGCGGACAACTCCGGGTTGAAACCATTTCAATTCGCTTATTTTTGGCGGTATGGCCAAAAGTTTCAAGGACACTCCATTAATGCAACAGCACCGGGCAATCAAGCAGAAATACCCGGATGCGATTTTGCTTTTTCGTGTAGGGGATTTCTATGAAACTTTCGGCCAGGACGCTGTTGTGGCAAGTGGGGTCTTAGGCATTACGCTTACAAAACGCAACAATGGCGGAGACGACAGTGAACTGGCCGGATTTCCGCATCATGCCCTGGATACGTATTTGCACAAACTGGTAAAGGCCGGTTACCGGGTGGCCATCTGTGATCAACTGGAGGATCCGAAATTAGCCAAGGGCATTGTAAAAAGAGGAGTTACCGAACTGGTCACCCCCGGTGTAGCCACCAATGATAAATTGCTGCAGCATGACACCAACAATTTTTTGGCTTGCGTTCATTTTTCAAAAGATCTTACCGGCCTTGCGTTTCTTGACATTTCCACAGGGGAGTTTTTCATTGCTGAAGGCGACACAGAATATGCCGACAAACTGCTGCAAAGCCTCCATCCCGCTGAAGTGGTTTTTCAGCGCCAGCACCAAAAAAAATTCAAGGAACTTTTTGGTCACTCCTTTTTTACCTATGCGCTTGATGAATGGATTTTTGATGCGGCTTTTGCAAGAGAGACGATCAACCGGCATTTCGGAACCCAAAACCTCAAAGGTTTTGGAATAGAAGACATGGACGCAGGCATTACCGCGGCCGGAGCCGTATTTCATTATCTTAAAGAAACTGAGCACCCGCATTTACAACATGTGGTGAGCATGCAACGCGTCGTGCGGGAAGATCATCTCTGGATGGACCGTTTCACAATACGCAACCTTGAATTGTTTGGTACTGCCTCAGGGGAAGGAAAAGGTTTACTGCCGGTGCTCGATTCCACGCAAACGGCAATGGGTGCAAGGCTATTGAGGCGCTGGGTGGCCATGCCCCTTTCTGACATTGAAAAAATCAAACAACGCCACGATGCCGTAGAGTTTTTGGCAGGTCACGTTTCCGTAAGAGACAATATAAAATCTTGCCTGAAGCAGAGCGGCGATATCGAAAGGCTGGTGAGCAAGGTGCCGCTTAAAAAGATCAACCCGCGGGAAGTGCTTCAAATCTCCCGTTCATTAAGGCAAATGGCATCCCTGAAAACGGTATTGGATGAAAGTACAAATATTTATCTCAGGCGTTTGGCCGAAGCCCTTAACCCTTGCTATTCACTGGCAGAAAGCATTGAACGAACGATCCGCGAAAATCCCGCGGTGGCCATCAGCAAAGGGGGTGTGATTGCAGGTGGTGTGGATGCCGGCCTGGATGAACTGCGTGAAATCGCGAGTACAGGTAAGCAGTACCTGGCAAGATTACAACATCAGGAGTCCGAAAAAACAGGCATCAGTTCGTTGAAAATCGGCTTCAATAATGTTTTTGGATATTACCTCGAGGTAACCAATGCACATAAGTCTAAAGTGCCCGAAGACTGGATCCGCAAGCAAACCCTGGTAAACGCCGAGCGTTACATTACGCCGGAATTGAAAGAATACGAAGAAAAGATCACTGGGGCGGAAGAAAAAATTCAGGCACTTGAGGAGTCGCTCTTTGAAAAATTGCTTGGGGAATTGCAGGATTTTATTGAGCCTTTACAAACCAACGGCAAAACAGCCGCTATAGTGGATTGCCTTACCGCTTTTGCGGAAAATGCGATTAAATACAATTATTGCAAACCGGAAATGTCCGACGATCTGGAATTGCTTTTTAAAGATTCGCGGCACCCGGTAATTGAATGCAATCTTCCTCCGGGAGAAATATACATATCCAATGATATCCGGCTAAGCCCCGGCGATCAGCAAATCATAATTCTTACCGGTCCGAATATGAGTGGGAAAAGTGCCTTGCTCCGGCAAACTGCCCTGGTTACCCTCATGGCGCACCTTGGAAGCTTTGTACCCTGTTCAAAGGCGAAAGTGCCATTAACGGATAAAATTTTTACACGGGTTGGGGCAAGTGATAACTTGTCTGGCGGCGAGAGTACGTTTATGGTGGAGATGCACGAAACTGCAAGCATCATCAACAACCTGAGCAAACGCAGCCTGGTGCTTCTTGATGAAATAGGGCGAGGTACCAGTACGTATGACGGTATCAGCATTGCCTGGAGCATTGCTGAATACTTACACAACAGCAATTTTAAACCTAAAACTTTGTTTGCCACCCATTATCATGAGCTCAACGCCCTGGAAAACATGTTTGAAGGCATTCACAATTATCACATAACGCATAAGGAAGCCGGCAATAAGATCATTTTCCTTCGCAAAATGGAACCCGGTGGATCAACCCACAGCTTTGGCATTCATGTGGCAAGAATGGCCGGCATGCCCACGCTGCTGATTGAAAGGGCCAATCAAATCCTGAAAACCCTGGAACAAAAACAAGAAGATGCCGATAAACAGCATGGGGGCCTAAAACATAAAATTGAAAAGATACCGCCACCAAAGATGCAGCTTTCCATTTTTGACGCGCATAGCGAAGTCTTTGAAAATATACGTTCAGCTTTGGAAAATACAGATATCAACCGTTTGACACCGGTGGAAGCCTTATTAAAATTGAACGAAATAAAAAATAAGCTGAATTGACAAATGCTGACCAAATCTTTTTCGATCGCAGGTCAAATATGAATAAAATTCAGGCTTATTAATTTTTTTGATCCGTTTTCTGTTTTTGTTCTTCAGTTTTCTTTTGGGCTTCTTTTGCAGCCTGTTCAGCTTCCCGCTTTTCCTTGCGTTCTTTTCTGCGGATGGCGCCCCGAAGCAAAAAAGATTCCTGAGCCGCCTCCATATTGTCTCCAAAGCCCGCTGCGGCGCGCTTGATCTCGTCCACGGTTTCCCCGGTCTGTTGTATGGTTTGCTCCATATTGCGGGCCAGGCGATCGCTCGACAGCAGGCGTCCAAGACTGCCTTCCCCGGCATTTACGCGGTCGCTGATGTCGGCAAGATTGGCGATTACAATACCTGCGTCATCGGTTATGGCGCCGAATTTCTCCATCACCTGATCCATTTGCATGGGATTCACCACCGGAATTTCATCGCCGTCTTCAATCATCGGCTGCCCTTCTGATCCGGGGCTTAGTGTCACAAGTTTATCCCCCATGAGTCCATCACTGCCAATGCTCATACGCGAATCTTTTTTCAGGAATTTCTGCACATCTCTTTCTACGCTCAGGTCCACACGTACCGTGGTATCATTCACGATGGAAATCTGATCCACCGTTCCCACATTGATCCCTGCAAAACGCACAAATCCACCCGTTTTTAATCCCGTTACATTGCTGAATTGACCGTAGAGATTGATTTTTTTACTGAACATGTTTTTCTGGCTGCCGATCACAAATACAAAAACAAAGAGCACGGCAAGGCCCAAAGCAGTAAACAATCCCAATTTTACTTTTTGTGAAGTTGATGCTTTCATAATAATTCTTTTTTTAAGGGAAGAACGAACGCACAAATTCGTCCTCACTGTTCATTAATTCTTCATAAGTCCCGGTTGCCACATATTCCCCTTCATTCATGACCACAATGCGGTCGGCAACAATTTCCGCACATTTCATATCGTGAGTAACTACAATGGATGTAGCGTTATATTTTCGCTGCATGGTCAGGATCAGTTCGCTGATTTCTTTGCTGGTGATGGTATCCAAACCCGTTGTAGGCTCATCATACAATATGATCTCCGGTTTTACAATCAATGTTCGTGCAAGGGCAATCCGCTTTTTTTGACCACCTGACAGGTCAGCCGGCATTTTTTTCAATGCATCCTGCAGTCCCACGCCTTCTAGTACGGCCATGGTACGTTTATGGATCTGTTCTTTATCACGGATTCCCAATACTCTTTTTAAAGCAAAAGCCATATTGGCCTCCACCGTCATACTGTCGTAAAGCGCTCCCCCCTGGAAAAGAAATCCTATGCGTTCCCTCAGAATTTTGAGGTCTTCGTCATTCAGCCTGGAAACTTCATCACCAAAAACTTTTACCGAACCTTTATCCGGATCCAGCATACCGACTATGCACTTGAGCGTAACAGATTTTCCTGTTCCGCTCTTGCCAAGCACAACAAGATTTTCGCCTTTTTTCACCTGCAGGTTAATATTTCTCAATACTTCCTTTTTACCGAAGGATTTTTTCAGCCCTTGTATGTCAATGATGTGCTCGAGGCCTGCTTCTTTCTTGCGGCGCTCCAAAATCCTCGGGTCTAAAACATCCAAATCCTCACCGGTTCCGTTTTCTGCACCCTCTTCCACTTCAGCCTGAACTTCGGAGGTTTGCTCCTCTGCCTCCATTGGCTGAACATCGCCTGCATTTTCCGGTTGAGTGGAATTTACTTTCTTGTTATCGTGTTCTTCCTGGCTCATGAATAATACAAGATATTGGTGATTTGAACTGCGATTGCGTCGATAATAATGATCCATACTGAAGAGGTAACCACGGCTGATTTCGCTGCTTCCCCTACGCTCTCTGTGCCGCCTTTGCTGAAAATTCCCTTAAAACTGCCGATTAAACCAATGGCCAATCCGAAAAAGAAGGTTTTGATGAGCGATGGGAACACATCTGAAAAACCCAGCGCGCTAAAACTTTTCCTGAAATAAAGGCTTAAGGTCATATCGCTTACGGTAATCATACCTGCAAATCCCCCAAGCAGGGCGGCGGCGTTGGCAAAAATGGTGAGCAATGGGATCATCAGAAAGCAAGCGAGAATGCGGGTTACTACCAGGTATTGGGTTGGGTTGGCGCCTGATATTTCCATGGCGTCTATTTGTTCAGTTACACGCATACTGCCCAATTCAGCTCCAATGCCGGAGCTTATCTTTCCCGCACAAATGAGAGCAGTAATCACCGGGCCGAGCTCACGGAATACGGAGACCGCAACCATACCCGGGGTATAGCTTAACGCGCCAAAATCCTTCAGTACCGGCACAGATTGAAGGGTCAACACAAAGCCGATTACAAATCCGGTAAGCACAATGATCCCCAATGTCTGGTTCCCGATTTTAAAACATTGCCTGAAAAATTCCTGCCACTCAAACCCTTTCCGAAAAATATTCCTGATAAACCGGAGAAAGAAATGGGTATATTCCCCGATATTGAGCAGCGCTGAATTGATTTGTTCCTTCACTTGTTTGATTGTGTATTTAATGGATTAAAAAAATCATGCCTGATTTTCTATTTCTTTCAATTGCCCGGATCCCCATTCGTCTTCACGATCGATCCACCTGATTTTTCGGTTAGTTGGGCCAGCACGAGGATTTTAGAGGATCAATTGATTTTTCATGTAATATAAACCAATAAAATGAAAAATTTTGGTTGTAAGGAAGAAGCTCCTATTTTTGCCGCCCAATAGGGGGATTAGCTCAGCTGGCTAGAGCGCTTGCATGGCATGCAAGAGGTCGTCGGTTCGACTCCGATATCCTCCACTCATGAAAACCTGGTCTTGCCGGGTTTTTTGCTATGAGCGGCACCATGACAAAAAAACCACACTGGCATGTTTACTGTTTACATTTTATATTCTCAAAAATTGGATCGTTATTATGTAGGTCATACAAGCGATTTGGAGCCTCGTCTGCTTCAACATAACACCGGATTTTCAACTTTTACGGCAAAAGCTGCTGACTGGAAAACCGTTTACACTGAGCATTATGATACAAGACAATTGGCCAGGCAGCGGGAAAGAATAATTAAGGCGAAAAAAAGCCGAAAATATATTGAATGGCTTATTCAGAGCAGCAAATAACTGCTTGCATGCCCCGAAAGCCTTCGGGGAAGAGGTTCCGAACGCTTTCGGGACGATATCCTCCACTCATGAAAACCTGGTCTTGCCGGGTTTTTTGCTATGAGCGGCACCATGACAAAAAAACCACACTGGCATGTTTACTGTTTATCCGCTGGTTCCCAATTCTTTAGGGTGTTGGCATATTTAATGAGTCACCGGAATAAGTCAGAACTACTATACTTTGGTAAGTTTTTTGAACACTTTTTTGTCGCTGCACAATGTACTCACGAAAGGAAAGCACAAGAATCAGCATATTGATTTGCCAAAAGGTAAAGGGAATTATAGCGCACAGCTGCAATGCGAGATATATTAAGGATACAACCACCATACTTCTAAAAAATTTTGAAGCAGCCATGATTCGGGAAACTTGTTCGTTAATTGAAGGATATCGTGCTTCCAGGATTGTGCCTGCCCATTTATACGTGTTGGCTGCATTTCTAACCGCTATGGGTTGCTGGTTCAAAATTTTTCTTGCCTCTTCATAGCTCCTATCAATTTTGATATGGTAATTAAGTTTAAAAATCACCCCCAATAGTTTCCTGAAAATATTGTTTGCAAATGTTATTTTATAGCCTTCAAATATTTTTTCCTTTTCGGAATTCACCATGACCTCTTCCAAATATTCATTCTTCTTCATTTCTTCAATATGCCGTTCATAAACCTTCAAAAATGTATTCCTTTCTTTTTTGGAAAGGCTGTTGTACTTAAATCGCTCACGTAAATCTTCCTCGTAAGGAGAAAATTGTTTCCTGATTGGATCATATAATGCATCCAAACCGGATGCAATTGAACTTAAAAAATAACCTAAGCCAAATGAAGAAAAGATAACCACCACCCAGAATATTATTTTTGTATCGTCAGAAAAGGCGTATTGATACAGCGCATGATTTGCTTGAAGCGGATGATTGGCCTCAACCAGCAATAGAATGGAAGCCAGCACAGCGCCTGGTAGTAGTATGGTGATGAATTCCACCAAACCTATAAAAAATTCATTAGGCTTGAAATCCATATATGTTTGAATGAGGAGTAAATTTTAATACACTATTTATCTTGTAATTCCTTTGCGTTTAATTCTGAAGAAAAACGTGCATAAGGGAACCAAAAATTCGTTGGGATGAAAATCCAACTTTATCAAATCCCATTATCGTTTTTTATGTCCCACTGCGGCAAAGCATTCATAATCAAAAACCCGCAATACGCCGCGTAGCTGTAACGGTATAAAGCCCTCAACCATTAATCTCCCCACACCTCATCTTCACCATTCAGCCATCGTTTCACCAGTTTGGTGGTTACGCTCTTCGGCCTTTCGAGTGGAAAGCCCAGTGCCCTCGACCAGACCAGGTTTGCCAAAACACCCAATGCACGGCTAACAGCAAATAAAACGGTGTAGAATTCGTATTCACGCATGTTGTAGTGTACCAGCAAAGCGCCACTGTGCGAATCCACATTTGGCCAGGGGTTTTTCACTTTGCCCAGGCTTTCCAGAATACCTGGAACTACTTCATAAATATTCCATACCGTGCGGCAAAGTTTATCATCAGGCATATGCTTTTTACCAAATTCCATTTGCGCGGTAAAGCGTGGATCTGTCTGCCGAAGCACGGCATGTCCATAACCCGGAACGACTTTACCTTCACTAAGGGTTTGGTTAACGTATTCCGTTATCTGCTCTTTTGAAGGAAGGTCTGTGCCCAGTTCATTCTGCATTTCAAATATCCATTTGATCACTTCCTGGTTGGCGAGTCCGTGCAAGGGGCCGGCCAGGCCATTCATTCCAGCGGCATAAGAAAGATAGGCATCGCTTAAAGCACTACCAACAAGGTGTGTAGTATGTGCACTCACATTGCCTCCTTCATGATCGGCGTGTATAGTCATATATAAGCGCATCAGTTCGCGGAAGCTTTCGTTGCTGTATCCGAGCATATGAGCAAGGTTTCCAGCCCAGTCGAGCATGCCATCAGGATTAATATCATCACCATCGTAATATTTCCGACGGTAGATATAAGCGGCGATCCGTGGCAAGCGGGCGATGAGGGTCAGCACATCATCAAAAGTGGCATCCCAGTAATCTTTCTTGTGGAGGCCTTGTGCATATTTCCTAGCGAAGACACTTTCTGTCTGCAGGGCCATTACTCCCGTAACGAACATGGTCATCGGGTGGGTATTCAACGGCATGGTGTCAAGCACCTTAAACACGTGGTTTGGTACATGGCTTCTTCTTTGCAGCAATTGGGTCACATAGGTTACATCCTCCTCAGTAGGTATGTCACCAATCAGCATAAGGTAAAACAACCCTTCAGGCAAGGGCTCAGAACCGCCGGGAGCTTTTGGGAGCAACTCGCGGAGTTGTGGTATAGAATACCCGCGGAAACGGATACCATCCTGCGCATCCAGCAAAGAAGTTTCGGAAACCAGTCCTGTTATGCCACGCATACCCTGGTAAATCTGGGAGAGCTTAACCTCGCCGATCACATCATTTCCATGTTCTTTAAGTAACTGCCTGATTTCTGCACTGGCTTCGTCCGCTTTTGCCCTGAATTTATCTTTTAACTGACCCATATCTCTAAATTATCAATTATGCTTTGAGGTTATTCAAATTCCTTCAAAGTTAATTGAATCAACCTGTTCACAAACTGCCTCATGCCACAAAAGAGAAATATTTTCGTTGTTTATGGCGTGCACCTATGCATTCAACTTTTCAGCAATGGATTTAGCTGCCAGAAATCCACTCGTCCAGGCAAACTGAAAATTAAAGCCACCGGTAATTCCATCCACATTCAACATTTCACCGGTTAAATACAATCCTGGACATTTCCGGCTTTCCATCGTTTGCGGACTTACTTCAGCCGTATCAATTCCCCCGGCAGTAACAAATTCCTCCTTGAAGGTGGTTTTGCCATTCACGGTCACCGGGTAATGCAGAAGGTTTTGCAACAATTTCCTTTGCTGGCCGGCATTCAATACTGCCCAGGTGGTTTGCGGTGTTATTCCGGATTGGTCCAGAAGAAATTGCCACAATCTTGATGGAAGTTTATGCCAGTTGGCGTTGCTCACCAATGCCTTGCCGTGATTTCTCCGTTGATCTTCAAAAACCATTTGGAGCCTGGCTTCATCGTTGGCGGGAAGCCAGCTGAGCAGTACCGGGAAACGATAATGCTGTTGTTGCAGCCAGGTTGCAGCCACAGCAGAAAGTTTGAGCACGGCCGGTCCGCTTAACCCCCAGTGCGTGACGAGTAATGGGCCATGGCTGGAGAATCTGGTACCCGGTAACCGGACTATCGCTTCGGTGCTTATCCCCATTAATTTCGTTATAGGGTGACCCGGCAAATTAAATGTGAACAATGAAGGCACAGGGTCAATAATGGTATGACCGGTGGCATCAGCAATCCAGGCATACTGAAATGCTTTTGGAGCGCCACCTGTACTGAGGCAAACAAAAGGCGCACTATAAGTCAGGCCCCCGGCGGCTTTTATTTCAAAACCTCCCGAAAGCATTCGCAAACCATTTGCCGGAAAACCGTGGTGGATAATCACTCCGAGATGCCCGGCCTCCTGCAAAAGGGCATTCATCACCGTTTCGGAACTGTCGGTCAGAGGAAACATACGGCCGTCTTTTTCGGCTTTCAACTGTACTCCTCTTGCTTCAAACCAATCGATGGTATCCTGCACAAAAAAATGGTGGAAAGCTTTTTTTACGAACCTTTCCCCTCTCGGATAACACCGGGCCATTTCCTGAATGTCTTTGCCGTAATGCGTGAGATTGCACCTTCCACCACCGCTGATCCTCACTTTTTGCAACAATTTGCCCGATTTTTCCAAAAGCATGACCTTTTTGCCGGGTGCCAGGCGGGCGGCATTTACCGCGCAAAAAAATCCGGATGCCCCGCCTCCCACAACAATAATGTCTGCCTGTTCATGCATGCAGCAAAAATGCGTCAAAAAAATGATCGGTTATATCCCTAAAATGGTCTTTAGCCGGGCATAGCCAGATTTACTTACGGGAATTTTCATGCCGTTTGACAATACAGCCAGCATACCGTCCTTTTCATAAGGTACAAGCTTTGTCAACCGGCTCACGGAAATGATGAAAGACCGGTGAACGCGGACGAAACCTTCCATGGGCAATGTCTTTTCAAATGAAGCCATGGTTTTCTTCTTTAGAAAATGGCTTTTTTCAAGGTGAACTTTTACGAAATCGTCTGCTGCTTCAAGGAAAAAAACATCCTGAATGGGTATAATCTTGACCTGCCCGTTATCCCGAATTACGATACGATCATTTTGTCCCGGCAAAGCCGGGGAATCATCAACAGTATGGGAGAGTTGGTCTGGTAGAGGCTGAACATAACGTTCCCTGAATTTCTGCAATGCCTGATCAAACCTGTCCTGGCTGAAAGGCTTGAGCAAATAATCCATGGCGTTTTGCTCAAAGGCCCGTATGGCGTATTCATCAAAAGCCGTAGTGAAAATAACGGCCGGGGGATCATCCAGTACTTCCAGCATTTCAAATCCATTGATCCTGGGCATTTGCACGTCCAGGAACACAAGATCGGGCCCCACTTCCTGAATCTTTTTCAGTCCCTCAAAGCCATCTGAGCATTCGCCACAAAGCTGACAGTCGTTATGTTGCTGAAGCATTTCCTTAACCAGCATCCGGGCAAGGGGTTCATCGTCAATAATCAGCACTTTGTACATTACTTCTGGGTATTAAAATCCGTGTAATAAATATTTTTCCCTGTTCGTGTGTGGACAATAAACCGGTCTTGCCGTACAGCAATTGTAGTCGTTTGGTTACTGACTGAAGCCCGAATCCCGTGCCTTTCCCACCCGGATGGCTACCGGGTTCGAAAGGATTGGTAACGATGATTTCCAGCTCCTGGTCAAGCATTGCAGCACGCAAAATGATTTCAACGTTGTCCGTCACGCCATACAGCCCGAATTTAATGGCATTTTCCATTACAGGCTGCAAAAGCAATGCGGGTATTTGAAACTGCAGTACTTCTTCATCCACTTTGATCCGGGTGTTCAGCCGTTCGCCAAAACGAACTTTTTCGATGTTGAGGTAAAGTTCGAGATGCCGCAGTTCATTTTCCAACGTGTTCCATTGTTGTTCGTCTTTGCGTATGGTACCACGCAGGTAGTCACTCAGTTGCGTAATCATCGTGCGTGCCTGCCTGCTGTCGCTTACCACAAGTGCATTAATGCTGTTTAGGCTGTTGAATAAAAAATGGGGTTGGAGTTGCTGCCGTAAACTGTGTAGCTCTGCTTCCCTTGCCATTTTTTCCAGGGCGGATTGGCGTCCTTCTTCTTCCTGGTTTTCTTTCATCAGCCGCCATACCAGAAAAACCAGCGATGCCACACCCAGCAAAAGGAAACCGGAAGCAAGGCGGATTGGCGTTGATTTGCTGAAGAACAACCCGTAGTCGGATACATTGAGGGGCAGCAACAACAGGATTGTTCTGAGTAAGGTAAACCAAATGAATGTCATGAGGATAATCAATATCAAAAGGTAAAAATTCCGGTGTCCTTCAGGTATATAAAAGCGTATGCTGTTGGCGATCAGGAAAACCGTTCCGGCGAGGAGCAGGTTGCTTACCAGGCTGTCGATTATGGCGGGGGTCAAATCAAATCCGAGGCTTACCAGGGTTGCGGCATGAACCACCACCCATAGCCACCAGGCCATAATAAACAACCATATAAACCGGATATTGTGAAAAGGGGATGCTGACAATTGTGGTATATTTTATATACGGTCTTTACAAAGTTCGAATTTCTATTCCACCCATTAATGCAACGCCGTCAATGACCAGGCGTTTATTGGGATTGATATAATCGGGGCGTATCCTCCGTTTATCTTCCACTCCGCCTAAAATGGCCACAGCTTCACTGCGCACATCCCAATCTGCCGGAACAAAAATCTTGGTACCACCGCAAATATTCACAGAATCAAGTTTGATCTTGCCATAGAAATCCGCATTCATAAGATTAATTTCGGCTCCTCCAAATATGGCCACAACATCTCCCCCTTTGAAACTCTTGGAAACAACATTTTTCTTTATGCCGGCAAAAATGGCCGTTATATCGAGTTTTTCCGATTGATCCACCGGCCCGGGAGGAATACTGGACTGAGTACCTTCTTTTTCAGGAGTTGCGTTACCGGTCCAGTCGTCATACGGGTTATTATAAGATTTTCTTCCACGGTAGAACCAAAGCACACCTGCCAGGATCATGATCAGGGGAAATGCTACTTTGTTGGAAGAAAAAATTGCATCTGAAAACAGGAAAACAGCGCCAATCGCGACCAGGGCGAGCCAGCTTGTACCTTTCCAACGTGCATTAAATCCGAGGATCAGTCCAACGGCTATGAGGATATATTCCCAGCGGAAAATATCCCTGGGAAAACCAATATTCATTGTTTTCAATAAGAACAACACGCCGTAAACGATCAGGAATAATCCCCAGATATTTTTGCTTTTGCAGTTACTCTTGTGAGGTGCCTGTTGAGGAGGAATATCGTTTCGGGTTTCCTCCATCAATTTTTTATAATCGAATTCTTCTTTTTGGTAATGATCTTGTTCGCTTGACATTTTTTTAAATTTTATGTAAACCTAAACCAGCCTGATATTGTTCACAATAGCAAAAAGGGGGTTAATCAAAAATCGTCGGTAAAGCATCATTTTCCATCGGTGAAAATTTTAGCCGCCAATCCAGGTTTTCATTGTTATATAACTGAGGTAAATGACCATTAGCCACACCAGCCAGCCACTCCATGTGAGCCACCACGGATGGGCATAGGTTTTTTGTTTACGAAGCAGGTGAGCAGTCAGCAATACCACCAGTAAGGCAATGGGCAGTACGAGCCCATTTAACGCCCCGGCAGCAACCAATATATTTACCGGCCTTCCAAACCAGGCGAATATAACGGTGCTCAGCATTATGAAACCCATAATGAAAGCGTTTCGCTTTGATGCAATCTTCGGATGCCAGGTTTCAAGAAAAGATATGGAGGTAAATGATGCCCCAACCACTGAAGTAATGGCTGCCGACCAAAGAATCAAACCGAAAATGCGCTGGCCTGTTTTTCCAAGGGCATACTGAAAAATGCTTGCGGGAGGATTCACCGGATCTGGTATGAAACCTGTTGACACCACCCCCAGTACAGCAGCGAAAAGTAAAAATCGCATTAGTCCGGAAATGAGAATCCCGGTAACAGCTGAACGGTTCACATCTTTAACAGGCAATACGCCGCCGTTGGCGGCATCCAGCATCCGGTGAGCGCCGGCAAAACTGATATAGCCTCCAACGGTTCCTCCAACCAGTGTGAGAATCGAATAGCTGTTGATGCTGCGGGGCGCAATGCTGTGCAGTGCCATTTCTCCAAATGGGATATTTGTCGTGCATACTACCACGATCATCAGCGCGATCATGACAAAACCGAAAATTTTGGCTGCCCAATCCATCGTTGTACCAAATTCTTTAAAGGCAAACAAAAGCAACACCATAAAGCCACTCAATGCCGCCCCGGTCTTTATATCCATACCCAGCAAAGCCTGCAGCCCCATGCCGGCACCGGCAATATTTCCCACGTTGAAAACAAGTCCTCCAAAAACCACCAAAACACTCAAGAGCACACCCGTGCCCGGAAGCAGCCGCTCACCCAGTTGCTGTGCTTTCATTCCTGTGGCCGCGCTGATCCGCCAGATGTTGAGTTGCACCACTATATCGATCAAAATGGAAATAAGAATCACAAAACCAAAATCGGCTTTTTGCCGGGCGGTAAAAACGGTTGTTTGCGTTATGAATCCAGGGCCTATGGCCGAGGTTGCCATTAGGAAGGCGGCACCCATCAAAGTACCTGGGAAAAACCTCAATCTACCGTTTTTCAAGGGGCCTGAATGGTTATGTTTTTGGAGGATAAGGCTTCGTAAATGGCTTTTGCCAGCTGAGGCGCATTCGGGTTGTCACCGTGCAAACAAAGGGTAAGCGATTGGTGCGGTTGAAAGATCAACGAAATGGTTTCCTTTGTATCCGAAGTAACGCTTCCATTCTCCACCACTTCCAAAACCTGTTTCACTACCGCTTGTTCAGATTCCAATACCGCATTTTTTTGGGAACGGGGAATGAGTAGCCCATTTGAACCGTATTTACGGTCTGCAAAAACTTCAGCAGCTGATCTCAGGCCGATGGATTCTGCCATGGAAAGGGACAAACTTCCTGCCAGTCCATACAAGATCAACCTGCTGTTGAATTCGTAAACAGCATAGGCAATGGATTCAGCAACATCCGCATTTATGGCACTGCTGTTGTAAAGCGCCCCGTGAGGTTTTACATGGTTCAGTTTCAATCCTTCCTCTGCGGCCAGCTGCCCAAGCTGGATCAATTGCTGTGTAACCAGCAGGGAAATGCTTCTGTTGGAAAGCGTTTGCTCCAGCCGTCCAAAGTTTTTCTTATCCTCATAACCCGGGTGAGCGCCTATTGAAACATTGTATTTTTTGCAAAGCCGGAGGGTCTGCCTCATGGTATCTTCATCACCGGCATGGGCGCCGCAGGCAATACTGGCAGAGCTGATGTAGGGCATAATCTCTTCATCAGAAGCCAGGCCCTCCCCAAGGTCGCAATTTATATCTACCTGCAAAAAAGCACTCATGGGATAAAGTTAATGGGAATCAATTAAAAACGAATATTCGCCTGTTTACTAATATCTTAAAGAACAAGCCAATCATCAAGGCTGTGAAAAAATCTATTCATCAAATGAAGATTGGTTGCAGTGTAAATGCAATTTTATGGCAGCAAGGCGTTTATTGATTTTAGCCTGTTCATCTTTGTATTTGCGCAAAGCTTCATCCATCGTTGTTTTTTTGAATTGCAAAGCAATTTTCCCTGACCATTGCGCAAACCGGTAAAAGTCTGAAGCAGTCAATTGACCTATCCTTGGATAACCGCCAATTGTTTGGTGATCTGCCATAAGCACCATAATATCCCCGGAGGGCAAAACCTGCACGGTTCCCCGGGTAACCGGCGCCGAAAGCATTTCACCCCCCCGGGTGGTTTGCAGTATTTCTCCTACGAGCTTGTAAGCCATGCGATCTGAACCGGCTGAGATATTCCAGGCAGAATGAAAAAGCTGCTGTTTTGCATCGCCACTGAGCACATCAAATTCAGGCCCGGGCAGTAATGCGACCGGTTCAGTTTCAAATTCGCTTTTTTGTATGAAGAAATTCGGACCTGGCTTTTGCTCCTCCAAATGATTTGCTGCCAATTCAATCTGGTCACCGGTTTCCAGCTTCCGGCCTTTCCAACCGCCAAATCTTCCTTTGAGGTTTGTGCTGAAACTGCCGAGTATTTTTTCAATATGAAATCCTCCTTTGACTGCCAGATAAATCCACCTGCCGCTTACCGGATTTTTGAACACCAGCAAACTCCCGGCTTTCGCATGGGCGGGCTGATGTATTTTCAATTGTTTTCCATCAAGATGCGCATCAAAATCCCCTCCACTCAGCGCAAAAAATATATTACGTTCAAAGCGAATGGTTGCAGCAGGAAAACCCATTTCGAGCAGGGCAAAATGTGGTGGATTTCCGGCAAGGGCATTTGCAATGGCCGCATGATATTCATCCATGACACCAGAACGGTTTATGCCCAGGTGGGCAAGGCTCTTCCTTCCGCTGTCCTGGAAACTGTCCATGATACCGGCTTTGATTATTTGGATGGCCATTGCTTCATGGATTTAAAACTTTGAAGATCAATGGGCAAAAATCTCACCAGATTACCCGGCTCCGGCAAAGCAGGCCGCAATTCGTTATCCGCGTCAAAAATTTTCCAGGGAGTGTAGCCCAGAACGTGCCAGCCGCCCGGGCTGTCGATGGGATAAATTCCGGTTTGCTGACCGGCAATCGCCACAGCGCCAGCCCTTACGGGTGCCGGCTGCGATTTGCGGGGTATTTGCAGCGCCACGGGTAAAATGCCCATGTAGGTAAAGCCGGGCAAAAAACCCAGCATAAATACATGATAGTTATGTGAGCAATGAAGCCGTACAATATTTTCAATAGGAAGGCCCAGGACAAGGCTCACTGCTTCAAGATCATTGTTGAGTGCAGGGTGATAACATACCGGAATCTCCAGCAAATGCGGTGCTTGCTGTTCATTTTGCAAACAGGCATTCCAGGCAGCCTTCAGCAAGGTTTCCATTGCGCCGGGCTTTATTAAGGCGGCATTCAACCTGTTTACTGCCTGGTGCAGTTCCACCATAAGCGCATGATAAGCGGGAACAACCTGGCAAAATATTCCGCCGTGATTTGTTCTTAGCCATTTGGCTGTTTCATGAATACGGCGATTGGTTTCAATTGAAAACACACCTGCCGGTTCCAGGAGCCAGGTGAATTCTGACAACCTGAAAACGGCAGGGGAATTATGTTCCTTGGCAAGTGGCATTCGCCTGCAAAGAAAGGCTTTATTCAGAAGCCTTTACGCCGATGACCGGAATGGAACTCTCCCGGATTAACCCGTTTAACCTATTTACTTCATCTCGTTTAATGGTTTCCCATTTATTGAGTTCTATATCTATTTGTGAAGCAACTTCTGCATAAGCTTCCTGTACCTGTTTGGTTGGGGCTCCATTTCCTGTTGCCGCCACGCGGTAAACACTGCTGAGTTTATCGTCAAGGCGGATAGGATAATTCAACACATCCTGTCCACTTTTTGCCTTCGTTTGATGCAGGGCTTCTTCAATGACTTTCATTTTCTTATCGATGTCTTTGACAAGCTCTTTTATGGAGGCAGGTACATTTTGTCCCCCACGGGTGGTAAAGGCATTCATTTGCCTTCGGATCTCTTCCATTTCCCGCTGCGCTTTAATCACCTGGTCAAATTTGGCCTGGGCAGTACGCAAAAATTCAAACTGCTGCATGTATTCAGTTTCATTTACTTTGTAATTGGGGTCACCAAGAATTTTTATTGGAACAGTAGCACTGTCATTCCCTACTTTCAGCCGGGCAAAATAATTTCCCGGAGGTGCCATGGGTATCATCTGGCTGCGATTCCACAAAATGGTGGTTTCCGGCACACGTTCTCCTTCCGGGTAATAAAGATCCCATGCAAACTGATTATACCCGGGGCGAATCGAGAAATTATCCGCCTCTTTGGAGGTCTCGAACTTACGTATTACTTTGTTGTCTTTATCCAGAATGGTCATAGTTGCCCTGGTTGAATCGTTTACATTTTTCAACCAGAAAGGAACCACCACCCCTGCGGGCGGATTTTGACCGGCATTGGGAATTGAACCCATTGAACCCATACGACCCCTTCTTCTGCCGGTAGCCTGCATTCGAATAGCCGGAGCAGGTTCGAAAAGATGAAGATCTCTGTCAAAACCTCCCTGCTTGTATTGCTGAACGGGTGTGAGGTCATCAAAGATCCAGATGCTCCTACCCTGGGTACCTACCACGAGGTCATTGTTTTTAATGGTCATATCTGTAATGGAAGTCACCGGCAGATTCAATTGGAAACTGTTCCAGTTTTTACCTCCGTCGTGGCTGATATACATGCCATATTCGGTTCCGGCATAAAGGAGATCAGGCACTTTTTTATCGGCGCGGAGGGCGCGGGTAAAATGCATGCGATCAATACCGTTGTCAATACGTGACCACGTTTTTCCGTAATCTTCCGTCTTGTAGAGGTAAGGCGTAAAGTCATCGAGTTTATAGCGTGTTCCTGCAAAATAGGCTGTCCCTTTTTTATGTGGATCCACATCCACACAGTTCCACATAATCCACTGCGGTATCCCCTTTGGCGTAACATTTTCCCAATTCCTTCCTCCATCGCGGGAAACATGAATAAGCCCATCATCACTTCCCGCCCAAAGGAGGTCTTTTTCAGTTTCACTTTCTGTTGCCGTAAAAATGGTGCAATAATATTCTACGGTAGTATTGTCATGGGTAACAGGGCCGCCACTCGGGCCTTGTTTGCTTTTGTCATTTGTGGTGAGGTCAGGGCTGATCTGTTCCCAGCTTCTGCCTTCATTTTCACTAACAAATAAGTGATTGCCGGCTGCATAAAGCCGCTTTGCGTTATGTGGGCTGAAAAAGATGGGGTAGTTCCACTGGAAACGGTATTTGGCCACGTCAGCCCCAGCACCCATATTGTCGATTGGCCATACATTAATGAGGCGGATTTCATTGGTTCGGTGGTCCTTGCGCATCAGCATTCCATGGTAATTTCCCCCATAAGTAATATCCGGATCATTGGGATCGGAAACCACATATCCACTTTCAGAACCCGCGGCATCTTCCAGGTCATTATTGGTAATGGCCGCACCGTAGGTTCTGCTTCTGATTCTAAATGCTGAATTGTCCTGCTGGCCGCCCATAACATGATAGGGGAAGGCATTGCTGGTGCTTACGCGGTAAACCTCTGCTGTTGGCTGGTTCATCATCGTGCTCCAGTTGTCACCCAGGTCAAAACTCACCTGCGCGCCGCCATCATCTGCAATGGCCAGGCGGCTGGCGTTCCTGGGATCTATCCAGATATCGTGGTGATCACTATGCGGGGTGGATTTGCGTTGCCAGGTGCGGCCACCATCACGGCTGTAATTAAAAGCCACATTTGGTGCATACACAAAGTTTTCATCATCGGGATCTACAAATACCTTGGTATAATACCATGCCCGCTGTCTCAGGTTGTTGTCACTGCTGCGGAGCGTCCAGCTATCCCCGGCATCATCACTCACATACAAACCGCCTTTCGCGTTTTCAATAATGGCATACACTTTATTGGTATTGGAGCGGGAAACGGCAACCCCTACCTTTCCCCAAATCCCCGCAGGCAATCCTTTTTTGCTGCTGATGTTCGTCCAGGTTTCACCACCATCGGTACTTTTATAAAGGCCGCTGCCTTCACCGCCACTTTCCAGACTGTAGGGAAGTCGCTGTACACGCCAGGTACCGGCATACAATACATCGGTATTGTTGGGTTCCATCACCAGGTCGGCACATCCGGTTTGGTTATTTATGTACAATACCCGTTTCCAGTTTTTTCCGCCATCGGAGGTTTTGTATACGCCCCTGGTTTCGTTGGGCCCAAATAAATGTCCCATTACACCTACCCAAACAATATCGGGATTGGTAGGATGGATCACAAAATTGGTGATGTGTCTGCCGTCCTTCAACCCAAGGTTCTTCCATGTTTTCCCGGCATTATCGCTGCGCCAAACACCCCCCAATCCCTCACTGACATTGCCTCGCATGGTGGCTTCGCCCTCTCCTGCATACACAATATTTTCATTGGATGGCGCCACTTCTACCGCACCCATACTTCCACCAAAAAATCCGTCACTCACATTCTTCCAATTGCTGCCACCATCGGTAGTCTTCCACACACCGCCGCCTGTGGAAGCAAAATAAAAAGTGTTTTCACTCTGATAACTACCTGAAACGCCGGAGGCACGTCCGCCACGAAATGGACCAATAAGCCGGTATTGCATGTTGCTGAATTCCGGAATCTCGCCTACTGGCCTGGGTTGTGGCGCCTGGCGCGCCGTACGCTGACCGTAAACGCCTGTAGCCAACAGCAATGAGAGGGCCAGGTAAAATTGAATTTTCATGTCTGATTGTTGAGATAATCGTTATGACGTGAAAATTAACAATTTCCTGCTTGCTGTAACGCAGGCTGATGAAATAAAAGAAAAAGAAGTAGCGGATTCGCGTTATTCCGAAGGCAAAGGCGCAGCAGAAAAGGATGGCGTAACCATAAAGTTTCCTGGACGGTTGAAAAATGCGGGCTGATCATTCACTAATCTTTTCCCATATAAATAACCTGCGGGAAGCCTGATTAAAACACATCCATCCACCATATTTACCAGGCTTGTGTCACTCAGCATTTTTTCATGGAGCGAGGGTAAGAGTTTACCAAATTTTGAAAGGTAAGCTTTCGCGGCATATAACCTTACCACCGCGTTTTCAGATTTCTCAACAAGGGTGAGTAAAGTTTCCGCACCGCCTTCTTTTTCGAGTTGACGGTAAAGGGCGAACTGGGTGGAAGGCTTGTTTGCAATTCCGACAAAAGGGGATTCAAATTGGTTGTTTAATCCCATTTGAAAAACAATCATACCGATATCGCCCGCTTTATCGGAAATCACGATTTTTTGGGAGATCGCCGGGAAGGGCAATACGGAAAATAAACAAACAATAATCGCCAGATGGAAAATGATTTTCAAGGCAATGGGTTTAAGAACAATAATACGAATATTTACGCAATATAAAAATTCAGGGTGTTTTTTTAACGAAAAATGAGACCATATTTTTTGTGGTTAATTTCTTAATGATAGATTGGCCTGCTTGAAAAAGCAGCTAGATAATAAGAAATACGATGCATGAAGCAGACAAAAAAATACCCCTGTTGAAACAGGGGTATCGTAAATCAGCAGGGCTAAACACGTATGCTAATCAAGCTGATTACTATTCCTTCACGCATTCCACTTAACAAATTTTATACCATATTCAGGTTTTGAGAAATAATCCATAAATTTATTAATGGCCGCGTGAACGTCAATATTTTCAAGGCTTTTACGTCCTTCACCCTTTGAAATCCGGGGAAAAATTACCTGGTGGATTGGTCTTCATTTTGCCTGAATCATGTTGGGCTCGTAGAGTTTTTGATGGAGCATTTTCAACTGGTCTACAGGAAATTTAATTACTTCGCGGTCGTAAGTCATCAATCCATTTGTTTCCACTTCCACGTCGGTGGTTTGGGTATATATGGCAGCCGACAATCCTTTTGAGATGAGGTTGGGGATCCGGTTCAAAAATTCTTCGTACTTGTCGTATAATTCCGTTTTTGTTTTGAAACTCTGGTATCCCCAGTTGTCCCGGTTTTGCCAGGTATGGCCCTCCAGTGGCAAACCCAATCCGCCGAATTCGCCCAGCACCAGCGCCTGCCCGGTCTTAAACCAGCGAGGATCTGGCATTACCGGTTCCGGATAATTGTGGATGTCAAAAATATCACCCGACAAGGTATAATTGCCGCCGCTTGCCCCATTGATCAGCCGTGTAGGGTCAAGGGAATGTGTGAAGTCCACAATGGCTTCCGTATCAAACTGTCCCCAGGCCTCATTAAATGGCACCCACACGACGATACTCGGAAAGAATTTAAATTGGTTAATGATATCCCTCCATTCGTTTCTAAAATTATCTGCAGATTCCGGGGTGCGGTCTTTGCTTGTTGCTTTTCCGAAAATCCCCGGGTTCATATCCCACCGGTTTCCCATATCGCCGCTTGGCATATCCTGCCATACCAGCATGCCGAGTTTATCGGCGTGATAATACCAGCGATCAGGCTCCACCTTCACATGTTTACGAATGGTATTGAACCCCATGTTTTTTGTTTGCTCAATGTCAAACATCAAGGCTTCATCGGTTGGCGCCGTGTACAAACCATCAGGCCACCAACCCTGGTCGAGCGGGCCGTATTGAAAAAGAAACTGGTTGTTGAGTTTCATCCTGGGAATACCATTCCAATCTTTTTCCAGACTGATCTTCCGCATGGCGAAATAGGATCTCACTTCATCTGTCAATTGGTTTCCCCGGTATACCCGATAGGTTATGTGGTATAATGCCGGGTTATCAGGCGACCACAATTCGGGTGTCGGAATTTCAATGGTATTGTTTTCATTCAGTTTAACCGGCCCTGAATAAACATTTTTTCCTTCATGCGAAATATCGGCCTCCGCTCGAATACCGGTTGTATTTCCTGTCAGTTTCGGCTCAATATGAATCAGCCCGCGGTCGATATCCGCTACAT
Source organism: Bacteroidota bacterium (assembly GCA_023387985.1). Taxonomy (GTDB): domain Bacteria; phylum Bacteroidota; class Bacteroidia; order Chitinophagales; family Chitinophagaceae; genus Phnomibacter. Next base: position 1,133,938 of record JAEWHC010000009.1, on the reverse strand, counting down.
GATAGGTGGACGCGAGATGGTGCTGATTTACTTTTTCGAGCCAAACGGTTTGCCAGATGCCTGTAACAGGAGTGTACCAAATGCCATGGGGATTTTTGATCTGTTTGCCACGAGGCTGATAGCCGTCATCCGAAGGATCCCAAACCTGGACTGTAAGCGTATGCATTTTACGTTTGCCCAAATATGGAGTAATGTCAAAAGAAAAAGCCGTGAACCCGCCCACGTGTTCACCGGCAAGCTGGCCATTTACCCAAACTTTTGCCTTCCAGTCAACTGCCCCGAAATGAAGAATCAGTTTTTCATTTTTGCCGGCTGAAGCGATGAAAGAAGTTTGGTACCATAGGAGGCTATCCTTACCCACACGGCGCTGCACCCCCGAAAGCATGGATTCAACCGCGAAAGGAACAGTTATTTTACCTTCCCAGTGGGTGGGGGCGTTTTGCATGGTAACAGGGGCAATGCTGTAATCCCATTGTCCATTCAGGTTTTGCCAGTTTTTGCGTTCAAACTGTGGCCGCGGGTATTCGGGCAACGGATTGTTCTTATCGACCTGCGAAGCCCATTTGGTTTTGAGACTATGTTGCTGGGCAAGCAACGGTAAAAACGAAATATTGACCAATAAAAAAAACAACCATTTTAGAATAATTCGGGGTTTCATTGTGCAATTCATTTTGGATTCTGCCGAATTTCGGAATTAAAATGCAAAAAATCTTCGCGAAAAACATTTCGGGAAGATTTGAATAAAAATTAAAAAGCAATGTGAGCCGGTTAATCAGTTATTTCTCGCGTTCAGCCAGATGCCAAGCGTAAACTGGTTAATCAGTGTAAGGCCGCCAACCATGCTTTTGGTTTCAACCTGATTATTATTTACCCACTCATATACCGTTGTATTAGCCGTAGCATATCCCACGCCCAAATTCAGGTCAAGTGAAAACCGCCGGGGATAGTTTCTTTGGAAGCCCCATACAATCCCAAATAAATGTACCGGCCTGGCACTTGTTTCATTATCATATTTATCGGGCTTGAGCGATGTTCGTGAATAAGCAAACTGGTAAACCGGGGCCAGATAATTGAGGTTGTTTAATTCGGTCCTTTTCCCTCTGGCTTCACGGTTTTCAAAATTGTAATAATAGCGAAGGTTGACGGTTGCGCCAGGCTCTGCATAAAATTTTATGTCTATATCTGAAGAGCCGAAGTCCTCGGTAACTTCAGTGTTGAATCCTACCCACCCACCGGTGTAAACGGTGAACCTGGGACCGATGGATTTTTCATAGCTCAATCCCGGGAACAGGAATTGGGCCTTGATCACGTCCTCCGTTTGGGGGGTGCTTTGGGCATACGCGCCAAAAAAAGAAAATGCAACGCAGGCTATTGTAGCTGAAACCATTTTTCTCATGGTAATGAATTTTACTGAAGCAAATTAATTCAGGATGGCTTTATTAAATTATGAGATAAATTGGTTTTTAGAAAGGAGATTACCTGCCCAGTCCACTGGGAAGCCTCGGGCATTGAGAATTGTGCGGTTTATCTGAATCGGGCATACATTCTCCAAACTTGAATAATGGTGCCCCAATGAGGATCGTGGGTTTTTAAAAAAGTAGCCCGGATTACCTGCCGGGAGGCAAAAAAAACTGCCCCGGAAAACCAGGGCAGAATGTTTCAGTTAAATCTATTGTTGGAAAACTATTCCGGAACCACTTCAAATTCCACTTCCGCGGAATGGCCATTGCCGAAATCCACATTGGCTTTATAGGTCCCGAGCTCTTTCACATCATCCAGGATGCTAATGCGGCGACGGTCAATTTCATAGCCTTTTTGTTCCCGGATAGCACGGCTGATCTGAACAGCGGTAACGCTACCGAAGATCTTTTCGGTCATACCGGTTTTGGCGCCAACTTTTAGCGGAGATTCCCCAAGCTTGGTGATTACTTCGTTGATGGCAGCAAGCATTGCCGCTTCTTTTTTCGCCTTCACTTTTTCTTTTTCCTGCAGCATCTTGAGACTTGAGCTGTTTGCTTCAATGGCCAGTTTGCGGGGAATGAGGTAGTTGCGGGCATACCCGGGACGAACTTCAACAAGTTCATGTTTGCCGCCGAGGTTGTTTACATCTTCAATTAAGATTACTTGCATGTTGTCTTTTTTAGTTCCCAGGGCCCAATCGTTTTTACGGATTTTTCAGGACTGTCTCCGCTCCGACCGTTCGGAAGCAGGTTAGGGAATGGTTACTAATGGTTTATTATTTCATCAAATCGGTAACATAAGGCAGCAGGCCCATCTGGCGTGCACGCTTGATGGCATCGCCTACTTTACGCTGGTATTTGAGGCTGTTTCCGGTAATGCGGCGGGGTAGCATTCTGCCCTGCTCATTCAAAAATTTCTTCAGGAAATCGGCATCTTTATAATCAATGTATTTTATGCCCATTTTTTTAAACCGGCAATATTTCTTTGGACGCTTCTCGGTGCGGATAGCCGTCAGGTATTTAATGTCGCTCTTTGCCATAATTAAGCCTCCTCTTTTTCTGTGGTTTCTTCCTTCACGCCATTTCTCTTACGAGCATTGTACTCAACGGCATGTTTGTCTAATTTCAACATCATGTGGCGCATAATCTGCTCGTCACGGAGAATCTGAATCTTCAGTTTCTCATTCAGGTCAGAAGGCGCTTTAAATTCTACTACCCAATACAATGCTGTTGTTTTTTTCTGGATTGGATAGGCAAGTGATTTCAATCCCCAGGGGTTGCTGTGTACCAGCTCACCACCATTTGCCGTGATATAATCAACGTACTTTTTTTGGGCTGTGGTAAACTCATCGTCACTCAGCACCGGGGTAAAAATCACCATCATTTCATAGTTGTTCATACTAAATTGATAGTTTTTTTGGTTTACAATGGCCATCGGGAAATTTACCCGAATGAATTTGCCGGGTTATACCTCCCCGCAAATTTGGGCGGCAAAGGTAAGAAGATCAATGAATTTAAGCAAAATGTTTTTGAATGCTTTTAACCGGTTTATTGGCAGCCTTAACTCTAAATTTGTAAAAAAACACGAATTATGGCCTGGAAGAAGAATATCCTGGAGACAATTGGCAATACACCCCTCATTCAAATGAACAATATCACCCGTGATTTCCCCTGCACGGTGCTGGCAAAAGTAGATTATTTTAATCCCGGAAATAGCATTAAAGACCGTATGGCCATAAAAATGGTGGAGGTAGCCGAAGCAGAAGGCAAACTCAAGCCCGGCGGAACCATTATTGAATGTACAAGCGGCAATACCGGAATGGGACTTGCCCTGGCTGCGATCGTAAAAGGCTATAAATGCTATTTTACCACAACGGACAAACAATCCAAAGAAAAAGCGGATGTGCTGCGGGCACTGGGCGCGGAGGTTATTGTTTGCCCAACGGCAGTGGAACCGGACGACCCGAGAAGTTATTATTCAGTTGCAAGGCGACTTGCCGAAGAGATTCCCAATTCCTATTTTTTCAATCAATATGATAACCTCGCCAACAGGCAGGCGCATTATGAAACTACAGGTCCGGAAATATGGGAGCAAACCGATGGAAAGATTACCCACCTGGTCTGCACTGCCGGAACAGGCGGCACCGTAACCGGCACGGCTATGTACCTAAAAGAAAAAAATCCGGAAATTCAGATCTGGGCCATAGACGTTTATGGCTCACTGCTGACCAAATATTTCCGTACCGGCGAAATTGACACGAGTGAGGCCTACCCTTATGTAAGTGAAGGCTTTGGAGAAGATTTTGTTCCCCTGAATTATGACATGTCAGCCATAGATCATTTTGAACAAGTTACAGACAAGGATGGCGCGGTAATGACCCGCAGACTGGCAAAGGAAGAAGGCTTGTTTTGCGGTTACAGCGCTGGCAGTTGCTTCCAGGGGTTGCTACAACTGAAAGACCGGTTGAAAAAAGATGACCTTGTGGTTTGTGTGTTTCATGACCATGGAAGCCGGTATGTGGGTAAGGTTTATAATGACCAATGGATGCTGGAAAGGGGTTACCTGGACGTAAAAACCGCAAAGGAAATCATTACTTCACGTTCCCGTAATGAACTGATATCAATTGATTTAGAAAGTACAATTGGCGAGGTTGTCGAAATCATGGAAAAACATGATATAGAAAATATGCCGGTATTTGATGGTGCCAAACCTGTGGGTTCGATTAGTCAGCATGGATTGTTCACCAAACTGGTGAAGAACCATGAATTCCTGAATGAAAAAGTTGCCGGACATATGGAGCAACCCTACCCGGTGGTTCTGCCATCCATTAGCGTGGAGCGTTTGGGCTCATTGATTAACAAGGAAATCGGCGCAGTATTGGTGCAGGATGAAAGTGGCAGTTATGATATCATTACCAAGTACGATATCATTAAGGCATTGGGAAAATGATAATAACAAACTAACTTTCAATAGTTTAAGAACGCTATATTTGATTTTAGATCAAACATAAATGGTTTTGTAACCATGAGATTATTCATCACCATTTTTTGCAGGGATGGATTAGCGTGTACCCCAGGCCAGGTTAGTTTAATCCAGTACCCTTTGATAAATAATTGATGGCAAGTTCGTAGCCCATTAATCCTAAACCGATTATTGTTCCCGCACATTTGGCACTCACATGGCTGATGTGCCGGAAATCTTCTCTTGCAGCAGTATTGCTGATATGTACTTCCACAACCGGAGTTTCAATTGCCGCTATGGCATCACCCAGCGCAACTGACGTATGGGTATAACCACCGGGGTTTAGTACGATGCCGTCAAAATCGAAACCCCACTGCTGGATCTGGTTAATTAGTTCACCTTCTACATTCGATTGAAAATAATGGAGTTCGTGCCCAGGAAAATTCAATTTCAACTGTTGATAAAACTCTTCAAATGACTGATTTCCATACAATTCTGGCTCTCTTTTTCCTAAAAGGTTAAGATTCGGGCCGTTTATGATACCGATTTTCATGATCAGGCTAAGGTAGCTTTGTGTTCTTCAATAAGATCAACAAACTGATCGAATAAATAGCGGCTGTCATGCGGCCCGGGCGTGGCTTCGGGATGGTACTGCACACTAAAGAAAGGTTTTCCTTTGATGCGGATGCCTTCGATGCTGTTGTCGTTCAGGTTTACATGTGTTACTTCCACTACATCCGACTGGGCTATGGATAATGGATCAACGCCAAACCCATGATTTTGGGTAGTGATTTCGCTTCTGCCGGTGAGCAGGTTTTTTACCGGGTGATTGAGTCCGCGGTGGCCGGTATGCATTTTGAATGTTTTGATGTCATAAGCAAGCGCAAGGAGTTGATGCCCCAGGCAAATGCCAAAAATCGGGAGGTCGTGCTCCGTCAGGTTCTTAATGGTTTCCACAGCATAATCCATAGCCGCAGGATCACCAGGACCATTGGATATGAATATACCGTCTGGTTTATAATCGACCAGTTCCTGTGCTGAAGTACGTGCCGGAAAAACCTTCCCTTTTATCCCTCTCTTCCTCATGGATTCGAGGATATAGTTTTTACAGCCCAGGTCAAGTACAGCAACGCGGTGCGGCGCTTCGGAACTGCCAAATTCATAAGGCTGATCAGTACTCACTTTTGTGCTAAGCTCCTGCCCCTCCATAGACGGAACCTTGCTCAGCATCTCTTTAAGCTCTTCCAGCGATTTTCCTTCACTGCTGATGATGCAGTTCATGGCACCATGTGTACGTATATGCGTTACAATCGCACGGGTATCCACACATTCGATGGCAACGATTTTGTGGCGCTTCAAAAATTCATCGAGATCACTGCTGGCAAGATAACGGCTGAATTCTGTTTCAAGGTTGCGGCCAATCAGGCCTTTAATCTGGATGGCCTTACTTTCTACATCCTCGTCGTTCACACCATAATTGCCTACGTGCACTGAATTCATGATCAATACCTGGCCATAATAACTCGGATCGGTAAACACCTCCTGGTAACCCGTCATACCCGTAGTGAAACAGATCTCGCCGGTAGTGGTTCCTGTTTCACCAAAGGCGTAGCCCTCAAAATAATTGCCATCTTCCAAAAGCAAAACGGCCGGTAAGGTAGAATGATTCATATTGCTTTGTTCTCAAAAATTTCCTGCAAAAATAAAGCTTGCGGTTTGGGCAAGCTTCATTTTTTATTCAGATTAACGGTATGCACCTTTATACCAGGCCAATGAGCTTGTCGCGGATAAGCAGGCAGGCACCCGGCAAACCGGCACGCTCAAACAGGTCACTCAGTTTTACTTCTGTATCAGAATTCACTATGGAAAGAGAATGCTGAATGATGGAGGTCTTAACCGGAAGCAAAAGTGATTCACCTACTTCACTGAGACTGCCACTCAATATGATCAGTTGCGGATTGAAAAGGTTGATGGTAATTGCCAGACCGCGCCCGATTTTATCAGCTATATTGCCAATGCCTTCAATAGCCAGGTTATCCCCTTTTTGTACGGCAGCTACCACATCTTCAAGCTCGATTATGCCTTTTTGTTTGATCACTGAAGCAAGCCGGCTGTTCACTCCATTCTTCATTTGCTCGGTAAGCCATTCAATCAATGCCCTTCCCGAAGCTTCGGTTTCCATACAACCTTTCTTGCCGCAAAAACAAATCTTCTCGTTGTTAAACATGGGAATATGACCAAGTTCACCTGCATAACCGGAGGCACCGAATAGTGGTTTGCCTTTTACAAAAATGCCGAGTGCCATTCCATAATCGAGGTTCAGCACAAGCACTTCAGTTTCCTTACCCACTTTTCCAAAATGGTATTCACCATAAGCAAGCGTACGGCTGTCGTTATCAAGCAGTACAGGAATATTAAAAGCTTTTTCGAGCGTTGCTTTCAACGGGGCATCGCTCAGGTGATAAATGGTAAGAATATCTCCGGTACGTACATTAATCCTTCCCGCGATGGAAATGCCAATACCGGCAATACGTGAACGGTCCACATTGGTCTTGTCGAGGAATTCCTGTAAAATACGTACGATCTCTTCAAGAGCCTTGTTGCTGTCTTCAACAAAAAACGGGATGTCGTTTTGTTCGATCACCATGGTTTTGTCGAATCCCATAAGACCAATATTCAGTTTGTATTTGCGGATTTCGAGCCCGACAAAATAAGCGCAGTCCTGGGTGAGTCCATAGTACGCAGCTTTACGTCCGGGACCATCGCTACGCTTTCCTTTTTCTTTTACAAAGCCTTCCCGGCTGAGTTCCATCAACAATTCAGTGGCCTTTGGTACACTGATGTTTAATGATTCAGAGATTTCATTGATGGTAATTTCACCATGCGCTGTAATCTCATTAATAATTTCTTTTCTTCTTTCGTTATCTTTATAAGCAACTCCAGAAAGATTTTCCCCTTCAAATAAGCTTAGTATGGGTTCAGTCCGTTTTTTCATATCAAATGCTATTATCTTTATTGAATATATAAGCGGTTAGTTGCAAATATCTAAATTATTTTTTTAACCTTGCGATATTTTTAATAGTTTTTGTCAGATTTTTTAGGAATTTTGGCCATTCAATTAAAAATTTAAGCTACTTAGTTAATTTTCGGTGTATATCCAATAAAATGAACCATATGATCAGCTCTTTTGAGAAAACTCCAGTAAAAATATTTGATACCTCTGAGCAAGGGTCTAAATATGTAGCCCGCCAAATTGTGGACCTGGTAAAGCAGCGTGCCTCAGAAGGCAAACCTTGTGTGCTTGGTCTGGCCACCGGATCCACTCCATTAACGCTTTACAAGGAACTGGTGCGCATTCACCAGCAGGAGAACACAAGTTTTCGCAATGTGATTACTTTCAACCTTGACGAGTATTACCCGCTTGAGCCTGAAGCGGTTCAGAGTTACTGGAGTTTTATGCACCGAAACCTGTTCAATCACCTGGATATTCCTGCTGAAAACATCAACATCCCCCGTGGCGATCTCGATCAGCTGGAAATCAAAAAGCATTGCATGGAATACGAGGCCATGATTGATGCCGTTGGAGGCATCGATCTTCAGGTTCTCGGTATTGGAAATAACGGTCATATTGGATTTAATGAACCCGGTTCCAGCATTCAGAGCAAAACCCGGTTGGTAACCCTGGCCAACAGTACCCGGATAGCCAATTCCAAAGATTTTCAAAACATCAGCAAGGTGCCGCGTCTGGCCATCACCATGGGCATTGGCACCATCATGAAAGCCAGGCGGATTCTACTGATGGCCTGGGGTTTTAAAGCGCACATTGTTGCCCGTGCGGTGGAAGAAAGTCCTACGGAACAAGTGCCTGCCAGCCTGCTGCAACTGCATAACGACTGCGAATTTGTGGTTGACAGCCTTGCGGCATCTGAACTTACCCGCATCAAAAGCCCTTGGCTTGCCGGAGATATGGAGTGGTCGCCAAAAATGATTCGCCGCGCAGTTGTAAATATGGCGCTCAAACTCGATAAGCCCCTGCTGAGTCTCACCAATATTGATTATACCGAAAATGGCCTTGGCGACCTGCTTGTTGAAAAAGGCGAAGCCTACGAGATTAACCTGATGGTATATTATATGTACCGCGATTTGATTACCGGCTGGCCCGGAGGTAAGCCGAATGCCCATATTCCGATCCATCCCGAACGATCGCTTCCTTACCCCAAACGTTGCCTGATTTTTTCTCCCCACCCCGATGACGACATCATCAGTATGGGAGGTACATTCATGCGCCTGCACGACCAGGGACATGAAGTGCATGTCGCCTATCAGACAAGCGGAAATATTGCGGTAACCGATGAATTTGTTACCCGCTATCTTGATTTTGTGGTAGGCTTTGAGCAGATGTTTGGCATCGATTCTGCGCATTCCAGGGAAATCCTAAAAGATACACATGATTTCCTGAGAGAAAAAACCAGCAGCCATATGGACACTCCTGAGATCCGCCAGATTAAAGGATTGATCCGCCGCGGAGAAGCTGCCGCCACCTGCCGCTATGTTGGCCTCGAGGAAGGCCAATGGCATTTTATGAACCTGCCATTTTATGAAACCGGCGCCATTGAGAAAAATCCCATGGGTGAGGAAGACATCCAGATTACAATTGATCTGCTTCGCGAAATAAAGCCCCACCAGATCTATTGTGCCGGCGACCTTGCTGATCCGCACGGAACGCATAAAGTGTGCCTTGATATCATTTTTGAATCGCTCCGCCGCATAAAGGCAGCCGGCGATGAATGGCTGAACGATTGCTATGTATGGCTTTACAAAGGCGCATGGCAGGAATGGGATATCACCGAAATTGAAATGGCCATACCGATGAGCCCCGACCAGGTAATCAGAAAACGCAATGGCATTTTCATCCATCAAAGCCAGAAAGATATGGTTCCTTTCCAGGGAAAAGACAGCCGTGAATTCTGGCAGCGTGCGGAAGAACGCAATGCAAATACTGCAGATTTAATCGGCAGGCTGGGTATGACCAAATACGCGGCCATGGAAGCATTTGTACGATATTATTTTTAAATCCGCCGCTTGAAATTTAATATTCACACCAGCAAGATTCCAGCAACGGTGCTTTGCCAGTGCCATAAATGGTAGGGCATAAAATATGTAAATATTTGCTATTAAATCCCCATATTGGATTTGGCAAATTTGCCATTACCCTTATCTTTGCACTCCTTTTGGAGGAAAGCGGCCCCGTAGCTCAATTGAATAGAGCATTTGACTACGGATCAAAAGGTTTCAGGTTTGAATCCTGACGGGGTCACGAAAAATGAAGACACAGCAATGTGTCTTTTTTTATTTTATGCATTTCGAGTAAACCGGGCATTCCAACAATCGAAGCCGATTTTATGTCAGTTCAACTTCTGATAACCTCCAGCATTGGAAATCATTTGGCGTAGCAGAAAGGTTTTACACATCGTGCGTATGATTTGTTTTGAGGCACTAAATTTTAACCTAAAGAATTTACAGCAAACCCCAACCTCCATTGCCGGGCATACAGACATATTATCGATTTTCCGCATTTAAACAACGGTTTCTTTGTAATTCAGAATAATCCTGCTAAATTTATTGCCGCATCAATCACACCCAATACGCAAATTGTACACATTAAGACCCGGTAGAACATTATGTTGAAGGAATAATCCTGGTGAAAACGACGGGCCTTTGAAGGCAAAACGGAATGTAATTTATCAGCCTGCTAATCTCGAAAAGTTTTAGCAATCAAACGCGAAAATTACTGTAACCAAATAAGTTGAGGTTATAGGCTCAGGCCTTAGGATGTGATGTGGCGACTTTCCTGCAAGGTTTCAGTGCCGGCGGCATATTTTTTATACCAACATCTAAATTTTATAACTGTCAAACTTCATCAAAACAAATGCAACAAGGAACACCAGGGCATGCGAGGGATTTTTCCAAACGTTTACTAAAGGCTCATCTATCAAGGCCGCATAACCACCGTATTGGTTTACATGCGGAGGGGGTAAAATCATTTGAAGCCGTATTTTTAGGCACCCACGGTATCAATGCCGATCTGTTTTCCAAACTAATCCAGAAAGCCATTGATGGCAATGTTAAGTTTCGGAACCGTTATTTCCCCGGGGACCCCGATTATGTGGATGAAAGCATCCGTCATTCTACAGAATTTATTGAATCTAGCCAGTTGCTGGAATGTGAATTCGAAGCCCTGGTAGAACAATTGCAGCATTCGGGAACTTTCTTTAGCATGCGCTCGATCGGTCATATGCTCTGGGATACCACCATGCCCGGAGTACTTGGCTATTTTGCCGCTTTGCTTTATAACCAGAATAATGTGGCGGCAGAGGCCTCCCCCATGACCACCCTCATGGAAATTGAAGCCGGAAACGATCTCTGCAAAATGCTGGGCTATTCCATTCAACCTTCCGGCCAGGCCTTGCTGAGCCAGGAAAGCGATGTTACTACCGGTTGGGGGCACATCACCTGCGATGGTTCTATAGCCAATCTCGAAGCGCTGTGGATGGCAAGAAACCTGAAATTTTACCCCGTTAGTGTAAGATCGGCCTTGCGTGCAAATCCCGCGTTTGAAAAGCTAAAAAGTTTTTGCGTCACTAAACTGAACAACGAATCCCATCCTTTAATTGGACTGAATGACTGGGATGTGTTGAATCTTCCTATTGATGAAGTTTTGAATATTGCTGAGAGGATGTACAACGAATATCATGAATCGACAGGCATTACAAGGGAAGCCATTAGCGACGCCATTTCCGGATATTCCATCCAAAACATTGGCATGCATGAAATGCTCAAACAACATTTACCCGACATTGCCGAAAGCCCGGTTTCCATTTGTTCTTCCACACGGCATTATTCCTGGCCAAAGGGAGCCGCTATTTTGGGGATAGGAGCCAACCATATGCTTTCCTTGAAAATTGACCTGAATGCGCGAATGGATACCCGTGATTTGATCCACACGTTGAAAAACTGCCTGATGAACAGGATACCGGTAATGAGTGTGATTGCTATAATTGGCACCACAGAAGAGAGTTCGGTCGATCCTCTGGTAGAAATACTCAGGATACGGGATGAATTCAGGCTGAAGGGGATGGAATTTGCTGTGCATTGCGATGCTGCCTGGGGTGGTTATTTCCGTTCAATGCTGAACAGTCCTGAACAAAATCTTGTTTCCAGTTATGGCATGCTGGGCCAGGCGGCGAAAGCTTCGTTGCCGATGAGCCGGTACGTAACCGCCCAATATGAAGTTATGCACCTGGCGGATTCCATTACAATTGATCCGCACAAATCAGGCTATATTCCTTATCCTGCCGGAGGATTGTGTTACCGTAACTCGGCCATGCGCAACCTGGTATCCTTTACCGCACCGGTAGTGTATCATGGCGGCGTTGACCCCACTGTTGGCGTCTATGGTGTTGAAGGGTCCAAGCCGGGCGCCGCTGCTGCCGCAGTATATTTCAGCCATAAAGTGATCCGGCCCGATATGAGTGGTTATGGTAAAATTTCGGGGGATTGCTTTTTTAATGCTAAACGTTTTTATGCGGCCCTGGTTTGCATAAACCTGTTGGATCTTCCCTTTTTTGTGGTTCCGCTAATACCCCTACCTGCCGAAAAGAAAGGCCTTCCTTACCAGGAGGTAAGGAAACAATGTATTTTTATCCGAGACCGGATTGTAAATAAAACAAACGAAGAACTCTTGAATGATCTGGAAGCCTTTGAATTGTTTAAAGAATTGGGTGGAGACCAAACGATCATTACCTATTTGTTCAATTTCAAAACCCTGGATGGTGCCCCCAATCCCGATTTGACACTTGCCAACCAACTCAATGACGAGATTTATCGCAAATTCAGTTTTAAACCTTTTCAAACCAACCCCGAAGATACCCCTCTGATCGTAACCTCCTCAGCCTTTACGCGTGCTATGAACGGCGATTTGCTTGTAGATGCGCTCAGGGCAAGAATGGGTGTGAATACCGGGAAGGATGGTTCCATTAATTTCTTGATCTCTACCATTATGAATCCCTGGCTCAGCAATACGGTACGCGGAGATTTCATTCCATCCATTATGGAAATAATTATCCATAATATCGCATCACTGGTAAAACAAATAAATGCTCAAAAAGAAAATACAATAACCGTTCAAAATTTACCACAATGAAATCCGTAAATATACATGGCCGAAGCATCGATGAACTCAAATCCAATTTTGATCAGGTGGTCGTCCATGGCTTCACTCCAACTCTGGCAATTGTTTTCTGTTCCATCACGCAGGATTTAAAAGCGCTTCAGCACTTCTTCACCGGACACAACATTCAGATCTTCGGCTCCACCACAGCGGGTGAGATTATTGATGATGAAGTGTTGGAAAAATCCATAGTGGTCATGCTGCTCGATATTAAAAAAGAATATTTCCGGATCCATCATACTGAAGAGGAAAACACGTTTGAAGCATCAAGATCTGTTGCCCGGTTTTCAAAGCAGGCTTTTGAAAATCCCAGCGTGGTGATCATTTCGAGCGGACTTACCCGCGATGCAGAGCAGATCATTAATGGTTTCCAGCAATTTGATCAGGAAATACCCCTCTTTGGCGGTCTAGCGGCCGATGATCTTACCATGAAAGGTTCTTTTGTTTTCACCAATAATTTTCAATCCTCATTCGGGCTTATTGCCCTGGTACTCGACGGCGATAAGATCAATGTAAAAGGTTTGGCTACAAGTGGCTGGGACAATATTGGTATCGAAAAAACAATTACCCATTCGGAAGGAAACATTGTTTATTCCATCGATAACGAACCCGCGGTTGATGTCTTTGTCAAGTATTTTCAATTTACAGAAAGTGTTGACAATACGGCCGAGATCATTGCGCAAAATTTTGCCCAATATCCCCTACAACTCACCAAAGACAACGGCAACCTCGTATTGCGGGCACCGTTAATGGTGGATATTGAAAGCAGGGCATTGATTTTTGCGGGCGGTATTCCGCAGGGAAGCAAAGTAAAATTCTGTGTTCAACCCGGGTTTGACCTGATTGAAAAAACAACCCAAAGGGTCAGGGCCATTAAAGATGATATTCCCGAAGCCGATGCCATCCTCATGTTCAGCTGTAAAGCCAGGCATATGGCTCTGGGCCCCTTAACCGGCGAAGAATCGGGAATGATCCGTAAAATCTGGGATAAACCATTGATTGGATTTTTTACCTACGGTGAAATCGGCACAGCAAAAAACGCGAGTTGTGATTTTCACAATGAAACCTGCTCGATGGTGGTGCTGGCGGAAAAACAATAACAGAAAAATCATTTTGTGGAAGAATTAAAACAAGCGATTGAAAACTTAGCAATTTCCGGACCGGAAAAAGAAATGCTGATGGGGCATATAAGGTCGGCGGAGAAATCTATGTCGATTTTGGAATTTAAATACAACCGGACGGTTTTTGACAAGCATGCGATCACCAATGTGCTGAATGCCAGTATAGAGGAAATTGAAAAACAAAAGAAAATTGTTGAAGCGGCAAAAAACGAGGTCAATCAAAACATGATTGAGATCGAAAAACAAAAAAAGCAACTGGAAAAAGAGATAGCTAAATCCGATGCCTTGCTGTTGAATATTTTGCCCGAAGAAATAGCCCGCGAGTTGAAAGCCTTCGGCCGGTCTTATGCCAGAAGACATGAAAATGTTTCGGTATTGTTCGCTGATATCTGTGGTTTTACCTCTATTGCGGAAAATTTACCGGCTGATTTATTGGTTACCCAGTTGGATGAACTTTTCCGTGGATTCGATTTCATTATCGGCAAATATGACCTGGAAAAAATAAAGACAATTGGAGACTGTTATATGTGCGCAGGCGGCCTGCCCGAAGAAAATGGCAATCATGCACTGAAATGTGTTATGGCCGGCCTGGACATGCAGCAGTTTGTATCTGATCTCAGCCGTTCAAAGCTCATCCAGGGCCTTCCCATGTTCGAAATCAGGGTGGGCATAAATACAGGCTCCGTTATTTCAGGAGTTGTGGGCACGACCAAGTTCGTGTATGACATTTGGGGTGAGACTGTAAATCTAGCTTCCCAAATGGAGCAGCTGTGTGATGTGGGTCAGGTGAATGTCTCTGATTCTACTTATTCACTTTTAAACGGTGAACTGCTTTGCGAACACCGTGGTGAAATAACCACGAAGAACGGCAGACCAGTAAATATGTATTTTGTAAAAAAGCACGGATAGAAAAGACCGGAAAGATATTTGTTGATGCCGCTCCTGTGCAATTCAAAAATCCCTCTCAAAGCAATATAGCCGTGCAAAGAGAAAGCGTCCGGTTGACGGACGCTTTCTCTTTGTTATCAATTCATTCGCCTAATTAAGTTTCCGTTGAGGTTGCAGGAATACTGCCGGTCGGATCGGTATAATTGGCTTCCTTAGTGGTATGATCCTCATCATCATGTAAGCCGGAATTATAATCTGCCGTCCGGCTGTAAAAAGCGTTGTTATCATCTTTCACACGCAGGCGATTTTCAACCTGCCGCACGCCACTTACCCTTTCCACAATGTCTTCGGCCCGTCTTTTTGCCCGGCGGCTGTTTACAGTACCGGTCAGCACAGCTTCACTGTTATTTACCACCACATGAATTTCTGAAGCGTCAATAAAGCTGTCGTCGGTCAGCCGGTCATTGATGTCCTCCTGTATCCTCGAATCGGAACGCTGGTAACTTTTAGGCCCTTTACCGCGAAAAATCCCTTGTCCATATCCGTAACTTCCGTATCGTCCGCTGTCATATAAATCTTCTTCACTGCGGTCCCTTTCCCTTCGCCTTTCGGCATCTTCGTCGCCAAACCAGGATGAAACCTCATCGGAAGCCCTGTCCCAGAAACCCCGATCGTTATCGCGGGAATATCCACGATCGCGTTCTACGCGGTTGGTCCATGCACTGTTGCCGGAATAGTCTCCGTCATAAGTTCGGCTCCTGCGGTCAAAATAATCCCTGTCGAAAGACCTTTCTGAACTCCGATAACTCCGGCTGCCGGGATCTCCTGTAAAGCGTCGGCCGGTATGGTAATCGGATTCATAACGCCCATACCCATCACCAGGAGTCCGGCTTCTTTCCAGGTTTGAATAATCTCTTCCCCAATATTCGGAATCGCCATAACCGCGTTCATTTAAACCGCGGCCAGGATTCCTGGAACGATCCGCCCAGCGGCTGCCCCGGTTCCCATAAGAAGGGTAATCATTTTCATCGTAGTCACGATCCCATCGATCACGACCATGCCATAATTTACTATCCATAATTATCAATTTTAGGTTTAGGAATAATTTACTAAAACGCTGTGATCCAACAGGAAAATGGATTGTTGATACCATCCTCCAGCTGCAATCGTTAACATGTTCTCCCTGATGAAAATGCAAAAACCATTCCATCAGAAAGAATGAATATGATTTAAATAGAATTTTAAACTACGTTGAGTAGCATAATCCAACTTTGCAGAAGCAGGAATTTTTTTTCAGGCAATCGCCGAAAGTGTTAAACAACGCCCTAACGGATGATAACTTACTTTTTAGTAATGGGCCGACCCAGGCAAACCCGAAAGCCACTTAACGCCTATTTCAACTCCAGCATAACTACCGATAACGGCGGCAATTCAACAAGGAGATCATTGCCGGATTTTTTTGCACCTTTAAAAACAACTGGCACAATTGTTCCGGGCTTGTCGAAGGTGTTGTGGTCGGTGAATTTTGCAGAGGTCAGTATTTTTCCGTCCACTGTTCTCCAATCGATTCCGGCAAGTGCAGTCTGCAAATTGACCTTTTGCGTCGCATGGAGATTAACAAGAGTCAGGTGGACTTTTCCTCCTGCCCCTTGTGATGCGGAAATATTCAGCGAAGGAATTATTACTTCACCAACCTGGTAACCGGGCGTATTTATTTGTATGGGCAACAGCATGGCATCCTGGTGCACCTTAAAAAGGTCAAATACATGGTAGGTGGGCGTAAGCAGCATTTTTTCACCTTCCGTAAGAATCAGGGCTTGCAATACATTAACAGTTTGAGCCAAGTTGGCCAGCTTTACGCGGTCCGCATGATTGTTGAATATGTTTAGTGTAACAGCTGCCACAAGTGCATCGCGTAAGCTGTTCTGCTGAAAGAGAAATGCCGGGTTGGTACCAGGTTCCACATCTGTCCATATCCCCCATTCATCCACAACGAGCGCCACTTTTTTGTCGGGGTCATACCTGTCCATAATGGTAGAATGGCGTGTAATAAGTTCATCCATAACCAGCGCTTTTTGCATTGTGGTGGCGTACTCCATTTCATCAAAGCTGGTGGCAGATCCTTTTTGGTTCCAGTTGCGGGGCACAGTATAATAATGAAGCGCAAGACCCCACATTCTCGTCCCCACATTTTTCATCAATACCTCTGTCCAGTTGTAATTGAAATCACTTGGGCCGGTCGCAATTTTTTTAAGTTGCGCATTCGGGTAGTTTTTGGCGTAAGCGGAATAGCGCCGGAATTCATTGCTGTAATATTCCGGGGTCATTTCTCCACCACAACCCCAGCTTTCGTTACCTACACCCCAAAATTGGACATTCCAGGGCTTATCGCGTCCATTCTGCCGGCGCAATTGGGTAAGCGGGCTCAACCCGTCGAAATTGAGGTATTCCACCCAATTGCTCATTTCCTGCACCGTGCCGCTGCCCACATTTGCTGTAATGTAGGGCTCACATTCCAGTAACGCACAAAGCTCAAGAAACTCATGCGTGCCAAAACTATTGTCTTCAGTAACGTTGCCCCAGTTGGTATTGATCATGGTCGGCCTTTGTTCGCGGGGTCCTATTCCGTCGCGCCAGTGATATTCATCGGCAAAGCATCCGCCCGGCCAGCGCAAATTGGGGATCTGTATCTTTTTAAGCGCTTCGACGATATCAAGCCTGATCCTGTCTTTTTTCGCCACATTCATCGATGGATCTACCCAATAACCATCATAAATGCATCTTCCCAAATGCTCAGAAAAATGCCCATAAATGTGTTTACTGATCATTGTTTCCGGATTATGCCCATTTATAAATGCTTGTGCATTTTGCTGCGCATAGATGCCTGAAACAATGCAAAGCATGATGAGCAGAACGGATATTTTATTCATTTGAAAGAAGATTTGCGAACCGCGTCAAGATAAGAAAAGTCCTGCTTCAATTTATGATCCTGGTCAGGCTGAAGCCAAATGTTCTGATTTTTTTCCGCAATTCAGGTGGCTCCCTCAACATCACCGGTACCATGCATCATAATCATGCTTAGTTGCAGCAGCTCCTCAAGAAAACGAATACGCGTATTCAATCTCGCCTGTTGCAACATCCATTCTCTTTAATAATGAACCACCCGGATATCATTTTTCGGAATCGCTTGTAGTAATTTAGCTGAACAAAACCACAAAGTCATGAAACCTGGATTCCTTCTTTCCATTTTAATCATGATGCTGGCAGTTTCCTGCGATACGATTGGCAGTCTTCAGCCTCTGACAAAAAACCCTTCTGATCTTAAATATGATCCTGCCCTGGCCGGGCGGTGGGAAGAGATGGATTCACCTGGTGAAGTATATGTTATTTCCGGTGCCAGCGATCCTTCGGAGAAATATTACCATTGCACAATCCTTCCAAAATCAAAGCCGGATGAAGACACTTTATATTTCATGGTAAGGCTTATTCATCTTAGTGGATTGAATTATCTGGATTGCTGGTATAACCTGGAACATGAAGGGAATGCAAACAAAGAACTGGAAAACTACAATGTTCCCCGACATTTCTTTTATAAAATCAATATCATCACCCAGGATACTGTAGAATTATATACTCCCGATTTTGAGGCAATCAGGAACCTTGTAAACAATGGAAACCTGGATCTACAAATCGCCAATCTAAGCTCACTGGATAGTGAAGAAGATTACCTGGTGACGAGTGAGCCCGAGGAGCTGCAGAAAGCGCTGAAAGAATCGGAGAAGTACGCAGCCGAAGTGTATAAAGAAAAAACAACGTTGATCCGGGTTCGCTGATGATATGTGCCTGGGGAAGTGCCGGAAAGGCCCGGATTTAATTATAAATTTATAACCATACAATCATCGGAGAGGCTGCCGCCCTACCCCTTCATTGGTGATTTTTACGGGCAAAATTTTTCCGTTGGCATCAAATTCCATTTTATCAATGCAGGTTACGCGGTGGTCTCTTGCTGTAATGCCTTTGGGCCGCCGGTGATAAATGATAAACCACTCATCCGTTCCGGGTTTATTGATTACGGAATGGTGGCCTGCGCTTGTCCCAATATCGGGATCCTGCTGAAGCACAATGCCTTGTTTTTCCCAGGGCCCTAATGCAGAAGGACCGGTAGCATAAGCAACCCGGTAATCCGGACCACCCCAGCCGCCTTCGCTCCACATAAAATACCAGGTATTGCCGCGCTTAAAGACCACCGGACCCTCAACATAGCCCTGCGGAGTAATCTCCCTGTACAATGTACCGTCATCAAATGCTTCAATACCCGTAAAATCATTTTTTAGTTTTACAATATTGCAGTGCCGCCAACCGCCATAAATCATATACCACTGCCCGCCATCCCTAAAAACAAATTGGTCTATGGGCTGAGCGCCATTTACAATCTTACCGATTAATGGTTTGCCAGCCAGATCTTTAAACGGGCCACCGGGTTTATTGCTCACCGCCACACCAATTCCTCCGGTTTCACCATTATCTTGAATATCATTGGCCGAGAAAAAGAAATAATATTTTCCATTGTTTTCAACCACAGCGGGCGCCCACATCGCCCGCCATGCCCATTTTATTTCAGCATTATCCAAAATACGATGATGCTTTGTCCAGTTCACCAGGTCCCGGCTGCTGAACGCGTCAAAGAAAACCTGCTTTTCATATACATCGGAATAAGTGGGATAGATCCAATATGCATTATTGAAAACAATGCCTTCCGGATCGGCATACCAGCCTTCAAATACCGGGTTGCCCGTTGAAACAAAACGGGTTTCTTTTACACCACTGCAGGCAAAGGACACCAATAACAGCGCCATAAAACCATAATTACCTTTTCGAAAAGCCATACAAGTCAATTGCCCGGAAAGATAATTAAAATTTTGCCCGTTCCATTGGTATCAAAAAAGATAACGCCAGCCCATTTAAGCCGGGTTTTGCTGGTGCTTGTATTTCTTCCAGAAATAAAGCAATGAAAATAAGGTGAGGGCAATACCCAGCAGGCCGCCATAAATCATCAGGTTTACAAAAAAAGAAACCCAGGTGGTGGTGAAGCTGCTGAAATTCCGGACGAATAAAATGAGCGAACTGCCAACATAGCCAAATGAATCGGCAAGGTAAATGAGGAAACCCACCGTTCCGGCATATTTAAAACTTGCCAGGAAGCGCTCGAACAGCATGCTGTTAAAAGGCACGTAGCCCATATACAAACCCAGGCTTGTAAGTGACATCCACCAAAAAGGCGACAGGTTGTTTTGCAGATATAAAAAAGACGCGGCAATGGCCACGGCAAAGCCGGTCATAACCAATATATGATTGATGACAAAGGCCTTAAAATTATTCCGCACAAATATGAGGCTAGACGCCATGATCAATACGAGCACAGAAGGCAGCAACTCACTTTGGGTAAAAACAGCAGCGCTGTCGCCAAAGCCCATTTCTTCCCACATATTGCTTGCGAAATTGCTTCGGTAATCACGCAACATGGTGAGTAAAACGTATATGGCTACCAGGAGAATAACACCGGATAAAAAATAAGCTACAAACCCTTTTCTTTCTGATTTTTTCATTGGCAGCCTTATGGTACGCATACGGATATCTTCTGCATCCGGTTCGGGTGTTTTGTTGAGGAGCCAGCTAAAAAAAACAAGCGGAACAAAAAATACAGCTCCCGTCACAAAAGGCATCCACCAAAAGCCCACATTCCAATTGTCCAATACATATTTTCCTGCGGACTGGCTGAAACCTACGGCAAAAATGAAGCTGGCTGCCAGGATGGCTCCCAGCAATTCTGTGATTCTGCGGCCTTCGAGGTAGCTGAAAACCAACCCATAAATCATACCAAGTGGAAAACCATTTAACAGGAGAAAAATAATATTATAAGGCGCCGGTGTAATAGCGAAAAACAATAAAGCGATCCAGGCCACAGCCATGGAAATGAGCAGGCTGATGAACCGGCGGTCTTTCTCAATTTCCGAAATAAATTTAATGCCATAAAACTTGCAAAGCGTGTAGCCAATCGTTTGTGCCACCACGAGCCAGATCTTATAATCTACACCCCAAAACTGCATGCCTCCGTAGTTGGAAACGGTAAACGGCTTGCGGAAAGCATACATACAGATATACAGGCAAAAGGCAGCCAAACCGGCTACCAGGATCCTGCCCTCAGCGCGAAAAAGATTTTTGAAAAATAACAAGGCTTAAAAATAAGGGTATGGAGGAACAACAACCAAACTTTTATAAACCCGGTAAGCATCAAAACAACAGGATGCCGGGATAATCACCAGGCAGAGGCAGAGACTTTAAAATGCAAATACCAAATAATGAATCCTCAGGCGCCTCATAAATTAAAATTTTACCTGCATCATTACATTGCCTATTTCCTGTGAACTTTGATTCTCAAATTCCGGCGTCCTGAGCTTTTGCGAAATGGAAAAGGAAAAATGCTTAAAACCGAATACCGCGCCAACATCATAATAAACATTTAACCGGAACAGATCATCTTTTTCGATAAAATAAGATTCTTTATTTCCTTTTACCCGGGAAATCAGTCCACCCTGTAATAAGGAATTGCTTAGCATTACACGTCCAACAGGGCGCATGTAAACAAAGAGCCGGAACTTATCAGGATTTTTAACCTCCCTCACCGGCATCAGGTCGAAATTGTCCTGGAATTTTCCAAGCTTTAAAACAAAACCCACCCCTGCCCCATTGTACAGTGTACCGCTATACGTTTCGGCAATGGCATTTACCGATAAGTTTTGGGTGGGCTGAACGACCACCGCTTCAATATTCATGTTGTAGTTCAAAATAATATCGTTCGGTATCTGATTTTCCCAGCCTTCGGGTGTGGTAGAATTCAGGATTTTGTGGAACCAGACCTGGGTTTTATCGGCAAGGCTCATTGGACCCATTACACCACCGAAGATTTCTGTTGTCAATTTCAGTTTTTCACTTTCATCAATGGTTTGCATGGAATAAATACCATAAAGTGCGCCGGCATAAGGCCGGTCACCCTGCTGCACCTCAGATTCTGTAATGATGCCCGGCGTAAACATGAATTGGGCCAACCCAAAACCTTTGCTATTCTTGTTCCGGTCTTCACTGAATTTAATAAATAACCTGTCCGTAAAATGCTTTTTCTGTGGTGTGTAATAATAATCCAACCGGATCCCATTGGTAAAATACCGGTCGGTGCCGCTCAGGCGGAAATTGAAAAAATCGTTGTCAATGGAAAGGCGGACTGCTTCCAGCCTTCCATTTTGCTGCGCAAAAACAGGATAACTTGTGGCAGCCATCGCAACCAGCATAATAAATTTCACCGTTTTCATAATGCTTCGTTTTATGATGGATCTATAACAGGCACAGGAGCCGGAATACCTTTGCCAACTGATTTCCTGGTTTGCTTCCTGTTGGCCAGTTTTTCTTTCATGCGGTCAACCAGGTAGTACATCATGGGTACAATGTAAACCGTGAGTACCAGGGAAGAAAGTAACCCTCCAATAATCACCCAGGCCAGCCCGTTTTTCCATTCGCTCGCAGTGCCTTTCGCAAGGGCAATGGGAAGCATACCCATGACCATGGCAATGGTGGTCATCAAAATGGGGCGCATCCTTTCTTTACCGGCTTCAATCACTGCTTCTTTGTAATGCATGCCACGCTCTTTCAGCTGGTTCGCGAAATCCACGATCAAAATGGAATTCTTCATCACCAGTCCCATGAGCATAATCAGCCCCAGCAAAGCGAACAAACTGATATGGCTGAGTGAAAGATTTAAGGCCAGGAAAGCACCGATAATGGCCGCGGGAATTGCCCACAAAGCCACCAGGGGATAAATAAAACTGTCGTATAAAGCCACCATGATGAGGTAAATAAGCAGGAATGAAACCATCAAAACCGAACCCAATGCAGCGAAACTATCCTGCTGCCTTCCAATGTCACTGCCCCAGCCTATGGACATTCCTTCGGGCAATGGATTTTCTTCCAGGTAGGCTGTCACATCATCAGCTACGGTGCCGGATGGACGGCCCAATGCTTCCGCTGTAAGCGTTATGGCCGGTTGCCTGTCCCTGCGTTCCAATAAAGATGGAGCATTGTCCTGCACCACCTCCGCAAATTGTGACACCTCAACCGGCATGCCCATCGGGTTGATGACCGGCAGGCGGATGATGTCTTCATAGCTTTCCCGTGAAAATTCGCTCAGCCGGATATTCACAGGGTATTCTGTGCCGCTTTCTGTTAGGGTAGCATCTTCATTTCCAGCAAATGCGGTCCGGATATTCAAACCAACCCATCCGGTGCTAAGCCCCAGCCTTTGCATTTTGTCCTTGTCCGGAATGATCTTGTATTCAGGTCCGCCACGCGCTACCGATACCCGGACATTATCCGCGCCAGGTATTCTTTCTATTGCCGCTTTAAGCTTGTTGCCCTCATTTATTACCTGGTTTATGTCGGGCGCTGAAAGCGTCAATTCAATCGGCGCCGATTTCGGAACCAAACCCAAGGCCGCCATGGAATAATTTACCCCTGGAAATTTCTCCTGCAATTCAGGCCGCATTGTTTTCATGAATGCTTCCGTCGTCATGTTTCCGATTGCTTCCTTCGGCTTCAATTGAATGGTCAGTTCCGTTTCGTTAGCAGCGCCAACACCAAGGCTGCCGAGCCCTGTACCCGGACCACCCACATTGCTGAAAATGGATTCCACTTCAGGCAATGACAACAAATAATTTTCAACCTGTTCGGAGAACGCGTTGTTTTGTCTTAACGATGCTGATTTATCCAATTCCAGGTTCAACCTGAATTTCCCCTGATCTCCTGTAGCGATCAGTTCTTTTCCAACGATCCCCTGCTTCATAATCACACCGGTAAGCACAGCAAGCACAAGCAACAGCCCGGAGAATTTTAATTTATTCCGCAGGATCCATTCTACCTGTCTGCCATACCATTCAATGAACAGGCTCAATTGATGTTCAAACCAGATCAGGAATCGGTTGAAAAAATTAACCGGC
The DNA here is from genome assembly GCA_023387985.1 of Bacteroidota bacterium. GTDB lineage: Bacteria > Bacteroidota > Bacteroidia > Chitinophagales > Chitinophagaceae > Phnomibacter. The sequence continues at coordinate 1,110,233 of JAEWHC010000009.1, read as the reverse complement.
TGCAGATTCATTTTTTTCCCAAGGCGGGAAGCCAGCCAAGGGGTAAGTGTAAAACCCACAAGCAAACTCGTAAGGGTTGAGGTGATTACCACTACAGAAAACTGCTTCAACATATCCGCCACAAATATTTGCAGAAACAGAATGGGCAGAAATACAACGACATCCACAAAAGTGATGGACATGGCGGAATACCCTATCTCCATGCGGCCATCCAATGCCGCTTGCCGCCTGCTTTTTCCCATATCCAGGTGACGCTGAATATTCTCAAGCACCACCGTTGCATCATCCACCAAAATGCCGATAATCAGCGACATGGCAAGCAAGGTGAGCAGGTTTAACGTATAACCCAACAGCCACATCACCGCAAAAGCAGTAACTAATGAAGTAGGGATGGCAACAATTACAATTAACGCATTTCGATAACTATGCAAAAAAAGCAGCATGACTATAGAAACGAGAATCACGGCAAGCGTAAGGTCGAATACAACAGCGTTTACCGCCGCAATGGTTTTATCGGTGCTGTCATCGGCAATGGAAAATTTCATATGGGCAGCTGCTTCCGAGACCTCAATTTCAGCGAATTTTTCACGCACCCTTTTTGACATATCCACGGCATTTGCGTCGCCCTGCTTTTTTATCAGCAGCCCAATGCCTTCATCCCCATTAAACCGGCTGACCGAGGCAGGATCTGCGATCGCATCCACCACATCAGCTACATCTTTCACATAAACCGGGCTCATGGGCGCGGGCATTGCCACTTGTACATTGCGGATATCTTCCACTGAAGAGAATTTCCCGGAAAGCCTTACCGAGGTGTTCTCGTTTGTGGTTTCTACTTTGCCTGCAGGCAAATCCAATCCCGTACGATTTATGGCTTCCACCACCTGGGTAAGGGAAACCCGGTAAAGGCGCAGTTTATCTTTGTTTACATTCACCTGTATCTCCCGCTCTTCGCCACCAAGCATGGTGATCTCGGCAACCCCTTTCAACTGCTGCAATTGCGGGAGAATATCATCTTTCATTTTCTGGTAGAAAACCGTACCTGGCAGGTTGCTGTTCACACTCACCGACATAACGGGCAAATCATTGGGTTTTACGGTACTGATCTCAGGGCTCAGGATATCATCGGGCAAATCCTTGCGGATATTGTCAATGTATCGTTGGGCATCTTGCATGGCAATACCCAGGTCGGTACCGTAATTGAGGTTGGCTATAATTACAGATGCATTGGGCAAAGATTTGGTGACCAGGTAATCCACGCCTTCCAGGTTGGATAAAGCATCTTCCATTTTCCGCGAAACCGACGTTTCGACTTCATTGGGTTCCGCACCAGGATATACCGTTTTGATTACCACCACAGGCTGATCAAAATCCGGCATCAATTCGTAACTCAGATTCCTGAAGCCGATTACGCCAAGCAGGATAAAGAGGCCAAACAGTACAATGATGAGCGAGGGGCGGTGAATGGATATTTTCGTAATGTTCATGCTGTTGATTTTTATTGGGTGATCACATTTGCTCCTTCAAACAGATTCACGAAGCCGCTTGTCGCAATGGTATCTCCTGAACCAAGACCGTTGCGCACCACCACTTCATTTTTCATCCTTTCACCAAGAAAAACTTCGCGCAGATAAACCTTGCCAGCCTGCACCATGTAAACCTGATTTTTATCTCCACTGCGCAATACAGCGGAAGATGGAATGATGATGGTGGAACTATCGGTAACTTTCCCAAGGGCTACTTTACCAAACATACCCGACTTAATTTTGAGACCCGGATTAGGAACAGCAAACCTGACCGGGAAATTGCTGCCAATATTCCCCCTGCTGCCAATCATGATCAGTTTCCCCTGAAGTGCCTGACCATGAAAAGCATCAACAGTAATGGGATAAATTTTGTCTTGATCAAAAAGGCTCAGGTCATTTTCAGCCAGGTTTACTGTAAAACGTAATTTGCTGATATCCGTGAGTTGCAGCAGTGGAATTCCCGGCGCAGCAAAAGATCCTACCTCACTCAACTTTTGAGTGATTATTCCGTCAAAAGGCGCATAAACCACCGTTTTCCGGATTTGTTCATTCAGTGTATTTCGTTGAATGCGTGCCGTGCTCAATTGCAGTATGGCTTTATCCAATTGGGTCGCTTGTATGGCCCCGGCTTCCGCCAAAATGTTGAAGCGTTTTACATCGTCTTCCAGGCTTTGGATTTGAACGTTGACCGATTGTAGCTGATGCTTCAATAAGGCGTCATCGATTTTTACAAGCGCCTGGCCCCTGCGTACATACCTGCCCTCATCGGCATAAATCGCGTTGATTTTGCCCTGGGTTTCCGCACTCAACTTCGATTCGCGATCTGCTTCAAAAACGCCTGCAAAAGCGAGTGGATTGGTGACGGTACCGGCTTCGAGCACCATGGTGCCAATTCTTACCGGTTGTTCCTTATCGTACGCGTAAACGCGTTCATCAGCGCGCTTTTTGTTGGATGTGAGCTTGAAAATAACAAGAGCCAGGAAAACGGATAAGGATAAAATAATAATGATGGTTTTTTTCATCGGGAGGATATTTAATTGTTGAACGGGGTTTTATCAATAATTGGAATGGTTCAATAAATTGCCGGTCAGCTTTCTGTATTCGAGTTCAGCTTTACGCAATGCAACAAGGTTGGCCATATAATTATGCTGCACCTCACGCAGTGTGGCGTCCGCGAACAAAACATCCGTCAGGCTTGCAAAGCCTTCTTTTTGAAGCAGAAGGGTGTTATGGTAAATGTTGGTGGCGTGTTCAATCTGCTGACTGTTCATTTTCAGGTTATTGAAAGCGGTATTTAATTGCCGGTGAATGTTCAGCTTTTCCATTGCATTCTTTTCTTCAAGCAGCGCAATTTGTGTACGCGCTTTTTCAATCTCAACATCTTTCACCATTAATTTCTTTTTAACGGCCCCGCCACTTGAAATGGGAAAAACTACCTGCAATCCCGCATAGCCTAATGGAAAAAATTTTACAAAGTCATTGCTTCCTGTTTTCGCATATCCCGTAGTTCCGTACAGGGCGGTAAGATTTATTACCGGCAATGTGCTTTTGTTGATTGCCCGCTTCTCCTCATGCAATAATTCAATCTGTTGCCGGGTCAGCCTGACTTCCGTCAGGGTATTTTCTGTTAAACCCGGAATTTGATCTTCTCCCGGATCCACAACAATGCCGACTGGTTCTGAAAGCGGTTTGCCAACCAGGAATTTAAGCACATTCAACGCCTGCTGATACTGGTTTTCGACATTTATCTTTTGCGTGTGCAATTGCGAAAGTTGCAAGTCAACCTTTTCCACGTCTGTGCCCTTTGCCATGCGCTGTTCATACAGCAACCTGGTGAGTTGCAATAATTTTTGCGTGTTGGAAATATTGCTGTCAATAAAATTTTCCTGGTTTTTAAGCAGTTGCGCGTTGTAGTAAACATTGGAGACTTCAAGGGCAATATCTTCGGCTGTTTTAAGTTTCCGGAGTTCGTTTAATTCCACTCCCTTTTCCGCTGTTTCGATTCCTGCCCTTATCCCGTAATTGACCAATGGATAAGTCACCTGGGCGCTGAAATTTAAATTGTGCGGAACGCCAAACTGTGCTTCTTTGTAAATGCCGGGTGGTCCGCCGAAAACAGCAGAAGGCATCAACTGGTACGGAAGATCAATATAGTATTTGTAGTCCAAAGCTGTACTAATCTTCGGGCTAAGCGCTGTTTTCAATTCATTTACCTTTTCCCGGGCAAGCCGGATGTCGTGCTCCGCAAGTTGTAGATGGAAGTTCTGCTGATTTGCCAGGGCAACCGCTTCATTGAGGCTCAGTACCTGGGCCGGCAATAGCAAGGGGAAAAAAAATGAAATGGCGAAAAGGAAAGTTTTCATAATTTATGTTTGTGAATATTCACTCACTTATTGGGGTAAAAAAATATTTCTTCAACTGCCCGGCATTCACCGGGCAGATTTACTCTGCAATCCTGATCATTTTAAACAAGCCACCCATCAAACGGCCTCCTTTTTCCTGGATGTTGGCTTTAAAACCCGACGTCCGCCATTCAAACATCAGCAACCGGAAACTGCCCATAAAAATGTGCACCAGTTCTTCCACACCAATGTCGTTTCTAAATACGCCATCATCCTGGCCCTTTTTGATGATTTGTGTAAATATGCCTTTGGTATTCAGCATGGTCTTTTTCAAAGCGTCGTTTATCTTTTCGTTTTTTTCAAAAAGTCCGTCTGAAATTACCGGAATGAGGAAATGCGGTTTTAGGGTAAAAAATTCCAGTTGGCTGCGAAAAAGGTCTTGAAGTTGTTCTTCGGGATCCGTGTACCGTTCCAGCGTTTGCGCGAACCGCATTTTGAAATCTTCAGCAATAAAATTCAGCATGGTAAGAACGATTTCATCCTTACTTTTGAAATGCCGGTATAAAGCTGATTCCCCGAACTCCATCTTTTCCGCCAGGTTGCGGATTGTAAGGGATCCCACGCCGTACTCGGTTATGATTTTACCGGCTGCGTTGATGATTTCGAGTTGCCTTGATTTAATTTTCATGATTCTTCCGGTTATTTGTCTTCCCTTTATTTAATTTCACCTTTCAGTTATGGAAGTGAACATTCACTCACAAAATTAAGGGCGAATTTCAAACTACCAATTTTTTTATTGAAATTTTTGGAAAATAGCAATATTGTCTTTGGCTACTGAATCAAGCGTTGCGTGGCAAAGCAAAGACTTCCCTTTTCTTTTTAATAAAAACTTATTGAAGATCAATGCATTTTAAAATTATCCTTAAAATTTAACCAGGCATTTTGTACTGACAATGAAAAAAATGAGGGGACTGAAAATTGGGATGCTTTAACATTTCATGGCGGGCAAATCAAGGGGAAAATGTAAGCATCTACCCTAAAACGCAGGTTATTTTTCAAATCAAATTTTGAAACAGCCGTAAAATGCAATTTTGTCGTTATATGCTAAATTCCAAAATATGAAGAACCTGAAAATTCTTGCCGGCCTGCTGATTTTCGGCAGCACCCTCATGATCTCCTGCAGCAAAGAGGATAACCAGGGACCAGGCACCAACGTATTGAATATTGTTAACCAGGGAAACTGGCGTTTTGCCCTCTACAATGACAGTGGGGTTGATGAGACCAATCATTATACAGGCTATACCTTCACATTTTCCAATGGAACTGTTACCGCGGTAAAAAATGCCTCAACCGTTACCGGTACGTATTCAACGATATTTGACGACAGCAAAAACAAACTCGTTTTAAATTTTGGAGTAACTGTTCCATTTGACGAACTCAACGACGACTGGCATATTCTTGAAGAAACCGCAACAAGGGTCAGGCTCCAGGATGTTAGCGGCGGCAGCGGCCAAACCGATTTGCTGACGTTTGAAAAGAATTGAGACGTTTATCCACTTTCCAAACCGCCAATACATTCACCGCACATTTTCTGCCGATAGAAGTACGTGCCGGCTTGGCTTAGAATTCCGGAGATTTTTCAAAATCCCGGGGGCTGATCACTTAAATCTTTCTGCATAAACTCAGGGCCGTTTTTACCACGTATTGCACTAACAAGGAGCTGTTGTGTTTTACGGCAAGCAGTTTTCAGGTTTTGCCTGCTCCCGGTTAGCCTGAGTTATTCATATATATATTTGCTACCCCTGTCAATGGTATTTGCAAACCCGAAGGGTCCAAATATTTATAGCAAAATGGTGTCAATGGTATTTGCGAACCCCAAGGGTTCATATGTTTATACCACCGTTACCAACAGGCAACCATTCGACCCCATCGGGGTCGCACATTTCACATTCGATCGCCCTTCTATAAACATTCAATCCCTTCGGGATTAAAACTATAAACTCCGTTTATATGGACACATTTCTCACCCTATCGAAGTAACAAAGAATGGACAACGGATAGCCGTGAGGATTATCAGTCAGTTTGGAGAAGAATGTACCAAAGTGCTGACAGCGAACAAGGCTGCCTATACACCCAGTCAGGCACATTTGCAAGGCGCACAAAAGCAAACCTGGCATAAGTGGGTCGCATCTATCAGCATCTTTGCGTCCAATTTATCGATAGTAACATAAAAAATACAAGCAAGGACAATGCCTCACCTGCTAATTCAAAAATTTTGCATCACCCCGAACACTCGGGGCGTGGCTTTCATACTTAAAACTACCCTTTGGCAATGCCCTCCTTTACCCTCGGGATCACTTCTTCCACATACAGTTTCATCGAGTTCATCACCAAGTCATGCGGCAAGGTACCCATGCTGATATGGCCCATGAACCGGGTATAGCCAAATAGTTTATGCCATTGTATGATTTTTTCCGCCACTTGTCTGGGGTCGCCAACAAGCAGGGAAGCTTCCGGCGAGAGCATTGCCCTGAAGTTTGTTTTTGACAACGGGCTCCATCCCCTTTCTTTACCAATGCGGCCCATAACCGTGGCATAATGCGGAAAATATTCTTCAGCAGCCTGTTCCGCGTTTTCCGCTATATACATGTGGCCGTTTATTCCAAGCTGCAATTCAGCCTGGTGATTGTTGGCACTCCAGGTTTGGCGGTAGAGTTCCAATAACCGCTGGAACTGCGCGGGGTATCCGCCAATGATGGCCAAAATAAGCGGCAGCCCGAGTGTGCCTGCCCTTACCGCGGATTGCGGTGTTCCGCCAATGGCCTGCCATACCGGAATCTTCTGTTGGTACGGGCGGGGATAAATGCCGGCGTTGTCGAGGTCCTGTGTAAATTTTCCTTTCCAGGTTATGTGTTCGCTTTCATTCAGCTTCAACAGCATTTCGAGCTTTTCATCAAACAGTTCATTATAATCCTGCAGGTTGTAGCCGAAAAGCGGGAAAGATTCAATAAAAGAACCACGTCCCACCATAATTTCGGCCCTGCCCCCGCTAATCTGGTCAACGGTGGCATATTGCTGAAATACCCGCACAGGATCTTCAGAACTCAGCACGGTTACCGCGCTGGAAAGTTTAATATTTTTTGTTAGTGCCGCAGCAGCAGCCAAAACAGTTACCGGTGAAGAAACCGAATAGTCCGGCCTGTGGTGTTCACCAAGTCCAAAAACATCCAGGCCATGCGCATCCGCAAAGCGGAATTCTTCGAGCAGGTTCAGTATCCGCTCGTGGGTGAGCTGTGCAAGGTTATCCCCTTGCCCGATATCGGCAAAGGTAACCAGTCCAAATTCGGTTTTCATAATTATCGTTCCCTGCTAATTTAAATTTCCTATCATCACGGAGGTCATGGTCAATGAACCACCAAGGGCTTTATCATTAAACAATTGAATTTCATCTGTATTTTCCTTCAGCCCCAAAGTATACAACAACGGGTAAAAATGGTCCGGGGTTGGAATGGCAAGTTGTATGGCCTGGCCCTGTTGGCGGTAATCCATTAACGCCTTGTGGTTTTCCTTCAGGATGAAGTCATTTAGTTTCGCTCTGGCTTCCAGCGCCCAATCATAACCATAATCGGGTTCATGGAGTTTATTCCAGGCCACCATGCGCAGGTTGTGCACAATGTTTCCGCTTCCGATGATCAGCACGCCTTTCCTGCGGAGCGCAGCAAGTTCTTTACCAAGATTATAATGGTATTCCCCCGGCTTGTCATAATCTATGCTGAGCTGTATGACCGGGATATTCGCCTCGGGGTACATATGCCTTACCACAGTCCATGCCCCATGATCCAATCCCCATTTGTCGTCAAGTTCAACCGCTGCGGAGGTAATGAGTTGTTGGGTTTCAACCGCCAGTTCAGGATGGCCGGGAGCCGGGTATTGAATCTCATAAAGTTCTTTTGGAAAGCCACCAAAATCATGAATGGTTGGCGGATTTTCCATTGCGGTAACGTGGGTACCACGGGTCAGCCAATGGGCTGAAACTACGAGTATGGCAGCCGGAACAGGAATAGTTTTTGCCACATTTCGAAAACCCTGCACAAACTCATTTTCTTCTATGGCGTTCATGGGGCTGCCATGGCCGAGAAAGAGTACCGGCATCGGGTTGCCCGATGGCAGGTTTTCAGTCATTCTGTTCAGTGATTTCAAATTCATAGTTGCTCCTATTCCTATTCCGGCTAATGCCAGGTTTTTAATTATTGACCTACGGGTCATTGATTATTCAGCTACGGTTTTTACAAGCTGAATTTCCGCGTACAATTTCACATCTTCGCTTACCAGCACGCCACCAGTTTCGAGGGCTGCATTCCAATTGAGGCCAAAATCCTTACGGTTGATCTTGCCTTCTACGGTAAAGCCATGTTTTTCATTTCCCCAGGGGTCTTTGCTGGATCCGCCACGCTCAACTTCAAACTTCACAGGTTTGGTTACGTCGCGAATGGTGAGGTTGCCATGAAGGATGTATTCATCATCGTCTTCTTTTTCAACACTTGTGCTTTCGAAAGTAATGGTGGGGAATTTTTCCACTTCGAAAAAGTCGCCGCTTCTCAGGTGGGTATCGCGGTCAGGATTGTTGGTGTTGATTGATGCCGTATCAATGGTCGCATGCACTTTGGCTTTTTCAAATTCTTCACCTTCAACTTGTACATCAAAAGTCTTGAATTCACCTTTTACGTTTGAGATCATCAGGTGCTTTACTTTAAAAGTCACTTCGCTATGCGCGGGATCAATACTCCATGTCGTTGCCATAATTTTTAATTTAGTGGTTTTTAGATTTGTCAAATTTTGACATTGCAAAAATCATTCTTGATTTGGCAATTGGCGTTCACATAGGTTAAGAATAATTTTAATCCTTACTAACCCATATCCGATATTGGAGTGGTGACACTTTAGCACGCCCAAAATGCTGGTGTGGCTTTGCCAGGCAGATTACCAAAGCACCCAACCAGACCAAACCGCATTAGGGCGAAACAGCAATCCATTGGCCATCCCGGGTTTAAACCGGGAACGGCCATGGTCCCAATCTTCTATGGTTGTGGCGGGAAAACCATTTGGAAAAACGTTGAACCAGAGAGTTCTTTCCATTACTTGGCCAACAGGTTTTTATACGGCATTTTTTATCAGACATGCTCCAGTGTTTTGGAGTACCTGTTCCATTTTCTGTTGTAGCCAATCTTAGAGCTGAGCCCGCTTTGCTTGTTATATTTCAATAATTCTTCATTAATCTAACAAAACAATAGAGAATTTTAAATTCACGCCTCGCGACATTTATCTGTTAACAAATCTCAAAGATTTAAACTTTTCGAATAATAAAATATCGTTGAAAGCCTTGTCCTGCATACCATACCATAGCTTCTGTAACCTGGGTTACCATGCGGTCTGGCCACCCAATCTATATTTGCTCATCAAATGCAATCCCTGAATTATTAATTTATTACTCAAAAAAACAACAGAAAGTATATGAACCCATTTCAAAACTTTTTTGGCAGTTCGCAAACTGCCATAAACCTGAAAGAACTTGTTGACGATGGCGCTCTTTTGGTAGATGTTCGTCAGCCGGAGGAATTCGCAGCCGGTACAGCAAACGGTGCCATCAATATTCCCCTGGGGGTTCTCCCGGCACAACTGAGCCGTTTTGAAGGCAAAAAGCATATTATTGTATTCTGCCGCAGTGGAAACCGGAGCGAAACAGCCAGGCTCATCCTCGAAAGCAAAGGGATCGGCAATGTGGTTAATGGCGGGTCCCTTGATGATGTGGTTCGCCAGCTCGGGTGATCATCCAAAGTATAAATAAATGCTCAATTCAAATTTCTAAAAACTACAAACGCCTGAAATGGTACCATTGAAAATTTTAATTCCCACCGATTTTTCTGTACAGGCAGAATATGCTTACCTGATGGTGAAAAAGCTGGAAGAAAAAACGCCGGTACAAATTCATTTCCTCCATGTACTCCCAATGCCTGATACGGTTTACCTGGATTCCCGGGGCGAAGTACAAACCTGCGGCGAAATTGACACCCGTTATGTGGTAAAGCAAAAACAGATTGCTGAACGCAAACTTGCCAACCTGAAAACGTTGTATGGTGAAGACATTTATACGCATTTGCAAATGGGGAAACTGACGGACAATATTATTTATTTCGCGGAAAATATGAATTTCGATCTCATTGTAATGGGTACCAAAGGCGCCTGGGGAATAAAAGAAAGACTTTCGGGAACCGAAGCACAAATGGTCGCCCGCAAATCCCGTGTACCCTTGCTGTCCCTCATGTGCGACCGCTCCGATCTGCAGATCCGGAATATTTTACTGGTGCACAACTTCAATAACCCTACCAATGAAAGCCTGGAGCTGATGCATAAACTGGTCAGTGCCTTTAAAACGAAGATCCATTTCCTGCAAATAACTGCGGGCAACGTGGAAGCTGAACGGCCCGAAACAGAAGCCAACATGCGGGAATTTGCAAGATTAAACGGCATTGAAAATTATGCCTGTCACCTGATGCGGGATAAAGATGTGGAAAGTGGTGTTGTTCACTTTAACCAGATGAATGAAATGGATATGATCTGCATCGGCACCCATGGCAAAGGCGGATTGCTACATAAAAGCAGTACTGAAAAACTCATCAATCATTTATTTAAACCCATTATTTCTTTTCATTTAAAATCATGATGGAATTCATTATCCAGCCCTGGTCCTGGTGGTTCTCGGGAGCTGTCATTGCATTAATAATGTTTTTTCTGCTCTTCTTCGGGCAAAGCTTTGGTTTTTCCTCAAACCTGAGAACGCTTTGCGCTGTGGCCGGGGCAGGAAAAAAAGTAAAATTCTTCGACTTCGACTGGAAAAAGCAGGTATGGAACCTGGTTTTCCTGCTGGGGGCCATAATCGGTGGTTTTATAGCCAAAGAATTCTTATCCAATGGTGAAGCCGTGCAAATTGCCGATGCAACCATTGAAGATTTGAAATTGCTGGGCATATCCGCGCCGGTATCGCTGCAGCCTGATGAACTGTTCAGTTGGGAGGCGCTTTTTTCCGTCAAAGGATTTTTGATCCTCGCTTTTGGCGGATTGATGGTGGGCTTTGGTTCGCGATATGCCGGCGGATGCACTTCCGGACACGCCATCAGCGGCATTTCCAACCTGCAGGTTCCCTCCATGATTGCTGTTGCCGGCTTCTTCGCCGGTGGCCTGATTATGACCTATTTCATTCTTCCCCTTATTTTTTAATCTATGAAGTTTCTAAAATTTTTGATCCTCGGAACTGTTTTCGGAATTGTCATGGCAAAATCTGAAGCCATTTCGTGGTTCCGCATACAGGAGATGTTCCGGTTTCAATCCTTCCACATGTACGGGATTATTGGTACCGCAGTGGTGCTGGGCATTCTTGGCGTTTTTCTTATAAAAAAATTCAACATACGCGATTACTACGGCAATCCCATTGTTTTTTATCCCAAGGACAGGGCAATTGTAAGGTACCTTGCCGGCGGTACAATTTTCGGACTGGGCTGGGCATTAACAGGCGCCTGCCCGGGGCCTATTGTAGTAAACATCGGATATGGATTTCTCTCCCTAACCGTGGTATTTCTTTTCGCCATTTTCGGCACCTATTTATACGGGATTTTTAAAGACAAACTGCCGCATTAATACGGTTGGAATTTCCGCTGAAAATTAAAACGATTGAGAAAAACATTGACCATATTCTTCCTGTTCCTCCTGCCTCTTCTGGCAATGGCCCAGCATCATGAGCAAGCGTGGTTTAGGGCAACAGCCCTGGTGCCCGTCAGTAAAAAGCTGAGTATAGATGCGGAATTTCAGCACCGCAGGCAGAACAATGTTTTAAATGAAAATCTTTTTGAAAAGAAACTGCTGAATTCATATCGCTTATGGATGCATTACAAGCCGGATGAAAAATGGGTGTTGTCGGTTTCGCCATTGGGGCATTTTACCAATTACAGGATCATTCAGAAAAAAGGCGATGAACTTGCACAGCCGGTAAAGGAGATAAGGTTTTCGGCAGCGATGGAATTTAAAGGCTCTCTTTCAGAAAAGCTGAGCCTGGTAAGCCGTGGCGCTGCAGAATACCGGTTGCTGCAAGACGCGCAGCATATCCTGCGTTTGCGCAACCGGATGGGATTTAAATATGTGCTGAACCCGCAAATTGAGCTTTTTGCTTTTGATGAGCTGATGCTGAATCTGAATGACAGGGATGCAGTCAACTTTTTTGATCAGAACAGGAGTGGGATTTCCGTTCAATATAAAAATTCCTCTCCAATCAGTATTCAACTGGGTTATATGCATATTTCCCGGCTGCCACTGCATAAGCAAAATTTTATGCAGGAAAATGATTTATTTGTCAACCTCGTATATGATGGTCGCAAAAAGCTGGGTTGAAACCCGCAATTGTCTGGAACAACGAACGTAAGAAACCTAAAAACTGAAATAAAATCATTTTGAACACAACATGGAATTGATCGGATACGCTTTAGCGGCATTGGTTGGTATTTCCCTGGGGCTCATAGGTAGCGGAGGTTCTATTTTGACCGTACCTATCCTGGTGTATGTCATGGGTGTTAATCCTGTGCTCGCCACAGCATATTCCCTTTTTATTGTAGGCGCCACATCCCTTGTAGGAGGTGTTCAAAACGCTCTCAACAAAAACGTGGACTTCAGGACTGTTGTCATCTTCGGCATTCCTTCCATAGCGGCAGTGTACGCTACGCGCAAATGGCTGCTGCCTTTCATACCTGAAGAAGTATTTACCCTGGGTAACCTGGTGATGACCAAGCCACTGATTCTTATGCTGTTGTTCGCCCTCGTTATGATCTTTGCTTCCGTAAGCATGATCCGTCCTCAACCCGCCAATGGCACCACGGCTGATGAGGTTTTGAGATACAATTACCCTATAATCCTGGTGGAAGGCATCCTGGTAGGCATACTTACGGGACTGGTGGGTGCCGGTGGGGGATTCCTGATTATTCCGGCACTGGTGATACTTGCCAAAATGAGGATGAAACTTGCGGTAGGAACCTCCCTGTTCATTATAGCCGCAAAATCGCTCATTGGTTTCACGGGAGACCTCCAGGGAGACCAACACATTGACTGGGAACTTCTGGGCATTTTTACGGTGTTTGCCATTGCAGGGATTTTCTTGGGAATTTTACTTGCCAAAAAAATTCCAGGCGAAAAACTCAAAAAAGGATTCGGCTGGTTTGTATTGATCATGGGAATTTATATCATCATCAAAGAACTCTTCCTGTAGTGCCCACACCTTTTGGGTATGTAACATAAGTTACCCATTTCCCTGATTTTTTTCAGGATTTTTGAAATAAATTAAATTTGTAAACAATAAACAGAACAATATGCATTTTGAACACATTTACGACAAAAGCCTTGCCCATGCAAGCTATTTAATCGGCTGCCAGAAAGAACGTGTTGCTGCAGTAATAGATCCCAAACGCGATGTGGATACTTATATTGAAATTGCCGCGGCCAATAATATGAAGATCACGCATATACTGGAAACGCATATTCATGCGGATTTCCTTTCGGGTTCACGTGAACTGGCCGCTCTAACCGGTGCCGAAATGTACCTGAGTGCTGAAGGCGGCGAAGGATGGGAATACGAATTTCCACACGTTCCGCTGAAAGACGGTGATAAGATAAAGGTGGGTAATCTCAGTTTCGAAGTGTTGCATACGCCCGGGCATACACCGGAGAGCATCAGCTTCCTGCTTACAGACCATCCTGCTTCCAAAGAACCCGTAATGTTCTTTACCGGCGATTTCGTTTTTGTGGGTGACATTGGCCGCCCCGACCTGCTGGAAAAAGCTGCAGGCATGGAAGGCACTGCGGATGCCGGCGCGGAAGTGATGTATAATTCCATTCAACGTTTTGCCAATTTGCCCGATCATCTCCAGCTATGGCCTGCACATGGCGCAGGTTCGGCCTGCGGAAAAGCCCTTGGCGCAGTACCGAGCTCCACCGTGGGCTATGAAAAGATACGCAACTGGGCTTTCAGGTATGGTAACGATAAAAATGGATTCATTAAATACCTGCTGGAAGATCAGCCGGAACCACCGAAATACTTCGCCATGATGAAAAAGCTAAATAAAGTTGACCGGCCCCTGCTTACAGCGGTTCCGAAACTGAAGCAGCTTTCCATCGGCGAGTTAAAAAAAGCAATGGCCAACGGGGTAAAATTGATCGACACACGCCCCAAAAATGAATTTGCGGAAGGTTTCATTCCCGGAAGCTACAATATTCCCAATACCAATTCCTTAAATACCTGGGCAGGATGGTTCCTCAATTATGATGAAGATTTTATCCTGCTGGCAGACGAATCGAAACTGGATGATCTTACCCGCAAGCTGATGCGTATCGGCCTGGACAATATCCTGGGTTATATTCCATCCACCCAGGCATGGAAAGAGGCCGGGGAAAACCTGGAAAAAACAAATACCCTGTCTTTTGAAGAAGCCAAAGAAAAAATCAGCAATAACGGTATACAGCTTGTAGATCTTCGCGGTGAAACCGAATACAAAGGCGGCCACATTGCAAAAGCAGAAAATGTATTCCTGGGAACACTGCCTGAAAACCTTGACAAGATCAGCAAGGACAAACCCGTAATTGTTTACTGCCAGGGCGGCGACCGGGCTTCCATCGGCTACTCTATCCTGGCAAAACACGGTTTTAAAAATATATCCAGTTTTGTAGGTAGCGTAAATGAGTGGGTATCCAAAGGCGAACCGCTGGTTGAAAACTAAGTTTTCAGTTACATAATTTCACGATTGAAAGAGCTGTCACCTGTGACGGCTTTTTTGTTTTGCATACAAAAAAACCTTTGGGTATTTGTGACCGAATGAACCAGGCAGAAAAACCTTCCCAACGGGCAGTCAATCCAGACGCTTTATTGCTTATGGTTTTCATCAATCAATGCGCTCTCTTCTATCATTGCCCCGGAGCAGGCAAGGGGAGGCGGAAACACATTGCCGTTGCGGATTAATTGTACAGCAATAGCGACGGAACAGATATTTTTGTTGAACCATTAACTGATTTTTTCATGCGGAAACTGCTGCTCCTTTTGCTCGTTGTACCTGTAATGCTGATTGCAGAAGCACAGCCACTCCAGCAAAAGCTGAACGCCTGGTCGGATAAGAATCCCATTGAAAAAGTTTACCTGCATACCGACCGCGAAGCCTGGATCGCCGGTGAGGATCTTTGGTTCAAGGCCTATTTCCGGTCTGGTTTTCAGCCTTCTTCGTTAAGCACTTCGTTATATGTTGAGCTGGTTAACACGGATGGAACTGTCTTGCAATCCGCGGTTTTTCCTGTTTACCAGGGCATTACGCAAGGGCAACTTGAACTGAGCAAGGATATGGTTACGGGCTATTATTTTCTTCGCGCCTGGTCGCCATCTATGTTGAATCAACCGGATTTTTTGTTCACCAAAACAATCCGGATCTATGGCAGGCAGGGCATTACAAAAGAGCCTGTACCCAAAAAGACAATACAACTCCATTTTTTTCCTGAAGGGGGCAACCTCGTTACCGGCCTGGTAAACAATATTGCCTTTAAAGCAAACAATGAAAACGGATTGCCGGATGATGTTCAAATGACCATTTTTAACAGCAAAGGGCAGGCGATTGTTCAGGCCAAAAGTTATCATGACGGTATGGGTCTTTTTCCATTTATGCCGCTGCAAGGTGAAAAGTATTACGCAGTAATCACCAATGCGGAAGATCACCGTTATGCACTTCCTGAACCCCTCGAACAGGGGCTCTCGATGCGGATAAGGAAAAGCAATGGCCGGGTCCATTTTAGCATTGAGCACCTTGGTGACAACATAGCGCTGCAACCGGCATTTATAATCGGCCAGATGCAGAACCGTACCGCTTTCCGGCAGGATTTTGATGCGAACAGGCAAACCATTTACGGGCAGTTTCCAACCGCGGAATTTCCCTCCGGAATTTTGCAGCTGACGGTTTTCAATTCCAATAATATCCCCCTTGCCGAAAGACTGGTTTTTATAAATAACCGGGAATATGTTGTGGCCGGACATCTTGAGACCGACACCTTGCACACCGGTGTAAAAATGCTCAATCAATTTACCCTGATTTTGCCTGATACCGTAAGCGGTTCTTTTTCAGTTTCTGTTACAGATGCAGCCTATGAAGGTCCGCTTCTCCGGGCAGAAAACATCTACGCCTATTTTTTGCTCTCCAGCGATATCCGCGGCTATGTGCACCGCCCTTCCTGGTATTTCCAGGCAGCATCCGACAGCGCAGAAAAGGCGATGGACTTGCTCATGCTCACCAATGGCTGGAGGCGGTTCAAATGGAGCGAAATTGCGGATCCCGCTATTCCCAAAAAGACAAATAAAAATGGCGGGTTCATCACACTTACAGGCAAGGCGACGCTCAGAGGCAGCAGGAAACCTTATGCCAACCAGGAATTGCTGCTGATGATTTCCCCGAAAGGCAATACGGAAAAAAGGATGAAATATTCCGATATTCTGCTGACTGATGAACAGGGCAATTTCTCCCTGGATTCCCTTGTATTTTACGACCAGTCCAAATTGTTTTTTGCCGGCGCGGAAGGCAAAAGAAATATGGCTGTTTCCATTAAACTGGATTCCGATTCACTGTGGCGAAAATTTCCGCTTCCGCCGGTGGCAATAACCATGGCATTTGCCGGCGAATTGAGCAACAGTGCCCTGGCATCCGCTTATGCAGATTATGCCTGGATAGCCGGCTCAACCCTGGAAAACGTAACCATTACAGGAAGGAAAAAAAGCCCGCTGGAAGAGCTGGACGAATATTACACCACCGGCATGTTTTCGGGAGGCTTATCGGCAAGATCAATTGATCTTACAAAAGAAACCGCGCTCAGCATGAACATATTTGATTACCTGCGTGAGCGCATACCGGGTATTACTGTGGTACAACAGGAAGCTTACCATATTTTTTATCGCAAGCCCCCTTCAATGCAGGTAATAAAACCCGTGGGCAACGAGCAGGTTACACCCAACGCGCTTGGCAACACCACGCCCAACGAAATGTATCTGTATGTAGATGAATTTCCCGTACAGGGCGATTATCTCGCTACCATACCGGTTAGCGACATTGCTTATGTAAAAGTGTTCTCTACGTTCTCGGGTGCTCCGGGGGGTGGCGGAGACGGAACCCTGGCCGTCTATCTGAAAAAAGAAAGGGATTTACAGATGAATATCGGGATTGGCGCGGAAGTCATCGATTACAAGGGCTATTCGATCATCAGGGAATTTTATTCACCAGATTACAGCATGCCTGTTCAAACCGCTGACATTGCCGACCACCGGATGACTTTGCTTTGGGTGCCTGATCTCTTTATAAATGATGTAAACACAAGGCTTCCCATACGGTTCTACAATAACGACCGCACAAAACGTTTCAAAGTGGTTGTGGAAGGAATGACCCATGACGGAAAATTGCTTATGCTGGAGCAAATCCTGGAGTAAAAAACTCTGCAGGTAAGCCGGAAAGCTTAAAACAAAAAAGCCCTCAGATTTGAGAGCTTTTTGCGGACCGGACGGGACTCGAACCCGCGACCTCCGCCGTGACAGGGCGGCATTCTAACCAACTGAACTACCGATCCTTTCCTGTTAAGGAGTGCAAAAATAGGCCTTCGCCCACAACTTCCAAATTTTTTTTGAGGCAAACAAACGTTAAGGAAGAAAGCCCTGAAAATGAGGCGTTTGAGCATAGAAAATGAGGATACAAGCTTTGTGTTTCGTTAATGCAAATGATGCATTTGGCGGTCGCGAATGTCCATTGCCTGCAAATATTCTTATCCTGTCCATTCAAAAGGATTGTAAAATATTCAGGTTTAATTTCATTAAACCCCAGCCCACAAAATACTATTTCAAAATACTCCGGCTGATCACGATCCGCTGAATTTCACTCGTGCCTTCATAAATCTGGGTGATCTTGGCATCCCGCATCAATCGTTCAACATGGTATTCTTTTACATAGCCGTAGCCGCCATGGATCTGTACCGCTTCGGTGGTTACCCACATGGCCGTTTCGCTGGCGAATACTTTGGCCATGCTGCTGCTGAGGTCATAATTCATGCCATTGTCTTTTTCCCATGCCGCTTTAAAACACAGCAGTCGTGCCGCTTCAATGCGGGTAGCCATGTCCGCAAGCTTAAACTGAATGGCCTGGTGATTCATGATCTCGGTGCCAAATGCTTTACGTTCTTTGGAGTAGGCAAGTGCAAGTTCATAAGCTCCGGAGGCAATGCCCAGGGCCTGCGCGGCAATACCGATACGTCCGCCAGCAAGGGTTTTCATGGCGAATTTGAAGCCGAAACCATCATCGCCAATGCGGTTTTCCTTAGGCACTTTCACATCGGTAAAACCAATACTGTGCGTATCAGAAGCACGTATGCCGAGTTTATTTTCTTTGGCACCAACGGCCACCCCCGGCCAGTCCCTTTCCACGATCAGCACATTAATGCCTTTTGACTTTTTGGCCGGATCGGTTTGGGCGATTACCAGGTAAACACTGGCTGAGCCCCCGTTGGTAATCCAGTTTTTGGTTCCATTCAACAGGTAGTAATCGCCTTTATCTTCAGCAGTGGTGCGTTGATGCGTAGCATCACTTCCTGCTTCCGGTTCACTCAGCAAAAATGCGCCAAGATAAAGCGTTCCATCCTTTTTACCCTGTGCAAGTGGTGTCAGGTATTTTTCCTTGTGCATCGTGCTGCCAAACTCCTGCAGGCCATAGCATACCAGGCTGTTGTTTACGCTCATCACGACGCTGGTGGAAGCATCAATTTTACTGATTTCTTCCATGGCCAACACATAGCTAATGGTATCCATTCCACTTCCGCCATGTTCAGGATGTGTCATTATTCCTAAAAATCCAAGATCAGCAAGTTGCTCCACCTGTGCACGGGGAAACTGTTGTTTTTCATCCCGTTCAATAACACCGGGAAGACAAGCCTGCCGGGCAAAATCTCTTGCTGCCTGCTGCACGGCCTGTTGCTCTTCAGTAAGGTCAAAAATCATTTGGCAAAAATCGTTTTATTCGCAGCAAAAGTAACGGAATTGTACGTCATGCCCTCGTACTAACCTGCATGCAAAATTCACCGCAGCATTAAATTTTAAAAAGTTTCGATTGGCTTGCAGTTTGGCGGAGGGCAAACGGTTGGCCCTTCCTTGTATTGACCGGAAGTATTGCGGCGCAGATCAAAATAGGCAAACTTTTTTTCAGTGGTTTTTAATTGCAGGATCACTGTATAGCCGCCATTCATCTGGTTGGTTTCTCCCTGCGGATATTTTGCCAGGAAAAAACGCAGCGATTGCAGGTTGCTGACCTGGAAATTTGTGAGCTCTCCGGCATCAAAATCCAGCGAATAAACCGGTTGGGCGGCTGGAGGTTGGGTTTGGTATTTATTAATCATTTCAATCGCCTCGGTGCGGTTCAACTGAAAATAACCCACATTGGCCAGGGTGCCCGGCTCAATGGGCTGAACCTGCCGTGGCGCTTTACAGCCACAGACCAGGATAAACAATAAAAACGGCAGGGCAATGCATTTTTTCATATCAACAAGGTTTAAGGGTGAAGTACTGGCCAAAACGGCAATAATTACAGCTTAGGATCTATTTGCGGAAAGAATGCAAAATTTGTACCTTTTCGCGATTATTAAAAACAGATCCATCAAAATTATGAGCAGACATTTCAACCGTACAACATTTGGTAACCCAGAAAATACGGGGAGAGTTTTCACCCGTCAGCAGGCTGAAGAATTGTTCAACACCTGGGTGCTTAACCCGCGGCTGAAATTGCATATGCTACAGGTAGCCGCGCTGATGAAAGCCTGGGCGGCAGAAAAATTAAACCTGGATGAAGCGGGTCAGTGGCGTTGGGAGCTTGCCGGTTTGCTCCATGACGCGGACTGGGACCAATGGCCTGAAACCCATTGCCGGAAAATTGTGGAATACCTCGAAGACCAGCACCTGGATCCGGAGATCATCCGTGCGATCGCCAGCCACGGACCGGCGCATTTTGGCGTAGCTCCGGTAACAGAGATGGACCACATGCTTTATGCATTCGATGAGCTCAGCGGGCTTGTGCACGCCTACAGCCTCATGCGGCCCGGCGGTTATGATGGCATGGAACTCAAAGGCGTTAAAAAAAGACTGAAAGAAAAAGCATTTGCCGCCAATGTCAGCCGTGAAGATATTGCCGATGCTTGTGAACGAGCGAAAATTCCTGTTGATGAGCTGATCCATTTCATTATTCCCGTACAGGGAAAAGTGACAATGTAAATTTTTAAAATCCTGAACATCTTTTCGCTTTATGTCACCCGGCCTCATCCTCGATGAATCCTTTTGGAACGACCGCTATCTTACCCATCAAACCGGGTGGGACATTGGGAACCCTTCCCCTCCCCTAACCCATTTTTTTGATCAACTGCAGGATAAACATATGGCCATCCTTATTCCCGGATGCGGAAACGCTTATGAAGGTGAATACTTATGGCAGCTCGGTTTCACCAATATTCATTTATTAGATATTTCCGAGATCCTGACCGCTCAGTTGCGGGAGGCCTGGAAAGACCGGGAAACTGTAAACATCATTACCGGTAACTTCTTTGAGCATACAGGACAATATGATCTTATTGTGGAACAGACCTTTTTTTGCACTTTGCTGCCCGGACACCGTAGTGCATATAGCGCAAAAATGAAAGCCTTGCTGAAGCCCGGAGGTTGCCTCACCGGTTTGCTTTTTGATGAGGTTTTTGAAACTTCTCCGCCTTTTGGCGGGAATAAAGAAGAATACACGGATGTTTTTGAAAATGATTTTCACATTGAAAAAATGGAACGCTGCTACAATTCCATCAAACCCCGGGCCGGAAGGGAATTGTTTTTCCGCCTGCGTCAAAAATAGCGGGTTTAAGGCTTTCCCGAAACGCATGAAACCGTCTTACTATATTTGCAGCATCAACGTTGCGGATGAATTTAGAAAACAACAAAAATGAAGACGCCATGAAGCTTGCGGTTAGCAGGCTGAAAATGGTATCTTCCGAAATTGAAAAAGGCGGTGGAAGTGAAGCCATCGCCAATCAAAAGCGGCGGAATAAACTGACTGCACGCGAAAGGCTTAAATATTTACTCGATAAAAATTCACCATTTACTGAGATTGGTAAACTTACCGCCTACGAAATGTATGAGCAAGAGGGCGGTTGTCCTTCGGGTGGTGTGGTAGGCGGTGTGGGATATATCAGCGGACGACAATGTGTGGTGGTAGCCAATGACCAAACCGTAAAAGCAGGAGCCTGGTTCCCCATCGCGGCAAAAAAGAATTTACGCTTGCAGGAAATTGCCATGGAAAATCATCTGCCTATCGTTTATCTTGTTGACAGCGCCGGCGTTTTCCTACCCATGCAGGATGAGATTTTTCCGGACAAGGAACATTTTGGACGCATCTTCCGCAACAATGCCCGGATGAGCGCTATGGGCATTTCACAAATTTCCGCGGTAATGGGCGCATGTGTCGCGGGGGGTGCTTACCTCCCCATCATGAGCGATGAAACCCTGATGGTTGACGGAAACGGCAGCATTTTTCTGGCCGGCCCGTTCCTGGTTAAAGCGGCTATTGGTGAAGAGATAGACGTGGAGACGCTGGGCGGCGCTGAAACCCACAATGCCATCAGTGGCATAGCCGATTACCGCTTTGAAACTGAAGAAGAAACACTCGACCAGGTTAAAAAACTAATGGGTATGCTTGCCGCTCCACGGCTAGCCGGATTTGACCGCATTGAAGCCCGTGATCCCCAGCCTGTTGCCGGCAGCATTTACGCCATTCAATCTCCCGGAAACAGCAAACCCTACAGCATGCAGGCATTAATCGACTGCATTATTGACGCCGGAAGCTTTACCCCTTTCAAAAATGAATACGGAAAGACCATTATTTGCGGTTATGCACGTGTAGACGGATGGGCGGTGGGCATTGTGGCCAATGAGCGACTTGTGGTAAAATCGAAAAAAGGCGAAATGCAATTGGGCGGTGTAATCTATAATGACAGTGCCGACAAGGCCGCCCGTTTTATTATGAACTGCAATCAAAAACAAATTCCATTGATCTTTTTGCAGGATGTTACCGGGTTTATGGTAGGCAGCCGCAGCGAACACGCCGGCATCATAAAAGATGGCGCAAAGCTGGTAAATGCTGTGGCCAATTCTGTGGTTCCCAAAATCACCATTATTGTAGGCAATTCTTATGGCGCAGGCAATTATGCCATGTGTGGCAAAGCTTATGATCCCCGGTTCATTTATGCATGGCCTTCGGCAAAAATTGCCGTAATGGGGGGAGAGCAAGCCGCGAAAACACTTCTCCAGATCCAGGTTAAAAACCTGGAAAAAGAAGGCAAGACCCTAGCGGAAAAGGATAAGCAGGCGTTGCTTGGGGAAATAACCGGACGATATGAACACCAGACATCTCCGTATTATGCCGCGGCCCGTCTGTGGGTTGATGGCATCATTGATCCGGCAGATACCCGCCAAACCATTTCGGAAGGCATTCGCGCCGCCAATCACAACCCACATATTCCCGCGTTTCAAACCGGCGTTTTTCAAGTCTAAAATCCTCTTTTCAGTATGCCCATTGTAGCACCTTCTCTCCTCGCTGCCGATTTCAGCCGATTGCACGAAGCAGTAACCCTCATCAATCAATCGGAAGCTGACTGGCTGCACCTCGACATCATGGACGGCCGCTTCGTGCCCAATATCAGTTTTGGATTTCCCGTTCTTGAAGCCCTTCGCCCGCTCACGCAGAAGACTTTTGATGTACACCTGATGATTGAGGAGCCGGGATTGTATGCAAAACAATTTGCCAAGGTTGGCGCCAATATCCTGAGTGTTCATCTTGAGGCCTGCCCGCATCTTCACCGCAACATTCAGCAGATTAAAAGCCTGGGAATGAAAGCCGGGGTAGCCATAAACCCCCATACCCCGGTTCAGCAACTGAATGATGTGCTGCATGATATTGATATGGTTTGCGTGATGAGCGTTAACCCCGGTTTTGGCGGGCAAAAATTTATTGAACACACTTATGAAAAAGTGCGGGAATTGAGGGAGATGGCTTATGAAAGAAACCCCGCATTAATCATTGAAGTGGACGGGGGCGTTGATCTCAATAACGCTCAGCGCATTGTAGAAGCCGGTGCAGACGCCCTGGTTGCCGGCAACTCCGTATTCAAAGCGGAAAATCCGCTGGAAGTGATCAGTGAGCTAAAAAAAACGTGATAATCCTGGTTGGAAAAGGAAAGACAGCGACCTCCGATTTCATGTTTGCCAAACGGCCTGGATAAAAGATTTTAAAAAACAATCAATGCAAAAAAATACCCGGAAATTCCGGGCTTTTTTTTATTTCAGTTTAAATGCTTTTTTGACCTGCGGTACATAATCAAGTTTTTCCCAGGTAAAAAGCTCGACATTCTTTTCAACCGTTTTTCCTTCCGGCGATCTGAAAATCTTTTTCACTTTTTCAGGCTTGCGGCCCATATGGCCGTATGCTGCAGTTTCGCTGTAAATGGGATTGCGCAGTTTCAGCCGTTTTTCAATAAAATAAGGGCGCATATCAAACAACCGCTCTACAACCTTTGCAATCTGGCTGTCGCTCATTTCCACTTTTGCGGTGCCATAGGTATTCACGTTTATACTGGTCGGCCTGGCCACACCAATGGCATAGCTCACCTGCACCAGCACTTCTTCAGCCACGCCTGCCGCTACAAGATTTTTTGCAATATGCCGGGTGGCATACGCCGCGCTGCGGTCAACTTTACTTGGGTCTTTGCCACTAAATGCGCCACCGCCGTGAGCACCTTTGCCGCCATACGTGTCCACAATAATCTTGCGGCCAGTTAACCCGGTATCACCATGCGGACCACCAACCACAAATTTGCCAGTGGGATTTACGTGGTATTTAATCTTGTTATTAAACAGTTTGCTGTACTGCTTGTATTTCTTCCTAATCCGGGGCATTAAGATCTCAACAATATCCTTGTGGATCCTGGCGGCCATTTTGGTATCGGTATCAAACTCGTCATGCTGTGTACTGATTACAATGGTATCAATACGCACCGGTCGGTTATTGTCGTCGTATTCGAGCGTTACCTGGCTTTTGGAATCCGGTCGCAGGTATTTGACTTGCTTGTTTTCACGGCGAAGTACGGCAAGCTCCTGAAGCAGTTTGTGTGCAAGATCCAGGGCAAGGGGCATGTAATCTTCAGTTTCATTGGTTGCATAACCAAACATCATTCCCTGGTCACCTGCACCCTGGTCTTCTTTCTTACGACGTTCAACACCCTGGTTGATATCGGGAGATTGTTCATGGATTGCGCTCAATACGCCGCAGCTGTTGGCTTCAAACATATATTCACTGCGGGTATATCCTATACGGCCAATCACCTCGCGGGCAATGGTTTGTACATCAAGATAGGCTTTGCTTTTTACTTCCCCGGCCAATACCACCTGCCCGGTGGTTACCAATGTTTCGCAGGCCACTTTGCTCTGCGGATCAAAAGCCAGAAAATTGTCAATCAGTGCGTCGGAAATCTGATCAGATACCTTATCAGGATGCCCCTCACTCACGCTTTCGGAGGTAAATAAGTAACTCATAATTTTTTAATGAAGTTGCAAATATACAATTACTCTTTATTTGATTTTGGAGTAAACGATGCGTAGCTGCATCCGCTTTTCAGGATTGTTGTGATTTCCCCCGGCAACAATGATGCGTCCATCCAGGGGAAGATTGGCAGAAGCCCCCCGGGAATCCAGGAATGGAAACAGGTTTCTTGGAAGGAACAGAGACGGATTGTTGGCACACTGCTCATAATCCAGGGTATAAGGTACTGAAAGCCGGAATCCTTCGAACAACCTTTCATTTTTGGAAAGAAAACTTTGGAGATAGCGGGTAATGTTGAAACGGAAAACATTTAGCGATTCGCCCTGTATTTCTTCGATTTTTGGCACGCCGCCAAAATAGCCAAACGCTATGCCCGCTGCGGGGTAACAATAATAACTGCTGAATGGCGAAAGATCGTAAGGTATGCCCCGGTACATCCCCGCGGTATCCACCACATCGAGGTAAAGCGCATTTGGTTTTTGAAAAACATCCGTTGTGGATGGATTCAGTTCGGTTACCCGCAATTCTGCGCGGTGAACCACGCGGTTGGTCAGTGCGGCTAACCCGGGAATATCAATTCTGGCGCTCACATTAGGTGCCGTCTGCAGGTAAACCCGGTCTGAAGAATTGCCACCACCCAAATGTTCAAGCACATCGGCGCCATCCCGCACGGTGTTGATCTGGGCCGCATGGGCACTTAGGCCACCAACGACAAATGTTTTGGATGTGGTATCAATTTTTGGACCGTTCTTCTGGCGGTAATAAAATGTAAGTCCCGTGGCAGGGTTCAGCAAATTGAAATATAAAATGGTATTGGCAGTTGTGCCTTCAGCTTCGAGGGCAAAGCCTTTAAAATGCCTTTTGAACAGGGAGTCGCTTTTATACGCACCGTTTCCTACAGAATCCTGGGAGAAGAAAAATGAAGCCCATTCTGCGGAAACAGGGATACGGAGTTGATTTACTACTTTGCCCTTTTCGGTGGTACCCCGCCTGAGGGTAATGGAATCTTTAAATGAACGTGCATTTACGGTTTTTTCACCAATTAGGCTGGTACGGTCAGGAGACAGGGTATTGTGAATGGAATATATGGGCAGGCCTGAAGTATCGCGTTCCATGTTTTCCGAAACCTGGTAAAGTTTGAGGTTAACGGGTTTCAGGCTATCGCCATAGTACCCTTCAAAATGCAGGATCAGCACTGCCGAATCAATGCCAACAAGGCTATCCTTCGGATGCATGGCAAAAGGGAATGTGGAAGGCTTCATTTCGAAGAAAATGCGGCTGGTGGAATTGCCGAAAACCGGATCGCTCACATGGCCCACCGGATGACCGTCCTGTGCAAAAACCCTTGTGGAATCTTCGGGTATATAGTTGGTGGTAATCACGTTCAGCACCGTATCAAAGGTGTTGATGTTGTCCACTACGGGAATCAGATCGCCACCAACCGTTGTGTAATCAATTTTGGTACAGGCAAAGCTGCCGGTCATTATAGCAGCCGCCAACAAAAAATTGGTAGCTTTTTCCCTTAGATTCCCCATAAATAATTCGCGTGAAATTCAGACTTTTTAGTCGGCTGCAAGGTCGTTATAGAGGTTTAAATACTCTGTTAAATCACTATTGGCCTCCTGGTAAGGGATTACCTTTTTTCCTTTCACCTTGCTAAATTCTTTAATGAGCGTTGGATCTAAGAATTCATTGTCTTCACCAAATGTAATGGCATCGGCATATAGCGCTCCGGCTCTTTGCAAGGCAAGATTGGTACCCGGTGCATAGGGCTCAAGATCCTTATCTTTTATCCCTTCAGTAAGACGGGCAACCTCAAGGAAATTGTCGCCAAGGTTGTTTTTGAACAAAAGCGGCCCAAGCGTGTAAACCACCTTGCTGTGTATAAAAACAGGTTCCTTCCTGTAAATGGTTTTGAGGTACATGGGTATCAGGCTGGCCATCCATCCTGAACAATGCACGATATCGGGTGGCCATCCAAATTTCTTTACGGTCTCCAGGGCACCCTTACAGAAAAAAGCGGTGCGGACATCATTATCGGGAAACCAGTTGTCATTTTCATCGTGGAAAATAAATTTCCGTTTGAAGAGATCTTCATTATCCAGGAAATAAACCTGCAAGCGGGCATTGGGCAAACTCGCTACTTTAATCTGCAACGGAAAATCGTCATCGTTTACAGAGATATTGATTCCGCTCAGTCTGACTACTTCGTGTAACCGGTGCCGCCGCTCATTAATCACACCGAAACGCGGCATGATGCAGCGGACTTCCCAATCATTGCTGTTTGCTAAAATAGCTAACCGGTTGACTGTTTCAGCAAATTCTGTCAGCTCCAGGTAGGGCGACATTTCATTGCTGATGAAAAGAATTCTTTTTTTTATATTCATATTGGGCAGGTCTAAAACATACCGAAAGGTGGGCAAAGGTATTAAAAAATAAGCTTTTATTTGTCATTTAAACCAGTTGACTGCTATAATATGTTTATCGCGCATCGTCCGCAACATCTTAACGCCCTGATGAAAATGGAACGGCCTTTTTCTAAAAATCTTGCTTTTGTGCCCACGATGGGCGCCCTGCACAGAGGCCATTTGCATCTGCTCGAAATCGCCAATACCTGGTGCCCCGAAAGCCTTGTAAGTATTTTTGTAAACCCGGCGCAATTCAACGATGCGGCGGATTTCGCAAAATATCCACGTACTACCGCCGGCGATCTTGAGCAGCTTGAAGCCGCCGGGGCGACCTATGTTTTTCTTCCCCGTACCGGGGATGTCTATCCGGGCGGAACAGAAACGCTTGAAACGTATCCGCTCGGGCAACTCGAAACCCTGCTCGAAGGAAAATTCCGTCCCGGACATTTCCAGGGGGTTTGCCAGGTCATGTCGCGATTGCTGCAATGGGTACAACCCGGATACCTCATTATGGGGCAAAAAGATTATCAGCAATGCATGGTCGTTAAAAAATTGATCGACCTGCTCGATTTACCGGTGGAAATGGTAATAGTCTCTACGCAACGTGAAGCAAGCGGCCTGGCCATGAGCAGCCGCAACCGCAGGCTCAGCGTGGCACAAACTGCACAGGCCGCAGCCATTTACAGGACGATGACCGAAATGATTGTACCAAATCTTGATACCCAACCACCCCATAATTTAAAAAAACATGCAGGAGATGCCCTGCTGGCCGCAGGCTTTGAAAATGTGGAATACGTGGAAATTGCCGACCCGGAAACCCTGGAATCCCTCGAAAATTATGATCCGAAAAAATCAGTAGTGATTCTTGTGGCCGCCTGGCTCGGGGGAGTGCGGTTGATCGATAACCTGCTTGTCCCGTCGAAAAATCCGTATAGCTCAACTTCTTAACACGTCGGCTGTTTTATTCTTTTTTAATTTTGCAGCCTGTATAAAACTGCAATTGAATATGCAAATTGAAGTGCTGAAATCCAAGATCCACCGTGTAGTGGTTACGGAAGCCAACCTGCACTATGTAGGAAGCTGTACCATTGACGAAGACCTGATGGATGCAGCCAATATGATCGCCAATGAAAAGATCTCCATTGTAAATGTGAATAACGGTCAGCGATTGGAGACTTACATCATCAGGGGAAAGCGGGGTTCAGGCACCATTGCCTTGAACGGCGCGGCTGCACGCCTTGCTGCTCCGGGCGATGTACTCATCATAATGAGCTATTGCATGCTGGATTTTGAAGAAGCCAAAACTTTCAGGCCACAGGTCATTTTTCCACTCGAAGGCAATACCCTGAACTGAGTCTACGAAAACAGGTGATTTAACCCCCCGAAAATAAACGGAACCAAGAGGCTGACCCAGGAAACGCTAAATTCGTGCTGCCATGTTTAAAATAGATTTCAAAACCGTTATCCAGTACCTCATTTTCCTGGGGCTCGGCGTTGGGCTGATCTGGTACAGTGCGAAGGACCTTAGTCCGGAGCAGGTTGACCAATTGAAATCAAGCTGGAAGGATACCCGTTTTATTTATTTGATCCCGGTAATTGTTGCGCTGCTTGTCTCCCATTTAAGCAGGGCCCTGAGATGGAAACAGCTGATGAAACCCCTGGGTTATAATCCGGGTATTGCGAACACCTATCTTGCAGTTTTGATCGGGTATTTTTTCAATCTGCTTGTGCCCCGCCTGGGGGAAGTAATGAAATGCACCATTCTGGCCAAATACGAAAAAGTGGCCCCGGATAAACTTGTGGGCACCATCCTTGCCGAACGCGCTGTGGATCTCCTTAGCATGTTGCTGGTCGCGCTGATCTTGCTGCTGATGCAATTTGATACCATCGGTACTTATGCAATGGAGATCTTTGATCTGCTTATGAAAACAGGCGGAGAGTTTTCCATCATCCGCATCCTGTTGGTTATCAGTCTGGCAGTGGCCGTTTATTTCCTGATCCGCTGGTCATTTAAAAAATACAAACGCAATAAGATCGTCCGCAGGATAAAAGGCATCTGGCGCGGCATCCTGCAAGGCATAAGGAGCCTGAAAAACATTGACAACTGGCCGGTATTT
Source organism: Bacteroidota bacterium (assembly GCA_023387985.1). GTDB lineage: Bacteria > Bacteroidota > Bacteroidia > Chitinophagales > Chitinophagaceae > Phnomibacter. The sequence continues at coordinate 1,081,120 of JAEWHC010000009.1, read as the reverse complement.
ATTTTTCATTCCCTATTCATCTGGGCCATGTACCTGGCTTGCATCTGGATGGGTTTTTATGCTTTCCCCCCGGTGGGCAATCACGGTTTCGATGCAGCATTTGCGGTACTCACTTTTGGCAGCCTTGGCATGATTGCCACACAAGGCGGAATAGGCGCCTACCAGATTGCTGTACAAAAAACATTGGAATATTTTGGTGTGGCCTCCGTTACAGGCCTCGCATTCGGTTGGGTGATCTGGGGCGCCCAAACTGCAATTGTTTTAATCGCGGGGTTGATTTCTTTGATTATATTGCCATTAATAAATGCAAAACGGAAACCTCAGGCTACCGCAAATCAACTAAAAAACAGATCATGAGCAGGATTACTTCTCCCGAACATAAAATCCTTACCCTGGAAGATGCCGCCCGCCTGGTTGCTGGCTGGCGTGTTACCGCAAAAACAATCGCTTTTACCAACGGCGTTTTCGACCTCCTGCATCGCGGCCATATCGCGTCGTTGCTGCAGGCCGGGGCTGAAGCAGAAAGGCTCGTTGTCGGGCTGAACAGCGACAATTCAGTAAAACAACTGAAAGGAGAAAACCGCCCGGTTCAGGACCAGGATACCCGTGCCCTTATCCTGGCTTCACTCACCATGGTGGATGCTGTTGTGATCTTTGATGAAGACACGCCCATTCACCTGATCAATACCCTGAATCCAGATGTTTTGGTAAAAGGTGGCGACTATAAAGCAGAAGAAATTGTTGGTGGCAAAGAAGTGCTCGCCAACGGCGGACGCGTGGTGATTAACCCCCTTGTTGAAAATACATCCACCACAGGAATCATCAACATGTTGAGTGGAAAATAAAACAGCAATGCTCCGGGCCATGGGTTAAAGGTTGCAACCGTTCTGCACGATAAAAATCATAAACATTAATGAAAGACCGCGGCTTTCTACGGATCATCAATAAACATCCAATGAAAAATCTATCCGCAATCCTGCTTATTTCTGCAATTCTTTTCTCAGCTTGTAACAAGCAGATTTACAGTTCCGGCTTTGGAAAGGAAGCCTCCATTCCCCTTAACGGAAAAATGATCAATAAGGCAAGCAAATTCGTCATTGGTTTTGATCGCGTAATCTCCGACAGCCGTTGCCCTCCGCACGTGCAATGCATTTGGGAGGGAGAAGCCACCCTGGCGATGACTTTGCATATGGCTGGTGACCATATTCCATTTCAACTGGCGACGCCTCAAAATTTGCGGGATACGGTTATCAACAATATGCGCATTGAGCTCATCGACCTGTTGCCTGCAAGTCCTTTGGATAAAAAAAACAGTAGCCAATACAAGGCCGTTATAAAAGTTACGAGGACCCAGGATGCAGCGGTGATCCAAGTCGTAAAAACTCAGATTAAAACTTAACAAAGGAAGTGTTTTGCCTTGTTTAATTTTGACAGAATAGACTTTAGACAGGATAATGACAGCCAAAACACATATTATTCCCCGCGATATTTCATGGTTAAGTTTCAACGCACGGGTTCTCCAGGAAGCCAAAGACCCCACTGTGCCACTCAAGGAGCGCATCCGCTTTTTAGGCATTCATTCCAACAACCAGGATGAGTTTTTCCGGGTACGTGTCGCTTCTTTGAAGCGTATGGAAGAAGCAAAGCTGAGCCCGAAGAAATTAAGGATGCATTTGGAACACTCGCCTGCTGAAATACTGGAAGGTATATTTAAGGGAGTTCTCGAACAGCAGGAAGAATTCAACCGCATATGGAATGGCATTTTGCGGGAGCTCAAAGAATTGAAAATTAATCTTCGCAATGAGAAGCAGCTGACGGCCGAGCAAAAAACTTTTGTCGAAAAATATTATGACGATGTGGTTAGTCCCAACCTCATTCCCCTGATGATCCAGGATATTCCACAGATGCCATACCTGCGCGACAAGTCCATTTACCTTGCTGTGGCGATGTGGAAAGAAGACACACCGCAGTTTAAGAAATATTCACTCATTGAGGTGCCGGTAAGTGGTGTGGGCAGCCGCTTTGTCATTCTTCCCAAAAGGCGGGGAGAAACGGATATCATCTTGCTTGAAGATGTGGTGCGATATAATTTACCGCATATTTTTTCATTTTTCGATTTCGACAGTTTTTCGGCCCATTTATTTAAACTGACCAAGGACGCCGAAATTGAAATTGACGAAGATTTTACCAGCAGTTTCGTTCAAAAAATTGAGAAGGGCCTGAAGCAGCGCCGCGAAGGCAAACCGGTTCGGTTGGTGCATGATAATGAAATGGATAAGGAATTGCTTGGTTACCTGATGGGCAGGCTGAACCTTTCATTCAAAGACAATATTATTGGCGGTGGACGTATCCACAATTTTCGCCATTTCATGGAATTCCCGGATGTTGTACCCAGTAAAAAGAAAAGGAAATCTCCATTCACCCATCCTGACCTCGACGACGGCCGCCGCATTGTAGACGTAGTTATGGAAAAGGATGTCATGCTTTCTTTTCCTTACCACAACTTCATGTCGGTGGTGGATATGCTTCGCGAAGCCGCCATGGATAGCGATGTCCATACCATCAAACTCACGGCCTACCGGCTCGCCTCACAGTCTAAAATCGTGAACGCCCTGATTAACGCGGTACGCAACGGAAAGAAAGTGGTGGTATTTATGGAGCTTAGGGCCCGTTTTGATGAAGAGGCCAACCTGCACTGGAAAGAAGTGCTGGAACAGGAAGGCGTAAAAGTACTGAATGTATTTCCCAACATGAAAGTGCACGCCAAACTTTGCCTCATTCAAAAAAAATCTGGCAAAAACAGGATCAGTTATGGCTTGGTGAGCACCGGCAATCTGCACGAAAAAACAGCACGCATTTACGGCGATCAATGTATCCTCACTTCCCGTAAAGAAGTAACGACCGACATGGAAAACATTTTCCATTACCTGGAAAAACCCGATATCAATATGTCGAAGCTGAAAGCCTGCAAAACACTTTGGGTGAGCCCCATCAATACGCGCCGGCAATTACAGCAAATGATCAACAAAGAAATTAGCCATGCCCGGGCCGGCAAACCCGCAAGAATCATCATTAAAGTCAATTCGCTGAGTGACCAGATCCTTATCGACCAACTATACAAAGCCGCCCAGGAGGGTGTTGAACTGAACCTGATCGTTCGTGGCATCTATTCAGCCAATTTTTCTTCCCTCAAACCCAGGCCGAAGATCCAGCCTTACTGCATCAGCATAGTGGACGAATACCTCGAACACGCCCGGGTCTTCGCATTTTACAATGATGGCAAGCCGAAAGTTTTCCTGAGTTCCGCGGACATTATGGTGCGCAACCTCGACCACCGCGTGGAGGCTACTATACCCATTCTTGATCCAAACCTGAGAACTGAAATGCTGGACATCCTCAACATCCAGTTGAAAGACAACGTAAAGGCTAGGATGCTCACGGCCAACTTCAAGAATGAATATGTGCGCAACAATGTGCGGAAGAAAACCCGCAGCCAGATTGAAACCTGGCTTTACCTGGCTGCCAAAAAAATAAAATCTCCGGCACATCCGAGATTTAGCGAGAAGGAATTGATTCAAATCCAAAAATAGTTTTTACTTTTCGGCCAATGTATTTAGCCTCAATCGATATAGGAAGCAATGCCGCCCGGTTGTTGATCAGCAGTATTCATTATAACGAAAAAAAACAACCTGTTTTCAGTAAGGCCAACCTCGTGAGGGTTCCGCTGCGCCTGGGTATGGACGTATTTGCCAAAGGCGTGATTTCCGATGAGCGGAAACATATGCTTGTACATACCATGCATGCATACCGCCACATTCTGGACGCTTATGGCGTAAAATATCTGAAGGCCTGCGCCACGAGTGCCATGCGGGATGCCGCCAATGCCCGTGAGATCATTCAACAGGTGCGCAAAGAAACCCGAATTGATATTGAGGTCATTTCCGGTCAGCAGGAGGCAACATATATCCAGGCAAATCATACGGCTGAGGAAATGAGTAAAGACAACAGCTACCTCTATATTGATGTTGGCGGCGGCAGTACGGAAATCACAGCTTTTTACAGGGGCAAACAAACATTCCGTCAATCTTTTGATATCGGCACCATACGCCTTATGCAAAACAGTGTAGCCAGTACCACCTGGGAATACATGAAAACCTCCCTCAAAACCAAACTGAAAACCAACGGCAATATGGTGGCCATCGGATCTGGTGGCAACATCAACAAAATTGCAAGCATGGCTAAAGTCAAAACCGGGCAACCGCTTTCCATTGGCACCCTTACCAATTATTACAACCAGCTTGATCGGCTTTCGGTTGCCGAACGCATTGTCAACTTTAAGATGCGGGAAGACCGTGCCGATGTAATTGTGCCAGCCCTGGATATTTACATCAATGCCATGAAATGGGCCGGCATCAAATCGATCTATATTCCCCAGATTGGCCTGGTAGATGGATTGATCAAGTACCTTTTTGAGGATTTGAAAAAAAATAACTTACTGCCTAAAATTCTATAGCATGTCCGCCCATAAAGAAATTAAAAAAATAACCACCAATACGCTGCACCAAATGAAAATGCAGGGAGAAAAAATCTCCATGCTTACTGCCTATGATTTTTCATTTGCCAAATTGTTCGATGATGCCGGTATTGATGTGCTGCTCGTTGGAGATAGCGCAAGCAACGTTATGGCCGGGCATGAAACCACCTTGCCGCTTACCCTGGACCAAATGATCTACCATGGTCAATGCGTGGTGCGTGGTGTTAACCGTTGTCTCGTAGTGGTAGACCTTCCTTTTGGCTCTTACCAAAGCAACAGCGAACTCGCCCTGGCATCGGCCATTCGCGTAATGAAAGAAACAGGTGGACACAGCATCAAACTTGAAGGCGGAAGTGAGGTGATAAAAAGCATACGCAAAATTGTGGATGCCGGAATTCCTGTAATGGGACACCTCGGGTTAACCCCGCAAAGTATTTATAAATTTGGTACGTATGCTGTTCGGGCGAAGGAAGAAGCCGAAGCGGAAAAATTGAAAGCCGATGCCAAATTACTTGAAGAAACCGGATGCTTTGCTTTGGTGCTGGAGAAAATCCCGGCTGCCCTGGCAAAGGAAGTTTCCGAAAGCCTTTCCATTCCCACCATTGGCATTGGTGCCGGCCCGCATTGCGATGGCCAGGTTCTGGTTATGCATGATATGCTGGGTATCAATGTAGAATTTAAACCCAGGTTTTTGCGCCGCTATCTTGAATTGCATGAACAAATCAATACCGCAGTAACCCAATATATCCAGGATGTGAAAGACGGGGATTTTCCTTCAGAAAAGGAATCCTACTGAGGACTGGATTTTGTGCGGCCCAGTCATTTGATTTCATCGGGTATGCTATTGGCTCTTTTGTTGCGATTCAAGATGAGCATCGAAAAACTGCTAAAGGAGTCCCATATTTAAGTGTTGTGATTGGCTTCATTAAAATTCAAATATAAATCCAATTGAAGGTACAATTGTAGCAGACCTGTCATTAAGAATGAGTGGAAAAACGTTGCTTCCGTCTGCCTTAACAGGTTGCCCATCTGTTGTTTTAAAACCTGAGTTGTCTTCAGTTCTTTCAAAAGTAAATTTTGGTAAATAAGGCGTCTTATAGAACAACAGATTTTGAAAATCTGCAAATACATTTAAGCTAACCTTATTAAAATTGAACTTTTTATCTATTCTCAAATCCAATTGATTGAACATGGGAAGTCGTACCGTGTTGAGTTGTGAATAATCATAAACACCTGTTCCGGTAATCATATAATTTGCCGTTGAGGCGGCTAAATTAAACGGCGTGTAGGGCTGCCCTCCGGCAATTCTGTATTTCAACCCGATGTCCCAATTCCTTTTAAATTTATAGCCGAACGTTGAAGAAACAATAAACCCATAATCCCAGGTTGATGATCTAAACTTATTGTCAATGCCCGAAAACTCAGATTTGTAGAGTGTAGCACTGGCAACATAAAAAAGGTTTTTAATGAGTTTTTGTTGGACATATGCCTCTATTCCATAAACTTTTCCTCGTCCTGTTGAAGCGTAGTTGTCGCTACCCACCGCTGAATAATCTGTGCCGATGTTAGCGAAGGAAATTCCGTTGGTTAAAGATACAGGGTAGTTTCTGTAATCTTTGTAAAATGCTTCTACAGTAAAACGTAAATCATTTCTCGGAATATATTCCGTTCCGATTGTGTAATGAATGGAATTTGTGTATTTCAAATCCTTATTGGTACGTATTCCAATGTTGTCGGCGTACCCAAGCATTGTATAAACAGGTAACTTGTAATAACTTCCAACCGAAGCCGAAATATTCCATTCGTTATTGAAAATATAGGAGAATGAAGCTCTCGGAGAAAGCGTGCTCAATGGGTTTAAACCACTTTTCGTATACGTGTTGATGTCTGTCCGGATACCTCCCGACAACAATACTTTATCATCAAACAAATATTTGGCAACCTGCCCATATGCGCCAAATTTGAAAAAATCAATTGCTGTATTGCTTGAAAAACTGATAGCCTCACTGATTATATTTCCGTTATTATCCTTTACCTGTTCTTTAATCGTATTGAAAATATCAGCATCGTATTTCACATATTGAGCGTCTGATCCGTAACTGTATTTCCATCCATTTTTATATTTATTCATATCAAACCGAAGTTTGTTTTCTATTTCGTGACTAGCCAGCGTGAACAATTTACTACCGCTTTTCGAAGCGTTGTTTTCATACCGTTCTGCCCCATTAAACAACATATTTCTGCTTAACGCGACGGTGTAGTACCCGTTATTTACCAATTTTTTCAACGTGGCTCCAACGGTATAGTTCCATTGATTGATCAAAGGATTTGCCCGGTTAATGTATTCTGTATTGGCATCACTTTTCTTAGGAACCTCTAATTTAAAATTGTCAATCGCTCCTACACCTATAAAAGTCAGTTCTGTTTTATTGTTGAATTTATGGTTGATTTTGTATTGAAAATCATAATAGTCTGGTCTGATGGGCAGATCCAATAACTTAAATAAGAACTGCAAATATGAGCGTCTTGCGGAAACCATAAATGTTGTTTTGGTTGACAATGGGCCTTCCAACATGGCAGCAAATTCAGTTCCGGACAAGCGGAAGTTCCCACTTAGTTTATCAGGGTTTCCGTTTCGTTGTTTGATAACAAATGTCGAAGCCAAAGCGTTGTCGTACTTTGCGTTAAAAGCTGATGAAGTGAGTTGCACATCTTGAATAAATGATACATTCAATATTCCTGTAGCTCCACCGCTTGCTCCCTGGGTTTGAAAGTGATTTAACACCGGGATTTCTATTCCATCTACATAATATACATTTTCACTCGGGCCACCACCACGTACAATGATGTCATTTCTATTCGGCGTTGTTCCCCCTGCAACGCCTGGCAAAACCTGGATAACTTTTGAAACATCAAAATTGCCACCCGGATTTACCTTAATTTCTTCAGCAGTTAATTTTTGTGTGGCTAAAGGTGTTACCATATCCGTTGCCCGAACCGATTTACCTGCCTTAATAACCACTTCCTGTAATTCCTGACTTTGGGGGTCCAGTTCTATTTGTAGAATTTGAGCGTTCCCCGAACTCAAATTGATATTATAGAGCACAAATGGTGTATAGCCAATATAAGTGGCTTCTAAATTGTATTTGCCAACCGGAAGTCGAACCGAAAAATTCCCATTTTCATCCGATTGCGTATATATCGTATCTGCCCCGGCAATGCTTATTCCCACCCCCACTAAAAATTCCTGGGTGTTTTTGTCTATAACCACACCAGTAATCGTGCCTGATGTCTGGCCAAAAATCCCATTTCCGATGAAAATAAAAACCAATAAGACAATAACATTTCTCATACCTACCTCTATATTTTGTGCAAAAGTATACTTCTTTAAGATAGATATAAGTGTATTTGTGAACTATTAAATATTTTAATAGTATATTTGCATTCTGACCTATTGAACTGGAAATGATAAACCATTAATCAATAAAATAATGCAAATAGCTATGCGTCAACATCTTACATATTATCTGACTGGTATTATACTGATGTATGAAAGTATGAGAAAGTGTTATTTGAAACCAGCCCAACAAAGTATTTATGCTCAAACCTAATGGTGTGAGATCTAACACCGCACCGGCTAATAGTTAAACATTTGTCAAAATGAATTACAATCTGATTAAAGATGTCATAGATTTAGTGCAACAATTCGAGAATGAAAACCGGGTTAACAACAACTTTGAAGCTACGGTAGAAGGGTTAAAAAATTGGATTTCGGACGCGCATCAACCGTACGATACGGAGCCAGATTGGGAAGGAAAGGAGAATGGACGAAGTGCAGAAAGCGTAATTAACACATTGATTGTGCATTTAAACAGATATGCCAAAAGCTACTCTAAATCCGCAATTTCAGGTTCGGCCTTTTCCACGCAGGAAGATTTTATTTACCTGATTAGCTTGAAGGCTTTCGGTGAAATGTCAAAGATGGATTTAATAAAGAAGAATGTGCACGAAAAATCCGTGGGTATGCAAATCATCAACCGGCTTATTCATTCGGGTTGGATTGAACAACGCCATTCAAAAACAGACAAAAGAAGTAAAGTCATCTCTATAACTCAAAATGGGTTAACCGCATTAGAAAATCAAATGGATAAAATTAGAAAAGCGACTGAAATCGTTACCGGAAATTTATCAAAGAATGAAAAGATGGTATTGATACGGTTACTTAATAAACTTGACGACTTTCATCACCCGATTTATGAAAAGAACATTAAAACTGAGCATCTGTTAAACGAGGCTTTAAAAATTAGGTAAATGAAGAAAGTAGCTGTTATTGGTTCAGGTTTTTCAGGATTGTCTGCTTCCGCTTATGCCGCTAAACACGGATTTGAGGTGCATGTTTTTGAAAAACATAATCAACCGGGTGGCAGGGCGAGGCAATTCCGTACAGCGGAAGGTTTTGTTTTTGATATGGGGCCTAGTTGGTATTGGATGCCAGATGTGATCGACGATTTCTTTGCCGATTTTAATCATAAAACAGCTGATTTTTTTGCCTTGGTTGCTTTGAACCCTCAGTTTGAAATCATTTTTTCTGATGAGAAGGTTGCTGTACCCAAAAGCTTCGAAGAATTACAGGCAGTCTTTGAGCAACTGGAAAACGGCGCCGGTGAGAAGTTGCTTTCCTTCATGAAGGCAGCAAAATTCAAGTATGAAGTTGGAATGAAGGATTTTGTGATCAAACCTTCGCATACCTGGTTTGAATTTGTATCGCCAAAAATGGCCAAAAATGCCCTCAAATTAGATCTGCTAACCAATTTCCGAAGTTATGTGGCCAAATATTTCAATAATGAAAAGTTGAGAACACTCATGGAGTTTCCGGTAATCTTTCTTGGTGCTTCGCCCAAAAACATTCCTGCGCTGTATAGTTTAATGAATTATGGAGGTTATGTTTTGGGCACCCATTATCCATTGGGTGGTTTTTATGAACTCGTTTTGGCAATGAAAAAGGTAGCTGAACAGGAAGGCGCGACTTTTCATTTTAATAGTAACGTAGAAAAGATAAATATCCAGAACGGGCTGGTACAATCCCTAACAATTAATGGAAAGATTCACCAGTTTGATGCTGTCATAGCCTCATCTGACTATCACCATACAGAAACCCTATTAGATAAAGCATATCGAAATTATAGTGAAGAATATTGGGAAACCAGAATTTTTGCGCCATCAAGTCTGATCTATTATTTAGGTATAAACGACACCATTTCCAATTTGAAACACCACACTTTGTTTTTTGAAAATAATTTAGATGACCACATCTCTTGTATATACGAAGAAAAGAAATGGCCTGACCATCCGTTATTCTACTGTTGCTGCCCATCTAAAACAGATGATACCGTAGCACCAAAAGGAAAAGAAAATCTCTTCCTGTTAATGCCATTGGCTCTGGGCATAAATGACGAAGAATCAATCCGCGAAAAATATTTGCACGAAATGTTATCCAGGATAGAAAAAATAACCGGTGCAAAAGGCTTAGCTTCAAAAATTGAATATAGTAAAAGCTATTGCGTCAGTGATTTCACTGTAGATTACAATGCTTATGGGGGTAATGCCTATGGATTGGCAAATACGTTAAATCAGACGGCCGTGTTGAAGCCCAAAATAAGAAACCGAAAATTGCCCAATCTATTCTATACCGGGCAGTTAACCGTGCCTGGTCCCGGTGTTCCACCTTCCATTATTTCCGGTAAAATAGTGGCAAACGAATTATTACATAATATATCTTAAATAAACACACAATGAAACATCTGTTTGATGAACTTTCATACACAGTAAGCAAAATTGCTACACAAAAATACAGCACAAGCTTTTCCATCGGCATTTTCGCATTAAAACCATCTATTCGAAATGCGATCTATGCAATCTATGGATATGTACGATTGGCAGATGAAATCGTAGATAGTTTCCATGATTATGACAAAAGTAAACTATTGACACGACTAAGAATTGAAACGGAAAATGCCCTAAATGAAGGAATTTCCCTAAACCCCATTTTACAATCATTCCAGGAGACAGTTCATCAATACAATATAGACAGGCAATTGATTGCCCAGTTCTTGCATAGCATGGAAATGGATCTCAATAAAATGGATTACAACTCTGAGTTATACAATGAATACATCTATGGCTCTGCAGAAGTTGTTGGTCTGATGTGCCTGCAGGTTTTTACAGAAGGCAATAGAGAGAAATATGGAGAATTAAAACCTTTTGCCAAGAAACTTGGATCTGCCTTTCAAAAAATAAATTTCCTGCGCGATTTAAAAGATGATTATCACTTGTTGGGACGTACTTACTTCCCCAACCTTGATATGCGCATTTTTGACAATTACGCAAAATGTCAAATAGAAAACGAAATAGAGCAGGAATTTAAAGAAGCTTTAATTGGAATTAAAAAACTACCTAAGTCTTCAATGTTTGGTGTATATCTGGCATACAGGTATTACTTGCATTTATTCTACAAAATAAAAAGAAAATCCTCTAATGATATTCTGAGTTCAAGAGTCCGCATCCCGGATGCCCAAAAAATGGTAGTTGCATTTCAAAGTTACTTACGATATAAAATGACCATGCTCTAATGAAAGCGATTATAATCTTAGCCATCACATTTGGTCTCTCGTTTGTCTCCAAACCTATATCACTAGATGAGATTAGAGCGAACTACCAAAACACGATCACTGATGAAGCTTTGTGCAAAACAATGATTGATGAACTTAATAAAACAAAGCATATATCCCCGGTAATTTTAGCCTACTTGGGTGGAATTCAAACGATTCGGGCCAATCATGTTTTAAGCCCAGTCAGTAAGTGGAACACATTTAAAAATGGGAAACAAAATATTGAAACGGCATATAAATTGGACCCCAACAATGTGGAAATTCGTTTTATCCGTTTATCAGTGCAAAAAAATGTACCTTCTTTCCTGGGTTACCATTCCAATATTAAAGAGGACGAGGCTTTTATAATAAGAAACAGGCACACGACTTCATCAAAAATATTACAGCAAAATATTGACGCTCTGCTAAAATAAAACAGCATGAAATTTCAGTTATACCGGGAACAGCAATTACATTGCAATATAGAAACAGCATGGAGCTTTTTTTCTTCGCCGGTGAATCTAGCTAAAATAACACCCCCATACATGGGGTTCACTATTCTTTCAGGTTTACCCGCCAGTGAAACAGTAGAAGGGATGGTTATTGAATACCGTGTTTCTCCAATACTTGGCATCCCATTGAAATGGGTAACGAGAATAAAACAGGTCACTAAAAATGAAAGCTTTACAGATTTTCAGGAAAAAGGGCCTTATAAATTCTGGAATCACTTTCACCAATTTATCCCAAACGAAACAGGTGTATTAATGAAAGACACTATAGATTATGAATTGCCATTCGGTATTTTTGGGAACATTGCGCATAAGCTATTCGTAAGGCGTCAATTAGAAAATATTTTTAATTATCGATACCAAATTTTAAGCGAGCGCTTCAATCAAAAACATAATATATGAATATTTTGATAACATTAGGTGTTTTTATTTTAATGGAAGGGGCAACCTGGATTATTCATAAATATGTAATGCATGGGTTGCTTTGGGTCTTGCATAAAGATCACCATGACCATAGCAATGAAGGTGTGCTGGAGAAAAATGATTATTTTTTTGTAATATTCGCTTTGCCTACCATTGCCCTCATGTACTTTGGCAGCCTTCAAAACTTCAATTATCTTTTTTTTATAGGATTAGGGATTATGCTGTATGGGATAGCATACTTTTTTGTTCATGACATTTTTATCCACCAAAGATTAAAGTTATTTAGAAACACTGATAATCCATACTTCCTGGCGTTAAGAAGAGCACACAAGCAGCATCACAAACACATTGGTAAAGAAGATGGGGAGTGTTTCGGCTTCTTGTATGTCCCTTTTAAATATTTCAAAATGTACTTCAATAAAAAATGAAGATGCATCTTACTTACTTCCTCATATTGTTTTTTACCGTTATCATTTGTTTCATAGCTTCATTTGATAAAAGAATACAATTTCATAAATATTTTATCCCCTTCCTTAAAGCGGCTATCCTGGTTGCGATCCCTTTTATTGCATGGGATATTTACTTCACCTCTATTGGAGTTTGGTGGTTCAATACAGACTATACGATAGGCATTCCAATTGCCGGACTTCCAGTAGAAGAAATACTGTTTTTTATTTTCATCCCCTTCTCCTGTATTTTTACTTATTATACCATTGATAAATACTTCAAATGGAATACCCTGGCTGCCTTCAATAACATATTGGTATTCGTAAGCGTAATTGTCCTGGCGGTTGTAGCATTATTATATGTTGACAGAATCTATACTTTGGTTACTGCCATTGTAACCATTTCCACTTTAGTATATTTACATTTTGTCGCGAGAGCAGACTGGATAACAAAAGCGTCTGTTGTGTTTTTAATCTTGATGTTAGGTTTTTTTCCTGTAAACGGCGTATTGACGGGAAGTTTTTTGGCAAATCCAATTGTAAATTACAACCCAAACGAATTCCTTGGAATAAGAATGCATACGATACCCGTTGAAGACGCAGTTTATGGATATGCTCAATTTCTTTTGGTTCTCTATTTCTTTAAACAATTTAAAAAACGGCAAGACAATGAAGCGAAATTCACCAATTAATACAGTTATTCTGGCATGCTCATTTTTTCTTCTACATTCTTGTACATTTATTCCTAAGAATGCAAAAGCGGTGGACAAGTTCAATGTCAACCAGTATATGGGAACCTGGTATGAAATTGCGCGCATGGATTTTCGTTTTGAAAGAAATTTAGACAATACCTCAGCTCAATATCAATTGGATAAAAATCGCAATGTGCGTGTGCTCAATAGTGGCTATAACTTCATTAAAAAGAAATGGACAAAAGCCGATGCGTTGGCAAAATTCAGAGGAGACCCAAATGTAGCCGCTTTAAAGGTAAGTTTCTTTGGCCCTTTTTATTCGGGGTACAACGTGGTCGCTTTGGATGAACAATATCAATATGCTTTAATTGCAGGGAAAAACCTGGATTACCTGTGGATTTTATCACGCACAAAATCCATTCCAGACAGTACAAAAGCAAACTATCTACAAATAGCCAGTGAAATTGGCTTTGACACCACCAAATTAATCTGGGTTAAACACGACAGGAAGGACAACCCATATTTGAATGAAAACTAAAATATCTATATTTTGGTTTAGGCGGGATTTGCGATTTGAAGACAATACAGGCCTGTACGAGGCTTTGACTTCGGGTTATCCTGTACTACCGGTTTTCATTTTTGATCATTCAATTCTAGGTAATTTAGAAAACAAGAAGGACAGGAGAGTAGATTACATTCATCAAGCCCTTTCAGCACTCAACCTGGAATTAAAAGCATATGGTTCAAAAATATCTTCATTTTATGGACCTCCGTTAGAATGCTTCGATCAGCTTTCAAAAGAATATGCAATTCAATCCGTGTTTTGCAACCGGGATTATGAACCACAGGCAATTAAGAGAGATGCCGAAATAGGCGATTTTTTTAAGACCAAAAATGTTCCTTTTAGAGCGTTCAAAGACCAAGTGGTTTTTGACACAGAAGTTGTGAAAAATGATGGAACTCCCTATACGGTTTTTACGCCCTATGCTAGAAAATGGAGAGAATTGCTATCTATAAAAAGTTTCAAGGAATATCAATATAATTTTAAACATTTATTCAAAACCGAGCATTCTGAAATTATACCTTTAGAGGATTTAGGGTTTAAAAAAACGGATTTGGTTTTTGAGAATCCAAAGCTGGACGCTGCTATTATTGACAATTACGATAAATCTAGAGACTTCCCTGCGTTGCAGGGTACAACATTATTGGGAATAGCACTTAGATTTGGGACGATAAGCATTCGGAAATGCGTAGTTTTTGCATTACAACACAACCAAACCTGGTTGAATGAATTGATTTGGCGGGAGTTTTTTATGCAGATTTTATATCATTTCCCTAAAGTTGTAAAGCACCCCTTTAAAGCCAAGTACCAATTTATCCAATGGCGAAATAATGAAGAGGAATTTGAGCTGTGGTGCGAAGGAAAAACGGGGTATCCCCTTGTAGATGCAGGAATGCGGCAATTGAATACAACTGGTTTCATGCACAACCGGGTGCGTATGATTGCAGCCAGTTTTTTGTGTAAACACTTGCTAATCGATTGGCGTTGGGGTGAAGCTTATTTTGCTCAAAAACTTAATGATTATGATTTATCCGCCAACAATGGAAATTGGCAATGGGCAGCAGGTTGCGGGTGTGATGCAGCACCCTATTTCAGGATTTTTAATCCAACTGCGCAAATAGAAAAATTTGATAAAACGCGGGCATATATTAAAACCTGGTTGCCTGAATTTGAAACCACAAACTACCCGAAGCCAATAGTTGAACATGGTTTCGCAAGAGATAGAGCGTTAAAAGTATATGGAAATGCGGTAAAAGAAAGAATCTGAAATGATACTTATCCCCGGAGATCCGGTTTTGCCGGCAAAGTCATATTTCTTTCTTTGGTGGAGAAAGGAGGTTCTGTAACCGCTTTACCCATTGCTACAGATCTTTCCGGTGAACCATAAAAAAAGAGGCTTGACATCACCAGTATTAAAAAGCCGGATACAGTTGAACAGGGAGGAAATTCTCGAAGGCCTTTTCCGGAAGCTGCATAATGCATTATTTCAGGATCTGCTTTTTTTTAAATATTGCCGCACAATCCCATATACCGGTGAGTGGGCTACAAGGCCCCATCTGCCATGCGGCCTGTGCATTGTTTATAATTATACCTCAAAAAACCGGGCTTTCGACGCACCCCACAAAAAAAGCCCCTCCTTTTCGGAGAGACTTCGTGCCCAGGACTGGATTCGAACCAGCACACCCGTGAAGGCGCTGCGACCTGAACACAGTGCGTCTACCAATTTCGCCACCTGGGCTGTTCAGGGTTGCAAATATAGGACGTTGTAGAAAATCAAAAAGAAATTTCAACTTTTTTTAAATGACTGTACTCATTTTCTAACTGCAGCGAGCGCAAGAAATATCCACCCGGTAATAAAACTCAACCCACCCAAAGGGGTAACCGGACCAAGGAATGAAAATTGCGTACCGGCCATAGAAGCGAAGGCCATGGCGTATAACGATCCGCTGAACAGTAAAATACCAATCAGCCAGAAGGTGACCGCGAATTTAAGGTTTCGATTTGGATGCATTTGTAGCCAAATACCCGCGCCGAATATGGCGATCACATGAATGAACTGGTACAATATCCCGGTCTGGTAATTTGCAAGGTAGACGGCTTCAAGATGCGCCTTCAGCAAATGGGCGCCAAACGCCCCCATGGCAACAGTAAGCGCTCCGAGAAATCCGGCCAGCAATATAGATTTATTTGTTTTCATTGTTTTGATTGATCTTTTCTTTTTCAAAAACCACTTGTCTGATTTTATCGGCCAGCACATTGAAATCAACTACGCGGGAATTTTCTTCAATATCATGCACCGCGTAAAATGTTCGCCGTTCAGCCATTATTTGCAGAATAACGTCCTGCATTGAGGCTTTGTCCTGGATATCTGCGATCAACGGGCGGTGATGCCGGCCATGCACCAGGCGGGCTGACAAAATATCTACAGGCGGATTCAACCAAACGACCACCCCCTTGTCTTTCATAAATAAATGGTTATGGTGGAAACAAGGAGTACCGCCTCCAGTGGAAATAATAACATTTCCAGGCAATGCGGATTGCCGCAACGTTTTTGCCTCAAGCTGCCGGAAATATTCTTCGCCATGAACCCTAAATATTTCGCTTATGGTCATGTCCATGGATTTTGCGATCAGGTAATCCAGGTCGACGTAATCCGTATTTAATAAATAACTCAATTTTTTTGCCGTGGTGGTTTTGCCACTACCCATCATACCTGTCAGAAAAATTGGGATCATATCAGCAAAAATACCGCTAAACCAGTATACTGGAATTTTTGCCTGAATTAACGCATTTTCCAGACACCCTCTATTAATCAAAAAATTAATGAATTACATTTGCGCCCGACACTAACCCCTTATCAACGTAAAACATCATGAATTTCATCAACAAAATACCACTTCAGCAGTTAGGTTATGGCTTTATAAAAGACGCGTACATACCCGACGGAAAAGATGAATATTATCTCAGGAACATACAAAACCGCTATGGAATAAAATACCGGCAACTCGATGCATTTGAAATAGAAGTCCTTGTACGGAACGGCAATACCAGCAACGACTGGAACAATTTCCTGGTAAGTGACAGCTTCAACCCTGAGCTTGTAAAAAAATGCAAGTTTTACGGGCTGATACGTGTAGGCAAACTGGAGCCATTCTTTTTGGAGCACAGCAATCTGCGTGTGCCGGTTGGTCTTTACAACAGTACGATCGTCAGCTGCGATTTTGGTGACAATGTTTCGGTTACTTACGTGAACTATCTTAGCCATTATATTATAGGCAATGATGTGATTATTGCCAATGTAAACGAGATGAGTACCACCCCCCACGCCAAATTCGGCAATGGCATTGTAAAAGAGGGTGAATCCGAAAACATCCGTGTCAAACTTGAATTGCGCAATGAAAACGGAGGCCGTAGCATTATTCCCTTCAATGGAATGCTGCCCGGAGATGCCTGGATGTGGAGTACTTTCAGAAGCGAACACCATTTGCTGGACCGGCTGACCCAATTCACCCAGGATAAGTTTGATGTAAAGCAGGGCTATTATGGAAAAATAGGTAACCGTACCGTTATCAAAAACTGCAAAATGATCAAAGACGTTTGGGTAGGCAGTGATGCTTATTTCAAAGGCGCCAATAAGCTGAAGAACCTGACCATCGACAGCAAGGAAAACGAGCAAACCCAAATAGGCGAAGGCTGTGAACTGGTAAATGGCATCGTAGGCATTGGTTGCCGGATCTTTTATGGCGTAAAAGCAGTACGTTTTATCCTGGCAAGTCATTCACAGTTGAAATACGGAGCCCGACTGATCAACTCCTATCTGGGAAACAACGCAACGGTGAGCTGTTGTGAAGTATTGAATTCACTGATCTTCCCCTTTCATGAACAACACCACAACAACAGTTTTTTATGTGCAGCCCTCATCATGGGGCAGAGCAATATGGCGGCCGGAGCCACAATTGGCAGCAACCACAACAGCCGCAGTCCGGATGGTGAACTTCTGGCCGGAAGGGGATTCTGGCCTGGGCTCTGCGTAAGCATTAAACACAGCAGCCGGTTTGCTTCCTATACCATGCTTGCAAAAGGAGATTATCCTGCGGAAATGAATATTGGTTTTCCATTTTCGCTAATTAGCCAGCCTCTTGATAAAAATGAATTGCATATTAAACCGGCGTATTGGTTTTTGCACAATATGTATGCATTAGCCCGCAACAGCTGGAAGTACAGTGACCGGGACAAACGGGAAGACAAGACCCAGTTCATTGAAATCGACTGGCTTGCCCCCGATACCGTCCAGGAAATGGAAGAGGCCGTGTTTTTACTTGAAAAATTTACAGGCATTGCCTGGTTTGAAACGCAACACACCAATGTTGAAGAAAGCAGGGCAGTAAAGAAAGGACGGCAGCTGTTAATGGAACAACCGGAAATTGCGGAACAACTTACTGTACTTGCACCAGGAATGGAAAACGGCCACCGCCCGGTAATCGTTACCAAACCGGTAACGGCTTACCGTGCCTACCAGGCCATGCTCCGGTATTATGGCCTGAGGGCAGTTATGGAAATGATTATGGAAGCTGGAAGCCTTCGGAAAGCCCGCAACAGGAATCAAAAAGATCCTGTTTTAAAAAGGTTTGTAAATGTTGGCGGACAGTTGATGCCGGAAAGCAGTCTTGAAGAGTTGAAATCAAAAATTGAAAAAGGACAGATCAAAGGCTGGGATGAAGTCCATACATTTTACAGCAGGATGAGCAGCCTCTATCCGGAACTGAAAAAACAACACGGCATTGCCATGTTTAGGAAACTGACAGGCTTGTCGGTCAAAAATATTTCCCAGCAGCAGTTTGCCGACCTGGTCTCAGAATACCTGGCCATAAAACAAGAAATTTTTGACAACATTTATTCAAGCCGTGCAAAGGACTATGACAATGAATTCCGGAATATGATGTACAGCAACAGCGAAGAAAGAGATATTGTTTTGGGAAGCCTGCGGGACAATGCTTTCATTAACCTGGAAAAAGCGAACCTCGCTAAACTGCGCAAAAAATGGGCAAAAATGGTTACAGAAACAGGGGCATTCACACCTGTGGCAAACCGGAAATCCTTCAAAAAGATTTAATCGTTACCTTTCGCCTAAATATGTTGCATGCTTAAAATTGCCGTTTTTGGTGTCGGTCATTTGGGGAAATTCCACCTGAACAACTGGAAAGAAATAGAAGGAATTGAACTGACCGGCTTTTTTGATCCAAACGATGAGGTTGCTGCATCCGTAGAAGCGCATTATGGATTGAAGCGATATGTTGATGCTGTTGAATTGATGAAAACAGCCGATGCCGTGGACATCATTGCTCCAACGAATCATCATTACGAACTTTGCAAACAAGCCCTTCGCCTGCAGAAGCATGTATTTGTTGAAAAACCTCTTGCAGCAAGACTGGAAGAAGCCCGCGAAATTGTAAAACTGGTTAAAGAAGCGCATGTTAAACTGCAGGTTGGCCATGTTGAAAGATTCAATCCCGCGTTTCAGGCTGCGCTTAAATATACAACTAACCCTTTATTTATAGAAGTGCACCGGCTTGCCCAATTCAACCCACGTGGAACCGAAGTGAGTGTGATTCTCGACCTGATGATTCATGATCTGGATATTGTGCTGAACCTTGTGAAAAGTCCGGTGAAAAATATTTCGGCAAGTGGGGTGGCCGTGATGACCGATACACCAGATATCACCAATGTCAGGCTTGAATTTCAAAACGGCTGTGTGGCCAATATTACAAGCAGCCGCATCAGCATGAAAAAGATGCGAAAAATCAGGCTCTTCCAAAAAGATGCATATATCAGTATCGATTTCCTGGAAAGAAAAACAGAGATCATCAAGGTTAAAGCCGAAGGAGATGAAGGTGCCTTTACCTTTGATGTGGAAACCCCCAAGGGAAACCGTACGATCGCCATTGCAAGTCCGAAAATTGCGGAGAACAATCCCATCAAACTGGAACTTGAAGCCTTTCGCGACGCGATTGTAAAAAATCAACCTGTTGTTGTCAGTGAGCATGATGGATTATTGGCCATGGAAATTGCTCAGAAAATTCTGGAAAAAATTGAGGTATCACCGCTTTCAAACGTGTAATTTCCCTTAGCAATGAAATATCCCAAGCCATTAAAAATTGGTCTTTATGGCATCATGGACTGGTTATTTTCGGCTTTGGGTTGGATTCTTTTCTTTTATTTGCGCCGGACCCTGCTTTACGGTCCTGCTCCATTTGCTGAAATTTTCGGCGTTCCCACTTTTTGGAAAGGACTGGTTGTTTTTCCCGTTACCTGGGTTCTGCTTTTTGCAGCTGCCGGAAGTTATAATCAAAGCATTTATGAAAAAAGCCGGCTCTCCGAATTCATTTATACCATTGGAGTTTCGTTGCTGGGTTCCATCATCATCTTCTTCACCATGATCATTGATGATGAACCATTACTCGTTCACCCGGCTTATTTTTACCAGGCTTTTTTATTGATCTTTCTGCTTCAATCCGTGTTGGTTAATGCAGGCAGGATGACCATTCTTTCCCTGGCTAAAACACAACTGGCCAGCGGCAGGGCAGGCTTTAATGTACTGTTGGCTGTCAGTACTTCAAAACTGAATGAAACCCGGGAAGATATAGAAGTTCTGAAATCCCGGCTGGGATGGCATTTGAAATCCATTTGGACAATGCAACAAAATAAGCTCGTTGCTGAAGAAGGTGAAATTCAAAATTTGCCGGAAGCCATCAGGAGCGGAGGATTCGAAAAAATCATATTGAGTTTTGAGCCTGAAGACCGCGGGGCTTTTCAGAAGTTTGCAGAAAATTCAGGCCTTAACAATGTGGATGTTCTTGCATCACCAGATTCCATTCCGTTGATTACAGGCAAAGTGCGCAATTCAGATATCGCCACCACCCCATTTGTGACCATTCAGACAGATGTGCTCAGGCCCTGGCAAAAAAACGTTAAACGCATTGTTGATGTCCTGGTTTCCCTTTGCGGTTTGATTCTCCTTTCTCCTTTGTTTTTGTTTGTTGCCCTGCGTGTCCGGATGTCCTCCAAAGGACCAGTACTATATGAACAGGAACGCATTGGTTACCGGGGTGAGCCGTTCACCATTTATAAATTCAGGTCAATGGTTGAAAATGCGGAGGAAAACGGGCCGGCATTATCAGGCGACAATGATCCGCGGATTACTGCGTGGGGCCGCGTAATGCGAAAATGGAGGCTGGATGAATTGCCACAATTCTGGAATATTCTCAAAGGGGAAATGAGTCTTGTGGGACCAAGGCCTGAGCGAAAATATTTCATTGATCAAATAGTGGCGATCGAGCCCGCCTATCAATATTTAATGCGTCTTAAACCCGGACTTTCAAGTCTTGGTATGGTTCAGTTTGGATATGCAAGTTCAGTTGCTGAAATGATCAGGAGAATGAAATACGATTTGATCTACCTCGAAAACATTTCGCTTTTACTGGATTTTAAAATTATGATCTATACCTTACACACCATTTTACTGGGAAAAGGAAAATAACAACATATGGATATCCAATACAAGGTGATCAATACCGAATTTAAATACCCGTTTACCATTTCTAAAGGAACCAAAACCCATCAGCCTGCATTGCTGGTTGAATTGAACCATCGTGGAATTAAAGGGCTTGGAGAAGCTCCTGCCATTTCTTATTATCATATTCCTGTGGAGAAAATGATTGAAGACATTGAATCGAAAAGGGCTATGATTGAAGCGTACAATTTAAATGAGCCCGAAAGATTCTGGCATTTTTTGCATCATGCATTTCCCGGAAATAATTTTTTAATCGCGGCACTCGATATTGCCGCCTGGGATATTTGGGGGAAAATGAACGGCCTGCCCTTGTACAAGTTTTGGTACAAAAAACCCTTTTTCCGTACCCTCACCGATTATACGCTGGGCATTGATACCACAGAAAAAATGGTGGCTAAACTCAGAGAAAATCCGTGGCCGGTTTATAAAGTAAAACTTGGGACGGCTTATGATATTGAAATTATTGAAACCTTGCGCAAACATACCGATGCTCCCATTCGCATTGATGCCAATGCTGCCTGGACAGCTGAGGAAGCCCTTGAAAAAATCGGCGCATTTGAAAAGATGAATATTGAGCTCATTGAACAACCTTTGGCTAAAGATGACTGGCAAGGTATGAAACGCTTGATGGAGATGAGCAAAATCCTGCTTATTGCTGATGAAAGTTGCGTGGAGGAAGCAGATGTCGAAAAATGTCATGAGCACTTTCATGGCATAAATATCAAGCTTACAAAATGTGGCGGAATAACTCCTGCCTTACGGATGATTGATGAAGCCCGGAATCTGGATATGAAAATTATGCTCGGGAGTATGAATGAAATCAGTATTGGCAGCGCGGCCATCATCCACCTCAGCTGCCTTACGGATTATCTTGATTCAGATGGTCCTCTCCTCCTGCATGAGACCGGGATGAAAGGATTGGAAATCCATCCTGATGGATATTTTGATGTTCCTCAAATACCCGGACTTGGGGTAAGTACCCATTTGTTTGAAACCTGACCATTCCGCCTCCCCAAATTATTTTTTTTTTGCTTAAAAATATCTTTGACCTGCAGGAGCTAATTTTACCGTATGGCAGAAGACCTGCAAAAGGTAATTGAGGATAAGCAGGAAGTCCTGTTTGGACAGTTTGAAAGCCTCGTAGAATCAGGGGATAAGCTGGCCATTTCAGCGTTTTTAAATGACCAGAACATCAGTGATGTTGCTGAACTTATTTATGCCTTCAAGGAATACGAAACGCAGATTATTGCAAACCTTAGCATTCACCGCGCAGCAAGCGTATTTAAGATCCTTGATTTCTCCGAACAAAAAAGCATTATCTCTGATCTGCCGCCATTTAAAACAGCTGAACTCCTGAATGAATTATCGGCAGATGACCGTACAGATTTTTTGGAGGACCTTCCCGGCACTGTGGTACGCGAACTGATCAAATTACTGAACCCCGAAGAACGCAAAACCACACTTAGTTTACTGGGCTATCCTGAAGACAGCGTGGGCAGGCTGATGACTCCCGACTATGTATGGGTCTTCGGGCACAATACCGTAGCCGAGTCTATCGAAACCATCCGGAACTTTGGAAAAGATTCCGAAACCATTGACGTTATTTATGTAATTGATGAAGACGGGATTCTGATTGATGATATTAGGATACGTGATATTATTCTTTCCGCACCGGACAAACAGATAAATGAATTGATTGACGGTCGTGTGATCACTTTAAATGCGGACGACCACCAGGAAGTTGCCGCGGAAACTTTCCGGATGAATAACCGTGTAGCTCTGCCTGTGGTAAGCCAGAGCCAGAAATTACTCGGGATTGTAACCATCGATGACATTTTGTGGGTAGCTTCTGAAGAATATTCTGAAGATATGCAACGCGTCGGGGGTACTGAAGCATTGGATGAGCCTTATCTCGACACCCCGATCTTCAAATTGTTTTCCAAAAGGGTTGGCTGGCTGGTTATCCTTTTTTTCGGTGAAATGCTGACCGCTTCCGTCATGCAATATTTTGAAGATGAAATTGCCAAAGCTGTTGTGCTTGCATTATTCATTCCGCTGATCATCAGCAGTGGAGGCAACAGCGGGAGCCAGGCGAGCACGCTGGTGATCCAGGCACTTGCTCTCGGGGAAATATCTATTTCGGATTGGTGGAAAATTTTCAAACGCGAGATCATCAGTGGCTTATTGCTGGGAGCTGTGCTGGGCTTATTTGGTTTTGCAAGAGTTTGGGCATGGCATATGATTTTCCCTGAGGTTTACGGTGTCCATTACCTGGAGGTTGGGCTTGTCGTTGGTTTTACCTTGCTGGGTATTGTACTCTGGGGTACCATTACCGGCAGCATGTTTCCGTTACTGCTCAAAAAACTCGGTGCCGACCCGGCGGTAAGTTCGGCGCCTTTTGTTGCCACGCTTGTTGATGTAACCGGGCTTCTCATTTATTTTTCAATTGCCTTTATTTTCCTGCGGGGATTGCTGCTGTGACTTTAATAGCTGTTTAAGACTTTGAAAGGTGCTTTGGAGGACTTCTATACTTTCCCGGCTTACCTTTGCGCCACAAATTTTTGAACTATGAGCAATCGTACATTCACGATGATAAAGCCCGATGCCATGGAAGATGGCTATGCCGGAGCAATTCTTGACCAAATTATTAAAGCTGGTTTCCGCGTGGTGGCTTTAAAGCAAACCCGCCTGACCACCGAAAAAGCAGGTGAATTTTATGCCGTGCACAAAGAGCGTCCATTTTATGGTGAATTGGTAGAATTTATGAGCAGAGGACCAATATTTGCTGCTATCCTGGAAAAAGAAAATGCTGTAGCTGATTTCCGTTCGTTGATCGGTGCTACCAATCCTGCAAATGCGGATGAAGGCACAATCAGGAAACAATTTGCCCGCAATGTTGGTGAAAATGCCGTTCATGGCAGCGACAGCGATGAAAATGCGGCAATTGAAGGAAATTTCTTTTTCTCTAACCTTGAACGATTCTAACCGACCTCTAAGAATTAAAATAAAAAAAGGCTGCATGTTTTTTCTGTAGCCTTTTTTTGTTCATTCAAAGGGATTTTCCGGGCCGGTTGCTTACCGGTTTAACGGTATAACCTTTATCCCGAAGCAGTTGCAGAACACCCATTTTGCCAGGCAAATGTCCCGCGCCAACACAAAAGACTGTTGAGCCCTGTTTAGCGATTTCAGGGAACATTTCAACCCAGTTTTTATTCCGGTCATCCAGCAGCATCGTCATCAGATCTCCGCCCCCCATAGATTCCAGCGAAGTCAACTTCTCAATGGCATCCAGATCCTGCGTTCGGTATGCATTCGTGAGTTGATCCATCATTTTGCGGTCTTCCTGCGTTTTTGTGGTATCGAGGGATTTCAATAGTTCTTTTGCCTGCAATCCATAAGGAATGCGGTCGAACAATTCCGCCTGAAATTTCATGGTTTCCAACCCTTCTATTTTCTTGTTTTTTCTTTTTGCTTCCTGCATTACCATCATTTCAATGCTGGCCGGTTCATCGCAGCTCATCGATTCCTGGCCCAGTAATGCCGACAAAAACATAGGCTTTATGCGGTGCAGCATAGATATGGGCAAAGGCATTTTCCCCTTGATACGTTCAGCCAGCCGGTCATACTCTTCCTCAGTCAGCAGATCTTTAAGGGTGGTATCATTCCTCATCATCATCAAAGGAAATGCAGAAAAAATTTGTCCCAGGTCATCCATATCTATTTCAAGATAAACTTTATGGCTGTTGCTGATTGCACTGACCAGGTTCTCTGATAAAAACGCGTCTTCCTTGCAAAGCATGTGCATGGATCCGTAAAAATAGGACGGCACATCAAGGCCATTTCCGCTGATCTCCCAAAGCAGTGTATTTTTTAAAGTATCGGCCACCGCAAAATGCTTTTCCTGTGTAGGATTGCCTGAAGCAGATGCCGGTACAAAACATGCTGAAGAAAAAGCGAAGAGCACCCCGGCAAAATAATATTGAAGTTTGTTCATAGGTTATTTTCAAATGGGATTCAAATATCCGCCCGATTGGATTAATAATGCGTTGTATGTACGTTAAACGCGAATTAATAAACATTAGTCCGAAAAATGCGATAAAAAAAGGACCAGCTTACGAATAGGCATGATAAAGCCATTTATACAGTCATACGGTGTAAACGTTCAGGGTATTGATTGGAGGCTTTCCTGCCTTTATTTGTTTTAGTCCCTTGTTGATTTGCCGTTAAAAATCCGGGCATGCCACATTTCCCAACCGTTTTTTGTTTCTGAATCCTTTCGTATTACTGCCTCCCCTGTTGAAAATGTTGTTGAAAAATTGGCCGTTAGTACCACAATCTCCCAGATTTATACCCACTTTCAGGCCGGCAAAATAAAACCAGTCACTTTCTCTCGGATTGCCTCGTTTAACGTCGGTACTTGTTGGATAAGGCGTGCCATTAAGTTCGTCCGTTCGCCAGGACAAATCCGCAGCCTGACGGCCCGGACCGGCGAGCAGGTCTTTCTCCAAAGGATAGGTTGTGCTCACATCGTCAAGGTAATCGGTAAACAATTTTGAATGTTTGAACTCAAGGGCAATGTGCGTTTTACAGGAAACCTGCCAACGGATTCCAAATGCATAAGGCAAAGAAAATTGTGAAAGCTTGTAAGGCTGTTGCTCATATCCCGGAAGGCCTTGTCCTTCAGTACTTAAAGGTTGCAAATACACGCGGCCATTGTACGTAGGATGATAAGCATAGGGGTTAAAACGATAATACCCTATTCCCAGGAATCCGTAAGGCGTCAGTTTGTATTTTGCCGGGTCAAATAGCCTTGCTTCCAATCCCAGGCTGACTTCGGTGACTCTGCTGTAAACGCTCAGGTTTCTTGCCTGCAGGTTAGGTTTGTTGTCGGCATCACTTGCCGTGAACCGTCCGGCATACAAGCCTGCACGCATGAGAAAATTCGGCGTAAGCGGCTGAATATAATTCACTCCCCAGCCCGGCCTGCTGTTTTTAAAAGTAAATACCATGGGCTGCAGATCTCCCTGGTAATTGGTAATGCCTCCAAACAGTTCAATTTCTGGACTCCCCTGCCCTTCGGCATTAAAATGCATTATCAGCAACAGACAGAAAATTATCCAGCCTGTTCCGGCCCGGCCCATTCTCATTAAATCTTTGATAACATTTTTGATTTTCGTTTGGCTGCAACAACTAAGCCAGCTATTTTTGCACTCCCTTTAAAACATTAGATCCGCGCATACTTTAAGATTCTCTTGTTTTATTGACCTGGAACGGGACGTAGCGCAGCCCGGTAGCGCACTTGCATGGGGTGCAAGGGGTCGCTAGTTCGAATCTAGTCGTCCCGACTTCAAAGAAAAAAGCTCTGTTCAACGCAGGGCTTTTTTAATGTCTTATTCATATTGCTTCAGCCGTACAAGGATTGAATCGAGCCCGGGCCCATGGGTTTTATCGGCAACCATCAGCCTGAATTTGTTGACAGGTTTATACCAGGGTTCATGTAATACATAAAAAGCCTGAATGGTTGAACTGTCTTCGGACAATTGATAAAATGCAAGCCCGCCATTCAATGTCTCCTGGTTCTCATTCTGAAAACGGAAGAACAACGTATCGGCATTGGGCACGGATGCTGAGTCCAGGATATTGAATAACGTTTTGCTATAGAAAGGGATATCTGCGGTTTTAACCGTCACCGGTTGATCAGGATTCATATGCTGAACCATTGTTTGCAATGAAATTTCATTGGATTCAAAGCGGTCAAATAATGATTTTGCTTTCCCGGAATGGTTGGAGGCCCGGCTGATCACAATGTCGGAAGGAAACAGCAGCGTAATGCCCCAGAGCAACAAACTAAACACAACGATGCTGACCAGGATCAACCTTAAATATTTCATTTGGCAAAACGGCTAATTAACAAAAAATGGAAGTCGTGTTTGCGCCCGGCCATTCCATGAATCCATGGCCTGGTAGCGTTTCCATGTTTTCAAAAACTCATCGCCCAGGGTTTGCCGCAATGAAGATTCAGTTTGAATGTATTTTTCTTCCTCTGGTTTAAGCAATTTATCGAGCAATGATACAACCGGCGGGTAAACCGATATGCGATATTCCTTCAGCTTGGCTAAACGTGCGGCACTTTCTATTGCCCTTTGTATACCTCCTTCAGCATCAACAAGCTTATTGTTTATGGCATCCGTTCCGCTCCATACTCTTCCCTGCCCAAGACTGTCAACATCTGCCACAGGCATTTTTCTGCCCTCCGCAACCCTGGAAAGAAAACGCTGGTAAATGGTATCAACAGAATTTTGAATAAATATCCGCTCTTTAGGTTTTAAAGGCTGAAATGGATTTCCAATATCCGCTGAACTGGTCGTGCTTACTCCATCCGTATGAATTCCAAGTTTATTGTTCAACAATTCAGAGGCATCGAAAAGCAACGCAAAAACTCCAATTGAACCGGTAAGTGTATTGGGTTGGGCAAAAATTGAATCGGCCATACAGGAAATATAATATCCGCCACTTGCGGCATAATCTCCCATGCTTACAACCAGCGGCTTTTCTTTCTTCAACAAATTCAGCTCTCTCCAGATAATCTCACTTGCCAAAGCGCTGCCTCCCGGACTATTTACCCGCAATACAACCGCTTTTATTTTTTTATCTTCCCGAAGCTTTTCAATTTGTTTGCGAAACGCGACGGAACCAATCATACCATCACCTCCCTTACCGTCTACAATATCCCCCTGGGCAATCAGTAAAGCGATTCGATCGCTGGCAGTTTTTCCTTCGTTCACATTGAAGTTCTGCAGGTATTCACCGGTTGTAACAAATTGAATTTCGCCTCCCTTACTCACATTAATTTTTTTGGCCATGAGTCCTTTCATTTCATCATCGTAAGCTGCCAGGTCAATAAGTCCATGGTTAACGGCATCCGACGCGGAAGCTATGCTCAAATTTTCGGCAAGCAGGTGAAGCTGGGCAGTGTCTTTATTGCGGCTCAAAGAAATATTTTGCAGAAAATGGCCGTAAATATCAAAAATAAACTCCTTCACCTGTTCGCGGTTGGGCTCGCTCATTTTGTTTAGCCTGAACATTTCAGTCGCACTCTTATAATCACCAGCATAAAACACTTCGGGCTGCACACCTACTTTATGCAAAAGATCCCGCACAAAAATGGTCTGGTAAGCCATTCCATTCCAGGACATATCTCCCGCAGGATTTAGGATAACGCTATCGGCCACCGAAGCAAATTCATATCCCCTGTTGGTATAACTGGCCGAATTTGCCCATATAAATTTTCCTGATTTTTTGAAACGGTTTAAAGCATCCCGAAGTTCTTCCATTGTGGCAAAACCATTGGGAGTAAAGCCACCCGCAATGTAAATGCCTTTGATCCGGTCATCTGTCTCTGCTTTTTCAAGTGCATATACCAGTTCATAAAGGCCCTGGCCTTCATTCCAGTTCACTCCGGGTAGTGGTGGTCCTTTTTCTCGTGTTTGTTCCAGTATCACATTTTCCATATCGAGCACCAGAACAGCATTGTTTGGAATTACCGCCTGGTCTTTGCTTGCAAAAACACTAAGCACACCGAAGCCAAATGCAATAGTTATTCCCCAAAAAACAATAAGTGCCACAAGGCAAGCCAGAAATATCTTAAAAAATTGCTTCATATTTTTTCGCCGGAATGTGAAAGACTCCGTGTTTGATTCGGCCGAAATTAAAGATATTTACAGGCAGTTTTGGAAATAGTTATATGAATACAGTTTATTTGATTATAGGTGGTAATTTAGGTGACCGCCTGCTTAACCTTCAATTTGCTTTTGCACGTATTTATACCGGTATCGGCAGGATTACAAAAGCTTCTTCAGCCTACCGTACCGAAGCCTGGGGGAACGCGGATCAACCCCATTTTGTAAACCAGGTATTGCTGGTGGAAACAGGCCTGGCACCCCAGGAAATTCTTCAGCGCATATTCCAGATTGAAAAAAGTTTTAACCGGGAAAGGGTTCACCGCAATGGGCCCCGTACCATGGATATTGATATTTTGTTCTTTAATGACTTTCGGTTAAAAGAAGAAAACCTGGAGATCCCTCATCCCCGGCTGCACCTCCGCAATTTTACCTTAGTGCCTTTGGCAGAAATAGCCCCGGATTTCATTCATCCTTTATTGAAAAAAACCATTATCCAATTATTGGAAGAAAGCCCCGATCACCTGGATGTGCAGAAAATTTCCATTTAGAATTGAGTGAAATGAGTTCTTTTGCGGCAATGGACATTGCGAATATCCCATATCGTTATATTACTGTAGAAGGCAACATCGGGGCTGGCAAAACCACCCTGGCGACTTTGCTGGCCGACCGATTGTATTCGAGGCTGATCCTTGAAGAATTTGCGGACAACCCCTTTCTTCCCCGTTTTTACGAAAATCCGCAACAGTATGCTTTTCCGCTCGAATTATTTTTTATGGCAGAACGGTATAAGCAACTTACCGAAAACCCCCTAACACCCGACTTGTTTGGCAGTTTTACTGTTAGTGATTATCTATTTACAAAATGCTTGTTGTTTGCCCGTGTAAATTTGCAGGAAGAGGAATATCGTTTGTTCATGAGATTGTTTGAGATCATGAATCAACAAATTGTGCTGCCGGATATTGTTATTTATTTACATGCTCCTGTCCGGAAATTGCAACAAAATATTCAAAAACGCAACCGGGCCTATGAATTAAATATACCAGACCAATATCTGTATGATATCCAGGAAACGTATCAGCATTTTATCCGGACCAATCCCGTTCCAACTTTATTGATCGATGTTTCAGATGCGGATTTCCTGAACAATCCGCATCAGTTGAATACTGTTATTGAGAGCCTTGGTCAATCCTATGAACCCGGCACGCACGTGATTAACCTGCAATAAAAAAGGCTGCTTTTCAGAAAAAAGCAACCCAAACTATTTCGGCTGAAGGCATCAGGCCCTTCCCCGGAACACGAGATTAAGTATGGCAAGTATTACAATAGCCCCTAAAGCCCCGGTAAGAATAGCCCCAAGAATGGAACCTCCCATTCCTACTCCAAGACTTCCGAGGAGCCAGCTGCCCACAAAACTACCGAGAATACCTACAACAATGTTTCCGATAAGGCCTAGCCCACTGCCTTTGAATATCATACTTCCAAGCCAGCCGGCCAATGCACCTACTAAAAGAACTACTAAGATGTTTTCCATATTTAATTGATTTAATTGACGATGTTTATTAATGTATCAAAATCATGCCAAAAGGCCGATTTGGGAAGAATGTTACAAATTCAAAGCCCTTTTGTAGTAATTTGTTGAAAAAACAAATGTGCGGGTACAAATCAGATTAACGGTCGTTCTGTATCAAATGATTGGATGTAACGTATCAGTGTAAGAGACATCAGAAGTAAATAAAATGAAACAAATATTGGGAGAAATAATAAAAGGGATTTTGATTATTGCCGGTGTGGTACCTGCTACCCGGCAGGATACCGGGCCTGTGCCTCAAAAAGATGAAACAACCATTCAGAAACCGTCAACAAGTGAAGCAGATCACACCACAGCTCCCATTGTTTATTCACAATTGGACAGTGTAGGTAAATTTGGCGGCACGGGTACTGTTTACGTGGTGAATGTGAAACCAGACAGCCTTCGCGATATGTCCATTGCCATTCAAAAAGAAATTGACAACATACCCGATGGTACTTATAATAATCCAAGCATTATCCGTTTTCGTCCGGGTAAATACCTCACCAATGGGGATCTGAAGAACCATCCACGCGGACAGAAAGGCGTATTCTGGATTGAAGGACGGAAAAATTTAATTTTTGATGGCAATGGCGCAGAATTTTTTACTACGGCACCGGCAATACCTTTTGGTGGAAACGTTGGCCAAAATAATTACAGTCACCGCCGGCATTTTTGGTTTAATTCAAGTCAAAATATAGTCATTAAAAATTTAAAAATCTCAGGAAGCAATACCATCCGCGGCCGCGACCTGGCGCCTGGTGCACCTGTATTTTGGAAAGGGGAAAAAGATAATGGAAGTTTGGGCAATGCGCCAGGTTACCAACCTTACTGGGAATTTGAACATGGAATTTCCATTCACAATGGCAATAATTTTCTGATTGAAAATGTAGAAATAAATGGCATGTGGGGTGATGGAATTTATTTGGGCAACACACCCACCGCACCAACAACCAATGTAGCCATTCGGCATTCATTCATTCAAAATACTGGAAGACAAGCAATAGCCTTATGCAATGCGCAATACATATTAATTGATTCGGTTACCACAAGCCTCGGAAGAAGGGCAGCTATTGACCTGGAACCCTACAGTTCAGATGGTTTTGTAACAGATGTAGAAATCCGGAACAGCAGTTTCCAAACAGCGATGACTTTTATTGCTGCCCTTGGAAAAGGTGATGTAAGCAATATTTATATCCACCATAATGATTATACAACCTCCGGGCATACCATTGTTTGCCGCGATTCTGACAGGCAAAATCCGGTAACACGCAAAAACTGGCGCTTCGAAAACAATGTACGCAATGGCGCATTTGGTAGCCCAATCGCCGATATACGGTTTACGAAAACGGACAGCATTTTCATTCGCAATAATATCAACTCAATTTCAAGCCGGCAATCGCGTATTGCTGCTGGATTTGATGACTGCAATAATGTGGTACTGGAACAAAACGATTTTGGAGATGCACAGTGGGTCAATGTCAATGACGAACTTATTGATCTGGAAAAATTCACAAAGAAAATTAAGCAATAATTGATCAGCAGAGCTTTGTTGAATAAAAGAAATTACTGCATCCAGTAACTTCTTTTTGCAGCAGAGAGGATGGGATTCGAACCCACGATACAGTTCCCCGTATACCCGCTTTCCAGGCGAGCCCCTTCAACCACTCGGGCACCTCTCTGTAAGGGCGGCAAAATTATCGAACCAGAGTCTTCCTGCCAAGTATTTTTGATTTTAGATTCAGGTTTTATACAAATTCAAAGCATTTTCAGTAGTCCTGGCTGCAACTTCTTCCGGAGTAACCTGGTATGTCTCTGCAAGCGTTTCAATTACATACCGGAGATAACTGCTTTCATTTCGTTTTCCCCGAAAAGGCACGGGGGTAAGGTAAGGCGCATCTGTTTCTAAAATAAGATGTTCAAGTGAAAGATGTACGAGCACTTCCGGCAGACGTGCATTTTTGTAGGTCAGCACACCGCCGATTCCCAGTAAAAATTCCATGTCAACAATTTGTTTTGCCGATTGAAGGTTGTCGGTAAAACAATGAAATACACCTCGCAGGCCTTTTTCCGCAAAAGGCTTAACTGTCTCAATGGTTTCTTGCATGGCATTGCGGGTATGAATCACAATCGGCAGGTTAAGATCGAGAGCCCATTCCATCTGCTTGTGAAAAACTTCAAATTGTTGACGAGTAAACGTTTTGTCCCAGTAAAAATCAAGACCGATTTCTCCAATAGCCGGCCAGCCGCCCGATTTAAGCTGTGCTTCAACAAAATCAAGCTCATCCTGGTAATGCTCCCCTACTGAAACAGGATGTAACCCGGGCATGGCAAATACTCCTGCATAACGCTCCTGCATATCCATCATACGCGGCCACACTGCTTTGTCGATTCCGGGAAGATAGAACCGTTCCACGCCGAGATCATTTGCTCGTTGGATCACATCATCCCGGTCGCCATCAAAGTCAGGTTGATAAAGATGGGTATGCGAATCGATAATTTTCATCACAGCAAATTAATGAGGAAGAGGAACACTTTTCCAACCCATTTCCCGGATCCATTTTAATGTGGCCGGCAGCGCATCCTTTAACCTCGGGAACGCCTTGGCACTGTCATGATATACAATGATGCCTCCCGGCTTGGCATATTGCCGGCATTTGGCATAACAATACTCCCAGGTTTTGGAAGTATCAAAATCACCGGTGAGAGCCGACCACATTACGATTTGCATATTGGGGAACCTTTCGCGGATGGCCATGGCATGCAATTTATCCAGTTGGCCGTAAGGCGGCCTGAAATGCGGACTGTCAATCAGCTGAGCAGCTTCTTCAATGCTCTTGACGTAATCTTTGATGGTGGTAAATTTAGAATTATTGTGCTCCATGGTGTGATTGCCTATTCCATGTCCCTCTTTACAGATCCGCCTGTAAATTTCCGGGTATTCCCGTACATTTTTACCTATGCAAAAGAAGGTTCCTTTCATATTGTATTGCGCAAGCTGGTCCAATACAAAAGGCGTTGCTTCCGGATGCGGCCCATCATCAAATGTGAGATACAATTCCTCCTGCTTACCCGGGACATCCCAAACAAGTCCGGAAGGAAACATAATGCGCATCCACTTTGGAGAATAGTTGAGGTAAAACACAGCGCTAAAGGTAAAAATTAAAAAAACAAACCATGGCAGGCGGATTGAATTTTTCAGGTTCTCCATTTTATAAAGCATTTCATCTGCCATTTCGTGGTGTGTATATTTGCACCCTATGGAAAAAAGAGTAAGGGTAAGGTTTGCGCCCTCACCAACAGGAGGACTGCATTTGGGAGGTGTAAGAACAGTTCTGTATAATTACCTGTTTGCCCGGAAAAATGGTGGAGATTTCATTCTCCGGATTGAAGACACGGATCAGACCCGTTACGTGCCGGGAGCAGAAGAGTACATTTTCAAATGCCTGGAATGGTGCGGCCTTGAGCCTGATGAAAGTGTGAAGCATGGTGGAAACTACGGTCCCTACCGCCAAAGTGAACGAAAAGAAATTTACCAGAATTATGCACACAAGCTGGTGGATGCAGGCCATGCCTACTATGCATTTGATACACCAACAGAACTGGAGAAAATGCGGCAGGAATATAAAACCGGCAATAACCCACACCCTACCTATAATTTCCAGAGCCGGAATTCTATGCACAACTCCATCAATATGGAGCTTGAATATGCCCGCGAAAAGATCGCGGAAGGAACACCCTATGTGATCAGGATCAAGACACCCGAAAACCAGGATTTGAGCATTCAGGATATCATTCGGGGTGAGGTGAATTTTAATACCAGTCAGGTTGATGACAAAGTGCTTCTTAAAGCTGACGGTATGCCTACGTATCATCTTGCCGTAGTGGTGGATGACTATCTCATGAAGATCACGCATGTATTCCGGGGCGAAGAATGGCTAAGCAGTGCACCCGTGCACCTTCTCCTTTGGGATTACCTGGGTTGGAAAGATGAGATGCCCCTCTATGCGCATTTGCCCCTGATCCTGGGCCCCGATGGTTCGAAACTCAGCAAGCGACACGGCAACAAATACGGTTTTCCCATTTTTGCCATGAACTGGACAGATCCGGTGAAAAATGAATTTACAGAAGGATTCCGGGAAAGGGGTTTTCTTCCGGAAGCATTGAACAATTTGCTTGCCTTACTGGGCTGGAACGACGGAACTGGCAAGGAAATATATTTAATGGAAGAACTGATTGCTGCTTTTTCACTCGATCGCATTCATTCTGCCGGCGCCCAATTCGATTACGAAAAGGCAAAATGGTTCAACCACGAATGGATCAAATCTTCCACTGAAGAAAAGCTCTTGCCCGTAGTGAAACCGTTGCTCGAAAAGACAGGGATCCAGGGCATTGACGATACCAACCTGGCTAAAGTTATTGCAATGGTGAAGGACCGCTGCATTTTGCTAACGGATTTTATCCAGCAGGCTTCTTATTTTTTTACAACACCTCATGAAACGGACATTGGGGCCATTTCCTCCAAATGGACATCGGACAAAGCTGATTTCTTTGCGGAGTTTTCTCAACGGCTAAGTGAAAATAATTACAGGGCAGCCGGCGAAATGGAGCTGGCTTTTAAAGAACTTGCAGCGTCGAGGCAGCTAAAGGCCGGTGAGCTGATGCTGCCATTACGGATTATGCTGGTGGGCGGAAAATTCGGTCCCGGTGTTTTTGATATAGCGGAATTGATCGGCAAAGAAGAAACCATAAAACGCATCTCACTTGTATTAGACAACCTGCGTGACAGTATTCTCTAACCCAGGGAGCGGGCCGTCTGCCAAATTTTGTCCCATTCCTCCTTTTTTAGGTTGGCGAGCGCTGCATGATCATTGGCGGAAAGTTTTATAGGTTCATTGCTGTTCATTTCCACCTGCTTTACAGTGCGCATTCCTGCAATAACGGTGCTTATGCCAGGATATCCAAGTACAAAACTCAGGGCAATTCCTGCAAGGGTGGTCTGGTATTTATCCGCGAGCTCCTTAAAGGTTTCCAGTAAACTGTTTATCTGCTCAATATATTCCGGGTTGGTACGGTAACTGCGATGATCGTTGGATTCAAACTTTTGCCTCGGCGAAACTTTACCGCTCAGCAATCCGAATTGCAGCGCCATCCGGGCAATGACACCATATCCCATTTGCGCGGCTTGTTCCACCACCGTCAATGATTGACGGTTGATAAAATTCAGCACCAATTGAAAGCCGTTACCTTTTCGGTTATTGAAAAACCACCCGGCTTCCGGTTGGGGTTCAAACGTGTTGAGGCTTATTCCATAATACCTGATCTTGCCCTCTTGCTGGAGTTTTTCCATAGCTTCAATGCATTCGCCATCTTTAAGTTGCTGTATCCGGGCCACATGGAGCTGATAAAAATCAATGCATTCCCTTTTCAACCGCTTCAGGCTTTTTTCACATGCTTCCAAAACATAGTCATAGCTGTAATCTACAATTATATTTCCGTTTTGCCCAACGCGCTGACCCATTTTGGTTGCGATGAGGGCATCTTTTCCCGCCAGGGTTTTCCCGAGCAATTCTTCGGAGTGGCCAAGGCCGTAAAAATCTGCCGTATCAAAAAAATTTATGCCATGATCGAGTGCTGCGGCTATTGCGCGTTTCGATTCCCTGTCATCCGTATTTCCCCATCCAATCTCCACATTTCCAACTTTTGCCGGGCCGCCGATTGCCCATGCGCCAAATCCGATTTCGCTGACAAGCAGATCGGTATTTCCAAATTTCCGGTAACGCATAACTGACCAATGTTAGACTATTTAATAAAGTGCAATTGTACCTTTACAAATATAAACATCTGTTTTATGGAAAGACCCATTCGAGTTTTGGTGGCTAAAGTAGGCCTTGACGGACATGATCGCGGAGCAAAGGTAATTGCAACGGCACTGCGCGATGCAGGAATGGAGGTGATCTATACCGGTTTACGGCAAACGCCGGAAATGGTGATTGAAGCCGCCTTGCAGGAAGATGTGGATGCCATTGGGGTGAGTATATTGAGCGGTGCCCATATGACTGTTTTTCCCAGGCTGATCAACCTGATGAAAGCGAAAGAAGTGAACGATATATTGCTTACCGGTGGTGGAATTATCCCTGAGGAAGATGTACCGTCATTAAACGAGATCGGTGTGGGCAAGTTGTTTCCGCCAGGCACCAATACCCACGATATTGTTGATTATATTTCTGGTTGGGTAGAAGAACACCGGCAATAAATACATTCGCCTGTCAATGGCAAATTACCGGTTCCCCCGTTTGTTGCAAAGCTGAATCAGGAACCTGAGGCGAGATAAAAGGGATCCCGAGATCCATTCCGCGAAGGATAAGCAGCACAGCAATGATGGCTGTAAACCAGGGGAGTACACGGCGCATTTTACTGCGGTATGCAGCGTTCAGTTTATTATTGAATAAGGCCAGCAAGAGCAATCCGGGTATTGTGGCAATACCAAACAGGATCATGAACAATGCGGCATACCAGCTATTGCCGATTGCCACGGCGGCGCCAAGCGCAATATACACCAGGCCACAGGGCAAAAAACCATTTAGAAAACCAATGACCAATGTAGAGAACTGACCCGGAGTTCTGAGCAATTTTCCCATAACCGGGCTTAACTGGCGACCCATAAAAAGGGATAACGGATTATGGTGAAGAACAGCGGGCTTAAAAATGGCGAACAACGCAAACAACAACATCAGTATGCCGATTCCAATGCTTAGTGAACGCTGAAATCCTGCCATTACAATCTGTTGACCGAGCAATCCAAACAGCAAGCCCATTACTCCATAAGCAAAGGTCTTTCCCAGAAAATAATTTAGGGTACCAAAGTTAAGTCGCCGGTTTCCGTTTGGCTGCACCATAGGCAACGAGAGTACGATAGGTCCGCACATACCCACACAATGCAGGCTTCCGGCTATGCCGATGGTTAAAGCAGTTATGATTATAGCGTAGGTCAACTTTGGCGGTCTGTTTTATAAAAACAAAGTTTCTTCTTTATAATACGTCTTGCCGCCAGACTCCCATTTCATTTTAGCGACATATTTTCCGGTGCGGAACATGCTTCTGGCCACCGTTTGCTCATTGCCTGCAAGTTGAACCCTGAAATCCTGGCTGGCATTGTCGGGCTTGTAAAATTCAATTACCCCTTTTTCCACCCGGCCGGCTTCCTGCGGAATGTGAATTTCAATTCCGAGCTGCGATTTGCTGATCTTTACAGGCTCAGTCAAAGAATTGGCATTTTTAGCCGCATCAATTACCTCCTGATATTTTAGATCAACTTCGTAATAATTGGGTACTACAAGATCAAATTGCTGTTGGGTACTTCTATACACCATCGTAACCAGGAATATCACGAACAATGAATAAAATATGGCTATTTTTTTTCCGAAATGCAATTTCATATTGGTATTGGTTTGGCAGCGTTATTCAGTATATCCCAAAAAATTGGTACTTATCGTTTCAATCTTCCGGTTATCCTGGTAAAGGCCTATGGTTACTTTGGTTTCTCTGGATTTAATCACTGATTTAGGCAAAACAATAAAGAATGTGGATTCATCCTGCCCGCCTGCCGGTGAAATCATTTTGCGGTCTCCAATTATTTTCAACGTTCCCCCCACGGGGCTTTCAATGCGCAGCTCCACTTCAATTTCCACATTTTTCTTATTGGTCATTGCCATATTGTATAGGTTACTCAGGCTATCCGTGCCCACTTCCTGGTACAGCATTCCCGGAGCCCTCATCAGGGTAACTCCCACATCGTTACGCGTGGCAAGCATAAAGCTCATGCTGCCAATGAGGAATAGCAGGATAAACGAATAAACCTTCATCCTTGTATCAAACTGGAATGGTTTTTTATCACGAATTTGATTTTCTGAAGCATATTTGATCAGGTTCTCCGGCAATCCCACCTTACGCATCACCGTATTGCAAGCATCAATACACGCAGTGCAGTTGATACATTCCAGCTGAGTGCCATTGCGGATATCTATTCCGGTAGGACAAACTACAACACATTGCGAGCAATCAATACAATCTCCCAATCCCTGCATTGATGGCCTTTTGCCTTTTCCTCTGGGTTCCCCACGTTGGTAATCATAAGCTACAATGATCGAATTGGGGTCAAGCAATACGCCCTGCATTCTTCCGTAGGGACAAATAATTGTACAAACAATTTCTCTGACGAAAGCAAAAACCGAATAGAACACAAATGTAAAAATGAGCAGGCTGACCAAACCGACTACGTGTTGGGAGACCGGTTCGCTGATGATCTTGAACAAATCTTCCACCCCAATGATATAGGCCAGAAAAGTATTGGCAATCAGGAAAGCAATTCCAAAAAAGATTACATGTTTGAGTGATTTCTTCCAGATTTTTTCCGTAGTCCAGGGGCCACGGTTCAACATTTTTTGTTTATTCGGATTGCCTTCAATGGCCCATTCAATCCGGCGGTACACCATCTCCAGAAAAACCGTTTGCGGACAGATCCATCCGCAAAATATCCGTCCAAAGATCATGGTGAACAGGTAAATAAACACGATGAAGGTGATCAATCCTACGGCAAAAATGAAAAAGTCCTGGGGCCAGAACAGCATTCCGAAGATTGAAAATTTTCCCTCTACCACATTCAGTTGCAGTAAGGGATTGCCATTTATTTTAATAAAAGGGGCTGCAAAGAAAAATACCAAATAAAAAATACTCAGGATCGTCCGGGCATTATAATATTTTCCGGTGGGTTTCCATGCGTAAATCCATCTTCTTTTTCCTTCCTCTGTAATTATCGGCGCCCTGTCTCTGAAGGAAACTTCATTTTCTTCAACTTTCATTTTGCGTTCAGAATTAAGCCATTTGAACGGGGAAATTTCGCCCGGTGAGTCCGCGATGCAAATTAGCCCAAAAATTCGAATGCTCTTAGGTAATAATTTGCAAGAACCGTTAAGGTTATAAGCCAATGATCATTGTCAAGCAAAAATGCCGGAATTGCGTTTGCAACTCCGGCATGTTCCGTTGATTGGCTTTACGCTCAGGTACCAGGACCAGCGGCAGTCGTATCGGTTGCGGCTGCAGGTGTTTCTGCGGCCGCAGCGGGTGCAGCGGCTTCCTTAAACAAATCGCCTTGTGGCTCCTTGGCGTTTGGAGGATTGGTTCCCTGCAATGATTTTATAAAGCTTGACAGTTCCTGGATCTGTACCGGGCTGAAATTACTTTTCCAGGAGATCATTCCCTTGTCTGGAACACCATCATGAATGGTACGGAATATATCATTGATGGTACCCCCGTGGATCCAATAATCATCGGTGAGATTTGGGCCTACTGCATTACCTTCTCCGGCTCCGCCGTGGCAGGCAACACAGTTGGCAGTAAACAGGGCTTTGCCTGCATCTATGCCAGCCTGGTCCATCATTTTTGCAGTTGTGGCGTCAATGATCAATCCGGAAGCCGCCGCCTGCTTCAGGTAGGCTGCTTTTTCTATTTCGGCTTTTTGCACAGCAATGGTGTATTCTTCAGCCTGCAATGGTGCGGTATGCGAAACGTGATAGCGCCACATATAAACAACTGCGAACAAAATAGTAAACGCGAAGGTCCAGTTCCACCATGGCGGAATGCGGTTATTCAATTCGCGGATGCCATCATACTCATGGTCCATTTCAATATCACTTTCCTTATCCGCAGAAACAGTCGCGTTGATTTTCCACCACCATTTCATAAATGGATTTCCTGAAGTTGCGCCTGCTTTTGCTACAGATGGCGCACGTTCAATGCCCATAAGGAATTTGAGCTGGTAAACCAGGGCCAGCAGGATAACAATTTCAATTATGATGATTCCCACCAGAATATAGAAAGTGGTCTGGCTCAAACCGTTGATGCTGTTGTCCACAACAACTGCTGCGGGTTCTGCAGTTTGAGCAAAACCCGGCACAGCAGAAAACAACAATAAGCCTGTAATACCCAGCAAAGCACTAACCTGCTGAACAGGGCCGCCCTGCCTGCGCTGGCTATCCAAATTCTGTCGGTATTTCTTAATGGCTGAATTTACAATAGAAGCAACCAGGATGATCCCCAAAGCCAGCACAACAATTACAATGAGCAAGGCCAGGGCCAGGGGGTTTTGTAGTGTGGATGGCTCTTTTGGGCCTGCCGCCATCACATTCAGGGCTGGCAACAGGGCTACGATTAGCGCAATAAAACCGGTTTTTAATTTATTAAACATAAGATGCTGTTTGTTCATTAGAAATTGTTTGGCTAGTTCAGTGGAATATTGCTTTTTTCTTCCACGGATTTTTTATCCATTTTAATCGCATACCATACAATGCCGATAAAAAATGTAATAAAAACGAAAGAGGTTGTCAGGTGCATCATTCCCACACCGGTTATTCCTTCCAGGTAATCAACAAATTTCATTTTTGGATCTTTTTTTTTGTTTTTTATTATTTGCTTTCCGCCGCTTGACCGGTTTTAATATCCGTACCCATACGCTGCAGGTAAGCAATCAACGCGATGATCTCCTTATTTGGAGCTGTTTTGATCTTATCTCTTTCCAGGTTGCGGGCAATTTTCTTGGCCTGTGCTTCAAGATCTTTAACGGCAATCTGATCATAACCCTCCTGGTAAGGTACTCCAAGTGTTTGCATTGCGCGGATTTTTGCAGCCGTATGCTTGGTATTAAGATCCCGGTCGAGCAGCCAGGGATAGTTTGGCATCAGCGAGCCCGGGCTCATGGTACGCGGGGTTAGCATATGGTTGTAATGCCAGCTGTCGGGATATTTTCCGCCAATCCTTGCCAAATCCGGCCCGGTCCGCTTGCTTCCCCATTGGAATGGATGGTCGTAAACAAATTCGCCCGCTTTACTGTATTCGCCATAGCGAGCCACCTCATCGCGGAATGGACGGATCATCTGGGAGTGGCAAGTATAACAACCTTCACGCACATAAATATCGCGACCTTCCAGTTCCAGCGGAGTATAGGGTTTAACGGCTGTAATCGTTGGGACATTGGACTTAATCAAAAATGTAGGTACAATTTCCACTACACCACCAATGGCTACCACAATCAGGCTGCCGATCAGCATTTGAATGGGCCTTCTTTCGATCCAGCTATGCCAGGTATCAGATTTGGATGCTTTATAAACTTTGGCAAGTGCAGGAGCGCTTGCAGCCTCATCTGCAAGAAAATTACCCTGCTTCACGGTTTTCCAGAGATTATAGATCATAATGATTACCCCCGTGAGATACAGTGTACCTCCAAAGCTGCGGAGGATATACATTGGCCGGATGTTCGTAACGGTTTCCAGGAACTGGTATTTCAGGCTTCCGTCAGGAGCAAATTCTTTCCACATCAGAGCCTGTGAAAAACCTGCCCAATACATAGGTACTGCGTAGAGAATAATTCCTAATGTGCCAATCCAGAAATGGTTGGCCGCAAGTTTACGGCTGTAAAGATTCGTTTGGAATATTTTCGGGATGATCCAGTAAAGAACGCCGAAAGTAAGGAATCCATTCCATCCCAGCGCACCTACGTGTACGTGGGCAATTGTCCAGTCTGTAAAGTGGGTAATGGCATTAAAAGACTTAATGCTCAGCATCGGACCTTCAAAAGTGGCCATACCATATGCAGTGATGGCCACCACATAAAATTTTAATACCGGGTCTTCACGCACTTTATCCCATGCACCCCGCAAGGTGAACAGGCCGTTGATCATACCACCCCAGCTCGGGAGGATGAGCATAATGGAAAATACGGTTCCGAGTGATTGAGCCCAGTCAGGTAAAGCCGTATAAAGCAGGTGGTGAGGCCCCGCCCAGATATAGAGAAAGATGAGGGTCCAGAAGTGCACAATACTCAGCCGGTATGAATAAACCGGCCGGTTGGCTGCTTTGGGAAGGAAATAATACATCAAACCCAAATAAGGTGTGGTAAGAAAGAATGCCACCGCGTTGTGGCCATACCACCATTGTACAAGCGCATCCTGAACACCAGCATACCAGCTATAGCTTTTAAAAAGATGGACAGGTATGGCGAATGAATTTACGATATGCAGCATGGCTACTGTAACCCATGTGGCAATGTAAAACCAAATAGCAACGTATAAATGCCTTTCCCGCCT
Organism: Bacteroidota bacterium; assembly: GCA_023387985.1. Classification (GTDB taxonomy): domain Bacteria; phylum Bacteroidota; class Bacteroidia; order Chitinophagales; family Chitinophagaceae; genus Phnomibacter. The sequence continues at coordinate 1,038,348 of JAEWHC010000009.1, read as the reverse complement.
TTTGGCGATGGTTCCAAACATATTGACACCAAAAATGATCCAGATAACGGCAATCATTATATCGATGGGCCATTCCAGTTCTGCATATTCTTTACTGGTGGTAAAACCTGCAAGCAAAGTAATTGCTGCCAGTAAAATAATGGTTTGCCAGCCCCAGAAGTGGATCTTGCTCAGCCGATCACTGAACATTGGGGTTTTCAATAACCGGGGTAAACTATAATAAACCCCCAGAAAAATACCATTGCCTACGAAAGCAAAAATTACGGCGTTGGTGTGGAGAGGCCTGACACGTCCGAAAGTCGTTGCAGCCAGGTCCAGATTGACAGCCGGAAAGGCAATTTGCAAAGCGGCAATCAGGCCCACAAGCATACCAATTGCACCCCAAAAAATGGTAGCGTAGGCAAATGACCGGACAATTCTGTTGTCGTAATAAAAATGTTCAAGAGGTCGTTCCATTGATTGTTCCATACAGAATCAGGATTGTTTGTTATTTGGTTTATCTTCAAAAAGCATTCGTACAGAAGGGCCAAAATCATCATCAAACTGACCGTTTTTTGCACTTACTAGAAATGCAATAAGGAACCCTCCGGCAAGAAGAATACTGGCAATTAATAAGATAAGCATCACAGCCATGGTAAATATTTGGTTTGATTAGATTTTCCGTCCCGGACAATTATATTTTTCTGCAATTCCTGCAAGAATAATGATTGTCATAATCTGGTAAAAAAACAGCTTTGTTTATTGCGGGGCAAGTTAGTAATTATTTTAACTTCCGAGCACCAATTTCTATCCCCAGCCATGTTAGAAAAATTATGGTTATGCTGCTGGCCGGCATGAGGATTGCGGCGACCAACGGCGAAAGTTTTGCCTGGAAGGCAAAGCTCAATCCCACTACATTATACAGTATGGAAATGACGAAAGAGGCGATGATCACATTTTTGCTAACCCTGGCCAGGCCAATATAGCGATGAAGTTTCTGCAATTTGCCAGCTTCCAGGATGGCATCACAACCAGGAGAGAAATTATTTATATCTTCTGTTACAGCTATTCCCACATGTGCAGCTTTAAGTGCCCCTGCATCATTGAGCCCATCTCCCACCATCAGCACATTTTCGCCTTCGGCTTTCAATTTTTCGATAAATGCCAGTTTATCTGCAGGCCCCTGGTTGAAAAGCAATTGATCGGCATTTCTTATCTGGCGCGATATATTTTCTCTTTCCCCTTCATTATCACCGCTGATTACAGAAACCTTTATCTTTTTGCCGAGGTTGCCAAACATCTCCCGCAATCCTTTCCGGTAAAGATTTTTGAAAATAAAGAAGCCCGATCGCTTATCATCAATTGTCCAAACCACAACGGACTGCCCCGGACTGAAATTATTTTTTCCCCACACAAATTCCGGGCTGCCGAGTTTCAGGTACTGATCCCGGAACCATCCCTCTACGCCTTTTCCCGGCCGGTCGGCAAATGATTCAATCTCAACCAGGTCTGTATTCAAATGCTCCTTGATTGCCCGGCTCAACGGATGCGTTGACTGGGCGGCTAGTGAAGCAATCAGTTGTTGATCTTCAGCATTCAACCTATCTCCAAAACGCTCAATTTCAAATTGGCGGCTTAGGGTCAGGGTACCAGTTTTGTCAAATACCGCCCGGTTTATCCGGTTTAATTTTTCAATTACCCCTGCATTCCTAAGGTAAAAACCTGCACGGTCGTAAGCCCGCAACATATGGCCATTGGTGAAAGAATGGCTGAGCAAAAGGGCACAGGGACAGGCAATTATCAGGGCCGCTGTTACGCTTGGCCATATTTTGGAAGGGTCGTTGAAATACCAGTAAGCCGCAGCTATGGCGCAAAGAATGAACAAGACCAGGGTAAAATACCGGGCAGCAGGTTGCACCCATGATTCTTTATGCCTGCTGTCGGTTTGCATGCTTTCGCGGTTCCATAAACTGGTAAGATAACTCTGGCTGACATCTTTTATCAGCAACAGTTCAATTTTACCCCCCATTTGCCGGCCACCGGCATAAATGATTTCGCTGATCTTTTTGTTCACAGGCAGGCTTTCACCGGTAACAAAGCTGTAATCAATAGCTGCCTCTCCCCTAACCAGGATGCCATCGGCAGGTACAATTTCATTGCTATGAATGATAATGGAGTCCCCATTGGAAAGTTCCGGCAGTGGGGCGGGCACTTCTTTTCCCTGCACAAGTTTATTTACAGCTATTGGAAAATAAGAAGTGTAATCACGGTCGAAACTGAGCGATTGTTGCGTACGGTCCTGAAGCACGCGCCCGATCAGCATATAAAAAACAATTCCGGCCATACTGTCTAAATATCCTGCACCTGTGCCGCTGAAAATTTCAACAACGCTTCGTATAAAGGTGATCAAAATGGCTACGGCAATGGGTGTGTCGATGTTGAGGTACCGGTTTTTCAGGCCTTTCCAACCGCTGATGAAAAATTCCGAGGAGCTGTAAAACAAAACAGGTAAAGAGAGTGCAAAGCTGAAATACCTGAACCAGGGCGAAAGATCAAAAGTATCTACGGCTTTGTCGAGGCCGAGATACTCCGGAAAACTCATCATCATAATGTTCCCAAAACAAAAACCTGCAACCACCAGCCTGTAAAGCCTGCCGCGGTTATACAAATTTTGTGGCTTTTTTCCTATATCATGCAGGCTGATGTGCGGCTCATATCCAACAGCGGTAAGCAATTCGGCAAGTTGACGGAGACTGATTCTTTGTTCGGAAAAATTGACGGTCACTTCCTTCCTTGGAAAATTTACCCTGCTGTGATGGACTCCGGGATTGATGCGATGGAGATTTTCCAGCAACCACAGGCAACTGCTGCAGTGCATTTGAGGTAAATAAAGTGTCAACTGGGTTTGCTCTCCCTCACTGAACTGAACCAGCTGATCGCGGATACCGGCATTGTCCAGAAAAGCAAATTTTTCATGGCGAACGCTAACCCGCTGATTGATCCCCGGATTGACATTATGGTCATAATATTCGCACATGCCATGTTTGTTGAGGATCTGGTATACGGTCTTACATCCTGCACAGCAAAAATCCTTATTGTCAAATGACAATGGGGCATTTTTTGGAACATCTTCTCCGCAATGGTAGCAAATGAGTTTCGCGCCGGTTTTTACATCCATCTTTTCTAACTTCAGCTTTATAATTCCTGGAAATCCGGCTGCAAAAATATAGGCTAAAATGTTTAACCGGGAATTTTACCGGTACAAAAACTCTCTGACTGAATCAATTGACGGAAGCATCCGGTAATTAAGCATGTTCATTCATCCTCTTGCTCTACCATGATCTTTGGAAGCAGGTAGTTTTCTTTTACAAGAACCGCATCAGTAACCATCCTGTCGAGGTTGTACATTTCTTCAAAAAACATTTTTGAGATGGAATCCCACCCTGGTTTACGGATATAATTCTCACATACCAGGCGCAATTTGTTTAGAATGCTTATAATTTTTTTGCTTTTTTCTCTGACGCTTTTTACCGGGAACCGGTTAAAACTTGTGGCCGTTCCTTTTGTCAGCAAAGGAAAAAGAACCAAAAGGTCATTACGTATGGCCTGTTGAATTTCTTCAGTAAGGCGCTGAAGCAACATTTCAATCAATACCAGTTTTTCCTGGTCTTTATAGCTTAACATCACATCGTTCAGTCCGTTTTTCAGGATACCGAGAGAATCCTGAATGGGCATATAATGTTTGTGCTCCAAATGATGGCATATTTGAGAAATATTCATGTCTTCCATTTCAATGGTTTGAGAGATAACCATAAAATATCTTTTAATCAACAACGAAACTATTTGCCAAATACAGAAAACTCCATGACCTCACTCAAACAAACAAGTGATTTATATCATGAAATGCCAAAAACCTTGAAGAATGTTGTTCTTAATCGTTGATGTTGGCTGCGCGGCGCAGCTCTTTGAGGTCTTTTATTGCAATTTTTTTACCTACCAGCTCAATTATCTCCTCCTTGTTCAATTCACTAAGGAGGCGAATAGCGGTCTCGGTTGCAGTGCCTACCAGGTTTGCGATTTCTTCGCGTGTAAGACTCACATCAATAAACTGTGAATCGGGTTCATATCCGTAGGTATCTTTTAAAAAAATCAATGTTTCCGCCAGCCTTTCCCGAACCGGCTTTTGTGCAAGGTGGGTGAGTTTTACTTCCGCTTCACGAAGCTGATTGCTCAGGATCTTCATCATTTCAAAACTGAGGTTGGCGTCGTTACGCAATGCCTCCATAAAAATATCTTTGGGAATGAAACAGATCTGACAATCTTCCAGTGCGGTAGCCGTGGCTTTGTATCTTTCACCGCCAAGCAGACTTCTGTATCCTAAAACATCTCCATCCTTAACCATCCGTACGATCTGCTCTTTTCCTTCATCGCCTACAATGGATAATTTTACTTTGCCATGGTTGAGGCAATAAATGCCGAAAGGATGGCCACCTTCATGAAAAATGATCTGGCCTTTCTTGTACACCGAACAAGTTTTGGAATCGCTTATATTTTCGAGAAAGTTACCGTGCATTCCACAAAATACAGAAGTGCCCAGTTTGGCGCATTGGGCGCAATTAACATGTTCAAATGTCCTCATATGAAATAATTTGAAATCATGTACGGATGCCGGCGTTTAAACAACCGTCACAATGATGCGGCTTATTATCGCCGCAAGTTCGCCTTTTTTCCTGATATACAAAAAACCTGCAGAATTTTTATGGTTTTTGAATCAAACTATTTTTTCGGATTAACTTTAGCGCGATTGCAATACCAACCATTTTAAATATGTACCAAAATGTTTTGATTGAGAGGCGTTCAGGCACGTTCATCCTACGCATAAACCGGCCCGAAAAACTCAATGCACTGAATGCCACTGTCATCGATGAAATTAGCCAGGCGATGGGCGAAGCAGAAAATGACCCCGAGATTTTATCGGTGCTGATTACCGGAAGCGGCGGCAAGGCGTTTGTAGCCGGTGCCGACATTTCGGAATTTCCCCAAATGGATGCTGCCGCAGGCCAGGCACTGGCGGAAAAGGGCCAGCAAATGGTTTTCAACAGGATTGAAAATTTCAGCAAGCCCGTAGTGGCGGCGGTAAACGGTTTTGCCCTTGGTGGCGGTTGCGAACTGGCTATGGCCTGTCATTTTCGTACTGCATCTACCAATGCCCGGTTTGGCCAGCCGGAAGTAAATCTCGGTCTCATTCCCGGTTATGGTGGCACCCAACGGCTGGTACATCTTATTGGAAAAGGCCGTGCAATGGAACTGCTGATGACAGCCCGTATGGTAGGTGCAGCGGAAGCTTTGCAAACCGGGCTTGTCAATCATGTTTTTGAAGACCATGAACTCATAGACAAAACGCTGGAAATATTAGCGACCATCCACAGTAAAGCTCCTCTTGCCGTGAGCCGGGCCATTGCGCTTGCCAACCTTGCAGTTTATCATCCTGCGAAAGGACTGGCAGAAGAAGCATCGGCATTTGGATATCTCTTCGATACCGGAGATGCCAAAGAAGGCGTCACCGCATTTCTTGAAAAACGTAAACCGGATTTTTCCGGCAAATAACCAGTACAATTTCACAAATCAACAAATATGGATTACAGAATCGAGAAAGATACCATGGGGGAAGTCCGGGTACCTGCAGATGCTTATTACGGTGCACAAACCCAGCGGAGCATTGATAATTTTAAAATTGCGGAAGACATCAACCGTATGCCGACCGAAATCATCAGGGCATTTGCTTACCTGAAAAAAGCCGCGGCCATCACCAATATGGATGCAGGCGTTTTGCCGGCTGAAAAAAGCGAATTGATTGGTAAGGTCGCCGATGAGATACTGGAAGGTAAACTTGATGAATATTTTCCGCTTGTGATCTGGCAAACCGGAAGTGGCACGCAGAGCAATATGAACGTGAACGAGGTTATCGCCTATCGTGGCCATGTTTTAAATGGCGGAAGCCTGACAGATAAAGAAAAATTTCTGCATCCGAATGACGATGTCAATAAATCTCAATCCAGCAACGATACCTTTCCTACAGCCATGCACATAGCGGCCTATAAAATGCTTGTGGAAACAACCCTTCCGGGCATCGAAAAGCTACGCGACACCCTCGCCGCCAAAAGCAAGGATTTCATGCACATTGTAAAGATCGGCCGCACCCATTTTATGGATGCCACCCCGCTGACACTCGGGCAGGAATTCAGCGGCTATGTAGCTCAACTTGATCACGGAATTCGTGCTATAAAAAATACGCTGAGTCATTTGAGCGAGCTGGCTCTCGGAGGCACAGCTGTAGGTACAGGCATAAATACACCAAAAAATTATTCCGAAAATGTTGCCGCGAAAATCGCAGAACTCACCGGGATGCCATTTATTACTGCGCCCAATAAATTTGAGGCGCTTGCTGCCCACGACGCGATAGTGGAAAGTCACGGGGCTTTAAAAACCGTGGCCGTAAGCCTGATGAAAATCGCTAATGATATCCGCATGCTGAGCAGCGGCCCCCGCAGTGGCATTGGTGAGATTCATATTCCGGATAATGAGCCCGGCTCTTCCATCATGCCCGGCAAGGTTAATCCCACCCAATGTGAAGCCTTATCCATGATCTGCGCACAAGTTATGGGCAATGATGTGGCTATAAATATTGGTGGAGCAACCGGACATTTTGAATTGAATGTTTTTAAACCGGTCATGATCTCGAACTTTCTGCACAGCGCAAGGCTGATTGGTGATGGCTGCGTTAGCTTTAATGACAAATGCGCCGCGGGCATCAAACCGATTGAAGCAAATATTCAAAAGCATGTGAACAACAGTCTGATGCTCGTTACGAGCTTAAATACCCGGATAGGCTATTACAAAGCTGCAGAGATCGCCCAAACCGCTCATCGCGAAGGCTCTACACTAAAAGAAACAGCCGTCAAACTAGGCTACCTTACTCCGGAGCAATTTGATGAATGGGTAGTCCCTGCCGACATGGTTGGCGAGTTGCCCGAATAATTCTCAATTGCAATTGAAAAGGTCATTCTGCGGGTTTTTTTACCTATATGGATGGCATTTTGCCATATTGTCTGGAAATCAATCCTCTTTTTGCCGAATTGGCGTAAAAATAAATGTTTGAAGTATAGTTGGTTGCAAAAGGCATAGGATTTGTTCTTAGTGATTTTGAAAACGATTTTGTAACCCCATAAAATCATTAATTATGAGTAACCTGATTCGAAGAAACGATCCTTTTAAAAGTTTGTTTGACGAGATGTTCAACAACGAAATTTTTGACTGGCGTGGTGGAAATTTCAGTGCCGAAGGCAGTTCGCTGCCAGGGGTAAATGTGAAGCAAAATGAAAACGAATTCACCATTGAGCTGGCAGCGCCGGGAATGAAGCGGGAAGACTTTAAGCTAAAAATTGAAAAGGGCACATTAACCATTAGTGCTGAGAAGCAAGATGAAATTGAAGACACCAACGCGCATTACAGCCGTAGGGAATTCAAATACTCTTCTTTTACGCGCACTTTCCAGATCCCGTTGGATGTGGCGGAAGCTTCAAAGATCGGCGCAAAATATACTGACGGCATCCTAAGCATTACCATTCCGAAAAAGGAAGCCGCCAAGCCACAACCTGCATTGGAAATCAATGTGGAATAAACGAATTGGTTTGTTATAAATGTTGGAGTGATTAATGAAAGAGGGGAAGTTTTTTAGCTTCCCTTTTTCAGATAACAAGGAGGAGCAGGCTGACATAGGGCAGCTTGCAACTCTTGAAGAAAAAGAATGACGTACATTTATATGGTTTTGAAGGAAGGATTTCAGGCTGATTCTTAACGACCAACTGAACATGGAATATAGAGATTATTATAAAATACTGAATGTAGACAAAAAAGCCACGGAGGCCGAAATCAAAAAGGCCTACCGTAAGCTTGCTGTAAAATATCATCCCGATAAAAATCCGGACAACAAGGAAGCCGAGGAAAAGTTCAAGGAAGTAAGCGAAGCCTACGAGGTTTTGAGTGATAAAGATAAGCGTGAAAAATATGACCGTCTCGGTGCAAACTGGAATAAGTTCAATCCAAATCAACAATACTCGGGCGATCCGTTTGCCGGTTTTGGAGGAGGAGGCGCTACCTATACCTACGAAGGGGATTTACACGATCTGTTTGGCAACATGCACGAAGCTGACGGCAAGAGCGGATTCTCGGACTTTTTTGAAGCATTCTTTACCCAAAGTAGCGGCCGCGGTGGCAGAAGACAACCCCGGGACCGCAAAGGAAATGACCTTCAAACGGAAATGGAACTCACCCTTGAAGAAGCTTATCACGGAACAACTCGCCTGCTTCAGCTTCCAAATGAAAAACTGAGGCTTACCACCAAACCGGGTTCCTACGATGGGCAGTTGCTACGTATTCGTGGAAAAGGGCAGGCCGGAAGCAAAACTGAATATAACGGTGACTTATTGGTGAAGCTTAAGGTAATGCCGCATTTCGCTTATCGTAGAGATGGCGATAACCTGCTACTTAACCAACATGTTTCTTTATACGACGCGGTACTAGGTGGCGAAGCAACTATACCAACAATGACGGGAAAGGTGAAAATGAAAATTGAGCCCGGCACGCAAAATGGAAAAATCTTAAGACTGCGCGGCAAAGGCATGCCCGTGTACGGAGCGGATGGAAAATTTGGAGATTTGTTGGTAACCCTACTCGTAGAAGTTCCGCAAAATCTTACCGAAAAACAAATAGATTTATTTGAACAACTCAGAACAACCAGTAAATAAAATGGAAACTTTTAAGCAATTGGTAAATACAGATACACCCGTTTTAATTGATTTTTATGCAGATTGGTGCGGCCCATGCAAGGCAATGGGACCGGTGATTGAAAAACTCGGCAAATCAGTACAGGGAAAGGCGCGTGTAGTAAAAATAAACATTGATAAGAATCAAGCGCTGGCCAGCCAGATGCAAATACAAGCCGTACCCACTTTTGTAATCATGCAAAATGGAAAAGTTGTCTGGCGCCACAGTGGAATGTTAGACCAGGCAAGCCTGATGAATAAGTTATTGTCGTATTCAGGCAGCTAGGCTGTTTCCCGACGTCCGAACTATCCAGATTTCATTCCGTTTGAAATCTTGATATTTGCAGCATTCTTCCAGGGAATGCTTTTTTATGATCCTACACAAATTTAGATGGCCGCACTACCAAAATGCTCTGTTCTTTCTGGGCTTGTTGATTTGTTTTTTCGCAGGTTGCAGTAACCCGCAGAATGTTAGCCAACCGCAGGGTAAACGGGTAGTAGAAGATGCGCTTGGAAGGAAGGTTATGGTAACTGATTCTATCCAAAGCCTTGCCACCATGCATGCCGGCGCCCTGCGATTGGTTTGTTATTTTGAAGAGGCCGGAAAAGTAGCCTATATTGAACGAAATGAGATCACCAGAAACGTTCCCTATTTGTTTGCCAATCCTCATTTAAAACGCCTGCCAATTGCCGGTGCCGGAAATGTGTATAACATGGAGTTACTGGCCAAAAGCGAGGTAGATGTGATCATTGCAACCTATATGAGCACACCCGATGCGGATAAAATTCAACACCAAACCGGAAAGCCGGTATTTGTGCTGGAGTATGGCGACCTTGTTTCACAGAAATTTCAGTTTTACAAAAGTGTGAGGGCATTGGGCAATCTGCTTAATAAAACCAGCCGCGCAGACAGCCTGATTTCATTTATAGAAAAACAAATTGAAACTTTCAACACCCTCTCAGCAAAGGCTGCATCCGCTAAAACCCATACTGCCTACCTGGGTGGTGTGGCCTATAACGGTATTCAGGCGCTTGAATCCACCCGGGTAGAATATCCTCCCTTCGTTTTCCTGAATATCCATTCCCCGGTGGAAGCTGTGGTGCATGCCGGCAATGAAATTGGCCGGGGCCAGAAAAACACGCTAGTTTCCCTGGAGCAGGTTTTGGTCTGGAATCCCGAATACCTGTTTTTAGATGTGAGCGGAAAGAACTTATGGCAAGAACAATTGCATAAACCCGAAATTGGGCAGCAACTGGCTGCAGTTATAACCGGAAAGGCTTGGTCGGTACTTCCCTTTAACTGGCATACCATCAATTATGAAAATCTGATCATCAACAGTTGGTTCATTGGAAAAACTGTATACCCGCAGGCTTTTGAAAACATTGATATTGCAGAAAAAATGCGGGAAACTTATTCCTTTTTCCTCGGCAATGATATCAGCAGGCAAATGGACAGCCTTTATCACCCGTTTCAAAAAATTGGTCCGTAATGTCAAAGCCCTATCCTGAAACATATAATTCAAGAAGTCGCAGGTACTGGGCTTTTCTCATCATCTTACTTGTGGTTATTGCACTACTCTTTGTTTCCGGGTCACTTTTGGGTTATTCAACAGACGGAAGCCTGACCTTCATTAAATCGTCAGCGTTTAGCCCAGGTGCCCTGAATGATATTATTTGGAATATTCGAATCCCCCGTTTGTTTTCAGCGCTCATTGCGGGATTTGGGCTGGCACTTGCAGGTGTGGTAATGCAGAGCATACTGCGAAACCCACTGGGCTCACCCTTTACGCTGGGCATCTCCAATGCGGCTGCATTCGGCGCAGCTTTCGCCATCGTTCTTTTTCATAGGTTCATGCCCACTTCCGGAATGGCACATTCGCTCATTATTTCGGGCTCGGCTTTTTTTTGGGCGGCCATCGCCTGCCTGTTCATTCTTATCGTCGCCAGGTTAAAAGGGGTTACACCTGAAAATATGATTCTTACCGGCATCATTGTCAGCGCGCTGTTTGCTGCCCTCACCTCAGGGCTTCAGTTTCTAGCTGACGATATTCAACTCGGTACCCTGGTGTTCTGGACTTTTGGTGACTTATCTAAAGGCAACTGGAATAACCTGATGATCCAGGTCATCATTATTCTGCCCACTGCCTTTTATTTCTTTTGGTTTGCCCATAATTTCAATGCTATGGATTTTGGTGATGATACGGCACAAAGCCTTGGTGTCAACGTATCCCGCTTCCGCTTGGTAAGCATGTTGCTCGCATCACTTATTACGGCCATCGTTGTTTCTTCATTTGGAATCATCGCCTTTGTGGGATTGGTGGTGCCGCATATCATTCGCAAACTGATCGGACCAAATGAAATCTACTTGCTGCCGGTTACTGCCCTTGCAGGTTCAGCGTTTATCCTCGCCTGCGATCTGATTGCCCGGGTGGTCATCAGCCCGGTAATTATTCCGGTGGGTATCATTACCTCCATCATCGGCGCACCGGTTTTTATCTACATTCTCATCAGAAGTAAAGGATTTTCACAATGGAATTAATCCGTTTGAAAAATATCAGTTTCGCTTATGGCCGACATCCGGCTTTGGCAGGAATCAATCACGTGTTTCACGCTGGTACAATGACTGCAATCCTGGGCCCTAACGGCTCGGGCAAAACCACATTACTTAAAACCATAATCGGACTTCTCAAACCAGACACCGGTGTGGTGACCATTCACAATCAAAATCTCCATCAAAAGTCACCGAATGATATTGCGCGGTTGATGGCTTATGTCCCGCAGACGGAGCACAATATTTTTGCAATCACCGTATTTGATACCATTCTTACCGGAAGAAATCCCTATCTCCAATGGAAACCGGGTAAGGCAGATATTGAAATAGTTTCAGGCATTATTGAGGAACTCAATTTGCAGCAAGTCGCTTTCAAAAACATCAATGAACTTAGCGGAGGCCAGAAACAAAAAGTGTTTGTTGCGCGTGCCCTTGCCCAACAAACCGACACGCTTTTGCTGGATGAACCCGCAGCGAACCTGGATATACGGCATGCCAATGAAGTTATGGAATTGCTTCAGACACTCGCTGCAAAAGGTTATACTGTTATTCAGAGTGCGCATCACATCAATCTGGCTTTAAAATATTTTTCTGATTTTGTGATGATGAAAGAAGGAAGAATCCTGAGCAGTGGCGGTATTGAAATTTTTGATGAGGCTTTGATGGAAAAAATCTTTGATGTAAAATGCCAGTATAAAAAGGATGGAGATCTTCGTTATTTTGTCTTCTGAAACAGTTTAAAAAAACCGGCGTGATTTGCGCCGGTTTTCTATTGGATGTTGATTAATCTGCTTTTACTTCTTTATCTTTCGCGTCTTCTTTAATGTGGAAAATGATCTTCTCATTCTCCTTATCAAAATCTGCCATCAATACGTCGCCTTCCTTAATGTTCATATTCAGGATTTCTTCTGCCAGAGGATCTTCCAGGTATTTCTGAATAGCCCGGTGCAAAGGCCTTGCGCCATATTGTACATCATATCCTTTTTCAGCCAGAAAGTCTTTAGCTTCCTGCGATAACTCCAGCGTAAATCCAAGCGTCTTCAACCGCTTCAAAACGTCTTTGAGGATAAGATCGATTATCTGGAAAATATGTGGGCGATCGAGGCTGTTGAATATGATGATATCATCAATACGGTTAAGAAATTCAGGACTGAATGTACGCTTCAACGCCTTTTCAATTACGCCCTTGTAGTTTTCGTCCGCCTGAGCAACCCGGGTTGCCGTGGCAAAACCCACACCATCGCCGAACTCCTTCAACTGACGAACACCAATGTTTGAGGTCATGATGATGATGGTATTTTTGAAATCCACCTTGCGGCCCAGGCCATCTGTCAACTGCCCGTCATCCAGTACCTGCAAAAGAATATTGTAGATGTCCGGATGCGCTTTTTCGATTTCATCCAGCAGGATCACTGCATAAGGTTTCCGGCGGACTTTTTCGGTTAACTGCCCACCTTCTTCATAACCAACATATCCCGGAGGAGCACCAATCAAACGGCTAACGGTGAATTTCTCCATGTATTCACTCATGTCAAGGCGAATCAACGCATCCTCACTGTCGAAAAGGTAGCGGCTAAGCGATCTCGCCAATTCAGTTTTACCCACGCCCGTTGGGCCAAGGAAAATAAATGTTCCAATCGGTTTTTTCGGGTCCTTCAGGCCTACCCTGTTGCGCTGTATGGCCTTTACCACTTTCTGAATGGCATCTTCCTGGCCGATTACCATACTCGCCATATCTTCATCCATACGACGCAATTTCTCAGTTTCAGCCTGTACCATCCGTTTTACGGGAATACCCGTCATCATACTCACTACCTCTGCAATATGTTCTTCATCTATAGGGTAGCGTCTATTCTTGCTTTCGTCTTCCCAGGATTGTTTTGCTTTTTCAAGCTCCTCACCCAGTCTTTTTTCTTTGTCCCGCAGAGAAGCGGCTTCTTCAAATCGCTGGCTTTTCACCACTTTATTTTTTTCTACTTTGATCTCCTCTATTTTCTTTTCCAGCTCGATGATCTCGTCAGGTACATTAATGTTTTTAATGTGAACCCTCGCGCCGACTTCATCCATTACATCAATGGCTTTATCGGGAAGCAACCTGTCTGTCATATATCGGTCGCTGAGTTTCACACAAGCGTCAATAGCATCATCGCTATAGGTTACATTGTGAAAATCTTCATATTTAGATTTGATATTATTAAGAATCTGAATGGTTTCGTCAATGGAAGGCTGTTCCACCATAACTTTTTGAAAACGACGGTCGAGAGCACCATCTTTTTCAATATGCATGCGGTATTCATCAAGTGTACTTGCGCCAATACATTGCAATTCACCCCGGCTGAGCGCCGGTTTAAAGATATTGCTTGCGTCGAGGCTACCGCTTGCTCCGCCTGCACCAACAATGGTGTGGATCTCATCAATAAATAAGATCACATCCCTGTTTTTTTCCAATTCGTTCATGATCGCTTTCATGCGCTCTTCAAATTGTCCGCGGTATTTGGTGCCCGCAACCAGTGCTGCAAGATCGAGACTGATTACCCGTTTGTCAAACAACACCCTGCTTACTTTTCGCTGAACAATGCGCAAGGCAAGACCTTCAACAATAGCTGTCTTACCAACGCCTGGTTCGCCTATCAGAATGGGGTTGTTCTTTTTACGCCTGCTCAAGATCTGCGAAACCCTTTCGATCTCTTTATCACGCCCCACAATCGGGTCAAGCGTGCCGGATTCGGCAAGCTTGGTTACGTCCCTCCCAAAATTGTCAAGTACTGGTGTTTTGCTTTTGGCCTGCGTTCCGCCTGTCCTTTGCTGGCGGGGAGTTTGACCATACCCGCCTTTTTTTTCTTCATCAAAATCGTCATCGCCTTCATCTGAAAAGTCGGCCCGGGGACTGTTGGACGGTCCGGAACCTGCATCGGCAATACCGAGTTCCGTACGAAAAACATCATAATCCACATTGTACTGCATGAGAATTTGGGTAACAATATTTTCCTTGTTTTTCAGGATACTGAGCATCAGATGCTCGCTTTCGGCAATATTGGTTTTGAGCGAACGTGCCTCCAACATGGTAATACGAATCACCTTTTCTGCCTGTTTGGTTAGGGGCAGGCTATTGATATTGGCAATGCTTTTGCCGGCTTTATCCTTTACAACAGATTCAACCTCTTTTCGGAGGCCGTAGAGATCAACTTCCAGGTTCTTGAGGACCCGCATGGCTGTATTGTCGCCTTCACGGATTAAACCGAGCAAAAGGTGCTCAGTTCCTATGAAATCATTTCCGAGCCGCAAAGCTTCTTCACGGCTAAAGGAAATCACTTCTTTTACTTGTGCTGAAAAATTACCATCCATATCTTTTCTCCTTGTCTACAATATTAAAGATTATTTTCGGGGCTAAGATTAAATCAAATTCTACAAATTCTGAATTGCCTTTTTTTTTAACGATTCAGGCGTTCGATTTGAATTACACCAATTCCCTTTCTATGAACTTCAAAATAGATACCAAAGAAAAATTTCGGGAAATCGTTCCGGTTCAGCCGGTCCTCACTGCTATTTTGGCAGAAGAACTTGCCCGTGAAATGCCCGTTTGGATGGAGAATGCCCCTTTCAATCTAATCCTGGACCTTGCAAATGTTAATGAAATAGAGGATAGTAGCGCGGCCATCCTTGAAGAATGGCAGGATAAATTCTACCAAAATCACTTGTCCTTCGTTATCTGCAACCTTCATCAATCCCTTGAGGACAAGCTGGATGAACTTGGCATTTTAGAAAACCTGAATGTTACCCCGACCCTGAGTGAAGCCTGGGACATCGTACAGATTGAAGAAATTGAACGTGAACTTCTGGAAGATTTCGATGACGATCCCATTGAAGAAGAATAATTTACCCCGGATATGCAAGCGTTGACCATATTGGGAAATAATTCTGCCTTGCCTGCCCATGGCCGGCATCCTACAGCTCAGTTGCTGCATTGGAACAGCCGCGCTTTTCTGATTGATTGCGGAGAAGGCACCCAGATGCAAATGATGAAGTACCGCGTTGGGTGGGGCAAGATCAGTCACATTTTTATCAGCCATCTGCACGGCGACCATTGTTTTGGCTTACCGGGATTACTAAACAGCATGAACCTGCAGAACCGACTTACCCCTTTGCATTTGTTTGCACCCAAAGGCATTAGGCCAATACTTGATGCCATTTGGCAATCCACCAACTTCTCCCTGAAATACCCACTACATATTTATAATATTGAGGGAGACAGCCTGTTGATTGATGATGAAGAGATTGAGGTCCGTTCTTTCGCGATGGATCACCGTGTGCCCACAACCGGATTTTTTTTCAGGGAAAAAAAGTTACCGCGAAAGGTTAAAGCTGAAGTCGCCCAAAAACTGGAAATTCCTTTCGCCCTGTACAGGAACCTGCAGGAAGGAAAAGACATCAGGCTGCCCAATGGAAAACAAATTAAAAACGGAGAAATCACCTTTGCGGCGGATGAAGCCATTTCCTATGCTTATTGTGCCGATACAAAGTTTTTACCCAATTTGCAGTTCAGCCTTCCTGCTCCTTCCGTGATGTACCATGAAGCCACTTTTTTAAATGCCATGTCAGCACGAGCTGCCGAACGTTATCATTCTACAGCCGCTCAGGCCGCCCAAACGGCCCAGAACTGTGGTGCCCGCAAATTGCTGCTGGGACATTACAGCAGCCAATACCAGCACCTGGAAGATTTTCTTTTGGAAGCCCGTGAGATCTTTCCTGAATCTTATCTTTCAGAAGAAGGTGAAACTTATGATCTGAAAAAAATGCCTGCTTCAATACATAAGGCATAAAAACCGTGGGAATTCAGCTTTTATGTTGCAACAAATTGCGCAAAGCCGGCATATATTTTTCGCTCAATGGTACAAGCGGCAAACGCAGGTGATTTTGCAACAAACCCATTTCGGCCATAAAAGCTTTTACACCCGCAGGGTTATTCTCCACAAATAAAAGCTCGATCCTGTCGGCCAGCGCAATTTGCAGGGGTAATGCATCCTGGAATTTTCCGGCCTGGCAATAATGGATCAATTCACTAAATTCCCGGGGAAAGGCGTTGGCCACCACGGATATCACTCCGTCAAAACCCATACTGATCAAGGGCATGGCAATAAGGTCGTCACCGCTCAGCAACAGGAAGCCATCAGGTCTTCCTTTCACCAACTGCACGGCCTGTGAAAAATTTCCCGAGGCCTC
This sequence comes from Bacteroidota bacterium, assembly GCA_023387985.1. Taxonomy (GTDB): domain Bacteria; phylum Bacteroidota; class Bacteroidia; order Chitinophagales; family Chitinophagaceae; genus Phnomibacter. The sequence goes on along the minus strand of JAEWHC010000009.1, from coordinate 1,021,773 downwards.
TTTGATGCCAATGATCTTGCCGGCAAAATCGCGGGCTAGTCGCAGCGTCGTTTCTGAGGAGATATTGCTCGATGTACGCGAAGGCACATTGTAGAGGATTACGGGTTTGGACGAAGCTTCTGCAATGGCGGCAAAATGCTGATAGATTCCTTCTTGTGAAGGCCGGTTATAATATGGCGACACGCTAAGGATCCCGTCAGCTTCTGATAGGCTCCATGTTTTTATTTTTTTGAGTACCGCCCGTGTATCATTTCCACCAATGCCTGCCATTACCGGACGACGGCCATCCGTTACCTTTAAGGTAAATGCCAGCACTTCCTGTTGCTCAGCGTCATTCAGGGCCACCGATTCGCCTGTGGTTCCCAACGTCACTAGGTAATCCACATGACCATCTATTACGTGATTGATCACTTTCTCCAGGGCTGGATAATCAATTTCTCCGTCCCGGTGAAAAGGCGTTACCAGTGCAACACCCACGCCTTCAAATAAATTCATAACTGTAGTTTGTTGCTAAGCGATTACTTCTTCATAGAAACCCATGGAGCCGAATTTGTCAATGCGGGCCCTGATCCTTACTTCAGGAGGGATCTGTTTTATTTCATCAAGCAAAGGGATTATGGCTTGTTTTACATTCTCAGCTGCTTGTCCGTAATCCCAATGTGCACCACCGGCAGGCTCCTGAATAATGCCGTCAATCAGTTTGAAATCCAGCATGTGTTCGCTGGTCAGTTTAAGTTGTTCTGCAGCCACTTCCTTTTTGTCCCAACTTCTCCATAGTATGGAACTGCAGCTTTCCGGGCTTATCACCGTATACCAGGTATTTTCCAGCATCAGCACTTTGTCACCTACGCCAATACCCATTGCACCGCCGCTTGCCCCCTCGCCAATTACAATACAAATCACGGGAACCTTGAGGCGGATCATTTCATAAATGTTGCGGGCAATAGCTTCGCCCTGGCCTTTTTCTTCGGCTTCAAGGCCGGGATATGCTCCCGGAGTATCAATGAGGGTAATTACCGGAAAATTGAACTTTTCGGCAAGTTTCATCAACCGCAAAGCTTTGCGGTAACCTTCAGGGTTGGCCATTCCAAAATTGCGATGCTGTCGCATTTTGGTATTGCTTCCTTTTTGCTGACCCAGTATCACTACGGTTTCCCCATTAAAAGTGGCGATACCGCCAACAATGGCCGGATCGTCTTTAATATGCCTGTCGCCGTGCAGTTCAATAAAACTATCGGACATCAACCGGATGTATTTATTGGTATAGGGGCGATCGGGATGCCTGCTCAATTGTACTTTTTGCCAGCTTGTCAGGTTGTCGGTTATCTCCGACCTTTTTTGAAGTACAGAATACTCAAGCTGACTTATAATTGCGGTGTAATCAATTTTCTTGTTGCGTTCTGAATTCTTTTTATTGATTTCTATCTGCTCATAAAGTTCTTTTATGGGCGCTTCAAAATCCAAAAATTGCCGGTTAGGATATTGAGGGGTAGACACATCTATCATAATACAAACTGCTATTTGCCGGATGTAAAAGTAATGAATGGCGAATTAATGTATCTATCCAACGCGAGAATTATCTCTTTCTAAGCCATCCGCTCGGATTAAGGGTAGATTTTTCGGTATCAATCTGAAAACTCATTTCCCCCACGCCAAAGTCGTTGCTGGCGGCTGAACCAATGGTTTGGCCGGTTTTTACAGACTGGCCGCGACTCACCGTGGCATTATTGAGGTTGCTATAGGTGGTAAAATACTTACCATGCTGAATCGTCACCACCTGCATATTCCCCACATTAAATACGGAAAGCACCACTCCGTCGAATACGGCTTTTACGGGTGAACCAATGGCTGTTTCCATGGTTATGCCTTCACTGGGAACATCCAGCTTATCCACCTTGTTGTTACCATAATTGAGCGTAACCACTCCCCTGTCTATCGGCCAGGGCAATGATCCCCGGTTGCCTTCAAAATTCTGGGAGATCAGCAATCCTTCGGGGGTGTTTTCAAAAACGCTGGTCTGCCGGCGTGGCGTAGCCGGCGTTGCGGCTGTGGGTGCAGGCGCGGCCGTGCCTGCAGAAGTTGTGGAAGCACCGGGATTTTCAGCTGCTTTTTTAGCAGCTTCGGCTTTGGCAAGATCGGCCTTCCGCCTGGCCTCTTCACGTTCACGGCGAACAGCTTCATCCCGCTCTCGTTTAATGATCGCCGCAATGGCATTCTGTATCTGGCGGCGCTCTTTTTCCCGGTTTGCCAGGCTTTTTTTCAACTTGCCTTCCTGGCTGGCGAATGCTGTAAACACTTTGTCTTTTTCCTGCTTTTCCTTTTCCAGTTCTCCACGCTGCTCATTTTCCAATTCAAGTGCATCACTCTTTTCCTTCCGCTTACTGGTTAGCAAGGTGGCTTTGCTCTCAAGTTCTTTTTGAACACGGGCGATGTCTGAAGCCTTTTTTGTGCGAAAATCACGGTAAGTCTTTAAATAAGATAACCTGCGCAAAGCATCCCCAAAACTGTTTGCGGAGAAAAGGAAATTGAGGAAATCATAATTGCTGCGGTTTTTATAAGCATACACCACGCTGTGAGCGTACTGGTCTTTAACAGCGCCCAGCTCGCTTTTTAGCGTATCAATATCCCGGTATGTTCGAATGATCTCCTTCTCTACATAATAAACTTCACCTTTAATATTCCGGATCACTTCATCCCGCATCCGCATTTTCTTTTCCACCTGTCGCAAAACCCCAAGGGAAGCAGTCTTGTTTTTCTGAGCTTCTGAAAGTTCTTTTTTTACCTGGTCAATCTCGCGGAGCAGGCTTTGCGTTTTACGCTGCAGCTCCTCTTTATTTCCAGTTTGGGCATATCCTTCAACACTTAAAAACAAAACAATTAAACCCACAAAAAGTTTAAAATTTTTCATTGCTAACTAAAATTGTCCGAGAAAAAAACAAAACACTACGATTGAAACGAAAATAATCGAATCTTCTTATGCAAAAATCTAAAATTTAGGTTTTACCCGTTTTTCCTCCGAATGTGTAAAAAATCAACCTATTTCCAAAAGACCTCGTAGGATCTTGGAATATTGAAAGGAAAATCAACCGCAGCGTCGAAAACGACCTGCTTGAAATCAAGAGATAGCTGCAATACCGTTTTATTTGTTATGATGATGCTGCGTACTTCAGAAAAGCGCTTACCGCCATGATCAACATATCCGCCATAGCGGATGTCAAGATTTCGTTCGGGCAATTCCAAATCTTCCAAAAAGGATTGTTCCATTTGATTCGAGGCCGAATCCAGGGCAACGGTATTTTCGAAATTTTCGCCCACCGAATGCAAAATCAGCTTGTCTCTGCTGCGCGTAATGGAAATGAGGTTTTTGGTGAACAACACCGGATTTCCAATAAGCATATCCTGCAGATCTTTGAAAGTGAGGGATAGTTGCGTCATTTCCTTTAAATAATTCAATGGCGCATAGGTAACGCTCCTTTCCAGCTTATCCATTATGATTACACTGTCCGGGGTAATACGCACCCTGAAGCCTTCAACACCAAGTGCGCCGCTGAGTGAAATCCAGATGATGCTGTCGGAAGCCATGCGCACATTGGCGGTAGCATTATTCTTTTGTCCTTCATGATTTTGATATTCCACTTTTACCCGGGAGGTGAAGGTTTTGAAATCGACTGAGTTGAGCATTACCCGCTCATACATTTCTTCTTTCAGTCCAGCCAGCGCTATACTGTCCGTAATGCGTTTTGCAGCCAGCTCTGCCGAATCTGCAGGCAATGGCCGGGATTCAATTTTTCGGGTGGATCCGCAGCCGGTTGCCATTGCGGCCAGCGCGCCAAAGAGTATGATGATGAAAATTTTCTGCATGACCATTAAAAGCTTTTGATCTGTTTTTTTTCAGGTGGTTCCGGTATGTCCGAATCCTCCACCTCCACGCCGGGTATCATTTAATTCTTGGCTTGGTTCCCAGGTGATCTTTTCAATTTTTTGAAATACCATTTGAGCGATACGGTCGCCATGAGCTATGAACTGAGGTTCTTTATCCAGGTTGATCATCAAAACTTTTACTTCTCCGCGGTAATCGCTGTCAATTGTCCCCGGGGTATTCAGGCAGGTGAGGCCGTATTTAAAGGCCATACCACTTCTCGGGCGAATCTGGATCTCATATCCTTCCGGGATTTCCACGAAAATACCTGTCGGCACCAACCGCCTTTCAAGCGGTTCAATGCGGATCTTAGCCAGCAGGTTAGCCCGAAGGTCCATTCCCGAAGCACCACCAGTCTCATATTCCGGTAATGGGTTTTCAGATTGGTTTATAATCTTTATGGTTGTTGCCATTTAATCCTGTTTTTTGGTGAGTAATGCAACTGCAGAAGCCTGCAATCCCTCTTTCCGGCCTACAAATCCCATGGTTTCTGCAGTTGTTGCTTTTATGCTGATGTCATTGGGTGTGCATCCAATTACCCGGGCAATTGTTTCCCGCATTTCATCTACATAAGGACGGATTTTGGGTTCTTCCAGTATCAATGTCGCGTCCACATTCACAACTATATATCCCTTTTGTTTGACAATGCCTGTTGTGGCTTCAAGAAGCTTTTTACTATCGATACCTTTATAAGCCGGGTCATTATTTGGAAAATGTTTACCAATATCTCCCAGGGCCAAAGCCCCAAGCATGGCATCACAAATTGCGTGCAAAAGCACATCGGCATCGCTATGGCCGATAGCGCCCTTTTCCGAGGGTATAAAAATTCCTCCAAGCCACAATTCTTTTCCTTCAACCAATTGATGGTAATCAATTCCAAGTCCGATCCTGTACATAATTTTCCTGGTTTTCAGTTTGCAAAAATGATCTTTCAAGGAACCTTCCCTTAAGCTTAAAAACAATGTGGCGAAGGTAACCCCTTCGCCACATTGAATACATTATTTGGGGATGCTTTAAAGCGCTCAGTTGGCGTAAGGGAAATCGAAAATCAGGCTGAAACGCAGGGTATTGCTCAGCGGATTGCGGTTTGTTCCGGTTCCTGATGGAACAAGATAAGAAAAATTAATTCCCATGGAGTTGAATTTCAGACCAAGGCCAAAAGTCGCAAACTTGCGGTTGCCCTTATCCTTGTTTTCGTAAAAATATCCTGCACGGGCAAAAAACAGGTCGGCATAACTGTATTCAGCACCCAAACCCACATGAATTTCTTTCAGTTCTTCGGAAAAGCCTCCCGGGGCATCATTAAAAGAAGAAAACCAGGATTTCATCACCGGCTGGCTCCGGTAATCAGCGATGAGGATATCTTTTTGTTCATCGGTAAGATCCGGGTTTTCAATATCCGGAGGAGTTGGTACAATCAGCTTGTTGGCATCAATACCAAAAGTGATCTTGTTTTGCTCATCCATTGCGGCGGTATACGTAAAGCCAACGCCGAGGTTGGCTGGAATATAATCCTTTTGCTGGGCGTTGTTGGTATACCCAACTTTACCGCCAAGGTTTGCCAAAACCACTCCGAAGCGGATGCCGCCCCCAAGGTCATTTGTTCCGTCGTAAAACGCTCCAATATCTCCGGCCATGGTTGTTCCGGCTTTATACGGAACGCCACTTGTTCCAGCATAACCCCGTGTAAGGTTACTGTTTATGTAACGCAGGTTAGCCCCAATACCCCAATTGAGATTAAGTTTACGGCTATAGCCTACATCAATGCCAAACTCTGTGGGTTTTCCGGTACTGATGGCATTTCCATCGAAACCGGTAAACTGGATGGTTCCCAGGTTAAAATACCGCAACGATCCGGTAATGGCAGATTCTTCGTCGAGTTTGTAATAGCCGGAGGCGGCAATCAGATAAACATCTGAAACGCCAATATCTTTCATCCATGGTGTATAGGTAAGATTAATACCTGCCTGGTCTTCGTTAAATGCGGCTTTCCCGATATTCCAGAATGTCGAACTTGCATCTGGCCTGGTAGCAATGCCTACATCACCCATACCTCCTGAACGGGCATCGGGGCTGATACGAAGAAACGGAACTGAAGTTGTAACTACGCTTCGGGGTTGCGCATAAACTTGTGTTGCCAAAGCAATGCCCACAAGCAGCGACAGGGATTTAATCCAATTCATGCAATGCATTTTAGTTTTCCGGGAGTTGGTTCCCATGGTGTGAGAATACAGTTTTATCTATTTTAATGAACAATTTGGCAAATATACATGGCAAACATCTTGTTCGCAACCATATCCACAGCCATGCATAGCGGCCTGTTTAGCCAAAGAAGTAAACGAAATCTTAAAATTAATATTGCAGCTCATGTCATTTATTTAGGCGTAGATGGCTACGCCGGTTTCACCTGAACTTAATGCAAAACCACGGTACATACCGGCGGAGTTAAAAACCAAACTGATCTCCCCTTTGGAATTCACCCCAATCATACCGCCTTCCCCGCCTATGGGCTTAAGTTTCTCCAGCACTACTTTTTGCATAGCCTGTTCAAGGCTCAGGCCGGCATATTCCATCAGGCAGCTTACGTCGTAAGCTGCAACGGCGCGAAGAAAATATTCGCCATGGCCGGTACAACTTATGGCGCAAGTTTGATTGCTGGCATAGCAGCCACTCCCAATCACCGGGCTGTCACCAATGCGGTTATAGCGTTTGTTGGTCATACCACCCGTGCTTGTTGCGGCGGCAACATTGCCATACCGGTCTTTTGCTACCGCACCAACTGTACCGAATTTTTTTTCGCGGAGTAAACGGTCGAATGGCGATAAGTTATGATCCAAAGTAACGGTATCCTCATCGCGGATGCTCGCCCACTGATCGAAACGGAAACGCGTAAAGAAATATTCGTCGGGCTTTATAGCCAAACCCTTGTCCAGCGCAAACCGTAAAGCGCCTTCATGAGAAAGCATTACATGGTCCGATTTTTCCATGATTGCTTCGGCAAGTAATACCGGATTCTGTACAAAAGCAACCCCGCAACAGGAGCCGGCTGCACGGTCATAGCCCCGCATGATGGAAGCATCCATTTCATGTTTGCCTTCTTTGGTAAATACACTTCCTTTTCCTGCATTAAAAAGCGGACAATCCTCCAGGCTCACTACAGCGGCCACTACAGCTTGTTGAGCACTGCCACCGTCCGCAAGTATTTCCCGGCCAGCATCAAGTGCATTCTGGAGCGCCTTTTTATAAGCCGCTTCCAGCTCAGGAGTTGAATGCCCTGCAAGGATGGTTCCTGCGCCACCATGAATGGCTAAAGAAAATTCATACATATCACCAAATTTACAACCTGGATTGCTTAAAGCAATTCCATGCATTCCTGCTTAAATCGTTCAGCGTTAAGCGGAACCGTACCCACTTCTTCACAAACGAGACCACCTGCAATATTCGCCATTTCGGCGGCCAGCCACGCGTCACCTGAAACAGCATAAACCAGGCCGGCAACAGCAACAACCGTATCACCGGCTCCGCTCACATCAGCAATCTGACGGAGATGTGCCGGGTAAATGCGGGTTTCATCGCCCTGTCCGCAAAAGATGCCTTTGTCGCCAAGAGTGATCAAAGAGATTGAATGCCTCAGCTTAGCCTGCAGTTGATGATGGAACCGGATCAATGTGGTCATTTCAACAGCGGCATCCGGAATATTCAATGCTTCAGTCACTTCTTTCCAGTTGGGCTTAAAAATGGTGCATCCTTCATAAGCAAAAAAGTGTCTGCGCTTAGGATCAACAGCAAGAGGAATATGGTTTTTCGTGCAAAAAAACGTAATCGCCTCAATGAGTGCAGGACTCAAAAAACCTTTGTTATAATCTTCGAAGATAACCAGATCCGGCTGAATTTTCTTCCATGAATTTAAGAGCTCTTCAATGAATATGCTTTCTTCTTCTGGTTTAAGATAATGCGTATTTTCCCTGTCCAGTCTCAGCAAATGCTGGTAACGGCTGATGATCCTGATCTTATTGGTGGTAACGCGTTCTTCAGACATGTGCATGCCCACTGTATTGATGTCTTCTTTTTCCAGAAGCTGCAATAATATTTGCGCATCGGCATCATTTCCGGTCATTCCGAATACGGAAACCTGCACACCAAGCCGGCTCAGGTTCAAAGCCACATTGCCTGCTCCTCCAATTTTGTATTCATTTTCCGAAACTTCAACAACCGGCACCGGTGCTTCCGGAGAAATACGGGTAGTAGACCCAAACCAGTAGGTATCCAGCATAAAGTCACCCAAAACGGCTGCTTTAACCTGCCTGAAGGAAGAAAATAATTCCTGGAAATCCATAGCTTAAACCGTAAAGTTAATACTACACACCTTAACGCCTTTCGCTTTCTGTTTCCACATCGGGTTTTGCTCTAAATGTTTTCTTCGCGATAAAATACAGCGGGATACCGATGGCAGTGATCAAAAATCCAGGCCAGGTGTATCCTGGTCTGTATATGAGGAGCAGGATACAAAAACTAAGGCCCATAATGATATAAATGAGAGGAAGTACCGGGTATCCGAAAGCTTTATAAGGACGCTCGTGATGTGGTGCTTTCTTTCGCAGGATAAAAATGCCGGCAATGGTAAGCACATAAAACAATACCACCACAAAAGAGATCATGTCCAGCAGGTCGCCGTATTTTCCACTCAGGCAAAGTATAGAAGCCACAATAGCTTGTGACCAAAGGGCCCATGCAGGCACTGCGTTTTGGTTGAGCTTTCCCGCTTCGCGAAAAAACAATCCATCTTTTGCCATGGTATGAAAAACCCTTGACCCGGCCAGAATCAGTCCGTTATTGCACCCGAAGGTGGATATCATAATCATGATGGCAATGATAATCGGACCGATATCGCTGAAAATTGATTCCGCAGCTGCAACAGCCACTCTTTCATTCCTGGCCGTTCCAATTTCCTGCATGGTCAGCACCCCGGTGTACATAAGGTTGGCCATTACATAAATGATGGTAACCGTAAGCGTTCCAAAAAACAAACTGAGTCCAATATTGCGGCTTGGATTTTTCATTTCACCTGCCACAAATGTTACATTGTTCCAGGCATCGCTGGCAAAAACACTACCGACCATTGCCGCAGCAATCCCTCCGAGAATTGCGCCCATCCCTGCATAGGGAATTATCTGCCAACTTCCATTTTCATGTGTACCCCTGCCGATTTTCCAGGCATCTTCTCCCCAGTTTGCCTGCCATACATCGGGTTTAATCAGGAATAAACCCAGAATAATCAGGCCGAAAAGGCTTAGTAATTTGGCTCCCGTAAAAACACGCTGAATCATCTTACCTTCTTTGATGCCTTTTGTATTTAGCCAGGTAAGCAATACAATGCTGGCGATGGCCAATAGCTGGGCAGCCGAAATTTTAAAAGTTCCGATGGCCAAGATCAATACTTCCTCACCTACGGAATGCCATACATAGCCGGTAAATTTTGCAAAAGCGATGGCTACAGCAGCAATGGTGGCTGTCTGTATAACCGCGAATAAGCCCCAGCCATAAAGGAAAGCGACAAAAGGATTGTACGCCTCTTTTAAATAGACATACTGGCCTCCCGCTTTTGGAAACATGCCACCCAGTTCTCCGTAGCTTACTGCTGCGGTAATCGTCATAAAACCCGTAATCAACCACACAGCGATTAACCATCCGGCACCACCCACATTGCGCGACATGTCAGCGCTTACGATAAAGATCCCGGATCCGATCATAGAGCCGATCACGATTAATGTACCATCGATCAAACCCAGTGACTGCTTAAAATGCGGAGTAGCCTGCTTATCCATCAGTTAAAAAATAAGGCGGAAAAATAGTGAATTCCGCTATTACATCAGCTTACGAAGATTGCACAAAGCAAAAAATCATTGAATTGATTGTGTTACATAGCTTTGCATTCGATATTCAGAGATGTTAAGGGGAAAAAACATACAATTCAATACTTATGTGTTTACAATGGCTATTGTCATTGTATTTGTTGTTATTTTAGCCTGGCCGGGCGACCTTTTTTTCCTTAATGATGATTTTATCCATATCCCGCAATCAGCAAAAAAAAATTTCGGTCAAAATAATTCAGCGCGTCATATTGGTGATTTTTCCATTTGGATTGACTCATTATTTTCAGATAAAAATCCGGCAGGTTATCATCTTACAAACCTGGTTATTCACCTATTGAATGGTTTACTGATACCGTTATTTTTTGAACAAACAGGAAAATTTTTCGGAATAAAATTATCTCGCTTTGCAGGGATCGCTGTGGCTATGCTTTTTCTGGTTTACCCCTTTCATAGCGAGGGGTTGTTTTGGATAATTGGCAGAAGCGTCTCATTGAGCACGCTCACCTTTTTATTAACCTGGGTTTGCTTCACGTTTTCTAATCAAAATAAATTGGCCTACTGGGGAACATTTGTCCTTTTTATAGCCGGTCTTTTTACTTACGAGCAGATCTGGTTCCTTCCGGTCTATGCTTTTTTTGCGATTTGGCTACCAAAAAAAGAGCTTAAATGGAAAAATCACCATTTCAAAGTAGTAATAATTTTATTGGCCATATTGATACTCTATATGCCATTACGCCTGATGTTGATTTCAGAAATATTGAATCCTTATGAAGCTAAAAACCTGTTCAATTTGGATTTTGTTAAACTAACGCTGAATCATGTCAAACTCAGCCTAAGAACATTTACAAATTTTCAATCCAGTACCATTTCTTTTATTCTAATTGGATCGGCAGGAGCAATTGTATTGCTGTTAATCTCCATACTTCTCTACCATAAAAAACGGATCAACCGCTTCTGGTTATTTTTTCTTTTGAGCTGGCAGATTTCTTTGTTGCCATTTATTTCTCTGGGCATCAGTTCAAGCGGTTATGCTTCAGATCGTTTCCTGTACCTGCCTTCTTTGTTTTTTTGCTGTTGGATAATTTATACGCTGGTATTGCTTTTCAAAAACAAAATCAGTCTTGAGCTTAGCTTCTTTGTGCTGTTTCTTTATTTCAGTTTTCTGTTTACGCGCAGTGGTCTGGATTACCGGAAAGCGGGAAATTTGGCCAAAAGTACACTTACCGCAATCTGCAATTCCACGCAAAATCCCATTCATATTGACGTGTTGCCGCTTTCCTATCAAGGAATACCTGTATTGCGGTATGGAGTTGCAGAAGCCATCCAATGGACTTGTCCGGAAAAGGCGCACCAAGAATTAAATTTTGAGGTAGAAAGAGAATACCAGCGCTAATTTTTTATGGAATTTATCCGTTCAATACAATCCACCAAACCATCCTTCCAACCCGGTAAATCCAAGTCAAAGGTTTCAGAAATCTTCTCTGTATTCAACACACTATACGCAGGCCTTTTTGCAGGAGTTGGAAATTCCGCGGTGGAAATCGGCCTGATGGCACATTTTGAATGGATCTGTCGGGCAATTTCACCAGCGAACTCAAACCAGGTTATCGATCCCGCATTGCAAAAATGATATACTCCGGGAAGCCATGCCTTTTTTTCCGCGATATTGATTAATGCCGCACCAAGATCCATAGCATAGGTTGGGCGGCCATATTGATCGTTTACAACGGAAATAGAATCCCTGCTATGCATCAGGTTGATCATTGTTTTTACGAAATTCTTTCCAAACGGGCTAAAAACCCAACTGGTTCTAATAATTAGCGCTTCTGGATTTGATTGTAAAACATTTTGTTCTCCCAGTAATTTGGATTTGCCATAAACACCTATTGGATTTGCCTGATCTTCTTCGGTATAGGGCTTTTTGGATAGCCCGTCAAATACATAATCTGTACTTATGTGGATTAACCGGATATTTTTTTGATTGCACAGATAAGCAAGCTGCCCGGGGCCTGACGCGTTTACGGCAAAAGCCATTTCTGCTTCGTGTTCAGCCTTATCCACCGCGGTATAGGCAGCGCAGTTAAAAACAATTGCCGGCATTTCAGCTTCAAGTACCTTATCCATCATTACAGGATCTGTAAGTGAAAAACCATCACGGTCCATGAAAACAAACTGGTGGGCCGTATGCTGAGCACTCAACGTCTTCAAACAATTGCCAAGTTGCCCATTACTGCCCGTCACCAAGATCTTCATAGCTTAGAATTACAAGCTCCAGTATTTACGCTCTGAAATTTTTCCTTTTAAAAAACCTTTCAAATCTGCGATCATTGCATGTGCTTTTGTATGTTCCAGAAAGAAACTTGCAGGAAGTTCTTTATAGTCTTTATGGCTCACTGCCACTACAATGGCATCATACTTACCTGTAGCTTCCGGGGCAAGGGAGAATCCGTATTCGTGCTGAACTTCGTTGCTGTCAGCATGGGGGTCAACTACCTCTACCGGAATTCCGTATTCCATAATTTCGTTGACTACATCAGCTACTTTACTGTTACGGATATCGCTTACATCTTCTTTAAAAGTTGCACCCATAACCAATACCCTGGATTCTTTGAGGTTGCCATTATTCCTGATGATGTGCATGGCAACTTTCTTGGCAACATAGGCACCCATTCCATCATTAATCATTCTTCCGCTTAATATAACTTTGGATGAATATCCCAGGGAGTTCGCTTTATAGGTGAGGTAATATGGATCAACTCCAATACAATGACCGCCAACAAGTCCCGGGTAAAATTTGAGAAAATTCCATTTGGTACCTGCGGCTTCCAATACTTCAAAAGTATTTATGCCCATCCTATCGAAAATGATGGACAATTCGTTCATAAGGGCAATGTTGATGTCGCGTTGGGTATTTTCAATAATCTTCGCAGCCTCGGCAACTTTTATGGATGATGCACGGTGCACACCAGCATCCACAACCATTTCATAGACTTTGGCAATTACATCCAGACTTTCTTCATCGCATCCACTAACTACTTTAACAATCGTGGTAAGGGTATGTATTTTATCGCCCGGGTTAATTCTTTCCGGAGAATAGCCCAGCTTAAAATCATCTACCCCTTTTAATCCACTTATCTTTTCAATAACAGGAAGGCAATCTTCCTCGGTGCAACCCGGATAAACTGTGCTTTCATAAACCACATAATCTCCCCGCTTTATCACTCTTCCCATGGTTTCACTGGCTTTCAGTACCGGTGTAAGATCCGGGACGTTATGCTCATCTACAGGAGTTGGCACTGCAACAATAAAGAATTTTGCTTGTTTCAAAACTTCAAGATCCGTACTGAATTCAATATCGGTGTTTTCAAAAGATTCCTTTTCCAATTCTTTACTTGGATCCACACCTTTGCGCATCATTTCTACGCGCTCTTCGTTAATATCGAAGCCGATTACCGATATTTTCTTTGCAAATTCAAGGGCAATGGGCAAACCAACATAGCCCAATCCAATCACTGCCAGTTTTTCTTCTTTGTTTAAGAGTTTATCGTAAATATTCATATTGAGAGAGCGGTTTATTTATAAAAGTTTTTGGGTTGGCGGTACCATTCCGCTTCTGGTAAAGACTTAAAATATTTGTAGGTAATTTTCAATCCTTCTTTTCTTTCAATCCTGGGCTCCCAACCCAGCAATTTGCGTGCCTTGGTTATGTCCGGCTGCCGTTGTTTGGGATCGTCGGTAGGCAATGGCTGAAAAATTATTTTTTGTGTGCTCCCGGTTAAGGCCAATACCTCATTGGCAAAATCAAGCAGAGAAATCTCAGCGGGATTACCAAGGTTCACCGGGGAAGAAATATCGCTCATCAATAACCGGAAAATGCCCTCGATTAAATCATCCACGTAACAGAAACTGCGCGTCTGGCTACCATCACCAAACACCGTCAGGTCTTCGCCGCGCAATGCCTGTCCTATGAATGCTGGTAAGGCCCTGCCATCGTTCAATCGCATTCTCGGACCATACGTGTTAAAAATCCGCACAATCCGAGTATCCAGTTTATGGTAAGTATGATATGCCATTGTGATGGATTCCAGGTAGCGCTTTGCTTCATCATATACCCCTCTCGGCCCAACAGGATTTACGTTACCCCAGTATTCCTCATTTTGCGGATGCACGAGCGGATCGCCGTAAACTTCACTGGTTGAAGCCACCAGAATACGAGCTCCTTTTGCCTTAGCCAGTCCAAGGCAATTGTGGGTACCCATAGCACCGACTTTTAGGGTCTGGATGGGAATTTTCAGGTAGTCAATCGGGCTTGCGGGGCTGGCAAAATGCAGGATATAATCGAGATTTCCGGGTACGTGAATGTATTTGGTTACATCATGATGATAAAACTCAAAATGCTCAAGAGGCAGCAAATGCTCTATGTTTCGCATATCACCTGTAATGAGATTATCCATGGCAATGACATGCATATGCTCTTTAATGAAGCGATCGCATAAATGTGAACCCAGAAAACCTGCCCCACCGGTTATAAGCACTCTTTTTTTCATAATCATACTACAGACCTGCGTCCAATGCTGATGTATTTAAATCCATTTTCTTCCATCGTGTCCACATCAAAGAGATTACGTCCATCCAGGATGAAGGGAGTCTTCAACAGGTTTTTGATGCGTTCAAAATCCGGTGTACGGAATTCGTTCCATTCTGTAGCAATAATCAGTGCATCTGCATCCTCAAGCGCATCATATTGGGCTTCAGCAAATTCAATTTTATCTGCATAATTCCTGCGCACATTTTCCATGGCTTCAGGGTCAAAAACTTTAACCTGTGCGCCATTTTTCAGTAGTTCTTCAATGATGTAAAGTGCCGGTGCTTCACGGATGTCATCCGTATTGGGTTTAAATGCCAAACCCCATAAAGCGATTTTTTTACCTGCGACTGAGCCCCCAAACAATTCAATCAATTTAGGCAGCAAATAAGTTTTTTGTTCCTCATTTACTTTCATTACCGATTCCAGTATTCTGAAATCATAATCCACTTCTCGCGCCGATTTGGCCAACGCCTGCACATCTTTCGGAAAACAACTGCCGCCATATCCAATGCCGGGGAAAAGAAACCTTTTGCCAATCCGGCTATCGCTGCCGATGCCTCTCCTTACCATATCCACGTCAGCTCCAAGCAGATCACACAACCTTGCGATCTCATTCATAAAAGTGATTTTGGTAGCCAGGAATGCATTGGCTGCATACTTCGTCAGTTCGGCGCTTTTTTCATCCATGAAGATGATGGGGTTGCCCTGACGGACAAATGGATTGTACAAAGTCTCCATGATTTCTTTGGCTTTTTCGCTTTGGGTACCAACCACCACCCTTTCCGGTTTCATGAAATCTTCTACCGCCACTCCTTCCCTCAAAAATTCCGGATTGCTAACCACATCATAATCCCTGCCGGATTGCAGCTTACGATTGCTGGCTTCAAATATGGCATTCGAAACCTTCTCGGCAGTTCCTACGGGAACGGTACTTTTATCAACAATAACTTTATAACTGCCTTCGGCAAGATGTTCGCCAATCTGCCGGGCAACTCCCAATACGTAGCTCAGGTCTGCACTTCCGTCTTCGCCGGGAGGCGTTGGCAAAGCCAGGAAAATAACTTCTCCAAAATCGAGGCTTTGATGAATATCATTCGTAAACCTAAGGCGACCTTCCTTCAGGTTGCGTTCAAAAATTCGTTCGAGCCCGGGTTCATAAATAGTGATTTTGCCGTTTTTAAGACTTTCTACTTTTTGTTCATCAATATCTACACATAGCACGTCGTTGCCTGTCTCTGCAAAGCAAGTTCCGGTAACGAGGCCAACATAACCCGTTCCAATAACCGATATTTTCATTTCTTAATTGTTTTTAAGTATATCTAATAATGTATTTGCTATTAATACCTGAAGTTCTTCAGTTAATTCAGTGTGCATGGGCAACGAGAGCACCTGTTGCGTCAGTTCATCAGTTACGTTGAGATCACCGGCAGAAAAACGGATATGATCAAACATCTTTTGCCTGTGGCCTGGTACAGGGTAGTAAATCATTGCCGGAATTCCTTTTTCATCCAATTGTTGCTTTACCTTGTCTCTGTCGGTATTTAAAATTTTAAGTGTATACTGGTGAAAAACATGACTACTGTAATTTGTTCGAACCGGGATTAAAACGTTGGGATGGCCGGCAAAAAATTTATCATAGCGGTCAGCTGCTGCCCTTCTTGCATTATTGTAATCATCAAGATGTGGCAATTTTACATTGAGGATGGCCGCCTGTATACTGTCCAGCCTGCTATTGCATCCCACCAGGTCATGGTAATAACGCTTCGATTGCCCGTGGTTCGCAATTTTATTGATTTTTTCAGCCAGTTCATCCGCGTTTGTAAATATGGCTCCTCCATCTCCAAAGCAACCCAGGTTTTTACTTGGAAAAAAACTTGTACAACCAATATGTCCCATGGTTCCGGCTTTTTGAAGTCTGCCATCCGGATGAATAAAATCCGAGCCAATGGCCTGCGCGGTATCTTCAATAACGGCAATGTTATGGCGGTTAGCAATTTCCAGTATCTGTAGCATATTGGCCATTTGTCCGTAAAGATGGACGGGGACGATTGCCCGGGTACGGGGGGTGATGCTCGCTTCCAACTTGGTGGGATCCATCACGAAACTATGCGGATCCACATCCACAAAAACCGGCTTCAGCCTCAGTAATGCAACCACTTCCGTTGTGGCGATATAAGTAAAAGAGGGAGTAATCACCTCATCTCCCGGCTCAAGATCCAATGACATCAATGCAATTTGCAGGGCATCGGTTCCATTTGCACAGGGGATCACATGTTTAACACCAAGATATTTTGCAAGTGACGAAGAAAACCCCCTGACTGCCGGTCCGTTAATAAAAGCAGCGGAATCAACCACATCCATAATTGCTTTGTCTATCTCCGGCTTGATTTTTAAATACTGGTTGCGCAGGTCAACCATTGCAATTGGCTTGTTCATTTTATCCCGTTTTCGGGCCGCAAAAATACATTATTTTCCAGGGGATTTGGGAACTTTGAGCTAATATTACAATTTAACAATAAGGCTGAATATCAGTGCAGGAATGATTAATAACAGCAGGTCCCCTTTTTTCAAAATCACCCTTTTTTTGTACCGGCTGGTCATGCACCTGCCCATATGGGCAACAAAATTTATTGCCGGAAAAAGCAAATTTTCGCGCAGTATCCAAGGGCGAAAAAACTGGGAATCGGAATGGCGCTCCAGAATTGACCCACTCCGCCAAACAGGAGGTAATAAACTGGTATGGATGCACGCGGCAAGCCTGGGTGAATTTGAACAAGGTTCGCCCGTGCTCCGCGCTTTGCGCAAAGCGTACCCGGAAATGAAAATTGTGGCCACTTTTTTTTCACCCTCAGGATACGAAATCAGAAAAAATACACCCCTGGCAGACGCCACGGGTTACCTTCCATGGGATAATCCAGGAAATGCGAGGCAAATTCTGGATTTGCTCAGGCCCGATCTCATCATTTGGGTAAAATACGATTATTGGTTTTATTTTTTGAGGGAAATCAATCAAAGGCAAATCCCACTGTTGCTGATTTCTGCCATATTCAGGAAAGAGCAACCTTTTTTCCAATGGTATGGTGAGTTCCATCGACAAATGCTTGAATATTTCACCAGGATTTTTGTGCAAAACGAAAGGTCCAGGGAAAAAATCAGCAGTTTTATTGGAGCAAATAATATAGAGATTGCGGGGGACACCCGTTTTGATACCGTTCTCGAAATGCTGAAAGAAAGCGTGACCCTTCCCTATTTACAGCTTCCCGATCGGCTTAATCAGCCGGTGTTGATTGCTGGCAGTACATGGCCCGGTGACGAAATCCTGCTGAAAGAATTCATAGAAATAATGCCGGAATTTAAAATGATCATTGCGCCCCACGAAATAGATGAAAAGCATTTGCTAGGCATAGAAAAGCTTTTCTCCGGTAAGAGATATTCACAAATTAACTCCTGTGCAGATGCCGGATCCAGGGTGATCATTATCGATTCCATTGGGAAGTTGAAATATCTATATCCTTACGGACATTATGCTTACATAGGAGGAGGATTCAATAAATCAGGAATCCACAATACACTGGAAGCGGCAGCTTATGGTAAACCTGTTTTGTTCGGTCCCAACTATCAGAAATTTGCTGAAGCAGTATCCCTGATAAAAAATGGTGCTGCATTTTCTGTAAAAAATGGTGAGGAATTGGCCGAAAAAATAAGGAGCCTTTCATTGGGATCAAATGCATATTCCAATGCAGCAATGCGCGCTGAGCAATTCGTGAAAGAAAATGCCGGAGCTACTGAGGCCATAATGCAGTATATCCGGGAAAATGTTTTCGATTAAATATCTGGTTTCTTAATCCAGGCAGAAAAATCTTTTTTTCTCGTTCATTTGCCAGGTTCGATTTTCAACTTATATTTTTTGGCACAAAGCCAGGAGAAACGGATGCATTGAAATAATTTGAAAATGTCAGTCCGGAAAAAAAATTATGAGTTGCCTAAATTAATTTTAGGCCATCATCCACCCAGCTGCCTGAGAAAAATATCAGGAAAAACGCCGCCTTACCGTATCATAGAAAAACTGGACGCTTGGCTTGTCTTCCTGCCAACCCATTTTTACGCGTAATTCCCGTTCAATAAAAAAGATGGCTTGAGGAAGAGCGGATGATTGTTCAATTGCCTCAAGACTTCTTTCAAACAAAACATCATCGCCACCAAAAAGTTCTTCCACCAGCTGATATTTTTCACCTATGGTAAAGGCCCGGCGCAGATCCTGCACTGGCACTATGCTGAACTTTCCAATGCCTGTAGAAGCATTGTGGAGAAATGTATCGTTGAGCTCTTTTTTTGGGGCTTTTGCCGCAGGCTGAGATACTGGTTTATTGTTGGTTAATTCCTTTTCCGTTTGCCCGCCAGGTGAAGGCGCTGCTGGACGCTCAGTTGAACCATCAATTTTGGGGGCAAAATTTGTATCCCCGGGCTTTAAGGTTTCCGGAACATTGATTTCCTGGAGAGCTTCCCGTATCATTTCTGCCGTTACCGGCAAAACAAATTCTTCTGAAACTGATGATGGATCCACCGGTTCGGGCTTAAACTCCTCCGGCTTTATTTTGCTTACAAAATCTGATTCAATGTACCGTGGTGGTTGACGCGTTAAACGTTCTTCATTTTCTGCGATTTCTTCCATGTTGGCAGGCGGTTCTCCAGAGCCTCCTGTTGGTTGCTGAACGGAATCCTTCGGATCTGAAACCGCATTTGTTATTTGCTCCGCTGCTGGTTCTGTTCTAATGACAGCGGGAGGCTTCGGAACAACATAGGAAAAGGGTTTTAGATTTTGAATGGCCGTATTTTCAGGATCAGGCATTTGAATTATTTCTGGGCCTGCCAAAGGCAATTTTTTAAGTTCAATCATCAGTTCCTCGGCCAAAGCAATCAACTGAGCCTTATCTTCGCCATTTCGGGCAGCAATTTCTAGTTCCCGGATCATGTTGATAATAAATGCGTCCATGCTGTACAAATATAAAATTGGAAAAGAATATAGTGGAACGCCTTTAACAAGCTTTAACGAAGACTAATGTTTATTGAACCAAATATTACCGGCGAGCGGCGCGGCTGGATCGAAGTGATCTGCGGAAGTATGTTTAGCGGAAAAACCGAAGAACTGATACGCAGATTGAAAAGGGTAAAGATTGCAGGGCAAACAGTTGAAATTTTTAAGCCTGTGGCAGACAGGCGTTATGATGAAGCCAAGATCGTCAGCCATGATTCCAATGCAATCCACAGTACACCGGTTGATAATGCTGAAAAGATTTTATTGCTGGCGGGAGAGGTAGATGTGGTAGGAATTGATGAAGCCCAGTTTTTTGATTCAAATATTACCACCGTTTGCCAGCAACTTGCAAATCGCGGTATACGGGTGATCATTGCAGGGTTGGATATGGATTATCTGGGCAAACCGTTCGGACAGATGCCCAACCTTCTGGCCATTGCCGATTACATAACTAAACCGCATGCTATATGTATGGATTGCGGAACAATCGCAAGCTACAGCTATCGCAAAACTGCAGATACAGGACAAGTTCTTCTCGGAGAAAAAGATACCTATATGCCACTTTGCCGGAAGCACTATTTTGAAAGAATGAAAGATAAATGAGGATAAACTCGCTGATAGCACTGGTAAAAAAAGATGTCAGGACTGAGCTCCGGCAACAGCAAAACCTCACCGGAATATTCCTGTATGCCCTGAGCACCATTTTTATTATTTACCTGGCAACGGGCAGGCCGGCGGCTGACCAGTGGAATGCACTGTTTTGGATAACACAAGTTTTTATTGTGGTAAATGCGGTGATTAAATCCTTTGTGGGTGAAGCTAAAGGCCGGATGCTTTACTATTATTCCACCGTTCATCCTCTGGAATATTTATACTCTAAAATGTTGCTGAACGTGGTATATATGATCCTGCTCAGCCTGATCTCACTTGCGTGTTTCCTGTTGTTTCTCGGCAACCCGTTGCAAAATACCGGTCTGTTTGTCCTCATTACTTTGGTTGGCGGATTCGGACTCTCGCTATTGTTTACCATGCTCAGTGCCATTGCATCAAAAGCCAGGCAACAGGCAAGCCTGGTAGCCGTTTTGGGATTACCGGTAATGGTTCCACAATTGATCCTGCTGGTAAGGCTGTCGAAGGCCGGCATGGGTGAAGTATTTAATGAAGACGGCGTTTTAAAGATCTTTGGTCTACTTACCGGGCTGGATTTTCTTATTATCATCATGGCCTCCATTTTGTTTCCTTTCCTTTGGAAAGATTAATTTTATTGCTATCAAAATACTACAAATGGTTCCAGACTTACGCCAACGGTTCAACAACGCTTTTCAAAAAGAGGTGTACAACAAATACCTGAATGAGCTGGATGCCCTATATCCAGGGTCCCTGGTTTTCCGGGTGGCGGAAACACCGGTATTTGTTCCAAAAAAGTTTAAAGACCAAATGATCGGTTGTTGCGAACACATTATCGACTTCATGCAGCAACCCGGTTTCATGGATAAAACCAATCCCGCCATTCCTGATGCATACCGTGTGGGAGGAGATGAAGGGCTGCCACAATTTATATGTTTTGATTTCGGCATTTGTGAAGATTCCAACGGTGGTTATATTCCCCAACTGATCGAATTACAAGGGTTTCCCTCCTTATTTGGTTACCAATACTTCCAGGATCTCATCATAAAGAATTATTTTGATATACCCGGTAATTTTTCCAGTTATTTTGGAGAATACAGTTCCGAAGTTTATCCGGAATTATTGAAAGCAATCATTTTGGACGGGCATAAGCCGGAAGAAGTTGTTTTGCTGGAGATTTTTCCCGATGAGCAAAAAACGAGGATTGATTTTTACTGCACACAGGCGCTTACAGGCATTACCATTCTCTGTTATACAAATTTGAAAAGCGAAGGCCGCAAATTGTTTTATGAAAAGGAAAATGGAAGCCGGCAACATATCAAACGCATCTACAACAGGCTTATTTTTGATGACCTGCAGCAACAGGAACTCCCTGATGATCTTGTTGACCTTAAGCTTCCATATGAAGTGGAATGGTGCCCCCATCCCAACTGGTTCTACAGGCTAAGTAAGTTTACCTTGCCCTTTATTCATTCGCCATATGTTCCGCCCACAAGTTTTTTGAATGATGTAAAAAGATGGCCTGAAGACCTGGAAAATTATGTTTTGAAACCATTATTCTCTTTTGCAGGCCAGGGAGTGATTATTGATGTTGTAAAAGCAGATCTTGAAAAAATTGAGGACCCCGAAAACTGGATCCTCCAAAAAAAGGTTCAATATGCCGATATCATCCAAACTCCGGATGTCCCCGCAAAAGCGGAAATACGGATATTTTATTTTTGGTTGCCAGGCATGCTGCGGCCTCAGCCCGTTCAAAATCTTGGCCGGCTGAGCAAAGGTAAAATGATTGGCGTTCGTTATAATGCAGACAAAGAATGGGTAGGCGGTACACTGAATTTTTTTGAAAAATAAAGGAATTCAATCCTTCATCTTAAACCATACCGGCTTCTCTTCCTGCCAGTGGGCAGAATAGTTCAGGGTAATTTCCGCGCCTTTTGGAATATTGACCATTGCTTTAATTTCCATAAATTCTTTATCAAAAAACATGGTATATTCCGCATTGCTTGGTGAAGCATGGTTATACATACTGATGTAACCCAGCGCTACCGCGCCGGCCTCTTCATCGCCTTGTCCCCAGGAGAAAATGTAATTATAAAGCTTGGTTTTTTCAGCAACCAGGCGATCTTCAGGACTAAGAACAATAACCGGAGCCCTTTCAATCAGGCTACCTGCCGCTATATCTTCTCCGGCAAAAACTCCCCGGCCTTTTTTTCCTGCTTTTCTTATTTGAACCGTTCTGAAAAACATCCTTAGTGCGGAAAAAATTGGTAAGCAATTATGATTGCTGCAATTACTCCAAGAAAGTCGGTAATAAGTCCCGCCCAGATGGCATATCGAACCCTTATAATACCCACGCTTCCAAAATATAGTGCAAGGATATAGAAAGTAGTATCTGCACTGCCCTGGAAAGTGCTCGCCATCTGGCCAACAAAACTATCCGGGCCATGGCTGTCGAACAGATCCAGCATCAGGCCTCTCGCCCCACTTCCACTAAATGGCTTCATGATGGCAACCGGAAGAGCTGGTACGAATTCATCACGCACACCAATTGCAGTAAAAAACCATTTGAATCCACTCGTTATATAACCCAGGGATCCGCTTTCCCTGAAGACGCGGATGGCTACAAGCATACCAACAATATATGGCATAATCTTCACCACGACTTCCCAACCACCCTTGGCGCCTTCAATAAAAGCATCAAATACATTTATTTTTCTCACATATCCTGCTATGACAAAAGCCACCACGATTGCAAACAAAATAAGATTGCCAAAAACCTTACTGAAATTTTCTTTTGTAAAGAAAATTTCAGGCTGGCCGTCCACCTGGTTGGGCAATTGTCCAATAAAGAGCATCAGTCCGATACTAAGAGCCAAAGCACCAATAATTCCGCCAATCAATACTTTGTCAAACCTGAGTTTTTGCCATATTCCGGTAACGATTATGCTCAGGATGGTAGTTATCACGGTGGCTAAAACACAGGGGATAAATACACTGCTCGGATCAACGGAACCGGCGCCGGCGCGGTAGGCAAAAATTGTCAGGGGCAAAAGGGTCAATCCGCTTGTGTGTAACACCAGGAACATAATCTGCGCATTGGTTGCGGTTTTTTTGTCAGGATTCAGTTGCTGAAGGCTCTCCATAGCTTTCAACCCAAAAGGTGTGGCGGCATTATCGAGCCCAAGCATGTTTGCACTAAAATTCATCACCATCTGCCCCATAGCAGGATGTTCTTTAGGAACTTCTGGAAAAAGTCTTTTCATAATTGGGCTTAATACCCGGGCAATAAAATTTACGGCGCCGGCTTTTTCTCCAACATTCAACAGTCCCATAAAAAATACCATAACTCCGGTTAAGGGCAGTGCGATATCCATGATGGAAACCTTGGCAGAATCAAACATGCCGTCAACAAGGTTTTTAAAGATCTCATAGTCTTGAAACACAACAAGTTTCACCAACGCGACTAACATTCCCACCAGGAAAAACGCGATCCAAACGTAATTAAGCGCCATGGTTTGAAAATTCAGGGCAATATCCTAAAACTGTTTCAGAATGCAGGAAAAAGTTTCAGTTTTTAATCGCACATATCTCAAAAACCTATGTTGATAACATAAATTTTTTTAATACCCATGTTATAACAAGTAAGTTTTTTTAATAAATGCTTGACATAACGCTGTGGAAATGTTAATTTTAGAATCCATTGGAGACCTTTCTAATGTTAGACTAAACAAAAATGTTCACCCTCAAATTCATTAGCCTATGAAATCCTAATCAGGCTACACACCAGCAAGGATTAAGTAAATCTTTGTGAACTGAATCTTTCGACACTTTTTAATTTAAAAAAAAGCCTATTCTATGAAAACTACACGAACACAGGGAGTCTGTTGGCGCCAACAGGTCTTCCGGCCGGTCAGGATGCTGGATTTTCTACTTCTGGCCATTGCTACTTTATTTAGCCTAAACGGGGCCCAGGCACAATTGGCGCCAGGGGTGCCCGTTAATTTTGGCATTGATGGTGGTGTAATCGCCAACCGCCTCCATTTTGGAGGGCTCACCGGGGCATCCGGAACGGACGATTGGTTTTTCGATGCCAATTGGCCCGGGCTTGGCAAGAACGTAATTGACCAAACGAATGCTGCGTCTATAAAAGCCGCCATCCTGGCCGCCCCGAGTAACAAATACCAGTTCTCGGTACAACAAAGTGTACCCACTTTTACGACTATGGGTGGTTATCAATGGATTGATGCCATTTATATCAGGGATGATCACTCGGGAACTGGAAATGATCAATCCGCTTTTCCGGGCGGGTCTGACAACAACGCCGACAACCCCAGTACCTGGGAATCACAACCTAACAGCACGCCACCAAAAAGTGACCTGTTGGATGTAATGGCGCATTTGAGAAGAGATTTATCAAATAACAATTATTGGTTTTTTGGTGGCGCTTCCTATCGTACTACCAATGGGGAAAAGCACCTGGATTTCGAATTCCTGCGTGGTGCAATTTCTGTTGTTGGCAATGCTTTTGTAAGCGCCGGACCCGATGGAGGGCGCACATCCTGGAAGTTCGCATCGGGAAGTGTTACCCAGGCCGGTGATATATTAATGACCATCGACTATCAAAATGGTGGCACCAATGCAATAACCAAACTATATGTTTGGATGCATCCCGACATGGCTCCACAAGTTCAGGGCTTTTTCAATTTGTTGGGTGCCCAAACCCCGGGACTCAATACCAATGGTTATGTTTGGTATCAAATAGATGTGAAGCCGGGGTTTACCGACAATTCTTTATTCACTGCCGTGAATTCAGCAACTACAACTGCCGGGCCCTGGGGCACACTCGATGATAAAGGGGTGTACCGGGATGACTACCTTGCAAATCAATTCGCAGAATTTGGCATCAACCTTACAGCTTATGGCCTGGACAACATAGAAGGTGTAAATCCATGCGGTGGATTATTTGGCAGCATTCTGGTTAAAACCCGCACATCTGCATCGTTCAATGCCCAATTGAAAGACTATGTTGGACCTTATGCCTTTGGTGGATCGTTTGAACCCAGTGTAACCGCATCAAAATCAGCTGACCTCACCTGCGCGGTTACCAGTGTTACACTCACGGCCAGCAATATCATTCCTGCAGCAGCCACCATTAAATGGTATGGGCCATCTGTTGGTTCTGACATGGGACCTGAATTGCCCGCAGACGGTGCTGATCAGGGCGATGGTACAAAGGATCCAACTAGAATTGTTTCTGACTCTGGTACCTATACCGTCGTGATTACTGCACCCGGAAGGCCTGCATGTCAGGCTACGTCAACAGTTACAGTTGCCCAGGATATAACACCTCCAACATGTGGAACCCTTTCGGGCCCGAATAACATTTGTCCGGGCACAACAGCCACCTATGGTGGCCCGGCCGGAATGGCCTCTTATGCATGGTCTATTACAGGAGGAGCTTCTATTGAAGGTCCGCTCAACGGTCCAACGGTGTCCGTTAGAGCAGGTAATACATGCGCTTCATTCACACTTACATTGGTAATCACTGGTGCAAATGGATGTACTTCCAATTGCGAGGCCACATTTAATGTAGCGGATTCTGAAAAACCAACCGTTACCGGACAGACAACCATTACCGGTACACAGTGTAATGTTCAGCCAGCGTTTATAACTCCAACAGCAGCCGACAACTGTACAGTAACTCCAGCCCTGAAAGAAGGCTATCCGATGACGTCAACTGTGACTATTGAAAACTGCACGCATTCGATAAGCAGAACCTGGATTTATGTTGATGGATGCGGCAATGAAAGCATTCCATTCATACAAACAGTCTCCTGGACAGTAGATACGGATGCGCCAATAATCGAAACACCTCCCGCAACATGGAAAGAAGTTGCGTGTGGTACAGGCATAACATTTGAAACGCTGCCGTGGGATGTGCCGGTTTGGTCGGATGCTTGCGGAACCGTTATACCTGTTTCTGACGTGATGCCAACAGTAGACCTTGGATGCGGACATGAGTACACCAGAACATGGACGGTTAAAGATGCTTGTAATAATGAGGCAACATTTAGTCAGACAATCTATTTGCCTTGTTGTGAAGCATGTTCTTACACTCAGGGATTCTGGGGCAACAAGAATGGTCTTGCGAAGATGACAGAAGTATTTGCAGCTTACGATGGCAACCTGGTGATTGGTGATATGGCCGGCAGGTATATCCTCATCCCGACGGACAATGCAAGTGCAATCGCGTTGAACAAAATGCTTCCTGGCGGACAAAAAGCGGATGTATTGTCTTCTAGCTGCACCAATGCTGCTACATGGACAACTTGCATGGCTTCTACCTACCTGACCAAACAAGGACGCATCAACAACAACCTGTTGTCTCAAACCATTTCACTCACCTTGAATGTGTTGAATGATCCAAGACTGGGTGTAATGTCACTGAGTCCTTGCTTCAGAACAACCTATGGTGGTGGTACCTGGTACATTCCTCAGGAAGTTCTTGACTGCCTCGATGAGACTCCGACAGTGAATGAATTGCTGGCTTTCGCCAATAAGGTTTTGGGTGGTACAAGCACATGTGCTTCACCAGCTGCGGTTAACAGTGCAGTTGATGCCATCAACAATGCATTTGACGAATGTGCATTCTACCTTGGCGAATGTGAAGCTCCGATTACCTCGGGAAGTATCAATGCAGGTACAGTAGATGGTATAAGCATTACGCCCACGGCGGATGCCGTGAGTGTTACCGCTTATCCGAATCCGTTCGGTTCAGAAATTTTCTTCAAAATCAATTCCAATACGCCCGGTAAGGTGAAGTTGAGTCTTGTGGATGTAAGTGGTCGCGTTTTGGGTTCTGTTTTCGAAGGCGTGTTAAAAGGCGGATCGGCAACCATACGATACAGCGCTGATGCTTTACCAAGAACCATGATCATGTACCGGCTTGAAACCAATGGCAAAACCATTACCGGAAAACTGATTCCGGGTGAGAGGGGTAAATGATCTGATTAGAAACCAATAGAAACAATCCTGGCCGTCCTTCGGGGCGGCCTTTTTTTGGTTTTCCATTAAACAAGCGCACGGCAAAACCTGAACAATATAGATTACCTTTGCCGCTCATTTTTTTGAACAGCAATATGGCATTACAAGCAGGCATCGTGGGATTACCCAATGTTGGAAAATCAACACTTTTTAACGCAGTGAGCTACAGTGCAAAAGCGCAGGCGAGCAATTACCGTTTTTGTACCATTGATCCCAATGTGGGATTGGTGGATGTTCCTGACAAACGCCTGGAACAACTCAGCGAAATTGTGAATCCCCAACGGGTTGTACCCACACAGATTGAAATCGTGGATATTGCCGGCCTGGTAAGAGGTGCAAGTAAAGGCGAGGGTCTGGGAAACAAATTCCTCGGAAATATCCGTGAGGTGGATGCAATCATTCATGTGATCCGATGCTTTGAAGACGAAAATATTTTGCGGGATGAAGGGGAGATCAATCCCATTGCCGACAAGGAGATTATTGATACGGAATTGCAACTGAAAGACCTGGAATCCGTGGAAAAAAAGATCGCCCGTATTGAGAAACAAGCACGGGCAGGTGATGCCAAACTAAAAACAGAACTTGATGCTTTGTTGAAATGCAAAACCCATTTGGAACAGGGAAAAAACATCCGTGAATTGGATTTGAATGAGGCGGAATTACCGGCTATTGCAGATCTATTCCTGCTTACCGCAAAGCCTGTTCTCTATGTAGCCAATGTTGATGAACCCTCAATGCATAGCGGCAATAAATACAGCGATATGGTTAAGAAATTGGCTGCCGAAGAAAATGCTGGAGTTATTGTTATGAACAACTCTATTGAAGCCCAGATCGCGGAAATGGTAGATCCCGATGATAAAGCCATGTTCATGGAAGAATACCATATGGCAGAACCCGCACTTGACCGCCTGATTCGTGCTGCCTATGCGCTGTTAAACCTGGAAACCTATTTTACAGCAGGCGAAAAAGAAGTCCGCGCATGGACAATCCATAAAGGCTGGAAAGCACCGCAAGCGGCGTCAGTAATTCATACCGATTTTGAAAAAGGATTTATCAAGGCCGAAGTAATTGCTTTTGAAGATTATATCAAATACCGTTCAGAGTCAGCATCCAGGGAAAATGGCAAACTTCGCATTGAAGGGAAAGAGTATGTGGTGCAGGACGGCGATGTGATGCATTTTCGCTTTAACGTCTGAATAGTTCAAATCAGCAGTTTGCATGTTCTGCGTCAAAATCGGCGGGAATGTTTTGGGGATTTTTGTTGCAAAACAATACCGTGTACAATTCAAAACCCATAAAAAAAAGCCTCCCGTAATTGGAAGGCTTTTATTATTTACGAAAGAAGGCTTAGGCCTCATCTTTTGATTCATCGGTGACATCAGCAACATGAGTCGGAGCAGGTTGGTCAGCCTCGGCTGATTCAACTGTTTCTGTTGTAGCCGTAACAGGTGCCTCAGCTTTGTTGGTGGCCGGTTTTTTTCTGCTTCCACGGCGGGTTCTCTTAGCGGGCTCTTTTGCTGCCGCAGCACCGTAGGTTTCATTGAAGTCCACAAATTCAATCAGGGCCATTTCAGCGGCGTCACCCAAACGTGTACCGAGTTTGATGATTCGGGTATAACCACCCGGGCGTGAAGCAACTTTGGGACCGATTACAGTAAACAGTTCCTTTACAGCATTTTTATCGTTCAACGTGCTGAATACCACCCGGTGCTGAGACTGGATATCCAGTTGCGTTTCATTCTTTTTGGTTTTGGTAACCAACGGTTCAATGTATTTACGCAATGCTTTGGCTTTAGCCAGGGTAGTTACAATGTGCTTTTCGCGAATGAGTGCACTTGCGAGGTTCCGCAGCAATGCCGTACGGTGTTCCCGGGTACGGCTAAGGTTATTTTGTTTATCTCCGTGACGCATGACAATTTAATTTTTACATCACACCGTGTCAAGGAATTGTGATGTTTGCCGAAAAACCGGCGGTTATGAAATGATTAAATATTAAAGTTGGTCTTCGCTGTCAATACCGATCTTTAGCAGATCCATTCCAAAGGAAAGTCCTCTTTCACCTAAGATCTGTTCAATTTCAGAAAGGCTCTTTTGCCCAAAGTTTCTGAATTTCATCAGGTCTTCCTGCTCGTATTGAACCAGCTCACTCAGACTGTTGATTTTTGCAGCTTTCAGGCAGTTAAAGGCACGGACGCTGAGGTCAAGATCTTCAAGCGGGGTTTTCAGCACTTTACGCAGTTGAAGGGTTGTTTCATCCACCAGGTCTTCTTTCTTTTCTTCCTTGGTATCGAAAGTGATGTTTTCATCAGTGATGATCATTAAATGCTGGATCAGGATACGACTTGCCTGCTTTACAGCTTCTTCCGGATGAATGGTACCATCAGTGATCACTTCCATCAGGAGCTTTTCATAGTCGGTACGTTGTTCAACGCGGGTATTTTCCACGCTGTACTTTACGTTTTTGATCGGCGTAAAAATGGAATCCACGGGGATAAAACCGAATGGCGCATCCTTAATGGTGTTTTCATCTGAAGGAACGTATCCGCGGCCCTTGGCCACATGAATTTCAATTTCCAGTTTTGCAGAAGCATCCATGGTGCAAATGCGCAGATCCGGATTCATCACTTCAAAACTCTGCAGTGCTTCCCCAATGGTTGCTGCAGTAAACTCTGTTTTATTTTTCAGGTTGAGCATGATCTTTTCATGCTGCACGTCGCTGTCAATTGTTTTTTTGAAACGTACCTGTTTCAGATTGAGGATGATCTCTGTGAGATCTTCCGCAATGCCTTTAATGGTTGCAAACTCATGGTCAGCACCATCAATACGAATACCGGTAATCGCATATCCTTCCAATGAACTTAGGAGTACCCGGCGAAGTGCATTGCCAATGGTCAGACCATACCCGGGCTCAAGCGGACGAAACTCAAACTGGGCTTCGAAATCCGTTGCTTTATGAAGAACGATTTTATCCGGCTTTTGAAAACTAATAATAGCCATATTAAATAATTAAATTTTTGTTTTACAAGAATGAATAACATAAAAACGAAAAGGCTGGAACGACCAACCTTGTCATTATTTACTATACAATTCCACAATGAGTTGCTCCCGAATGTTCTCAGGAACATTTTCTCTCTCGGGATATCCCAGGAAAGTTCCTTTCTTTTCTTCCTCATTCCAATCCAGCCAGTTGATCTTTGGATTTTTTCCTTTGGAAAGACTTAAAATAGCCTGGTTGTGGGCAGTTTTTTCTGAGAGGGTAATTACATCCCCGGGCTTCAATTGATAAGAAGGAATATTCACACATTCGCCATTTACGAAAATATGCTTGTGACTTACCAACTGGCGGGCACCCGGCCGGCTTGGAGAAATGCCAAGACGATAAACAGTATTGTCCAGGCGTGCTTCCAGCAATTTGATCAGGTTTTCCCCTGTAATTCCTTTTCTGCGGTTTGCTTCCACAAAGGTCTTGTAAAACTGGCGCTCTAAAACGCCATAAGTGTATTTAGCTTTCTGCTTTTCTTTAAGCTGAAGGGCATATTCACCCAATTGCTTACGCTTACGCAATGCTCCGTGCTGACCGGGAGGATTGCTGTTTTTTCCTAAATACTTGCCATTGCCTAAAATAGGCTCACCGAATGTACGGTCAATCTTGGTCTTAGGACCAGTGTAACGTGCCATAGTTTTTTTTCATTTCGATTTTTTTAGCATTCGGTACGCGGATCATTGAAAAATCGTAAAAAATCAATCCGGTACCCTTTTGTTAAATGAAATTCTATGTTCAAAAACGAATAGAAATGTTTGTACCCAAAAGCGCGGTCATTATACGCGACGCTTTTTGGGAGGACGGCAGCCATTGTGCGGCAGCGGAGTAATATCGCGGATTGAAGTAACTTCAATTCCGCTTTGTGCAATGGTCCGGATGGCGCCTTCGCGACCGCTTCCAGGACCTTTTACGTATACGTCCGCTCTTTTAAGGCCTGCATCTGTCGCAACTTTTGCTGCATCTGATGCTGCTACCTGGGCTGCATAGGGTGTATTTTTTTTACTTCCGCGGAAGCCCATTTTACCGGCACTGGACCAGCTGATCACTTGTCCTTGTTTATTGGTAATTGATATAATCAGGTTATTGAAGGTTGCGCTGATATGCACATCCCCGGCCGCTTCAACCTTTACGATCCTTTTTTTAGCGGCCTGCTTTGCACTTAATTGTTGTTTTGCCATTTTTTGCTGAGGTAATCTTTAAGTTTAATAATTCCGGAGGCTATCCGGAACCGGTTGTTTCTCCTGCTGTGAAGCGATCCAAAATTTACCGGATTTGGTTTATAAACAAGTCCCGCAATACATGCAGGACCTTGAATATTATTTCTTCGGCGCTTTCTTCTTACCGGCAACCGTCTTACGCTTCCCTTTACGTGTACGGCTGTTGGTACGCGTACGCTGACCACGAAGCGGCAACCCTTTACGGTGGCGAAGTCCACGGTAGCACACAATGTCCATGAGGCGCTTGATATTCATCGTAACCTCACTGCGCAAAACGCCTTCTACTTTAATTTCATCGTTAATGATGGTACGGATGGCATTGAGCTCATCATCATTCCAATCATTTACTTTCTTGTTGATATCGATTTCTGCCTTTTCCAAAATGTATTTGGCAGTGCTTTTGCCAATGCCGAAAATATAGGTCAACCCTATTTCGCCACGCTTATTTTTTGGAAGGTCAATACCGGCAATACGAGCCATATTCTGTTCAGATTTTTAGAATGGTTTTAAATTCAATTACCCCTGACGCTGCTTAAAACGTGGGTTCTTTTTGTTAATTACTAAAAGCTTGCCTTTGCGACGTACAATTTTGCAGTCTGCGCTACGCTTCTTAATGGATGCTCTAACTTTCATTGTTTTAAGGTTTTCTTATTTTAACAATGGCCATACCCTCCAACTCTAAGGTTACAGCGCATACTTGGATAATCATTTGTACCTGAAAAAGATACGTC
This sequence comes from Bacteroidota bacterium, assembly GCA_023387985.1. Classification (GTDB taxonomy): domain Bacteria; phylum Bacteroidota; class Bacteroidia; order Chitinophagales; family Chitinophagaceae; genus Phnomibacter. The sequence continues at coordinate 989,696 of JAEWHC010000009.1, read as the reverse complement.
CCCTCGTTAAATCATATGGACTCATTTCAACGCCAACCTTATCGCCCGGCAAGATCCGGATATAGTGCATCCGCATTTTTCCGGAGATTGTACAGATAATTTCATGACCATTTTCTAACCGTACTTTAAACATTGCGTTAGATAATGCTTCTAAAATTACTCCGTCCTGCTTTATGAGTGCCTGTTTTGCCATATAAAATTTGGGAGCGCAAAGATAGTATTTTTTTTAATTGAAAAGGAAATACACCTGCTTTTATTTATGCTTACCAACGATGGAAGCATCTAAAAAAATGCTAAATCCGCGGTTTTTAAACGATTCAATGAGCGTTTCGCCTTTTAGTACAGATTTAGAGGCAAGATAAATTCAAATAGCTGGGCAGTTTTCCCTCCATCAAACAACCGGGTATACCTCAAACCGAGCGAAAGTGGCAACTGATTCCAGACTTTTCCATCTAAAAATACTTCCGCCCCTCCCGACCGATAAAGAAAATCTTTTTGTTGACGCAAACTTCGACCTTTCGTCCAATCAAAGAAAAGGTTCATTCGAACCCTGTGTACGAATGCTAAATTGGCAAAACCCTGGTTAATGGAAAACAAGGGAAAATGGTAATTTCCTGAATACCGCAACATGACCGGATAGTTTAACGCTGAATACCCCCTGCTGAAAGGAAATAAATCGGTAAAACTATACCGGGCCAAGGTATCCCTGCTTTGCCAGGCAATTTGCAAACCAAGGGAATGTGTTTTTGCCAATCCGGGTGCAAAAGCCTGCAGGTTAACCACGGATCTTCGCCCCTCAGATTCTCCTATGCCTCCCCTGTAATCGGCCAGCAGGCCGATATACCAATCCGGGTAAATTTCCTGCATTCCTTTTTGGGTTTGTGCAGCGAACTGCCCCCGCAAATGAAGCATGGTGAAATTGCGGTTTTGAAAAACATCTTTTCCTGCTGATCCCCAAAATAACCGGCTATTGTGTATTCCGGATTGTAATGTGAGGTGCCGAAACCACCGGCCGGAAGTGAAGTTCAATGGCAGCCGCAATCCGGCTCCATACTCCAGTTCATTGAAATGATAAGTAATACTGTCTTTGACATATGGCCGCTCAAACCGGTACTGAGCAGTAAGGTAAGGCTGGAGGTAGCTGCCGCCGTAAATGATATCGCCGCCAATTCCAAAAGAACGCTCATTTGAATTATAGGATCCACTAAGGTTTGTCAGAAACGTATTCAGGACATTTGCCCCCTGAATATTCAACACAAATTCCGGATCCTGCCAGTAGGGAACAACACTGTGAAAATTGAATGGACGTTTGAATTTTGAATACGGTTTTGAAGGCATAGCCACATCATCCACTGTCTTACTGCCAATAAAAGCATCTGCAGGTTTTTCTAAAAACAATGGCTTTATTTCCAGAGAAGGAGTTCCAGGCCGGGCCTCAACTGGTAGTTTCGCGAGCCGGTTACCGCCAGCAGTGAAAATACTCGCCACAACGCGATCCTGGATAACAAACCCCTGGCTAATCCCATTTTCATGATAACCAACTTTTTGTACATGGCCTGAAACAGAATCCATTTCAAAAACAGCATTCAGGTCACCGTCCGAGCCCGTAAAAAATATCCTGTGTTCTGAAAGTACCGGAAAACCCAGGTTCGCCTGCACAGGTTGAAGTAGCCAGACCGACATATCTGAGTCAAAATCCCATTGCAGCCATCCCATTTGGCCGTCGGGTTTACGTACCGCAACCAGTATTCGGTTGCCGCCAGGTAAAAAACGTGGATGTGAATAGTAGAAGCCAGGACTGCCCTTGAGTGAATATTGGATTTCCCCATTCCTGTTGAGAATAACCAGGCGGCAGCTTCCGTTGGTAAGGGATTCGACCGCGACAAACCATTTACCAGATTGGTCCAGCGCGGGAGACAGATAACGGCCTTTAATTCCAGTGTAGTGTATTTTTCCGGTTTTAAAATCCTGAATCAGGATCTCATTTTTTTCTTCATTCGTCCAGCGGGTGTCGGGTTGATAGCCAGCATAAACAATTTGATCATTGCTTAAGGTAAAATAGTCGTCAAGCATAATTGCAGCCTTGCCGATTGTTGACTCACGGCCGGAACTGTCGAGCGCAATAAATTCCGGGGAATTTCGTCGGGATTTCTTCAAGGCAACAATTATTTTGTTCTTTTCGTTGGGTTGAGGGTATATATAATGTACAACATCGTTATTAACCGTGGAAGTAATCCAACTTGTAGATGAATCGTTACGACGGACCTGTAGGTTTCGGTATGCCTGCAATGCTTCATCAACAAATTTTGAAAAACGTATTGAAGTTTTTTTCCTGAATGCGGATTGAAAAGGATAAACCAGATTTTTATAGGCAGCTGCGTCGCTTGCAATTTCTGGCAGTTCGCCTTTTCCAAATTTCTGATGGCTATAAGCGTTCAGAATGTAACCGAGCGTATAGTGGTTTGGCACATAATAGTTATAAGCTCCGTTTCTCAGTTGCTGATAATTCAGCTTACGCCCGCCCTGCTCGAAGATCCGCCATTCATTTACAAAGGCAGGAAGCCGTCCTCTGCCCTGTTCAGACAATTGGGTTTCCATCACAATAGCGTCCCCTTCAAAAAACCAGTCGGGTACTGCCATGTCGTTCAATAGCAGTCGGCCATTTTCTCCGAAGAGCGTGCCTGCCAGGGCCGACAAGCCGGTATTGAAGGCCTCATATTGTTGAACATGCCTGATTTCATGCAAAGCCAGGTTATCTATCCAGCTCATGCTTCCCAATTCAAACGGATTTTGAGGGGGAGTAGTGAAAAATTCACTCCTCCATGGTGCAAGGGCGACATAGCCATTGGAAGCGAGTCCCCGGTTCTGCAGGATCAAAGAAACTGGCTTGTAATTGCGCCGTTGTCCAAATCCATACCGTTCTTTAATCAATGTAGCTTGTGCGCTCACTATCCGGGCCAGGCTGTCTTGTCCTTTCTCAAAAATCACAGTCACCTGTTGGTTTCGCACTTGTTTCCAATCAACTGAATATGGAGTTCCACCGAAATTTTGCGCATAAAGGGCAGGCGGCAATATCGCGCCAAAAAGCAGCCCGGTCAAGATAGAAAAATGCCGCTTCCATTTAAAAGCGAAGTGCTTTACCATATTATATAAATCTCTTTAGCTATATCTGATGATCAAAATTGGGATACGTGGAAGAAAAAATCAATCTTTTCTTTTTCGGTATTTTTTCCCAACTTTCCATTTATTAAATCTGTTTATGAAAAATCGGTTTTTCCTGCTATTCATTCTTTGGCCAGTATTTTTTGCCTGCAATTCCGCATCAAAAACCCAATCTGCGGATATCATTATTATTAATGCAGTTGTATGGACCGGAGATTCATTGTTGCCAAATGCTACAGCAATAGCGTTAAAAGAAAACAAGATAGTCTATGTGGGTGACAATCCCGATGAATTCAGTTCTTCTACCACAGTTACGATCGACGCAGGCAACAGAATGATTACCCCTGGAATAATCGACAATCATGTCCATTTTCTTTCCGGTGGGTATCAACTCGGGTCGGTTGATCTTCGCAGGGCAAACTCTAAAGCGGAATTTGTAAAAATCTTTGGAGAGTATGCGAGGAGTACAAAGGCAGGACGGTGGATCCAGGGCGGAGACTGGGATCATGAGGCCATGGCGGAAATGCCCCGGCGCGACTGGATTGATTCCATTAGTACCGATAATCCGGTGCTCGTTGCGCGTTATGATGGTCACATGGCACTGGCCAATTCAAAAGCGTTGAAACTGGCGGGAATTGACCGCAATACCAAGGACCCTGAAGGGGGAACAATTTTGAGGGATGACTCAACCGGTGAACCGACGGGCATTTTGAAAGATGCTGCAATGAATCTTGTATATAATGTAATTCCTGCACCAGATTCAGCCGAGCTCGACGAAATGTTCAACCGTGCCCAGGAACATGCAATTTCGCTTGGAGTGACACAGGTAACCGATGTTAATTCATTTGGCGGCTGGACTGACCTTGAAACATACAGACGCGCCCGCAGAAAGAATGCGCTCAAGTTGCGCGTTTATTCCCTGGTCCAGCTGGGCGACTGGAAAAAACTGGAAGATTATACCAAAAGGAACGGAAAAGGTGATGATCTGCTTTTCTGGGGTGGCCTGAAGGGATTTGTGGATGGCTCGCTTGGCAGCACAACGGCCTGGTTTTATGATCCATACCTGGATGAGCCCGGTACGTCAGGATTAATCATTACGGATACCGCAAAGCTGAGAGCAGACATTATAGATGCAAATAATGCCGGCCTCCATGTTGCTGTACATGCGATTGGCGACAGGGCGATTGACTGGTTGCTGGATGTTTATGAAACTGCCGCCAATGAGGGAAAAAAACGTTTCCGCATCGAGCATGCCCAACACATCAGCAAATCGTCGGTCGCTCGCTTCAAATCACTGAAAGTGATTGCCAGTGTACAACCCTATCATGCCATTGATGATGGCCGGTGGGCGGCAAAAAGACTGGACAATGACCGTCTGCTGCGCACCTATGCGTTTCGGACTCTTCTAGATGCCGGCGCAACAGTTACATTTGGCAGCGACTGGACGGTAGCACCTTTTAATCCAATGGAGGGAATTTTTGCCGCCACTTTCAGGCAAACCCTGGACGGACAAAATCCGGGGGGTTGGTTCCCTGCTGAAAAATTAACCGTAGAAGAAAGTTTGCAATGCTATACCGTGAATAACGCATTCGCGAATTTTATGGAAGACAAAACCGGATCATTGAAAGCAGGAAAACTAGCAGACCTTGTGATCTGGGATACGAATATACTGAATGCATCTGCTGACCAGATCCGAAACGCAAAAGCCTGGATGACATTTATTGACGGTAAGAAAGTGTTTACGCAAGAAAGATAAAAAGCTAATCAGGAATGCGTATGGTTTTGATTTGCGATGCATATCCAGCAAAATAACCGGTGGCTCCTCCCTTGATGTTCGTAAGAATTTTAACTGGCGTGCCAAAAGGATTGCCCTGGTTGCTTGCGTTTTGTTCCCAGGTCCTCCAAAAATCAAACGTTCCTTTATCTATATTGGATAATTTTACGGACGCTTTTTCACCGCGCCTGAAATACCCGAACGTTTCGGAGTCAATATCAGCATTGCGGCTATATGATCGAAAAATCTGGACATCATAAGTTGTTCCATCAATCAGGGCATCATCCACCACTGATCCAAAGCCAGGAAGAAAAGCGGAATCATTCACACTGGTAAACCACCTGATATAATTACCAAGTCCGGGAGGGTCGGTTATTTTCACAAACACGTTCACCAATGAAGAATCTTTTTCATTCAAACCTTGCTTCCACCAGATATCAATAATTCGTCTTGAGGTGTCGGGGATGAAGGTCTGAGCGGAATAAGATTTACCTGAGGTTACAATATTAAGGGAATATGCAGTTTTCAGCGTTCCAATCATGGCCTGTCCGGGATTGGTACGGCTAATGGTATAGTAGGTCCACTTGCGATCCAAAAGATCTTCTTCATATTCTTCAAGCCGCACCGTTCTTTGGCCGTTAGAAATGGTTACTTCCGCGCCTTTGATGAAACTTTTTTCAAGATCGACCAGTCCAAGGCTGTCAAAAAACTGGAAACTATTTGAAAGAATAACAAGTGGTGGCCTGCCATTTTCGATGGTCGCTTCCACCACAAGTACCGGCGGAGTATCCCGGGGGATCACATCCACTTCCTTTTCACATCCTGACAAAACCGCTGCCAAAACCAGGGACAAGAGCAGCTTTTTATATAATCTGGGATAAAATGGGTTCATTAAAGGGCAAAATTAGAATGTGCCTGCTTTCTTCAAAGGATGAAAAGCTATGATGAGGTTAAATAATAGGGTAAACCACAATGTGGAAAAGTATATTATGGGTATTATGCATTTATTTATTAACTTTAGCTTAACTAGAAACATAAAGATTGTTAGTCCTTAAAATCAATGCCTATGACCAATCATTTACTCAGCTCTAAACACGAATCAAATACTGCAGATTATCGTCCGTGGATAATTCTTAGCTTACTTGCAGTAATTTTGATTATAGGTTTATTGACTTATTTGAAGTAGTCACTTGTTTCTAAAGGCTCAAAAATGAACTCTGTAAACCGCTTATCCGGTACACCTTAGAAAAGCTACATGATCATTGAAATTTTTCTACTGAATAATCCGGAAATGAGTTTAAGTTCATAAAGAGTTTGCTGAAGCGCAAACAGACCCGGATCCCCAAAGCGCCAGACTTTAAAAGCAGCGCCATTAATCTCAGGGTTATTGAAATCAGCGGATGCCGTGGTGATGCAAAGCAGCTCAGGAAACGGTGCGGGAGTATAATAAATGTTTTGCTTGCATTTAAACTCCACAAAAAACGGAAAAAGCCGTGTGTTTTTCAACACACGGCTTTTGTAATGATCAACCGGTACAACAATTATTCGTCGTCGTCATAAGACGCTACTTCACGCGTTATGGAAAGTACTTCGTATTCTTCCATACTTCCCACAATCATATCTTCAAATTCGCGAAGACCGGTTCCTGCAGGAATTGCGTGACCTGTGATCACATTTTCCTTCAATCCAAGCATATCATCCCGTTTACCATTAATGGCAGCGGTGCTCAACACTTTGGTGGTTTCCTGGAAGGATGCTGCGGAAATCCAGCTTTGAACACCCAATGAAGCTTTAGTGATACCGAGCAGCACCGGACGTGCCGTTGCCGGATTGGCATCACGTACTTCAATCAGCGCCTCATCGGCACGACGGAGCAGACTATTTTCTTCGCGCAATTCACGAACGCTTATGATCTGACCGGCTCGGAATTTCGAACTCCCACCGGGATTTACTACTACTTTCTTGTCAAAAATGCGGTCATTTTCCTCCATGAAGTCTACCCGGTCTTCCAGGTCTTCTTCAAGGAACCTGGTATCTCCTGCATCAACGATCTCAAGTTTTTTCATCATTTGACGAACAATCACTTCAATGTGCTTATCATTGATTTTCACACCCTGCAAACGGTAAACTTCCTGTATCTCATTCACCACATATTCCTGAACCGCATATGGCCCTTTAATGGCCAGAATATCAGCAGGCGAAATAGAACCATCACTCAAAGGAGCACCGGCTTTAATAAAGTCGCCTTCCTGTGCAAGGATTTGACGGGTAAGCGGAACAAGATATTTCTTTACAGTAGCATCTTTGGATTCCACAATAATCTCGCGGTTGCCCCTTTTGATGCTGCCAAACGAAACCACACCATCAATCTCAGAAACCACAGCAGGGTTACTTGGATTACGGGCCTCGAACAGTTCGGTTACGCGGGGTAAACCACCGGTGATGTCACGAAGCTTGCTCAGTACCCGGGGGATTTTTGCAAGTACCTGTCCGCTTTTTACTTCCGTACCTTCATCTACCGAAATATGTGCCCCTACCGGCAGGTTATAGGATTTAATGTCTTTTCCTTCAATATTTAATGCAGGGATCCTGGTCCGGTCTCTGCTTTCTATAACCACTTTTTCGCGGTGGCCGGTTTGATCATCAGCTTCGTCGCGATAGGTTACACCTTCAACAATGTTATCGAATTTAATGGTACCGTTAATCTCAGCAATAATTACATTGTTGAACGGATCCCAAGTGCAGACCACATCACCTTTCTTTACTTTTTGACCATTCTTCACATGCAAAATAGATCCATAAGGAATGTTATGTGTATTGAGCAAACGCTCTCCTTTTTCGTCCATTACACGCATTTCACCTGTACGTCCAATTACATATGTTGCAGATTCATTGTTTGCATTGAGTCCCTGTACCGTACGAATGCCATCAAACTGAACAATACCGTCAAATTTCACAGACAGCGAATTTTCAACCGAAGCGCTACCGGCAACACCACCTACATGGAATGTACGGAGGGTAAGCTGTGTACCTGGTTCCCCGATAGATTGCGCGGCAATAATGCCTACGGCATCACCCCTTTGCGCAATGTATCCTGAAGCAAGATTTTTACCATAACATTTCACACATACCCCACGCTTACTTTCACAACTCAACACACTTCTGATCTCAACAGATTCAATCCCTGATTCTTCTACGAGAAGCGCAAGGTCGGCGGTAATTTCATCACCCGCATTAATCAATACTTCGTCTGTAAGTGGATGGTATACATTGTGCAGGCTGGTACGACCTTCTATTCGGTCAGCCAAAGGTTCAATTATTTCTTCATTGTCTCGCAAAGCACTGATGCCAATTCCCCGAAGGGTTCCACAGTCTTCTTCAGCTATAACCACATCCTGAGCTACATCCACCAAACGACGCGTCAGGTAACCGGCATCGGCTGTTTTCAGGGCTGTATCAGCAAGTCCTTTACGGGCACCGTGGGTGGAAATGAAGTAATCCAAAACGTTCAAACCATTCTTAAAGTTGGTAAGAATCGGGTTTTCAATGATCTCACTGCCAGTAGATCCACTTTTGCGGGGTTTCGCCATCAATCCCCGCATACCGGCAAGCTGTTTAACCTGCTGCTTGCTTCCTCTTGCGCCTGAATCCAGCATCATATAAACCGAATTAAAGCCCTGCTTGTCGGTTGCCATTTCACGGATGAGGGTTTCAGTGATGCGGTTATCTACGCGGCTCCAGATATCGATTATCTGGTTATAGCGTTCATTATTGGTAATGAAGCCCATATTGTAGTTGTCCCAAACTTCATCCACCTCAGCTTTTGCCTGGTCGAGCAAATCCTGTTTTACGTCAGGAACAATAAGGTCATTGATAGAGAATGACAAGCCACCTTTAAAGGCACTCCGGAAACCAAGTTGTTTGATATCATCCAGGAATTTGGCAGTTTTGGGTATATCGGAATAGCGGATGATTGCACCGATGATTTCACGAAGGCTTTTCTTTGTAAGCACCGCGTTGATATAACCAACTTCTTCCGGAACAAACTGGTTGAACAAAATGCGTCCAACTGTTGTTTCCACGAGCTTTTTCTCGAGGGTTCCGTCTTTCTTCCTCATGTTTACTTTTACCTTAATGACAGCGTGGAGGTTTACTCTTTTCTCATTATAGGCAATAATTACTTCTTCGGGGCTGTAGAATGCCATGCCTTCACCTTTAACCACATCATCACCAATTGTCTTTCTTTGCTTGGTAATGTAATACAGGCCAAGTACCATATCCTGTGAAGGCAGGGTAATGGGTGTACCATTTTGTGGGTTCAGGATGTTGTGTGAGCTCAACATCAACAGCTGCGCTTCGAGAATGGCAGCACTGCTCAGCGGCACGTGAACGGCCATTTGGTCACCGTCGAAATCTGCGTTAAACGCCGAAGTGACGAGCGGGTGCAGTTGAATGGCTTTTCCTTCTATCAATTTAGGCTGGAAAGCCTGGATTGAAAGGCGGTGCAGCGTTGGGGCACGGTTAAGCATAACCGGGTGCCCTTTCAAAATATTTTCAAGAATGTCCCAAACAATGGCTTCTTTTTTATCTACAAGTTTACGAGCGGATTTAACGGTCTTCACAATTCCCCTTTCAATCAGTTTGCGTATGATGAACGGCTTAAACAGTTCCGCGGCCATATCTTTTGGCAAACCGCATTCATGCAGTTTCAATTCGGGGCCTACCACAATTACAGAACGTCCGGAATAGTCCACACGCTTTCCAAGCAAGTTTTGACGGAAGCGTCCTTGCTTTCCTTTCAGCACATCACTTAATGATTTCAGGGCACGACCTCCTTCCGCTTTTACCGCATTAGATTTCCGGCTGTTGTCGAAAAGGCTGTCAAGAGCTTCCTGCAGCATCCTTTTTTCATTACGAAGAATCACTTCAGGAGCTTTGATCTCCATGAGGCGCTTTAAGCGGTTATTCCGGATGATCACACGACGGTAGAGGTCGTTCAGGTCGGAAGAAGCAAAACGGCCACCATCAAGTGGAACTAAAGGACGAAGTTCCGGCGGGATAACCGGGATGTATTGCATTACCATCCATTCTGGACGGTTTGTGATCCTGGTACGTGCGTCACGAAAGGCTTCCACGACGCTCAAACGCTTCAATGCGTCTGCACGGCGCTGCTGGCTTGTTTCATTTGCTGCAGCATTACGCAAGTCGTAGCTTAACTGGTCCAGATCGATACGGGAAAGCAAATCACTTACCGCCTCGGCACCCATTTTGGCAACGAACTTGTTTGGGTCATCGTCTGGTAGGTATTGGTTTTCCTTGGGCAATGCATCCAGAATTTCCAGGTATTCCTCTTCGCTCAGCAGGTCTCCATAGTTTTGACCTTTGTCTGCTCTAAGCCCCGCCTGAATCACCACATAGCGCTCGTAATAAATAATGGTTTCAAGTTTCTTAGAACTCATTCCGAGCAAATAGCCAATTTTATTGGGAAGGCTTTTAAAATACCAGATATGTACCACAGGAACTACCAACTTAATGTGACCCATTCTTTCCCTGCGCACTTTCTTTTCAGTAACTTCAACCCCACACCGATCACAGACAATGTGTTTGTAGCGTATCCGCTTGTATTTTCCGCAAGCGCATTCGTAATCTTTTACCGGTCCAAATATTCGCTCACAAAACAAACCATCACGTTCCGGCTTGTAGGTGCGGTAGTTAATGGTTTCCGGCTTCAAAACCTCTCCATGGCTTCTCTCCAGTACTGCATCGGGACTGGTAAGGCTAATGGTGATACTGGAAAAATTGGATTTTGGACGATTGTCTTTTCTGGCTGCCATATAAAATTTTATTCCGTTTTAAATTTCAGGTAATAAAATAGCCCTTCGACAATTAAAGATTTCCTTTTTTGTCGAAAAGGCGTTAAGTGCTTATGAATCAATGTCTATTCGTCGCAACTGCTTACTCCTGGGCTCAAATGAGCTGGCAAAGGTAAATACAATTCCAATAATGTACAAATCAATTGCGGATGGTTTTACCCTTTAATCTGCAAAAAAAATTACAATTTATCAATAACGTAAGGCCATCACAGGCAAATTGCCTCCAAAAAGCAGCTTGGTGCTTTGACTTAAGCCGAACAGCCGCCTGAAAAAGTTTTGTTTGCGGGGCAGAACAATAAGCAGGTCTGCTTCGTTGGTCTCAGCGTAATTGTTTATAGCCCTTAAGAAATTATCTTTTTCCAATATCACATGTGTTGGATGTAATACTGCAAGCTGATTCTTGAACTCCTCCAGCCTCGAAGCCTGCCCGGGAGTGAGTTCGCCATCCGGATCATCCAGTATGGAAACAAGATCAAGATCAGCTCGCAGAGGCTTCAATATATTGGTAATCAATTCGAATTTTATCTTTCCCGTATCTGACTGCAAATCAGCAGCAAGGGCTGCTTTTTTAATTGTACCGTATTTCACGCCTTCCGTAATAACAAATACGGGTTTCTTATGGGCATCAATAATATCTAAAACGCTGCTGCCGAGAAGTTTCTCTTCAAATTTACTGATGTGAGCCATTCCCATCACTATGATATCAAAACTTTCCTTCGACAATAAGTATTTGAATTCAGTTGCGAAATCGCCGACAGCAATTCGTTTATCCGTAGCAACGGAAGGCGTTTTGTCATGAAGGGCCAGTTGAAGATTCTGGATCAGATCGCTGATATGTAAATAAGCTGTTTGATCGTTGTCCCCTATTGGGGTACCGTCGGATCCGATATTGGTTGGCGCAAAAACATGAAAAACAATCACATCAGTTGAACCAAGATCAGCAGCAAGTTTGGTGGCATAAGTGGCAGCATTCAGCGATGCTTCACTAAAATCAATCGGGACAAGGATCTTCATATTCAGGAAGTTTTAATCAGAATTGAAGTTAGGCAATTATCTATTCAGGAAAATTGACATTTATTAGGTTTCCTGAAAATTAATCGAGCATAGCCGATGCCGGCCAACCCCATTTCAGAAACTCAGGCCATGCCCGTGCCCAGGTAGCCACATCATGCCTTCCGTCCTCGAGTTCGAGATATTTGATGTTCCTGGCAGAATTCACTCCAGTTTCCTTCAACGCTTTAATGATATCAAGGGTATCGTCAACACTGTCGATGATGCCATTGTGGTTACGGTCCATTTTTTCGTCGAGCAATCCTGTTTGCAGAAAATATTGCTGCTTCCCGTGATAAGTTCCCGCCTTGATCAGTTCATGCATTATCCGGTCCTTTTCTTCAATATAGCCATCTTCCAGGGCTTTTTTCCTCCACCAGAATGAACCACTGAAAACACCGATCCGGTTAAATATTTCCTGGTTGGCCCAGCCAATATCCATCGCGGACAGGCCGCCAAGAGAAAATCCGGCAATGCCTGAATCATTAAACGCAAACGGATGAATTCTGCTTTGCATGAAAGGAAGCAACTCCCGGAGAATGAATTTGCGATGATACCTGGCCCTTGCTCCCCGGTTCATATAATCCAGCACATCGGCGGTTCCATATTCCAGTCTCCTGTCTTCATTGCAATGCATAGCAACCACCAAAAGCGGCGAAATGGTTTGATTGTGCAGCAGGCTGGTTAGGATATTGATAAATGACATTTGTCTGAGATCCTGGCCATCATTCACAAGCAGCAATGATACATTTCCGGATGGAAAATACCGGAAAGGATTGTAGATATCCACGTTCACCACCCGGTCCAGAAATGCTGAATCGTACCTGATGGATTCCAGTTCATATTCCCCGGTTTTGGTAATGGCTTCTGGTTCTTTCCTCTTGGTTAACAATGCTCGGTTGGGGTTTGTGAATTCTTAAAATAGCATGCAAAGGTATCAGAATTGACAGGTTTAGATGGCTGGGGTGCCTAAATATTTTACTTTTGCGTTCCAAACTGTGAACCAGAAATGCAAAATATTCGAGAACTGACATTTGATGAGCTTGGTAAATGGGTAAAGCACCTGGGGCTACCCGCCTACCGGCAAAGACAAATCTGGGAGTGGTTGTGGAAAAAACAGGCAAAGTCGTTCGATGAAATGACCAACCTGAGCAAGGATTTTCGTGAACTCCTGGGATCAGCGTTTTCTCTTCCATCCCTTATTGTTAAAGAAGTTCAGCAAAGTGAAGACGGTACGGTTAAATCACGTTTTATAACCCGGGAAGGATTTGCAGTTGAAGGCGTATTGATACCAACAGAAGAACGGAAAACGGCATGTGTATCTTCACAAGTGGGATGCAGTTTGAGTTGCTCTTTTTGCGCAACTGGATTTTTGGAGAAGAAGAGAAACCTGCACTTTGACGAAATCTATGATGAAGTTTCGCTGATCAACGAGCAGAGTTTGAAGAAATTCGGGCAGAAGCTGACCAACATCGTTTTCATGGGAATGGGTGAACCCTTATTGAATTATCAACAGGTTTTGAAGGCGATTGAAAGAATAACCGCGGAGGACGGACTGGGCATGAGTGCCCGCCGAATCACCGTGAGCACTGCCGGTATAGCAAAAATGATTAGAAAGTTGGGAGATGACCAGGTCAGGTTTAAGCTTGCGCTCAGCTTGCATGCCGCCAACGATGAAACAAGATCGAAAATTATGCCCATCAACGATACAAACAACATCAAGGCGTTGATTGATGCGCTGAACTACTTCTACAAAATGACCCGGAATGAAATTACCCTTGAATACATTTTGTTTAATAACCTCAATGATGATGAACGCCATGCGGCTGACCTGGTGAAAGTTTTCCGGCAAATTCCCGCTGACCTGGTAAATATCATTGAATACAACCCTATCGACTTCGCCGACTTCCGCAAGCCTGATGCTGCAAGAACAAAGCAATTTATGGATTACCTGGAATCACATAAGGTAAATGCAAGACTTCGCGTAAGCAGGGGAAAAGACATTGATGCAGCCTGCGGACAACTTGCCAACAAATAATATAACAATGGTCTACCAGGTTGGACAATCCGTACGGTGACGAAATTTTTTGTTCCGTCCCCCATTTGAACCGGAGCTGAACGTATTGGATTCTGAACCAAATAACCTGAAATTCAACCGGATAACGCCAGTGTAATAGAGATCTTTCGCATCAGGATTGCCACGCATTGCCCCTTCGGGTGGTTGCACAGAACTTCCTCCAACCTCCATTCCACGGTAAGCCATTTCCACGGCTTTGGCACCTTTTTCATTCAACAATGCAATCGGGTTGATATAGGTTGTGCTCACATCATCAATATAATCCGTAAATGTCTTGCGCATCATTACCTCGCCTTCAATGGAAAACCGGTCATTAATCTGGTATTCAAGTCCACCTCCAAAAGGGATTGCAAAATGATAAAGCTTATGCGGCTTACGATTCGGATATCCCGGCAAGCCCTGACCTTCTGTGGAGAGCGGGTACAAATAAACTTTGGTACCGTTGAAATCATGGGCGAATGGATTAACCCTGAATACTGCTGCTCCGGCTGCAATAAAAGGTGAAAGCCGGGCATTTTCGGGGCGGAGAATACGAAATTTTCCCAGGACATTAATTTCGTAGAGACGTGTATCGAAACTCAGGTTCCTCAGCTTCATGTTTTCTTTTTCATTCCAGGCATCCGCACCGCTGACGTGCGTTTTCATAACATTGCCCCTTACGGCAAAACGGTCGTCAATATTGTAAGTCAATGTGGCACCTACAGCCAATCTGGAATGCTTTATATCAATAGCCTTAGCCTGCAATTCACCATTATAACTCGTCGCTCCGACGAAAAGGCCAACATCTATGGATTGTGCATAACTCTGGAAAAGCAGGAAGCTTGCAACCACAACCAGGATAAATATTCTGTACATATTAAAAGAAACGCTAAACAAACAAAATTATTGATGCTTAGAGAAATTCTCTTAAAATATTATGCCAAATAAAAAGATGGCCTTTCGACCATCTCTTATCAGCAGTCGGGGAGACTGGATTCGAACCAGCGACCCCTTGGTCCCAAACCAAGTGCGCTACCGGGCTGCGCTACTCCCCGCTTATTTATCGTGGCTGAAGCTGCGGATCATTCCCAGCATCATTTTGCTCATTTGTTCGTAACGGAGGTAGAAAGCTTCGTAATCCTCTTCTTTTAGCCACCCGAAATGAACACACATGTCCATTAAACTAACACAGCTGTTAATACTGCTGCGGGCATTTATCAGGTAATTTTTTTTATCCTGATGAGCCATACGGGCTGTACTTTCTACCAAAAAAGCCACCGAATCAAGACTTGACGATTTCCACCGTTGTTTCAGATCCCCATCAATTAAGTTCTCTTCAATTAAAAACTTAACCACGTCAATATTTTGCGCTTTGGTTACCTGATAAACTTCCAATTTTTCAAAATCAAACATTTTGCGAATGTTACTCCCTTAGGAAAGTGTGTTTAAATAAACAGTAAGGTTTTCTTATCCGGATATCAGGGCGGTGAGGGAGGGATTCGAACCCTCGGTACAGATGCACTCCGTACGACGGTTTAGCAAACCGTTGATTTCAGCCACTCATCCACCTCACCGTATGCTGATTTCAAATAAGGCCTGCAAAAATAATCAAATTGAAGTATGTACAAAATCTAATTTTTATTAAAAGATCTTTTTTTAAGTATGACGGTTTCAGGCAGTTCAAAAAGATCACGTTCCGCATAAATTTCTTCATAGCCATTTTCCAATAATTCTTCAGCATGATCTCGACGGCTGATGATCAGGATGGTTTTTTTCAAAGAATCTTTTGTTGCTACCTTGTAGACATTCTCTAAGTCGGTTATACGGTTGCTGACAGTGAAATATTCACCTTTAGCTGCCGCATTAAAATTCAACGCGGGATTGTATTGTTTATAGACCAGCCACAAAACGTCTTTGATTTGGTGTTGCTGTTGAAAATTGGTGATGGGGTTTCGTTTATAAACAGCAGGATAAGCAATCCAAAGAAAATAAGCGTTGAGTATAAGAAATGCCGGTATGAGCCATTTGAGCAATGCCTGCATCTTAAACTGCCGGAAAACAAAAACAGGTATCATAAAGAAGAACAAAACAGACAAACCAAAAGCTATGGCAGCCACACTTTTTAGTGCCGGTTCCATGCGTAGTGCATAATATCCTCCAACTGGTAATGCCATGGCGATCACAGCCAGAATAATTAAGGCATATAATGGCCACTTCTTATTAAGCCTGTGATATTCGAATAATACAAACGCTATAATAATTGCAACAAAGGGATAGGAAGGCATGGGATAATTGGGGAGTTTGGTCCTGCTGAAACCAAAAAAAACAATATAGACCAAGGCTATAATTATTGAAAATTTCAATAAGGGGTTGCCGTTTCTCCATCCAGAGGATTTGACCACCCCACTCATGTTTAAAGAAAAAGGAAGAAACCCCAGGATCACGAAAAGCAGAGGCAAAAAAAATGGTCCCCCATGCCCTTCCATTTCTGCGGAAAAGCGGTTGAGATTGTGATCAAAGAAAAACCCATTGGTAAATACGCCATCCGTTTGTATGTGTACTGCCCAAAACCAGGGAACGACAATAATACCATACAACGCAGCTGCCAGAAGAATCCGGTAATCTTTCAACACCCACCAGGCTTTGGTGCTGATTATAAAGATCAGTAGTGCAACGCCAGGCAGACCCAGAGCCACCGGACCCTTTGCCAAAGTAGCCAGGGCCAGAAACAGGCTGGCAAAAAGCAGCCACTTCAACGATTTCAGCTGAGTGTAATTATAAGCAGAATACAAACCGAGAGCAGTAAAGGTGATTAAATAGGGATCTGGTACTGCCAACCTGAATTCAAACATGAGGTGAATAGAAATGATCAACAGCGCGGATGTCAGGGCAGCAAATTTATCGCCCATCCATTTCCGTGTAAACCCCCATGTAGCTACAATAAGGATCAGACCCATAATGGCGCTAAAAAGCCGGGCCTGCCATGCACCTACTCCAAACATTTTATATGAAAAGGCCATAAACCAATAATGGAGTGCCGGTTTGTCAGTCCTCAATTCTCCATTAAATAATGGAACGATAAGGTTTCCTTTTTCAAGCATTTCTCTTGCACATTGTGCATTTTTTGCCTCATCCAAAATATAAACAGGCGCTGCGCCCAGCCTCACAAACAGGATGAGCATCGCTATAGCGAAAAGCCATAAAATGTTTTTTTCCAGGAAATCAAGGGTGTCGAAATGCCGCTTCATATCAGAATCTTGGGCAAAGAACGGCATTTTTAGCACTATTGTACCGGTCTAAAAACCCGATGTAGGCCATACTCAATTCAAAGCCGCCTTTCGATTGACTCACCGTTTTAAGCGGGGATATATTTATATCATAGCTCAAGGTGGCTGAAAATGGCAGAAAATCGAAACGGATCATAGGAATAATGGCATCCTGCCACCTGATAAATGCCCCGGTATGAAAGTTAACTTTTGAGGTGGTGATATCCCAGTCATCGATGGCATACCCGATCATTCCTCCACCAATTATTTCCCTGTATGGTCCCTGCATATTATAATCTGCCAAAACAGTCAGGTAAGATCTTTCTGTTATACCCACCTTTAAACCACCCGACACTACCCATTTTTCCTTTAGCTCAATCCTTGGATTCTTATAGAATGCATTGCTGGGTTTATTGAAATGATGATAGGCAAGCCCAACAAAAAAATTGTCATACTCACTTCCTCCAATGGAAGAATTGAAAGACAACCCCACGCTTGCATCACCATATGTTTTACTGAATTGGGTAAGCGGCTCATCTATATCCAGAAATTGATTGTATCCTGAACCATCATACTGGCTGTTGGTGGTAATTTTCGAACGATCAATTGAACGCTGGACCATCCCACCCATGAAGCCCAGGGATAGATAGGAGTTTTTATTTCCGCTTAAAGATTTATGGTAATTGATTACCGGATAAAAATGCAGGGTTTGAAAATTGGTGCTCCCCGCTTTATCATACATTACCTGAACGCCCAGCGTAAGAAAATCATGTGAGTTGCCTACAGGCAACTTGTATTCAGCATTGGCCGAAACCGTATTGTATGGAACCGTCACGCTGCCCCATTGTGATCTGAACACTGCCTGAGCTCTTACATCCCCGGTGAAGATACCTGCCAGCGAAGGGTTCCTCCATAGAGGCGTTTCCGAGAACTGAGACAAGTGAATGTCCTGGCCTTCAACGGAAAATCCACACGCAATAAGTATATATAATAATAATATTCTTTTCATAATTGCTGCTTCATTACCGAAGCAGGGTAACATTTCCTTTATAGGTTAATGGTTCATTATTTGAGCAAAAAGCATGAATCACATAAACAAAGACGTCAGGATTTAACGGCACGCCTTTATAGGTACCATCCCATGCCGTAGATATCTGGTTAAGATCAAAATTGGTTCGTTCAAAAACCATTTCTCCCCAGCGGTTGAATATTTGCATACTGCGGACCCGCGTAAATGTATTCCCCCTGGGATAAAACAGGTCGTTCTTTCCATCCCCATTAGGAGAAAAGGTATTGGGAATAAAAATATCATTGGCATCACAAATCGGTTCGACAGTTAATTCAGCTTCGGCGGTACAGCCCCCAGGGTTTGATACCTCTATTTTGTATTTTGCCCGGAAGGTTACGAACAAATTGGGGTTAGGGCAGAGATAACAATCGAGTCCCGTTGCCGGTGTCCATATATAATTGGTCACATCATCAGAATAATTCAATACCATCGGTATTACGGTTCCTGAGGAAGCTTTGATGACCGGCTCAGGGAAACTTACGGTTGGGATCGGATAAACCGTTACCTGGATCTGGGCGGTATCATAATAACATCCCAGTGTATCTGAAGCATATACAGTATAAGTCGTTGTTTCCATTGGCCTTATGCTGATGATTGAATCGCGGCCACTCACCTGTCCATCCGAAGTCAGCCATTCATACAATTGATACCCCCTCGCCACAAGCATGGTAGGGTCTCCTATACAAATGGTATCCGGCAAACCGGTTAAGGATAATATTTCCTTTTTATACACCGTAACTTCAATTGAATCTTTTGAAATACAGCCTTTGTCCGATATCGCGGTTAGCAAATATTTTTTATTATCCATAGGTGTAGCAACCGGATTCGGGCAATCGGTACAACTCAATGTAGGATCAGCACCCCACTGATACGATACGCCACCCTGGGGCTGAAGTGTTATGCTGTCGCCAAAACACAATACTGGCGGAGCAGCAAGGCTTATATGCGGTGTATCGTTTACGACTATGGTGTCGGTACCAAAAATTTCAACATAACAACCTGTGGAATCCTGCAGACCCACACTGGGCAGGTAACTTCCCGGGCGTAGAAAAACGTGCCGCATATCAGGCGTATTGGAAAGAATGGGTGGGCCGTCCTGAAAATTCCAGATAAATGAGGTAGCTGTTTGGCTAGTGGCCAGGAATGCTATCTCTGCCGGGACGCAGCCGACAAGCGGATCGTACTGAATCTCTCCAACCGGACCTCTGACGGTTATTTGCTTTGTAATTGAATCTGCACATTCCCCGGTATTGCTTGCAACCAGTTTAACGTCGTAAATTCCCGGAAATAAGTAAGTATGTTCGGGGTTCTGCAATTCAGACCGGGCACTGTCGCCAAAATGCCAAACCAAATTACTCGCGCTGGAATTGTTCGTGAATTTTACATTTAGTGGTGGGCAGGTAGAAAACGAATCGCTCATGGAAAAATCAGGCACCGGTAAACCTACGGTAACCGCATCCGGTATGAATACAGAATCAGCACATCCGAAAAAATCTTCAACTCTGTAAAACACGTCATGACTTCCTGATTCTGCAAACTGTACACCAAAGGAACGGGATCCATTTGATTCGTAGGATATCTGGCGGAAGCCGAAATCCCAGAAATTCTTTGCATAGTTGAAAGCAGTAACAGGCTGGCTGTTGAAGTTCATTGAGGTATTCGGGCAAACGAAAACACCGCCTTCCGGAATGCTGATGTTGATTTGCGGCTGCAATACCTGTACCGCAAAATACTGATATAACGTATCCGCACACCCGGTATTATCTTTTACGATCACCGCAATGTCATAAATTCCAGGCTTGTCATAATAAATGGTCAATGGGCCATCGGCAGTAGTGATGGTGTCTTTATCCGGATTTCCCTTTAAGTCGAAGATCCATCTTCGTTCAACAATTTTACTTGATGAAAAATACTGGCTTTTGTCATGAATAGTAATGGCGTTTCCAAAACATACATTACTTGTTTGGGGGTCAAACGTAGCCAATAAGTCCATTGCGGGTAAAGCAAGGTCAAATCGTTGCGATTTGGTGCATCCAAATGCATCTTCAACAGTAAGTAACCCTGAGGCGCGGTTTGAGTATGTAAAATTATAGTTGAAGCTCATCTCTCTGTCCCGGGATTGTACAAGCGTATCTCCGTCAAGCTGCCAATGAAATCCATTTACCCAGGATCGGTTAACCCCGGGCCCAACCCCACTTAGTATCAACGTGCCTACCGGGCAATTCAGGGCGGAAATGACGCTCACATCCGGATATATTTCGCCTAAAAATACTTTCCGGGCGAAAGTATGGGTGCATTCGCCCTGGGTTACGGTCAGTTTTATTTCATATTCCCTGATCTCCGGATACAAATGCGGAGGAGGTGCTTTTAATGTGGAGGTGGTACCATCTCCAAATTCCCATAAATACGTAGTCCCGGCTTCTGCAATGCTTGTATTCTCGAATATCACTTCACGAGGTTTGTCACAGTTCCGGGTGAGCTTGAATTTTGCGATCGGCGGCACAATTTTGATTGCTTCCTGAACTTCCATAGTATCCAGGCATCCCTTATTGTAAGCGATTAGCCGCACAAACAACAATCCGGAATCAGTACCCAGAAAATTGGGTTCAAAATCCTGGCTTGAAGTGCCATCCCCAAACTCCCAAATGAAATGCGTGAAGGGCATCTGCGAGGTATTCTTAAATTTTACCGTATCGGAAGCACAAAACCCCGATTGGATGATTTCAAAGTTGGGAATGGGTTTAGGCACAATTTCCACCGTGGAGGATTTGGTTAGCGTACATCCTTCCTCGGTTTTGACGGTAAGCGTAACATCAGTTATTCCGTAGTCTACAAACCTCCTGGAAACTTCTTTCTGATTGTATTTGGTGCCCCCTATATCCCACTCATAAGACGTTACCCCTTTGGTACCGGTCACCTCGGTTGTGAAAGTAAGATCAGCAGGGGTACACCCTGAAAAGGGCAAGGGAAACATGCTTGCAATGGTTGGAAATGCATCCCCTATGTTCTTGATCACGGTTAATGTATCTCTGCAACCAAGTGTATCAGAAACCACCAGCGAGATCTTGTACGACGTGTCCTGGGTGAACACGGTACTAATGGAATTGCCTCTGCCTTCGGCACCGTTGCTGATAGACCAGCCCACCACATTGCCAGTTGTGGTATTGCTGGTAAAGGTTGCTTCAATGGGTAACGCGCAAACCGCAGCGTAAGACTCGGTAAAACTTGCCTCCGGGCTTTGGCCCACTACCACGCGTTTCGACGTGAAGTCTCCGCAACCATCCTTAAAGGCATACAAGCTTACGGTATAGGTTCCGGGAGCGTCAAAAGTGGTTATGAATTGCCGGTTTCCACTCACTGCACCATTGCTGGATTCCCATCTCACCGAATCCACATCCAGGCCTAACCCTTGCATAATGGCGCTGGGGATAAACGCTACGCTTGAACCGGCGCAAACACGCTGGGGTACAACAAAATCTGTATTGACATCAATTGATGACGGAGAAACGGCAATCACCCGCTTGTTGCTGCAACCCGACTGATTTGAAACAGTGAGGGTTATATTATAAATCTGGCTTTGAAAATAAGTATGAACAGGATCTTTTTCATTGCTTGTACGCCCATCTCCAAAATCCCAATGGTAAGTAACAGGGGTGGATGATTCAATAACGCTCGTATTTTGCAATGTTACTGTGAACTGATTGAAACAGAAGGGAGTTGCTTTCACAATGAATCTTGGGTCTATTCTTCCGGTGATATTTACAACGTCTTCTTTATAAAAAATCCTGGAGCAGCCAGATCTGTCTGTTGCTTTCAACGTCACCGTAAATATCCCCTGGGGAATGTAGGTATGACTCACGCTTGCTCCCGTAGCCGTACCCCCATCCCCAAAATTCCATTCCCATTGGGTAACTGTCGAAGGGTTTTTCTTATCCTGAGCCGTAAAAGTTACAACATGTGGTGAGCAACCGTTAGCAGGTTGCACCGTAAAATCCGCTTCGGGGGTAGGATTGACCACGACGGTTTTTGGGGCCGACTTTGCATAAAGGGTACCCCGGTAAACCTCAAGCGTTATGGTATAGGTTCCACTTACCGGAAAAGTATATACAAAGTCTTTTTGTGCACTTACAATGTTACCGGATGGCCCGGAAATCGACCACTCCCATCTTTCCGGGTTGCCTGTGGATAAATCCGTAAATCTTACGTTCTGAAGCGGGGCACATCCGGAAGTGACAGAAATAGAAAAATCTGCGGTGAGCTGGCCAAAAACCTGACTATGCCCCAAAAGCAGCAAGAAGAACATCAAAAACCCCGTCCTTCTTAAACATATCATGCACAATCCGTTTTATTTGGGTGAATAGAATTTATTAGTTTGCAATATTAATTGTGGAATGCTGGCTTCAAATTCAGAATTTACCCACAATATGTTGTTTATGGTTATGAGGTCATTTCCCTTCACTGTTTTTTTCTGGTGTGAACGCTCAGATCTTCATCCCATTAACTGATTATACCAAAAATTATTGTAACCGCGCAACCTTCATGCCAAGAAAGTTAACTTTACACGGATGACTATTCAAGATATTATAGACACCCTGAATGCCTGGGCGCATCCGGCACTGCAGGAACCCTACGATAACAGTGGTTTGCAATATGGAATCCCCTCCGCAGCATGCCGGGGCATACTCGTATGCCTGGATGTTACGCCACAAATAATTGATGAAGCCATTGAACGAAATTGCAACCTTATCATAGCGCATCACCCTCTCCTGTTTAAACCACTTAAGCAAATTACAGGTTCCGGCAATGTGGATGAATGCCTGATTAAAGCCATTCGTAATGATATTGCCATTTTTGCATTTCACACAAATCTGGACAACGTTATAACCGGGGTGAGTCGTTTCCTGATTGAAAATTTCGACATTGAACCGCGGTCCCTTGAAATACTGTCTACCCAAACCGGAAAGCTGGCCAAAATTTATACCTATGTGCCATCAGAACATGCCGAAATACTAAAAACAAAACTTTTTGAAGCCGGGTGTGGCCAAATTGGCCAGTACGAACAATGCAGTTTTGAAACCATGGGCAAAGGGCAGTTTAAACCACAGGCAGGTGCAGATCCTTTTATTGGAGAAGCCGGCGGAAAGCTGGAAAAAGTAGAGGAATTGAAAATTGAAGCGGTGTTTCCACTGTACAAATCGCATGAGATTACGCGGGCTTTGCTAAATGCCCATCCTTATGAAACCCCTGCTTATGAAATTATTCAGCTGCAAAATGTATGGCAGGAAACCGGAAGTGGAATATTGGCCGAATTGAAGAGTCCGGTCAGTGAGGAAAAATTTCTGGCGGAGATTTTAGCCAAACTAAATCCACACGGTATCCGGTATAGCCCATTATTGGGAAAGCCTATAAAGAAAATAGCGGTGTGCGGAGGAAGTGGCGCCTTTCTGATTTCAAGAGCAAAACAAGCTGGGGCAAATCTGTTTATCACCGGTGACCTGAAATACCATGATTTTTTTGAGGCAGATGGAAAACTCGTGCTGGTAGATGCCGGTCATTTCGAAACCGAACGTTTTGCTGTTCCGTCAATTATGAATTTTTTGAAATCAAAATTCCCTAACTTTGCCGTCCTTGAAACGAGCCTCAATACCAATCCGGTTCGGTATTTAAGGCAGAAATAGTACGCTATCTTCTGCAAATCAATTTTTTATAGATTAACTATATGGCTACAAGCAAAACATTTTCCGTTCTGGAAAAATTGGAATCCCTAGTGAAACTCCAAAAAATAGACTCCAAACTCGATGAAATAAAAATTCTTAAAGGTGAATTGCCGGTTGAGGTGAGCGATTTGGAGGATGAAATTGAAGGTCTTACTAACCGTCGTACCCGCATAGAGGAAGAGGTGAATGGAATTAACAATTTCATTGAAGAAAGGAAAAACCTGATAAAAGACGCTGAGGAATTGCTGAAAAAATATGAAACGCAGAGCAATAATGTAAAAAACAGCCGGGAATTTGATGCCATTAATAAAGAGATGGAAACGCAGCATCTGGAAATTGCCCTTGCAAAAAGGCATATTAAAGATTCTGATGTTGACCTCGAGGAAAAAGCCCGCAAATTGGACTCAGCAGATAAAGTTATTTCTGTGAAGCAAGAATTGCTTAATGGCAAAAAGCAAGAGCTAGACAAAATCATCACTGAAACCGAAAAGGAAGAAGAAAAATACCAGAAACTGGCTGAAGCTGCCCGGGGAGAGGTTGAAGAACGCTTACTTAAATCTTATCTGCGCATCCGCAACAATTACCGGAATGGCCTCGGTGTCGTACCTGTGGTTCGGGAGGCTTGTGGTGGATGCTACAATGCGGTTCCTCCGCAGCGCCAGAGCGAAATAAGACAGCACAAAAAGCTTGTGATCTGTGAAAACTGTGGACGCATACTCGTGGACGAAGAAATGCACGATGCCACAGAGGTTAAATAATATTAAAAGAATCTTTGGTAAACGGGGTAGTCAGAACTACTCCGTTTTTCTTTGTAAGGATATGCATCCCAAAACTTTCGGCATCATTGGTTTCTGCCTCAGCCTGTCCTTATGCGCTTTTTCGCAGAAAAAGGCTGAATTCACTCCTGCCTGCCAGGAGGCCTATCATCAAATGCTTAGCCTTAAGATTGATCCTGCTTTGAAAACCCTTCAAAAAGAAAAACTCAACGATCCCGACAATGTGATTCCATATTTTCTCGAAAACTACGCCGATTTCTTCTTGCTGTTTTTTAATGAGTCCGCTGCTGACCTCAAAACAAGAAAGGCCAACAAAGAATTAAGGATCAAATTGCTGCAGGAACTCCCTTCCTCCCACCCTTTTCGCGATTTGGGCCAGGCAATTATCCGGCTGCATTGGGCAACGGTTAACCTTAAATTCAACAACAGGTGGGAAGCCGGTTGGGATCTGAAGGCTGCCTACAGCCTTGCCCGTGAGAATGAAAAACGTTTTCCGGCTTATGATCTCAACGGCATGATTATCGGTCCTATGCAATTGGCTGCGTCCAGCGTACCAAGCAGTTTGCGATGGCTTGCCAACCTGGTAGGCATCAAAGGAAGCATGGCTGAAGGCAACACCAATTTCCTTCGATTCATGAATTCGAATGATGAATGGGCAAAGATCTTTCGCGATGAGGGCATTTTTTATCAATGCTATATTCTCCAATATATGCTCAATCAACCAGACAAGGCATTGCAAGAGATTGAAACCCATGAACTGGACATTGTAAACAATCATCTTTTTGCCTATATGGCCGCCAATCTTAATCTCGTTAACAAGAAATCCTGGGTTAGTCAAAAGATCATTTCTCAACGCAACCGGTCTTCCGAATATCTAAATACAACAGCATGGGATTTCGAGATGGGTTCTGCCAAATTATACAGGCTCGATCCGGATGCCATTGCCTATTTTCAACGCTTTCTAAACAATTTCAAAGGAAATTATTACAGAAAAGATGCCTGGCTGAAGCTGGGTTATGCTTACCTGATGTCCGGAAATTTCAACCAATATAAAGCCTGTATGCAAAAAGTGATAGGTGAAGGCAGTGCAAATACTGATGCTGACCGCCGTGCCCTGAAAGAAGCCAGGCTAGGTTTAATGCCGAATCTTACTCTTCTTGGAGCACGTTTGCTTTCGGATGGGGGTTATGCAAATGATGCTTTAAAAACATTGAGCACTAAAAAAACCACAGATTTTCGCACGCCGGGCGAGCGGCTTGAATTTTTGTACCGCCTTGGAAGGATTTATGATGATCTTGGCCAGTATGACCGTGCATTAAATTCCTATACTGCAACAATAAATGCGGGAAAAACCTCAACCGAATATTTTGCGGCGAGAGCAGCACTGCAAGCAGGGCTTATTCACGAAAACCGGGGTAATTGCAGCCAGGCGATGCGCTTCTATCAACTATGTATCGATATGAAAAATCATGATTATGAGGAATCCCTGGAACACAGGGCAAAGGCGGGAATCAACAGGTGTTCCAAAAATTAATTAGAATTATCCTCATTTTTTTCGTGAAAGTGAATAAAATATACAAGGAATAAACGGAAATAGCGTTTACTTTTCCGCACTCTCTTTTAATTGCCAGATTTGAGACAATTCCTTTGCATAATTATTTCAGTTTTTCTGTTAACTCAAACAGCGCTTTCGCAATCGGTAAACAATGATTATGTCTCCTATATTCTTCAATACGGCGAATGGGCAATGGCGGAGCAACAACGCACCGGAATACCAGCTTCCATTAAAATGGCTCAGGCTATCCTGGAATCAGGAGCCGGCAAAGGCTCACTTGTGCAGCGTTCCAACAACCATTTCGGCATAAAATGCAAATCCACGTGGACCGGCTTAACAGCGCTTCATGATGATGATACAACAAATGAATGTTTTCGTGCTTACGAAACTGCACAGCAATCTTTTGAAGACCATTCCAATTTTCTGAAATCCGGGTTGCGTTACCGGTTTTTATTTGATATCCCTGTTAAGGATTATAAAGGTTGGGCTGATGGCCTTCGAAAAGCGGGTTATGCAACCAATCCAAAATATGCTTCTATTATTTGCCGTGTTATCGAAACCTATAATCTTCAGCAACTTACAGAGTTCGCCTCTTCGGGCAGCTTTATATCCGAAGATTGGGCAAGTTTGCTGCAGGAGTCCTACAATGTACCGGGAAAACCCCAGCTTCAGCCGATGGAGGCTGTCTCAAAAATTGCCATAATTCAACATACCGAGCAAAACCCAGCCTTAACCCGAACTACCGCGCAAACAAAGCTCCGTTTTTCACCTGAGGATGTCATCTCCCATAACAATCTTAAAGCAATTTATATTCCTGAGAATTCCACGTGGCCGGTTCTCTCTGCCCGATTTGGAATTCCAATTGAAAAACTGTTGAGATTCAATGACTTGCTCTCGACCGATTTGCCGGAGTCTGGTAAATTAATCTATTTACAGGAAAAAAATGACAAGGCGCCCTCACCAACATACCTTACCAAAAAGGGCGAAACACTTTGGTCGATCAGCCAGCAATTTGGAGTGAAGCTTGACCAAATTGCCATAAAAAACAATTTCCCTGTAACTCTTGCTTTACCTGCGGGCGCCCTGATCCATCTTCCCAATTAGTTTGTCACATTTGATTAATTTTGAAGCCTGATTGAAATCAAATAAGTTTTCAATGCTCAACCGATCAATATTGCATATGAATGAAATCCAGGTACTGGATAGGAAATTTGTACCATTTTTGCCTGCAGAAGATATCCAGGTCCGCATCAAAGAAATGGCGGCGGAGATCAGCCGGGATATGCATGGAAAAAATCCTTTATTCCTTGCTATCCTCAACGGTTCTTTCATGTTTGCGGCAGACCTTTTCAAGTACCTGACCATACCTGCAGAAATTTGTTTCATTAAGCTGGCATCCTACAAAGGAACCAAAAGCACCGGTCATGTGATCACCGCCATTGGACTGGATATTCCTGTAAAAGACCGGGAAATAATAATCCTTGAAGATATTGTAGATACCGGAAGAACACTAAACGCCTTCATGCCGGAGCTTTTAAACCAGCAGCCCGCTCAAATTCAGATCTGTGCATTGCTGCACAAAGTTGAAGCCACTGTATTTCCCCTGGAAGTGAAGTATGTGGGATTTGAAATTCCCGACAGATTTGTTGTGGGATATGGCCTGGACTACGATGGTTATGGCAGAAACCTGGATGCCATATACCAGGTTAGCTGATTTTTTGCTCGTTCTTAAACAGACCCGTTGTAAATGCCTGGAAAATTTACCATAAGAACATTTTTGGTTATCACAGGCCTATTCACATCCACCCTGCATTACGGCCAATCCCAGATTGCTTATTTTAAAGGAATGATACGGGATGAATTTCAAAATCCTGTCGCCTACGTTACCATTAAACTGATAGACCAAAACAAAATTTTTACATCCGGTGCAACCGGCGAATTTGGGATCCCGTCAGAAAAAGTCTCAGACAGTGCATGGTTTTTCGTCCAGGGATTTGATACCCTTCGCACCCGCCTGACACGTGAGGGCTTCAATACGTATTTCCTCAATATTTCTGCTGCTACACGGCAAAACCTGATCCGTGCAGCCAGCCTAAGCCACGACAGCTTTGAAGAATTGAATACGAAAACCTTTAGTCCAATTTATCATGGCTCGGAAACTTACCTTCAACTTGCTGAAAACAACAGGTTTTCGCCCAGCCTCCACCCCGATCTTCGATACATTCCCAACAACAACACGGCATCATTGACCAATATACGTCGCATGAGCCGACAGCGAGTAAAGGTGCCCCCTGATGCTGTTCGGATTGAGGAGATGTGGAATTATTACCAGCTGAGGTTCGACCATAACCATTCGGATCTTAGTCATTTTGGTCTGGCTTCTCAGCTTTCAACCTGTCCCTGGGACAGCAGCCGGCTGCTGTTAATGCTTAATGCCATATCGCCAACCATCCAATTTGCGGATCTGCCCCCTGCCAATATGGTTTTTCTTATAGATAATAGCGGTTCCATGTCTGAAAAGAACCGGCTTGAAGTATTGAAGGCAGGTTTTAAAACGCTTGCTTATAATCTCCGGCCACAGGATCGCGTAGGCATTGTGACTTATGGAGGAACTCCAGGTATCCATCTGTGGCCAACTTCAGGCACCGAAAAACTAAAAATTATCAGCGCTATTGACAGCCTGGAAGCAGGCGGAAGTACGCAAGGGTCCAATGGAATACATCTTGCCTACCAACTGGCTACCACAGATCCGTTTCCCGATGGTACCAACACCATCGTGCTGGCCACAGATGGAGATTTTAATGTTGGGGCAATTACTGAAAGTGAATTGGAAGACATGATCTCCCGTTACCGTTCAACCGGGGTGCCATTAAGTTGTATTGGAGTAGGAATGGGCAATTATAAAGACAGCAAAATAGAATTGCTGGCCAAACTCGGCAGGGGAAATTTTGGCTATGTGGAAACAGATGAGGAGGCAGACCGTACACTTATGAACTGGTACACCAAAGGCTTGTACACAACGGCAAAGGAGGTTATGCTGCATATCAAATTTGACAGCTCCGTAGTGGAGGATTATCGCATTATCGGGTACAATAATAAATCCAGGTCATTGCAAAGTCCGGTAAGAAATATCCTGGGTAGTGACATGGGTGCAGATCAATCATCGGTGGCCTTATTTGAGATCTTGTTGAAAGATCCTGAATATACCGGTCAATTCATAAAGCCTGGTTCATGGGGCATCATTTACCGGAAATCACTTTACGACACAGGTGTTACACGGGTTGAAGAGATCCTGGAAAAACCGGTCCTGGAATGGTCAAACACCGACAGCAGTTTTAAAGCTGCGAGCCTGCTTGCTCAATTGGGTTATTTGCTAAGGAAAATGCCTGCGAATCCCAACGCAGCTTTTGATGAACTCGAAACCAATTTAACCAGCTGGTTTCATGTAGATGATCCTTTCAGGGCAGACATGCTGCTGATAACCCGAAACCTGAAGGAAACCTATTGCCCCCCTTCACCGCCGGCAGAGCCACAAAAACCGGTACACAAAAGAGAGAAACGACGCCGTGGAAATTGACACGCTTTTTATCAGCGTCAGTACCTCCTTTACCGGGAGAAGAGAAAAGAATTGCTAAGGCAGCAGATCCTAATTTTAATGCCATGAATTACCAGGATACTCTAAAAAAGGATAAACAGCTCTGGCAGCATATTCATCATCATAATGAATTGAGGCCGGGCCTGGAAAAAAATATCCCCTGGTATCTTGCGTCAAGCATTATCGGTCAACAACTCAGCACCAAAGTTGCGCGGGTACTGAGAGATCGATTTTTAAATCTTTGCGATGGCAAAAAGCCTTCCGCAAAAAAGATGGCCGCTCTTTCGCAGTCAGCACTCCGCTCTGCCGGCATCAGCAATGCGAAAGCCGCTTATATTCAAAATGTTGCAATTTTTGCACTTGAACACGGGTTGCAGGCAGCAAGTTTGAGTAAAATGCGCGATGAAGAGGTGATTGGTTATCTTACACAAATAAAAGGTGTGGGACGGTGGACGGCGGAAATGGTGCTGATCTTTGCCATGGGCAGACCGGATGTATTCGCCATAGATGACTTGGGATTGCGCAATGCCGTTATAAAAATCTACAATCTGCAGGAACTGGAGCCCAAACAACAGCGGATCAACATACTTTCTATTTCCGAAAAATGGAAACCTTTCCGCAGTTATGCTTCATTGCATTTATGGCATTTCCTGGATAATCCTTCACAATAAATGGGACCCAATAAACTAAGGCAAATGATTAACGGGTAAATTTGCGCAAACCTAAGCGAGGGAAAAATGAATTTGACCATTGATGATTTTAATTCGGTTTTTTTTATAGGGATAGCCGGAGCAGGAATGAGTGCACTTGCCCAATATCTCAAAGCTGCGGGTAAAAATGTTTCCGGCTCCGACCGGTTTTTTGGCTCCGGCCAGGCAGGCGGAATCCGCGAAAAACTGCAAACACAGGGCATTCATTGTTATCCTCAGGATGGACACGGTATTCATGAAAATATTCAGCTGGTGGTAGCCACTTCTGCCATCGAAGAAACAGTACCGGAAATGCAAAAAGCGCGAAGCCTCGGAATTCCGGTTTTGCTTCGAAGCGAAATGCTGTCACTTATTTCCAAAAGCCGCAAAACCATTGCTGTCGGCGGCACATCCGGTAAAAGCACAACATGCGCCATGATCTTCGAAATACTCGAAACAGCTGGATTTGCACCCGGAATATTAAGTGGCGCCGGGCTTACGCGTCTTATCAAAGAAGGAAAAATCGGGAATGCAAAAATGGGCTCCGGAGAATGGCTCGTGATTGAGGCAGATGAGAGTGACGGCTCCATCGTTGAGTATCAGCCTGAAATTGGACTGTTGCTGAATATTGATAAAGATCACAAAGAGATCGGTTCCCTTATTGAACTCTTTACGACTTTCCGGCAAAACAGCAGGCATTTCATCACAAATCAATCTCACGCTCTTGCAGCTAAATTATCACTGGATACCGAAAACGATTTTTCAATATTTGGCGAAAATGCCGGACTCTCCGCAACGAACTTCAGCCAGGAAGGTTTAAAAATTCGATTTGAAGTTAAAGGCGTTCTGTTTGAAATGAACACAGTGGGCACACACAATATGGAAAATGCGATGGCCGCCATTGCTGTATGTCACCATATAGGAGTGGATCTGGAAATTTGTGCAGATGCGTTGAAAGGTTATGAAGGCATTTATCGCAGGCACCAGGTGTTGGGCCAAAAAAATGGAGTTTGGGTCATTGATGATTATGCCCACAATCCTGTAAAATGCGCAAGATCCATTGAAGCCTGCCAGCCACTCGCCTCAAAGGTTATCGCGTGGTTTCAGCCACATGGGTTTGGTCCGACGCGGTTTCTGAAAGATGAATTCGTGAAAGAGATATCCGCGGTGCTGAGGCCTGAAGATGAGATCTGGATGAGTGAGATCTTTTATGCAGGTGGAACAACAAGCAAAGACATTTCGGCCGGCGATTTGATCCATGAGATAGCCCAACAAGGCAAAAATGCGTTCTTTGTGGCTAACCGCGAAGAGCTTCTGAAAGAATTGCGGCCTCATTTCACAAACGATTGCGTATTGCTTTTAATGGGCGCAAGAGATCCTTCACTCGAATTATTTTCCCGGCAAATTTGGGAGGAACTATAAAAAAAACCGGCAGCTTTGGGTTACCGGTTTTCAGAATTGTTTTGTGTTTAACGATCATTCGAACATTTCTTTCACTTTCTGGAAGAAGCTTTTATGTCCTTTATCCGGATGTGGGTTAAAACTGTCGCTGGTCCGCAACTTTTCAAACATTTGCCGCTCTTCTTCATTCAGTTGCTGGGGTGTCCATACGTTCACATGTATCAGTTCATCACCTTTGTCATATCCATGAACTGTTGGAAAGCCTTTTCCTTTCAGCCGAAAGATCTTGCCGCTTTGGGTACCCGCGGGAACTTTTATCTTGGCCTTTCCGTCGATTGTAGGCACCTGCAATTCGGTGCCCAAAACCGCATCGGGGAAACTTACATAGAGGTCGTAAATTATGTTTTGTCCGTCACGATGAAGTTCCGGATGTTTTTCTTCTTCAATTAGTATGCGTAAATCCCCGGGATATCCTCCTCTTTCGCCGGAATTACCCTTTCCTTCCATGCGCAATTCCATGCCCTCCTGAACTCCCGCAGGAATGTTTAAGCTCACTGTTTCTTCGCCAAATACACGGCCATCTCCTTTACAGGTTCCGCATTTTGCGGAAATGGTTTGTCCTTCACCCTGGCATGTCGGGCACGTAGTAACCGTTTGCATTTGCCCGAGAAAAGTGTTCTGTACCCGCCGTACCTGGCCCGTACCATTACAGGTTCCACAATTTTGCACACTGCTCTGATCTTTGGCACCGCTGCCGTTACAGCTGTTGCAGCCCACGTATTTTTTCACCTTGATGGAGCGGCTGGCCCCGGAAGCAATTTCGGCATAGCTCATTTTGATCTTCACGCGCAAATCGCTTCCACGGTTTCCGCGACCGGCCCTGCGACCCCTGTTTCCACCAAAAAAATTCCCGAAAATATCCTCACCAAAAATGTCCCCGAACTGGCTGAAAATATCATCCATATTCATGCCGCCCGGATGACCGCCTCTCGGTCCGAACGCAGCATGCCCAAAACGATCATATTGGGCGCGCTTTTCGGTATCAGACAAAATTTCGTATGCCTCCGCGGCTTCCTTAAATTTTTCTTCAGCCTCCTTATCTCCCGGGTTACGGTCAGGATGAAACTGCATAGCTACCTTGCGGTAAGACTTTTTGATTTCTTCCTGCGTAGACGATTTACTTACATTAAGTATCTCGTAATAGTCTCTCTTTGTTGACATAAACTACCTTGATTCTTTGCCGGTGCTTTTCCCGGCCTCCTTTGTATAAGCCGTTATTTTCCTACCACAACTTTTGCAAACCGGATGATCCGGTCATTTAATGCGTATCCTTGTTGCACCACGTCGAGAACCATCCCGGACTGATCCGGAGAAGGAGCAGGAATTTCTGAAATTGCTTCTGCATTCTCGGGATCGAATTCTTTATTCAAAAGCTCCATCTGCCTGAGGCCTTTTTGCTCCAGCGTATTGCGCAATTTTACAACAATGAGATGAAGTCCTTCGCGCAAACCCTCGACATCTGTACTGGTTTGCATATTTTTCTCAGCCCGTTCCATGTCATCGAGTACATCCAGCAGCGCCAGCATCACGTCCTTTCCACCGGTGGCAATCAGTTCATTCTTTTCTTTTGCCGTCCGCCTGCGAAAATTGTCGAATTCAGCGAACAATCTCAGGTATTTGTCTTTCTGTTCCTGTAGCTGGCGTTCCAGCTCATCCACCTTTGGCGAAACCAACCCTTCAAAGCTGCTGTCGGCTGTGGCATGACCCGAAATGCTGTCATCACTATTTATTGACTTCCCAATGTCTTCTCCTGCATTTTTGGCAGTAAATTCCTTGTCTTCATTAAAATCCTGGTTATCCATAGCTCATTTATTGAGTTTCAAAGATTCTGGCAAAATTGCTGCCAATTCCACCAAAAGCGAAATTTTGACAGGAATGCGCCAGTAATAGAAAATTTGAAAATATTATTTAACCACCTGGAATTTATTGGTAGCTAAAATCCGCCCTTTAGCATCGCGTACATGGTAAACATAAATACCATTGAAATATTCATTCAGGCTCACCGTAATGCGGGTGTTGTTAACAGGAAGAACAGACATTTTCCGTCCTAGAAATGAATAAATGGTAAGCGTACTGCCCTTTTCAACCTGGTCTTTGAATTCGAAGGTGATGAAAGAAGTGGCAGGATTGGGGAAAGTTCGTGATACAACATTCGGAGTTTCCCGGGAGGGCAATTCCGGCTTTTGAGCATAGGAAAAACCACAGCTCATCAGAAGAAAAAACGATATCGCAACGAAACTTTTCAATGTTTGGTACAATTGACTATCAAAATAACTGAATATATTTTGAAATACAAAGTGTTTGATTGCGGTTTTTTGCGAAAGTAATAGTTAATTGCTCCTATAGAAGTTGGAAGTCATCAGTGTTTTGGTTACAGGTGCCTTAAGGAATTAGAAAACAACCTGGAATAAATTCGAATGTTTAAGATCGTAAATTCGCCTCCATGATTTCAATGCTGACAGGAAAATTTATTTCCAAAACACCAACCCAGGTAATCGTGGATGTGCAGGGCGTAGGATTTGATGTACAGATCAGCCTGAATACATTTTCCCGGATCCAGGATAAAGAGTCCGGCACGTTGTTTTCCTACCTGCGGGTTGCGGAGGACGCACTCACCCTCTTTGGATTTGCCGAACCGGCTGAGCGGGAAATGTTTATCAAATTGATTTCGGTTTCGGGGGTTGGCGCTCAAACCGCACGCATGGTTCTGAGCAGTATGACTGCCGGCGATCTCGTTTCGGTAATTGCCTCGGGCAATGCCAAAGCGCTGGAGTCCGTAAAAGGAATCGGCAAGAAAACCGCCGAACGGCTGGTGTTGGAATTGAGGGACAAAATTGGCGGTATGCGCATTGGAATTTCTACTACAACTGACCCGGTTTCAGACAATACAATTGAAAAAGAAACGTTAGAGGCCTTAGTAGCTTTGGGCATACATAAAACAGTAGCCGAACAAGCAATTCAAAAAGCCAGAAAAACGGGAGAAGCCGGCAACCTTGAGGAGTTGATCAAGCTTTCTCTAAAATCGATTTGACGCTTTACATTTGCTGACCAAAACTGATAACCGCCTATTGCTTGAAATTCACCCAAACAAATCACTCAGGCCTTGTTCTCCAAGTCTTCAAAACGCATTTTATTCACCCTCATCGGCTGGTTAGCCTTTGGCTTGCCCAATACCGCTGCTGCTGAGAAATTTTATTTATTCCAGCAAGCCCAACAAGAACAAAACGACACGACAAAAAAAGACAGCCTCCGGTTTCCCATTCAGGACCGTCGCGGAGATCCATATTCCTCCTACCGCAATAACCCTTTTGATCTGCTCGATACATCGGTGGTTAAAAGAAATGTGCTATACGATCCCAAAACGGGTGAGTACTATGTGGAAGAGAGAATCGGCAGCCGGTTGTATCGCAAGCCGGTTTCTTTTTCCCGTGAAGAGTTTCTTGAATTAAGTGCGAGGCAACAGGAAATCGAGAATTTTCAAAGGCGTGCCAATGCGAATTTCAACCTGAACCGGAGACTGGTAAGACCGAAGCTCAGAATCTACGACGATTTGTTTAACCGGGTGTTTGGAAATGGTAAAGTCATTATTCAACCGCAGGGTAATGTAGACCTCACCATGGGTTACCAGGGCCAGAATGTGGAGAATCCCACTCTTCCCGAAAGGGCGAGGAAATACGGCACACTGGATTTCGATATGAACGCTCAGTTCAACATGAACGCCAATATAGGCGACAAAATGAAGCTGCCCATTAATTTCAATACACTCGCCAATTTCAATTTCGAAAACCAGTTGAAACTTGACTATAAAGGAAAGGGCGATGAAATATTAAAAAGCATTGAGGCCGGAAATACAAGTTTTGCTACCCGCGGAACGCTTATCCAGGGAGCGCAGTCTTTATTTGGTTTAAAAACCCAATTGCAATTTGGACGAATGTATGTTACCACTGTACTCGCCAATATGCAGAGCCAGCGGCAAACCAACAATTACCGCGGTGGGGCGGCCGTAAATAGCTTCAACAAAAAGCTTGATGATTATGAAGAAAACCGTCACTTTTTGCTTGCCCAGTATTTTCGCAACAATTACAACCGCACCATGAGCACCCTGCCGTTTGTGCAGAGTAAAGTTCAGATTATGCGCCTGGAAGTTTGGGTGACCAACCGCATAGGCCAAACCACCGACAGCCGCCCTGTAACCGCATTTATGGACCTGGGTGAAAGGGAACCTTATAATAACGCCATACCGCGGATAGCCGGAGACAGCTTACCCAGCAACAATGCCAACGGGCTCTATGGCATAATCAATAACGAAGCTTTCAGAAATCCAAACAACGTTAGCTCACTGCTCATGGCTGCCGGTCTTAAACCGGTTCAGGATTTTGAAAGGACTTATGCCCGCAAACTTGATGAAGGCATAGATTTTATTTTCAACCGCCAGGCCGGGTTCATTTCTATAAACCAATACCTGGCTGCGGATGAGGTATTGGGTGTGGCTTTCCAATACACATACAACGGCCGGGTTTACCAAGTAGGTGAATTCGCCCAGGATGTATCGCTCGACAGCACCAAAGGTGTGCAAAAAATGCTCTTTCTAAAAATGCTGAAGGCTACCAGCCAGCGTACAAACCTTCCGCTTTGGGACTTGATGATGAAGAATGTTTACAGCCTGGATATGTACAACATTCAGCGGGAAGGTTTCAAGATCAATTTACTGTATGAAGAACCCAGTGGAGGAGAAAAAAGAATATTGCCTGAGGGTGACGATCCTGGCCGGCCCTTATTAAGAATTCTGCGCCTCGACCGGCTGAATGACCGGAATGATCCCACTCCCGACGGTGTATTTGACTTCGTTGACAGTTTTACTGTTCAACCTCTCCAGGGAAGGATCATTTTTCCCGTTCTCGAACCATTTGGAGAAGATTTGCGCCGGCTTGGTTTCGCCTCACAACCACAGGATGTTTGGTCAAAATATGTTTTTACCGCTCTTTATGACACCATTAAGGCCATTGCACAGCAAAACTATCCCAGCCAAAACCGCTTTTGGTTACGGGGAGAAGCCAAGGCAACCAATACCGATGAAATATACCTGAACGCCATAAATGTGCCCCCGGGTTCGGTAAAAGTAACTGCGGGAGGCCAGTTGCTGAGGGAGGGAATGGACTACGTGATTGATTACAGCCTGGGCAAGCTCACCATTCTCAACCAGGCGATTAAAAACAGTGGCATTCCGGTAAATGTGAGTCTTGAAAACAATACCGGATTTGGTCTGCAAAACAGGGGCTTCTTTGCTACCCGCCTCGACTATATTGTAAATCAAAATCTTTCGTTAGGGGCAACCATGATGCGCCTAGGCGAACGGCCTTTCTTCACCAAAACCAATTACGGTGACGATCCGATCCGCAACCGGATGTATGGGCTGGATTTTAACTATCAAAACGAAATTCCGCGGGTAAACCGCTGGCTCGAAAAACTGCCATTCTATTCTCCCGAAGGCAGGAGCTCCATCCAGGCATATGGCGAGGCCGCATATTTTAAACCCGGTCATGCCCCACAGATCGGCAGAAAAAATGAAGGCCTTGTATATCTTGATGATTTCGAAGGGACCCGCTCCAATATTGATCTCCGTTTTCCATTTATTGGGTGGGCCCATGCCTCCACGCCTGCCGGAGCTGGATTTTCGGAAGCAGATCTTGTTAATGACCTGGCTTACAATCAAAACCGTGCGAGGCTTGCATGGTACCAAATTGAACC
Organism: Bacteroidota bacterium; assembly: GCA_023387985.1. GTDB lineage: Bacteria > Bacteroidota > Bacteroidia > Chitinophagales > Chitinophagaceae > Phnomibacter. The sequence goes on along the minus strand of JAEWHC010000009.1, from coordinate 951,905 downwards.
CGTTCTGCAGGACAGCCGTAACCCGAATAACCCGATCAACGACCGCGAATTGACCAGCGATCCTCGTGTAAGGCAAGTTAGCAACCAGGAGCTTTTCCCTCAACGTTCCAATATTCCGGGAACCAACCAGTTGATCACTTTTGACCTGACCTTTTATCCAAAAGAAAGAGGATCTTACAATTACGATACACGTGGCCAGTTCCTGAATCCCAATGGAACATTCAATAATCCAAAAAACAGATGGGGTGGCATCATGCGTGCCATTGATCAGACCGATTTTGAAACGGCAAATATTGAGTTCCTGGAATTCTGGGTTCAGGATCCTTTTATGTCTACTGATAAATATCCGAATGGGTACACACCGAAATCAGGGGGCAAATTGTTCATCAATTTCGGAAATGTGAGTGAAGACATTTTGAAGGACGGTCGACGGTTTTATGAGAACGGGCTGCCCACGCCTTCCCAGCCGAATATGGCGGTAGATGAAACTTCCATTTATGGAAAAACGCCGATTGTGCCGATTCAGATCACCAATGGATTCAGCAATGATCCCAACGACAGGGTTTATCAGGATGTGGGTTTCGACGGAATGAATGATGATGAAGAAATTGCCAAGAGAAGGCAGGACTTTCTAACCCCCCTTCAGGCCATATTGGGGAATAGCGCGGCCATGCAAAAATTATTGCAGGATCCCTCGGGAGACAATTTTGTAAATTACCGCAGCGAAACCCATGGGTCCGGAACCGGAATTCTGGAGCGCTACAAATATTACAACAACAACCAGGGCAATTCACCGGTAAACCCGGAACAAAATCTTGTGGTGGCCAGTACGCTTTACCCGGATAATGAAGACCTGAACCGCGACAACACGCTTAATGAATCCGAAGAATACTTTGAATATGAAATTGATGTAACCCCTATGGGATTGCAGATCGGTGAAAATTACATAACCGATAAACGGTTGGTTTCCGTAAAATATGAAAACGGAACCTCCGGTACCGAAACCTGGTATCAATTCCGTATTCCTGTAGCGGAATATACCCGTAAAGTTGGAGATATCCCCGATTTCAAATCCATTCGGTTCATGCGTATGTACATGACAGGCTGGGAGGACAGTGTTACTTTGCGATTTGCCCGTCTCGACCTGATACGCAACAACTGGCGGCAGTTTGGTTTTGAAATTACCCGTGACGGTATGCAAACGCCTACAACCGGTAATTCAATCTCCACATTAAATACGCTTGCAGTAAATATTGAAGAAAATGATCGCCGCGAACCTGTACCTTATAAAACTCCCCCAGGCATTGAACGCGTACAGCAAATTGCGAATGGCGGCATCAACATTCTGCAAAATGAACAATCATTGTCACTGCAGGCCCGCAACCTGATACCTGGTACAACCCGTGGAGTATTCAAAACTTTCAACAACGATTTGCGCATGTACCGCAAACTCAACATGTTTATTCATGCAGAGGAATTGGTTCCTTCAGACGTCGCCTATACCCCACTTGCCAATAATGCTGTTCAGGCCGTTGTCCGCATTGGTCAGGATATTCTCACCAACTACTATGAAATCCGCATTCCGCTGCACATTACCCGTCCGGCAGGGCAAACCATTGTGCTCGACAGCATCTGGCCTGAGGTGAATTCCCTGGATTTCGCCATGCAGGAACTGATTGATTTAAAAGACCGGCGGAATCAATCTCCGGGTTGGTCACCAACCATTTACTATTCGGAACAAATGGATGGCCGCACCTATGGCATTTTTGGAAATCCCAACCTGGCTGAAGTCCGCACCATTTTTATTGGAGTGGAAAATCCGGAAGAAAGCGGGGTTTCCCGTATGAGCACTGAAATATGGGTGAACGAATTGCGGTTAAGTAACATAAATGAAAACGGAAGCTGGGCCGCAATCGGGAGGGTTGATGTGCAGTTGGCTGATCTCGGCATGATCTCAGTCTCCGCGGGACACCGCACTACGGGATTTGGCGCCATTGAACAACGCATTCAGGAAAGAGCCAGGGAAACCACGAGCAAATTTGATGCAAGCATGCAAATAGACGCAGGCAAGCTAATGCCGAGAAATTTTGGTGTAAGTGTTCCGCTGTATGCGAGCCTGAGCAAAATGTATATCACCCCTGAGTATGATCCCTACGATAAAGATGTTTTACTGCGCCGAAGATTGCGGAACTGCGACAATTGCGACAGCATCCGGAATGTAGCCCAGGAACAGCATACCATTCAAACCTTGAACCTGAGCAACGTACGCTTGCTTCCAAGGCCAGATAAACCTTTGCGTTTCTACAGTCCAAGCAATTTTGATCTGACCTACAATTACCTGCGGCAACGCATGAGCTCACCCATTGTAACGGAAGATCTGATTCGCCGCCATCATGTTGGCGTAGGTTATGCTTTTGCTCAGCAACCAAAATATTGGGAACCTTTAAAAAACAAGTTGAAATCCAATAGTCCCTGGATTACCTGGCTTAAGGATTTCAATATCAATTACCGCCCCAATTCGGTGGCTGTGAAATACGATTTCGACAGGCAGTTTGGACGGTATGTTCCGCGAATTGTGAACACCTGGGACAATAAGGTTGAACGCGTTGACTCCAGTTATGACAAGTATTTTAATTTCGACCGCCTTTATACGGCAAGATGGGATCTTACCCGTTCATTCAATATTGATTTTAATGCCATCAACCGGGCACGGGTGGATGAACCTTTTGGTGAACTGACACCATTGGTTAGAGACACCATCATGCGCAATTTGCTGCAGGGCGGAAGAAATACAACATACGATCAAAAGATCATTTTTACGTACAATGTACCTACGCAAAAACTGCCTTTCCTGGATTTTACAAACATTCAGGCCAGCTATACTGCCCTATACCGTTGGTCGGCAAGCAGCCTGCTGATGCGGGTGTTGAACCAGGGCAATATTCTTGAAAATGGCAATATCCGGCAGCTAAATGCTGAGGTTGATTTTGGACGGCTTTATGCCAAGAGCCGCTGGCTCGCTTCGCTTGAACAAGAACCTGTGCGGCAGCAAACGCCCAGGGCGCAGGCAAATCCGCAAAACCGGGCACAGGCCGATTCAGCCAAAACGAAACGACCCAATCGCGATAGACGTGGGCTTTTCAACCGCAGATCCGGCATTGCGCCGGTGATGGATTCTTTGGCAACCGATAGCATCCCGACCAAACAACAACTTCGTGAAGCGCGAAAGAAAAAGCGTATCGCACGCCGGGAAGTACGAAGAAAAGAAGCCGAGTTGCGCAGGCAGGAAAGACAATCCCGCACTTATGAAATTGGTGGTGTCGCCAGGACAGCGGGAAAAATGCTGACCATGGTGAAACGGGCTTCCATAAACGTATCTGAAAATTATATGAGCCGCCTGCCCGGGTATACCGACAGTACCCGGTTCCTTGGGCAGAATTTCAAAACAAAAGCACCAGGCTTTGGATATATTTTGGGTATGCAGCCTGATACCGCCATGCTCAACCGGTTTTCGGCGAAAGGTCTTGTCACCAGGGATCCGGAATTCAACCAGTTGTTCATGCAGAATTTTGACCAGCGAATCAGCATGCAGGCACAGCTTGAGCCTTTCCGTGATATGATGATCGATATCAATTACGACAAAACATTTTCGAAAAGCTATTCAGAATTATTTAAGGATACACTGGGCACGGGCAATCATCTTCACCTTACCCCATACAATACAGGCTCATTCAACATTACCTATATCGCCTTCCAGACACTTTTCACCAAATTCAATCCGAACGAAACCAGTGAGATGTTCCAGAAATTCCAGGAATATCGCAGGGATATGAGTTTGCGCTTAGGAAAAGGCAATCCTTATTGGGTGAACGGAGGATCCCCGGTACAGAATGATGGCTATGCTGAGGGTTATGACCGATATGCCCAGCAGGTATTGATCCCAAGTTTCATTGCCGCCTATACCAAAAAGGATCCCAATGCGGTTGGGCTGATCAAAAACAGCAACCCCCGCATCAACAGCAATCCGTTTTCCGCATACAAAGCAATGCCCAACTGGAGAGTGAATTTTAACGGCCTCACCCGGATACCGGCGTTGGAAGAGATTTTCACTTCCATCAATATTTCGCATGCGTACCAGGGAAGACTTAGTATGAATTCCTTTGCATCGGCACTGATGTTCAATGATCCATTCCTGTTTGGTCAGCCCGCGTTTAAAGATTCAACCAGCGGTAACTATGTTCCGTATTTCCTGGTTCCAAACCTCACCATTGTAGAAGGCTTTGAGCCGCTAATTGGAATTGATATAACCACGGTAAGCCAGATAAATGGAAGATTTGAATACCGTAAATCCAGGCAGCTCAGCTTGAGCATGCTCGATTACCAGTTAAGTGAGGTCAATTCAACCGAAATGATGTTTAGCGGTGCCTACCGCACCCGCGGAATGCAATTGCCTTTCCGGTTGCCAAGGTTTTTGAACAGAAGCGGGGATAGCAAACTTGAAAATGACCTCACCTTCCGCATGGAATTCAGCTTGCGTGACGACGCGACGGCCAACAGTACCCTGGATCAAAACTCCACATTCAGTACGGCCGGGCAAAAAGTGGTGCGGATCAATCCATCAATTGACTACATCATCAATAACCGGGTGAATATCCGTCTTTATTTCGACCGCCAAAAAGCCATTCCTTATATAAGCACTTCTGCTCCCACCACAAATACAAGGGCGGGAGTACAAATGCGCATTTCGCTTGCCCAATAAGTTTAATTTTGAGCATGCCTGTGGAAAAGGAAAAACCCATAATATTTTTTGACGGATATTGTAATCTCTGCAATTATTCGGTACAGCAGGTATTGAAAAATGATCCTGAAGGCAAATTTAAACTGGCCTCCCTTCAAGGGAAAACTGCCGCTACATTGCTGTCGCCGTTTCAAGCCGGTGCAAGCAGCGGAACCTTTGTACTTTGGGATAACGGAAAGGCATTTACGAAAAGCGATGCGGCTTTACGGGTTTCACGGTCGCTTGGCGGCGGATTCAGGCTCCTTTATGTGTTGAGGATCTTGCCACGCGGGTTGCGCAATGCGGTTTACGACCTCATATCGCGCAACAGGTACAAATGGTTTGGAAAAAGGTCGGAATGCATGATGCCCAAACCGGAATGGAACGATCGATTCCTGGATTGACCCGGTCAGTTTAAATGGGTTTCTTCCAGCTCGCGCCTTAAAATGCGGTGAAATTTTCTTTCATTTCGCTTACGTTGGAAAATGGCGAATATTACAGCGCCCACCACTGAAATAATGGCAAGACCAATGAGGATATTCCAGGTTAACATCCGGAAACCCGTAAATAACCCGAAAACCACCCCCGACATAAATAACGCTATGAAATAAGCCAGGGAATACATGGCAACATAGCCGGATTTACTGCCTTTGCGCTGTTCTTCCCAGTATTGAATAAATCGTCTTTCAGATGGGGTAAGTGCCATATCCGCAAATATACCAATGCGTTAATTAACCGAAATAATCGGCATAAATCCTTGGTGTTTCATAGAGGCGCAACTGATGCAGTTCACAACCCTGGATATACGGTTTAAGCTGATGCCATATCTCCCGGACCAAAACCTCGGTACTTGCCATTTTGCCGGACATAAATGGTACATCCAGGTTAAGATTGCGATGGTCAAGCTGGAGAATTATTGTTTCTCTTATAATCTCCCCCAGCTTTTTAACGTCGATAATGAAGCCGGTTTCAGGATCGGGTTCGCCTTTTACCGTTACATGCAGTTCGTAGTTGTGCCCATGCCAGTTTTTATTTGCACAGACACCAAACATTTCAAAATTCTTTTCATCACTCCAGTTTGGATTGAAGAGTTTATGCGCCGCATTAAAATGTTCCACTCGGGTCAGGTAAACCATAAGAGGCCAAAATTATTACGATTAGGGCAATTATATGATGCCCATCAATTTTGACCTATAATTTAACGGTAAAAACTTATGCTCCTACAAGCCGAATCCTTAATTTCACTTCCTAAGATCAATCAACAATATGGCAAGGGTTTCGGTTTACAGGAGAGAACATTTCAACGCAGCGCACCGGCTAAACAGTGCCGTGCTCAGCGAAGCTGAAAACAGCACCACATACGGAAAATGCAACTATCCCAATTATCACGGTCACAATTATGAGCTTGAGGTTCGCGTAACCGGTGAAATCAATCCTGTTACCGGATTTGTAATGGATATGAAGATCCTTAGCGACCTTGTCCGTTCTGAGATTCATACCCGGTTTGATCATCGGAATCTCAATCTCGATACAGAAGAATTCAGGGACCGTATACCGACTGCAGAAAACATCGCCATTGTAATCTACAACATCCTGCGCGAAAAAATTGACATGGCGCATGACCTTCACATCCGCCTATATGAAACCCCAAGAAATTGGGTGGAATATCCCGCCAATTAATAATTATTCGATTCCGGTATGCTGAATGCCCCTGATCAAAAAATTCCTCTTTGGCTAACACCCCTCAGCGGAATTTTGCTTTTTGCTTCCTGGCCGGTGAGCCCGTTTACGTTCCTAATCTTTATAGCGTGGCTTCCCCTGTTGTGGATTGACCTGCATACCCAACGGACAAACCGGTTTTTCTGGATCGCATTTTTAAACCTGGTCATTTGGAATATTGCCACCACCTGGTGGATCTGGTTTAGTACATCTGTGGGGGCTGTGGGGGCAATTTTCGCCAACAGCATCATTATGTGTTTCCCGGTAATGACGTATCGTTTTGTACGCCGCAAAACCAACCTCCATTTTGGCCTGGTTTCCCTTGTGGCTTTTTGGATTACTTACGAATTCATCCATCACAACTGGGATTTGAGCTGGCCATGGTTAACGCTGGGAAATGTTTTTGCAACCCGGCCCGGCTGGGTGCAGTGGTATGAATTTACAGGCACAACAGGGGGCACACTCTGGGTGTGGATTGTCAATATTCTGCTGTTTTACCTGCTCCTGCAAAAACACACCGGCAAACTGAAAACAAAAAGCGCAATTGCAGCTACGGCCATTTTTCTGCCATTGCTTATATCGATCGGGGTGACGCCAAAAGCAGCTGACACTTCGACTTCGCCAAATGTTGTGGTCGTTCAACCCAATGTAGAACCATACACCGAAAAATTTACCACCCCACCAGAACTGCTGGTGAAAGACCTGATGAGCCAAACGACAAAAAGTTCGGACGCCAGCACGGCATTGGTAATCTGGCCCGAAACGGCTATTCCCGGCAATTTATGGGAAAACCATATGGAAACCGCTGAGATCCTCATTCCCATAAGGCAATGGTTTGAGAACCATCCTGACAATAGCCTCGTTACGGGAATTGAAAGCCTTTTTTTCTTCGGCACTGAAAAACCGGATCGTTTTAGCATAAGAACAATGGATGATGGAAACCATTATGAAGCTTATAATACCGCGTTATATATTCAGGATGCAAAACCGCTGGCCACTTATCATAAGGCCAAATTGGTACCCGGTGTGGAAACCCTGCCAAGCTGGCTTGCCTTTATGGGCGGCTTGTTTGATGACCTGGGTGGCATAACAGGAAGCCTTGGCCGCAGCGAAGGCGCATCGGTTTTTTCATCGGCGGGCAACCCTTACCGTTCAGCGCCGATCATTTGCTACGAAAGCATTTACAGTGATTATGTAACTGAATATGTTCGAAATGGCGCAAACCTGCTGACCGTTATCACCAATGACGGATGGTGGAAAGAAACACCCGGGCACAGGCAGCATATGCACATGAGTCGTTTACGCGCAATTGAAAACCGGAGATGGGTGGCACGAAGTGCCAATACGGGGATAAGCTGCTTCATCAACGAAAAAGGCGAAGTGCTCAAACGGCTGGAATGGGAAGCAAAAGGAGCGCTGAAGATGAATGTTCCTGTTTTGAACGAAATGACTTTTTATTCACGTAACGGAGACTGGCTGAGCCGTGCAATTTGGCCATTGGCAATACTGCTCTTTACTCTGTCGTTTTTCCATAAACGATTATTCAAAAACCTGAAAGACCAAAACAATGACGTCAATATTCCGATATAAGCATTCAGACATTTCCTACCTGCATAAAGGCTCGGGCCATTTGATCATGCTGGTCCATGGTTTTGCAGAAGACAGCCGCGCATTAAGGAGCGTGTACGATGCCATACCTGATACTTACCACGTGGTATTGCCTGATCTTCCAGGTTCGGGAAAATCATCCCCGGATGTTGAAATCACCTCTGGCATAGATGGAATGGCGGATGCAATATTGGCGCTGGCTGATGAATTGGGCTCCGAGCAATTCAGTTGTTTCGGGCATAGTATGGGAGGATATGTCACACTTGCCATTGGCGAAAAAGCGCCGGATAAACTGTCGGTTTTTGGATTATTGCACAGCCATGCACTGCCTGACGCAGAGGAAAAGAAAAAAGGCAGGGAAGAAGGTATTGAAAATATAAAGCAAAGCGGGGGCTTCAATTACCTGAAAGCATTAATCCCCGGATTTTTTGGGAAACAATTTAGCGTTGATCACCCGGACACGATCGAACAACAAATTGAACAGGCCCGTGATTTCCCCGATGAAGCGCTCATATCTTACCTGACCGCAATGAAAAACAGACCTGACAGGCGAAAGGTGCTGGAGGATTCAAAAGTGCCGGTGCTGTTTATCATAGGCGAAGAGGATAAGGCTGCCCCAAAAGAAATTATGCTCGACCAGGTCTCTCTACCAGAAAGGGCTGCATTCACCGTGCTCAAAAACAGCGGACACATGGGGATGATGGAGGAGGCTGAAACCTTCAATCAGGCAGTTCTGAATTTTTTAAATAAATTTCTGGGAAAATAATCTATTTTGGTGCTTTAAAAGTTCGTTTGAAAATCCGGAACCCAATATCAACAAGCCTTTTTCGTCGCCTGAAGGCGGTTGCGCTGCCATTGGCTTTATTCCTGCTTTGTGCAGCCATGCAAACAGATGCGTTGGCCCGGCATATAAAAGGTGGCTGGATTTATTATACTTATGTGGGCAAAACCGGAAATTCGCACACATACAACCTCACCATTAAAGTTTACCGCGATTGTGAGCCCCCAACAGATGGGCAGAACGATGAGTTAATTACCGTGACGGCTTTCAGCAACGCGGACAATACAGTAGCTACAACGGTAGTCCTTTCTTTGATGAGCACAAGTCGCCTGAATAAAGTGGCTTACAGCGAATGTGTAAATCCCAAACCGCAAGTTTGTTACAGTGTAATGGAATATTCCGGCACCATCACTTTGCCGGAAAGCCAGCAGGGATATACGCTTGCGTTTCAGCGCTGCTGCAGAATACGGGATATTGTCAACATTACCTCACCTTCTGACATTTATGGAAATACTTACTTCATTTCCATTCCGGGGACCAGATTGCTCGCCACCGCGCCGGTTAACAGCAGTCCGAAATTTACCATGAATGACACGTTGCTGGTATGCTACAATTCGTCTGTAAATCTTGATTACAGCGCAATTGATCCTGATGGAGATTCCCTGGATTACTATTTTGTGCCTGCAGTTGTAGGTGGAAGCCAGCGCGATCCAAACCCCAGAACTTCTTCTTCTCCGCCCTATGAGAGCCTGCCTTATCATCCGCGCTTTTCGGCCGATAATCCTTTTGGCACCAATCTGCAAATCGACCATAGAACGGGCTTGATCACAGGCATAAGCCCTGCCACAACTGGCGAATATGTAATTGGTGTGGCCATTGATGAGTACCGGCAGGGCAGAAGAATTGCCACCACAAGAAAAGAACTTCATGTAAATGTGGCCAATTGTACCGTTGCGGAAGCGGAATTGCCAGTGCGCATAATGAGTTGTGATGGCTATACTGTGCAGTTTGAGAACATGTCGGCATCGCCGGCAATCAAATCTTATTACTGGGATTTTGGTGTTCGGGGTGATCCGAATGCCACGAGCACCTTACCCAGACCAAGTTTTCAATATCCGGACACCGGCATTTACATTGCCAAACTTGTGGTGAACCGGGAAACCGCATGCCCCGACAGCACGACAACAGAGGTACGGGTTTATCCTGAATTCAAAGCGGATTTTGATTTTCGCGGCGCCTGCTACCTCAATCCATTCAACTTTACCGACCGGTCAACAGCCACATTCGGGCGTGTATCCAACTGGCGTTGGAATTTTGGTGATGCCACAACGCAAAGAGATTCCAGCAGGCTGCAAAATCCAGCTTATACATACCCGGCGCCCGGCACACAACCTGCTGTACAGTTAATCGCCACAAGCTCCCTGGGCTGCACGGATACCATTACCAAACTTGTGGATGTGCTTGACCGCCCAACCATCCACCTTCCCTTCCGCGATACTCTGATTTGCAGTATCGACAGTCTGCCGTTAATAGCCACGGCAAGTGGTGGCACCTACAGTTGGTCACCAGCAACCAACATCATCAATCCCAATTCGGCCACGCCTATTGTTTTCCCCAAGCAGACGATGTATTATAAGGTTACGGTAACGGAAAACAGTTGCATCGCAACGGATTCAATCAAGGTAAACGTGCTCGATTTTATAACGGTGAAAGGACCGGCCGATACAACCATTTGCCTGACCGACAGCATTTCTGTATTTGCGGAGACCCAGGGTCTCGGATTTCGCTGGGAACCACCGGAGCTTTTTGACGATCCAAATGTGCAGAATCCTAAATTGTCACCGGTTGATGCCACTACAACCTTTAAGATAACTGCGAATTTGGGCAAATGCCAGGCAACAGATGACTTCCGCATTGTTACAGTTCCTTATCCTCTTGTGGATGCCGGAAATGACACCATCATCTGTTTTGGTGATCCTGCTGAACTCAACGGCAGTTCAGACGGAAGCAGTTATACCTGGACCCCGGCCGCTTTTGTAAGTTCGCCCACTTTGCTGCGTTCTGAGGCTAATCCTTCAGAACCAACCATTTTTACCCTGACTGTTACCGACACTAAAGGCTGCCCGAAGCCTGCGTTTGACACAGTTTTAGTTTTTGTTCGTCCTCAAATAGAGATTTTTGCCGGTAGAGATACCAACCTGGTGTATGGCCAAACTTTACAACTGAATGCCGTACATACCGGTGAAGGCATTCTCTGGGTGCCGCCAATTGGCTTGTCGGATTATACCATCAGCAATCCGACAGGGTTATACTCCCCGGAAATGTTACCTTTTGGCGTTGATACCCTGCGTTATTTCGTAACCTCATTTACACCGGAAGGTTGTTCCGCAACCGATGATGTGTTTATCCGGCTTTTTAATGTGGAACCTACAGTATTTGTTCCTTCAGCATTTACGCCAAATGGCGATGGGTTGAACGACGTCATCCGTCCCATTGCCGTGGGCTTAAGCGAATTTGATTTCTTCAGGATATTCAACAGGTTTGGGCAGGTGGTTTTCCAGTCAAACAATCCCGAGGCCGGATGGGACGGCAGGATTAACGGGATCGCCCAGGGAACCGGCACTTATGTGTACCTGGTAAAAGCCAAAGATTTCCAGGGAAAAGACCTCGTACTCAAAGGCACGATTACATTGATTCGCTAACTTGCATCTATGAATATTTTAATAACAGGAGCAAGCTCCGGTTTTGGAGAAGCCATTGCTGAAATGTTTGCCGCAAAGGGCCATAATATCGTGATTACCGCAAGACGTGAAGACCGGTTGAAGCAACTTGAAGAAAAAATAAAAGGACTTTACAATGTACAGGTTTTCACTGGTGCTTATGATATCCGTGAACGGGAAGCCTGCTTCAATTTCATTCAAAGCCTTCCGCAACAATACAGGCCCGTTGATGTGCTGGTGAACAATGCCGGCGGGGCCTGGGGCCGCGACCGCAGCGATGAAGCAGAGCTTGATGATTGGGAACAAATGCTGGATACCAATGTAAAAGGAACCATGTATATGACCAAGGCTGTATTGCCCGAAATGACTGAAGTAAAAAATGGCCACATCATCAATATAGGTTCCATAGCTGGCAAAGAAGCCTACGAATTTGGCAATGGCTACAATGCCGCAAAATTTGCAATAGACGGCTTTACCAAGGCACTGAGGATTGATCTATTGCCTTACAACATTAAAGTGACCCATATTGCGCCGGGAGCGGCAGAAACTGAATTCAGCCTGGTGAGGTTTAAAGGGGACAAAACCAAAGCAGCATCTGTTTATGCAGGTTACGAGCCCCTGCATGCCCGGGACATCGCAGATATTGTTTATTATGTAGCCAGCCAGCCGCCCAATGTTTGCATCAATGACCTTGTGGTAACGCCAACAGCGCAGGCGAATAGTTACAATATCTTCCGAAGTTCTTAGTCGCCCTGGATTTATATACATAGATAAAGGTTGATTCTTTTTATCCCCTCAATCTTCCGGTATTCCCAAATAATACCAACCGCAGAGACAGTAACTGTAATCAGGTAAAACAGCAAACTGATTGAAACGGACAACTGCTGGTCAACACCAAATTCCCTTGCACCCCACAGAAAAACAAGCTCCCGGGCGCCGAGTCCTCCTATGGTAAATGGGAAAACAGCCACCATGCTGCTCAGCAGGAACAACATGATCAAAATGAATTCATGGCCTTCTACGCTCAACGAACGCATGATGAACCATACACATACCACCTGTAATGCCTGCACCAGCAAACCCATCCAATAGGTGGGATGAAAGCATTTTAAAAAAACCGGGAACCATTTCTTCACCAGGAAATAAAAAAACCAGGAACCCAGCGGGATCAGCAATAAGCCATATAATGATAATGCCTCTCCCGGTTGGGCAAACCTCCAGAAAATGAGAAACAAGATTGCCAGCCCAACCAACCCGCTCAGCCGGTCGAGTAATAAACCTGATGCGATGTTCTTATTCCCGGCATGCTTGAACCGCCTTGCCAGTAAGATGCCTTTATAGGCATCTCCCCCAATTCCACCAGGCAAGAACAAATTGTAAAACATGCCCAGCCAGTACAATTGCATATTGGCTTTTTCGGAAATATTGATCTCAATGGCTTTGAAATAATAATTGAGCCGGAATGAAGAAATCATCTTCGACAAGATAAAAAACAATGCCGCCATAGAAAGGTACCCCGGATGTGCCGAAAGAATTAGCGAAAAGCTTTGCTGCCAGTCAATTTTTGTAAAAACAACATACAGGCAACCTGCAGAAACCAAGATCTTCAAAAACAATTTAAGCCAACCGGGCAGTTTGGGCATCAATCAATCCTTTAACGTAAAAGTATGAATAAAGCAGTTTTGCCTTACCCAAAAAATGCTTTCGGTTCTTTCCGGTAATCAAACTACCAGCTTACAATTCACTTGCTGAATGCACTTTCCGGATGTTGTAAGTTTTTCTTCCTGTGCCCTCAAAATAATTCCGGATGGCGATCTCCGCAACAATTCCAATCGTGATCAGTTGAATTCCGCCAAGCAGCAAGATCATGCCAACGATCAGTAAGGGCCGTTGGCCGATATCGTTACCCATCAGTTTAAGCACCAATAAATAAATGTTGATGACTATGCCCAATGCAAGAGCGCCAAAACCAAGCAAACCGAATAAATGCATGGGTTTTTGAATGTATTTTCTGAAAAATACCATCGTGATCAGATCACTCATCACGCGGGTTGTTCTACCGAGGCCGTATTTACTGCTGCCAAATTTGCGCGGATGGTGCTTTACATCCACCTGGGTTATGTTCGCTCCCTGCATGGCGGCAAGCACCGGGATGAAGCGATGCAATTCACCGTATAAGCCCAGTTCCTGGGCGATCTCCGCTTTAAAAACTTTTAGTGTGCATCCATAATCTTTAATGTAAACACCTGTCCACCGGCGGATCAATGCATTGGCAATTTTACTTGGAAATTTGCGGAGCACGGCCCCATCCTGTCGGTTTGCCCGATTGCCGGCCACCACATCCCAGTCTTCTTCAATCAGTTTACTGAGCATGATGGGGATATCTGTGGGATCGTTTTGAAGATCGCCATCAAGCATAGCAATATAGCGCCCTCTGCATTGATCGATGCCTGCTGCCATCGCAGTACTCTGACCATAGTTTTTGCGCAGTTCCACCAGTTTAATGCGGGAGGTAAGCCGCGATTTAATCACCTCCCGTGTACGGTCTGTGCTGCCATCATCTACAAAGATCAATTCATAGTCCACATCGTTTAGCGCATTATGCACCGCGTCAATCATCAATGCTGCATTTTCCTCTTCATTCATCACTGGCACTACCACCGAAAGCGTATAGGCATATTCTTGCTCCATAAACGCAAAGGTAATGGGTTTGGGGGCCGAAATTTCAGGCAGGATTACCAATGGAATGCGCCATGGTGAAACTGAATGCCTGCAAGTTCAAGACTCCGTTTCTTTGCTTTATTCAGATCAAGGTTTTCAATTATAGCGTTGGGCAATAAGATCAGAGAAATGCCTTCAGCTTTCCACCAATCTGATTCAACCAGTTTGCTTGCATGAATGACGCCGGAAATATGGCGGTAATCTTCACGGGCGTGAAACTCTTCAATCCATTCAAATTTTTCATGTGGCAGCTCGATGGCATGGGGAGCGGCCAGATAGACCTTTAGGTAGAAATCATCAGAAAGCTCTGCAGGTTTATGATGGTACAATTTCTTGTATTCGTATTTATAATCATAACGTAAAGCGCTGATATCACTCAATACGGCAGAAGCCGTAGGAAAACTGCCTGCTCCTTTACCATAAAAGAATTGTTTTTCGGCAAAAGAACTTTCGATCACCACGCCATTGAATTCATTACGCACAAAAGCCAGGTGATCGCTGTTGGGTATAAACTGTGGCAATACAAAAGCGGCCACTTTTCCATTGTCGAGTTTTTTCGCCTGCGCGATCAACCGGATCACCCATCCTTTTTCCGAAGACACGGAAGAATCGTACTCATTCACATTTTGTATACCGGTGAAAAGGATATGCTGCGGTTCGGTCACAATTCCATAGGCATGCACAAGCAGGTTGTTCCATTTATTTACCGCGTCGTATCCTTCCACATCAAGCGTGGGATTGCTTTCGGCGAATCCAAGTTGCTGAGCCTGCAAAAGGGCGTCTTTATAACTAAGTTTTTCCTCAAACATTTTGGTGAGGATGTAATTGGTACTGCCATTGACAATAGCCTGAATGCCATGCAGCAGATCATTGTCGTAATATTCTTCCAGGTTCCGGATCACGGGAATGGATGCGCAGGCGGAAGCTTCATACAACAAAGAAAGCCCGGTATCCTGTTGCAGTTTCAACAAAGCCTTAAGGTTTTCGGCAATCATTTTCTTGCTTGCGCTTACCACATGTTTGCCATTGAGCAAGGCCGTTTTCACTATTTCAAAAGCGGCCACGCTGTCGTCGATCACCTCTACAATCACATTGATCTCCTCATCGTTCAGCAAGGCTTCTTTGTCGGTAGTAAACAATTCCTTCGGAGCATTTCTTTTCTTATCCGGATGCTTGATGCATACCCTTTTGATTTCCGCCTTCAGGCTTGGGGTTTGTTTCAATACATGATAAAGGCCTTCACCCACCACACCAAAACCAAACATACCGATCAGCAGTTTGCGGTGATGATAATCTTCGTGTCTTAACTCTTCACTCATTTTGTTGTAATTCAAAAATTCTATAATATTTTCTTCTATGCTTTCAAATTCCAGTAGAAATCCATCATGGCCAAACATGCTTTCAATCGCCACAAATTTTGCAAACGGAATATGCGTAGCAAGATATTTCTGTTCGTTCAATGGAAACAAGCCATCACTTGTAATGCCAATCACCAATGCGCTTGCCCGTATGCTTTTAAGCGCATCTTCCACGGTTTCCCTGCCCCGGCCAACGTTATGGGCATCCATTCCCTTGCTTAAAGCATAATAACTAAATGCATTGAACCGGTTGGCAAGTTTTTGACCCTGGTATCGTTGATAACTAGCCGCTCCGCCATCGGATTCGCCTTCCCGGCTGATATGCCATTGACTTACATTTCGGGTCTGCGTGGCGCCATAACCTTCATAACTCCGGTAGCTGATGAGAGCGGTGGCCCTTGCCGCCATCATTCCGGCCTCCCCCGCATTGTTGTGTCGCTCAAGCCAGCTGCCATCGGCTTCAATGGCCATACGCTGGCTCGTATTCCACGCAATCCCCCAGGCCGAATGAAAAGCATTCGTTGCCAGGGGAATAATATGTTCAAAAAGCTCAGGCTCTTCAATTGCCCATTCCAGCAACTGCTGCCCGCCCATACTGCCACCAATGCCGATATGGATTTTTTCAATCCCCAGCGCTTCGCGCAATGGTCTATAACTGCGAATCATATCCCGCGGAGTAAACCATGGAAAATCATGATACCAGGGAGTACCTGTGTATTCATTTAATGAAAGAGGCCCGGTGGAGCCATAACAGCTTCCGGGCATATTCACACAAACAATAAAATACTTTTCCGGGTCGAACAACCGGCCTTCGCCTACAAGGCCATCCCACCATTCTACCGGGTTGCTGTTGGCGGTGAGTGCATGAAAGATCCAGACCACATTCGATCTTTCCGCATTCAGCGTTCCATAAGTATGGTAAGCCAGTTCATACCGCCCGAGCCGGTAGCCCGACTCCAATACGAGACCGTTACATTCCAGTATTTCCTGCCTGCCTGTCTTATCTTCTATGGAGTTGTTCTCCGCCATTCTATCAAATCTTTTCCAAAGCCTGTTCGATATCAGCCTTTATATCATCAATATGTTCAATACCTGCGCTTAACCTCACGAGGTTTGGCAAAGCGCCCGCTGCAGCCTGCTCTTCTTCCGTCAGTTGTTCATGTGTGGTGGTGGCAGGATGAATAGCCAGGGTGCGCACATCCCCGACATTGGCCACATTCAGGATCAGTTCGAGGTTGTCAACGAATTTGGAAGCGGCTTCTTTTCCAGCTTTTAGTCCAACCTGCAGAATTCCGCCAAAGCCGTTGCGCAGGTATTTTTTGGCATTTTCATGATATGCATTTCCTTCCAGGCCAGGATACAATACGTATTCTACTTTGGGGTGTTGCTCCAGCCATTTTGCAAGGGCGAGGGCATTATCTACAGTGCGCTGTACACGTAGGCTCAATGTTTCCAATCCTTGTAAATGCAGAAATGAGTTAAAGGGACTTGCGGCCGGGCCAAAATCACGAAGGCCCTCAACCCTTGCCCTGATGGTGAAGGCGATATTCGGCAAACCCAGTGGATTGTTCTCTCCAAACACATTGCCAAACACAAGACCATGGTAACCTTCCGAAGGCTGGCTGAACTGCGGGAATTTTTCGGTACTCCAGTTATAATTTCCGCCATCCACAATTACGCCTCCTATACTTGTACCATGACCGCCGATCCATTTGGTTGTACTTTCGACCACAATGTTGGCCCCCAGTTTTAATGGCTGACATAGATAGCCACCGGCCCCAAAGGTATTGTCTACAATAAGCGGCAGATCATATTCTTTGGCCAGGGCTGCGAATTTTTCAAAATCGGGAACGTGAAGGCGTGGATTGCCGATGGTTTCAACGTATAACGCCCGGGTATTGCTGTCAATCTGTGCCCGGAAGCTTTCCACATCATCAGCGTTGGCAAAGCGGGCTTCAATGCCCAGTCTTTTAAACGAAACTTTAAACTGGTTGAATGTACCGCCATAGAGATAGGAGGAGGTCACGAAATTTTGCCCGGCATTGATGATGTTGGTAATGGCCAGAAATTGCGCCGCTTGTCCACTGCTGACAGCCAGGGCAGCTACACCGCCCTCAAGCGCAGCAATCCGCTTTTCAAACACATCCGAAGTCGGATTCATGATCCGGGTATAGATATTGCCAAATTCGCGCAATCCAAAAAGATCTGAAGCGTGCTTGGAGCTGTTGAATTCAAAACTGGTGGTTTGGTAAATCGGAACCGTAATGCTGTTTGTGGTGGGATCAGACTGCTGACCGGCGTGAACCTGCAAGGTGTCAAAATGAAAATTGCTCATGTTTTTGTTTTTTTAAACGGTTAAAAATGGGCACCCATTCCTCCACAGGCGAGCATTTAACTGCATCCTGCGGAGAAAAGCCGGGTGTTGGCCGTCATTCAAACTTATCATTGGAGATTAAGGAACTTAGCAGGTAAGCTTTATTGCCGGCCATGCCACACGTACCGGCGATTGATCCTTTGGATGATCATCCCAAAGGGTACAAAAAAAGCTCACCCGTTAAGTCCGAATGAGCTTGTATAATCAGTTAATTGAAACAAACTTTAATCTCGGACTTATCTCTTCCGCTTTCGCGAAATGGAGTTGGCACCTTCTGACGGGTGAGAATTTCCATCAGGGTTGCCAAGGCTTCAAAGGGCCATTTCCCTCTGCCTTTCTTGATAAGTATTTTGAAAGAACTACTGCAAATATATCAGGTGGAAATTTAAACTTCCAAATTTTTGTTTTGGATTTATCAGAGTCAAGATAAAGTTGAATAAAATAAATCTTACATAACCTGTTGATTCATAGATCAAAATGTAAGAACATTCAAAATGCGGAACGAAGTGAATACCTTACCATTTCGGTAACTTTTAACGAAGGACATTTTTATAAGGTTTACGGATTTGCCCTGGTAAGAAGTAAAACATGAATGATTCAAAACCAATTATACATCTCCTTAATTTTTGGATCTTTATCGTTGATCTGCAGCAAGCTTAGCGTAGCATTGTATGCTTTACGAACCGATAATCCTTCAAACAAATTCATATAAAAACCGTTGGAAAATCCAATCGCTGCTGAGTCATCAATAGCTGAAGTGGTGCCGATCAGGTATTTGGTAAATTGTTTCAGCACACCGGCCTGCCCTCTTGAAAAACAGGAATTGAGAATAATGCATTCAATATTCAGTTTCTCTTTGACGGCATTAAATATTGCCAGGAGATTTTCGGTGGAGGCCATTACCAGTTCCTGTTCTTCATTGAACAGCAAAATACCCTCAACCAATCCATGGCCGGCATAATGAAGAAAGTTGGGACTTTCTTTCAGGAGAACCTGGTTCAGATCAAAAGCATTGAGGGCTGTGATCTTTGAGTATTCAAATCTTCGCTTATTGGAAGCGAAATGTTTATGAATGATATGCTCCTCCTCCTGAATATTCAGATCATTTGTATCTGCCGCAAGAAAGACAACCCTTTTGCGGGAGACGGACTTCGTATTGATGCTCTTGGTAATAGTCGCCACATCTTTTTGTTTCCCGTTGTAATAAGCGGTGATAACCAGGAACAGGACAAAATTGCCGGTTTTCTTTTTCAGTGGCTCAACAAAAAATTGCCATTCGGAAAATTCTCCCTTTTCAATGGATTGTTTTTCGCTGCTGAAACCCGTGATTTTAAAATCAGCACCACCAGCCAGGTCCAATAGCCTGACGCCCATCTCATTGCTGATCTGTATGGAAGCATGATCGCTTTCATCACTGATCCGGATGGTATCTGCGGAGACTTCAGTGCCTGCAATCCGGACGGTGCATTTGGTAACCTTTCCAGGTTTCATGTTTCCTGGAATCTCATACTCCAATTGCCCTGCACGCAGTGAGGTTCTGGTTTTTTTCGGTTTGGTGGCACCGTCGCCATTTGCGGTTTCCATCTTCATTTCCTCTGGACGCATGTGGGCCAGGGGTCGCGGAGGCGCCGACCTCATGGCGCGTTTTGCACTGGTTTTCAACCTGAGTGGAGAAATGGGAAAGCGGGCTGTAACCGGAATAGAAGCGGGATTGCTGAATAAAAACCGCGGAGTGCTGACGGGCGCATGCCGGGCAGGTAAAGGTTCCACATGAACGGGCTCTAATGGGGCGATCTTCTCTGTCGGATTCTCATCGAGGCGCACTCCCGCATCATTTTTTATTTTTTTTTTACATTCTCGATAATTGTAACAAACTGGTCAGCAATAGCAGCAAAACCTTCATTGTTCGGATGGATCTCATCAAACCATTGATTGCTGCGGGTGAGTCCGCGAACGTTTACATAAAAAACCCTGTTTTTATGCTGG
Organism: Bacteroidota bacterium; assembly: GCA_023387985.1. Lineage (GTDB taxonomy): Bacteria > Bacteroidota > Bacteroidia > Chitinophagales > Chitinophagaceae > Phnomibacter. The sequence goes on along the minus strand of JAEWHC010000009.1, from coordinate 931,861 downwards.
TTCACCGCATTCTGCAACCGGCTGTTGAATTCATCCACCATAAACGCGATCAAACGCTTACGTTCTTCCTGGTCGCTTATCCCCTTCTCAATCATGTACTTTCCGAGCCAGCTCGTTTTCTTAGGTTCTTTTGTGGTATCTACCGGAATTACATAATCGTAGCTCTGCGTTATGATATAGAGATTGGGGTACAACTTAAGAATCTCTCCGAACATATCCTCATACCATTGCTGAAGCTGCTCAAGCTTTTTGAAAAATTCGGGTTTTAGATATCGTGCCGGCGAGGTTTCCGCATTGTCTGCACTGTCACGTAAAAAACCACGAAATTGTTTTCCCAGTATATCATTTCCGCCCCCGCTGATCAGGAAGAATACCGGCTTTTCTGATTTCAGCCCTTTGAGGTATTCCCGCTTTTTCATATAATTTTCGAGGGTATCGCCTGCTTCGGCATAACTGCGGATGGCATAAAGTTTATACAAATGATCAAGCGTATCTTTTACAAGAATGGGATATTGAAACCATGAATCTCCTTCGGCCACAATGTGAGTCCGGCCAGTATTCTTAAGGCGGTTATACAGGCGCTTGCGTTGCAACGTTTCGAAAGTGTTGGCGGCAAACAATTTAATGTCATCAAGAATGGTTTTCTCTTCTTCAGGTACTTTGATGCCTTTTTTCAATACCAGCTTTACCGGTTCACCCGTTTCATCAGGTGCCACGTCATAGTAGATTCCTGCAGCATAATAAGCGGTCTCCTCATATTCCATCAGCTGCCGGAGCATTTTTGGTGAGATTACATTATAAACAGGATTGGGCATGACCATAGTGAGCAATTGCGACTGCCATTTTTTGATGCGTATCTCCTGATCTTCTTCCGGCTCCAGTTTGATCCCTTTGTCTGCGACATCCGCGTCACTTAATACATATGGTGCAGGCAGCGCGTGTAGACGCAGCGCATCAGCGGCAAAATTTTCTTCACTGGCCAATACCTGGATATACTCGGTGGCTGATTGCCAGTTGTATTGACGCATCAGGTCACCCAGTTCGAGTTCGAGCTCAGGATTGTCATTGATCGCCAAAAAAACCGATTCCCCGGGATCGAGCAATTTCACCTGGTCCGGCATAAGGTCGGGAAATGACATAAAATGCTTGTCCAGGTATAGTGCAGCTACATATAAGGTCTTTGTATGGTTACTGGTCAGCTTAATTTTTAACCTTGATTTCCATTGATCGCCTTTTTTTGAAAGACTGAGTTTAACGGAGTTGCCTGAATTGCTGAGTTTGGTAAATTTCGTGGCTTTCTGTTGGTACACATCCACCGTAACCGGAAATTGCCTGAATGCGGACGACTTGTCTTTGTTCTGCAATTCTTTGATAAAATACCATTTCGCCATATGGATCAGCGCATCAACCACGGCAGGAATATCTTTTGCATCAATCAAAGGCAGGGGCCGGATCAGCGGCTTAAATTCATTGTCCGGATGTGTAATAATCACTTCGCCATTCCGGATTGTCAACTCAAAATCCGTTTGGATTCCGGTTCCGGTGGCGGTTGAAATTTCATAGTATCCCCCGGCACGTTTCATGATCTCCTGTACCAGTTTCCGGGTGTCCTCCGGATGTCCGTGCCAGTTGTCTAATTGCAACACAATTTTCCGCTGCAGCATATTTTTCACATCGGCATACCAAGTCTTTCTTTTATTTATCGCTCTTGAAGGTTCTACCAGGCTGTAGTCAATAAATACTTTTTTTACTTCAGCGTCAATCGCATTTTCACGATCGCCGGGTGCATAAAGTCCAATTGTATTTCCGGCCTGTACATTGTGCAAAGCGCCCCGGTTGAGTTGCCAGCCCACGGAAGGATTATAACTGACTTCCGCAGCGGAAGAAACATCCTGCAATCCGCGGTTGAGAAAACCGGCATCCAGTATCGACGCATATAAAAGCGGTGCATAAACTTCCGGATTCTGTACTTCAGTAAACCGCATGACCTGCTTGATACGGATTTCGAGATTGCGGTAACTCAGGTTGCTGCCGGCATTATCCAAAAGCGTGAGCATGTTGTTTGTGAAAACACCTTCCCCATCCCTTTCTATCGCTGTTTCATTGCTTTGACAGGCTGAAATTGCCACATGTGGTACTTCGGGCAATATGGAATGGAGATTTATTTTGCCATCGGGCTCCTTTATTTCTTTTGCAAAAGCAAAGTCCTTCCAAGATCGTTGTTCAAATGCCCGTGAAGGACGGTTTGTAACAATAAACCGGGCCCTGGCCTGCTTTTCTGATGCTGCGATTTGCAAGGCGCCCCGTGTATTGTCGCCGGAGTTGCAACAATCAAAAACCAGCACAATATGTGCTTTTGTACGATCGTAAAGCCTGCGGATCAGGAATCGCTGATCTTTGTCTGTAAGCAGAAAATCCGAACTTTTCGTTGCACCTCCATCATGACACACAAGACATTCCAGCCTTTTGTCACTTTCACCCCAATAATCTGCAGCATCTTCCTGTGTACCATGGCCTGAGTATACAAAAAACACCGTATCGTCTTTCCCCGCTTTAGACAAGTGTTTTTCAAAAGAAGCGATGATGTTTTTCCGGGAAGCATCGGCGTCAGTAAGTTTTTGCAGATGAACTTTCCTGTCGGGCAAACCGATAAGATACTCCTCCCAACGGTTGATGTCATTGACGCAGCATTTTAGTTTCCTGACTTTTTGATAATCATTAATACCCACGAGCAAACCATAAATATTGCCCCGGTTTTTTTCTACAGCTTTTTTTTTGCCTGACTTTTTTGTTACAGCCATTTCAAGTTTTTTTTTCAGTAAAGTGTATTGAAACCTAAACCTAAGAGTTACAGCAATAAAAGTCAACCTTCCTGACACATTATTTTATTGCGGCATGTAATTATATTTCCTTCATTTCAATAACTCCCTGGTAAGTCCTAAATGTGGAGTCATTCATTAAGGGTAAGTTGTTTCAGCAGAATACCGTGGAAATCCGGAGGCTATCAATGGCCTTCCGCTATCAAACATCCGTACACAACGCTTCAAAATTTAATCCGCGCACCTGCATTGATGGTATAATCAGAAAAAGCGGCATCACCATGGGCAAGGGTACCTGTTTGTTGCGTTCGTATCTTATCCGGCACGCTTTGGGTACGTTCGCGGTAAAACCAAACGGGAGCGGTGGCGAACCAATCTACTTTTTTTCCGTGCAACGCATACCCGGGTTCTATTCCTAAAATTCTGCCGGGCCGGCGGAAGCCGTTACTTTCCCCAATAATATCTTTCACAGGTATGCCCTCATAACGCAGACCACCGGAAAATGAATTCTTCCCTTTCATGAAATTGATACCACCTCGGAACATGAATTGATCTGGAACACTCATTACATCAGAGCCGTTGGCCATGGCAGCTGCTGATGGCGTGGCTCCCCTGCCTGTGGATACACCATTATGATCCCTCGGATTTACCAGGTAGAAAAAAGTACCATAAAGACTCAGCGATCTGTTGAGGGTATAGAAACCATTAAACTCCACAAGCAAACCTGTTCCGCCATCACCGGGTTGGATGCTTTGGTCAACGAACCCCAGCAATTTGGTACTGTCGTTTCGGTAAAAATAATCCTGGTATTTATAATCACCGGTAGGGAATTTTATTCCTAACCCGGCCTGGATATTGCCCTTGGAATGGGCCAGGGGATCAAGCAACCATTTTGAAGCCATGATCCTCAAATCTCCAATTCCACTGCTGCGGGTTGTATGCCTGGCGTTGGGGCTTTTACTTGAATTGCCATAATGCTCATACATGCTACTGCGCAAATTGGAAATTAAGGGAAGGCCAAAGGAAATGCTCCAGTGGTTGCCAAGCTCTTTTGCCAGGGTGAGGTCCAGCGAATGCTGCCAGTTCCTCACGTCGGTACCATTGGCTACTCTTTCGGTATGTTCGGTAGTTCCCGAAAAATGGCGAAAGGATTTAAAGTAGCGGTAGCCGGTCACCAGGCTCCAACCTCCGCGGTTAAGGTCATCAGAATCAGTAAGTGGTTGTAAAGAACAACTGCCGGCGCCACTGCGAATGGCCACACAGCCCTGAGTATATGCCTCAAAAGAAAGCAGCATGAAGGCGATGAAGAGAATATTTTTCATAAAGCAGGATGGTAAAAATTAAACAGCCAGGTGATCAAAAATAAAAATAAGTGAAAAACCCTGGGAAGACGAATAAACCCGTAAATTTTTGCCGTAGGCGAATTAAATAAATGGCACGATCTTTAATTCGCAGTTTAAGGATTACTGCAGCTATTGTGCTTATCTTTAGCTTCATATTCTTTAACCAAAAACCAATCAACAATGCCCGTATTGCCGGAGAAATGGGAAAGGTATCGTAAGTTTTTAATGTTTGTATTAAAATATCGCAACAGCCAGGTTTTTGCACAGGCAAGCGATTCAGTTTCTGATGTTATTAATGACGAAATGAAGTCTGAAGGCTCTTACCGCAGCCCGGACGAACTTGTCGAAGATCTAAAAGCCATGGGGCCAACTTATGTAAAGCTTGGACAGCTGTTATCGACCAGACCTGACCTGTTGCCAGATGAATATCTTGAAGCGCTTAGTGTACTCCAGGATGATGTTGAGGCGATTGAATTTGATCAGATCAAAACCATTGTTGAACAGGAGACCGGCGCCAGGCTTTCCAAAGCATTCAAATATTTTGATCCGGAACCGCTGGCCACTGCTTCTATCGGGCAGGTTCACAAAGCCGTACTGCCTTCCGGTCGCGAAGTTGCCGTGAAAGTGCAGCGGCCGAATGTGCGTAAAAGTTTTCTGGATGATCTGAAAACCCTAAGCGAAATGACTGACATTGCGGTAAAGCACAGCCAAACGGCAAGATCGTATTCGCTCGATGGATTGCTCCAGGAATTGCGGCACATCCTTCTGCAGGAGCTCGATTACAGCCGCGAGGCCCAAAACCTGGAAATTCTTGGAAGAAACCTGCGCCGTTTTAAGAACATCGTTATTCCCCAGCCGGTGTACGAGTATTCCAGTCCGGTTGTTTTAACCATGGATTTTATACCTGGCCAGAAAGTAACCGAAATCAGCAATATTCAAAAACTTGAAAATAATTATGAGCCTCTTGTGGATTCCCTGGTAAAGGCCTATCTCCAGCAAATTATTGTGGATGGCTTCGCACATGCCGATCCGCATCCCGGAAACTTAAAGCTGACACCCGATAATAAGATCGCACTGTTCGACCTGGGCATGGTTGCAAAATTCGCTCATTCCATGCAGGAAGATCTTCTGAAATTGCTTGCCGCAATGAGCCAGGCAAACGGCGATCAGATTGGCAATACATTACTGGGCATCAGCACCTATGAGCGGGGCACAGACACTGCTCCCTTTAAACGCAAAATAAGTCGGCTCGTTATGGACAGCCAAAGCAGCCTTGCATCCGATTTGCAGACCGGCAGGTCATTGATTCAGATGAACCGCATTGCCGCCGAAGAAGGCATTAAATTGCCGGTTGAATTAAACATACTGGGCAAAACGCTGCTGAACCTGGACCAGATAGTGGCAGTACTCGCCCCAAAATTTGACCTGCAAAAAGCACTGGAACGGCACGTGCAAACTATGCTTCAGAAAAGATTGAAGCAGGAACTGAAGCCGGAAAACCTACTGACCTCGCTGGTTGAAACCAAAAGGCTGGGCCAGCATCTTCCGGAAAGGATTAACCGCATTACCGAAAAACTGGCCAATAACGAACTGGAAATACGGGTAGATGCCATCGATGAAAAAAGATTTACAGACGCTTTTCAAAAAGTGGCAAACCGCATTACCATTGGATTGATTATCGCGGCAACCATCATAGCGGCAGCTTTTATGATGCGCATACCTTCGCGGCACAATATATTGGGTTACCCGGTTTTGCCAATGTTTTTCTTTTTGCTCGCAGCCCTCACCGGCTTGTATCTCATCTACTCCATTATCCGTCATGATGAGCATTTCAAAAAGCAGAAATAATTTCTGAAATCTTTTCCGGTCCTGACAGACGCGGTGGTGCTGGAATTTTCGATTTGGATTTTCAGTTAATTTGCAGGCTTACCTCCGCAGAGAAGTCAAACCCTTAATTTATGCAGCCTCAAACAAAAGCCATCCGCATCCAGACTCCGTTGACCAATCAACGCGAACATAGTACACCTCTTTTTCTTACCAGCAGTTTTCAATTTGAAATTGCGGAAGACATGCGGGATGCTTTCGATGACAAGAATGACTTCAACATTTACAGCCGGTATACGAACCCCAATACAACCGAACTGATAAATAAAATGTGTGCCCTTGAAGGAACCGAAGACGGTTTTGCAACAGCTTCCGGCATGGCGGCCATTTTCGGAACCTTCATGACTTTTCTTTCACAGGGCGACCATTTGCTCAGCAGCCCTGCAATTTTTGGCAGTACCCACAATATCATTACGAAGCATTTGCCGAGATGGGGCATTAATTATTCGTATGCGGATTTCAAAAATTTTGACGCAATAGAAAAAGCCATTCTGCCAAATACGCGTATGCTCTTCCTGGAAACACCAACCAATCCGGGCCTCGACATTTTTGACCTGGAGAAAATAATGGAAATCTGCAAGCGCAGGAACGTTATGGTAGTGGTAGACAACTGTTTTGCGACGCCCATATTACAAAAGCCCGCAGAATATGGCGTGGACCTGGTGATTCATAGTGCTACCAAATGGCTGGATGGGCAAGGCCGCGTTCTTGGCGGGCTGGTGCTGGGTCGTAAGGAGCTGGTGGAACAAGTTTATCTTTTCTGCCGCCAAACCGGACCTGCACTTTCTCCTTTTAACGCCTGGATTTTAAGCAAAAGCCTTGAAACCCTCTTCATCCGTATGAAGCAGCATGGCGAAAGCGCACTGGAAATCGCGGAAATTCTGGAAGGGCATCCCAAAATCAATTATGTGCGTTACCCCTGTCTTCCCTCCCATCCTGACTATGAACTTGCTATGCAGCAAATGAAAGGCGGCGGCGGGATTGTGGTCATTGATATTAAAAGTGGCCTGGAAGGCGGTGTGCGTTTTATGAATGCGTTGAAGATTTTTACCCTTTCCAGCAACCTGGGCGATACACGCAGTATTGCCAGCCACCCGGCAAGCACCACACACCATAAGCTGAGCAAAGCCGAACGTGAATCAGTCGGGATTTCAGACGGCCTGATCCGCCTGAGTATCGGGCTTGAACATTCAGCCGATATTCTGAACGATATCCTCCAGGCCCTGGAGAAAGCATAACGACCCTGTATTTAAGCAGTGTAAACAGAGCGCAGCAATTGGACAATGAGGGCTGTCCAGCCGGTTTGATGATTTGCCCCAAGTCCACGGCCATCATCGCCATTGAAATATTCATAGAATAAAATCAGGTGCCGGTTTTCTGGCTTATTGTAAAACCAGTTATACTGTCCGTGCAATTTCCGGTTGCCATCTTCGCGCAGCTCAAACAAACTGATCACCCTCCTGCTCAATTCGTAGCTTACCTGCTCCAGGTCCATCACACTGCCTGATCCGGTGGGATATTCAACCTGGAATTCATCCCGGTAAAACTTTCCATACTTCCTTATGGATTTTATGAGCATGTAATTGATTGGCATCCAAACAGGTCCGCGCCAGTTGCTGTTGCCACCAAAAAAATCGGAACTGCTGTCACCCGCTTCGTATTTTATGGAATATTGAATGCCTCCAATTTCTGCGGTATAAGGATTTTCTTCGTGCTCTTTAGATAAAGCCCGAATGCCACCACCCGATAAAAACTCCGTTTCGTTAAGCATGCTGGTCAAAAGACTTAACAGGCGTTTGCGGCCCACAAGGGAAAGCAGGATTTCCTGGTCTTCATGTTTTTCTTCATTGGGCCAGAACTTGTTTTCGCGAATCCGGTATTTTTCAAACCAGGTTATCCGCTTTTGAAAATCATCCAATGAGACCAATGCTTTCCTGGATATCACTGAAACGGCATATAAGCTTGTCAGTCCCACTGCCGATTTAATGCGCAACATTACCGGATCGCCATCTTCAAGGGTGAGGACATCGTAAAAGAAGCGATCTTCAGCATCCCATAAGCCCAGTTCATTTAACGCTTCAGCGATATAAACGAAATGTTCAAAAAACTTGGTTGCCGTGTCCTCAAATGATCGGTCGTGCAGGGAAATTTCAAGGGCAATGTCCATCATATTCAATGCATACATTCCCATCCAGCTTGTTCCGTCTGCCTGGCTAAGGCTGGAACCGGGTTTAATCTCAATGCTCCTGTTAAAAATTCCGATATTATCCAGCCCGAGAAAGCCTCCTTCGAATATGTTGTTGCCTTTTACGTCTTTGCGGTTGATCCACCAGGTAAAATTGATAAGAAGCTTTGTGAAAATGCGTTTCAGAAAATCCACGTCGCCTTTCCCGTTCTTTCTTTTCTCGGCAAAGTAAACCTGCAATGCGGCAAAAGCATGAACAGGTGGATTCACATCACTGAAATTCCATTCATATGCCGGCAACTGGCCGTCAGGTTTCATATACCATTCCCTGGTGAGAATAATCAATTGGTTTTTTGCAAAAACCGGGTCAATCTCTGCCATGCTGATGGCATGAAAAGCCCAGTCCCAGGCCGCATACCAGGGATACTCCCATTTATCGGGCATCAGGATGATGTCCTGGTTCTTGAGATGCTTCCAGTTGGAATTTCTGCCAACGTACCGCACCGTTCCGGCTTCGGGGTTTGGATTTTCCTTAAGCCACCGCTCCACGTCGTAATGGTAAAATTGCTTGCTCCATAACAACCCGGCCATAGCTTGCCGGTATATATTCCGGTGGTCCTCAGAAAATGCCGCAGGATACAGATCTGCATAAAAATGATCCGCTTCCGCTTTGCGCTGCTCAAACAATTCGGCAACTCCTTCAAATGGAGAAGACTGCTCATTGCGGGTTAGCCTGAAATACCAGGTTCGGGATTCGCCAGGTTTGAGGCTTACCTTATAAACCGGTGTAAAGCGAGAACCATATTTACGGTTGCGCAGCTTTGCTTTGTGTTTTCCACCGACCACTGCGGTGTGAAAAGCATCTTTCACAAATACATCAGCGTTATTTCCTTTTCCTGCTTTGGCCAGATTGGTCACATTGTCAGTAAACAACCATTCATCAGTTGGTTCAAAATAGTAATAATAATTACCCTGCCTTTCATGGTTGCAACGTACTGCCCCTGAACGTTGCCATTCAATTAAAGGCAGGTTTTGCAGGCGTTCATTGGATTCACGCTGATGAAACCATACCTGGGGCAGCAGGTGATATTCCGCTTCTTCAGCGCCGCGGTTGGCTACATCCACCCTGATCGCTATATCCAGGGAGTGGAATTTTGCGTAGGTTATTAAAACGTCAAAGTAGGCATCGTTGTCAAAAACACCGGTGTCGAGAATTTCATATTCCGGTTCTTCTCGGGAGAGTTCCTTGTTTTTTTTTCGCAGCAGGCCATAAGGAAATGCTGCGTGCGGATATTTGTACAGCATTTGCATGTAATAATGTGTAGGCAAATTATCCAGGTAATAATAGAGTTCCTTTACATCTTCGCCATGATTGCCCTCATAATTGCCCAGGCCAAAAAGTTTCTCTTTAAGGATCCGGTCTTTTCCATTCCACATAGCCAGGCCAAAAACAAGGTTTTGATAATAGTGGCAAATCCCGCCAATCGCGTCCTCACCCCATTTATATTGGGTGTAATGTGACGCTTCAAAATCCAGGTATCTCCAGGCATCACCGTTCGGGCTGTAATCTTCCCTTACGGTTCCCCATTCACGGTCGCTCACGTAAGGGCCCCATGGTTCCAGCGGTATGGGATTGTGACTGTTTAGATCCAGCCTTCTTTTTTCTTCATTCATCTTTGCAAAAAACGCTAATGCATTTCAATTTTTTTTATTTATTCCAGGTGATCGTGGGCATATCCATCACAAAAAGAGGTGCATTTGCAGCCTCTTTTCTTCATAAAGATTATCATCCCTTATTGTTCTTCAAATTCCAGGAGCAATTCAAAAGCGCTTTCATAAGCCTGTTCAGCTTTTTTTAATGCAGCCAGGCAGGCGTTGTATTCCTGTTCGAGTTTCAGAAATTTATCCTTATCCGAATAAAAATCCGGCGAAGCCAGCTGCTTTTCGAATTCCAGCTTCCTGGCCTTGCTTTCATTCACCAAATCTTCGCTCCGTTTAAATTCATTTTGCAGGCGGCGATGTTTGCGTTGCCATTCTTTGTTGAACTGACGGGGGTCCACTGGCTTTTCCACCTTTACCTCAGGTAAATTTACAGCGATGGGAGCTGCTGGTAAAGCTTCCTGTTTTTTCTGGTTTTCCAGATCCAGTAACCACCTTTCGCGCCAATCCGTATATTCCGCATAGCTTCCACGGAATTCTCTGATTTTCTTGTCAATGATCTCCCAGAAAACATTTGCGGTCTGGCTGATAAAATACCGGTCGTGACTCACCAGGATTATGGTGCCTTCGTATTTTTTCAATGCAGTGGCCAGCAATTCAACACTGTGCATATCAAGGTGGTTCGTCGGCTCATCAAGCATCAGGAAATTCGCTTTGCTTACGATCGTTTTGGCCAATGCCACCCTGGCCTTTTCACCGCCACTCAACACCTGGATCTTTTTGTCCACGTCATCGCCGCCAAATAGAAAACCGCCCAAAAGGCTACGGTATTCCAGTTCAGTTTTTCCGGCACCGCTCTTACCCATTTCTTCCAGCAAATTGTTCCGCAGATCAAGGGCTTCCAGCTGGTGTTGCGCATAAAAAGATTCCTGGACATTATGGCCCCAAATACGTTCGCCTTCAAAGGGTTCGGTGCCGGCAATTATCCTAAGTAAGGTGGACTTCCCTTTGCCATTTGCACCGATAAGCGCAATTTTATCCCCTCGGTTTATTTCTGCATTGGCATGGCGAAGCACTTCTACATCTCCAAATGCTTTACTTACGTCTTTCAACGTGGCAATAATTTTTCCAGGCTGTTGTCCTACCGGGAAGTTGATCCGTATATCCGGCCGTTCCAATTGCACATCTTCTACCCGGTCCAATTTCTCGAGGCGTTTCATGGCGCTCTGAGCCTGTGCCGCCTTTGTAGCCTTAGCCCGGAAACGCTCGATGAACCTTTCCTGCTGCCTTATATATTCCTGCTGATTTTCAAAAGCCCGCTGCTGCAGTGCAATCCGTTCGGCTTTTTCTTTTTCGTAAAAATCGTAATTGCCGGTATAAAAATGAAGTTCCTGCTGGTAAAGCTCCACGATTTTCGTAACCATGCGGTTGAGAAAAAACTTATCATGGCTTACTATTACCACCGAACCGGGATAATGCTGAAGATATTTTTCCAGCCATTCAATTGACGGAAGATCGAGGTGGTTGGTTGGTTCGTCCATTAACAGGATATCAGGACTTTGCAGAATCATTTTAGCGAGCAGTACACGCATACGCCATCCACCGCTGAATTGGGTAAAAGGTTTTTGAAACTGGTCCGTTTCAAAACCAAGTCCATGAAGAATTTCTTCGGCTTTATAATCCATTTCATATCCACCGGCTTCCTGGAAATCGTGCAGCAGGTGCGCATATTGGTCCAGCAGCAACTCATCGTCCGGCTTCTTTTCCAACGCTTTTTCCAGGCGATGCATTTCTTCCTGAATGGTGACGGCTTTTGCGAAGGCGGATTTGGCTACTTCCAGTATGGGACGGTCAGTTTCCATGCTGAGGAGATCCTGGTGCAGAAAACCTATGGATACCTCCCTGCCTTTTTCAACATTTCCTTTGGTCGGGCTGTATTCACCGGCCAGCATTTTTAAAATGGTGGATTTGCCGGTACCGTTGTACCCAATCAGGCCTATCCGTTCATTGGGCTGAATATGCCAGGTGGCATTGGCCACAATCTGCCGGGCTCCAAATTCAAAAGTTACATTGTTCAATCCTGCGAGCATGGCGCAAAGATAATTGCCCAAATATTCACAGTTCCAAATCAGCAATTATTGCCATGCCGGCTAATTTTGCCACCAATCATTTCCAGATTGCAATGTATAAATTTTGGTGTAAGGTTATGTTGGTGGTTTTTCCTGTTGCAGGCCTGATAATCTTTTCAGGATGGAAGAACTCAGCATTGGCGCAAGCCGGCATTACCCTGCATGGCTATATAAAGGATAAAACCACTGGTGAAACCCTTCAGGGTGCAAGCATTTACCTGGAAGAAACCGGTAAAGGGACAGCGAGCAACAGCTATGGCTTTTATGTCCTTCATCTTTCCAAAGGAAAGCAGCGGATAGCTGCTTCATACGTTGGCTATGAAACGCTGAGCTTTTATATCGATTCGGACACCGCGATGGAATACCATATTGAACTGGAACCTGCACGCATAACGCAGCCTGATGTGGTGATTGTGGGAACGCGGCGCATCAATAATGTACTCTCGGCACAAATGGGCAAAACCGACCTGGGTATTGATCAGATCAAACAGGTGCCTGCCTTTCTGGGTGAAGTGGATCCTATGAAAACCCTGCAATTGCTACCTGGAGTGCGGAATGCAGGTGAAGGGAACACCGGGTTTTATGTTCGCGGGGGTGGTCCCGATCAAAACCTGATTGTACTGGACGATGCTGTGGTTTACAATACAGGGCATCTCTTTGGGTTCTTTTCTGTTTTTAATGGCGATGCCATAAAAAATGTTTCGCTGATTAAGGGTGGTATGCCGGCGCAATATGGCGGCAGGCTGAGCAGCGTGGTGGATGTGAGCATGAAAGATGGCAACAACAAATCATTTCATGGCAGTGGCGGTATAGGAACCATTGCATCACGTATTGCTCTTGAAGGACCGATAAAAAAAGAAAAATCTTCTTTTCTAATTGCCGGCAGGCGTACCTATATTGATGCGTTGATTAAACCTTTCATGAAGAAGGATGCGAATTTGTATGGCAGCGGATATTATTTTTATGATCTCAATGCCAAGGCCAATTTTACCCTGGGGCATAAGGACAAACTCTTCTTCAGTGGCTATTTTGGCCGTGATGTATTCTCCTTTAAAAACCGCGAAAGGGCTTTCAATACCGATATACCCTGGGGAAACAGTACCGCTACCATGCGCTGGAACCATGTATTCAGCAGGAAACTTTTTGCGAATACCACCCTCGTTTACAATGACTACAAATTTGATTTCAATGCAGCCCAGGATGATTTCCGTTTTGTTGTTTCAAGTGGCATCCGGGATTGGAATGCCAAAACCGATTTTGACTTTTATGCTTCGCCAAATCACCGGGTAAAATTCGGTGGCCAGTATACTTTTCATACTTTTTTACCCAACCAGGTAAGCGGAAGCCAGGGCGATGTGACCTTCAATACCAACAGCGCCAGAAAGAAATTTGCTCGTGAAGCAGGCATTTACCTACAGGATGACTGGGAAATAAATGAAGTGTTGAAATTAAACTATGGAATTCGGTATAGTGCCTTTCAGCAGGTAGGTCCTTTTACCCTCTTCGATAAAGACATGAATGGAAACCGCACGGACAGCACGTATTATGCACATGGAAAAGGGGTGAAATGGTATGATGGCCTTGAACCCAGGTTTACAGCCCGCATAAAGACAGGAGCCGAATCATCCGTTAAGCTAAACCTAACCAGGAACCTTCAATACATACACCTGGCCAGCAATAGCGGAACCACATTGCCCACGGACCTATGGGTACCGAGTACGTACAGGGTACAGCCGCAGAAAGGCTGGCAATACGCGGCCGGATATTTTAAAAACTGGAACAACAACAACTGGGAAGCCAGCGTGGAAGCCTACTATAAAAAAATGCTCAACCAGATTGAATACCGGGAAGGTTATACACCCGGGCTTGGCGATCCGGAAGATGATTTTGTGTTTGGCAAAGGCTGGAGTTACGGAGCAGAATTTTTCCTGAACAAGGCCAAAGGTCGCCTGACCGGCTGGGTTGGTTATACACTCAGTTGGACGTGGAGGCAATTCGACGGATTGAATGGAGGCAATAAGTTTCCAGCCAAATTTGACCGCCGTCATGATATGAGCATCGTTGCCGGTTACCGGGTAAACGATCTTTGGAAACTGGGTGGTGTTTTCGTATTTGGAACGGGAAACGCGGCAACGTTCCCGGAGAAATTCTACATCATTGAAGGGGTGCTTACCCAGGAATTGAGCTCCATCAATTCTTACCGGCTGCCGCCTTACCACCGTATGGATTTAAGTGCGACATTAACCCCAAAGCAAAAGAAACCCCGAAAGTTCAGGAACGAATGGGTATTCAGCATTTATAATGCTTACAGCAGGCTGAACCCCTACTTCATTTATTTTGACCAGGAAGGAAATCCATTGGAAGGCACCCAAAAAGTAAAAGCTTTGCAGGTATCATTGTTTCCTGTTTTGCCGGCAGTAACGTGGAATTTTAATTTCTAAAAGTAGGCCAAAATGCTTCCGCAAATAATGCGGGGAACAGAGCGGGGCATGTAATGAATTTTGACTTTTTAGTTTACATGCTTAACATTGCCGAATGATGCCGTTAGCCGTTTTGGAAAATGACAGCGCAGTGCTGGGCTTACTTGCCGTAACACTTGGCGTTATTTTTTATACTTCTTCATTAAATGCTCCATTTTGGAAAAAATTCTACACCTATATTCCTTCGTTGTTGCTGTGCTATTTTATTCCGGGCATATACAACTCCACAGGACTCATTGACGGGCAAACCAGCCAGCTTTACCCGGTAATCAGCCGTTACCTGCTGCCAGCGAGTTTGGTTCTGCTAACCATCAGCCTTGATTACCCGGGAATAAAGCGCCTTGGACCAAAAGCCCTGATCATGTTCCTTGTTGGAACTGCTGGCATTATGGTTGGGGGCCCTCTTGTTCTTGCGGTTTATCAAAACATCAGTCCGGCCAGTTTTTCAGCAACCGGAGAAGAATCTGTATGGCGTGGAATGGCTACGGTAGCGGGTAGCTGGATTGGCGGCAGCGCCAACCAAACGGCCATGAAAGAAGTATTTAATGTAGGCGACAATATTTTCAGCGCCATGATCGCTATGGACGTAATCTGCGCCAATATCTGGATGGGCTTTTTATTGTACGGTGCCTCCATTAGCCAAAAGATCGACAAATGGCTCAAAGCCGACAGTTCGGCCATTGAAGAACTGAAGCATAATCTCTCCAAATTGAAAGACGAAAATGCAAGGATCCCGCATACCGGCGACTTCATTGTGATCCTGGCTGTTGGTCTTGGCGTAACCGGAATTTCTCATGTTTTTGCCGATATAATCACGCCGTATATTGAAACCAATTATCCTTACCTGGCACAATTCAGCCTTACGAGCAAATTTTTCTGGATTATTGTAATTGCTACAACCCTGGGCATGCTTCTGGCCCTTACACCGGTGAAAAACCTGGAAAAAGCAGGGGCAAGCCGCATTGGTACCGTATTGTTGTATTTCCTTGTGGCTGCCGTTGGGATGAATATGGACATACTTGCCATACTGGATAATCCCCTGCTGTTTGCAGTTGGATTAACCTGGATAGCCATCCATGTGTTCCTGATGCTGCTGGTTGCCAAGCTTATAAGAGCCCCGCTCTTTTTTGTTGCAGTGGGAAGCCAGGCAAATATCGGCGGCGCTGCTTCGGCACCCATAGTAGCTTCAGCTTTTTCTCCCGCACTGGCGCCGGTTGGTGTCTTACTTGCTGTTTTGGGCTATGCACTTGGTACATATGGTGCGTATATCTCTGGCCTGGTTATGCAATGGATTGCCGGTGGTGGCTGATCATTCCCGCCCAATAGGCGATACATACTAAAAATGTCGCAAATAAATGCTGGTATTGTTGCCCGACATTAACCATATTCCATCCTTTCAGGGTTGTCGGATAATACGGATTTTATAACCGTTATGCATTAATCTTTTTTTTGAAAAAATCAAAAAGTTATTAAATATTTTAAAAACTTGATCTAATTTTGCAGATTAAGGAGGACGTAATTCACCCAAAACGGATTTCTCCCTTTACCAACAACTGCAACCAATGACTGCCCAAAAGCAATTTATGAAGCGCCAAATAATTAAAGCGCTGTATTTCGGACAGGAGATGTCGATTGCTGAACTGAGTGAAAATATCCGCAAATCCATTCCTTCAACGAACAACCTTATTCTTGATCTGGTCAAAGAAGGAATCGTTGCAGAAAAAGGGCTTGCTCTTTCCACCGGCGGCAGGCGTGCACAGCAGTTCAGTTTACGCCCCGATCTGTTTTTTATTCTTTCTGTGGCAGTAGACCAACTGGAAACAAAAATTGCGCTCATAAATAATCTGAATCAACTTGAAGGAGAAATACGCAATTACAATCTTACCCTGAAAAATAACCCGGAAGCCCTTCAAGAGTTGATTGCCATTATTGAAGATTTTATGGCTGCCAGCCTTGTTCCCCGTTCAATGATCATTGGGGCAGGCATAGGCATGCCGGGATTTGTAGATCCAAAGTTAGGCACAAACCATTCTTTTTTTGGTCCACCCGAAGTATCCATCAGCACCGCTATATCAAAGAAGTTAGATATACCTGTATTTATTGACAACGACAGCAGTTTAATTGCCCTTGCAGAACACAAATGGGGTGCGGCAAAAGGCCACGACAATGCCATGGTAGTCAATATAGGCTGGGGAGTAGGACTTGGAATGATTGTAGATGGCAAGTTATTTCGAGGACACAATGGATTTGCCGGTGAGTTCAGCCACATCAGTCTTTTTGACAACAAAATTCAATGTACGTGTGGAAAATACGGGTGCCTGGAAACAGAAAGTTCACTTATTTATTTTGGCAACCTGCTAAAGTCTACCTACTCACCGGCCACGCAAACCAGCATTGAATTTGATGAATCAGCTCCCCCAAAAGACATTGCAAAAGCTGGCTTAATTGCTGCACAAAGCGGCGACCGTTATGCCATTGAGAAACTGGCCATTCCCGGGTACAATGTTGGGCGTGGCCTGGCGATCCTCATTCACCTGCTCAATCCGGAACTTGTGGTCATCAGCGGCCTTGGTAGCCTTGCAGGAAAAGTATGGCTTGCCCCAATTCAGCAGGGCATTAATGAGCATTCCATCCTTAAGTTAAGTGAACAGACGAGCCTGACCCTGTCAACGCTCCGGTACGATGCTTCGCTTTTTGGCGCAGCCGCACTGGTGATGGATCAGGCAGAAAAACTGAATATTAAACCAAAACCGGTAAGGATCCGGTAATTATAGTTCATCAAACATTTATTAAACCAAAAAAAACTATGCTATGTTAATCAGGAAATTAGTACAACGCATGTTACTGGTATTGCTGGCAGCCGGTTTTCTAACAACGGCCATAGCCCAATCCCGCGCAGTGACGGGTACGGTTACGGACGCAAACGGGAATCCTATTGCAGCAGTAACAGTACGCCATGCCGCAGGCACAGCCTCCGCCCTAACCAACGAGAGTGGAGTGTATTCAATCAGTGTGCCCGCCAATGCCAGCCTCGAATTCTCGTACGTTGGTTATCAAACCCAAACGGTAAACACCGGTAATCAAACCACAGTAAATGTGGTGCTCCAGATGGGTACTGCAGAATTGGGTGAAGTTGTGGTGACAGCATTGGGTATTAAACGGGAGCGCAAAGCCCTCGGGTATGCTGTACAGGAAATTAAAGGTGCAGATATCGTACAGGCCCGCGAGCCCAACGTTGCCAATGCCCTCACGGGTAAAGTGGCCGGATTGCAGGTGGTACGTTCAAGCACAGGACCTGCCGGTTCTTCCAAAATCGTTCTTCGCGGTTTTAATTCACTTACAGGCAATAACCAACCCTTGGTAGTGGTTGACGGTGTACCCATCGAGAATTTTGCTGGTGCATCCAACAACGACTTCTGGATCCCATCACTGGATATGGGTAACGGATTGGGTGACATCAACAGCGAAGACATCGAAAGCCTGACGGTTTTGAAAGGTGGTGCCGCTGCTGCGCTTTATGGATCACGCGCCGGTAACGGAGTCATCATGATCACAACCAAAAGCGGTAGAAAAACACCGGGCCTTGGAATAACGGTTAGTTCTTCCATTGCTATGGAACGTCCATTTATGCTGCCTGAATTGCAAACAACCTTCGGGCAAGGCAGCGATGGCGCATATGATGAGAGAGGTACCACTTCCTGGGGCCCAAGTATTTCGGGGCAGCAGGTAAAGAACTGGGACGGTACCAACAAGAACCTCACCTATTATGACAACTTCAAAAACTATTTTGAAAAGCCCGGCATTTCCTCAAACCAGAACATCTCTTTTCAACAACAATTTGGTGGAACTGCTGTTTATGCCAGCTACAACCGCATTGATGACAAGAGTTTCATTCCCGGGGTAAAGCTGATCCGCAATAACCTTACGGCCAGGCAAACCACCAAATTTGGCAAAAATGACAAATGGGAAATTGACACCAAGATTCAATATGGTAAAAACGACGCCTTCAACCGGCCAGTATCCGGGTTTGTGAATATCGGAAACCAGATTTTCAATATCCTGCAATTGCCCAATGGCATTGATATCCGCGAATTTGAAAATCCGTGGAATGATTTGAACCGTATGAAATGGTACACCGGTGGAAACACAACCAATCCCTATTGGACCAGCAAATACAATCTCAACAATGATACGCGTAACCGTTATTTGATGACCGGGTCTATAAAACATCATATTGCAGATTGGCTGACTATGGAACTGAAAGCCGGTACCGACCGTTATTCCACCGATGGAAGCACACGTACACATTACGGCAGTCCGCTTACTCACCTCTACACCGAAAACAAAATCTCCTTCTTTGAAGACAACTATTCGTTGATGTTCACTGGTAGAAAAGATGAACTTGCCGGCTCAAAATGGGGAACCAATTATTCATTGGGTGGAAACATGATGAAAACGGAGTATTCCTCCCTGAATGCGAATTCAGGAGAACTGGAAGTTCCGAATTTGTTTGCCCTGAACAATGGCGTAGATAAACCAACCGTTGGGCAGGGATATAGCCAAAGGCAAATCAATTCCGTTTATGGATCTTTCGGTATTAATTACGATGGTTTTTGGTTTTTTGATGTTACTGCCCGGAATGACTGGTCAAGTGCGCTTTCCAAAGAAATGCGTTCTTATTTCTATCCTTCATTCAGTACATCACTTATTGTTTCAGATATGATGCGTAAAGTTGGAAACGGCTTGCCGCCTTTCATCAGCTATGCAAAAATCCGTGGTTCTGTAGCCCAGGTCGGAAACGATATGGGCCCCTATCAACTGTACAATTCTTTCTTTATCGGAAAAGACGCCCTTGGCAATACTACCGCCTGGCGTAATAATGTATTGTTTAACCCGAATGTACGGAGCGAACTGATCCGCAACCTGGAAGCCGGTGTTGAAGTACGTTTGTTCCGCAACCGTTTTGGAGTTGATTTTACCTGGTACAAGTCCAATGCAACACGTCAGTTGCTTAACCTCCCGCTCGACCCGCAAAGTGGATATTCGGCAATGAAGATCAATGCAGGAGATATCCAGAACGAGGGCATGGAAGTAGTACTGGATGCAAGCATTCTTCGTGGTGTTGCCGGTGGTTTAAATTGGGATATGCGTGCTAACTTCTCCCGCAACCGCAATACCATTGTGGATCTGCATGAAGATGTGACGCGCTATCAGCTTGGTGGTTTTGAAAATGTGCGGGTGGTGGCCAACATTGGAGGCACCTATGGAGAGATCATGGGCAGCAAGATTAAACGCGTGGAAGATAAAGGAAGCCCATACTTCGGTCAACCCATTGTGGATAATGCCGGACTGCCGGAATTTGAACAAAACATGGTTATAGGCGATCAGCAGGCGGATTATTTGCTGGGCTGGACAAACACATTTTCCTATAAAGGATTTTCACTGTCAATGTTGATTGACGGCCGGTTTGGGGGTGAAATTTATTCAGCCTCTAACAGTTACCTTCAAAATATAGGAAAAGCGGCTGTTACTGCTCCTGGTGGCGAACGTCCTGAAGTAACATTCCCGGGTGTAGTCAAAACAGGTGACAATACCTATCAGCCCAATACCGTAAAGATCTCGCAACAGCAATACTGGCAAGCTATCAATTCACGCTCAAATCCAAACCTGGGTATTTCTGAATACAACCTGTACGATGCCACAAATATGAGAATCCGTACGCTTCAGGTGGGATACGAAATCCCGAAAAAATGGGTTGATGGTTCTTTCATTCAACGTGCACGGGCAAGTGTTTCCATGAATAATGTGCTGATGCTTCGAAGCCATCTGAATGGTATAGATCCTGAATCTGTTTATGCCACAGGTACCAACGCCGTTGGTTTTGAGAACTCTACCCCCCCAACCATGCGTATGGTATTATTTAACCTGACCCTTGGATTCTAATCCAATTAAATTATTGAATATGAAAAATATAAATAAACTAACATTGGCGTTCCTCGTGGGGTCATTGCTTTTTACTGGTTGTAAGAAGTTTGATGACATGAACGTGGACCCCTTTGCTGTTTCAGAAGATAATGTGCGAGTGGAATACCTGATAAATAATTCCATAGGCGGCGCACAAATGGATCCGCATATAGCCGAACGTGCATTTGTTCTCTACTGGAAAACCGCCGGCCATCAACACCTTGCCAGTGGGCTTTCTACCGGCGCTTATGATGAAGGCTGGACAGGCGATTATTACAATTACATCAGTGGATGGTTGAATCACATCAATACAGCTGTTCAAGTTGCAGAAAAACAAATTGCAGAAAACAAAGGTTTCTATTACACTTCCAATTCACTTCAAGTGGCCCGCATATGGCGCGCATACCTGATGAGTGAATTGAGTGACAATTTCGGGCCCATCGGGATCAATGCCTTCCAGGGCGTAAATCCGGACATGAACAGTGTTCAGGAAGTGTATACATTCCTGCTCAGGGAATTGAAAGAAGCATCCGCGGCAATGGACCTGTCTGTGACCAAGCCGGCAAGCCCCTCCACTTTTTCCAATTTAGATCCTGCATATGGCTATGATTATGGCAAATGGCAGCGTTATGCCAACTCTATGCGTATGCGCCTGGCTATGCGTTTGAGCGAAGTAGATGCAGCAACTGCAAAAACCGAATTTGAAGATGCGGCCAAAGGGCCTTTTATCTCCAATTGGGATGAGAGCTTTAAAGTTGTTGAGAGAGGTGGATGGGACAGCTACACTGCGGTAATGTCAAGGGAGTGGAACACCCAACCCTTATCAGCAACCCTCTACAATATCTTCTTTAACCTGGGTGGTGTTACATCCAATCAGCAAGTTGCCGATTCCATGAAAAAATTCATTAAACCGGCAAATTATATGGGAAAAAGATATCTCGACCATTTTACTACAATGACCAATGCACCAAATGCCGGTTATTGGTTTGATGGTTTGCCCGATGTAATTGATCCTAGGGCTTATGAAATGTTCCCGATTCCGGGAGAATTCAGTGATTCCCATTTCAATTTTTACCCGAGCTGGACCAATGATGCCCGTACATTGGCTCGTGATTTAATGACCACAGATGATAAGACCTTGCTCACCATAAATGCCAAAGGCCATTACAACGCGCATGCGGCCGGTGACTGGGGTGAAAAAGGTGCGCGTAACCGCGTGAGGTCTTATACCGGTACACTTCCCCGCCTTGGACAGCAGTTTAGGGATAGTGAAGGATACCGTGTTTGGTTTGGTTCCTGGGAATCCTATTTCCTGCTCGCAGAAGCCGCAGTTCGTGGTTGGAATGTGGGCATGAGTGGTCAGGCAGCCTATGAAAAAGGGATAGATGAAAGCTTTGCTTATAATGGGGTAAGCGGATTTGCAGCTGAATACAAAGCGTCTGTAACATACAACAACAATGGCACAAGCGTAAGCTGGGGTCATACTGCTGAACCGCCTGCTTCAGTTTCCCGCGATTTTGTGGATGGCTATACCGGCACACCCGGAAAAGTAGATTTCAAATTTTCGAAAAATGATCTTTACAAAAATGGATCTGTAAAAAATGACCATTTAACCAAGATCATCACCCAGAAATTCATCGCGCAAACCCCATACCTGCCATTGGAAACCTGGAGCGACCATCGTCGTTTGGGACTACCATTCTTCGAAAATCCGGCTGTGGAAAAACCGTTGACCAACCTGCCTGCGCTTTCAGCAAGCAACTACATGACAAGCAACGTGAAATTCTTCCCACAGCGCATAAAATACCCGTCTTCGCTTATGACTTCCAACGCAAATGGATATGATCAGGCTTTGCAGTTTCTTGGCGGACCGGATGCTGTTCTTACTCCGCTCTGGTGGGCTAAAAAACAATAAACGATTACCATCATAAGTTAGATTGGTTGTTAGCACAAGGCCATCCTTCCGGATGGCCTTATTTTTTGAGGCAACCTAAATTTGCGGGTGATTTTGTGAAATACAATTCCTGAATTCTACCTGTGGACATATCCCTCCACCACAATAACCATTTCGCCCTTTACCGTATGTTCGTTAAAATATTTTTGCACTTCCGCCAGTGTTCCGCGAATGGTCTCTTCAAATTTCTTGCTAATCTCACGGCTTACCGAACATCGCCGTTCAGGCCCGAACTGCTCCGCAAAATCACGAAGCGTGCGATCCATCCGCATCGGGCTTTCATAAAATACCATCGTGCGGGCTTCGGTGGACAATGATTGCAACAAGGTTTTTCTTCCTTTCTTTAACGGGATGAAACCCTCGAAAACAAAACGGTTGGTTGGAATGCCGCTTACAACCAAAGCCGGAACAAATGCGGTGGCGCCCGGCAGGCATCGCACCTCAATATCCGCTTGAACACAAGCCCGCACCAATAAAAACGCAGGATCACTTATTCCGGGGGTACCTGCATCGGTAATCATGCCCATGGTTTCACCGGAGCTTAGCCGGTGCAACAGGGATCCAAGAATTTTATGTTCATTGTGCTGATGGTAGGCCTGCAAAGGCTTTTTTATACCAAAATGATTCAACAGGATGCCAGAGGTGCGCGTATCCTCACACAATATAACGTCCACCGATTGAAGCAAATCGATCGCCCTTTGCGTCATGTCGGAGAGATTTCCGATTGGGGTAGGAATAAGGTAGAGCATTGGGGGTGATTGAGCGGGTAATTTGTTATTTGGCCGGGGCCAGGTTAAAAATTGTCAAGTTGGCCCCCGCAAAAGGTATCGTATGCAGGAATTACCACAAGCCTTTAGTTACTGTAACGGAGCAATCAAAAAATGATGGAAGCCAATATTTGGCCGATTCAGCAAAGCGCGACCACTCCAATCTTGCCGTTATTCAACAACCACCTCAAAATATTCCATCACCGCATTGGCCAGCAACTTTTCCGCGGCTTCTTTGCCTATTGTTGCAGCTGCCTCTTTACCGTCTGTTTCAACCTGCAACGTAATGTGCTTTCCTACGCGCACATCTTTTACATTATCCAGACCCAGGTTACCAAGGCCGCCCAATACAGCTTTTCCTTGCGGATCCAAAAGATCTTTCAATGGCATTACGGTAATATGCACCTTGTATATCATAGAAGTTTGGTTTTAAAAATAAGGGAAAGAATTACGAACGCTGCAAAGGTAACAGGCCCTGCCCACCATCCCAAAAGAATGGCGGAAGCCACAGCAATCAAAATCAGCAACAGCTGCGGGAGCATTGATGCCAGTTTCCATTCCTTAGGCTTATTGCTCATAATGGGCAGGTCACTTACCATTAACCAGCTCAGCAGCACCACGAGGCCATACCAGACCCATACATGCTGAAAAAGGCTGAGTACAGCGGCATTGTTGTTTGTCCAGTAAATTAAAGGAAGCGTTGCCACCATCAATCCCACACTCGGCACAGGTGTGCCGCGAAAATGATGTGTTTGCCGGCTGTCGAGGTTAAATTTACCAAGGCGGTACGCCGCCGCTGCCGCAAGTAAAAAAGCAGGCATAAGCCAGATAACAGAAGTTTCGAGCCCGGTTTCCTTACCGGCGTAGGAGAGGCGCAAAAACTGATAAATAATCATGGAAGGAGCTACCCCAAAGCTCACCACATCTGCGAGGCTATCGAGCTGTTTACCAAGCTCTCCGGTGGCATTTAAGGCACGGGCAACAAATCCATCAAAGAAATCGACAACTGCCGCCAGAGCGATAAACAACGGCGCCAGATATATGGCCTGGGGAAGCAGTTCCAATTCCTGGCCAAGAGGATTTTCAGGAGTTGGATTTGATTCTACGATCGTAATCCCGTTTTGAAGAATATAAACAATGGCCACGCACCCGAAAACCAGGTTCAGCAGCGTAAGCAAGTTGGGAATTTCTGAAAGCTGTTTTTGCATTAAAAGCAAATATAAATTGAAGAGAGGATGTCACAAACTTCCGCCTGCTTCGTGACCAAGAGAGCCAAAATGAAACGTCCATCCCTGAAATCGTTGAGTCAAAACAGCAGCAATTAACTGGAAAAAATGAGAAAAAAATCCCGTAATACGAACCTATTCAAAACAGTTCATTTCTTCATATGGGCCTCTATTTCCTCCACCGTAATCGGGATTCCTTTAAACAGATCAATATTGCCGGTCTTTGTCAGCCAGACATTGTTCTCTATACGAATGCCGGTTTGTTCCTCCTCCACATAAATGCCCGGCTCAATTGTAAACACCATGCCTTCCTCCACAGGTTCCATAGTCTTTCCAAGATCATGGACATCTACACCAAGGTGGTGGCTGATGCCGTGGTATAAATATTTTCGGTATGGCCGGCTTTCGAGATCATCTTTGTTTTCGTTTTTTACATCCTGTTTGCTTAGTAATCCAACCTTTACAAATTGTTTGGTGGCTTCATCCGCTACCTTATTGGTATAATCAAAAATGGAAATCCCGGGTTTCAAAATCTTTTTACAAAAATTGTGTATGTCGAGGCAGGCATTGTATAATTCTTTTTGCCGCTTTGTAAATTTCCCATTTACCGGAATGGTACGGGTGAGATCGGCACAATAGCCTCCGTAATTTGCGCCAAAATCCATAAGGATCAATTCTCCGTCTTTACACTCCTGGTTATTGCTTACATAGTGTAATGTGCGTGCACGATCACCACTGGCGATGATGCTGCCATACGCCTCTCCCCTGGCGCGGTTGCGCAAAAATTCATGGATAATTTCCGCTTCGATTTCATGCTCAAATACTCCAGGCTCAATAAATTTCATAACACGGAGAAATGCCTGGTGTGTTATATCCACCGCACGTTTCATTACTTCCACTTCTTCTTTGGTTTTTACCCCGCGCAGTTCTTTCATCAGCACAGCGCTGCGTTCAAAATCATGAAGCGGAAAACGTTCTTTCATGGCTAGCGCGAAACGGTAATCACGTGTTTGTATCAACGAACCCTTGCGGTCATTTTCATTTGTATTGAGATAAATGCTTTTGCTCCAATGCACCCATTTTTGCATTAACGCGTCAACACTGTCGAGCCAAACAATGGTTTCAATTCCTGAAATCGCTGTGGCTTCTTCCTTACGTAAACGCCGGCCATTCCATTTTTCCAACAAGTCATTCGGCCGCACCAAAACCAATACTTCACGATATTTCTTTTCCGGGTTTCCGGGGTGCAGGATCAACATGGTGTCTTCCTGTTCAATGCCTGTAAGCCAGTACAAATCGCTGTTTTGCACAAAGGGATACAATGCGTCTCCGTTGGTCGGCACTTCATCATTGCTGTTGAAAATAGCAATGCTGTCCTTCTTCATTTTTTTCACAAAGCGCTTCCGGTTGTTGATGAAAATATGGGGATCCAGTGGCAAGTGTTTCATACAGTCGATTATTAAGATTTGTAAAGTTAACGAATTGAGCGGGTTAACCGGATTGCAATGGCAAATCCCCTTATGCGCACTCAAAAAACAATACAGCAAATGAGCAAAAAAAATGCCCGCTTCCCGGGTTACCGGAGCGGGACATTTATTAATTCAGTGGTAAGAATTTTTTATTTAGCTATTTTTTTCGCAACTTTTCTTACCGGCTTTACCGCAGCTTTCTTAGTTACCGTTTTTTGAGTACCAGCTTTCTTTGGCATAGTACCATTACGCGGTGTTTCAATTGCTGCCTGGGCAGCAGCCAGCCGTGCGATCGGAACGCGGAAAGGAGAACAGCTCACATAATCCATACCTATGCGGTGGCAGAATTTCACACTTTCAGCATCTCCGCCATGTTCGCCGCAGATACCTACTTTCAGGTCAGGTTTAACCTGCCGGCCACGTTCAACACCAAACCTGATCAGTTCGCCAATTCCATCCTGGTCGATCGTTTGGAACGGATCATCTGCAAGCAGTTTTTGCTCAAGATAGGTTGGGAGGAATGAACCGATATCATCGCGGCTGAAACCAAAGCCCATTTGGGTAAGGTCGTTGGTACCAAAGCTAAAGAATTCGGAAACCTGTGCAAATTGACCTGCGAGCAACGCGGCACGGGGAATTTCGATCATTGTTCCATAGAGATGAGGGATCTTTTTCACTCCTGTTTTAGCAACTACTTCAGCATATACCCTGTCCACGATCTGCTTCTGGTGGGTAAGCTCATTGCTTGTACTTGTCACCGGAACCATGATCTCAGGGAATGGTTTCTTACCGGCTTTCACCAGTTCAGCTGTTGCTTCAAAAATCGCACGGATCTGCATTTCGGTTATTTCAGGGAAACTAACTCCAAGACGAACGCCGCGGTGACCAAGCATCGGGTTATTCTCATGGAGGGCAAGGATTCTTTTTTCCAGTTCAGCAGTTTCCACGCCGATTTCCTGGGCCAGTTGAGCAATCTTAGCCTTGTCGTGAGGAACGAACTCGTGCAGTGGCGGATCCAGAAGACGGATGGTTACCGGATATCCACTTAACACATTCAACGTATCCTTCACATCTTTCTTCACATATTTGAATAGTTCCTTCAAGGCAGTTCTTCTTTCTTTTTCGGTGCTGCTCATGATCATCAAACGGAGTTGGTGCAACGGCTTTTCACTTTTTTCACCATAGAACATATGCTCAGTACGGAAAAGTCCGATACCCTCAGCGCCAAAGGATTTTGCCTGGTTGGCATCAGCAGGGGTTTCAGCATTTGCGCGAACGCCAATTTGTTTATGCTGATCGACCAGCTTCATCAACTGCTTATACGAATCATTTTTCTGAACGTCAACTGCAACCAACGGAACCTGTCCCTCATAAACTAAACCTTTAGTTCCGTTCAGGCTGATCCAGTCGCCATTTTTCACCAGAACGCCATTCTTCGAACGGAATTCTTTTTTATCCAAATCGATGGTGATGTCTGAACAACCCACAATACAGCATTTTCCCCAGCCACGTGCTACCAAAGCAGCGTGCGAGGTCATTCCTCCTTTCGAAGTCAGGATAGCCTGTGCCTTGTGCATACCGTCCACATCTTCCGGTGAAGTTTCTTCGCGCACCAGGATTACTTTTTCGCCTTTCAGTCCGGCTTCAACGGCATCTTCGTTGGTGAAAACCACCTTGCCGATTGCACCACCAGGACCGGCTGGCAAACCTTTTGCGATCAGGGTATGGGTAGCTTCCGCTTTGGGATCAAGCATGGGCAGCAACAATTCTACCAACTGATTGGGATGAACCCGCAACAAAGCGGTTTTTGCGTCGATGAGCTTTTCTTTAAACATGTCAGTTGCCATTTTCACAGCAGCCATACCGTTGCGCTTGCCAACGCGGCACTGCAGCATGTAGAGTTTGCCTTTCTCAATGGTAAACTCAATATCCTGCATGTCTTTATAATGTTTCTCCAGTTTAGCCTGGTACTTATGCAACTCATTGTAGAGCTTAGGCATCAGGCGCTCCAGAGATTCGAAATGTTCGCTTTGAGCGTTCTTTGAAATTTCATTAATGGGGGCAGGAGTACGGATGCCGGCTACTACGTCTTCACCTTGCGCATTTACAAGGTATTCCCCGTAGAAATGGTCATCACCATTGCCCGGGTTTCTTGTGAAGGCAACGCCCGTTGCACTGTCGTCGCCCAGGTTACCAAACACCATGGTTTGAACGTTTACTGCAGTTCCCCATTCATCAGGAATTCTTTCAATCCGGCGGTATTCTACAGCACGTTTTCCATTCCAGCTGGCAAACACAGCACCAATGCCACCCCAAAGTTGGTCAACAGGATTTTCAGGGAAGTCGAGGCCCAAAATATTTTTTACTGTCTTTTTATATTGAGCAACCAGGTTCTTCAATTCTTCAGCAGTAACATCGGTATCGTTAGCATATCCTTTCTTATGCTTGATGGCTTCAAGTTGCTCATCCATCAGTTTGCGGATGCCTTTTCCTCCTTTAGGTTCAATGCCCATACCTTTTTCCATTACCACATCGGCATACATCATGACCAGGCGGCGGTAAGCGTCGTAAGCAAAACGCTCATCCTTGCTTTGTTCAATCAGCCCTTGAATGGTTTCATCGTTGAGGCCTAAGTTCAGTACGGTATCCATCATTCCGGGCATGCTGCGGCGTGCACCTGAACGCACCGAAAGCAACAGCGGGTTCTTTTTGTCGCCGAATTTCTTACCTGAAAGCTTTTCCATCTCGGCCAGGGCATCCTGAACTTGCTTCTTCAAGCTGGAGGGGTAGGTTTTTTTGTTGTCGTAGTAGTAAGTACATACTTCAGTTGTAACCGTAAAGCCTGGGGGAACAGGCAATTTTAATGCAGGGTGACCGGCCATCTCTGCCAGGTTCGCCCCTTTACCACCAAGCAAATTCTTCATGGATTCGTTTCCATCGGCTTTTCCACCGCCGAAGAAATACACATACTTGGTTCCTTTTTTTGTTGCTGCCATATAATCGTTTTTTTGTGTTAATTCACCTATCCTGCTCTTTTATCAAAACACGCATGAAGGCTGATTTTCAAATTAAGCAACGAATGTAAAAACTGTTTCATGTTTGAAAAATGACATTAAACAGGTTACACCCTTAAATCAATGAAATGTTTAAAAATATTCCGCATTCCAAGGGCCTCAAAGCGGCTACTGACCGGTGAATTCGTTTTTGGCTGACTTTTTGCTCCGCGGAATAGGAAGCCAGGTTTAACTTTCACAAGTGTTGAAAACATTGTTTGGTTAATTGGATTCATAAAAAATAAATTTGGAAAGGTTTTATAGGAACTTTTCCCGGCGCTAAACGTAATAATCACCTAAATCAAATCCACATCCTTGACAGAAGCAATCATTAACCTTGACACCATCAACCCCATAGAATTTCTGGGTGTAAATAATGGAAAATTAGACCTGTTGAAAAAGCGTTTTCCGCTTTTAAAAATCCTGAGCCGCGGTACACAAATTAAACTCAGCGGAAGCCCTGAACAAATCGCCCCCGCAAGGGAAAAAATTGGCCTGATTGTGCAATACCTGGAGCGCAATGGCAATATGAGCGAAAATTATTTTGAACAAATCCTGGGCGGTGATGACCAGGAGACCATTGATCATTTTGTTGAGCGCAATCCCAATGATGTGCTGGTTTTTGGCCCCAACGGAAAAACAGTAAGGGCAAGAACACAGAACCAAAAGAAAATGGTGGCTGCCGCCGAAAGAAACGATATTGTATTTGCCATCGGACCAGCCGGAACAGGCAAAACATACACCGCTGTGGCACTCGCTGTAAGGGCGTTGAAAAATAAATCTGTAAAAAAAATCATCCTGACCCGCCCCGCGGTTGAAGCTGGCGAAAGTTTAGGCTTCCTGCCCGGTGACCTGAAGGAAAAAATTGACCCTTACCTCCGGCCCCTGTATGACGCCCTGGACGATATGATACCTGCCGACAAGCTGGGATATTATATGAGTACCCGTACCATTGAGATTGCACCCCTGGCCTATATGCGTGGACGGACACTCGATAATGCCTATATCATTCTGGATGAAGCGCAAAACTCAACCGACCTGCAATTGAAAATGTTCCTTACCCGTATAGGGGCAAATGCAAAAGCCATTATAACGGGCGACCTCACACAGGTTGACCTGCCCAAAAGCCAGAAAAGCGGTCTTGAAAAAGCCATCCGGATTTTGGGCAATGTGCATGGAATTGCACATATTGAGCTTGATGAGGAAGATGTGGTCCGCCACCGCCTGGTAAAAGCCATTATTAAAGCCTACGACCGCGAAAGAGAACAAGAGCTGGTGGAGGAAGCCGAGCAGGAAAAATTCCGCAAGGAACGTCGTGAGAACAGAGACAGGAATTTTAATCAGACCAGGTAATGGATCGAAAGATACCTCCGGGTACTCAACAGGCCTTTGGCATAAGCCGCAGGACTGCCTAAGCGCACAAGCTTTCAGCATGATCAATCAATAACGAAACAAATAGTTGATGAACCTGTTTTTGTCATGACCTGGCTTTACAGGGCCTTTAATGGATGGTGGTAACAGGTTTATGTTAGCTGGTTAAAAGTTATCTCTCTCACTATAAACTTAGGGATTTAAAAGGCCAATGCCCGACAACCACAGTATCCACGCTGCACCAGTTCTTATACTGCTGCTGATTACATAGATCACTCAGTTAGATGAAACCTTCCTGGGTCATTTGATAACAGTAAATTGGGTATATGGTCAGCTGCAACTAAGGCAAAAATTTCATAAGTCCCCTGTATCTTTCCTGCAATGGTGCAGCCAGCCACCTCCTCCGGCATTTAAGCAGGCCCTGAAAACTTAATGAACCTATTGAAGATTTTTTAATTCGCGGTTTGCAGACAAGGAGCAACAGGTGTTAACCATTCATTTTTTTGTTCAGCCGCCTCAATAGACTCAAAGCTGCTCAGGATATCCGGTTTGCCTTTTTTTATGTGTACTGAATGTTCGAAATGGGCGCTAACCGTGCCGTCCTTGGTACGAACGGTCCAACCATCGGCATCATAAAAAACATCTTTTTTTCCAAGGTTGATCATAGGTTCAATGGCAATTACGGCACCGGCCGGAAGTTTTGCCCCATTTCCTTTATGACCATAGTTGGGAACCTGTGGGTCTTCATGGAGATTACGGCCGATACCATGCCCGACCAATTCGCGTACAACACCAAAGCCATGCCTGCCTTCTGTAAATTGCTGAATGGCATATGCGATATCACCAACCCGGCTATTGGGTACAGCTTGTTCTATGCCCAGGTAAAGCGCATGCTTGGTAACGCTCAGCAAACGCATAATTTCTTCACTTACTTCGCCAATTGCAAACGTGTAGGCACTGTCACCGTGATATCCATTTTTATAAACCCCGCAATCCATGCTGATGATATCTCCTTCCCTTAGCTCATTGGTGCCGGGAAAGCCATGCACCACTGCATCGTTTACACTGATGCAGGTATTGTATGGAAATCCGTGATAATTCAGAAAGCTGGGAATTCCCCCGTTATCGCGGATAAATTCTCCGGCGAGCTTATCAAGTCTAAGGGTGGTTACACCGGGTCTCAGTAAGCCGGCCATTTCCGCAATGGCTTTACCTACCCAAAGGTTGCTTTCCCTCATCCATTCTATTTGCTGCGCATTCTTTTTATGTATCACATTCTTTCCTTTTATAACAATTCTGCAAAGAAAATTAATATGCGGCAATATTTGCCTAAGCGAAAAACTAAAATGCGTGTAATGCCATTTCAAACACCAAGGAATTGGCCAAAACAACAAGCCGTTTGTACAAATATGCGAGATGCCTTTGCAAAAGCTACCGAAATGCGGGCCGGGTTATCGCTTAAATTCCGGGCGGCCGTGCACAGACTGTATATGCAACCATTCCGTCAATTTCCTCAGGATCTTGTAATCGAATACCAGCGACAATACAAGGTGCAGGCAAATGGCGGGAATGACAGAACCCGACCACCAAACCAACAGGCACATAACCAATCCGAAGGGAATGGTGGCGATAGCTTCATTTCTGCCATTAGGAATATGAAATCCTGCATAGAGAAGTACGTTGAGCCCAACAGCAGGCCAGAGCCCAAAGCGGTCAATTGAATCTTCAAACAGCCATCCCCTGAAAAAGGTTTCGTAGGCAAGAATGTAAATTATCCTCAAGAACAGATAATAGCCAATGTATTTTCTCAATTTGGCCAGGTTCAGACTTTTTTCGGCCGAAAATTTTACTTTGCCGGCTGCGACATAACTTATCCATCCTGCCAGCCCCGTAGCCAGGATAACTATCAGCCATTTTTGAATATTGATATGGGCAGGGTTGATCCCGAATGGAAAACGTTCATAATTCAGCAACGGAATGATACCGAGTATAAACACACCCGAAAGGTGAAATAAATGCAGGTCGTTTGAAATCATCAACTTACCGTGCGCATCCACAATGCGGTTGCATTTTCGCGATTTTCCCCAAAGAATGGTCAACAAAAAAAGCGCAAGACAAATGATTAAAATGAAATCCATTCAAATGAATTTTAGTTTCCCTGGCAGTGCAGGCAGGCATTCCCTTTACAAACTTATGGATGGCTATTTTTTTCAGATAAGAATTTTTACGCATTCAACCTACTTTAAAAACGAAAGCGCTTGTCTTTTGAACATGCGCTTTGCTCTAATTCAATTTATGCGGGATCTCAGATCGGGGAACTCGAAACGCCGGCCTGCCGGCCATGCAGTCTGCCCGAAGACATCAGTCCGTCGTACTGCCGCATCAACAAGTGGGTTTCGATTTGCTGGAGTGTATCCAGTACCACCCCCACCATGATGAGCAGGCTGGTTCCTCCGTAGAAATAGCTAAACCCGGTTGTTACACCCAATTTTTGCGCAAACCCCGGAAGGATACCGGCTATACCGAGGAAGATTGCTCCCGGCAGAGTCACTTTATCCATTACGCTTCCAATAAAATCGGCTGTGGGCTGACCCGGTTTTATTCCAGGTATAAACCCGTTGTTCCGTTTCAGATCATCTGCAATTTGCTTGGGGTTAAAAATAATGGATGTATACAAATAGGTAAAAGCTACCACCAGCAGAAAATACATAAGCATGTACCAGGGATTGCTGTGGTCGTTCAGGATCTTCATGAAATTTCCGGTTGTATCAAATCTTGCGAAAATGCTCGGAATAAAAATGATGGCCTGGGCAAAGATGATCGGCATTACACCGGCACTGTTCACTTTAACGGGAAGGAATTGCCTTACCCCACCAAACTGCCGGTTGCCCACAATTTGCTTGGCATAGTTGATACTGATTTTGCGAACGCCTTGTACCAGCACAATCAACGCCATAACTATGGCAATAAAAAAAGCGATCTCAATGATAAAGATCAATACACCGCCACCGCCTTTGGTATTTTTTGCCGCAAATTCCTGGGCGAGGCTATTGGGGAGGCTGGCGATAATGCCCACCATAATAATAAGTGAGGTACCATTGCCTAAACCTTTGTCGGTGATTTTTTCGCCAAGCCACATTACAAACAGGGTTCCCGCCGTAAGAATGATAATGGTAGAAACAACGAAAAAAGGTTGAAATGCCGGGATGAGGGCTGCTTTGTAAGCCGGGCTGTTGAGGTAGCTGATATATGCCGCTGCCTGAAAAATGGTTACGATAACGGTAAGATAACGTGTCCATTGGTTTATCTTTTTCCTGCCGCTTTCACCTTCTTTCTGAATTTTCTGGAATTGGGGAACCAGGATGGTTACCAGCTGCATGAAGATAGATGCCGAGATATAAGGCATAATTCCCAGTGCCAGGATAGATGCCTGTGAGAATGCTCCCCCGGCAAACTGATCAAACAGGCCAAGCAAACCGGTGGCCTGCCCTTTCAGGCTTTCGAGCACTTCCGGATCAAGACCCGGAAGCACAATATGTGTACCGAAGCGATAAACGAGAAGCAAAGTCAGGGTTACCAGGATCTTTTGCCTTAGTTCTTCAATCTTCCAAATGTTTTTTAATGTGTCTATAAACTTCTTCACGAATGCAATTTTTGGGGTCTCAAAAGTATTAATTTGCCTTTACACTTACCAATTTTCTCTAAAGGATGTATGGGCGCTTTTCAAATGGAAATGCCACGCAAAGGTGGCGTGGCTCATATCCTGAGTATTTATTGTTTTAATCAACTTTCTTTTTCAGAATCCTCTGAAGCAGAATCAGAATTGAGTTCCACTTTGCCGCCGGCTTTTTCTATTGCCTCTCTGGCTTTTGCACTCATGGCGTCCACTTTAAAGGGAATGGCCGCTTTCAATTCGCCCGTACCCAGGATCTTCACATGGTCGGTTTTACTAATCAGCCCGTTTACATACAGCGCTTCAGCACTAAATTCGGTAAGTTCATATTTTTCAACCAATGCATCAATCTGCCCCAGGTTAAATACTTTGAAAATAATCTTGTTGTTATTTTTAAATCCACGTTTGGGCAAACGGCGCTGAATGGGCATCTGTCCACCTTCATGGCTCATTTTGCGTGAATAACCGCGGCGGCTTTGTGCGCCTTTGTTTCCTTTGGTAGATGTACCTCCTTTACCGGATGCTTCACCACGTCCAAGGCGTTTTTCTTTGTGCGTACTGCCTGCTGCAGGCTTCAATTCATGTAATTTCATGCTCTTGTTTGTTTTTACTTCCGGGGTTTACTCCCCTCGCATTGTTTAATTATTTTACTTCCTCTACGGTTACCAGGTGATGAACAGCTTCCACCATACCCAGAATCTGAGGGGTTGCTTCTTTTTCCACGCTGGCATTGATCTTACGCAAACCGAGGGCCTCCATCGTTTTTTTCTGGCGCTCGGTGCGGTCAATAATGCTCTTCACCTGGGTGATCTTGATCTTCTTCATAAAAATTTTCTTTTTTACCGGCTAAACTTACAGCAGGCTATGTGGGAAATTATCCGTTGAATACTTTTTTGAGGCTGATATTGCGGGTCTTGGCTACTTCCACAGGTTCTTTTAATGTAGCCAGAGCCTTAAAGGTCGCTTTTACCACATTCTGGGGATTGGCTGTTCCAAGGCTTTTGGCCAAAACATCTGTAATGCCGGCACTTTCCAGAACTGCACGCATACTGCCTCCGGCAATTACACCGGTTCCCTGTGCTGCAGGCTTCAGCAATACTTTAGCTGCGCCATCTTTCAGAAATTGTGCATGAGGAATGGTACCATGAAATAAAGGAATGCGCACCAGGTTTTTCTTGGCATCTTCAATGCCTTTGGTTATGGCTTCCTGAACTTCTTTAGCTTTACCAAGACCGTGGCCTACCACACCATCTCCGTTACCCACAACTACCAGTGCCGAAAAACTGAATGTACGGCCACCTTTAGTGGTTTTGGTGACGCGGTTAATAGAAACCACTTTTTCTTTCAGTTCAAGCTCATTGGCTTTTACTTGGGTCAATTTGGATTTTGCCATTTGTTAGGTTGTTTGCCCTGTTGGTTACAGGTATTTAATGTTTTTTTTGTTATTAGAGATCAAAGCTTTAATCCGCCTTCGCGGGCTCCTTCGGCTACAGCTTTCACCCGGCCATGATACAAAAATCCACCACGATCGAAAACGCAAGTTGTAATTCCAAGGCCACCGGCTTTGGCAGCAATGGCTTCACCTACTTTTTTGGCTTGTTCCGTTTTAGTGCCTTTTGCTTCTGCAATATCCTTATCACGGCTGCTGGCCGCGGCAAGGGTTTTTCCGGAATTGTCGTCAATAAGCTGCGCATAAATATCCGTGTTGCTTCTGAAAACGCTCAGGCGGGGCTTGGTTTCGGTACCCGTGATATTCTTACGAATACGGAGATGGATCTTTTTACGGGCTAATACTTTCTTTTCCATTTTATTCAAATTCGGTTTAGTATGCTAAACCTGTGTTTTTCTGTTTTAAATGATTGTTTGCAAATCAGGTCATTTATTTACCTGCAGACTTACCGGCTTTTTTACGAACAACTTCACCGGCAAAGCGCACCCCTTTGCCTTTGTACGGCTCAGGCTTACGCAGGCTGCGAATCTTTGCACAAACCTGTCCAAGCAATTGAAGGTCGGAGCCCTGCAAAGTGATTTCCGGATTCTTTCCTTTTTCCTGTGCCGTGGCCACTGAAAGTTCTTTTGGAATTTCAAACACGATATTGTGTGAATACCCAAGCGCCAGGTCAAGCGTATTTCCCTGGTTGGAAGCTTTGAAACCTACACCTACCAATTCCAGCTTTTTGGTAAACCCTTCGGTTACCCCGGTTACCATATTGGCCAGCAACGCCCTGTAAAGTCCATGGAGTGCGCGGTGGCGGATCTGGTCGGTCGGTCGAAGGACCTCAATCTTTCCATCTTCCTGTTTGATCTCCAGGTCACGGTCAATGGCCTGCTTCAATTCACCTTTGGGACCTTTTACTGTAACTACATTTTCCTTGTCAACCGAAACGGTAACACCGCCGGGTACTTCAATAAGTTTTTTTCCAATTCTGCTCATAGTCGTATGTTGTTTTTAGGTTGGTCTTCCGTTTTCAGCCCCGACTAAAGGCTTCACATTTTCGGAAAACCGGATTAAATCAATATATGTGGCAAAGCACTTCACCGCCCACGTTTTCGGCACGTGCCTGCTTATCGGTCATCACGCCTTTGGAAGTGCTGATAATGGCAATTCCCAGGCCGTTGAGCACACGCTTGAACTCGGTGGGTTTGGCATACTGGCGCAAACCTGGACGGCTTACACGCTCCAGCGATGAAATAGCGGGTACACGTGTTGCCGGATCATACTTCAAAGCGATTTTGATGATCCCTTGTTTTTTGTCATCTTCAAATTTATACTTGAGGATATAACCCATTTCGTACAAAATTTCGGTAATGCGCTTTTTCAGGTTTGAGGCCGGGATTTCAACAATACGATGGCTTGCCATTTGGGCATTGCGAATCCGGGTCAGGTAATCGGCTATAGGATCTGTTACCATATTTTATTCCTCCTACATCCGCCCTTGGCGGACAATTGGATTTTGATTTTTAAATGTTTTTACTGTTTGCCTGCTGTTTTTGGTTATTACCAGCTTGCTTTTTTTACTCCCGGAATTTTTCCATCCAGGGCCATGTCACGAAAGATAACGCGGCAAAGTCCAAAGTGGCGCATATACCCTTTGGGGCGTCCGGTCAGCTGACAGCGGTTGTGCAATCTT
Organism: Bacteroidota bacterium; assembly: GCA_023387985.1. GTDB lineage: Bacteria > Bacteroidota > Bacteroidia > Chitinophagales > Chitinophagaceae > Phnomibacter. Next base: position 894,754 of record JAEWHC010000009.1, on the reverse strand, counting down.
ACAGGTGATGCATTCCTGGGCAATTTATCCAGGGCAGCATAATCTCCTGCAGCTTTAAGCGCAGCACGCTTTTCGGCATAACGGGCAACCAATGCTTCACGTTTACGTTGACGGGCTTTTACTGATTCTCTTGCCATTAATCTGTTTTTTTTGTTTTATGGTTTATGGGTGAGTGTTCTTACTCTACCACTTCCTTTTTAATATTTTTAAACGGAAGACCGATCTCTTTCAATAGTTCAAAAGCCTCTTCGTTGGTATTGGCCGTGGTAACGAACGTAATGTCCATACCCGTGATCTTGTTCACTTTGTCAATATCAATCTCCGGGAAAATGATCTGCTCGGTTACACCCATGGTGTAGTTGCCACGACCGTCAAAGCTTTTATCATTAATGCCGCGGAAGTCACGCACACGGGGCAATGCCACAGAAATGAGGCGGTCAAGGAATTCATACATCTGTTTGCCACGCAGTGTTACGCGGGCACCAATGGGCATGTTTTTCCTGAGCTTAAAGTTTGAAATGTCTTTCCTGGAAAAAGTGGCAACCGCTTTCTGGCCGGTGATGTTAGTCAGCTCGTCAATGGCAATATCAATTTGCTTTTTGTCGGCTACAGCACCATTAACTCCACGATTGATGCAAATCTTTGTAAGCTTGGGTGCCTGCATTACGGTTTTGTACCCAAACTTTTTCATTAAAGCGGGAACTACCTCTTTTTCATAGGCAGTAGCCAGACGCGGCTTATATGTATTGGTTGTTGCCATATTATATTACCTCCCCTGATTTTTTAGAAATACGAACCAGTTTACCATCTTGATGATCGCGTTTAACACGGGTTCCGGCACCGGCTTTTTTATCCCACAACATAACGTTGCTGATATGGATTGGCGCTTCTTTGGAAATGATTCCACCCTGTGTATTTTGCGCGTTGGGCTTGGTGTGCCTTTTTTTAATGTTAACACCTTCTATCAGCACCTGGGCTTTGTCAGGATATACCGCAAGCACATTGCGTTGCTTTTGGAGATCTTTGTCAGCCCCGGCAATTACCACAACGTGGTCGCCTTTCTTGATGTTAAACTTGGCTTTAAAACGGTTACTCATAGTTTATTACTTAGGCAGATGAATACAACCATCCGCGGATTTACTTTTTTATTACAGTACTTCAGGTGCCAGGGAAACAATTTTCATATATCCTTTGTCACGCAGTTCGCGGGCAACCGGTCCGAAAATACGGGTGCCGCGGGGTTCGTTGGCATTGTTCAGCAATACCACAGCATTATCATCAAAACGGATGTAGCTGCCGTCTTTTCTGCGCAGTTTATTGGTGGTGCGCACAATAACCGCTTTAGCCACGGTTCCTTTTTTCATGCCGCCGCCAGGAATGGCATCCTTAACGGTTACTACAATCATATCACCTATCCTGGCATAATCCTGGCCACTGTTGCCCAGAACGCGGATGCACAACACTTCTTTGGCGCCACTGTTGTCTGCTACATTTAAACGGCTTTCCTGTTGAATCATTTTTATTCGCTTTAATGCGTTACCCCTTTTCGGGAATATCTTTTAGCTACCCGGCATGGCCGGAAAAATTATTTTACTTTTTCAATCACTTCCACCAGTCTCCAGCGCTTCAATTTGCTCAACGGACGGCTTTCCATAATGCGTACGGTATCGCCAATTTTGCACTCGTTGTTTTCATCATGGGCATGAAAAGAAGAAGTTTTCTTCACAAACTTTCCGTAAATGGGGTGTTTTACTTTACGCTCCACTTCAACGGTTATGGTTTTGTCCGCTTTGTTACTGCTAACCACACCAATACGTGTTTTGCGGAGGTTTCTTGTTGTTTCCATTTGGTTCCTGTTTATCTGAATGGTTCAGGTTTGTTTATTTATTCTCAAGATTTCTCTTGCTCAATTCATTTTTCATGCGTGCCAAGTCGCGGCGCAAAAGCCGGATGCTCATTGGATTTTCCAACGGCGTGATGGCATGGGCAAACTCAAGCTTCTTCAGCCGGGTTTCTTCGTCGGCAACCCGGGCTTTCAGGTCTTCCAAATCCATTTCGCGTATGCCGGATATAAATTCACTTACTTTAGACATGGTATCAGTTTTTTTGCAACCGGCAATTAAGCTTGCTGAAGGTCGCGGCGTATAATAAATTTGGTTTTAACGGGTAGCTTCTGAGCAGCAAGGCGCATCGCTTCTTTGGCAACGTCTTCACTTACCCCATCACATTCGAACAAAATACGGCCCGGTGCAACTACAGCAGCCCAAAACTCAGGGTTACCTTTACCTTTACCCATTCTTACTTCCAGGGGCTTGCGGGTAATTATCTTATCCGGAAATACACGAATCCATACACTTCCTTCACGTTTCATGGCACGGGTCATGGCCTGACGGGCACTTTCGATCTGGCGGTTGGTCAACCAAACCGGTTCCAGGGCTTTGAGGGCAAATGAGCCAAAGGAAATGGAAGTGCCTCTTTTGGCTACCTCACGAATGCGGCCCTTCTGCTGTTTGCGGTATTTGGTTCTTTTCGGCTGTAACATTTATATACAGTTTATAATTATTAAAATTGCTGTTGCTTGTTTTTAGCGTCGGCCTCTGCCTCCACCACCTCCTCCGCCACGACGGTCACGGCGATCGCCACCACGGTGGTGGTCATCACGGCGCATTTCGCCAGGGCCTGCAGTTGATATCAGGTTCGGATTGAGGTCACGCTTGGCCAAAACTTCACCTTTGCAGATCCATACCTTAATGCCAATTTTTCCATAAACGGTCTTCGCAGCCAGGTTTGCGTAATCAATATCCATACGGAAAGTGTGCAACGGGGTACGACCCATTTTTAATTCTTCGCTACGTGCAATCTCTGCACCACCCAAGCGTCCGCTTACCTTTACTTTAATACCCTCAGCTCCCATACGCATTGCAGAAGCAATGGCCATTTTGATGGCACGCTTGTAGTTGATGCGGTTTTCGATTTGACGGGCAATTGTATCTGCAACAATGGTTGCATCCAGTTCGGGGCGACGGATCTCCAAGATATTGATCTGTACATCCTCTTTTCCGGTCAGCTTTTTCAGTTCCTCTTTGATGCTGTCCACTTCGCTGCCGCCTTTACCAATAATAATACCTGGCTTTGAAGTATGGATGGTTATGATCAGTTTATTCAATGTACGCTCAATCACAATTTTGGCAATGCCTCCCTTGTTCACACGCACATTGAGGTAATTGCGGATTTTATCGTCCTCAATCAACTTGCTGGCATAATTCTTCTTATGGCCATACCAGTTGCTATCCCATCCGCGGATGATTCCGAGCCTGTTTCCTATTGGATTTGCTTTTTGACCCATGTTATTTCTTTTCCATTTTTTGGTTTGTCCCGGCCTTTGTTGCCGGATGAATATTTTTATTTTTCGTCAACCACCACGGTAACATGGTTGCTGCGTTTGCGAACTCTGTATCCTCTTCCCTGCGGTGCGGGGCGCATTCTCTTCAGTGTGCGTCCTTCATCCACCATAATGGTTTTGATCACCAGTTTGCCTTCATCACCAGCCTCGTTTTTTTCTTTCCAATTAAAAACGGCGCTTTTCACCAGTTTAGCCAGCGGTATGGAGTTGTGCTTGGGGTTGTGCTCCAGTTCAGCCAGGGCCAGGTCAACACGCATGCCGCGAACCAAATCGGCCAACAGCCGCATTTTGCGCGGAGAGGTCGGATAATTTCTCAGTTTTGCTACTGCTTCCATTTTATTCATTTTGAGGAACCAGACTTAGGTTCTGGTCCGGATTTTATTATTTTTTGGTTCCGGCGTGGCCCCTGAAGTTGCGGGTGGGCGCAAACTCACCGAGCTTGTGACCAACCATATATTCAGTTACATAAACCGGGATGAACTTGTTTCCGTTGTGAACAGCAAAAGTTTGGCCTACAAAATCGGGGGTAATGGTGCTGCGACGGCTCCATGTTTTTATAACCGATTTTTTCATTTTACCGTCAACCATATCCATCACTTTCTTTTCCAGTTTGGTGTCAACGTAAGGGCCTTTTTTAATTGAACGAGCCATATTATTCTTTCAGTTTTTGCATCTGCTGATGCTGTCAAATATTATTTAGCGAGCTTTTTACCATCGCGGCGTTGAATGATCAGTTTATCGCTGCCTTTACCTCTTTTCCTTGTTTTTTCACCTTTAGCGTATTTACCTGTGCGGCTGCGAGGATGTCCACCTGAGGCACGTCCTTCACCACCACCCATCGGGTGATCAACGGGGTTCATGGCCACACCACGTGTGCGGGGGCGAATGCCCAGCCAACGTTTGGCACCGGCTTTACCGAAGCTCATCAGCTGATGGTCGCCATTGCTTACCACACCCACCGTTGCGTAGCAATTGGAAAGGATCTTACGCAATTCACCGGAAGGCATTTTTAAAACCGCGTACTTTTCTTCTTTGTTGGTCAGCTGTGCTGCGGCACCGGCACTGCGCACCAGTTTGCCGCCCTGGCCGGGAGCCATTTCAATATTGTGTACATTGGTACCCAACGGCATATTGCCCAATGGCAGGCAGTTGCCAACTTCAGGAGCTACTTTATCACCGGAAACGATCTTTTGTCCTACAGCAATTCCCTGGGGGGCAATGATGTAGCGCTTCTCGCCGTCGGCATATTCAACCAGGCAAATAAATGGTGTACGGTTCGGATCGTATTCCACAGTAAGCACTGTGGCTTCCATATCTTTTTTATTCCGCTTGAAATCAATGATGCGGTATTTCTTTTTATGGCCACCACCACGGTAGCGCATGGTCCTTCTGCCCTGTGAGTTGCGACCGGCCTGTTGTTTCTTAGGCTCCAGCAAGCTCTTTTCGGGCTTATCGGTAGTCAGCTCGGCAAATGCATTCCCGATTTTCCAACGGGTGCCGGCTGTCATGGGTTTAAATTTCTTGAGTGCCATTTCTTATTGTTTTTCAACTTTTGCGGCAGTTGCTGCCATTCATGTAATTCGGTTAATAATCGCCGTACAGATTGATTTCTTCTCCCTCCGCTACGGTAATGATTGCTTTTTTCTTAGCGGGTTTGCGTCCGCTTACAAATCCGCCTTTTGTAAAGCGGCTTTTTGCTTTGGCCGGGATGGTATGCGTATGCACATCAACCACTTTTACCCCGTAAAAATCTTCCACTGCATCTTTGATCTGCAGTTTGTTGGCTTTCCTGTTTACGATGAAGGTGTATGTACGGGCCTTTTCAATTTGCTTGTTCACCTTTTCGGTCAGCAGAGGCTTTATCAATATATCAATTGTTTTCATCTCTTCGGTTTATTAAGCTTCGGTTGCAGCTTCGTCAGTGAATATTTTTGCAGCAGATTCGGTAAGTACCATTACATCCGCATTCAGGATCTCATAGGTATGGATATCAGCCAAAATGGCGTTTCCCGCGTTGGGAATATTGCGGCTGCTCAGCCATACATTGTTATCCGGTTCCAGGAATACAAACAAGGCTTTTTTGTTGTCTACGCCAAGCCCTTTCATCATGCTCACAAACTGGCTGGTTTTTGGCGCGTCAAATTTCAGGTCTTCCACTACTACCAAACCTTCGCTCTGCGCTTTTGCGCTGAGGGCGCTGATCTTGGCCAGGTCTTTTACCTTACGATTGAGCTTGAAACCATAATTGCGCGGACGAGGTCCGAAAATGGCACCACCTCCTTTGTACAACGGGTTGCGAATATTGCCTTTACGGCTGCCACCCGTACCCTTCTGGCGATGCAGTTTTTTGCTGCTCCCTTGTACTTCGTTACGGTTTTTTGCTTTATGCGTACCCTGGCGCTGGTTGGCCAGGTATTGTTTTACGGCCAGGTACATTACATGCTCATTCGGTTCTACGCCGAAAATCTCTTCGGGCAGTTCAATTGTTCTGCCTGTTTTTGCGCCTGCTGCTGTTAATATTTCAATGTTCATTATCTTTTGCTTTGTTTGCCGAAGTTTTTTATCCGGCTCCGGTTAAACAATTACTTCTGGATTAACACGATTGACCCAATGTGTCCGGGTACCGAACCACTGATGAGGATATAGTTTTTTTCCGGGAAGATCTTTACAACTTTCAAACCTTTCATTTTTACACGGGTACCACCCATGCGACCGGCCATGCGCATTCCTTTGAATACCCGGCTGGCGGAAGAAGAGTTACCAATAGAACCAGGAGCACGCTGACGATCGTGCTGGCCGTGGCTTTGCTCACCCACACCATGGAAGCCATGCCGCTTAACCACACCCTGGAAACCCTTACCTTTCGTGGTTCCCACAACTTCCACTTCATCACCTTCGGAAAAGATGTCAACTGTTACTTCTTCCCCAAGGGTTTTTTCAATAGAAAAATTGCGGAACTCCCGTACGTGTTGCTTGGGTGCCGCAGAAGCTTTTGCAAAGTGATTGATTTCGGCTGAAGTGGCGTTCTTTTCTTTTTTGTCGCCAAATGCCAGTTGAAGGGCATTGTAGCCGTCGGTTTCGGTGGTTTTCACCTGGGAAACCACGCAGGGGCCTGCCTCTACAATGGTGCAGGCAACTTGCCGGCCATTGGGATCGAAGAGACTGGTCATCCCGATTTTCTTTCCAATAATTCCTTTCATTGTTATCGGTTTGCGCCCGTCAAGGTAGTAAGGACATTTCGCCAAAGGCGAACTCGATCCCCGTTTAGCCACCGACCTTTTCCTTTTTCTGCATCATGGCAGGCATTGCTGCTTCAGAAGTACCGGTAGTAAACAAACCCTGAAAGGCTTGTTCATATTTTTTTGCTTTCGCAAGGTTTTCAAATCAGCGCTCTTTTTTCCGCCGGGGGGCGGATTGAGAGATGATGTATAAATCCCGGGCTTTAAAGTGCCCGTAACTTTTAGGCTTTAATCTCTACCTCAACACCACTGGGAAGATCCAGTTTGCTGAGGGCGTCAACGGTGCGGCTGCTGCTGGTATAAATATCCAGCAAGCGCTTATGCGTATTTAATTCGAATTGCTCACGGGCTTTTTTGTTTACGTGAGGTGAACGAAGAACCGTAAATACTTTTTTGTGTGTAGGCAATGGAATGGGGCCTGTAACCACAGCTCCGGTGCCACGCACGGTTTTCACGATTTTTTCGGCTGAACGATCCACCAGGTTGTGGTCGTAAGATTGCAGTTTTATTCGTATCCGCTGACTCATAATTCAAAGATCATTTTTCAAATTGGGATGCAAAGGTAACAGGAATCAGGACAATGCCAAAAAAACTTTGAAGAAATTTCTCATGAAACCTGACATATCAACGCTTTAACAGTTTTTGTAAACATTATTTCTTGGATTTTGGCTTGCGAGTCAACATTTAGCGGGATGCGCAGCACAAGAAGCATAACAAAAATGGCCAGCTTAAAAAAAATCCCGTGCCAGTTGGCGCGGGATTTTCGCTCGTATTTCTTACTTTAAAAAACTAAATGCGGAAGTGGCTGAAAGCTTTGTTGGCCTCTGCCATGCGGTGTGTATCTTCTTTCTTTTTAAAAGCTGAACCTTCACCTTTGCTTGCAGCTACAATTTCGTTGGCCAGTTTGTCTGCCATGCTACGGCCATTACGGCCGCGGCTAAAGCGGATCAGCCATTTCATACTCAGGCTGATTTTACGGTCGGGACGTACTTCAGCAGGGATCTGGAAAGTTGCGCCACCAATCCTGCGACTGCGAACCTCTACACTGGGCGTTACGTTGGCCAGGGCCTTCTTCCAGATATCATAACCGTTTTCACCGGTCATTTTACCTACTTTCTCAAGGCTGTCGTAAAAAATGTTCAGTGCGGTGCTTTTCTTGCCTGCCCACATCAGGTTGTTCACAAAACGGGTAACCTGGATGTCGTTAAATTTAGAATCCGGGGCGAGGGGTAATTTTTTGGCGCGGGCTTTACGCATAGCTTAAATATTGTTCTTAGTTATATTACTTTTTTACTTTTTCTTTCTTGGTGCCGTATTTACTGCGGCTCTTTTTGCGGTCTTTTACACCGGCGGTATCCAAAGTACCTCTTACAATATGGTAACGTACACCAGGCAGATCCTTCACACGTCCTCCACGGATCAAAACGATGCTGTGCTCCTGCAGGTTATGACCTTCACCCATGATGTAGGCGATAACCTCAACCTTGTTGGTTAAACGAACCTTTGCAACTTTACGCAAAGCGGAGTTCGGTTTTTTGGGGGTTGTAGTATATACACGGGTACATACTCCGCGGCGTTGCGGACAGGAATCCAATGCACGGCTCTTACTCTTAGCCTTGATCTGCGTTCTACCTTTTCTTACCAATTGTTGTATAGTTGGCATTCTTTGCTTTTTAAATTTGGAGGGCAAAGGTAAACCGATTGGAAATAACAGCCAAAATTTTGAGGGTGAAAAATTCGCGGCATGTTAAAGATATTTGGCAGTATTATCATTTCTTTTCATTTTACAGGATGCAGAGAGTGTAAACTACCATTGCCAGCATAGTGACAATAACATTACTCAGAAAATTAACCATATTATTGGTCATCCAGTTCCGACCGGCCATTTCTTGACCTCCCTCACCTGCATAGTCGTACCATTTTCCATTAGTGTGCCGGTACTTGATTTGCCATTTCGCACCTATCCAGCTATCTGCAAGCATGCCTGTAAAGCCGGTTATGACCAGCAATGCCATATGCGTCCAGTTGAATGTAACCGCAATTCCGTACAACAACGCGATCAACAGCGCACCGCCAAAACCGGCAAGGGTTCCTTCCAGGCTTACTCCTCCCGAAAGGCCAGGTACTACAGGCTTCCGGGTAATGATATTGTAAGTGTAGCCGCCAAAATATTTGCCCCATTCGCTGGAAGAAGTATCGCTCAGCGCTACGGCCATGCTTGCATAGGCACCAAAAATCCAAACTGGCGAGGGCTGGATAATTTGCAGCAATACCAACAATCCGAAAGCTGAACCATTGGCCAGTACCTGCCAGGCATTTCGTGGTTCTTCCTCAGTTTCACGGGATGCAAACAGCCGCCCCGAAAGCGAACCGGCTGCAAAAAAAGCGATAAGAGGCATTGCTGTCGTCCAGGTGCCGGCATACCAGGTGGCAATGCCCAACAACAATGCCACCACTGCAGCAGGATGTGTTAGCAGTTCTTCGCGCCAAGCCAGGGCAACTACGAGTCCGGACAAGGCAATTGCCCAGATCAACTGATCCTGCCACAACATGGATTAAAATATATTCAACCAGTTGTGCGTATCAGCCAGCCGGCCATACCGCATGTCATTCAGTTCATTTAAGATGGAATTGGATACCGGTGCGTTTTCCAGGTCAAAATGAAAATCAAACTCATCGCTGCTTAGTTGTTTTATCATGGATATGGTGGCCGCCGTACCAGCTCCGAATACTTCAGTGAGTTTATTTTCTTTATAAGCTGCTACAAGTTCATCGATGGAAATTTCCTCTTCACGTACCCGGATGTTTTTTTCTTTCAGGAGTTTGATTACACTGTCGCGGGTAATTCCGGCAAGTATGGTTCCGTCTCCAAGTCCGGGTGTCCACACCTCATCCCCCACTACAAAAAATACATTCATCACACCAATTTCCTGCACATAGCGATGGTGCGTGGCATCGGTCCAGAGCACCTGGTCAAAATCCCGCCTTCGGGCTTCCGCAGTGGGAAACATGGAAAGCGCGTAGTTGCCGGCGGCTTTTGCAAAACCAACACCCCCTTTTACGGCACGTACATATTCTTTTTCCACCCAAATACGCATTGGCGCGCTGAAATAAGGGCCGGAAGGGCTCAAAATGATCATGAACTTGTACGTATTGGATGGCCTTACCCCGATGGCGTTATCCCAGCCTACCATAAAGGGTCGGATATACATCGCATGTTCCGGAAAGCGGGGCATCCAGTTGCGATCGGTATCGATCAGGGTCTTCATGCCATCCATAAAAATTTCTTCAGGAACAGCGGGCATGGCCAACCGGTGGGCCGAAATCTTGAAGCGTCGGAAATTGTCAATCCCACGGAAAATGGCCACTTTATCTTCACCGTAAGGATAAGCTTTAATGCCTTCAAAAATGGCTTGTCCGTAATGCCACGCTGCATTGGCGGGCGTGGTTTGCAAGGGTCCGTACGGTTCGATTCGCGGCTCACCCCATTCCCCGTCAGCATAATCTGCCACCAACATGTGATCTGTAAAAACCGATCCAAAAGGAATATTTTCCAATTGAAGCCCGGTCAGCCTGCTTTGTTCTGTTTTGGATATTTTCATTTTATCTGCTATTATTTTTCAGGTCATAATAAATGATCCTTTCTTTGATTATCTATAATTATTCTTATGCAATTATTAATTTCACCCGCATCAGATCGCAATCATTTATATTAGCAAAATAACAAAAACCGATGGAAATGGCGGATGATATAAATCGGGAAACAGACATAATACTGACTCCGGCTACACTTGCTTCGATGTATGGCAATAATTTATATAATATCGTAACGAATATTCCGGAAAACGCAGAAAATATTAAAAAAAATACAACTGTTTTACCTGAAATAAAACAGGAAAACCCGGCTGAATTTAAGTCCGTGGTGAAATCTGACACAAAAGGGCACTTTAATTCGGGACATATTTACGGTAATTTTAAAAAAGGTTTATTGCTGCTGGTGGAATATGATGAATATGAATTTTTGCCTCCCGCAGAAATGGAATTTCTTGAAAAGATTCTTGGCGCATTCAAGTTGAATTTTGATGATATCGCCATAGTAAACCTGAAGAAAAATTTCGGGATATATGATCAGTTGAAAGCAGACCTGATGCCTGTAAAAATTTTATATTTTGATATTGACCATGCCCGTACAGGGCTGCCCATTCATTTCCCGCAATTCCAGGTTCAATCCTGGGACAACTGCCAGTTTCTGCGTGCCCCTTCGCTTGAAGCAATGAATGGAAATCAAGGGGAATATTTAATGCTCAAAAAACGGTTCCATACTGCGCTTAAAAACTTTTTGAATTTTCAACGATGAACAACACCCTGCCAATGACTCTTGTTTTTGCAACCCACAATGCGCATAAAGTGGCGGAAGTACAACGCATGATGCCGGCGGGCTATAAAGTGGTTTCACTAAGAGAGATTGGTTTTGACCAGGAGATTGAAGAACCCTGGTTCACTTTGGAGGAAAATGCTGTGGAAAAGGCCCGGCTGGTGCATGAAATGACGGGCAAGACGTGTTTTGCAGAAGATTCAGGTTTGCTGGTGGATTACCTGCATGGAAAACCCGGTGTACTTAGCAAACGCTATGCGGGAGACAATGCAACGGACGAGCAGAATAATCAAAAGCTGCTGCAGGAAATGAGTGGAATAAGAAACCGTGAAGCGCATTTTCAAACCGTAATTGCGTTTTACCCCGGCGAAAATTTTCAGCTTTTTACCGGCGTTTGCCATGGACTGCTTACGGAAAACCCTCGGGGGCATTCAGGATTTGGATACGATCCTTTATTCATACCCGAAGGCAGTGAACGTACCTTTGGGGAAATGGACGCGGCTGAAAAGGCCAAATACAGTCACCGCGGAAAAGCGGTGTCCGAATTTTTGCAGTTCCTAGCAACTTATCAACCCCCTTTTTATGGCCAGAATACAGATTAATTTTCCGGAAAAAACCATTTTTACTGCTGCGGTGCCTGTACGGATAACGGATCTGAATTATGGAAATCATGTGGGCAATGATGCATTTCTGAGCCTGATGCACGAAGCACGCATGCAGCTGCTTGGCCATTTTGGATGGAGCGAAATAAATCTCGCCGGAACCGGGATAATTATGGCCGACGCCGCTCTCCAGTTCAGAAAAGAACTCGGATATGGTGACCCGGTCTACGTAGATATGGCAGCAAATGCATTCACGAAATTCGGTTTTGATATTTATTACCGGATATGGACTGGTGATTCACAAATCAAAACCATTTGTTGCCTTGGCAAAACAGGCATTGTTTGTTTTGATTATGGATTGAAAAAGATCAGCACGCTTCCTGAAGTGGTAAGAACCAGGCTCTCCGGCCAATAATCAGGAATTCCAGATCTCCCATGAAGCTTCTGCCTGGAGTCTAAGCATTTCCCACCCATTTTTGGCAACCGCTCCCCGCTCCTTGCCGTACAATAAAAACATGGTTTCCGGAGGATTGTAAACCAGGTCATAAAGCAGGTGCTGACTGCCTATGCCGTTATAAGGTATGGGGGGTGCGGTATCCACATGGGGATACATGCCCAGCGGGGTACAATTGATGATTACTTTGTGATTGCGGACGATTTCCGTGTTCAGTTGACTGTACAAATAACTTCCATGCTCCACAGGGGTGCGGCTCACTATCGAAAATGGGATACCGAGCTTTTTCAACACATAAATCACTGCTTTAGCTGCTCCCCCTGTTCCAAGAACAAGCGCCTGCTGATGTTCGTCTTTCAGCAGGGGTTTTAACGTGTTTTCAAATCCTATCACATCCGTATTGTACCCAATGAGTTTACCATTTTGTATGGAGATGCAATTACAGGCTTCCAGGCCATGGGGCAACCGTGACCGATCATGCAACAGATCCAATACCAGCTGTTTGTAAGGGATAGTAACATTCAACCCTTCAAGCCCCGGATGATTCTTCACCAGTTCGTCAATTTCGTATATACTTTCCAGCGGAAAAAGATCGTAACGGCAATCCTGGATTTTTTCAGCTTCAAACTTTTTGGTGAAATAATTCCTGGAGAAGGATTGCGTAAGTGGAAATCCGATCAGCCCAAAACGTCGCATGTATTATTGTTTTTGATCAAGATACAAAAAGAAAGTATCCCCACGAAGCCCGATACGCATGGCTTCAAGCGGAATTACTTCGCCCGGTGCTATGTTCCCCAGGTTGGCATTGCAGCCAAGCAGTTGAAGGAAATACAATTGCTGGGCTTTTTGGGGTGCTTCCCAAATAATCCGGTCGCCCGGAATTTGGGTAAGGATTTCCTGTACCAGGCCTTCTCTAACTTCACCGGTACCCCTGTAAATACCCACATTTCCTGCTTCACGGGCTTCGGCAATCACATAGCTGCTGCCGGCATCCAATTCAGCCCGCATTTGTTCTATCCATTTGTAGGGTGGTATAATATGCTTGGCATCCTTACTGCCCACTTCACTGAGCACAGTGCCGTACTTGGTCATTTTTTCAATGTATCCACATTTTTCAGCATGGGGGATGGTTATGCTTCCGTCAGAAACTTCAATCCAGTCAATTTCGTATTCCTGCAAAATGGAAATATAATCATTCACCTGGTTGCGGATAAAAAAAGCTTCAAAAAGCGTTCCGCCGAAATAAACAGGTATACCGGCTTTTTTGTAAACTTCAATCTTTCCCCTCAGGTTTGGGGTAACACAACTTGTACCAAATCCCAATTTTACAATATCAACATGAGGCCCGGAAACCGATAAGAAATTTTCAGATTCTGCAATACTCATCCCTTTGTCCATGACCATGGTAAGCCCCGTGGAACGTGGCTTGGCTGTACGCAGAGGAATTTGTTCTAATGGAAAATTCATAAACATTTATATTTTAACGGTTGCAAACGTAGCATAAAATTTATGGATGCAACATGACTTTAGTCGCCTTCAGGATAAAAATATCCGGCATATTTTCCCGGCTCTCCAATCGCAAGCTTTTTCTTTTCAAAGGCCTTGAATATCATTGAATGCTACATGAAATTCATTTCCGCGGCATTAAGGTAAAAGAATAATTATACATAGGTTTGTTGATTCTGAATTCCTGGTTCACTCTTGGCGACCACCCATCATCTCCACCTACGCCCATTTGTTTAAAGTCTATAAATAGATGGGTTTTACCGCCCCTTTCCAGATTGTGGGTTGTTTTGGCGTTGTTCAGTGCTTCAAGACTATAATCCTGCACATTGATATTGATTAAGGGCGCTCCTGTAATTTCAATTGCCATATTTGAACCGATAAGTTTCGCCCACCGCACATCGGTTTTATTGCCATTTTCTCCAGGCATTACGTAGGGAAAATGTTGGTCGGCAATCCTGCCTTTATAGATACCAACCAATGCAGATTCTTTGCGGTCTTCATAAGATTCAAAAGGCCCGCGGCCGAACCATTCCACCTGCTCAAAAGATGCCGGCAAAGTCATTTTTAATCCTACCCTTGCCAAGGATAAGATCTTAAGCGGATTTTCAATATAATGATCCACTTTCACCATCCCGTTGCCATATACCCAACAGGTAATTTTATTTTGAATGCCATTCCACGAGGACCTGCTCACCACGCGAATTTCCTGGTCCGAAATCTTCTGCCAAACAACAGAGGCCTTTCCCACCAGAGCCGGCTGATCAAGCCCCGCCCTTCGCCAGGTTGCGGCGAAAGATCCATTTCCGCCGCCTTCATCGTTATCGGTAGGTACCCGCCAGAAAGAGGGCAACAAGGGTTCCGTTAGAATTTCCTGCCCAAGGAATTTCCAGGTTTTCAGGGCACCTGTGGTCTTGTCAAATGCCAGGGTGAAATCTTTGCCAGCCACCGTCAGATCAACCGCATCTGTTACCTGCAGCGGTTCGCCTGTTTCTGGTGCGGGCAGGTTTGGAATATAATTCTGTTCGAAAGCGATCTGCTCTTTGGCCACCTCAAAGCCGGCCGGCGCCCAGGCGGTGGCATACTTGTTATGGAAATAGACATTCATAAAATATTCGTTGCCTTCTTTTACCAACCGGTTATCATAGGGGATGCGGATAACTTTCTTTTGCTGGGGCTGAAGATCAAGTGTGTCCATTCTGCCAGAGGCAATAGGCTGTCCATCTTCCAGCAATTCCCACCTCATGTAAACCTGCCGGAGATCGAGAAAATAATGATCATTGCTCAAAACGACCATACCGGTATTGATATCCTGGCTGCTGACGTTGATAAACTGGTGCACTTTTTTCATTTCCTGCATTTCCGGCTGCGGAGTGCGATCCGAATTGATGAGGCCATCGTTTGCCGGCGATTTGTCAATGGCATTGATCACATCCAGGTATTCCCTTCCGTTTTTATCTCTGCGGTAAAGCGATTGATCCACCCAATCCCAGATAAACCCTCCCTGGTATCTTTCTGAGGAATTGAATAGGTTCCAGTATTTCCGGAAATTGCCCAGACTGTTGCCCATGGCGTGGGCATATTCGCAAACGACCACAGGACGTGCTGTATCGGCCAGGAATTGCCAGTTGATCTCATTCATATCCGGATACATATCGGTTATAAAATCGTAACGGGCAAGTTTATCGGCATATGCCGGATTTTTGGATTCATAATGTACGGGGCGTTTCTGCGGATCTGTTTTTTTTATGGCCGTGTATGCGGAATCAAAATTGGGTCCCCAACCCGATTCATTTCCCATTGACCAAAAAACGATAGACGGATGATTTTTGTCGCGTTCCACCATATTTACATTCCGTTCAACAATCGCGTGTTTCCATTCTGGTTTTTCCCCAATATAGTATCCTCCTTCCCACAGACCATGCGTTTCCACGTTGGCTTCATCCATCACATATAAGCCATATTCATCGCAGAGTTCATAAAATGCAGGATGGTTGGGATAATGGGAAGTGCGCACAGCATTCACATTGAATTGCTTGAGCAATAAAATATCCTGAAGCATACTTTCCCGGGTAACATACCTACCGGTCCGTTCATCAAACTCATGACGGTTGACCCCCTTTATTTTCACTGCTTTTCCATTAATAAGAAACAGCCCGTTTTTGATCTCTACTTTTCTAAAACCCGTTTTGATTATGGTCGACTGAATGGTTTCTCCCTGTTCATCGAGCAATTCAATTCCCAATTGATACAAATGCGGCGTTTCCGAGGTCCATTTTAAAGGAGCGGCTATTGCTGAATGCAGGCTAATTTCCAGTTCGCCACCTGGCTGAATGGCCACACTTTCCGATGCCTGCGTTGCTTTTGTATGGCCTTGTTCATCCTTCAGGGTTGTACGTACCTTTACATTTGAACCGTTTACACCTGCATTATTTACAGTTATCCTTGTATTAAGTATACCGTCTTTCAGCTCTTCATCCAGGTCCGGAAAAACGGATATATCGCGTAACCTCACTTTGGGCGTGGAAAAGAGATAAACATCCCTGTAGATTCCGCTGAAACGCCAATAATCCTGGTCCTCCAGGTAGCTGCCGTCAGACCAGTTGAAGACCTGTACACTCAGGGTATTGGTGCCATTGCTCAGGTATGGTGTAATGTCGTATTCCGCAGGCAGCATCCCATCTTCGTGATAGCCCACCTGCTTGCCATTGATCCATAAATACATTGCAGACTGTACACCGGCAAAATGGAGAAATACCAGTTGGTTCTTCCAGCCTGCCGGTATGGTGAAACTCGTTTTATATAATCCAACCGGGTTGTAATCCGCAGGAACTTTGGGTGGGTTCGTTTTAAATGGATAGACCGTGTTGGTAAATACAGGCGGGTCGTATTTATCACTTTGCAACTGCCAGTTGGATGGCACTTTAATGAGATCCCAGCCGCCGGTATCCCCGTTGCGGTAAAAATTACGGGGCACAAGACCTGGGTTGCTGAAATATTTGAAATGCCAGTTTCCGTTCAGGGATTTAACGCGGGAAGAAGAATTTGGGGAATCCCATTGTAATTGATCATGGGGCATAAATGATGCCCGCGGGGGTTCTGTGTTGATGCGGCTTACTGAAAGGTTTTCCCAGTCATTTACCTGACTCCAAAGGGAAAGTGATATGCATAATAACAGCCCCCAGCTTAACAGGAAAGTTTTCATGATATGATGGTTCGGAGGATTTTGTAATCTTTAAAATTACAAAAGATCGTCATCCTTCGAAAGGTAATTTTTTGATTGGTTCCTAGGCGTCTGAAAGTATAAATCATTGACCACGACTCTCATTCCCGGTCTGTAAGAGCCTCTTTAACGGTTTTGAGTTGCCGCCATTTACGGTAACTGGAAACGATGAGGGTGATTAGCATGATCAGCCAACCAACCGGATATGGAAGCATAAACCATCTCAGGCCATATGGCAAATCGCCTGTAGCTCCAAACCCGCCTTTATTGCTGAAAAAAAACAACATAACCACGCCAAAAACGAGTAAAATACACCCCCAAAGGAAATAGTAGCGGTACCGGTGTTTCAGCAAAAAAGTGCTGGCGGTTAAAACAAGTGCACCATTGGCAACCAGTATTGAACCCTGTAACGGAGAAATGAATCCGGCCAAAAGAGCCAAAACGCCCAGGTAATACATCAACTGTACGGGCTTAAATTTTCTTATCATACAATTCTTTGATTCGGCGCAAGAGATACCGGGAAACAGCCCGGCATCCATTTTTATATCTCTTTACCCTTTCCTCTTGGTTTCTTTTTTTCTTTTTTAAGATATTGATTTACAAGGTCAATTACTTTTGGCAACTGCAGAATTCCAGGAAAAAGTTCAAACATTTTGCGGAACCCCTTCGGGTTACCAATCAGCCCGTTTTCCAGTTCAATCAGCCCTTCTTTTACCTTACCCATATTGAGCAGCGCAGCCGACATATAATAATTAAAAACCGGGTTGTTGCCCGTATTCGCGAACGCGGTACGGCTCATATATAAAGCATCTTCAAATCTTTCATCAAGCAAAAGACAGTAGATGTAGGCCTGGTTGCCGGTGATGCTTTTGGGTTTTGCTTTCACCACATTCGCATAGGCTTCGGCTGCTTTTGCCAGGTCATTGGTTTCCAGGTAGCAATCTCCAAGCAGTAGAACAAACTCCACATAGCCTTTCGACAAACTGAGCGCATGTTCAAGCTGTTTTATGGCCTGCTGATATTTCTCTTCCTTATAGTAAGTGTGGGCGATTTTGTAGAAAATATGAGCGTCTTCGGGGTTGATATGAGACGATTTTCGATAATGCAGGCGGGCCTGGGCATAATTCCCCAATTTGTGATAACAATGGCCAATGGCTTCATAAATCACATCTTCCGGCCGGCTGATCTCCAGGACTTTCTCCAGCGATTCAATGGCGTCTTTATACTTCCGCTGGCGAATAAAGGCATCACTCATATTTCGCCAGGCGATATCCATTTTTTCGTCAATAACCAAAGCGAACTTGTATGCATCAATAGCTTTCTCGTAAAGCTTCAGGCCCTGGTATGCAGATCCGAGGTTAAACCAGGCCATCTCATTATAAGGTGTTTCGTCCACTAAATGCTGATGTAAGTGAATACTTGCCTCATTGTTTCCACTGAATTCGGCCCAAAAACAAATCTTCAAAAGCGCTTCTTCATTGTCCGGGCTATCCATAAGGATCATGCGCAGACAGTCGAATACCTTATCGAAATCTTCATAATCTTCGTATACCTCAGCCAGCTCAAAGAGCAATTCGTGGCGCTCATTGCCTTCAAATCGTTCAAGAGCCTCTTCCAGAACCAATGCGGCTTTTTCGGGCATTTCCTGCCCGAGCAAACAATCGGTCCTGAGAATGTAAAGGGAAATATCGTTATGGTCAAGCAGTTCCACCTTGTCCAGGATGTGCATTGCCTCAATAAACCGCTGATTATCAATTAAATAATCCGCCTGTCGGAGCATGAAAAAAGTGGCGTAAGGGAAATATTCAAGTGCCAGTGAGGACGCTTTAAATGCCTCGGAAAAATCTTCTTTATCTTCAAGATAATCGACAATCCGTTCAAAATCTTCTTCGTTTATGAAAGAGGCTTTCCGGCCAAGTTTCAGGTTTTCATACATCCTGACCAACTCCTCCATTTCTTCCCGCTCTTCCCTGTTGTAAAAATTAGACATATGCGAATAGGTTATTTAAAAATACTCAACCTCACTAACCTGTCAAAATTTAGGCCATTACAATTTTTCGTGGTTTGGCACGTTAGTTGGTATAATAATTGTTAATTGTACTTTTGATAACTATTAACTATATTTGCAAAAATGACTAGATTAGGATCCATATTAACAAAAACCTTGCTCACAGCTGCAGCTTGTTTGTTGCTGAATGTGTCGATGGATTCCTACGCAGCCAAAGGAGACAGTAAAGACAACAAGAAAGCCAAAGAATTGAATGTCACCGGTTTCAAAGCTGCCTTACAGAATATTAACATCAACACGAATATCAACAGTCACTATGGCTGGTATTATCAGGGAAGTTCTCAACATCAGAAAAACAACCTGAAGATGAGCAAGAGCACTATTGTAACCTATAGAAAAGGCAACACTGTCTATATCTATCCGGTTAAGTTTGAAAAAAACAAATTCCAGAAGTTTAAATCTCCTGAAGCTCCACGCTTTTAAAATATTGTTTTGTAGAAGTGCATGTCCAATCCTGTAAAGGGTTGGATTTTTTGTTAAAAATGGCCACTTTATGCCAATCTGGCACTTTAGCAAATACCCAAAAGAGAAAATGGCGTTCCGGCCTGCATTTCTATTCCATTTCCACGATCCGGAGGTTTTTCAAATTCTTCAATGCTTTTGCATTAACTGCCCTGGTATTCGAGCAATTTGTACCCGCTTTTTGGCATTTCCATTACAGCGGCGTTTACCATTGTATTTTTCACCTGTGTAGCAGTGTATTTTAAAACCAATCCGCCATTGCTCACTGTATATTCCAGGGGAAGGCCATTGAGGCTTGCAAAAGCAAGGTCGTACCCTTTAGCCAAAACTGGTAAAGCCGGAACGTACCATACTTCGAGTATGCTGCCATCACCCAATTTGGCGGTGGCTTTCTGGGCAACATAGCCGAGGATTTCTTTGGTTTCATTGGTTTGGGTAAAATTCACCGAAAGATAGCGCTTGTTGAAATCGAGCCATTGAGCAGGATTCAAGGGGATCAGGTATTTTTCGGATCCGGATTGCCTCATAATAAATCCGGATTTGCTCTGAGCATCATATACCGTAGACTGGGTCCGCAACTGGCTGATGAAATCCACCCGGGCCTGGTAGCCTTTAACGAATACTACCTGCGTTGCCCCACTGAAAGCCTTGGCAAGAGCTTCATTATTCCCGGAAACTACTGAAATGTTGTAGTGTACTTCTCCCTCGGAGAATGTTTTTTGGCCAAATCCAGTCAATGAGGTCATTACAAATATTAAAACAATAAGATATTTCATAAACATATAATCGCTAGCTTTTTTATTTTATAGCCTCACAATAATACGGTTAAACAGGCAAATGGTTTCAAATTTAACCCGGAAACCACTCCCTCCAGCAACGCCAAAATGTTCCAACATGCAATACTATATGGTTTTACCGCCTGGCAAATACAGCGTAGCCCCATGGACCGAGCGTGAAATTACTGGTCGCGGGTGCTGAAGACAGCGTGGATATGAAATCCTGCGGGGCCTGGATGAACTGTTCCGCAGGCAATTCGATTCTTGCCTCCTTTGAAGATAAATTGAGAACAACGACAACTTTGTTTTGACCCGAACTTCTGGAGTAAGCCATTACCTGCGATTCGTTGGCTGCACTAAAGCGCTGGTAGGGAGCAATGGCAGACAATGCCGCGTTGTTTTTCCGCAATTCAAGCAGGCTTTTATAAAATGGCGCCCTTTCCAATTTGTCAAAATGCATAGTGTCTTTATAGAAGAAACTAATGCTGTCCGGTGTGGGTTGTTCCTGGCCGCTATATATCAAAGGCAAGGCGCGGGCCCAGGTTTGGGTAAGAACGGCAAAAGGCGCGTGAACGGTACCTGGCATGGTCCCGTAATCGGCTTTATTCCAGCTGTTCTCATCATGGTTGCTTGTAAAATACATGCGTATTGCATTGGCAGGATAATTTAGGGATAATCTCGCTTCAATTGAATCCAGCAAAAGCGCATTGCTTTCCCCTGACGCAATTTTTTTCATTGCATTGAATTCTTCCCATGGGTAAGTGGCATTAAAGCCCACATCGTAAAGCCATGGGTCGTTAGCCTCCGCCAGCATGAAAATACCGGGATTGATTTTCCGCAATTCACCTATTGCTTTTTTCCAGAACTGGCCGGGAACCTCGGCAGCTACATCACACCGAAATCCATCAATTCCGGTTTCAAGCCAGAATTTCATTTCATTAATCATACTGTCCTGCAGGATCAGGTTATCGTAATTCAGTTCCCGGGTATCACTCCAGTCAAATGCATAACGCGGAAGCCCGGTAGCTGAATCGTTGATATAAAAGTCCGGGTTGGTTGTCAGCCAATAATGATCCGCTCCACTGTGGTTGGCCACCCAGTCCAGCAACACCTTAAATCCTTTATCGTGTGCTGTTTTCACAAGGTGTTTCCAATTTTCTATGGTTCCAAACTCGGGGTTTACTGCCGTATAATCCGCGATGGCGTAATAACTTCCCAATTCTCCTTTACGGTCTGCTTTGCTGATGGGTTGTACCGGCATAAACCATAAAGTTTGCACACCCATCGATTTGAGCCGGTCGAGGTGGTCCATGAAGGCCTCGAAACTACCTTCCGGTGTATACTGCCGCACATTTACCTCGTAAATATTGCCTTGCAGGATCCACGCGGGAATACCATTCACCTGAGCTGTATCTGTAATATACATTCCTGTTGTGCTTCCGGAACTGTTGTCATTTTTGCAGGCTGTGAATGCTAAAGCGAGTATTGAAATCGCATAAAGTAAATTGCGCATAGAAATATATATGAATAGGCAAAGTTAGGAAGTGAACTCTATTGCCATTAGAGTCCTCCAGGTACATTTTAAAAATTCAGGAATAATGCCTGCTGATTGATTTATTTCCAGGCTTTTTGCAAAGGCTTTTGCTGTACAGCAGCATATCACCACTAAGCATGCTCTTTTTTCGGCACAATAAACTGTGCAAAGATGTTCGCTGCCTCCTGGATTTCTTCCAATGTGTTGAAATGACTGAAACTGAATCTGACCGGTTCTACGTTTTCCGCACCGTAAATGGCTTCAACTACATGGCTCCCCTTTGCTGCACCGCTTGAACAGGCACTTCCTCCACTTACCGAAATGCCCTGGATATCGAGATTGATCAGGAGCATATCAATACCTGGAATATTTCCCGGAAGCGCAGCAGGTAAAACGGTATAAAGCGATTTTGCAGGATCTTGGGTTCCGGAAAAACGAATGCCGGGCACCATTTCCTCAAGTTGTTTTTTCATTGCTGTTTTTAATCCCTGGATATACTTTATGTATTCATCCATTTTTTCAACTGCAATTTCCAAGGCTTTCGCAAAGCCTACAATTCCATAAATATTTTCTGTTCCCGCACGCATATTCCTTTCCTGCCCCCCTCCTGTAATAAATGGACAAATACGGCAATTCCCATTGACATAGAGCAATCCACTTCCCTTGGGTCCATGAAATTTATGCGCCGAAGCGCTTACAAAATCAACAGGCAACGCGTTGAGGTTTACCGGCAAATGGCCAATGGATTGAACCATATCGCTATGGAATAAAGCGCCGTATTGCCTGCTGAGGTTTCCAACTGCTTCCACATCGGTCAGGTTGCCGATTTCATTGTTGGCATGCATCAGCGATACAAGCGTTTTACCGGGAGCATTCTTCAGCAGCAATTCAAGGTGCGATAAGTCAACCTGCCCATCATCTTCCAACCTCACCATTTCAAGGGTCGACACCCCCTTTTTGGCGATAAGTTCTACGGTATGGAGGGTGGCATGATGCTCAATGGGTGATGAAATAATATGGGTGCAGCCTGCCTCCATAATGGAACCCATGATGGCGGTATTGGTGCTTTCGGTCCCGCTGCTTGTGAAGAAAATTTCTGCTGGTCTTGCTCCAAGCAGCCCGGCAACTTTACGACGGGCATTTTCTATGGCCATGCGTGATTCGCGGCCAAAATGGTGAATGGATGAAGGATTACCATACTTATCTTCAAAATAAGGCCGCATTGCTTCAAACACTTCGGGATCCAATCTGGTGGTGGCGGCATTGTCAAGGTAAATCCTTTTTTTGTTCATAAGGGTTTAATTAACACGTGTTCTCGATACGTTTATAATAAAAGCTGATCATCCGGCATTATTCCTCAACGGGAAGCCTTTCGTTCAATCCATGATAGCCCTCCATAAAAGTGGAAACGGTAAAATTAACAATATCGGTTGAAACTTCACAATAATAACGGCTGTCGGCAGCAGCTATTAACAAAATATGGCGCCACCACCATGATGTCTATCATACTGCCCACTGCCCTTGCAACCCGTTAAAAGCAGGGCCTTATACATACCTCAACTTTGTGGTGGGCTATGCATTGTGCTGGCAAAAATACCTATTGGCGCTACCTGAGACGAAGCAGATTTTCCAGGTCAGCTTTTCAATTGATTCAGGTCGTCCATAACCTGTTTGGCCAGCGCGTTGGCTTTTTCCTCATTTTCGCTTTCACTATACACACGAATAATCGGCTCTGTATTGCTGGTGCGTAAATGCACCCAATCGTTTCCAATCAAAATCTTGAGACCGTCATCGGTATTCATTTCATACTCCCCATATCGCTTCTGCATTTCGGCGAATAAATTTTTTACATCTGTTGAATGATCAAGTTCAATCTTGTTTTTACTGATGAAATAATTCGGATAGGAACGGCGAAGTTCCGAAATGCTTTTGCCTTCTTTTGCGAGGTGGGTAAGATAAAGGCCAATGCCGATAAGCGCATCACGGCCATAATGGAAATCGGGAACGATGATCCCTCCATTTCCTTCACCGCCAATCACTGCATTTTGCTCTTTCATTTTCTGAACAACGTTTACCTCACCTACTGCGCTTGGATAATAAGCCCCGCCCAATGCTTCCGTGATCTCTTTGAGCGCCTTGGTACTGCTCATGTTGCTCACCGTATTGCCTTTGCGATGTTTCAATATATAATCGGCGACTGCCACCAGGGTAAATTCCTCACCAAACATGGACCCGTCTTCATTTACAAAACAAAGCCTGTCCACATCCGGATCAACTACAATACCGAGGTCGTATGCATTTTCCCTGATAAACGCACTGATCCCGGTCAGATGCTCCGGCAATGGTTCCGGATTATGGGCAAAATCTCCGGTCATTTCTGCGTTCAATACATGAACCTCTTTTACGCCCAACGCCTCCAGGAGTGCGGGTATAAAAACGGCACCTGAACTATTTATGGCATCTACGGCAATTTTGAAATCTCTTTGGAGTATTGCAGATTTGTCTACCAATGGATAATTCGATACCGCATCCACATGCTTTTGGAGATAGCTGTCATCTTCCGTAAGCTTACCGAGTTCAGTTACGGGCTTAAAAATAAATGCCTCTTTTTCCGCGATTTCCAAAACCCGTGCACCATCTTCACCCGAAATAAATTCTCCTTTATTGTTCAATAGTTTTAATGCATTCCATTCTTTCGGATTATGACTTGCAGTGAGGATAATACCTCCTTGCGCTTTTTCCAATGGAACAGCGATTTCCACCGTAGGAGTTGTGGTCAATCCGAGATCAACAACATCAATGCCCAGGCTCAATAAGGTATTCACCACAAGTCCACGCACAATCGGGCCGCTCATCCGGCCATCCCGGCCTATAACCACTTTACAATGCAGGTGTTGTCCCTGAAGCCATGTACCATAGGCTGCGGAGAATTTTACAATATCCAAGGGCGACAATCCTTCGCCGGGTTTTCCTCCAATGGTTCCCCGTATGCCGGAAATGGATTTGATCAATGCCATGCGAAAATTTTTTGCAAAGGTAAGTCAATGGATTGAGCCTTTCTTTGTGGAATGCCGATCCGGAAATACGGATTGACTTATTTTTTGATTTGCCGGCTGCGCAAAAAAGATCCCGTCAATGCGCCAAAACCTGAAACAATGCCGCCCAGCACCGCGCCGGCAAACATCGTCATACCCGGACTGCCGAAAGGCAGAATGGTTGACATTTTAAGGCTCAATAAACTTGCATTTCCTGAATCAATGGAATAGGCCAGAAGAAACCATAGCAGAAAAATACCAAGGAAGCCGGCAAACCAACTGCTCATGGAACTGACGGGAAATAATGCACCGCCAAGAAAGCCTGCAAAAACAACCGTCCACCAGGGTAAATCCTGTGCATAGAGATAAAACATATATCCCAGCAGTATGGTAAATAAAACGGATAAAATGAATTTCATAGTCGTGTGAATTAGCCTTTATTGAATTGCATTTTCCACCGGATCTTTTCTGATTGCACTTCATCGGGCCGCATAATCCAAAGTTTATAATGTTTTCCTTTTGCCCAGTCGTCAACAAACTGATCATAGTATTTGCTGCCGGGGTTCCCGCTCTGGCCGCCGGGATAAATACCCCATGCATTCGTGGTATCGGTCATCTCCACCACTACTTTCCAACTTGGGCCATGGGTGGTTTTCGTGGCGTTGATGATGTGGTCTCCGCCACCCACCGGTAAATTCAAACGGCTGAAGCCGGTAAGGGTGCTCAACAAATGATTGATACGCGTACTCTTGAAAGAAGCCCATCCCGGATCTTTCATCATGTCCATTTCCCCGGCAGTACGCATCAGCGTGGCGCTCAATAAACCGCCTAAAGTCTCGAAGCTTTCGGTTTGAACATTGTCCAGGTATTTGTATGCAGAATCTTTTTTTAATGCATCAATCAGCGCGTATTCTGAAGGATAGGCGATTTTTAGTTCTTTATCAAGAATCATATCATCCCGCCAGACCGTATCGGTAAATTTGCCCCACCATTTATAAAAAGCAGTCATAGCCATACTTCCAGGGTCAGCATTAAAATTCCAGTTCTTCAATTCCACAAGCCATTTTGCAGTATTGGCATTCAGTGTACCCGAATCAATATTCGCAATCATAAAGGGCAAAGCTGTTTCTGCAAAAGAATTGAAATTGTTGTTTTGCATTTGCTTCATGCTGTCTGCGGTAACATTGTACATGCGCGTCAGCAATCTGTTAATCGTTAATCCGCGGTAAATATTTGCTTCAGAAGTAAGGTAGAACCCGTAAGTTGAATCCGTTGCGAGTTGATTGGCACTGGATACGAATCCTCTTTCGGGGTTATATTGATGGGGATTGTCGTCAATGTGGATCATCCCCTGCCAGGCGAAACTGCTGTCCCAGCCAGGCATGACCGTTTCTCCCTGCCGGTTCCATTTTGCGGGAAATTCAGCCTGCTGCCAAATGGCAATCTCATTGCTCTTTGAAGCAAAAACAAAGTTCTGTCCCGGGCATTTAAATGCTTTTATGGCTTCGCGGTACTCGTTGTAGTTCCTGGCATAGTTTAGCCCGCGGAAAGTAGCCAGTTCATTGCTGGGATCGTGCGCTTTCCATCTTATGGCAATGGCTTTGTTATCCTGGTATCGGCTTGGAAAAGTCGCATCGTACATTACCGGGCCCCAAACGGTCATAGCAATCTTATCGATATAATCCGCTTTTCCCCTGCGGCCAATGGTCTCGGTTCTCCATTCGGTTTGTTTCCATTCACCATGGTAAAGATATTCCTTCATGGTGCTGTCTTTAAACTGCACTTCGTAGAAATCCATTACATCGCGCCCTGCATTGGTAACACCCCAGGCAATGCTGTCATTGAAGCCAATAACAACTGAGGGCGTTCCGGGAAAACTAACTCCATAAACATTGTAGTCTGGTGTGGTGATTTGCATTTCATACCATATGGAGGGCAGGCTCAAACCCAGGTGCGGATCATTGGCCAGGATTGGTCTTCCGCTTGCCGTTTTCGAACCACCAACTACCCAGTTGTTGCTGCCATTGTCCGGGTCGGGTTTGTTGGTTACCGTTTCAAAATCCGAAACAGAAAGCATCAGCAATGAATCCAGGTTTTCCGGAGGAACAGCCCGGGGGGTCTGCAAACTGAAAGCGGTTCCTTTGGGAACGATGGGATCCAGGGAATCGGGTTGGAGAGGGTAAAGCTCCCTCAAACCATCCAACCCGAGCCGGTTTACCAGGGTAGTAATTTCCAGGTCATTCAAATCGGAAGCAAGGGTATAGCTCATTTGCTTGAGGAAAAGGGCTGTATGCTTTGGCGTCCATTTTTCAGGCTTGTATCCCAGCAATTTATATTCAATGGGCAACTGGCCCGGAGTCAGTTGGTCGATCCAGGCATTTACCCCTGCAGCATAGGCTTCCATATTTTCAATATCCCGTGGACTTTGCCGCATGAGCTTCAGTGAATTTTCGGCCGCGTAATTCATGCCGAGCCTTCGCATAAACCGGTCATGTTTTTGGAGCACATCGAGGGTGCCGGAGCGTTCGCCTAAAATTTCACTTAATCTGCCGGCTGCTGCCAAAACCTGGAATTCCATTTGCCAAAGGCGAAAACGGGCATGTAAAAACCCCTGAACAAAATAGGCATCGTGATCATTTTGAGCGAAAACATGGGGCACCAAGCGCTCATCCAAATAAACGTCAACGCGGTCAGAAAGGAAAGGCGAGCTGATTTGCAGGGAAAAATCTTCATCTGCCGGAGACGCGTTTTGCCATAAGCCGTGGCCGGGGCTCAACAACCTGCCCATTGCCGGCACAGTACCCAGGTGGCTGTCCAGGATAACAATTAACCCGATTGTCACCAGGCCGCTGATAATAAATGGCCATACTCTCATAAGCGTCAGTTTGAGCTGGAATAAACCCGGTTTATTCCCGGCAAAATACAACTTTTGATATTCCAGGTTTCAAATCTACTGCAATTATCTTTGCCTGATGGAAGAGCAGAGTGCTTATGAAAAAAATATTCTTGGGCTTCAATTGCCTACCGATCCACGGTGGGTGAACCTTGCCTCTGTTTCACTGGAAGAGATTCTTACCGACCATGCCTATTGTGAACAAAAAGCTGCAATCAGTTGCATGAGCCTGATACAGCAATACAGTGACAAAAATGAAATTGTGGATGAGCTGAGTCCGATCGTAACGGAAGAATGGGGTCATTTCCGCATGGTGCTTGCGGAGATCCGGAAGAGAGGACTGAAACTGGGCAGGCAACGAAAAGATGAGTATGTTCAAAAATTATTCGAGTTTAGCACAAAAGGTGGAAGGCCGGAAGACCGAATGCTTGATCAGTTGCTGATGTGCGCATTGATTGAGGCCAGGAGCTGTGAACGGTTCAAACAGCTTAGTGAAGGGCTTGATGACGAATATTTCCGGAAATTCTACCGGTTATTTATGGAAAGTGAAGCCGGACATTACCGGAGTTTCCTTGACCTGGCCAAAAAATATCTTCCGGAAGATAAAGTGAAAACACGCTGGCAAAAATGGCTGGACTTTGAAGCGAAAGTTTTGCAGGACCTTGAATTGCGTGGCGACAGGATCCATTAGCTCAGTCACCGGCGGGCCGCGCCGGTTGCAGGTGCTACTGAAACTTTAATAGCCACACAAAGACTTCCGCTTTTATGGCATCTAATCAATGGATTAATTATTCTGGTATTTGGAAGCTTTGTCTTCCATGCGCACATCGCCATCGGCGGAAAGTTGCAGTTTCATGTTGATGATGAGGTCAGCCCCTGGAGTTTTCAACAATTCAGCACTGATCTGCTCCACAACCGACATGGTTTCTTTATACCCTCCGGCAATTACGGTTTCAAACGGAGTAACCTGGTATTTTAGGCCTGATGCCTTAATGATTTCAATGGCTTTATCTATCTCAGCATAGGTTTCCCCTTTACTGTTCCTGTACAAAGGCAACACCTGAATGGCCAGGTTGATTAAGTTATTCATATCCCTAAGTTTTATTTTTTCCTGCCCCGGGTGAATAACAAAATGATCAGGATTAATACAGCAATTACTGCAAATACACCAACATTGAACCCTGCTTCAAATATATCTGCAACTGCCTCACAGGATGTGAGCAGAATGGCCATGAAACCCAAAATGGGCAATGAAAAATTTTTCATATAAACTTTTGATAGTCAGTATGCAAAAACTAAACCATTTTGACAGAAAATGGGTAACCGCATCCAGCGGCTGGGGAATTGTTTAGGTGAAGTTTAGCTTTGCATTCGCAAGATAGACTGCCATCTCCACCTGATATTCTTTGGCAACGGCAGCAGCTTCATCAGCAAAATTTTCATCATCGGATGCATAAATAATAGCCCGGCTGCCATTCACCAAAAGTCCGCAATCTTTGGTCATGCCATACCTGGCAACTTCGGCCAAACTCCCGCCCTGAAAGCCAACACCGGGAACCAAAAGGAAGTTGTCCGGAATAATTTCACGTATGCCGGCAAGATCACTTGCTTGTGTAGCCCCAACAACAAACATCAGTTGTTCGGGACTTGCCCAGGAAGAAACAGTTTTTAATACCCGCTCATAGACCAACTCGGACCGGTCGGAAGCGGAAGCGAGATCGGGAACTAAATCAAGCCCGTTTTTTTTTGATTTTTGAAGGGCCAGCTTTTGAAAGTCATGGCTACCGGGATTGCTGGTGAGTGCCAGAACAATCGTCCATTTGTCTTTGTACTTTAAAAAAGGCATCAGGCTATCGTCTCCCATATATGGAACCACGGTAATTGCATCGGCTTTCAATTGTTCAAAAAAAGCCCGGGCATATTCATCGGAAGTGTTACCGATATCCCCACGCTTTGCATCAGCAATTTTTAAATGGGTATCGGGGATGTATTCAAATGTTTGCTCCATCACTTGCCAGCCTTTTACGCCATGTGCTTCGTAAAAAGCGGAATTGATTTTATAGGCTACGCAATAATCTTTGGTGGCATCGATTATGGCTTTATTGAAATCCCATAAGGCATTGGGGCTATCGCGCAGGTGCCTGGGCATTTTGGAAATATTGGTATCCAATCCCACACACAGGAAAGTTTTCTTTTCAAAGATTGTTTTTATGAGCTGATCTCTTGTCATAATATAGTTTTAGACGGGGCCGAAAACCTGCCCTTATGATAATCTATCTCACCCTATCGGGATAATCCGTGATAATTCCATCTATACCCATTCTTTTCAATTGATGGCCAATAACCGGGTCATTTACTGTCCACGGAATAATCATCATGCCAAGTGCATGGCTTTTGGCCACCAATAAACGATTGACATGCTGAAATGCCGGGGAATAAATGGAGGGCGTGAACCCGAGTGCAATCAATTGTTGCTCCACCGTCCGCGTATCAGAACTTTCTATGAGCATGGCTGTACGGGCATACGGATATTTTTTGCGCAAAGCCTGTAATGTCCTGAAATCAAAAGACTGAATGATTGTTTTCTCCTCAAGTCCCGCATCCACTATATCCGCCCAAACCAATTCCATAAATTCTTCAGGGCCGGGATGATAAATGTGGTCATACTGTGGATTAATTTTCGTTTCAATATTGAATTGCGGCACCGGCCTGTTGTTGACTGCGCAATAGTGAATTACTTCTTCCAGGACATGCTTTAGCAGGGGTTTTTGAACCGCCATTTTCTTTTGCTCAGGAAAATCAGGATGGGGCTTCAGCCCAACATCATATTGTGCAACTTCCGCATAGGTCATTTCATAAATATTCAGGCTCCGTGCTTCATCTTCTGTCACAAACTGACCATCGGGTTTGGTACTGATTATATGACTGAAAAACGGTTCATGGCTCAGCACCACTTTTTTGTCTTTGGTGACCACCACATCAAGTTCCAGGGTAATTACGCCGAGATCAATAGCGTTCAGCATTGCCGGAATGGTGTTTTCCGGATACAGGCCCCGACTTCCCCGGTGGCCTTGCAGATCGTAAGGAGGATTATTTTTTCCATTCATATGCGGATTGGCGCATGCCAAAAACAAAAAAGATAAATAGATCAAGTATTTCATAACCCCTGGTGTTTCATCCAATTCGCCAGGCTCTTTTCATCCTCAGTACCCTGCAAAAATTTCTCAAAAATAAGTTTACGGGTTTGCCCATCTTTATTCTGACTCAATTTTCCGGTATGTTCCAGTGATTCCACCTCCATTTCGAGGCCTACGATTGCGGGTAACAGTTTTCGCAAATATTCCTCCGGCATATTTTTAACCAATGCCGGTGATCCCGGATCATTTTCATGATGCGCTGTCAGCCTCATGAGAAAATCCATTAACCAGGCATCATCCTTCACCATCATTTTGCCCCGGGCGTAAACCGCAATATAATTCCATGTACCGGCCACAGCCGGATCGGGATAATGCTTCGCGCTGACATAGGCATGGGGTCCGTTAAAAATAATCAAAACGCGGGGATCATTCAACAATGCATCCGCATGGTCTGTTTTGCGCATGATATGGGTTTCAATAAACAATTTTTCACCTTCTTCACGCAGCAAAACCGGCACCATAGTGGCTACAGGCGTGCCGCCTTGCCCGTTTGCCGCAAGCGTGACAAATAAATTTTGCCGCATTAACTCCAGCACATCCGCATCATGGTTCAGTTTAAAATACGGCTGGTTGTACATGATTTTTTATCTGATGATCTCTACCACTTGTGTTGGTGCAAGATTTGCGTTGCGCATACTAATCGCCCTCACCGTGTTGGCTGCAAAATCTGCAAAGGCTGCACGGGTTTGTTCATCCCCACTCTTAATGGCAGGGTAGCCTTTATCCCCGGACTCCCGGATAGACTGAACAAGCGGAATTTGCCCAAGCAGCGGGATATCATATTCGTCAGCAAGATGCTTGCCTCCGTCTTTTCCAAAGATGTAGTATTTGTTATCTGGTAGTTCTGCGGGAGTAAACCAGCTCATATTTTCAACCAATCCGAGAATGGGCACATTGACCTGCGACTGACCAAACATGGCTATTCCTTTACGCGCATCGGCAAGGGCAACAGCCTGCGGAGTGGAAACCACAACAACGCCGGTAACCGGGACAGATTGTACCATAGTCAGGTGAATATCCCCGGTTCCGGGAGGCATGTCAATTACCAGGTAATCCAGTTCTCCCCATTCCACATCGGTAACAAATTGTTTGATCGCGCTGCTTGCCATCGGGCCGCGCCATACCACCGCATTTTTATCATCAACCAGCAAACCAATGCTCATCAGCTTAATTCCATATTGCTCCAAAGGAACCATCAACGCCTTACCATTTCCGGCATCCTTCATCATTGGCCTTTCTCCGCGTACCCCAAACATAATGGGAACTGAAGGACCATAAATATCCGCATCCATCAGACCAACCTCTGCGCCGGTTTCTGCAAGCGCCAAAGCAAGGTTGGCAGCAACGGTACTTTTTCCAACACCACCTTTTCCGCTTACTACGGCAATGATATTTTTTACACCCGGTAACACATTCTGCATATTGTTCCGGCTTGAGGTTGTGCGAGCATCAAAATTTACGTGTACCTGCGCGGAAGGATCAACCGTACGGTGAATGGCGTTTTCACAATCTGAGGCCATTTTATCTTTTAACGGGCAACTCGGGGTGGTGAGTACAATGGTAAACATCACATTTTTATCCTTGATTTTCAGATCTTTGATCATGTTGAGCGATACCAGATCCCGTTTCAAATCCGGATCCTGCACAGTCCCCAGGGCTTTCATAATATCCGCTTCCGTCATCATATAGCTTTTTTAAACATTTTTTGTAATGGCCGCAAAAGTACTGATCATTGCTCAATCGGGATTACCCAAAACGGAGAAAACCCTGAAAGCCCAAGCGGTTTGCGACCAGAGTTGTAAAAACTGTCTTAAGAATTACGTTTGCGGAGAATTTGATCTTTTTGAAACGTTATTTTGATGCATCTGTATCCAACTGTCATGATCTTGAAAAGATTTTTACCCTTCTTTACCGTATTGCTTCTGTGTTTGTCCGGGTCACTTAAGGGCCAGGCGCAGACTTCAGCATATGCAGAAAATGTGGTGCAGCTCTACGGTATTGTGATGACAGCCGACAGTTTGCGGGGTCTTGACGGGGTAAGTGTTGCTGTTATTGGTAAAGGCCGCGGGACCATTACCAATCCCCAGGGCGTTTTCAGCATTGCCGTACTCAAAGGCGATATTATAGAATTTTCATATATCGGCTATAAATCCCACCGGATCACGGTACCCGCCAATCTGAAATCAAACGAGCACAGTGTAATTCAGCTGATGGTAAGTGATACCAATTATCTGCCGGCTACGGTTATTCGTGCCCGGCCGACCAAGGCGCAGTTTGAACGTGATTTTGTGAACAATCCGGCCCCTGCCGATGAATACGAAACCGCCCGCAGCAATACCAGCGAAGAAAAGCGAATGGCGATGATGCGCAGCCTTCCGGCAGACGGTAGGGAAGCTGTAAATTATACCATGCGTCAAAGGGCAAATGCAACGTATTACACAGGCCAGGCTCCTCCCCAAAACATCATGAATCCCCTCGCCTGGCGCGAATTTATCCAGGCCTGGAAACGCGGCGATTTCAAGAAGAAGTGAATCCTCCGCAGTTTTCGCCAGGGATGAAAGCTTTCAGGGACTAATTACTTTCCAATCTAAGCCGGGTCCACAGGATATCTTTCAATTGCTGAATGCCCTCACCCGTAACAGATGAAAAAAAGTGTAATGGATATTTTTCAGGCATTTCCTGGATTATAGAAGCCTTCAATTCCTCATCGAGCATATCACTTTTGCTAACGCTTATAACGAATTCCTTGTTCATAAGTTCGGGGTTGAATTCCCTTAGCTCATTCATCAGGATTTCCAGTTCACCCCGGTGATCTTCGCTATCCGCCGGAATCAGGAAAAGCAGAACGGGGTTGCGTTCAATATGCCTTAGAAAACGATGGCCCAATCCTTTTCCCTCAGCAGCGCCTTCAATAATTCCGGGCAGATCGGCCATGCAAAAAGACCGGTTATCGCGGTAGGCTACCATTCCGAGTTGCGGAGTAAGAGTGGTAAATGCATAATTGGCAATTTTTGGTTTTGCGGCGCTAACCGTACTCAATAGTGTGGATTTGCCTGCATTGGGAAATCCCACCAAACCGACATCGGCGAGGATTTTCAGCTCAAGGAGTTTCCAGCCTTCCACACCGGGCAATCCCGGTTGGGCATACTCCGGAGCCTGGTTGGTGGCGGTGGCAAAATTTTTATTTCCCAGGCCGCCTTTTCCTCCGGGCAACCAGATCCGGCTTTCACCATGTGTCAAAATCTCCAATTGCTTTTCTCCCGTCTCTTCATCATAAGCTATGGTACCAAGAGGAACTTCAATCACAATATCTTTTCCGTCAGCACCAGTCATGAGGTTTTTATTCCCGGGCCTGCCGTTATCGGCGATGACGTTTTTGTAATAGCGTAAATGTAGCAGCGTCCAGAGCTGATCATTTCCTTTCAGGATGATGTGGCCCCCACGTCCGCCATCTCCACCATCCGGACCGGCTTTGGGATTAAATTTCGTTCGTGCAAAGTGCTTGCTTCCGGCTCCGCCATGACCGCTTTTACAATAAATGCGGATATAATCTATAAAATTCGATTTTTCCATAAAGAATTGAAATTACAAAATAAATGCATGGTTAGAGTCATTAACCTTACGAATCAAACGGCTCAATTTTCGGGTTGGCTGCATGACGATTTGTATCCCTCACTGTTTTCTTTTCCACATTTTTTTGAAATGATGAGGTCAGGTCAACCCCGGTTTGATTGGCCAGGCAAATCAGCACCCACAGTACATCCGCCATTTCATCTGCAAGCAGCTCGGCATCCTCACCTTCTTTAAATGACTGATCCCCGAATTTGCGAACCATCAGCCGGCTAAGCTCTCCTACCTCTTCCATCAATATGCCAAGGTTGGTGAGTTCACTGAAGTAGTTCTTTCCTGTTGTTTTTATCCAATGGTCTACCTTTTCCTGTGCTTCCTGTATGGTCATGTGTAAAATATTTACCGGGTAAAAAATGAAGTTATTCCCTGTTTTTGGAATCTATATATATGGTGATTGGCCCGTCGTTTAATAGGGCCACTTTCATATCCGCACCAAAAATGCCCGCGGCAATGCGCTTGTTCAACATTTGCTCCAATTGCTTTAAAAAAAACGTATAGAGTGGAATGGCAAACGGTGGTTTCGATGCGCGTATATAGGATGGCCTGTTCCCCTTCCTTGTGGAGGCATGCAGGGTAAACTGGCTGATGACCAATATTTCCCCACCATCATCAATTACTGAGACGTTTGGCACTTTTTCAGCGTCATCAAATATTCTGAGGTTAACGGTTTTGCCGGCAAGCCAAACAGCATCCTCCTCTGTGTCGGCATCTTCAATGCCTGCCAGTACAAGCAAACCTTTGCCTATGGAATCGTGTACATGCCCGTCGATGGTTACACTTGCGGAAGATACCCGCTGAATTACTACTCGCATTTTCTGATTTTCTATGGCCGGTAAATTTACACCCTTAAGGTGAAGTGCTTATTTTTACAGGGAATGGAAATACTGAATGTAAAATACCTGGTGAGCAAACCTGCTGTGGAAAGCAGCCCGGAACCTGACCGGCCTGAATTTGCTTTTATTGGCCGCAGCAATGTAGGAAAAAGTTCGCTGATCAATATGTTATGCAATTATGCCAACCTGGCCAAAACAAGTGCCCAGCCAGGCAAAACCCAAATGATCAATTTTTTCGAGGTCATCAGCACGCCGCAGCAGGGAAGCAAGAAGAGGGATTCCTGGTTTCTCGTGGATCTTCCTGGATATGGATATGCCAAAGTAAGCAAGAGCAGCAGGAAAGTTTGGGGCAAAATGATAGAAAATTATTTACGAAAGCGCATAAATCTGGTAAACATTTTTGTGTTGATTGACAGTCGCCGTAACCCGCAGGCGATTGACCTGGAATTTTTGAGCCAACTGGGCGAATGGCAACTTCCTTTCTGTATTGTTTTTACAAAAGCAGATAAAATGAAACCCGAAGCTTTAAAACGCAATGTTCAGCTATTTAAAGCGGAAATGCTGAAAACCTGGGAAACCATGCCCCCCGCGTTTATAACGAGTGCCACGGACAAAACCGGGAGGTTAGAGTTGCTTGATTTTATTGATGATGTGCTTTCAGCGTTGCAGGAACAACCCGGCGCTTAATAGTCACCGAGCGAGGTGGCGGGCAGCTGGGCGAGGGCTTTTTCCAATTGTTCATCGTTTGGGGCTATGCCATGCCATTTATGCGACCCCACCATATAATCCACCCCCTTACCCATATCTGTTTTCATCAGTATCATTACGGGCCTTCCTTTGCCTGTACGGCTTTTGGCTTCTTGCAGGGCATCCACCATGGCATCTACATCATTGCCGTTCTCCACGATCATAACGTCCCATCCAAAAGCACGGAATTTATCCGGAAGATTATATAAGCTCATTACCTCTTCTGTGGGGCCATCGATTTGCTGACCATTCCAGTCTACCGTGGAAATCAGGTTGTCCACCTTATGGTGGACAGCGCTCATGGCGGCTTCCCAGTTTTGACCTTCCTGCAGTTCCCCGTCTCCATGAAGACTAAAAACAAAAGTGGAATCGCCGTTCAGCTTTTTGGCATGTGCCGCACCAACGGCAACACTCATACCCTGGCCAAGTGATCCGCTAGCAACCCGCACACCCGGGAGACCTTCGTGCGTGGTGGGATGACCCTGCAACCTGCTGTCTATCTGCCGGAAGGTGGAAAGCTCTTCAGTGGGAAAATACCCGGATCGCGCCAGGGTGGAATAAAATACCGGAGAAATATGGCCATTGCTCAAAAAGAAAATATCCTGTCCAATCCCATGCATATCAAATGGCTTTGGTTGATGGTTCATCACCTTAAAAAACAAGGCTGTAAAATATTCGGTACATCCAAGTGATCCCCCGGGATGGCCGCTTTGGCAGGCGTGTACCATACGGACAATATCTCTTCTGATCTGCGTTGCTATTTCTTTCAAATCGGCCATAATATCATTTTTGCAGACGGCAAATCTAACAGAAAAAAGGGGCAAACCGGACTATGGCGTAAACAAAATTTTAGCAGAAATATTGTTTAATTTTAAAAACTTGTTTATTTTGCCGTTTAGTTGCAAAAGCGATTTTAATATTCATTATTACCACCTATTTGCAGCCTCACACAACAAAGGCCGTTTATGACAGAACTATTTATAAGTCTAATTTTAGCTTTCGGAATTGCCTTTTATGCTTTGCCTGCACTCATTCACGTAGCACAGCGCAAAAAACTATACGACCTCCCGGATTCCCGAAA
The DNA here is from genome assembly GCA_023387985.1 of Bacteroidota bacterium. GTDB lineage: Bacteria > Bacteroidota > Bacteroidia > Chitinophagales > Chitinophagaceae > Phnomibacter. The sequence goes on along the minus strand of JAEWHC010000009.1, from coordinate 857,699 downwards.
AGTGCACACACATCCAATTCCTGCACTCGGCGGGCTGGCCATTTATGCAGGATTTATAACGAGTTTCCTGATCACCGTAAGTTTTGCCGGCGAAAATTATATATTCCAGTATGTTGTTGCCGCCAGCCTTGTATTGTTTTTTATAGGGCTTAAAGATGATCTGCAAAACATCGCTGCCCTGAAGAAATTCCTGGGCCAGGTTTTTGCCGCTTCACTTCTGGTGTTTAAAGGCGGACTGCTGATTGACAGCATGCATGGCATTTTTGGCATATATGATCTGCAGCCTGTGGCTGCACAGAGCATCAGCGTTTTCACCATTGTAGTTATTATCAATGCCTTTAACCTGATAGATGGCGTTGATGGCCTTGCCGGAACATTATCGCTTTTGAGCGCATCATTTTTTGCCGTATTTTTTACGGTAAACGGAGATTTTGCCTTTGCCAATCTTGCCTTTGCGCTCATTGGTGGAATTGCAGCCTTTCTGATTTTTAATTTTCCGCCCGCAAGAATGTTTATGGGCGATACCGGCTCATTGTTGCTTGGCTTAATGAATGCCATCTTCGTCATTCATTTTATTCAGACTGCAGCCGATGCACCGGTATGGCAAATTTCTTCAGCTCCCGGAATTGCATTTGCCGTGTTGTTTGTACCATTATTTGATACTTTCCGGGTTTTTTCATACCGCATAGTTAACGGTACACCGCCTTTCACGCCAGACCGCAATCACGTGCATCATATTTTGCTCAAACTCGGATTCAATCATTTGCAAATTACCTTCAGCCTTGCTATGTCCAATATCGCAATCTTCCTGCTGGCTTATGGGTTGCAATTTACAAGCAGCACAACTATATTGGCCGTTATCATGCTCATTGGCTTTTCTGCAATCTTGTTCCTGCTTAACAGAAGCAGTAAAAGGCAGAAAAGGCTCAATGCCTTGCAGCCCATGGCCCCGGCCGTCATTAAGAAAATCAGTAAATCCACACCAAATAGAAAAAAAGCACCGAATCGAAAAGTTGCCTCAAATTAAGCATCTTCACGTTGTGTTTTAAGTTTGAAGCAAAGCTCCGTTTGGGTTACATTTGCATTTGGAAAAAAATCTATTGAATATGTCAGCAGAAAGGGAATTATTAATTGATGAGTTGGAATCTGCAATGAGGAAAGCCATTTCACACCTTGAACAGGAACTATCAAAAATTCGCGCAGGAAAAGTAAGTACCACTATGTTTGATGGCCTTACTGTTGAATATTATGGTTCTCCTACCCCCATCAACCAGGTGAGCAACGTTACCATCATGGATGCCCGCACCATTACCATTCAACCCTGGGAAAAAAATATGATACAGCCAATTGAGCGCTCCATCATGCAGGCCAATCTTGGAGTAACACCCCAAAATGATGGAAACCAGATCCGGATATTTATGCCTCCTCTTACAGAAGAACGCCGTAAGGAGCTTGTAAAGAAATCAGCCGCAGAAGGCGAAAATGCAAAGATTGCGGTACGGAATATGCGCAGGGATGCGATAGAAAATATCAAGAAAATGCAGAAAGACGGATTGAGTGAGGATGTGGCTTTTGAAACTGAAGCTGAGATCCAGCAAATCACCGACCGCCATACCTCTCTGATTGATAAGCATCTTGAAGCAAAAGAAAAAGAAATTATGCAAGTATGACGTGGTTATGCAAAACAAGTTAACGACAGGGCCGGAATTATTTTCCGGCCTTTTGCATTTTAATTCTTGCATTTACTACGTAAACGCCGCCGAGAATAATCAGCAAGGCAAGAATCTGTAACCAGGAAATAACTTCACCCAGTACCAGCCCCCAGGTGAGGGCAATAAATGGAATGCCGTAAGTAACTAAAGAGCTGAAAATGGCACCGGATATTTTTACAAGCTCATAAAACAGCACCGATGCCAAAGCTGTACCAATTATCCCCAGGACCAGGCTGGCGGAAACGGCTATCTGCACCTCACCCTCGCGGAAAGGAAGGCTGAAAAACCCGGTGATGAGCAACACCATAACAGCAAGTGGCAAAAGAATCGTCAATGCAATTGCAGCAAGCTCCAAAGGCTTTATGTGGGTCAGATATTCATTTACCATATTTACATTGATGGCATAAAAAATGGTTGCCAGCAATGCGTAAAAGCCAAATATAAAATCAGCTCCAAGCCCATCATGTGCATCCCAAAACAGCATGATACAACCTAAAAAGCCGATGACAATTCCCAACCATTTGGATCGCGTTACGGATGTGCGGAAAACAAAAACTGCAATGAGCAAGGTAAACAGCGGGGTTATGGAATTGATAAACCCGGCAAAAGCACTCGTTATACGGGTTTCAGCGAGACAAAATAAAAATGCCGGAAAAAAACTACCAAGCAATCCTGAAAGAATAGACAGTCTTGCTTCGCGGGCCGAAGCGATCTTTTTCCAGGCTTTCAACGCGAACGGCAGCATGACCAGCCCCGAACCACCAATTCTTAAAGCAGCTACCTCGTAAGGCGATAAAACAGGCATTCCTTTTAGTCCGAATAATCCCAGTTTCATCAAAATGAACGAACTTCCCCAAATGATGCTCAGGAGTATAAAAAGCATCCACGCCTTCAACGAATACCCTTCCGGTTGTTTCATAGAAGTGCAAAATTAGCGCCGGCAGCATTTGTTTTGGTTTAATTTAGAGCGCTTCAGTTTTTTCATAAAGATAAACGGTGCAATATGGTGGCGTTTGCAGACGTGGTATGCTGCTTTTGACTAATTTTGCTTATCATTTTTTCACAATAACTAATCAATTATGAGCTTTATTAAAGAATTCAAAGAATTTGCCCTGAAAGGCAATGTGATTGACCTTGCAGTGGCTGTGATCATAGGTGCGGCATTTGGCGCCATCGTCACTTCACTTGTTGATGATGTGATCACCCCCATGCTCCTGAATCCAGCCCTGAAAGCTGCCGGAGTTGAAGGCATTGAAAACCTCAAGACCGAGGGCGGCATCCTTTACGGCAAATTTCTTGCCGCGGTGATCAAGTTTATATTCATCGCCCTGGTACTGTTTTGGCTGGTGCGTGCCGCTTCCAAACTCAATAAGAAAAAAGAAACCGCGCCTGCTGCACCTTCTTCTACTGATGCATTATTGATGGAAATAAGAGATCTGCTGAAAAAATAAGATCTTAAACAACGTAATTCTAAACGGTTGCTTTAAGAGCAACCGTTTTCGTAACCATTAGACAATGATTAAATTAAAGAAAATGAAAAAACTATTCATGATCACAATCTTTGCCGCATTGGCTTTTCAGGTCAATAGCCAGGTGAGAAAAACCATTGATGAATCTGTAAAAAACCGGTCCATTTCTGCTGATACCGCCAAAAAAGGTCCCTGGAAAGCCGGCGGTATATTGGCTTTGAACCTGATTCAGCAAAACGCTGACAACTGGATAGGGGTAAGTGAAAAGGTTTCGGTGAATCTCGGCGGATCTGCAGACCTTTATGCGAACTGGGAAATGGGAAAATCCAGTTGGGATAATGCGATTCGCATGGCCTATGCCACCCAAAAAACCACCACGCTGGGCAGGAGGAAAACGGCTGATTTCTTTGACCTGTATTCCAAGTACGGATATGCATTGAATGAAAGCGGCACATTGAATTTTGCCACCATTTTCAACTTCCGGTCGCAGTTTACAAACGGGTATGACTACAGCCTGAATCCACGCCGCAGGGTCTCAGGTTTATTCGCTCCGGCAAATATCTTGCTGACTCCCGGTCTCGACTGGAAACCCAATGATTACTTCAGCTTTTTCATCTCTCCTGCGGCGGCACGCTGGATTATTGTAAGCAATGATCCTTATTCTTATTCCACTCCCGGAGGTACGGGGCAAAAACCCATCGCAGAGCTTTATGGTGTAAATCCTCAAAGAAAAGTGGATGCCCAGTTTGGCAGCTTCGCATCGGCAAAATTTGATAAAGACATTCTAAAAAACGTTCGCTATGCTTCAAGGCTGGATCTCTACAGCAATTACCTGAACAACCCGGGTAATGTAGACATTTACTGGACCAATTCACTCGCATTTAAAGTTAATGAATGGCTTAACCTCAGTTATATGTGGAATGTGGCCTATGATGACGATTATGTAGCCCAGGACGATGCCGGTCCACGTACACAATTCCTTGGAACATTCGGAATTGGTGTCGCCGGAAAGTTTTAACCAATTCTCCACAATTCACAAACCCTGCACAACTCCTGAAGTGCAGGGTTTGTTGTTTCTGCTATTTTTGGTCTCAGTATGAATAATCCCAGCTATCAAATCGTCCTGCCACAATTCGAAGGTCCTTTCGATCTTCTGCTGTTTTTCATTGAAAGGGATGAGTTGGATATTTATAATATTCCCATTACCAGGATCATCAATGATTTCCTGGATTATGTACATGGGCAACAGCATTTGAACATTGAAATGAGCAGTGAATTTATTCTTTTCGTCAGCACGCTGATGCGCATTAAAGCGAAGATGCTTTTGCCGCGTAAAGAACTCGATGAAAATGGCGAGGAAATTGATCCCCGCCAGGAATTGATCGACCGGCTGCTCGAATACAAACGGTATAAAGAAGCGGCCATCAAAATGAGTGAACTTGAGGCCGACAGATTGCTGATGGCCAAACGGGGAAACCTTGAAGAAGAGATCAACCAGATTGGTGAAAATGCCGGCGAAGGAACGGAGATTCAAAGCTTTACACTATTCAAACTGATGAAGACATTTGAAAAAGTGATGCGCAAGCTTGAAGAAAGAACCAATAAGCCCCAGCACGTAGTTTTTAACTACAATTACACCATGGAACAAAGCCGGGAATTCATGTTCAATGAGATACGTGAAGAAAAATCGGTTCCCTTTGAAAACCTGTTTATGCGCTGCGAAAACCGCATTCATGCCATTTTCCTGTTTCTGAGTTTACTTGAAATGATCCAGCAGCGCTATTTCAATATCCTTCTCGGAGAAGGCCGTAACAATTTTATTGTGGAATGGAATGAGGAAGCACCGGAATTTTCGCAGCCGGTGGTTGTTGACCAGTTCGTTCCGATTGGTCTCAATTGAGTGGTTGACTTGTTGCTTATCCTGCATTGACACTTTTCGCTGCGGGAAAGACATATTGCCGAAAGACTACCAATGCGTACAGAAACTTCATTCAGGCTTTAGAGGAAAGAATCATATACCAGGAAAAGCATAGCGGCGATCCAAAGTGTGTATCCATACCAATTTCTGTAAGCGGTTGCACTTGCAATAATCCGTCTCATAAATCCCATTGTTTCAGCCTTCAAAGAAAGAAGGTAAAATTGAATTATTCAAGTTATCCGATAATAAATGCTTAAGGATCAACAAATCCGGTCACCATATGCAATAAACAAAATGCATGACGGACATAAAAAAAATGAACACACTGGCTTAAAAAAATGGGCCACCTGGAAAGGCGGCCCGGAATGCAGTTAGTGTTGATTGACTTGATATATAGACAGGCATTGACCGCGTAATGCTGCATGTGCTGAAAAGTTTTTTTAGGCCGCGGGGATAAAAAAAAGCCAATTAATTATTAATCAGCATTTTACGCTAAAAATAAATTTTTTAATTTATTAAGCTGAAACAGAGATTGCACAGTTAAGTCTAAATTTGCAGCCTTATGGAAAAAGAAGAGATAAAAAAGACTATGATTATTGGAGCTTCCAATAATCCGAACCGATATAGTTACGTTGCTGCAAACCGCCTCACTGCATACGATCACCCGATCGTACCGGTTGGAAAGCACAAAGGCCGCGTGGCAGGTAAAGACATAGTAATGGGGTTTCCACAAGAAAATGATATTCATACGGTAACCATGTACATCAATCAGGCCCGCCAGGCTGATTATTATGATTATATACTTTCCCTAAAACCCCGCCGGGTTATTTTTAACCCAGGTGCTGAAAATCCTGAATTTGCTGATAAGCTCAGAGATAATGGCGTGGAGGTTGTGGACGGTTGCACGCTGGTGATGCTTACAACAAAGCAGTTTTAGACGCTTTCCACAAATGTTTACAATTAAATAAAGAAAAATAGCCGCTGTTTTTCCCGCATAAAGGTAATTTTAGAAAACCTACAGAATATGCGTTGGAGAAAATTTAATGGTGATACGATCCATTTGCCCATCAAAAAGGCCGTTGAGGAAGCGATCGTCCGCGAAACACAATCTGGGCACAAGCTCAAAGTTTGCATTGGTACAGACAGCCAGGTCTACAACAGCGGAACCGAATTTGCCACTGTAATCGTTTTTCTAAGGGAAAGAGCCGGTGGCTTCATGTTTATCCATAACGAAAACACCCGGATCGATTATTCAATTCGTGAACGAATGCTTGTGGAAGTAGCCAGAAGCATTGAGATCGCCTACGAACTCTGTGATCTGTTTACACGGTATGACGTGGATATGGAGGTGCATGCCGACATCAATACCAATCCCCATTTCAAAAGCAATGAAGCGCTGCGTGAAGCCACCGGTTACATTCTCGGGATGGGTTTTGCTTTTAAAGCCAAACCTGAAGCTTTTGCTTCTACCTGTTGCGCCGACAAAGTAGTCGGGCACGGCTAGCCCGCTTCTTCTTTTTGTTGTATTTTGGCGAAAATTTCCGCCAAATGAAAATTCGTCACTTTAGTTTTTTGTTCCTGTTTTTCCTGGGATTTGTTGCCGCCGGGCAAAACAATGGAAAAGTTCATTCCTACCCGATAGATTCAAAAGCCCTGGGCAAACAGGTAAGGTACAATATTTACCTTCCCCCGTCATACGATCACTCCGATCGTGAATACCCGGTAATCTACCTGCTTCACGGCATGTGGGGCGATTACAGCAACTGGGCGACGAAAGGCGATGTATTGCAGATCGCAGACAATGCAATGCATACTGGCCAGGCTCCCGAAATGATTATTATTATGCCGGAAGGCCTGATTGATGCTTTTTATATCAATAATTACAACAAATCTGTAAACTGGGAAGATTTTTTCTACAATGAACTGATCCCAACCGCTGAAAAGAAATTCAGGGTAATGAAAAACCGCAATACCAGGGCCATTGCCGGGTTGAGTATGGGTGGCTACGGCTCACTTTATCATGCCCTCAGGCACAAAAACATGTTCAGCGCCTGCTACGCGATGAGCGCCGCAGTTATCGAAATGGAACCAGCTTCACCCGGCGGGCGGCCGCAGGAAATAATTCCGGGCTTTAACGACAAACTATGGGGACCAGTAAACGCGGAAGGTTACCCGGCCAATTTCAAAGCCCATTCCGTACAGGAAATGATAAAAGCCATGGAACCTTATAAGCCCCCGGTAATGGGTAATCAACAGGTACCTCTTCCCTTTCTGTTTGTCGATTGCGGAGATGATGATTTCTTGTTAAACCAGAATATGAACCTGGTGCGGTTAATGAAAGAAAAGAATATTCCGGTAGAATTCCGGGTACGTGACGGCGGACATACCTGGGCTTACTGGAGATCAGCATTGCAAATGGCGCTTGAGGAGATCGGAAAGCGTTTTATGAATTAAGCCGCGGGCAATTTTTCAAGGATACCACGTATGTTTTGGAGTGCAACCGTGGCGGTTGCTTTATCCAATACAATGGGCGGGGCAAAACGCAGACTTTGGGGGGCAAATAAAAACCAGTCCACTAAAATGCCTGCATCGATGATGGCATGACAAGCTTCCAGGCAGGTTTCGGCATCCCTGAGTTCCACGGCCAGTAGTTTTCCTTTTCCTGAAACTGATTTAACTGCAGGAATATCCTCCAGTATTTCACGGGCTAATTTTTCAAACCATCGGGCCTGCATAAACAGGTGGCCGTTGCCCAGGCTGAGTAATTTTTGGAAAGATGCCATGCCAGCCGCGCAACTTACCGGGTGGCCGCCAAACGTGGTGATATGCCCCAGCACGGGATCCCCGGTAAGCTTCAGCATTCTTTCACGTGATGAAATAAAAGCGCCAAGTGGCATACCGCCACCCAGAGCTTTGCCAAGCAACAAAATATCCGGCACAATGCCAGAAGCCTCAAAAGCCCAAAGCGTGCCGGTGCGCCCAAATCCGGTCTGGATCTCGTCAGCAATCAGCATTACTCCTTTTTGGTTGCAGGCAGTACGAAGTTTTTGGAGCCATTCAAAACGGGCCACAACAGCCCCCGCTTCTGCCTGCACCATCTCTACGACTACACAAGCCGTATGCTCATCGATAGCCTCAAGCGCTGCATCTGAATTATACCGAAGATGATAGATTTCCGGCAATAACGGGCGAAAAGCATTCCGGAAATATTCATCTCCCAATATGCTTAGGGCTCCTTGTGTTGAGCCATGGTAAGCGTTTTTAAACGCCAGGATCTTTGGGCGCCTGGTGAGGCGTTTGGCAAGCTTCATTGCGCCTTCAGTGGCTTCAGCACCACTGCTGGTGAAATAAACCATGTCCAGCGTATCCGGAAGGTGGCTGGCAAGCAGCGCTGCGTATTGAACTTGTGGGGATTGAATAACTTCACCATACACCATAACGTGCATGTATTGGTGGATCTGTTTTTCAATGGCTGCCAGCACCTCAGGTTGGCCATGGCCAAGATTCATTACACTGAATCCGCTGATGAAATCAAGGTAAGCTTTTCCACCGGCATCAAAAAGGTAAACACCTTCCGCTTTTGAAAATTCCAAGGCCATGGGTGCGGGGCTGGTCTGGGCCAGGTGCCTTAAAAACAATTGACGGTTTGTCATCTCTCAAATACATTTAATCTTTACCATGCGCTTGCCTTCAGAAAACCTGATGTTACTCCGGAGCGCGCTTCCAACTTCTTTTGCTGTTTCATTGGTGAAACCTTAATGAAATTGCATTCTTTTTTCCTAAATACGTTTCCGGTATGCTGTTAAATAACACGGCAAAAAATAAAGCGGAATGCAAAACCAGCAAGCCTGAGCATAAGAATTCGTTACTTTGAAGTTTAGAAATAAAACCTGGTCAAATAATACTCAAAATAACAAAAGATGCCGATCATTCTGCCGGTTTTAGATAAAAAACCGGAATTTGGAGCAGACTGTTTTATCGCGGAAAACGCGACTATAGTTGGAGATGTCATCATGGGCGATCAATGCAGCGTTTGGTTCAACGCAGTGATCCGGGGAGATGTGCATTACATCCGCATGGGCAATAAGGTGAATGTTCAGGATCATGCCTGCATTCATTGCACCTATCAAAAATACCCCACCACAATCGGCAACCGGGTGAGCATCGGGCACCGGGCAATTGTTCATGGTTGCACCATTCACGACAATGTATTGATTGGTATGGGTGCCATTGTTATGGATGGGGCGATAGTGGAAAGCAACAGCATTATCGCAGCCGGCGCCGTAGTGCTCGAAGGCACACATGTGCCGGAAGGCAGCATATTTGCCGGCGTACCGGCCAAAAAAGTGAAAGAAGTTTCCCCGGAATTGCTCGAAGGTGAGATCAACCGCATCGCGAACAATTACATAAAGTACAGCGGGTGGTTTAAATCATAGATCCCGGGCTCCAGGGAATGCTCATTTTTCTTTTACTTCAAGGTAAGGGGCTCTCCAACAACCTTCATTCCATGGTCAGCAAATGCTTTCGCAATCTCCTCTTTGGAAGGTGGTGATGTCCATTTATTGGTAACTGAAAAAAATGCTTCCATTTTTCCCGCGGGCATATAGGAAACGATTGTTCTGGCTTTCTCCGAAAGTTGAATAAACGCATGAGGAATGTTTCGAGGTAAAAAAATCGTATCCCCCGCACCTATTTGGAATGCTGCATTTCCACATTTAAAAAAATATTCCCCTTCTGTTACAAAAAACCATTCGTCCTGGTCAATATGTATATGCAGCGGTGGACCTCCATGGGGCGTTTTGCCTTGCTGTTCAAAAACAGCCAAACCGCCATTTGTGTCTTTGCCGGAAATTTTAATATCAAGGGTGTTGGTGGTTACTCCTTTCATTGTAAAGCGTGTACCAAATCTTGCCTCTCCGGCATTTACCTTAAATGGTTTTCCGGCTTGCGTGTTTCCTTGTCTAAATTTTCCAAGTGAAAACAGGGGCATCAATGCTATCCCGCTTAAAAGTAATTTTCTGCGTTTCATCTTCTATAATTTAAGTATCCTTTTAAAAGATCTTAAGCGTCTAAAGCCTTTTTAATTGTTATTATCTCTCCCGTATTGTTTTGAATTTTATTTGTGCACAATGGCATTTCTACGAATAGCGATGAGGTTTTAGCTGTCGCATGCATGCCCTCTGTTGATAAAGTTCTTTAAAAAATTTATACGATCCCCCAAATTTGGCCGCGAAAAGGGTTTTTTACTTATTTTCATCCTATGAAGAAGAATATCATCCTGTTGGCCTTTGCCGGATTTCTGCTTTCTGCCTGTGCAAGCAATAAACGCGGTTGTGCTACAACAAGCTCAAATATGGGTGCAGAAAGGGTCCTTTCGGGTGAAAAACCTGAAAAGCAAACAAAGTTCAAGATCAAAGGAATGAATATGCCTTAAGTCTTCTGCGCTGCTAATGACTCTTGCAAGAAATGCACTTTTCTGCTTTTTGGTGCTTTTGTTCTGGAACCCATCCCCAGGTTCCACCCAGGCTCCGCAATCACCACTGCCCAATGGTTCAACCATTTCATGGATTGCTAAAAACGAAGCACAAGAAAAGATCTCCGCATCAATATCCGAGCCTTTTGAAGGGCGGTATTTTTTTCTGGCTAAAGCTGGAAGGTTGCCCAATGCGAACAGCTCAGCCCAAATCTTTACAGAACAGCTGGAAACCGGAATTTATTTTATCAGTTCAGCCCAATATCCGACTGCGGGGTTGATGCACGATTGGGGGCTGGAGCAGATTGCCCCGCTGAAAATGGAGAATAAACTGGAAGCCCAACTGCTTCAAAAACAATTCCCGGTTTATGCCTTTGCACCAGACGGAAGAAAAAAGGTACGGGTGCTGATTGCGAAAGGGGTTGATGCGCGCCTTGCCCAAAAAGCTTTCCGGGAGGGCGGTTTTATTCCACAGGAAAGATCTGTTGCTGATCTTGGTGTATATGAATTCTGGATAATGGAAAGTGAACTGGAAAAGCTTGCCACCCTCCCGTTTGTTCAATATGTGGAAGCAGGCAAACCAGAGCCACAGATCCTGAACAAGACCAGCCGCGCCATCAGCCGAAGCTATTCATTAAATGCCCCGGTTGCTGATGGGGGAAGAGGATTGAATGGTGAAGGCATTACGGTAGGCGTTGGAGATGATGCCGACCCCACCCTGCACCCGGATCTTTACGACCGCATTTTGAATCATACCCCAGGCATTGTAAACGCACATGGTGCCCATACCGCAGGAAGCATAGCCGGCGCTGGCATCATTGATCCCCAATTCAGGGGTTACGCGCCACTTGCGCTCGTGGTAAGCGATTGGTTCGGCGGTATTTGGTCAAATGCCAGCCGTTATTTCAGCGAATACCGCATGGTGATTACCAACAACAGTTATGGTTCGGTAGTGGGCGAATGTGCTGTAGCGGGAGCATATGATCTTGACAGCCGTATGCTCGATGAACTGGCCTGGAAACTTCCCGCGCAATTGCATGTTTTCGCGGCAGGCAATGACGGACAGATCACCTGCAGTGGTTTACCCCAGAGCTATGGAACCATCTTATCGGGTTATCAATCCGCCAAAAACAATATTTCCGTTGGCCGCACCATAGATGCCATCAATATAGGCCCGAGCAGCAGCAGTGGTCCTACCCGCGATGGAAGAATCAAACCGGAAATTATGGCCTATGGAACAAATGTAAGGAGCCTGAATGGCAATTTCAGCATGAGCAGTCCTTATGTTGATATGACCGGAACCAGCATGGCAGCACCACAGGTGGTTGGGGGGCTAACCTTACTTTATGAGCGTTACCGGCAATTAAATAATAATGCTGATCCGCGTGGTGACCTGGTAAAGGCTTTGCTGCTCAACGGCGCTTACCAGCCCAGGGGGCCAGGGCCCGATTACCGGTTCGGATTCGGTGTAATGCACCTGGAAAACAGCCTGAGGATGCTTGAAAGCAAAAATTACGAGGAAAGCCAAATCGCTCATGGGCAGACGCAGGAATTCCGGATTGATGTACCCGCTCAAACCGGCCGGCTCAAAGTCATGCTTTACTGGCATGATCTTCCAGGCTCAATCATTAATCCAAAAACGCTGGTAAACGACCTCAACCTCACGGTTACATCTCCCGGTGGTCAAAAACAACTTCCGCTTATACTCAAAAATGACTCAGCCTCTGTTCGCCTGGCTCCCGTACAAGGCGAAGACCACATAAATAATGCTGAACAAGTTGTAATTAACGAGCCTGCTACCGGCCAATACACCATCAGCATAAATGCAAAGAACGTTATCGGAAATCTGCAGCCTTTTGTTGTGGTTTACGATTTCTTACCGGCAGGCATAAAACTCAGCAACCCGGTAAACAAAAGCGCCTGGAACATTGCCGATGTTTTGCCGGTAACCTGGGATTATACAGGTGATGATGGAACTGGTTTTACTCTTGAATATTCACTGGATGGCGGAAACACCTGGAAAACGATTTCCGAAAATATTGCTGCTGCTGAAAGGATATTTCAATGGAGACCAGATACCAGTTTGCCATCAAATGATGCCCAGCTCCGAATTCGCCGCAACGGAACTGCACACGTTGGGGTTTCAGGTAAATTTACATTAATCCGCAGCGTGGTATCCACCCTTGCTCCTGCAGAAGAGCAATGCCGGCAGTTTATGAAAATTAAGTGGACTCCCGTTACGGGTGCAACCGGCTACCGCGTGATGTTAAAAATGGGCCCGGTAATGCAGCCTGTGGCTGATCTGTCGCAGGATGCAACAACCTTTACCCTGCGTGGCCTTAATCCCGATTCTACCTATTATGCAGCTGTTCTCCCATTACTGGGCCAACGAGCGGGATGGTGGAGCAAAGCCGTGCAACATAAACCCGATTATGGGAACTGTACCGGGATTTACAGCGATGGTGATCTTGCACTTGCAGGAGGCATATTGCCGTCTGCCGGAAGGCAATTTACTTCTACTTCCCTTAGCAATTTCAAGGCATTGGAACTGGAAATCGCAAATAAAGATGATGAACCCATTAAGGGATTTGAACTAAATGTATGGCTGGATGGCATACCAATGCATTTTGCCGATACTGCAACCATCCATCCCGGTTCCTCCAAAAAGGTTGAAATAAAAAATCTTGATCTCAGCCAGCCTAAGCTTTATGATTTTATCGCCATAGTGAAGAATCTTCAAGGTACAGACAACAATCCCTATAACGATACTTTACGGCATCAATTCCGGCAGTTGGCTAACCTGCCATTTGATCTCTCCGCTCCGCTTTTTGAAGGATTTGAACAAATGCCCCGGCTAGAACTGCTGAACCCGGAAATGGGTTTTGGCGGCAACACACGGTGGGATTATCAAAAAGACGGAACCTTTGACCGGTTGCGAACAGCTGCTACTCCAGATGTTCCATTGAATGGAAACCGGGCCATAACGCTGGACGCTAAAAAAGCCGAACCCACAAATCGCAACCCTTATAACAGGCTCATAGGCAATTATAATCTCAGCAGCTACAACACGCAACATGCGGTTCGTATGGATTTTTGGTTTGCCCAGCATGGTGAGTTGACCAATGACGCCAAAAACCGATTTGCCATTCGAGGCAGCGACCAGGATAACTGGATTGATGTAGTGAATTTTTACGATCTCCAAAACAGGTTGCCAGGTGTGTATACTTATAGCCAAAGCCTGGATATTGCAAGGATCCTTGCAGACAATAACCAGGTTTTTACGTCTTCTTTCCAGGCCCGTTTTGGTCAAAAAGGTGCATACAGCATGAGTGATCCTACCCGTTTTTCCGGAATCAGTTTCGATAACATCCGGTTGTACCTGGCAAAGGATGATATTCAGTTAAAAGAATTGGCCTCCCCGGCACCGCTGAACTGCGGACTTACAGAAAATTCCGCAATAACGGTGAAAATCCGCAACAGTATGGCGCAGGCCATTTCCAATATCCCGGTGAAATATCGTATAGACAATGGCCCCATCATTTCAGAAATCATACCCAATATCCCGGCCAATAGCGACATACAATTTACGTTCAATCAAAAAGCTTCATTCACGCAACTGAAAGAATACGGGATAATTATCTGGAGTGACCTGGTGACAGATAATGTCAAAGAAAACGATACACTTCATCAACGTATCAGAAATCAGCCGCTGATTACTGCATCTCCTTATTTTGAAAATTTTGAATTGAACGATGGCAACTGGTTTGCTGAAGGGATCAACAGCAGCTGGCAGTACGGTACACCTCAATCCCTTCGCCTGCAAGACGCTGCAAGTGGTGAAAAAGTATGGACAACCAACCTGGAAGGCAATTATAATGACAACGAAAACAGTTATCTCTATTCTCCCTGCATCAACATTGCCGCATTAACCAATCCTTCCATTGCTTTTGCCTTTACAGAGGATATCGAAGATTGTTCTTCGATATCCCAGGTTTGCGATCATTTCTGGCTGGAATATTCAGGAGATGGTCAAACCTGGACTAAGCTGGGAAGGGCTGATGAAGGTCTGAACTGGTACCGGCAAGCATATCAATCATGGTATTTCTCAAACCGGAATTACTGGAAAGCAGCGATGCATGAGCTGCCTTCCGGGCTTAGCCAGATCCGGTTGCGTTTTGCCTTCCGCACAGATGTAGGTACCTCCAGGAATGGCATTGCCCTGGATGACATCCATGTTTACAGCAACCAGCCGATGTATCAGCTTGCGCCAACCACCACTATGGCCATGACAGAACCTGTAACCAAAAGTATAAGCGGCGATCAATGGCATGATTTTTCAACACAGGGCGCACTAATCATTTCCATCAATCCCGGGATCAACAACATACCTCAGGTAACTGTCCAGGGGTTTGACTCCGCGCAGGTGAGGCAGGATGGCCGGCAATATTATTTACCACGCAGTTATACCATCAAAACCGGGAAGGCGGAAGTATATACAGATCCCGTCAAAGTCCGCTTATATTTCCGGGATGCCGATATGGAAGCAATGCGCCAGGCAATTGGCTGTGCCGGTTGTAAACCACCTGTGGATTATACTCATATGAACATTACCCGGTATACAGATATTGATCCCGCAAAGGAAGATGGGCTACTCGCAAACAACAATTCCGGAAGCCATTCCACCATATCAAACGATGAGATCCTTTTCGTGCCCTATGACAAAGGCTATTATGCGGAATTTGAGGTCCACGAATTCTCGGAATTCTACATAACGGACGGGGGATTTACGTACAATCCCGCCGCACGCTTTACCCGGGTGGAAGCTGTACAATCCGGGTCTGCCAACCGGGTAACCTGGGAAGTGTTCAATGAATTTGAAGTTGACCAATACTCGGTTGAAGTTTCCCTGGATGCAGGCAGGAACTTCCAAACGGTGCATACGGTTAAAGCCAACAATACAAATGTGGCAGTATATGAATTTTCGGATGCCGTTAATTTCAATAAAGTACCGGTTTTGATATACCGCATTCAACGGAAAGATAAAAGCGGCCGGCTCTATTATAGTATCGCCGTGCAGATACAAAACGGCGCGAACAATTTCTTTACTGTAGTTTATCCAAATCCTGTCCAGAATGAATTAACCATTGAAGGGACCAGCATTGAACATCAGCTCTATCATTATTTAGTAACCGATATTGCAGGGCGCCAGGTAATGTTGGGAAAATTTGACAAAACAGGTGGAAGATTTACAGAAAAAATCAGTTTATCCCACCTGATGCCCGGTTACTATTTTCTCCGGGTGTCTTCAAATGGTGGAACTGAAGTTCACAAGATCATTAAGGTGAACTAAGCAATTGGGATAACCATGAGGAATGCATGTTGGCGTTAATACGTACTTCATTATTTTTTGGGTAATGCTTCGGGAGAAACCGCTTCAGGAATCCTGTGGTTAAGCGGTTGCATCAGGTAA
Organism: Bacteroidota bacterium; assembly: GCA_023387985.1. Taxonomy (GTDB): domain Bacteria; phylum Bacteroidota; class Bacteroidia; order Chitinophagales; family Chitinophagaceae; genus Phnomibacter. The sequence continues at coordinate 841,657 of JAEWHC010000009.1, read as the reverse complement.
ACATACATGGCTTTCAGACCGTGTATTCAAGCTGGGCGAGGCTGTACCACGAATAGCGCCAACCCAGGTTTGCCCTTTTGAACTCCTGTTTAAAGGCCGGTGAGCAATGAATGGATAACGCCTTTTCTCTGTTCAGGAATCTGGAACCTATCATGGCGGTGACCATTTTCTACACGGAAGACGTTATTCCTGGATGGTTTCATCAACAGCATTGGCAACAATGCTCTGGCTTTTTTTCACCAATGCATTTTCACTCATTTCTGCTATGTTTTGCCTGGTTTCCAGTATGTCAATCGCCATAAACAAAGCTGCAAGCATACTGCTGTGATCGGCAATCGCCTTTCCTGCAATATCAAATGCAGTACCATGGTCGGGACTTGTACGTATGACCGGTAAACCTGCAGTATAATTGACGCCTGCACCGGCAGAAAGAGATTTAAAGGGTATGAGCCCCTGGTCGTGGTACATTGCGAGTACCGCATCAAATTCTTTATAATGTGAGCGGGCGAAAAAACCATCGGCCGGGTATGGGCCGAATACGAGCATTCGGTCATTTTTGGCCGCGTCCATGGCGGGCAAAATGATTTCGAGCTCTTCCTTACCCACCAAACCTTCGTCGCCGGCGTGAGGGTTCAAAGCAAGCACGGCGATCTTGGGACGGGATATGCCAAAATCATTTTTGAGCGATGTATTCAGGATCCTGAGTTTGCGCAAAATACCATCCCGTGTAAGATGGCCTGAAACCTCACTTACCGGTATATGTTCTGTAACCAACGCTATACGCATTGCTTCACTGACCAGCAGCATGACCACATCATCAATTCCAAAGTAATCTTTTAAGAAAGGAGTATGACCACTGTAATTGAAATCGGCTGCCTGCACATTGCTTTTGTGAAATGGAGCCGTTACAAGGGCATCTATTTCTTTATTTTTCATTGCCGAAACCGCAGCCAAAAGACTTTTGCGTGCATAGCTACCACCAGCTTCATTTAACACACCCGGACTGATGTTCACTTCTTCTTCCCAGCAATTATAAATATTTATCATTTTGGGATTTAAGCGGGAAATATCGGATAAGCTTTGATACTGAATGTTCAGATCAGGCAATGCCTTGCGGTAAAAATTAATGGTTTTATTGCTTCCGAATATTACCGGAGCGCAGCGCTCAAGCAATCGGCTGTCGCCAAGCGTTTTCAGGATGATCTCTACACCGATGCCGTTGATATCGCCTATGCTGAATCCAACTACCGGTTTGTTTTTAATATTCATATCGGTACCCTAATATTCCGTAAAAATAAGCAATCGTTGCCATGCTCTGGCCTGAATTCAGTTCATAGCCGGTAATTTTACAAGCATATAATCCCATTTAATCCAAATTCATTCATGGCTTTTATCTTAAAAAAATCACTGGGGCAACACTTTTTGCACGATAAAGACATTGCCCGACGCATTGTGGAGCAGGCATTGAAAATGAAGCCTTCCCGCCTGCTCGAGATTGGCCCCGGCGGTGGTGCTTTGACAGAACATATCCTGCAACACTATGCTGGTGAATACAAAGCAGTGGAACTCGACAAAGAAAAAGTAGATTTCCTGGTGAAGCGGTTTCCCGGGATTGAAGAAAAATTATCCTGGCAGGATTTTCTGAAAGCCGGTTTGCCGTGGAATGAACCCTTTGCGGTAATCGGTAATTTTCCTTACAACATATCCACAGAAATAATATTTAAACTCCTGGATTGGAGAATGCATATCATTGAAGTGACCGGGATGTTCCAGAAAGAAGTGGCCCAGCGGCTGGCGGCGCAACCTGGCAATAAAACGTATGGAATTACTTCGGTAATTTTCCAGGCATTTTTTGATATTGAATATTTATTTGATGTTTCTCCAAAAGCGTTTACGCCACCACCAAAAGTGGTAAGCGGAGTTCTCAGAATGGTTCCCTCGGCCAATGTGCCGGAAATGAGATCAGAAGCTTTGTTCCGGAAACTGGTAAAAGCTTCTTTCGGACAAAGAAGAAAACAATTGCGCAACACGTTGAAACCTTATTTCAGCAAGGAACAGCTCGAAGATCCTTTTTTCACCAAACGCCCCGAAGAATTACCGGTAGCTGAATTTGCCCGCCTCACTTTTGAAACAGCAACTGAATGAGGCAAATCTTGAATTGACCTTTCTATGGAAAAACCCCTTGTAATCATAACAGCACCTGTGCATCCCTGGCTTCTGGAAAAATTGGATAACTTCTTTAACGTTGAATATACTCCCGCTATAGATTATCCTGCTTTATCCCGTAAAATGAATGAGTGCGAAGGATTGATCGTATCGACCCGCCTGCCAATAGACAAACCCTTACTTGAAAAAGCCGTCAATTTGAAGTGGATCGGTCGCTTAGGCAGTGGCATGGAATTGATTGATCTCGAATTCGCAAAATCGAGAAATATTGAAGTAGTCAGCAGCCCTGAGGGAAACCGGAATGCTGTGGCTGAACATGCATTGGGCATGTTGCTTGGCGTGATGCGCAACATACACAGCAGCTACGAAGAAGTAAAAGTGGGCTTGTGGAACCGCAGCAGCAACCGTGGAAGCGAATTGCGCGGAAAAACGATAGGGATCATTGGTTATGGAAACACCGGTTCCCAATTCGCGAAACTGCTCGCTCCTTTTGATGTGGTCGTTATAGCCAATGATATTTATAAAAACGGGTTTGCGAAGGGCTTCATCAAAGAAGCCTCGCTTGAGCATATTCAGCGTTATGCAGATGTCATCAGTTTTCATGTGCCTTTGAATGAATCCACCCTTCATATGGCCAATGAAAATTTCTTCAGTGGCTTGAAGCAAAAGCCAATCATCTTGAATACAAGCCGCGGAGGTGTGTTGCATTTGCCCGCATTGAAAGCAGCCATGGAAACCGGCATGGTGTCAGGCGCAGCCCTTGATGTGCTACAAAATGAAAAGCCCGCAACCCGTTCCCAGGATGAAAACGATTTGCTGCAATGGTTTTATCAGCAGCCCAATGTGCTGATCACTCCACATATCGCCGGGTATTCACATGAATCTTACCTGCTTATGCCTAAAGTTTTGGTAGAAAAACTGAAGCATTTATTTCCCGGATGATACGGGCCGACCGGATCCTGAAACCTGCAACAAAGCGCAGTGGACCGATCTGTCAGGCTGATGCATTCCTGCTGCCACACTATTTCTAAATTTCGGGTATGCCTTTGAAACTCCCACCATATTTTGAATCTACCCTCATCTAGGTTGAATTTAATGGACAAAAACCGTGGCGAGCTTTCAACTTGTGAACCATCAATCTAAAATTTTATAAGGTACTCCCACCCTTTTAAATAAAAATTTCCGCAATCATATACAATCTCGCTTCCCCGCTGATCTCCACCCGATCGCCCTGGTTACGACAATTTAAATATCCCTTACGCGAAGAAAGCTGAATAGCAGTCAATTCATTTTTACCCAATACTTTTGCCCAGTATGGTGCCGGTTACGGGATCTTCGGGAACCCCGGCCCGGGGAGCAAAGAACCGCGAAACGAAATCCACTGTTTCTCCTTTTGCAGTTGCGATAACACCGCGGTAATTCATCTTCAGGATGGCATTAAGATCCGGTACAATAGCGGCTATTTCGGCCTCCTTCTCAAAAACCAGCATCAGGTCGGTCTTGCCGGTGAAAACCTCGTCAGGCCGACGTCCAAAACATGCGGATATTTCCGGTAAAATTTCAAAAGGTATGGGTTCATCAGCTGGAAAATTCAGTGTGTGCAAGTGACCTTCACGGGATACAGTCAGTTTTCCACTTCGTGGTGAGTGAAATTCAATAGTATCGCCTTCATGCCCTTCGTGATTAAACAATACAAAAGCCGCTGCTAAGGTAGCGTGTCCGCAAAGATCTACTTCCAACGTGGGTGTAAACCAGCGCAATTCATAACGGCCACGCTTTTCAACATAGAATGCTGTTTCGGAAAGGTTGTTTTCCATGGCAATTTTCTGCATCAGGTCATCAGAAAGCCATTTTTTCAAGGGACAAACCGCAGCAGGATTTCCCGAGAATAGGGAATCGGCGAAAGCATCAACCTGATAAATCTTTTGTTTCATGTGGCGAATGTAAACAGGCCGGCATTATAATGCAGCAGGCGATTAACAATTTGCCTACTTCCTTCACCGACTTATTCCTTACTGGTTGCGGATTTTAAAATTTCAATCCTGACATTTGAATTTTCCCTGTATTTTGGCAGTTCAAATAATTTTCCTATGCGCTCCAATCTTCTCCTGAATCGTTTGGTGATTTTTATCATTATCGCCCTCATGGCGGGTTGTTCCGCTTCGCAAAGCGGGATTATCAGCCAGGTTATTACCAGGCAATATGTTCAGAAAACCCTTGCTTTTTTAAGCAGCGATGATATGAAAGGTCGCGATGCATTTGGGAACGAGATCCGCGTGGCCGGAAGGCATATCGCAACAGAATTTGGTCGTGCGGGCCTTCAACCGATACCAGGTGAAAATGATTTTATCCAGGAAATATCATTATTTCAAAGCGAAGCGACGAGCGGCTCCATTGAAATTGGCAATGAACGCATTCCGGCAAGTGAGGTGGTTGTAATGACCGAATCCAATTTCTTGCAAACCGCTTTAGATGGCAATTGGGAAATCGTTCGTGTTGCCAAAGGTGAAAATCTTTTTAATGCCTATCGTCAACTGAGGTCGGCAGAGAAAAACGCAATTCTTCTTGCCGATACCAGCCATCGTGTACAGTTTAACCGCCTGAAAAGTTTTGGTTCGCGATTTATGAAAAACGGGCACAGCAAAGTGGTCGCGTTAACTGCCACTCCCAATGCTTCCAATGTCCGGCTGAATCTCGGCATCCGGGTAAAAGAAACGGTTATAGAAAACATAGTGGGCATGCTCCCCGGAAAATCAAGGCCCGATGAGATGGTTGTATTCAGTGCGCATTACGACCATATTGGTATTGGCAAACCCAATGAAAAAGGCGACAGCATTTACAATGGCGCCAACGACAATGCTTCCGGAACCACCGGTTTACTGGCGCTTGCCCACTACTACGGGCAGTTGAAAAACAATGAACGCCCGATTATTTTCGCGGCTTTTACAGCTGAAGAAAGTGGCGGGTACGGCAGCCAATATTTCAGCCGGCAATTGAATCCGGATAAGATCGTGGCATTGGTAAATATTGAAATGATAGGAACAGACAGCAAATGGGGCAAAAACAGCTTGTACATGACCGGGTACGACAAATCTTCACTGGGAAAGATCATGTCTTCTGAACTGGAGAATTGCGGGAAGAAAAATTGCGTTTTCAGGATCTATCCGGATCCCTATCCCGATCAAAATCTCTTTTACCGTTCAGACAATGCGACTCTTGCCCGCCTTGGCGTGCCGGCGCACACGGTAAGCACAAGCAAAATGGACAGCGAGCCACATTATCACAAGGCAAGCGATGAAATTTCCACCCTTGACCTGGATAATATGACGATGGTAATCCGCGGAATTGCCGAAGCCAGCAAGTCGATTATTTCCGGGCAGGCAACCCCAACAAGGGTGGAAGTGGAAAATTTGCAATGAACTGGTTTTTTCAAAGCAAATAGTTCAAGATCCTGTTACAATTGCCAAGGTCTAGCCAAAAATCTTCAGCTTCACGAAAAATGCATCAGATTAACGGATTTTGCGTTAAGGTGGAGCAGAGGAATAACTTTTGGAAAAATAACGAAACCCGAAAGCAGCAAGGATTGAGGGCATTTTTAGCCTGAATAAAAAAACATACGAGCAAACAGGCGGTCAATTCGCCAAGGCGCCCTATTTCTGACATTGCTCATTTTTTTTCCGGTGTTAATGGCCCACCTTTACCCGGCCTGAAAGAAAACCTGTTTACTTTAAAAAATATTGTATGTGCGACTCCTGCGGCTGCGGCTCAACTGAAATTGTGATCAAAAAGGTCGATTCTCCCGAAGAAAATCCCCATCATGACCACCACAATCCACATGATCATGACCACAGTAACCAAAATCACCATAACCATAACCATCATCATCATGATCATCATCACGATCATTCACACGTTCATGCACATCCACATGCGCATGCCCACCAACCGGTAACTACCATTAATGTGGAGACCGACATCCTGCAGCAAAACAATTTGCTTGCAGCACGTAACCGTGGTTATTTTGACGCGAAAAATATTTTGACGATAAACCTCGTAAGCTCTCCGGGAAGTGGCAAAACTACGTTGCTCGAACAAACATTGGATGATCTGAAAAACCAGGTATCCATAATGGTGATAGAAGGGGATCAGCAAACAGCGCAGGACGGCAGGCGAATCGCGCAAAAAGGAATTCCTGTAGTACAGATCAATACCGGAAAGGGATGCCATCTCGATAGCGAAATGGTTTATAAGGCAGTAAAGAAATTGCAGCCGGAAGATCATTCATTACTATTCATCGAAAATGTAGGCAATCTTGTTTGTCCGGCACTTTTTGATCTTGGAGAACAAGCCCGCGTGGTGATTGTGTCTGTGACCGAAGGCGCAGATAAGCCATTGAAATACCCGGATATGTTTTTGAGCTCCCAGCTTTGCATCATCAATAAGATCGACCTGTTGCCTTATGTACCGTTTGAACTTGAAGAATTCAAACAAAACGCAATAAAAGTCAATCACCATCTGAAATTTGTGGAACTTTCCGCCTGGAAAAATACAGGCATGGAACATTGGTATGACTGGCTCAGCCAACAATTACAGGCCAAAAATTAATGCCATGATTAGCCGGCATATCCATATCAAAGGATTGGTGCAGGGCATTGGATTCCGCCCACACGTTTACCGGCTTGCGCAGCAATACCATCTCAAGGGTACCGTGCTCAACAGCCGAAACGGTGTGCATATTCAAGTTTCCGGTGAGGAATTTGAGGTAGATACTTTTATTCAGGAACTAAAAGAAAAACCGCCGCAATCATCAATCATTACGGGCTTTGAGATCGAACCCATTGCACAAAATGGTTTTGCAGATTTCCGGATCATTGACAGCGAAGAAAAAAACAAACCTGATCTGCTCATTACGCCGGATCTTGGTCTTTGTGAACAATGCGCACTAGAAATGATGGATCCGGAAAATCACCGGCATGCCTATGCATTTACAACCTGCATCCATTGCGGTCCCCGGTATTCAATAATGAAAACCCTGCCTTACGACCGGCCGCATACCACGATGTTGCACTTCGAACAATGCCCGGGTTGCAGGGAAGAATACTCGAACCCCAAAAACCGGCGGTATTACAGCCAAACCAATTCCTGTGCGGATTGCGGAATAACGCTACAGCTATTTAAGCCGAACGGCACGCTTGTTGTCAATGAAGAAAACAAAATATACGAACTTATTTTAACAGCTTTGGAAAATGGCGAAATTGTAGCCATAAAAGGCATTGGCGGCTATTTGCTTTGTTGTGATGCAAGAAACGAAAAGGCAATTCAAAATTTAAGAACAAAAAAACATCGACCAGAAAAACCACTGGCCGTATTGTTTCCCTCTTTGCCATACGCTGAAGATCTGCTCGAGATTGATGAAGCTGAAGCCGCCTGGCTAACAGATATCCGTGCGCCAATCGTGGTGTGCCGGCAAAAAAAAGAAGCAAGAAAACTGCTGGCCACCGAAGCACTTGCTCCGGGATTGGACACGCTTGGGATAATGATGCCGTATGCACCATTGTTGTTACAGCTAATGCAGTTATTCCCTCATCCCTTGGTGGCCACGAGTGGAAACATGCATGGCAGCCCCATCATTTATCAAGATGATCTGGCAATTGAATATCTGGGTGAAATTTCGGATTGGATCCTTATGCACAACAGGGAAATCGTAGTGCCGCAGGACGATTCGGTAATCCGTTTGACACCAAAATATCGTCAACCCGTTTTGCTTCGCAGAAGCCGGGGTTGGGCACCCAATTTCCAGCCTTCCATGTTGCCGCAAAGCAAAGAAAATATCCTGGCATTTGGTGCGGAATTGAAGTCGGCCTTTGCCATGCAGAAGGATGAAAAGGTTTTCATCAGCCAATACCTGGGGAACCAGGAAAACTATGAAAGCCAGCAAGCTTTTGGGCATTGTCTATACCATCTAAGCGGTTTACTGGAATTTACTCCGGAAAAGATACTCATCGATAAGCATCCAAATTATTACAACAGGTTGCAGGCATCAGAAATTGCCTCGAAGCATAATGCGCCCCTGGTGGAAATACAACACCATGAAGCGCATTTTGCAGCGGTACTTGCGGAAAATAAATTGATTGAAAATACAGAGAAAATTCTGGGTATAGTTTGGGACGGAACCGGTTTTGGGCATGATGGAAGAATCTGGGGCATGGAGTTTTTTGAATATAACGATCATGCATTTACGCAAGTGATCCGGGTCAGGCCATTTGCCCACCTGGCAGGTGATAAAATGAGCCGGGAACCCAGGCTAGCCGCGCTTTCCATTGCAGGGCATTTGCCCGGTGCGGAAGAACTATTGAAGCCATTATTCACCGGGGCCGAATGGGAATATTATCAAAGGGCATTGAAGCTGAAGGAAAATGCCGCTCTGTCATACAGCGCAGGCAGGTTATTTGATGCAGCCGCTTTTTTGCTTGGCTTCAACCGCGCCATGAGCTATGAAGGGCAGAGCGCCATGTGGCTGGAAAACCTGGCATCAAAAACCAAGGATCCCGAACCTGAATTTTGGCAGGTTGACCTCTCTGATAAGGAAATAATATTTGACAGCCTGTTTACTCAGATGATCGCTGAACTAAAATCGGGGACATCTAAAGAAATTCTCGCATGGCAATTTCATTTCAGCCTGGTGAAAATGATTGAAAATATTGCAGGAATATTGGGTATTAAGCAACTTGCATTTTCTGGTGGTGTATTCCAGAACACTTTGCTGGTTGATCTCCTGCGCCAGCAAATGGAAAACAAATTTCACTTGTTTTTTCACAAAAACCTTTCACCTAACGATGAATCAATTGGCTATGGGCAATTGGCCTGGTATGCCATTAAACAAAATCAAATAATCAGTTCAACAATTAAATCATAAAAGCATGTGCCTTGCTATTCCCGGAAAAATATTGAAAATGGATGGAGCACCCGGAACAACGTTTCGCCATGGAACGGTTTCTTTTGGTGGTATTCAAAAAAATGTGAACCTGTGCATGGTTCCGGAAGCTAAAATTGGTGATTATGTATTGGTACATGTGGGAGTGGCCATTTCAATTGTTGATGAGGAAGAGGCAAAGAAGACATTTGAATACCTGGAAAAGATCGGGGAAGTGGGTGAATTGGATGAAAAAAATTTACAAGGTCCTGGTATTTAGTTTCCCCTTGGCAGCAACGGTATTTATCAGAAAATTATGCGGGAATATACTTTGTGAAAACCCTGCCTGATTTCGTCCAAACACAAATTTCCGATACTGCCTTCATGCACATGCTGCAATTCCCCGGGTGAATAATGGAAAGTCCCTGCATTCACCTGATCACCTATCTGGCGATAAGCTTCGCGATAAGGAATACCCTTTTGCACAAGCTCATTCATTGCTTCTACCGTAAAGAGGTATTTGTATTTTTCATTATCCAGCAGCTTATCGTTCACTTCAATTTCCCGAAGCATAATCATGGTCATTTCCATGCAATCCTGAAGTTCATTTAATGCGGGGAAAACAATTTCTTTGGTCAGTTGATAATCGCGGTGGTAGCCGGATGGCAGGTTATTGGTCAGCAAAATCAGCTCATTTGGCGTGGCCTGTAGCCGGTTGCATTTAGCGCGTATAAGTTCTAATACATCGGGATTTTTTTTGTGCGGCATGATGCTGCTCCCTGTGGTTAGCGTTTCAGGGAACGAGATGAAACCAAAATTCTGATTCATGTACAAGATGCAATCATAGGCTAAGCGGCTAAGTGTTGCAGCCAAATAACTGATGGCCGTGGCTACCGATTTTTCGGCTTTGCCCCTGGTCATTTGGGCATAAGTGGAATTCCAGTTCAAATCCGCAAATCCCAGATATTCGGTTGTTTTTTTTCTGTTAATGGCAAATGATGAACCAAAGCCGGCCCCACTACCCAGTGGGTTTTTGTTACATATATTGAAAGCTGCTTGCCAAAATTCCAGGTCATCGGTCAGGCTTTCAGCAGAAGCGCTTAGCCACAAACCCGCAGAAGAGGGCATGGCGATCTGAAAATGCGTATAGCCCGGAATGAGTTTATTTTTATGCTGTTCACTTTTCTGCAAGAGAAGGTCAAATAATGCTTTAACCGTAGAAACCATTTCCCTAATCGCGGTGCGCAAAAACAATTTGATGTCCACAGCCACCTGGTCATTCCGGCTTCTCGCTGTATGCAATTTTTTGCCGGTGTCGCCGATAAGGTTGGTGAGCTCAAATTCTACATATGAATGGATATCTTCAACATTATCCGGAAGAGCAAAACCTTCTTTGGAAATATCCTGGGCAATGGCGTTCAGCCCATTTTGAATGGCGATATTTTCATCTTCGGAAATGATCCCTGTATCTGAAAGCATCCGGGAATGTGCCCGGCTTCCTTCGATGTCGAATGGAGCAAGTAACAAATCAAATTCCCTATCCCGGCCAACAGTAAACCGTTCAACTATTTCAGACGTTTCCGTATTTGTTTTTTGCCAGAGTTTCATGATGAAGCATTTTTAAATAATCATTTTTTTATGGCGCGTATTTTTTGCCCTTCGCATTATCACTTTTGAATCTTCAACTCTTCACCCAATTTCTCAAGCACTTCAATATAGGTTTCAATCCCCTCTTTGATCTCGTGCACAAAAATAAATTCATCTGCGCTATGGCTGCGGGCGCTGTCTCCGGGGCCCATTTTCAATGCTGGAAAAGGCATAAGTGCTTTATCACTGGTGGTAGGCGAGCCGAAATAACCCTTTCCCAATGCCAGTCCTGATCTTACCAGGGGATGTTCCAGTGAAATGCTGCTGCTTTTTAAACGGGTGCTCCTTGGTTTATGCCGGCTTTTCAGATGCACTTTCAATTCGTGCAGCACCTCTTCGAATGCATACAGCTCATTCAGGCGCACATCAATAATAAATGTACAACTTGCCGGCACCACATTGTGTTGCTGGTTGAATGTATCGATCACGGTAACGGTCATCTGGCTTTTTCCCAGCAATTCACTCACCTTTTCAAATTCGAATTTTCTTATCCAATTGATGTCCTCAAGAGCTTTATACAGTGCATTTTCGCCTTCGTTCCGGGCTGCATGACCGGCCTTTCCAATGGCTTCGCATTCTACCACCATCAATCCCCTTTCAGCTACCGCCATTTCCAGTTGCGTTGGCTCGCCCACAATTGCACAATCTATTCTGCCCAGATGGGGAAGCAGCAATTCAATCCCATTTGATCCGCTGATCTCCTCTTCGGCACTCGCAGCAAAAACAAGGTTAAAAGGCAGATCATCCCGTTCGTAAAAATACAAGAAAACCATAAGTAACGATACAAGGCAGCCGCCGGCATCATTGCTTCCCAGGCCGTACAACTTTCCATCCTTTTCAATAGGTAAAAATGGATCATGCGTATATCCCTTATTGGGTTTTACCGTATCGTGATGGGAATTTAGCAAAACGGTGAACTTTTCCGGATCAACATTTTTGCTGAAAGCAAAAACATTGTTCTCCATTTTCTTATGTACAATATGCTTTGATGCAAGAAACCCTGAAATTATTCCGGCAGTCCTGTCTTCTTCAGTTGAAAATGAAGGCGCGGCTATCAATTTTTTTAGCAGATCTACAGCTTCCACAAATAAGGTGTATTTACCTGGCATCGAAAATATGATTGAGTTCTTTCAAACTGATTGCTGTGTAATCTTGAATGGCCTTTTCTACCGGCAGCAGGCTCATATCTTTAATGGTGGTTTGAACTCCGATTACCTTCATTCCTGCGCGCCGGCCGGATTCAATTCCCGAGGATGAATCTTCAAATACCACGCAATTTTCAGGATCGCTTTTAAGGCAATGCGCGGCAAATAAATACACATCGGGTTCTGGCTTGCCCACCGGAACTTCATTACTGGAAACCACAACATCAAATAACCTGTGGAAATCCAGTTCATCAAGTGCAAAATTCGCATTGCTGCGATCGGCCGCAGTGGCCAGTGCAGTTTTAATGCCTGCGGCACGCAATTCGAGCAGAAATTCTTTAACACCGGCCAACGGCTCTGTGTTGCCACGGTACAGTTCCTTAAAAATGGCTTCCTTTTCCATCCCAAGCCGCCAGATATCTTCCAGGGAAATGCTTTCACCAAATATCCGTGGCATTATATCCACAAGCGTACCATGGTGCAGCGCTGCCCATAGTTGCGGCGTAAAGTCAAGATTTTTTCTTTGCAGGAATTCCTTCCAGGATTTGTCGTGCCAGGGCATGCTGTCCATAATCGTACCATCCATATCGAAAAGAACTGCTTTCAATTTTTTTTCAGCCATTATTTTTTTCTCCTGTTATCATTGTGCCTTTTCCCTGTCCGCTGCTGTTGGCCAGCAAATCATCCGCATGGCCAATCATCACCTCTCCTACCCCTTTGCGGATGGCCACGAACGTATTATCTATTTTCGGGATCATGCCTTCATACAATTTTTGGTCCGCCTTCAGTCGCGCATAAACAGAGGGTGTTATCAGCGGGATCACAGAGTTTTCATCTTCGACAAATTCCAGCACGCCTTTCTTTTCGAAACAAAAAAGCAAGCGGGTATCATAATATCGGGATAACGCTGCAGCTATTTCTGACGCAAGTGTATCTGCATTGGTATTGAGCAGCTGGCCTTGTCCATCATGCGTAATTGGTGCCATGACCGGTGTAACTCCCTGGGCCAATAAATTATTAAAAAATTCGGCATTTATGGAATCAATGTCCCCGGCAAAGCCATAATCCTGTCCTTTTTTCCCATGTTCAGAGCCGGAATTGCGCTTGTGTGCTCGTACCGCCGAAGCATCAGCACCGCATAAGCCAAGTGCATGGCAACCGTGCTTTTGCAAGCCAGCCACAATATTCTTATTGATATACCCGGCATAAACCATCGTAACAACCTTCAGGGTTTCCCTATCAGTTATCCGCCGTCCTTCCACCATGTGTTGCGGTATGCCCATGGCTTCAGCAACCTGTGTAGCCAGCTTTCCACCTCCATGGATCAATATTTTTTTTGAATCGATTGAAGCGAAATTCACCAGAAATTTTTCCAGCTTTTCCTGATCGTCGATGATGTTTCCACCGATTTTAATTATGAGTAGTTTTTGCATTTTCCTGCATTTTAAGTTTTCCTGCAACCTGCTACCGATTCTTCGGGACCGCAACCTCTCATCCCGCCCCCTGCAACGCCCTCAGCATCCTGGCCAATACCGCCTGCGCCGCCCAAACGCGGTTGGCTGCTTCCTGCGTCACGAGGCTCAAATTGCTATCCAACACGGCGCCACTTAATTCCACATTTCTCCGCACAGGCAGGCAATGCATTACTTTTCCATTATGGGTGTGTTTCAATTTTTCCGGCGTAATCATCCAGCGCTCGTCGCTGGATAATATTTTACCATAATCTGAATAGCTACTCCAGTTTTTTACATAAATAAAATCAGCGTTTTCAAGCGCTTCATCCTGGTTGGTGGTAATGGTAGCACCCGCAGTAAACCGGGGGTCAAGCGCGTAACCTTCCGGATGGGTTACCACAAAATCCGCTTCGCCCCAGGCATTGATCCATTGGGCAAAGCTGTTGGGAACACATTGCGGTAAAGCCTTCACATGCGGTGCCCAGGTCATTACCACCTTAGGCTTGCGCTCCATGCCTTGCTTTTTCATATCTTCAGTAATGGTTATTACATCTGTCAGCGATTGCAGGGGATGCAATGTCGCCGATTCCAGGCTCAATACCGGAATGCCTGAATGTTCGATAAATTTATTCATGACCAGTTCATCATAATCTTCCTCACGATTTTTGAGCGTTGGAAAACTGCGTAACGCCAAAATATCAAAATAACTTCCCAGAACCGGTGCCGCGTCTTTTACATGTTCAACTGTATCGCCAATCATGATGGCATCATCATCAAATTCAAGCTTCCAGCCTTCTTTATCTATGTTAAAAACAATAGGCTCCATTCCGAGGTTTGCTGCGGCAATTTGCGTACTTAACCGGGTACGCATACTTGGGTTCAGGAATATCATGCCAAGGCGTTTATACGCCCCAAGCCCAAAATGTTTTTGCGGAGTCTGCTTGTAACTAAGCGCCTCCTCAACCAATTTCCGTATGTTGCCTGCATCCGCTGCAGAAATAAAATTCTTCATTTGCTATTAAACAATTCCATTATAAAAAATTGAAATCCTTCACCATACCATTTCCAAAAATTTGCCTGAAAGATGAACAGATTGAGCAAGGCAAATCAGGCTTCAGCTTTTTCCCGGATCAAATCAATTACCTCAACAAGGGATTCCAGGAATTCGTCCGCCTGTTTGCGGTTAAGGTTCAATGCCGGCAGCAGGCGTACCACATTGGGTTTGGCTTCGCCGGTGAAAATATTGAATTCAAAAAGCAGCAATTTACGGAGATCTTTCAGGTCTTCATCCACATCAAATCCGATCATTAGGCCCCGGCCACGAACATTTTTGATCCCTTTTATATTTTTCAACTGGCTTTTGATATACATGCCGAGTTGTCTTGCTTTTTCCATCAATCCATCCTGCTCAATTACCTCCAGCACGGCGAGTGCAGCAGCACAAGCCAAATGGTTGCCGCCGAAGGTGGTTCCCAGCATTCCATACACCGCTTCAAATTTGGGATGGATCAATAACGCGCTTACCGGAAAACCATTGCCCATTCCTTTGGCCATAGTATAAATGTCCGCATCTACTTCAGCGATATCGTGGGAGAAAAATTTACCGGAACGGCCAAATCCACATTGCACACTGTCAGCAATGTAAACAGCGTTATACTTATCGCAGACTTCACGGATGGCTTGCAAAAATCCGGCTTCGGCTTCTACGATTCCACCCACTCCCTGAATGCCTTCTACAATCACCGCGGCGACCTCTTTTCCTTCATTTGCGAAACAGGCTTTGAGTGCATCGGCATCATTAAAGGGCAGGCGAATGATATTTTCCGTTTCGTTAACCGGCGCCAGGATCTTTGGATTATCGGTTGCTGCAACTGCCAATGAGGTTCGCCCGTGGAAAGACTTTTCAAAAGCGACAATTTTCTTCTTCCCGGTATGGAAAGAAGCCAGTTTTATCGCGTTCTCATTGGCTTCGGCGCCGCTGTTTACCATAAACAGTTTGTATCCTTGTTTTCCGCTTAACTGCTGTAATTTTTCAGCAAGTTCTTCCTGGATGGGAATTTTTACCGAATTGCTGTAAAAGGCGATTTTCTGCAGTTGCAGTTCCAATCTTTCCACCCAGTGCGGATGCAAATGGCCAATGCTGATGACTGCATGCCCGCCATACATATCCAGGTACTTCTTTCCTTCATCATCCCAGACGTAACTGCCCTGCCCCCGTACAATGGTGAGGTCATTCAAGGGATACACTTCAAATAAATTGCTCATAAAAATAAAATAGGAATTGTTGTTCGTTTAGAAATAATTGGCCTTCAGTTTCAGCCCGGCCGATTCCGGGAGTCCAAGCATTAAATTCATATTTTGAACCGCCTGTCCACTTGCGCCTTTCAATAAATTATCCACCGCGCTGTGCACCACAAGCATGTCACCGGTTTTCTCAAGCTGAATTATGCATTTATTGGTATTGACGACCTGCTTCAAAAAAAGCGGCTTTTGGGTTACGTGTGTAAATTCTGCATCCGAATAAAAATCATCAAACATTTCCTGAAGCTCTTCCAGAGGTTTGGCGGTATGCACGCTGCAGGAAACAAAAATTCCCCGGGCAAAATCACCGCGCCATGGTACAAAATGAATATGTGGAAAACGGCCTTGTTGCAGGTCCTGAAGTGTTTCGCCAATCTCGCCCAAATGTTGATGGGTAAGTGTTTTGTATGCCTGTATGTTATTTGTCCGCCAGCTGAAATGCGAGGTAGCACTCAATGATTGGCCTGCCCCCGTACTTCCGGTAATTCCGGTAGCATAAACATGACCGAGCAAGCCGGCGTGAGCCAGGGGCGCCAGGGCAAGTTGAACCGCAGTGGCAAAACATCCCGGGTTGGCAATGGCATTTGAACGCCTGATCTCCTCACGACGTATTTCCGGTAGGCCGTAAAGAAATTTTCTGCCTGCAAATTCCGCGTCTTTCCTCAGGCGGAAATCATTGCCGATATCAATCAGTAAAACCGATTGGGGAATGTCATTTGATTGAATAAATTTTTTGGCTTCGCCATGGCCGGCACAGAAAAACAATACATCCACATTAAAATGAGGCTGATCCGAAAAAACCAGGTCTGTTTCTCCCAGAAGATCGGCATGAACCGCATGAAGCGGATTTCCTGAATTGCTGTTGCTCAATACAAAATCAATTTCTGTATGAGGATGATTGATCAGCAGTCGAACCAGTTCGCCCCCGGTATAGCCTGCGCCACCTATTATTCCAGTTTTTATTTTTTTCATTTCAATTTTCCTTCCTGAAAAATCGGCAGGCAATTTCCTTATTCCTCACATAAATCTGTTGAATGCCTTCTTCCACAACCAGGAATTTCAATAAACGGTCGCCAATATTTTTAATTTTGAAAATGACATCTTCCGGAATGTGAATGCCCTGCGATTTTCCCAGTAACAATTCTTCCTGCCCCGATTCGATCATGGCCTCACCTTCGAGGATATAATAAAATTTTGAGGCGCTTTCGCCATTTGCGGAAGACATGGCAACGTGCTTTTCAAAGCATTCATATTCCATTGGAATAATATGGGATGCGCCGGGATTCAACTGTTCCAGCTTCACGGTCAAAGCCGGGTTTTGCGTCAGCACCATTACATCAAAATAGAAATCCCTTTTGAAATCACTCAATTTATGCGCGTCGCAAATTATCATTACGGTTTTTCATTTACTTTGTTCCAAATCACGGTTTGGTTGCCAAAAATCCTGCTGAATCCTTTTACGTCATCCCCTATATATCCTGCATTCATTTCGCCATATTTTCCAAACTCACTGCTCATCAGATCATATTTGCTTTCAATGCCGGTGACGGTAAACCGGTAAGGATTTAACTCTACAAAAACCTTACCTGTAATGTTTTGCTGGCTTTTTTCAAAAAAAGCTTCAATGTCGCGCATAACCGGGTCAAGGATCTGCCCTTCGTGAAGCCAGTTGCCGTAAAACAGCGCCAACTGATCCTTCCAGTTGAGCTGCCATTTTGTGAGAATGTGCTTTTCCAGCAAGTGGTGGGCCTTGATGATGATCAACGGTGCAGCGGCTTCAAAACCTACGCGGCCTTTAATTCCGATGATGGTATCGCCTACATGCACATCACGTCCGATGCCATAAGGTGCAGCCAGGTTATGCAAAGCATTAATGGCTTCAACCGGGTGGTCATATTGCATGGCATTTATGCCTTTCAGTTCGCCCTTTTCAAAATGCAGGGTAATGTTTTCTGTGCCGGATTTTGTCACCTGTACCGGCCATGCTTCTTCCGGAAGCCAGGTTGAAGATGTCAACGTTTCCCTTCCGCCCACACTTGTTCCCCATAACCCCTTGTTGATGGAATAAGCGGCTTTTGCAAAATTCATATCCACGCCATGTTTCTGCAGGTAATCTATTTCTGCCTGGCGGCTCAATTTGAGATCGCGGATCGGCGTGATGATCTCCAGGCCGGGTACCAGGATGTGAAAGATCATATCAAAACGAACCTGGTCGTTGCCGGCGCCGGTGCTGCCATGTGCAACTGCATCCGCATGAATGGCTTTGGCCTGTTCAGCAATATGCAGTGCCTGAATCATTCGTTCGGCGCTAACGCTCAGCGGATAGGTATTGTTCTTTAAAACATTGCCATAAACCAGATAACGGATAATGCGCTCATAATACGGCTTGACCGCGTCTATGGTGGTATGTGATTTCACGCCGAGTTTTTTGGCATGTTCTTCCATTTCAAGCAACTCCGGCTGGGTAAAGCCACCGGTGTTTACCGTTACACTATGCACTTCATATCCATGCTCCTCACTTAGATATTTCGCGCAGAAACTGGTATCCAATCCGCCGCTAAATCCTAAAACGATCTTTTTCATAAAAATTGGTTTGGTAAGTTTTCCATCCTGGCTTTCTGAAGAACGGGTTTTATTCCCAGCCAGCTAAAGGCCGAATATCTTATTGCAGTCTTTTGTCTTTGCAGTTTCCTGTCAAAACGTTCACGCCACAATTTCTTGATGCGCATCCACCTGCTATAGACTTCTTTTTTCTCTTCAAAGGCCTGAACCGTTTCTTCCGGCTCCCAATGATCTTCGGGATCGTAGAGCATGGCTGTGCAAATACAATTCGTCCTATTCTTACTCATCAGAATGTCATAGTTCACGCAGCTTTTACATCCCGCCCAGAATTCTTCATCCTGCGTAAGCTCGCTGTAAGTTACGGGTTCATAGCCGAGTTCACTATTAATTTTCATAACAGCAAGCCCTGTGGTTAGTCCAAAAATCTTGGCGCGGGGGTACTTCTTTCGGCTCAATTCAAATATCTGCTTTTTAATCGCTTTGGCGAGGCCTGCCTTGCGGAATTGTAGCGCCACAATCAATCCACTGTTGGCCACATATTCGCCATGGCTCCAGGTTTCTATATAACAAAAGCCGGCCCAATTGCCGGTAGCCTTTTCTACGGCCACTACGGCTTTGCCTTCAAGCATTTTCTTTTGCACGTAATCCGGGTTGCGCTTGGCAATACCCGTACCACGCGCCTTGGCGCTACTTTCGTATTCATCGCATATTTCCTGAGCGAGGTGAAGATGTTGCTCACCGGCTACACTTAGTTCAAAATCATCAGCTGTCATGTTGACAATGGGAATTGGTAAATGGAAAAATAGGGTACGATCGTGCTGTGTCCCGGCACAGCCCGGCCAAAAAAGACCGTTTACTGAGAATTTTATCGTCGCACCGCAACCGGAAAGGGCCGAACCAAAAATCCTGGCCGGCAAGGCAAAGCATAAAACCCACGCTTGTTAAAGGCAACAATAACTGCCTCAACAAAGTATTGATATATGGGAAATTTCATTTTCAATTTGCTTGCTCTTCTGAAAGGAAGAACAAAGTAAACGCATTTCAAATGAAAATGTCAAGTTCAGGTTTCTTAAAATTTTGTAGAGATTCCAAGCAATGCGCCTGCGGAGGGTGTACAAAAATGGCCGGGGTCGAAATAATCACCCTAATTATCGCTTTTCAAGTTCACGCTAACAATGGGAAAATCTTGCAAATTGCATGATTCTTATCCCTCATAAATACCGGCAGCCACCAGCTATTCAAATGCCCGTGAAACCGGAAAACGGGAACAATCATCCAAATCTTGAGCGCTCCTTTTTTGGATATTACCTCTTAATTTCTAATTCTTATCAGAGACAATCCATCCCTTACAGGCAGCATAATTACTTCTACCCGCTCATCCTTCATGACGTGTTGGTTAAAGGCCACTATAGCTTTGGCGTTTTTGCCTTTCAAAGGTGAGCTCAGCACACTGCCATGGAAATGGACATTATCGGCAAGTATGATCGAATTCGGTTTCATGGTTTTCAGTAGCGCCTCATAATAATCGATATAACCAGGTTTGTCAGCATCCAAATAGACGAATTCCCAGGGTTTGGAAAATTTGTTGAGGGTTTCGAGCGCTTTACCCAAATGCAGATGGATTTTTTTGCCGTAAGACGTTTTGTCGAAGAAGCTCTGTGCAAGTTGTGCATCTGTTTCTCGTTTTTCCAACGTATGCAATTCACCACCTTTTGGCAACGCCGATGCCATGCACAAAGCGCTGAACCCGGTCATGGTTCCTATTTCCAACACCAGTTTGGGTTTTAGAAAAAATACCATCTGGCGAAGCAATTGGCCTTGCAATCTGCCGCTGAGCATATGTGCTTCTTTATGGTTGGCTTCGGTATAGGTCAATACTTCCTCCTGAATTGGATCCAATGGTGTGGTATGGTTTTCAGAATATTGTTCTAAAGTGAGCATGGTGTAAAGGTAGGAAAATGAGGATGCGAATGCGCGTTACATTCAATCAATTCACCTGATTCACTGCATAGGTAGCCATATCCAAATATTTGCAATTTGAATATCACTGTTTTCACTATAATTCGGGTATTCACCACATAGAAATCAATAGGTGAACATAGTCACATAGGTAATGGGGGAACTTAAGTTAATTTTTTTGGTAGTTGACGGATTAGCTCATTTACCAGTGTCTTACCCCTACTGTGCCCTATGTGGCGAGCTTACACTTTAACCTTTTGCCACCCGAAAAAATCAAGAACTTCGCTACCATATTTTGAACTTTTTAGGATATGGACAATATACTGACCCGGCCTTTCGATCCGCCATTTAAAGCGGCCCCTTTTGATAGAATTAAAACGGAAGATTATTTGTCCGCCATCAAATATTTGATCGGTGAAGCAGAAAAAGAAATTAGTGAAATCGCCAATAATCCTGCAGAAGCGGATTTTGCGAACACCATTGAAACCATGGCCTACAGCGGTGAACAACTGAACAATGTTACAAGCATTTTCTTCAACATGAATTCGGCGGAAACCAATGACGAGATACAACAGATCGCGCAGGAAATTTCACCCTTGTTGACTGCATTCAGTTCAAAGATTACCCAAAATAAAGTTTTGTTTGCCCGCATCAAAAAAGTCTACGATGAGAAAGATTCCTTAACGCTGAACGAAGAACAGCAGATGCTGCTCAATGAGACCTGGAAAAGCTTTGTTCGCAGTGGTGCATTGCTGAGCGATGTTGATAAAACGAAACTGGAAGACCTGAACCGGGAGCTGGCATTAAAGTCACTACAATTTGGACAAAATGTTTTGGCAGCCACCAATGCCTATTTTAAGCACATAACTGACAAGAATGAATTGGCAGGCATTCCTGAATCGGTTTTGACACAATACGCCGAAGAGGCGGCAGAAAGAAATCTGGATGGCTATGTGATCACATTGCAATACCCAAGTTATTTGCCGCTGATGACTTACGGCAGCAATCGCGAATTGAGAAGAGAAGTGGCCCTGGCATCCGGCAAACGTGCTTTCGATTCCGGTGAATTTGACAATCAGCAATTGCTACGTGACATCCTGAAGTTGCGGGAAGAAAAAGCAAAGCTTTTGGGCTATTCCACTTATGCCGATTATGTGCTGGAAGAAAGGATGGCGAAAAGTGCACCGAAGGTGTTGGATTTCCTGAATGATCTGCTTTCCAAAGCAACCCCATTCGCGAAAAAAGAAATTGAAGAACTTAAAGCCCTTGCCAAAGCTGATGGGATTGATGAAATGCAAGGTTATGATCATGCCTATTACGCTGAAAAATTGCGCAAGCAAAAATTCGATCTCAATGATGAGGAATTGAAACCCTGGTTCCCTTTATTGCAGGTTCAACATGCGGTTTTTGCACTGGCTGGAAAATTATTCGGATTGACTTTCGAAGAACGTTTTGACATTCCGAAATACCATCCTGATGTACAGACCTACGAGGTGAAAGAAAATGGAAAATACATAGCATTACTTTATACCGATTATTTTCCCCGCAGGGGCAAAAGACCCGGTGCGTGGATGACGAGCTTCACCAACCAATATCAAAAAAACGGCGAAAATAACAGGCCACATATTTCCATCGTCTGCAATTTCTCTAAGCCGACTAAAGATAGCCCAAGCCTGTTAACCTTCCAGGAAGTAACCACGCTCTTCCATGAATTCGGCCATGCCTTGCATGGCATGTTGGCCGATACCCAATACCCCAATTTAAGCGGCACTTCCGTAAAATGGGATTTTGTGGAATTGCCCAGCCAGTTCATGGAAAACTATTGCTATGAACCGGAATTCCTGCAGAGCTTCGCCCGGCATTACCAAACCGGCGAGCCATTGCATGAAGAAAAAATAGAAAAACTTTCCGCTTCCAAGAATTTCATGGAAGGATATCAAACCTTGCGTCAATTGGGATTTGGTTTGTTGGATATGGCATGGCATACCCAATACAAAGGCACAGAAGCCATAAAGGAATTTGAAGATGCGGTTACTGCACAAACCCGCTTGTACCCTTCAAATCCTGATACTGCCGCCAGCCCGGCGTTTTCCCATATTTTCCAGGGAGGATATGCGTCCGGCTATTATTCTTACAAATGGGCGGAAGTTTTGGATGCCGATGCGTTTGATTATTTTAAACAGGAAGGTATTTTCAATCCGGAGATTGCTGCAAAATTTAAGCAGCTTTTGTCCTCCGGCGGCACAAAGGATCCAATGGAATTGTACGTGGCGTTTCGTGGGCGGGAACCGAAAGTCGAAGGATTATTGAAAAGGGCGTTTGGTTGAAGAGGAGACGGGCTTCTTTTTTTGGGGCAACGACATGTAGATAAATGCGCCAACCACCGGCAGTAAAACCACCAGGGCCAAAAGCCCGGCTTTTTTGGTTGATGAGTAATCCGAATTCAGAATGCTCATGGCAGAATACACAACCAATGCCACTATGATTATATAAAAGACTGTTGTCATAACGGTCGGTTCTTGATGGCAATAAAACAACTGAAGGCTGTTTTGATTTGCTCTTCTTTCAAATATAAACAATAATCAACGACCAGCTCATTTAAAAAAACCAAAGCAAGTAAACCAACGTGAAGAAAAATTTGAGAGAGGCTTGCGAGTAAAATACCCTTGATTTAGTGCTGTTGTAGAGTGGAAAATTGTAAATCGGACAATTTGGTCTGAATTTTGTCGAAAAATGGTTGTGATTGGTTAAGGGAATGTGAGATATTTCCAAATTTGTAGGTACATACATGTAATTAACTCCCAAATCTGTTTAATTTTACGCCATGAATGAGTCAGTTGCAATTTTGTCGGAAGCGGTACAACGCGATCTAATTCCGGAGCAATTGGAAATGATCCTGAGACAGGAAAAAACCATTCCCAATTCGGTAGAATATGATATGCGGAGAATTATCCGTCACCCTGGTTGGCAGGTGGATGATGTAGGTATGCTTGAGTATCAATATGTTGGAGACGAAAACCCGGATAATTCGCTGATTCTGAAGTTTTGTATCGCAGGCCGCGCCTATTGCGAAAACGAAGATTGCGTGGAAAACGAAGTTTGTGTAAGAACCGGTTTGCTTGATTGTTCGGAGGAAGTGGAAACGGTTGATATCTACAGTTTCCGGTTCAGCAGTACCTATCTCAAACAATTTGCCCACAGCAAAGTAGCCATAAGTGAAGCGGACAAATACCTGAGTTTTTTGCATCCTCAAAGCAGCCAGTTAATCATTCCGCTTTGCAATAAAAACCGCATTATCCTGGCGAGTTTGTTCAACCACCGTTATTCCGGCGCTCTCGAAAATATCTTCATCAATAGCCAGATCCAGTTCTTGCTGGTTTACAGCATGGATTGCCTTTTCGGCATTGGCGACCGTGACCGCGTTTACCAATGTAAATTCCTGGAAGACGAGCGTGGTCGCGAAACGATAATGAAGGCCCGCGAATTGCTTCTGCAACACATTGGCAACCCGATTACCATTAAAGAATTGAGCAGGAAAGTCGCAACCAATGAATGCTATCTCAAAAAAGGCTTCAAGGAAATGTTTGGTACCACCATTTTTGAATTCTATCAAAGCCAAAGAATGGAGCACGCCAAATATTTGTTGTACGAAAAAAGCCTGAGTGTAACCGATGTAAGTGCTTTGCTGGGTTACAGTAGCATCAGCCATTTCAGCACCGCTTTTAAAAAACATACCGGCCTGAAGCCCTGTGAATTGTTAAGCAGAAACTAAGCGATAGTTCTGTCGGCGATTTGCTGAAAAATATTCAGCTTTGTATGCATGTTATTCCAACTGGACAATTACCTGTTTCAATTCCGGAAATTTACTGCAGGCCACAATTTTTATCATGGTCTGCTTTCCACCGTATCCATTGCAATACCGGTTATTGTCTTAGGTTTTTTGGGACAATTGCAATGGGGGCTGGCCATGGCACTTGGCGCACTTTGTCTTACCATAGTTGATAACCCAGGTCCGCAGCATCACCGGCAAAATGCGATGCTGTTTACCATTTTTGCCATATTTCTGCTGATCATCATTACGGGTTGGCTCTTGCATTTTGAATGGTTGTTGATGATTTGGCTGGCATTGGCCACATTTTCCTTTTCTATGGTGGCGGCATTTGGAACACGCTCAGCGAATGTGGGTTCTGCCTGTTTGCTGATGATGGTTCTAAGCCTTGATGAGCAAAAAGCGATGTCCGAATTGCTGATTACTGCAGCTTTCGCATCCCTGGGCGGGACCGTTTACTTTTTGCTGAGCAGCATTTCCAGCCGGCTGATGCCCTATAAGCTTGCACAACAAGTTCTTGGCGATTGCCTGCACAAAACGGCAGAATTTCTACAGCAAAAATCTGCTTTTTATGATCCTGCCAAAGTGCTCAGTGAAGAAATCCAAAAACTAAATGCCATCCAGGTAGAAGTACATGAAAGCCAGCAGGTGGTTCGGGATATCTTGTTCAAAACCCGTGAATTTGTACGCGAAAGCACGCATAACGGGCGGGTATTGCTGATGATTTTCCTGGAAGCAATGGACCTTTTTGAAAATGTACTTTCGAGCCAGCAGGATTATGGCCGGCTGCGCAAAACATTTCAGGGGACAGGCATCCTGGAGGCGTTTGAAAAAGCCGTTGCCAATCTTTCCGCAGAACTTGACAAGATCGCCCTTGCGGTTCAATTGGGTCGTCCGGCCGAAAACCAGGAATTCAAATGGCAGGAAGTTCATGACCTGAAAAATGCACTCAACATGCTGAAACACCGCCAGGGAAATCGTAACGATTTTACGGGGCTCGAACAAGTTTACCAAAGCATTGTTGCTGTTACGAAACAGATTGATCTCATCCGTACATTCAGCACGTATCATCCCGGGATTAAAGTTCGCTCGAACCTGCGCCTACAACAATTTGTAGATCCCACAAGGATCAACTGGCGAATATTCAGGAATAATCTGAACTTCGAGTCCAATGTTTTCCGGCATTCCATACGGGTTTCGGCAGCGGTACTGGCGGGGTTCCTGTTTGCCCAACTGCTGCCTGTTGGACATTTTTATTGGATATTGCTGACTGTTACAGTGATCGTGAAACCGGCTTATGCTTTGACGAAACAGCGCAACAAAGAACGTTTACTGGGCACACTTTTCGGGGCCATTATCGGCATGATTGTGATAGCCTTTATAAATAACACAACCGTATTGACCGTTATTGTGCTGTTTTGCATGATCGTCACCTTCAGCCTGATCCGTGTAAGGTATCTGCCGGCTGTAATTTTTATGACCATTTACCTGATCATTGCCCTGGAATTATTGAATTATTCAGATTCCGCGACCCTATTTGCCGACCGCGTATTGGATACGTTTATTGGCGGTATGATAGCATGGGCAGCCACCCTGGCCATTCCTCCCCTTTGGGAAAAGACCCGGATTAATGGCCTGCTTGCAGATTGTCTTGCCGCTTCCCGCGCATATTTTGAATACCTCACCGGCGTGTTTATGGGCGATATGATGATCGATCAGGAATTCAAGATCAGAAGAAAGAAAAATTACGTTGCATTGGCCAACCTCAATGATGCTTTCCGCAGTATGATGAACGAACCATCAAGACGCCGCACGAAAGGCGATATGCTCCACGAATTGGTGGTCGGCTGTCATATGTTCATCGCTTACCTCGCCACTTACCGCGATTACGCGGAAACCCTGGCCATGCCCGATCATCCCATTGACCTGGCAGAACCGGGAAATGAAATATCCGATAAACTGCTGCGGGCGGAAAAATTATTACGGGAAGACCCGGAAAATGTGACCGGATTCACCAAAAAAATCTGGAACCCCGAAATACGGGAACCTGTTTTTGGGCAATTGGAATTGCTGAACCGTACTTCCGCTGACATATTGCGCGTAACGCGGCAGATGGTTTCGGGCAATCCGGCATAAAAACGCCAATGGTATGCTTTTCGATTGAAACCTATTGAAACCAGAAATACCCGATCATGACATTGACCTTTCCAAAACCCGGTAAAAAGGCTCCCGCATTCACAGGCATAGATGAAAACGGCAAGAAAATTTCATTGAAAGATTTTGCAGGTAAAAAAGTTGCCCTCTACTTCTACCCACACGACAATACACCTACCTGTACTGTACAGGCATGTAACCTCCGCGATGGATATGCTGAATTAAAAAGTGCAGGAATTCAGGTGATCGGCGTAAGTAGTGATGATGAAAAAAGCCACTCGAAATTTATAACCAAACATGAATTGCCTTTTTCATTAATTGCCGATACCGATTTGAAAATCCATAATAAATACGGCGTTTGGGCCATGAAGAAATTTATGGGACGGGAATTTGAAGGAACGCACCGTACCACATTTTTGATTGATGAAAACGGGATATTGCGCCATATCATCGAAAAGCCTAAAAGCAAGGTGCATACTGATGAGATCCTGGATTTCTGGAAAACCGCATCTCTGAAATAACACATACGGCTTTAAAACGTTCATTAGGTAAACTTTTGAATCAATCATTAAATAATTGGAAAACAATACAGATATATTACTCCCTGAAAACGTTACTGTAGTCGAAAATTCCGTTTTCGCACGCATTGCCACGTGGTATATGCGTACCGGTGCCGTGGCCCTCGTTTGGGACAGGCAGATCCTGCTTTGGGGTGTTGATACTGCAACCTTTCTAAAAAGCCGCCGGTGGGTACGACATGAACTAAAACATGTTGAACAATACAACAGGTTGGGCAAATGGATCTTTTTAAAAGAATATCTTACCGAGTGGGTTTTGAAAGGCTATAAAAATAACCGGTTTGAAGTGGAAGCACGGCAGGCGGAGCGGGCTTCTTTTTCTTAGCTGATTTTGCAGAATACATCATCTGCTGTTGCAAAATGCGCATTGAAGCTCCGGGACGTATTCCCAATTTTAATTTACGAACAACTCCCCGTTTGTGATCTGCATTACAGAAAACCTTAAAAAAGTCTGGGCTCCCCATTGCTACATTTCGCCGTAAATGCTACCTGCCATCTGGCATTATCCATTCCACCTCTCCAAAATCGAATAAGTATTCTTCTGCTTCTCCACAAACCAGTTGTCCTTCTGCGGTCACATGGTTCACGAGGAGTTCAGCAACCATATTCTCCTTTCTGAATCTTTGATAACTGTTCCGGGCATACAACAGGTCATTGTATTCTTCCAGCATATTCTTCCAGGCCATTGACCGGTTCAATTGTTGCCATCTTTTTTCCAGGAAACCACAGAGTTTTTCGCATTCAATTGCAGGCTCATAATATTCTCCGGTTATGATTTTCAGACTTACAGGATTGGGGAGCTCCGGGTGGAAGCTTGGGGCATTCAAATTAAGCCCAATACCAACCACACTCCACTCCCATTTACCTGCCATAAAGGTGTTCTCAATCAGTACTCCTCCTGCCTTTCTGTCATTCCAATAAATATCATTCGGCCATTTAATTTTCCACCCATCCTCATGTTGGCTTTTGAGGTAATCAATCACCCCAAGTGCAATAGCCGCTATCAGCCTGAAATGCTGACTGGAAGCGAGTTTGGTGGGTTGGAGCACCACCGACATCAAGATCGATTCCCCTGCCTGACTTAACCATTTTTTCCCGCGTTGGCCTCGCCCTTCCAATTGCTCATCGGCGCGGTACACAATACCATGTATACCTTTTCCCAACCTAATTTGTGCTGTGGCATACAAGTTGGTACTATTAATTATCTTAAATTCTTGTATTGTATGCCCTATATGTGATAATTTCATCCAATCTGTGGCTAAATTTGGCAAAATTAGGCCATTGGTACGGCAAAGAGATACTGGAATAAGCTAAATAATAAACCTAAAAAATCAATGCATATTGAATAAAACGGAATCGCCTACAAAAAACAGGAAGACAAAAAATAATAAAAAAGAACAAACCCGGTTGATGAATGCCATTTTAGAAGGCATTTTTCAAAAAAAAGGAGAAAACATACTTTCAATAAACCTTACAAAAATCCCGGAAGCGGTCTCAGACTATTTCATCATTGCAGAAGCCACCTCCCCTCTACAGGTGAGAGCGATTGCCGACAGCGTTGAAGATGTGGTTCTTAATCAAACCGGTGAACGGCCATACCATGTGGAAGGAAGGCAACATGCCAACTGGATCATTATCGATTACATTGAATTTGTCGTTCACATTATGCTGCCTCAAATCCGGAATTTCTATCAATTAGAAGAACTCTGGAGTGATGCACCTATAAACAATCATGTAGATAATTAGTGTACCCTGGTAAAAAAAGGGATCAACAGCTTAAACAATGAGTCAAGACAACAAACAACAACAGAATAACCGTCTTCCCCGTAAACCAATGGATGACAAATCGGGACCTAAGATTCCGAGGTTTAATATTTATTGGTTCTATGGAATCATAATCCTCGGAATTCTGGCTACGCAATTTTTCAACACTTCTGGCACCGCGCTGAAGACCGATAAAAAATCCTTTCTCGAGCAAATGTATAAACCCGGGGATGTGGAGCATATTCTTGAATTGCGCAATAAACTACTTATCCGGGTATATATTAAAAAAGACAGCCTGGAAAAACCGTTTTATAAACAGGCTTATGAAAAAGCGCACCTCAAAATAAATGAAGCAGGCCCCCATTTTGAATTCAAAATCACAGACTGGACGAGTTGGAACACTGAAATGAATGAATACCGGGAGCAAAACAACCTGGCTACTTTGCGTTCGGTTGCTGATGATGAAGCCGAATGGTTGGGACCATTGATGCAAACCTTGCTTACCATTGGCTTATTTGTGATATTTCTAATGCTTATGATGCGCAAGATGGGCGGAGGAGGAGGTGCAGGCGGACCCGGAGGCATTTTCAATATCGGTAAAAGCCGGGCGCAATTGTTTGACAAAGACATTAAGGTAAATGTAACTTTTGCTGATGTGGCCGGACTCGATGAGGCCAAAGTGGAAGTGATGGAAATTGTTGACTTCCTGAAAAATCCGAAAAAGTATACCGCCCTCGGAGGCAAGATCCCGAAAGGCGCACTGCTCGTAGGACCCCCGGGCACAGGTAAAACCTTGCTGGCAAAAGCCATGGCCGGTGAAGCAAAAGTTCCTTTCTTCAGCCTTAGCGGATCAGATTTTGTTGAAATGTTTGTAGGTGTGGGTGCAAGCCGCGTACGGGACCTCTTTAAGCAAGCCCGCGAAAAATCACCTTGTATTATATTTATTGATGAAATTGACGCTATTGGCCGTGCACGTGGCAGAAATGCCATTATGAGCAACGACGAAAGGGAAAATACCCTAAACCAGTTGCTTGTAGAAATGGATGGTTTCGGCGGTGATACCGGCATCATCATTCTGGCGGCAACCAACAGGCCGGATGTGCTGGATAGCGCCCTGCTTCGTCCTGGCCGTTTCGACCGCCAGATCAGCATTGATGCGCCCGACCTGGTTGGACGTGAACAAATTTTCAAGGTTCACTTAAAGCCGATCAAAATTTCTGAAACCCTGGACTTACATAAGCTTGCTGAGCAAACTCCGGGATTTGCAGGTGCCGACATTGCCAATGTGTGTAACGAAGCTGCCCTTATTGCTGCGCGAAAAGGCAAAACAGCGGTGGACATGTCAGATTTCCAGGACGCGATTGACCGGATCATTGGAGGCCTTGAAAAGAAAAACAAACTGATCAGCCCTGAAGAAAAAGAGATCATTGCCTATCATGAAGCCGGACATGCTATTTGCGGATGGTTTTTGGAGCATGCTTATCCCCTTCTTAAAGTAACCATCGTTCCCCGGGGCACTGCTGCATTGGGCTATGCACAATACACGCCCAAGGAACAATATCTCTACAATACCGACCAGTTGATGGACCAGATCTGTATGACGCTTGGCGGACGGGCATCTGAAGAAATCTTCTTTGGAAAAATCAGCACCGGTGCAAGCAATGACCTGCAGCAGATTACACGAACCGCCTACGGCATGATTACGGTTTACGGAATGAATGAAAAACTCGGCAATATCAGCTATTATGACCCCAATGCCGATCAGACCTTTACCAAACCATATAGTGAAGAAACCGGGAAACTGATTGACACGGAAGTAAGGGCCCTGATTGCTTCAGCATACGAGCGTACCAAAAAATTATTGATGGACAAACGGGCAGAGGTTGAAAAGCTGGCAAAAGCATTACTCGACAAAGAAGTGTTGTTCCAGAGTGATGTGGAAGCATTGATCGGCAAGCGCCCCTTTGAAATCAAGCATGTGCATATTGTAGACGATGAACCCAAACCGGAATCCAGGCCGTCAAACGAAGAAAACGGGCAAGACCAGGATGGCCTGCCTCAACAGGTAACCACCGAATTGCCCGGTGTACCTCCTGCCCAGAATCCCGGCGGAACTCCATAAAAGTAACTGCATATGGCTGAAAGAAATAGCCGCGACAGAATCCTTAACCGCATAAAAGAAGCTTTGAAACAACCTTCTTCCAGGCCCTATCCCGACCTGGCTGAGCTTCCTGCAAATGAACAATTTACCGGAAATAAGGATGAAGACCTCGCGGTGATCTTTGCGGAAGAATTCACCCGGCTCGGGGGTCATTTTATCTATTGCATGAATATGCGGGAAGTTGTTCAAAACCTGGAAACTATGGGAAAATCCGCGCATTGGGACAGATGGTATTGCAGGCAACCAAAGTGGAAAGAGCAATTGGAGCGCAACGGCTTTAAAAATACCTGGTGGCCTGACCTGCCTGAATCCGTAGTGGCCGTCACCGGTTGCGAATGCCTTGTCGCACGTACCGGGTCAATGTTTCTTACTACCAATAGCAGCGGCGGACGCGCAACCAGCGTATATGCTCCGGTCCATGTATGCATCGCTTATGCCAACCAATTGGTTTTCGATATCAGTGACGGCATTGATTTGCTGCAGCAAAAATATGGTAGCAAACTGCCGCCATCCATCACGTTGGCAAGCGGGCCAAGCCGAACTGCAGATATTGAAAAAACCCTGGTGACAGGCGTTCATGGTCCCAAAGAAGTTTTTTGTTTTTTGGTTGAACAGGAATAGGTAGATGGCATTCATGCGTGAATTAATTCACCTACAGGAATTCCAGCTACGTGTATGCGATCTCCCAGCATATTTCTGTAAGACTTCCAACCACCCTCTCAAAAAAAACAGGATTTAAATAGGAAATATAGAAACCCTTTAGGAACTTAGCCAGTGAGCAAAAACATCACCAATGCAACAACCTGAACTGACCAGGATTTTCGTTTACTCTTCGTTGCGAAGGGGATTCAACAGCCCGGCCTATAGCTACATTAGCCAGTATTTTGATTTTGTAGGAAATGGCACAACAAGCGGGTGTCTTCACGACATGGGGCATATTGCTGTCGGTTTTTCAAAACCAGGTTGCACACAAAAGATCGTTGGCGAATTGTATGAGATTCGAAACGTAGAGGAGTTTGCCTGGGCCATCGCGCAGCTTGATGATTACGAAGGCGTCAATCCTTCTTATGACGAAGAAAAATTTTATTACAGGGATAGGACCATTGTTGAACTGGAGGACGGAACCCGGCACGAAGCCTGGGTTTACTGGTATGCCCGTCCGCTTGAAGGCTACCCGGTTGTGGAATCCGGCGATGTACTGGAATTTTTCAACAGGAAATACGGTTCAAATTAAAAAGTAAACACCCTCCTCACCGGGGAAATCACAGACGGTGATGGATTTTCAAATTATGGAGCTTCCAGCCGGTAAAAAACTGTTCTTTCTTTCCGATTTTCATTTGGGATCACCTGATTACGAAAGCAGCCGTAAACGCGAATTGCTGCTGGTTAAGTTTTTCCTGGAAAAAGCTGATGAAGCACATGCTGTTTTCCTGGTGGGCGATTTGTTCGATTTTTGGTTCGAATACCGGCATGTCGTACCAAAAGGGTATATCCGCTTTTTTGGCGCATTGGCGGCCCTGGCAGATGCGGGAATTGAATTGCATTTTTTTGCGGGCAATCACGATATGTGGATGAAAGATTACCTCACCCGTGAAATCAACCTGCAGGTTCACATGAACGCACATTGCTTTGAAGCCAACGGCAAAAAATTTTATGTGGCTCACGGCGATGGTCTCGGACCCGGAGACCACAAGTACAAAATGCTGAAAACCATTTTTCGAAATCCGGTCAGCCAATGGCTGTTTGGAATTTTGCCTCCGGCAATCGGCATGGGCACAGCCAATTATTTCAGTGATAAAAGCCGGCAGACCGGAGTAGAAGAACAACATTTTTATGGAATCGATAAAGAAAGGCTGATACTCCATAGCCAGGAAATGCTAAGAAAAGAACATTTCGACTATTTTATTTATGGTCATCGCCACCTTCCCGGCAAATACGCCATTGCTGATGGTTCGGAATATGTAAATTTGGGTGATTGGATAAGCTTCAATTCATACGCCGTTTTCGATGGGCACCAACTTTCCCTCGAGTATTATCCGCTATGAGATCCGGGTTCTTCTTGATATTGATCGCGTTGAGCATTGGATGTTCGGCACAGCCTCCCGTTGCACAGCCATCCGGCTCTTCCCAGGGCATTGCTCAAAAAGTTGACCAATTTTCTGTGGATGCCCTGGGCAATATTTACATCCTCAATTTAAATAACCACCTGATTAAGCTCGATGCCAATGGACATTTTCTACAGCAATTCAGCGCAATTGCCCGGCATGGTGAGTTGCATACACTCGATGTTTCTAACCCTTTACGCTTATTGCTTTGGTACAAAGATTTTGGCAGCGTGGTTTTACTGGACCGGTTTTTAAAACCTGCTACCGAACTGGATTTGCGCATGAATGGCTTTGGGCAGGCAAGCGCTGTAGCCCAGAGCTATGACAACAATATCTGGATCTTTGACCTGCTCGATTTTTCCCTGAAAAAAATAAATCCACAAGGTGCAGAACTTATGCGTACTGCCGATTTCCGCCAACTGTTTGATCAACCACCTATGCCTGTAAAAATTTACGACGATCACCAAACCCTTTACCTTGCCGATACCTCTAAAGGCATTTATTTGTTTGATTATTTTGGTACCCTTCAAAAGTTTATTCCCATAGAGGGGCTGGCTGATTTGGTGGTCTTCAACCACGTGGTTTATATTAATCGATTTTCGGAATGGTATAAAATTTCAATTGCTGATGGCAGACTTGAAAAAGTACCCATTCCTGCTTCATCTCCGGCAATAAAACAACTGATCACCCCTGGTTTTTACTATTTTATTGACGCAGAACAAAATCTTCATAGGTTAGCTTTGCAACCCAGCCTGCAGCAATAGCAGTGTGCTAATTAAATTCAAATTACCGCATGGATTCAATCTCAGATTTTATCATTTTAGATAACCCCCTTTCAGAATGGTTGATCTCCCTTGGATTGATTGTGGCCGTATTCCTGTTCAAACGTCACATTGCCCAGATTTTTGCATGGTTAATCTCCCTTTTGTTTGAGGTCAAATCAAAAACACGCCGGGTACAGGCTTTCCAAAAGCTGGTGATCCCTCCTATTGGCTTGTTTGTTTTTGTGGCAGTAGTGCTCATTGGTCTCGACAGGCTCAAACTTCCCCAGGTTCTTGATTTCAATATCTATAAGGCGAGTTTTCAAACCATACTTGATTCCATCGGCAAAGGAATTCTCATTGGCTCATTCATCTGGCTTTGCAACCGAATGATCACTTTTATTGCGCTGCTCCTGCAACAACGGGCAAAACTGACGCCAGATCGTTCTGATGATCAAATCGTGCTTTTCTTCCGGGATTTCCTGAAAACCATCATGTTCGTAATCGGCATATTGCTGATCCTTAAATTCTCACTCGGGTATCCATTGGCCAATGTAGTGACCGGCTTCAGCATAATAGGCGCGGCACTTGCGCTGGCCTTCAAAGAAAGCCTCGAAAACCTGATCGCCAGTTTTATCATTTTTTTCGATAAGCCTTTTACCACAGGAGACCTTGTAGTGGTGGACAACATAAACGGTGAAGTGGAACATATTGGGCTGAGAAGTACACGCATCCGCACAGCGGACAAAACCTATGTAACCGTTCCCAACAAAAAAATGGTGGACAGTATATTAAACAATCACACCCTGCGAACGAGGAGAAGGGTGAATTACCCGGTAATGCTTAACCTCGACAGCCACCCACAGCATATCGAACAATTTATTTCAGATGTAAAAACCTTGCTGCAAAAAGAGCAGGTAACTGAGCAAACCGTATTCTTTTCAGAGACTGGAAATACAGCACATGTGATTACTGTAGATTATTATATTTCAATGGATATTCCCATAAAGGAATTCTTTGAATTGCGGCAAAGGATCAATATGGAGATTCTGAAATTGCTTGAGCAGCATCAATTAAAACTTTCTGCCTCAGCTACCCCTGTAAATATCAATCTCACGTCTGGCGCAACTCCTCCGGCTAATGAACCTTTTTCATAATTGCAAGTAAATCGGTATCCGGTAAACCCGATTCGCCATATTCCACCACGCGGCCAACTTCGCTGCCATCCTGAAAAATGATAATGGTTGGAACAAGCGTTACCCCATATTTTGTATGCATATCATTCAGGGTATGTTTCTCGCGGTCGGTTGCCCAAAACTCAAGGCGGTCTGCAGGTACGCCGGCTGTTTCCATGGTTTTAATATAACCGGGTACGATAAAATGCGAATCTTCACACCAGGTACCTGCAAACAAAACAATGTTGAACCTGCCGGCTTTATCCTTGTATTGTTGTACCAGTTCTTCTTTGGGTTTATAATAACTAAGCGTTTGGGCATACCATGGAAAGTCCGTCTCGTTTTTTATCAGATCGGGAGTAATTTGCCCCACCAGCATTTTGTGTCCATGGTCGTCAAGCGTTTGGTAAGCCGCTACCTTAGGCACTTCTACGTTTTCTACAGTTGGCGGTTCTGATTTTATGGGCCGGGAACTGCCACAGGAAAACATAACGATGCTGCCGAAAACGAAGGCAGCCCATAAAGTTATTTTCATTAAATCTGTGTTTTTAGTTCATTTAAAAACGATCTTAACCCTTCCAGCTTCTTAATTAGATCAAGCTGCTCAAGGCCACCTTTATTGCTTTTCATATATTCTCTTGCTCCTTCAATGGTAAAGCGGCGAACTTTAAGCAGGTGAAAGATCAACTCCAGGTTTTTTATATCCTCAGGACGGAAATAGCGGTCTCCCTTGCGGTTTTTACGGGGCTTTAAAATTGGAAATTCATTTTCCCAGAAACGAACCATGCTATGGGAGATGCCAAGCATATCGGTTGTTTCGGCCATAGTATAATACTGCTTACTGAACAATTGGTCGTCCGGGGGCATACCAGTACCACGAACCTGAGAAGGGCTGTTTTCTACCGGCTCCATTTCTTTTTGCTGAATTTCTGCCTCAGCGGTCACCCCGGCTTCACCATGCTGATCAAAAATAATTGTGGTTTCTTCCTTTCTATCTTTAATAGCTTCTGATCCTGCAGTTTCAACCTGTCCTGTTCTGTCTTCCGAAACAGCAATTTCTTCACCGGAATGGCCAGTTTGGGCGGTTAGGCCTCCGTTTTCATCTTTTTCCGCCTTCTCATCTTCCTGCTCATCTGTCAACAGTGCCGGCTCTCTTTCTCCTTCTTCTTCATCTTCAGTTTCAGCGTTTTCTTTTTCATCTTCAACTGCGTTTTCTTCTTCTTCCTTTTCAGCCTGCTCTTCTGCTGAATTTTCAACCTTATCTCCCGGTCTTTCTGAAAATTCTACGGGATCAGCAATTGAGGCAGGCCTGTTTTCGATCCCGATTTCCTGTGGCGCCCCTTTTTCAGTGCCGGCTTCCATTTCCATATCTTCCGTTGTTTCTTCATCAACAACATAGGCAAGCGATGCCGGGTGATTTTCAGATTCATCTGCTTCAATTTCCACCTCAGGCACCAATTGGCTTTCGGGATTTACCTGGTCATCTCCATTTTCCACTATAGGCTCCTGATGGGTATCTTCTTCCTGCGCCGGTACTTCTGCCGCAGGCTCTTTGTTTGCACCTACAGGAATTACCGGCGCCTGCTCATCCTCCGAAGGCATTACCACGGTAATGGCTGACCTGGCCTTTCCGGCCTCGGGCTCCGGCACAGCAGACTCGGGGTTTTCCTGTGTTTCTTTTCCTTCTCCGGTTTCTGATGCCTCTGGTTCAACCCATACATTTTTGGGTGGTTTAGGCGCTCCGCTAAAAAGATCCAATTGTTGAGATGCCATGATGCAATTTACTATGATTGGTGATAAAAGTTTGCGAAAAGATATCCCTGAATTTCCGACACCTGCCTGATCAATGATTACCACATAATGAAGGGAAAATTTGTGGTAAATCTTTTTAAGGTGGTCTTTGAGCCTAAGTGGGCCCATCTTCGCTAAATGCGGTAAGCAATTGAATCATTTTTTCTTCTGAGCTTTGCGGTATGCAAATGTACATAGTGAAAACAGGCGTGGATAAACTGGGTTTACTGAAACAGCTCAGCAGGCTGACCTTTTCGGAAACATTTTCTCCGTACAACAGCGCAACAGATATGGAGCTCTACCTGAATCATGCATTTTCGACAGCACAACTTAGAAAAGAACTAAACGAGAATTCATCGGCGTTTTACATTGCCTATTGTGATACCGAACCTGCGGGCTATCTTAAAGTAAACATCGGAGCATCCCAAACTGATCTGCATGCGGCAAATGCTCTTGAAATTGAGCGTATCTATGTGCTGAAAAAATTTCAGGGCAGGAAAGTGGGACAGCTGCTTTTTGATAAAGCCCTGGAAATTTCCGGCAAAATAAAAGCCGAATTCGTATGGCTCGGTGTTTGGGAAAAAAATGAGAAAGCCATCCGTTTTTATGAGAAAAACGGCTTTGTGACTTTTGGACGGCATCCTTTCATCTTGGGTAAAGATGTTCAGACAGATCTGCTGATGAAAAAAATATGCGGAGCATGAAAAAGTAACTTTCAAAGTTATATACCTAAGATACTTAAGTAACACGGAATCACTTAATTTTACTTATGGCTTCAGATCAATTCATAAAAGGCATGCTCACGCCGATAGTGCTGAAACTGCTGCAGGAAGAAGGCAGAATGTACGGTTATGAAATTACGCGACGGGTGAAGACAATGACCGGTGAACGATTGAAACTTACGGAAGGCGCTTTGTATCCATGCTTGCATAAACTTGAAGGAGAAGGCATTATTACGGCAATTTATGAAGAGGTAGACAATCGCAAAAGGAAATATTACGAACTTACCCGAAAAGGAAAAAACGAAGCCGTAAGTATGCTGGAAAGTATTCAGGATTTCTGGAATCAAATGGCCTTGATTTTTAATCTGAAAACTGCAAAGGGATGAAACTATCCAGGGGACAGACTGAAAAGTTGATGGAATTCACCCGAAAGAAAGGTGTAAGGTATTTTGATCTGCAAGTAGAAATTGTGGATCATTTGGCTAAGGATATTGAAGCAATCATAAAGGACGAACCTGAACTGGATTTCGAAGAAGCATTGCTGAAATCCTATAAGAAATTCGGGCTGTTTGGATTTGCGCATTTGGTGCGGGACAAGGAAATTGCGCTGCTTGAGGAAGCCAGAAAACGAGGCAAAGCATTCAGAAACTCGCTACTCAAATCCCCTCAATTTTTCCTATTTATTGGAATACTTGTATTCATTTATTTTGCAAACAACATTCATTGGATCTTGGGGGTCTGTCTTCTTGGAATGCTTTGGCTGATTGATGTTTATCTATCCATTTCTAAATGGATGTGGTTGAAAAAACTTAAACATAAATTGAGTTTCACTGACACAAATTACTGGTATAGTGATACATTTTGGGTGATCTTGGTTTATTTCAGCTTTAAATTGTTTGACAAAGTATTTGATTGGCCCATTTTTAAACTCCCCATCACCTACGCAATTTTCTTTATTGCACTTTCAATCCTTTTTATCATTAAAGTGCATTTGAAGTATAAGGATTTTGAAAATATAAAAAATCGTGTACAAAGAGAATTTCCTGAAGCACTGGCATAGTTTTCGGCCCCGAACACCACGTTCCGTGCTAATCTGCCTGTCATTGGGCGTTCAGCAAATCCTGGGCAATTGTTCCCCAGGAAGCATATTCACCACCCTTCTTCCTCCTATGCGACTTTTCATCAATACCTGTCCGTTATGTTCATCCTTTACTTTGCCGATGATGGATGCATGTCTGCCAAACTCATCTTCTTTCAGTACAGAAAGGCATATATCAGCTACGGATGCATCTACAACGGCCAGGAATTTACCTTCATTGGCCACATAAAGCGGATCCAGGCCAAGCATTTCACAGGCCCCGGCCACCTGCTCTTCAAGTTGTAAATCTTTTTCATTGATCTCAATTCCCAGAACGGCATCTTTTGCAAGTTCATTGAGTACACTAGCTACGCCACCTCTTGTTGCATCGCGCAGAAAGTGGATCTTGCCTCCGGCGCAATCCAGCAATTTCTTTACCGATTGATTCAGGGGTGCAGTGTCACTCACCACGTCTGTATCAAACTCAAGCCCGTTCCGTTTGCTCATAATGGCAATGCCATGCTGGGCCAGCATGCCACTGCAAAGGATAGTGTCACCAGGCTTTACCCGGTACATTGAAATATCGGCCTTTTCATGAACAACACCTATCCCGGAAGTGTTGATGAAAATGCCATCCCCTTTACCTTTTTCTACTACTTTGGTATCCCCGGTTATTACCTGAACACCAGCCCTGTCGCAGGCTGCTTTTATGCTGTGCATAATCTGCCAGAGTTGTTCCATCGGCAAACCTTCTTCCAGTATAAAGGAAAGCGAAATGTATTTGGCCATTGCTCCGCACATAGCCAGGTCATTTACCGTGCCATAGATAGCCAATTCGCCAATATTTCCTCCGGGAAAAAACAATGGCTGCACTACGAAACTATCTGTACTGAATGCCATTCTGCCGGTTGCCTCAAAATAAGCACCATCGTGCTTTTCATTCAGTTTGTCATTCGCCAAAATATTAAACACACCGGTTTCAAGCAATTTATAACTTAATATCCCACCACTGCCGTGTCCCAGCTGAACAGCATCAAAATCGAACTTGGGCATTGGGCAGGCAAGATTTAAAATATCAGACATCAACTATTTTGACTTTTGAATTTAATTCAGGTTATTAAAATGAAAATAGGCTGCACAGGCCCCCTCACTACTTACCATTGGTGCACCAAGCGGATTAATTGGCGTGCATTTTTTAGCAAATTGAAGACATTGGTACGGCTTTTTTTTTCCTCTCAAAATTTCACCGGCAATGCATTCTTTGCTTTCTTCCGTTTTTACAATATCAATTTTGAACTTCTGGTTTGCATCGTATGCCACATATTCCTCACGCACCTCATAGCCACTTCCGGGAATATTGCCGATACCGCGCCATTCGCGATCGCTGACGGTAAAGATCTCTTCAATGATCTTACGGGCTTCATAATTACCTTCGGCTTTCACCATGCGGCTGTATTGGTTCTCCAGTTTGTATTCACCTCTTTCCAGCTGATGCAAAAGCATATAAATCCCCTGAAGCAAATCAACCGGTTCAAATCCGGTAACCACTACGGGCAATTTGTTTCTCTTCACCAACGGAAAATATTCATCCAGGCCCATAATGGTACATACGTGTCCTGCAGCGAGAAAACCCTGCACCACATTATCCGCACTGTTTGCAATGGCTTCAATGGCAGGTGGCACCAATACATGGGACGTTAGTATGGAATAATTCGTCACGCCTTGTTCCTTGGCCAGTTTTACGCTCAACGCGTTGGCGGGAGCCGTGGTCTCAAAACCTACCGCAAAAAACACCACTTCTTTGCCTGGGTTTTCCGCTGCCAATTTTACCGCATCAAGCGGGGAATACAAAATTCGGACATCTGCACCGGCACTTTTGGCTTCCAGCAAACTCTTGCTGCTGCCGGGCACGCGCAGCATATCGCCATAACTGCATAGAATTACATGGTGTTTTTCTGCAAGGTGAATTGCCCTATCAATTAAATGAAGCGGAGTAACACACACCGGACATCCGGGACCATGAACCAGCCGAACCTCGCCGGGAAGCAGATCCAGAATACCGTTCTTAACCAGGCTATGGGTCTGACCGCCGCAAATTTCCATAATGGTCCACGGCCTTGTAACCAGCTTCCTGATTTCTTTCAAATAGCTGCTCACTGTTTCCGCATCACGATATTCAGTCAGGTATTTCATTTTATGCTGTTTGCGGTTAGCCAAACAAAATTACCAGATCTGGTTAGCCTAAACTATGCGAAAAATCATTAAATGATATTAAAAGCCAATGGGGTTCAAAAGTACAGAACGGGATGGTCAGGCACTGAAATCAAAAAGCCCTCATGTTGGTACATGAGGGCCTGCATAGCAGTTATGATTGATTATGATACTCTGTTCTTGCTGGTTTTTGCTTCCATGCTCAATGTAGCGTGAGGTACTGCACGTAAGCGGGCTTTTTCAATAAGCTTCCCGGTAACCCGGCAAATACCATAGGTTTTGTTCTCGATCCGGATAAGGGCTTTTTCAAGGTGGTCAATAAATGTGATCTGCCTTCCCGCCATCTGGCTCAGTTGTTCCCTTTCCATACTCATGGTACCATCTTCCATAGTTACATATGGGTTGTAAGTATCGTCTCCACCCAACTCATCTTTGCGGCTGATCATGCCCTGCAGGTATGACAATTCTTTGCGAGCGCTTTCCAGCTTACGCAAAATCAGCTCGCGGAATTCGGCAAGATCCGAATCGCTGTAACGCATGGTAGGCGTACTGATCAGCACTTCTTCATTGGGTTTATCCAATACGGAGCTGGTAAAATCAGGGGCATATTTTATTGAACCCGTGGCCTTTATCGGCGGCATTTTTACCGGTTTTTCCGTAGTTTTTTCTTTATCTTTTTTCTTGAGTTTGGTTGAACTCACCTGGGGGCGCACCAATACGATTTCTTCAGCCTGCTTTGGCGTATCTTCCACGATTTTAGGAGCGGGCCGCTTTACCCTGTTACTCACTTCGGTTTTCATTACCGTAGGCATAACAATGGTTTCCTGTTGCT
The DNA here is from genome assembly GCA_023387985.1 of Bacteroidota bacterium. GTDB lineage: Bacteria > Bacteroidota > Bacteroidia > Chitinophagales > Chitinophagaceae > Phnomibacter. The sequence continues at coordinate 800,349 of JAEWHC010000009.1, read as the reverse complement.
TTCTGTTGGAGGTGGTGGTGCCCCCTTTTTGTTTGGCAGCACGGGCAACTTTGGCCACTGAATCCGTTTTAATTACCTCAACCTTGCGGGTATCCTTTTTCCTGGATGCCGTTTTGCGCGGAGTGGTTTTTTTTGCAGGCTTTGCTTCCTTGGTTTTAGGGGTGGCAGCTTTTGCAACCGGGGCTTTGGCAGCGGGAGCCGCAGCTTTTGCCGGTTTCGCCACTTTGGCAGCAGGTTTTGCGGAGGCCTTTGGCGCTGCAGCTTTAGTAGCTGGTTTTGGTTTGGCAGTCGCCGCCTTAGCTGCTGCAGGCTTAGTTACTTTTTCGGCAGGTTTTGAAACAGGAGCCTTTGCGGCAGCTTTTTTAGCTGCAGGTTTTTTACCTGCAGGAGTAGCAGTTTTTTTTACAGCGGTCTTTACCTTCTTCTCCTCCGTCGCCTTTACAGGGACCGCCTTTTTGGTTGATTTTTTTGTGGTAGCCATCGTCTTTAATTTTTAATTACTTGCACCCAAACCGGTATCTCATTCACCACGATTTCCGTTCCTTCATCAGTTGGACTGGAGTTTTCCAGGGTGTTTGCCAAAATTTCGGCGCAAATATAAGTTTTGAATAAATTGAAAGATCTCTCCATTCTATCATTTCCTGACCATAATACATCTATCCTGTCTGTAAGCTCAAACTGTTTTTCTTTTCTGATGTTTTGAATCCGGTTAACAAATTCGCGGGCATCCCCTTCCATTTGCAATTCATCGGTTACAGTAATATCCAGGGCTACCGTCAGCGCCCCATTTGAAGCGACACTCCAACCTGGGATATCTTCTGCAGAAATCTCAACTTCAGAAATTAATATTTTAATGGGCTGACCATCTATCTCAACTATGGTTTCGCCCCTTTTTTCCATGTCTGTTATCTGAGCTTGCGTGAATGCAGCCAGGGCAGATGCCACAGCTTTCATTTGACTACCAAGCTTTTTTCCCAATAGCGCAAAGTTAGGCTTTATCTTCTTCTTTATGAAGCCTTCCGTGTCGTTCAGCAGCTCGATTTCTTTTACATTAACTTCTGATTTTATCAGATCAGCCATGCTTTCCAACCGACCTGCCATTTGTACGTCCATTACTGGGATCAAAACCTTTTGTAAAGGCTGACGAACCTTTAAGGAAGTTTTTTTGCGAAGGCTTAAAACCAATGATGTGGCTAACTGTGCAAGCTCCATTTTCTTTTCCAGCTCAGTGTTGATCACTTCTTCAATGGCCACAGGAAAACGCACGTGATGAATGCTTGACACATCAAATCTTCCCGTTGCTTCATTCAACCGGCAAAAGATTTCATCACTAAAAAATGGCGAGAAAGGCGCGATGAGCAATGCGAGGGTCTCCAGGCATTCGTACAGGGTTTGGTAGGCGCACAATTTGTCAAATTCATATTCTCCTTTCCAAAACCGCCGACGGCATAAACGAACATACCAGTTGCTGAGTTGTTCATCCAGGAAATTTTCTATTGCACGGCCGGCAACCGCTATTTCGTAATTATCCAATTCTTTTCCCACACGGCCAACAAGAGAATGTAACACGCTCAGGATCCACTGATCAATTTCCGGGCGATCTTTGACCGGTACTTTTTCTTCCCTATAATGAAACCCGTCAACATTGGCATAAAGCACAAAGAACTGGTATGTATTGAAAAAGGTGCCGAAGAATTTACGTTGAACTTCTTCGATGCCTGACAAATCAAATTTCAGGTTCTCCCAAGCACTGGCATTGGTAAGGAGATACCAGCGCGTGGCATCTGCGCCATACTGATCAATGGTTTTAAAAGGATCAACTACATTGCCGAGGCGTTTACTCATTTTGTTGCCGTGCTTATCCAATACCAGGCCATTGCTCAACACACTGCGATAAGCAAGTCCGGGATATTTTTTTTCTGTAACGGGTAAGCCCAGGTTTTTCAGTTCTTCATGTATGTCTTCTTTGATCAACGCACTGATGGCATGAAGCGTATAAAACCAGCCACGGGTTTGGTCCACACCTTCGCATATGAAATCAGCAGGATAGCTTTCCGCGAATGTTTGTTGATTTTCAAACGGGAAATGCCACTGGGCGATTGGCATTGCTCCGCTGTCAAACCAAACATCAATTAGATCTGAAACGCGTTTCATGGGTTGGCCACCAGCACTTTTCAGAATCACTTCATCAACCTGTGGTTTATGCAAATCAGTAATTTCCTTTACCGGGCTATCCGGATGGATCATGCCATTTAATTGGGCAATACTTCCGATACACACTTCTTCTTCGCCATCATCTGTCCGCCAGATAGGCAATGGCGTACCCCAAAACCGGCTTCTACTCAGGTTCCAATCCACCATATTTTCCAGCCAGTTGCCAAAGCGACCCGTACCGGTACTTTCAGGTTTCCAAAAAATGGTTTTATTCAGATTGACCATCCGGTCTTTATAAGCAGTGGTTTTTATGAACCAGGCATCAAGCGGATAGTACAAGATGGGTTTGTCTGTTCTCCAGCAATGCGGATAACTGTGTTCGAATTTCTCAATGCGAAAAGCTTTGCCTTCTTTTTTCAAAGCAACGGCTATGTCTACATTAACATCTGCATAATCCTTATCGTCTTTATAATCTTTTACATACCGGCCACTGTATTCGCCGGTACCCTCCATAAATTTTCCCTGTTTATCTACCAGGGTTACAATTCCCAGGTTGTATTTCTGTCCAACTTTAAAATCATCGGCACCAAAAGCCGGTGCGGTATGCACGATACCTGTTCCATCTGCTGTAGTAACAAAGTCACCCAAAACGATTTGATAAGGTTCAGCACCCGGTGTAATTGATTCTACAGCTTCAAACGAATTGCCTTCCAGGAGCAACAACCGCTCATAGCTCAGTTTTTCAAATTCTTTTCCTTTATGGCGGGCAATAATTTTCCACGGAATTACTTTGGCACCTTCCTGGTAATCGCCAAAAGGCATTTCAGCACCTGCTTCGTTAAAATAAGCAGTCACCAGGTCGTTTGCCAGTAACATGCTCTGAGGCTGATGTGTATATGGATTGAAGGTAACAACCAATGCGTATTCCACATTAGGGCCCATGGTAAGACCGAGATTGCTTGGCAAGGTCCACGGTGTGGTAGTCCATGCCATCACCCGGATCGGTATTTCACCAATTTGCTCACCGTTATCTTTCCAGAAATTTTGCGAAGCCTCCTGCAACGAATTGATCAAGCTTGCCTGTGCGGAACCGGGTACAATATATTGCTGTTCTTCAGCATTGTGTAAAGTGAACAAGACGGTAGCGCTTGTGTCCTTCACATCTTTGTAGGCACCGGGCATATTGAGTTCATGCGAACTTAACCCGGTTCCCGCCGCCGGCGAATAAGGCTGAATGCTTACGCTTTCGTAAAGCAATCCGCGATTATATAATTTACTCAGTATCCACCAAAGACTTTCGATGTATTCATTGGTGAATGTGATGTACGGATCATCAAGGTCAACCCAATAACCCATTTTCTGGGTGATCTCATCCCATTTATCCTTGTAGCGCGAAACGGCCTCGCGGCATTTTGCATTGTATTCTTCAACCGATATGGTCTTGCCGATATCTTCTTTGGTGATGCCAAGTTCTTTTTCTACACCCAATTCAACAGGCAGTCCATGGGTATCCCATCCGCCTTTGCGTTTTACCTGGAATCCCTGCATGGTTTTATAACGGCACATCAGATCTTTAATGGTGCGGCTGATTACGTGGTGGATACCGGGAAGGCCGTTGGCACTGGGCGGGCCTTCATAAAAAATAAATGGCCTGGCGCCTTCACGGATTGAAATACTCTTTTCGAAAGCCTGGTTTTTAGTCCATTCTTTCAAAACAGCTTTTTCAATTGCCGGCAGGTTTAACCCTTTGAATTCCTTGTACCTTTTGGCCATATGTTTATTAAATAAACTCCTTAAAAAGGCTGCAAAGGTAAGAATTCCGAACGAAAAAACCTAATGGGGTAACGCCTGGCCCCAGGTAAGTCACGCGTAAATAATGTATAAATGTGGTTATCACCTTAAAGCCGTTGATAGCTTTTCAGGGTGTGAAATCATCGCAACTTTGAAGTTTACTGTACGCCATCACCGGTTCGTTTAAATGCATTTTAACGGTGATCATTTTACCAGATTTAACGAAAGGATATTCGCATCATTGCCTGGCAAACTTTTCATCCCTGAAAACAAAAAAAGCTTCCAACCCAATCCGGGGAGGAAGCTTTGCTTTATAAGATTAAAATGATCAGGAAGCAGCAGAGGCCCCCTCCACTAAAACCGTCACTTTATTGTTCAACACCTCCACAAAACCACTTTTGATTTCAAATTTCTGGTTTTCATTTCCACTTTTATCCAGCAAAATCTTTACCTGTCCTTTACCCAGCGAGCTCACCAATGGTGCATGGTGGTCCAGCACTTCAAATAATCCTGCAGTACCAGGAAGCTGCACGCCATAAACATCCTGGCTGAATAGCTTTCCTTCGGGAGTTAATATTTCTACGGTCATAATGCGAGACTTTAGAATTTAGAACTTAGATTTCAGACTGAGACAATTTAGATTGGAAGTTCACTGCTTGATGTAAAAACCCGTCATCATTTTGAAGCTGTTCATAATCTGAAACCATCTGCTCTTTTGGTTTCTACTTTAGATATCCCACTTTGTGGGCTAATTTACTGATTGGGTTTGAACTGCGTTAGGGAACCCATACCAGTAGCGGTTCAAACGTTTATGGTCTCCTGTCTAAAACTTAACCTTGCGCCGCTTCTATCATCTTCTTACCTTTCTCAATGGCGTCTTCAAGCGTACCAACCAGGTTAAACGCAGCTTCGGGGTAATCGTCCACTTCGCCGTCCATGATGGAATTAAATCCCCGGATGGTGTCTTCGATGCTTACGAACACACCTTTGAGGCCGGTGAACTGCTCGGCCACATGGAAAGGCTGGCTCAGGAAGCGCTGCACTTTACGGGCACGGGATACAGTCATTCTGTCTTCATCGCTCAATTCATCAATACCCAGGATGGCAATAATATCCTGTAACTCTTTATAACGCTGTAAAATGAGTTTCACACGGTTGGCACAATCATAATGCTCATCGCCTACAATTGCCGGAGACAGGATACGCGAAGTTGAATCGAGGGGATCCACCGCCGGATAAATACCCAGGTCAGCAATTTTACGGCTTAACACGGTGGTGGCATCCAGGTGGGCAAATGTGGTTGCCGGCGCCGGATCAGTCAGGTCATCCGCAGGAACATAAACTGCCTGTACGGAAGTAATCGAACCATGTTTGGTTGAGGTGATACGCTCCTGCATAATCCCCATTTCGGTTGCCAGTGTCGGTTGGTATCCCACCGCAGAAGGCATACGTCCAAGCAGGGCGGAAACTTCAGAACCGGCCTGCGTGAAGCGGAAAATATTGTCTACGAAAAAAAGGATGTCTTTTCCGGAACCCTGTCCGTCACCATCGCGGAAGTATTCTGCAATGGTCAGACCGGATAGTGCCACACGGGCACGTGCTCCGGGGGGCTCATTCATCTGTCCGAATACAAAGGTCGCCTTGGAATCCTTCAGGCCTTGCATATCCACTTTCTCCAGGTCCCATCCGCCTTCTTCCATACTTTTTTTAAACTCTTCGCCATAAGCCATAATGCCGGCTTCGATCATTTCGCGCAGCAGATCATTTCCTTCACGGGTACGCTCGCCCACTCCGGCAAATACAGATAAACCGCCATAACCTTTGGCGATATTATTGATCAGTTCCTGGATCAATACGGTTTTGCCAACACCCGCACCACCAAACAGACCAATTTTTCCACCTTTTGCATAAGGCTCAATGAGATCAATAACTTTAATGCCTGTAAACAACACTTCTGCAGCGGTGCTCAGGTTTTCAAATGCCGGAGGTTTTGCGTGAATGGGCCGGCCCGTGGATTTATCTACGGGAGGCAAGCCGTCAATGGCGTCGCCGGTAACGTTAAACAACCGGCCTTTAATGGCTTCTCCTGTTGGCATCGCTATCGCAGACCCGGTATCCGTAACTTCCATCCCGCGCACAAGCCCTTCGGTGCCATCCATAGCCACGCAGCGCACACTATCTTCCCCAAGGTGCTGCTGAACTTCCATAATCAGAATATCCCCGTTTTCCCGCTTCAGTTCAAGAGCGTTGTAAATTTCCGGGAGCTTTTCTGCATTACGAAACTGAACATCGACAACAGCGCCAATAATTTGTTTTACTTTACCAACATTTGCCATATAAATAGGTTGTTTTTCGTTGTTTTCAGGAGCTAATTTATATTAAGACTGCAGGCCATGCCTGAAATCGGGTGCAAAGGTAAGGATTGTTGAAGTACAAAAGCCAAAGTTCACGCCTCTTCAGAAGGTAATTTTTATTAATTGCCGTTCCTAAAAATGATATCCCTGGCGCCAGGTAACGAACCAGCCGGAGGTTAAATCGTTCTTATTCATTAAATTTAACAATAACCGGAGAACATTTATTTTGGCCAACGGAAATTTACCCTCAATTTCGCTTATTGAACATTGGCAGCTGTGCTGAAAAAAAATAATATTAAGCTTATCTGCCCTGAATTTTTATAGTTATGAATTTGTACATTGGAAATTTGAGCTGGACTTGCACAGAAGACGAACTCCAGCGTTTTTTTGAATCTTGCGGAACTGTAGACAGTTGTAAGATCGTAAAAGACAAGGTTACGAACCGTAGCCGTGGTTTTGCTTTTGTTGAAATGCCTAACGACGACGAAGCTCGTGAAGCGGTCGATAAACTGAATGGTGCTAACCTTGGAGGCCGTGCCATCAGCGTAAACGAAGCGCGTCCGAGAGAAGACCGTCCCTCCGGTGGTGGTGGTGGTGGTTTCCGTCCCCGCAGGGGTGGCTTTGACCGTGGCAACGACCGCGATTAATCAGCCGTTTCATTAAGGCTGTTTAGTTTTGGCAAAAGCTCATTATTCAATTGCCTTATAGTGATGAAATGCATTCACCCCGTTTCGGCGGGGTTTTTTCATGCATAAAATCACCGGCCCGCTTAAAAACCGGTTAATTCTATTGCGCACCCCATCATACAATGCCGCCTATAGATGTATAAAACCCGGCATTTAGATGCGTAATTGTAAATTTGTTGCCATATTCTCCAAGGAACTTAACAACACTACCCATTTGAAGAAAACACTTCGGATAGCAGGCAATCTTTTACTCGCAATCATTGCGTTACTCTTCGCGTTATGGATTTTGTTGCAAACTCCGTTTTTCCAAACTTGGATAATCAATAATGCAACTGTCCGTCTCAGCCAGATCCTGGGTACCGAAGTAAAAGTGGGTAAAGCCTATCTGGGATGGCTCAACCGGCTACAACTGAAAGATGTCGTGGTCTATGATGAAAAAAAAGACACATTGCTTTCTGCCGGAACCATCCAGATTAACACCATCGACTGGCTTATTTTCCGCGACACGGTGGAAGTGAAGAACATTGCACTGGAGGACGTTTATGTGCACTTGTACCGAAATGACAGCATATGGAATTACAGTTTTCTCGAAGAGGTTTTTGCCGGGCCGGGGCAAAATCCGGGTGAACTGAAGCCTGCGCAAAAAACGCAAAAGCCGATTGTATTGTCTTTCAATCTCGCCAGCGTATCCAACCTTCACCTCCTGATGGAAGACCGATGGAAGGGAAGGATTTCCAATCTTGAAGCAAAACAGATTTTCCTGGATGCCAAAATGGTGAACCCGGCGAAAAAGCAATACATCGTTGAATACATCAACCTCGAATCGCCCCGCTACGTCCAGGCCCGCACAAAAGGTCTTTGGTCAGCGGAAGATTCCATTGCCTACCGGCGCAGGACAGATTCCCTTAAACTGCTCAAAACCATTCCTGAACGATGGAATAAAAACGGGCTCTATTTCGCCGTGGATGAGATCCACCTTTCCAAAGGAAAATACGGATTGGTTTCAACGGATCCTTCCACGTGGACCAATGGCTATTTCGATCCTAAGAATATTGTTTTCGATTCTCTCAATGGCAAGGTCGCTGACTTCAGTTTTCTGGATGATACCATCCGGGCCAACATTCAACTCACCGGTAGTGAACGTAGCGGTTTACAAATCAGGAATCTGAATGCCATTTTCCGGATGCATCCGCAATTGATGGAGTTCGACAACCTCGACCTGCAGCTCAATAACAGCAGGCTCGGACCTTATTACGCGATGACCTATCCCGCCATAGACCGTATGGAAGATTTCGTTGACAGCGTGGTATTGAACATGAACGTCCGAAACAGTGTGGTGGATATACAGGATGTCGCCTTTTTTGCCCCGGCGCTCAAAAAGGTCAACCAGCAAATTCGCATCAGCGGAAATGCGCTTGGCACCGTCAGCGGTTTTACGGTATCCAGCTTAGATGCTTCCACCGGCAATTCCCGGTTGCTTGGGCAATACACCATGCGCGGCCTGCCGGATGTTCAACGCAGCCGCATTGAGTTTCTCACCAATGGCAGCGTAGTAGACCCTGCCGACATTGAACCCTGGGCTCCTGAATTGCGCCGGTTGCGATCGACACCGGTTTACAATCTCGGGCCGGTTACCCTGAACGGGAGTTTTGCAGGTACTGTTTTTGATTTTAACCTGAAAGGTCATTTGCAGGCCAACCAGGGCGCAATGGACGCGGACCTGAAAATGGTACTTTCCGGGCCGAATAAAGGATTTACCGGCATCATCAGCAATGCCGATATCCACGCGGGCAGTTTACTGGATGTCAGCAAGCTGGGCCGCGTAACGTTTAACGGTGTGGTGAGCAGTAGCGGACTCAGCGCAGCCGATGCAGTAAAAATAAAAGGGGACATCCATACCCTGCAGTTTGATAAATACACTTATCACGACCTTTCCATTGACGGTACTTTTCTCAATTCAGAACTTATTGCAGACATCCGGTCAAGAGATGAAAACCTGAACGGAGACATCACCACTCGTTTGGATTTTAAAGAAAGCAACCGCAATTATGTGGCAAGCGGTGCGCTGGTAAATGCCAATTTGCGTGCTCTCGGTATAACGGAAGACAGCCTCAGGTTTTCCGGGCTGTTCGATGTAAATTTTAAAGGAAGTAAAATTGATGATTTTGTGGGCTATGCCCGCATGTATGATGCCAGCCTTTATGACGGCATCAGGCAGCTCAGTTTCGATTCATTGGTAATCAATTCGGTAGTACATGAAAATGGCAACAAAACCCTCGAAATCCTGACCAATGAAGCGAGTGTAAGAATCGACGGTAAATTCAACCTCAGTGATTTGCCAAACGGATTCCTGGCTTTCCTGCATCACTACTACCCTTCCATATTTGAAAAACCCAGATCGCTACCCAAAAACCAGGATTTCACCTTTGATATTGAAACCAAAAATATTGATCCTTATCTCTACCTCATAGATCCAAACCTGCGTGGCCTCAGCAATTCTACATTAAAAGGCGTGCTGAATACGGATAAGTTTGAAATGCTGCTGAATGTAGACGCCCCTTTTGTAGGTTATAAGAATTTTCAATTCCGCAATGTTTCCCTCCGGGGAAATGGAAGTGACAACTGGTTATATATCAACGGTGGAATTGACAACCTGGTCATCAACGACAGCCTCAACATACCCAATGTAAGCCTTGGGCTTGTTACCAGTATGGATACTACCCAGTTGAAACTGACCACCCGAATGGGCGGCGCTTTGGGAGACGCAGTGATCAATGGCATGTTTATTGCCAGTGAGGGTGGATTTGAAGCACTATTCCGCGAAAGCGAGTTCATTTTAAACAATAAGAAATGGGTGATTAGCAGCGAAGGATCAATCAGTATGCGCAATGGCTACCTGTTTGCCCAGGGGGTGGAGATCACAAGTGGAAATCAAAAATTGCTGGCCTATTCAGTTCCCAGCGATGAACACAACTGGAATGACATTCATGTAGAAATTACGGAGCTCAATTTAGGTGATTTCCTGCCCTATTTTACCACGGAACCACGCCTGGAAGGATTGCTTACAGGAAAAGTGGTAGTGGAGGATCCGCTACGCAAACCGCTGTTCCATATGGATTTGGCTGCACATAACTTTTACTTCAATAATGATAGTGTAGGCCTTGTCACAGTCAGGGGAAATTACAATACCACCTCCGGGGCATTTCGTGGAAATATTGACAGCAAAAACCCGCTTTATGACTTCGGTGGCGAAGTGGCTTTCGATGTAAAGCCCGACGGAAAAAGCACGATCAACACCGTGATCAACCTGCGCAACGAACGCATTTCCTTACTGAATAATTACCTGAGCACGGTTTTCAAAAATATGGATGGCTATGCCAATGGCACCCTGCAAATCGTTGGCAGCCTTAAGGCCCCGCGACTGGTGGGTGAAGTACGCCTGAGTCAGGCGCAATTTACTGTGCTGTATACCGGTGTCACCTATTTTGTGGATAGCGCCACATTAAAATTTGGCGAGAATTTTCTTGACCTCGGAACCATCAATCTCAAAGATGCCAAAGACCGCACAGGTACAGTTAAGGGCATTATGTACCATCATTTTTTTGACAGCCTTTCCTTTTATATGAATGTTGCTTCAAACGGGATGGAAGTATTGAACACAAATCCCAAAGACAATGATCTTTTTTATGGTAAGGCTGTAGGAGCGGCAACTTTCAGCCTGAATGGGCCTATTAACAATCTTTACATGAAAGTAGCGGGAAACATAACTGATTCCTCGCACATCATAATTGCCAACCGCGAAGGCAAAACAAGCGGTGAAGCTGATTATCTTTCATTTAAAACTTATGGGGTGGAAATGACCGGCATTACCGAGGAGGATGAATTGAACCTGCACATCGATATGGAACTCACCACCAATCCGCTCTGCCAGATCGATGTGATTATGGATGAGGTGACCGGCGACGTGATCTCGGCCCGTGGCAATGGCAACCTGCGCATACGAACGGGAACAACAGAAGAAACAGTAATGCGCGGCCGTTACAATATTGAAAGCGGAAACTATAATTTTAGTTTTCAAACACTCATCAAAAAACCTTTTGAACTGGTTGGCGGTGAGAACAGTTTCATTGAATGGAATGGCGATCCGTACACGGCCAGCATGCGGGTGCAGGCACGCTACATTGCCAACAATATTTCTTTCAGTGATCTGTTGAACACCTCGCAGAGTCGCGACCTGCTTGATCCCAGTGCAGCAAATTACAAGGGCGATGTTTATGTAAATGCTTTACTGACCGGGCAATTGATGCAACCGAATATTGAATTCAGCATTGAATTTCCGCCTGGCAGCCCCATGCGCAACAACCTGAGTGCAATGAATATGCTGCAGCAAATTGAAAACGACAAGAGCGAAATGCTGCGGCAGGTGACCTACCTCATTGTTTTCCGCTCCTTTGCGCCTTACAAGCAAGGTACCGGTACGCGCATTCCCGGAACCGAATTGGCCATCAATACACTTAGCGATCTCATCAGTGATGAAATGGGGAAAATTCTTACGAATGTCTTTCAGGAAATTCTGGGAGATAAAAGTTTGAATGTTGATTTCAACACGGCCGTTTATAACTCCAATTCGCTGGTTGGCGGTGAAGTAGTAGGCTCAGCAGGTTACGACCGGGTAAATTTCAATTTCATGCTTCGCCGCAGCTACCTCAACAACCGCATTGTGGTAAATGTGGGCAGCGATTTTGACGTCGGACGGGCCAGTGCGAGCTATGCAAATGCAGGTTTTCAGTTCCTGCCCAATATCAGTGTCGAATTCATTTTAACCAAGGACAGGAAACTCCGGGCCATTTTATTCAAGCGGGATAATATCGACTTTATCGGCCGTCGAAACCGTGCCGGGGTGAGCCTGAGTTACCGTCAGGATTTCGAAGATTTTCTGCGTCTCCGGGGTCGCAGTAAAAACCAGGATGATATTCTTATCCTGCGGAAAGAGGAAGAGGATCAGGATGCCGGTTTTAAGTAAAAAAGTTGTGCAGGGCGCGGGCAAGCCCTTACTTTTCGGGCCATCATTCCACTTCAATTGGTTTGCTTCATCCGCTGCCATATGATCGCTTGTTTCTGCAGCTTACTATTTATTTGGTTTCTTAAAGGCAGTATTTTCCACACCGGGCTTTTGACAGAAATGGCTTCTTATCAAAAAGAAAAAAGCCCGTTATCCGGGCTTTTTTCAAAGTAATTTTAAGATAGATCATTTATTTTTTTCTTGTTTGCTTTCATGCCTTTCATTCAATCCTTTGAGCACATCATCTGTAATGTCTAAGGTAGAATCTGCAAAGAAGATCTGGTCTCCGCTTGCTTTGGAAAGAATGAACTGGAAACGGCCGTCTTTATTATACTCTTTCAGGAAAGCTTCAATTTCGTTATTGATGTCCTGCATGAGCTTCAGTTGCTTTTCCTGTAAGTCCTGCGATAATTTCATCTCCCGGTTCTGGATATTCATCTGTAATTGCTGGATCTCTTTTTGCGCGGCTTCAAATTCCTGCTGACTCATGGTGGGTGCTCTTTTTTCGAGCTGGGCTACACGGTTCATTGCGCTCTTTTTCATATTCTCAAGCTCGTTGGTCGCATTCACTTCATTGCGTTTGATTTGATCGCGGATCTGGCCCAGGAATTTGTATTGCTGATCGATAGAATCCATCTGGAAAAAGCCAATTACCGCATGTTCAACTTTTCCTGTTGAATCGGTGACAATTGCAGAGGTTGCAGGCTCTGTTGAGCTGTTTTTTGAAAAGAGAACTCCAAGTACAATAACACCGACCAAGGCCAGCGAACTCAGAATGAGAGGCAGTTGTTTCATATCTCGAAAATAAGACTGCGAAATTAGTGGGCTAAAGCGAAAGTTTTGTTATGGGCATGTTAACGGAAACCCTGGAAATATTGCATTTTTGCGAAAATGAAAATTATCCTCACTGCATTTGGCGGAAAACACGATCTACGCCTCGTCGCTGCCGTGGAGGACTATAGCAAAAGGCTTTCTTTTTATTACCCTGTTGAGTGGAATTTGTTGCATCCGGTGAAGAACGCTTCAAGGCTCGATCCTGCCGGGCTTGTCGCAGCCGAATCCCAGATGTTGTTGAGCCAGCTCCAGGAAAACGAATTCCTGGTATTGCTGGATGAGAAAGGAAAAATGCTAAGTTCACCGGAGCTGGCCGGCATACTTGAAAAGCAATCCATGGTTTCAAAAAGGATCCGATTTGTAATTGGCGGCGCATATGGGGTTTCGGAAGCCCTGCTTCAAAAGGCTGACATGATATGGAGCCTCAGCAAGCTGGTTTTCCCACACCAGCTGGTCCGGCTCATCCTGGCCGAACAATTGTACCGCGCCTGCACCATCATAAAAGGCGAAAAATACCATCATGTTTGATGCTTCAGTATATGTCAGGAATATGAAAAATCTCTGGTTCTTTTTCCTTGGAAAGGGTAACAGCGATCACATCAAAACGTATTTTTTGCCACTGCGGATGATGATAGAGGTATTCGGCCGCAGCGGTTTTCAAATTTTTGATCTTGGTTTTGGTCACGTGAACCTCCGGGTGAAGCCCCATAAAGCCCCAGAGTGTTTTAACCTCTACAAAATGTAGAATGCCGTTTTGGCTGGCTATAATGTCGATTTCAAGCCGCCCATGGCGCCAGTTCTGGGCAAGTACCTGGAAGCCCTGGCCACGAAGCCAGCCCAAAGCGATCCGCTCGCCTTCAATGCCTGTTTGGTTCTTTTCTTTTTTGGCGGGTTTGTACATGAGTAAGGCGGTTTTAAAAATTTCGCATCCTATACCCCTCAAATTAAGCTATTTTTGTCGCCAATTCTCCAACAATCTCTGAATCATGAACAAAAAAATAGTCTTTTTATTTATTTGCTTTCTGGCAATTGTGAGCTTGTATAAGATCATTCCTTATGAATCCCGGCCGGCATGGTTAGGCGCTCCGCACCTGGCTATTGCAGTATTTGCAGGCGCAGTGGTGGCTAACCGCAAATGGGCTTTTGCCCTTCCCCTGCTTTGTCTGCTGATGAGTGATCTGATTATGCAGGTTTTGCATACAGCAAATCCCGCCGCCTTTCAACCAGGTTTTTATCCCGATCTAATCTGGAATTATGTGATTATTACCGGCCTTGTTGCTATTGGTTTTTTAGTTAAGCCATCCAAATGGACTTCGGTTGCCGGTGGACTGATCGCAGCACCACTTGTGTTTTTCCTGCTGAGCAATTTTGTGGTTTGGATTTATCAAACCGGTTTTGCGCGTGGACTTACTTTACAGGGTTTAATGATGACCTATGTTGATGGCGTCCCCTTCATCAAGGCAACAATGATCGGCAGTTTGTTGTTCGGAGGATTGCTCTTCGCAACCTGGGCGCTGGTAAGCCGTCCGCAGATTAAACTCGCCAAAGCCTGAGCTAAAATAATTTCATCATGAAGCGCAGTGGCTATCTTAGCAACTGCGCTTTTTTTTAAACCAAATCGTATTCAAATTCCAGGCAGAAGCATGGCAGCATTTTTCCCTTATTTGGTTTTTATGGCCTGGCTTGCAGTATTTGCCTGGCTGTGGACAAGGCCTGCCATTTTAAACTGGTCCGGGTTGAGCAACTCCCATATTCTTAGTTTCCTGCTCATCAAGATTATGGCCGGAATTGTTTATACCGGTATGTTCATGAATGTACCCGAATGGCAAACCCGGGTAGACACCTGGCGTTATTTCTTCCAAAGCCTTGGCGAAACAGATTGGCTTTTAAATGACCCCAAAGGATTTTTTGCTGACCTGGCAACACCACGCTATGCAGAAGACAGCGGGCTGCTTGGAACACACAACAGCTTGTTGAATGATCTTAAAGAAGTGTTGGTGATTAAACTGATGGCCATTAGCAACCTGGTGACGGGCCGGAACATTGCGGCCAATATCGTTCTGTTTAATGGATTTACTATGGCTGGTCAACTGGTGATTGCCAGAATCTGGTCGAAATTTTTCAGGGTGCCCATGCTGTGGCCGGCAATACTGGTATTGCTTTGGCCTTCGGTACTATTCTGGACAAGTGCATTTCACCGCGATGGACTGATGCTGCATTGTCTTGGGATATCGACCTGGCTCATTTATACGCTCTGGAAACAAAAAACCTGGAAATGGTGGCAGGCTTTTTTCTTCTTCATTCATTTCGGATTGCTTTTCTTTTTACGCAACTACCTCGCCCTGTTTTTCCTCGCATCCTGTGGCATTGCGTGGCTGTGGGCAATTGGCGGCAACAAGCGAAAATTAATCTGGTATGCACTTCTCGCGGTGTTTGCAGGGTTGTGGCTAACCGGCAAGATCTTGCCCCAATATCATTTGCCTTCCATTTTGCTGGACCGGCAGGAGGCTTTCAAGGCTTTGAGCGGCGGTTCGCTGGTAACACCGGTCCTGCATGATGCGGATTGGTTTCACCTGGTCTCATCCCTGCCTGTTGCATTATACCGGGGCTTCCTGGCTCCGTTTTTTCATTCCGGGATGAAATTGCTGGAATGGCCGGCTGCCTTCGAAAGCCTGGTGCTCATTCTGGCCTTTGCGGCTTTTCTTTTTTGGCTCCGAAAAAACAATCTTGGAAGAAATGCGCGGGCCTGGCTCATCCTGGCTGTAACGTTAAGTGTTTCCATTTGCCTGATTACCGGCTTTACCATTCCTTATGCCGGTGCCATTGTGCGGTACCGCAGCATTGTTCTTCCATTTTTTGCCCCCTTGCTGCTTTTTCCACTTTTACCTGCGGCATGGAAAAAAACGGCTTCAATGAATACATTATAAAATATTATATGTAAGTTATTTTACTATCATTGAAGTCTTTTTTGCCACTTTTCGGAAATTTTTTTCAGATTTTTTTATTTGAAATGTATTTTTCTGGTTGGAAAACCTAGTTTTACATTCAAATTGAATTTACTCAGAAAAATAATCCTATTTATGAAATCCCTCCGTTTTGAAGTCCTGAATCGCCTGGCCAATTTTCCCGTTGATAAAGAAGTGCGTAGCCCCATTAAAACCACCTCTTTTTTTGGAGAAAATGTATTCGACCTGAAAAAAGCCCGCGAATACCTGAGCGATGATGCCTATAAAACACTTTTGGCCAGTATAAAGACAGGCAAAAAAATAGACAGGGTAATGGGAGACCAGATCGCTCTGGGTATGCGTGCCTGGGCGCAGACCAAAGATGTGACCCATTTTACCCACTGGTTTCAGCCTTTGAGCGGTTCAACTGCTGAAAAACATGATTCATTTTTCACCCTGAAAAGTGATGGTATGCCCATTGAAGAGTTTGAAGGCAGCTCGCTGATCCAACAAGAGCCCGATGCCTCCAGTTTTCCAAGTGGTGGCCTCAGGGCAACTTTTGAAGCCCGCGGATATACCGCCTGGGACCCCAGCTCACCGGCATTTATCGTAGAAATCGGCAATGGCCGCACGCTTTGCATTCCTACTATTTTTGTAAGCTATACCGGCGAAAGCCTGGATACCAAGATCCCTCTCCTGCGTTCGCTTGATGCCCTGAACCGTGCTGCTGTGGACGTATGCAATTATTTTGACCGCAACATCAATGAAGTAAAAGCAACGCTGGGCTGGGAACAGGAATATTTTGTTATAGATGCGGGGCTCGCCGCTTGTCGCCCAGACATTCAACTTGCCGGAAGAACCGTTTTCGGCCATTTATCGGCAAAAGGGCAGCAGCTTGAAGATCATTATTTCGGCAGTATACCGGAAAGGGTATATTCTTTTATGCGGGATTTTGAGAATGAGGCCTATCGTCTCGGCATTCCCTTGCGCACCCGACACAACGAAGTGGCGCCCGGACAGTACGAATGTGCGCCAATATTTGAAGAAGTCAACCTGGCTGTAGACCATAATACATTGTTGATGGATGTGATGAGCCGGATAGCCCGTCGTCATAACCTGAAAGTATTGTTGCACGAAAAACCCTTCCAGGGTGTGAATGGCAGTGGAAAACACAACAACTGGAGCATGAGTACCAACACAGGCGTGAACCTGCTGGCACCCGGGCGTACACCAAAGACAAACCTGATGTTCCTGACCTTTTTTGTGAACATCATTAAAGCCGTACATGACCATGCGCCATTGCTTCGTGCTTCAATTACTTCTGCAGGCAACGATCACCGGCTTGGCGCTAACGAAGCGCCGCCGGCCATTATGTCCATCTTTATTGGAAATTATCTGACGAATGTATTGAATGAAATCAAAGAGCGGGTTGGAGCAAACTTCAGCGAACAGGATGAGATGTTGCTGAAACTGGATATTCATAAAAACATTCCTGAGCTGATGCTCGACAATACCGACCGCAACCGCACATCGCCCTTTGCCTTTACCGGGAACAAATTTGAATTCCGGGCAGTAGGCAGCAGCGCAAACTGTGCTATTTCCATGACCGTTCTGAATGCAATAGTGGCCCAAACCTTAAAGGAATTTAAGCAGGATGTGGACAAAGCAATTGAGCGGGGTGAAAAGAAGGACATCGCCCTGATGGAAGTGATTAAAAAATACATTGTCAGTTCGGATAAGATCCTTTTTGAAGGCGATGGTTACAGCGAAGAATGGCATAAGGAAGCAGCCCGCCGCGGACTTCCCAATGTGCCCACAACGCCTGTGGCACTTGATGCTTACCTGTCTGAAAAATCGGTAAATATGTTCGCTGAACTTGGAATCCTCAACCACTCCGAACTGGAAGCAAGGCACGAGATCATGATCGAAGATTATATCAAAAGGATCCAGATTGAAGGCCGGGTCATTGGGGAAATGTGTACCAGCCATATTTTACCCGGAGCCATACAGTACCAGAATATCCTTATTCAAAACATCAAAGGACTCAAGGAACTCGGGCTTGAAGGCCAGGCCAACAGCAACCAGCGTGAAATACTGGAAAAAATCAGCATGCACATTGCAGAAGTATCCGACAACGTGGAGGCTATGATCGAAGCCAGGAAAGTTGCCAATAAAGTGGAGGACCCGCGTGCCAAAGCCATTGCCTATTGCGAAGATGTAAAAGGCAAATTCTTCAACAAGATCCGTTACCATGTGGACAAGCTGGAATTGCTTGTTGGCGATGAATTCTGGCTTCTTCCAAAATACCGTGAGATGCTGTTCTCCCGCTGATAATGGTCTTTTAAAGTGTACTATATTTTTCACAGGCTAACCAATCCTAAAGAGCAGGCTCCACCGGGCATGCTCTTTTTTTATTTTGTTTCCTGCAAATTTTTGCCAGATGGCTTAGGCCGGCAAGGCGGGATATACAATCTAAAAGACATAAACCGCACCCAATAATTTTTAATAATCCCGGCAATGGCATTTGATTAATTTTGAGCCAATTGATTCTATTATGGTTACACGTTTTTTACCCCTGCTGATCATTTTATTTTGTGGCTGTGCGTCCGCTCAAAAAACCGGTATGGTGGCCAATTCGCCTGGTTATATGGTTTACTATGATGTTTACCAAAATGATCAGAAAGTGAGCAGGAATCCTATGGAGATCCTGGTGCAGAATGGTGTCGCTTTCCTTAGCCGGCCTGAAGAAAAAATACAAACTTACCTGGATTTTGGCCGAAAGGAGCAGGTAACCCTTTTGTCGCATGAGAACCGCCTTTACAAAAGCATTTTGCCATTTTCTGAATTGCCGCAGGCCAGCGCGGAAAATAAACCCGATACCGTGCTTGGTTATCCATTGCACAAGTACAATTTTTCCTCTTTCAGCAATTCCATCGAAACCTGGTCAACTACAGCGTTGCCATTCGCCATTTCGCCCAACGGATCCTTTGTAGCGCCGGGCAACGGCGCCATCCTTAGGTTGCGCATCAACGGAAACCGGGTTTGGCAAGCTGCGAAAATTGAACCTCTAAATTCGGCATTTGTTCGTGATTATGATTATGCAACCGCAACCACCATCTCGGCTGCTGAGATGGAGGAAATGAAAATCCTCAGCAGATACCAGATCGTTAAAGTATTTGAAGAGGAACGCATAAATTTTGAAGATCTGCAATCACCAAAGAACATTGCCCAGCTCCAAAGCGGACAAACTTACCGTTTTGCTTCCGGCACGGTCATTCTCAAAAAAATAAATATCTCTGAATGGAAGGGGAAAAATGTTTCTGTTTTTGCCCGCCTCACCTGCCGCAGCGATGGTGATGCTTATGACCGCACCGGTGCCATTTTTATGATCCCCGCCAGAACAGCCGGAAAATCTTTGCTTAATGGCTTGGTGGATGGCGCTCATACGATGCCTGGATTTAAGGCAAACAACAACGAGGAATATTTCGGCATGGTAAAAGTACCGGGTTTTGAACCTGCCATTGAATGGATGCGATTTTTTACCAGTTTCGGGGTTGGTCATTTCAACACCCGGCGGGTGATCAACAATTATCCCTGGGCCGCTGAAGCCTATTATAAACAAGAAGTTACATCATTGTTTCCCGATGATCAAGATGAGATCTGGGTGGGTGCATACATAGGCAATTACGACAAGGGAGGCCATATGGTCAACCTGGAACTGGATATTTATCCGGGCAATCAACGCGACTCAACTTCCCGTTATATCGACCCGGTATTCAATGCAGTAAATATTTTGGAAATGGCGGGGCAGCGTTATGCCCGGTTTTACCGCGGCGACACACTGGATGTGGAATTTGACCTGCCGGCAGGCCTCCAAAATGCTTATTTATTATACACGCCTACAGGCCATGGCGGCTGGGGTCGTGGTGATGAGTTTGTGCCTCGCCAGCATCAGTTAATCGTTGATGAAAAACCATTTTTCAATATGGTGCCCTGGCGAACGGATTGCGCTACTTACCGGTTAATCAACCCGGCATCCGGCAATTTTGGCAGTGGCCTGAGTTCGAGCGATTTAAGCCGCAGCAATTGGTGCCCCGGTACGCTGACACTTCCGGCATTAATACCGCTGAAAGATCTCGCACCCGGCAAACACCGCTTGCAGGTGGTGATTGACCAGGGGCCGGATGAAGGAACAAGTTTTTCGTTCTGGAACGTGAGTGGTGTGGTAATTGGTGAAAAATTATGACCAGCTGCCCACTGATTGGGTGATGCTTCGAACCATGCGCAGATCTGACAATTTGGGTACCGCTTGATCCTGACCTGGTGACCCGCAAACCTTGGTCCAAATTATTTAATCACCCATTAATACAGAGGTCATTAAATTTGGCAGATTCAAAACGCAGTTCCATGAAAAAAACATTTCTTGTTGCAATCGGTGCTTTTTTGCTGGGATTACCGGCGATTGCTCAAAACAATTTGAACCGGCCCAAACTTGTTGTGGGTATTGTGATCGATCAGATGCGCTACGATTTCCTTTACCGCTACCAGGACCGTTATGGCTCCGGCGGTTTTAACCGGCTTCTGAATACCGGCTTTAGTGCCGAAAATCTGCATATCCCCTATGCGCAAACCGTTACAGCGGCAGGCCACGCCAGTGTTTATACCGGATCGGTACCTGCGCTGAATGGCATTATGGGCAATGAGTGGTACGACCGCGCAAAAGGCCGGATGGTTTACTGTGTGGAAGACCCGGGTGTGAAGATACTGGGTGGGAATGATAAATCGGAACCCATGTCGCCGAGAAACTTATGGGCAACTACCATTGCCGACGAGTTGCGGCTTGCAACCAATTTTCGTTCAAAAGTGGTGGGAGTAGCCATCAAAGATCGTGGTTCCATTCTTCCTGCAGGCCATTTTGGCAATGCCTATTGGTACGATGGTGAAACCGGAAATTTTGTGACCAGTGATTTTTATATGAAAAGTTTACCTGCATGGGTGAACGGCTTCAACAACAGGAAAGTAGTAGACAGCCTTTATAAATTCGGATGGAAAACGCTCTATCCTGTAGAAACCTACAAACAAAGTGATATCCATGATGCGGATTACCAGGCAAAAAGCCCTTCAGCGGTTGCACATTCCTATGATTTTTCGGGTCATATCGGCAAAAATTTCGGAGCTGTACGTTCAACGCCTCACGGCAATACCATAACCCTGGAATTTGCCAAGGCTGCGTTGCGTGCTGAAGATATGGGTAAGGACGACATCACTGATCTGCTTGCCATCAGTCTTTCCTCTCCTGATTATATTGGCCATCAGTATGGCCCAAACAGCGTGGAAATAGAAGACACCTATCTCAAACTCGACAAAGAGCTTGAAAATTTCTTCAATATGCTGGATGCAGAAGTTGGTGCAGGTCAATATCTGGTTTTCCTCACTGCTGATCATGGTGTAGCCCATGTGCCCGCTTTTCTCAAAAAGAATAAATACGAAGTATCGGCTACACCCAGTTCCACCCGCAGCCTGGTCGAAAAGATCAAAGAACGTTTTGGTGTTGACAGCGCCATTGAAGCTACAGCCAACTATCAGATCTACCTCAACCACAACCAGATCACTAAGGCGAAAGGAGATAAAAAAGCCATCAGCGATTTCATCATCAGTGAATTGAAAGCTTCGCCCGAAGTGTATACCGCGTTCAGTTACGCTGAGTTCGAAGCTGTCGTTCTTCCCAAAGAAGTGAAAGAAAAATTTGCTAAAGGCTATAACCCTAAGCTCGGAGGCGACATCCAGATCATTTTGAAACCCGGTTATTTCTATGGAGGGCGTACGGGCACCACCCATGGCGCATGGTATCCTTACGACGCACATATTCCTGCCGTATTTATGGGATGGGGCGTAAAACCTGGCCGCACCAACCGGGCCAGTACTATGGCGGATTTTGCGCCAACCCTGGCTGCCCTGCTTCGGATCCAGATGCCCAACGCGTCCATCGGCACGCCGATTTCCGAGATAACGGATGCCCGTTAAACCTTAAATAATGGGTTAATTCCCCAACTGTTGATAAATATCATTGGGTTAGCATTTCCGGCTAACCCAATTTTATGTTTATTAACCGCTCCTGGCATGTCCAAACCTAACCGGCAATTAACTGCACTATTGTACCTCCTGGATGATCCGGACAGCGAGGTAAGTGAATTGGTGGAGAGCCAGCTGGTGTCTTATGGAGGTAAAGTGATCCCTCAGCTCGAAGAATTCTGGGAAAGCGCGGAAGATGGTTTGGTGCAAAACCGGGTTGAAGAAATCATTCACAAAATTCAATGGGCGGCCCTGGAAAAAGATTTCGGAAACTGGAAATCCAATGATGCTTCTTTGCTCGAAGGGGTGTACTTGTTGTGCAGGTATTTTTTTCCGGAACTGCAGCAAAAGGATTTCATCACCCGTCTTGAGCCCATCCGCAAATCGCTCTGGCTCGAATTGAATCCTTATCTCACCACACTGGAACAGGCCCGTGTTTTTGAAAAGATCATTTTTGGATACTATGGTTTCAAAATTGAGCGGTCCCATAAAAACAAACCATTGCAATACCTGCTTACGCCTTTGCTGGAGACGCAGAAAGGAAACCGGTTTGCCATGCAAATGTTGTATTTGATTATGGGCGAGCAACTCGATCTGCCGGTTCGCGCTGTTCATGTCGAAAAACAGGTATTGATTGCCTGGTTTAACCCCCACTATCTTTACGGAAATACCCATTCTACTGCCGAAAACAACCTGTTGTTCTTTAGCGATGCACATACAGGAATCGGATATCCCCTTTCTGAGGTATACGATTATTTGCGCCGGAACAATAAAATTGTACGCGACGAATTTTTTCTGCCTGTCACCAATCAGCAACTGGTTGCAGAGTGGACACGTACGCTAGCTGCTTGTTTTCCCGAAACAGAAATATACCGGCGGACAGAATTGTTGCATCTCACCAAACTCCTTGGAAATCATTAAAAAGCCTGCTGCAAATTGAGGTTAAAAATCAACCCGGCCGCAGAAGGCAAAACCGCGGGATGTACCTTCGGCAGCATGAAACTTCAAATCATTTTGCAGTGGGCAATGGCAGCATGTTTGGCAATGTTGTTGCATTCCGTTTCGGCTCAGCAAAATGAAATTGAGGTAAAAGGCATAACGTTTGATCAGTCGGGCAGGGTTCCTTTGGAAGGTGTAATCGTACAAGCCACCAACGGCCGCGGTACGGTAAGTGATTCCCTGGGCAAATACAGTATTTGGGCAAGGCCAACGGATTCGGTGTATTTTTCTTACCAGGGAAGGGTGACCGGTAAGTACCCGGTAGCAACAATGGAAGATCCGAAGCAATTCAGCATGGCATTGCATGTACGTACGCATCAATTGCCACCCGTTACCATTTTTGGCCGCAATTATATGAGGGATTCGCTGGAAAACCGGATGGTATATGCCAAGTATTTCGACTGGCGAAAAGAAAACCCCCTGAACTCCATCAATATGTCCAATGGCAGTGTGGGTATGGATCCCAATGCCATCATCAATCTTTTCCGGTTTAGGCGAAACCGGCAGCTTACCGCATTGCGGGAAAGGTTGGTAGGAGAAGAACAGGAAAAATACATCAGCAACCGGTATAGCCGAAAGCTTGTGGGCGAAATAACCGGGCTTAAGGATGAGCGGTTAACGCATTTCATGGAAAAATACCGGCCTCCTTATGAATTTGTTGCTGTGGTCAATGATCTGGAGCTGGCCTACTATGTGGACCAATGCTTCAAAGCAGAAACCGGAAATTTGCCTCCCGGCACTTCCATTTACCTGCTCGGCGTGGACCCGCTGGAATACGAGAACAGGCGGTATTGAAGCCTTTCCGGTCATACGCTTCAAGCTTGGAAAAATTTATTTTTTGGTATTTCAAAATCCGCTGGACTGCCCACAGGTTACAACCGCCTGAATTCATCCCAACCAAAAAACTCTTCATAACTTCGCCCTTGAAAAACTAACGATTTTATGGCACAAGACCTATTTCAAAGCCCTGATTATTATTTGCTGGATGAGTTGCTCACTGATGAACATAAAATGATCCGTGATGCGGTTCGCAGCTATGTAAAGAAAGAAATCTCCCCCAATATTGAAGATTACGCGCAACGCGCTGAGTTTCCACAGCAAATTGTGCAGCAAATGGGTGAATTGGGTTGCTTTGGACCTACAATACCGGCAGAGTACGGCGGTGGGGGTCTCGATTATATTAGTTATGGATTGATGATGCAGGAACTGGAACGTGGCGACAGTGGTGTGCGGAGTACGGCCTCTGTTCAGGGCTCATTGGTGATGTATCCCATCCATGCCTTCGGCAGCGAAGAGCAACGCAGAAAATATCTGCCCAAACTGGCAAGTGGTGAATGGCTGGGCTGTTTCGGATTAACGGAGCCTGATCATGGAAGCAATCCTGCCGGAATGTTGTGCAACATTAAAGATGCCGGCGACCATGTCATTCTCAATGGTGCTAAAATGTGGATCAGTAACGCTCCCTTTTCACAAGTTGCGGTAGTTTGGGCAAAAGATGAAGCAGGCATTGTGCGGGGGCTGATCCTGGAAAGAGGAATAGAAGGCTTTAGTACACCAACCACACACAATAAGTGGAGCCTGCGGGCAAGTGCCACCGGCGAGTTGGTATTTGATAATGTAAAAGTTCCCAAAGAGCAAATTCTACCCAATGTGCAAGGCATGAAAGGGCCGCTGAGTTGCCTGAACAAAGCCCGTTACGGCATAGCCTGGGGTACAATTGGCGCGGCAATGGATTGCTACGATACGGCCTTACGCTATTCAAAGGAGCGCATCCAGTTTGGAAAGCCCATTGGAGGCTTTCAATTGCAGCAAAAGAAACTGGCTGAAATGATCACGGAGATCACCAAAGCTCAATTGCTGGTTTGGCGCCTTGGAACACTTATGAATGAAAATCGTGCTACCCCTGCTCAGATCAGCATGGCCAAACGAAACAGTTGTGAAACCGCCAAAAATGTGATCAGCGATGCGAGACAGATGCTTGGTGGTATGGGCATTACCGGTGAGTTCCCCGTTATGCGCCACATGATGAACCTCGAAAGTGTGATTACCTATGAAGGCACCCATGATATTCATTTACTCATTACCGGAATGGATGTTACGGGAATGAATGCCTTTGTTTAGAGGTATCAGAAAATCTTTGTTCTGGAGACATGGTGCTTATTCAACACCCATTTGGCCCTCCGCATTATCGGAAACAATTAATTTTTGAGTGCTTTCCGATAACGGCGGATCCGGATTAAGGTGATGATGAGAAACATCCAGAAACTGTAGAATGCAGCAAGTTTCAGACTGATTTTACCCCAATTGTTGCGTTTCCAGGTGCTGTAAACCATTTCCGTATTCGGTAAGGTATAAAAATCCCAGGCACGGCTAAACAGGGTTGGCGCAAGGCCGTTATGGATCCTGTTGTAACTCAGCGGGTTATTTTCATAACGGTAATAAGGAGCGAGCTGTTCCTGCCAGAATGCCAACGGGCGCCAGGCAATTGAATCTCGGCCGGTATATAGTGCAACCATACCTGGCATGCTGGGATCCAGTTGAAAAGCCTGCTGCAGTAAGACAGCATTGAGGTATTCTCCATTTTCTTTTTGAGGCCTCACCAAAGCATTTAATGGATCAAAAACATACCATGATCCTCTTTTGGCATCAAATACTTCCAGGAAATAATGCACTGGATGGCTCCAGTTTGCATGTCCATCCTTAAAATTCACCGAACGTACATGAATGCCGGATGATACCAGCAACCAGGCAGCAAGGAATGAAAGGTCGCCGCAACTCAACCGGTATTTTTGAGCATCGGAAACTTCAACAAACAGGCTATCGGGCCAATGCAGGTATTCAGGTTTAATGTTAACGGGCGGCAATCCCTTTTCACCATTCAATCCATAAATCAGTGCTGCCACAGAATCTACTCTCTGGCTTGCTGTTAGCGTGTCGTATCCCGGAATTTCCTGGCGGAGCCGTTTCAAGCCCGCCTCTTTTTTCCGGGCATCGTTTAAAAGCCCCCCCTGCATGCTCCAGGCGGTGACGGAGTAAGGAGTACGTTCAGGAAAAAACACGCTGCTGTAATTGATCTCGTTGAGGGCGTCTTGCCGCGGAACAGGAACAATGTTTACCAGGTTAAATTCAAAGCGGATATTTTCCGGGCTTCCCGGCGTTTCTATAACCCACTCGTATTTATGCAGGCCCTGCATAAGCGGCAATTTCAACTTCTTCCCATTCCATTCTGCGTGCACCACTTTTCCCGTATCGGCCAGAAAATAAGTCTTTGCGTCTTTGCTAACCCCTTCCAACTGCACTATTGCAGTATCGTAATGGAAGATGAGACTTTTGATCCATTTTCCTTCTTTGGCTGCATACAATTCAGGATAGCTTACAAAATTGCGGTAACCATACCCCTTCTGCCGGTTTATAAAAATGTACAGATTGAGTAAAGCCAAAAGAATGGTTATTACGGCCGGCGTTTTCCACGAAGTAAGATTCTTTCTCATTCCACCGTTAAAAGTAATAAATGCATTTTAGAAAATAGTTTTTCAAACTCTGGCCGGGAGTTAAGCCTTATTTTTACCCAAATTTGCGATATGAATTTTTTTATAAAGCGTTCTTTCCTCCTCGCTTTTTCGCTTGTCCATATTTTCTATTTGCAAGCCCAGATACGCCCCTATGATTACAAAATTGTAAAGGAAGGCACCTATTCCAGGGCTGCTGTCGGTTCTGCGCATCCACTTGCAAGCGAAGTAGGCAAAAAGGTCATGCAAAAAGGCGGAAATGCCTGGGATGCAGCCATTGCGGTACAATGGGCACTTGCAGTGGTTTACCCCGGCGCCGGCAACCTGGGCGGAGGTGGCTTTATGGTAAGCCGTGATGCAAAAGGGAATACGCTGGCTCTCGATTATCGTGAAACAGCCCCTGGAAAAGCCACTGAAAATATGTACGTAGACACGGCCACGGGCAAAGCCAATTTGCGATTGTCGCAATCCGGTCACCTGGCAAGCGGGGTACCGGGCACTCCGGCGGGTTTGTTTGCAACGCATAAGTATGCAAAGCTGCCAATGAAAGATCTTATTCAACCCGCGATCGACCTTGCCATGCAGGGATTTGTGATCACAGCAGGGGAAGCCAACGGCCTCAATGGCATTCAAAACCTGCTTGAAAGAAACAATACCACCCTCCCCGTCTTCTTCCGCGGAGCGGGTGAATGGAAAGCCGGTGACACGCTTGTTCAAACTGACCTTGCCAGGACCCTGATCCGCATACGCGACAGGGGACAAGCTGGATTTTACGAAGGGGAAACCGCCCAATTGATCGCCAGCGAAATGGAGCGCGGCGGAGGCATCATCAGCCTGGATGACCTGAAGAATTACCAGGCCATTTTTCGTAAACCCATTCAATTTACTTACCGCGGACATGAGGTCATCTCCATGTCTCCCCCGAGTAGCGGAGGAATAATGCTTCACCAGATGCTGAAAATGCTCGAAACGCGGGATCTCGGAAAAAAAGGATTTAACTCTGCAGGCGCGGTTCAGTTGATTGCCGAAGTGGAGCGTCGCGCTTATGCCGACCGCGCCGAATTCCTGGGTGATCCAGATTTTTATGAAGTTCCTTATTCCGCATTGGTGAGCCCTGCCTATCTCCAAAAGAGAATGGCCGATTACGATAGTACAATCGCTTCAAAAAGCGCCGATATTGAACACGGGGAGATCCAGGAAAGTATGGAAACAACCCATATCAGCATCGTAGACCGTTTTGGAAATATGGTTGCGGTAACCACAACGCTCAATGGGGGCTATGGCAGCAAAGTGGTTGTAGGCGGAGCCGGATTTTTTCTCAATAACGAAATGGATGATTTCAGCGTGCAGCCAGGTGTACCCAATATGTTTGGGGCCATAGGCGGCAAGGCCAATGCCATTGCTCCCGGAAAGCGCATGCTGAGCAGCATGACCCCAACACTTGTCGTTAAAAACAACCGACCCTTCATGGTGGTTGGAACTCCCGGAGGTACCACTATAATCACTTCAGTACTTCAAAGCATCATCAACGTAGTGGATTTCAACATGAAAGCCGGCGATGTGGTGAATAAACCAAAATTCCATCATCAATGGTTGCCTGATGAAATCCGGGTTGAACGTGATTTTCCTTCCAACGTCCGTGCGAGCCTTGAAGCTATGGGTTATACCATCCGCGAAACCGGTTACTGGAGTGCTACAGAGCTATTGCTGCGCAATGCCAATGGAAGCTGGCAGGCAGTTGGCGACAAGCGTGGTGATGATTCTGTAGCCGGATTTTAAAAAAATATTGCGGACAGATAAAGATCAGTGATTATTTTCCTTAACCTGATCTTTTAAACAACGCCCAATTCATTTTAACCTACGCAAGCTGCAACAGCCCTATGAACAATGCCAAACGCGAAGAATTGATCCGGAATTTCATTGACGCTTACAACCGGATGGATGTGGAACAAATGCTGGAATCCCTGGAAGAAAATGTGGTTTTTATCAATCGTGTGCAGGGAGAAACCAATTTGACTCTTGAAGGGAAAAACGCGTTTCGCAAGCAAGCGGAATCCGCGTTGAAATTGTTTTCGGATCGTCGCCAGTCCATTCTTTCCATTGCCCATTTAACCCTTTTTACCAAAGTGGCTATCCGGTTTTTTGGTATATTGAATGTAAATTATTCAAATGAGTTGCTCAAAGGAGATGCACTGAACCTCAAGGCTGTATCCTGGTTTTATTTTGGAAATGCAGGCATTGTGAAAATAGTGGATGAAACCGACCAATAAGACAAAGGAACGAATTGGAAACTGTTTGTTGTTGCATTCAATGCATGTGCCGAATTTCTTCAACATGAAAGTAGTACAGGCCAGCCTGTTTCCTAGCCCTCGAATGTGCTGTAATAATATGGGGTTTTTGCTTCAAATTCTGCACTGCAGGTATCCACCAATTTGTAAACACGGCTGATGCCCATGGCCTTACGCTTTTCATACACCTCTTCTTCAGTGGTATTCAGAAAAATCCGGGCCAGTTGTTCATCGCTGAAACCATTGCGCTTTGCTTCTTTCATCAGGCTTACGGGAATGGTATCGATGGTATATTCGGCAAGTTTTTTCTCAAGGCGAACCAGTTCCCTGATCTGGTAAATAAACCAGCGGTCGATTTTGGTGGCTTCCACGATGCTCTTGATGCTCAACCCCACCATCAGGGCATCTTTTATCCTAAAAATGCGATCCCATTTCGGCGTTTTCAGATATTCCAGGATGGCTTCGGCATGCATCAGGCTTTTGCCATAATAGCCCAGGCCCACTGCTTCATTTTCCAGGCTCTGGCAGGCTTTCTGAACTGCTTCATTAAAGCTGCGGCCAATGGCCATCACCTCACCCACACTTTTCATTTGCAAGCCGAGCGTATCATCGGCGCCACGGAATTTATCGAAATTCCAACGGGGCATTTTCACGATTACATAGTCCAGCGCCGGTTCAAAATACGCGGAAGTATTGCCGGTAATCTGGTTTTTCAGTTCATCGAGATTGTAGCCGATCGCGAGTTTGGCGGCGATTTTGGCAATCGGATAACCGGTGGCCTTGCTCGCAAGTGCCGAAGAGCGGCTCACCCTCGGGTTGATCTCAATGGCAATGATCTCTTCCGTAAGCGGGTTAAGTGCAAACTGCACATTGCAGCCTCCGGCAAAATTTCCGAGGTCGCGCATCATGCGGATCGCGGTATTCCGCATCAGTTGAAAAGCTGAATCACTGAGCGTCATAGCAGGAGCAACGGTAATGCTGTCGCCGGTGTGAACGCCCATGGGATCAAAATTTTCAACGGTACAAATAATCACCACATTATCGGCATTATCGCGCAGCAACTCCAGCTCAAACTCTTTCCATCCCAAAACAGCTTTCTCCACCAAGACCTCGTGAATTGGGCTTGCGGTCAACCCCCTTTCGAGAGCCTCATCAAGATCTTCTTTGCTGTGTACAAAACCTCCCCCGGTACCGCCGAGCGTAAATGAAGGACGGATTACCAGTGGGAAACCGATCTGCTGGGCAATGTCTTTCCCTTCCAGGAAGCTGTTGGCGGTTCCGGCGGTGGCTACAGGAATACGCAGCTCAATCATCCATTGCCGGAATTTCTCGCGGTCTTCGGCTTTTTCTATGCCATAAATATCCACACCAATCAAGCGCACATTGTATTGCATCCAAATTCCGAGTTCTTCCGCTTCTTTAGCCAGGTTGAGCGCCGTTTGCCCGCCCATGGTCGGTAAGACTGCATCAATCTCATTTTCCTGCAGAATCTGCTCAATGCTTTCCACGGTGAGCGGCAGCAAGTACACTTTATCCGCCATCATGGGATCGGTCATAATCGTGGCCGGGTTGCTGTTGATCAGCACCACATTAATCCCTTCCTCTCTCAGGCTTCTTGCGGCCTGCGTTCCGCTATAATCAAATTCGCAGGCCTGGCCGATGATGATCGGACCGGAACCAATAATCAGTACGCTTTTTATTGAATTGTCTTTGGGCATGGGCGCAAAATTAATAGATTTCTAAGTTCACCACTTACAAGTTTGGCGGTTTGCCACGCAGGTACACACATTAACAGGTTTATAAGGCCAAGTGACCCTGGATACACCGCATCCGGAGGCATAATTGCATTCCCCGTACAGGGCGGTATGGCCTTATCATCCCGGTAATTACGTTTGGCATAAATTGCAGGAAATTCCAACCAGGGTTTATGAAAATATTTCTTACGAATGCCATACCAAAAAAAGGGATTGAAATGCTGGAGGCTGCAGGTCACCATCTCAGCATCAATCCCATTCACAATAAACCGATAACCCCACAATCCCTTATCCGGTATTGCCGTGAAAATGACGCCCTGATCGTTTCCGGTTTTGCAAAACTCGACGAGCGCTTCTTCAGCAAATGCCGCCATCTTAAAGCAGTAGCTTTGTTTAGCGTAGGCTACGACAATGTTGACCTTGAAGCAGCTACCCACTACGGCATTCCCGTCAGCAATACGCCGAATGTGCTGAGCAAGGCTACAGCGGAAACCGCCTTCTTACTGATGCTTGCTGTGAGCCGGAAAGCTTTTTACAATTATTCCAAGATTTTGAATGGCGAATGGAAACAATTTGAACCGGTAGCGGATCTCGGCCAGGCCATTTTCGGCAAAACCCTTGGTATTTTTGGAATGGGAAAGATCGGCTATGCCATGGCCAAACTGTGCCGGGAAGCTTTTCAAATGAAGATCATTTATTTTAGCCGCAGCCGTAAACCCAAAGCAGAGGAAGCGCTGGAAGCCCGGTTCGTTTCCTTCCACGAATTGCTTGAACAAAGCGATGTGTTGTCGGTGCATGCCAATTTATCCTCTCAAACAACCGGCTTATTTAACCGCGAAAATTTTTTACGGATGAAACCCCATGCTATTTTTATCAATACCGCAAGAGGGGCGATGCACGATGAAAATGATCTTATCTGGGCGTTGAAAAAAAAGGTGATCTGGGGTGCAGGACTCGATGTGACCAACCCGGAGCCCATGCATTCAGACAATCCACTCCTGAAAATGCCGTCTGTTTGTGTGTTGCCTCATATTGGTTCCGCCACCCGGGAAACCCGGGATGCCATGGCAAGTCTGGTGGCCGTAAACCTGATTGCTGCTTCCAAAGGTGAGCGCATGCCTACGGTGGTAAACCCGAAGGTATATGACTGATAGTTTTCGCTGAAGTCTGAATGATTCTAAATCGTCCGGTAGTATCCAATCAGGAAATTTCGCCGGATAAATGGCAGCGATGTTGAGCTGACCATCGATTGGAAAGTGTTGTTTAAATAATACCCACCGGTATTGAAGAGGTTGCGGGCATCGAGTGTCACATAGAATTTTTTGCCGGCAGGCCTCCACTGGGTTTCCAAATCTGACCACCAAAAATTAGTACGGCCGGAAGTGGATGTTTTCCCGTCGAAATATTGAATTTTTCCAATTAAGTGAAAACCATTTATAGGTCGAATGGTTGCATTCAATTCATGCGAAACATTCCAGGAAGAAAATACGGTGACATGGTTGGATTTTGCTTTTGTGGCATTCTTTGCCTGATATCCCCTGCTGGCCGCTCTTAGTGTAAATTTATCCCAGGTTTTTACAATATGGAAATTAAAGGACCTCGACTGCATATTGCGCGTTTGCAATTGATTTTCCCATAGATATAAAAATTGATCCACCGACCGGGAGGCGCTGAAATTGATGCTTAACTTTTTAAACGGATCATCGAAACTGTAATTGAAATACCAGCCAGTACCCAGGGTGGAGCGGCTGGTGAGGCTATCTGTTTCGGTACGGACAAATCCATTGAATGCCTGGAAAAAAGCAGGTGTGGCAAAATTGGGCAGGAAGTTGAAAGCAAGATAATAGTATGTCTTAATGTTTGGTCTGTACCTCAGACTCCAGATAGACCAAAGATCCAATTCGGGACGCCTGCTGTAACCTTCGTATGCAATGAAATTCGACATGGAAGAAGGCCTTACTGTATTCAGCATTTTATATTGGTGTTTGTAAGACCGGGTTCCAATCATGGTCAATTCCGCGTAAAAACCTTTCACAATCCTGTGCGAAATACGCAGATTGAGTTTGCCGGCAGGGGCCACGCGGTTATCGTATTTATCCATCGACGATTGAATGCTTTCGGCACCCATATGCAGGTTGAAATTGTATTGCCAGCCCTGGTCATTGCGACCACCCCAGCCCATGTTTGCCAGCGCCTGGTGAAACCAATGTACATGCTGCGCGTTTACTCCCTCAAACGGCTGCTCCTTGCTGTTTTCCTGCCTCGAAAACCAGGCTTCGTTTGAATACTGGTACCGGTTGGTATTCAGCTCCAGATTCACTTTCCGCGTTCTGCCTCCTATTTTTCGAAATAAGCTGCCCCCACCGTAGGCATAAAACACGTTGGCTTTCGGAAACATGGATTGGTAGTGCAAATCTTCCAACAGATTAAACAATTGCGGCATGCGTGGTGAATATGCCAGCCCTTCCTGTGAAAGCGTGGTGTGGCCAACGGTAAGCAGGAAATCTTTTGCCCGGCTGGCAGAAACTCTGCGGGTGTGATTTAAAAATAAATTAAACTGCCTGTAATTTTTTCCGATGCTTTCGCGGAAATTCCCTGCCGGTTCGCCGGGAAGTTTGAACCGGGTGAAATCGCTGAAACTGCCCCGGTCGGCATAAAAATTAAATTGCATAAGCAACTGGCCGGAATCACCATTTAGCCTTTTCAACTGGGTTCGTGATGCAAGTATCTTCGGAAAATTGATAATGCCTGTGGTATCCGTTCGCAGAAGGGTTGAGATGCTGTCGATAAATTCAGACCGGCTTGTTCTTTCCTGCCGTTGCTTATCCTGAATGTATCCAAACTCCTGTTGCATGACCGTTTTAGGGCCCAGCGGGAAATTCACCTGCAGGCGGTTGCTCGCCAATCTGTTGCGGATATAATTTCTGCTGTCAAAATTATTGATAATTCGAAGCGGGTTGGTATGCATCATCCAGGATTCAAACTTTGCCTGATTGTTGTCTCTTGATTCCTGTTGCTGGCGCCAGTCAAACCCTTCTCCCAAATTGTTGTAATTGGCGATTAGTCCGGCTTTTACCCTGTTTTTCAGCAGAAAAAGTGTGGGTGCAATTTTATACCGGTCCGGCAAGCCGGCCGCAACAATGGCATCGCCGAAAGCAGCTTGTACGCCTTTTTTCAACCTAAGATTGATGAACACTTTGTTGCCTTGTTCGAAGCCGCGCAAGACCGGGTTATTTATTTGGTTTTCTATCGCCTGGATCTGCCCAAGCACATGCACCGGAATGCTGCTCATCAGCAGTTCTGTTTTGTCACCAAACAATTCTTCGTTTTCAATCATTATTTTTTCAATGGGCTTATTTTTATACCGCATAACGCCTCTTTCATCTATCCTGAAATCCGGCAATCGCTCCAGCAATTCTTTTAATTTTTTCTCATCGCCGCTGGCGAATGCTTCGGGATTGTAAAAGGTGGTATCGCCTCGGGTAAATACAGGTGCCCGTATTTCGGCATCGGGCAAGGAAGGCGGCGCCCACATCAGGTAAATCGTTTCGGCTTCAGGATAACTATCCCTTACAGCCATTTTTTTCTCAAAAGCTAAAAAGCCCATGGATGAAATATGCAAAACGACTGTATCCAATTCTGCCGGAAAGCGGATTGTTGTACAATTTGTATCTCTTAAATTCAGGAATTGAATAATAGTGCCTGATTTTCGATTCAATCGGGCTGAGGCAGATTTTACAGGTTGGCCGGTGGAGTCAACCAGGCAAAATGAATACTCAATGGGATTTACAGCTGTTTGCGTATTTCCATAATTAAGCAAACCGAACAGAAACACGGTCAATAAAAAAACTACAGCAATCGGATTCCGTTTTTTCAAATCAGCTATTTTGGTATTTGATTGTTCACGAATATTCTGTTTAAGTTGCATCCCTAGCACATAACACGCTACATTGCAATCGGCCTAGACAATTCAAAGGGAAGATAAACCTTTATTTCTGAAACCGTTGCTGAAATCATTCCGTCCAAAAACAACATCATCTATTTCAGCATCGCCATTAAACGATACTAGTCTGAATGATTTTTGGGTTGGATGATGTGTTCCTTCTACCAAAAGAAATGGAAGATTAAACATGCTGTTGTTAGTTCCCTGCAATTCAATATCAGTAGCATGCCAGCCTGGCCTGCCATCAGGCCAAACCGTTTTTGCCCGCTGACAATTTAAGCCGTCGATTACTTTGGTTTCATATAAAAAAACCAGTGGGAAGTAGATTTTCGGTTTAACTTTAAGGTTTCAGTATGGCCTGAATGCACTTCTAAAACTATGCGTCAATTCTTTGAAGTTATTGGCTTCTGAAGCGTTGCTGAAAACACTCAGGCCAAAACACAGAATCATCTATTTCGGCCTGCGTGTTCAGCGATTTGAGTTTAAAAGTTCTGCCGGTTGAATGATGAGTTGCCTCAACGAGCAAAAAAGGCAAATGGTACATTCCGAAAGTCAATCCGGCAACGGGAATATCTGTGGCGACCCAGGCATCAATCCGGATATCTCCATTAGCAAGCCGGTTTTTTACTCTTTGGCATTCCAATCCATTGATATTCCGGGTTTCATCCACAAATTCCCAATATTTTGCCCATTCACTTTTAATGGATATCCTATGCACCTGTCCGGAACAAGGGTTGTCTTCGTCAGTTGAATTTGCGGAAATAATTTTCCAGGAAAAAAAACTATCGAAATCAGCCACATCGTAATGCAATTTTTCGGCTGACGGCAATCTGGTGGTAGCCCAGCTATTTCCATCACCGGCTATTTGTTTTTTCACATTTCCATCCGGATACTTTTGCAAATAATCCGGAATAAAATAGGAGGCCACTTTATTGCCTTTATGAAATACTTTCCAGGTCATGGTTAAATGCTCTTCCTGCGTTCTGTCTTTAAATATGGAAAAACCGACATCATACGTGGCTTCAATGCCTTGCGAATAAGCAGGCAACACGCCTAAACAAGCAATAAACAGACTCAACAGTATTTTCATGACCTCATCTTACTTAATTCTGCATACCATCAAAGCTAATCGAAAAAGCCCAACAAACAAATACCCCAATCAGTTGCAAGGTGCGGGCATTTCTTCAGTCACCGCATCCTGCGCCTTGCCATGGGCGCATAACCAGGCTGCCATATAGGCTTCAGTGCAATTATCGCGATTTTTCGTGCAGGTAGCAGTGGCCGTAACAATAATAAAACCTCCTTCGCAATCTTCATAAATTCCTTCAGCTTCAGCTACTACAGTAGCGCTGCAAAAATAGTAGGGTCCAACTGGCTTCGTGACCATTGGACTTTTAGAGCTCGCATTTAAATAACCAAATGATACGACGAGAATAAAAAGAAACAAGTAAATTTTTTCATGGCAACAGATATTTAATAAAGGAAAAACAACTCGGCCTAAATAAATTGAACCTTATTGGTTTGCAATATATATATATATATATATATATATATCCCGTCAAGTTAAATTATTGTTAACGACTACTCTGTGGCATAATCCTAAAATATCGTGATTCAATCCCCGAAGGCAAAAATAAAAACGAAAGGCCTCTATTTAAAAATCTGCAATTTGTCTGATTAAACTTCACGACCTTCCTTTTGACGCGTTTCAATTATTGGTTTTGAAGCGCTGCTGAAAACACTCGGGCCAAAAAACAGAATCATCTATTTCTGCTTCGCCAAAAGATACCAGTTTGTAGGTTCTGAAGGTAAGGTAATGTGTACCTTCCACCAGCAGGAACGGAAGATGAGACATGCCATTCGGAGTGCCCGGCACCTGGATATCTGTGGCCACCCAGGCATCCCAGCCCGGCGTGCCATCCCGTCCGAATGTTCTAACCCGCTGACAATTTAAGCCTGCGATGACCCTTGTTCATCTTCAAATTTCCAATTCGATGCCTATTGACTTCGGAGTCGCAGGGTACTGGTCCGGCCTGCGCGGGGATACTCAGCATTTGCACCGGGTGCACTGAAAATTTTCCATGACAGCGAACTGTCAAAATCAATGACTTCGTAATCCAGTTTTCCGGCGGTGGGCAATTCAGTATAGTTACCCACCCGGTTCCGAATTCATTTTTTCGTTCTTTTTTAACCGAGCCTGTGGGGTATTTATCCAGATAACCCGGAATGAAATAGGAAGCTGCTTTCTGACCTTTATAAAATACTTTCCAGATGGAATTCAATTTTTTCCTCCTCAGGGCTGTTGGTGAAAATAGAGGTGGAATACTCATAGGTGGCTTCAAAGCCCTGCGCAAACCCCGGAGCCATATAGAGCAAACCTAAAGCCAGATAAAAAAGTGCCTTCATGGTTACAAGATACTCCGTTTTGTAAAAAGACTTACAATCATGCTAAAAATTTACCTACTTCCGGTTGCTCAAATCCGGCATTCTTTCAATAAATAATTCTTCACATAATCTTCAATCCCTGCCTCCAAAGAATAAAAAGGCTTTTCATTCCCGGCGTCACGAAGCTTTTTCATATTGGCCGGTTCTTATAGCGCATTACGCCATTTTCATCAATCCGGAAATCGGGCAATTTCTCCAACAATTCCTTTAATTTTTTTTCTTCACCCGTAGCATAGGCTTCAGGATTAAAAAAAGTGGTATCACCCCTCACCCACCTCGACGCCCTCACCTCCGCACCGGGCAGCGAAGCAGGTGCCCATTCCAATGAAAGAGTTTCGGTTTCAGGATAGGTATTATGGACAGCCTGCCTTTTTTCAAAGGGCAAAAAACCGGGGGATGAAATCAAAAACACGATGGTATCGAATTCTGAAGGGAGCAGAATGGTGGCACAACTGGTATCCCTTAAATTAAAAAAACGGATTAATGTACCCGACTTCCGGTTCACACGAACGGATGCTTGTTTTACAGGATGGCCAGTGGGATCTGCAAGGCAAAATGAATAATTATTGCCCACAACAGGATTTTGAGCATTTGCAGAAACCAAAAAACCAACCAGGATGACGGCAGTAAAAAAAAGAACAATCATTATGTAGTATCGTTTCCCCAAATCCAATCAATTCAATGTTCAATTTAAGCAATAATGCATTGAACGGTTGATAAATTAAAACAACTGTAAACAGCCGTATGAACCCTTATTTTAAACCGACCCTTGCATTTATAATCCACATGCGCAGCATCCGGTGGATAAATCCACCGAGGTGAAAATCAGGCGCATAAGAAAGTCAAGGCTATTTATCCAAGATTTGATCTTAATCCCGGATTACAAGTTAAACCGTTCTTGAAAGCATACGGGCCAAAACACTGAATCGTCGATTTGTGCATTGAGGTCAACCGACAAAAGCCTGAATGATTTATTGGTGCCATGCTGCGTACCCTCCACCAACAAAAATGGCACCGTGTACAATCCATAAGTAGAGCCTCCCACCTCAATATCGGTGGCGAACCAGCCATCCCAAAATTTAGCGGATGCCCGCTGGCAATTCAGGCCTTCTACATTTTTGGTTTCGTCATAAAAAGTCCAAAACCTGGCAGATTCTTTGCTAATTTTTCGGGCATCTTTCTGACCCGCACATGGATCCTGATCATTGGTGAACGGGCCACTGGTAATGTTCCAACGCACCATGCTGTCCAGATGAAAAACCTCGTAATCCAGTTTCTCCGCAGTGGGCAATTGCGTTGTGAGGGAATGGTGTGGCTGTATCTGCTTTCTCACATGCCCGTCCGGATATTTGTCAACATATTTTGGGATAAAATAAGAGGCTACTTTGTTTCCCTTGTAATACACCTTCCAGGAATATTCGAATACTTCTTCATGTGGTTCGCCAGCCCACCTTACCGTTGTTACCTCATAAGTGGCTTCAATGCCCTGCGCAAGCGCAACAGTCGAAAAGAAAAGGCCAAGCCAAAAAGACAATATTCTTTTCATAGAAACATTTAATCTTTGTTTACAGATCAGTAATACAAAAAAAGCAAATGGCAAAATCAATCACAGGGAGCAGGCATCTCTTCGGTTACCGCATCCTGGGCCTTTCCATTCGCGCAAAGCCAGGCGGCCATATAAGCTTCAAAGCAGGTGTCGCGTGTCTTTGAGCAGGAAGCGTTTGCGATTATTGTGTAGGTTTCACCGGTGTCACAATCAACAAAATTAGCACTAGCCTGAGCAGCAACAGTTTCTGAGCATGAAAACCAGGTGTTGTCGAGGGTGGGCATTTGAAGTGTAGCAAGCCTGATCATTTCTTCAGGCACTCCGGTTGCGGGGGGGTTGGAGGCAAAAATGTTTGGGATAAACAAAAAAAAGGCAAAGCATAAAAAGAAAAGTTTTTTCATACAACAGCGTTTAATTATTGAAACCAAAGTCGGTTATAATGGCAATATATATATATATATACATTCAGCCAAACTTATCTTGCGGCCTTTCAATTCTTGGGTAAGCACAAGCATTCACTTCTATCCACTTGAGCGTAAATAATTTTGCACATAATCCCTCACCCCACCTTCCAACGAAAAAAACGGATGGGTATATCCCGCATCACGAAGTTTTTTCATATTCGCTTCAGTAAAATATTGGTATTTATCGCGGATATCTTCAGGCATGTCGATGAATTCGATATTGGGCTCAAGTTCCATCCCGGCAAATGTGGCTTTTGCGAGGTCTAAAAACGTGCGCGCTTTTCCGGTACCCAGATTATATAATCCATTATTCCATTCCGGATTTTGCATGTTGTACATCATCCAGAAAATCACGTCCGCAATATCATTTACATAAATAAAATCACGCATTTGTTTGCCGTCCTCAAAACCATCCTTGTGGCTCCGGAATAATTTTACCTTCCCGCTATTTCTGATCTGGTGAAACGCGTGAAAGATCACAGAGGCCATGCGTCCTTTATGATATTCATTCGGCCCATACACATTAAAGAATTTTAATCCAGCCCATGCAGGCGGGCATTTTTCCATGTTTTTTGAATGGCAACCGGCCCATTGTTTCAATGCCCATTTATCAAATTCATTCTTGCTCCTTCCATAGGGATTTAGTGGCTCGAGTTCAAAAGGCAATTCGTGGTTGTCAACATATCCCATACTGCCATCCCCATAAGTGGCAGCGGATGAAGCATAAATTAACGGGAGCTGTTTTTCAGCGCAATATTTCCAAAGCATTTCACTGTATTCCACATTGAGTTTCTGATGCACCGAGTAATCAAATTCCGTCGTATCCGTGCGGGCACCAAGATGAATAACGCAAGCTGGATTTAAGCCGCTCAGCTCATTCGCCAAAACTGCCCGGTCAATTTTTTTCGAAATTTTTTTTTGTTCCCAGTTCGGTCTTTTATCCTCCCTGGAAAAATCATCTACAATCACTATGTTTTCAAAACCTTCTTCATTCAGCTTTTGTAGCATAACGCTGCCAATAAAGCCCGCAGCTCCGGTCAATATTATTTGAGATGGAGGGATCATAGGATTTAATTATTTTTAATTACGTAAAAATCCAGATTAAAAAGAATACAAAAAAAGCCGGCAATTCAGGGAAATTCTTATTTTAAGCTGAAATAATATCATTTCTTTTTTCTTCAAAATAAATAATGAATTCTTCTTCACTTTCAGGTTCTGCGATGAGGAAAACGCATTATTTCAATAACCGGTTATATAGCCGAAAGCGCATGCTCCCCCTCGTGGCCGGAAAGCAAAAGTTCAATTGAAGTATCGTAAGCATTTTTCCAGGTGGAAATATTTCCCCAATCTTCATCGCCAACTGTTACCTCACCACTTGTAACCGTACCGAGTTTTTCAAAATGCTGTCCCTTTAGGCCTTCTTCAAATGCCGTTGCGTTTTCGGGCTTCACTGAAACCACTACCCTGTTTTGGGCTTCGCCAAACAAAAAAGCATCTTTCCGGATCCCCTCCGTAAAGCTAAGATCAAAACCGAGATCCTTCCAAAATCCACTTTCACACAGCGCCGTGAACAATCCGCCCTCGCTGATATCGTGTGCACTTTCAATCAATTTTTTGCTGATCACGTCAAGGATTTGTTCATGCAGTTGCAATGCTTCATCAAGATCAAATTCCGGTGCAGGACTAAATTCCACGTTATGAATTTTATGCAGGTATTCGCTGCTATTGATGTCATTTGAAGATCTTCCGACCAGGTAAATAACATCGCCCGCATTTTTGAAGAACAAGGTCATTTTATCTTCAATGTTTTCCAGCACACCAACCATGCCGATCGTTGGTGTGGGATAAACCGGACCATCAGGGTTTTGGTTGTAAAAGCTTACGTTGCCACCGGTTACCGGAGTATTGAATTTGCGGCAGGCTTCGCCCATCCCCTCCACCGATTTCACAAACTGGTAATAAACCTCCGGATCGTAAGGATTTCCGAAATTCAGGCAGTTGGTTACGCCCAATGGTTGACCTCCGCTGCATACAATATTGCGGGCTGCTTCTGCTACCGCGATCATTGCACCTTTATAGGGATCTGCAAATACGTACCGGCTGTTGCAATCGGTAGTAATGGCCAGCAATTTTTCACTGGGTTTGGCCAGCACCACAGCCGCATCACTTGGCGCGTTGGTATTGGTATTGTTGGCGCCTACCATGCTGTCGTATTGCACATAAACCGCACGCTTGCTGGCAATGTTGGGAATGTTGATGAGCTTTTCGGCAATCGCTTTCAGGTCTTGGGGTTCGCGGATCTCACGGGGATCGAATGCCTTTATTTTTTCAAAATAAGCTGGCTCTTTGTATTCCCGGGTGTATTGCGGAGCGCCGCCTCCCAGCACGAGTTCATGTGCCGGTATTTCGGCATCGAGTTCGCCATTCATATAAAACTTCAGCAACCCATCATCCGTTACTTCGCCGATATTGCTGCAGGGCAGATCCCATTTTTCAAAAATATCCAGCACTTCTTTCTCCCTGCCAGCCTGCACCACCATCAGCATCCGCTCCTGGCTTTCACTCAGCAGCAGTTCCCATGTTTTCATTCCTTGCTGACGGGTAGGTACTTTATCGATGTCTATGCGCATACCGACCTCGCCTTTGGCGCTCATTTCCGCGGTTGAACAAATAATACCGGCAGCACCCATATCCTGCATGCCTACCACCGCCCCCGTCTGGATGACTTCAAGACAGGCTTCAAGCAATTTTTTTTCCTGGAAAGGGTCACCCACCTGCACTGCAGGCAGATCCTGTGCACTTTCTTCGGTAATGTCGGCGCTTGCAAAACTCGCACCTCCAATTCCATCTTTGCCTGTAGCACTCCCAACGAAAAATACCGGGTTGCCTACGCCTTTTGCAGTGGCGCTGATGGTTTCATGCGCTTTTACAATGCCCACGCTCATGGCATTTACCAATGGATTGGTGTGGTATTTATCTTCAAAATAAATTTCTCCGCCAACAGTGGGTACACCAAAGCAGTTGCCGTAGTGGCCAATCCCATGGGTTACGCCCCCGAGGAGCCATTGGGTCTTGCGGTGGTGCAATTCGCCAAAACGCAGACTGTTCAGCGCGGCGATGGGACGTGCGCCCATGGTAAAAATGTCGCGGTGAATGCCTCCAACGCCTGTTGCCGAACCCTGGAAAGGTTCGATGGCACTCGGGTGATTATGGCTTTCAATTTTGAAAACCACACCGTAACCATCACCAAGATCCATAAGGCCGGCATTTTCTTCGCCTGCCGCCACCAGCATTTTTTCACCATCGCGGGGAAGTGTTTTCAACAATTTGATGCTGTTTTTATAACTGCAATGCTCGCTCCACATGCCGCTGAATGCACAGAGTTCATTGAAATTCGGCTCCCTGCCCAATTTTTCCACTATCATTTCGTATTCCTCGGTGGTGAGGCGGAGTTGGTCTAAGGTTGCTTGATGTATCTGCATGGAATTATTTGATTTTATTTGATCTTTTCATGAACGGCAAAACGGTTTGCCGGTTGCAAAGATAAGGTCTGCCTGCCATCGGCGTGGGCTGATCGCTAAGCGCATTGAAGGAAAGGATTTTTCAAATACATTTAAAATTAATAGGATATTAATATGGGAAATTCCGTT
This sequence comes from Bacteroidota bacterium, assembly GCA_023387985.1. Classification (GTDB taxonomy): domain Bacteria; phylum Bacteroidota; class Bacteroidia; order Chitinophagales; family Chitinophagaceae; genus Phnomibacter. The sequence continues at coordinate 757,853 of JAEWHC010000009.1, read as the reverse complement.
GGCATTATGGCGAATTAGATGGAATTTTGCGGAAAGTTTTTGAAATAGCTAATTAACAATAAAATTTAAGTTTATGCCTTTGATTTCAGACATTACAGCGCGCCAGATACTGGACAGCCGGGGAAACCCAACCGTGGAAGTGGATGTTTATACCGATACAGGCGCTTTAGGACGTGCGGCAGTTCCGAGCGGAGCAAGCACGGGTGTACACGAAGCGGTAGAGTTGCGCGATAACGATAAGCAGAACTATCTGGGCAGAGGCGTTACCAAAGCCGTTGCCAATGTGAACGATATTATCGCCCTGGAATTAATGGGCCAGGATGTAACCGACCAAACTGGAATTGATGCCTTGCTGCTGGAACTGGATGGTACCCCCAATAAAGAGAAACTGGGAGCAAACGCTTTGCTGGCAGTGAGTATGGCTGTAGCAAAAGCAGCGGCTACTGAACTCGATATTCCTTTATTCCGATATGTAGGTGGTACCAATGCCCGCACCATGCCCGTACCCATGATGAACATTTTGAATGGGGGTGCCCATGCCGACAACAAAATCGATTTCCAGGAATTTATGATCATGCCGGTTGGCGCCACCACTTTTAGCGAAGGACTGCGCTGGGGCGTTGAGGTTTTCCATGCGCTGAAAACCACGCTGAAGAAAAAAGGTTACAGCACAAACGTTGGCGATGAAGGTGGATTTGCTCCCAATATCCAAAGCAATGAGGAGGCCATTGAAACCGTACTCGAAGCCATAAATGCTGCTGGTTATAAAGCCGGATCGCAGATATCCATTGCAATGGATGCGGCCAACAGCGAACTCTGGGATGGCAATAAGAAAAAGTATGTATTCCACAAAAGCAGTGGAAAAGAAATGAGCAGTGAAGAACTGGTGAAGTTTTGGGAAAAATGGGTAACCGATTATCCGATTGTAAGTATTGAAGATGGCATGGCTGAAGATGACTGGGATGGCTGGAAGGCCCTTACCGATGTAATTGGCAGCAAGTGCCAGTTGGTAGGCGACGATCTTTTTGTTACCAATGTACAACGCCTCAGCACCGGCATTGAAAAAAATATTGCCAATGGCTTACTGGTAAAAGTAAACCAGATCGGAACCCTTACCGAAACCATCAACGCGGTTACCATGGCGCAGTTTGCGGGTTACAATACCATTATGAGCCACCGCAGCGGAGAAACTGAAGATACCACCATTGCCGACCTGGCAGTGGCTTTGAATTGTGGCCAGATCAAAACGGGTTCTGCAAGCCGTACCGACCGGGTGGCAAAATACAATCAGCTTATCCGCATTGAGGAAATACTGGGTGAAAGTGCGCTCTATCCCGGCAAGAAACTGAAATTTGGCAAATGATCTTGGAGATCAATGCCTGGAATGGCTGCCCAAAAGGGCGGCCATTTTTATTATCCGGATTGATTTTCCTGCTGGCCGGTCATCCTCAAATTTCCTTAATTTTCGCTGCCCGTCTTAGGGAATGGTTTCAAATTAACTGGTGGTCAGTAAATTGCCGGTTCCATGGCTATCTCCAAAAAGAATAAAAAGTACAATTTTATTGATGTTTTCCGGCAGCTCATTCCTTTTACCCGTCCTTACCGGGTGATGATCTGGACCACATTATTCCTCACCTTCATAGGGGCAATTACCGCGCAGGTCAACCCCCTTGTACTTAAATACGCGGTTGATGAAGTGGAGAAGCTGATGCGCCTACCCGATCCCTTTGAACAGGGAACAAGGGTGATACTCATCATTTCGGCGATCATGTTTGGCAAGGAGATCCTGAATATATTCATTCACTTCGGGCAGAAATACTATGGCGAAAAAATCCGAATCAATATAAGCGCCGACCTCGCTCAGGCCGCTATTGACAAGATACTCACATATCGTCTGGCATTTTATACTGATTCGGACCATGAATCGGGAACCCTGCAAACCCGTATCGATCAGGGGGTGGCAAGCCTCACCCGGCTTGTGCAGAATTTCTTTATTGATATACTTCCATTGCTTGCCAATTCCATACTCGCCCTGATTGTAATGTATGCGGCCAATGTATACGTGGGCTTAGTGGCGACCGCTGTGTTGCCCGTTTATTTTTTCGTCAGCTACCGCCAGGCGCAAAAACTGCAGGGCATCCGCCGGCAGTTGCGCCGCCAGCGGGAAAACAAAACCAACGGCATTCTGAACATCATCAATTCCATTATGGTGATCAAGAGCTTTGTGCGCGAAACCTATGAAAGCATAAAACAATATGGCATTCAGCGTGCGCTGCTCGAAAATCAACTGTTCACGCGCCGCACCAACTATATTTACGATTCCATAAAAACCTTTGTTGAACAGGTGGGCGTGGTCCTCATCATCATCATCACCGTTTTTCTTGTCCTGCAAGGGCAGATCACCATCGGCGCCATCATGCTGCACATCATGCTCTTTAATAACATTTCATCACCCATCCGCCAATTGCATCGTATTTATGATGAGGTGAATGATGCCATCATTTTTGCAGAAACTTATTTCGATATTCTGAACGCCGATGAAGAAACAGAACAATCCGGCGACTTTAAACCCGCAAAAGTTCAGGGCAATTTTGAACTGCAACAGGTAAGCTTCACCTATCCCAATGGCGTAAAGGCAATTGAGGACGTTTCCCTCAAGATCGTACCGGGCCGTACCACTGCAATCGTTGGACTGAGTGGCGCGGGCAAATCAACGCTCATCAATCTGCTTTGCAAGTATTATGCACCCGATAGGGGATTCATCCGGCTCGACGGAACCGACATTATAGAATACAATACCCATGCATACCGGAAAAACATCGGCCTGGTATTGCAGAGTAATCATATTTTCCGGGGAAGCATTGAAGAAAATATCCGGTATGGTGATCTTGACGCGACCCGGGAAGCAGTAATTGAAGCGGCCAAAAAAGCCTTCCTGCACGAACAGATTATGCAACTGCCCATGCAATATGAAAGCGATGCCACCAATCTTTCGGGAGGACAGAAGCAGCGGATTGCCATTGCCCGCTTGTTTCTGAAAGACCCACCCATAATTTTCCTGGACGAACCAACCGCAAGCCTCGATGCCATTGCAGCCGAGCAGATAAAGATCTCTCTCGACGCCATCAAGCAAAACCGAACCGTCGTTATCATTTCCCATTCCATTTCGCAGATTGTGGATGCTGATGAGATCTTTGTTTTGCAAACCGGAAAGCTGGTGGAAAGCGGCAATCACAGTTCATTGTTTGATCAAAACGGCGTTTACCGTGAAATTTTCGACGCATCAACACGCAGCCTGAATCTGGAAAAAATTATGGATAGCTATGGCTAAACGCTGAAAACAAATCCGCATTCGCGGCCTAAAAAAAAATTGCAAAAAATTCGTCGAATGGTGCGCGGTATTCTCCAACCAATCCATTTCAACGTTTAGCGTAATGTCTCAAGCCCGTAGCTTTCCTGTTGCACCAACACCTTAACTTTACACCTTTAAAATTCTGCAGGAGCTATGAAAAACATAACCGTAATTGGAGCCGGAACTATGGGAAACGGCATCGCCCATGTTTTTGCTCAACATGGATTCACTGTAAGACTGGCCGACATTAGTGAAGAAGCATTGCAGAAAGCAATAGCCACCATTTCTAAAAACTTCGACAGGCAGGTGGCAAAAGAACTGATTAGCGAAGCGCAGAAACAGCAGAGTCTGTCAAATATCACCACGTTTACCTCTGTGCAGGAAGCGGTAAGAGATGCCGAGCTTGTGGTGGAGGCTGCAACCGAAAACGTGGATCTTAAACTCCGGATTTTCAAGGACCTGGACAATTTTGCCCCGCAAGCGGCCATCCTTGCTTCAAATACATCCTCTATTTCCATCACGCGGATTGGTGCCGCAACCCGCCGGCCTCAGCAAGTGATCGGCATGCATTTTATGAATCCTGTACCGGTAATGAAGCTTGTGGAGGTCATTAATGGCTATGCAACAGATAATGCCGTTACAGAAAAGATCGTTCAGCTGAGCAAAGATCTCGGAAAAACACCTGCTGTGGTTAACGATTACCCCGGGTTTGTGGCCAACCGCATATTGATGCCCATGATCAATGAAGCCATTTTTACCCTGTTTGAAGGCGTGGCTGGTGTGGAGGAAATTGACACGGTAATGAAACTCGGCATGGCGCATCCCATGGGGCCTTTTCAGCTCGCTGATTTTATTGGTCTTGATGTATGCCTGGCTATTCTTCGCGTTCTGCATGATGGATTTCAACAACCCAAATATGCACCCTGCCCGTTGCTGGTGAATATGGTTGCTGCCGGAAAGCTCGGTGTGAAATCTGGTGAAGGCTTTTACCAATACGAGGCAGGAAGCAAAGATTTCCGTGTTAGTCCGGGCTTGCTAAAAAAATAACGCACTTCCATTTACGACAATTTATTCTGAGCCTTATGAGCATTCCGGTTGAACAAAAATGGCAACTGGAGATCAGCAACCGGCAAATCCTGTCTATCGCTTTGCCCATTGCTGCTGCCACCCTGGTACCGCAGATCAACTTTGTGGTAAACAATATTTTCCTGGGCGGCTTGGGTGAATTGCCTCTTGCAGTGGCAGGTATTACAGGTGTTTACTACCTCATCTTTGCGGTAATTGGTCACGGGCTCAATAACGGATTGCAGGCCCTCATGTCGCGCAGGGCAGGTGAAAACCGACCGCAGGAAATTGGGAATTTATTTGCCCAGGGCAGCCTGCTTGCCGTTGCACTGGCCTTGGCATTTATCGCTTTTAATTATTTACTCACCCCCACTTTGCTGCGCCTTACCCTCACCCATGAGGAAACCTACAACCTTGCTGTAGATTTTCTGCTCATCCGCATTTGGGGCTTGCCCTTTCTATATTTATTCCAGATGCGAAACGCCTTGCTGGTAGCCACCAACCGGAGCAAATACCTCATCGTTGGAACAGTACTGGAAACCATCGCCAATATTTTTCTGGACTACGGGCTGATTTATGGCAAATTCGGACTTCCTCAATTGGGCTTCAACGGAGCGGCCATTGCTTCGGTAATCGCTGAATTTACGGGCTTAATTACGGTATCTTATATCCTGAAATACAAAGGCATATTGCTTTCGATAAATTACAGCATGCAATTCCGTTTTGTATGGAAACATATTTATCTCATTTTCACCCAATCGGCCCCATTGATGCTGCAATATGGCATCAGCATTGTTACCTGGCAGTATTTTTATATTCTGATTGAACATCGCGGCACGCTCGACCTGGCAGTAAGCAATACAATGCGCAATGTGCTAGGCATACTGGGTAGCTTCAGCTGGGCTTTTGCAGCCACAAGCAATACGATGGTTGGAAATATTATTGGCCAGAACCGAAAGACTGAAGTGCTGCCGCTGGTGTGGAAGATTGTAAAACTGAGCCTGGTGTTCGCGGTCCCGTTGTCGATACTCATTAATTTGTTCCCCCATGCCTTCATGGCGATGTTTCAGCAGGATGAGGCATTTACCATTTATGCAACCCCGGTACTGCGCGTAATATCGCTGGCCCTCATTTTACAGTCTGTTGGCACTGCATGGCTCAACAGCATTGTTGGTACGGGAAATGCGAAGGTGAACGTGATCATTGAAGTGATCACCATTGTGCTTTATATAATTTATGTTACCCTGGCATTGCAGGTGCTGCACCTGCCGTTGATATGGGCCTGGGCAAGCGAACTGCTTTACTGGGCTGTAACCCTGGTGCTGGCCTATTGGTATATGCGCAGCCGCAGGTGGGAAAAAACAGTGATCTGATCTAGCCGCTTGCCAGGTTCCTGACTGCATCTCCAATTGTTGGAAACTTAAATCGAAAACCGTTATTTTCAATTTTTGCGGAGGAAACGGTCGCGCTTTTCAAAACTTCAATGCTGCTTTCTCCCAATACAGCGTTTAAGACTATTGCCGGAACAGGAACAGGCAGAAAAATGGAACCTGCTTTTTGCCTCGCAAGCGTTAGCACCAATTCCTTATTGGTTACTGGAAGGGGTGCTACTCCATTGATCGCTCCTTCAACGGGATTTTCTATAAGGTGCTGATAAATTCCGCAGAGGTCATCAATATGGATCCAGGAAATACTTTGCCTGCCACTACCCAAAATGGGGGCTATATGAAATTTCACCGGATTGTAAAATTCCAGAAACGCGCCGCCATTACTGGAAAGCACAATGCCGGTTCGTACCGCATTCCAGCGGATGCCCAGGCCATTCACCGGTTGCGATGCCGCTTCCCACATCCGGCATGTGGTGCCCAAAAACCCTGCATGAGCCGGCATATCTTCGGTAAAAGGCTGCCGGCCATTATCGGGACCGTACCATCCAATGGCTGACGACGTCACGAATTGCTTTACATCATGCGTATTGTTTCTGAGGAAATCCACCAAAAGCTCAGCTGAATTCACCCGGCTGTCCACGATTTCTTTTTTAAATTCGTCTGTCCATCTTTTAGCCATCACCGGCACTCCGGCAAGATGAACAATGACCTCAGCCCGGGCCAGCTCGGGGCTAATTTTCTTCTGCTCAATGTTCCAGCCGATATAGGTTACGCCTTTAATGGGATTTGCAACTTTTTCCGGATTGCGACTCAATACCAATATTTCATATCCTGATTCTGACAGCTTTGTGCATAATGCCCTGCCCACCAGGCCGGTTCCCCCCGTAATTGCGACCATTTTTTTCATGTCCCAAAATTACGAACCAAAATCCCGTGAACTACAGGGCAAAAAAAAGCCCCGCCTGGAAAAGTGGGGCCGTTTTAACTAAAAACACTCCTATTCTTAAACCTAAAACCTAAAATTAATCTGGCTTATCGCCATGGAGAAAATTGTTAAGTGTACTGATCACCGTTTCTCCGTCTTCATTGCTCTTTACATTGGCACGGCTGTAAAAATCCTCAACATTGGCAATGGAATTGTGCAGGCTGAGGTCTCTGCGCAGGTAGGCCGGATTATTATCGATATCCGCCGTTTGATCCATGGCACTGGGGTTGAAGCTCAATTTGCGCAAACGCTCGATTCTTTCGCGGGCCATTCTTTTTTGGATTTCTTCCTCGCAAAGGTCAGGCTGTTCAACGGCTACCGGTCTTTGCTGCGGCGTTTCTTCATGGTCTTCACTTACCGTCATGGTAATGCCATGCAACATCTCATCTTCGTCTTTTACCTCAATTACCGGCATTTCATCCTCCTGCAATTGCGGGGTGAAAAGGTCCTCTTCCGCAGTATTTAATGGCTCTTCTTTTTCGGGCTCCCTGTAAACAGAAGCTGGTTTTTGAAGGAAAGAGGGCAATGTCTCTTCCGGCGTATCATCCTGTCCAACGGGTGTTGCCGGCTCTTCGTTGATAACCGATCCAAAATCCAATACGAAATAATCATTATCCTCAACCGGGTCCATGCTGTTGGTTTGTGCCTCCTGATTTTCATCAGATTCTGTAAAATCCATTTTTGGTGTCAGATCAGTGTCCTCCGGCGTTACAAGGTTATGCTCAACCGGGGGCATTTCCACTTCAGGCACAACGGTAACTTTTACGGCCTCCATTTTCTTTTCTTCCCCTTCAATACCCAAAGTCATATAAATTGGCGTTTCCTCAGGTTTGCCTGGAGCGGTGGTTTTCTCGCATTCTTCCACCGCTACTTCAAACGGATCGCGGTTATGGAAACCCGTGGCAATAATGGTCACTCCAATCGCATCGCCAAGCTCTTCATCAATGCCCATACCCAAAATAATGTTGGCCTCTTTACCAGCCAACCCACTAACATATTGCTGAATGGAATAAACTTCATCGGTAGTGTATTCATGCTCACCTTCAGCAGTGGTGATGTTCAGCAGGATCCACTTGGCACCCATGATGTTGTTATCATTAAGCAACGGCGAGTTGATGGCCTCCCGTGTAGCCTTCAGCGCACGCTCTTCACCGCTTGCACTCGAACTGCCCAAAATGGCAACACCACCACTTTTCATAACAGTGCATACATCGGCGAAATCAACATTGATGTCTCCGGGTTTGTTGATGATATCGGTAATGCATTTTGCCGCAGTGCTCAATACATTGTCGGCCTTACGGAAAGCTTCCCGCATTTTAAGGCTGCCAAACTGAGAACGTAGTTTTTCGTTACTGATGACCAAAAGGGTGTCCACACTTTCTTTCAGTTCCATAATGCCGGCTTTTGCCTGCTCCATGCGCTTGGGGCCTTCAAACAAGAATGGTGTGGTAACGATTCCCACAGTCAGGATACCCAGGTCCTGGCAAATCCTGGCCACTGTTGGCGCGCCGCCGGTTCCGGTTCCGCCACCCATGCCGGCAGTAATAAATGCCATTTTGGTGTTTACCTCAAGGATCCGGCGAATCTCTTCAAGGCTTTCTTCGGTAGCCGCTTTACCGCGTTTGGGATCGGCACCGGCTCCAAGTCCCTGGGTAAGGTTGGGACCAAGTTGAATTTTATTGGCTACCGGGCTGCTTTCAAGCGCCTGGGCATCTGTATTGCAAATCACAAAATCTACATTCTGAATATCCTGGCGGTACATGTGTGTTACAGCATTGCTGCCACCGCCACCAAAGCCCAAAACTTTGATGATATTGCTTTTCTCCTTGGGCATATCAAAATAAATCATAGCTGTGCAAGTTTTTTATCCTTTTCAGGATTGGTTTTAGAATAAATGGGTAAGTGTTATTGTTCTTTTTATGGTAAAAAGTTATTTGAGGTATGTATCGTCTTCTTCTTTGAACATTTCCCAAATAGAGTCTTTGAATTTTTCCCAAATGGTCGGTTTTCTTGGTCCACGCTGAATTTCTGGTTTGGGTTGCATTTGGCCATTCACCTGCGTGTCAGTTCCGCCTTCCACATTTGATAGGTCTACTTTCAACAAATCCTTTGGTATGCCGACGTCTTCGTTGGTGGTCTCAAAATGCTTCTTGTTGCGTTCAAAATCATTATAACCTTTCAGGATCAAACCGATACATGTCGAATACATGGGTTTGGTCAGTTCTTCAATATACCCGCTGCTTAAATGCTCATTGGGGTAACCAATTCGTGCATAAACACCGGTTTGATATTCGGTAAGCTGAATGAGGTGTTTCAGTTGTGATCCTCCCCCGGTAAGAATGATGCCTCCGTTGAGCGTTTTGTTATCCATACCAACCTGCTTGAGGTGATAAACCACAAAATCCAGTATTTCGCTCATTCTGGCCTGGATGATTTGTGCCAGTGTGCGCACATTAACATGTTTGGCGGGCATGCCCCGTAAGCCGGGAACAGTGATGATGGCATTTGATTTGGTTTCCTGCGCCAACGCACTTCCAAACTGGACCTTCATAACCTCCGCCTGGGTTTTGAGAACGCCGAGGCCGGTTTTTATATCATTGGTAATGTTTTCGCCCCCAAAAGGGATCACAGCGGTATGCTTAAGTACACCTTCATCAAAAACGGCCAGGTCGCTTGTGCCGCCACCTATATCCAAAATGGCCACTCCGGCTTCCAGGTCATGCGTGCTCATTACGGCGTCCGCACTTGCCAGGGGCTGCAATACGATGTCTTTAATTTTCAACATGCTTTTGTCTACCGCCCGGCTGATATTACGTATCGCGTACCGGTCGCCGGTGATAATGTGAAAATTGGCACCGAGCTTAACACCACTGTGTCCAATCGGATCTTTAATGCGCTGGTAATTGTCTACATTGAATTCCTGGGGGATCACATCAATAATCTGGTCACCGGCAGGTATATAGGTTTTGCGTTGGTCTTCAATCAGCTTATCCACATCCCTCTGTGTGATCTCATTTTCCAGGTCCTGGCGTACAAGGTCTCCCCGGGTTTGAAGGCTCTTGATGTGGTGGCCGGCAATACCTACATAAACTTCATTGATCTGCAGGTTTTTGTTGCTTGCCCGGCAAGCGTTCATAGCTTCCACAATGGCTTGTACCGCATTGTCGATATTCAGCACCTGTCCGTGCTGAACGGAATTATTGGAACCGGCCCTTCCGAACCCCAATATTTCCAATTTTCCATACTCGTTTTTGCGTCCGGCAATAGCAGCAATTTTGGTTGTGCCAATGTCGAGGCCTACGATGATTGGATTGGTGTTACTCATATAATTTGTGCTTTTAGTTATTTTCTGTTTTTGGTTGCATTATGGCTTTAGGTGCGCGTTTTATGGAGTCTGTTTTTTTCGCCTCGGGCTGTGCAGCCTCTGATGGCTGTACCTGCACCGGTGGAGGCTTGGCTTCTTTGGACGGCGTTTTCCTTGAAGCTGAATGACCGGATGCGGAATCTCCAACCGTGATCATCCTGCCTGCATTTGGAGAGGATTCGACTGCGTTGGCATTGACCACCGTTTTATTTTCGGCCACAAGATTCTTAAATACCTCCAGAGCTTTATGCCGATCAATCTGCACGGGCACATCATTTCCTTTTACCGCTACAATCTGGTTGTTGTAAGATGCAATCAGCCGACTGTACTGATTGAAATTTTGCCTGGCCATTACCTCCCTGTAAAAGATCTTAAGCCTGGTCATTTTTTCTTCGAGCTCCTCCGCTTTTCCCAATTCAATTACCTGCGAACCGATTGCCGGATATATTTCAAATCCCCCGCCCGGCGTAATGTCTATTTGTGCGGCCTGTGCCCTCCAAAATGCATCACGCTGAATAATCTTTGCCAACTTTACGATCTGTCGTTGTACCTGCAAGCCATAGCTGCTGTCGCCCTTTGCAACCGGCACATTGGTAAATACCGGCAATCCGGCCCGTTCGTTGTCACTTAACGGTAGCTGGGTGGCTGCTGAATCTAAATAATAGCTTTTCCCCTGGATATCAAAAACACGAGCTACCGGAACTCTTTCCCAAACCTCTACAACAAGATTTTGCTGGTTGTCAACGAAAACATTAACGTCACTGATCCACTCCTCTTCCATCAACCGCCGCTCCATTGCCGCCATGTTTATACCCGCTAGTGGTTGGCCACTCAATTTCCGAGATGTTCCCGTAGCATGTACCAAAATGTTTTCCACATCTTCTTCGTCGAGGAATATCTTTCCTTCATCCGCCTTGATTTTCACAATCACGTGCTTGCAGTTATGCTGCACTTTCTGGCGCATACTTACGAACAACAGGAACACACAGGCTACTGCGATCAACGACCACATTAAGCGGCCCAGCATTTTGTATGTTTGTTGTTTACTCATTAATTTTTTACATATTTGTTTTTTACCAACGGCGCCAAAACATCAATGTTTCCGGCACCTGCCAGCAACCACATCTCTCCGTCCACCGGCGTCCATTTTTCAAACCATTCCTGCCCTGTCGTCAATTTGACTTTGCCCGCAGGTATTTTTTCCGCAATCACCTCCGAACTAATTCCTTCAATAGGCAGTTCCCTCGCAGGGTAGATAGGCAAGAGATATACTTCATCTGCAATATTTAAAACCTCAGCAAATTCATTGGCCAGGTCACGGGTACGTGTGAATAAGTGGGGCTGAAAAACAATGAAACAACGATGACCAGGGAACAGGTCTTTTGCTCCGCGAAGCAAGGCGCGCAGTTCTTCGGGATGATGTGCATAGTCATCAATTACTACCGGACCATTCTCGTTGCCTTCAGATGGTTTCAAAATATATTCAAAACGACGCACCACACCTTGGTAAACACGTATGGCATCTTTCAAAGTTTCAGGCTCCATACCCAAATGCGTAGCTACCGCCATGGCCACCAGCATGTTCTCCAGGTTGTGCAATCCGCCTGTATGCAATTCCACATCGTTTATTTTGGTCTCTCCCAAAACCGCGTCAAACAAATAGCCGCCGGTTATATTGCGGATGTTTTCAGCATATATTTCCGGTCCATTTTCTGCCCTGTTTTCCAATGCGTATTTCCGGATGTCAATGCCGGTAAGCTGATCCAGTTGATCCAATCCGATTTTATGAATAAGCAGTCCATCCTGGATTATCCGTTTTCCAAACTCCACGAAGTTTTGGCGCATGTTCTCAACCGTTCCGTAAATATCCAGATGGTCGGCATCCATTGCGGTGATTACCGCAATATCCGGGCTGAGCTTTAAAAAACTGCGGTCGTACTCGTCGGCTTCCACTACGTTGATGTTGTTTTCCGCCTTCCAGTAATTTGTACCAAAATTCACGGACACACCGCCCAAAAAGGCATTGCAGCCCGGACCATGCCGGAGCAAATAACCGATCATGGAAGTAATGCTCGTTTTGCCATGCGTACCGGCAACGCAGATATTGAACCCGCCTTCGGTTATCCATTGCAGTACATCGCTGCGCTTCACAATCTCGTATCCGTTATTTTTTAACCAGTTCCATTCCCGATGATCTTTCGGAATGGCCGGGGTATAAATTACCAGGTCGGTATTTTTATCTATCAGCTTAAAATTGTCTTCGTAGTGAATGGAGGCGCCCTCTGATTCAAGAGCCCGGGTTATAGTCGTTTCTGTACGATCATAACCACTTACTTTGGCACCTTTCTGCAGAAAATAACGGGCAATGGCACTCATGCCTATACCGCCAATCCCAAGGAAGTAAATATTTGATATGGTATCAATTTTTTTCACAAACCTGTCTGAGTATATTTTGAGCAATTACCAAATCAGCATTGCGCACGCCCATGCTTTTTATTTTTTCAGCCATTTGCTGCATTTTCTCTTCTTCCCGGGATAAAGCAATCGCGGTATTGATGAGATCACGGCCTGAATCACCATCTTTTACCAGCAATGCGGCGCCTTCTTTTACAAGCGCCACAGCATTTGCGGTTTGATGATCTTCGGCAGCAAAAGGATAGGGAACGAAGATGACGGGTACGCCCGCCAGGCAGAGTTCGGCCACACTCATGGCTCCCGCCCGGCTAATCACGAGATCTGCCGCCGCGTAGGCTTCCGTCATATTGTCGATAAATTCGCCTTGCCAAACTCCGCTTACTCCCGACGTAATTTTTTTCGCTACGGCATCAAACGCTTTACCGGTTTGCCAGATTACCTGCAATCCGTTTTGACGCAGCTTTTGCATTCCTTCAGCCATTGCTTTATTGATACTGAGTGCGCCCAGGCTTCCGCCCACAACGAGTACAGCTTTTGCAGCAGGCGTAAGACCGAAATTCTTTTTGGCTTCTGCTTTTCCAACAGCCGCATCCACCAGGTTTTCCCGTACCGGGTTTCCGGTAAAAATGATTTTTTCCGCAGGGAAGAATTTTTCCAGCCCCGGCGCGCCGGCATAAACCTGTGCCGCCCTTTTGGCCAGCATGGTATTGGCTTTGCCGCCAAAAGCATTGGCCTCATGCAAAAAAGTGGGTATCCCTTTTGACTGTGCATAGCGCAATACAGGAAAACTGCTGTATCCACCTACCCCAAAAGCGGCATCGGGCCTGAATTGTTTGAAAATGCGTTTCACCTGAAAATAACTTTCGATCATTTTATAGGGCAGGCTGAAATTTTTCCACCAATGCGAACGGTTGAGACCGGCAATATTCAGTCCTTCTATTTTATAACCCGCTTTCGGAACTTTTTCCATTTCCATTTTTCCGGCCGCCCCAATAAACAATAATTCAACATCGGGATTTAATTTCTTCAATGCATTGGCCACAGCTATCGCGGGAAAAATATGCCCTCCTGTTCCACCTCCGGCTATAATGATTCGGCAACTCATAATTCACCTCCTTCAACTTTTTCAGGCTGGTAGGCTCCTTCATATTTTTCTATATTTCGCGAAATGCTCAACAGGATCCCGATTGAAAAACAAGTAAATAAAAAACTCGTTCCACCCATGCTGACCAGTGGAAGGGTAACACCTGTAACCGGAAACAGTCCCACATTTACAGCCATATTTGTAAAAGCCTGGATAACCAGGGTGACACTTAATGCAAGTGCCAGGAAGGTGCCGAATGCAAAGGGGCATTTACGCACAATAATGATGGACCGGTATAGAAAGGTGAGATAGAGTAAAAGTACGACCATGCCCCCTATCAACCCATATTCCTCCAAAATAATGGCATAAATAAAATCACTATACGGATGTGGAAGAAAATTTCGTTGCTCACTGTTTCCTGGGCCAAGTCCTACCCAACGGCCTTTGGCTATAGCAATCTTAGCTTGTTGCACCTGGTATGGCGCTTCAGTTCCGCTGGTGTAAATAAAATCCTGGATGCGATTTACCCAGGTACCCATGCGACCGGTCTTTTTCACCGAGGCCACCACTTCATTATTTGCAGGGCTGCTGCTGGCCACTTGTTCGCTCTTATGGCTTGAAACAGCAACAACGATAAGCAGCATTACAGGAATTGCCGCGATACCTACAGCCATCAGAATATGCCGTATAGAAGCTCTTCCCATAAAGAGGAGCAACAATCCGGTGGCGGCGGTGAGTACGCTTGTGCTCAGGTTTGCGGGCATGATGAGAGCGCAGGTAATGATTATGGGAATCAGGCATTTCAGAAATCCTTCCTTGAAATCCTGGATGACAGGCTGCTTGCGGCTAAGCATCCGGGCGAGGTACATGAATAGGGCCAGGCGGGCGAAATCGGAAGTTTGAAAAGTGAGATTAACAACGGGTAGTTTTATCCAGCGGCTGGCTTCATTGAGGTTGGCCCCAAAAAATAAGGTGAACAGCAACAGCGGAATGGAAATGAGGTAGAACCAAAGTGCCAGCCGACTGAACCATTTGTAATCAATGAGATGGGTAAGGTAAATGATGGCCACACCAATGAGAATGAATAAAACCTGGCGGACCAGATAATATTCGGTATTTCCTTTGTTTATCCTGTAGGCCAGCGTGCCGGTAGAACTATATACTACCAGCAGGCTCATGATAACCAGTATGGCCACAATGCTCCAGATCACCGGATCGCCCTTGGTTTTTGGACTCAAAGAAAAACCAGCGCCATCATCGTCGCGGTTGATCTTCAATTCATTGGTTATGGTCTCAATCAATCCCATTACAATTCATTCACAGCGGTTTTGAACTGATCGCCGCGATCTTCATAATTTTTAAACAGGTCAAAACTTGCGCAGGCCGGGGACAGTAGTACCATATCGCCTGTTGTGGAATGGCGGTATGCTGTTTCCACGGCTTCACGTGCTGAATGCACGTCTATCAAAAAGCCAACTTTACCCTTGAACGCATCGTGGATCTTTTGATTATCCAAACCCATGCAGATAATGCCTTTTACCTTTTCTTCAACCAATTCTTCAATGATGGAATAATCATTGCCCTTGTCAACGCCGCCAAGAATCAGTACAACCGGTTTGGTGGCCGTGCCCAATGCATACCAGGTACTGTTGATGTTTGTGGATTTGCTGTCATTTACATAATCCACACCTCTTATGGTAGCCACAAATTCATTGCGGTGAGGCAGCCCTTCAAAATGCTGCACGGCTTCCCGGATATTCTCATCCCGTATGCCCATAACCCGGGCGGATATTCCCGCAGCCATGGTGTTGTACTGGTTGTGTTTACCAGCTTGTTTAAATTCATGGATATTCATGCGTACCTCCTGTTCTTTAACCCGGATGAGCATTTCCTCGTCCTTGATGTAGGCTCCCTGGCGTAATTCGTGTTTCATAGTAAAAGGCAATAAAGTTGATTGTTTATGAT
The DNA here is from genome assembly GCA_023387985.1 of Bacteroidota bacterium. GTDB lineage: Bacteria > Bacteroidota > Bacteroidia > Chitinophagales > Chitinophagaceae > Phnomibacter. The sequence continues at coordinate 742,235 of JAEWHC010000009.1, read as the reverse complement.
ATGTATTTAAGTTGGCTATTGTTTCCGGATCATCGGCACAATAGATGAAATAATCGTTTGATGTTTGATTCTGAATGACCTTGAATTTGGACGCGATGTAGTTCGTCATTTTATAATCATACCGGTCGAGATGGTCTTCGGTAATGTTGGTTAGGATGGCAATGTGTGGCCTGAATTCAACAATGTCATCAAGTTGAAAACTGCTAACTTCGGTGATGTACCAGTCAACAGGATTCAATGCCACCTGCCTGGCAATGGAATGGCCAATGTTTCCTACCAGGGCGGTATTGAGGCCTTCTACTTCGCACATAAAATGCAGCAGCGCCGTGGTGGTGGTTTTGCCGTTGCTTCCGGTAATGGCCACAATTTTTCCCTCACCAATATGGCGGTAAGCGAATTCCAACTCACTGATCACAGGAATGCCCGCCCTGCGGATGGCTTTCATTACCGGAGCTTTTTCGGGTATTCCGGGACTTTTTACCACGAGATTTGCCGCAAGAATTTTTTCCATATTGTGGCCACCTTGCTCAAAAGGTATTCCTAATCCATTCAGCTCAATCAGGTATTGCGGTTTGATCTCTCCGGCTTCGGTTACGAAAACATCATAACCTTGCTGCCGACCCAGCACTGCTGCACCACAACCGCTTTCACCGGCACCAATTATGATCAGTTTTTGTTTCATTCCCGGCCTAACGGATTTTTAAGGTGATCACTGAAAAAATGGCTAACAATATGGTTACGATCCAAAAACGCACAGCGATTTTGCTTTCGTGGTATCCCAGTTTCTGGTAATGGTGGTGCAATGGCGACATAAGGAAAATGCGCCTGCCTTCTCCATATTTTTTCTTTGTGTATTTAAAATAGGACACCTGCATCATCACACTCAGGTTTTCAACCAGGAACACACCGCAGAAAATGGGGATCAACAATTCCTTACGCACAATAATGGCAAGGGATGCAATGATGCCTCCGAGGGCGAGGCTGCCTGTATCTCCCATAAATACCTGTGCCGGAAACGCGTTATACCACAAAAAACCAATGCAAGCACCGATGAATGCCCCGATAAAAATGGAAAGCTCACCTAGGTTGGGGATATACATGATGTTGAGGTACTCCGCAAAACGGATATTGCCGCTTGTATATGCAAACAATCCCAGACAAACACCAATTATCGCTGCCACACCTGTAGCCAGCCCGTCAAGGCCATCGGTAATATTTGATCCGTTTGAAACTGCCGTAATGATAAAAATTACCGCGATGATGTAAACGATATAGGTATAATCCTGCCAGCTTGAAGGCAGCAGACGGGCATAATTGAATTCATGTCCTTTTACAAATGGAATGGTGGTGATGGGTGTTTGCACCTGCACATAGCGCAATTCTTTACCGTCAATGTTTTTTGTGGTTTCGCCCACAAGTTTTTCGCGGGCATTCAATTGCATCACCCTGTCCTGCTCTACCACACGGCGCTCCATAATGACCCCATCGCTGAAATACAGTGTGGCGCCAACAATCAAACCAAGGCCTACCTGTCCGGCGATCTTGAATTTCCCGGCAAGCCCGTCCGCATCAGCTTTCTTGTAGGTAATTCCTTTTTCACGGGCAATACGCCTAGCCCGCAATTTGAGCACGTCATCTATAAATCCGATCATTCCGCACCATACGGTCACGAGAAGCATCAGGAGGATGTAAATATTCAGCAGCTTGGCAAATAAAATGGTCGGAATGAGAATAGCCAGTAATATGATGAAGCCGCCCATGGTTGGCGTATTGGCCTTGTTCACTTCGCCGGGAAGACCCAGTTCGCGTACACTTTCGCCAATTTGCAGTTTTTGTAATTTCCTGATGATAAATTTGCCGGCAATGGCCGCGATTACCAAAGAAAGTATGGTGGCCATAGCCATCCGGAAGGTGATGAACTGGAACAGTCCTGCACCGCTGAAGTCGAATTGGTGGCTTAGCCAGTCAAACAAATAATAGAACATTTTCTTTGGTTTTTTTCTTTATAACGGCCTTCTATTTCTGCAGCAATTCAAAAATTTTATTCAATTCCTCCTTGTCATCAAAATGGTGTTTTACGCCATGGATATCCTGGTAGTTTTCATGGCCTTTGCCGGCCACCAAAATAATGTCTCCCGCCTCTGCAAGTGCAACGGCAGTTTTGATGGCTTCCCTCCGGTCGGCTATGACCAGGGATTTTCTTTTGTACTCGCTTTTCATTCCCTCCTGCATATCTTCCAAAATGGCCAGCGGATCCTCCGTCCGGGGATTATCGCTGGTTAAAATGGCTCTTGTGCTGTACCCGCAGGCTACGGCTGCCATAAGCGGTCGCTTGGTTTTATCCCGGTCACCACCACAACCCACCACCGTGATTACATTTTCATTGCTGCTCCGCAGCTTTTGAATGGTGGCGAGTACATTCATCAATGCATCGGGGGTATGGGCATAATCCACGATGCCGATGATGCGATCAGCCGTGGAAATGGTATAATCAAATCTTCCTTCCGCGCCACGCAATTCAGACAATTTTTCAAGGATGTCTTCTTCAACCTCGCCAAGGCAAACCGCCGCGCCAAAAACAGCAAGCAGGTTGTACGCATTAAATTCTCCGATCATCCGGAAATGCACTTCGCGGCCGTTCATTTCCATCACCAGGCCGGTAAGGTGGTTTTCAATAATTTTCCCTTTAAAATCTGCAGGCGATCTCAATGCATAGCTGAATTGCTTTGCAGCGGTATTTTGAAGCATTACCCTGCCACGTTTTTCATCGGCATTTGTTATGGCGAAAGCAGATACCGGCAATGCATCAAAAAAAGACTTTTTCACCCGGATGTATTCCTCAAAAGTTTTGTGGTAATCGAGATGATCGTGGGTGATGTTTGAAAATATTCCTCCGGCGAAGTGCAATCCGGCCACACGATGCTGATGCAGGGCATGGCTGCTCACTTCCATGAAAACATGACTACATCCTGCTTCATGCATTTGAGCAAGCAGGTTTTGCAACTGAGCGGCATCCGGAGTGGTAAAATCCGCCTGGCTTGCTTCGGTACCTACAATGTTTTTTACCGTGGAAATCAAACCGCAGGTGTAACCAAGGGCAGTAAACAATTGATGCAGCAATGTGGCGATGGTGGTTTTGCCATTGGTACCGGTAACCCCGATCACCTTCATATGTCGTGAAGGATGACCATAAAATGCGGCAGCCAGTAATCCAAAGGCCAGGCTGCTGTTCTCCACTTCAATGTAGGTAACGCCTGGTACAATTTCTTCCGGCAGTTGCTGGCATACCACAACGACTGCGCCGTTTTCAATGGCGTTGGTGATATACTGGTGTCCATCCTGTTTCCAACCCACCAATGCTCCAAACAAAAATCCCGGAGCAACCTTCCGCGAATCTACGGACAACCCGGTGACCTGAACGTCTGCCAGACCGGATATAATCCGGGTATCAATATGCTTTAATATGTTATCCAGTTTTTTCAACGCTTCTATTGATTGAATTCCAATATTATTTTTTGTCCGCTCCGTATTGGTTCTCCCGCTGCAATGCTTTGATTCACCAGTCTCCCTTTTCCTTTTACGTGAACAGTCAATCCTTTTTCTTCGCATACATCCAGCGCATCCCTCAAAGTGATGCCGGTTAGTGCAGGCATTTTATTGGCGGCACTGTCTCTACCCGCAAGGCTCATTCCACGCAACGGATGATAATTGAGCACCACCAAATCGTTGTTTGTGCTGCTGTCACGATAATTCCAATTGAGGTAGCTGCTTACCGCACCTGCGGTTTCACGTATTGCGGCATACTGGTAAATGCTGCTGTCTCGCCGCGGTGCCTGCGGTTCAAGATGTTTATAGATATGTGACCCGTACAGGCGGTCTGCCACTTCGCGAAAGACGGGACCTGCAACTGTACCCCCGTAAAAATTGGCTGCATGTTTCTTATTGCGGATAACCACCACTATGGTGTATTGTGGATCTTGTGCAGGAAAATAACCTGCGAAAGATGACTGGTAAACGCGGTCGGCATAAGAAATGCCTTTATCCGCCACGAGACTCGTTCCTGTTTTCGCTGCAAACTCGTATTTGTCAGATTTCAATCTCCTGGCAGTTCCATTGGTCACTACGCCTTCAAGACTAAGTTTTACGTCGCGCAAAACCTGCGGACTACAAATGGCGGAATCGATAACTACAGGCATTTTTTCCTCCACCAGTTCGCCATCCTTCATCAGGGCATTTACAAGATATGGCCGCACCATAACGCCATTGTTCGCAATGGCGTTATACATCATCGCGGTTTGCAGCGGTGAAATGGTAAGGTTGTATCCAAATGCCATCCAGGGCAAAGTGGTTTTGCTCCACATGCGATCGCCGGGTTTGTAAATACGGGGTTTCATTTCCCCGGTGAGGTCAATGCCGGTAAGGGTATCAAGATGCATTTTGGTAATATGCGCCAGGTAACCTTTAGGATTGGCAGCATAAAAAGCATAGGCCACTTTGGCCATGGCCACATTGCTGCTGCGCTCAAAGGCAGTTTGAAGCGTGGCTTCCCGCAAGCCATGGCGCTCACTGTCAAACACCACCTGGTTTGCAACTTTCCAGCGTCCATTTTCCAGGTCAACCTTTGAATTGAGGGAAGCATGACCATCTTCCAGCACACTGATGAGGGTAAGCAATTTAAATGTGGAACCAGGTTCGGAAGGAACCAACGCATAATTGTAGTCTTCCCAGTAGGTGCCATCTCTCTGTCGGCCCAAATTGGCAATGGCCCGCACTTTTCCGGTTTTCACTTCCATTACGATGCAGGTACCACGCTCTGCTTCATTTTGAACCATCATGCGTGCAAGCGCTTCATGGGCAATTTCCTGGATGTTTACATCAAGCGTTGTCACCAGGTCATTTCCATCCACAGGCTCAATATCCGTTCCTTCAATAGGCACTCCCGCTCCCCCGGCAATGTAGCGTACAAACCGGCTGCCATTGGTTCCCGCCAGGGCTTCGTTGTAATATTTTTCCAGGCCCACTTTATTGTTTTCCCTTGCTATGCCAATGGTACGGTTGGCCAGGCTGCGGTAGGGATAAAGACGCTTCATTCGAACGATGCCAATAAAACCACTTTTGTTTTTTCCCAAACGCACCAGCGGAAGCTTTTTCAGGTCTTCATAGTCCAGGAAAGAGATCTTCCGCTTCAGAAGAAAGAAACGGTCTTTTTTCTTAAATCCATTGTCCAGAATCTTTTTATATTCAGCTGCTTTTTTGTCTTTAAATAACCCGGCAAGTCCGTGAGCCAGTGAATCGCGGTACAGATAAAAAAGCTTGCCATTGTCTTCAATCAACCCATTGGCCTGAAAATCCACATAAATGTCAAATTCCGGGATAGAGGTACTCAGCACTTCGCCGCTTTCACTCAGAATGGCACCCCGCTCGGCGGCAATTTGTTCTTCGGTTATGTGGGCACTGTCTGCCATGCTCCTCCAGTATTTTCCCTGGCCCAATTGAATATACATGGTCTTGCTTACGATCAAAAGGGAAAACACCACCAGGACCAGGAAGACCAGGTATGTTCTGAATATGATTTCCTTTTTGATTTCCATAGGAGTTGGGAAATGGGGATTAGGTATCGGGGGTATGGTTTTTTATGTTGGAATTGGGATCAGCGCAGGTTCAGGGCGTTTTGATTAATGTATCGGGTGGACTGATCTTATATGGAGGATCAACCGAAGGTTTTAGTCCCATGGGTTGAACCGATTTGGCGAGTTCGGCATGGCGGCTTCTGTAGATCACTTCAGCCTGCATGGCTTTATACTGATATTGCAGTTGCCTGAGCTCACGCTGCGCTTTCTCCGTTTTGCGAATGGTATTATCCGCATAGTGTCCGTTGCCGATATAGATAACAGCGAGTATGGCCAGGAAAATAAGAAAAGGAACATGACGGATCAGCCATTTCCCCTGCAGCAGCTTGCGCCACGCGGGTTTGTTCATGATCTTCTTATTTGCAGTTGCTGGCATAGATTTTTCATTATTGAAGTTGCGCCACCCTCAGGCGGGCACTCCGGCTTCGTTCATTTGTTGTTTTTTCTTCCCCGGAAGCTTCCACAGGTTTGCGGGTAATCTCTTTCCATGGGCTTTCAGTTTTTGTTCCATATAAGGGGTCGGTTTCCACATTCAATCCGCCCTGCCGGAAATACTGTTTCACCATCCGGTCTTCCAGCGAATGAAAAGTGATGATGGCCACCCTTCCCCCTTTTTTCACTACACCCGGCAATTGTTCGAGCAACTGCTTTAGTACTTCAAGCTCTTCGTTTACTTCAATACGCAGCGCCTGGAAAACCTGCGAGTAATATTTGTAGCCTTTTCCTCTCGATAAGGGCTCGAGAATGGCCAACAGGTCGCCGGTGGTTTTTATTTCTGCAGATTGGCGTTGTGTGACAATGGCATTGGCCAGCGTCCTTGAATTCTGCACTTCGCCATAGCTGGAAAAGATCTGCTGCAATCCCGCAGCACTCGCTTCTTTTAAAATGGTTGCTGCAGTTTTCGTAGCCCGGCGGTCCATACGCATATCAAGCGGGGCATCAAAGCGGTAACTGAATCCCCTTTCGCTTTCATCAAACTGGTGGCTGCTTACGCCAAGATCTGCAATAAGGCCATCTACGGGTATCAATTGATGCAGGCGCAAGAAGCGGGAAAGGTGTTTGAAATTTTCGGGGACATAAACCAGGCGCTGATCTTCAGGGAGGTTTCGGGCAGCGTCGGCATCCTGGTCGAAAGCTACAAGCTTTCCGTCTTTGCTTAACCGCTTCAGTATCTCGCGGCTGTGCCCTCCCCCGCCAAATGTGCAATCCACATATATGCCTCCAGGTTCAATTTTCAGCAGCTCTACAGCTTCCTCAAGCAATACCGGGATATGATAATTTCTGCCTTCCTCTTCCCCATTCGCTTTGTTGGATTTGCTCATGGCGAAAGTTTTCAGACGTTATCTCCCGGCCTGGCATGCGACCCAAGGGTTTTATGGGCGATCATTTCCAGCATTTCGGGTGTAATGGTTTCAAAGAGCATATTGTATCTTGCCTTGTCCCAAACTTCAATTTTTTCAATGTCACCGGCCAGAACAATGTCTTTTTCCAATCCGGCATATTCACTCAAAATTTTCGGCAGGTTCAGGCGGCCGGCGGAATCGAACTCTATATATACTGCCCCGGCAATCATGGCTTTTCTGATCATTCTGTTTTCACGGCTGTCGTATGGATTCACTCCACGTAGTTTGGCTTCCACCTCCGTTTTCCAATCATCCAGCAAATACAGGTTCAGGCATTCCTCCATACCCCGGTTCACCACCAGGGTGGTCGTTCCCTCCGGCATTTGCTTTTTAAGGCCCGCCGGAAGCAGGAAACGTCCTTTGGCGTCGAGGGTAGCTTCATATTCACCGAGAAAACCTGTCATAACCTTTTTTTCCACTTTCTAACACAAAATAACAGTTTTTCCCATTTTTAAACACCAAAATGTCGTTTTTAACTTTTCCACAAGGGGAAACACTAGTGTGGCAAGAGTTTGAAGCGTGTTAAAGGCTTTTACACTGTAAAATCTGTGAATAACACGGATTTCTTGTGTATAACTGAATAAATTGTGATGATAAAGGCTGGCAAAACGTGAATCTTGAGTTTTTGCAAGCGTAAATGTTACCTGTAACTTATTGTAGCCATAATAAGGGTACAGAATTAAAAAGCAAAGGTTAGAAGGAAAGGTAGAAGTAGAGGTAGAGGGAAAGGCAGAGATAGAGAGAAAGGTAGAGGTTGTGGTTGTGGTAAAGCTAGAGGTGTTGAATCACGAGCGGGTATGCAATGCCTTGAAACAGGCACCATACGGGCTACTTGAATTGGGGAAAAATGGGATGTTTAATGGCAGGGAATCAACCTATTGATTAAGCATCTCCACCTCATGCATCATAAACCAACAAACAATTAGGCTGGAGGGATAGATTATTCGTCAGAACAACTCACCTTCCAAAATCATCCTGAACCCGCACAATATCGTCTTCATTGCTCGGGGCGCCGGGTTCGGTATGTTGCCAGATTTCTGCCACTATGCCCCATTTATCGGGCGAACCGATCAGGCGGTGGCGGTCGCCGCATTGCAAAACGATCGTTTGTCCGGCTTCATAGGATTGGGCCGCGGTTTCTTTGTCATCCGGGCTTATGGAAACCAATACCGGGCCTTCAATCACCCGCCAGATTTCGGCTCGGCGATGATGATATTGCCAGCTCAGCCGTTGGCCGGGTGCAACTGCAAGGATCTTGGGGCTGAGTTTTTCGCCAATCAGCAAAGATTCTTTGGTATGGCCGGGAAAGAAGATTTCAATGAATTTTTCAGCCTGCGATTCATCAATTACAAAAAAACCTCCCCATGGTCTTGTGGTGTCCGAAGAAACTATGGTAAACCCCTGTTCTTCAATAAAATTTTCTACAGTTGCGAAAAAATTACCTTGCATAAATAAGTTTTTGCAAAGAAAAGAAAAAACCATGGGCACAGCAATTCGATGAATACAAATCATTACTTTTAGCTTAGTATATCCTCATTATGCCAAACTCTCAGATCCCCGAAATCCGGATTCATCCGCGTGTCATCACCCAGCTGATTATCCTGGCAATAATCATCCTGTTGTTCATGATCTTGTTCAACCAACTAAAATTCATGCTCACAGCTTTTCTGGGCGCTGTGGCTTTGTACATGATGTTACGCAGGCCATTGTTTTACCTCATTTATGTTAAGAACTGGAATGTTATCCTTATCTCCGTGCTGCTGATGATCGCTTCAGCGGTACTCATCATTTACCCGCTTGTATGGGCGGGCAATGTTTTAATATCCCAGTTAAAACCCATGCTGGCCGACACAGAAAGGATGTCACGAACCATTGTAACCATTGATGACTACCTGCGGCAAAATTTTGGACTCCGGATTATTACCAGCGAAAACCTGAACAAGATCCCAACGTTTGTAGCCCAAAAATTTCCGACCCTGATCGGGGCCACTGTTTCCATTTTGCTCAACCTGGTCCTTATGTATTTTCTGCTATGGTTCATGCTGGTAAGAAACGGGCAGATGGAAAGATGGGTAAGGGATAACCTGCCTATGAGCCATTTCAATACCAGCCGGCTGATTGGTGAGATCAACGGAATGGTCATGAGCAATACCGTAGGGATCCCACTGCTTGCTATCATCCAGGGCATACTGGCAACAATCGGCTATATGATTTTTGACGTAGATAAACCCATTATGTGGGGCGTACTTACCGCCATTGCCTCGGTCATTCCTTTCATAGGCACAATGGCCGCCTGGGTGCCGCTTGTCGTTTTCAAATTTGCAGAAGGCGATACCACCAATGCCTACTGGCTTGTATTTTGGGGATTGATTGTAGTAGGGATGAGCGATAATGTGATCCGTTTGTACACTCAGAAATTTATTGGCGATGTGCATCCCATCATCACCGTGCTTGGGGTAATCATTGGCCTCAATATGTTTGGCTTCCTGGGCCTGATTTTCGGGCCCCTGCTGCTCAGCGGATTTATTTTGCTGGTCACCATTTACTATGATGAATACGTACTTACGGCAGAGCAGAAAAAAGAGCGGGATCTGCAAAAACAGGAAGAAGAAGAACGGCAGATGCGTGAAAAAGCCGCTTCACTGCTTAAATGATGTATTCGCTGTGTCTTTCCGGGATGGCTATGTGTTTGTAACCCTTGTTGCGCAGCCTGTTGGCAAAAGCCTCCTGAACATCCGGTTCGCCATGCACCAGGAAGATCTGTTGCAACCGTTTTTTATCCTGGCCTTCGAGCCATTGCAGCAAGTCATCATAATCACCGTGAGCGCTCAGGCTGTGCATTTCACCAATCTGCGCATGCACTTCATGCTTTATTCCAAAAATACCTACTTCTTCCGGATGTTTTTTTAACCGGCCGGCCAATGAATTCGGCTCGGCGTATCCCACGAGCAAAATGGTATTGCGGCTGTTTTCGATGTTGTTCGAAATATGGTGCTTCACCCTTCCTGCTTCAGCCATGCCACTTGCACTGATGATTACACAAGGTTCTTTTTTAAAGTTGAGCGCCTTGCTTTCTTCTACGGATTTTATGAATTTCAATCCTTTAAACTGAAAAGGATCATGATCTTTCTGCATCAATTCCTTTACGTTATCATTAAATACTTCCGGGTGGTTTTTTACAACCTGGGTTACTTCATAGCTCATAGGGCTGTCCACAAAATATTCTATAGGGGGCAATTGCCTTTCCAGTTCAAGCCTGTTGAGAAAAAACAGCAGTTCCTGCGTACGTCCAACACTGAATGCCGGGATGATCAGTTTTCCTTTCTTGCGCAGGCAGGTATCGGTAATCCATTTTAATAGTTCATCCGCACTTGCGCTCCGCTCCTGGTGCAAACTGTTGCCGTATGTACTTTCGAGTAAGATAATATCCGCCTGCGGGATTTGTTCAGGATTTCTCAGGATTACATCACGGTAACGTCCCACGTCCCCTGAAAAACTGAGGGCAATTTCCCTGTCCTTTTCATGAATACGCAGGTGTACACAGGCGCTACCCAGGATATGCCCTGCATCGGTAAACATGCATTCCAGGCCTTCAACCACTTCAAACCATTCATGGTAATTCATGGGAGTCAGCAAGGCCGAAGCGGCCATGGCATCGTCTGTATTGTACAGCGGTTGCACAGGAGGTTTGCCTTGCCTTGCCAGCCGTTTATTCAAAAAGGCTGCATCCGATTCCTGTATGCCTGCACTGTCCTCCATTAAAATGGTTGCCAGGTCTTTCGTGGGATCTGTGCAATAAATATTTTTAAGGTAGCCGTCTTTCACCAGTTTGGGCAAAAGCCCGCAATGATCAATATGTGCATGGCTGAGGATGACTGCATCCACTTCTTCGGCATGGAACCCAAACTCGCGGTTCAGTTCAATTGTTTCATATCCGAGGCCCTGAAACATACCACAATCCAACAATACTTTTTTTCCATTTTCCAGATGAAGCAAATGCTTGCTGCCAGTAACGGTTTGAGCTGCTCCGTGAAAGCTTATCTTCATTATTCTTTATAATTTTATTTCTTCTATCAATTGAGGATGATCCGATACGGGTTTATTGAGCTCGGTACTTACCGGGTACCAGCTAAACATATCGAGGGGTGCTGCTGTCAGCATTTGCATAAGGTTGGCAGGAGAGGTGTTGTTGTTCAGCCAATGTTTAATGTCTTCCGCTTGCAAAATAACGGGCATGCGGTTGTGCAGAAATGCCAGGTCTTCGTTGGCTTCACAGGTAATGATGGAATAGCTTTGCATACCAGCAGGCCCCCAGGTATCCCAAAGGCCCGCCATAAAAAACGGTTTATTCCCCGGCCGAAAGATGCGGTAAGGTTGCTTACCTGTTTTAGGCTTCTTCCCACCCGGCTGCTCCACCTCCACCGGCAGCCATTCGTACCAGCTGTCAGCAGGTACTACACAGCGCTTATATTTGAAAATGTTTTTAAAAGCAGGTTTCTCTTCAATGCTTTCTTTCCGGGTATTGATCATTTTATTACCAATTGCAATATCCTTTGCCCAGAACGGCACCAACCCCCACCTGAAAAACTGAATAACCGCCGGAAATTCATTGGCAATTACCGGCATCACCTGTGTAGGTGCGGCATTGTACCTGGCCTGGTATTCCGCCCATTCCACGGCTTTTACACCAAGCATCAGTTCAATATCTTTTATGGGAGTAAAAAAAGAATAACGGCCACACATATACGCTTATAAGTAAAAATAACTGCTTGTAAAGCTAAGGGAAGCTTTGAACAAAAAGCTGTAAAAGTAAAAACCCGATAGCTTACCTTAGCTTAAAATTGTTTCAACCTAATTTTTAATAAAATTGTTGTGCAATTTTGATTCTCCATTGAATTAAGCTAAAACTCAAAAAAAATGAATTCGAAAATTCTCCCGATCCTTGTTATTCTTGGTGCCGTTTTATTGTTCGGCGGATGCGCCTGCAACGGTTATAACAGCCTCGTAAACCAGGACGAACAGGTAAAGCTGTCCTGGAATAATGTACAAAGCGAATACCAGCGCCGTAACGACTTGATCCCGCAATTGGTTAACACGGTAAAAGGCGCCGCTGATTTCGAGCAATCTACCCTTACCCAACTGGTGGAAGCCCGTTCAAGAGCAACGAGTGTAAACATCAATGCCGATAACCTCACCCCGGAAAGCATCGCGCAATTCCAGGAAGCACAGAGCGCGGTAAGCACCGGACTAGGCCGCTTGCTCGCTGTTATTGAAAACTATCCCGACATTAAGGCCAATGCGAATTTCCGCGAATTGCAGGCTCAGCTGGAAGGCACAGAAAACCGGATTAAGGTAGCGCGTAATGATTTTAACGCCGCCGTACAGCAATACAATATCCAGGTACGCCGATTCCCGATGAACCTGCTTGCCGGAATTTTTGGCTTCCGGGTAAAAGAAGGATTCAAGTCGGATCCGGGTGCGGAAAGAGCACCGGAGGTGAATTTTGATTTTAACAACAACTCCAACAACTAAGCACTTTGGGAATATTTAGCGGGCCACGTTCAGCTCAGCGTTTTTTGTCGGAAGAAGAGAATCGCCGCATTGTGGAAGCAATCCGCAAAGCAGAAATGCATACCAGCGGTGAAATCCGGATTTTTGTTGAGACACAGTGTCCTTTTGTAAATGCCATTGACCGCGCGGAGGAAATATTCTTTGGACTCAAAATGGAGATGACCGACAACCGCAACGGGGTCCTGGTTTATATCGCCATCAACGACCACCAGCTCGCCATTTTTGCCGACAAAGGCATTTTTGAAGCGGTTGGCCTGGCTTACTGGGAAAAAGAAGTTGGGCACATGCTCGCCTATTTCCGGCAAATGGAGTTTGCTGAAGGCCTGCTCCACGCCGTGGAGCACATAGGTGAAGCGCTGCACTCGCATTTTCCTTACGATCGTACTACTGATAAAAATGAACTTCCCGATGAAATTGTGTTCGGCCATTAACAGCGGTTCAAAGCAACCATGAAACGTTTATTTCTCATACTGCTTCTGGCAATTTCCTTCCTGGGAAATGGACAGAATATTCCACCGGTACCTAATCCTCCGCGGCTGGTGAATGATTTTGCTGAAATCCTTACTCCACAGCAGGAGCAGGAAATTGAAAATAAGCTGGTGGCTTTTGACGACAGCAGTTCAATTCAAATTGCTGTGGTTACCGTAAAAACCCTGGATGGATATGAACCGGTGGATTATGCCGTAAAACTTGGCCGTACGTGGGGTATAGGCAATAAGAAAACCAATAATGGGGTGATTTTGCTGGTTAGCACGGAAGAAGGCAACCGCCGTATTTTCATTGCGCCGGGTTATGGCATGGAAGGCGCAATCCCCGATATCATTGCCAAACGGATAGTAGAAAATGATATCATCCCCTATTTCCGGCAGGGCGCTTATTTTGAAGGCATCAACAACGGTACCAACAGTTTAATTGCTGCAGGGCGCGGCGAATATGTTGCGCCTGAAGGATATGCCAATCGTGGCGATCCAGAAGGCAGTGGCATTGTGACGTTTATTTTTATTGTTTTCGCTGTCGTCCTATTCATTATCATCATCAATCGTGGTGGCGGTAAAGGCGGTGGCATGATCAGCCGCAGAGGATATGGAGATTATGACCGGCCGATCATTTGGTTTCCGGGAAGTGGCGGCGGTTTCGGTGGTCGCGGCGGCGGATTTGGCGGCGGATTTGGAGGCGGTGGTTTCGGAGGAGGTGGATTTGGGGGCTTTGGCGGAGGAAGTTTTGGTGGCGGAGGTGCGGGAGGAAGCTGGTAATTTGGCGAATTGGCATTGGTTGGCAATGCCGGATGCCAGAAGAATTAACATTCCCAACTACTGTACCATCAGGTCAACAAAACCCTGAAAATCGTAGGTTTGCCATGATGAACCACCGGAATATGAAGAAAACAGGAATCCTTGTCCTTTTCATCCTTGCTTTACAATTTTCAGGCTATACGCAGCAGCATCATTTTGTTTACCTGCAAACAGAAAACCGAACCCCTTTTTACATTCAACGCGATGGAAAAACCATTTCATCCACGGCGGCAGGTTATCTCATTTTAGGAAAAATGCAGGATGGTGAATACCCGCTAAAGCTTGGTGTTTTGGGAAGTAATATCATCCAGGAATACCTGCTAAAAGTTGAAGGGGTAAATGCCGGTTACCTGGTAAAAGAATTGGAGGGCATGGGCTGGGCGCTTCAAAATCTGACCACAGGCGCATTGCAAATGAGCTCAATAACGCCTGCCGGGGTACCAGAGGCTACATCTCAAACGGCAAGGCCGGCCAACTCCGATACAGTTGTTTCCACCACCATGCCCCAAAATATTGAGCTGATCAGACCTGCCACGTCAGCTACAGAAACACCGCCACCGGTCGTACGGGAAAAGCCCGCAGAACCGGCTCAACTGGGCAATGTGGAAAACGTTGTGGTCCGCCAGTCGGACGATACACGTTCATTGAGGGATTCACTGGCACGTATTCGCCGGGATCTTGAGCGGAGAATACGCGTAGCCGACAGCCTCGAGCAGGCATTGAATGAAAGGCAAAACGCGGCAAACACTCCAAACGTTCCTGTTGAACAAAATAAGAAAACCGATACCACCAGAGGAAAAGAACCCCGGTTCCTGGAGCTGCAACCGGTTTCTCCCGATACACTTGCGGTAGAAACCGATACGGTTGTAGTTGTGCGGAAACCCATGGATTCTTCCGATGCACCTCCTGCAACCCATATTGAACATGCAAAAGACACGATAACTACACAGGTAATTGCATCCGCAAAAACAGACAGTATTCCAGGGCAAACCGTTGAAATTTTCCCCGTTGATACCACCATTACCATCACGGCGGATACTGCTGTCGCAGAACAGCGCCTTTTACAGGAAGAGTCCATTAACCGGCCTGCTGCAATTCGAAAACCTTGTGTGGATATGCTTGGCCGCATGGAAACAGATGAATTGATGGCGAGAACAAACCGCGTAACCGACATTGACGAAACCCTGGCCATTTACAAAGGCGCTTTTGAACGGAAATGCATAACCACAACCAACCTGCAACGCATAGCGGAAAGAATGGCAAGCGACGTGGCCCGGTTCAAATTGTTTGAAATGGCCTACCTCTACACCCTGGATTATTACGAATATTCAAGGCTCGAAAGCCTTATTGCCGATAAATACTACCAGGCCCGGTTCCGCGAAATTCTCAAGAACTGATGCAACGGTATTTTCTTGAAGTCGCTTACCTCGGAACCAATTATTCGGGCTTTCAAACCCAATTGAATGCACCAACCATTCAGGATGCATTGGAAAAAGCGTTGACTACCTATTATCGCCGACCGGTTGAATTGACGGGATCTTCCCGTACCGATGCCGGCGTGCATGCCCTGCAGAATTTTTTTCACGGGGATGCCGGGGAAGGTGAATTTCAGGATAAACATATTTACGCGATCAATGCCTTACTGGCCAAAGAAATTGCCCTGAAACGCTTTATACCGGTAAATGATAAAGCCCATTGCCGATTCGATGCCCTCTATCGCAAATACGAATACCGTTTGCACGCCGAGCGCAATCCTTTTCTGAAAGATGTATCCTGGATTTATCCCTATCCGCTGGATCTCGAAGCCATGGAGCAATGCGCCAGCTATCTGTTGGAAGTGAGTGACTTTACGAGTTTTTCCAAACGAAATACGCAGGCCCGAACCATGATGTGTACACTGAATCAGAGCTTCTGGCGCAAGACTGACGATCAGTTGATCTATACCGTGCAGGCCAACCGGTTTCTGCGTGGAATGGTGCGGGGACTGACCGGCACGATGCTGCAGGCAGGCAGAGGCAAGATCAGCTTTGCAGATTTTACCGGCATCGTGAAAACCCGTGATTGCCGCTTTGCCAACTTTTCCCCGCCGGGAAAAGGACTGTTTCTGATGGAGGTAGGTTTCCCGGAAGGTTTAGGGATAGACTGAGGATGGAAAGTTGATGTGATTTTTACCCATTCTTCCGCAATTGATTCAGGCTTGCTGTAAAATCCTTGTGCAATTCAGCTTCCAGATGAACCGGATTTCCATCCATATCCGCAAAAGCGAGCGTTGCAGCATGTAGGGCAAGCCGGGCAATCAGTGGCCTTTCTTCTTCATCTCCCCTGTTGAATTTCTTTTTGAGTTCAGAAACGAATATACCCTTGCCATCACCATAAAGGGGGTCCCCTACAACCGGGTGGCCTATCCGTTTGGCATGTACACGGATTTGGTGCGTACGGCCGGTTTCGATTTCAAACTCCACGAACGCGTATTTGGGATATTGTTCGAGCAACTTGTAATGGGTTATCGCCGTTTTGCCTTTGGCGTGCACCATCATCATGCCTTTATGGGAAAAATGTTCACCTATTGGATCATCAATGGTGCCCGCTTCCTGCAATAATCTGCCCCCAAGAAGGGCCAGGTAGGTTTTTTTCACCAGCCGTGCTTCAAACTGCTGCGACAATTGGCCGTGTGCTATTCCGTTTTTTGCGAAAAGAATTAACCCGCTTGTGTCCTTGTCAATGCGGTGAACCACGAAGATCTCCGGGTATTTTGTCTGCAGCCAGGTCTTAACCGAAATGGTCTGGGAAAAGCGGTCGGGAATGCTGAGCATGCCCGAAGGCTTGTTAATCGCTATCCAGTTTTCCGTCTCCTGAACAATGAATGGTTTGGCGCCTTGCATGCCTGCAAAGGTGCAAATTTTTGAGAAAATAGTTAACATAAAAAGGGCAGCCCGGAGGTTGCCCTTTTATTCCATTTTACCTAACAAAACCAGAAAAACAGGATTATCCTTTATGCCGGTAGCAAGATGGATAGTGCCTGTGATCCGTGTGCAAATTAATAAGGTTTGCCTGCCTTCAATGGGACATTCGTCACATTCAGAAAAAATTACTACCAGAAAATTTTGGTACGTCAGGCATTTTCATTGTTGCAGGAATCAGCGGCACAACGGCGTGGCTTAAAAAATGCGGAAATAATAAGCGCCGCACCGGCGAGGTACAGTGCCGAATGTTCTTTAAAATGCCATACCAACCAAAGCAAAAATCCACCTAAAAGCAACCGGATGATCAGACTGATCTTCCAGGCAAAATCCAGGTCGCTTTCGTATTGGGTTTTGCTCATTTTTCCTCTTCTGATTTAACCGGGCCTTTCCAATTCAACATTCCGCCTTTAAGCTGCCTGACGTTTTCAAAACCCAGGGCCCTCATTATGGAGGCGGCACTATCTGAACGCACAGCACCCCGGCAATATACAAGATACTTTGCGCCTTGGTCCAATGTGGAAACCCGCTCCCTGAAATCGCCTTTTTTAATGTCAATGAGCATTGCGCCGGGGATATGCAAAGAGTCAAATTCTCGTTGTGTTCTTACGTCAAGAAGTACCACATTCCTATCTGCAATTTGTCTTTCAAAACTTTCAGGTTGCAATACTTTATTTCCCTGCGCAGAATAATGTGCGCAAGACCCACCTGCAATTATCATCATTGCAAGTATCATAACGCCTTTATATTTAAGCAACGGGTTCTTCATTTTCATCCTCTTTTTCTATCACCTTCTTCGAAGGTTTAAATATCCCAAAAACCAGTGCGCCCATCAGGCTGCCATAGAGCGTGCTGTTTACCGGTTTAGAGGTGATCATGCAGGTGCCGCTGTTGCAGCCAATTTGCTGCCAGTAAATGTAGCCCGCAATCGCCCCGATGAGGGCTCCCAAAATATATAAAAAGTTACTTTTCAGAAAATTGTTCATGATCATTTTTTTTATTATGCGTTTCGCGTACCGGGGGAACATTACAGGCGCCGGTTACACATCCTCCGCTGCACCCAATATTGGCCAGGGCCATTACGGCAAGCAGCAGGCCTAAAAATACAAATAAATATTGCCGGAGCTGAATGGCCTGAACAATGAGCATGATACCGAGTATCAGCCGGGCGATCCGCATCCAGTGCCATTGCGTGGTTAATGTCTTCAACATAAATTAAATTTTGTTTTGCAAACTGTTCCAGGCTCCCCCGTTGATCGCGGAAATACCGTTGGATTTAAGCATGCGAACAGCCATGCTGCTTCTTGAACCGCTGCGGCAAACCGTTATGACCGGCTTGCCGGATTTTTTCAATTGCGGAATTTTGGAATTAAGCTGCTGCAGGCTGATGTTTTCGGATCCTTTAATATGGCCACTACGGAATTCATCGGCAGTGCGCACATCAACAATTTTGGCTCCGTCTTTCACCATTTGGGCAAAATCCACAGGGGGTTCAGACTTGAAAAGTTTTTTGAGAAATTCGAACATTTTGATATTGGTTGTTTAAAATTAAAGCATGGTAGTGGGGCAAACGTATTCGCTGATCTTAAATTTTCCGCTTGCCTTCATTTCTTTGAATCCTCCTTTCACATTGATCAGCTTATGGTAACCCCTTGCGCGCAATATGCTGGTAAAGATCATAGAACGGTATCCACTTTGGCAATGCACAAGGTAGGTCTTTGTTTTATCCAGTGCCGTCATAACCTCATTGATATAATCCAAAGGCAGGTTGATTGCACCAACAATATGCTCGCTGTTGAATTCGCTGGCTTTGCGAACATCCAGGATCGGTATTCCCCCTTCCATGGCCGCATTTTCCATCTCCGCAACGCCCAGGCTTTCAATGGCATCCGCTTCTTTGCCGGCTGCAATCCATGCCGCGAATCCACCCTCGAGATAGCCAAGGGCATGGTCGTAACCAACGCGGGCAAGCCGGGTAATCACTTCTTCTTCTTTTCCGGGCTCACAAATGATGAGCAACTCTTGTTTCACATCGGGGATCATGGCACCTACCCAGGGTGCAAAACTGCCCTCTATGCCGATATTGATGGAATTGGGCACAAATCCTTTATTAAAGACTTCCGGACTGCGGGTATCAAGCAACAGGGCGCCGGTCTCGTTGGCCGCGGCTTCGAAAGCATCGGGAGACAATGCATGCTGACCCCGCTCAAGCACTTCATCAAAACTGTCATATCCCTGTTTGTTCATCATCACATTCATGGGAAAATAGGAAGGCGGTGGCAGCAGGCCGGTCACCACTTCTTTAATGAACTCTTCCCGTGACATATCCGCACGCAGCGCGTAATTGGTTTTCTTTTGATTGCCCAGGGTATCCGAAGTTTCCTTGCTCATATGTTTGCCACAGGCGCTACCGGCGCCATGAGCGGGATAAATAATTACATCATCCGGAAGCGGCATTATTTCATTGCGTAATGAATCGAACAAGGTTGAAGCCAGGTCTTCCCGGGTGAGGTGTCCGGCTTTCTGTGCAAGATCCGGGCGACCTACGTCACCAATAAAAAGGGTATCGCCGCTGAATAAGGCAACCGCTTTTTCATCCTCATCAAAAAGCAGGTAACTGGAACTCTCCATAGTGTGCCCTGGGGTATGCAGCACTTTAATCTTTACGTTTCCCAATGGAAGAATCTGCCCGGGATCTGCGATCATGGCTTCGAAACCCGGATTTGCGGTAGGTCCGTAAACAATGGTTGCTCCTGATCTTTCGGCAAGGTCAAGATGTCCGCTTACAAAATCCGCATGAAAATGGGTTTCCAATACATATTTGATTCGTGCTCCCGCTTTTTCGGCGCGATCAAGGTATGACTGAACTTCCCGCAATGGGTCAATCACGGCTGCTTCTCCATTACTTTCAATATAATAAGCGCCTTGTGCCAAACAACCTGTATAAATCTGTTCAATGATCATTTTTCTTGATTTTTGCAGGAAACGAAATTCAAAAATCGGAATAATACCTCTGGCGATTGGTGATGACAATCACACTGCCTGAAAAGCATCGTTAAAAGGAAATAGACAATTTACACCGGTGCATATCCACAGGGTGGAAACCGTTTTCCTTTTTCAAATATCCAAATAATTAAAGGCGTGGAAGGTTTTTACAAGTCCAGCAACTCAATATGATAGCGGTTGATCCGCACTTTACCCCGCTCCGAAAGCTTTTTTAGCAACCGGGAAATCACTTCCCTTGAGGAATTCAGATCCTGCGCAATTTCGTTGTGGGTAATGCTCAGGCTTTTTGTACCCAGGGTTCGTGATTTGCGTTTCAGGTAAAACTCAAGCCTTTCGTCCATGTTGCGGAAAGCCACCTGGTCAAAAAGATTCAGCAATTCATCAAACCTGGCCCGGTATGTACGTATGACAAACTGGTACCAACTTTTATAATTGCCCATCCATTCATCCATTTTGTCCAGCGGCAGCATCAGCATTTCGGTATCGGTTTCGGCAACCGCGCTTACAGCGCTTGTTTGAGAACCGATAATACAGGTGAGGGTAAGGGCACAGGCATCCCCGGGCTCAAGATAATACATGAAAAATTCATTCCCTTCCCCATCCTCACGGTACACTTTAACGAGACCATCCAATACAAGGCCGGTACTCCGTATAAACTGACCGGCACGCATGATCTCAGAACCCGCGGGAATGGTACGTATCTGGCCCTCATTGGAAATCTCTTCCGTCAGTTCCTTTTCAAAATCAGGGAATATTTTGGTCAGGCTTTCTTCTAACAACATATCGTCATAAATATATCAATAAAGGTCGGTTATAAAAGGTTAAGGCAGGTGCTAATTTTCCCCTTGGGAGAGCCGAGTCTTGCCGCATGCCCGTTTACTGGAATTTGTGCGGAATCATTTTTTTTCAGCCCTGCAAAGCTTTATTTTGCCGTAACCTGATTTCAACGATTATGCACGATATTGATATTGACCTGGTGGAAATGAGCATGGACATGATGAAATATGCCATTGGCCGGATTACCGAGCGACATCCTCATCTTGGCCGTTTCAGAAAAGCTGAAGAATTGAAAGCCCTGGTGGGCGAAACCATCACCCCCGAAGGTATTGGTGGTGAAACAGCATTGAGGTTATGGAAGGATGTACTTTCAAAAGCCAATATTTCCATCGATCATCCCCGTCATCTTGCATTTGTGGCGGCCGCTCCTTCCCGCGCCGCGGTAATGTTTGATCTCATGGTATCCGCTTCTTCCATTCATGGGGCTTACTGGCTTGAAGGTGCCGGTGGAATTTTCGCCGAGAACCAGGCAATGGAATGGCTTGTTTCCTTAACCGGAATGCCCGACGGCGCATTCGGCGTATTCACCAGCGGTGGCACCCTGGCCAATTTATCGGCTATGGTGACGGCCCGGGAAACCTGGCGCCAAAAAAATCCCGGCAATCAAACCCGCAGAGGAATCATTGTTGCCTCGTCAGGTGCACATTCCTCCGTAAAAGCGATGGCCCGTGTAATTGATGCTGATGTGATGCTTATCGAAACGGAAGAAAAACTTACCGGCGCGCAATTGGAAGCTTTTATTGCCGGCCTGGATACGGAACAACAAAAAAGCCTTTTTGCTGTGGTGGCTACCGGTGGTACTACCAATGCAGGTATCATCGACGATCTCAGTGGCATAGCCCAGGTCTCCAGGAAATTCAACCTTTGGTATCATGTGGATTGTGCCTACGGGGGTGCAGCGCTTGCCACGGATTTCAGGCATTTGTTTAAAGGCATTGAAGAAGCTGACAGCGTGACCATTGATCCGCATAAATGGCTTTTTTCACCTTACGACTGCGGGGCAATCATTTACCGTGATCCGGCATTGGCCAAAGCCGCCCATGGCCAGGAAGGGTCTTACCTCGAAATCTTCAAGGCTGCCGATGGCTTTAATCCTTCTGACTACCAGATTCAGCTTACCCGGCGTTTGCGTGGATTGCCGTTGTGGTTTTCGCTGGCTATGCACGGCACAAATGTGTACAAAAATGCGGTGGAAAAGGGGATTTCCCTTGCGCAGACTGCTGCCGAAAAGATCACGGAAAATCCAAAACTCGAGCTGGTACGGGAACCATCATTAAGCTGCGTGCTTTTCCGTCGGAGAAACTGGGGGCATGATGAATATTACAACTGGACTTTTAAAAACCTGGAAGATGGCTATGCCCTTGTCGCCCCAACCCAATGGAAATCACAAGGCAGTATGGAGACCGTGGTGCGTTTCTGTTTTATCAATCCCGATACCACAGAAGCCGATATTGACGGAATTTTAAAAACCATGGAATAAAACGGTCTGGCAGGATTTTGGCAGTGCCGAATCTTGCTGAATGTCATCCCCGAAAATTTAATCCGTTAATTGCTAAATAATTAGGGGTGGGCGTTAACTTTAGCGGATTGACACATTCTTAAAAAAAAATGCCGAATCTCATGAAAAAATTTCTTTTGCCCCTTGGATTCCTGATCCTTCTTGTATCATGCAAATCAACAGGCAACAACAGCAACAAGAGTTCCGAAAATCCGGCACAAAGCACAGCAAACGTAACCCAGACTCCGGTAAGCCAATCCAACCTTCCACCGGTGGAAACCAAAGAGCCGAACACGCCCGCCTACAAACCCGCATTTGAAGGCCAGACCCGCATTGCAGGAGCCAAAACCGCAACGCCTTACGATGTTAACGTGGTTACGAGCGATTTAAAAAATCCCTGGAGCATTGCTCCAATGCCAGATGGGCGGTTTTTCATCAGCGAAAAAAATTCAGGCACTTTCCGTATTGTTTCAAGCGATGGACAAGTATCGGCACCCATAACAGGTGCGCCAAAAGTAGATGCTTCCGGGCAGGGCGGATTACTGGGGGTAACACTTGATCCCGGTTTTGCCGGCAATAAAATGGTTTACTGGATGTTTAGCGAACCGGTAGATGGCGGCAATCACGCTGCAGTGGCAAAAGGCAAACTTTCCGCAGATGAAAAAACCATGGAAAATGTACAGGTTTTTTACAGGGTGCAACCCACATACCCTGGCCGGCTGCATTATGGTGGTAAGCTGGCGTTCAACAAAGACGGCCACCTGTTTGTAGCCACAGGTGAACGTTCGGATCTGACTACCCGTCCGCTTGCCCAGGACAACAACACCACATTGGGCAAAATGCTGCTGATCACCACCGATGGAAAGGCGGTTACAGATCCGGCCGTACTAATACCCCAAAATCAAAAACCCGAAATTTTTTCAAGTGGCCACCGCAACCCGCTGGGCATTGCCTTGCACCCGGTAACCGGAGAACTCTGGGCTGCTGAAATGGGACCAAAAGGTGGCGATGAGATCAATATCATTCATCGGGGTAAAAACTATGGATGGCCAACCATTACTTACGGTATTGAATATAGCGGGAAAACCATTGGTGAAGGCATAACCCAAAAAGCCGGTATGGAACAACCCATCTATTATTGGGATCCCTCCATTTCTCCGGGTGGCATTGCTTTTTATACCGGAGATGATATGTCCGAATGGAAAAACAACCTGTTTATAGGAAGTCTTGGAAGCACCCATCTCATTCGGCTGCTTCTCGATGGCAACAAAGTTGTAGGTGAAGAACGCCTGCTCGTCAATGAAAATCAACGATTCCGTGATGTGGCCGTAGGCAAAGACGGAAAACTATATGCCATTACCGATAGTGGAAGACTATACAGCATCAGCAAGAAATAGTACAACCGGTCTATCTTATAAAAAGGCTGCCGGGTCGGTGGCCTTTTTTCATATTTTTTGCAAAAAGAACGGTTCGCCAATAAAACCAATAAATTTATAGCTTCGAAAAAGATGCTTATGCCAACCTTTATGAAACGCATCTCTTGCCTTAGGCCCTGCAGTATTGCTTTATGGATTCTGGTATTTTTATTTTCTGCGGAAGCGCAGCAAACCTATTTCCCGCAAAAAAACTGGGTAGTAAAAAATCCCATTGAAACAGGCATGCGCGCCAGCCTTATTGACAGTGCTTTGGCACTTGCCCGTCTGCATGAAACCTCTACGGATCCAATCCTGCGGGTGGCGCTTCAGCAATCTTATGCCAGGGAACCGGGTTACCGCATTTTCGGACCGGTAAAAGACCGTGGAAAACCGGTAGGCCTTATCATTCATAAAGGGTATGTGGTGGGCCAATGGGGTGATCCCGACCAAGTGGATATGACCTTCAGTGTAACGAAGAGTTTTCTCTCCACTGTTGCAGGACTTGCTATGGATGCCGGACTAATTGGAGAAATCGATGAAAAAGTGAAAGCCTATGTTTGGGACAGTACCTTCCAGGAAAGCCACAATGCAAAGATTAGTTGGAGGCATTTACTTGACCAGTCTTCAGACTGGAGCGGCTGCCTATTTGAATTTTGCGACTGGGCAGACCGTCCTCCCCGAGATGGCACAATTGAAGAATGGAAAAGTCGCAAATTGCTCGAACCCGGAGCTGTTTTTGAGTACAATGATGTAAGAGTGAATTTGCTTGCTTATGCTTTGCTCCAGGTTTGGAGAAAACCCTTGCCGCAGGTTTTGAAAGAAAAAATAATGGACCCCATAGGGGCATCCACCACCTGGCGCTGGTATGGCTACGACAATTCTTTTGTAAACATCGACGGTGTTATGGTGCAATCCGTAAGTGGTGGTGGTCATTTTGGCGGCGGACTTTTCATTTCCACACGAGATATGGCCAGGTTTGGATTGCTATTCCTGCGAAAGGGCATGTGGAATGGGAAGCAACTGGTATCACGTGAATGGATTGAAGCTGCACGGACGCCTTCAAAGGCCAATCCATCTTACGGCCTGATGTGGTGGCTCAACACCGAAAATACCCTGCCCGGATTATCCAAAGACATTTACTATGCGGATGGTTATGGAGGAAATAAGATCCTGGTGGATGAAGAAAATGACCTGGTGATTGTGGTCCGCTGGATGGACAACAGCAAGTTCTCTGAATTCTTGAAACTTGTGTATGCGTCATTGAACTGATGATAAGTAACTATACCGTTTGCGGACGCAGTTTCACCCTTTCGCCTACCTGCTGCCTCCACATGGCATAATACAATCCTTTGGCGGCGATTAGATCTTCATGGCTGCCGGTTTCAATGATCTCACCAAGTTCGAGCACATAAATCCGGTCGGCATGCATTACGGTGCTCAACCGGTGTGCGATCAGTACAGTGATCTGATCTCCCGTTCGGCTCACATCGCGAATGGTGGAAGTGATCTCTTCTTCGGTGATGGAATCAAGTGCTGATGTAGCTTCATCAAAAATGAGGAGCCTGGGTTTGCGGAGCAATGCCCTTGCAATGCTCAGCCGCTGCTTTTCGCCGCCGCTGATCTTGATGCCGCCTTCGCCGATGGTAGAATCGAGGCCATTGCCGCCACGGTCAACCAGGGTGAGGCTCGCGGACCGGCGTAACGCATCATACATTTCTGCCTCTGTTGCCGAGGGATTCACAAACAATAAATTTTCACGAATGGTACCGGCAAACAGTTGAGTATCCTGGGTTACAAAACCAATCTGGTTGCGCAGTTCGGTATAGTTGATCTCTGTGCCTTTCAAATTATTGTAATAAATTTCGCCTTCCTTCGGCAGGTAAAGGCCAACCAGCAATTTGACAAGTGTGGTCTTTCCGCTGCCGCTCGGGCCAACAAAAGCAATGGTCTCACCCGCTGTGGCCGAAAAACTAATCTGCTGCAGGGCCGGACCGGCAGCAGTCAAATGCCTGAACATCACCTTTTCAAAACGCAGGTTTGCCAGGTGACCGATTTTTTGTGGGTTTTCCGGTTCATGCTCGGGTTCACGTTGCATCAGCTCATCAAAATTCTGCAGCGATGCTTCCGCTTCGCGGTAAACGATGATGATGTTGCCGATTTCCTGTAAAGGCCCGAATATGAAGAAAGAATAAAATTGGAGTGTGATGAGTTCACCGGTGGTCAGGTGGTTCTGGAAAATCAGCCAGAGCAAAACAAACATAATCACCTGGCGCAAAAAATTGACGAATGTGCCCTGTAAAAAACTCAGCATCCTGATGCTTTTTACTTTGCGGAGTTCAAGGCCGAGAATTTTGTAGGTATTGCTGTTAAGCCTGTCAATTTCCTGGTTGGTAAGGCCGAGGCTTTTTACCAGTTCAATATTGCGCAGGCTTTCAGTGGTGCTTCCTGCCAGCAGGTTGGTTTCTTTTACAATATTTTTTTGGATGGCCTTGATGCGTTTACTCAAGACACTGGTAAGCCAACCCAAACAAATCACGCCAACAATGTAAACCGGCATAATGGCCCAGTGCTTGCTGAAGGAATAAATCGAAACAAAGATCAGTCCAACGAGTATTCCAAAAATGATGTTGATGAATGAACTGATGAACTTCTCGGTATCTGCCCTCACTTTGGTCAGTACAGAAAGGGTTTCGCCACTGCGCTGATCTTCAAAATCAGAATAGGGCAAACGCATACTGTGCCTCAAACCTGTGGTAAAAATTGAGGCACCGAATTTTTGAATGACCACACTGCTGAAATAATCCTGGAAGGCTTTGGCAATACGGCTGACCATGGCAACGCCAATCATGAGGGCCAGGTAAAAAGCAATCCCTGAAATAAATTCCTGCTGGGTATAATTGCGCGGGCCATTTGCGTATTTATCGATCAGCTTTCCGAATATATATGGATCCAACAAGGAAAAAGTCTGATTGATGGCTGCCAAAAAGAGGCTTAGCATAACAGTGCCCTTGAAGGGGCGCAGGTATTGCCAAAGAATTTTCATTGAACAAATTTAGGCGGTTCAGGAATATGATCGATTACAACGGAGTGTTCATTCCTGCATTTAAGCATGGGCAAAAAATAAATCAAGGTCTCATAAAAACCTCGATACGGTAGACTATTTATCCTGAAAAATAATGCGGTCCTTTATCCGCGTTTTTCGGGCTTGCTGATATTGCCCTCGACATTAACTAGACTTCGACCTTCCCATCATCCCGCCCATCCTTCCCTGTCCAGGCTCCGGTAATGGATGGCTTCGGCAACATGTTCGGGCATGATATCGTTACTTGCATTCAGGTCGGCGATGGTACGGCTTACTTTCAAAATGCGGTCGTAAGCCCGGGCGCTCAGGTTCAGCTTTTCCATGGCATTTTTGAGCAGGTTGCTGCTGATTTTCGAAAGCTGGCAATATTCGCTCAGCATAGGCGTACTCATTTGGGCATTGGCATAAATGCCTTTATTCTCATTAAACCGCTCCGATTGAATTGCCCTTGCGGTGATCACCCGCTTCCGTATGTCTTCGCTTTTTTCACTTACTCTTGCCGACGAAAGTTCATTAAAGGGCACCGGTGTTACTTCCACATGCAAATCGATGCGGTCAAGCAACGGGCCGCTGATCTTGTTCAGGTATTTTTGAACTGCACCGGGGGGACAAGTACATTCTTTTTCGGGGTGATTATAAAACCCGCAGGGACACGGATTCATACTGGCCACCAGCATAAATGAAGCCGGAAAATCCAGGGCCATTTTTGCCCGGCTGATGGTCACCCTTCTTTCTTCCATGGGTTGTCGCATCACCTCAAGCACCGAGCGTTTAAATTCCGGCAATTCGTCGAGAAACAAAACACCATTATGCGCCAGCGATATTTCACCCGGTTGCGGCGTACTGCCACCTCCCACAAGCGCCGCGTCGCTGACTGTATGGTGTGGCGAACGGAATGGCCTGCGGCTGATAAGCATCGAATTTTCAGGTAATTTTCCGGCCACGCTGTGGA
Organism: Bacteroidota bacterium; assembly: GCA_023387985.1. Taxonomy (GTDB): domain Bacteria; phylum Bacteroidota; class Bacteroidia; order Chitinophagales; family Chitinophagaceae; genus Phnomibacter. The sequence goes on along the minus strand of JAEWHC010000009.1, from coordinate 714,589 downwards.
TCTTTGTGGTTTCCAGTGCTTCCTGCAAACTTAACGGTGGCAATATGCTCGGCAGTCGTCTCGCGAGCATGGTCTTACCGGCTCCCGGCGGACCAATCAGGATTACATTGTGGCCACCGGCTGCGGAGATCTCTAATGCTCTTTTTATGTTTTCCTGGCCCTTCACATCCTGGAAATCGTGTTCAAAATCATATTGCTCATCATAAAATCGATCGCGGGTATTGGCCACTACAGGTTTCAGTGTGCTGATGCCTTCCACAATGTCAATCACTTCTTTCATGCTCTTCACGCCATACACTTCAAGGTTGTTTACAATCGCACCTTCCATAGCGTTTTGTTCCGGAACGATCAAACCTTTAAATCCTTCTTTTCTCGCCTGTATGGCAATAGGCAATACGCCACGGATGGGGCGCAATCCGCCATCAAGGCTCAGTTCACCCATAATGATGTAATCTTTCATCACATCAGTATGCGTGATGTTCCCGTTTGCGGCAAGCAGGCCGATCGCAATGGGCAGGTCGAATGCGGTTCCGCTTTTTTTGATATCGGCGGGGGCCATATTTACCACCACTTTGGTACGTGGCATGTCATAATGCATGGTTTTGATGGCGCTTTCAACCCGTTGCAGGCTTTCTTTTACGGCATTATCCGGCAGGCCAACGATGATGTGACCGACACCCTGGTTGTTGATGTCTACTTCTAGCGTGATGGTCTGTGCGTTGACGCCCATTACGGCGCTGCCGAAAGTCTTTACAAGCATAGCTGCAATATAATGGTTAAATTAACGCCGGGAAAGTTTGTAATTGATACTCAATCCCGTTTTTTGCGAAGCGATAGAGGCTATTTAACCTTTGTTTTTCAGCCATCAACGCATCAAAGAGATCGTAAAAACGTTATGAACCAAATTACCGGAATGAAAAATTTAGTCTTTTCATTTTTCCTTTTGCCCTGCTTTGCTGCCGTTGGGCAGAATTATAACACCGCTGCAGGTTTAAGAGTTGGCGGCGGGTTGGGGGTTACTGTTCAGCAGCGTGTTGGTGAAAAGATAACCATAGAAGGCATCCTTCAAAAGAAACTGCTGAAGCCCGAAACCAAACTTTCCGCGCTGGCAGAATATCACCAACCCATCATTGGCAAAGGCGTGAATGTCTATTTTGGCGTCGGCCCTCATTTTCTGTTTGATTCCGAATACGACAATGCAAAAGAACGTGAGGTACAAAAGATCCATCCCGGTGTTAGTGGCATTGCCGGGCTTGAAATTCCCCTGGGAAGAACCTTAGTATCTGCAGACATCAAACCGGGCATTAGCCTTGGCGGCAGTAAAATACTGGATAGCGACCTGGGAATATCCCTTCGCTATATTTTGGTAAAAAGGCCAAAAAAAGTGAGCAAACTGGCAGAGAAATTTCCGTTTTTGCAGAAGAAAAGAAAGAGGTGATGAGTAAAAAAAGTTCCGGACGGAAAGAAGCCACTTGCTTAGTTCTCCCACGTTATTAAAACTATTTTTTTTACAATTAATCAATCAAATATCCCACTGCTTTGTCAACTTCTTATTTTGTTGGCATTCCTCATAAACGCAGATGAATACACTTAAAATAAATCATTGGCAATAAAGGATAAATGATCATAAGTCTTTATTTTTGATCTTCATGCTGCAGAACACCCCGCTTCGAATGAAGTACATAAAACAACTGGATAGCCTGAGGGCTATTGCAGTTATTATGGTTATAATTCATCATTGGGCGCCATCATTATCGAAAAAAGTTGATCTCGGTGCAATGGGGGTTATTACATTTTTTGTATTGAGTGGGTTTCTAATTTCCAAAATCTTATTCGACCAAAGAAATAGCGCCCAGGCATTAAATATCTCAAATTCCACTTTAGTAAAAAATTTTTACATGAGGAGGACATTGAGAATATTTCCTATCTACTACCTGACAATCTTTGTGCTATTGTTGTTTTCCAAAAGCACCGGAACAAATATTAAAGCTGATTTTTTATACTATTTTACCTACACTTCAAACTTCTTGTTTTTTAAAACCAAAGAATGGGATGGAATAATTTCCCATTTATGGACCTTAGCAGTTGAAGAACAGTTTTATTTAATTTGGCCCTGGATAATTCTATTTATTAACAGGAAATATCTCCTTCACTCTATTGGAATTTTTATTTTAATAGGAATTGTAAGCCAGTATTTATTGAGTGGCATCAAGATGTATGCAATTCTAACTTTTGCCTGTTTCGATTCTTTTGGGCTTGGAGCCTTGTTAGCCTGGATAATTACTTACGCCAAAGATAAAATAGCTAAATTTTATTCATCTCTTTCTGTTATAACTTTAATATCAACCTTCTTGTTTATTTTGAATATTTTTTGGTCAGAATGGTTGATACCATTCAGAACAATAGTTTCCATAATGGCATTATGGGCGATTACCTACATCGTTTTACACCACGAAACTAATTCCCTCAAATTCAAAATAATTCTTAATAATAAAATGCTCATCTTTTTAGGGAAAATCAGCTATGGTATTTATTTGTACCACAACATTGTACCGAAGATGCTGAATTCAAAAATTATCGATAAATATTTTAATCCTTTATTACCAGATTTATTAAATAAGAAATATTGGAAAATTTTAATTCTTGTTGAAAATTTCATCCTGGTGGTTGTTGTTTCCTGGCTTTCTTTCGTCCTGATTGAAAAAAGCTTTCTTAGCTTAAAGAAATATTTTGAGTTTCCAAACAAAAGCAGGGCAGAGCAAAAGGTTTTACGAAAGCAAGTTTCCAAAGTCTAGCGACAGCTTTGCCGGGATAATCCACAGTGGAAGGAATATGAATCCGCCAATTTTTTCAACAAAAAAAGCGCCCGTCTTATAAAAGATGACGCTTCCATTCTGCAAGCAATTTCCCATTTATTTTATATCTTCTTCTTGCCCTGATGCTCCTTTATCTTCCTGCTTAGCAAGCAGTTCTTTTTTGATCACATCCTTCAGCACATGCTTGGGCAATGCCCCGGCCTGCATCATTGGCTGGCCCTGGGTGGGGATGAATAAAATGCTGGGAATGCTGCGGATACCAAAGGCTGCAGACAGTTCCTGTTCCGCATCGGTATCTACTTTATAAATATCAATCTGTCCTTTAAATTCTTCGCTTAATTGTTCAAGTACCGGCGCTACCGCACGGCAAGGTCCGCACCAATCGGCATAAAAATCAATGATGGCAGGTTTATCACCCTTGAAATTCCATTCATTGCTCTTTTCGTAATCAAACACCTGGTCTTTAAAATCCTTCGTGGTCATTTTTTTTGTAGGCATTCCAATAATTTTATATTTTACACTTTGATCCTGCAAAAATAAGGCCCAACATTCACTGTGAATGTGCGGCTGGTCACATTCAACCTTCAGGCAATATGTGAACATTGTGGCCCCAAATGAACTTTCATAATTGTTTGGGAGTTGGATAATTAATTCCACCTTTTCTTTGCACAACATTTGAAAAAAATAAAATGAGAAAAATTTTACCAATCCTTGCCATTGCCTTAACTGTATTTGCATGTAAACAAGCTGATAAAGATGGAGTTGCGAGTGGCACCATTAAAGTGAAAGGCAGCGTTGAAGGCCTGGATTCCGGTTGGGTGGAGTACATTTTGCCCAGTGCAGAAACCAACAAGTTTGACAGTGCGGAAATAAAGAACGGCAAGTTCGAATTCACCAAAAAAGTGAACGAACCAGAATTCGTTGTTTTGCGCCTTGCCGGCCGCCAGGGTGAAGAAATGGCATTTTTTGCTGATCCGGGTACGGTTGAGGTCAAAGGTCATGGCGATTCTATGTGGGCGGCCAATGTAACTGCCGGAAAATCCCAGGAAACTTTTAAAGTGATTGAAGGCACTCTGCGTGGTATAATGGAACAGGGGCAGCCGCTTTATCCTGCCTATATGCAGGCACAGCAGGAACAGGACATGGAAACCCTCAAGCAGATAGAAGCACAAATGATGATGCTGCAGGAGCAGGCTCGCGATACAGCGGTGAAATTTGCCATGGCCAACAACAATTCTGTAATCGCTCCTTATCTTGGCATGATCTATCTTGCCAATGATCCTTCCATGGAATTGCAATTAAAAAAATTATACGACACCCTTTCTTCAGGTGTCAAGAATACCTATTTCGCGAAACAAATCAATGAGCGGATTGCTTCAACCACAAGCACATCTGTTGGCGCCATTGCACCCGAGATTACCATGAACGATCCGCAAGGTAATCCTGTATCATTGAGCAGCCTGCGCGGCCAGTATGTTTTGCTCGATTTCTGGGCAAGTTGGTGTGCACCATGCCGGGAAGAAAACCCGAATGTGGTAAATGCTTTTAATCAATACAAGGACAAAGGATTTACAGTGTTTGGTGTTTCCCTGGATCGCGATAAAGACAAATGGCTGAAAGCCGTGGAAACAGATAAACTCGCCTGGACACATGTAAGCGATCTGAAATACTGGAACAATGAAGCGGCAAAACTGTACGGTGTTCAGGCCATACCCGCCAATTACCTTTTAGACAAGGAGGGCCGCATTATAGCCAAAAACCTGCGTGGCGCAGCACTCACAGCCAAGCTGGCCGAGGTAATGAATTGACCTCACCTCAAATTTTTTGAAAGCCACCCCCCACCGAAGGAGTGGCTTTTTTATTACTTTCAAACCCGGGCCCGACCATTTTTCCATTCAACAGTTGCCCCGGCCAGCCATAAAGTAAAAACATGGGTTAAAAACGTTGATTTTTTTGCATTTTCAAAATGCAGTTATTTCACATTATGAACATAATTGTTGAAATCAACAACCTGACCAAAACTTATGGCCGCATTGTCGCCCTCGACGACGTCAGTCTCCAGGTTCCGCAAGGCGTTGTATATGGCATTCTGGGGCCAAACGGAAGTGGCAAGACTACTTTACTTGGTTTGCTCCTCACCATTCTCAGACCTGACAAAGGCAGTATCCGGATTTTTGGTGAACCACCCACTGCCAAAGGCCGGCAAAAGATAGGTACCCTGCTGGAAACGCCTAATTTTTATCATTACCTCAGCGCCTGGCAAAACCTGAGAATTGCCGCGAAGATTAAGCAGGTCAATCATCCGGATTATGAAGGGGTACTTCGCCAGACGGGACTGTGGGAAAGGCGCCAAAGCCCTTTTTCTTCCTATTCGCTGGGAATGAAACAACGGCTCGCCATCGCAAGTTGCCTGCTGGGCGATCCTGAAGTCATGATCTTTGATGAGCCCACCAATGGACTGGATCCCAAAGGCATCGCGGAGATCCGCCAATTGATCGTAAACCTCGCCCACGAAGGAAGGACCATAATTATGGCCAGCCACCTCCTGGATGAAGTGGAAAAAGTATGTTCGCATGTGGCCATTCTTAAACAGGGTAAACTGATGGCAACCGGCCATGTGGATGAGATTCTGCACCAGGATCAGCTGGTTGAGCTGGGCTCCGAAAATTCTGCACAACTCAGGGAAGCAATGGCGCAATACCCGGGCGTTAAAATAATCGACCTAACTGCAAAAGATATCTTTACCGTTAGCATCACCAATGAAAATGCCGATCTCGGTAAGATCAATCAATATTGTTTTGAAAATGGCGTGATCTTAAACCGCCTGGTCAGGAAAAAGCAAAGCCTTGAAAGCAAATTCATTGAAATCACCAATTAAAACCTGCACCATGTTTGAATTATTGAAAGTTGAATGGCTGAAAATAAAAAACTATAAAACCTTCTGGATATTATCCGCCCTTTTCATTATTGCGGTGTTCGGTCTCAATACCATTGTTTACAATATAAAACTGGAAGTGGATAAGGCTGACCCGGTGCTGAAGGCTATGTTATCAAGTCCATTTGATTACCCGCAGGTTTGGCAAACGGTTTCCTGGGTAAGTACCTGGCTGCTCTTTTTCCCGGGTTTTATTATGATCTTTCTCATCACCAATGAATACACATTTCGTACCCATCGGCAAAATATTATTGATGGCTGGAGCCGGAAACAGTTTGTTGGAATAAAGTTGTTTATGGGTTTTTTGCTTGCTCTAATCTGCACTACCCTTACGATGATTGCCGGCCTGATTTTTGGCCAGATAAGCGCTTCCGAATTCTCTGCGGAAAAAATGGAGAATATCCTCTATTTCTTTCTCACCGCAATGATTTACATCCTGTTTGCCATGACATTGGCCTTCCTTTTCCGACGCGCTGCCCTGGCAGTCGGTATTTTTTTTATTTACGGACTTATTTTCGATAACCTCATTTCCAGCTATATAAACAGCAAAACACAGACGCCAATTGGCTCCTATATTGCGCCTTTGCAGGTTGCGGATTCCCTGCTCCCGATTCCATTCCTGAAACAATTATTGCCCAATCAACCTGTATTGTGGATCGCCCTGGTCATCACGCTGGCCTGGATTGTTATCTACCATATATTTATGATCCGGAAAGTGGAGCGTGAAGATCTTTAATTATTTCAGGCTATCAAGCAGTTTGGCTCCTTCAACTTTGGCTGCGGCATCGGTTGAACGCCTCGCCGGCAGCCGTGTAAGCTGGTGCAATACCGCTATGGCTGTTTCGTAACGTTCATCCATTTGATGGGCTTTGCCGAGATCCAGAAAATTGGATGCAAAATAAGGTTCGGCCTTGCGGCAGAACTCCATCAGCTCAATTGCTGTTTTCAGGCTTGCGTCGGGCAGCCCTGCACCTCGTGTCAGGTGAATGGCGGCCTTCTTCAGGGTGGTGAAAGCCAGCATTTCATAATGCCATTTGCCCAATGCATAATTCGCCCTGCCTGAGGACGGATTGATGCTTACTGCTTTCTGGGCGGCAAGCCCGGCAAGCTTCATCCATTCCGCAATCCGATCGGGACGCTTTTCCTGCTTTGCACGCTCAATATTATACAAGGCCAGATAATACTGGTAACGATCATTGAGCGAATCGGCGGCAAATTGATCGAGGTAGATCTGGTGCTGATTCAGCCAGAACAACCGGTCTTTTTCCAATGGTGCCAGCTGTCCCAGGGCCAGGGTCACTTCCAAAGCACGCAAGCCGGCTTCCGTGTTAGCGGGATTCACCAGTAAGATCTGCTTGTATTTTTCCAATGCAGCTTCATCCTGGTATTTTTGTTGCAAACCCAGCCCTTCCTTCAGCAACTCATCAGCAGGCTGGGCATTCAACAAATGCGAAGCGGCAATTAAAAATGCAACGAGAAGGAATGATAATTTGACAGAACGCATAATCACATAGTTACGGATTTGAAGGCTTAATGGATGTTAATGCCCTATGAAATCTTAAGGCCGTTCCATTCATAACCTACCTGCACATCTCCACGCCAGCCCTCAACGGGCGGATTCTTTTTTGTAATCTCAATATTCAGGTATTGTATCTGGGTATACCGGGTACGAATCTGGACACCGATGCCGGTTACCAGGTTTTCCAGCAATTCATGTGGCTCCTTCATCTTTTCGCGGATGATGGTAAACAATTCTTCATAGTTGATGGTATCGGCCAGGGTGTCCGTTTCTTTTCCCTGGCGGGAATAATGCACCGTCAGGTTTACATAAAAGGAATTTCCCAATATTTTTTCTTCATCATACAATCCGTGAAAAGCGTGAAACTCAAGGTTGCGAAGGCGTATTGTGATCATAATTTCTATTTATTAAAATAAAAAGCAGCATGCCATTTTGGGACACACTGCTTTGGCTGTATAAATTTAAGACAATCGGTTTACAAAGCGCCGAGGTATCTTTCGGCATCCAGGGCGGCCATGCAACCTGTTCCGGCGGCGGTTACAGCCTGGCGATAAACGTTGTCCTGCACATCGCCTGCAGCAAAAACTCCTGCAACATTGGTCCTGGTTGTGCCGGGAGTGGTGAGGATATAGCCAGTTTCGTCCATTTCCAGCCATGGTTTAAACACATCGCTGTTGGGTTTATGGCCGATGGCCACAAAAAACGCACTCACGTCGATGACTTTTTTTTCACCGGTGACATTGTTGAAAACACGCACGCCGGTAACACGGTCGCCACCGAGCACTTCTTCGGTTTCATGATTCCAGTGCACTTCTATGTTCTCCCGGTCCACCACACGTTGCTGCATAATCTTACTGGCACGCATACCACCTTCGCCTTTGCGTACAATCATATGCACTTTATTACATATGTTACTCAGGTAAAGGGCTTCTTCGCATGCCGTATCTCCGGCGCCAACAATGGAAACATCTTTACCACGGAAGAAAAACCCATCACAAACGGCGCAAGCGCTCACCCCCTGTCCATTCAGGCGTTGCTCGCTCTCAATGCCCAGCCACTTGGCTGTGGCACCAGTTGAAATGATCACGGAATCGGCGCTTATCCAGAATTCTTCATCAATTTCAACTTTAAGAGGTTTTGAAGAAAAATCGCTTTTTGTAACCAGCCCGAAACGAATGTCAGCGCCCATACGTGTTGCCTGCTTTTCAAAATCAAGCATCATTTGGGGGCCCATAACACCATCGGGATAGCCCGGATAGTTCTCGACATCGGTGGTGGTGGTCAGTTGTCCGCCCGGCTGTATGCCCTGGTACAATACAGGCTTTAATCCTGCGCGGGTGGCATAAATAGCGGCCGTATATCCGGCAGGGCCACTGCCAATAATCAGGCAGTGTACGTGTTCTCTAATCTCCATAAGTAGCATTTTAGCAAAATTCGGATTGCAAATTTAGCCAATTGGTGAGCAAAAGCACACATTTCAATATACATATGAACATTAACGACTTGAAAAAGGAAACTAAAAAAGCAGGCTTTACTGCCTGCCCTTTTTTAATTATAAATTATCCATTCAGAATTTTTCGTAGGTGATTGACCAGTTCACGCTATTGTTGAGCGTAGTGCATTCAGAAGATTCTACTGCATTTATGGTTCCTGATACCGGAAGTCCGCCTCCGTTATAATTGAAAGTGTATTTGTAATTTTTTCCCTGCCTTGGTACTGAAATGCTTTGGCCTGCGCAATTGTAGTCATAGTAAGCCAGGTCTGAAACCGGTGGGGAATCCGCGTAAAACGCGCCATGTTCTTCAGAAAGTATCCGGGTATCAAAAGATTCAGCGGGAGAGAATTTGCCTTTCAGGAAAGTAGAAAGCACAAAGGCCTGAAGGAAACCTTCGTCATTTTTACTGTCGTAATTGATCTTGTACCGGGTGATCCAGGGACCATTTTGAGTAAGTTTTTCATATATACCTGTAACATTTCCCGCCTGGTCATACTCAAACTTTCGCCATTTGGTTTGAGAGATGGGTGTACCGAAACTTAGACCATTGATCTCCATTTTGATTTCGGAAGGACGGCTGCCTGTATAAGCCAGTACAGTTACGTAGGTTTTCTGAATACCGCCGTTGGTGAATATGACGCTTTCGTTGATCCCGGCTATTTTACCGCCTACTTCGTAGCTGAAAGTTGCGGATAGGTTGTAGGAAAGGCCCTGGGCATTTTTGCCTGAGTAGGTTCGTGCCGTAACCCGGTTGTTTTGGGTTGAAAAACTGTAGTTGTTGCTCACATCGGGTATAAGAGAGGTCACGTTTACCAGGTCACCCCCCTCATTGTAGCGGTACTCTTCCAAGCTGTTGGCCGAGGTTACCCTGTAAATGTTGTTGCCTTTGTAGCTAAAAGAGTAGGTATTGTTGAAGGCACCCGTGAACTTGATTTGCTTGATGCGCTGGCCGGAATTGTTGTACTCACCGCTTATCCGCCAATCCAGGGCAACCGGCTCAGGTCCGCCGCCGCCACCGCCGGGTGGCAAAGGACCATCCGGAGGAATATCCACACTACGGTTACATGCCGCTAAAACCAGTACGACTGCCATTAACCGCCATCCCTTTATAAAAACGCTCTTCATGCTTTACAATTTTGGTGACAGGCGCCTTGATGTATTTATAATTTTACAAAATGCCCCTAATAAATCTGGAAATTGACTGAAAACCAATATGCAAAATATGTGCTAAACACCATTTACCGGTTTTTATTCGTACCATCAGCATTGTAGCTGATTTTAGTATTTGAATTTTTCGAAGGCTGCTGTTCGAAGGGTAAAGTTATAGGGGTTTCTTTCGAAAACCCAAGTTCTTTAGCGAATATTTTTAAAAAACCCACCCACATGAGCTTAGAATAGCAGTTTTGTTATTGATCATATTGGTCGTTAAGGCCGGCATGCGGCCAGGCTCAATGGTTTTGAGCCTGAATTAGCCTACCTTTGCGCCCGTTTCCAAAAAATGAGCATCAACTATGATCAGTGCAAAAAACATAACGCTTGCATACGGTAAAAGAATACTGTTTGACGAGGTCAATATAAATTTTACCAAAGGCAATTGCTATGGTGTAATTGGCGCCAATGGCGCAGGTAAATCCACTTTTTTGAAGATTCTGGCAGGCGAAATTGAGCCGCAGAAAGGTACGGTGGAGATCACCCCGGGGGAAAGATTTGCCGTGCTGAAGCAGAACCATTTTGAATTTGACAACGATTCTGTCCTCAATACGGTGATGATGGGGCATAGTGTAATGTGGAAGGTCATGCATGAAAAAGATGCCATTTATGTTGATCCTGATGCCACCGATGATGATTACCTGCGTGCCGGCGAACTGGAGGCGGAATTTGGAGAAATGGGTGGCTATACTGCCGAAAGCGATGCGGCTACCCTGTTGAGCAATCTCGGCGTAGAAGAGCAATACCATTACCAGTTGATGAAGGATATTCCCGGAAACTTGAAAGTACGCGTGCTGCTTGCGCAAGCCTTATTTGGAAATCCCGATATCCTGCTTTTGGATGAACCAACAAATGGCTTGGATATTGAAACCATCAGCTGGCTGGAAAACTTTCTGGCCGATTACCAGAATATCGTTTTGGTAGTGAGTCACGACCGACACTTCCTGGACGCGGTTTGCACACATGTGGCCGATGTTGACCGCCACAAAATCAAAATTTATACCGGCAATTATACATTCTGGTATGAAAGCTCCCAACTGATGGCCCGCCAGCTTGCAGACAAGAATAAGAAGATTGAAGACAAACGGGCTGCATTGATTGAATTCATTGCCCGCTTTAGCGCCAATGCCAGCAAAAGCCGCCAGGCTACCTCCCGTAAAAAAGCCCTAGAAAAACTGACCATTGAAGAGATTGAGCCCAGCAACCGCCGTTACCCGGGAATTATTTTTCAGCCACTGCGGGAAGTCGGAAACCAGATACTCCATGTTGACAATCTTTCGAAGTCCATTGATGGCAGGACCTTATTCAAAAACCTGAAATTTGATGTACACAAAAACGACAAGATCGCATTTTACAGCCGTGATCCTTTGGCTGTAACGCATTTTTTTGAGATCATCACCGGAAACGGAAAGGCAGATACCGGAAATTTTTCGTGGGGAACAACGGTAACCCATGCTTACCTGCCTTTCGAGAATAACGAGTTTTTTCAGCAACCGGTGCAAATGATCGACTGGCTGCGGGATTTTGTGCCTCCCCATGTAACAGATGCCGACGAGCCTTTTTTGCGTGGCTTTTTGGGCAAAATGCTGTTTAGCGGCGATGACATCAACAAGAAAGTAAATGTGTTAAGCGGCGGCGAAAAAGTGCGTTGCATGATCAGCCGGATGATGCTGCAAAACCCCAACTGCATTGTTTTGGATCAGCCAACGAATCACCTCGACCTTGAAAGCATCCAGGCATTCAACGAACAATGCGTGGATTTTAAAGGGATTGTTTTTCTTACGAGTCATGACCATACATTTATGCAAACCGTGGCCAATCGCATTATTGAACTTACTCCCACAGGAACCATCGACAGGCTGATGACTTTTGATGAATACCTTGATGATGACCGGGTGAAAGCGCTCCGGGAGGAAATGTACAGCTAGCCGATGGAGTTCAATGTGGCTCCTGACTTTTAGTGTTCATCCCTTCCCCAGCGGAAGCTGTCATGATTAAGGCCAATGAGATCTACAATACGGTTGGTAACCGTTGAAGCAAGTTCATCAATGGTTTTGGGGAGGCTGTAAAAAGAAGGTGAAGCCGGGCATATGATGCCTCCGGCAAGGGTTAGGGTTTCCATGTTCCGGATGTGGATGAGATTAAAAGGCATTTCGCGGATGCAAAGGATGAGTTTACGCCGCTCTTTTAGCATTACATCCGCTGCACGTGTAATGAGGTCATCGCTGCCTCCCGCAGCAATGCGCCCGAGGGTGCCCATGCTGCACGGGATGATCACCATGGCATTAAATTTAGCTGAACCACTGGCAAAAGGCGCGAAGAAGTCCTTGCGGTCATAATATTTTACAGGAAAGTTTTCAAGTACATCCGAACCCAGTTCGGCGGAGGCCACTGTTGGCGCATTGCTGCTCATTACCACCGCAAGTTCATCGATTTGGCCCGGCGCCAGTTCAACCAGTTTTTCCAACAACAATTTAGCATAAATTGATCCGCTTGCGCCGGTGATTGCTATCACTATTTTATACTTTGCACCTTTCATACATTTGCCAAATTAAACCGCCTTTTGGAAATGACCTCAGTTTTGAAATATTTTTTATCAGCTTTTCTTTTTTTGTGTACCGGCGCCGGGGCCCAGGGGGTGCAATGGAAAACCACAGACGCAGCATTGCACCAATCGCTTGACGGTAAACCTATACTTGTGGATATTTATACCGACTGGTGCCACAACTGTAAAATCATGGATCTCACCACCTACAGGAATGATTCGGTAAAGACCTACCTGGAGCAGAATTTTCATGCAATTAAGATCAACGGTGAAAGCCGGGACAGCCTGTCATGGTTCGGCGAAAAATACGGCTATGTAAAAGTTTACAAAACCAATGCGCTTACTCCGCTGCTCACCAACGGGCAGGTAGCTTATCCGGCCACCATAATCATTCCGGCAAAAGGCGAAAAGCAAATTGTATTGGGTGGCCGCAATGTGCGGGAAATGGAATTGCTGCTGAAATATTATGGCAGCAGAGCAAATGAAACCATGGACTTTGAAACTTTCATGAAGCAGTTCAGCAGCAACTGGTAATGGCTTTTCTCGCACTATAGCTTATTCATTTTTGTGATTGGTGAAAATCTGTATGTTTTGAACCCGAGAAATTTTGAATATACCGTTGAGCAAATCAGGTCTTTTGTTCATTTTCTCGGGTCTCCCCGGAAAGCTGTATGCTTATTTCCATTTTTATAACGCCCATCCGCAGGCAAAACCTGTCAACAATCAAAGAAAAAACCGGGCAGCTCACCCGGTCATTATCAAAAATCATCTTTCTCTGAACTTTATCCGTGCATATCCGGGATAACGCCCACTTTGTATTCACCCGCATCCAATTTTTGTTTGGTGGCGGTAAAAGCTTCGAGCGTTAGACGAATATCCTCATCGCTATGGCTTGCGGTGGGGATCAGCCGATAAATAATGTCCCCTTTGGGAATTACCGGGTAAACCACAATGGAACAGAAAATTCCATAATTCTCCCTCAGGTCCATTACCATGGCTGTGGCTTCTTCCACACCACCCTTCATATAAACCGGAGTAACAACAGAATCTGTTTTGCCGATATCAAATCCCCTTTGCTTCAAGCCCTCCTGCAATGCAAGAGCGTTATGCCACAACTTATCTTTTAGTTCAGGCATGGTTTGCAGCAGATGCAGGCGTTTGATGTTGCCGATTACGAAAGGCATGGGCAGGCTTTTGGCAAAAATCTGGCTGCGGATATTGTAGCGTATAAAATCAATGATGGCCGTAGGGCCTGCAATAAAGGCACCTATGCTGGCCATACTCTTGGCAAAAGTGCTGAAATAGAGGTCAATCTCATCCTGACAACCCTGTTCTTCACCAGCTCCGGCGCCTGTTGCGCCCAGGGTTCCGAAACCATGGGCATCATCCACCAGCAAGCGGAAATTGAATTTTCGTTTTAATTCAGTAATTTCTTTGAGTTTTCCCTGGTCGCCGGCCATGCCGAAAACCCCTTCTGTGATCAGAAGGATACCTCCTTGTCCGTTATCCCGCACCAAAGCTTCTGCACGCTGCAACTGTTTTGCGCAGTCAGCCACATCGTTATGCTTATACACATAACGTTTTCCGGGATGCATACGCAACCCATCAATAATGCAGGCATGGCATTCCGCATCATAAACGATCACATCATGGCGGGAACAAAGCGCATCAATGGCGCTCATGATCCCCTGGTAACCATAATTCAGCAAAATCGCATCTTCTTTATTTTCAAATTCTGCAAGTTCCTGTTCGAGTTGTTCATGCAGGTTGCTGTTGCCGCTCATCATGCGGGCCCCCATGGGATAGGCAAGTCCATACGCTTCCGTTGCTTCCGTATCCACTTTCCGTATTTCCGGATGATTTGCCAGCCCGAGATAATTATTCAGGCTCCATACGATCATTTCCTTACCGCGAAATTGCATGCGGGGGCCAATGTCCCCTTCCAGTTTGGGAAAAGCAAAGTATCCATGGGCCCTTTGGCGGTGCTCGCCAAGAGGGCCATAATTCTGCACGACTCTTTCAAAAATATCTGCCATTTTATATTAAATTTTATGATAAATTCATGACGAACCTAACCGCAAATTTACTGATCAAACCGCACAATTTGTGTTTCCTGATTCTTATGCGTAGTGGATAGGTTAAAGAAAGCAAATTTGGAATCATCCATTTCGTATCCCGGCAGCAGATTGCGGCCAATAGTCGGAGATCAGGATAGTTTCGTTGCAGAAATCTATTTCCCTGGCATCATTGCTGGCAACCAGCAAGGTTTTACCGGCCGTGAATTTTTCCACCCATTCAAAATAGGATCCTATGCCTTTTTCATCCAGGTTTGAAGTGGGTTCATCCAGCAACACAACAGGCGCGGTGGTCATTAAAGCCTGTGCAAGTTTTACGCGCTGTTTCATGCCACTGCTGAAATCACGTACCCATTTGTCGCGTGCCTTTTGCAAACCCATGATGTCAATGATCAAAGAGGCATCGAGGCCGGGCAACCATTGTTTGAACTTGCCATGAAATTCAAGGAATTCGACCAGACTCAATTCTTCAGGCAGCTCCAGGTAAGGCGTGCAAAATCCAACCAGGGCAAAATGATCGTCAGGTTCTGCGGCCTGGCCATCATCAATAAATTTTACGCTTCCTTCGCTGCGGTCAAGCGATCCGCCGATGACCTGAAGCAGGGTACTTTTTCCGCTCCCGTTCGCGCCGGCAATGGCTGTACGGCTGCCGGAAAGGATTAGTTTATCAAGCCCCCGGAAGATCCAGTGGCGGTTGTACCTTTTGCCCAGCCTGGTCAGTTCAATCTGCATAAATAAGGAAAGTCTGTGAAATCAAACATCATCAGTCATCCAAGCCGTTCTTGGTGGAGCGTTTAATGATCCCACGGCCACTTTCGCGAATGAAGGTTATGATTTCATCCCGCTCATCGCTGATGTCTATTTCCTGTTCGATAAATTCCAGTGCCTGCGAAATATTGAGATTACGGTTGTAAATAATGCGGTAAATGTCCAGGATCTGGTTGATTTGTTCGTTATTGAACCCCCGGCGCTTCAGCCCAATGCTATTTACCCCGGCATAAGAAAGCGGAGTTCTCCCGGCTTTAATGTAAGGAGGAACATCCTTACCTACCAGGGAACCGCCGGCAATAAAGGCGTGTTCGCCAATTTTTGTAAACTGGTGGATGGCGCTCACGCCCCCGATAACTGCCCAGTCACCAACGGTAACATGACCAGCCATCTGCGTGCTGTTGCTCAATACACAATTGTCACCTATCTCACAATCGTGCGCGATGTGTGTATAGGCCATGATCAGGCAGTTGTTGCCGACTTTGGTGGCCCCCCGGTCCTTGGTTCCACGGTTGATGGTCACAAATTCACGGATGGTACAATTGTCACCGATTTCAGCAGTGGTTTTTTCACCGCCAAATTTCAGATCCTGCGGCACCGCACCAAGAACGGCTCCGGGAAATACCCTGCAATTTTTTCCAATTCGGGTACCCTCCATTATGGTAACATTGCTGGCGATCCAGGTGCCGGCACCAATGGTTACATTTCCATGGATTACCGTATAAGGATCTACTTTGACATTTTCAGCCAGTTTGGCATCTCTTGCAATGTAGGCTAAAGGCTGAATCATATAAACAGGTTCATTAGGTTCATGCTGTGCGATTAATCATTCTCGGTACGCTTCACCAGTTGGGCAATCATTTCCGCCTCTGTGCATACCTTATTCCCCACAAATGCGGTTCCCCGCATTACACAAATACCACGGCGGATGGGTTCAATCAATTCGAGCTTCAGCAGCATCGTATCCCCCGGTTTTACCATGGCTTTGAATTTACAGGATTCAATCTTCAGGAAATAGGTATCATATTCTCCCGGCGGCATGGAGTTGATGCAAAGGATTCCTCCTGTTTGCGCCATGGCTTCCACTTGCAATACGCCAGGCATTACCGGGTTATTCGGAAAATGGCCCTGGAAGAACCATTCATTAAAAGTTACATTTTTAACGCCGACAATTACATTGCTGGTAAGGGTTATGATCTTGTCAACCAGTAAAAACGGAAAACGATGGGGCAGCGTTTTTTCAATTTCCTGCAGATCATAAACCGGCGGCATTTCCGGATCGTAAACCGGAACATCAAGGGAATGTTTGTTTTTGCGGATATATTGATTCACCATGCGTGCAAACTCCACATTGGCTGAATGCCCGGGGCGATGGGCAATGATATGGGCTTTTACCGGGTAACCAATAAGCGCAAGATCGCCAACCACGTCGAGCAGTTTATGTCTTGCCGGCTCATTGGGGTAGCGCAGTTTGAGGTTATTGAGGTAACCCTCGGCCTGAATATCCACATCGTTGCGGTCAAAAGCTTTATGCAGCTTGAGTTTGGTGGCTTCATCAATAGGTTTATCCACCACAACAATGGCATTATTGATGTCTCCGCCTTTAATCAGGTTATTGTCGAGCAGTTGTTCCAGTTCGTGCAGAAACACAAAAGTTCTGCAGGGCGCAATCTCTTTGCCGAAATTGCGGAGAGATTTCAACTGCGCATGTTGGGTGCCCAAAACGGGACTATTAAAATCAATGAGCGTAGTGATTTTGTATTCTGTAGAAGGCAGGGCAGTAATTTCCACGCGGCGTTCTTCATCCACAAACTGGATATTTTCGCCTATGGTGTACCATTGTTTGGCGGCATGCTGTTCCACAATACCCACCTCTTCGATGGCTTCCACAAAGGGCAGGCTGCTGCCATCCATAATGGGAATTTCCGGACCGTTAAGTTCAATCAGGCAGTTGTCAACTCCGGTTCCCACAAGGGCGGCAAGCACATGTTCAACGGTGCTCACCCTTGCCCCGTTTTCTTCCAGTGTTGTCCCTCTTGCGGTATTAACCACCAGGTCACAATCGGCCCGCACGGTGGGTTGATTGGGCAGGTCAATCCTTTGAAAAATAAATCCAAACCCCGGCTTTGCGGGTTTCAAATGCATTGTAACAAATGCTCCGGTATGCAAACCGGTCCCTTGAATCCGCACATCTGAGGCCAAAGTATGCTGCTTATCGGGATCAAAAGCTTTTTTCATAATTCCATGTTTATCAAACTTATCTCCGGTTGCAAATATATCCCAGAATCCTGTTATGAATTCTTCCGTGAAAATTGACCAGCTTACCTTTCATAAGTTGCATAACCCTTCAGTTCATGGAAGTTCTGGCCTGGCAGGGGATCTTTACACTGTTTTAAACAACTTCAGCTGGCTTTTCCGGGAATCAAATATCAGGTTTATTCAAATCAAATCATCCTTCCCAAATCAATCAAGGAAGAGGTCATTGTAAAAGTTGGTGTTGCCTTCCACAAAGGCATATTCAGACAAATTGGTAATGCCATGACTGGCCAGAACGTCTTCCACCAGGAAAAAATTTCCGGTACAGTCAGCGGGATCTTTTTGCAGGATGAGCGCTGCAGCATCTGCTACGATCTCCGGTTTGCGGCTGAGTCGCATGAGCATTTCCCCGCCCAGCAAATTGTTTACAGCGGCGGTGGCTATGGTGGTTTTGGGCCAGAGGCTGTTAGCGGCAATCCGGTCCTCTTTAAGCTCTGCCGCCAGGCCATATGCGATCATACTCATATTGTATTTGCTCATGGTATAGGCCAGGTGTTTGGAAAACCACTGTGGGTTCATGTTGATTGGCGGACTGAGATTGAGAATATGTGCTCGCAGGCTTTTCCGCAAAAACGGTATAGCTGCCTGGCAAAGAAAAAAAGTGCCTCTTGCATTGATGTCATGCATCAGGTCATAGCGCTTTGGATCAAGCTTCGCGGCCGGAGAAAGATTGATGGCGCTGGCATTATTGATGAGAATATCCAGGCCTCCAAAATGTTCAGCCGCCTGCTGAATGGCAGCCGCCGAAGCCTGCTCATCCCGCACATCCAGCTGAATGGCCAGGCCCTTGCCCCCGGCTTTTTCAATTTCTTCTACCGCTGAATAAATGGTACCCCCAAGTCTCGGGTCTTCAACCACGCTTTTGGACGCCACGGCGATCTGCGCGCCTGAAGCAGCAAGCTTTAATGCAATGGCTTTGCCGATTCCACGACTCGCACCTGTTATGAACACTTTCCTGTTTCTAAATGGCATAGGTGATGATTTCTAATTAAAGGTAACCTCTGGAATTGATCAGTGTAAATCTATCCTTGTTTGATCAAACTCAAATTCATCGTTTTTTTTTGCCTGCATTCCGATTGCAGCTAACTGTACTCAGGATGTACCGGCAGAATCTTTATGCTCCAGGAATGTGCGCACCAGTTGCTCAGTTACTTCCTGTGCCGTTTCCAGCACATCATTCATTACCACCGCATCAAAATAATCCACATAGGTAGCTTCATAGGCTGCCTTGTCAAGCCGCATTTGTATGGAAGCATTGTCTTCCGTTCCGCGTTTGCGCAGCCGGGCTTCCAGGATGGAAAAACTGGGCACCTGGATGAATATACCAAGGGTTTTTTCCGGAAATTTCTTCCGTACATTCAACGCGCCTTTTACATCAATATCCAGCACCGGAATTTTGCCCTCATTCCAGATGCGTTCAATTTCTGTTTGCAGCGTGCCATAATACCGGCCGGCATAAACCATCTCCCATTCCAGAAATGCATCCTTCTCAATCTTTTTCCTGAACGCTTCTTCGCTGATGAAATAATAATCTTTTCCGTCCACTTCATTTTTCCGGGGCGGCCTTGTGGTGGCACTGATGCTGAAAGTAAGTTGCGGAAATTCTCGCAGCAAATGGCTGGTAATGCTGGTTTTTCCAGAGCCGCTCGGCGCCGTAATGATGATGATCTTCTTGGAATTCATGGTGTGCAAAGGTAAAGAGGCCGATTTATTTTCGCTGGCAGATTCCGATATAGTCGCAATAGGTACATTTATTCCAGTCATCCACCTGGGTAAACGGGATATTCTCACTAAAGATCTCGGCAAAGATGCCGGCCAGCAATTCCTCCAGTTCATCCAGGTAGTCATGTATATTTTCAGCGGAAACCACCGCGTTGTTCATGTTGTCTTTCAACTGCATGCTGGCATCGCGGGTTTGCAGGTTGCGCACGCCGAGCAGGGCAGGTTCAAAACTTTGATAGGCCGGATTGTTTTCCCGGAATATCCAGGCATAGATCAACGTCTGTAAAGCAGAGCCATTTTGCTTGTCGCCATGAGGCTCCAGCAACCCCTGCAATCCGCCCATGAACGCGGGTTTGTCGCCGCCGGTTTTATAATCCACCATCCGGTAAACCCCGTCCTTGAGGTCTACCCGGTCCACAAACCCGGAAAGATTAATCTTTTGCTTAAATGCACGGAACGTTACCTCAAATTTTTGTTCAAGACTGATGACTTGAAAAGGGGCATATTTTGCGTCGATGTCCAGCAGCATTTTCACAAGCTTTTCCACCACCGCTTTCACCACCAGCAATTCACCTGAATATTCCATTGGGTGTTCCAGTGGCTTTTCGTACCAGGTTTGTTGAAAAGCCAGGTCGATCAAATGGGGAACCCGCTTCCTCATATTGTCAATGATTTCAATGTTAACCGCGCCGCCGTCGCTCAGCGCTTCCTTGTAGAGCATTTCCATCAGCAGATGCACCACTTTTCCCACCGATGAAGCCTGCACGCCTTCTTCCAGGGTTTCGACCGGTTTGAGGCCGGCCACATACCTGAAATAAAATTGCATCCGGCAATGCACATAGGAACGGATGGCAGTGGGGCTGATGTTTTTGATAGAAGCGAACATTTTTCTCATAATCGCTTCATCTTTTCTCACGATGAGATTTTTGGGGTCATGCGAACGAATATCCATTCCCAGATTTTCGCGGGTAAATGCCCAATCCGTCTCAAATTCCAATTGTTGTAAAAACCGGCTGATTTCGCCATTGCTGTTGTCGGTGATGAGGGCATTGAAAACTGCCCGGAGGCTTTGGCTCCTGTGCAATAAACGATAGAATACGTAGGCGAAAATGGCATCCTGATGTTCAGGAACCGGCAAGCCGAAAGCCCTTCGGATATTTACGGGCAGGAAACTCTTTGGGGCGCGGATTCGTGGAAGACTTCCTTCATGCGCGCCTAGCAAAAGAATGGCATCAAAATCCAGCCCCCGGCTTTCCAGTAAGCCCATCAGCTGGATGCCTGAATTCTTATTGGCCTGGATGGGTATGCTGATCCCCGCAAACTGACGTTTGGTGATAAAGGACAGCAGATGGAGATCATCTGGCAGTTGCAGGTCGCGGAATAGGGTTTTCAACTGCTCCATCAATTGCCAGCCAGCCGTAATAGAGGCGGTGGCCATTTCATCCTGTTGCAGGCGTTTTATTTTCATCCCGCTTTCCAGTAACTCCTGCAAACGGTCAAAGCTTTCTGCAGCAGTTTTCAGGGGCATAAACATGAGCTGTGTTAAGGTGCTCCATTTTTGTAACATCAAAAACGGGACATGGAGCAGGTATTCTTTTTTCAGCTTTTCATGGTTTCGGGCGATGTCTGAAGGGGACAGATCACAAAAAGGACTTTCCAGCCATTTTTTCACCAGGTGATATGGCCGTTTTCCGTGATCTGTAGCGGGATGTAAATGGATTTCCAGGAACAGTTGGGCCAGCGAATCAACCTGGCCTCCCGCAAGTGGTAAACCCATAGTGATATTCAATTCCGGCAATCCTTCCGGAAGTGATTGGAGCACCGGCATCAGCAACGATTCATCAGCGAGAATAATCGCCGGCTTTGCCACTTTGCTGCCTTCTTCTTCCCACCATTTTTCTACCGTTTGCGCCTGGCCAAGGTTGCCCTGGGCGGCCACCAGGTGAATGGAAGGTTTATTGTGCACACTGTAATCGCGGGGAGGCCATTCATTCTTAAACCCCAGCTGATGCAGGTTGCGCCGGAGGAAAAAACCGGACTCCTGCAGGGGATCATCGAGGTAACGCCGGTCCACATCCATCCAGAAAGAGATTCGACCTTCTTCCTGCCAACGCTTTAAAAAAGTTTCTTCCGCTCGGTTGAACGCGTTGAAACCTACAAAGGCCAGGTGCTGCCAGTCTCTGATAAATTCCGGATGATCGGCTTCGTTCAATGCAATCTTGCGGTAGCACATCCCGATTGTGGTGAGCCCCTGGGCTTCGAGCATGCCGTGAAATTCGCGGTAGACCTCCGGTAGCCTCTCCCATAATTCCAGGAAACGCTTCTGTACTTCTCCCCTGTCCGGCAGTCCACTCCAAAAGCCACGGAGAAAATCCTTCTGTTCTTCAGTAAGTACATCAAAGCGGCTGTCAATCATCTCCAGTTCACGGAGGTTGTCGCAAACCAGGTTAATGTCCAAAAAATAACTGTCGATCTCCCGGAAATCATTTACAATGGTTTCTGCAATTGGGAAAAATGCCTCCATGCCGGAATAGTGTATATCTTCATGTTGCTTTGCCAGTTTTTCAAAAGCCCGGCACAAATAAACGGTCTGGGTCACCGGATCGGCAATGGCCCTATGTGATGAACGGGCAACCAACTCTTCGATCGTCAGCATTTCCGGTAAAAAAAAGGGGGGAGTGGCCTCCCGTACCAGGTAGTCCTGGAAATAACCAGCCTGCCGTTTGTTTGGAAAAACGATTGCCAGTTCATGGAATATTTTTCCATGACGCCTCCATATTTCCTCCGCGGTTTCCTTCAAAAAAGGCATCATAAATCCACCTCCGTTATTTTATTGTCCAGGGCAAATACCAACCATCCTTTTGGATGCGCAAAACCGGTTTGCCTGAGCAACTCCAGGTATTCCTTTAGCTGCTGGTGATATTGGTTCGCCTGGGAAGACTTTTCGGTAAACTTAAAATCAAAAACCATTGTTTCCCGTTCATTGTACAGGATCAGGTCAGGGCGTCGCATTTCCCGGGCGATATTGATCATTGTCCGTTCAGCCAGGGTTTTGAACTGCGGATCCGCCCATGGCTGCAGGCATTCCAGTTGCAACATACGCCCCAAAATCTCCCGGGCTTTTTGCGCCTGCTCCTCCTGCAAAAGGCCCTTTTCCTGCCAGTGCAAAATGGCTTTTTCAAGGTCGGCCGGCCTGTTCATCCGGGCCAAAATGGCATGATACAAGAGACCCGTCTGCCGCGGTAAAAGTTCTTCATGACTTTCTTCCTCTACCTCAAGCGGTCTGTACCTCAGTTTCACACGACTTTTATAATCTGTGAGCACCAGGCCGCTGCGCTGCATCTTGGAGGGCAATGGCGTAATGCCGTCTGTTTTTACCAGGTTGCCGTGCTGCCACGCGCCGGTTTGCGCAACATAACCCTCATGTATTGGCGATGCCGTTTTTTCATCTTCATCCAGGTTCCGGGCTACGCGGTCGATAAGGTGGCTGATTCTCACGATGTTTTCCTGGTTTTTGCGGTAATCTTGCGGCAACCAGCCGTACCAACGCTGTCGCGCCCTCGTTGCTGCCACATAAAGTACATTCAGGCTATCCATTCCTGTAAGCACAAGTTCTTCAAAATAATCTTTGGCAAAGCGCGTTCCCGCAAGTTTTTTCGTCATCGTTACGGGCAATACCGGAATATCATTGAAACGGGTTTCTGAAGCATCCACCCAAAGAATGTCGGCCATCAAACCGGATCCGCCACGGATCTTCCAGTTCAAAAATGGAAGGAGCACCACATCAAAGGCGAGACCTTTGGATTTATGAATCGTCAATACTTCAAGGGCATCTGCGGAGGGATTTGCAGGCAACGTCAGTTTACAACCTTCCTCCTCCCAGTACGTCAAAAAACCCGCCGCATCGCCTTCGCCCTGTTTCGCCCATTCAGCCACCACATTGTAGAACTGGGAAATGAAATCATCATGGCCTTCAAAATGATGCAAACCGAGGTCGATGGTCAATTGATGGACCAGGTCGTTCACCGGCATGGAACGGTAGCGGTATTCATTTTGCCAGAACAGCGGCGGCAACAAGTCATTATTGCCGTTTCTGGCAAAACGATCCTGGTCAAATTCCGGATGCCCTCTCAGTAAAGAATACAAATGCCGGAGTTCCGTGAGGGCAATGTTGTCTTTTTCCAGCGTGGATAAAAACCGCAATGCCGAAAGCAGTAACTGTACAGCCGTATTCGTACCAAGAAGCAGTGCATCGCCGCTTATGATCTTAAAGGGCTGAATATGCAATTCATGCATCCTGCTGCTTTGCACCATCAGTTGAGAAAACCAGGTTATAATATCACGGGATTCTTTATTTGTACGTGTCAATATTCCAATCTGCCCGGGGGCAAAACCTTCCTGCAGCAGGTCGAGCACCTGGTTGAAAACAGCCTCGAGAATAGCTTCGGTAATGTGGAGCGCTCCGCCGCCTTCTTCATCTTCCAGCGTTCCGCCGCCAACCTCACCAGGCTTTTCAACCCAAACCAATTTAACCCCTCCCTCCTCCTTCGCCTCATCCGGAACTATCTGCTGACAGTCGCTGTATGCCTTATAAAAAATTTCATGATAACCCAGATCCCGCATGCGGTTTTGTATTTCCTCCGGTGCTGAGGCGATTTCATTGTTCAGTGAATTTTGCATGGCCGCTGCGGCACGCGCAAAAAGGAGGTTGTTGAATTCAATTACCGGCCTGCTGCTGCGGTAGTTGGTTTCGAGGTTTTTCTCAACAGGTTTAAACCTCCGCAAGCCATCTTCAACCTCATGCAGGAGTAAACGCCAGTCGCCGTTGCGCCAGCGGTAAATGGCCTGCTTCACATCTCCTACCAGCAAATTGGGATTTCCTCCGCCCATGGCCTCTTCAAAGAGGGGAATGAAATTTTCCCACTGAAAACGGCTGGTATCCTGGAACTCATCAATAAGGTAATGCTGGTAACGGTTGCCTATTTTCTCATACATAAAAGGCGCCGTAATGTCTTTGGTAAGCTGGTTCAGTAAATGATGGGTATCGCTGATCAGCAACACATTGTTTTCCTTGCGGTAAATGGCCAGTTCCTGAACAAATACCGCCATAATGCGCAGAATGCGGGTATGCTTCAGAATCACATTTGCCGTATTGAAATCCGGTAGATCATCATGCACCCATTGCATGATCTTTGCACAGGCATCACGAACCTGATCTTCAATTGCGGCAATGGCCGTTTTAATATCAGCTTTCGCGGTTTTGGAAACAAGCGGAGCCCCATCGCTGACGATCTTTTGAAAGCGGATGCCGGGCACTTCTATGGTTTCTTCAGCTATTTTACAAAATGTATTGAAAAATCCGGATTTCCCGTTTGAAAAATCGCACACATCCAATCCCTGAGCCGAAGCTACTTGAAGGATATTGCCGGCAAGATCAATCCACCTTTTTTTTACAGCATCTGCGTAGGCCATGGTCCTGCTTTGCAAAGCAGTAAATGTGGGATCCAGTACATCCGAATGTAGGCGGATCCATGTTTCAAAAGGAGCGAATTTTTCGTTGAACAATTGTGAGGCAAATCCTTTGGCATCTTCCTTGAAATCCCAGTTTTTACCTTCCGCCAACCGTTCAATTGCGAATTCCAGGATCCAGCTGCGTAGGGCAGGATCCCGGTCGAGTCTCCGGTACATGGCTTCAGCCAGGCTGACCTTCACCGGTTCCATATCCAGTTGCAGACGGTAGGCTCCGTCAAGTCCAAGTTCCCAGGCAAATGAGCGTATGATGCGCTGAACAAATTTATCGATAGTTGAAACCGAAAATTTACTGTAATCATGCAGTATCTGGCGGTAGACCTCGCTGCACCGGTCGCGCAGTTTGTTTCCATCCCAGTCCGGAAACTCCTCCAGTATGGCTTTTTCAAAAGCGCGGGCTTTCCCGTTTCCTTTTGCAATGGATTCCAGGGTCTCAATAATGCGGCTTTTCATTTCGGCGCTCGCCTTATTGGTGAAGGTGATGGCCAAAATGCCCTGGAATGCCAGCGGGTTCAGCAATGCCAATCGTAAATATCTTACCGTTAATAAGAATGTTTTCCCGCTGCCTGCACTGGCTTTATAAATTTCTAATAGCGCCAAAACAATAATTTAGATGGACCTGCCCCGGGCAGACCCGTGAAAAGAAATAATCAGGAAAAATCAGGCCTGGAATTGGCGGTTTTCAAACCTCAACCCAGCCCCAGTTTTCACCGGTTTTGATGCGGTGAAGCTGCATGATGGAAATACCGAATTCCGCTGCAAGATCAGCAAGCTTTTTGCGTTTTGGATTTCTCAGGGCTTTTTTAATCCTGCGTACCTGGGCTTCGGAAAGCTTTTTGCCTTTGCCGGTAATTCTGCTCCACTGGCTCAGCCGGTGCGCATTGGCTTTGGAAGCTTCACTATTGGCGGCATGTGCCCGCTGTTCTTCATAATTCACCCATTTCAGGTTTTTGAAATGATTGTTGGTCTTGTCATAATCGAGATGAATGACATAGTCGTGACCAGGTGAGGGTTTCTTTACAAAATATTCTGCAACCAGGCGATGCAATAAATAATGGGTGGACACGCCATCCAGCCGGAAACGCCAGATACGATAACCTTGTTTGTGGGTATTCAATTTCAGTTGGGCACCATCACTCATTTTCTCATTGAATGAAACGAGACGGCCATGGCTCGTAACGGCGTACTGCTTTTTCAAGCCCGGCAAATGCATGACCTCATATTTCTCCCCGGGATTAAGTTTCAGTCCCGCAGGTTGTTTTTTTGCGGCAATAGCCTTTGTGGATGAGCTTGTTTTTGCCATAGTCAGATCTCTTTAAAATGAACAACCCCGGAATTTGAAATCAGGTGGTACCGGGGCCAAAAAAATTTGCCTTTGTAAGATACTATAATTTCTATTTTAACGCCAAGTTTTTCTGTTTTCCTCTTTCATCCTGCGCCATATTTTACCAACGTCACGCTTTCCGATTGATGAAACCACGTCTAGTTTTCCGGTCCTGCCTGGCGCAGAAATCGCGGCAAAGCTTCTTCAAGCTTCATTCCCGGAAGCAGGTGCAAAGTCCACAGTCCCGCTGCTTCCGCGCCATCAATATTTACAAGCGTATCGTCGACGAACAAGGTTTCCGCGGG
Source organism: Bacteroidota bacterium (assembly GCA_023387985.1). Taxonomy (GTDB): domain Bacteria; phylum Bacteroidota; class Bacteroidia; order Chitinophagales; family Chitinophagaceae; genus Phnomibacter. The sequence goes on along the minus strand of JAEWHC010000009.1, from coordinate 688,031 downwards.
ATCAAGATTTTCCAACCGGCAGAGTTCGATGTAGGAAGCCGGCTCCGGTTTACGCATACCAAAAATGTGTGAATAATAGGCGGCCCTGAATGCCAGATCAAAGTTGCCATGGTGAAATTGCTTTGCGTAAGCATGATGAAAAGCCTCGTGGTGGATGGAATTGGTATTGCTGAACAAAAAAATGTTCTTTTCATGTGCAAGTTCCGCCAGTAAGTCTAACGCGCCTTGCCGGAAATGGCCGAGCATGGCATTCCAGGCATTCCGGATTTCCTTATCCGATAACGCAATCCCGGTGATTTCACGAAAACCTTTGTAAAATGCCGGCGGCTCAATTTCTCCCCTTTCGAGCTTTGCAAAAAGCGGATTGGAATAATTCTGGCGGTAGAGTTCGTCAAATTGGTCAATACCCAATGCAATAAAGGCATCTTTGGTTTTGTTATAATCTACGTCCAGGAAAACTCCGCCAAGGTCGAAAATGATGTTTTTAATTGTTGGCATGATCACGAAAATGAGTATGCAAAATTAACGGGATTGGCACTGGCTACAAAAGCATGGACCATGCACAACACCTTTACGATGCATAACGCATTTGTATTTATGTAAGTAAAGAGAGGCGCCGGTATGAACCCGAAAAAAGTTTACTGCAATTATGCCGGTTCTTCTACCCGTATCCTTTCCAGCAATAATGTGCGACCGGCCTGAAGGGCCAGCAAATTGAGCGGAATGAGTTTGTGGTATTTTTCAGGCAAAACCTGGGCCAGCGCTTTTTCAATGGATTCCTGCTTTACAATGGGTTTACGGGCAAGCAAAGCCCCAAGCATCACCATATTCATCGCTTTGGGCATGCCGAGATCAAGGGCAGTTTTCGCCGCAGGAATGGCTATCGCTTCCGTTTGCACATCAAAATCAGGATGAAAAACTGTACTTTCCTCGTAAAGTAAAAATCCGCCGGGCTTTACCCGTTTCCCAAATTTTTCCATACTCGGCTGGTTCAGCAAAATGGCTGTATCAAATACGTTGATTACGGGGCTGCTGATTGCCGAATCGCTCAAAATGGTTATGCAATTGGCCGTACCTCCGCGCATTTCCGGCCCGTAGCTTGGCATCCACGAAACTTCTTTATCTTCCAGCATTCCCGCATAAGCAAGGGTCATACCCAGGGAAAGTACCCCCTGGCCACCGAATCCCGCGATAATGATCTCTTCAAGCATATCTATAATTTTACTTAAATACAATTACGTTATTTACCTGGAACTTTGATGTTTCCCAGTGGGTAATATTTCACCATTTCCTCATCAATAAACGCGGAGGCCTCTACCGGTGTCATTTTCCAGTTGCTGGGGCAATTGCCGATGATCTCTACAATACAGGTCCCTTTTTTATCCTGCTGATACAAAAAAGCCTGTTGAAGTGCTTTTTTGGCCAACCTTACCGCTTTGGCGCTGTTCACCGCCTGCCGGCTTACAAAATAGGCACCCGGCAATTGGGCCACGAGTTCACTGATCTTGATGGGACTGCCATGGCTAGCTATTTCACGCCCATAGGGGCTTGTTGTGGAATGCATGCCCACAAGCGTGGTTGGGGCCATTTGACCGCTGGTCATTCCATAAACGGCATTGTTCATAAACACGATCAGGAAATTCTCACCACGGTTGATGGCGTGCAGGGTTTCTCCAAGACCAATGGCGGCAAGATCTCCGTCGCCCTGGTAAGTAAAAACATATTTGTCGGGCATGAGCCGTTTGATGGCGGTGGCCACAGCAGCCGCCCGGCCATGTGCCGCTTCCTGCATGTCCACATCCATGTAATCATACGCAAAAACCGAACAGCCTACGGGGGCCACACCAACCGTTTGTTCCTGGATATCCATTTCCTGAACCACTTCCATCAAAAGCCGGTGAACGAGGCTATGGGCACAACCGGGGCAATAGTGCATTTGGGTATCCACTAGTGTGCCGGGGCGCTGATAGACAAGTTCATATTCCTCATTGCATTCCGGTGCAGAAATTTTTTCATTGGCTGTAGCAGGGATCATCAAATCTTCCATGGCTTATTTGTTTTCATCAATAAATTTTTCAACGGCTTGCAATACTTCCTCGGGCGAAGGGATCATTCCCCCCATCCGGCCATAATGTGAAACCGGGACTTTACCATTTACGGCAAGCCGCACATCTTCTACCATCTGCCCGGCATTTAATTCTACAGTAAGCACGCCTTTTACATTATCGGCCCACGTCTTAATGGCATCGTAGGGATATGGGAACAGGGTAATGGGACGAAGCAGGCCAACATTCAAGCCTTTTTCTTTGGCCAGGATCACCACTTTCTGGGAAATGCGTGCACTCAGGCCATAAGCCACCAGCAGGTAATCCATGTTTTCCGTATTGTACGTTTCATAGCGCACTTCATTGGCTTCAATGCGGCGGTATTTGGCCTGGAGCTGCAGGTTTTGCTGCTCCATGCGTTCGGGGTTAATGAAAAGGCTTGTAATGTAATTGCGTTCGCGGGTTGACGGTTTGCCGGTAGTGGCCCAGCTTTTATCAACTACTGGTTTGGTGTATTCGCGAAAAGTTACTTTTTCCATCATTTGCCCGATAGCGCCATCGCTGAGGATCATCACGGGATTGCGGTATTTATCGGCAAGGTCAAAGCCCAGGAAAACATGGTCGGCCATTTCCTGCACCGAGGCGGGGGCAAGCACGATCATGCGGTAGTCTCCATGGCCGCCACCCTTTACGGTTTGAAAATAGTCGCTTTGGCCAGGTTGAATGGTTCCCAGGCCGGGCCCGGCACGGTTTACGTTAACCAGCAAACAAGGCAGTTCGGCACAGGCAATATAACTGATGCCTTCCTGCATCAGGCTGATGCCGGGAGAACTTGAAGAGGTCATTGCACGGAAGCCCGCTCCGGCGGCACCATAAACCATATTGATGCTGGCCACCTCACTTTCTGCCTGAACTATTACGCGGTTGTGTTTTGGGTTTTCACGTGTCAGGTATTCGAGTACTTCACTCTGCGGTGTGATGGGATAACCAAAATATGCATCGCATCCGGCACGCATTGCGGCTTCAGCGAGTGCCTCATTCCCTTTCATTAACAGGGTTTCTTTCATAAAAAAAATTTCAGATGATCAATCATTTTTCTGAGCGGCTTTTAATTGCTCCAGGATGTCGGGTGGCGTAATGACCTCTTTTTTCTTTTTTGAAGTGCGGTAAACGGTAATCACCGCATCGGGGCAAACCAGGGCACAATTCACACAACCCGTGCACAAATCGTTGTTGGCGACCATGTACTGATAACCTTTGATGTTGAGGGTTCCGCCGAGCTGAAGTACGTTTTCTTTACAGGCATGCATGCACAGTTCACATCCTTTGCATTTTTGAATGTCAATTTCCACGCGGCCTTTCACGGTACGTTCCTTCACCGGACGGCCTGTTGAAGATAAATCCATAATCCGGAATGTTTTTGATGAAGAGTAAGGCACCAATCGTCAAAATACCTTCGCTCTTTATAATGGCTGTAAAGTTCAACAAAATAAAGCGCTGCAAACAAGGCCGGCATCAGGTTCGAACATGACAATTATCATTAAATATTTTGCCTGCTTAGGTCATAATGCCGGATTAATCCTACTACCGCAACCGGGCGCAACCCCGCAGGCATTGAAATGTGCAAAAAAATGCCTGGCTTTTGTGGCCGGTTCTGCCAATGGCGGTATGGGTGTTTTTAGTTTCCAATGAAAGCAAAGAGATGCCAACGGCTCTATGAAAAGGACTACACATATCCGGTTCATCTTCAGCCTTGCATAATTTAATACGTCATCTGCATCCAAGCCATTCGCCAATGAATTTACGATGGAAACATTACGGTAACATTAAGGTCACAATCTCTTAATGCAGCGATAATATTCCGATAACCCACACCCTACACCTTCGCCGCAAATACTTTAACATGAGCCTACGGTTACTGATTCTCCTAATGCTGATGAGCGGATTAACGTCTGCTTCTTTTGCTCAAACAACATTGCCACTCACCGGAAAAGTTACCAATGAGAGAAACGAAGCCATCCAGGGCGTATCTGTATTTATTAAAGGAACCCAAATTGGAACGAGCACCAATATGGAAGGCTTTTATACAATTTCTCTCGAAGCGGGAAAACGCTATGAAATTGAATTTTCCGCAATGGGCTTTGCAACCAAACTGATTGACGACGCGGAAGTGGGTGCAAGTATGGAAAACACGCTGAATGTAATGCTTGAATTTATGGTTGAAGCTCTTGATGAAGTGGTGGTAAAAGCCAGCAGCCGCAGGCAGGAGCACACCAGCGCGTTGCTGAATTTTCAGAAAAACAATGTGGCAGTGTCCAGTGGCATTGCAGCAGATTTTATTCGTCGTACGCCGGATAAAAATACCGGTGAGGTGTTGAAGCGCGTCAGCGGAACATCCATACAGGACAATAAATTTGTGGTGATACGGGGACTAAGCGACAGGTATAACGCTGCATACATTAACGGCGCCCAATTGCCGAGCTCTGAACCGGATAAAAAAGCTTTTTCTTTCGATGTTATTCCTTCACAACTGATCGACAACATCATCATCAATAAAACAGCTACACCTGATCTTACCGGTGAATTTGCCGGAGGACTGGTACAGGTTGTTACCAAAGACATCCCTAACCGGAATCAACTCAGCATGGGTGTTTCATTGGGGTTCAACCTGCAATCTGTTTTTAGTGATTTTTACAATAATCCCCGTGGAAGGTATGAATGGCTTGGATTTAGCGACCGCGGATTGCCGGAGGCTTTTCCCGCGAAATCCCTGGAATACAATAAACTACCGCTTGCAGAAAAAATAGCCGCTTCTCAAATGCTTCATGATGATGTTTACCGCCAGGTACAATCAACGGCCATCCCCACACAGCAATTCAATCTTACCTGGTCAAATGTGCTAAGGAGTAAAAACGGCGGATCATTCGGTTCGGTTGTAGGCATTATTTACCGCCAGGCCCGGACGGTAAATGCCGGTGAAAACGCGGCGATGCGTTTCCTGCCGGATTATTTTGACTACCTGGATGACCAGTATAAATATCAAACCAACCTTGGCGCAGTAGCCAACTTTGCATGGTCAAAAGGAAACCACAAGATTGCCTTCAAGAACCTGTTCAACCAGTTGCTTGATGACAACTATTATAACCGGTCCGGGGAAAGTCTTGATAACCTTCAGCATGTTAGACTTTATTCTTCCGTGCTGAACCAACGGAGCCTTTACACTACCCAGCTGGAAGGAACGCATGGGCTCTTTAAATCGGTAAAATTAAACTGGAATCTGAACTACGCTTTCAACAGCAAGCAAATGCCTGACCTGAGGGTCCAGACTTTTACACAAAGCCAGGGCGCAGAAGATTACACCCTGAATACAAGAGGCAATAATTCCAACCGTTTTTTTAGTGATCTCCAGGACAACGCCTTCGGATACAGCGCTTCGCTGGTGGTGCCATTTACCCTTGGCGGAAATAGCCAGACCATGAAAGTTGGTGGTGCAGGAACTGCAAAAATCAGGAATTTCGGCGCCACCATTCTCGGGTACAACGACCCGCTAAATGCTTCTTTACTGGCTTTGAGTTATGACCGGATTTTCCGTGCGGAAAATTTTAAAGAAGATGGTTTTTATTACAGCACCGCGCTACAAAATCCTTCTGATAAATATTTTGGCCTATCCACGTTGAACGCCGCGTACCTGATGTTTGACAATAAAGTTTCCAATAAGATCAGGGTGGTATGGGGTATGCGGGCCGAATTTTTCCAGCAATTCCTTAAGTCCAATTCACAACGACTCGGTGACACGGCATTACTGATCTTCAATGAGAAGATTGACCTGCTGCCTTCACTTAACCTTACCTTCAGCCCTACTGCACGCAACAATTTCCGCATCTCCGGATCACGTACTGTAGCCCGGCCCGAATTCAGGGAAATTGCCCCTTTCGGATTCTTTGATTTCGAGCAACTCGCTTCCATAGCCGGAAATGAGCAACTGATGCGCAGCAGTATCCTCAACGCCGATATGCGGTATGAATATTATCCAAGGGCCGGTGAAGTCTTTTCTATCGGCGCATTTTACAAGCATTTTACCGACCCCATCGAGCTGAGACTGGATGAAGGAAGTGGCGGCAGCCGCAGGCAGTACCAGTTCAGGAATGCTGAAAAGGCCGAGCTTACCGGTTTAGAGCTTGAATTTAGAAAAAGCCTGGGATTCTTGTCTGAAAGTTCTGATTTCCTGAACAGTCTTTACCTGAATGGCAACGGAACCTGGATCGTTTCTGAAGTCACGCTGGACAATATTGCAGCGGGTGGCAACAAACTGGAATCCTCCACCCGGCCCTTGCAGGGACAGAGTCCTTATTTGATCAATGCCGGATTGCAATACGACAACTCCGCAAAGGGATTTGGATTCTCCTTGCTTTACAACCGCATTGGCCAGCGTCTTTCACTGGTAGGCAACCAAACGTTCCCCGACATTTATGAAAACTCCAGGGATCTGGTAGATCTGCAGTTTTCCAAAAAATTAATGAAAAGCAAGGCGGAACTGAAATTAACGGTAAGCGATTTGCTCAACCAGCAGATCATGCTTTACCAGAACATCGACAGCAGAAGCGGGTATACAAAAGGAACCGACATCCCCTTTTCTTCCTTTACTTCCGGCACAACCATTTCAGTAGGTTTTATTTACGATTTCAATTATTAAGTCATCCCGTATCATAAAAACAAAACAAGATATACCAATGAAAAAAATCTCTTTATTCTTAGCTGTGCTCATGTTTACGCTTTCTGCCTGCATTAAGGTAAGCGTAGATGATTCTATACACAACACCGATGGGGGTACGCCCGGAGGCGGTACCAAACAGGAGCAGATTATTGCTTCCAGGATCATCACCGGGCAAATCACTGAAGATGTTGAACTGCCAAAAGGAAAATACACTTTGAAAGGTTATGTATATATTACCAACCGTGCCAATTTGCGAATTGCAGCCGGTTCGGTGATTGTAAGTGATGTAACCAATAAAGGCGCGCTTATTGTGGAAAGAAATTCCAAGCTTTTTGCTGAAGGCACCGCTACTGAACCCATTGTGTTTACTTCCGGCAAACCTGCCGGCAGCCGTACTCCTGGAGACTGGGGTGGCATTATCCTGCTGGGTAACGGGCCAACCAACCGCAGTACCGAACCGGTAATTGAAGGAGGCGTAAATGCCAAATACGGAGGAACGGTATCCTCTGATAATAGTGGTATACTGAAATTTGTGCGCATTGAATTTGCCGGTATAGCCGCCGATCCCAATTCCGAGATCAACGGACTCACCCTGGGCGGTGTGGGTAGCGGAACCATCCTGGAAAATATCCAGGTTTCTTATGGTAACGATGACGCTTTTGAATTTTTCGGAGGAACTGTAAATGCAAAAAACCTGATTGCTTTTGCATCGGCCGATGACGATTTCGATTTTGACTTCGGCTATACGGGAAGCATCCAGTTTGCTGTGTCCAGCCGCAACCCGGAGTTTGTTGACCCGGGTGATGCCGGCAACGGCATTGAGTGCGACAATGATGCAGGAGGAACAGAAGCCACCCCGAAAACGCAGCCCAAACTGAGCAACTTCACCATTGTGGGACCGAACAGCGCCACAGCCGCAGCCAACCATAACTTCTCTATGAGATGGAGAAGGGCAACACATTTCATCATAAGAAACTCAATAATGATGGGACATCCTGATGGTGGTTTCTCAATGGAAAGCGCTTCAACGGTGCAAGCCTATAAAGACGGCATATCCCAGTTTAAAAACAACCTTTTGCATTCTGAGAAAGCCAATTTTCGCGTAGGTGATGCCGCCGGACAAGCGGTTATGACTGCAGAGGAAGTAAAGGCAAAAGCGCTCAGCGAAGGGGTGAGAATATTTGAAAACAGCAATGACATTAAACTGAACGCGCCTTTTTATTCCAAAAACCCCAACTGGCTGCCTGCACCCGGTTCACCTGCACTAACTGGCGCTGACTTCACCGGACTGAGCACTTTTTTCAACAAGGTGGATTACCTCGGTGCATTTGGTACAACCAACTGGGCAAGCGGTTGGACGAATTTCGATCCGCAAAATGCAGTTTACTGAGATTTGATTCGATACTTATATAAAAAAAGGCCCGCTTGAATAAAGCGGGTTTTTTTAAGGTCGGATGCAATAATATATCTGCCTTAAATTTTATTTAATGTACCTAAAACGGGCAATTGTATTACTGGCTCCTTTTAAAATTTATTTTTCGGGGATATAGCTGTAGGCAATATGGTATCCGGCTTTCTTTAGCGAAGGCAGAATCTGGCCGATAGAAAGATCGTATTTCTGAGGTGTTGGTTCGCAGAGAGTGAATTTGCGGCCCTCGTGAACAACATAGCTGCCAATAGGTTTTTCCAATTCAATGCCAATGGTCACATGGTCTGTATAAGCCACCACGATCATGGGCATATTATATATTTCTTTCACCAGGTAAAAGAAAAGGGCGGCCCGGTCATCGCAATCGCTCTCGGAATACAACAAGGTCTGTTCGGGGCTGAGCCGTTTTTCATCACCAAAAACCTCAATATCGGGTTTAAATAAAAAAGCATAACGCGTAAATCGCATCAGGAAATCCACACCATTTTTCACGTTCATCTTGTCCACGTTCTTCCTTAGTGCCGGTATAAGTGATAAATAGGTTTGCGGACTGAGTGGAATATTGAACTGATCAGCATATTCAACGGTAGGGTAATTGGCGAAGATGGTTTTTACCTCTTTGTTCATCTTGACCCGGAAATGGTATTCCTGATGGTAATATTTGAAGCTGATGTCTTTTTCAATATAGCTGTGGTCAGGAAAATCCGGCATCTGGTGGATTTTGTAGGTGAACGCATTGGCAGCCGATGAGTTTGGCAGGTTCATGGTGATGAAAGATTCCTTATCAAAATCAATATTGCCGTAATCATGATAATTCAGGCATATATATGTTTTGCCGGCTTCAACACGTCCTGGAATATTGTAGACCGGCTCTTCACAATAAGCGTAAAACAGGAGCTTCTGCCCATTGGTGGTTAAGATGGCATCATAACCCATGCGGGTAAGCAGATACCATTTATACAAGGTATAGCGAATATAATTCTCGGCTTTGGGGCTGATTTGCTGTGCCGTCTTCCTAACCAACTGGTAGAAAAGCCAGTCGTCCGGGTTATGGTTTTTTTTGTATTCCTGTAACATGGCTACCATTCCGCCTTTGGATTTTTGATCAAGGGCATTGGTGAATGCTTCCAAATTTTCCTGGGTCAAATCCATATTAAAATCCTGGAATTCAGCAGGTGTAAAAGCGAAGGAAAGCTGGTCGCCGATGAATTGAAAATCAACCCGCTCCTGACCCAGGCCCGGGGCAATGGAGCAGAAAAAGAACCAAATGGATATGATCAACCGCCATTTCATGAGATGCGTTAACAATAAAGTTACGCAAAGGTAACAATTTGGTAACATCAATCTTCCCTCGGACGGCCAGAAGGGAAATGCCTTATAAATCACCCTAGTCTGCCCTCAATGCCTATAGCTGGCGCAACTTAACGCAGAAGTAGCTCAAGTGTGGGCAGGACCGAAACCAATTTGTAGGATCCCCGACATCTGCGGGAAAAGAGAAAGCAGCATTTTTTTTCTTTCCGATGCTTTAAAGCCCGGGATGTATCCGGCAGGAGCAACCTTACTAATTCAAATCCGGATTTTGATTTTGCTGCAGCCGTTCATCACTTTTCAGTTTTAACTCCCATTGCCAGGCAGTGTGCATCATATCTTCCAGGTTGTACTTCAGCTCCCAGCCCAGCTCCTGGATGGCTTTTTCATTATTGGCATAAATGGCAACCACATCTCCGGGGCGGCGTGGCCCCAGTTCATAGTTTAGTTTCTGGCCCGATACTTTTTCAAAAGTTCCTATAGCCTCCAAAACAGTGACGCCATTCCCGGTGCCGAGATTGAAAATCTCCACGTGCGCCTTGTTTCTGCCATTTTGCAGAAATTGCAGGGCCAGGGTATGGGCATGCGAAATGTCGCTGATGTGGATATAATCGCGAACGCAACTGCCATCACGGGTGTCATAATCGGTCCCATGCACATACATCTTTTCCAGCTTACCAATAGCGGTTTGTGTAATGGCCGGTACCAGGTTGGCTGGACGTCCAAGCGGCAATTCACCAATTTCAATGCTCGGATGGGCACCAACCGGGTTGAAATAGCGCAGCAGAATCACATTCATCTGACCAAGCGCAGCTATATCCTTCAGTATCCTTTCTCCCATTTGCTTGGTGGCGCCATAAGGACTTTCGGCATCTTTTTCTGGCGATTCTTCTGTAACAGGTATGGTATCAGGACTGCCGTAAACGGTACAGGAACTTGAAAATACAAAATGCGGAATATTGGCTTCGGTCGCGCATTTCACGAGATTAATCAATCCGAAAAGATTGTTCTGGTAGTACATCAGGGGCTTTTCCACCGATTCTCCCACAGCCTTAAAGGCAGCGAAATGAATGATGCCTTCAAGGTCGGGATTCTCTTCGAATACTGCCTTGGTCTCGTCTACCTGGCAAAGATTGACTTTATAATTCTTTACTTTTTTTCCGGTTATGCGCTCTATGCCTGCAAGCAATGCCGTGGTACTGCGGCTGTTGTCGTCAATGGAAATTACATCGTAGCCATTTTCAATCAAATCCACTACGGTATGTGCGCCTATATAGCCGCAACCTCCTGTCACAAGAATTTTTGCCATGATGCAAAATTACTCGCCTTTGGCTATTTGCCCGTTCAGTGGCAATAATTAAATAAATATGGAGACAATCCAATATACCACCGCGGCCATTATGGCACTCACCGGAATGGTAAGAATCCATGCCCAGAGCAGGTTGATGGTAACCCCCCATCGTACAGCACTCAGCCTTTTGGTAGCGCCCACGCCCATGATGGACCCGGTAATGGTATGGGTAGTACTCACCGGTATTTTAAGTGCCTCCGTTACAAACAAGGTGATGGCCCCGGCGGTTTCCGCGGCAACGCCTTCAAACGGCGTCACTTTGGTAATGCGTGTGCCCATAGTTTTCACAATCTTCCAGCCCCCGCTCATGGTGCCTACTGCAATGGCCGTATAACAAGCCAGCGGCACCCAGTTGGGCATTTCTTCAAAAGTGGAAATAGAGCCATGGGCAATCAAAGCGGCCGTGATGATGCCCATCACTTTCTGGGCATCGTTACCCCCATGGCCAATGCTGAATGCCGCCGAAGAAACCAGCTGCAAACGCCGGAACCATTGATTGGATTTTGCAGCATTCAGGGTATTTAGGAAGAAGGTGAATACCGCCATAACAATGATGACAAAGGCAAGCAGGAACCATTTAAAATTCTTACCGGCCAACAGCACTTTCAAAAACGGGCTTTCGTAATGCGTGGCGAGTTTGGTGATATCGGTCTCTACCACCTGTGTAAGAAAGGCGATTACCACACCAATTACGGCAAGCGCCACAAGCTTTGGCCCATGGCCTTTCCTGAAAGAATTCATGAACCAGATGGAAATAATAAAAGCCATGATCATGCCTACCAACGGCGCAAGAATGATAAAGCTTGCAATCTCCATAACTTTTTGCCCGTTCACGGAAAAAAATCCACCTGCATGGGCAATGGCCGCACCCGCAAAACCGCCAATTAGTGTATGCGATGATGAAGAAGGAATGCCAAACCACCAGGTCAGCAGATTCCAGGTGATGGCGGCGATGAGCCCTGAAAAAACTACCGGCAGTGTTATAAATTCTTCGTGCACGGTTTTGGCGATTGTATTGGCCACACCATGTTCCTTAAAAATAAAAAATGCCACAAAGTTGAACATGGCCGCCCACAAAACCGCCTGGAAAGGCGTAAGTACTTTGGTAGAGACAATGGTTGCAATGGAATTGGCCGCATCATGAAAACCATTGATGTAGTCAAATATTAATGCAAGGGCAATAATAACTATCAGAAATGTCATAGTAAAAAGTAGAAAAGTTCGCGGGAACGGTTACTTAGCAATATCAGGCATATTTAACCAGGATGGATTCAACCACGTTACCTGCATCTTCAAACTTATCGGTCACCACTTCCATGGTCTGGTAAATGTCTTTCATTTTGATCACTTCCTTGGCATTGGTCTCATAATCAAAAATGCGTTCAATCTGGCTATCGAGAATATCATCAGCCTGGTTCTCGAGGCTGTTGATCTTTACAAGGGATTCGGTAATGGCCCTGACATTACGCATATTCCGGAGCTGGTAAATGGTTTTCTTTACTTCCTTGCATCCAATTTCAATTATGGTTGCAAGGTTCTGAATGCCTTCATCCTTAGGATCCACTTTATAACTTACGATCTTTTTTACTGATGCATAAATGTGATCTGCAATATCGTCAAGGGCAGTGGCGAGATAGTGAATGTCTTCTCGGTCGAATGGCGTAATGAAATTCCTGCTCAGTTCGGTAAAGATGCGATGGGTAACCTCGTCGTTCCTTGTTTCAAGGTCTTTGATCTGAATGAAAAGATCATCACGTGTCGCTTTCACTTCTGATTTTACAAATTCGTGGAGCTTTTCACCAATAACTTCAATGTTATTTGCAACCGACTCAAAAAGGTTGTAGAAAACTTTATCTTTCGGGGTGAATAGTTTTACAAAAGAATTGAAACTCATTCCAAAATATTTGGATGCAAAATTCCAACAATTCCCCGATGTTCATACAAAAAATTAAACTTGGTAATAATTTGATAACATAACAGGGCGCTATTTTATCTTTGCCATCTTGAAATGAAAAACCTACTGATTCTCAGCATCTTAGTGTGCATTCATTATACGGCCAGCTCCCAATTTCTTATGGATATGATTGATACCACCAAGGATCTTGGCCGTGGGCTTTTGGATATTTCCCGCAAATACGACCACATTACCATCAGTGGATACATGCAACCGCAATACCAGGTGGCGACATCCAAAGGTGCTGCAGGAAATGCTTTTGAAGGGGGAAGTTTCGGTCCTTATACGGATAATCGTTTCCGACTCAGGCGTGGAAGGATTCGTTTTGATTATGCCCGTTTTACTGTCGACAGTATGCCACGGCTGCAGTTTGTTTTCCAGTTTGACGGCACCGAACAAGGTGTGAATATTCGTGACTTCTGGGGCCGCGTCTGGGAATCTAAATGGAACAAATTCTCCCTGACCACCGGCGTTTTTGCCAGGCCCTTTGGCTGGGAAGTCAACTATTCGAGCAGCGACCGGGAAGTACCGGAAAGGGGACGGATGAGCCAGTTGCTATTAAAAACGGAACGTGACCTCGGTGCTATGGTTACCTTATTGGACCGCAGTAAGCAAGCCGGTTTTTTGAAGAAGATCCGGGTTGATTTTGGCATCTTCAACGGCCAGGGCTTGGCGGCACCCGCTGAAGTAGACAGCAGGAAAGATTTTATCGGGCAAATTGTTCTCAATCCCCAGAAACTGAGCCATTCTTTAACCTTTAGTGGGGGCGTCAGTTATTTGCATGGCGGCATTGTGCAGACGCATACAAGCCGTTACAAATTCGACGCCGCGCAAAAAGCCATGGTAGAATCCCTGACGGAAGGAAAAGGCAGTTACGTGCCGCGGCGATACAGCGGTGCAAATGCACAGGTCCAGATCCGTAATGTTTTTGGAAAAACTCAATTGCGCGGTGAATGGTGGTGGGGCATTCAACCCGGACTGGCCAACAGCTCTGAAACGGCACACCTCAGCCAGGACCTGCCCATTTATCAACGGAATTTTCATGGCGGCTTTTTCTATTTCCTGCAGGATCTGGGAACACCAAAAACCCAGCTTGTGCTCAAATACGACTATTATAATCCCAATGTGGATGCCGGGACAGAAATTCTGCAACCCGCCGCCCATTTTACAACTGCCGATATTGCCTATCATACTTACGGCGCCGGCATTCTTCAGCACCTGACCCCGAACCTTAAATTGTTTTTGTTTTACAGCAAACCGGTTAACCGGGAAATACCCGGAATGGGTATCGAAAAAGATATGGATGATGAGATCGCTACCTGCCGGTTGCAATTCCGCTTTTAGGTAACACCAAATTAATAGAAGCATAACCCTGGCTTAACCGGGCTTTACATAACGGTAATATATTACAGACATCTTTGCTTATTGACCGGTGACCGGCGTTCGACCGTGCCGTTTACATCCGCATGCAATCACATAGAAGCAGCAATGCATATTCAGTTAAAGTAGAATGCAAGCCCGCCCGGTTTTTACCGGGGCGGTTCATTTTCATGAACAATAGTCATCCGGCGAAAGATGGAGCAGGTTGAGCCGATGCTGCAATTTTCCTTTTTCAACCCATTAACCGCCAACTGCATACCGGTTGTACACCGTTGCCGGCTGTAATGAAAAATCTTCAATACTTTTGCGCCAATGAAAACCACCGCGGACTTCCTCAGCTGCAAAATCCCAAAAGGGTTTCTTATCGCTTCGCTGGTAATCTTTGTTTTGCTCGGCGCATTTCTCTGGTTTTTTTCAAAAGGCGACAGTTTCATATTGTTGCGCGGTGAATTGAATCCTGTTAAAAATTTCATTTTCAAATACATCACCTGGCTAGGCGATGGCATTACCGCTGTTGCCCTCGCACTGTTTTTTTTATTCCGCAAAAAATGGAAAGCCGCTGCGCAAATATTCGGCAGTTATTTGTTGAGCGGCATTGTGGCGCAATCCTTCAAAAAAACAATGCACATGCCCCGGCCGGCAAGATTTTTCGAGATCTATCATCAGCAAATCGAAGCGGTCGATGGCGTGCAGCTTTATATGAGTTTTACGAGTTTCCCTTCCGGACATTCTGCCACGGCATTTGCCCTGGCCATCAGCCTCATTCTCATTTCGCCATGGTGGCGAAAGCAATGGTGGCAGGCTTTTGTGCTTGCATGGATCATCGGTTATTCCCGCATCTATCTCGGGCAACATTTCCCAATGGATGTTTACTGGGGGGCGCTCTTAGGCATCCTCTCGGGCCTTGCTGTTTGCCCATGGCTCAATCAGTGGAAGCGGCTGAACCGGTTGACTGTAAATTAATCGGGTTTAGCCAGTGGAAGCGTAAAGCCTACAGTGGTACCCACGCCAATTTTGCTGCGAATGTGAATTGTTTCATTGTGGGCTTCAACAATGTGTTTGCAGATCGACAATCCGAGGCCGCTGCCGCCCACCCTGCGGCTTCGTGCAAGATCAGTACGGTAAAACCGCTCGAAAACCCTGGGCAGGTGTTCTTCGGCAATGCCCTGTCCCTGGTCGGTGATTTCAACGAGCACACGTTCGCCATCGGTAAGGTAAACACTTGCAATGATCATATCTTCCGGATGGCTGTACTTAATGGCATTGTCCACCAGGTTGGTGAGCACCTGCCGTATCTTTTCGCGGTCGGCAAATACCATGTAAGGATGCTCAGTACCTTTTTTGAAAATCGTTTGAATATTGCTTTTCCTTGCACTGTAGGCCAGGCTTTCGTAAACTTCGCGGATGAGGTTGTGAATGAAAAATGTCTCGCGGTGCAAAGGAATCACCCCACTTTCCAGTTTGCTGATCTCATCAAGGTCTTTGGCCAGGGCGGAAAGCCGGGCCGCGTTGTTTGCAGCTTTCGATAAAAATTTCTTCGCCATATCCGGGCTGTCGATAGCGCCATCAAGTAAAGTGTCGATATAGCTCTGCACCGCGAAAATGGGCGTCTTCAATTCATGGGAAAGATTCTGCAAAAATTCCTTCCTGAATTTTTCTGTTTTACGCAGGCTTTCAATTTCCACCTCTCTTTGCTTGGCCCAAACTTCTACATCTTCTTTCACTTCATCAATGCTTTTTTGAGGCAACAGATAGTTGTGGTACATCTCTTCTTTTTTGGTAGCCTTGGTCTGGTAAATGAATTTGTAAATGGTTTTGATCCTGCGGTAAATAAAGTTTTGCAGCATGGCCAGCATCACAAAATAGGCGAGCAAAACAAAGAATACAAAACTTAGCGCCACCAATGGCCATTCATTGCGCAAAATGGCTGCGCCAACGGTCACGGGCAGTGCCAATATTATGGCCGTAAGGAAAGCCAGTTCCTTCGGTGACATGTTTTTGGATTTCAGCATGGTTCGAATTCAGAAGTAAGCAAAAATAACCGCTTATTCCGTTTCGGCCATTTCAAACTTATACCCCACGCCTTTTACCGTGCTGATACAATCCTGGATCAGTTTCTGCCTGATCTTGCGGATGTGCACATCAATGGTGCGGTCGCCTACCACCACATCGGTGCCCCATACTTTTTGCAGGATCTCATTGCGCAGAAAAACGCGGCCGGGCCTTGAGGCAAGCAGGTAGAGCAGTTCAAATTCTTTTTTGGCAAGGATGACTTCTTTATCATTTACCACAACAACAAAACGCACCGGGTCAATAATCATGTTGCCATAATGCAACACCCGTGGTGTGCTGTCCTTCTGCAGGCGGCGAAACAAGGCATTTACCCGGCTAACCAACACTTTATTGCTTACGCTTTTTTCAATATAATCGTCCGCCCCCGAATCGAGTCCCTTCACCTGGGTACCATCATCTCCCAATGCAGTAAACATGACGACGATGGTGTCTTCAAACTGGGGCTGCAGCCGCAGGTATTGGCAAACTTCAAGGCCATTTTTATGCGGCATCATGATGTCGAGCAAAACCATATCCGGTTGATGAAGTTCAGAAAGCTGGATGGCTTCCACACCATCGGAAGCGGTATATACCGTGTAACCTTCCTTTGCCAAATTGAATTGGACAATCTCCCGGATATCCTCCTCATCATCTGCAAAAACAATGGTGCCCTTTTGTTCCATTTAACAATTTATTTACGCAAAAATAACCTTGTCGTTTCAATTGACTGAAAACAGCCGTTTATCAAATTGTTAACTCCCCGTTGGTTACCTTAGCCACAAATTTTTCGTTCAGTTTCCGTCAGCACCATGAAGTTAACTTTTACCATATTCATTCTCTTTTTCAGCTATGCCCTTTTTGGCCAGTTCAACCCCTTCAAGCCCGATATTTCACGGGCTCTTTTTCACGACAGGCTTGACGAAGCGCAAATCGCGATTCTGGGAGCCGATGGCAATAAAGATAAAAAACTGGAAGTCCTGCCGCAGGCGGAAGTCAACGATCAACTCACCTATTTGCTGACCACAAAGATTGACCATTTTCAGCAGATCACTGATACGCATGAAAAAATGAACCATCAGCAGAAGCTCATGTTGATACGCGGCATGACGGAATTGCTTGATCAGTTTCGCAAGGAGATTTACCAGAAACGCATTGGCTGGAATGAACTGCCTGTATTGCTTACCGCTTTTTTTGATGCCTCCGACCGCTTCTCTGAAAACCAGCCTTTGGCTCCCGTTATCGCGCCACTGAGCCTGAAAGAAAGCGCTTATATAGTGGAAAATTTCGCTTTTCAATATGCGCCTGATGCCCTGGCGCTGAAAGAACTGCTCATTCTGAAAATGTCGGTGGAAGATCCTGCAAAAGTGCTGCCCTATCTTTCCCGCAATCCCAATTACAAATTTACCGACAGCCTGATAGGTGTTCTTGCCCGCAAAAGACCGGAAGACCTCATCAGTTATTCGCAGGCCCGGAGTACCCCCCTGGGACAAAAGATCGTGGCCCATCCCGACCCGCTGGTGAAATGGATCGTGAGCCTTGGCCACGATCGTAACGGTCAGCTATTGCTGCCATTCCTTGACAAGCTCAGCCGGGAACAACTGACCCGTGAACAAGTGATTGAAGCCACCAAAGATGAACACAAATATTACCGACTGCTTGTGGAAACCCAGGTGGAATATGCCGGAAGAATGCGCAATGGCGATACGCCGGTTGTGCGCAAAGGCCTCAACGATATGCTTCATCGCAAATCCCTGGAAACCTATGTGAATGTGATCAATGGGCTGCATGATTATGGAGCCCCTGTACGCTTCGCGAAAATTCAAAACCTGAGACCGGAAGAACTCTATTACCTGGCCGTAATGAATGAAATTGAAATATATACGAGCAGTTACATGTATGTATTCAACCGCATTTTCAGCCTGATGCCCAATTCTACTTCCGATTCCCTCTTCCGCCTGGTGAATTACGATAAGTTCAAAAAGTTCATCACCATGGCTGCGGCTTTCAATAACCTGGACCGTTTTCTCGGCCAGATGGACAAACAGGAAGCCACCACCATCATGACCAATTTTGTGAACGACCTTGACGGCGGGGAAAACATGGAAGACATTGAGGACGCCGTGGATGTGGCCAATGCCTATGCGAGCATTAAAGACACAGCCTACCGCAAACTGATGCTCGACCGCATTAAAGAGAATGAAAAGCAGGCCATTTTGGCCAACAACAAAAAAGGCAAAGTGATCTACCAGCTTGAACGGATGATTATGGAAAGCAACGACCACCAGCTTGCCGGCACAGAAAATGACTTCAACATATCCGATTCACTTGGCATCCCACCCGTTTATTCGGTGAGCAATAAAAACCTGCAGGATGAAAAGGGACGCATCATCATGCAAATGTTTTTTTATGGCGATGCCGGTGGCCGCGGTACATTCAATCACTTGCTCCGCTTATATGGCGACCGCAGCAAATGGTCGGTTGAATCTACTCCGCAATGGGTGAAATTCACGAGTGTAAAAACACCGGTTCCGGTAATCCTTTTTGCCAACAGGGCCCTTACGGAAGACGACGACCAGGATGAAAAAGCACAGGAAGCACTGATTGCCCATATGACGGAAAATGGCTTTGCGCCATCCATTACGGTTCACCGCGGGCACAGTTATTTCCTGCCTTACACCATCAAGAAAATGCTGCCCAGTAAAGTAGTGATCCTGGGAAGTTGCGGCGCATACCACAGCCTGAACGACATTTTGCAAACTTCTCCTGATGCCTACATCATCGGCAGCAAGCAGGTTGGCTACGGCGAGATCAATGTGCAGCTGTTTACCTACCTCAACGACCAGCTCAAAATGGGCAAAGACATTTCCTGGCCGGGCATGATGCAGGACGTAAGCAACCGCCTTCGCGCTGCCATGCAGAGAGATTATGAAGATTATGTTTTCCCGCATCAGAACCTTGGCGCCCTCATGATTAAAGCGTACAAAACGGCTATGGCCACCGAACCCGAGTTTGTGGGATCCATGCCTTAACAGGTCCGAATTTTATGGCAAAACCCCTTCTCGATTTTAAACTTTTCTTCCGGGTTTTCAGCTATGCTAAACCGTACCGCAAATGGTTCATCCTGGCGGTGGTGCTTGCCATTGTCATGGGCATCCTTTCACCGGTAAGAGGGATCCTGATTCAGTATACCATGGACAAAGGATTGAAAGGCCATTCAGGAAATATCCCTGGATTTTTCAATGACCTGATGGTGCTTTGGTCCGGCGACAATATGGTGAGGCTGGTGGTGCTGGTTACCGTCGTTCAGATCCTTATTCTCATTGTGGAATCGCTCGTCCGTTTTGTGTTCAGCTATTCAACCGCATGGCTTGGCCAGCACATTGTACACGACCTGCGGATTGAGACTTTTCGCAAGATCATGAACCTGAACCTTCGCCAATTTGACAACACCCCCATTGGGACACTCACCACAAGAACTGTAAACGATATTGAAAGCATCAATGATGTTTTTTCAGATGGCCTCATCAACATTATCGCCGACCTGCTTACCATTGTGGTCATCATTTCCACCATGCTGTGGATGGACTGGCGCCTGACCCTCATCTGTCTGCTGCCTTTTCCGTTTATGCTGGTGGCCACATATTATTTCAAAGAAAGCATAAACCGGAGTTTTATCCAGGTGCGCAATGCCGTAGCCAAACTCAACGCCTTTGTGCAGGAACATCTGAGTGGCATTCAATTGGTACAGGCCTTTAATGCCGGAAACCGGGAGTTCGGCAAATTCAGGAAGATCAACAAAGAACACCGCAACGCCAATATCGACGCCATTTTTGCCTACAGCATTTTCTTTCCCATAGTGGAAGTGGTGCTCGCCCTCGGGCTCGGCCTGCTCGTATGGTGGGTAGCGGCACAACGAATGGACGCCGGCATCATGGTGGCATTTATCCTCTTTCTCAACCAAATCTTTCGCCCGCTGCGTATGATCGCCGATAAATTCAATGTCATTCAAATGGGTATGGTAGCCAGCGAAAGGGTTTTTAAAGTGATTGACAACCCCGACCATGGCCTCAGGCTTGAGGCAGGCAACGGCTCAGAAACACCCAAAGCAGGCGAAGTGGAATTTGACAATGTCTGGTTCGCCTACAAGAATGAGCAATGGGTTTTGCAGGAGCTGTCTTTCAAAATAAATGCCGGCGAAACGCTGGCCATTGTGGGCAGTACCGGCAGCGGTAAAACATCCATCATCAGCCTCATCAACCGGCTCTATGAATTTCAACAGGGCCGCATACTGATTGACGGCCTCAATATCCGCAGCTACAGCCTTGAAAATCTCCGTTCAGAAATTGGGGTGGTCTTGCAGGATGTCTTCCTGTTTTCCGGAAGTATTTATGATAACCTTACCCTGCGCAATAACCGTATCCAATCCCAGCAGGTGGAAGAAGTCTGCAAACTCACCGGCATTCATGATTTCATTCAGAGTCTGCCCGGCGGTTATGCATTTCACGTGCAGGAAAGAGGAACCACGCTCAGCGCCGGGCAGCGACAGTTGCTGAGCTTTGCACGTTGCCTGCTTTACAACCCGGCCATCCTCATTCTCGATGAAGCCACAAGCAATATCGATTCGGAAAGTGAACAACTCATTCAGCGGGCCATTGACCGCCTGATCGTGGACCGGACCTCCATAGTAATCGCCCACCGCCTCAGCACCATTCGCAAAGCCGACCGGATTTTGGTAATGGAAAACGGCCGCCTGCTCGAAATGGGTACCCATGCAGACCTGCTGGCCAAAAACGGCCGTTATGCCCGCCTTTATTCCCTGCAATTCGAAATACAACAACAACAGCCAATCGTAATTTCGAATTCGTGAACGCCGCTTTTACATATAAGCTGAGCCAGCTTACCGAAGCCGCCGGCTGGCTGATCCGTCAGGCAGCCGATAAAAAGATCATCGCGCTTTACGGCGAAATGGGTATGGGCAAAACCACCCTCGCCAAAGAAATCGTGCACCGGCTAGGCAGCAACGACATGGTGCAAAGTCCTACCTACAGCCTGGTGAATGAATACGCGCTGCCGGACGGAAACCGCATTTACCACATGGACTGGTACCGGCTGAAAGATGAAGAAGAAGCCTTCAACGCCGGCATAGATAGCCTGGTGGACAGCGGACACTATTGCATCGTGGAATGGCCGGAGAAATTTCCAGGTTTACTGGATGACGATGAAACTGCAGTTTTCAAAATCAGCTTTATTTCTGAAGATGAGCGTAAGATCAATTTAGAATGACAAGTTGCAGGTTAAGATCGAGGTTTAGAGCGAGCTGCGGGTTGCAGGTTGAGGCTCAGGTCTGGGATCAGGGTTATATTTAGGTTTAGGGTTGAGACGGGGCGAGGGATCGGGATTTAAGCCGGGAATGCGGGTTGATCCGCAGGTAAATAAAAACTTCTTTTTTACAAATTCGCCAAAACAAATTAATTTCCGCATTGCAATCAGGTTTTATATAAACACAGCGTATGGCAAAAGCGGTAGTGAGTGGCTCATTTAGCTACGAAACCCTGGAGGAAACCCTCGATGTAAAGGTGCGTAAAAGCGAATTGTTTATCGGCATTCCCAAAGAAACAGCATTTCAGGAAACGCGGGTGGGGCTCATCCCCGATGCGGTAGGCGTACTGATCGCCAATGGCCATGATGTGTGGGTTGAATCCAAGGCCGGCGAATGCAGCGGCTATTCCGACCAGGATTATGCGGAAGTGGGCGCCAAAATCAAAATGGACCACAAAGAAATCTTCGATTGCGATATCCTCATCAAGGCAGCCCCCGTGGTGGAAGAGGATCTTCCTTTGCTCAAACTCAACCAGATCATCATCTCCCCCATCCACCAAAGTGTAATTAAAGCCTCCACACTGAAGGGCATGATGAAGAAACAGATTACCGGCATCAGTTTCGAAAACCTTAAAGATGACAGCGGCACCTACCCCATCGTGCGCAGCATGAGCGAGATCGCGGGGAGTGCATCCATCCTGCTCGCCGGTCACTATCTCAGCCAGACCGGAAAAGGCAAAGGCACCCTCCTCGGCGGCATCAGTGGAATTCCGCCCACTAAGGTTGTTATTCTCGGCGCCGGTGTGGTAGGCGAATTCGCGGCACGTACCGCCCTCGCCATGGGTTCTTCAATCAAAGTATTCGACAATAACGTTTACCGTCTGAAACGCCTTCAGGATACGCTAGGCCACCGTATCTGGACCTCGGTAATGGAACCCAATATCCTGGGCAAGCAACTCAAGACCTGCGAAGTGGCCATTGGCGCCGTTACCTCCGAAAGCGGCCGCACGCCGATGATCGTGACTGAGGAAATGGTAAAAAACATGCGCCCCGGTGCTGTGGTGATCGACGTGAGCATCGACCGCGGCGGCTGCTTCGAAACCTCCGAAATGACCACCCTCGAAGATCCCATCATTGTAAAGCACGGCGTGCTCCATTATTGCGTGCCCAATATCCCCAGCGGTTACAGCCGCACCGCAAGCCATGCCATCAGCAACGTGATCATGCCACTCCTTATGCGCATCAGCGATGCCGGCGGCCTCGACAGCTACGTCTGGAACAACCTCAACATCCGCCACGGGCTGTATATGTTTAAAGGCGCCTGTACGAATTTTTATCTGAGCGAACGCTTTGCCCTTAAATACACTGATTTGAATTTGCTGATTGCGAGTTTGGGATAGATTGCCTTTAACGCCACGGCCTGTACGATCGGGTTTGGAACGGAATTTAGAAAGTTGAAAACGCTGATAAAAGGAACACTGAAGCTTGAACAGTTTTACACAGGTGTGCGGTCATTTGATATTGTGAACCAGGTCAATTATTGAGAACTTGGCTAATACAATCGTTTTGAAATCTGCATAGAAACTATCGTCTTCTATCAACGCAACAATAAACCGTCTGGATTTCATGGATTTAATATACCGCTCAATTTTTCTTGCATCAACTATATCTTTCAGCTCAATAACTTTTTTCAATTGCCAATCCGATGTCAACGATGTGCTTGAACCCTTGAAATATCCAGAATTATGTTGCACCAGGCGCTCCCTGGGATCAACACTTTCACCCACATAAAATCGATTTATCGATTGTGAGTGAATTATATAAACAAAATGCGGCATAAACGAAAAAAGCGAAGCTCTTCACTTCGCTTTTGTGGTGTGGGCCGGAATCGAACCGGCGACACAAGGATTTTCAGTCCTTTGCTCTACCAACTGAGCTACCGCACCTGATGTTATAAACGCATTTCCCTTTTCGGGGCTGCAAATATAAGCTGAGGACATTTCTGCGCAAAAAAACTTTTGCTTCTACAATTTTTCTCTCACAATTAATTGTTTATGAATGCACTGCAAAAATTATGGCCATTCGGCGCATGAAATTTGCAAGTTAATTTTTTGCCGGCCTGATTTTGCCGCAAACTCTTAAAATAGCGATTATGCACCATTCCCCTGACGCCCTGAGCTCCGGAGAAAACCGTTCTTTCTGGATTAATTCCTTGCAAAGACCCCAATTTGAAACCCTGCAGCAAGACCTTCAAACCGACATCCTTGTGATCGGCGGCGGAATCGCCGGCCTGTCAAGTGCGTATTTTTTGCTTAAATCGGGCAAGCAGGTGGTGGTTGTGGACGATGGCCTGATCGGCAGTGGCGAAAGTGGCCGTACAACCGCCCACCTTACCAATGTATTGGATGATCGCTTTACTGAACTGGAAAAAACTTTTGGCCAGGTAAATACCCGGCTGGCTGCTATGAGCCATACCATGGCCATTAACGCCATTGAAAAAATTGTTCAGGAAGAACAGATCAATTGTCATTTTCAACGGGTTAAGGGTTACCTTTTTCTGCATCCCACGGACAATGAGGAAAACCTGGAAGAGGAGTTTGAAGCCTTGCAGAGAGCAGGCGTTGCCGTTAACCGCGTGGAAGAAATTCCGGGGCTGACAGATTATGACGGTCCGGGACTTGAATTTCCGGGGCAGGCACAATTCCATATCCTTGAATACCTGAATGGCCTTGCTCAGGCCATTATCCGGATGGGGGGAAAAATCTACAACCAAACCCGCGCAAAAGCGATTGATGATGAAGGTGCGGAATGCAATGGATTTAGGGTGAAAGCCAATCACATTGTGGTGGCGACAAATTCGCCGGTCAATAACCTGGTGGCAATCCATACAAAACAATTTGCTTACCGTACTTATGTAATTGCCGCAAGAATCCGTAAGGGAAGTCTGCCGAATGCCTTGTGGTGGGATACCGGGAACCTGGACAGTAAATGGGTTACCGATCCTTATCATTATGTACGTACTGCCGAATATGATGACTTGTATGACCTGTTGATTGTTGGTGGCGAAGACCATAAAACCGGCCAGGCTGATGTGGAGGACATCGCGGAAGAGGATCGTTACAAAAACCTTATCGATTGGACGCGTACCCATTTTCCGCAAGCTGAAAATGTTGTTTACCAATGGTCCGGACAGGTAATGGAACCTTTGGACCACCTGGCTCTTATCGGAAAAAATCCGGGCAATGAAAATGTGTACATCATTACCGGCGATTCCGGAAATGGTATGACCCATGCTACCATTGGAGGCATCCTTGTTACTGACCTCATCAATGGGAAAGAAAATCCATGGTCGGAACTTTATTCGCCTAAACGGATACCACTAGGTGTGCCGAAAACATTTTTCTCCGAGTTCGCGAATATGGTTGCGCAATACGGCGATTACCTGAAAGCTGGGGATATAAAGGAAGCAGATAAGCTGGGCAAAGAAGAAGGCGCCATCCTGAATAAAGGATTTGGGAAAATAGCGGTGTACCGCGATTCATCAGGATTTTTGCATGCTTTCAGCGCCGTATGTCCGCACCTCGGATGCGTGGTGCAATGGAATGCGGATGAAAAATCTTTTGATTGTCCATGCCATGGATCACGGTTTACAAAGGAGGGCGAAGTGGTCAATGGCCCTGCGACAGAAAACCTGAAGCCGTTAAGTACGCAGGAATGAGGAGGTTGCCATTTCATTTTTAGCGAAAGCCCCTGGCATCGAGACACCGGGTATTAACGCGTGGAAAGGTTGAAGCCCCTTGAAATCCAATAAACTAGCCTTTCATTTATTATCAACTAACGGATAATTACTCTGTGACTATGTGCCCCTTATTTTTCCTATGTAGTGAATATGGAGATGCTTCCAGATATCGTTCAAAATTATCTTAGCCATCACCTTTCCCGCTCTTATTCGGGAAAGTTTTTAAAAGTGCACAGAAAGCTAAGAACGAATAATTAGAAAAACATGGAAAATGATAAATATTAACCGTTCAACGCATTAAGATTTATAATATAAGTCCTGTTCGTAATGGTAGGAATACCATAAATGCTACCATCCTAATGCCCGGTCAATCGTTTTTCAAAAGCTTTTCGCGCCGAGCCCCGGAAATAAACCTGTCCACAATAAACATAACCATTGTTTTCCAGAATCTTCAACATGGCCGGATTGTCAAAATTCGTATCCACTTTTATGCTGAATACCTTATGCTCCTTCGCATAATCTTCGATCCGACTGAATATGGCTGTCGCGAATCCTTTTCCGGTAAACTTGGCAGCAACCGCTACGCGGTGCACCACAAAAAAGTCTTCATTGCTCAGCCATTTCCCTTCAATGGCCTCGTATGCCGGCTCATTATTCAAGATCAAGGCGCAATAAACAGCTACCTGCCCTTCATTGTCCAGTACAAAGCCCCAACCCTGCGCAATATCTTCAATAACGGTATCCAAATTGGGGTAGCCGTCCTGCCATTGCGTGGAGCCATCCGCTTTACGACGGGATATAGCCTCCTGTAAAATCAACCAAATCGCATCCACATCAGCACTTGTAGCAGTTCTGAAAATAAGCTTGTTCCGTTCCATACCTCAAATGTCCGGCAAATGCGAATTTAATTTTTCAGGGGATTCAACGTTTGAATGCTTCCGTCCTCATTGAAATGCATTTCGGCAACTTTGATATTCCGCAACGGCGTTTGACCACTTAACTGAACATCATGATAAAATACATACCATTTACCGTTGTACTCAACTATGGAATGGTGATTGGTCCAGCCTTCTACCGGTTCAAGAATACGGCCACGGTAGGTGAAAGGCCCGTAAGGACTGTCGCCGGTGGCATAAGCTATGAAATGGGTATCGCCGGTTGAATAAGTGAAATAATATTTTCCGCCGCGCTTAAAAACCCAGGGCGCTTCAAAAAACCGCTTGTCGTTCTCCCCTTCTTTAAACAGGTTGCCCGCACTGTCAAGCAACCGGATCTCCCGCATAGGTTCCGCCAGGCTTTTCATGTCTGCGTTCATCCTGGCCATCCTCGGCAACACCGCGTTTTCTTCAGGTTTTTTATTGCCAAGGGAACTGTCGTAAGTGTTGTCACCTTTCCACCGTTGCAACTGTCCTCCCCATATTCCGCCGAGGTACATATAAAAACTGCCATCTGTGTCGTTGAAAACTGCGGGGTCCATACTGTAAGTGCCTGCAATAAAAGCAGGTTCTGGCTTAAACGGGCCAAAGGGCTTATCGCTGGTCGCCACGCCTATCCGGAAAATGTCCTGCTTGTCCTTGGCGGGAAAATACAGATAATAGGTATTGTTGGCAAAAGCCGCATCGGGAGCCCACAACTGCCTTCCGGCCCAGGGAATTTCGTCAAGGCTTAGCACAACACCGTGGTCCGTTACTATGCCGCCTACGGAATCCATGGAAAACACATGATAATCCCGCATATCAAAATGGCTGCCGAAATCATCTTCAGGCACACCGGTGGCTGTATCGTGAGACGGATAAATATAGATCCGACCTTCAAAAACATGCGCCGACGGATCCGCCGTATACATATGGCTCACCAAAGGCTGAGAAAGATAACGGGCTGCCGTGCTGTCTGTTGTTTTTACATCAGCATGGGTTTCAGGGGCTTGACATGCTGCGAGAGCAATGATGGCAAAAAGCAAACAAAAGCGATTTTTCATAGTGACTTTATTTTTCCATTGTTTTAAATGTTTCGGGTGGACCCAGGTAACTTTTTTTCATACCTCCAAAATCAAGAACGATTTTCTGAAGAACCACACCATTACTGATCATCGCGTATTTCAACCGGTGTGATCCGGCATTCAAGGCTTCCATTTTCACCGGAACACGGATGATATTTTCTGCAACCCAGTCTTCCCAGCGCTTTGTATCCGCATCATTTTGCATGCTGCGAATTTGAAGAGGCTTATTGTCCACACCTACCGCGAAACGCAGACCTTCCGGCTCATTGTAAAAATTGAGTGTTGGTGAAAAATAAAAAATAGCTTCAAAGGGGGCTTCAGTTTTGTTTTCAAATTCGAACACCACATGTGGTGCATTTTCCGGATTCTTCACCCTGGCAGTTACCGGAAAACTTGTAATGGCGCTACCCGTTCTTCCCAGGTCAGGGATTACCCTGAACCCCACGCTGTCAATATCCACTTTCCCGGCAAAACGTCCCGCATGCATAGAAACCACGCCGTCCATTTCCGTAAATTTTTTCTGGCCTGCCTTTCGTGCCGGAGGTTCAAACCATTCTTCCTTGCCTTCGATGCCAATGTCCAACTCCTCTCCTTCCTGCAGTTCAAATAATTGAGGCATCACTTGAACTTCAGGCTGTTGCCAATAGGTATAGCCAATATGTGTCTGGCTCATCATATGGTTCCATTTGCCATTTTGCCGGGTATGATAGTCCATGGTAATCAGCGAATCCTGTGCATAATAATTCCTGGCCATCGCTGCATAGTAATTTGTCCGACCGCTTTTATGACGGGAGGCCACATGATTTTTTGCTGCATAATAATATAGGTTGTACAGGTTGGAAGAAGCCTGGATGGGATGCAGCACCAATTGAAAAAAAGCATCCCGGTATTGAGGGGGCAATTGCCGGTCAATGGCCTTCGCCTGGTGATAAAGCTTTTCATATTCAGCGGTCACGCGTTTCCATTCATTGTAACTAAACGCATAGGTATTGCCGTCGAGCAATTCCGGCTTGCGGCGGCTGTTGAATTTCGCATAAGCGGCCAGTAGCCTGCCTGTACGCTCTGCAAATTGCTTTGGAAACTGTTCTCCGGCCCAGTTATTGGTATAGGACTGGATATGTTTTTCGGTTATTTTTTCAGGATTCCAGGCATAATCGAGAAAAAATGAAATAGGCAGTTCCATGGGCTTCAGGTCGCCCACATTTACAATCCATATTTTTTTAACCTGGTGTTGCCAGGCGAGGTGCATCTGCTCCCATATTCGCGGGAGTGGATTGGTATTGATCCATTTATAATTTCTTGGGCCGCCAACATAATCAAAATGATAATAAATTCCGTAACCCCCTTTCCTGGGCGGTTCCGCAGGGTCGGGCAGGCGCCGGATGTTTCCCCAGTTGTCATCGCAAAGCAGGAGCGTAACATCATCGGGTACGCGCATGCCTTTGTCATAATAATCTTGTACTTCTTTATATAGTGCCCAGAGTTGCGGTGTTTGATGTGCCGGCTTCCCGGTAACATTGCGAATGATGCGCCGCTGATCGGCAACAATGTGTTCCAGCAGCGCAGTGGCTGTTTCCTCTGTCATGGGCTCGTCGCCGTCGCCACGCATGCCGATGCTCACGATTTTTTCATTCCACGCACGCTCCAGGCCAAGGGTCCAGAATTCCCGGAGAGCTTTTTTGTTTGTTTCATAATTCCATGCACCGTTATTCCCATAACGCCGCCATTCATCATGCGCCCGCATCAATGGCTCGTGGTGAGAGGTGCCGGTAACGATACCGAAGCTGTCCGCAGTAAGGATATTTGCCGGGTCATCATCATAAAAGGCATTGCCCCACATGGCCGGCCAGATGTAATTGGATTTCAACCGCAGCATCAGCTCGAATACATGCCGGTAGAACTTATGGTTGAACCCGCCAAATTTTTCATGTGCCCAGCCAGACAATGCCGGGGCTTCGTCGTTCAAAAATATTCCACGGTATTGTACACCGGGACTTTCGTTCAATGTCAGGCTGCGGTCAACCCAGATTTCTGTCCTTTTTTCCACCGGCACATCCGCCCACCAATACCAGGGAGAAACACCCATTTGCCGGGACAAGTCCATTAGCCCGTATGCCACCCCCCTTTTATCGGAACCGGCTATTACCAGCGCCTCTTTTACATCCTTCCAGGGTGTTTTTACTGTTTGGATAACATAGGCTTCCCATTTTCCTTTGAGCGCAGAAAAATCGGCTTTCCCTGATCTTTCCAGCTGATCCAAATACGTTGAATTTTCAATAGTACCTGCTATCACCAATACAGGAGCGTTATCCCTGTTCATCTCCGGCAATTTCCCGGTAACGCGTTGTATATCTTCCTGGAATAACTGTGCCGCTATTTTTACAGGCAGTTCTTCTTTTTTATCAAAAACAATGCTTGCGCCTCTCAGGCTGTAGGTTTGGGTATTTGGGCTGCTGACGACTTGCGCGGTTAAGGCCGCGGAAATGAATACAGAACCTATTAGTATCATGAACAAGTAAAACCGCATAGAAGATATTTTCAAAATCCGATACTGTT
Source organism: Bacteroidota bacterium (assembly GCA_023387985.1). Classification (GTDB taxonomy): domain Bacteria; phylum Bacteroidota; class Bacteroidia; order Chitinophagales; family Chitinophagaceae; genus Phnomibacter. The sequence goes on along the minus strand of JAEWHC010000009.1, from coordinate 658,185 downwards.
TCCGCCATCTACTTTTAAAATCACACCGGTCACAAATTTCGCGCCTTCGCCGGCCAGGTACCATGCAGCTTCGGCAATATCTTCGGGATCGCCCATCCTGCCCATGGGCGTTCTTTTGAAAACGCGGTCTTTCCGGTCAGGATCACTGTTCAACGCCTTTGCCGTCATTGCACTGTAAATAAAACCCGGCGCAATAGCATTTACGCGTATGCCCAGAGGTGAAAGCTCTACAGCCATGGCCCGGGTCATCCCATCAATTGCGGACTTGCTTGCGCTGTAAGCGATTACTTTGGGCAATCCATACTGCGCTGCCATGCTGCTGATGTTGATGATGGCACCGGCTTTTCGGGGCAACATGAATTTGACCACTTCCCGGCTCAACGTGAAAACGGCATGCACATTGGTATTCATGACCTGCCGGAAATCGTCATCACTCACCTCCGAAAATTCTTTTTTCATGTTGATGCCGGCGTTATTCACCAGGATATCAATCGGCCCGAATTCATCAACAATTTCCCGGACCAATGCAGGAATGGTGTCGAGCATACCCAGGTCCGCCACTTTATAATAGCACCCGCTTTCCATTTGGGTTATGGCATCTTTCAGTTTGTCTTCATTTCGGCCAATGATGATGGTGGTCAATCCTTCAGCTGTAAATTTTTTAGCTATGGCGAGGCCGAGCCCAGAGCCTCCTCCGGTTACCACAGCAATGCGTTTGATTTTGTTATCCATTCAGAAAATTTAATGCACATCAATAGTCATGACCTTAATCCTGCCGGAACAAGGATGATTTGCGAATAATCAATTCGGATTTTATAATAATGGTACTTGTAAGTGTAATATCGTTCCCTCCTTTAAGGTGCGAGATCAGGTGCCGTGTCGCGATCTCGCCCATATCACTTCCCGGATAATTGATGGTGGTCAATTGCGGGTCGATTAGCTTGCCGATCACATCGTTATTGAAACCCACAATAGCGAAGTCTTTCGGGATCTTCAGCCCGTACTCTTTCAAGGTTTGCATGCATACCGCCGCCGAAAAATCATTGGTAATGAAAGCGGCATCCGGTCTTTTTTTCATCGCCATAATTTCATGTGCGGCATCGCGGCCACATTTTTCACTCAGGTCTTTTACCATAACCAGTTTTTCATCAAATGCAAGTCCCGCTTCATCCAACGCGTCTTTATAGCCGTTGAAGCGTTGCTGGTATACGTTGCGATTGAGGTTGGCCGTTACGAGCACAATGCGTTTGCATCCCTGTTCGATCAAATGTTTGGTGGCCTGGTATCCGCTTTTCCGGTTGTCTATAATTACCTTGGGCACATCAGATTCTTCTTCAACACGGTCGAAAAACATCACCGGTATTTTCTTTTCAAAAAAAGGCTGAAAATGTTCCAAACCTTTGGTATCAAAAGAAAGAGAAGCAATCAGCCCATCCACCCGGTTGTGAAAGAGGTTATTGGCATTGGCTTTTTCCTTTTCAAAACTTTCCGAACTGTGGGCAATAATGAGATCATAACCTGCTTCTGTGCTCACTTTTTCAATACCCGATAAAACCGAAGTAATGAAATTGGAATTGAGTTCATGCAGCAGCACCCCAATGCTGTGTGAGTTCCGTTTTCGAAGATTGCTGGCAAATTTGTTGTGCCGGTAACCCATTTCTTCGGCTTTTTCATTGATCTTTTTGACAGTAGTCTTGTTGAGATTTTTACTGTTGTTGAGGCCGCGACTGATCGTTGCCGGTGACATATTCAATTCACGGGCAAGATCATAAATGGTAACTTCTTTAGGGACCATGGTGGTCGTTTTATTGTTTTGAAATGGAAAGATAAAAAATATTTGGAAAATATTTGTGCAATCGGTTGCATTGAATTTAAAAAAAGTTTAATTTAGCTTCCGAATGGAGTTTTCAGGCTCTTGGAATTAAGCTGAACGACCATTATCAGGGCTTTTCAGTTGATCAAAACGCTTGCCTTCTTATGTACAATTTTTTTCATATTGAGACTGCCGGATCAGGGATTGCCCGCCAAAATACCACGGATTGGTTCAACCGATTTCATATAAAAACAACCAACACCGGTTTATCTCTATGCAACAAGGTAAAGGCCATTCACCTGCTGTTTTTCTTTGTCCTTGCAGCAGGTTGCAGTAAAGATGACGGAGGCGGGCTGCCGCTGCCCCCCGATCCTGTGGAACCGGAAATCAAATACCTCAGGGAGGCTTCGGGATTCCCGATAGGCGTAGCGGTGCAATACCCGCTTTACTTAAATGATGCCGCATATGCTGCCATTGTCAATAATGAATTTAACCAGGTAAGTTTTGAATACCATATGAAACATGGCGCCATTGTACAAAACGATGGCAACCTGAAATTCACTTCAGCAGATGCCCTGATGAACGCGTTGGGCAACAAGAGCATACATGGACATACCCTGGCCTGGCATTCCAACCAAAACGCCACCTATTTAAAGTCGCTGACCTCGGCCCCCACTCTGGGCCAGGAGTTGCTCTACAATCCGGGATTTGAACTCGGGATGGCTGCGTGGAGCATTTACAATTCAGGCAATCCCCCGGGAAGCGCCTCGCTGGAAATCACACAGACAGCAAACGAAGTTTTCGCAGGCAAGAATGCCATAAAAATTGTCAATCCAACAGCCTATCCTGGCGCCCAATGGCGGGTGCAGCTTGCAAGCCGCATTACAGAAACCCTGCCGGGCAAGGACTATATGATTACGTATTATGCCAAAGTGTCGAATGCTGTTGGCAGCATCCGCCTGTCTTCGCAGGATACAACCGGCGCCAATGCACAATACCAGGCCGACCAGCCTGTTGGCACAAGCTGGACCAAAATTTCCTGGCAAATTAAAGCCAACAGCTCCACCACCCGGATTCTTGTGGACATGGGGCAGGCAGCAAATACCTATTTTATTGATGAATTCAGTGTAAAAGAAATTACGGGTAGTGGAACAGATCCGGAAGCGGCAAAAAACCTGGTGGCGGCAATGACCCGTTTCATAGACGGTACCGTGAATCATTTTAAATCCAAAGTGCGTTCCTGGGATGTGGTCAATGAGCCTTTTGCCGATAACCCTGTGGCCATCCGCAACAACACCAATACAAATACCTCTCCTGCTGATGTATTCGTTTGGTCGCATTATCTCGGCCGCGATTGGGCCTTCACCGCTTTCAAACTGGCCGAAGCTGCTGACCCGGCTGCCGAATTGTATATCAATGAATATAATCTCGAGATCAACAATACCAAGCTGGATTCGGTAATCGCATTTGCTAAAGAGCTGAAAACAAAAGGCGCCAAAGTGGATGGCATCGGCACCCAAATGCATTTAAGCTGGAACACCCCGCAGGCCGGCATCGACCGGATGTTCCAGAAACTTGCGGCGACCGGTTTGAAGGTGAAAGTAACAGAACTCGACATCAGGGCAATGGCGAACCGTTCCGAAATCCAACCCAATGAAACCATCCTGAATGCACAGGCCAATATGGCGAAATACATTTTACAATCGTATTTCCGAAACGTGCCCAGCGCACAGCGTGGCGGAATTACCATTTGGGGGGTGAACGACAAGAACAGTTGGCTCTACGAAAATGGTAAGGAATTTCCCCTGATGTGGGACAACAATTATGGTAAAAAACCCTTTTACCAGGGTGTGATGGAAGTTTTAAAAGCAAATAAATAAGGCCATGTTATTATTGGGAATTGATTTAGGTACCTCGTCAATCAAAGCTTCGGTTGTGGATTCACAAAGCAGGCAAACCATTGCTTCAGCGGTATTTCCGGAAACAGAGGCAGAGATCATTTCCCTTCAGCGGGGATGGGCGGAGCAGGATCCGAATACCTGGTGGGAACATGTGCAGCAGGCCATATTAAATTGTCACGGAAAAGGAAATTACCATCCGAAAGATATTGGGTCAGTCGGCATCGCGTATCAAATGCATGGCCTTGTGGTTGTAGATGAACGCCATGAGGTACTCCGCCACTCAATTATCTGGTGCGACAGCCGGGCGGTACCTTACGGCGACAAAGCCTTTGAAACGATAGGCGAACAAAGATCACTTGATCATTTATTGAATTCACCGGGCAATTTTACTGCGAGTAAGCTTGCGTGGGTAAAGGACCATGAACCGGACATTTATTCAAGGATATCGCGGATCATGCTGCCAGGTGATTTTATTGCACTGCGAATGACCGGGCGGGCGACGACAAGCATTTCTGCGCTTTCGGAGGGTGTTTTCTGGGATTTTCAGCATGATGAAATTTCAAAGGATATTCTTGCTCATTATGGATTCTCTGAGGAGATGATTCCGCCCGTACAACCAGTGTTCAGCAATCATGGTGAAGTATTGCCCGAGGTAGCTGAAAAACTGGGCTTGCGGCCGGGCGTCGCGGTGGGCTATAAAGCTGGCGATCAACCTAACAATGCCTTGTCATTAAACGTACTGGAACCCGGCGAAATCGCCACCACAGCGGGTACCTCCGGGGTGATCTATGGCGTTAGCGACAGGCTGTTTTATGATAAGCAATCCCGCATCAATGGTTTTGCCCATGTAAACTATACCCCAATTCAAAAACGAATTGGCGTTTTGCTCTGTATCAATGGCGCCGGCATTTTTAACCGGTGGATGAAGGACCATTTGGGAACCAAACGCAGCTATGCAGAACTCAACCGACTGGCAGAAGGGATTGCCCCAGGCAGCGATGGTCTTTTCACCCTGCCTTTTGGCAATGGTGCTGAACGCATGTTGAACAACCAGATGGTCGGTGCGCATTTTCACAATCTCGACCTGAACCTGCATCACACAGGTCACCTCATACGCGCTGTGCAGGAAGGCATTGTGTTTTCGATGCGCTATGGTTTAGACATTATGCGTGAAAATGGTATGCGTCCTGAGGTGGTAAGAGCAAATAAAACCAATATGTTCCTCAGTGAATTATTCGCGCAGGCATTTGCCGATGTGAGCAATCTGGTGGTGGAATTTTACCAAGGCGATGGAAGTTATGGCGCAGCCATTGGCGGCGGGTATGGTGCCGGTGCTTTCAGCGATCTGCAGGAAGCATTTGCCGGACGTAAACCCACAGGCATTATTGAACCCGCGGAAAACTCTATCTATGGATCGCTTTATGAAGAATGGAAGCAGGTTTTGAAAAAACATTATTGCTCAGGAAATTAAAATTAAACAAACTTAAAACCAATAAAATGAACGTAGTAACTGGCAATCAGGAATTCTTTAAAGGAATCGGACCGGTAAAATATGAAGGGCCTGAATCCGACAATCCACTGGCATTTCGCTGGTATAACGCTGAACAGATTGTAGCAGGAAAAACCATGAAAGACTGGTTCCGTTTTGCCTGCGCTTACTGGCACAGCTTCTGCGGCAATGGCAGCGATCCGTTTGGTGCACCTACACATATTTTTCCCTGGGATCAAAAAAACGATCCCATCGAAAAGGCAAAAGATAAAGCGGATGCCGCTTTTGAATTCATCACCAAAATGAGCCTGCCTTATTATTGTTTTCATGATGTGGATGTGGTGGATTTTACCAATGATGTAAAGGACAACGACCAACGCCTGCAAACAATGACCGCCTACCTGGCGGAAAAACAAAAAGAAAGCGGCGTGAAATTGCTTTGGGGAACTGCCAATGTTTTTTCCAATCCGCGGTATATGAACGGGGCCTCAACAAATCCCGATTTTCATGTACTTACTCATGCGGCTGCGCAGGTTAAAGGCGCGTTGGATGCCACCATTACGCTTGGCGGTGAGAACTATGTTTTCTGGGGTGGGCGCGAAGGCTATATGAGCCTGCTGAACACCCATATGAAACGTGAAAAAGACCATTTTGCCCGCTTCCTGCACACCGCAAAAGATTATGCCCGCAAAAACGGGTTTAAAGGCACTTTCTTCATTGAACCAAAGCCTTGCGAACCCACAAAACATCAATATGATTACGATAGCGAAACCGTAATTGGCTTCCTGCGGCATTACGGATTAGCGGATGATTTTAAAATCAATGTAGAAGTAAACCACGCTACGCTTGCCGGCCACACCTTTACGCATGAGCTGCAAGTTGCTGCTGATGCCGGTATGCTGGGATCAATGGATGCCAACCGCGGCGATTACCAGAATGGCTGGGATACCGACCAATTCCCGAACAATATCAATGAACTGGCAGAAGCCATGCTGATCATTTTGGAAGCCGGAGGATTTGCAGGAGGCGGCATCAATTTCGACGCGAAGATCCGGCGCAACAGTACCGATCGCGCCGACCTGTTTTATGCGCATATTGGCGGTATGGACAGCTTTGCCCGCGCATTGATCGTGGCCGATAATGTGCTGCAAAAATCGGATTATAAAAAATTCCGTCATGACCGCTATGCATCTTTTGACAGCGGAAGTGGCAAAGCATTTGAAGATGGGAAACTGAGCCTTGAAGCACTGCATCAGTTTGCAGTGGAAAATGGCGAACCTGAAGTACGCAGCGGCAAACAGGAATACCTGGAAAATATCATCAACAGGTATATTTAATTGAATTGTTGAAAGATTTCTCATAGGGTGTTGAAACCCGGGGCGTAAGGCCAGGCCCCGTCCCGGGTTTATTTTGCCCGCATTCCAAAACCAAAACAAAACTCATGTCATTCATTCAAACAGATACCGGTGGAAAGGGAGGAATAATAAAGGCCAAATCATCCTACCTTATTTTGCTAACCCTTGTTGCCGCACTTGGCGGCCTGCTTTTCGGTTATGATACTGCGGTGGTAAATGGTGCTGAAAAATCACTGGTTGATTTTTTTATTGCTGCCATACAGGACGGAAACAAATTCGAAACTTATGCGAAACCACTCATCTCCCAATTCCGGCTTTTACTGGTTATCGTCCTTTATGTAATCCTGGTCATCATGGGTGGTTTATTTGTGCAGCTATTCCTTCGAAAAAAAGGCTTAATCATTTCAGGCATTTTATTCGCCATCCTCACCGTTTGGGCGATCAGCTTTTTGGGCAACCCCATCCAAAACAATCCTGAATGGCTTAAAGATTCACAAGATGTCATTAAAGGATTTGTAATCGCGAGTGCGCTCATCGGCTGTATCATCGGTGGTGCTTCCGCCGGGTTTATTTCACGCTCCATCGGCAGAAAGGGCGGATTGTTTGTGGCTGCGGCCATGTTCATTATTTCGGCCGTGGGTTCCTGGAAACCGGAAGCTTTTAATTTCTTTGGTGTTCTCGATGTTTATTCTTTTGTGATATACCGCATTATCGGCGGCATTGGCGTTGGGATTGCCTCCATGATCTCGCCCATGTACATCGCCGAAATTGCACCGGCCAATCAACGCGGCAAACTTGTTTCTTTCAACCAGTTTGCCATCATCTTCGGCATGCTGATTATCTATTTTGTCAATTATTTTATTGCACAGCAAGGCAACGAGGAATGGTTGACCCATACCGGTTGGCGGTGGATGTTTTTCTCTGGCGTCATTCCCTCCATCATCTTCTTTATCCTGCTGTTCTTTGTACCGGAAACTCCCCGCTATCTCGTGCTGAAAGGTGAAGATGAAAAAGCCTTGAAAGTACTTGGAAAAATCAGCGGCGAGGATACGGCTCCCGGTATCCTTACCGAGATCAAATCAACCCTGGTTGAAAAAAGCGCTCCCTGGCTTTCATACGGGGGACTGGTAATTGTGATCGGCGTTTTGCTTTCCGTTTTCCAGCAATTTGTAGGCATCAATGTAGTACTTTATTATGCGGGCAATATCTTCCGGAATATGGGTTATGACAGCAATGCTTCCCTGTTGCAAACCATCATTGTGGGCGCGGTAAATTTATTGTTCACTGTGGTAGCCATATTCACGGTTGACCGTTTTGGCCGCAAGCCACTGATGATCATTGGTTCTATTGGTATGGCGGTGGCCATGCTTGCGCTTGGTTTTGCCTTTTTTTCCGGCAATGTCGGCATGTTCGCCTTGTTCTGCATGCTGCTCTACATCGCGGCGTTTGCCTTAAGCTGGGGGCCGGTTTGCTGGGTATTGTTGTCGGAGATTTTTCCAAACAGCATTCGCGGCGCACTGTCGGTTGCGGTTGCGGCGCAATGGATCGCCAACTGGATTGTGTCGCTCACTTTCCCTATGCTGAACGATAATGTGTGGCTGACGCAAAAATTCAACCACGGTTTTGCTTATTGGATTTACGGAATAATGGCTATACTTTCGGCCATCTTCATTTGGAAACTCGTGCCTGAAACCAAAGGCAAGTCGCTGGAAGAAATTGAAACCATCTGGAAGAAGAAATAAGCATTATGGTCTATCAAATGCATCAAACCATGAGGTGGTATGGCCCACACGACACGGTACCGCTGAGCCACATACGGCAGGCAGGCTGTGCAGGTGTGGTCACCGCATTGCATCACATCCCGGTTGGAGCAGTTTGGCCCGTTGATGAGATCAATTCAAGAAAAGCTGAGATTGAAGCGGCGGGCATGACCTGGACCGTGATCGAAAGCCTGCCTGTAAGTGAAGACATCAAAAGCATGTCGGGCGCGTATTTACAGCATATTGAGCATTACAAACAAAGCTTGCGCAATGTTGCCGCCTGTGGTTTGAAGGTAGTGACGTACAATTTTATGCCTGTGCTGGACTGGCTCCGCACCAATGTGCATTATGAACTTCAAAACGGCAGCAGAGCCCTATATTTCGAAAGAATTGCTTTTGTGGCTTTTGACCTGTATTTGTTAAGAAGGCAGGATGCTGAACATGATTATTCTCAGCAAGAAAAAATAGAAGCCGCCCGGTATTTTGCAAAATTGAAGGAAAAAGAAAAACAAGATTTGTTCAACACGTTAATGCTGGGGTTGCCTGGTAGCACGGTGGATTTTACCCCGGAAGAAGTGCGGGAAGCCCTGGAAAAATACAAGGATACAGATGCCGGAAAATTACAGCAAAATTTATTTAATTTCCTGAAAGCGATCATCCCCGTAGCTGAAGAAGCGGGTGTGGTTATGGCAATTCATCCCGATGATCCCCCCTATCCTGTATTGGGTCTGCCCCGCATAATGAGTACAGAACAACATGCAGGCGACCTTTTGGAAGCCATACCATCCCCGGCAAACGGGCTGTGTTTTTGCACGGGAAGTTTTGGCGCCAGGCCAGACAATAACCTCGTGAATATGATCAAAAAATTCGGCGACCGCATCCATTTCCTGCACCTGCGCAATACCAAACGTGATGATGCCGGGAATTTTTATGAGGCCGCGCATTTAGAAGGTGATTCGGATATGCATGCCATCATCAAAGAGATCGTTGATCTGCAGCAGCGCAGGAAAACAGCGCTCCCGATGCGCCCTGATCATGGCCACCAAATGCTGGATGACCTGGATAAAAGCGCTTATCCGGGCTATTCGGCTATCGGGAGGTTGAAAGGCCTCGCGGAACTGAGAGGAGTGGAATATGCACTGCTTCGGGAAATGGGAAACGATACGGCTAAACCGTAAAAGATAGTTTTAGCCATTCCGGCTAACAAACCAGGATCTTGGTTTCCGCGGATGCGATTGCATTTCGGCCCACATTTTTTAAAATAAAACGCGCAAATAAATTAATGCTGACGGGAAATGTAATTAATCGTGTTCATTTCAAAACTCCCTTCTGGTGGCCGGCTCATCTTAATTCAATTCTATTTTTTACAATCCGTTTATCATGATCCGCAATTTTAAGATCCTCTGCCTATTGTTGTTTTGTTCCGCTGCGGTTTCCGCTCAGGTTTTTAAAAATCCCGTATTAAAAGGTTTTTATCCTGATCCGTCAGTCTGCCGGGCCGGAGAGGATTATTATATGGTCAATTCCACATTTGCTTATTTTCCGGGCTTGCCCATATTTCATTCCAAGGACCTTTTGAACTGGAAACAGGTCGGCAATGTGATGAACGACCCCGAACAATTAAACCTGCATGGTTTCAACAATCACCAGGGCCTGTATGCACCGGCAATAGCTTACCACGATGGCTTGTTTTATGTAGCCTGTACAGTAATCGGCGGTAAGGGAAATTATGTAGTAACGAGTACCGATCCCAAAAGCAATAAATGGTCCGAACCCCATTGGATCCCGGAAGCCATTGGCATAGATCCATCCTTATTTTTTGATGAAGATGGAAAAGTGTACGTAGTGTACAACAGCGGTGCGCCGGACAACAAACCACTCTATGATGGTCATTGCACCATACGCATCCTGGAATTACAGCCCAACACACTGAAAGCCATTGGTGATAACCGCATTCTTGTAAATGGCGGCGTGGATCTCTCGAAAAAGCCGGTGTGGATTGAGGGGCCGCATTTATACAAGCGCAATGGCTGGTATTATCTCATGGCTGCCGAAGGCGGAACAGAGGAAAATCACAGCGAAGTCATTTTCAGGAGCCGATCTTTGGCTGAACCATTTATTGCCTATCAAAAAAACCCTATACTGACCCAACGACACTTGCCCAAAGAGCGGCCGGATCCCATAACCTCCACCGGCCACGCGGATATTTTTGAAGGCCCCGATGGCAATTGGTACGGCGTTTTTTTGGGTTGCAGACCTTATGAGGACAACCATTACAATACCGGGCGGGAAACATTTATGGCACCTGTAAAATGGGAGGATGACTGGCCCGTTTTTGATCTCCAGCAGGATGTGGTAAAAGCCACGTACCCCATCAATGCCATCGCCGAACCGGAGGGTGAGCGATTCAATGGCTCCTTTGTTTTTAGGGATGATTTCGAAAATCCGGAACTGAATTTCCGCTATCTTTTCTTGCGGACGCCAACAGAAAAATGGCACAGCATTCAACAAGGGGTTCTCCAATTAACACTGCGCGCCGAAACGGTGGCAGGCCCCGCAAATCCATCCTTTGTCGGTTTCCGGCAGTCGCACATGATTGGGCATGCGGCCACCAGGATGGAATTTTCGGCAGCCAATGATAAAGAATCCGCCGGGTTGATCATATATGAAAATGACGCGCATTATTATTTGTTGGTGAAAACAATCCGCGACAATAATCCGGTGATCGAATTAATAAAGAGCGGACCGGATCAGGGCAGTGTAATTCTCGCTTCAGTAAATCTTAATGAAAACACATTACCCATCGAATTAAAGATTGAAGCCAGGGCCGATCACTATAATTTCTATTTCGCCGAAAAAGCGGGTCATTGGAATTTACTGAAAAGCCATGTGGATGCGAAATTTCTTTCCACCAAAACTGCCGGAGGTTTTGTGGGCGCCGTCCATGCGATGTATGCTACCAGCAACGGCCACCCTTCAGACAATACCGCAAAATTTGACTGGTTTGAACAGAAAACCGATAAATAACTGGCTTGTATTGCTGTAAATTAATGTATATGAAAAAATTATTATTATTGATGTTGCTAGGAACGGGTGTACAGGTTTCAGGACAGGATTACAAACAATACCCGATGTGGGACCCCGCAATTGCTTTCGAAAAAAGGGTGGATGATGCGGTGAGCCGCATGACGTTGGAAGAAAAAGTCGGACAAATGATGCACACCGCACCGGCCATTCCCCGCCTGGGCATTCCAGCGTATAACTGGTGGAATGAAGTTTTGCACGGTGTCGCGAGAACGCCTTTTCATACCACTTCATATCCACAGGCCATTGGTATGGCTGCTACCTGGGACACCACTTCACTCAGGATGATGGCCAACTACTCAGCCATTGAAGGACGTGCCGTTTACAACAAAGGCATTCGCGAAGGCCTGGAAGGGCAACGCTACCTTGGGCTCACCTACTGGACACCCAATATCAATATTTTTCGTGACCCGCGCTGGGGCCGTGGGCAGGAAACCTATGGTGAGGATCCTTTTCTGACAGGTAACCTCGGCGCGGCATTTGTGCGTGGATTACAGGGCGATGATCCAAAATATTTGCTGGCCGCGGCTTGCGCCAAACATTTTGCCGTACACAGCGGTCCGGAACCAACACGCCATTCAGACAATTTCGATCCCTCAGCATTCGATCTTTGGGATACGTATTTGCCCGCTTTCAAAAAATTGGTAACGGAAGCACATGTCGCAGGGGTAATGTGCGCATATAATGCGGTTTATTCCAAACCGTGCTGCGCTAATGACTTGCTGATGATGGATATCCTGCGCAGGCAATGGAATTTCACAGGATATGTAACCACGGATTGCTGGGCGTTGAATGACTTTTTTCAGTTCCATAAAACACATCCCGACAAAATTTCCACTGCTGTGGATGCTGTGATGCATGGCAATGATGTGGAATGTGGCCAGGATGTTTTGCTTACACTCGCACAGGCCGTAAAAGAGGGACGTGTACCCGAAGCGGCCATTGACGCTTCGGTAAAAAGACTTTTTACCATTCGTTACCGGCTTGGCCTTTTTGATCCTCCGGCATCGGTGCCGTTTGGCACAGTTGGGGATGAAATGCTTGAAGCCAAAAAACATGGCGATCACGCGTTAAAAATGGCCAGGCAAAGCATTGTGCTGCTAAAAAACGACAACAATACCTTACCGTTAAGCAAACAAATCAGGCGCATCGTGCTGCTTGGCCCCAATGCGGATAATAAAATTTCAGTACTCGGAAATTACAACGGAATTCCAACAAGAGTGGTTAGCTTACTCGATGGGCTCAAAGAAAAACTGGGCGCCGGGGTGGACGTAATTTATGAACAGGCCATCAATTTCACCAATGATACCCTGATGGTTTTTGAAGACTATGCCACATTGTTCAGCAAAGGGGTGAAAGCGGAATTTTTTGGCAATACAGCGCTAAAAGGCAACCCTGTGTTGACCACCACGCTAAAAGAAATTGATTATTTCCGAACTGAGGGACAAGCGCCGGTGGAAGGCATCGGCCCCAATTATTTCAGTACCCGTTATACAGCGATCATTGAAGCACCTGAGACACGCACCATTCATTTTGAAATTGCCGGGGATGATGGATACCGGCTTTTTGTAAATGGTGAATTGAAGATCGATAGTTGGGAAAGAAACCGCTGGGGTGCGAAGCCATTTGACCTCCACGTACAGAAAGGGCAATCCTATAAAATAGTGGTCGAGCATTTTCAAAATGAAGGCAATTCTTCCATTTACCTGCGTGCCGGAAATTATGTGAAGACGGACTTTGCGCAACTCATACAAAGAACAGGGAATGCAGATGCTTATATTTTTGCCGGTGGAATTTCACCGCAGCTTGAAGGCGAAGAAATGCCGGTAAATTACCCGGGGTTCAATGGCGGTGACCGCACTTCCATCATGTTACCCGCTGTTCAAACCAGCCTGATGAAGGCGTTGAAAGAAACGGGCAAACCCGTGATATTTGTGATGATGACCGGTTCTGCAATTGCCACGCCCTGGGAATCTGAAAATATACCAGCAATGCTGAATACATGGTATGGTGGCCAAAGCGCCGGAACCGCTATCGTCGACGTACTGTTTGGCGACTACAATCCCGGAGGAAGATTGCCGGTTACTTTTTATAAAACCGATACTGACCTGCCCGATTTCAGCGATTATGACATGAAAGGCCGCACGTACCGTTATTTTGACGGCGAAGCGCTATATCCTTTTGGATATGGATTGAGCTATACCCATTTTAAATACCATCACCCTTCAGTTAAAAATGAAATCACCAGAGGCCAACCGCTTGCCGTGCAGGTGCGGGTTGAAAACACCGGTTCAAAAGATGGTGATGAAGTGGTACAGTTGTATGTGCAGCATGAAGGAAAAACACATGCGCAACCCATAAGGGCATTAAAGGGATTTCAACGGCTATTTATCCCCGCAGGACAGAGCCAACTCGTTTCATTTAACCTGTTGCCTGAAGATATGGGCCTTGTAGATGAAAATGGCAACAGCTATCAGCCTGCCGGCAAATTCACCATTTCCATCGGGGGCGGACAGCCTGGTGTTGGCAACAAAACCACCAGCGGAATACCAGTTTCGGCACAAATCCTTGTACGTTAAAAAGAAGAAGAAAAAATGAAGCATGCGGTAGTTTTTGGTTTTCTGGTATACAATCTCCTCTTTGCCGTTCATGATGCCCGGGCGCAGATCCGTTTGCCTCAACTCATCAGTGATGGCCTGGTATTGCAGGAAAATACCACCATAACAATTTGGGGGTGGTCTTCGCCTGGTGAAATAATAAAGCTTGAATTTAAAAGCCTAGCCCAAACCACAAGCGCAAACAGCGATGGCGAATGGTCATTTAAATTGCCGCCACAAAAACGATCTGCCGAACCCGCCGAAATGAAATTTGTTGCTTCCAATACAATTATTGTGCGTGATATACTGTTTGGCAAAGTCTGGCTGGCAAGCGGTCAGAGCAATATGGAGCAAACCCTGAGTGACCGGTTGAAATACCGCTATGCCGAAGAAATCGCCAATTCTACCAATCCATTTATCCGGACCTTTCTTGTGCCGGATGCCTACAATTTTAAAAATGCTCAACATGAAATAACAGGAAACGCAAAATGGCTGAAAGCTTCACCGGAAACCATGCGGGATTTTACAGCCGTCGGATATTTTTTTGCTAAGGCGTTATATCAAAAATATAAAGTCCCGGTCGGCATTATTAACGCCTCAATGGGCGGTTCCCCGGCTCAAGCCTGGATGAGCGAAGAGGCATTGAAAGCATTTCCGGAATCATGGCAGGAAATGCAAAAATGGAAGGATGATGCGCTAATTACAGAAACCGAACAAATCGAACGCAAGGATATACAGGAATGGGTCGAAGGATTGCTGGAAAAAGAAGTTTTGAATAACCATATCCAACGCTGGAACATAGACCCGCATGCTCAAAAAATGAGGATACCCGGATATTGGTCAGATTATGTAGAACCTTTCAATGGCGTGGCCTGGTATGTGAAAAGAATATTCATTCATCCATCTATATCCGCGCAAGCCGGAGTTTTAGAAATGGGCCGTATCGTTGATGCAGACAGTATTTTTATTGATGGTAAATTCCTGGGCACGACTTCCTACCAATATCCTTCCCGCCGTTATGAATTCCCGGCCGGATTTTTAAAACCAGGCTACCAGGTCATTTCCATACGTGTGGTAAACAACAGCGGCAAAGGGGGTTTTGTACCCGGAAAAAAATATGAAATAAGAACAGCGGCCGACACGGTTGATCTTTCCGGTCTTTGGGATTTTCACATCGGCGCCAGGGCAGAGAGGCCAACCCCCTCCACCACTTTCATTCGTTGGAAACCGGGTGGATTGTACAATGCCATGATAGCGCCCGTTAGCAATTACACGATTGAAGGCGTATTGTGGTACCAGGGCGAAAGCAATGCCGGAAATCCTGAAAATTATTCGGACATAATGAGCGCCCTCATCAAAGACTGGCGCGGCGCCTTTAAAAAGCAATTCAATTTTCTGGTGGTGCAGTTACCGGCGTATATGGAAGCCCAGCCTACACCACAACACAACAGCAGTTGGGCGATACTGAGAAACGAACAACTCAAGCTGACCAATGATCCAAAAACCGGGTTGGTTGTAGCTTTAGATCTTGGGGAATGGAATGATATTCATCCTGAAAATAAAGAGGCGGTAGGAAGGCGCCTCGCCATCCTGGCCGGCAAAATGGAATACCCCATTTTTGAAAAACCCGGCAACACCATTGGCCCTTTGTTTGCATCCATGAAAAGCGGCAGAAAAAAAATTACCCTGAAATTCATAAATACGGGCAACGGATTGATATCCGGCGACAGGCAGCCGCTGAAGCATTTCGCTATCGCAGGCGAAGACGGCCGCTATTTCCAGGCCAATGCCCGCATCAAAGGCAAAAGGAAAGTAGTGGTTTCAAATCCTGAAGTTCTTTCACCAATATCCGTGCGTTACGCATGGGCCGATAATCCGGAAGGCGCCAATTTATTCGATAAAGAAGGCCTTCCGGCTTCACCATTTGCAACCGATAAAAATTTTAGATGATGAAAATTCAACACCTTTATTTCCTGCTACCGGTTTTGTTATTTGGCTGCAGTATGGCTAAGATCCCTGGCAGCGAAAAAGGATTAAAAGATCATTACGCGGATTATTTTCCAATTGGCGTGGCCGTATCGCCGCAGGCATTAAGAACCGACGAAGCCGCCCTTGTACGCAAAGAATTCAATAGCCTCACCGCCGAAAACGCCATGAAAATGGGGCCTGTGCATCCGCGGGAAAACCAGTTCAACTGGTCGGGTGGCGACTCGATCGCGGCATTTGCCCGAAAACACAATATGAAGATGCGTGGCCATGTACTGGTTTGGCATAAGCAGGCACCAAAATGGTTTTTTACTGATGCCAAAGGTGACACAGTAAGCAGGGAAGTGCTGATGAGCCGCATAAAACATCACATCACCGAAGTGGTCAGCCATTTTAAAGGAAAAGTTTATGCATGGGATGTGCTGAATGAGGTCATCTCCGATAATCCGGGTGAACAATTCCACAATACGGCTTTTATACGCATTTGCGGTGAGGGCTTTATTGACAGCGCCTTTGCGTGGGCGCATGCAGCTGACCCTGAAGCATTGCTTTTTTATAATGATTACAATGAGATCGATCCGGTAAAAAGAAAAAAGATCATCCAAATGATTGGAAGTTTGAAGGCCAAAGGCATTCCTGTTCATGGGATCGGCTTGCAGGGGCATTGGGCGATTATGGAACCAACGCGTGAACAACTGGAACAAACGCTTGCTGATTTTTCAAATCTGGGTTTACAAATCCACATAACCGAACTCGATGTTTCTGTTTATAGAAAAGAACATGAAGCCCGTACCCAAACAGCAGCCGATCAGGACACGGCTTATACAGCAGAGAAAGCGCGGCAACAGTCCGATTTTTATAAAATGGCTTTTGAGCTTTTCAGGAAATACCGTCGCGCAATCACTTCGGTGACTTTTTGGAACATCAGCGACCGGTATACCTGGTTGAGCAATTTTCCAGTACAGGGCAGAACAGACTATCCCCTGTTGTTTGATAAAGATTTAAAACGGAAACCCGCCTATTGGGAGGTGGTAAATTTCTAGGTTTCAGATTGTTTACCAACTGCATTTTGTCTGAGGTTTTTAATCATTCTGTAGCCACGCCACTTTTTGCTCTGGCGTATGTTCCTTCCCGATGATATCCCGGTACAGTTCGGGCCGTCTTGCCTTCAGGTACCTGTAGCCCCCCGCAAGTTCCAGTTTTTCAGGGGTGAGGGTTGCAGTTACAAAGCTGTCATCAAATGAGCGGCATTCAGCAAGGATATCGCCGAAGGGGTCAATGATCATGGAACAGCCATTTTTCAATTGGTTATCATCCATGCCTATGGGGTTGGAGAAAATAGCGTAGATTGCGTTGTCGTAAGCTCTTGATGGAAGCCACTTCATCAGCCAATCACGTCCTTTCATGCCATCGAATTCCAGTCTCAGTGAGGTGGGATCCGCTTCGCGGTTTGCCCAGAGTTTGGGATCAACAAAACCTGCACCCGGCCTTGGCGATGGCGTACACATCGTAACATGCGGCATAAATATAATATTGGCTCCCAGGAGTTTGGTAGCGCGTACATGTTCAATAATGTTGTTGTCATAGCAAATCAGGATGCCACATTTCCATCCTTGAATTTCAAACACACAATAACTGTCCCCGGGCTTAAGCCATTTGTTTATGAATGGATGCAGTTTACGGAATTTGGCCACCAGCCCGTTTTTGTCCACGCATACATAAGCTTTATAAAGATCATCGTGTTCATTTTTTTCGAAGAGTCCCGCGAGGATGACAATTTCATTTTGCCTGGCGATATCTGTTAGTTTTTCCAGGCTTGGTCCGCCGGGGATAAACTCAGCGAGCTCCAGCATTCGCACTTTTGAAAGATTTCTCGCGAACGTATAGCCGGTAACGGAACATTCATGAAATGCGATCACACCGGAGCCTTCCTCTGCAGCTTTTTTTGCAAGCTTTTCAATTACAGAAAGGTTATAGTCTTTGTCTCCGCTTTTGTTTTCAAATTGCGCGGTAGATATCTTCAGGTTTTTCATGATGATGAAATTTACCCTGCGGGTATGCGCTAAAGGTACAAATATTTGCTGCAGCAATGCCGCTTACTGATAGCGTATGGGCAGCATATTCCATTTCAATAATACCAGAAAGATCACCATGATAACCGTAGCGATTAACGCGATAAGATTGACGAATTTCCTGGCCTTGAAACCGTTTTTCATTGTGCTTTCAGTGGCTTGAAAGATAAGCACACCAACAATGCCGCCGGTAGTATTGGTAATAATGTCATTTATATCAAAAGCTCCAACGCTGTATCCATACTGCAGGATCTCAATCAACATACTCACTATAAAAAACAGCAGCAGTTTGGCCGGAAATTTCCACCGCTCAAAAAGGATGGCTGTATAAACACCAAATGGGATAAAGATCAGCACATTGAGTATGCTTTCGGTCAGATCACTCCTTCCCGTATCCATCAGCGGATCATGAAATGGAATCAGATTCACACTTCTCAATTCCATATAAGGAAACTGAACACCCAACTTGAACAGCAGAATCCAGGCCAGGATCAATATATAAGCCGCCATCAATATTGCAGTGAATTTTCTCCCCGCAATGCCCGTATTACCTGCGCTCCGTTTTTCAATCATCTTGCTAAAAATAACATCAAAACATTCGAAAGTTGTAGTTTCCGTAAAATAATTAAAAGACGCAAGGCAGATGAATACGCCTTAGCCGCTTAACTTTCCGGGTTGATTTCATTTCAAACCCGCAACCGGATGAAAAAAGCAAGTCCAGCCCCCGATCTGTATAAAACAAAGCAGCATTTCGAAATTCTCGATGGCCTCCGGGGCGTTGCGGCTTTGGCGGTTGTCATCTTCCATTTTATGGAATGGATTTTTCCGGATTTTAGTAAAAATTTTATAGCGCATGGTTTCCTGGCAGTTGATTTCTTTTTCTGTTTATCCGGTTTTGTGGTTGGCTATGCCTACGACAACCGTGTGGAGAGCATGGGATTATGGGAATTTTTCAAGATCAGGCTGATCCGTTTGCATCCGCTGGTCTTTTTGGGCGCTGTGCTGGGATTGCTGGCTTTGCTCCTGGATTCGTTTGCCCTGCCGCATAATTATGGCGGTGGCAAATTGTTGTTGCTGTTTTTAGCATCTGCTTTTCTCATTCCCTGGCCGTCAATGGAAGATCGCGCTTTCAACATTTTTGGTTTGAACGCGCCTTCATGGTCATTGTTCTGGGAATATGTAGCCAATATTTTTTATGCATTGATCCTGATCAGGATGGGCCGCCGTGCACTGATTGGGCTAACCATCCTTTCGGCGGCATTGCTGGTTTACGTCAGCTATAGTGCAGGGAATCTTTTGGGCGGCTGGAACGGTGACACCTTCTGGCATGGAGGCGCACGTATCGCTTACTCTTTTTCCGCCGGACTGTTGATCTACCGTTCAAACTGGATCATTAAAAACAATACCGGTTTCCCAAGCCTGGCGCTCATATTGTCCTTTGCGTTTCTCATGCCCTGGACAGCCTGGAACTGGCTCACTGAAGTGTTGGTTGTCCTTTTGTTTTTCCCGTTGATTGTTGCGTTGGGCGCCGGTTCAATCCTGGAAAACTCATGGAAAAGCATTTGCCGCTTTTCAGGAAACATCTCTTACCCGCTTTACATGACGCACTATGCGGTAATGTGGATTTTCGGAAATTGGTACACTACGCAAAACCCTGCTCCTGCAGAACTTTATACCGCTGTATTTGGTGGTATAGCTTTGCTGGTTGTTTTCGCATATTTAGCAATGCGTTTTTATGATCTGCCGGTGAGGCGGTATTTAAACAAAGTTTGGAGAACTGGCCCTAAGTCCCCTGGTTGATGCAATAATTTCCCGGGGTGAAAAATTCAATTGACGTGTTGAAATGCTGGCAATTACTTTTTCTGAATTGAAATACACATTTGAACTCTTTTAGAGCTGAATGCCTTACGCACATCATAGCGAATATAAGGAGCACATTTAGAAATCTCCTTTTGCAACCAAGCAATCATATCAAGCCCGTATATACTGCAGACAAGGTTCCCCACATCAATGCCTGACCTTTTCCAAACACCGCGCAATCATTTCCACCACTTCATCAATGGTTTCTTTTTTTGTACGGAAAGCCAGGATGGCCATGCGAATGACAAAACGATTGTTGATAATGGAGGAACTTAAAAATACCGAGCCATCTTTGTGGATTTCATTCATCAGTTGCCTGTTTTTTTGCCCACTGTCGGCGTCGAAAGGAAACCAAAAATAACTCACCGAAAGATCCGGTTCCGGGCCGAGGCGAAATCCTAGTGCGACCAGTTTATTGCGGAAATAGTGAACAAGCAACAGTTTTTCCTCGAGGCAGGCAATGAATGGTTCAATACCATGCATTTGCAACGGAAGCCATACGCGCAATCCCCTGAAGTGCCGTGTTAGCTCCGGGGAAAGATTCGCCGGACTTTTCAACAGCTCTTCATTCGCGCCATCCTGCATGTAATTGGCCGTATAATAATGGGAATGCAAAACGGCTTCACTATCCTTTACGAGCACCGCACCTACCCCATAAGGGAGGAATAGGCCCTTATGCGGATCAACGATCAGTGAATCCGCTTTTTCCATACCCTTGAACAGGTCTTTTTTGGATGTCAGAATAAAAAACCCACCGTAGGCCGCATCAATATGAAACCATGTTTTGTGCCTTGCGGCAATGGCGGCAATTGTTTCCAAAGGATCAACGGCGCCGGTGTCTGTAGTTCCCGCGGAGGCAACCACCATAAATGGTTTTAAGCCGGCCGCACGATCTCCCTCAACCAGTTCATTCAATGCATCGGCATGCATGCGGTAGTTGTCATCCAGCGGAACATAACGGATGATCACATCTTCAAGCCCGATGATCCGCAGCGCTTTTTGCGTTGAATGGTGAACCTGTTCGCTCAGGTAAACCACATTCTCCTTTATGAATTCATTCTTTACTTTATGCTTATCCCGCGCCGCGGTAAATGCGATGAGCGTGGAAATGGAACCCCCCGATGAAAGGCAACCCGTTGAGTTTTCAGGAAAGCTGAAAATTTTTTTCAGCCAGTTGATCACTTCATTTTCGATACCGGCCGCCCCGGGTGAGGCGTAATGTACACCGGCATAGGGATTGGTAACCGCCCCTATAAAATCTGCCAGGGCAGCAGCAAATACGCCTCCTCCGGGAATATAACCCAGGTGCTTCCCGGAAGCGGCATTGATCCCGGTTTCCGCCACCTCTTTCTGATAAAGATGCAGGAGCGTTGGGAGGGAATTTTTCTGACCGGTAATTTCCAGGGAAAACGCATCCCTTTCTTCAAAGGCTTTTACCGTACCGAGCCCGGAAATAAATGCATTCGCATAGTCAGTAACCGATCCTGCCATTTGCAGACGTTCCTGCTCTGTTGGGTCAAGCAGGTTGCTGTTCGTTTCCAACTGCGTAAGTCTAGAAAGTATATCTTCTGTGTTCACAACGCAAAATTAAAGGATGAAGCGAGGTGTCCATTACGTTTTCCTGACGGAGCAAATGATCAGCGCCCATGCAATGCGTTCCATGTTATAGAGAATATTGCGGCGCCGTGGGCTGATTTGGTATACCAAACCATGGAAACCATTGTCCGGTTATTCCTCCAATTCCTTTCTCACCATCTTTCCCCATTCTTTAATAACCGCATCATCCCAATTGCCGTCAGAGGCCGCTGCGGGCAATAGCATTGAACAGGTTTCGTCCTTATCGCTCAGGCTCCAGGCAACCCAGCTTAGTTTACGGTCTTTCATCCAATCTACATAGCGTTTCCACTCCGCATAATCAATCGGGCCGTTGCCTGTAGCTTCCATGCCGGCGCATTCGCTGATGAAAACAGGGAGCCCTGCACGCATTGCTGCATCTGTGGTATCACGCAACCATTGTTTGTGCGTGCCTGCATAAAAATGCATGGTGTACATCAGGTTATCAAATCCTTTGATGGGATCTTGAGCGGGTAAATGCAGGGCCTGACTCCATTGCGGCGAACCGACAAGGATTATATTGTCCGGATCATTTTTTCGTATGGCTTTGATCACTTCGATAGAATAGGCTTTCACTTCCGGCCAGGTTTCTCTGTCCGGCTCATTGTATATTTCATAAATCACATTTGGCCGGCGGCCATAAATGGAAGACATTTCAGAAAAAAATTCCACGGATTCCTTTGTATGAATGTTGTGATCATGCCAGTCGATGATGACATAAACATTATTCGCAATGGCCGCATCAACCACCTGTTTGATCAGTTTCTTTGATTCTTCAGGGCTCCCCAGGTATCCGCGCTTATTGAGCTCAATGCCCATGGAAGCACGAATGACGTTGGCATTCCATTTGGTTACCAGCTCCTTTACCGAGCCTTCATTGTAAAAACGCGGCCATAAATTGTGCCAGCCAAAACTTATACCACGCAAAACAACGGGCTCATTGTTTTGGTTCACCAGTTGTGTACCATTCAACCCAAGCTTGCTCATGGTTACAGGTTCTGCATTTTTGGGCGCAAAGCAAGCGGTGATGGAAATGGCAAGAATTAAAAGCAAATATTTCATTTGTAGATATCTTTTAAATCGTTTTCAAACAGCGTATATGGATCGTTGTAAAACTTCAGAAAATCCGGTACGGAAATATGACCCGGAAAAGGCGCGTAATAATGCGTGGGGCTGTGGGGATCATTTCGCCAGACCAATACATAGCTCAATTGCAGATTGCTTCTGCGAATGGTTTTCAGCAAAGTTTCTGTCCACCAGGTTACATTGGGAATGGATTCCAATCCGGTTTCTGTTAGTGCAGCGAGTTTCTTATTTTTCTGTGCGAAATCCGAAACGATCTTCAGTTTGTAATACGCTGAATCCAGTTTGTAAATGCCATAGCGGCCCATATCATTGTAATTGTCCATGCCAACAAGATCAACCCACTCATTGCCCGGGTAACGTTCGGTGTAATCCTCCAGATTGGTAAATTTATTATCCGGCGACCAGCCGTAAATGAATTGGTTTACATTGAGTGTATCCCGTAAATAGCTTACCGTAAACCGCCATAAAGTTTTGAAATCATCAACAGCACTGTAATCAGCACCCCACCAAAACCACCAGCCATCAAACTCGTGATAAGGCCTGAAGATAATGGGCACAAGCCTGCCGTCTTTTCCACGGCAACTTTTTACCAGGTTGGCAATGCGTTGCAAGATCAATTTGTACTCTTCGTGATGACTGCCCCCGGGGATTATTCGTGCAACCGCAGCAACTGCCGTATCGTTCCAGTAAAATGCGGTATTTGAAACGGGATTATTAAAATGCCAGGAAGCCGTAATTACACCACCGCGGTTGTAGGTATCTTCTATGGTTTTCTTCAATAATTTTTCTTCCCGCTCAATTCGTTCTTCAGAAAAGCCAATACCCGATATTCCTAAGAAATCAATCCCGATTACCACGGGATGACTTCCGGTAACTGATTTTACGTCGCTCCTGTCTTCGTCTCCGCGCCAGCCATGGCCATATTCTGTTGCATGCTGATGGCCAAAAAGAATATGGCTTTCAGCGAGCTTGTGCAGGTTGCTATACAACGCTTTGGTTTCAGCCGTCGCGTTTTTATCAATCAGCCCTGGAGCGGAGCAGGAAATCAAAAACGGGATTAAGAACAGGTAAACTAACCTGAATATTGTTTGATGCATACGCACGAATTTAAGATGGGTCGCTGCAGCTTCATCCACCGCTTTATCCCTCATCCATCTAAAAATATTCAAAACTTGCCTTTTTATCCCCAATATAAATTTCAAATTCGCCGGGTTCGGTCACCCATTTCAGATTGCGATCAACAAATGCGAGATCGGACGGTGTCAGCGTAAAACTGATTTCTTTGCTTTCGCCGGGTTTCAATTCAATCTTTTGGAATCCGCGCAATCTTTTTACCGGCGGGGTAATGCTCGCGTATTTATCGTGCGTGTAAATCTCCACACTGTGTTTCCCACTTCTGTTTCCCGTATTGGTCACCGTTATATTTGCTGTTATACTGCCATTTGCCGAAATACGCGGCGCACTCAGACTGATTTCGCTGTAGCTGAAAGTAGTATAGCTTAATCCATATCCGAAAGGAAACAAGGGATCGTAGCCGGATCCCACGTTGTCGTTAAAAACTTCACGGATCTCTTCAGAAGGTTTTCGGTCGTAGAGCACCAATTCGCCCATGCTGCGCGGATAAGTGTAGGGCAAACGTCCGTCAGGATTGTAATCACCAAACAAAACATCAGCGACCGCATCGCCGGTTTTCTTCCCGCTCCAATAGGCATTTAAGATACCGTCAACCCTTGGTTCAATACTACTGATAAACCTTGGCCTGCCCTGTGTCAGCACCAGGATCACGGGCTTACCCATGGACGTGGCCACCTCCACAAGCGCCACCTGATTGGCAGGCAAAGCCAGGTCGCGAATGGTGCCCGGACTTTCCGCATAAGCGTTTTCACCGATACATAGTACAATGACATCTGCTTTTTGCGAAGCGGCCTTCAATCTTTCAATATCGAAATTGGCAGACTCATTAAAGCCCCGCACACTTGGGGTGAACGCATTTCCCTTGCCCACCTTTCCTTCAATAGCTTCAAAAATGGTTTTGCTGTCCGCAGGGTAAAATTTCTCTTCATTGCCCTGCCAAACATAACTCCACGCGCCGTTTAACGGTGCATGGCTTTGTGCAGACGGACCGGCTACCAGTACTTTTGTGTTTTTTTCCAGGGGAAGAATATGGTTTTTGTTTTTCAACAAGGTCATCGCTTCCCTTGCCGCGTTCAAAGCAAGGTCCTGGTATTCCGGCAACCCGAAATTCGCAATAGCCGCCGGCTCCGGATACGGATTGTCCATCAGTCCCAGCTTGTATTTCAGGGTCAGAATCTTATGCACTGCCTGATCGATACGGGTTACTGTTACTTCTTTTTTCTGCACAGCTTCCAGCAGGAGGTCATAAAAAGAAAAATTGGAAGGCACCATGCTCATGTCAACGCCGGCATTCACCCCCATTACAACAGCCTGCCTCGGGGTGGCCGCCACTTTATGCCAGGTATGCAAACGAATGATATCTTCCCAATCGGAAACAATTAATCCGTTAAAACCCAATTCCTTCTGCAATACATCTGTCAGCAGGTATTTGCTTGCATGCACCGGTTCACCGTTGATTTCATTGGAATTGATCATAATGGTGGAAGACCCTGCTTTGATGGCAGCGTGGAATTGCGGCAAATAATATTCCCGCAATTCAATTTCGGGGATGTAAGCGGGAGTACGGTCCTTGCCTGTGCGTGGATTGGAATAGCCTAAATAATGCTTCATGCAACTGGCAACCGCCGTAGGGCTTTTCAAGCCATCCTGTTCATATCCTTTTACTGCTTCGGCGCCAAATGTTTTGACGATATATACATCTTCACCGAATGTTTCCGGCACCCGGGACCATAAGGGCTGACGCCCGATATCCAATACGGGGGCAAAATTCCAGCGAACGCCGGAAGCTCTCAATTCCTTTGCTGTGACCTCGGCGGCCAGGCGTGCCAATTGCGGATTACGGCTTGCAGCAAGGGCAATATTGTGCGGAAACAATGTGGAATTCAACGTATAGGTTTGCCCGTGCATACCATCCAGTCCATAAAGCACCGGGATCTTCAAGCGGGTATTTTGCGCTTCATCCTGAATTTCGGTGATGTCCCTGTTCCACGTTTCGCGGTCAAGCGCATTTGCTGCGGCATTCAAAATGGAACCTACTTTATATTCCTGAATGGCTTTTTTCAACAAGGTTTTATTGATTTTGCCATCCGTATTTCCCCAGGTGTTTTCAGCTATTACTGCAAAGGTGACCTGTGTCATCTGACCCACTTTTTCCTCAATGGTCATTTTATTCAGCAGTGCACTTGCTTTGGCTTCGGGGCTTTGCCCCTCTACGTGGAATACGACCAAAATGAGCAGGAATAAAATACCAATTCTTATGCCCCATACATTCATTATTTCTTTCATGGTTTTTTTCGGTTAATATTTATCTTCAATATTGTTATTTTACCCCTTCAATTACCATCACCACTGTCGATCTTCCCGGCACGGTAACCCGCACGCCATCGGTTATAACCGCTGAATGGGGCTGGATTGTTTTGTAATTATCCGGCCCACCGGAAACTCCTGAAGGACCCTGATTGTTGATGATCACTTTCCTGGAAAATTCACCATTGTCGTTGCTGCCTGTGAGCGTGTACCAGTAATAACGTTTTCCCTTTTTAAAATTTTTCACTTTAATCTCTGCTGTCCGTGTATCGGCAGACTGGTTTACAAGAGCAACGGCAGTTTCTCCTGTGCTGAATGATGAAGCATAACTTTTGAGATCACCAGGTGAAGAGGTTGAAGATTCCAGCAGCCGGTCACCCAGGTATGTTGAAAAGAAATACATGTGATAAAATGCAGGCCTTGCATTCCATTTAATAGCTCCGGGCTCATCTCCGTTATTGAACATTCCATGATCATTGCCACTATCCCAGCCATTCGCAAGATCCCATCTCGCCGTCATCCCAATCTTGTTTTTCAAGGCTTCGCCCAAAACCATAACCGCATGCATACCATTGACGTGGGAAACGGACTGCATCGATCCCTGAGAAAAAATATTGAACTCTGTAAGAGCGACCGGCTTTTGCTGAAGCCCTGCAGTGGTTACAGCCTGCCTCACCAGGTCAACCATGGATTTGGTCACAGGTTCCGGAGTATTCAGGATTTCGTTGGCATTGGCATTGGTTTGATAAGCCGTGTAGTAATTGTGAATAATATAGAAATCAGGAGAATTACCGGCAGCGGGGTACATACCGGTATTCCAGGTTTTCACCGTGTTGGTGTTCCAGCCTTGCGGAACAGATTCATAACTTACCGCGCCGATATAAATGGTCTTGCCAATTTCTTTTGCGGCCTGCCGCATGCTGTCAGCAAAAACCTTAAAGTGCTGACCATACAACTGACCGGTCAGTATCTCCGGTTGATTGTCTTTATTTTCCGCGGTATTTATGCGGTACCCTGCCTCCCAATCCCCATAATTCTCGTTGCCGATTTCCCAGTATTTTGTGCGGCCATTGTCGTAGCGCACCCAATCGGCGGCAAGGTGAGCGGCCCTGGCCACCGGATTAGTGCCTGTTCCGTAACGCGCATAACCATAATTGATGATGATCATTCCCTGGTTGCCGGTTTTTTGTAAAACGGAATAATATTTATCCAAAGAAATTGTCCAGCTTTCATTATTCTTTCCATACCAGTAACCGGCGTCTGTACTGCTGCCATCCGCTTTGATGAGCTTTGCCGGAGCATCCGCAGGCGGCTGGTCTTTATTTTCATTCCAAAAATAAATATCGCTAATACTGCCACCCGGAAACCGGATGATATGCGGATGAAGGTCAGTGAGGTAGTTGAGTAATTTGGTTTCATTCACCATATCGCCCATCCAGATGTTGGCATTATTGCCTGCGAAAGACCTGGGAATTTTTGTGATCACTTTACTCCGGTCAATATTTACGGTCACCGAGGATGTTGTGGGAGCGGTAAGGTCGTTAAATGACGCGGGGGCCGTAAATTTTCTTTCCTGCCAGTCATGCATAAAAAAGCCAACCGTTTGGGCAAGCGGAGGATCTACCTGCGGAATGATTGAATCCGGGCCTGGAGGGACCGGGATCAGATCCTGCCCTTGTTTTTTGCAGGATGATGACAATAAAGGCATAGTTAATGCCGCTATCAGTAAATTTTTAAGAAGAGTTTTCATAGCTCGAAATTTCATAAAAACATTGTGCCGCTGAAAATTCAACGGCACAACATTTAAATATTTAGTTGTGCAATTATTTCTTCAGAATTGCACCGGTAAACAGATCATCTGAATCCAATGTGGTCCATATAAACTGATCCCGAAAAGCCATTTGATTGCAGGATGATATGGGTGATCTTGGGCAATGATCCCAGGGTATTCAATGGAAATACCATCCTGGTCCATTCACCTTCAACGATGTTTGGCGTTGGATATTGATTACCCCAATCATTGTTCAATATAATATTAAAGCGTTTACCTCCTGTACCCGGCGTGCCGTAAACCGAAAATTCAAGGGTGGCAGAACCTGCAGTATTGAATCCGTCGTTATAGAACTGCATACCCTGATAGCCATCTCCGCCATAAGTGGCATAAATGGATCTCGTGCCCTGCCGGACAACCGCGCTGCTGTTCAGGTCGCGGGTATTCCAGCTCCAGTCCTGCCAGCCATTTTGCAACGCGTCGGTATAAACTGCAGCTCCGGTTGGGAATGGATCAAGCGGGGGAAGATCCCCTTTAATCAATAGGCTTGTTGAAGATTCTACCACAACACCGGATACCGTTACCAGGCCAATTACCCCTGAAACCGCTTCTTTGGGGATCTTTACAACGATTTTTGTAGTTGACTGGCTTTCAAAAACCGAAATGGGATTGGTAGCCCCATTAAATTTCACCCCTTTTACCAGGTCGAGATTGGTTCCGTTAATAGTCAGGTTGGTTTCCCTTTCACCCGTGGCCGGTGCGAAAGAGGTAACCGCTGGCAGCAGAATGGTCAGATCCTGGCTGCTCATTACTTCTACATCAGAAAAAGCGACAAGGGTAACTTTTCCAGCCTTGGTTGCATCAGGCGCTTTGAATTGAATTTTATCTGCGGCCTGGCTCGTAAACGTGCTGACTGGGGTAGAAACGCCATTCAGTTTAATGGATTTCACCAGGTCAAGATCACTTCCTGTAATGGTTACTTCACCACCGGGACGCAGCGGGGACGGTGAAATATTGGTAAATGAAGGGAGCACGACTTCAACATCTTCTTCTGAAGTGATCACGAAAGGATCTGTTCCCCCGGTTTGGAAAACCCATTGACCGGCACGAATATTTTTGGGCACAACGAAAGTCAGCCCAGTAAGCGTTACATCCGTAAATTCGGTGATGGTTGAATCCACCGGAACTTTTATGGATTCGATCCAGTTCAGGAATTTACCATTCAGCGTAAGGGTTTGCCCCGGTCTCACAATTGCTGGTATATTGCTGATTACTACCGGCACATTAAAATCAATTAATGCTTTGGATTCAATTTCCCCCGCGGCGGTTTTCATTACAAGCTTTCCTCTTGTGGCTGCATCCGGCACAACTACGAGGATTTTTTCGGGGGTATGTGAAACAAATGAAGAAGCCGGTATCTCAACCCCACCCAGAACAATGGCCGTTACCTGGTTCAGGTTTTGCCCAATAATCTGTATGGTATCGCCAGGTGAAACGCCGGCGGGTCCGTAACTCAATAATTGCACTGTACCGTCATTGCCATCCACGTCATCTTTTTCACAGGCGGCCAATACAAACCCGAACATCAGAATAAAAACTGCCAGGGTTTTCCAGTTATAAAATATGTTTTTCATAAAACTATGCGTTGACTTTTGTGAAAATTATTATTGAACTACTTTAGGTACTACACGAAAATTATCGAAAGCAATATCAGCATCCCATGCACCCGGCGCATTGCCCACAAGTATCCTTGACCAGTAGCCATTGGGATTTACCGTGGGCCTTGTAGCATACCCGGCAAATACTTCTTCAAGCGGAATGGTTACGGTTTGCCATTTTCCCTGTGTATCAAACGGAGGCTTCCACTGATATCCGCCATTGTCTTCCGAACTCAGGCCCACATTAAATTTTAGCATATTTCCGTTATATGGCTTCATGGTGGCCACTTCAAACTTCAGGTTATAATTCTCCGGCGTAAGTATGGCTGCATCCGGAATGTTTTTGCTGTGGCTCGGCATAGCCGTCGCCGGGCCTCCTGCAAGTTCAAACCAGCTCCATGAACCCACCTCACGAATCATCCGGAAATAATTTCCATTGATGAGCGGCGGATCATTCGGGCCGGGATTGGAAACCACCAGCGAACTGTTCCACCATCCTTCATAAGGATCGCTGGTGATGAACATATTGCGGTTATCGCGGAAGAAGAAATTGGATTTTGAAGTACCGAAGTTTGTAGTTACCGTGATGGGGCCCGGCTGTGCTTCGGCCGGCACCGTGAATTTTATTTCCTGGTCTTCAACAGATACAATTTCACCTTGTGCGCCGCCGGTAAAGGTTACCGTAAGCGGTGCATAAAAGTAGTTGCCGTGCAAAACCGCCACATCTCCGGTGTTTACATATTCACTTTCCAATGATGAAAGCAAAGGTTTGCTGATATCTACCTTGAAGTTGTGCAGCAATTCGTAACCGTTACTGAATAAAATTCTCAACTGGTTGGTGATCTCTTTCGGGATCTGGCTGGGCACTACCACCAGGATGGTGTTTTTGGAGATGTACGTAGGCGTCAGCCGGGATTGCTGATCGTTGAACCAGACTTCAACAGCATTTTGCAGGTGGTCGCCTACAATGGCGATCAGTTGTCCCTGCCCGGCGCTTACGAGCAACGAATCCCCTGATTCGGGATTGGTCACCCGCACATAACTGATGGTAGGCGTACCGGTGTTGGCATCATCCTTCTCGCAGGATTGAAGCACAAAGGCCGATCCCGCCACCAGGAAGAGCAACCATATTATTTTTTTAAGATCTTTCATTTCTTGTTTATTTAGATATGGCAAAAATTATTGTACATAATCCTCTGCGGGAAGTCTGAGATTTGGTGCCTGGCCGAGTTCCACATTCGGAATGGGCAACCTGAAATTTCCATCGTTGGCATTTACAAGCCTTTCATTAAACCAGGAAGTTTTCGTAAAAGTCCAGTTCGTAGGATTTGGCATCTGGTCGGGATGGATTACAAACAAACCCCGATCCTGGTTGTTTAGCAGATCATAGGCTTTTTGCGGATTCCAGTAATGCAGGTTAACTATATCGTACCAGGATTGTCCTTCCATGGCAAATTCCTTAAAGCGTTCGCTCATCAATACTTCAAGCTTAAGCGGGCCGTCACCATTTGCTCCCCCAACTTCGTAAGCAGCAAGGCCTGCACGGGTTCTCACCTTGTTGAAATAGTCGATGGCCACCGGATCTGAAGTTTCCCCGGTGCTTCCCATGGCGGCTTCAGCATAAGTCAGGTACATTTCCGCAAGGCGTAACATATAGGTATTATTAGGATAATGCTGCTGTGAAGCTTTTCCAGCCAGGTCGATCGGTGAACCGATAACGTATTTTTTAATGTTGGCAAAACTTTGCTCAGCGTCGGATGCGGGCGCCGGAAA
Organism: Bacteroidota bacterium; assembly: GCA_023387985.1. Classification (GTDB taxonomy): domain Bacteria; phylum Bacteroidota; class Bacteroidia; order Chitinophagales; family Chitinophagaceae; genus Phnomibacter. Next base: position 626,925 of record JAEWHC010000009.1, on the reverse strand, counting down.
GACAAGGGGTTTCTTTTCTGCAACCATCGTGATTTCAGGATATTCATATCCTGGAAGCATAAATGTTGCTTTAAGCCGCTGGTCAAGGGTACGCCCTTTCAGTGTGCCGTCTGCCTGCTCATCAATGCCATCGTATTGCTTCAGGATCCACCAGGTTGCTCCTTTATCTCCTCCCCAGCCTCCAAATGAAATATTCGGACTAAAGGCAAGGTATTCAGGCATACTGTTCTGCGTTCCCCAAACACTTGGACCGCTGTAAACCCATTGCAGTTCAAAGAGGCTTTCGCGGTTGTTGTCATATGGAAAACGGAAAAGATCAGCATAATTCGGCAGCAAGGCTTTTCCGCTATTTTCAATTACGCGTTTTGCAAAATATTTGGCGCTGTCCAGGAATGCCTGGTTCCTTGTGCCTCCACTGCTTTCTACTCCACTGCGGGAAAGATAAAAACGCGCAAGCATGCCTTCAGCGGCCCATTTGGTAAGGCGTCCTTCCTGGGTGCGTGTTTCTGGCAGGGCTTCGGCCGCTGCACGCATTTCACTGGTGATAAATTTCCAAACACTTGGAATGGTGTTCCTGCGGATGGAGGTATCAAACAGCTTATCGAAATTGTTTTCAATTACCGGCACCTCACCCCAGTTCATTACCAGGAACCGGTAAGCCAATGCACGCATAAACCGGGCTTCGGCAATTGCGGTTGCTTTCACCGATGGCGTAAGATTTGGTCCGCCGTAACGATCGACATTGTAGATAAACAGATTCGATTGCGCAACCACATTGAAGAATGCCCTCCAGGACGCACCATTGTCCGTATTGTCACCGGTGGTATTGAACATAACATTTCCGCGGTCGTTCCATGCAGAAAACGCCGTACCGCCACGAAAATCACCAAGGTTGTACATCGCCTTGTCGTTATAATCAAACCACACTTCACTGTACAGCAAAGCGGTGCCGGCCATAAGCTGATCATCTGTCTTGTAGAAATTAGCATCTACCACCGAGCTCAATGGCGGCTTCTCAAGGAAGTCTTTTCTGCATCCGGTCAGGCCTGCTATCAAAAACAGGACAACTGAGAGGTAAGTATATAATTTATAATATTTCATAGTGTCCGGTTTTAAAAGTTGAGATTAATGGTTGCCGAATACATTGGGGTTAAAGGATACCGGCCAAAGTCAATTCCGATCGCCTGGTTGGCGCCGCTTGAACCTGTACCCACATAAGCGCCTACTTCCGGATCGTAACCCGAATATTTTGTCCAGGTATAAACATTCTGTGCACTCAGTGTAGCCTTCAATCCTTTTACAATCCGGGTTTTGCTTAAAAGTTGATTGGGCAGATTGTACGACAGCGCTATATTTTTCAACCGCAGGTATGAGCCATCTTCTACAAAACGGGTTGTATTACGGCTGTTGTTATTGTCGCTGGCAATCTGGTTGGTGCTTATTCTGGGTACCTGTGTTAAAGGGTTCAGCAGCGATACTTTACCCGAGGCATCCTCGGTAAGTTTAGCGTAATCCATGGCGCCAATCAGCAGGTTACGGCTCAGGTTGATGTTGTTTGGGTTGCTGTTGGAGGCGGCAATATAATTGTAAATATCGTTGCCGTAAGAACCCGTAAACAATATGCTCAGATCAAAATTCTTATAGGTAAATGTATTGGTAAAGCCGCCTACAAGTTTTGGCCAGGGATTACCTATATTGGCCATATCATTCACGTCTATTAAACCGTCATCGTTCATATCCCTGTATTTTACATCTCCTACCCAAATTCCGGTGGCAGGATCTGTCGGCCTGCGATTGCCACTGTTGTCAGCCGGCACCGCACTGTTGTTTACATCATCCACCGATTGGAAAATCCCTTCCTGGATATATCCGCGGAACAGCCAGGGCTGTTCGCCAATGGATGCCCGTTGGGTCCAGTTGTTCATCCACCAGCTTGTGCGGTCTATAAATGCATTATCCGAATTTAAAGCAGTGATCGTACTGCGGAATTGCGAAATATTCAGGTTGGTGGTCCAAAAGAAATCCTGTGTACGCATGTTGCGTGTATTGATGGTGAAGTTCCAGCCCTTGGTTTCCATAGATCCGGTATTTACAAGTGGAGCACCTACAGAGCCGGGGCTTCCATTCGTACCCATATACCAGGGCAGACTGGCACCCATCAGCATATTGCTTGTATTCTTCACGTAGTAATCCGCTTCAATTGCAATTTTATCCTGAAGGAAGCCCAGGTTGATCCCAAAGTTGTGGGTGTTGGTCTCTTCCCATTTCAATTGCGGATTGGTAAACGTTGATGGCCTCAGGCCGGTTCCCCATGGTGTGGCACCGGTGGATAAGGGTGCATAAATTCCGGAGCCGGAGCCCATATTTCCGGTAAGCCCGGTTTCATATCGCAGTTTGAAATCACTTATCCCTTCAAAATTCCACCAGGGTTCATTGTCCAGGCGCCAGGCCACAGAAACAGACGGGAAATTGCCCCAACGGTTATCAGCACCAAAATAAGGCGAGCCGTCCCGGCGGAATGTTCCGGTTACGATATAACGATTTCCATAGTTATAGTTGATCCGGCCAAGGTAGGATTCCATTGACCAGGGATAAGTTCCACCGCCATTGGTCGCAGAAAGCGGGTCACCGGCATTTACGTCAAAAATATCATTGGTCAGAAACCCGGTCCTTCCGGCACTCAGGGCTTTGTATTCACTTTCCTGTGATTCGTGGGTGGCCATTACCGTAATGGTATGTTCACCAAAGCGTTTGTTGTATTCCAGCAATTGGTTCCAGTTCCAATACCAGCTTGAATAGCTACCACTTTGCAGCGAGGCCATACTGTTGTAATGCCATTGGTCAATCTCATAGGTTGGCGTATAATAGGTGCTCACACCGTTGCCCAGGCTCCCATTGAAACTACTGCGCAGCGTAAGTCCGGGAAGGAGGTTCAATGCCAGATTTAACCCTCCGAGGAAATTCCGCTTCATATTGTTGTTGGTAATCAGCGTGGCCAGGGCGATCGGGTTTATCGGCGCAAATTGATTGGCGCCGTTTACCGGGTCACTTCCTCCCCAGGAGCCATCCAGGTTGGTTACGGGAATTTGCGGAGTAAGCCTCAGCGCATTGGCGATTAACGGGCTTGCCGCATCACCGTAGTTGGTGGCTGTCAGGTTTTCCTTGGTTTGGTTGAAATTGATGTTCGCGCCAAAACTGATCCAGTTGCGGGGCTTATTGTCCAGGTTCAGGCGGAATCCATAACGGTCAAACCCTGAGCCCAGCGCCACACCATCCTGTTTCAGGTATTCGCCCGACATATAAAAAGTGGTATTGGAGCCTCCGCCACTCAGGCTGAGCTGATGCTTGTGCATGGCTGCATTCAGAAACAACTCTTTCTGCCAGTCGGTTCCTTTACCTAATAATTTAGGTTCGAGAAATTCACCCGGAGTGGTACCACCGGCAATGGCATGATATTCTTTTACCATTTGCGCGTATTGCGGAAGATCCATCACCCCAAGTGAGTTGGGCGGAGTTTGCAGGTTATATTGGTAAATGTAATTGATCTTGACATCACCCTGTTTACCACGCTTGGTTGTAACGAGGATAACGCCGTTGGTACCCCTTGCACCATAAATGGCGGTAGCCGAAGGACCTTGAAGGATTTGAATGTCTTCAATATCTGCAGGGTTCAGGCCGGCAAGCGGATTGGAAGTGGAAGTGGAACCGTATGAAACATCATCAGACTGCATTTGCACACCATCAATTACATATAATGGCTGCGTGCGGTTGAGCGAACTGACCCCACGGATATTTACCGAAATGCCCCCACCGGGCTGTCCCGAGTTTTGGGTAACATACACCCCCGCGGCACGACCCTGGATTGCCTGCTCAATCGTGGTATTTACTGTTTTGTCAATCGCCGCGGCCGTAACCGAAGTCTGGGCCGTGGTAAGATTGGCTTTTCGGGAAGATCCGTAACCGATCACGACCACGTCATCCATGGAAGTGCCACCTGAAAGATCAATGACCTCATCAATCACCGTACGGTTGCCGATCACGATCTCTTTGGTTGTGCCCCCGACATAACTGATAATGAGGGCCCGGGCCGAAGCGGGAACAGCCAGCGAAAACTTGCCGTCCTCGCCCGTGGCCGTGCCTACGGTTGAATTTTTTACGGTAACCGTAGCGCCGGCAAGAGGAACTCCTTTTTCATCGGTGATGGTACCTGTGATGGTACGGGATTGCGCTAAAACGGCCACTGACAGACAAAAAAAGGCAATTGTAGTGAACAATGCCTTTACGATACTCCTTGGACTCATAAAATTGGATTTATGCGTTTTATGTATAAAATTGATTCTCATTTGGTTACAAGCACTCAGGTACATGTTTTGGTAGTTTTGGACCTGAAATCAGACCTAAAAATAATAATAAAATTCAAATATGCAACCGATTGCAAGGAAAATGTGCAAAAAAATATTTCTAAGCTCAAAATAACGTATCTATCAAAGGTTTACAGGCCTTCGCAACGGATTGCGGAACTTGACCAGGATCTGAAACACCTTTTGAATACATCATCGCTTCAGCGCGGATCATGGGTTGCAGAAATGAATTTTCCTGTTGCAAAGGATTAAACGGCCAAAATCAGGAATCATGCAACACGGTTGCACAAAGGAATAGTGATGTTTGCTAAAAAGAAATGGAAAAAATTATTCAGGCATTTATCCCAGCCTATTTTCTGTTGTTTTTCCTGGTTGCTTTTGCGGGTAAGAGTTTATGGGTGCAAAGAAAAACAGGTAAACAAGTTATTCAATTTCCAAAAGATGGCTCTGCAAACAGCCTCGTTGGCTTTTACTTCAAATGGATGCTGATCGCCTTATTTGCCTACAGTTTGATCCAGTTTGTATATCCCGGTTTTTTAAACGGTTTATCGCCTGTTAGATTCCTGGAAAACCACTGGATCCGCGTAACAGGGATTTTGGTTATGCTCTTTTCATTTCTTTGGGTGGTGAAAGCACAAATGGATATGCGGGATTCCTGGAGGATAGGTATTGATAAAAATGAAAAAACCGCACTTATCCAACAAGGGTTGTTCCGTTTTAGCCGTAACCCGATTTTTCTGGGCATGCTCATGGCTTTGACTGGCCTCTTTGCAATTCAGCCGAATTTACTTACGCTCTTCTTTTTTATTCTTGCCACAGTACTGATCCAGATCCAGATCCGGCTTGAAGAAGAATACCTGGAAAAAAATCATGGTGATCAGTATTTAAAATATAAAAAAGAAACAAAAAGAATGCTCTGAATTCAGGGAAATGACCCTTATTTGGTACATAGGATTTCCTATCCTCTACTTGTGAAAATTCTTTGCGGTTATACTCCGGTGGCGGAGAATTTGGTAAAAAATATTTATAATGAAAAAAGTCCTAGTTGTTTTAATCATCTGTTCAGTATTTTCCTGCAGCGACAAATCACCTGATCCTGAAAACCCCTTTCAGGCCGGTCAAATGATGATCCGCGTAGCCGAAATTGAAATTGAGGATGGATTTATTCAAGAATACACCCAGATCCTAAAGGAAGAATCTGAAGCATCGCTGCGTTTGGAACCCGGCGTTATTGCGATTTTTCCGATGGTACTCAGCGATGATCCGTATAAAATAAGGATTGTTGAAATTTATGCAGATGAAGCCGCTTATGAAGCACATTTGCAATCGCCACATTTTCAGGACTACAAAACTTCAACAGGTAAAATGATAAATTCTCTTAAGCTTATGGATATGCATGCAATCGATCCCGGTTCCATGCCGGTGATTTTCAGGAAATTAAATTGATCAATTGCTGAAATCCCACGAAGGAATGCACATTGTTTAATGTCTAAAAATTCCAGGGATACCGGAAACAATTTTCATTAAACAGGCTGTAATCCGCAGGGCCATTCACAGCGAATGTTTTTAATGTAGCTGCGTCTTTCAGCAGCTCTTTGGCAAGTTGAAGGCTCGCCCCCGTCTTCACCCGGTCTTCAACAAGTAAAATATGCCTGCCTGCTGCTTTAAATCCTGGCTCACTCATGAGTTTTGGCCTTTCGAATTCGGGTTTTTGCTGGTCGTCACGAAAATGAATTTTGAGTAAATGGAATTCCACATTCAAGCGTTGATTGACGAGCGCCGCAGGGATTATTCCCCCGTTGGCAATGGCCACGATGGTGTCGAATTTTTCGGCAAACTCCATTGCGGAAATCCGCTTTTTTATTTCTTCAAGATCTTTTGTTTCCATAGTTCATCATATCCGCTTCAGGTGCTTTTGTTGGAGAAAACAGGAATAGTTCGGGCAGCAAGCGCTTCCAGTTGACTTATTTCAGATGGTGTAACAGGCTTATACGTTTTCATGATTTCCAGGGCTTTAAAAAATAACGTGCTTTTTCCTGGCGGGATGGCGGTAGCAATATTTTTCGACAGCGAAAAGCGCAGGGCCATGTCCATCAATTTGTCATTTGTAATGGGCCTGTACCAAACGTTTTTGTCGTATGGGGTATCGCGGGGCTGGTTCAATGTAAGGGCCATCGCTTTCAGCGCAATGATGCCCATTTTCTTTTTTTCAGCAAGGTCAAATATTTGGGGACCAAAATCGCCTGCAGACCAGGCCGCGAAATTGATTGGAAACATAGCTGTATCGAAGGGATACAGTTCCATTGCCCTCAGTGCCGCGGCAACAGAATGCGCAGAAAATCCCAGGTATTTGACCTGGCCTTCTTCCTTCGCCCGGATAAAAGTTTTCATTGCGCCTTTTTCCCCAAATGCTTTTTCCACATCCTCCACGCTGTTGATGGCGTGCAACTGGTACAATTCAAAATAACCGGTCTCCAGTTTCCTGAGAGAATCTTCCAATTCCGCCTTAGCTCCGGCAGCATCCCTTCTCCCGGTTTTACAAGCCAGGAAAGCTTTTTCGCGGTATGGCTTTAATGCCGGTCCGAGCTTTTCCTGGGCGTTGCCATAGCCCGGTGCGATGTCATAATAATTTACACCCATCTCCCAGGCCTTAGCGACGATTTCGTTGGCGAAATCCTGGGGGTTGTCATTAAGCATAATGCCGCCAAAGGCAATAGCCGAAACTTTTTCACCTGTACTGCCCAAAACCCTTTTGGGCAATTGATATTGGCCTGGAAAATCTCTGCCAAAGGCCCTGATCATTGGAATGGTAAGAGCAAGACTTGAAATAGCAGTGGCCTGAATAAATTCCTTTCTTTTCATGGCCGGAGTTTTAGCAAGGCTAAATTTACGACTATTTCAATACGTGTTATAGGTTAATTACAAGAAAAAGATACCCTGGAGGATTTTATAAATCATCCTTCTGCATCGAAATCAATACCACTCTAGGATTTCAGCGGCCGTCCGGGCTTTGTGAATTTGTTTTCCTTTTTTCAGCAGGCGGTTCCGTTCATACACATCCATGGTCTTGTTGCGGTTTGTGGTTTCCTTGTAGATCTGCCCGTCCGGCCCAATATAAACCCGCATCTGGTATTTATTGGCTGGTGGATTTGTGGAGTCCCCGTTTGCATTGTTCAAAAAAATGTAGATTAACCTGCCATCCCTATAATAGAATTCTTCATTCCAGGTGCCGTGAGCTTCAGATCCTGAATCAACCACTTTAACTACTTTATTATTATCCGTGTGAAAGGTTAATTTTCCGTGGACGCCCACCGCTTTCGCCTCGGTCCCCGGTTTAGCTGTATAATCTACAATTTTTTCATTCAGATTTTTCCTGGATTGTATCCGCTGATACTCTGCACGGATGCTATCAATCACGGGGTCGCCCGACATGGAATTTTCTTCTTTCTCCACAAGCGCACTGTCCACCTTATTGATCACTTCTTCAATATTGGCCACTATACTGGCCGTGTCTGACATTTCGGTTTCAGCATTGTCTTCCCCCCCGCCCATACACCTTGAGAAGAATACGGTAATTATCATTAAATACATTACAATGCGATGCATAACCCTTTTTTTAATGTGTTTTTCTCTACTTCAGCAAATTCAAATCCCGTGCCAGTTGAATAAGAACTGCAGAACGGGGATATTCCATTTGATCGGGCCCCAAAAATTATTCCGGCATTATGGTCATCCAATCAACTGGCAGGCTGTACGTTGAGCCATCACATGGAGACCAGGGCAAGTAGAATGGAGCAAAGCAAATGCAGACAAATTTTTCAGCGCATACCGGGAAGTGGAAGACCACCTAAGCAACCACTTCCCATTTTACTGTCTTTTCTTTTTTATGGGAAGTGCAGGTCAGTAAGGCCGGGTAATCGACAATGCACTTTCTAAGGGTTACCGAAAAATGGTCGCCATTATCCAGTTTGCCACGCACAAACCAAAGATCATCCATATTGCCCTCAATGGTTATTTCAAAGCGGAAAGCCAGATCGTAGCGATCCAACTTGTTGCGTAAATGGCAATCCACCGCCTGGTGGAAAAAAGAAAGACGGGAAAGTCCACGCAAATTGGGCGCATGAATGGTGCGTTTTGTAATGCACGCCAAAACCGGTTCAACATCCGCCACCTGCAAACGGCCATAATATAGGCCATAAGGAAAAACAACCGCATTGGCCGCGAACCGGTCACCCCCGATATGCGAACATTGCCATGTTTCACAACCTCCGGCTTCCAGGAATTTCCGGTAAATGGGAAAGCCAAACTTCGCACAGCATTTATCCTTATTTCCGTTGGTGCACACCGCAACGAATGGACGGGTTTGCCAACGGATTTCTTTTGATTCGAAAATTTTGGGATCAAAATGGGGAAGCTCATTGATGAACAGCATTTGTACTGAATACCGCTCTTTTTGGCAATCCACCAAAACGATGCGTATATGATCCGCACGGCTTTGTTCATTACGAATCAGCAACAATTTTCCTTTTTGCTGCTTCGCATATTGGTCAAGACGTTGCAAAAGCCCGGAATCATGGGCGGCCTGAGTGGGTTTTTCAGGAAAAGGACCCGTATACTCCAGCAATACATAACATTTGTAATTCGCCGCAGTCGCCTGCAATAATTCTCCTGAATCTGTTGAGGCCAGACTGCAAAAGAAAGTTTTTTGCTGAATGTCTTTGGTTTTTTGATCTTGATCTGACACGTTTGATTTTCCTGCGCTATTCAACGAGGAACAGGATACCTTCTTTTATAAGTTTTTGAATAAATATCGCTTTCGGCTCTTCATCGTCGTCCAATGGAATTTCATCAAAGGTAAACTGATCTTTGGACTGCATAAATTTCCACGCTTCAACGGCACCTTCAGGCATTTCCACTTTTTTGCCGGGAAGTATCAACATGATATGACCATTTTCCCGGCCTTCCTGTATGAACAAGCCTTTGTTTACTGAAAGGATTGAATGTTTATGAAGATGATTGAGACGAAGCAAACTTTGAAAATAATGGCGCACAGGCATGGGTTGTATGCGTTTGTAGGCCGCACTCAAACCCATCATCTCTTTTGCAAAATCAATTTCCCTCAGGCGCTCTGCAAACATCTCTATTTTCTGTTCCAGTTTCTCTGAAACACCTTTTTCCCAAAACGGAATAGATTCCCGGAATTCTTTTTGATCTGCAAGTTGGCCAAAAGCATTCTGGAACAAATTGAGCCAGGTGTAATTTAAAATACCAATGGTGATGTGGGCGGAAATGCCATCATCGGCAACAGCGTCGTGCACATAGCCCCTTGGCAGGTATAACAAATCGCCAGGTGAAAGCTGGAGCGTATTCCTGTTTTCCGTATTCAGTTCTTTTACGGACGAGGGTTGACTCTTTACAGGCAATTCTTTTCCAAAGCCATACAAATGCCAGGTTTTTGTTCCGGCAATTTGCAAAACCATTACTTCATGGGTATCCCAATGTGGATTAAATCCCACCGACCTGTGGGGTGTAATGTAGAGATTGGCCTGGACCGGCGCCTGAAAAAACATCGATAAATGATGACAGAAGAGTGACAGGTTGTTGAAATACCGTTGTCCCGCCTGAATCACGAATGTGGCCCCATCGTTGAACAGGGCAAAGGCCTTATCCGTATTGATGATTCCATCTTTGCGGTGATGGCCGATTGGCGTTGCCTTCAGGGTATAGTCTCCGTTTGGGATTTCTTTTCCATTCTTTACGATGCGTAGTGAGGGATAAAAAACATCCTGGCGATCCAGGAAGGCTGAGATCTCTTCAGCAGTGAGAATGCCGGAATACCACTCTGAATTGTTTCTTGGAATGTGCAGGTAATTTTTTTCAAAATGTTCATGCAGAAAACCGGCCGGGGAAACCGGGGAAAGAATGTGTTCAAATGAATTCATAGATGCAATCTATTAAAAAAAAGACTGCGGGTGCTACACCCACAGTCAATAATAGGTTTTGGGATTTACTAACTGCGAGAACCAGCGTCATCCATATTGGAAGCATCGCCGTCTGCGCCATCGCCTGAGGTGCTGTCACCATTTGTGCCATCGCCATCACTGCCATCGCCGTCAGCATCGGTCGTTGAACCATCGCTGCCATCTCCATCCGAATCGGAACCATCGCCGTCCGCATCAGTTCCTTCGTCTCCACCATCTCCGTCCATCCCACCGTCTGTGGCATTGTTTGCACTCATCTGCATGTTTAATTCATCACCTGTAATTTCCTGATCATCCATTCTGAATTCAAATTCCTGCTTTTCCATGTTGATTAATTTTTTGAGTTTGTCAATAGAGGTTACATTTTCATATGTTGTCAAAAACTATACCATTAAACCGATATAGCGAGCTCCGGACCAAATAATCGTTTGACTGCATGGTTCGAGTAATCAAGAATTCTCAGCAAATGATTTATAAACAAAAAAATGAACGTTCCTCCTTTTTTCTCAGCAGGAGCATTTTGCTATGAGAAGCGGGAAAATCCGAAACGTCCATTCCTGGTCTTTCCATTAACAAAGTCAAATCCGGGGATTCCGGAAACCCTTTACTTTTGCACCCATGCAAGTATGGATGCGCACGGATGAAGAGGACCTTTTCCGGAAAATTTCGGATAATCTGCCGAAGCTCAGGCAGAAAGCCTGGCTGATCGGCGGTTTTGTGCGGGATAAGGTGTTGATGCGGCCAACCAAAGATGTGGACATAGTTTCAACGGGCGATGCCATTGCCCTTGCAAACCAGGTGGCCCGGCTTTTTACACCGCCTCCGAAAGTAAATTACTTTAAAACTTTTGGAACCGCGCAGATCAATGCCGGAGGTTTCGATATTGAATTTGTAGGTGCCCGCAAAGAAAGCTATTCGCCCGGCAGCCGCAAACCTGCTGTTGTTCCCGGAACCATTGAAGACGATCAGCTTCGCCGCGATTTTACAATCAATGCCATGGCCATCAGCCTGAACAAAAAAGATTTTGGCACCCTGGTTGATCCATTCAATGGCATGCACGATCTTTCCGCGAAGCGTATCGTTACCCCGCTCGATCCCGAAATAACTTTCAGTGACGACCCCCTGCGCATGATGCGCGCCATCCGTTTTGCAACCCAGCTCAATTTTCAGATAGAGGATAAAACCTGGAATGCCATAAAACCAAATGCGCACCGGCTGAAGATTGTTTCGCAGGAAAGGATCACCGATGAACTGAACAAAATTGTAATGTCACCAAAACCTTCGATCGGGTTTGACTTGTTATACCGCTCTGGTTTACTGGAGGTGTTTTTTCCGCAAATGGTTGCCCTTGCGGGGGCGGAATATGTTGACGGAAAAGGACATAAAGACAATTTTTACCACACGCTCCAGGTGCTTGACAACATCAGCCACAATACACGGGATCTTTGGTTACGGTGGGCCGCCATACTTCACGATATCGCCAAGCCGGCCACAAAAAGGTTTGAAGAAGGCCATGGATGGACTTTTCACGGCCATGAAGTTGTTGGCGGCAAAATGGTTCCCAAAATATTCGCGCAATTGAAACTTCCGCTACATGAGAAAATGAAATATGTACGTAAACTGGTTGAACTCCATTTGCGGCCCATTGCGCTCACCAAGGAAAATATTTCCGATAGTGCCGTCCGTCGTTTGCTCTTTGACGCGGGTGAAGATTTTGACGACCTCATGACCCTTTGTGAAGCAGACATCACCAGTAAAAATAAATATAAGGTTAAGCGTTTCCTGGAAAACTTTGAACTGGTGCGCACACGCTCCGCTGAGGTGGATAAAAATGACAGGATCCGCAATTGGCAACCTCCTGTTGATGGGAACCTCATTATGGAAACTTTCGGTCTTGCACCCGGCCAAAAAGTCGGCGATATCAAAGCGGCAATCCGTGAAGCAATACTGGACGGAGTGATTGCAAATACTTTTGAGGCTGCCTATGAACTGATGGTAAAAACCGGACTGGAAATGGGGCTTACTCTCCCGGAAAATTAACCTCCGCGATTTTTCAAATTGCCCGTTGCCATAACCGTATGCTTAAAGATTTTTAGGCAGCACCGTATGGCGCGAAACCAAAGACTATTTTTAAGGCCTCAATAAACTTTAACCAACAGAATTCGTCCAATGCATGTTCTTTAAGAAATCTTAAGCATTTCAGGCATGTAGTTTGTTTTTTTAAAGGTCACCTGCAGCAATTTTTTCAAGATTTAAACAAAGAATTTTATGACACGACTATTCTCACTGATTGGGGCTATACTCATATTTACCCTTGCATCCTGTTCAAAATCAGATGACAATGGGGGTAACGGCAATGCACAAATTCAATTTGTTCTTACAGATGGTCCGGGTGACTATGATGCGGTTTATGTAAATATCAAAGAAGTCCTTATAAATGTCGGGCAGGCAGAGCCGGGTGGTTCTTCAAATGGTACCTGGGTTTCTTATCCTTTGCGCCCGGGTTTTGATAGGAACGTGAATTTGCTTGAACTCCGCAACGGGAAATTCACCTATATGGGTGAACCCTTGGCATTGCCTGCTGGAGACATTTCCCAATTACGCCTGGTACTTGAAGAAACCGGAAACAAAGTGGTTGTGGACGGTGTTGAGCACGACCTCACCACCCCATCTGCTCAGCAAAGCGGACTGAAAATCAATTTTCATCAAACGCTTGAGCCGGGAAACATCTACCGGATATGGCTGGATTTTGATGCCGGAAAATCTGTGGTTGCTACAGGAAGTGGAAAATACAACCTGAAACCCGTGATCAGGGCATTTGTAGAGAATGCCGATTTCGGCTCCATCAGCGGTATCGTTTTACCGGCTGAGGCGGGTGCTACAGTGTACCTTGTAAAAAATGCTGATACCCTGGCTACGGCAATTCCGGAGGTAGCAGGTTCTACACTGGGTCTTGGATTCTTTAAGTTCGCCAATGTTGAAGCTGGAAGCAATTACACACTTCGTTTTGCTCCAAGTGACAGTACCTTGTTCATTCCGGTGACTATGCCTGGTATTGTTGTGGAGAATGGAAAGATAACTTCCATAACCACCACCACGCTTCAGCACCGATGATACAAATGCAAACTACATTCATTTAGTAAACAAAAGCTGCCTCATCCGGGGCAGCTTTTTTGTTCATAATAAACTAAAAGAGGCTAACTAAACAGAAAGCCTCTTTCTTTTTCTCCTTTAACGGAGAATAGATCTAACCTTTTCTCTCTATCCTATAAATACTTTTTCACTTCTTCAATGATCTCCGTTTTTGTAATTGGCGTCCCTTTAATCTTATTATAAGGTTTTGCATCCACCAGGAATTTATCGCGGATGATCCTCACCAACTGACCATTATTGATTTCAGGAACCAGAATGGTTTCAAAATTTTTCAAAATTTCTCCAAGCCCTCGCGGGAATGGGCGCATATAACGCAGGTGAGCATGCGAAACGGTATAGCCCTCATCAAGCAGGTCACTCACCGCGGTTTTGATGGCCCCATAGGTACTGCCCCAGCCCAATATCAGCACTTTTCCGGTTTCTGGACCGGAATCCAGTCTTTGTACAGGAATAAAATCAGCGATCTTGTCAATTTTTTCCTGGCGGATTTTTACCATCGTCTGGTGATTTTCGGCATCATAGCTAACATTCCCTGTGATGTTCTGCTTTTCGAGACCACCGATACGATGCTCGAGTCCCGGTGTTCCGGGAACGCTCCAGGGGCGAACCAGGTTTTCATCACGCAGGTATGGGCGTAATTTTTCTTCACCTTCATCCAGGTGTTTTTTAAATTCCACTTTGATCTCCGGAATATCTGCCGATTGAGGAAATTTCCAGGGTTCGGCGCCATTGGCAATGTATCCATCGCTCAGCAAAATAACCGGTGTCATATGCTGAATAGCAATTTTGCAGGCTTCATAAGCCACTTCAAAGCAATCAGATGGAGTGCTGGCACTGATAATGGGAATGGGTGCTTCACCATTACGGCCGTAGTAGGCCTGCATAAGGTCGCTTTGTTCTGTCTTGGTAGGCAGGCCGGTACTTGGGCCCCCACGCTGAATATTCACAATCACCAATGGGATTTCCAGCATCATCGCGAGACCCATAGCCTCGGCCTTTAATGCCATGCCCGGGCCGGATGTAGTGGTTACCGCGAGGCTGCCACCATAACTTGCGCCGATGGCTGAGGAGATTCCTGCGATCTCATCTTCTGCCTGGAATGTGCGTACACCAAAATTCTTGTGCCGGCTCAACTCATGCAAAATATCGCTTGCCGGAGTAATGGGGTAAGTCCCGAGAAACAGGGGCAGGCCACTTTTCTGACTTCCGGTAATCAGGCCCAAAGCAAGAGCCTCATTTCCCATAACGCTGCGGTAATCCCCAGTAGCCATTTTAGCCGGCTCCACACGGTAGCGCCGGTTGGTAAAGGTTTCAGTAGTATCCCCATAATTATAACCGGCATTCAGCACTTTGATATTGCTGTTGAGGATATCGTCTTTATGCCCGAATTTTTTATGCAGGAATTTAATGGTACTTTCCATGCTGCGATCAAACATGTAATAGAGGAAACCCAGCACAAACATGTTTTTTGCACGATCCTTATCCCTTGCTCCCATGGTAAATTCAGAAAGCGCCTCGCGGGTCATGCGGGTCACGTCCATCCGGATTACTTCATAACCTTCGAGGGTGCCGTCTTCCAACGGATTAGCCCCATCGGCATAATGGGCAAGCCTGAGGTTTTTTTGGTCGAAGCCATCGGTGTTTACGATAACGATACCGCCTTTTTTTACCTGCGAAAGGTTAACCTTTAGCGCGGCGGCATTCATGGCCACGAGCACATCGCAGGCATCACCCGGCGTATAGACAGCATTGCTGCTAAAACGAAGCTGAAAACCTGAAACGCCCGGAACGGTTCCGATGGGCGCACGAATTTCAGCCGGAAAGTCGGGGAAGGTAGCTAAATCGAGGCCGAGCAGAGCGGAATTGTCTGTGAACTGGCTGCCCGTCAATTGCATACCATCGCCACTATCTCCCGCAAATTTGATAACCACATCTTTTAAAATGGTGGGCTGAGCAGTATTTGCACTCATAAGAAAAGCATTGTTGATAGATTCTATGAATTATAGCCGGCAAAATTACAACAAATAGCGGCTGAAACTCCTTTGAATGCAAAAACAAACAATAAACCGGAATCAGCCAATGATTAAAATCAGGAATGGTTTGCCGGCTTCAAAAAAAGATTGGGACCGGCGGGAACAGATACGAGGAAAATGCGATTTTGCACAATGGCATGGTTCCATTGTAAGGCTTCTTCGACCGGATTTTCAAATCGCGAAAAATCGGGTAAAGTTTGCCCCGGGTTCAGTTCCACACGGCAGGTCTTGCCCATTTGCGCTTCCTGACAATTAACCAGAAACCCTTCAAACCGGTGAAAACCGGGCTTTTCGGAGTAACCGGCAGCCACCAGCATGATCGCATGTGCCTGGCCGCTGTGCAGGTAACGCATGGCATAATGCAAGCCGATGCCCAGGGCTTCACCCTTTCCGCTTAGTGTGGATACTGGTCCCTTTACCTGCCAGCATCGTGACAGATAGCTGGCTGTGGCATTCGCGAGTGTCCAGGGAAAACCCGCGGGTAAAGCAAAGGCAACACCGGAATTAAGGGCCTGTTTCCAGAAAGCTACTGCCGAACGGTCGCCTGCATTGCTGCTCACCAGGACCAGGCCACGTGTTTCGGGAGGCAGATCTTCCGCGAATGAAAATTCCTGGCTCACAATGGCGCACGCTTCTTCTTCCGTAAATGAAGCGGGCACAGAGAGGCTCAATGGTTTGGAAATGAATGTTTTTAAATTTTTTCCAGGCATAAACAAGAATTTAATCCTCCGAAAGCAAAACCGGTATTGATCACTTTTTTCAACGAAGCCTGATGTGGAATATTATAAGGGACAACACCAACCGCCTGATCAACGTGTTGAAACCCGGGTGTGGGCGGTATCAACTTCTCCTGCATTGCTTTAATGCACACAATGGCCTCCATAGCTGTAGCCGCACCCAGGCTATGGCCCCAGGCACCTTTGCAACCAGCAACCGGCACTTCTCCAAAAACCCTGCAAATGGCTGACCCTTCTGCCAGGTCACTTAAGGCGGTTCCGCTGCCGTGAATGCAAACCATATCCACTTCCTCATGATTCCACTGCTGCAATTCCAGCGCTTGTCGTATGCTCTGCTCCATTCCAGAGCCATCTTTTGCCGGGGCAGTAGGATGATAAGCATCACAACTTAAACCCAGGCTGCCAACCCGGATTTGCTGACCAGGTATTCCGTAACCATCCTGCGGTTCCAACATTATAAAAGCTGCGCCTTCACCCAATATCATGCCGTTGCGGCGCTGATCAAACGGGCGGCATTCACCAGAAGGAGACATGGCACGGCTGCGCTGAAAACCTGTGAAAGCGATATGCGAAAAAGGATCAACGCCTCCGGCGATGGCCAAATCCACATAACCCATTTCCACAGCCTTTGCACCGGCCTCCAATGCATAATTGCCAGCCGCGCAGGCATTGGCAAACAACTGTACTCCGGCAAAGTCAATACCCAAAAGGCAGGAAATATTATCCACGGTTTTTTGAAGGCTGCCTTTGCCTTCCGAGGTTTCATGTCCCATTGCAGCAGCATTCTCGTATGCATAGCTTTCGCCCAATGTGCTGCCCAGGAACAATCCCACTCTTTTTCCCGAAATATCGCGGTCGCCCAGTGCCTCCCGGATGGCCCCGGCAGCCAGTTGAGCCCCCCTGTCTTTTGGTCCAAAAGCCGCTCCGCATAGTGCCGCATAGCTGTTTACATATCCTTCGTCGGCCAAGTGACTGTAAGCCTCAATGGCTGACCTGTTCAGCAGCAAGGCTTCCCAAGCATCTGCCACATTATTGGCCAGGGCATTTATCATTCCCATCCCGGTGACTATGGCTTTCATGGCCCCGGCTCATGTTTTTTGAGAATATACCGGGCAGTGGCGTCCAGCGAAGATAGCCCGGGCAGGTCTTCGTCGGGGATGTGGATGGCGAATTGCTGTTCGAGCCTTGCCACAAACTCAACAAGGTCAAGCGAATCCAGGCCCATCACATCACGAAAACTATCCTGTGGCTTGAAATCAAAAACCATTCTTGGCTTAACGACACTAAGAATCTGCGTCATTTTCTGAATATATTCCTGTTTCATTTTTTTTATTTTTTATGCCGATCAATTCCAGGTGGGGATGCCGGATGCTCTTTGCACTCCAACTTTAGTGGAATAAAGCGGCGCCATCGGATCACCCAAAATTCGGTAGGCATTTGCCGCGCCGCGGTTTTCGGGCAACGCTTTTATTATGAGTTCACCCAAACTTTCGGCGCCCTGCAGTAAGGATTCTGTAATGCGTACCGCCCACCTCGTATTGTCTGTATGCAATGTGGCTTTTATGGCGCCAAATGCAGAGGCCGCCACGCCATGGAGGATGACCTCTTCCGAAAAAGCCCATGCGGTTTTTTTACGGTTGGCTGTATGGCAGCAGATGCTCAGCAATGCGCCAATGGGCTCCGTTGCTTTTTCAAAATGGTGAATGCGCACGCCATAATAACCCACCCATCCAATGGGCCTGCCATGACCGAGATAAATGGCGCTGCCTATTCCACTGTCGAGCCCTTTAATCATATCTCCCGGAAGAATTTCCCCGGAAGGCCAGTGGAAAGAGGCGATTCCCGCTGAATGGGTGATTTCTTTTACACGGTTTGCCACGCGAAAATACCGCGGATGTCTTTGAGCAAGTATGGCCAGCGTTTTGCGGTAGGCTTTGCGAAGCTGAACCGATGCCGCTGCCCGGGCAAAATGCTGCAATTGTTCCTCCCGGGTATAGCATACCACGCCAATAGGCACAGCGGTGCCGTCTTCGCGAAAAACGGCGGGACCATCAACCAGTGTCGAAGGAGACCGGCGCCCTTTATGCAGGAGCAAAACCGCATCGAACCGGCCATGCAAAAGCGTTCTGTCTTTCAGGATTTCCAGTTGACCCGTATGGTTTTGCCATTGCCAAGCAATTTTTTTCCGGCTATAAGCATGGAGAAGAGGTTGCATTGTTGAAAATGCAGCCTCTTCCCCGGTTATTAAAATGGTTTTGTTCATAACGTTAATGGATTTAAGCAACCTGCCTTGCCGGCATTCCTGCCTGCACCACATCAATATAGGGTTGCCAGGGAGCAAAATCCATTGCCGGGCTAACCAGGAACCGTCGTGCAAAATAATGCATTACAATCTGACCTTGTTGTTCCGGATTGAAAGCATCAAAATCACCGGCAGCGGCATTCAGGTCATCCTGGCCACCTTCGCCAAGGCCCCAACCGTTATCTACGTTTTCTGTATTACCGGCATAATCAGTCAATATGGAAGTTGATGCGACGTTTTCATTATAACCATAATTGTAACCCGACACAATTTGCCCCCCAATGGCATGAGCCATATATACCGGTCCTATATGCTGATTTTGCCATACATGG
The DNA here is from genome assembly GCA_023387985.1 of Bacteroidota bacterium. Taxonomy (GTDB): domain Bacteria; phylum Bacteroidota; class Bacteroidia; order Chitinophagales; family Chitinophagaceae; genus Phnomibacter. The sequence goes on along the minus strand of JAEWHC010000009.1, from coordinate 608,026 downwards.
GTAAGTTCATGGATGAGGGTACTGCGGGTAAGGTCTTCATCGGTGTCAAAATTGATGAGGTTGCCAGTTACAAATGCACGGCTGTCTCTTTCATCGGTAAGTGCGGAGAAATTGCCTTCAAACAGTTGGTTGAAGAAATCCTGGACTCCAAATACGATGCTATTGAGCGCACCTTCAGTGGCTACTTTCACGGTATCGAGATCAATGGATGTTCCAAAGACATTTATCGCATCGGCCCGTTCACTGGCATTCAGCGGACGGTAGGTTGCCAGCATTTCGAAAAGGATATTGACCACCGTACCAACGTAGCCAAAGGCTACTTCGAGTACGCCAAGCAAAATATCGAGGGCGCCCTTGCCAATTTCGGCCAGCGCAATGGTTACCTCTTCCAAAAACTCAGCTGCCGTATCCACGATAACTGCCTGGTAAATTTCGCTCATCGTTCTTCCAAGATTGTCCAGGGCATTCATCAGGTTATTCATGGCCTGCGACGGGTTTGCCGCCGTGTCTGCGATTAGCGTGGCAATGGTTACACCTGCTTCCAGCAAACCTTTTACAATTTCAGTTGCTGCTTCCACACTCTGCCTGGCCATCCAGGCAACCAATGTGGCCACCGCGGCACCTGCCCTGATCATCCCTTCCACTACCTTACTGATTCCAGGCAGAAAATCTTTCTCAAGATAATTCAATACATATTCAATAGAATTGCCGATTCGTACGGTTGCTTCGCCAAGAAGCTCAAGTGCTTCTGCCCCGGCGGCTTCAGCCCATTCAATGATATCGCGGATGGCAGAGCCAATGTCTTCCAAATGATATACTATACTGTCGAAAAGCGCTTTGGTTTGTGCTGCGGCCCAGTCCAGGATCTCAGTAATGCTGCGCTTCACAAAGCGAATGGCCATCACCGTTTCCCGCCAAAGCGCCGACGCGAAGGCTTCGCCTTTATCCAGCAACCACTTGAAAATATCCCCAACGGGACCGAGGGCCTGCAATACGCCATTTACAATTTTGCGGAACACGAAATAGGTGGCGCCTACAACGGCTTCCAGGATATCCGCCACTTTCTGACCCACCTCCAGTGCCGCTTCAATCAGGCGGGCTGCTGTTTTATAGGTAAATTCAACAAGACTCCGCGTGAATTCAACAAGGGTTTTTCCAATATCAAAGGCGGTTTTTACAACCTGTTTCAACAGATTCATGGCAATACTTGCCATATCTTTCAGTATGCTGATAAGTGAACGGCCAAGATTGAAGGCAGCTGTGATGACTTTGCGAATCGCGGAAACCGCGATCTGACCAAGGCTGATTACCATATCTTTCAGCGTTCTTCCAGCCTCGAGTAAACCCTGAACCACTTTTTCCACCACATTGATGGCTGCAGTGGCCACATACTCCATAAATTCTGTGATGGTGGCGCCGATATTTGCGGCAGCACGGGCAACTCTTCTTATCAGGTCGTTACCGGCATTTTTCACTGTATTAAAAATATCGGCCAGTGAATTGCCGAGATCGGTAAAAGACCGCACGATCTGGTTAAAAATATCACCGGGCCGGGTTACTATGGTCACCAGGATCTCCACCATGGTTTTACCAATTTCCAGCAATGCCTGCACAGCAGATTTAATAAGGGTAAAACCAAACTGTATGGCCTGTTCCAGAATATTACCAATGGATTTGCCAATTTCAATCAGCGCTTCTATGCCTTTGCGGATTACATTATAGGTTTGCTCAGCCATCCACTGCAAAAGCTCCCAGAGCTGGCGTCCTATATTGTCAATGGCTTTGAGCACGGTGATCAGCGCATCTTTAGCTAAATTGAATGCCGCTTCCAGTACTTCAACCAATGCTTTGCCTATGGCTTCCAGCCCGGCAACAATTTTTTTGACGATTTCGTATCCGGCCATAACAGCGCCTTCCAACAGTTCAAAAATGGCCTTACCCGCGGCCAGCAAGGCACGCACCAGGTTAGCAACTTCATCAGCTATCCAGTTTGCGATGTCCACCAGGGCTTCTCCAATGGCTTCTACCGCATCCACAATGGCATCTACTACCGCGGTCACCGCATCGCTGAGCGCATCAACCACATCTTCAAAAAATTCGACGATAGCATCATCGTAGTCTTCACTTCCGGGCGGTACATTATTTTCCATTTGCCTGATGGCTGCACCGGCATCTCTCAGCCAATACAATGCGGTTCGCATAGATTCAGGGCGCTTTTTCCCTTGTTCATCCAGCAAAAAGTCAGTCATGATCATTTTGGCCTGCTTGCGCGGCAACTGGCTGATTGCATGTACAACGCCCCTGCCCTGCCCGGCGCTTTCATAGCCTTTTATTACATCGCGGCGTTCCGATTTATTCATCAGGGCCACGCCCTGGAAGAATTCGCGATGATCATCCAGTGAGGGCAACTGAAGCGCATAAGTTTCGGCCAGGCGGGTGGCTTTTGCAGCGTCTTGCTTATGAAGCGCCTTGTATGCAGGCGCCAGTTCGTTGCTGTGAAACCCGCTTGCACCAAAAGCCCGGGTTACCGCCGCACGATTTTTAAATGTCAGGTGTGATATGGCTTTCAAAACACGGTTTTGATCACTCACTCCGGAAATTTTTCGCAACTTTTCGGGGGGTTCAGGGCTTACCGAAGCTTTTCTGCGTTTGCTTAAGGGTGTAGCTTTGGCTGGTTTCTTTGCAGAAGCTTTTAGAGGAGGCTTAGCCGCCGCAGCAGTTTTTGAAGTTTTGGAAATCCGGGGTTTGGTGGCTTTAGCGGTTGCGGTTGTTGAAGCTGATGTAGAAGTCCGCTTTTTCGAAGTTGCAGAAACGACACTTTTGGCCGCTGTTTTTGAAGAGGTTTTTTTGGTGGTCATTGTATTTCATATAAAGGTTGGCACTAAACTAATCGCCCACTGCTTAAAAGTCAATAGGCAGGCCGACTTTTAGTTTGAACATCGAAATTTTTTCCGCATCTTGCCGTAACGGCATTTTACCCAGCTGGAAAGATTTAAACTTGCAAAATATGATCAGACCCATTAGACGCAGGCATGCGAGTTCCAGGGACACATGGCAGGAAGGACTAAAACTCGATGGAATGCCGGCAATATTCGGAGCCACTTCAATGGGCATAGTCCTCATCATCGGTTTATGGATGTTGCTGGCAAGGCCTACGTTAAGAATGAATGAATTGATTCCACAGGATGTGACGCTTGCGGCGGATGCTTACTTTCCTGCGGGCGAAGCAGGCAGGCATGCGATCATCATCCCCACCACTCACCAGGGAAAAATGTTTCACCTCCGCAATTTTGCCCTGGAAGCTGCAAAACGAAACGATGTTTTGCCCAGCCTGCTGAGAGGAAATACCATTACCCTTTACCTCGACAGCACCAGCTTCCACCAATTTCAGGATCCTGCGAAAAATGCTGCAATTCCCGCAACCATTATCCGCCATGGCGATCACTGGATCATTAGCGCAGAGGATTACAACAAAGCCCAGCACCAAAACAGCCAGGCCGGATGGTGGTTTATCGCGCTTTCATTGGTTTTTGTTCCTTATTTTTTCATCCGAAATCCGCGCATTCATCCTGCCTGGGTGTTGATTGCCGCCCTAGTTATTGGTGCTGTACTGTTGATATTTTAATTCCTGCTGCTGCAAATGGATCTTCAAGCCTATTTAAAAAACTACCTCGAAACCTGGGAAAAATTTCACTCATTCGGATTTTCCCACCTTGTCATGCTGGGCATTATCGTATCATGCAGTATTGTTATTCCCATATATGCCAAAAAATATCTCAACAATGCACAACAGCACAGGTTGGGTTCGTTTGCCGGCTGGTTGGTATTCATCAATTTTCTGCTTTGGTTTCCGATACTGATTTATTCGGAAACTTTCAAAATTGATCAGCATCTGCCATTGCAGTTGTGCCATTATGGAAATCTGCTTATCATTCCCGTAATGGTTTATAAGAATGAAAAAATTTTCCGGATCCTTTATTTTTGGGTGATGGCCGCAACGTTGCAAGCCATGATAACCCCTGACATTCAAGCCGATGCGCCGCATTATTGGTTCTGGAGGTATTGGGGTGTGCATGCAGGCCCGGTGTTTTGTTATATTTATGCGGCAGTTGTTTACGGTTTTCGGCCAACACCAAAATCCATTTGGCATTCCTGGCTTGCTTTAAATGTAGTTGTTGCGTTTACCGGTATGGTCAATTGGCTGCTGGGTAGTAATTATGCCTATTTGTGCCGCAAACCTCCGGTAGAATCCTTGTTTGATTATATCGGTCCCTGGCCCTGGTATCTGCTGGTGGCTGAAGGCGTAGCCCTGGTTTTATTTGGGTTGGTGTACCTGCCCTTTTTAGCATCGAATACCAGAAAGGATTATGCCGGGTAAAAATACGCCGGGTAAAAAAACATCCCCTGAGCAAAATATCCTGTTTGCCATTTATTCAATTTTCATTTTACCTGTTCGCCAATCATCGTTATTGGTTTGAAATTGGCATTTTGCTTCCCAATTTTGGCAATTACACTCTAAATTTCCTTTGCTTAGATTACCATTCCGCATTACCTTTGCAGCCTGAAAATCGGGCCTGCCCCTATTAATTCGTTATCTATTTAAAAAATCTATATGGTTGACATTAAACCGGATGAAATTTCAGCGATACTGCGTCAGCAACTCAGCACACTCGACGCGGCTGCCAGCTTAGAAGAAATCGGGACCGTATTGCAGGTGGGTGATGGTATCGCCCGCATCTACGGCCTCAATAATGTAAAAAGTGGTGAACTGGTAGAGTTTGAAAATGGCATAAAAGCCATTGCCCTCAACCTTGAAGAAGATAATGTGGGTGTGGTATTGATGGGTGACAGTTCTGAGATTCGTGAAGGCGACAAAGCCCACCGTACCGGCGTAATCGCTTCCATTCATGTGGGTGAAGGCTTGCTGGGCCGTGTGATCAACACGTTGGGTGAACCCATTGACGGCAAAGGCCCTATCGCCGGTGAAATGTTTGAAATGCCCCTGGAGCGGAAAGCACCGGGCGTAATCTTCCGGGAGCCGGTTAAAGAACCGCTTCAAACCGGTATAAAGGCCATTGATGCCATGATCCCGATTGGCCGTGGACAGCGGGAATTGATTATTGGTGACCGCCAGACAGGGAAAACCGCTATTGCCATTGATGCCATCATCAACCAGAAAGAGTTTTACCAGGCCGGCAAACCTGTATTTTGTATTTATGTAGCCATTGGCCAAAAAGCCAGCACCATTGCTAACGTAATGAAGACGCTGGAAGATCATGGCGCTATGGAATATACCGTTATCGTTGCCGCAAGTGCAAGTGATCCGGCTCCCCAGCAGTTTTATGCTCCTTTTGCCGGCGCAGCTATTGGTGAGTTCTTCCGCGATACCGGCCGCCCGGCGCTTATCATTTATGATGACCTGAGCAAGCAAGCGGTTGCCTATCGTGAAGTTTCGCTGCTTCTTCGTCGTCCGCCAGGTCGTGAAGCCTATCCGGGTGACGTATTCTACCTGCATAGCCGCTTGCTGGAGCGTGCAGCCAAGATCATCGACAAAGATGAAGTTGCTCAAAAGATGAATGACCTTCCTGATAACATCAGGCACCTGGTAAAAGGTGGTGGTTCATTGACTGCACTCCCAATCATTGAAACCCAGGCCGGAGACGTATCCGCTTACATTCCCACCAATGTGATCTCCATTACTGATGGACAGATCTTCCTCGAGAATAATTTATTTAACGCGGGTATCCGCCCGGCGATCAACGTGGGTATTTCGGTAAGCCGCGTAGGTGGTAATGCACAGATCAAATCCATGAAAAAAGTTGCCGGAACGCTCAAGCTCGACCAGGCTCTTTACCGCGAAATGGAAGCTTTCTCCAAATTTGGCGGAGACCTTGATGCGGCTACCAAAATGGTGCTGGATAAAGGCGCCCGTAACGTGGAGATCCTGAAGCAACCTCAGTTTACCCCCTATCCTGTTGAAAAACAAGTTGCCATCATTTACCTGGGAACACAAGGCCTGCTTCGCGATGTTGCCGTAAAAAATGTTAAGGCATTCGAAGATCATTTCCTGCTGGAAATGGAACAAAAGATGCCTGAACTACTGACAGAATTCAAAAAAGGCCAATTGCCGGAAGAAGGCCTGAAGGCCATGGGTGATATGGCCCGGGAACTTGCGGCACAGTATAAGAATTAACAAAAACCAGATTCGATATTAAGGGCTGATCTTACGGGATCAGCCTTTTTTGATTTAAGGTTATTCGAAGCCAGGCAGAGAAAGTATAGTGCCTGGACACCGGTTCAGCACTGTATTTTACAGCCGCCAGGTTCAAGAAATAGTTTCCTTTTTGAAAAAGGTAAAATTCCCTGGCGTCAATCACATCCTCCACATATTCAATTACCTTTAGAACAAAACTTAAGAATACGAATATGAGCAACGCAAAATCCGTGAACAAAATGGAGCTGGATGGAAGGACACTTCACTACAGTTCCCTGAAGAACCTGCCCCAGGGTTCAGTTGAACATTTGCCTTTCAGCATACGCATCTTACTTGAAAATGTATTGCGCAATTACGATGGTTTCAGCATTACCGACGAACATGTGGCAACGCTTACCGGATGGAAACCCCAACCGGAGGACAAAGATATTCCGTTTAAGCCGGCCCGTATTCTGATGCAGGATTTCACCGGTGTGCCTGCAGTGGTGGATATTGCCTCGTTAAGGGCTGAATTTGTAAGACACGGAAAAGATGGCCAGAAGATCAACCCGGCCATCCCGGTTGATTTGGTGATTGACCACTCTGTACAGGTTGATTTTTATGGCACGGATTACGCATACGATAAAAATGTGGAGCTGGAATATCACCGCAACCGGGAACGCTATGAATTATTGAAGTGGGCGCAGAAAGGGTTGCAAAATTTCACGGTGGTTCCACCGGGAATGGGCATTTGTCACCAGGTAAACCTGGAATACCTGGCCAAAGGGATTACAGAACGCGATGGCTGGCTTTTTCCCGACACCCTGGTAGGAACAGATTCGCATACGCCTATGGTGAATGGCATTGGGGTATTGGGTTGGGGCGTTGGAGGTATTGAAGCAGAAGCCGCCATGCTCGGACAGCCAATTTTCTTTACCTGCCCCGAAGTAATCGGTTTAAAACTGACGGGAAAAATACCGGAGATCTGCACTGCAACTGATCTGGTGCTCTCTATTACCAAAGTGCTTCGTGATACAGGCGTGGTTGGAAAATTTGTAGAAGTTTTTGGCAATGGCCTCGAAAACCTGACCGTTACCGACCGAGCCACCATCGCGAACATGTCGCCGGAATTTGGTTGCACGGTTACGTATTTCCCTATCGATAACCGGACGTTGGAATACATGTACACCACCAACCGCACACCGGAGCAGATCAAACTGGTGGAAACCTACTGCAAGGAAAACCTGCTTTGGAGAACTGGCAATGAAAAAATAGCATACTCACAAATTGTGGAATTCGACCTGGATTCATTGCAGCCAACCGTGTCCGGGCCAAAACGCCCCCAGGACAAAATACTCGTAAAGGATCTTGGCACCAAGTTCGCCGATCTTTTGGAGAAAGAATTCTCACGTAAATATCAACCACCGGCGCAAAGGCAGGAATCCGCCTGGCTTGCCGATGGCGGATCGGGTACCGAATTCACTTTTGGGAAAGTACCTATTGAAGGACCGGATCATTCGGATGCGATAGTGGCTGAAAACAACAACCTGAAAACCGTAAGAATCAGGCACAAAAACAAGGAAACCATATTGGGCGATGGGAGTATAGTAATTGCAGCAATCACAAGTTGTACCAATACCTCTAACCCGGCGGTAATGCTTGGCGCCGGTTTACTTGCACGCAATGCCGTTGAAAAAGGCCTGCGCACCAAGTCATGGGTAAAAACCTCGCTGGCGCCCGGTTCCAAAGTAGTGACCCAGTACCTGGAACGCTCCGGCTTGAACGTTGACCTGGAAGCGCTGCGTTTTCATACGGTTGGATATGGTTGCACCTCCTGCATTGGCAACTCCGGGCCGTTGCCTCCACCCATTGCCGAAGCAGTGGAAAAAGGGGAATTGGTCGTTGCTTCCGTTCTCTCCGGAAACCGGAACTTTGAAGCCCGCGTACATCCACAGGTAAAAATGAATTTCCTGATGTCGCCGATGCTGGTAGTAGCTTATGCACTGGCTGGCAGGGTGGACATTGACCTGATGGAAGATCCCATTGATTTTGATCCAAACGGATTACCGGTTTACCTCAAAGATATCTGGCCAGGCCGCGAAGAGATTGTAAACACCATAAATGAATGTGTGAAACAAGGCGATTTCCAGGAAGTGTACGATGTAATTTTTGATGGTTCCGAAGACTGGCAAAATCTGGAGGTTAGCCTGGAAGAGCGTTATCATTGGGACGAAAACTCTACCTATATCAAAGAAGCGCCATTTTTTGAAAATCTGAAACCGGAGCCAGACGCCCTTACCGATATTGAAGGCGCCAGGGTACTTTTGCATTTGGGTGATTCTGTAACAACTGATCACATTTCTCCTGCAGGATCTTTTCGTGAAAACAGTGCCGCGGGGCAGTACCTGATGGCCCATGGTGTAGAAAGGGTGGATTTCAATTCATATGGTTCGCGCCGCGGGAACCACGAAGTGATGATGCGCGGCACATTTGCCAATGTGCGGATCAAAAATAAAATCGCAACCAAAGAAGGGGGCTTTAGTGTGCATTTGCCGAGTGGCGAAGAAAATACGGTTTATGATGTAGCCATGAAATACAAGCAGGATAACACGCCCCTGGTGGTGCTGGCCGGTAAAGAATATGGTTCGGGATCATCCCGCGACTGGGCAGCCAAGGGAACCTACCTGCTTGGTGTGAAAGCGGTAATTGCCGATAGCTATGAACGCATCCACCGCAGCAACCTGGTAGGCATGGGTGTGGCACCATTGGTGTATGTGGACGGACAAAATGCTGCAAGCCTGGGATTGGATGGTACGGAAACTTTTTCGATTACGGGTTTAGCCAACGATTTGGTTCCACATAAATTGCTCGACGTTAAGGCGATGCATCCAAATGGTAAAATAACCGAATTCAAGGTTGAAGCAAGATTGGATTCCAAGATCGAAATCGAATATTTCCGCAGCAATGGCATTTTGCAATATGTGCTCAGGGAATATTTAAGAGAGAGTTAAGGAGTCAATCCAAAAGGCCATGGTCCAAAAGTGACCGTGGCCTTTTAGGATAAAAATGGTTTAATTAACCGGGCTGCTTTCTGCGGGATGGTCTGAAAAGGTTACCGATCAAACCCCTGATCAATTTTCTTCCACCTTTTCTTACCTCCGGCATTGAGTTTTTCAGTAGAAAATGGTCAGCCACCGAGGCAACTCCGGCACCCAGACCGGTTTTACGAGGTTGATGGGCGTGAGGCGATTTCCTATCAGGCCTCCCGCAGCACGAATGGCAATACGTGCAGGTTTCAATTCACCCAGCACATTTGAAAAACCGGCTTTCATTTCCAGTTCAAGCTGGCTGATCTCGGCCTTTTTTTGCCTGATTCGATCTTCGATTTTCTGGTCGCTCATTTGCTATACTTTATTTGCCTTTTAATAAAATCCGTTAACCATATCCGCAATACAATTTTTGCACCAGCATTTCAATTCAAGCCGAACTTTCCGTTCGTTGACCTTCTCTGTTCGCCACGGAGCGACCTTCCAAAAAAGATCAGCAACAAACCAACAACCGTTACGGTAAGATGCATCCAGTTGAAATCGCGGACCATAAGTACCTGGATGAGAATCCACCCGGTTATAATGAAACCCTGCATAAATATAAGATCAGGGTATGGCCCTGCTTTGCGCAGCGCAAAAATAGCCACAACAACACTGCATATGCCAATGGCGCCAAAAAGCACAATGCCCGGAATTAAAAAATCAGCAAATGGTGAAGTCTGCAGATAACCGGTGGATATGCCCACACCACGTCCCGAACGGTCGGCCATAAATCCATAACCGGCGGCCAGGGCATTCAAACCGGTGATAAATAAGAGAATGATGGAGGCGATCCGCATAAGCACGAATTTTTTAGACTGAACAATTGGAGGGTGATCAAATGCCCAGATTGCACATTAATCTCTTTAGATCTTCCCCCTCAGTTTTGCAGCCAGCAAAGGTGCGATGCCGGCAAAAAACACAACCAAAACCCATAAATTGCCTGAAAAAACATTATAATCTGAAAAAATTTCTTTGAGGCTTCTGCCCGTCACAAGCCCCATGATGGTTTCAAACAAAACGGTAAGCAAAAACCATAAAGCGCCCATGATGATGAAATTTCGCGGGCTTGCATTTTGAATTCCCGGAATAACAACAATCGCCACAACCAGGATTAACACGCAAAGGATAATTACACTAAGCACCCCAGCCTTTTCTATCCCTACCGCCGGGACAAGAAACCTTTCCCTGAAAACGCCATTGAGGACTGCAAGCGGAATAATGATCAGCCAGTAGAGAAATGAATTAAGGATCAAACGGCCCATGAGTCGATGGGGGAATTATCCCCATTCACCTGCAAAATTACTGCTTAAGTTCCTGTAATGTCTTATTGGTGATTTAGTAGGTAAAGCATTCCTATTCAACCGAAACCCTAACTTTGGAGCATGCCTGAACCAAAGCAAGAAATGCTTTATAACCGTTTGCAAAAAATGCACCGCCATTTGGGCAAGCAGGCCAGGAAGCAGGGTGTCACCTGCTGGCGGGTTTACGATCACGACATTCCCGAATTTCCGCTCTGCATTGAATTGTATGAAAACCATATTTATGTGGCTGAATACAAGCGCAGGCATGGCCTTACGGATGATGAACACGAGGAATGGCTTGCCCTCACCATTCAGACCATTTCACGTTTTTTCAATGCGCCTGAGGAGAAGATCTTTTATAAAACAAGGCAGCGCAAAGAAGGAAGGCAAGGGCAGTACCAGAAAACGGGTGAAGACAATCGTGAAGTCACCGTCCACGAGTCGGGTTTGCAATTTATCGTTAATCTTGGAGATTACCTGGATACCGGATTGTTCCTGGACCATCGGCTAACACGCCAAATGGTTCGCGAACAAAGTACGGAAAAACGGGTATTGAACCTGTTCGCTTATACCGGATCGTTTTCTGTATATGCAGCTGCAGGCGCTGCGGATTACATCCAAACAATTGATCTTTCGAATACTTACCTGGATTGGGCACGACGCAATATGGAGTTAAATGGGTTCGGTTCGTCATCCAAATATGCGTTTATACAAGCTGATGTTTTGCATCACCTTAAAACGCTGCCATTGCAAAGCTTCGACCTCATCATCCTGGATCCGCCAACTTTCAGCAACAGCAAACGCATGAAAGATTTCCTGGACATTCAACAGGACCATGTGTGGCTGATAAACCAGTGCATGAACCTGCTCACCCCAGGAGGAAGACTTTATTTCAGCACCAATCACCGGAAATTCAAGCTGGATGGCCCGGCTATTTTCTCCAGGGAAATTAAAGACATCACGCGTCAAACCACTCCTTTTGATTTCGAAGGCAGATTGTTCCGCTCCTGTTTTCTCCTTGAAAAATAGAATGAAGGTGCTTTCGGTCACCATAGCGTTGCAAGCCAGTTTTTACCTTTAATCACTGAATTACCTGCTATGATCGCATCAGCCAAAGAGACCCCAAACCTCGAAGATTATCAACTTTCCGAAAATCAATTCCTGTATGAATTCCCGGAATTTTCTTCCACTGCAATATTGGATGTACTCAGGAAAACGGACTATGCTCGCCTGGATTCAGGCAATCATTTATACCTCGATTATACGGGCGGAAACCTTTATGCGCAAAGCCAGATTGATAAACACTTTGAAAACCTGAAGCAACATGTTTTTGGGAATCCGCACAGTACAAATCCTTCATCCCAGCTTGCGGAAAAAAATATTGCCGAAACCCGTGCGGCCATCAGCCGTTTTTTTGATGCTGAGGATTATCACATTGTATTTACTTCAAATGCATCAAATGCCCTAAAAATCATTGGGGAATGTTACCCTTTTCATGTGAACGGGCATTTTCTGCTTTTGTTCGACAATCACAATTCAGTAAACGGCATTCGCGAATACGCCAAACTGCGTGGCGCTTCCCACACCTACAGCCCGGTAAAAGTAGAGGATTTGAGGCTGGATGAAACCCGGTTGCTGGAACACTTGCAGGCACATCCCGGGAAGGAAAACAAGCTTTTTGCGTATCCTGCCCAAAGCAATGTAAGCGGGGTAAAGCATGACCTGAGCTGGATTAAAACCGCGCACCAACACGGCTGGGATGTATTGCTCGATGCCGCAGCTTTTGTACCATCAAACCGGCTGAAGCTTAAGGATTGGCAACCCGAATTTGTAACCTTGTCTTTTTACAAGATTTTTGGATACCCAACCGGTCTCGGCGCCTTATTTATCCATAAAAAGGCATTCAACAAACTGCAAAAGCCGTGGTTTGCTGGTGGCACAGTACGCCTGGTAGCCGTTAGCAGCGACAATTTCTTTCTTGCAGAAAACTATGAACGGCATGAAGATGGCACACTCAATTATCTCGGCATACCTGCGCTTAAAATAGGGATTGACCACATTGAGAAAATAGGCATCGATACCATCAATACCAGGGTGAACCTTTTGACCATATGGTTGTTGCGTGCACTAAAATCATTGAAACATTCCAATGGAAATGAACTTGTTCATGTATTCGGACCAGGTGCAGATGCCGACCGCGGAGGAACCATTATCTTCAATTTATTCGACCGCCAAGGTCAACCGCTGCCTTATGAGCACATCGAACAGGATGCCAACCGGGAAATGATCTCACTGCGTACGGGATGCTTTTGTAATCCGGGAATTGATGAGATCAACAATTGCATCAGCAGCCAGGAGCTCAGCGCTTATTTCACTTCGCCTTTTACGGGAAATTACCATGAAATGATCTGGAAACTAGGTAAAATGCGTGGCGCCATTCGGGTCTCACTTGGGCTTGCAAGCAACTTTAAAGATGTTTACCGGTTCGTACAGTTTTTAAAAAACTACCTCACCTGATATTGGAACCCTTGTTTAAATGAAGGCATTAATTCAATTTTGCCACTGAAAAAATCCGGCAAGCTTTGAATTTTAATGATATCCTTACCATTACGTTCACCCTTTTCGCGGTGATCGACATTATTGGCTCCACCCCTTTGCTCATTTCACTAAAAAAGAAAATGGGCGTGATTCCGGAATTTGTAGCCACAGCCATTAGCGGCGCACTCATGCTGCTCTTTCTCTTCGTGGGCGATAAATTTCTACGGGTTCTGGGTATTGATGTAGGTTCTTTCGCGGTAGCCGGAAGCATTGTGATTTTTATCCTCGGGCTGGAAATGGTACTCGGGTTGGAACTTTTCAAAAATGAAGGCGGGTCAAAAAGCGGCACGGTTGTGCCCATTGCTTTTCCATTAATCGCCGGCAGTGGCACCCTAACCACCATCATTTCATTAAGGGCCAACTATGACACTTTACCAGTAGCCATAGGCATATTGATCAACCTGCTGATCATTTACGTGGTATTGCATTCCCTGGATTTCATCAGCCGGATATTGGGGCCTTCGGGCCTGATTGCTGTACGTAAATTTTTCGGCGTAGTGCTGCTGGCCATTGCCATTAAGATTTTTTCTGCAAATGCCGGAAATCTTATCCAATAAAAAAAGCGTTGAAAATCAACGCTTTATGTAGCCTCGACAGGAATCGAACCTGTATCTGGAGCTCCGGAAACTCTTATACTATCCATTGTACTACGAGGCCGCCCAATGTGCCGCAAAAGTGCAGTAAATTCTGCTGATCACAAAACGCAAAACATAGTTTCGTGCGGCATCTACAAATATTTAATTTTTTTGTAGCATGCATACATAGAACAGCAGGGGGAAGAATAGCCAATAAAAGCCGGAACACATTAAGTTTGTATTCCATCTTTTTCGGGCCGAAGCCCGGAAAGAAGAATTTGAATGTGAACAGAGCCGGATTTTTCCGGCGTTAACCCAAAAGCCTAATCAATATGGACCTCGGATTGACCAATACCCGGTTTATTGTTTGCGGAGCCGGCAACGGCCTGGGAAAGGCAGTGGCTGCCACCCTCCTGGATGAAGGAGCAACCGTTTGCGGCGTGACCCGTACAGAAGGAAAACTCCAGGAATTTGCCGGAAAATACGGCGACCGCTTTATCCCGCTTTACGCGGATATTTATGATGTGCAAACCCACCGGCAATTGCTTGACATGCACCAGGATCTACCTCCCGCCGGGATCGTTTTTAATGCCGGCGGGCCACCGGCAACCTCGGCAATGGAAACCACCGCCGAACACTGGGACGAAGCATACCGCACGGTTTTTAAATGGAAAACAAGCCTGGCCCTGGCCTTTCTTCCGCTAATGCAAAAAAATGGTTATGGCCGCCTGCTTTTCCTGGAAAGCATTTCGGTAAAACAACCAGCTCCAAATCTGGTATTGAGCAATGCCATGCGTTCCGCTGTCATATCCTGGATGAAGACGCTGTCAGCTGAAATTGCAGCTTCGGGCATCACCTGCAATGCCATTGCAACCGGCTTCCACAATACCGCTGCTATGGAAAGGGTTTTCAAAAAAACTGCCGAAGCCACAGGAACATCCATCGCAGAGGCGAAAAAAATACTGGAGGCACAGGTGCCTGTGAAACGGTTAGGAACCGCCGAAGATTTCGGAAGTCTTGCCGCCTGGCTTCTCAGCCGGCACAGCAGTTACATTACCGGGCAAACCATCAGCATCGATGGTGGAATGATTAAAGGATTGTTTGGTTAAACCGGCAAGCCGTTTTATTGCTGATCCTTAATGGTGATTTTGTAACGGGTTACAAATCTTGCCGATTCGCCGGCTGCAAGTTCCATCAGGCCCATGCCATTATTGAAACAATCCGGCGTACCGCTCAGGTTTTCAATGGCGATGGAATTGCGGTGGGGTGGGGTGTACATTTGGAGATAGGGATAATTTTGCTCCGCATAAATATCGAGTGCGAGGCCGGCCCGGTCATTTTCAAGTTGGCAAACCCAGTTATTGGCATGGTTGCCTTCCACCACAAAACAATTGTCCAGCTCAACGCCATCCAGGGAAGCCTGCTTTTCAAACCGGCCATCTTTAAGCAAACTTCCGGTTGGAATGAGTTTGTCATTGAATTCCACCTGCGTGGCGGAGGCAATGCGAATGCTGCATTCGTCCAGTTTACCACCCAGTTTGAAATAAGGATGCCAGCCATCGGCGATCGGCATGGTAGCTGTACCGGTGTTGGTCACCATTGTAGTGAGGCGTAATGAATTGCCTGTTTCAAGCTCGTAAATCACATCCATGGTGAATGGAAAAGGGAAACCTTCATCTCCACCCGTGTAGGAATAACCCAATGTAACGCTCGCGGATTGCTGATCCATGTGCTCATTTTTAAGATCAAACTTTTCATCGTACAGCAAACCATGCAAAGCCGATCCGTTTTGAATAAATTTGCCAATATGGTATCGTTGCCCACGGTATGCATAGGTCCGCATATACAATCGGCATACATACGGTGAAAGCTTGCAACTCCGGAATCCTTTTTCTTCCACGTTTTCTTCAAAATCCCGGGTATCTTCATAACCATCGATTACATCTGTTTCTCCGGTGGCGGTCTTTACTTTCCATTCATTCAGGATGGCTCCGTGGGCCGGCAGAATTTTTACGGTTGAACCTGCAGATTGCAGCGTTATTTCTTCAGGGGTATTTTCTACAGTATACATAGCTATAAAGGTAAAAAAGAATACACTGTGCAACGGTTATGTTTTAATAAGATTTATGATCACTCACTATCCAATTCTTTCAGGTCCGGCGATCCGATCTTTAATTGTAATTTCGCCTGATGCAAATGGGAGTAATCGGATCAGGAAGCTGGGCAACGGCCCTTGTAAAAATCCTGACCAATAACGGGCAGCACGTAAACTGGTGGGTACGCAACGCGCAATCCATAGAACATATTCAGCAAAGGCATAACAACCCACAATATTTGTCCCATGCCCATCTCGACACTTCCCGGCTGCGGCTGAGCGACGATATCAATGCGGTAATTGAGCGCTCCGATTTTGTGGTGATTGCCATTCCGAGCGCTTTCCTGCTCGATAGCCTGGCCTCAGTGCCCTCCGATGGTTTCCGCGGAAAAAAAATCGCCTCGGCCATCAAAGGAATTTTGCCCAATAACAAGCACCAGTTGCTGAATGAATACCTTGAAGAAAAACACCATTTTAGTATTGATGATTATTTTACCCTGATGGGGCCCTGCCATGCTGAAGAAATTGCGGCTGAGCGGTTGAGTTACCTCACCATCAGCGGAATAAATGCCGGAGAAACCCGCGAGTTTGCCGAACGGTTCCGTACCTGGTATTTAAACCCGATAGTCAGCAATGACGTATGGGGCAGCCAGTACGCTGCCGTATTGAAAAATGTTTACGCCATTGGCGCCGGCATTGCACATGGGCTCGAATACGGTGATAATTTCCAGAGCGTGTTTGTGGCCAATGCCGCTAAAGAAATGTCTGTCTTCCTTTCCAAACTCCTTGCTGTAAAAAATCCGGAATATTCCCATGTGGATTATACTGACAGCGTTTACCTTGGTGACTTGCTGGTAACCTGTTATTCACTGTTCAGCCGCAACCGCAACTTTGGTACAATGATCGGCAAAGGCTATTCGGTAAAAGTTGCTAAAATGGAAATGAATATGGAGGCCGAAGGATACCTCGGCAGCCGGGGCATTCAAATGGAAAACCTGGATTCCGTTAAGGCCGACATTCCCATTACCGGGTTAATCCACAACATTCTTTGGGACGACCTGCCAGCCGATGAGGGATTTAGAATAATTGAAGGCTTACTGAAATGATCAGTCTAACGAATCGAATCAGTTATTCCCTTTTCCGTTTCTTTAGGATTTACCGGAATCAGCAGTTGCAGCTTGCCACCATAGGCCTGTGAAATCCTGCTGCTGCGGATCCATGGATTTAGGATGCGCAGGGTTTTATAATCAGTACCCTGTGTGCGGGCAAAATTTACCAGGTTGGGAATAGGTGTTTTTACGGGGATCCGTTGAACATTATGTGGATAATACAGTTGCGATTTGTCTAACACAAAACCAAAGTCCGCAGGATTTTCCAGGATGTGCTTGATGGCCATTATCCGGAAAATATAAGCCATAGTTTCGGAAGGCAAATACAATTCGTAGTAGTTTTTTGTACCCTGCAGGTTCGCGGCGCTTGCATAACCACCCATGCCACAGTTGTAGGAAGCTGCCGCTGCCGTCCAATTGCCGAAACGGTTATAAGCCTGTTTGAGATATTTTGTTGCTGCCAGTGTGGATTTTTCTGGATTGTACCGCTCGTCTATTTCAGCATTTACGATCAGGCCGTAGCCAGGAGCCGTACTTTTCATGAATTGCCAGAATCCGGTTGCCCCTACGCGGCTGATCTGGTTTTGCAAAGCACTTTCAGCTATGCACAAGTATTTGAAATCATCGGGAATTCCGTTGTCGGCAAGTATTTTTTCGATCATGGGCAACCATCGCGCAGCCAGTTTCAAGATATAAAGATTGCCCGTTTTGAAATTGGAATTGACGAGCAATTCCCGGTCAAAACGTTCAAAAACGTCCTGGATGTGCAGCGGTACGGTTTCGCCAAACAAAACGAAAGCTTTGGGTGTAACCGGGGCGGAGGAAATCGCAGGTTCAAATACCGGTGCATTCGGTGCATCAACGGGTTGGGTGAATGCCGGTAAGGCAATTAAAAGCAGCACGGCAAACAGGATTTGGGCAAATCGCATAGTTAAGAATTGAATTCAGCATTCAACCAAAACCCAGCCAAAAACGGGAAAACGACCGTAAAGCCTAACGTATACTTTGGGATTATTGCTTCTAACTTTTCTTGAGCGGTGCACCAACCGGTATGGCACAATCATGCCCGGGCTGCCCGTGAGGCGGGTTCATGCCTGGTTTTGTTTCTGTTGCCGCCGCGGATCCCATGGCCGCCATCACCGGTGTGGTCACCTGGGGCGTAGTAGTAAGTGAAGGCGTGGTTACAGGCATGGTGGTTGCCGCCGGAGTGGTATTTAAAACGCTTTGCACCGGGCTGGGGGTTGCCGGAGCACTGCTCAGTGGCGATCCAACCGGAATGTCGCAGCGATGACCGGGCTGACCGTGTGGAGGATTCATGCCTTTGGCAGTGGGCGCCAGTGCGGGTGCTGCAGAAGGGAGGGGAGCCTGTAAAGGTCGGGGTTGTATGGACGGAGAGCTTGCTGCGGGCAATGGTGCGCCAACCGCTACTGCACAATCGTGACCGGGTTGCCCATGCGGTGGATTCAACCGGGGAGCGCTTGCAGCAGCAGGCGCCGGAGTAACAGGCGCTGCAACCGGAGTTTCACCCGGAGTGATTATCGCGCCGGAATCGGGAACCGGCGTTGTCACTTCTACAGGAGTAAATTCGGTGTTGATGGCCTCATCTTCAGCAACAGTGTTGTTACAGGCAGCAAGGGCAATAAACAATACAGATCCCAGGAAAATTTTACGCATGGTGAATAGATTAAGCATAGTTGGCAAAATTATGGAATTTAAGGCAAGGAAGTTGTGAAAGCTTCACACAAGTTTTTGCCGGCGGAAAAGGCCGTTTTTCCAGTGAGCCTTTGCATTTAAGCCGTATTTTTAAGTATGAGCATTAACGATCATTCCAGGCTGTTTTTGGCAGCTTTCACTGCCACATGCTTCAGCATAACCCTGGCGGGCTGTTCGGCGCAGCCATCTGCTGCCACAGACCACGAAAACCGCATCCTGATCCGTGGCGTTTATGGAACCCCGCAGCCTTTGTGGGATAAGGGCCACAGTTTGCCCGCTCTTGGTGTGAATGCAGTTTTCATGCATCATCAGTCTATTACTCCCGCTATTATGCAAAGGGCTGCTTCGGAGGGAATCCCGGTTTATGCGGAATTCGCTACATTAAATGGTAAAGGCTATGTGGAAAAGCATCCCGAAGCCTGGGCCATTGATGAGCAGGGAAAGCGGGTGGAACAAGCTACCTGGTTCATGGGGGTATGCCCTACAGAACCGGGTTTCCGGGGTTACCGGAAGCAGGAACTGCGCAGGTTACTCAATACCCACAACATTGCAGGGGTGTGGATGGATTATTTACATTGGCATGCACAGTTTGAAGATCCTGCCCCCATTCTGCCCGAAACCTGCTTCTGTTCGTCTTGCCTTAAGACCTTTGAAAAATTTGCCGCTCTCCAAATTCCAGAGGGGGATGCGAAGACGCGTGCCTCCTGGATTCTGGAAAACCAGGAAACCACCTGGCGAAACTGGCGCACTTCGGTAATTGCAGATTGGATACGTGACTTCAGAAAAATCATTAATGAGGAAAAGCCAGGCATCCTGCTTGGCATCTACCATTGTCCCTGGAATGATGATGAGTATGGTGGTGCACGGCGCAGCATTCTGGGGCTCGATTATGACAGCCTCAAAAACCTCGCCGATGTTTTCTCTCCTATGGTCTATCATGGGCGGATGGTTCGGGAAGCGGAATGGGTGAAAGACAACATCGAATGGTTCTCAAAGAGATTACCCTCCGGAAAAAATGGAAGACCAATGATCTGGCCAATCGTGCAGGCCTACGATGAACCCCGACCCATTGGACCAGAAGAATTTGAGGCTGTTTTAAGATTTGGCGCTGCCGGCCGCTCAACCGGCGTGATGATGTTTACCACCAATGCAGTAGCCGGAAACCCGGAAAAAACCGAAACCCTGCGCAGCGTATATACTGAGTGGAAAAATGAAAAAGCTGGAAGGAAATGAAGCCCGATTTCAACCTTTAACGAGTAAAGTCAACAAGTTAAACGGTTGTTTGATTAAATGATTCCAAACCCTGACCCACTTATGTGTCCTTTGCACACCTGTGTGACTTATGAGGTCAAATTGAATATTCATGTTTCGGTGTAAATGTAAGAGGCATAGCGTCAGATAACAATGCAAAACCTGTATTAAACCGATCACCGCATCAAAAACTATAATGCAATGCCCCAAATACAAATCTCGGCCGCAGTGGAACCATATTGAGAAAAACATTTCCAGCATCAACCATCTGGGTAACAATTTCTCTGGAGTTGAGCAAATTGACTCCTTTTAATTCCAATTTAAATGGTGAATTTTTGATTTGATAAGCCATTGTGAAATTTAGAAAAGTTCCTCTTCCCTGAGATTCAGAATTGCCTTGTGTGCCTTTTGATGAGAAATAATTGGCTGAGCCTTCCAGCATAAAACCTTCCCAGGTATAACCGCCCTGGATCGAAGAAGAAAACAAATTATACAGGTAGTTGCCGGAAGTGGCTAATCGGGTTCGTGAGCTGCGGAATTCATTGGCCAGCACAAGGTTCCAGCCTTTTTTCTGAAACAAGGAAAAATCCAGCCCGGCTGAATGGGAGGCCATGGTTTGCATTTTCGGTATGTCATTCTGCATTGACCAAAACTGGTTAGACATGAAATTGTATTTGGCACTTGCCAATTTCTTCCTTTTTCTGGTTGTGATGTCAAAAGCGCTTACAATGCTTTGCCCGAGGGAGCTTTTATTCAATAAAAAATATTCCGAAGTAACCAATAAATCCTGTTGCACTCTTTTCGAAATCGTTTCATTCCAATTATTGTTCAACATATAGTGGGTGCGCATGGTTAGCCTTCTTTCAAAAAATGAAATCGCACCTCCAATCACCCCCATATATGTTGTTCTTGGCGCAATATGGTTGGAATAATAATAATAACCGGTGTTTTGCAGGCTGAGTAAATTGTTGAATATTGCCTGGGATTCAGACAAGTAATTTATCCCGAAAGAGTTTGACAGGTTAAACATTACATTTTTACGGATCAACCGCAATTCCGAAACCACCCTGACATGAGGCAACCATTTTGAATACCTGTCCGCTTCGGTTTGCTGCTGAAGAATAAATAATTGCGGGCCCCATGCAACGGTATTGGAGAAAGTCATTCCTTCCTTCCGAACGGTGGGCAAGTCGTGTTCGAAAGTAGGCAATAAAAAGTGATAGCCGTTTTTGCCCGGCTGGTACCTGCCGGGTTTGATGATATCAAAAATTGAATGTTGAAATTTCAATTGATCATATTTATAATGCACCTTGAATTTTGGAGCAAACAAGTTCTTGGAAGGCACCTTCTTACCTAAACTGCCTATCAATTGAATCCGTTGGAAATCCATATCCATTTGCAATTCATTTTTTGCAACAGGAGTATTGAATACCTTTTGCCATCGGTCAGAAATGCTGAGATCACTGCCTTTCCGGAAAAAATAACCGGCCTCCAGACTGAATCCCCGTTTCGCTTTTTCGTTTCCTACTGTACCATCGATAAGCTGCCTGACGATGAGATCATTGAATTGTGTTTTTTCAATAATCTGACTGTTTGAACCTGGTTGTTCTATGAACTCTGAGCTATTGACTCTTGAGAAATCAGTAAATACATTCGTCGTAAAAAATATCTGGTTCTTATTTTTTGTGAATAGACCGGTCTCATGCTTAATGTCAGCAAAAACCGGACTTGATGTAATCTGTCTTTTGAAGTTTCTTTCCAGGACACCGTTGTTGAGGAAGGTTCTATTGTAGGTGTAATAATCCTGTTTGTCTTTGTTCATATAAAATCCTATCATGGTTTTCGCTGATCCCTGCTCTCTTTTTTTGTTCCATTGCAGTCGGGCGGTTTGTTTACTGCTGCTTCCAGTTAAAAAGCCTTCATTGGGCAAGAATTGCAAAGCGGTTGCCTGGAGAGCGTACATACCCATGACCCCCACAGGATTCATCCCTGCTAACTGGGTCTGCCGTTGTTGCTGATAGCTTATTGCATTGTCAAAATTACTATGGGAAAAAATCCCCAACATCTTCGATTTTTCCCTGAGTGAAAGTAAGGTGGTGCTCAATTTCCCCTGCAGCGGGACGGCAGCACCTGCTTCAATATCACCTACGGGCCTCGTCCAGTTGATGTCTTTACGGGTTTGCAGGTTAATGAAAGTTTCATTACCAAAACTATTCAACAGGTTTCTGCGGCTTCTTTGGTTTTCAAGTACCTGCACGTTTTCCAGGATATGCACCGGTATGGCATTGATCAATAATTGGATCTGGTTTTCCATCAGTTCTTCGCCATCAATGGTTATTTTATTCACAGCCTTACCTTTAAAGAAAAGCATTCCCTGCCGGATTTCCAGGTAGGGAAATCGGTTCAAAACATCAACCAGTTTTTTATCCAGGTTGTTTTTGAAAGAATCTACTTTATAAAAACTCGTATCCCCCCTTTGCCACATGGCAGGGCCGGTTATTTCCACATGGGCCAGTTCAGCCACGTTTTCAGTCATTTGAACCAGAAGAAAAGTATCAACCTTTTTTGTAAAGTATGTTTTCAGTATAACTGTTTCATAACCGGTATGCGAAACCCGGGTAATGAGGGTATCCAAGCCGTTGAACGAAACAGAATCAATAAACCTTCCATCTTTTCCAGTAGCACCAAAACGGGAAACAAACCGGTCCTTTGCCCATTGATGGGTAACTGTGGCCTGAACAACCGGTCCGCTTGACGAAACTGCTTCTACCTGGATGGTAAATTTATTATTTGAGGACTGTGAGCTTGCGGTGCCAAAGGCAATCATAAAAAACACGAAGCCTGCCAGCACCTTTGATATTAAATTAATAAATAGTTGGTTGGTTATTTTGGTCATACTCCTGCATCTTGATCCATCTGGACAGGCTTTGAACACACTGAAAACAGGAAACTTTATGTTGCCGGCTTAATTTATCTCAAATTTTATTTTATTAAAGATTTCTGGCCAAAAACTCACCGGTGTTTCCTGCTTTTTATGTTCAAATGTATTGAGCAAGTATTCCCGCCGATGGTTGTAATTGATTGCCTTCACAACCAAGCCCGGGGTATCAAAAGCCGAATGAGGACCAAATGAAACTGGAACATCCTTATTTACCCAGATTTCCGTTAATAATTTTTCGCCCATATACGTTCCATATCCTTCGCATTGAATGCCATTGAGGCTGGCGACGGGTAAATAAAAGAATAAATTCATACCAATAACCTTAAAACTTTGCTCGGTTAAAAATGTCAGGCCAAAAATTTACAGGGTTTGCCTGTTTTTTTTGCTCAAAAGTATTTAGCAAATATTCTTTTTTATAGATATGGCTAATTGCCTTCACCACCAACCCCGGGGTATCAAAAACTAAATATGGACCAAAAGAAACAGCGATTTCTGGATTTACCCAAATTTCAGTTATCAATTTCTCGCCGAGATAGTATCCGAATTTCTCGCATTGCATACCATTAATGGTTTCAATCTGGTTCATGGGCTTCCATCGTTGTCCTGTCGTTAAACTATTTATTTTGGTTTGAGCGAATCGGGTTCTCTCAAAAGCGCTTTCAAATAATGAAGACCTTACTAAAGCTGAATCCATATCTACATAATAATAATTCGAAACAGAATCCGGCGATAATTGAGTTGACGCATAGACTCCATTTTGCTTGAGCACTACTATTTTACCACCAGGAAAGTTATTCAAATAATCGTTTCTTTCATAATAAAGGGATTGCTTTTCGTTGCAGATCAAAACACCCTGACTCTGGATTTCTTTGGCCCTGGATTCCTCCGCTTCCGTGCCGAAAGGATAATGGGTAACCGTATAGTACAACTCCACAAATTCATGATCTGGAGAAAACAGATGGAGGCTTGCTGCGAGTAGGTAGATGATAAAATGCATAACTGAAAAAAAATGGAAGGATTAGATTAATAATTAGGATCATTTAGTTTCCGGGTGCCGGACATTCATACGCAATGGCATTGTTCGCAGCATCCGACCAGGCTATTGTCGTTGCCAGGTTGTCTGCAGCTGCAAACGCTTTCGCACAATCTGAAGCTTGCACCGTCGCATAGCCATTTCCTTCAACCGGAATTTCACCTGGGACTCCTTCACATACCACATAAGCTGTTACAGTCCTTTCAACGGTTACCGTACAAGAATAGAACAATTGTAAACGTTCTAATTTATTGGTCCGCAAATTGAAAGTTTTCGTAGCGAACGCATTAGCGATCCCTGTAAAACCGAAGATCATAGACAGATAGATAGATAGATAGATAGATAGATAGATTTTTTCATGGAAATTGTTGTTTTTGCCCGCCCATTTTCAAACAAATGTAGGGGTATTCTCCATATCTACCTTCTCTCAGCCCAATGCAGGCCTGGCTTTTCACCATGACAACAAAAATTTAATACCCCCTATTGAAATGTTTACCAACGGTGTCATGTTACAAAAAAACTCGAAGCAATCCCATCCGCGAACAATTTCCCGTTTTTCGTCAGTTTGATATAACCATCCATAATTTCCAGTTTGCCCGCATTTTGCCAAAATTCAACCTTACCCTGAATTCCTGCAATTTCGTCAGAACTAATTTTTAAGTCACCCAACAACAAATCGGCTTCATTCAATTCAATGCCGGCATTCGTCCGCAATAAAGTCATGATCCTTTCATTGATATGATCCGCACGACTCAAAATTTCCATTTCATTTGGTATGCCATTTCCGATGACAGCCCGCATATACAAAGCATTGTTGGCAACGTTCCAGCTTCTTATATTTTCGCCATTAAAAGAATGCGCGGCAGGGCCAAAACCCAAATAAGGCATTCCGCTCCAGTAGTGCGTATTGTGTTTTGAACGCCAACCCGGTTTACCGAAATTGGAGATCTCGTAATGATCAAATCCTTGTGCTTCCAGGTAATCCACCATCATCGTGAATTGTTCCGCTTGCTCTTTATCGTCCGGTGGCAATTGTCTTTTGTTTTCGATGGCGTGGGCAAGCGCGGTTTTGCCTTCTACAGTAAGTGCATAACAACTTAAATGTGGAGTACTTAAACTAACCGCGGTTTCCAGGTTTCGCTGCCATTGTGTTTTAGTGCTTGCAGGTAAGCCATAAATCAAATCGATGCTGATGTTTTCAAAACCCGCGTCTTGCGCCATCAACACACTGCTTTTCGATTTTGCCGCGTCATGCGTGCGGTTCATCCATACCAGGTCTTCATCAAAAAATGATTGCACACCCATGCTCAACCGGTTGGCACCCATATTGCGCCAGGCTTTTAATGTTGCCGGGTTCACATTATCCGGGTTGACTTCGAGTGTAAACTCTGCGCCAGACTGCATATTGAAATTTTTGTGAACCGCGTTTACAATTTTTTCCAAATTTTCTGCAGGCAATAAACCCGGTGTACCACCACCAAAATAAAGCGTACTGATATCCCGCATCCCGGAAACATCAAATGGAAATTTGGGTTGTTCAATCTCTTTTACAATTGCATCCACTACCTGCGGTATTTGCTTCAGCAAGGTGCTGAAATGGAAATTACAATAGGTGCAAGCCCGTGCGCAAAAAGGGATATGGAGGTAAATTGAATTCAACAGTCAAAAGTAAAAATTCAAAAAGCTTTGAAATAAATGAAGTATGCAAAAATAGACCTTAGCCTTCAGACAGTTGACGAGGGAAATGCCATCAGTCCTCAGCAGCAACCCGGTCTGAGGTCTTTTGTCTCAGGCCTGAGAATTATCTTTACCCCATGAGTCATGTACGGGTCTCTACCCCCTTCAATATTTCGCTGGACTTTGAAATGGCTTCGCTGCCTTACCGCATATTGGCCTGGTTTACCGACCTGGCCATCTTGCTGCTGTACTCACGGGGAATGAAGCGCTTTTTGATCTGGGCAAATGAGGGCAACGGCGAGTACAGTGTGGGGGCGGATATCCTGATTGTGAGCATGCCCATGCTGCTCTATCCGCTAATCATGGAAACCCTTTTTCAGGGGCAAAGCATCGGCAAGAAATTATTGAAAATCCGGGTAATCAGCATCGAAGGCGGCGAGCCCAAATTGGGACAATACCTTATGCGATGGATTTTCCGGGCTTGGGAATGGCCATTGTTTTTCGGTTTTTTTTACCGGAATTCGCTCTACATGAGCGGTCAGTTGTTCAGTACCCTTACGGCAGGCATGATTGTGGTGATCATCATCGCCATTTCACGCAAAAGCCAGCGACTTGGCGATCTTGCCGCAGGCACAACGGTGGTGGATCTCCGCCAGCGTTTTTCCCTCTCCGATACCCTTTTCATGGATATTGCCGATGAAGCCTACGAAGTGCGGTTTCCGGAGGTGATGCGTCTTACCGACCGGGATATCAACGCGGTACGCTCGGTAATTCACCAGGCCAGGCGCTTCCAGCAATATGATATGGCCAGCCGGGTGGCCGTAAAAATCAAAACCGTGTTGCAGATTGAAACGGATATGGATGACATTTTTTTCCTTGAAAAACTGATCATGGATTACAATTACATCGCCACCCGCGAGAATACATTATATCCTTAAAAAAGACATCAGTAAAGTTACCAGCATGACCAGGAGATAAAACACAATGAATCCAACGGTCATCAGCCCATAGAATTTGAAAACCGATTTTACGCATCCCAATGCAACAGACAATTCAGCTGGGCTGCCGGTATTCAGCGCTTTTGGCACAGCATGGCTGTAGGTGCGCAATTTAAAGGAAGGGAAAAGATACAGACCACCCGCAACAATGTTCATGAACCCTGAAACAAAACCTACAGTCGTTCCGGGATCGCCCAAAGCAGCGGAAAGGAAATCCCGGGCAAAAATGGTGATGATGCCGGTGAGGATCATGATTCCGCTGAACACAAATCCGATAATGGAAAGGATCAGCGCCCACCGGGCCGATTCCAGCAAATAAAGCCTTGATTCATCTGTCAACAGGCGGGGTGCATCCGGGCTAAGCGGCTCAACAGGAGGTTGAAATCTTTTCACTGTGTATATTGATGCTTAAAGATAAAGACTTTTAATAGGCCCGTGCAAAAACCACCCGTTGTTTACTTGGGTTTCCGGTCAAAATACAGTTTCCTTCCTCGGATTCCTCATGAAAAGGAATACAACGAATGGTAGCCTTTGTTAGTTCTTTGATTTTTTCTTCGGTTTCCGCCGTTCCATCCCAATGCGCCCGTATAAATCCGCCTTTGCTGTCCAGTGTTTCCACAAAGTTATCCCAGGTATCGGCATCATGAGTGTTAAGGGCCCGGAATTCCGCTGCACGGCTATACATGTTTTGCTGAATATCATCAAGTAAGGATTGAATATATCCACTGATCCTATCGAGGTGCACGGTGGTCTTTTCTTTGGTATCGCGACGAAAAACTTCCGCCTGGTTATTCTCCAGGTCGCGGCTGCCAATGGCCAGCCGTACGGGAACGCCTTTCAACTCGTATTCAGCGAATTTCCATCCGGGTCTTGCGGCATCGTTGTCGTCAAACTTTACGGAAATGCCCATTTGTTTCAATTCCTTCATTATCGGATCAAGCCTTTCCTTTATCGGGTTCAATTGTTCTTCATTCTTGAAAATGGGAACGATTACGACCTGGAGAGGGGCTATTTTTGGAGGTAAAACCAGGCCCTGGTTATCGCTATGCGCCATAATAAGCGCCCCGATCAGCCGGGTGCTAACCCCCCAACTCGTGGCCCACACGTAATCCAACTGATTGTTTTTATCACTGAATTTTACGTCAAAGGCTTTGGCGAAATTCTGTCCCAGGAAGTGTGATGTACCAGCCTGCAGGGCTTTGCCATCCTGCATAAGGGCTTCAATGCAAAGGGTTTCTTCGGCTCCCGCAAAACGCTCACTGGGCGTTTTCATTCCTTTGAGTACGGGCACGGCCATAAAATCTTCGGCGAATGTTGCATACACATCAAGCATTTTGCGCGTTTCTTCCCATGCTTCCGCCGCGGTGGCATGGGCTGTATGGCCTTCCTGCCAGAGGAATTCGGCGGTACGCAAAAACAGGCGGGTGCGCATTTCCCAACGCACCACATTGGCCCATTGGTTGATGAGAATCGGCAAATCACGGTAACTCTGGATCCAGTTTTTGTATGTACTCCAAATTATGGCTTCACTGGTCGGGCGAACGACCAATTCTTCTTCAAGCTTTGCTTCCGGATCTACTATGAGTTTTCCTTTATTGTCCGGATCATTTTTAAGGCGATAATGGGTAACCACCGCGCATTCTTTGGCGAAGCCTTCGGCATTTTGCTCCTCAGCTTCAAATAAACTTTTAGGCACAAACAAAGGAAAATAGGCATTTACGTGCCCGGTGTCCTTGAACATTTTATCCAGGGCATCCCGCATGTTTTCCCACAGCGCGTAACCGTAAGGCTTAATAACCATACATCCACGAACGGAACTATATTCGGCCAGCCCGGACCGCAATACGAGGTCATTGTACCATTGTGAATAATCTTCCTCCATCGGGGTAATCACCTTACTCATAATCCTTGATTTTCCTGTTGTTTACCTGGCCTTAGCCTCCCGGAACAGGCGGGACAAAATTAGCAGGTTTAATCTTTCCGTTAAAAATTGAGTAGATTTAAGCAGCCCTTAA
Organism: Bacteroidota bacterium; assembly: GCA_023387985.1. GTDB lineage: Bacteria > Bacteroidota > Bacteroidia > Chitinophagales > Chitinophagaceae > Phnomibacter. The sequence goes on along the minus strand of JAEWHC010000009.1, from coordinate 579,438 downwards.
CAGCTAAAAATCAGTGTAAAGAGTCTTATAAGAAAACATTGACTACCGATTCCTTAAAAATATCGGTATTTTTACAAGGAAAAATTGATTCAAACCCATTCTATAAATCCAGCCACTATGAAAAATTTATTCAACATCAGCTTATTGGCAGCCGCCCTGGTGCTTACCGGATGTGCAACTGCCTTTAAAACAACCCAAATGCCCGATGATGTGTATTACTCTTATGGTGAAGCTGCCCCAAAAGTGGCCAAGCAGGACGTAGCACGCAATTACCCGGCAGAACGGGGTTACGATAACGGCCGTTACGATGACGGTCAATACCAGAGCTATTTCGATGAGCAGGCAGAAGACCGTTATATCCGCATGCGGATGCAGGACAGGTATCGCTGGTCAAGAATCGACGATATGGATTACTGGTATGGATACAGCAACCCCTATTCTGTTTACAATTACAATTACTTCAATAGCTATATGAGCCCCTATGGCTACTACAGCATGCAAAACATGTACGGACCATACAGCATGTACAGCCCCTGGCGTTCCTTTGGCTTTGGTTATGGCTACGGCTTCAATTACTACAACAATCCGTTTGCCTACAATGCCTACTACGGTGGTGGCTGGAGCAATCCTTATGGTTGGGGTGCAAGACCCGTAATGGTGGTAAACAAATACCCGGTTACTTACGGCAACAGCAGGCCAACGCTTAACCGCAATGCCTACAACAACAATACGTTCATCCGCGGTGGCAACAATAACCGTTCTGTAACTCCCAACAACAACAATTATGGTAACCGTCCTACCTACCGTACGATATTTACCAACCCCAATGCTTCTTCGAACAGCCGAACCTACAACAGTGGTTCCAATACCCGCAGCGGTTCCGAATCTTACAGCCGTCCTGTCAGAACTTTTGAGAACAACAACTCAGGGAGCAGTCGCAGCGGAGGTTCAACCATGAGTAGCGGCAGCAGCAACAGCAGCAGCAATTCAAGGAGCGGATCAAGCGGAACAAGCAGCAGAGGCGGACGCGGAAACTAAAATAATCACTTAATGCAAAGGCATTAGGTCATCAAAAGCCATTCAAACTTAGCTAATCTCACTGAGCAGCGGGATGAATGGCTTTTCGCATAGAAAATAATGACTGAAAACAGTCATAACCAATCAAACGAAAACAACAGATTTGCAATGAAGAAAGGATTTCAATATTTACTGGCAGGATTGATCTTGTCATTGGCCGGTTTGGAAGCTAATGCGCAGTTTCCCGAAGACGCGCTACGTTATGGTTATCCTGTACCCAGCGGTACCGCCCGCAGCCAGGCCATTGGAGGCGCAATGGGTTCTCTCGGTGGAGATATCAGCGCGGCGCATATAAACCCCGCAGGAATAGCCCTTTTTAAGAACAATGAATTGGTGATTACTCCACAATACAATATGCTCACCAATAAGTTCGAATACCAGGGAAGCAATACCTCAAGTCAGAAGTCAGGTATCAGGTATGGTACCTCAGGATTTGTTTTTGGCCGTGAAATCAATAATCCCAACTCTAAAAATGAAAGCTCCGCGTTTGCGCTAACCATCAACCGGACAGCAGATTTTAATGACGATATCCGCTATAAAGGATTCAACAATACCTCAAGCTGGACCGAACAATACCTGGAAGAATTGTACAATCAGAATATTCGCGAATTCGATAGGCTGGAGAACGATTTTCCGTATGGATCTTCGCTGGCATTCTGGACTTTTTTAATCGACACGATCAGCGACGGCCAGGGTAATATCGCCGGGTACCAAAGTACAACGCCTCTCAATCCAGGTGGATCAAATACTATCGGCGTCAATCAGCACAACAATATCATGACCCGTGGAGGTTCAAACGAAATCGCCCTTTCATACGGTGTAAACCGTGAGGACAAGCTTTACTGGGGGCTTTCGCTGGGTATTCCGATAACCAATTATGAACGAATGCAAACCTACCGCGAGGAAGATGCGAACAATGACCCGAATAACGATTTCAATTATTTTGAATACCGTGAAACCTACAATTCCATGGGAGTGGGCTTCAATGTCAAATTCGGCCTGATTGCCCGCGCCGGAGACAATCTTCGTTTTGGCCTTGCACTCCACTCTCCTACTTTCAGTGGTTTTCGCGACGATATGGTTTCCAGCATAACCGCAGATACCGAAAACTTCACCAATCGCCCGCAACCGGTATCCAAATCCTCGGATGAACTCAACAGCGCCAATGGTTGGTCCAATAATTACAAGTACAATTTAACTACACCTGCAAAAGTAATCGGCAGCGTGAGCTATGTATTAAACAGCGTTCAGGACGTAAAACAACAAAAAGGTTTCATCACGGCTGATCTTGAATATGTTACCAGCCGGGGTGTTCGTTATTCAGCCAGCGATCCCACAAACCAGGGCGACGTGGATTACTACAGCAACCTGAATGATATTATCAAAGACCGTTATAAAAATACTTTTAATGCAAGGGTTGGAGGCGAACTCAAATTCACCAATGTAATGGCGCGTGCCGGTTTTGCCTATTATGGCAGCCCTTATAAGTCAACTGACCTTTTGGGAACCCGCATGTTGCTGAGCGGCGGCCTCGGTTACCGCGAAGCGGGTTTTTCCGTTGACCTTACCTATGTGCATGGCATTTATAAAGCAAGCCACGTACCGTATTATTTGGGTGACAAGCCCAATGTGGTGGCCGACGGCAACAACAACAAAGGAATGGTTGTGCTGACTTTCGGATATAAATTTCTTTAAAAAATATTCATCTGGATTTATTGGATAAGGCAACTCCGGTGAGTTGCCTTATCCATTTCACCATATTACCACGTCCGATTAATGAGTTTATTCTAAAAGCTGTCAGGCCTATTTTGGCTACCTTTGAAAGCCCTCGTTATCGCCTTATGAATGGCGAAGAGCTAACCTGAAGCAATCATCGTGAAAATGAGTTTTATGAAATTAACCCGGTTTATCGCAATTGGCCTGTTCCACATTCCTTTATTTCTTTTTGCGCAGCGCAATGAGATCAAACTGGAAAAGGACTGGAAATTTTCAAGAACTGAAGACCCGGCATTTTTTCAGCCTGGATTTAATGATGCCGCATGGCAAACCGTGTCGGTTCCGCATGACTGGGCAATTTACGGCCCGTTCAGCATGCACAATGACAAACAAAACGTGGCAATCGTTCAGGATGGACAAACTGAAGCGCAGGAGCATGCCGGCCGAACAGGCGGTCTGCCTTTTGTTGGTATTGGGCTGTACCGTACCCAATTTGTTGCACCGGGATTTGCACACGGAAAAAAAGCCTTTGTAAAGTTTGATGGCGCCATGAGCAACAGCGAAGTGTATGTGAATGGGCAGAAAGTCGGGTACTGGCCAAATGGATACAATAGTTTTTATTTCGACATTACCCCACACGTAAAAGCCGGCGAGAAAAATACATTGGCCGTTAAACTTGAAAATTTTGTGGAAAGCAGCCGCTGGTATCCCGGGGCAGGACTTTACCGCAATGTGCACATTATTGTTACCGAAAAAGAACATATACCCATTTGGGGAACACAGGTAACCACGCCGGTTGTCAACAAACAATTTGCAGAAGTAAACATCAAAACCCAAATCGACGGCGCGGAACCCGGAGTAGACTATAAACTCATAACGGAGGTCAGGGATGATAAAGGCCGGGTGATTGCTCAAGAAGCCACCGAACTGGGTAATTTCAGTCAGAACAGTTTCAATCAAACCCTTTTTGTGGCAAATCCCAGGCTATGGGGCGTAAAACAGCCCAACCTTTATTTCGCGGAAAGCAAGCTTTATAAAGGCGAAGAATTAAGGGATACTTATACTACGCGTTTTGGTATCCGCAGCCTCGATTTTCGTCCTGATGACGGGTTTTACCTCAACGGAGAAAAACTGGTATTCCAGGGTGTATGCAATCACCATGACCTGGGCCCCCTTGGCGCAGCTGTAAATGAGGCCGCCATCCGCCGGCAGGTGCGTATTATGCAGGATATGGGCGTAAACGCAATTCGCACCTCACACAATATGCCGGCACCTGAATTTGTAGCGATTTGTGATGAAATGGGCATGATGGTAATGGCCGAAAGTTTTGATGAATGGAAGACACCAAAACTTGCAAACGGCTACCATAAATATTATGATGAATGGGTGGAAAAAGATCTCGTAAACCTCGTTCGCAATTTCCGGAACAATCCCAGCATTGTGATGTGGTGCATTGGCAATGAAGTGCCTGACCAATGGAAAAATGACCAGGGGCCCAAACTGACCCTGATGATGCAAAACATCGTGAAACGGGAAGACCCGACAAGGCCGGTAACCAATGGTATGGACAACCCCGATGCGGTGTTGAAAAACATGATGGCCGCAGTACTTGATGTTCCGGGGTTCAACTATCGTCCGCATCGCTACCAGGAAGCTTATTCCGTATTGCCACAACGTATTATCCTGGGTACGGAAACCGCATCTACGGTAAGCTCACGGGGCATTTACAAATGGCCGGTAGTGCGGAAGGATGTAACCGCCAAAGGCAATAAATATGACGACCATCAAACTTCTTCTTATGATGTGGAGCATTGCAGCTGGAGCAATTTGCCCGAAGATGATTTTGTGCAACATGAAGATCTGCCTTATGCAATAGGTGAATTCATCTGGACTGGTTTTGATTATATTGGCGAACCTACCCCCTACTATTCCGACTGGCCAAGCCATACTTCATTGTTTGGCGCTGTTGACCTGGCCGGAATTCCCAAAGACCGCTTTTATCTTTACCGCAGCCACTGGAATAAAGCAGAGAAAACCCTGCATATTGTTCCGCACTGGACGCATCCCGGCCGAGAGCGTGAAGTAACACCGCTTTTTGTATATACCAACTACCCAAGTGCCGAATTGTTCATCAATGGCAGAAGCCAGGGCATTCGAAAAAAAGATACCAGCGTGACAGTTTTCAATTCGGAAACATCGGAAGACAAGAAAAATTTCACCCGCCAAAAGCGTTACCGCCTGATGTGGATGGATACCAAATATGAACCCGGAACAGTAAAAGTGGTGGCATATGATGACAATGGAAGCATTGCCATGGAAAAAGAGATCCGTACTGCAGGCAAACCGCACCGGATCGTATTGTCTGCTGATAGAAGCACAATTGGTGCAGATGGAAAAGATATCTCTTTCATTAACGTAAAAGTTGTGGACAAAAACGGCATTGAATGCCCGAATGAAACCACGGAGATCAATTTTAAAGTAACCGGAGCAGGAAAATTCAAAGCGGTAGCCAATGGAAATCCGGCGAGCCTGGAAAGCTTCCAGGAGCCAAAAATGAAATTGTTCAGCGGGCAATTAACCGCACTCGTACAATCTGATGAAAGGCCCGGCACCATTAAATTTGAAGCAAGTGCCAAGGGGCTTCGTAAAGGGGAAATCGTGCTGCGTAGCGAATAGTTCGGGACTGTATGCATTGGCTTTCAAACTTGCATATCAATTCTGTCCCTGCTTTCATTAATTTGGTATCTTTAAGAATTCAAAAAAATCGAAACCAGAAAATAGTTATTTCATGACAACCAACCGCCTGTTAGGATTTGCCCTCATTGCCGTGATGAGCATTACCGCCTGTGCACAGCAGAAAGCAACAACCCCTTCGCAAGATAACATGGATTCGTTTGTTGACCGGCTTCTCAGCCAGATGACGCTCGAAGAAAAACTTGGGCAGCTCAATTTGCCTGCCGCCGGAGACATTACCACCGGCCAGGCCCAAAGCAGCAATATTGCCGATAAGATCAGAAAAGGCGAAGTTGGCGGATTATTCAATATCAAAGGGGTGGCCAAGATTCGTGAAGTGCAGCGGGTAGCGGTAGAAGAAAGCCGGTTAAAAATTCCCCTTGTTTTTGGCATGGATGTCATTCATGGATATCAAACCGTTTTTCCCATTCCCCTTGGCTTGAGTTCAAGTTGGGACATGAAGGCCATTGAACGCAGCGCACAGATCGCCGCCAAGGAATCTACAGCGGATGGCATATCCTGGACATTTTCCCCTATGGTCGATATTGCCCGCGATCCGCGTTGGGGACGTGTTTCGGAAGGTATAGGTGAAGACCCCTACCTCGGAAGTGAAATTGCCAAAGCATTTGTGCGTGGCTATCAGGGAAATGATTACCGCAGCGATACAACGATGATGGCCTGTGTAAAACATTTCGCCCTTTACGGGGCCTCGGAAGCCGGCCGCGATTATGGCACAACAGATATGAGCCACCACCGGATGTACAATGAATATTTCCCACCGTATAAAGCCGCGGTTGATGCAGGCGTAGGCACCGTTATGACTTCCTTCAACGAAATAGACGGCATTCCTGCTTCCGGCAACAAATGGCTGATGACGGATGTATTGCGTAAACAATGGGGTTTCGATGGAATGGTGGTAACGGATTATACGGCAATCAATGAAATGATCGCGCATGGCATGGGTGATCTGCAAACCGTAAGCGCTCTTGCTATGAATGCCGGTGTGGATATGGATATGGTGGGCGAAGGGTTTTTAACTACCCTCAAAAAATCGCTGGATGAGAATAAAGTGCATATGGAAAGCATCAATACCGCTGTACGCCGGGTTCTGGAAATGAAATACAATCTCGGCCTCTTTAATGATCCTTATAAATATTGCGATCTATCGCGTCCTGCAAGGGATGTATACAATCAGGCCAACCGCAATGAAGCGAGAGCCATCGCCGCTGAAAGCATGGTGCTGATGAAAAATGAAGGCGGTCTTCTTCCACTGAAACGGGGAACGAAAATTGCGCTTGTAGGGCCATTGGCCAATAATAACGTAAACATGGCCGGCACCTGGAGCGTGGCTGCCGAACATGCCAAAGGTATTCCCGTATTGCAAGGCATGCAGACTGTTGGTGGAGCCAATACTTCCATTACCTATGCCAAAGGAAGCAACCTTGCTTATGATGCCAAATTTGAAGAAAACGCCACCATGTTTGGTAAAACCCTAAACCGGGATAACCGTGATCCGAAAGTGATTTTGGATGAAGCCCTGGCCATTGCTGCAAATGCTGATGTGATCGTAGCTGCCGTAGGCGAAAGCGCTGAAATGAGTGGAGAAGCAAGCAGCCGTTCCACCATTGATATTCCGGATGCCCAGAAAGATTTGCTTAAAGCATTGAAAGCAACCGGCAAACCTGTAGTGATCGTGTTGTTTACCGGAAGGCCGTTGACCATTAAATGGGAATATGAAAATTTTCCGGCTATACTGAATGTATGGTTCCCGGGGGGTGAAGCCGGTTATGCCATTGCCGATGTTCTGTTTGGAGAGGTGAATCCTTCCGGTAAATTGACCTCTACATGGCCCCAAAATGTGGGACAGATCCCGATTTTTTATAACCATAAAAATACCGGTCGTCCATTGACCGGCGAATGGTTTCAAAAGTTCCGTTCCAATTACCTTGATGTAACCAATGAACCTCAATTCTATTTTGGCTACGGGCTGAGTTATACAACATTTTCTTATGGAGATCTGCGGCTGAGCAAATCCAACCTCAATGGCAATGAAAAACTCACCGCGAGCATCGACGTTTCAAACACCGGGAATGTGGACGGTAAAGAAGTGGTGCAATTGTATATACGTGATCTTGTGGGATCAACCACAAGGCCGGTACAGGAGTTGAAAGGTTTCCAGAAAATATTAATCCGGAAAGGCGAAACAAAAACCATAAGTTTTGAAATCACCCCGGAAGATCTTAAATTCTACAATTATAATCTGGATTTCGTTTGGGAGCCGGGTGAATTTGATATCATGATCGGTAGTAGCAGCAATCAGGTGAAGGTACAGCGGATCAATTGGAACAAATAACCATTAAGTACAATACCGCGTCCATCATCCTTTTGATTTGAATGAAACCTTAGGTTTCGGACTTCAGCCAGAACATAGATTTGTGCTTGTTGGTGCAGGTTTGAGTTCCATATCATCATTCACCAGGCCATGGTTGCATCGCTTATTTGATGTCAGATACCTGGTAAGGGCAACCTGGTACTTCCTTAAAGCAATATCCTGCGTAGCAATCCCTGCCAGATAATATATCCGTTGATGTTCATGTGCAGTTTGTCATCAAGCCAGATGTTCATCAGCGGTTTACCATTGGGCTGCAGCATAGCGCTGTAGGCGTCCACGTAGGTGGCCCTGGATTGGCGGGCCAGGTAATCACGAATCAGAATATTCGCCGCATCAAATTTGGGCATCAGTTTTTCCCGGCTCGGGCTTGGCTTCATGCTAACATAGGCAAACGGAATTTGGGGATATTTTAGCCGGATCATTTCAAAAAGAGAAATGAAACGGTTGACAACCGTCTGCACCTGCACCGTATCACTTGCCGCGAAATCATTCTCTCCACAATACATAATGATCTGAGCCGGATCATATGGAAAAATCACATCGTAACGATACCGGATCAGATCTTCGAGGGTACTGCCTCCAAATGCCCGGTTCAGCAATTTCTTTCCAGGGAAAAAATCATGAATGTTATTCCACATCGTAAATGAAGAACTTCCCACAAATAGATTTGCCCCACCTGCCGGAAATTGCAGACTGTCCTGGCGATGGAAATTCCTGATATCGTTGATAAAGGGCCAGTTGTCCTGTGCATGGATTTGCGGGCCGCCCAACATGATAAATCCCCATAATGCACCTAAAATAATATTTCTTATTTTCATGGTATCCCTATTTTGTAATTCTGCTTATCCAAATAAATTCTACAACCTGCAAACCCGACGAATTCCTTTTCCAATGAGCTGGGCTTGTGCAGGAGATCAGGCACGAAAGGCATTAACCCTGCAAACGCAGCCACAAACCTGCAACAGGCAAACAGGCAACACCCATTACTGCACCTCCATCACCTTGCTTCTTTCGCCCACACCATTCTCATTTATACTTTGGATCGAAAAATAATATTTCTTTTGGCTGTCCATGGTTTTGAGCCAGCATTCATTGTTTGAATGCACCATGATGCTGGTGTACAATTTTTCTGGATGCGTACCATAAAAAATATTGTAAGCGAAAGCATTGTCCACGGGTTTCCATTTCAGAAACGCGCTGCGTTTATCTTTTTCTGTCCTCAGCACCACAAAGCCTTCAACGGCTTCGGGTACCGCGCCATTTCCATGTCCAAAAACCCTGAAACCACTTAAAGCAAATTTCCCTGTAGGCATTTTCACATTTTCAAGGCGCAAATAACGCGCTTGTATTGGTGTAGTCAGTTCCAGGTATTCATGCGGAATATCGCTATGATTTCTGCTCTTATCCGTTAGTAAATTCCATTTCTTCCCATCGGCAGAATAATACATTTTGTATTGATGAAATTGTCCGCTCACCTTGCCCAACCGGTCATCCTCCACATCCTGGTCGGCGTAATTAATCTGAAAAGCATTTACCCGGCTGAGCTGTCCCAGGTCAGTTTCGAACCATTCACCGCTGTTCCCGGTTTTTGCGCTCCAGTAAGTTTTGGTGATTTCATCCACCGCATTGTTTGGCACAAACCCACCAAGTGTGCTGGATGCCCGCACAGGCTTGTTGTAATTCAACAGCATCCATCCGGTAAAATAAGGGGACAAACCATTCTTTCCATAACGTCCTTCTATTTCTGCAGTTGGGATATAGTGCGGATAATCTCCCAGTGTGGTATTGCAATACATTACATCGTCCTCATCAAAGCCTGCAGGCCAGATGCCCAGCCTTCTTTCAAAAGTATTTTTTACCGAAACCACGGTAGTGGAAATATGCCAGTATTGGCCAAAATTGTCCTCAAATGTTGCGCCATGACCTGCGCCCCTCACATAGCCGCCAAGCTTCATGCTGAGGGGATCCGATTGCGGTTGCCAGGGGCCAAGCGGACCGGTGCCGACCAGTAAACCATCAGCGTATCCGCTGAATTCAGTGCCCGGAGCGCCATACTGTAAATAGTATTTTCCATTGTGCTTTGTCATGTGGCTGCCTTCGATAAAAGGGTCAAGGAAGGTATTGTCCATGTGTTCGCCAAACCTTTGCCAGCCATAGCGCCAATGCTGCAATACATACATTTCTTTACGGGTCCCGTAAGGATCCATTGTTGCGCGATTGAGTTCTATGCCATAGAACGGCCAGACATTACTGCTGCCGTTGTACAGGTATAACCGCCCATCCTCATCTGTAAAAAAAGAAGGATCCCAACCACCGGGTTCAAAAGAATCGACAAGCGGCTTCCACTCATTGCCTTTGGGGTTTGTACTCATCCAAATGGTGAAGGTGGATGTATACGTGGAACCAAATACAAGCATGGTATCGCCAATAATCCCAACTGCAGGCGCACAAAGCTCATCATATGTTCCGGTGTTCCATGGACGCAAAAATTTCCGGCTTACAAAATTCCAGTTGAGCATATCACTGCTCCACCAATAACCCCATTGGTTGGTACTGAACAAATAGTAATCGCCCTGGTAATTCACAACAACCGGATCTGCGGTTGCCCTGTGCCGTCCCCAGTTGCTGAAATTCGGAATTGGGGTATAGCCATAATCAATGTTGATGGGGTTACAATACGTGCTTTGCTGGCCATTTAAATGAATAACCATGAAAAATGAGAAGCAAAGCACCAAAAAAATGTTCTTCATTTTTTGAATTATTAAGAATGATCTGGACCAATTCCAAATTTACTAAAGCCTTATTGAAAGTTACGCTGAGGCCGGGCGCTTATTGCCGACCGGCTAACGCAACTTCCCTTCATGCTGCGCAATGTCCGCCGGTATTGCCCACTGGCAAGCGGCAACGGGCACTAGCTATGGTCAACCGAACTATCCTTTTTCCTGCCGGTCATAAAGTAATCTACACTATATTTTCCACCACCGATAAAATCAAAAAACAAAGCAATCAGGCCAAATATAAAAGGATGCTGATCCTCCATCCAAAACCGGGCTGATCCCACATAAAAAGTAATGAACATAAAAACCATGAACAACAGGGCCGCGGAGATCCTGGTCAAAAATCCCAGAGCGAGAAATATTCCGCAAACAAATTCAATTCCCTTACCGGCATAAACAAAATATTTCCCCAGGGGGAAATGCTGAATTTTCTGCCAGCCCAGGTAAATTTCCATTTTTTCCGGGTAAAAAACTTCAAGTCCATGCCAGGCGATCAGCAATCCAATCACCACCCTGAAAACAGCAATGGTCCGTTCGTCGTGAAGATGCCTTGCTATGATCATGATGAAAAGAATTTACCTGCAAAGTGAAGAAAAAGATTGGATTCAGAGATTTCCTTTTTTCATTTGCCCGGCAGCAAAATGTGCTGACCTTGCCGCAAATGCCATATACAAAACAGAGGGGCTTTGATTGCCGGTGCTTGCCATGCCGGCACCATCCGTTACAAAAACGTTGGGCACTTCATGCAATTGATTCCATTTGTTCAGCATGCTGGTTTTTGGATCCTTCCCCATTCTTACGCCGCCCATTTCATGGATATCCAGGCCCGGTGGCTGGTGATTATCCCCTCCGGAAATGTTGATGGCACCGGTTGATTCAAACATCAGCCTGCTTTGTTCAATGAAATCATTTACCATTTTGTCGTCATTATCATCATACCCAACAGAGGTGATCAACAACGGCATGTCGTAATCATCTTTCTTTTCCGTACTCAACCGCACATGGTTTTCAGCCTTCATTATGGTTTCGCCTTGCATGTACATATAAGCTGTCCAATTTCCCGGATCACTCAATCCTGATTTCCATTCACTCCCAACACCTGCAGGCAGATCCCAGTCTTTTCTGGCTCGTGCCGCACCGCTGAAAATTACATACCCACCCACAAAATCCGTATCCTGTTTTCCAAAATTTCTAAAATTAGGAATCACACATTCCGTTGGCCTGCGCGATTTATAATACTTGTCCTGAAAACCTTCAAACGCGCCACCCATTCCGGCACGGTACAAATGAAAACCAATAAATTTTCCAAGGGTTCCGCTGTCGTTTCCCAGTCCATCCCGGAAACGGGAGGATTTGGAATTCAGCAGGATCAAGTTGGAGTTTAACGCTGACGCATTTACGAAGATGACACGGGCAAAATATTCTGTTGCAACTTTGGTGAGTGCATCAATAACCCGCACCCCGGTTGCTCTTCCAGCACTTTCATCATAAATAATGCTGTGTACTACACTCCGCGGCCTGATGGTCAGGTTACCCGTTTTCATGGCCCAGGGCAAAGTAGAAGAATTGGAAGAAAAATATCCGCCATAAGGACATCCACGCATACAAAGATTCCGGTTTTGGCATTGTCCCCTGCCCTGTTTTAAGTATATGGGATCGGGCCTTGTGATATGGGCCCAACGTCCATGGATATAATGGCGGTTGAATTTTTCCTTCAGGGTTTTGCGAAAATGCTCTTCTACACAATTCATTTCAACCGGCGGTAAAAATTCCCCGTCAGGCATCGACGGAACATTTTCGGCCCGGCCACAAATACCCACGAACTTTTCCACATGGCTGTACCACGGGGCAATATCCGCGTAACCAATGGGCCATTCAATGCCATACCCCAGTACATGAGGCGCCCTGAAATCCCAATCGCTCCAGCGTTGGCAGCTCCTTCCCCAGGTCAGCGATTTTCCACCGACCTGATATCCGCGTATCCAGTCAAAAGGTTTTTCCTGGATATACGGATGTTCCGCATCTCGAATGAAAAAATGCATGGTGTCTTCGCCAAAACCGGCAGCCTTACTGGTTACCGGATTTTCCTGACGGATCTTGTTTACAACCCAACCACGGTGAGGCAATTCCCAGGGGTCGAGATTCATGGTCGGGTAATCCTTCAAATGTTGCACATCTCTTCCACGTTCCAGCACCAGGGTCTTTAGTCCAAGGTCGCACAATTCCTTGGCGGCAAACCCTCCGCTAATCCCGCTTCCAATAACTATCGCATCAAAACTGTTCTGTTCTTTGCCTCCACTTTGGATATTGATCCGTGTTGTATCAGACACTGTAAATCATTTTACCGGTTTTCAAATGAATGGCGGGATACATCACAATACTGTATTTCCTTCGTTGGCCGGCAGGCGCTTCCGCATTAAAGTGTGACATGAAACCGGATTCTAAAATAGCAATGCGCATATTGAAAGATTAAAAAGCCAACATTCAAAAGGTAAAATTCGAATATTAAGATCGACCCTACCTAAATGGAAACGATTAGCAGAAGCGTTTATATATTAAAAATTGTATTTATTATCCTGTGTCAAAGCTTTCCAGTTATCCGTCCGGAACGGGGAGGCGGGCAAGCCTTCCGCATTGTACAAATTGGCCTCTTCAAGGCTGTCTGTCCATCCGTATCGCACCGACATGGGCCTTGAGACTTTATCATTCCAAACAGCTACCTCGTTGCCACGGATTTCTGCTTTTGCCCAATGGAACTGCTGATCTTCGCCGGCAATCATAAAGCCCCTTAAATATCCATATTTATCCTTTGCAATTAATCCAGATCCGGTATGGTTGAAACTGATGATCATGTTGTTTCCTTCAATGCGCATGCCTTTGTAAAGCGGACCGGAGTACACAAGGTCAGCCTTACCATATATATCATGCAAGGCCCACAAAGCAAGGCGCTTCCCCACATCTTTTTTATTGCGCGGATGAATGTCGGAAACATCTCCAATGTCGGCGGTTACAGCCATGCCGGTATTTTTCATGTTCAATGTATTGAACTGCGCTTCCCGCAGTTCCGCCCAGGCGCTTCCGGTAAGACCGTTTTGGTTATTGGCGTTAAACGAAGCCAGCTGTACAAAATAAAAAGGCAGGTTGGGACGGTTGAATTTACTGCGCCAGTCTTCAATCATGGTCTTAAAGCTTTCATTGTATTGCATTGCTCTTCCCGCATTGCTTTCACCCTGGTACCAGATTGTACCGGCCAGCCCAACATTCAGCAATGGATGAATCATGGCATTATAAAGCAATGTGGGCATGGCATTGGGATTCAAATTGCCCATTATACTGTGCGCTGCAAACCTGGCTTTCCATGCTCCTGCCAGCGAAAGCGGTTGGCCACCCGCTTCCAGTGAAAAGCCAGAAGCATCGCCATACATTCCTCCACCCCCGCCAGTATCTGTTACCTTAACGGCAATCACATTTTTTCCGGCTTTAAGGATTCCCGGTGGTAACGGGTATCTTCGCAAAGCATCATATTTACAAGTTTCACCAATCTGATGACCGTTAATGTAGGTTACATCACAATCATCGATCAAACCCAGGTTTACAAAATTAGCTTTAGCCGCTTCATCCGGGGTGAGATCAATGGACATCCTGTACCAAAGCTGACCATCCAATCCATCAAGCCCCTGCGATTCCCAAAGTCCCGGCACCTGTAAAGTTTTCCAATTGCTGTCATCATAATCCGCCCTTTGCCAATTTTCCGCAGTTTCATTTTTCCCTGTTCCTTGAAATTTTTCCAGCATTTGCTGAAGCTTCAGGTTCTCCGCTTTTTTATACGCTACAGCATCCACAGGCAGTTTGGCCATTAGCTGCCTGAAGTCGGGCATGCTGTTGAATTTGTCCCGGCTAATCCACGTTTCCACCATAGTCCCGCCCCAACTGCTGTTGATGATGCCAATAGGAACACCGGTTTGTTTGAACAATTCCCGGGCGAAAAAATATCCTACAGCCGAAAAAGCCGGAGCATTTTGCGGGGTGGTTTCTTTCCATGCTGCTTCAAATTCCAATTCATTAAGTGGCGCCAGGCTTGTTGATTTTTGTATAATGATCTGCCGTATAAACGGGTAATGTGCCGCTGCAATTTCTGCTTCTGCATCATTTGTTAACTGGAGGGGCCATTCCATATTTGATTGTCCGCTAGCCAGCCATACATCCCCGATCAACACATCTTCAAATGTCCGCTGTTCCTTACGGGTACGCACTGCAAGGGTATAAGGTCCACCTTCCTTCATTGCAGGCAAAGTGGCTTTCCAGGTTCCGTTGCGGCTCGCTTTAACCGTTGCGACTTCGCCGTTCAGGTACACCACAACCCGATCGTTTGGCGCCGCGTTTCCCCAAACAGTTATGGGTTGATTTCTTTGCAAAACCATGTGATCCGAAAAAATGCGTGCCAATTTCAATTGAGCAGAAAGAGTTAACGGTGCGATCATAAAGAGCATCGCAAACAATACCAGGTAGTTTTTCATATTCGATTACTTAAAAGATAAAAGCTTTTGATGGCCTATGTAAAGTTAATCCCAATGGAAAAAATACGCTCTGCTTTTTACCTGAGTGCACAAGTTTCACTCCATAAAAAAAGACCAGTCGGTGACTGGTCTTTTTCCCCTTAGCGGGCTCAGCAATTATTTTATTTGATTACATCACCCTTAATAAGCAGTTCTTTTGTTCCTTTCACATTGATGAGCTTCACAGTTACTCTTTTGGTAAATGCGCCCATGGCTGCGGCATCGTAGGTAACAGAAATTTCTCCGGATTTGCCCGGCATTACCGGACGCTTTGGAAAAACAGGTTTCGTGCAGCCGCATTCCGCCGTTGCATCTTCAATGATCAATGGCTTGTTTCCCGGATTGGTGAAAGTAAACGTTGCGGTTACGGGCTTGCCTTGGTCGATTTTACCGAAATCGTGTTCAACCCGGGTAAATTTGATCAGGTCATCCAGGTTTTGGGCCTGCCCAATGCCGGCGAATATCAAACCAAAAATTGCGGTAAGCAGGAGATGTTTCATGTTGCTGAATTAATAAAGGCGTTTGGAAATATTCCTCACGCCTTTGAATTATTTAATGTAAGGAAGTATGGAAAAATTATTGTTTGATCTTTCCTGTTGTTCCTGCGGGAGCGGGGGTGGCCGGAGTTTCCACCACGTTGCCCTTAACAAATATTACTTTTTGCTGGCCGCCATTATAAATAATGGTGATTGCCCGGTTAAATGATCCCATTGCAGCGGCATTGTAACCAACGCGGATAGGTACTTTTTCGCCGGGAGCATAGGTTCCAACTTTAAATTCGGGGGTTGTACATCCGCATCCTGCACGCACCATTTCCAGTTTCAGGCTGTCTGAAGAGGTGCTGCTGATCTCAAAAGTTGTATAAACAGGCTTGCCCTGGTTGATCGTACCGAAATCGTGCGTGGTTTCATTCAAAACCACCGCATCTTTCTGATTGGTTTCAGAAGTTTGAGCAATTGCGCCGAATCCAACAAACAGGAAAGTGCACAATAAAAGGAGCTGCTTTTTCATAAAAATAAATTTTGTGAGTGTACTGATACATGACGGAATCAGAACTGCTAAGATACATTCCTTGCCGTTTTTAATTGTTAATATTTCCTTGTTTGAATTCAGGAATGAATTATTTTTCATGTCCGGATATTCTGGCCTGTAACCCGGCCACTATTCAATAAAACTTACATTTGCACTATGCAGAGTACGATTGAAACCCCCGCCAGTGCCGAACAGCTTTCGTTTGAGGCTTTCCGGCAAGAAGTGATAGCCGATTATCGCATAGCTGCCCTCAGCCGACACGTATCTTTAATGGGCAGGCGTGAAGTACTTACAGGAAAGGCCAAATTCGGCATTTTTGGCGATGGAAAAGAACTGCCGCAGATCGCCGTCGCCAAGTTTTTTCAGCCTGGCGACTGGCGAAGTGGTTACTACCGGGATCAAACCTGGATGATGGCCCTGGGAATAGTTACCCCGCAAACATTTTTTGCCCAATTGTATGCTGATCCGCAAGTGGAAAATGATCCCTTTAGTGCCGGGCGCCAAATGAATGCGCATTTTTCCACACCCAATGTAAACAAACAAGGCCAATGGGCCAACCTGGCCTCACAATACAATACGGCCACCGATATGGCACCTACCGCCGGACAGATGCCCCGTTCACTCGGCCTGGCGTATGCATCTCGTCTGTTTAGAAATTTACCGCAGCATGAAGATTTCGCCACACTTTCCAACAATGGCGATGAAGTTTGTTTTTGCAGCATTGGCGATGCCAGTACAAGTGAAGGTATGTTTTGGGAAACGGTAAACGCGGCCTGCGTAAGCAAAGTACCACTTGCCATTTTTGTGTGGGACGACGGATATGGCATTTCGGTACCCAAGGAATTTCAAACCACCAAGGGCAGCATTTCCCTTGCATTGCAGGGATTTGAAATGGAAGAAGGCTCAAATGGACTGAAGATCTATACGGTAAAGGCCTGGGATTACGCCGGACTTTGTGAAGTTTTCGAAAAAGGTATCCAGGAAGTAAGGGTCAACCAGGTACCGGCCATTTTTCATGTGAAAGAAGTAACGCAGCCACAAGGCCACAGTACAAGCGGAAGCCATGAGCGCTACAAAAGCACAGCCCGTATTGAATGGGAAAAAGAGTGGGATTGCATCAAAAAATTCAGGGAATGGATTCTGGCCAATGAACTGGCAGAAGCTGCAGAGCTTGATCAGGTTGAAGTTGATGTGCGCAGTGAGGTTCGCGATGCCAAAGAACGGGCGTGGAAAGATTATATCGGGCCAATAAAAGAAATGGCGCAGAAGGTATTGCAGTTGGTTGAACCAATGGTACACAGAACAAATCGTGACCAGGAAAATCCGGAAGAGCCGGTTCTGGATTTAGCCTACGACAAGCTTAAAAACATTAAAGAACCCCTTCGGGGGGAAGTGATGAGGTTGCTGAATACTGCCTTAAACTTTGGTGATGGAGCAAACGTGAAAACGCTGAGGGAACTCAAAAATACCTGGGAGCCTGAACTCAGGAAATTGTACAACAGCCAGCTTTTTGTGGAAGGTGCAGGAAGCGCATTAAGCGTTGAACCTGAAGCACCAAAATATGGCAGGCACCGCAAAGTGATGAATGGATATGAGGTACTCAACAATTACTTTGATCAGCTCTTTAAAAACAACCCCAAAGTGGTGGCTTTTGGAGAAGATGTGGGCAAGATTGGTGATGTAAACCAGGGCTTTGCCGGTTTGCAGGCCAAATATGGCAATGAGCGCATTTTTGATACGGGCATCCGTGAGGCAACCATTATCGGTACCGGGGTAGGCCTTGCGCTGCGCGGCTTTCGTCCTATTGCCGAAATTCAGTATCTCGATTATTTATTGTACGGTTTGCAGCCATTGAGTGATGATGTGGCCACATTACATTACCGCAGTGCCGGAAACCAAAGGTGTCCGTTGATTGTGCGCACCCGTGGCCACAGGCTCGAGGGCATATGGCATAGCGGCAGCCCAATGGGCATGGTAATCAACAGCCTGCGTGGCATGTATGTCTGCGTACCCCGCAATATGGTTCAGGCAGCCGGAATGTACAATACGCTACTTGCTGCACAAGAACCCGCGCTGGTGATTGAATGCCTGAACGGATACCGGTTGAAAGAAGAACTTCCCGAAAACCTGGCCACCTGTAAGGTGCCCCTGGGCATTCCGGAAATTATAAGGGAAGGAACAGATCTCACCATTGTTTCCTATGGATCCACATTAAGGATCATTCAGAAAGCGGCTGAATTGCTGATGAATAAAGGCATAGAAGTGGAAATTGTGGATGTACAGACACTTTTACCATTTGACAGGCATCATGCTATTTTAGCATCCCTGAAAAAAACCAGCCGGATTCTTTTCGTTGATGAAGATGTACCCGGTGGTGCAAGTGCTTATATGTTTCAGCAGGTGCTGGAAGTACAGGGTGGTTACCAGTGGCTCGATGCCACTCCCCGTACGCTTTCCGCCAAAGAACACCGGCCGGCATACGGCAGCGACGGAGACTATTTCAGCAAGCCCAATGTTGATGATATTGTGGCTGCCGTTCTTGAAATTGTCGCTGAATAAAGATGAACCCCAGCTCCCTGCTATTGAAGAAACTTCACTGAGATGCCGGATGTAGATTACTTATTGTTTGTCGAAATTTTGGGAACCATAGCGTTTGCCATATCCGGGGCATCGCATGCCATGAAAAAGCGTTTGGATTATTTTGGCGTACTGGTCATTGCTTTTGCTACTTCCGTTGGCGGTGGTACCATTCGCGACCTGCTGATCGGTAGCCTGCCGGTAGCCTGGATGAAACATAGCCTGCTCATCACCACCATTCTCATTTCCACCATCGTCACCATCCTGATCCGTGGATTGCAGAGCCGCTTTACCATCACCCTCTTCCTTTTCGACAGCCTTGGCCTTGGCCTGTTCACGCTCGTCGGTGTACAGAAAGGCCTGGCCTTCGGTTTCAGCCCCGGAATGTGTGTGGCGCTCGGTACCATAACCGGTGTGTTTGGCGGTATTCTCCGCGATGTATTGCTGAACAATGTGCCGCTCATCTTCCGCAAAGAGATTTATGCCTCTGCCGCGATTTTGGGCGCGGTTTCTTTTTTTGGCTTCCAGGCCATCGGCATGTCGCCTACACTTTCTGAAATTGTGGCCATTGCGCTTATCGTAGCCATCCGCATCTTCGCTGTACGGTACCGGTTGCGCATGCCCGCGGTAATTGAATTACATGAGAGAAAAAAAACAAAGAAAAAAGCAGAAGACCCTCCTGCTGCAACGGAACAACCTAAGGAGGAATTATAATTACCGGGTAAACGGCTAAAAATGAATATTTTCGAATATGGCATATACAAGAACTGAACACTACGATGATTTTGCAACCGAAGGCCTTTCCGCTGCATATAAATCTGTACTTAACCTGATAGGTGAAGACGCGGAAAGAGAAGGCCTGTTGAAAACGCCTGAACGCGTTGCCAAAGCTATGCAATACATGACTCAGGGATATAATCTCGATGCCGAAGCCATCCTGCACTCTGCAAAATTCCAGGAGAACATCAATGAAATGATCATCGTAAAAAACATTGAGCTGTACAGTATGTGTGAACATCACATGTTGCCATTCGTTGGAAAAGCTCACGTGGCCTATATACCTAATGGTTACATTACCGGCCTGAGCAAAATTGCACGCGTAGTAGATGTTTTTGCCAGAAGGCTACAGGTGCAGGAACGCCTGACAGAGCAGATCCTGGGTGCTATTCAAAATGCGCTGAATCCCCAGGGGGCAGCGGTAGTAATTGAAGCACGGCATTTTTGTATGATGATGCGCGGGGTGAGCAAGCAAAATTCCATTACCACAACTTCATCATTCAGCGGACAATTCAGCGACCATACCACAAGGAGTGAATTCCTTCGACTGATTGAAAACGACCTGCAGTAAAAAGCATGATAAATCAACAACTATGAGCAAAACTGCTTTTGTTTTTCCGGGCCAGGGATCCCAATTCCCGGGTATGGGCGGCGAACTTTATTCGCGAGGCGGACAAGCCCGCGAACTTTTTGAAGAAGCCAATGAAATCATGGGTTTCCGCATCAGCGATATTATGTTTGAAGGAAGCGAGGAGGAATTGCGACGAACAGATGTAACCCAACCGGCGATTTTTATCCATTCCGTCATTGCTTACAAAATGTTATCCAAAGAAATTCCGGATATGGTTGCCGGCCATTCACTTGGTGAATTTTCGGCGCTTGTGGCAAGCGGCAGCCTGGCCTTTGCGGATGGTTTGCGCCTGGTAAAAATGCGTGCAGATGCCATGCAAAAAGCCTGCGCCCTTGAGGCAGGAACCATGGCTGCCATATTGGGACTTGCCGATGAATTGGTGGAAAAAATTTGCCTCGATGCCAACAGCACCATTGTCCCTGCCAATTACAATTGCCCCGGTCAATTGGTGATCAGCGGAGCTGAGGCGGATATGGATGCGGTTTGCGAAGCCATGAAAGCTGCAGGTGCAAAAAGAGCATTGAAACTGACAGTTGGCGGCGCATTTCACAGTCCGTTAATGAAGCCCGCGGAAGAAGAACTGAAACAGGCCATTGAAGAAATTGAATTTAAAAAGCCGGTTTGCCCCATTCACCAAAATGTGGTTGCCTGGGGCGTTATCCATATCGATGACATCAAAACAAACCTTTACAACCAGCTCACCCGGCCTGTACGGTGGACGCAGTGTGTGCAAAGTATGTGGGCCATGAATGCCAGCAGGTTCGTGGAATGCGGGCCTGGCAAGGTATTGCAGGGCCTGGTGCAGAAAATTAACCGTAACGCTGTAGTTGAAGGATTAGCATAACGCTTTCCCGTTGGAAAACCCGCATCCTGTCGTTGTGGAAATCCCTTCCTTTCAAAACGCCTCAAAAAAACTACGGCATGTTGAAACATAATGCCCACCAAACAAAACCCCATGCACCAACAAAGGATATAGCTGCGTAAAATCAAGTCGTTGTTCCCAGCCTTTTTCAAGAGGATAAGCCAATTGGTAAGCCTGGTAAAACTCCTCGTCAAAGCCCCCAAACAACAGGCTCATGCCAATGTCCATTTCCCGGTGCCCAAAATAAACGGCCGGGTCAATCAAAAGCGGATTGCCAGAATGATCTATCATGAAGTTGCCTGCCCATAGGTCACCATGAAGCAGTGACGGCGGCTCAGATGGAAAAACCGCATTCAACCGCTTGCAAAAAGTTTCTGCCTGGGCGACCGTTTTACGGTCAAAAGATCCGTTGTCGCGGAGCATTGCGACAAGCGGCATAATCCGGCATTCACCATAAAATGAAGGCCAGCTGCACATTTTCCTGTTTTGCTGCACAAGGCTGCCGATATAATTGTCTTCAGGCCAACCGTAAAAATCCTGTGGCCTGCCATGCAATTCAGCAAGCATGGTGCCGAGATCATTCCAGAAACCCGGCGCACGTTTGCCGGTTTCGACCCACTGCAAAATGAGGTATTGATGGCTGCCAAAAGAATTTACATCGATCACTTCCGGTGTCCTGATCCCGTTTTTAGCTAGAGCGGCAAGTCCATTCGCTTCTTTTTGGAACATCGCTGGAAAACGATTACCAACATTCCATTTCAGGAAGAGTTTTTCTTGGCTTGTATGCAGGCAAAATGCTTTATTGATGTCTCCACCTGAAACAGGAGAGGCCGAAATAAATTCTTTACCCAGGCGGCGGCCGGCAAATTCCAATAATGCTGATGAGATTTCATTGTCCATATCAGCTTTACAAATACGGAGCCTGGAAACCCAGATTGCGCAAAGCGGTTTTAACTTCCGGCGCACTTGAAAATAAATTCCAAAGCAATTTGGTGCGGTAATTTTCGATCATGATAATCTGCGGAGCCTGATCAATGGCCAGGTGCGAATCCGCAAACCATAACTGGTCAAGGGAATATGCATCCACAAAGCCATAATCTTTCCAAAGCTTGTCGCCCAAAGTGTAGTAGAAAAATTTCAAAGCGGCCATGCTTTCGGCAGGCGTATAAGCAATGCTGCTGATGGCTGCCGTAGGGGCGATGACACCAACATCATTCAACGGGCTGCTCGCGGTATAGCCGTTCGGAATGTCACTTGCTGAGAGGCCCCAGCTTTTTTCACTAAAACCCCAATGGTTTTTGGGATTGGCCTTACAATATTCGAAATTGATCCTTGAATGGGCAAGGTTTTGCGACCAGTAGTCCGCGTATTTATCGCTAAGACCATTGGGATTGAGCCCAAGGAAAGAATAATGGGCTAAAAAGAGCGGACCGCCAAAGCCTTCGCCAAGCGGCAGGGTGATTCCATAAAAAGCCTTGCCGTTTTTCATGGCACCATCCCGCGCAAATCCTGAGTGATAAACCGATGCCGGTATACCATGCGCAGAGGAGGAAGCTGCCATTACATAGGTAACCAGGCATTCATTCCATCCGCGTACCGGAAGATTCATTGCCCAGCCCTTGTCATTACTGAAATGCCAATAGAGTACATTGCCACCGTCTTTGCGGAAGAAATTCCATTCAATGTCCCGAAGGATGTCATTTATTCTGTTGCGCAATGTTACCTCAGCTGCGCCAGCACCATTAAAATATTGTCTTGCCGTGGTAAGGCCCATGGCCAGGAAAGAAGTTTCTACAATATCAGCACCGTTATCATTGGCACTAAAGGGAACGATCTTGCCGGTATTGCCGTTTATCCAATGTGAATATGCGCCTTTCACCCGCTCGGTTTTAGTCAGGAGAAAATCAGTGACGGTCAACATTTTCTGCAACACCGCATCACGGGTCACAAATCCCCGCTCGGCTCCCACAATCCACGCCATCATGCCAAAACCGCTTCCGCCTGAAGTAACCACATCACCACTGCTGTTTCGCTCACGTATAAGGGCACTGACCGGATGTGCAAAATCCCAGAAATAGGTAAAGGTCTGGCGTTGCACTTTTGTCAGCAATTCATCATCCGTTATGCGTGGAAATTTATCGGAACTGTCAATCCCCGTTATGAAATCTATGTTGATGGGCGTTGAAAGACTTCCACCTTCCACCGACTGAAGACCTGTGCCCACCTGCAGGTTGTACCGGGTAAGCGCAGCCAATGTTCCGGATTGAATAATCAGTGTACTGTCGCCATTGGCCCAGCCAATGCTATGTGGTGCTGCAAGGCCACTGCTGTTTTGAAATTTCAGCACACTGCCGGCCGTGGCTTTATTTACTTTTTTCGAAAAACTCAGACGGATCACAGGGGTCATATTTACAGGCCGGGTTGTATTGGCGGCCTGACCGTTGATATTGCTTCCCGTAAGGTTCATTTTTGCCGGAGGCGGAGGAGGAACGGGATCGGGTCTCTCCTTTTCGCCGCAGGCAATGCATATACACCAGCCCAACACAACGATCAATATGCGGGTATTTTTCATCATTGAATGACTACAGTGTTTATGCTGTGGGCAGCGGCACGTGTTTCAAGCGCCTGCCCGTTAATCCATACCCAATAAGGCGTATCTGCATCCGATTGATTCATTACCACCACTACCACGCTGCCATCCGGATTTTTAAACGCAGTGGAAAGCAACTGGCTTCTGCTCGGGCTGGCAATGATTCGTTTCGCACCGGGTTTAATGAACTTTGAAAAATGCCCGATGTAATAATAGGCGTTGGTATATACAACAGCACCCGATTCAGCAATACCATGAACCGGAGCATAGCAGAAATTACCAACATGGTTTGGGCCACCGGTTTCATCAAGCAAAATATTCCAGTCGGTCCAGCCTACAGCCCCGTTATTGAAATCATTGATCATTGAGCGCCCGTAGCGTTCACCGAGATCCCAACGGTCATATTTGGCATCGAATTTTTCCTGACAGCCTTCGGTAAAGAGGATTTTTTTGTCGGGGAATGCTTCACGCACCAGGGCGATATTGTCAAACATGGGGTCACCACCGCTCCAGCTTTCGTACCAGTGGAATCCAATACCCCAGGCATATTTATTTACAATGGGATCGCGGAAATACGTTTGGGCACGTTGATAGATCAGGTCACGGTTGTGATCCCACATGATGATTTTTTTATCCCCAAGGCCTTCTTTTTCAAGTGTTGGCCCGAGATGGAATTTCAGGAAATCCCGTTCTTCTTCAGCAGAATAAATACAGCTCTCCCAGGTTTGGGTGGCCATGGGTTCGTTTTGAATGGTAAGACCCCAAACAGGCATGCCTTCGGCTTCATAGGCTTTAATGAAAAGGGCGTAATATTTCGCCCAGGCATCATTAAATTCCGGTTTCAGACTTCCGCCTTTCAGCATACTGTTGTTGGTTTTCATAAATGCTGGCGGGCTCCATGGGCTAACATAAAAAGTTACTTTACCGCCCGCCGCCTCTGTAGCCGCTTTGATCATGGGAATTTTAAAGCGCTTATCGGGAGCAATGTCAAAAGTTTTCAACTCCCGGTCACCTTCCTCAATATAGGTATAACTGCCGCTGCTGAAATCGCAACTGTTGATGTTGGTACGGATGATGGTATAACCAATGCCGCTATCTTTATTGAAATAGGCCTTCAACAATTCCTGCTGTTTATCTTCAGGCAGTTTGGCAAATGTTTCGGCTGAAGCATCGGTGATGGCAGCTCCAATTCCCAGGAACTCCTGGAAACTTTTGTCCGGGTCAACAAAAACGCAAATCTGCGTTTCCAAAGGCTGTGGCAAAGCCTGGAATTCTCCGGCCTGGCCTTTGGCGAGACGCATAGCTGTATTTTGAGCGGTTTGATAAACCGAAATTGTTTTACCTGCCACATTATAGGGTGGTATAAGGGTTTGCCCGCTTGCCGTAGATTTAGCTTCAATCTCTGAAGTGTTCACTTGTCCGCAGCCAGCAAGAATACTAAGTGCTGCGAGAAATAAATAGGATTTCATTTTATATGTTTTACTGCGCAATGGCTAAAGTTTCCGCCACAAGATTTTATGCTGTTTTATTGATCATTTATTGCCAAACAAAAGTTACCGCGGCTTTAGAGGGAACCATGGCAATGGCCGTTTTTCCATCTTTGCGAATGGAAAAACGCTGGTTGGCTGTGCTTTCGTTCAGTACCAGCAACACGGTTTTCCCCTGCGGGGTTTTAAAAGCCACATGCGAAAGCGTACCAGCGCCCTGGCTATGGATCCTTACTGAACCGGGTGGAACAAACTTGCTGATCTGGCCGATGATATAGAAACCCACATTCCGGCTTACAGTGTTTCCATTTATGGTTAGTGCACCCTTGCATTCAGTACAGCCGCCATCTGTATGTGGATCGAATTGCGGATCCGCAGCAAGGTTCCATTCCAGGGCATTTCGTGACCAGTTGCGCATGCTGCCAATGACCACATTTTTGACATGCCATTGAAAATCCCCATCGAAGGTGCCCTTTCCTCCGGTCCATTGTTCGGTGAAATACAAATTTTTATCGGGGTGCGCATTATGCACTTTACTGAGTGCGGAAATTTCGCCTTCATATAAATGGAAGGCAGATCCATCCACATATTTCTTCGCTTCCGGGTCATTGAGGATGCTGATGGGATAATCAGGATTATTTGCATTGTGATCCCAGATGATGATCTTCGTTTGCAACCCTGCTTTCTGGAATGCCGGGCCGAGGCTTTGCCGGATGAAAGCTGCCTGTTCTGCGGAACTCATGAACATACTGGGATTGTTGCCCGGATGATGCGGCTCGTTCTGAATGGTTATGGCATCAATGTCTATTCCCTTGGCTTTCATCGCTTCTACATACTTGACAAAATACAAGGCATAGGCGTCATAGTATTCCGGCAGCAAAGTACCCCCTTTGGATTCTTTATTGGATTTCATCCATACCGGGGGACTCCAGGGGCTCGCCAAAAGGGTAATGCCGGGATGAATGGCCAGTATTTCTTTCAAAACAGGAATGAGGGTGAGCGTATCATCCGCCAGCGAAAATTTCTTCATCTGCACATCCGTTTCACCGGCAGGAAGATCGTTGTAAGAAAAAACGCTTTTGCTGAGGTCACTGGCACCGAGGCTCAACCGAAGATAACGCACACGTATTGAAGATTCATCATCCGAAAACAGTTCGCGCAGAATTTTCTGGCGTTCAGTGGCGCTCATTGCATGGAGAAGATCCGCACTGCCGCCGGTAAGCGTATAACCAAAACCATCTACCGATTGAAAGGTTTGACTGGCATCAATATCAATGGCTGTAACGGGATCGGTGGCTGCCGGGTTTCTGAAAGCCAGCAGTTCCGTTTGCCTGGCCAGTAAAGTTTGCTGGTTGGCCGTGGTCATCCATTGCTCCACATTGGCCACCGGCTCCGGCCCCGGATTTGGAGTAGGCGGCCTCTTTTCGCAATTGCTCAAAGTCAGTGTTGAAGCCAGTAAGGCGGCAAGCAACGGTAATTTTAAAAAATACAACATATTCAACATTTTATTTTTTCGCATTTTTATAATCCATTTTCCAAAGCTGCACGGGCCTGTTGTTCCGGGCAATTACCAAATGGGTCTTTTCCCTGCCGATAATGATGCCTGCGTCCCTGAATTCACCGGTGATGTCCGCAAATTGCACTCCTGCCTGCCAGTTTTCGCCGGTCGCCGTGCTAAGCACAGTAGGTACCAACGCGTCATACCTTCCCTCGTAAGGTACGACACCAAAATAATTTCCGCCGAACAAAAATTCCCGCGGTTTGGCCATTTTTGAAATGCTCATTACAGGCGCCAGCTGGAAAGCTGAAGGCAGGCGGTTTGCCCGGAATCCCCCAGATCCATCATTCACAAAAATCGTACTTGACAGGGTTTCCGCTTTAAGCTCGAGGTAGTTTTCGAACAGGTCATAGAACATATATTTAACGTCTTTACCCGCCACTTCACTATACGTGAGATAGGCTTTTTTCAAAACCGGTAAAGCCCTTTCCAGTTCATCTTTGCCCAATAAGGCATAATCTTTTCCATCAATGGTGTAGGTAAGTATCTGTTCAGTGATGCCATTGTTGTCGAAATCCTTGACGAAGAGCTTTACCGGGCCATTCTTCCTTGCCCAGCGTTTCGAGTTTTCGCCCCAATTTCCTGCAAGGATATCCGGCCTGCCGTCTTCATTAACATCTTCAAGCAATAAACTTTGCCATAAGCCGCTGCTTGCCGGCAGGTCACTCACCTGGAAACTGATTTTATTGTTCGTGAAAATTTTCACAGGCATCCATTCGCCGGCAACAACCAGATCGGGCAATCCATCCCCATCCAGATCGGCAAATGCCGCGGAAGTGATGATGCCTAAGCCAGCTGCCAGTTTCGACCGCATGGTATCTACCGTAAAATTCCCACTTCCGTCATTCAACAGAAAATAGCCATTTTGCGGATATCCATATTTGCCTGCGTCTGCAAGGCCTCCAATGAATAAATCGGCATCGCCGTCACCATCATAGTCTGCGGTGGCAACACAGCTCTTGTTTACCAGGATTGCGGGAACACGCTCCGGTGATTCAGTGAGCATTCCGTTCAGGTTCAGGAAAAAGCGGTCTTTTAACCCCAGATCACCGCTGTCGGCTTCATTGCCGCCGGACACTACAAAAAGATCATTCCATCCATCTCCGTTGGCATCAAAGATCAGCGCATCCATTTCATCTTCGGCGGCCTGTACGAATCCTGTTCTGGCGAGGCTGAAATTTCCTGAAGGGGATTGCATGTAAAGTGCGCCTGACTGGCCTTTTGCGCCGCATACATAAAAATCTTCGAGGCCGTCGTTATTGATATCTCCTACCGCCAGTTTTGGGCCTCTTGTGCTTTGGGCCTGAGGAATAAGATATTGACGGTTGAAATCTACAAAATCATTTTCCTGGTGTTTCCATCCACTCAAATCACCGGCCTTTTCCCATCCAGACTGTGGTAAAGGAAACCAGGCTTCAAAATCGAATCTGCCCGATGCTTCATCCTGCTTAACTGTCAACTTTTTGTTCACTTCGGGATTGCGTATCAATTGAAATCGTTGATCGGGCCAAACGATGAGCACACTGTCTGGTTGAGCATTTCCAAGGCCGAAATGTAACGTTGTCTGGCTGGCAGACATGAACCCACGGGTGGCCATGGCCGCCTGTAACTGAATTTTTCCAGCTGAAAAAAGCCATGCTTTCGTGCCAAGACCATACCTGTTTAAAGAATCACCTTCCAGGTTCACCGCAAGAAACCGGGTATTTGCTGATTTGTTTTCCAGCATCAATGCTTCCTGGTCAATGGCATTGATCACCACATCGAGATCGCCGTCATTATCCAGGTCTGCATAAGCCGCGCCATTAAAATATCCCCGCAACTTGCCGGTCCCCCAATTGATGCTCATATCTTTGAATTGCATGTGACCATCTCCTTTAAAAAAGAAGGGCTTACTGGCGCCGTCAGGCATTGCGCCAATATTTTCTGTATCAAATTTGTCGGTTTTCTCTATGTTTTCCCGCATCCGCAGATCGGCCAGAAACTGCATGTAATCAAGATCTAAAGGACGCTTCACAATTCCGCTGCTTATAAAGAGATCCTTATTGCCATCGTTGTCAAAATCGGCAAACAATGGCGACCAGCTCCAATCCGTTGCAAATGCGTCTCCCATCAGCGCCACATCGCTGAAGGAAGTACCGTTTTGATTGTTGCGCTGAATCACATTCCGCGAAAACTGGTGCTGGTATCCATTAATTCCAAGCTTTGCTTTATAAACATTTGGATTTTCATCGCTCCCATATGTCTTCAGGGTTTTTTCATCGGGTGGCAGCATATCGAGGGTGATGATGTCCGGGAAACCATCATTATTAAAATCCGCCGCATCATTGCCCATACTGAACCGGCTGTAATGCATAAAATGCTCTGCGCCACTTTCTGCAAAACCGCCGCCGCCGGTATTGAGATAATAATAATCATTCTCATGAAAATCATTTCCGATATACACATCGTCCCAGCCATCGTTATTGAAATCTGCTACAGCAATCCCCAATCCATAACCCAATGAACTTTGATAAATGCCCGCGTCTTTTGAGACATCTGTAAATACTGCTTTCCCGCTATTGATTTCATTACGGTAAAACCGGTCTCCGCCAAGGCTGTCGTAAAGCATGCGGTTGGAAATATTTACAACGTTTTCATGTGGCTTACGGGAATGGTTGAGCAGGTACATATCCGGGTCGCCGTCGCGGTCATAGTCAAAAAACGCGGCCTGCGTGGATAATCCGGAAAAATCGAGACGATAGGCTGCGGCTTCTTCTTTAAAGGTTTCATCACCATTGTTAACGAACAGCATGTTCTTACCACTGAGGGTGGATTGATTATTGACCACACATACATAAATATCCAGCAAACCATCACCATTTACGTCAGCCATGGTCACCCCGGTACTCCATTCGGCATTGCCCGCCACGCCGGCTTTGGCCGTAATGTCTTCAAATTGCAGGTTGCCTTTATTCAGGTAAAGCTTGTTTCCGCCGGAATGATTGGCGGTAAAATAAATATCTACAAGGCCATCATTATTGATGTCGCCCACAGCCACTCCTCCGCCGTTGTAGTAATAGAGGTAATAAAGAATATTGAGGGTTGTCTTTTCGAGCAGCGTGTTTTTGAATTTTACGCCCGAAACTTCCGGATCAACACGTTCAAAAAGCACAGGGCCTGAAGGTTCTTCCCCATCGTTGTTTTTGCAGGCAGCAAGTAAAGTGAGCACCACTACAAGCCCCGCTAATACGAAAAAATTATTGCTGCCGGGTATAACCCGTTGTGAAAGCCTGAAAATTGGATTGGTTGCCATAGCGCTTTAGTTTTGATCATACACTTTAATAAAATGGGTTCGAAGTTGTGCCCTAACGGGGTTGTCGTTTCCTTCGGCATATACGGCAATCGCCATGGAAGGCTGATAAGGCATGTGGCAATCGATGCAATTTTTGATCAGGTTGGATTTTGCCACCGCGGTATTGGTGCAAAACTGAGGGCTGTTGTCTGCATGGCATTGCATGCATGTCTGGGAGAACAAAGCAAGGTCGCGACGCTCCGGCTGATGCGTAACATGGCAGGTAGTGCAGGTGAGCTGTGATTGTTTAAAGCATGCACTCATTTCAAGCAAACCCATCTGGTTGCCATGTACATCAAGTTCATTTGTAAAAGGTGCCGGAGGCAGTTTAGCGAAAAATTTAAGGAGTGAATCACCCGGTTGGAAACTGAAAGACGGGGAGGTTTTGGCTAACCCTCCGGCATGGCAAAGGCCGCAGGCATCCAGGCTTTGGCCGCGGGTCATTTTTCCGGGGCTTGTAATAAACCGTGGAACCAGGGCTTGCTTATCGGCTGTATGAAACTCAATATGTGCCTGTCCATCGCCATGGCAGGAAGAACACCGGACACCAGGCACAAGACCATTCGGTTGCACAAATTCGTTTCCGTTAAATACGGTGGCTTCGGCATGGGTTG
This sequence comes from Bacteroidota bacterium, assembly GCA_023387985.1. GTDB lineage: Bacteria > Bacteroidota > Bacteroidia > Chitinophagales > Chitinophagaceae > Phnomibacter. The sequence continues at coordinate 548,728 of JAEWHC010000009.1, read as the reverse complement.
CATGGCATTCCATACAGCGCAGGGTAACGGGACGGTTAAAAACCGCCTTGTTCGGATACCCGGGGCTCACTGTCCATTGATTGAGCGGTGTAAACCAGGTCATGGGCATTTGAACCAGTCCGCGTTCGGTCCAGTGTAAAAACGACTGTCCTTTTTTTCCTGAACCTACCACAACATCCATGGATTGCTTTATGGCTTGCTTATTGCCCTCAAAGGCCGTTTGATAAAAAACCCCATCCTCCCTGGTCATTTCGACAATGGCTCCCCCCGGAAAAGTAAAACGGTTCAGGTTGTCAAAATCGCCAAGGATATATTTGCCCACATCATCAGTAGTGGAGCGGTAATGTGGCGTCAACAAAAAATTGTCTACAATGGCCGCGTGGCACGCCCTGCAGGACATGGGTTCTGCAATGGCTGCGGTTGACCCTGCCGTGGTTTTGGACGTTTCATCGTTACCGGATTGGCAACACAACAGCAGGATAAAAAAGGTTGAAAGCACTGCTATGGCCGATATGGTTTTAATCCTTTTCAAACAGGAACGGATGAACTTTAAAGTTAATTAAACCCCGGGAAACCGGTTTAAAAAAAGGCTGACCAAAAAATTCAGTCAGCCCTTTTTATATTTTAGATAAAGGTGGTCTTTATTTTTTACCAGCAAACAATTCCTGGATCTCAGCAGCAGTCAATGCTGTGCTGTACAACCGGAACTGATCCAATTGACCTTTGAAGGAAGCTGCCAGCCAGTCATCTGAATCGAAATTATCTGAAGGTCCCGCACCAATGCGAATCTGGGCAATCGCCGCATTGTCAAAATTGATGTTGCCGTGTGTTCCCCATGTTTTTGTTTCAGGATTTTTCACACCATCGATGTACAGGCTTGCGGTACTTGTAGATGCATCATAAACCATAGCAAGATGGTGCCATTGGTTGTTCAGCACTCCTTTGAGGGATTTATCCCCTACCCATTCAAACCAGTTATCGTTTTTGTTTTTATCCACGGTCATCATTTTCACCATGGTGGCGTCGGGGCTTCCTTCGAGGAAGAGGAAAAATGTCGCATTTGACCAGTGGTAATCGTTGATGGCTTTCATGCTGAACAGGTATTCAGGACCATTACCACCGGCATTGTTTTTGGTTTGGCCATCTTTTTTAAACCACAACGATATGGTGAAGCTTTGTGAAACCGCAGCCCAGTTATTGGGTTTGGCATATGACACGAATTTTGCCGGTCCACCCTGAACGCCTTTTCCCGAAATACCATCTATAGAGGCCATGTTGTTGGAAGCCGGGAAATTTGCCCGGATGCTGTCCACGGCATTCATGGAAGGGTTATCGGTAGTGCCATCGAAGGCTACATAAAATGACAGCGGTCCGCCGGGTGGATTGGTATCCTTTGGATAATCACCTAGCGCCGGACGATCCATTTTCTGGCAGCCAATGGCAACCAAGCCAAAGGCCAATATGGCCAGAAATGCCGGTATGTTTATTTTTATTTTCTTCATTGTATTCATTTTTTCAAATTGATAGATCACCATTCAGGATTTTGCTTAATAATACCACCAGAAAGGTCTATGATGCGCTGTGGGATCGGATAATACCTGGCCCGGTTCGTATAGCCCAGGCTGCTCAGTTCAGAGATTGCCCGGTCCCAACGTACCAGATCGTAAAAGCGCTTGCCTTCCATAGCCAGTTCCCAGTTCCGTTCGTTAATGATGGCTTCACGCATCTGACTCTGGCTGGTAAAAGGGATATATGGCAAAACAGTACGATCGCGCCCAAGGTTTCCACTTGCCCGGTTGCGGATCAATTCCAGGTTTGCCGCAGCGGTAGCGCCGTCTCCGGCTTCGTTGGCTGCTTCGGCCAGCATCAGCAAAACTTCTGCATAACGGAAGATACGCTTGTTGATCCAGCCTGCTTCACCATGACGGGTAAAACCGGTGAACTGGCGCATTCTCGGATCGTTACCGGTGTAAAGCTTTTTACTCCAGAATTTCTGGGCAAAACCACCACCTGTTCCGTCGGGGTTGGTATATGGTGGTAATGTCGCACCAAATCCGCCCATTACCTCTCCGCCGTCAAACTCGCCGGAATAGAGAATGGTTTTTCTTTTCCTTGGGTCTGAATCTGGCCAGGCGGCTTCCAGTTTATCTGTTGGCGTATTCCATCCCCAGCCGAGGTTCCATTCTTCCGGTGCACTATTGCGGCGAATTTGCTGTGCGGTGCCCCATTGTGCACCCTGATTTACCGCTCCATTGGTCACTCCATTGGCGCCAATGGTTGCCTGCATTTCAAAAATAGATTCCGGCGAATTTTTCCAACCGCCGTTCACACCATCTTTCCATTCGCGAAAGTTGTCACTGAAATTGGAATTCAACGAATAAACGCCGGAGGCAATGACCGTATTGGTGAGGGCTATGACCTTCGCCCAGTCTTTGCGGAAAAGGTAAGTTTCAGCCCAAAGGGTATTTGCAGCGCCTCTTGTTAGCCTGCCGTCATATCCCGGACCATAGGCATCATCCGTAAGTGGCAATAATTCTACGGCGGCAGCAAGGTTGCTGTCGATGAATTCGTAGAGGCGCGGAACGGCTGCTTTAGCAACAAAACCATCACTGGGCTTTTCCAGTTTAAAATTGATCAGCGGCACTTCGCCATAGGTCTTAACCAGCTCCCAGTAAGAATAAGCGCGGAAGAATAAGGCTTCACCGATGTTCCGCTGAGAAGCAGCATCAGTTGGTTTTTCTTCTTCAGCCAGCGCAAGCGCTTCATTGGCCTGGTTGATCATGGTGAAGTGATCGTTCCAATAGGTATTCGGAGCCCAGTCGTCTTTACTGTACTGAAAGGTTTCAAATTCGGCGATTATTTCCCGGCCATCGTTGGCATCGCTACCTTTTTGGGCATCATCTCCGCGAATACTGTGGAAATCAATCCAGGGCAACCCTGAAAATCCCACATAGTTTTTGAGGGTATTGTACATCCCCAGGATCTGCTGTTCCAGCGACCCCTGGTTCAGGTCATCCAATGTAGACCTGAGCGGCTTGCGGTCGAGGAATTTAGTACAGCCTGCAAGTACAATAGCCAGGGGCGCTATCAGGAACAGGCTTTTTAATAACTTCATATTTTTCATTTGCATCATTTTTCTTTTTTTTAGAATGTTACGTTTAAGCCTGCAGTGGTAACCCGCGGGATAGCACCACCGGCAAAATCAAAGCCAAATGCTGTGGCATCACCACCAAATTCGGGCGTATAGCCTGAATTGTTTTTCCAGGTCTTCAGATTTTGAACGTTGATGAAAATGCGGAGATTCTTCATTCTCAGGCTATTGATGGCCGACTGCGGAAAATTATAGGCCAACTGCACGTTGCGCAACCGGAAGAAGCTGCCGTCTTCAATATTAAAGGTAGAACCATTAAAATTGAAGCGGTCTCCCTGCCCAAGATTGGGAACCCAGTTACTGGTTCCTTCGCCGTGCCAAGCTGTCGTTTGTAATTTTGCGTAATTCACCCGTTGGAATGGGGATTCCAGTGATGCCCAGGTACGGAAGATCTCGTTGCCATAAACACCATAGCCATCCACACTCAACTCAAGCCCTTTGTAACCAATATTAAAGTTTACGCCATAAGTGAAATCGGGAGTCGGGTTACCGATCACGGTACGGTCATCAGGGCTGATTACCCCGTCGCCATTCACATCTTTGAATTTAAAACTGCCTGGCCGGTATGATCCTACCGCACTTGCCGGAGGAGACTTTAAAATGTCGGCATAAGACTGGTAGATGCCTTCAACAACGTACCCGTAGAATGATCCGATAGGATGGCCAACGATTGTACGTGCCTCAGCCGCATTGTTGTTCGTGAATCCTCTGCTCAAAAATCCGCTAGGAAGTTCAGGGCTCAGTTCCATCACTTCATTTTGCAGGAAAGTGATATTGCCGCCAAAATTCAGTTTCACCTGGTTGGGAAGGACATCATTCCAGCTTGCAGTAAATTCCTGGCCGGTATTTCTAATCTTTCCACCGTTGATCAACTGGTTGCGAAGACCAAGAGCTTCGCGGTCAACGAAGGTCATCAGGTCCCGGGTCATCCGGTTAAAATAGTTGGCCTCAAAATGCAGTTTGTTGCGGAACGCGTTCAGTTCCACACCAATTTCTTTAGCCAGTACAGTCTCCCATTTCAGGTCTGGATTGGGGATGTACTCCCGGCGCGCTGCCGTATAGACGTTGGTTCCAAATACCGCTGTTACTCCGCCCGCCAAATTGGGGTAGAACGGGTAATCCAGGGGACTGCCATCAAGACGGCTCGCGGTTTGATTACCCAGAACACCAATACTTCCTTTGAATTTCAGCAGGTTGATGTTGTTTACATCCGCCATAAAATCTTCACGGCTTGCTTCCCAGGCAGCACCAAGTGCCCAGAATTGCTGGTTCCGGTTTATTTCCGGAAGACGGCTGGAAGCATCATTACGCCAGGAAGCGTTGAGGTAATATTTGCGATCGTAATTGTACAATACCCGGGCCAGAACAGAAGCCGTGGTGTACTCACTTTGTCCTGAAGTCGCAGAGGTATTGGTTTCATCCTGGAAACCATTGCTCAGGTACCAGAAACGGGGATCATCCGGAATTGGTAAGGCTGTTGTTCCGGTTTTTTGAGGGGCATTTCCAAATCTTCCAAACCAACCGCTATAGTAAGTAGTGAAACCTCCGGTAGCAGTAAGGTTATGGTTGTCAAAGCTGTTTTTGAAAGTCAGTAGGTGGTCCTGCTGATATTTTTTCCAATCCTGATTGCTTTGATTGACCCTTGTATTCAGGCTCCACAGGCTTGCCATATCCGTTTTAGGATTATAAGCATAATACAGCGGTGTGTAAACACGGCTGTCCACGTTGCTCAGGTCAGCATATACCGAAGAACGCCAGGTGAAATGTTTAAGGAAATCGAATTCTGCAAAAACGCTTCCGACGGTACGTAATTCAAAACTGCGGGTTTTGTCCCATTCATTTTCAACAATAACAAGCGGATTGATAACGCCAGAGCCTTGCAAACCTTCATCAAGACGGCTGTACAAGTCCATGTTAAGACTATCAGGTCCGTAAGGATTTTTTACATAAAAAGATTTGGTATCGGCTGAAATATGCGGCATTACTTTACGTGCTGCATCCAGAACCCATCCTGCACCATAAGGGTTGCGCTGACGGCTAACATTGAGATTAACCCCCATGCGGATGTTGTCGTTCAGGCGGTATTCATCGCTCAAACTGAGGAGCATCTTGCTCAATTGTTCATGTTTGATGATGCCTTCATCATATTGGTAGCCGAGGCCAAAGTTGAATTTATTGCGCTCCGAACTTCCCGAAACACTGAGATTGCTTTGACTGAAACGTCCAACGCGGGTTACCGCATCAATCCAATCTGTATCTGCGGTCAGGCCGGAATAATCGTAAGGAACAGTTGTCGGATTATTGATGTCGTATGCCCTTTCTTCGGCAAACATTCTTTCAAAATCTGCACGGTTGGCCATCTCGATCTTATCCACAAGGTTTTTAAACCCATAGGTGGTATTGAAATTCACGATGGTCTGCCCGCTTTTTGCACGCTTTGTGGTTATGGCAATTACACCTGTTGCACCACGCACACCAAAGATGGCGAGTGAGCTGGGGTCTTTCAGGATTTCGATGGATTCAATGTCATTCGGGTTTATATAATCAATATTGTCCTGCAGAATACCATCTACCACGTAAAGCGGGCTAACGTTACCGATGCTTCCCGTACCACGTATCCGGATATCCGGACGGCCACCTGGAGTTCCGTTATTTACAACTGATAGCCCGGCAACTTTTCCCTGCAAAGAAGCCACAGGGTTTGTATTGGGCTTATCCGCTACCTCGCTGCCGGCTACTTTTACAATGGAACCGGTGAGGTCACGTTTTTGAGCGGTACCATAACCAATCACCACCACTTCATTCAAACCGGTGGTAGCTACACGCATGAGCACTACATCAAAATTGGTGCGGCCTGCAATGGAAATTTCCTGAGGGGAAAAGCCAATGGCGGAAATCACCAATACCCCGTCATCGGGAACCGTGATGGTGTATTTTCCTTCAGCATCGGCAGCCACACCGGTACCGGTTCCTTTAACAGCAATGGAAGCGCCGGGCAATGGATTGCCATCTTCATCCAATACCTGTCCGGAAATGGTTTGAGGTGCTAAAAATGCTTTTCCTGCATCCGAAAGGGCAATGAGATTGCCATTGAGCATATGATATTTTATGTTGGTGTTCTCAAACAATTTGTTGAGAACATCTGTAAGCAGCGCGTTATCGGCTTCCAGGGAAACCTTGCCTGCATTGTTTACCACATCCTGTTTATACAAAAAGCGGTATGGAGTCTTTTTTTCAATTTGCTGCAAGGCTGTGCGCACATTCGTTTCATTTAGTTTCAAGGATACGCGTTGCTGGCTGAATCCATTGGCGAATGTGTGCATCCCCAGCATCATCAAAATAAGAGTCAATTTCGACATTAGTAAGAGTCTCTTCATGGGGTTATTGTCATTTTAATTAATAGTTAGATAGTTGAATGATTCTGTTTTGGTTCCGGAACACCCGGGATAGATTTTTGATATAATCATAAGCTGTTTTTAATTGGGGGCAATTGATATGATATTGTTTTTTTGTGTATAATTGAAATCGGTGATGTATTGCAGCGCATTGAGCGCTTGCAACAGAGATTCCTGCCTGAAAGTACCAGTGAGCCGTTCATTTTCAAGTTTGGTGGAATGAAAGCGGATTTCGACCCCATACCATTTTTCCATTTTATCGGCCACTTCCCTAAAGGTTTCATCCTGAAAGGCCAGGGTATTGTACAACCAGGCGGTCTCTACAGCGGGGTCGTTTGCGGCGAGCCTTGCCAGGGGCGTTATGCGGGCAACGGGCACTTCAGCAAGGTCCGCTTTCCGGGTGTATCCTGGAGTTTTTAAATTGTCATCATCCATTGTAAAGCTGGGGTAACTCTCTAATACAATCTTCTGTTCAGGCTTCAATATAAATATTTTTTCCGGATTGTCCTTCATTACCACCTCAACTTTTCCCCGGATCAGGCTGGCTTCAAAGCGGCATTCATTGGCATAAGCCCTAACATTGAGGATGGTTCCCAGTACCTTTACCGTGCCTTTGGAGGTATGGATCAGGAAAGGCAAATTGGTGTTATGCTTGACATCAAAGTAAGCCTCACCATCCAGGGTCACTTCTCTTTTTGTTGCCGAAAAATGCGCATATTTCAAGGTTGACACTGCATTCAGCCACACTTCAGTTCCGTCAGGAAGAGAAATCTTGCGGGTTGAACCGGCGTCAGTAGTAACTGTTTCCACGGTGCGCCCGGTTGTGGTTACAGCAGGTTGCTGTGCAGGGCCAAAAGCCAAAAACCAAACCAATGCCATAACCGCAGCCGCTGCGCCCGAAAACCATAGCCACCTGTATTTTGAATGGTCATTTTGCAAAAAAGGATCCACAGTTTCCGCGCCGCAGGATGTTGTTTTCCAGGAATCCCCCAGTTTCAAAACCAGTTTTTCAAAAGCTTCCTCATTATCAGGCATTTCTCGTTGAAAGCCACAATTTGACCACCAACTGTCAAAGAGCTCCAGTTCACGATGCAGGCCAGGATTTTGGATCATCATCTCATTCAGCTCGGATTGCTCATCCAGTGAAATTTCCCCGCTAAGTCTTTTGGTGAATAAGCACCAGGCCCGGTTTTCCATAAAAACAGCAACGCTTACTTATAAAGACACGGATCCCAGCGAAACCCCCCAAGCTGATCTGAAATAATTTTGTGTTTATTTACCCGCTGCCTGAATAATTATTTCCGGAAAAAGTGACCCGGTTATCCATGTCCGGCTTTTTCGATAACCTCCTGCCGGTATTTCTCAACCACCCGCCTGATCTTTTTGGCGGCAATATTTAATTGATTTTCCACAGTTTTTGGCTGAATCTGTAATAATTCAGCCACTTCTTTGTACCGAAGCCCATCCTCCCGTATCAGTTTGAAAATGACCTTGCATTTGGCCGGCAACGCGTTAACAGCCCCCTGGATCTTGGCAAAAAGCTCCTGGGTTAGTGTTGCCTGTTCGGGGGTGTCTACCAAATCCTCTATTTCCAGCGAAATTTCATCCAGCGAGATCAGGGGAAACAGTTCCTGGCTTCTAATAAAATTGAGGCTGCGGTTACGGACAGAAGTGTATAGGTAGATCTTGATTTCGTGGATGTGATCGAGATTGTCACGGTGTGTCCATATCCGCGTAAATACATCATTTATCGCTTCTTCGGCTGCAACTTTGTTCCGCGTAATGCCAAAAGCAAATTTGTACAATGGCTTTCGCATCCGCATATACAACTCTTTAAAGGCCATTTGGTCTTCATAAGCTGCAATTTGGTGTTGCAGTTCGGATATGTGCATGCCCTGATACAAGTAGGATTGTCGTTAGATTACAAAATTATATATTTAATAAGGCATTGTCGAACCGCAATTCGCTGCATATGGATTGAAAAACCTTCGGTACTGCTCCATTTCCTGCAGGCGCGATCCGGAAACAAGCTATCCCATACAAATGATTACAGAGGCGATAAATTTTGAAAATGCTTTATCCCTCTTTGCCTGGCGCGGTATTTTCAAAAGGGCTCCGCAGCAGCGTAACCATTTCCTCATCACGGGCATTGTCGTAATAATGATCGAGCCCGTATACAATCTGCTTCGGATCCATATAGCGGAAAGTGCCAAAGAGGCGGTCATAAATACTTAGCGCGGTGCCATAGTTGCTGTCGGTATAAGGCTGCATGAAATGGTGGTGTACTTTATGCATATTCGGGCTTACGAACACCAGGCTTAATGCTTTATCTAGTGCCGGTGGCAGGCTGATGTTGGCATGGGTAAACATGGTGAACATACTCATGAATGTTTGCGCAAGTAAAATAGCGTAAACAGGGAGGCCCAGCAGAAAAACTCCCGCTGTAAAGAACAACCAGCGGTTCAACGCTTCGAACGGATGATGCCGGAGCCCGGTGGTTACATCCACTTTGTTGTCGGCATGATGCACAATATGGATACGCCAGAGCATGGGCACACGATGTTCAACCCAATGCACCAGCCAGCCACCAAAAAACTCCATCCCTAAAATAGCTGTGACGATAATGGTCCAGGGCGAAAAGTCAAGCCAGTTTACCAAACCGAACCCGTTTTGCTGACACCAGTCGCTGATGGCAACCAGGAAAACGGCCAGCAAACTGTGAACAATCAGGTGAGCGAGCGTGAATGTGAGATTTACACCGGCATGCCAGACCTTACTTTTGTTGTAATGCAACCGCACCAATGGAAAACCGGTTTCAATAAACCAGAGAAGAAGCATGGGCACCACAATGAAAGCAAGCCTCAATAAGGGTTTTGCTTCAAGTCCGTCGAAAAAAGCGATGAGGTTTTCGAGCATAGTTAAGGGTTTAAGCGATCCAATTGTTCAGAACACTTTATACCGAAGAATCAGCATAGGCAGGTATCGTGTTTGACTGCCAATCATTGAAAAAAAATCCGGTTGCCTTTTCGACAACCGGCACGAATATAATTAGTTATTGTTTACGGATTTACCATAAGCGGCATTGCGAGCATAAGCAGGTCTTCACCTTCGTCCTGCTCCACCGGCTTCACAATGCCGGCTTTATTGGGAAGGCTCAATTCCATAACGATTTCTTCACTGTCAGCCGCGGCAAGAATTTCAATAAGAAACCGGGCGTTGAAGGCAATTTTGATATCCTCTCCGTCATATTCACACGACATCCTTTCCTTTCCTTCAAAGCTAAAATCAATATCCTGGCCCTGGAGGGTCATCTCACTCCCGGAAATGTCAAGAACTACCTGGTTTGTGCTTTTGTTGCTAAAAACACTTACCCGGCGGAGGGCCTGGGCAAAATCGGCCTTATTCACCCTCAGTTTGAAGGGATTATCCGGGGGGATAACCACTTTATAGTCGGGGAAGCGGGCATCAATCAGTCGGCAAATAATCTGGGTAGTATCCTGTGTTACAAACAGGTGTTTTTCGTTGTAGGCAACCGTCAGGTCAACGCCGTTGTCCGGTATGGCAGACCTAAGCAGGGCAAGCGGCTTTTTGGGCACAACAAACGAATCAGTTTGTCCTGGCTCTACATCGCTTCGCTTGTACCGGACAAGCCGGTGGGCATCGGTGGCAACGCATTGGATACTATCGGGGGAGAGCTCAAAAAAGACGCCGGTCATTGCAGGCCGCAGATCATCATTGCTCACCGCAAACATGGTTTTTTGAATAGATCTCAGCAAAACGCCCGCCGGCAAAGAAAAGCTGCTGGTATTTTCAGGCACCGGCTCTTTTGGATAATTGTCGGGATTTTCTCCTGGTATTTTATACTTACCGCTTTCACTGGTGATTTCCACCATAAAATTCTTGTCGATGTTGATGGTAAGCGGCTGATCGGATAAGTTTTTCAACGATTCGAGCAACACCTTGGAAGGAACACAAATTGCTCCGGTTTCCCTGGCATCCACGGGCATGGAAACCCGGAGAATGGTTTCGAGATCGGTGGCCGTAATGTTCAGTTCGGCATTGTCAATTTCGAACAAAAAGTCTTCCAGAATGGGCAATACGTTGTTGGCCTGGATGACGCCGCTTACTTGTTGCAGCTTTTTGAGTAACTCCGTTGAAGAAACGATGAATTTCATAAGTTCTTTTTGATTTATGCTCATCCGGAGCGGAACCGGATCCTGTCTTTCTGACGCAAATCTATTGCGACAGCTACAAACCTAAGTCAAAATTTTGGGGTGGAATTCGTGCATTCCCCATTTGTTAATAAATTGCCCGGAATTATGGAGAATCGCCTGAAAAGATGGACCCCTGATGAAGCCCGTCTAAAAATGGCGGATTGGTGCGCCACACAGGAGAGATGCCAGGCTGACGCCATTCAGCGGATGCGCAGCCATGGACTAACCCGGGAGGAAGCCGGGGAGATTTTGGTTTTTCTGATTACGGAAGATTTTATTAACGAAGAACGTTATGCACGTGCCTATGCCCGCGGCCATTTCAACCTGAAAAAATGGGGAAGGCAAAAAATTTCTTACGGTCTCCGGCAAAAACAGATCAGCGACTATTGCATTCAAAAAGCGCTTGAAGAAATTGACGAGGATGAGCACTACCTATTGCTCGACAAACTTGCTGAAGCTAAATGGAAAAGTATTGGAAGAGCCACTCCCGCTGAACGCTGGTCAAAGACACAACGCTACCTGGCCGGTAAAGGGTTTGGATTTGAAGAGATCCGTAAAGCCATGGACCGGTTATCTGCCGGACGCGAAAAGTGAAGTAATTATTCTTCTGATCCGTTTTCAATCCGGCCTGGCTGATTGATTTCTGTTTTGATATTTACTTCAGCTTTTTCGGGACGTTTGGGCAGCCAGGGCATTTCTGGTGTAGGCACCCGGTCTTTATAATAATTCAACCTCAGGCTGTCGTTCCAGCCGAGGGGATTGTTGAAAAAACTCTTGCTGCTAAAATAGATCTGTCCTTGGATATTGGGGGTTGTGCGCGTCAGTTCAATTTGCCGGGGAAGCTGGTTGCGATCTCGCCAGGCCGCATTACTGTTTGCGCGGTAAGGTGCCAGGCCAATATAGCAATGCCGGCCATAACTATTGTCACTCCACCATTTTACCAGGGTTAGGTAATCTGCTTTGGAATGGCCAATTTCCCAATACAACTGGGGGGCGACGTAATCGATCCAGCCTTCTTCCAGCCAAAGCAATATATCCGCATACAAATGATCGTAATTGGTAATGCCCGCATCTGTATTGCTGCCGTAAGGATCCTGGCTCTTATTGCGCCAAACTCCAAAAGGGCTGATGCCGAATTTCACCCAGGGTTTCTCTGCTTTGATCACTCTTCCCAGTTTAACAACAATGCTGTCCACATTACTTCGGCGCCATTCATCTTTGGTCATGCCATTGCCATATTTGAGATAAGCCGCCTGGTCAGGGAATTCTTTGCCCCAAACAGGATAAGGATAGAAATAATCATCAAAATGTACCCCGTCCACATCGTAATTTTTCACCAGGTCACGAATCACAACCGCCAGGTAATCCTGAACTTCCGGCAAACCGGGATTAAAATAGCGGGTTATCGATTTGTCACCATAATTTATGAACCACTGGGGCTTTCGGCGGGTAATATGATCGCTGGCAACTGAACTGCGTGCTGTATTGAAAACCGCACGGTAAGGGTTGATCCATGCATGAAATTCCATCCCTCTTTTGTGGGTTTCATCAATCATGAATTGCAGCGGATCGTAGAAAGGGCTTGGGGCTTTGCCCTGTGTGCCGGTAAGATATGCGCTCCAGGGCTCAAACGCACTGGGATAAAACGCATCGGCAACCGGACGCACCTGCATAATAATGGCGTTGAGCCCGTTACGGTGGTGCATGTCAAGTATACGGATAAATTCTGCTTTTTGGTCGGCCACACTCAGTGTGCGGCTGCTTGGCCAGTCTATATTTTCCACTGTGGCGATCCAAGCAGCACGAAACTCGGGCTGTTGGGCACGCGACTGGAGAGAAAGCAAAAAGAAAATTGCCGTTAGCAGGGTAAACGTTCTTTGGATCATATTGGGTAGCATGAACCGCTAAAATAGACCATAACCCCAAAGGCCTGGTCTTGTACATTCAGATTTTGGCAAATCTTTTATCAACAAATTTTTTTCAGTAAACTATCAAGCAGCTCCAATTCTTCAAAGCTGAGTTTTTTCTGAAGTTGTTCAAACCCCATTCCTCTTTCTTTTACCTCCCTGTATTTTCTTTTCCCTGCTTCAGTCAGGTTGATTTCCACTTTACGGCGGTCGGTTACAGAATGCACTTTCTCCAATAAGCTCTTTCCAATCATGCGCTCGACGAGCCTGCTCACATCGGCTTTTTTCTCAGGAAGGCGGGATTGAATTTCCTGCAGGCTGAGGTTTTTTTCTGCATCGAAAAGGATGGATAAAATATTGAATTGCTTGAATGTAATGCCCGATGCATTTATCCTGGCTTTTGCCTTGGTAAGAAGCCAGTTTTCCGCATGAAATAAATGAATAGCAGAAGATTCGGCCAGATTCCTGGCCGAGTGAATGTTTGAGGCAGGTTGTGTGTTCATTTTTGCGGTTTTGAAGCCGCAGCAGGGATAAGCAAGACTAAAAATAACAGATGAAATTGAAAAATGCAAGTAAATCGCCAAATTAGGATTCCCAAACTTTCAGTCCTTCGCTGCAATTGGCACAAATATCAATATTCGTCCGGCTTTTCATCAGTTCGGCACGGAACTGCCTGTAATTGGCATTCTGCCAGATTCCTTCAAAAGATTCCATTTGCAGATTTCCAAGCTGGTGCATGGCGTCTTTATCAAAGCAACACGGAACAACCTTACCGTCCCAGGTAATCACATTTCCGCTCCAAAGCCTCCAGCAATGGTTTTGCTGTGCACTCTTTATTTTCATCGCCCCTTTATTGTCCTGGCGGTAACGGCTGTATTTATCAATGGTCGGGATCAATCTGTTGGGATCATTTTCATAATCATAAACCTGTGCAGTTTTGAACCTCACCTGGTCAACGCCAATTTCGCGGGCAAGTTTCTTAACGTCTTCGAGCTGATGTTCATTGGGTTTGACTACCAGGAACTGGAAAAACACAAATGGTGTGCGGCTTTTGAGTTCTTTTTTCCATTTTACGATATTTCGTGCCCCTTCCAGCACTTTTTCCAGCTTGCCTCCCCGGCGATAACTGGAGTATACATCCTGGGTAGTGCCGTCTATACTGATGATGAGCCGGTCGAGCCCGCTCTCTACGGTTTTGCGGGCATTTTCATCGTTCAGATAATGTGCATTCGTGCTGGTTGCCGTATAGATCTTTTTCTTGCGGGCATATTCCACCATCTCAAAAAACTGCTTGTTTAAATAAGGCTCACCCTGGAAATACATAATGAGATACAACAGGTCTTTATGGATCTGATCGATGGTTTCTTTAAAAAAATCCGCATTCAACATGCCAGTTGGCCGGCTGAATTCACGAAGGCCACTCGGGCATTCGGGACACCGCAAATTGCAGCTCGTTGTGGGTTCAAAGGAAATGCTTACCGGCAATCCCCATTGAATGGGCCTGCGTATCCATTTGGAAAGCTGGTAACTGGCCCATACCGCGGTCATATTCCAAAAACGGCGGGGGGTGATCTTGGAAACCAGATTGATGCTATCGTTTAAGTTAAATCGCAAATTTTTTTCGGATATTGCAAACATAACCTGATGCACAGAATTTAGATTACCACATGGGAAATAAAAAGTTGAAGGTGCGGGTTGGTCGTCAAAAGGTTGGGCTCAATTTACAATTTTTAGCCGTCACCATGCGTCCACTTTTCCTTTTTTCGCCATGTGGTCACCTTAGCGAAGGGCCCATTTCCACATTTCTTTCAGTGTAACCTTTTTTCCGTATAGCAATATTCCGGTGCGGTAAATTTTTGCGCTGACCCAGGCCACGAAAATGAAGCCCAGTACCAGCAATACCATACTCAACCCAAGTTGCCACCAGGGCACGGTTCCCGGTACGCCAAAAGGAATTCTCGCCATCATGACAATAGGCGAAAAGAATGGAATAAGGCTCGACCAGGTCGCCAGTGAAGACGAAGGCTGATTGATGGCATTGATCATAATGATGATGGCCAGGATGATGGGAATGGTGATTGGCATCATGAGGCTTTGCGCATCATTTGCATCATCGCCAACAGCACTGCCAACGGCTGCAAACATGGCTGAATAAAACAAATACCCAAACACGAAATAAAACAGGAAACTTCCAATCACCAGGACCCAGTTTACATTTTGCAGCTCCAATTTAGCTTCAGCCATCATTTGGATGCCTTCATTGGTTTGGGGTACATTTACCGCGGTACCGCTGCTTCCTGCAGCAACTTGTTGCATCACCTCCGCCGGGATCAGTGCACCCATTGCACCCGATAAAGCGAAAAATAAAATAACCCATAATAAAAGCTGGGTTACGCCCACCCCCCCAATGCCAATTATTTTTCCCATCATCAGCTGGTATGGCTTCACACTGCTGACCATAACTTCGGCAATCCGGCTGGTTTTTTCTTCCATTACACTCCGCATCACCATCGCTCCGTAAATAAATAAAGTAATGTAAATGAGAAAGGCCGTTCCATAACCCAGGCCGTAAGCCATGGCACTGTTTCCTTTTTTCAATTCCGAACCCCGCTCCATTACCATATTGTCCATTTTTATACCTTTAACCTCCTTGCGAATGGAATCGTATTCCTCCTTGGAGAGTTTGGTAAGTTCTGTCATCATGCGCGTTTCCATAGCACTGTTGATCTTGCTGCTGATCCGGCCTTCTGTAGCCATGCTCATACTCCGGGAAGTATAGATCTGAAAATTGCCTGATTGATTTATGCCGTTTCCCGGAGCAAACAATACCGCTGTAAATCCTTTTTGCAACAGCGAGGTATCCGCGTTGTTGTCAAACACAAACTCCATATCCTTTGCCTCATCCATATATGCTTTAAGGATGTTTTCCTTATCGGCTATAGCTATTTTTTCAATCCCATCGCTGCCTTCCACCGTGATCCAGATGACAACACCCATGATCAGCGCAAAACCCAGCGGGGTTAAAAATGTGCTCAGCAAAAAGGTTTTATTGCGGATGCGCGTCAGGTATTCACGCTTAACTATGAGCCATATTTTTTCCATATTTTTCTCGTATTTGCAAGTTAGGGGTTGTTAGAGAAAGCCCTTGCCTCAGGTGTACCCTGAACCAACTGAATAAAAATTTGATTGAGGGAAGGAAGAATCTCTTCAAACCCATCAACCTGAATGTTGTTCTGGATAAAATAATTGAGCAGTTGGTTATTGGTCACCCCATCTCTTTTTCGAAGCGTCCATTCGTTGTTGCTGCTTTTTTCCACATCAAATAAGGGAGAAGAAACCACCGGTGCCTGCCCGTTTTCGGAAGTGTGGATTCTGAATTTATTTTCTTTAAAATGCTGCTTTGTACCGGCTACAGAACCGTCCCAAATCTTTTTTCCCTGGTTTATCAAAACAATCCGGTTGCAAATCTCTTCAACCTGCTCCATGCGATGCGTAGAAAAGATAATGGTGGCCCCGTTTGTGGCAAGGTTGTATATTTCATCTTTTATAAGGTTGGTATTTACAGGATCAAGGCCGCTAAAAGGTTCATCCAGAATGATGAGTTTTGGGTTGTGCATTACCGTGGTCACAAACTGTAGCTTCTGGCTCATTCCCTTGCTCAGATCCGTCAGTTTTTTATTCCACCAGGATTCCATTTCGAAACGGGTAAACCATTTCCTGATCGATTCCATAGCATCCTGTTTTTTCATGCCGCGCAGCTGGGCAAGATATAACGCCTGCTCGCCAATTTTCATGCGTTTGTACAAGCCCCGCTCTTCAGGCATATACCCGATCTTGATTGCATCTTCCGGCCTGAAAGGTTTTCCCTCCAGAATTACCTGTCCGGCATCAGGATAAAAAATGCCGGTAATCATCCGGATCAGTGTGGTTTTACCCGCACCATTAGGTCCTAGAAGGCCGAATATTTCTCCCTGGGAAACATTGAATGATATACCGTCAACTGCTTTTTGATCTGTAAAATGCTTAACCAGGTTCCTCACCTCAAGCACATCCGCCATAGCCGTTTTTTTAGTTTGGCCGAAAATAAGTGAAAACACTATACTGAAATACCGAATAATTATTAACGGCAAAGTGGGATTACCAATTGCCAATGTAAATGACCGGCAACTTGGCCGTCAAAAAAATTTCCGAATAAAATGAAGAATGATGGTCACTAAAATACTAAAAATGATCATCGTGGTGATGGGGAAATAAAAGCGGGAATTTTCATTTTCTATGCGAATGTCTCCGGGTAAACGGCCGATCCAATGAAATTTATTGCCGAAAAAATAAACAATTATTCCAATAACCACAATGGCCATTCCGGCGATAATTATCCATTTTCCAAATTCCGGTTTCATGGTGCTAATTTAATACGTAAAACCAATTCCCTCCGCCCTGTACATAAACTGCTGCAGGCTGGTCCATTGCAATCAGCGGTAAACTGTGAAATGTTCCCCGTACTCCGGTAAGAATGGAAAAATACACCATGTCTAGTTGCGGTTTTTTTACGCTTTATTAAACCGGCCGTTTAAAATGGCAGGTCATCGTTATCCGGCTGATTGGTATCAGGCAAATCATTGTCGTCAATAGGTGGAGGCATACCCGGATCTTCCATCCTGCCTGCGTCTTGCACACTTTCTACTTTCCATGCGTCCAGGTTGGTGAAATAGCTTACTTTACCATCCCGTTCCCATTTATTTCCTTTCAGGTTGAAAGTGACTTTCACCACATCACCTTTGCTGAAATTGTCGAGCAATGTGGTGCGATCCTGCACACATTGGAATTTTATATAATCCGAAAACACCCTTGCCCCGCTTGCTTCGGTTTTCTCAATTACAAATTCACGCGTTTTAAACGTCGCGCTTTTTTCCATTACCGGGGAAATCTCTATCAATGTTCCAGTCACCTCGTAAGCCATAAACTTTTATCTTTTTATAAATTTGCTCAAATAAACTGCAAAAAAATCAATTCTGGCCCGGCAAGTAAGCAAGATTGAAAAGATTAATTTTTTTCTTTTATCTTTTCAACTTCAGTCTCAACTTTAGCTTTGCAGGAATACCCTCTTTCAATATGAAAAAACGCTTATTATACCTCGCCCTGGCAGTGGGCTTGGTGGCATGCAATCCCACATTCTTTTCGCCAGCCGGCGTGGAGCATCACAACTACCCGGTGAGCGGAGGCCTGGAAGATACAGCGCGGAATGATTTCCTTTCGGTTTACCGCGATTCAATGAACATGATCATGAACCGGGAACTTGGTACGATTGCACAGCCATTTGTGAAACCAATGCCAGCAAGCAGCCTTGGCTATTTTATTACAGATGCATTTTTGTGGGGTGCCAGAAACAGTTTCAACCAACCGGTAGACCTCGCTTTTGTCAATAATGGTGGCATCCGCCTGAATGAATGGCCCAAAGGAAGTGTAAGCCTGAGCAGGGTTTATGAAACCCTTCCATTTGATAACATTATGGTTTTGGTTAAAGCAAGGGGTGATCTCCTTCAGCAATTCATGGACCACATCAGCCAACGCGGAGGCTGGCCGATTAGCGGCGGAACCTATACCGTGCAAAATGGCAAAGCAACGGACATCCGCATTGGCAATATGCCACTGGACACTGATAAAACTTACACCATAGCCCTGAGTGATTATGTTGTGAATGGCGGTGATGATGCGCTGATGTTTTCCGGACTTCCGATAATGAACAATGGCTATCTTCAACGTGATGCATTGATCGATTATATCGTTAACCTGTCAAAAGAAACGAAGACTATTCCGGAACCCGCCTTAAACCGTGTAAAGGTTTCACAATAAGAAAATGGAAAGAAGAAATTTTATAAAAAACACTTTACTTGCCACTGCGGGCAGTTTTGCTTTACCGGGCATCGTATCGGCTGCGGATGCAAGCCAGCACTTGGTTATTTTGCATACCAACGATGTTCACAGCCGGCTTGATCCATTTCCTATGGATGGCAGTCGCAACGCCGGCCAGGGCGGGGTAATCCCAAGAATGAAACTTATCAAACAGATCAGGAAAGAAAATCCCCATGTGCTTCTGTTTGATTCCGGAGATATTTTCCAGGGTACGCCTTACTTCAATATGTACCATGGCGAACCCGAAATAAAAGCCATGACCCTGATGGGCTATGATGCATGTACCATTGGCAATCATGATTTTGACGCGGGAATTGAAAATCTTGCGCTACAAATGCACAAACATGCCCGCTTTCCCATGTTGTCCAGCAATTATGATTTCAATGATACCCCTTTGGAAGGAAAAACCTTACCTTTTCACGTTATAAGAAAAGGGGGATTAAAAATTGGTATATTCGGGCTCGGCATCAAACTCGCCGGATTGGTTGCGGCCGACCTCTATGGCAAAACCCAATACCTTGATCCGGTGCAGAAAGCAAATGAAACTGCGGCATTGTTGAAAAACAAACACAAGTGCGACCTGGTGATCTGTCTCAGCCATTTGGGTTACCGGTACAGTGATCCTGGCCTCGTTTCTGATCAGGTATTGGCCGACAACAGTTCAGCAATTGATCTGATCCTTGGCGGACATACGCATACATTCATGCGTGAACCGGAAAAGCGCCTGAATAAAGCCGGGGGCGAGGTTTTGATCAATCAGGTTGGCTTTGGCGGACTGATATTGGGGCGCCTGGATTTCCGTTTTGATGCAGTTGGAAAAAAGGAATTTTTTAAAGCAGGAACATTGAACGTAAAAGGAAAATAATTCATACAAAAAAATTTTTTTTTCAACAGAAACAAGGGGATATTCGCCGTTCACTGCATGAGTTGATTGTGAGCTAAAACCGAAGCAACTTTTACCGTGAATTACTGCTGGTACCACTTCTACTTAACACTGAAATTGCGACAGTAAAAAAATGACGAAAACAAGCGAAACGGTTTGGCGAAATTGTCTCGAAATCATTAGAGACATCGTAGATTGGCAACATTTCAAAACCTGGTTCGAGCCAATTGTGCCTGTTTCACTCCAGAACAATGTACTGACGATTCAAGTTCCCAGTCAATTTTTTTTCGAATATCTTGAGGAGCATTATGTAAACCTCCTTGGAAAAACGTTGAAACGGGAACTTGGTAAAGAGGCCCGTTTGGAATACCGCATCATGGTGGATAGCGGAAGCAGCCGCCACAACCCGCAGACAGTAAATCTTCCAACCGGCCACATCAAAATGTATAATCATAACGAGATGGAATATCCCGCCTTCACCAACAGCCAGGTGAAAAATCCTTTCGTTATTCCTGGTTTGAAAAAAATCCAGATCGATCCGCAGTTGAATCCAAATTATGTTTTGGAAAATTTTGTTGAGGGTGACTGCAACCGGGTTGCCCGGCGTGCCGGCAAAACAGTGGCCGATAAACCAGGCAACAATTCCTTTAATCCGCTCGTAATTTATGGCGGTGTGGGCCTTGGCAAAACGCATCTTGCACAAGCCATTGGAAATGAAGCCAAGAAGCACCATCCCAATAAAGTAGTGTTGTATGTGAGCAGTGAAAAATTTATTAACCAGTTCCAGGATCATGGCCGCAACAACGCCATCAATGACTTTATTCATTTTTATCAACTGATCGATTTGCTGATTATTGATGATGTTCAATTTTTCAATAAAGCTGAAAAATCGCAGGATGCGTTTTTCGCCATTTTCAATCATTTGCACCAAAGCGGCAAGCAATTGGTTTTAACAAGCGATAAAGCGCCGAAAGATCTTGATGGATTGCAGGAGCGTTTGCTCAGCCGTTTCCGCTGGGGCCTGAGTGCCGATTTGCAGATGCCGGATTACGAAACACGGATGGATATTCTGGAGCGTCGCATGAAAGCAGATGGACTGGAAATGCCCAAAGAGGTAGTGAAATATCTCGCATACAATATCAACACCAATGTGCGGGAACTGGAGGGTGCTTTGATCAGCCTGCTGGCCCAATCATCACTCAATAAAAGAGAGATTGACCTGGAGCTGGCCAAGAAAGTTCTGCGCAATCACATCAAAACCAGCAGTAAGGAAATTACATTGCACAGTATACAAAAAATGGTCTGCGAATATTTTGATGTGCCTTACGAGAAACTGCAGCAAAAGACCCGGAAACGTGAAATTGTACAGGCCCGGCAGATTACGATGTACCTGGCAAAAGCCTTCACAAAAAATTCACTCAAAACCATTGGTGAGCATTTTGGCGGCCGCGACCATACCACAGTTATCCACAGTTGCCAAACCGTTAAAGACCTCATGGACACCGACAGCGTGTTTAAAGAAAATGTGCTGGAATTGCACCAGAAAGTGCAACTGGCCTCCCTGTAAATTCAAACCAAACTACTTAAACGAATTCAGCAATCCACCCGCTTCCGGGTGGATTGTTTTTTGGGACCTGGCAGGCAAGCACATTAACAAGTATTTTATGGATTAAGGTTAAACAACAGACCCTTTGTGTCGTCAAAACTCCATACACATTAAATCATCTTAACATGAAAAAATTAATTCTGGGTGCTGCTTTTACACTTTTTCTCTTCACAGGATTAGATGCCCAGCAAAACCAGGGTGGTAACCGTGGTCAAAACGGCCAAAAAGCCAATATGGAACGCGGACAGGGAATGAGGCAAGGCCACATGCAGGGCCGGCAAGGCAAAGGCCAGATGCAACGTCAAAATTCAATGCAACGCGGCGTTGGCAATGGCTTTTTAATGCGCGATGTTCAACTTTCCGATGCGCAGAAAGCGCAAATGAAAAACTTGCAGGAAAAACTCCAGGCCGACCTTAAAAACCTGCGTTCACAGGAAAATATTACGGTAAAGGAGCAACGTGACCGCCGTGAAGCCATCATTAAAAGTCATCGTGATGCTGTTCAAAATCTTCTGACTCCGGAACAAAAGGCGCAAATTGACCAAAAAGCTAAAGATCGCATGGATCAAATGCAGGTAAATCGTGATGCACGCGTTGAGAATATGCGTGAAAAGCTTGCATTGAATGATGCGCAAATCGCCGCTGTAAAATCCAACCAGAACGCTTTCCAGGAAAAAATGCGCAGCATTCGTCAGGATGAAAATCTGAGCCGCGAAGCACGCCGGGAAGCCATTCAAAAAGCAACCGGTGATATGCAAACCGGGTTGAAAAGCATTTTGAATGCAGAGCAAATGCAGAAATGGCAGGAACTCCATCAACAGGGCAGACGCAAACGATGGAATTAGTATTTCATGCCATTCGGCATGCAAGTGCGCTTGCATAAAACAGCCGGCGACGGTAAATCAGCTCAGCACCAACCACCATAACAAGGCCATCCAATCATTGGGTGGCTTTTCTGTTTGGCAGGCATTTGGTTTGACACTCGCTAAAGACCGGCTGCGGTGCACGTTGAATCGTTACATTCCCCACCATTCTGATTACTTATCCTCCGTTTGAGGAGCCTTTATAACACAGTATTACGCACCTCTGTTGAGAAATCAAAAATTTCCCTGTCTCAGCTGCAGGCATTTAGTCTTGAGTCTGGCAATTATCTTTGTCTGATCAACTACATTTCACCATGGGCAATTTTGATAAATTCACCAAAAAGGAACTGACCGGCGCTGCCAAAAAGGAAGCCCTTAAACAGCAAAAGCGTAAGGTGAAAAAAGAGCGGGAAGATTATTTTAAGGAGAAGCGCAAACAGCAATTTGAAGAGCGGGCTGCGCAGCAGCCTGGTCAGCACCGGGGGTCAAAATCGAGAAATGAGCAATCCGCAGCCGGCGCCGGAAGAAGCGCCGCGTCGTCTGACAATAAAGGAAGGAAGCCCTATGGCAGAAAAGAAAATACAGATAGAAGCGAGGTGGACAAATCGGGCCCGGGCAAAGCTGAAGGAATGGCCACAAGGAAATTTGCCTCCAAGCAATCGGAAAAAAGACCCTATGCGAAGAAAGAAAATACAGATAGAAGCGATGTGAACAAATCGGGTACGGGCAGAGCTGAAGGAATGGCCACAAGGAAATTTGCTTCCAAGCCATCGGAAAAAAGACCCTATGCCAGGAAGGAAAATACTGATAGGAGCGGTGCAGAAAGATCAGGACCACGCAGAGCTGAGGGAAAGGAAGCTGATAAATATGGTTCAAAGTCACCAACCCGAAACCCCGCCAGAGATGATTCGCAAAAAAGCTGGAAAGACCGTGCCGGCTCCGGCAAAAACAACGGGCCATCACCGAGGAGAGCAGGTGGTGAAAATGAACAACGAAACGCTGCCCGCCCGGGCGGTGCAAAAAGAAGCTTCGCCGAAAGAACTTCAAGCAAACCGGCGCCACGTCCCGAATTTACAGCGAAGAAGGAAACCGATGAACCCATGCCCCTGAATAAGGCAATAGCTTATGGTGGCATAAGCAGCCGCCGGGAAGCAGCCGAAATCATTAAAGGAGGAAAGGTGAAAGTGAACGGCCAACTTATCCTGGAACCAGGCTATAAAGTAAACCCCGAAGATGAGGTGACCGCATTTGGTAAAAAAGTGCTCAGAAAAGTGAGCCTGGTTTATATCCTCCTCAATAAACCAAAAGATTTCCTGACAACAGTAAGCGACGACAAAGGCCGGAAAACGGTAATGGATATCGTGAGGAATGCTTCAGATGAACGCATTTATCCTGTTGGCAGATTAGACCGGAATACCACCGGTGTTTTGTTGCTCACCAATGACGGCGACCTTGCCCAGCAACTCTCCCACCCCAAATTTGAAATTCGCAAAGTCTATGAAGCACGGCTCGATAAACCAGTAATTAAAGCCCATTTAGATGCTTTGGTAAGCGGTTTCGAATTGGAAGATGGATTTATTGCTGCCGATGTTGCTGCTTGGCCGGATTCCGCAGATCACAGCATTGTAGGCATTGAGATTCACAGTGGCAAAAACCGTATCGTTCGCAGGATGTTCGAACATCTTGGTTATGATGTAAAAAACCTTGACCGGGTTTTGTTTGCCAACCTTACCAAGAAAAATGTTGAACGCGGTAAATGGCGTTTCCTGAAAGAAAAAGAAGTACGGCTGCTCAAATACTTCAACAAAAGCAAAGACAAAAAATAATGCGGATTCTATTCATTTTCCTATTGGTGGCAGTGGCATTTCAATGCACGCCTGTGCAAAGTTCGCAGCAGGCCGGAAAGAAACCGGAGGTAATCGCCTATTTTACCAGTGATGCAGCAAACCTGGCCACTTACGACCTTCGTAAAGTTGACCAGGTGATCTACAGCTTCTTGCATCTAAAAGGAAATGAACTCCATTTTGACACCCTCGCTGATAAGCAGCAGTATGAAAAAATGGTGGAACTTAAAAACCAATTCCCGCACCTTAAAATACTGCTCTCCCTTGGTGGCTGGGGCGGATGCTACACGTGCAGCGACGTTTTCTCTACGGATGAAAACCGGAAGGGCTTTGCCCATTCTGTAAAAAAGATACTGGAGAATAGCGGTGGCGACGGCATCGACCTGGATTGGGAATACCCTGGAATTGAAGGTCATCCCGGACATCCATGGAAACCTGAGGACAAACTCAATTTCACGGCATTGGTGCAAGATCTGCGGCAAATTCTGGGCGATTCGGCTATGATCAGTTTCGCGGCAGGCGGTTTTCCATTGTTCCTGGAAAACAGCGTTGACTGGGAAAAAGTAATGCCTTTGGTGAACAACGTAAATCTGATGACTTATGACCTGGTGAGCGGTTACAGCACAGTAACCGGGCACCATACCGCATTGTTCAGCCGGCCTGAGCAGGTGCCAAGCACCGATCAGTGCGTCCAGTACCTGCTTTCCATTGGGGTGCCTTCGGAAAAAATGATCATTGGTACGGCTTTTTATGCCCGTACCTGGGAAAATGTGGAAGATCTACGGGATGGCCTTTACCAATCCGGCAAGTTCAAAAACTTTATTGCCTATCGGGATTTGGATCAACATTTAGGTGAAACCAATGGGTTTATCCATTTTTGGGATGATTCCGCAAAAGCACCTTTTGCCTATAGCAAAACCCAAAAAACATTTGCAACATTTGACAATAAGCGCTCATTGAAAGAAAAAGTGGATTATGTAAAAAAATACCATTTGGGCGGTATCATGTTTTGGGAATTATCACTGGACAAAACAAATGATGGGTTGTTGGATGTGATCAGCAATTCGCTCTCTGTACAAGCGGAATAGCATCTGGATTAAAGATATATACCTCTCAGGTTTTTGTGCTGAATGGAAGATCGAATGGCTGGGAAAAAATGACCGGTCCGTGCATTCAAGGTCGACCTGCTTCGCAGCACAGCCGGCACTATCCAAAGCCGGGCGTACGCTCTCCTACTACCGCGTAGCCTCATTTACAGCCCAATTAACATTATTCCACCTAATTTTCCGTTCTATAAGCATTAAAAATTGCCAATGAAGCGAATTTGGTATTCTCTCCTTATATTCCTATTGACTTTTGGATCAGCCCACGGGCAATGGTATGTTAATTACCAGGTTAATGCAAGGGCGCAGCACCTTTACAACGGCGCTATAGAATTGCTGCGGGAGAGGCAGTTTGAACCGGGCATGCGGCTGATGCATCTCGCCACCAAAACCGATGAAAAATTTTTGGATGCCTGGCTAAGCCTTGCCGGCGTGCACGGAGAGCAAAAAAACTACGACAGCGCAGTTTACTATTACGAAAAGGTTTTTCCGATGGATACTGCTTATACCCGCGATTTCTATCTGCCTTATTCCATCAATCTTGCAGGAAGGGGCGAATTCGCCAAAGCGAAAAAAGCGGTAGAAACCTTTCTGCAAAAACCCAGGCTCGACGAACGCAGCCGCAACGCTGCAAATTACCGGCTCAATGCTTATGATTTCGCGCTGGAACATGCCCGGAAATATAGCGGCCGCAACTTTTCGCCGGTCAACCTGGGTGACAGCATCAATTCACCGCGTAGCGAATACTACCCGAGCTTTACCATCAACGACAGCATGCTGGTTTTTACCCGCCGCGGCGATGGATGGCGCGAAGATTTTATCCGCGCAAAAAAAATTGAGGGGGAAACTTATTCAAAAGCCGGATTGGTTCAGGGAAGTCTGAATGACGAACCCAGCAAGGGCGGTCTGATGATTTCCCAGGATGGCGAATGGCTGATCTTTGCCGGCAATTTTAGCGGGCAGGGCATGGGCGATTTTGATCTTTATATGTGTTATGCCACCCCCGAAGGATGGAGCGATCCATTCAACCTTGGGCCCGCCATCAATACCGAATTCTGGGAGAGCAGTCCTACGCTGAGCCCGGATAAAAACGCCTTGTATTTCAGCAGCAACCGTCCGGATGGTTTTGGCGGCAAAGACCTTTATGTAAGTTACCGGCAAATGGATGGAAAATGGTCCGCGGCGGAGAACATGGGTGAAATGTTCAACACCCGCGGCGATGAACTGGCTCCATTTATCCATGCCGACAACCAAACCCTTTATTTCACCAGCAACGGCCATCCCGGTTACGGCGGTTCCGATATTTACCTCAGCCGCAAACAATCCAACGGTGAATGGTCAGCCCCGGAAAACCTCGGTTACCCCATCAATACCATTCAGGATGATGGAAGCCTGGCGGTATCCGCTGATGGCATTACCGCATTTTTTGCCAGCGACCGCAGCGATACCCGTGGGGGACTGGATCTATACAAGTTTGAACTTCCCCGTGAAATCCGTCCGTTGCGCACCCTCTGGGTACAAGGAACCGTGATTGACTTCGCCACCCGCCAGGGGTTGCCCTCAGCCATTGAACTCAAAGAAACCACTTCGGGCATGCTGGTGCAAAAAGTGATTACAGATGAAACCGGGAATTACCTGGTTACATTGCCCACGGGCAAAGACTATTCTTTTACTGTAAACCGGAAAGGATACCTATTTTATACCGAACGGATTTACTTATCCGAAGGAAATGAAAACGGTGAAACCTTTACAAAAGATATTTTACTCCGTCCCATTTCAGTCAACGCGAGTTTCGTGATGAATCATATTCTGTTTGAAACCAACAAAGCAGAACTAAGCCCACAGTCCAATATAGAACTTGACAAGCTGCTTGGCTGGATGAAGGACAACCCCACCATGCGGATCGGCATTTATGGCCATACGGATGATGTGGGAGCCGAAGCGGCCAACAATGTGCTGAGCCTCGCACGTGCCCGCAGCGTAATGCACTACCTGGTGAACCACGGGATTTTGCCCAACCGCATCACGGTGCGTGGACTTGGGGAAACTAAACCTATTGCCTCAAATGCAAGCGAAGAAGGCAAAGCATTGAACCGCCGGACAGAGATTGTGGTGCTGGCCAAATAAACCGCGACCATGGTTTCAATTGGAAATTTCTTTTATCTTTCCGCACCATGCACGAGGAAAGAATTTACCAATTGGCGTTGACACAGGTGCCACAGATCGGAACTGTAGGTGCAAAAGCCCTGCTGCAACATTTCCCCCTCGCATCAGATATTTTCAAAGCCCGGAAATCGCAGCTTGCGGCCATCGAAAACATCGGTGAAATAAGGGCTGCACAGATCAAAAAATTCAATGATTTTAATTCCTGCGAAGCCGAGCTGAAACTGCTGGAAAACTCCGGCATCAAAATGCATTTTCTTAAAGACGAAAGTTACCCAAAACGGTTGTTGAATTGCTATGACAGTCCTACGCTGCTGTTTGCCAAAGGGGAAGCCAACCTGAATGCCGCGAGAATGGCTGCAGTAATCGGCACACGAAGTTGCACCGAATATGGCCGCTCCATTTGCGAGGATCTCTGCCAGGAACTTTCGGCACAAAAAGTAACCGTAGTCAGCGGTCTTGCATTTGGCATTGATACGTTGGCCCACCGCGGCGCACTAAAATACAACACCCCCACAATTGCCATTTTGGGCAATGGGTTTGGTACCATTTATCCTTCCGAAAACCGTGGTCTTGCCCGGCAGATTATAGAATACGATGGCGCGCTGGTTACCGAGTGTTTCTTTCATGACCAGCCCGACAAGCACCATTTTCCAAACCGCAACCGTATAGTTGCCGGCATTTGCGACGTGACCATCGTAGTGGAATCTGATATTAAAGGGGGCAGCATGATCACCGCTGACCTGGCAAATGGCTACAACCGGGATGTACTTGCTTATCCCGGCAAAATACACGATGTCAAAAGCCGCGGTTGTAACCTGCTTATTCAAACCAATAAGGCCGCACTGGCCAGCTCCGGAAAACAGGTATTGAAATTTATGAACTGGATGCCCACTGAAAAACCAAAAAAGATCCAGCGGCAGTTGTTTATCGAATTAAGTCCTGATGAGGAAAAACTGGTTGGATTGCTCAAAGAGGCTGAAACCGTACATATTGATGACATTAACCTGAAAATCCCCATTTCTTCTTCGGCTATTGCTGCCGCATTGCTCAGTCTCGAGTTGCAGGGCGTGGTGCAAACACTGCCGGGAAAAAGGTACGCCCTGTTGTAGCAGTTTGAGAGACTCAGGTAATTGTTCTGGAAAATTCCATCTTCCAGCCTCAATTGAAATGCTTTTGAGAACAGGCATCAGGCCTTATTCAGTACCTTTGCAACTCATTTAATTCAATTGCATGTTAACGATCAGCTCCAGGGGCCACGAAATGCCCGCCAGTCCCATTCGCAAGTTGGTGCCATATGCAGAGGCAGCCAAAAGAAGAGGAATCAAAGTCTACCATTTAAATATCGGCCAGCCGGATATCGACACGCCGCCTGCGATGCTTGATGCGGTGCGGAATGCAGAAATTAAAGTGCTCGAATACAGCCACAGTGCAGGAAATGAATCTTACCGCCGCAAACTTGTTGAATATTATAAAACGGTAAATGTAGACATAGATCATACCCAGATTATCACAACAACCGGCGGCTCTGAAGCCATTATTTTCGGTTTCATGAGCTGCATGGATGAAGGCGATGAAGTGATTATTCCCGAACCTTTTTATGCCAACTATAATGGCTTTGCGGTGGAAGCCGGCGTAAAAGTGGTTCCGGTAACAAGTTTTATTGATGAGGCTTTTGCATTGCCTTCCATTGAGGACATTGAAGCGAAAATAGGGCCACGTACAAAAGCCATTGCCATTTGCAACCCGAACAACCCCACCGGTTACGCCTACCGGAAAGAAGAAATTGAAGCCCTCGCGGCTTTGGCCATAAAACACAACCTGTATATTTTCAGCGATGAAGCCTACCGTGAATTTATATACGATGGGGAGCCTTCCAGCATGCTGCAGTTGAAGAATGCCGAACAACACGTGGTGGTAATGGATACCATCAGTAAGCGTTACAGTGCATGCGGCGCCCGCCTGGGAGCCCTGGTTACGAAAAATCAGGCTGTGCTTGATACTGCTATGAAATTTGCCCAGGCACGCCTCAGTCCTCCCGGGCTTGCACAAATCATGGCCGAAGCCGCTGTTGCCCTCCCCGAAGATTATTTTCATGAAGCCAAAGGCGAATACCTGATGCGCCGTAATTTGATGGTGAGCCGATTGAACGAAATGGAAGGCGTTTATTGCCCGGAGCCCAAAGGCGCGTTTTATGCAATGGCCCGCCTGCCTATTGATGATTGCGATAAATTCTGCCAATGGCTGCTGGAATCGTTTGATCATAACGGCGAAACGGTAATGCTTGCGCCCGCAACAGGATTTTACAGTACGCCCGGCCTTGGCACCAATGAAGTGCGGCTCGCTTATGTTTTGAAATCGGAAGACTTAAGCAGGGCGATGGATGTTTTGGAAGTTGCTTTGAGGGATTACCCGGGCCGGAAGATCGGGTGATCAACATAAGCAAGTTGCATAAACATTATTGCTGTTCAAATTTTTGACAGAACCTGGAGGATCGGGAGTTGAACCCGGGTTCGCCTAAGGCCTGCGCTTTAATCCAATAAAAAAAAAGCTCCCGAAGGAGCCTTTTTTGAGGTGTAGCGGGATCGGGAGTTGAACCCGGGTTCGCCTAAGACGAATATGAATCCTGCGCTCTAATCCTTTAAAAAAAGAGAAATGGCATGTTTTATCTGCTCATTTTCAGCCACCCATCTTCTACCTGCTCCGGTCTTTAAAAACTTTTCCCGCTGAATGGCTTCTGGTTTTGAATCGAAAGGCTCCCAATAAACCAGCACATAAGGCCGGCATCTAATTGTGTACCCTTTAGTCGCAAGGCCATTATGAGAGTGAAAACGCTTGATGATATTTCCGGTATGACCGGTGTAAAACCGGTGGCACTTCAGAGAGAATAAAATATAAACATAATATGCCGGCATCGTGTACGAAGTTTTTTGAAAAAATAAAAAAAGCTCCCGAAGGAGCCTTTTTTGAGGTGTAGCGGGATCGGGAGTTGAACCCGAGACCTCAGGGTTATGAATCCTGCGCTCTAACCGCCTGAGCTACCCCGCCTCATTTGCCGGGCGGCAAAAGTAATGAAAAATGAAATTAAAGTTCCAACTCTATAGGTTAATCTGTTATAAATCTTTCATTCGATTCTATACTGAATATCCACTGTTTTAGAAAGTACGGCAAATGTTTCCAGGCCATTGAATGCCAAATACAACTGCTTTGAGATAACTGCAGATTGGATCTGAAAGCTGCCAGAGCTTGCTTTCAGTTGATCGGCAGGGGTTACGCTTATTCAAAAAACTCCAGTTCTGCCACACTCAACCGATTATCCCCCCCGGCTATCCGGATTGCTTCAAGACGGACAAAACGCGTCTGAACCGGAGATTTCAAATGATGGAAACGGGTTGATGGATCATTGATCAGGTTGCCGAATTCAAACTCCTCGGCTATCCGCCAGTTTTGCCCGTTATCACTGATTTTCAATACCCCTTTTTCCAGCATGCCGTTGCGGTTTATATTTTGAGGCGTATAAGCAAAGGCTTCGAGGTTTGCAGGTTTTCCCAAATCCAGGGAAATGTAATGCGGCCCGTTTCCGGGCTGAGATTCCCACCAGGTTTTGTTGTTTGCATCAAAAGCCAGGGCCGCGGTCCCCCTTTCTGCCTGGCTGCTGACTTCAACCAGTTTCCAGTCTTTGGCAATCATTCCAAGGCGCCGGCTCGCAATGCTTCCTTTTTCACTTTTAAGTATGGCTACGGAATTAATCACCCCGTTACCAAATGCAAAAGGCTCCGTGTATTTTTTTGAACCGGCATTTGGCTGGCTGCCATCGGTGGTATAAAAGATTTCCATCCCGGTATTCAGATTCTTACCTGCATCTTCGCCATGTGGTTTCCAGGCAAACTCATGCTGCAAAGTTGCAATGCGAACAAAGCCATTTTTATCGCGGGTTATTTGCAACCGGGGCGGTTTGGTTTTGTAATAATGCGCTGAAATTGTTGCTATAGCAGGCTCAGCCCGTGATTCCAGGATCCGTATCCGGAACTCGGAGGCGGTAATTTCGGGAAAACGAAGAATACGTTTATAGCCAACATTGGTAGCCGTGGCAATTTCCTTCCACTCGCCATTGATAAACGCGTCCAATGCATGCTTCTCAATACGTTCGCTGTGGGTTGCGATTGATTCCTGCAAGATCACCCGGTTAACCGTTACCGGCTGGGCAGTTTTAATGGTAAAATCCTTATTGAATTCTGACAGGGTAACATAGGTAGCTCCGTTATTGTCCAGGATCAGCGGACTTCCCACAATTGCCCCTTTAAATAAGTTATCTGAATACGTTTCGCGAATCCGTTTACCTGTTTCTTTCAAAACAGCCACATCTTCTGCTGAAAATTTTCCTTCACGATTTGGGGGAATATTTAAAAGGAAAGTAGAGTTTCCACCAACCGATCTTTCATAAATGTCAAACACATCATCTGCATTCCTCACCTTCTGATGGGTATCATCGCGGTAAAACCAACCTTCACGAATGGATGTATTGGTTTCAGCTTGCTGGTAATGCAGAAATTTCGCCTTGTATAATTTTTCCCGGCTGCCCAGGTCTTCTTCAGTAAGATCGGGAAAGTTGTTGGCGGTGTTTGGGTTTTCCGGGTAACCAATTACATTCCATTCTGTATTCCGTGTTCCGCCTGATTCGTTTCCACACCAGCGCACATCTTCCTTCCCAAAAATTACTGCATTTGGTGCAAGTGCACGAATCAACGACTTCCAGGCGGCATAATTATACTGCTGCCCACCTTTCGTTTTGGGATGTGCACCATCAAACCAAAGTTCATGCACTTCTCCATATTCAGTCAACAATTCAAATAACTGATTGAGAAAATATTCGTTATAATCGTCTACTTCAAATTCAAATTTGGTTTTATTGGCAAAAGGCCTTCCTGGTACGTCCCGCGGGATGGAACGCATGGTGTATTTGCTCAGGTTGCCGTAAAGTCCGGTTGGACTTTCAATCTGAAACAGATCGGCAGGAGAAAGGTAGATACCGAGTTTTAATCCAAATTTCTTACAGGATGCGGCCAGGTCCTTCAGAATATCGCCATTCCCGTTCTGAAAATTTGTGGACATAATGCCATGATTTGTATAACGGCTTTGCCAAAGCACAAAACCATCATGGTGCTTCACTGTAATGATCACCATTTTCATTCCCGCATCCTTCATGGCTTCACACCATTGATCGGTATGCAATTCTTTCAGGTCAAAAATCTTTGGATCTTCCATTCCACTTCCCCATTCCATGCGTGTAAAAGTGTTCGGGCCAAAATGGATGAAAGCGATGAATTCGTTTTGAAGCGCTTCATATTGACTGGCCGTTGGTACCACCCGCACAGCCTTTGCAATAATTTCTTCTTTTGAGTCGGCAGGCAATATTTCAATGGTATTGCTCACCTGCGGTAAAATATGCTTCTTAACCGGGGCACAGGCAGCGAGAGCAATTATTAAAACGGAGTATAGCGTTCTGTTCAGGGATTTATTCATGGATTGTTTATTGATGCATCTACGAATTTAAAAAAAACTCTCCAGCCAGAATGATCAAAGAATTAAGCTAATGATTTTGCCTGGAAAATTGCAGAAGAATATGACAAAAGTTAGGTTTTTTTCCGGTTTCATGAAAGAACTTTAAGGCGAACAGCATTGTAAACGGTAAAACTTGTTCTATGAAAAAACTAATTGTAGCCATGGCCCTGATGCTTTACATTATGCCGGCATGGGGACAACAATGGGCCAAAGAGTATGATTTTGTGAACGATTGTATTTGCGGGGTTAGCCTTGTAAAAAAAGATGGCAAATACGGTTATGTGGATGAAAAAGGTAAACTCGTAATTGCCTTGCGGTTTGATGAGGCTTCAACCATGCATGAAGGTTATGCGCCTGTACGTATAGGCGCATCCTGGGGACTGATTGACAGCACCGGCAAGATGATCCTGGAACCCCAATTT
Organism: Bacteroidota bacterium; assembly: GCA_023387985.1. Classification (GTDB taxonomy): domain Bacteria; phylum Bacteroidota; class Bacteroidia; order Chitinophagales; family Chitinophagaceae; genus Phnomibacter. Next base: position 515,702 of record JAEWHC010000009.1, on the reverse strand, counting down.
TCTGATGCTATGGGAATGAGCGAAGGGCTCGCAGCGTTTAAGAAAGATGGGAAATACGGTTTCGTCGACAGGACCGGAACATTTGTAATTGCCCCCGCATTTCATAATGTCCGCAGTTTTTCCGAAGGTCTTGCTGCTGCAACCAATGCCAAGGGCTTTTGGGGCTATATCGACAACAGCGGCAAGGTGGTGATCCCGTTCAGCTATGATTTTGCCGACACATTCGAAGATGGCGTAGCCCGTGTAATGAAAGGATCTAAAGTCCTTTTCATTAACCGGAATAATGTGGTAGTGGATCAGTAAAGTGGGCAGTGGGCAGTTGCAGCGTGCAGCCAGTTGTGGCTGTTAAGGCATTGTTGATTCACTCAAAGTCTGCCATTCAACATTGGCCGCTTACCGCTGGTCATTTTGCCTGCAATATTTGGGTGAGGCTCTCGTTATTGCGCTTGCATCCTGCAAAAACAGGATGGCCAAAAACCATGACCTCAACGCATTCAGAAATAAATGGCTTCGACCGCTTTTTATGGTGGCTGAGTACTGCAGAACCGGAGTTGATCCATGACTGTACCGTCGACCGGAACCGTTACCGCATTACCGGGTTCATTGTATTGTGCACCTGGTTATTTGCTACCCTTGCATGGACCTATTTTTTCAGCACAAGCATTGATTCGCCATACAGTTATTTACCGCTTGGTTTGTTCATGGGTTTCATCATTCTTAGCATCGACCGGGCGCTCATTAAAGGCATCAACAAGAAAAATAAAAATAAATTTCTTCCGCTGGCTTTTCGCGGCCTGCTGGCCCTGACCATCGGTTTGTTTATGGCGCAACCTGCTGTGCTCTATCTGTTTGATAAAGAGGTGAAAATGCAGGCGAGTATTGACAATGAGCAACGCAAAATGGTTAAACGCCAGCAACTGGATTCTTTATACGCTTCGCAAAAAGCGGAAACCGAACGCCAGATCGGTGTTTTACAAACCCAGCTGGATTCTTCGGCAGCCGCAGTTGACCGGGCCAGGATCTCTTATATACAAGAAGCCGATGGAAGCGGAGGAACAGGCAAGGTGGGCATCAGTACCATTGCCCTGGCCAAAAGAGCAGAATATCTGAAAATTGATACGATCCACCGGCAGATGATTTTGAGGCAACAACCGCTGATCGATTCCATGCGTTCTTATCTTGGAACAATAGAAACCAATATTAAGGAACAGGAAGCCCAGTTTGCCACTTTACTCAACCACGGTTTTTTGACGCGTATAGAAGGCATGCAAAACCTGGTGAAAGCCAATGATGCTGTTGCATCACGGTATTACCTGATCATTGCTATTCTGATGTTGATTGAGTTGATGCCGGTAATTGCCAAAATGATGCTGCCGAGTGGCCCTTATGAAGAAAAAATTGGCATGACCGAGGAAAGGGAAAAAGAAATGTTCCTGCGCAACCTCGACCGGGAAGACGCGTTGAAGACCTATTTCAATGACACGGCTCATGATAACGACCGGAAAGCCATCGATTCATTTTTTGACCTGAACCATGAACGGCGGGTTGCAAAAATGGATGAAATGGGGGAAAAATGGAGCGGAGATAAGTACCAGTCGTTTGACGGGTTGTGGAATAAGGTGAAGCGTGAAGTCTTCACGAAAATGGAAGGGTAATGCAGAATCCATCAGGGAGCGTCTTGTTGAATTCCAACCCGGGCATCACCAAAAATTTAGTTATTGATTTTGCCATCACCTTTGGCAGATTCAATTTCTGCCGGCAATCCATATTCATTTTCTTGAGGTCATTATCTATGCGGCGATGCTGAGCAGGTTATAAGTGGGCAGATCCCTGCATTGGCCAATACCCATATTCGCGGGTAATGTCACTGAATCCTGTGTTAAACCGCACGGCACGGACTTTTCTGAACTTCGCTTACCCAAAATCCAGTTCTGTATTGTCGCCTATATTCAGGCTGCGGCTCAATCCCTTTACCAAGGCATCGCTTCCAATTAAAGAGTTTTCCAATACAACTTCATACAAATTGCTATAGGAACCTACAATGCTGTCGCGGATGATGGATTTATTGATTACCGTATTGTTGCCGATGGCCACATGGGGGCCGATGATTGAATTCTTGATCTTGCAACCAGGGGCAATGCTTACCGGAGGTACAATAATGGAATCTTCGTATTGATGATTAACAGGGTGCACATTGCCGCCAGATTTTCGCAATAAAATAGAATTGCTTGCCAGCAATGTTTCTTTTTGACCGCAATCAAACCAGTTGTCTACGGGATAAGCAACAAACTCCACTCCTTTGGCAATCATGCATTGAAGTGCATCGGTCAATTGATAAAATATCATTTCCCCGTGTTCATCCCGAAGGTTTTCCGGAATGCATTCGAATAGCATAGCGGATTCCCTTACCTTGTAAATGCCAACAAGCGCATTGTTGCTTTTAGGGATCAAAGGCTTTTCAATCACTTTCAAAACCTTATTGTCCTCCCCGATCTCCGCCACTCCAAATTTACTGGGATTATCTACTTTTTTTACTGCAAGAATGCTCTTTGGACTTGCAATGACTTCTTTGATATCGTACTGGCACAGTGTATCGCCAAACACCACCATGATCTCATCTTTCCCAATAAATTCCTGCGCCAGCTTTACGGCATGACCGGTTCCCAGCCTTTCATTCTGAAAAACAAAATGGCAGGTAAGATGGGGATAGGCATTCTCCACATAGTCTTTGATCTTATCACCAAGATAACCAAGTATGAAAACAAATTCATGGATCCCTCCTTCCTGGAGCTGATCCACAATAAAACTGAGAATGGTTTTGCCGGCAATGGGTATCAGCGCTTTGGGTTGTGTATAAGTGAGCGGTCTCAACCGGGTACCTGCGCCTGCCACGGGAATAATTGCTTTCAAATTTGCTGCTTTTTGTACCAGAGGAAATCAGTGCTCATCCGGCAGCGACAAAAATAACGGCTTTTGGAATTGTGCAAAACCGGAACAGGGTAAAGAAGGCAGCCGAATTTCCCCTTTTTTCAACAAAAAAGGTTTATTTGAGCTTTTAATATCCAAATCATTTACTTTTGCCGGTAACAAAATAAAATCTCAAATTATGAGTGATATTGCAACTCGCGTAAAGAAAATTATTGTAGATAAGCTTGGTGTTGACGAAGCTGAAGTCACCAATGAAGCTTCTTTTACCAACGATCTCGGAGCAGACTCCCTGGATACCGTTGAGCTGATCATGGAATTTGAAAAAGAATTCAACATCAGTATTCCTGACGAGCAGGCAGAAACCATTACCACCGTTGGCCAGGCGGTTAAGTACCTGGAAGAGCACGCTAAGTAATCGTTCTAAAAAAAATTTATTGAGAACACCTCTTCATGGTAATCGGGCCTGGGGGTGTTTTCGACTTTTTACACTTGTTTGCTGACTTTATATGAGCCAAAAGAAAGTTGTTGTTACAGGCATGGGCGTTTTGAGCGCTTTGGGAAATAACCTTGAGGAGACTTGGACTAACCTGGTGAATGGCGTTAGTGGGTCTGCCCCCATAACATTATTTGATGCTTCAAAATTCAAAACACGATTTGCCTGTGAGCTCAAGAACTTTGAACCTACCGACTACCTGGACCGCAAGGAAGCCCGCAAAATGGACCGGTACTGCCAACTGGCAATGGTTGCTGCTGAAGAGGCTGTAAAGCATGCGGGAATTGATGTGGAAGGCTCAGTGGATAAAGACCGCACCGGAGTTATATTCGGCAGCGGCATTGGGGGGCTGATTACTTTTCAACAGGAAGTCACCGAATTTGCCAAAGGTGATGGAACACCCCGTTACAACCCGTTCTTTATTCCCAAAATGATCCTGGACATTGCCGCCGGGCAGATCTCGATGAAATACGGATTTCGCGGTCCAAACTTTGCAGTAACCAGCGCATGTGCTTCTTCAACCAATGCCATAGGTGTTGCCGTAGATATTATCCGTGCCGGCAAAGCCGATGTATTTGTAACCGGTGGCTCTGAAGCGGTTATTTCTGAGGCCGGTGTAGGCGGTTTCAACGCTATGAAAGCATTGAGTGAAAGGAATGACAGCCCTGAAACAGCAAGCCGCCCATATGATAAAGACCGGGATGGATTTGTAATGGGTGAAGGCGCAGGAGCCCTGGTAATCGAAAGCCTTGAGCATGCTCTTGCCCGCGGTGCAAATATCATTTGTGAAATTGCCGGTGTTGGGGCAAGCGCCGATGCGTACCATCTTACCGCGCCACATCCTGAAGGACTTGGTGCAGAAAATGTGATGAATGCCGCCTTAAAAGATGCGGGCATGCAACCCCAGGAAATTGGTTACATCAATACGCACGGAACATCCACACCGATAGGCGACGGAGCTGAAATCAATGCCATCCTTGAGGTTTTTGGTGAACACGCTTATAACCTGAACATCAGCAGCACCAAAAGCATGACCGGCCACTGCCTTGGAGCCGCCGGAGTAATTGAAGCGATCGCGTGCATCAAAGCTCTCGAAACCGGAATTATACCGCCAACCATCAACCATTTTACCGATGATCCGGCGCTCGATCCCAAACTGAATTTCACCTTCAACAAAGCGCAACATCGCGAAATGAATGCTGCGTTGAGCAATACCTTTGGATTTGGCGGCCACAATGCCTGCGTGATCGTGCGCAAATATGAAAGCTGATCCCATTTATTGCACTCCACCATTTTGGAATAATACTGAATTGAATTTGTGTCGTTTTTAAGATCACTGTTTGTACCTTCAAAGCAAGAAAAGCTCTATCGCAGCGGTTTAACCGACCTGCTTGGGTTTAAGCCAGGCAATCTTGATCTTTATATCCGCTCCATGAGTCATCGCTCGATGCGGGAACCGGCCGATGAAAACAATGAACGACTCGAATATCTGGGAGATGCTATTTTAAGCGCCATAATCGCGAACTATCTTTTCAAGCGTTATCCTAAACGCGGTGAAGGCTTTCTTACAGAAATGCGCAGCAAAATGGTGAACCGGCAGACGCTCAATGATATTGCCCTGAAGCTCGGCATAAAAAAACTTACCCATTTCAATAAGATCGACAATTCGCTGAAGAATAGCCAGATTTTTGGAAACACCCTTGAAGCTCTGGTTGGCGCCATATACCTGGATAAAGGCTACAGCAAGGCTGAACGTTGGGTTACACAGCAGATCATCATGCCATTTTTCAACCTGGATGAACTTGAAGCGCTCGACATCAATGTGAAAAACCGTATTATCGGCTGGGCAAATAAAAACAATAAGAACATTGAATTTGAAACCCTCGAGGAGAAGCTGGAAAAAGGACGCCGTTTATTTGTGATCGGCGTTGTGCTGGATGGAAAGCGGATTGCCGCCGGCAGGGGCTTCAACAAGAAAGACGCAAGCCACCTGGCAGCGCTGCAAGCCGCGGAAGTGCTCGGCATTTGAATCTCACTTATTCTTTACCTCCGCAATTGCTATACAAAACTTTTTTGGTTTTTTCGTATAGGTTACGGGCGGCACTTCGCGTTTTGCCAATGCTAACCACGCCAAGTTTGCCGTATTGACTCATGGCACCGATAATATGAAACATTACGCCTTCCTGTTTGCTCCGGTCAAACATCAGTTCATTATCCATGGCAATTTCAATCAGGTCATGCGGAGTAAGGCCATTAAACCGTTTGTCGACCAGATTATCGGTGCTAAAATAATAGCGCTTCTGACCATTGCCGATAAAGTAGGTGTTTTTAGATGCATCAAATTCCCCTTCGGTAAGAAATCGCAACATTTGATAGGGATGTGTAGTGCCCCCTTTTCTTAGATTGATTTCGATAGCAAAATTTTCCCATTCCCCATTTTCCTTTTTTGTTGAAATATAATCCACAGAAAAACGGCCGAGGACGCCGAGATCCCTGAGGCGAAAACAGAGTTTTACAATATCGCCGGATATTTGTGATCCCATTTCCTGGGGAGCGGGAAAATAAGCACCAAGAAAAACCTGGTGGTCTTCGCCGCCCAATAATTGTTCATGGGTACTCACCACTTCACAAATGCCATCCGGGTTAATGCGACATTGCACAGAAGGCGAACATTTTTCTGCGCCTTCAATAAGCATTTCTACCACGCCACCCATTTTTTCAAACTTTGAAATAAATTGCGGATAATCCATATCAGTAGCTACAATCTGCAACCGCCGGGCCAGCATTTCTTTCATGGTTTCCATTGTCCATGAGCCCCCATCTGGTGTTTCAGGAAAACGGAAAACGGCATTGCCATCCCCGCTGAAACCATCATTCAATTTTACGACCACTCTTCGCATTTCTGGAAATTCTGCTTTCAATTTTAAAACAGCGCCGGCGATCTCGTCTTCATTTTTGAGGTGCTCATAACCTGGTGCCACTTTCATTCCGCTCTCTTTAAACAACAACCTGCCATTGCTTTTGTCACCGAGATAAAACAGATCGGGATCGCAGCCAAAGATGGGCAACCCGAGCTTCACAGCAAGTGTGCGTTCAAATGCAGTTACATTAAAACAGGTCATGTGGTTGAAATGATGGGCTGGAAGATTTCTCCTGATCCGGTCGATAAGTTTGGGACGTGCAAGAATTTTTTCAGTAAGTGAAACTGACGATGAATCCTGGCAATTGTACAGGGTTAGTCTTTCACGGGCATGATAACCGGTAATGCCAGGCAACAGGTGCAGGTAATAATCCACCACCACAGGGTCAAGCGAAACACTGGTGAGATAAACAACATGGGTCCTCGGCATTTTCAAAAGCATCAACAGGCAAAGCATCCTTTCCTCATAGTGGATAACGCCTTCAATTTTTTGAAGAATTTCCTGGTCGAGAGTTAGGCTTGGCACCACCACTACAGTTTTGGGTGCGAGCTTGTTGGGAAATGCTGTTGCGTATTGCCGCCTGAGACCATTTTGCAATTCGCGGAAGATGATCTTTTCCTGTTCACTGCCTGGTACTACATTTTGTAATGCGGATAAGCCGGTATGCAATAATTCTCCGGAAGTGTATATGGGGTTAACATCCATCATGGCCAGCAAATGAATGGTTCAGCATTTTTCGAAGGTTAAGGTAAAACAAAAAACGCTTTTTCTCCAAAAAAACAGGGAGCTTAACCGGAGGCGGGCTTTATTCGGGATCGCCAGATTTCCTGAATGCACTCCAAAGGATCTCAGCTGGATGCAGGGCGGTTCTTCCGGTACCATCTAGCACCTGGTGACGGCAGCTCGTACCGGCAGCTGCGATGATTTCAGTTTCGCCGGCTTTTCGAACCGCAGGAAAAAGAACAAGATCCCCAATCGTCATGCTCAGCTCATAATGTTCAGCCTCATATCCGAAACTTCCCGCCATACCACAGCATCCGCTGGGTATTTCCTCCACAGTATAATTTTCAGGCAGCGATAAAATGGCGCGGCTATGAACCATGCTGCTGATGGATTTCTGATAACAATGGCCATGCAATACCACTTTTTCTTCTTTATCTGTAAACATGGAGGATTCAATATGGCCTTTTGCGATCTCCATGGCCACAAACTCTTCAAAAGTGTAGGTATAATCTTTCAGATGCGCGGCCTCACCAATGAGTTCTTCAGACACAATATCCGGGTACTCATCCCGGAAACACAGGATGGCCGATGGTTCAATGCCAACCAGGGGCGCGGCCTCATCAACGAGTGCGCTGAGCATGCGCACATTTTTTTCTGCTATATCTTTTGCATTTTTCAACATGCCTTTACTGAGGAATGAGCGTCCGCTCTCCACATGATCCGGTATTTCAACCGCGTAATCCAGCGCATCCAGGAGTTGTATGGCGGCTTCACCAATCCGTAAATCGTTATAGTTTGTAAATTCATCGCAAAACAGGAAGACTTTCTTTTTTGAAGGCTTTACCGGGTTATTTTTCCGGTATGATTTATACCATTTCAGCAGGGTGGTTTTTGCTATCACCGGCATAGAACGTTTGGTTGCGAACCCGACCGTTTTCCGGATTATTGGTCCAAGCCATGAGGATTGCATTGCCGCATTGTACAGCCCCGGAACCTTGCTTCCCATGGCGGCCGAGCGGGTGAAATGGCCGATGAGCCTTGAGCGCAGAGGTACCCCGTTGGCATCGTGATAATGCTGCAGAAATTCAGTCTTCAGCCTGGCCATATCCACATTGCTCGGACATTCGCTTTTGCAAGCCTTGCAACTCAGGCAGAGGTCCATTACGTCCAGAATCTCCCGGTGATTAAAGCGGTTCAGTTTTTTGCTGTTGGTCAAAAATTCACGTAAGGTGTTTGCTCGCGCCCTTGTGGTATCCTTTTCGTTTTTTGTTCCCATATAGGAGGGGCACATCGTACCACCGCTCAAATGGGTTTTACGGCAATCGCCGCTGCCATTGCATTGTTCGGCATGTTGCAATACAGATAGCCCGCCATAACGGAACACAGGCTTAAGGTCCGGTGCGGTTTGGCCGGCTTTGTAACGCAGGTTTTTATCCATAGGGGGGGCATTCACAATCTTGCCTTTATTAAAAATCCCTTGCGGGTCCCATGTAGCCTTTATATTCTGGAGGAGTTTGTAATTTTTTGAACCGATCATCTGCGGCAGAAATTCAGCCCTCAACCTGCCGTCGCCATGTTCACCACTCAGTGACCCATCGTATTTTTTCACCAACAGCGCAATTTCTTCTGCAATTTTCCTGTACATTTTCTGCCCTTCTTCCGTTTTCAGGTTCAGGATCGGCCGCAGGTGCAATTCGCCGCTCCCCGCATGGGCGTAATGCACGGCATACAAACCGTAGTTGGCCAGTATGGCGTTAAAATCGGCGATATAATCAGGCAGGTCTCGGACGTCTACTGCCGTATCTTCTATTACCGCGGCGGCTTTATCATCACCGGGCATGTTTCCCAACAAACCGAGTCCTGCTTTGCGCAGCGCCCAAATGCGCCTGGTATCGGCACCGAAAAGCAATGGATAATGGTAACCCAGGTTTTCTGCTTTTAACCTGGCTTCGAGTGCCGCCGCAATTGTGCGGATCTCTTCCGGGCTGTTTTTTGAAAACGAAGCCACGAGGATGGCGGCGGGATCGCCTTTCACGAAGAAACGGTTCCTGCTTTGCTCAATATTGTTCTTTGTGCATTCCAGCACATAATGATCAATGAGCTCAACCGCATCCGGCTTAAATTCGAGCACCGTTAGATTGGCCAGCAAACTTTCATGTATGCTGTTACAATGGATACACATCAACCCATTTACCGGGGGCGGCAATGGAACAAGATTGAGTTTGATCTCTGTTATAAATACCAGTGTGCCCTCGGAACCGGCAACCAAAGTGCAAAAATTAAAATCTGGCCCACCGGCCACAAAAGGCGCCGCTTCTTTCAGCAAGTCTATGGCATAACCCGTATTGCGCCGTTTAATGGAAGGCTTCGGAAATTCCTGTTCAATTTCCCTTCTTATTTCATAATTGCTCAAAGCCGTGCGGATCTGGCTATAGATTTTCCCCTCGAGGTTTTGCTGTTCGCATTTGGAATGAAAACGCTCCGTATCGATTGGTTTGAATTCAACTTCCGAACCATCGCTCAAAAATCCTTTTACTGAGATGAGGTGCTCGCGGGCCGAACCATATTCAATGCTGTTGCTGCCGCAACTGTTGTTGCCTACCATTCCGCCGATCATTGCCCTGTTTGCCGTGCTTGTTTCCGGACCATAAAAAAGCCCGTGCGGACTCAGAAACATATTCAATTCATCTCGTATAACACCTGGTTGCACGCTGATCCATTTTTCTTCAGCATTAAACTCCAGGATTTTTGTGAAATACTTTGATATATCCGTTACAATGCCTTTACCTACCACCTGCCCCGCCAGCGAAGTCCCTGCAGCCCGCGGGATAAGGGTGGTATTGTTTTCCCGGGCAAATAGAATCAGCTCACGTATATCCTCATTGGTTTTTGGATAAGCCACCGCATCAGGCACCTCGCGATAGGATGATGCATCTGTTGCATAGATCAGGCGTAAACCATCTTCCGTATGAAACTCACCTGCCAGCTTTTTTTTCAAACCCTCAAAATCCATTTATAAAAAACACTTTAATATAAAAAATTATAAAAACCCTGGCAAGCAATGCAATTTACACAGGTTTTACACTTTGTTCAGAATGCATGTGAATTTATGTAAACTAAAACCCAAAATATTAAAACAAATGAGCAATTTGATGGATATTTGAACGAACCGTAAAATGATTGTGCGTAAAAAATTTTCGGGAGGCATGGTTTTTGGGTAAAGCCCTGTAACCCTTTGGAAAACCTTGACTTTCCAAAGTTTTTTTAAATAATTATAAAACTAAAATAGAAACTGATGAAAAAATTGATCCCTTTAGCTTTCAGCCTGTTCCTTCTGGCAAGCTGTGTGAGCAGTAAAAAATTTAAACAAGCTCAGGATGATTACAATGTGCTGAATAACAAGTACACCCAATTGCAGCAGGATCTTTCCAATTGCGAAACAGACCTCGTTCGTGCTTCAAACCATTTACAGACATCCCAGCAGCAGAATGAATCATTAAAAGCTCAATTAACTACTGCTCAAACGCAAAATACCCAGGTAATGGATCGTCTTGCAGAAATGAACGTATTGAGTGGCAAGCAGGCGGAAAGTGTTCAGCGCAGTCTCGATAAAATTGCTGAACGTGATTCGCGTATCAACAAACTCCAGGACGAAGTAACCAGAAAAGACTCCATGAATATGGCCCTCGTGCTGAATTTGAAAAGGGGATTGAGCATGTATGATGAAGACATCGATATCCAGGTAGAAAAAGGTGTGGTCTATATCAGTATTTCCGACAAGCTCTTGTTCAGCACCGGTTCATACGAAGTAAACCGTTCAGCTTATACCGTACTTGAAAAAGTGGCTACCGTATTGAACAATCAACCGAACATTGAGTTCCTGGTTGAAGGGCATACCGACAATGTACCCATCCGTTCCGGTGCCACTTTAAAAGACAATTGGGATCTCAGTGTGCTTCGTGCAACTTCCGTTGTTCGTCTGCTTCAAAACAATTTCGGAATATCTCCTGCACGAATGACTGCCGGTGGTCGTAGTTATTATGCTCCTGTTGCTGAAAATTCTTCAGTAAGCGGCCGTGCAGCAAACCGTCGTACCCGCATTGTGATCCTGCCGCAGCTTGACCAGTTCTTCCAGTTGATGGAGGATACCAACAAGACTGCTGAGCCGCCAGCAAAAGACTAATGACATAACATTCTCAGATAAAGAATAGGCCGGGGTGATCTCCGGCTTTTTCTTTTTTTGAAGTGCCAATAGAAAAATTTTTATCAAATTCCACAATCAGATTAATTTCGTTTCCGCGTTTTCCGCCCGGGTCAGGGTTGATGGCAAACGCTACCCATCCCATATGAAAAACTCCTTTATTATTTTGGCTTTTTTTCTGGCCGGCCTTACCGCCAATGGTCAATCTGATGCTTTGTGGTTGAGAAACCCCGCCATCAGTCCGGATGGAAACGCGATTGTTTTTGGTTATAAAGGGGACCTGTACAAAGTTGGTGCCTCGGGAGGAAACGCCTATCCCATAACCCTGCACGAAGCACATGATATGAATCCTGTCTGGAGTCCGGATGGGAAATTCATCGCCTTCGCCAGCAACCGTTTCGGCAATTTTGATGTATTCATCATGCCTACTGCGGGCGGCGAACCGGTTAGACTGACCTATTTCAGTGGCAACGATGTTCCGTCAGCTTTTACGCCTGAAGGCAAAGAGGTCATTTTCAACAGCGCGAGAATGATGCCGGCTTCTAGTGTTCGATTTTATTCCGGATTATTTCATACTGCGTATAAAGTTTCAGTCAATGGAGGCCGGGCCCTGCCGCTTACCGCAGCGGGTGCAAAATTCACTTCTATGAACAGTAAAGGCGACAAGTTGGTATTTGAAGATACCAAAGGATATGAAGACAACTGGCGCAAACACCATACCTCATCTGTTACCAAGGACATCTGGCTTTATGACATCAAATCCGGAAAATACGAGAAGATCAGCAATTTTGCCGGCGAGGATCGGGAACCTGTTTTTAGCCGCGATGATGAGTCAGTATACTATCTGAGTGAAAAAAACGGAAGTCTGAATATCATTAAACATATTTTAAATGGTGGTGCCGATACCACCTTGTCAACTTTTGACAAACACCCGGTGCGCAGCCTGAGTATCAGCAACAACAACACCCTGGCATATACGTATGACGGGAGTATTTATGTTCAACGCGAAGGTAGTTCTCCACAAAAGCTGTCGGTTCAGATTTTGAATGATGGCCGCGGCAATTACGTTCAGAACCGTCCGATTGGCTCGGGTATGAGCGAATTCCTTATTTCTCCAAATGGAAAAGAAATTGCTTTTGTAAACCGGGGTGAGGTATTTGTGACTGCCGTAGATGCGGGCACAACGAAACGCATTACCAACACGCCGCAGCAAGAGCGAATGCTCAGTTGGGGAAAGGATGGAAAATCACTGTATTACAGTGCGGAAAGAAACGGAAACTGGGATATTTATGAAGCCACGATTGTTAGGAAGGAAGAGCCCTATTTTTATGCTTCAACCTTATTGAAGGAAACTCAGGTGATCGCAACAGAGGCTGATGAATTTCAGCCATTGGTGAGCCCTGACGGTAAGGAAATTGCTTACCTGGAGGACCGGAATGTGCTGAAAATTCTCAATGTTGAATCTAAAAAAAGCCGCACCATAATGCCTGCGGGAAACAATTACAGTTATGCAGATGGTGACCAGTATTTTACCTGGAGCCCTGACAGTAAATATTTGCTGGTTGATGATCAGCAGGGTTATTGGTTAACCTCCAATGCTGGCTTGTATAAAGTAGATGGCAGCCAGAAACCGGTTTACCCCATCCGGAGTGGTTTTGGCGAAGGAGCTGCTAAAATAAGCATGGATGGCAAAGTGCTAACCTGGATGAGTGCAAGAAACGGAAGATCGGGGCCGGCCTTACAAAGCAGCCGTGAGCTGGATATTTACGCCGTCTTCCTGGACCAGGACACCTACGACAGGTTTACAATGAACAAAGATGATTTTTCATTGCTTGAGGAAATTGAGAAAAAAGACTCTACAAAAGCAAAACGCGACAGCCTGGGCAAAAAGAACTGGCAACCCAATTTCGATAATCTGGATCTGCGGAAGCTGAGGCTCACCATGCAAAGTGGAGACCTTAGTGATTATTACCTGAAAAAGGATGGATCCAAACTTTGGTACCTGGCGCGTGGAGATAAAGGATATGATCTGTACGAACTCGATACCCGAAAAAAAGAAACCAAAGTGCTTGCCAGCCTTGGCGGCAGCCCGAGCGGTTTGGAAGTGGCAAAGGATGAGAAAGCCTTGTTTGTGCTGAATAATGGCAAGTTGGTAAAAATAGATGAAGCCGGTAAATCTACACCGGTTACTGTAAATGGAGAAATGCAGATTGATGCCGCAGCAGAACGCGCCTATATTTTCGATCACGCCTGGCGTCAGGTGCGGGGAAAATTTTATGACCCCAAATTGCACGGTGTGGATTGGAACATGTATAAAACCGCTTACGCAAAATTCCTTCCTCACATCAACAACAATTTTGATTTTCAGGAATTGCTCAGTGAATTGCTGGGCGAACTGAACGCGAGCCATACTGGCGGGTATTACAATCCTCAGCCTGAGAATCCCGATCAAACGGTTTCCTTAGGCATCATACCCGATCAAACCTACACCGGCGCCGGAATAAAGGTGGATGAAGTGATTGGGGGCGGACCATTCGACCGGGCACAAAGCAAAATCCGCGCAGGCATCATCATCGAAAAGATAGATGGAGAAGCCATAGATGCCAACGTAGATTTCAACAAATACCTTAATCGCAAAGCCGGAGCCTTTGTTCTGGTGAGTATGTATGATCCGGTGGCAAGAACGCGTTGGGATGAAGTGGTAAAACCAATCGAACTTACCCAGGAATACAGGCTGATGTACAACAGGTGGGTAAAGCAGATGGAAGCGTATACGGATTCCATAAGCCATGGCCGTATCGGATATCTCCACGTGCAGGGCATGAATGACGGCAGTTTCCGCGAAGTGATTGACCGGGCCCTGGGACGCAATATGGGCAAGGAAGCGCTGGTTGTTGATACCCGTTTCAATGGCGGGGGCTGGCTCCATGATGAGCTGAATACTTTCCTGAGCGGTAATTCCTATTTGCATTTTGCTCCCCAGGGAAACAAGGTCAAAGCCTCCGAACCATCCATGCGCTGGAGCAAACCCAGCATTGTGGTAATGAGCGAAAGCAACTACAGCGATGCGTTTATTTTTCCTTATATCTACAAACAAAACGGCATTGGCAAACTTGTAGGAATGCCCGTTCCCGGCACCGGAACCGCGGTATGGTGGGAAAGCCAGATTGATCCAACCCTGGTATTTGGCATCCCCATGGTGGCAACAATTGGCAAGGAAGGCAGGGCTACAGAAAATCTGCAATTGAACCCTGATATTATGGTGCCGCTCAAATATGAGGAGTTTTTAAAAGGAAAAGATGCGCAGATTGAAGCAGCGGTAAAAGAGTTGTTGAAAGATCTTGGGTCGAAAAAATAGACTGGCCTGATTAACCAAATTCATCCCGCTGATCGCATTCGCATTACATTATAGCCTCTAACTTCCAAAGAAAAGCGGGGGCAGGCTTGCATGGAGATCGGGGCATGACCCTGGCTCCAGCACCAACGGCGTATGACTCTGGCTTAATGCCGGTTTAACTCATCTGCTCCAGTTTTTCCTTCAGTGCAAACATCAGGTCACGCAATCTTGCGGCCTCTATAAAATCCATATCCCTTGCGGCCTTTTCCATTTTCTTTTTTGCCGAAGCAATCTCTTTTTCCATAGCAGGAATGGTAATGCCGGGAGATGTTTTGCCGGATCCGTAATCCAGGGTTTCGGCAGCGAGGTTTACATCCAGGAAATGGTCATCAAATCCAATGGCATTGGGCTTGGATTCATCGAAGCCCTTGATATCCAGTACACTTGTCTGTTTCATAATCTGTTCAACAGACTTGGTAACGGTCCTGGGGGTTATGTTGTGCTCAATATTGAAGGCAATCTGTTTTTCACGCCGGCGATTCGTTTCGTCAATTGTTCTTTGCATGCTATAGGTCATGGTGTCGGCATAAAATATCACTAGACCTTCCACATTACGCGCTGCACGGCCCGCGGTTTGCGTGAGGCTTTTTTCATTGCGCAAAAACCCCTCCTTATCTGCATCCAAAATGGCAACCAGGCTTACCTCCGGCAGATCCAATCCTTCCCGCAGGAGATTCACACCAACCAGAACGTCGATCTCACCCAGGCGCAGCTGCCTCAAAATTTCAACGCGTTCCAGGGTATCGACTGCGCTATGTATATACTTGCTCCTGATATTTATGCGTTGCAGATATTTGTCCATTTCCTCGGCCATGCGCTTGGTCAGCGTAGTTACAAGCACGCGGTGTCCTTTAGCCACCCGGTTATCTATTTCCTCCAGCAGATCGTCAATTTGATTTACACTTGGCCTTACTTCAATTGGGGGGTCGAGCAGGCCGGTAGGCCGAACTACTTGTTCCACGACTACCCCACCGGTTTTTTCCAGTTCATAGTCTCCCGGGGTCGCGCTTACATACACCACCTGGTTGACCATATTTTCAAACTCGTCAAAATTAAGGGGACGGTTGTCTAATGCCGAGGGCAAACGGAATCCATAATCCACTAAAACCAGCTTACGGCTTCTGTCGCCCCCATACATGCCGCCAACCTGTGGAATGGTTTGATGGCTTTCATCAAGAATGGTCAGGTAATCCTTCGGAAAATAGTCCAATAAACAGAATGGCCGGTTCCCCGGTTTGCGCCGGTCGAAAAAACGGCTGTAGTTTTCAACCCCATTGCAATAACCAAGTTCACGGATCATTTCCAGGTCATATTCCGTACGCTCTTTAATCCGCTGGGCTTCTATGAATTTTCCCACGCTTTGGAAATATTCTACCTGTGCCCGCATTTCATCCTGGATCTCAAACAGGATCTGGGTCATCATGTCTTTTGGGGCCAGGTAAAGGTTGGCTGGGAAGATCGCCGCATTATCAACCATGTCAATTCGTTTGCCTGATTGCAGGTCAAGGGTTTCAATGGTCTCAATTTCATCGCCAAAAAAGCTGATGCGGTAGCCCCAATCCGCATAGGGCAGGTTAATGTCAATGGTATCGCCTTTTACCCGGAAACTCCCCCGGTCGAATTCCACCTGGCTGCGGTGATAAAGGCTGTTTACCAGGTCATGCAAAAAACCCTGCCGGCTGATGGTCTGGCCCTGCGCAATGCGAATGATCCCTTTTTCAAATTCTGAAGGGTTACCGATACCGTAGATGCAACTCACCGATGCTACGACGATGATATCGCGGCGGCCACTCAGCAATTCGCTGGTTGCCTGCAAACGCAATTTGTCCAATTCCTCATTGATGTTGAGGTCTTTTTCAATATAAGTATCGCTTACAGGGATATAGGCCTCAGGCTGGTAGTAATCGTAATAACTTACAAAATATCCTACGGCGTTGTCGGGAAAAAATTGCCGGAATTCACCATACAGTTGGGCTACCAGGGTTTTATTGTGGGTAAGGACAAGGGTCGGCCTTTGTACTTTTTCAATGACATTGGCCATGGTAAACGTTTTGCCGCTGCCGGTTACACCAAGCAATACCTGGTGTTTTTCTCCAGATTGCAATCCGCGGGTCAGTTCTTCAATGGCCTGGGGCTGATCGCCTGCGGGTTGATAATTGGCATGTAAACGAAATTGCATTTTCCAAAATTAGCCATTCTGAAAATGGGGAATGGAGGTGAAATGTTAATGCGTGAGGTATAATATTATTCCTATTACAATGTCATTGCCTACAATAATGTCATCCCTTCGGGATTTGGAGAGCGTGGGAATATGTAGTTTTAGTAATGATTTCACCCCTTAGGGTTTTGCGTTAAATCAGAACTTCTCCTTCAAAAAATAAGGCAGGGCGGCACGCCAGGTTGGCCAGTCGTGTTTCCATTCAGGACCCCAAACATTCAGATCATACGTAATGCCTTTGCTGTAGAGTACATCCGCAAATTCGCGGGCACTCCAGGGCGCTTCGTAGGGGCCTTCACCGGTGAAAATGTGGATGTGCCGGCTACGGCGGATATTGTCCAGGTACCAGAGATCGGTGAGGTTTGGCATATAATGCGCCGGGCTGTTGAAATAAACCTGTTCATCGTAATAGCCATCGGTATATTCCATCAGGTTGTAAACACCACTCATAGAAATAACGCCATCAATCAGGTCGGGCCGCTTGAGAAAGAGGTTCATGCTGTGCAACGCGCCAAAGGACGCACCACTAACAATGATGGGAGTATCCTGCGAAGTTTGACCTTTTATAAAAGGAACCACCTCATTCCATACGTAATCATTAAACTGGTTGTGCCGAATGGCTTTATGCGCTCCTTCCATTTCCTTATTCATCCAGCTTTGCTTGTTGAGGCTGTTGATGCTGAATACTTTCACTTTACCACTTTCTACGATAGGTGCCAGGTCATCCATCAGGTGAAAGCGCTCGTATTCCAGGTAATCGGCGCCGGCGGTGGGAACAAGCAATAAGGCAAAACCAAAATGACCA
Organism: Bacteroidota bacterium; assembly: GCA_023387985.1. Taxonomy (GTDB): domain Bacteria; phylum Bacteroidota; class Bacteroidia; order Chitinophagales; family Chitinophagaceae; genus Phnomibacter. The sequence continues at coordinate 498,016 of JAEWHC010000009.1, read as the reverse complement.
TAGGTGACAACCGGCATTTCCTCGCCTGTGGCGGGACTGAACCAACTGGTTATTTCTCTCTCCATAATTTCAAATACATTTTGAAAGTGTGCAAAATACCGGAGGAATAGCTGATAAAAAATGAGATCCGTTAATTAACCCAACTTTTTTTTGATCTCTTTCCACAATTCGCGGAAGGCATGGGTAGCATAGCTCGACGGTGCAAACCAGGCTACCGGTGTAAGATGGGTCCCCATTTTCTCAACTGTACTCAAATAGGGAATGTACTGTTTAAAGAATTGCTTGTTTCGTTTGTACGCTTCAATAGTGTCGTTGTGCATATTTTTCCGTTTGTCGGCCATATTGAAAAAAGCATATATTTTTTCCGTACTCCAATCCTTGCTTTCAAAAAAAGCGATAAGTTGATCGTAGGTACGAATGGATAAGGTAGTAGGAATGGTGGGGAGTACCAACATATCTGCCACTGAAAAAACAGCTTCGCTCAACGGTCCAATCCCGGGCGGGCAGTCGATAAATAAGTAGTCAAATTCTTCCCCCAGTTTTGAGATCAGGGATCTCCATTTTTTCTTGTTTTGCTTCGTTTCCTCCACCAAAACATCAAGATGACGGTTATTGAATTCTGCTGGAATGATCCAGAAATTTTCAAATTCGGTTTCCTGGATCACACCGGAAGGCTCAATCTCACCCTGGAGGAGCTTTTTTATATTCCCGGATTTTCCGGTATCCCGGGCTTTCAGATAAAATGAAGCGGAACCCTGAGGATCGAGATCCCAGATCAGGACTTTTTTATCATCAGACGCTGCGAGGTATGCAAGATTCACGCATCCGGCCGTTTTGCCAACTCCTCCTTTGATGTTATACAACGCAATGGTAACCATGCAACTAATTTTTTTGTAATGTAATAAATTCTCCTGCATGCCCCAAAAAATTTGCAGATTTTGGATATAGCACCATTCATCTATTTTCACAAAAAAGAACAGCCCCCGAAAGATCCGGAAGGCTGTCTAAATCAGAAACCGCATGTGTGTAGTGCCGGAACGTAGCTAAAATTTATAACCCAACCGCACATTCAGGGAATGAATCTTGTACAGAAAGCTTTCCTGGGCTGGTTCAATTTTTCGCGTAACCGGGTTGTACAATTGGGAAGACTTGTTTTCCCGCAATGTTTTTATGGATTGCGACAGGCTGAGCACAAATCCATGGCCTCCCTTTCCCCTGAAATGAATGCCGGCTGCGGCTTCACCAAAAAAGCCCGCCAGGTATTTTGTATCCGGCAAAAACCACCACTGCCTCCAAATTTCTGGCTGATCGGGTTTAGTGCCAGGAATAAATTTTTTTTCCGGGAGATTGAGCCCTCCGGAGGCCATAACGAAAGGTTTGATCTTGCGCTGGCCGAGGTAGCGTCCGGCAGACAACATGGGCTGATAATTTTCAAATTGGGTGGCATCAAAGCCGGCGCCAATTCCTCCGAACCAATCTTTATAATTGACCTGCATGAGGGCCCTTGCCACTTCGGCTTTATTTACCCCCAATGCAACCCCGGCTTCGATCATAAATCCTGGTTTCACTTTTTGCGCCAGCAAATGGAAAGGGAAGAGATTAATACAGAGCGCCAGCATGAACAATTTTCTCCAGTTCATCGTAATTGATTAAGGGGTTTTAAAAGTAATCTTACTTTTCACCTGTGGAGCCCTGGGATTGGAATAATCCACAAGGTACAATCCATCAGCCGCTGAAACATAGGCTATACCATCGAGGGCGATTACATCAAAAGTTTCCATTCCACCAAGCAATGCGAGTTGTTCTATTTTCGCCGGGTCGCGGGCATCCATGAATTTCAAGCCTGATTTTCCTTCGCAAATAATCAGTACGTCACCGTCTTTAGACAAACCATATGGACTGGCCATTGTATAGGTCTTGATGTGTTTGGGATTGTAGATGTCTGTCACATCCAGCACATCAAGCTGGTTGATGAAACCACCGCACCAGGCATTGGAACTTCTGAGGGTAACATAAGCGTTCACCCCGTCGCTGATTACCGGGTCGCAAACCCGGGCATGTTCAAATTTTCCTGCTTGCACAGGCTTGTCCCTGTTGGAAATGTCATAAATAAACATACCCTGCATAGAGCCAATAAACAGCTTATCCTGGAAGGGGAAAATGGTTTCCACATTGTTGCCGGTTGTTATTGTTTGCTGCGAAACATATTGCGGAGATTCCGGAATGGCCGTGTTGAAAATTTTGAGGTTTGACCAGTCAACGGTATACATGCGGTCACCGGCAAGGCCAAAACGGGCCATGCTGCCCCCGATGCCATTGGTAATCACCTTGGTTCCGGTACTCGCCGCGAAATGTGCAAAGTTCAGATTGGAGCGGGTCATATCTTCAAAAGAAACGCCCCAACGCTGATCGGCTTCACCCGAAATGGTGGTATCTACCCGCACAAAATTTACGAGATACAAGGCTTCCTGGCTATTGGCGCTATAAACATAACTGTACCTATGCGGAAAAACGCCGGAAAGCACTTTTTTCAATTCCACATTTTGAGGATTGCTGATATCAATGGCTACAAGGTCCGTTCCCAGGTCAGCGTAAAGAATATTTCCCCGAACGGCCAGGTCCACGCATTGCGGAATGTTTACAAATGAACGGACGGATGGACTTGACACATTTTGCACGTCGATGATGTGGATGCCTTTTTCAAATTCATTCAGGAAAATATGGCCATCCTTATAAAACAATTTACCGGGCGAAACAATAGGTACCGGCGCATCGCTCCTGATGGCTGCTTGTACTTCTGCTTTGGTGGAATAAACCGGCCTGAAAAAAGTATAGGACCTGTCGATGGAAGTTTTCATGCAACCGGTAAGCAGAAAAGCTACAGAAAGCAAATAGATCAACTTTTTCATAATGGAAGTTTGAAAGACATAGTAATGAAACGGCATAAGGAGCCAACGCTGCATTAACCGGAAATTATTTTAAAGTTTTCCGCAACTGGATTGAAACTTCAGAAAATTTAGGGCGCTGTTTGGCCTGGTATACGGAATTCAATGGCCTGGAAACAGCGGGAGCAATCTGCCAGCCTGGTGCAAATGCGGGCTGAAATGATGCGCCAAATCGAAGATGGGGTTGATATCGCCGGCCTTCGGTAGTGAGATTGGTAAGTTCATCTTTATTCAATAACCTGCCTGCGAAATAAATTTTTTGTTGTTCTTCCAGCCTCAGCAGCAAGCGGCTTTGCAATGAAGGCAGAAGACGGATGGTGCCCCACTTCCTGTCGATAGCTTTCCACTCCAGCTCAAGCGGAACGGTCAATTGGTACATGCTGAACTTACTGTCATAGAGCGCCATCCTGTTGCTTGCCATGCTGTTGTTCTGAAAAGCAACGGCATTCTGGAAATATTCCTCATGCTGCTCCCACCTCGAAAAAACAAAACCCAAACCGGTTTTGAAAGCAAGAGTGTTATTAACCCGTCTTCCCACAAGCATTCCGGCGGAAAAATGTTGGTAGTTCTGGGGTTTGCTTTCCCGGCGCTGAACCAGGTAAGCAGTACGGTTCGAATCCAGAAAACTGAAATAGCCATCGGCAAACATACCTGACGGATCATTCCCCATCGATTTCAACTGAATGTCGTTCAGATCCTGTCCAATCCCGGCTGCGGCATAAACCTGCCAGCTCCAGTTTGGGTTTACCCTCCTGTGCATTGGTTGGTTATTTTGCAGCACCACGATCGGTTTCACCGTTTGAAAATCAGGTGCGGGAGCGTTTTGCGTTATGCGCTTCCCATCAATTGCCGGAAGGTCTGCGGCAGCCAGCCTTGCCGCTGATGTCGGAAAATTGTTTACAGCTGCCCATTCCCCTTCCCCGGCATTGTTTTCCGGTTTAGCTTGATTCCTGCTTTGTACGATTGCATTACGGGGTTCATTTGATGTGTAAAGCTTTTCGGCTGTGGCATGTTCCGATTTTACCCCAAGGGCAATTCCAGGTATGGTTGCCGGGGAAGCATTTTTTTCAACTGTTGACCTGACATCTGATAAATTCCGGACTGAATTTGTAGCAGGCACAACGGCTTCGCCAGAATGAGGCTGTGCTTCCTGTGCCTTTGACTGCCCGGTAATGCCCTGGCCGGTTTGGGAATCCTGCCCGGGTAAGGTGCTAACGTGGTTCCCCTCGGATGACCCGACAGGAGGAACATGGGCGGCAACATTTTGCTTTTCAATTGCATCACCCTTCATTTCCGGCAGCCGCAGCCACCAAAAAGCAGTTCCGGCAAGAATCAGCGCCAAAGCAGCAATAGACCACCACAAAAAGCGTGGATTGTTTCTGTGATGCAAGCGGCGCTCAATGACCTGCCAGTCATTTTCTTCGGGCTCCTGCTCCCAACCGCGGAGCATTTCCCTCAGTTTTTTGTCAAAATCATTTTCGTGCAACATGTTCAAATCTTTTATTCTCCGCGAGATTTTTAATTTTTTCTGCCAGGTGCCTTCTTGCCCGCATGTACTGGCTGCGGCTTGTGCCTTCGCTGATTCCAAGCAGTGCTGCTATTTCGACATGGCTGTAGCCTTCCACCGCGTGAAGATTAAAAACCGCCTGGTAACCCTCCGGCAACGTTTTAATCAGGGCGATCAGTTCCTTGGCCTGCAGCATTTCCAAAGGCGATTCACCATAACTCTCCGGTGGCATGACTTCAATTTTTTCTTCATCATCCCAATCCCATTTTTTGCTGTCCCTGATCCAGTTCAGCGCGGTATTCACCATTATCCTGCGCATCCATGCCCCCAACTCGCCTTCTTTTTTCCACTTGTCTAGGTTGGTAAAAACCCGTACAAATCCTTCCTGCAAAATCTCATGCGCTTCATCACGGTTGCGGGCATAACGGTAGCAGACGCCCATCATTTGGGGAGCATACCGGTCATACAACTGCTTTTGCGCTGAAGCGTTGTTGCGCAAGCATTGCCTTACGAGTTCTTCGATGGGCGCCATGTTTCGGGTTAATGACACAAATGTCGGAAGATCTGTTGCAGGGAGGAATGAAGATTTTTGGAAGGAAATGGTGAAAGAAGGATTTAAGAAACATATTTTGACCTTTAAGGTCTTTAGCGATTGAGCTTCATTTTCCATGCTCAATGCCCGGATTTCTATTTCCGGAGTTCCTGGGTACCGGCGCTGCCGGGGAGATCCACGCTATTGTTGTACCTGAACTTCGTGATCTCGGTGATGGTTCCACAGCATTTGGTGACAAAGGTCCGGTAACTGAGCTGGAGGGTATCCGTGTCCGCGGCATTTAACCGCATAAATACCGGGGCAGTGGTTTCAGGATAAAAGTGCACCAATAGAATGCTGTCATGGCCGGTATTGGGAAATCTGATGGGGTCGTATTGGAAAAATATTGTGTCAGCGCCATTTAATGCAAAAAATTCAATGCCCAATGGGTCATAAACCGCATCAGGCCCAAAAACCAGGTCTCTGCCATCGTCCTTACTCAGAATCCGGAACTGTGCGTGATAATTGCTCGAAAGGCAATCGAGGTTAGCGCAAGGATCACAACCTCCCGAAAAAAATACCAGCAGCAGTAACGTATAGAACACCTTCGACTTCATAACGGTTCTTAAACAATAACACCCTGCAAGTGAAAATGGTTGCATGGCGTTAATCTCTTCCTGGTTTAAATCCATCTCCGCACTTTTCCCTTGTACTTCATATAATCCTCTCCAAAACGACGGTAAAGATAATTTTCTTCACGCCGGATGACGTATTGCTGAATGACCAGGAATACGAAAGGGGTCAATATGAAATGCCACCAATTGCCAAACAGGAAGGCAAAACCCGTGTAAAAAAACATTAAACTGACATACATTGGATTGCGGCTCAGCGCGTAAATGCCTGTCGTTTGCAAACAACTGGCGGGCTTGATGGTAACCACAGTATTCCCGGACTTCAGGAACCGGATCAGCGCCGGAAAACCAAAGGACATCCCGGCCAAAATAAAAATGGCCCCAATGGCTCTTGCTGCCGGTGACTCAAAAAAAGCGTGGGGAATGGGCAGCCATCGCTGAAAAGGAAACGCGACAAAAAAAAAGGCCAAATAAATCAGCGGCGGTGGTATGTATACTCCCGGGTTATCTTTTTTATATGCCATTGATTTGCTTTAAATTATTGGAAAGTCTGGCTTGCCATACACAATTTTTTGAAGGGGGTGTAATGGGCATTCCAAGGCCCTGGCTTTTGAAAGACCTTAGGAAAATCAGGAATGCAGGAGCGGCCTCCTGGATAAAACTACAAACATTTACTTATTTTCCTTTCCCTTCTTATATTCCACTTTCGCTTTCTCCAGCAGCTCAATAAATTTCGGGATGCTCGGGTCATAGCCATAGCCGTCCTGGATGAGTCGTTTTTCATCATTGTCAAGAAAGAAATAATACGGCTGCACGTTGGCGCCGAAGCGGCTGATCTGAAAGTCGGCCATGTAATCGCCGAGGGTCTCGATGCGCTTGCCCTGTGCATTGAGATATTGCTCATCGGGAGCAAGATCGATATCATGCACATCCACAAATAAAGAGGCCACCACAAAATCCTCTTTCATGCGGCGCATAACTTCAGGATCACTCCACACCTGCCCTTCCATCTTGCGGCAGTTTACACAATTGATGCCGGTAAAATCGAGCATCAGCGGACGGTCGAGCTGCCGGGCCACTTCCAAAGCTTCCTTATAATCAAAATAGGAAACAAGCCCGTATTTCACGGCCACTTCAGGTTCGTAGATTTTCATGCGCTCATAATATTTCTTGGGGTGTGGCATATCACCACCCGATCCTAAAGATGCAGTTCCGCCCCGCACCATTCCGCCGGACGACATCACAAAATCCTGCGTGCCCATGGGGGGAACAAAGGCGCTGATGGCTTTAAGGGGAGCGCCCCACATACCCGGAATCATGTACACTGTAAAGGCCAGGGTGATGATGGCGAACATCAGGCGGGTTACCGTCAGGTGCGGCAGGCCATAATCATTTTTGGGGAGGTCATCATCGTGGCGAAATTTGAGTTTGCCCAGCAGGTAAAAACCGGTGAGTCCGAAAATCACCACCCACAAACCAATGAATACTTCCCGATCGAGGATCCTCCAGCCTTTCACCAGGTCGGCATTGCTCAGGAATTTGAGGGCAAGGGCCAGTTCCAGGAACCCCAAAACAACTTTTACCGCATTGAGCCAGCCGCCACTTTTACCCAGGGCATTGAGCTTGCTCGGGAAAAACGCGAAAAATGAAAACGGCAGGGCAAGCGCCAGTGAGAATCCGAAGAAGCCTACTAGCGGACCAAAGTATCCTCCCTGCGTGATCAGCGGAAGCAGGCTGCCAATGATGGGACCCGTACAACTGAAGGAAACCAATACCAGCGTGAGTGCCATGAAGAATATGCCGCCAAAACTGCCGAGGCCGGCTTTGCTATCCGCCGAACTTGTCCACCTGCTGGGTAGGGTAAGTTCAAACGCTCCCAAAAACGAAAAACCAAAAATGAGAAAAACGGCAAAGAAAAACAGGTTGGCAACCCAGTTGGTGACCATTTTATTGAGTGCAGCAGGTCCAAAAATCAGCGTGATGGCAAAACCCAGTAAAGTGAATATGGCCATAATGGATACCGAATAATAAACCGCGTTCTTAATGCCGGATGCACGGTCGCCACTGCGCTTGGTAAAGAAACTTACCGTTACCGGGATCATACTGTAAATGCATGGTGTGATTAAGGCCAGCAAGCCGCCGGCAAACGAGGTCATAAAAATCCACCAGAGCGACCTGTCCTGAACACTGTTGAGCGGCTCGGAAGCGGCGTTGGTTGATTGCGATTGAAGCGTGGAATTGTAAGCATCGGTGGCGCCGGTTGCCGTCAGGCTGTCGCCGCTAAGCCCGGGAACGCTTCCCGCTTCACTTGAAGCTTGCAGTCCAGCTGTTGCGGGCTCAAGCGTTTGCCGGATAGAATATTCTCCCGGCGGGTATTCATCCCCTTTTTTGTACAAATAATTGACCGTGCCTTTCAAAACCATGGCATTGCCCGCCGGCAGCTTTACTCGCTGTACCCAAACGGCCGAATCGGTAAAAAAAGAGGCATTTGCGTCAAGGGCTGCGTCGTGAGCGGATTTGGGAGGAGTTTTTTCCGAAAGTTTCCCTACCAGGTTGGGGAGTGATGATTTGTCGAATTCAATGGTGGAGTAAAGCAAATCCGCTTCCGATTTTTGCGAAGCATACAATTGAATGCCTGCTGGAATCGCGGCCTTTATTACCAGGTCTGCTTCACCATTGGCGATGTTGCGCAATTCGGTTTTGAAGGTGACGTCATTTTGGGAGAAGGCGTTATATCCAAACCCAAAGATAAAAATCAACAGCAGCGTTATCGTATTGCGTAGCATTTCAATGTTTTTTCCGGAAAGCAGCAAATTTAGTCAATAACATCAGAATCTTGTGTTAGAATGGTTGAGCCTGCAGATGTGCAGTTTGATAAAAATAGCATTGATAAGCACAATACGGAAGGATAGCCAAACAAGTTGGTGGGCGCGAAAATCCTCCTTTGTTTCTCAGAGCTGATTCGTGTTTACTGCGACACCGCTAATACCGCATCAATTTTTGAACAGCCGCGGCCAGTTTGCTTTTTGCAAGAAACTGGTTCTCTAACGTTTTGTTGAACGGGACAGGGGTATCCATTGAAGCGCAACGCATGATAGGGGCATCCAGGTATTGAAAACAATTTTCCGCGATCCAGGCACCAATTTCACCACCAATGCCGCCAATCAGGGTATCCTCATGCAACAGCAATACTTTGCCTGTGGCCCGTACGGCATCTTCAATGGCTTTGTAGTCCAGGGGCAGCAGGCTGCGCAGATCGAGAATATAGATGGATGAGCCCGGGTTTTTCTCACTGTATTCCATTGCCCAGTGGACACCAGCCCCGTAAGTAATTATGGTAAGATCTCCTCCTTCCTGTACAATGCGGGCTTTCCCGATGGGCACTTCGTACCATGCTGCTGAAACCGGCCCATGAATGCTCCGGTACAATGCCTTGTGTTCAAAATACATCACCGGATTGGGGTCATTAATGGCTGAAATCAACAGGCCTTTGGCATCCTCCGGTGTCGAGGGATAAACCACTTTCAGGCCAGGTGTATGCACAAACCAGGCTTCATTGCTCTGGCTGTGAAAAGGTCCGGCCCCAACGCCTCCACCTGTGGGCATACGCACCACTACATCCGCATTGGCGCCCCAGCGGTAATGAACCTTTGCCAGGTTGTTTACAATCTGGTTCAACCCTACGGAAACGAAATCGGCAAACTGCATCTCCACCATAGATTTATACCCTTCCAGGGAAAGGCCGAGTGCGGTTCCCAGTATCGCGCTTTCACACAGTGGCGTATTGCGCACCCTTGTTTTTCCGAATTGTTCAACAAATCCTTCGGTGATTTTGAAAGCGCCCCCATATTCAGCAATATCCTGTCCCATCAATATGAGATTTTCATGTACCTGCATACTTTGATATAAGCCATCACGGATGGCATCAATCAAGCGGCTTTCCGGGTTCGCCAGCAGCGTTTCGGGTTGTGATTTGACCTTAACCGGGCGGCTGCGGGCATAAAGGTCTTCAAGTTCTTCATCTTCATCCGGCATCATTTCAGGCGCATCAAAAGCTTCCGCCAGTTCGTTTTCAATGTAGGTTTTGATCTCCAGCCTCATGGATTCGCTTTCCTCCCTGGTGATAATGCCGGCATGCACCATATAAAACTCAAAATTCTCAACAGGATCTTTTTTCTTCCAGTCTTCCAGCAAACGGGGAGGAACATATTTTGTACCACTTGCCTCTTCATGGCCCCGCATACGGAAAGTCATGCATTCCACGAGGTAAGGCTTTTGATGCTCTATGCAATATTTGCGCACCCCGCTGATGGTGTCGAATACATTCATCACGTTGTTGCCGTCAATGGTCACAGCCTCCATCCCGTACCCTATGCCTTTGTCAGCCAACTGGTTGCAGCGGTACTGTTCAGAAACTGGCGTACTCAGTCCATAGCCGTTATTCTCAATAATGAAAATAACAGGGATGTCCCAAACAGCGGCCACATTCATGGCTTCGTGAAAATCGCCTTCGCTTGTACCGCCGTCCCCGCAAAAGGCTACTGCCACCTTTTGCTCGCCCTTCAGTTTTGCCGCCAGCGCGGCGCCATTAGCTACCGCCATCTGCGGGCCAAGATGTGAGATCATGCCGCATACATGATGCGCTTTTGAACCGAAATGGAAACTGCGTTCCCGGCCATTGGAGTAGCCGGTTTTCGCACCTTCCCATTGCATAAACAATTTGCTCAGCGGCATTTCACGACCCGTAAAAACACCCAGGTTCCGGTGAAGCGGCATGATCCATTCATCAGTTTTGAGCGCAGCCGTTACACCACAGGCAATGGCCTCCTGCCCGATGCCGCTGAACCATTTGGAGATCTTTCCCTGACGTAATAAAACCAGCATTTTCTCCTCGATCATCCGCGAAAGCAGCATCCGTTTATGTAAGTCGATCAGTTGCTCGCGGCTAAGGTTTTTACGCTCGTAAAACATGCAAAAAATTTGTATGCAAGGTAAGGAATATGTGGGAGGATGTTTTGGCTCGAGAAGGTTTGCATGGCTATTCCTTATTGAAGAAATTCAGTGCTCATGGCACATTTATATCAATCCTTTCAGATGCCCAGGATCATGATCACCAAAACCTGAGGTGGTTGTATTGCATGCATTTCCGTTTTACATTTACTGAACATTGCTACCTGAATGAAAATTGCGTTTCTCATTAAAGCAAGAGGGAAGAAATACAGAAAGCTTGAACAGCAAATACATGCTGTATTCAGTGAAATGCCGATTGTGTTGTTCCAATCCCGCTTTGCCCGGCATATGCTGGAAATTCCGCGGGCTGCTTTGAGTGAAGGCTGTGACCACCTCATCGCGATTGGCGGTGATGGAACATTTAACGAGATGGTGAACGGCTTGATCCGTTCATTTACTGATGAAAGTGGTTTAGTGGACTGGTATGGCGTTGCTCAGATAAAACTCGGAATCATCGGCAACGGGACGGGAAACGATTTTATCCGCAATTTTGAAAAGCCTTCACTTCTTAGTGTCCGTGAACATATCCTTTCCGGAAAATCCAGCATTTGTGATGTTGCTGTTGCAAGCACGGCGGGAAACGACGAAAGGCAGATTACCCATTATTTCATGAATGTTGCAGATGCCGGGGTTGGCGCAACAGTAATCCAAAGAGAATTGCAAATCGCCCGGGTGGTCAATGATTCTTTAAGTTATCTGCTGGCCATTGTTTTCACGCTTCCGTTTTTCAGGAAGATATCGCTTGAGATCACCGGTGACGATTTTTCCTGGAAGGGCCGCTCCATGACCTGCATTGTGGCCAATGGAAAATATTTTGCCGACGGCATGGGCATTGCTCCGGAAGCGCGGTTGAATGATGGCAAGCTCGACATTGTCATAGTGGGAAATATCGGGTTGATTGATTACCTGACACAGCTCAGCAAGCTGAAGCAGTTGAAAAAACTGGATCATCCGGAAGTGCATTATTTCAGGTCGGGATCACTAAAAATAACAAGTTCGTCGAAAGTTGCTTTTGAAACCGATGGGGAAATCGCCGGCCTCACCCCGGTTGCAATCCAATGCCTGGAACAAAGGATCAACCTGCTTGCCAGTCCGGTTCTTTTTGCGCATTAAATGCAGGTGAACATTTTAATAATCCAGCCTAAAAACCCGCTGATCAGCCAGCAAGCTCTGGATCAGCGCGGTATGTTTCTTCTTGCTCCCGGTAATCCGCCATCTTGTTATGAGTTTATCTTTATCAAGATTGACGCCAAGCAGCTGATACTTGAGTCCGCTCTGGGTGAAAATGTTTTTGAAATAGTCGAGGTCATCAAAGGTTCCTTCTCTCACCCCGACGGAATATTCCCGGTTCAGGTACCGGTTTTCAAGTTCCACTTCCAATGGGTAAATGATCCAGATGATGGCGATGGCAATGCCCGTCATAAGCATGGCGAAACTTTCATAGCCTTTTCCGACCATCATACCAATGGCTGCGGCATACCAGATCATGGCTGCGGTGGTCAGTCCGCTGATGCGGTTTTCATCGCGGAAAATGGCACCGGCACCCAGGAAACCAATCCCCGTAACAATATTGGCTGCTATGCGGTCCTGCTGACCGGGTCCCGCGATGGCGAGGCTCATTAGGGTGAAGAGACAGGAACCAAGGCAAACGAACATGATGGTCCGCAACCCGGCGGGCTTGGTATGCATTTCACGTTCGATACCCAGTACCGCCCCGAGAGCCATCGCGATAAGGCATTGCTGCAATTCCTGAATCGGGATATCCATGGTCGTTAGAGTAGAATTTAAAGATACGAAAGCCTGAGGATTAAGTTGAGGTCGAGGTAGAGGTCAAGGTTAAGGTCGAGCGTCAAGGGCGAAGTCAAGGGCGAATTCCTGACATCCCTTTGCTGCGGGCTGGTGCGGATAAATAGCTCATCTTATTCACTTGACATTTTGTAAATGGCATTTAAAGGATAGGCTTGCCAAACCGGAACTCATTCCTTGTGCATCGCCTTATTCTCATAATACGGCACTTCGTCATGTGAAACCGCTTCTTTCTGATGCCAATAGGCCTGCGTAACAATATGGCCATTTGGCGCTTTCAGGCGGCGCCCAAAAATGGCACTTACCGCACTGAAAGTAAGGTCGGTAACGCCTACGGTATAGGTTGCGGGTGCGGGTGGCTCAGGAGCTTCCACCGGTGGGTCAATGGGGGGTACCTCGCCCGGCCTGGGTTTTGGGGCATGTTTGGGTTTTGGTGGAGGGTCAGTGGCCAGCACAACTTCATAACCGTTATGTTTCAATAATTCCACGAGGAAGTCTGCCCTTTCCCGGGAAATTCCGGATTCCACAATGGCAGATTTGATTCCGTTCAGTTCGTCAAAAAGATGATTCTTATTAATGGCCATAGTTCTGCTTATTTAACCAACGAGAAAATATATTCATAAATGCCGCCGTATAAACCGGTGGCAATAATACCGGCAACACACAAATACAGGGCAACATTGGCCAGGCGTACCGGCCTGAATCTTGGAATGCCTTCCGCGCCTGCTTCATCCATAAACATGGATTTAACCACACGCAAATAATAATATAAAGCGATGATCATGTTGAGGGCGGCAATGATCAGCAATACCCAGTTTTCGCTTAGCGAACCGGCCATCAGCAGGAAAAACTTTCCGAAGAAACCGGCCGTGGGCGGAATTCCCGCAAGGGAGAATAAGGCGATCGCCATGATCCAGGCAAGTGCCGGATTGGTTTTATACAGACCGGCATATTCATCGATACGCTCTTTGCCGGTTTGATAGGCAATTACGCCCACCACGCCAAATGCAGCAAGGTTACTGAAGAGGTAAACCAATACAAAAAACACCAGGGCCGAAACACTTGCTCCGGTTTGGCCGATCATGGCTACCAGGATGAAACCCACTTGTGCAACCGAAGAAAACGCAAGGAAACGTTTCATATTCTGCTGCCGCAACGCAAAGAGATTACCAATAATCATGGTTGCAATGGAAAGCAATACCAGCGCCTGGTACCATACCCCACTTAACCCTTCAAACACGTGCATTAAAATCGCGATCATGGCAAACAATACCGAGCCTTTGCTCACTACACTAAGATATGCCGTTACGGCAATGGGCGCTCCTTCGTATACGTCTGCAGTCCAAAGATGAAAAGGCGCGGCGGAAATCTTAAAGGCAAAGCCTGCAATGATGAGGATCAGCGCGAATTGCTGCAAATGCGTTCCGTTGATGGCCTGGGAAATGGCATCAAAACCAATTGAGCCTGTTGTGCCGTAAAGCCAGCTTAAGCCAAAAAGAAAAAAAGCAGATGCTGTAGAGGCCATGATGATCATTTTGAAAGCCCCTTCGGAACTCCGTTTTTCCCTCAAGTTGAAATTCACCATTGCCGCGAGTGGAATGGTAGAAAGTTCAAGACCGAGATAGAAAATCAGAAAATTGCCTGCAGAGATCATGAAGCACATCCCCAGCAACGTAGCCAACATCAGCAGGTAAAATTCCATAGCGTGTTCATGCTGTTTGATCCAGGATGCCGCCTGCATGGAAACCATCAACGTGGCAAAAAACAAAATGGCTTTTTCAAAATGGATCAGGTCATTGGTGATGAACATATCGCCAAAAGCATTGCCTTCAGTACGTGAAAAAACCGCAAGGACTAGCCCTATGCCCAGGATGCCATTTACCACAGCCATGGCGGTTTCATTCTTTAGACCGGTATTGCTTATTTTCAAAAACAGCAGGACAAAGATCCCAATGGTCAGTACCAGTTCATAACGCAACAGTAATAATATTTCAGTCCACATAAGTCTCGATTATTTTGCAATAGCACTAAGCTGATTCATAATTTCATTTACACCCGGGTTTACCAGTTCGATAATGAGGAAGGGCAATACACCGATAATTACAATCCCGGCCATCAGCAAACCGGCAGCCCATTTTTCGTACCATCTGCCTTCTTTAATATTTGCATAAGCCTCAGGCACATCGCCCAGGATCACTTTACCAATGAGACGTAGAATATAAACTGCCGTTACCACAATGGAAGCCACCGAGGCAATGGTTGCCACTCGGCTCAGCATATCCGGGCGTTCCCAGGCACCAACAAACACCATCATTTCCGCAACAAACCCACTCAATCCGGGCAAGCCGAGCGAAGTAAGCCCCGCAAGGAAAAACAGGGTTGAAATAAAGGGTATGGATTTCAGCAACCCACCCATCTTGCTCACATCACGGGTATGCGTTCTTTCGTAAATCATGCCAATAACGGCGAAGAATAGGGCAGTCATCAAGCCGTGTGATACCATTTGCACCACCGCCCCGGCAATTGCGGTTTTGGTAAGCATGCCAATGCCGAGCAATACAAATCCACAGTGGCTTACCGAACTGTAAGCATTGATGTATTTGAGGTCGGTTTGCATCATGGTAACAAATGCGCCGTAAATGATGGCGATGGCGGCCAGCACAATTATGGCACTGCTGTAATATTCTGCCGCCTGGGGCATCAGGTAGGTCGCTACGCGCAAACATCCGTATCCACCCAGCTTCATGCTGATGCCCGCAAGGAACATTGAGCCGGCGGTTGGCGCCGAGCTGTGGCCGTCGGGCACCCATGTATGAAAGGGGAAGAGTGCGGTAAAAGCACCAAAGCCAATAAATACCATCGGGAAGAAGAACAATTGCTGTTTATAATTCATAGGATTGGTAACCAGCGATTGCAGATCGAAGGATATGCCATTGGCATTGGCATGTAACCAAAGGCCCAGTAAACCCACGAAAATGAGCGCTGATGCGCCCATGAGCATCAATACCAGTTTATTGGCGCTGTATATTTTTTTGCCGCTGCCCCAAATGCCGATCAACAGGTATTTTGGGATGACCGCGATTTCCAGGAAAAGGAAAATGAGGAAAATATTGGTGGAAATAAAAAATCCATACGCGCCCATTCCAAGAAGGGTAAGCAGGAAGAAAAATTCCCGCGGCATCTTTTCTATTTTCCAGCTCACCAGTACGCCGGCCACCACAACAAATGCCGTAAGCAGGATCATGGCAATGCTGATGCCGTCCACCCCCATTTGCAAATTGATGTTGAGCGATGGAAACCATTGAAGAGACTGCAGGAAAACGAGGCTGCCGGTTCTTGCCTCCGCGGGCAGTTGATAGTAGGCGAACAGCAACCAGGCGCCGGCAATCAATTGGGCAACCGACCCCATAAGGGCGATCATTCTTGCCTGTTCCAGTTTTTTATTGAACAGCAACAACACGAGGGTGACAAGTGGTATCGCTAAAAGCCAGAGTAAATTCATTTCCTTTTATTTTTTCCTTACAAATACATGATTATAATCGCCAACATGGCAATTCCGCCCAGGAACCACAATGCATAGCGCTGCACGTGCCCGCTTTGCAGATCCCTGAGTATTTCCGAAATTTTTTGAGTTCCTTCTCCCGTTTGATTAACCATTCCGTTTACGACCTGATCATCGAAACTTGCCGCAGATTGTCCCACGCCTTTCATTAAAATTTTATGGGTAACAAACTGGTAGATCTCATCAATGTAAAACTTATTGTATGCGCCCCGGTAAAACCCACCCAATGATGCACGCAATTTCGCCGGTATACCGGTAGGGTTTTTATAGATCATCCAGGCCAGCCCGATGCCCAAAGCCACCAATGCTACGGGGGCAATGGAGAACAGGAGATGGAATGCTGTATCGAACGGTACGCCATCTGAAACCACATACTGACTGAATGGTACGAAACCGGCCACAATCGAAAGGATCATCAGGGTGATCAGTGGAAACTTCATGAAAAAATTGCCTTCGCTCTGTGCATGGTATTCACGCCGCTGGTTCCAGAAAATGCTGAAATACAAACGGAACATATAAAATGCTGTAAGCCCTGCGGTGAATAGTGCGATGAAATAAATGGCCTTGTTGTTCTCGTAAGCGGCCAGTAAGATATTCTCCTTACTGAAGAATCCTGAAAGCGGCGGTACGCCGGCAATGGCCAGGCAGGCAATGAGAAAACTGATATGCGTAACGGGAAGGTATTTACGAAGGTTACCCATGTTTTGCATATCGTTGCTGTGCACAAAATGGATAATGGCACCTGCTCCGAGGAAAAGCAGGGATTTAAAGAAAGCGTGCGTAAACAGGTGGAACATGGAGGCGGTATAGCCCAGCCCGGCCTCACTGCCAAAGCCACTGACGCCGAGGGCAAACATCATGAAACCGATTTGCGACATGGTGCTGTAGGCCAAAACCCTTTTGATGTCCATTTGCGTGCAGGCAATTACCGCAGCAAATAACGCGGTAAAAACGCCAACCCAGGCCACCAGATCCAGCGAAGCGCCATCAAAATGGAAAACAGGGAACAAACGTGCAACGAGGTAGACACCTGCAACAACCATGGTTGCCGCATGGATCAATGCGGACACCGGTGTGGGGCCTTCCATGGCATCAGGCAGCCAGATGTGGAGCGGGAACATGGCCGACTTACCGGCACCGCCTATAAATATGAGCGCCAGCGCCCAGGTGAGCGTGGAAACACCCAGGAAACCGGCACCTGCTGCGGAAACGAACTGTTGCCCTTCCGGACCGGTGAGGCGTTCCAGAATGATCCGGAAATCAAAAGATCCGACCTGCACACCGATGATCAAAATCCCGATGAGGAAAAAGAAATCCGCGAAGCGGGTGACAATGAATGCTTTTTTGCCCGCGGCAACAGCAGAGGATTTGATGAAATAATAAGAAATAAGCAGGTAAGAACTAACGCCCACCAATTCCCAGAAAATATACATCTGAAAAAGGTTGGAACTCAATACCAGGCCAAGCATACTGAAGGTGAATAATCCCAGGTAGGCATAATAAGTGGAGAAGCGATCTTCGCCTTTCATATACCAGAGGCTGAAAATATGCACCATGAGTGAAACCACCGAAATGACGACCAGCATCATCACGGAAATACCATCCAGCAATATACCAAAATTGATGGCGAGCCCTTCATTCGCAAACGGCAACCAGCCAAAATTGATCAGCGTTTTTGCTTCCCAAACCCCGTTAACCAGGCCATCCCCGCCGAAATAGCGGTATGCAATCCAGAGTGAATATAAGGTAACTACTGTCATGATCACCGTACCCAACATGCCGGAAGCCTTTTTGAAAATTGTTTTGCCCCAAAGGCCAAGTATCACAAAGCTGGCCAGCGGTAAAAACAGAAGTTGCAATGCAAGTATTTCGTATGACATGAGTATGTTTCTTTTAGTATTTCAAAGTGGTGGCTTCATCCACATCAATGCTGTTTTGTGACCGGTAGAGGTTGATGATGATGGCAATGGCCACGGCTGCTTCCGCTGCCGCAATGGCAATAATGAAAATGGTGAAAAAGATGCCGTCAAGGCTTTCCGGGTAGAGATATTTATTGAAGGCCACGAAATTGATGTTCACACTGTTGAGGATCAGTTCGATGCTCATCAGCATGGCGATCATATTGCGCCGGGTAAACAAGCCGTACATGCCGATAAAAAACAACAAGGTGCTCAATATCAAAATATGGGATAAAGGGATAATCATTCGGCAACAGTTTCTAAGGTTAAGGATGCTGTTTCTTCTTCGAGCCGGCGGCGGCTTGCTTCCAATTTTTTCTGTGCCTGCTCCGGCGGAATGTTATCCGATTCGCGCATGGCGATCACAATACAACCCACCATGGCCGCAAGCAGTAAAATGCTTACTACTTCAAAAGGCAGCGCGTAACCGCCATTTCCGGCGTTGAGCATACTTTCGCCAATCCGGCTCACTTCGGTGTTAAAGGGTCGTTCGCTCACTACAAAACCGTAGCGGTAAAACTGAACCGCGCTAAAGATTACGCCAAACAAAGCGGCAAGCGAGGCGGCAATCACACGCAGTTGGGTGGGTTTTTCCATTTTGGCATCCGATTGCTGCGTAAGAAAAATGGAAAAAATGATCAGTACCACAATACCGCCAACGTAAACAATGATTTGTACGGCTGCAATAAAATTCACATCCATCCAGAAATAAAGGGATGCAATTCCCACAAGGGAGAAGAGCAGCCAGATGGCGGCGCGGAAAATTTTCTGCGTGGTTACCGACATCACGGCCATCACCAGGATGAAAGCGGCGATCAGGTAAAAAAAGATGGTTTCGATAGTCATCTGATTAAAATAAATTATTCAACTCCTTTCCGGACTTTGGATCCGGGTTTATTCAAGACTTTGGTCAACTGGCTGCGGTCAAAAACGCTGTGTTCAAATGTCTGCGCCATTTCGATGGCATTGGTAGGGCAGGCTTCAACACAAAGATTGCACATGGTGCAGAGTTCGAGACGGTAAACAAATGTGTCGATGGCTTTTTTGCGCTTGCCTTCTTCGTTCACTTCAAATTTGGTCACAATTTTTATCGTGCCGTTGGGGCATGCAAGTTCACAGGCGGTACACCCGGTGCACGCATGTTCATTGTTCTCATCATGAGGCATCACCACTTCACCGCGAAAGCGTGTTGGCAAAACGAGGGTCTCCCGGTTATCGGGATATTCCTGGGTGATCTTTTCTTTGCCGTGGCGCACAAAATACTTGCCGGTCAGCTTCATGCCAATCAGCAGAGATTTTGTACCCTTATAGATATCGGATATATATTGAGAAAGCTTCATGTTTTTAAAAATGCCATCCTCCTATGGCGATTGCGGTGGCCAACAACAGGTTCACCATGGATATGGGAAGCAGGTATTTCCACTCAAGATTCAGCAATTGGTCAATACGCAGGCGGGGGAAAGTCCACCGGAACCACATAATCACAAAAATCAGGAAAAAGGTTTTGCCAAAGAACCATACAGATGACGGTATCCAATCCATGATGTTGTTGAATTGAGTCCATCCGCCAATGTGGAAAGGCATCCACCCGCCCAAAAACAGCGTAGCGCCAATGGCACAAACCACGAAAATATTTACATATTCCGCCAGGAAAAACAAGGCGAATTTCATCCCCGAATATTCAGTATGAAAACCTCCGGTAAGCTCGCTTTCGGCTTCCGCCAGGTCGAAGGGTGCGCGGTTGGTTTCGGCAGTTACGGCAATAAGGAAAATAATAAAAGCCACAATGGCCGGGATATGTCCCCGCCAGATCCACCAGCCGGTTTCCTGGGCATAAATAATTTCGGAAAAACGGATACCTCCCGTCAGCACCACAATGGTGATAATGGACAGCCCCGCCGAAAGCTCATAACTTACCACCTGCGCGCCACTGCGCATTGCGCCAAGCAGGGAATATTTATTATTGCTGCTCCAGCCTGCCATAAGGATCCCGATTATGGAAACCGCGGATACTGCAGAAACAAACAATACGCCGATATTGATGTCCCAGATCTGGAAGCCCCTCGCGAACATGAGCGGCGCCATAATGACCATGGCCACAATCATTACAATAAACGGCGCCAGGTTGAACAGCAGCCTGTCTACTTTATTTGGCGTCATGCCTTCTTTTACGATCAGTTTAAGCGTGTCCGCCACCGTTTGGAACCAACCGCCGGGACCGATGCGGTTTGGCCCAAGACGCAGTTGCATCCAGGAGCTCACTTTCCGCTCCATCATTACCAGTACAAGACCAAGCCCCGCGAATAAGGCGATAATGAGCACGCCAATGATGGCGAACTGAACGATCAATGCCAGTGTCGGCGGCATCACGCTGTAAAGCCAGTCATTTACGGTTGTTGTCAGATTTTCTAAATAAAATTTCTCCATTTTATCTGTTCATTTTCCATCGGTTTGCGGATGGATGTTGGAATTATATTTCACTACCGGTCAATATCCGGTATCACCAAATCAATACTGCCCATGATGGCTACGAGGTCACCGATCTTGTGGCCCCGAACCATGTGATCCAATGCACTCAGGTTACTAAAACCAGGTGAACGGAATTTTATGCGGTAGGGAGTGGTTCCGCCTTCGCTTACGATATAAACTCCGAGCTCACCGCGTGCTGTTTCCACCCTGGAGAAGAATTCGCCTTTTGGCAATTTCAGGACGGCTTTTGTCTTTGCCTGAAAATCGCCTTCGGGAATATTGTCGATTAATTGCTCAATGATTATCATCGATTGCTTGATTTCTTCAAGCTTCACTACATATCTGGCATAAGTATCGCCTTCGGTAGCCATTGGTTCTATAAAATTGATCTGATCATAAATCTCATAAGGATGATGCTTCCGCACATCGCAGCTCACGCCGCTTGCCCGTGCATTTGCACCGGTAACTCCATAGGAAATTGCTGCTTCCGGGCTGAGGTATCCAACGCCTTTTGTACGCCCTTCGAAAATAACATTGCCCGTTACCAGCTCATCATATTCATGGATCTTCGACTTGAAATGTTTGATGAATTCCTTTACCCGCCGGCGGAAATTTGGATGCAGGTCAGCCATTACCCCACCAGGAACCATATAATTCATGGTAAGCCTTGCACCACAGGTTTCTTCCATAATCTCGTTGATCATTTCTCTTTCGCGAAAGGCGAGGAAGAATGGGGTAAAAGCGCCGATGTCCATACAAAAAGCGCCCCACCACAAAACGTGGCTGGCTATGCGGGTCAGTTCATCCATGATCACCCGGATGTACTGTGCACGGGGGGGAATCTCAAGCTGTAAACCCTGCTCCAGCGTCATGGCGCAAGCATGGTTGTTGATGTGCGCACTCAGGTAATCCATCCGGCTGGTGGAATAAATGAATTGCCGGTAAGTGAGGCTTTCGCACATTTTCTCAATGCTGCGATGAATGTAACCGAGGTTGGGTTCTACTTTCTTAATGTATTCTCCATTGAGGGTGATGCGCAGGTGCAACACGCCATGCGTAGCCGGATGCTGAGGACCAACATTGATCACCATTTCATCGGTGGCCGTATTCTGTTCAATAATTTCCGTATTGCTGTACATGGCTAAAGTTTTATCATATTTACCGGGTCTTCAAAATCTTTACGCATCGGGTTACGTCCTATCCAGTCATCCGGTAAAATAAGGTTTCTCAAATCGGGATGTTTGTCAAAATGAACGCCGAACATCTCGAAGACTTCCCGCTCGTGAAACTCGGCCGTTCTCCATAAATGGCAGCTTGTGTGCACCACAGGATTTTCACGGGGGAGGTCGATTTTTACCACAAGAATATGCCTGTGTTTTGTGCTTTCGAGGTGATAAACCATCGTCAGGTGTTTCAGCCAGTCCACGCAGGTAAGGCAAAACATATAATCGAAAAGGTATTCTTCATTTTTGCGAAGCATGGCCATCAGCTCCGGCCATTTGCCGGCTGGTACTTTCACATTCAACCATTGTCCGCCTTCTTCGGCAGCCAGGCCTTCCATTTTTTCCAGTAATGAGGCTTGAAGTTCTTCCCGGGTCATAATATCTGTTTGAATTAAGGCAGGTTAGATTGATCTTGTTTCATTTCTTCCCGGATCTGTTCCCGGGTCATACCGCTTTTAATCTTATGCTGAAGCGTCATCATGGCATGGATGAGCGCTTCGGGCCGGGGGGGACAACCGGCAACATAAACATCTACCGGAACCACATGATCCGCACCTTTTACCACGCTGTACGTATTGTAAAAAAACGGTCCTCCGCTTGTAGCACAGGCACCCATGGCAATCACGTATTTCGGATCTCCCATCTGGTCATACAACCGTTTGAGAACAGGCGCCATTTTATTAACGATGGTACCGGCAATAATGATGAGGTCGGCCTGCCGTGGACTTGGCCGCGTTACTTCAAAGCCAAAGCGGCTGTAATCGTATTTCGCACTGGCGGCACTCATCATTTCAATGCCGCAGCAACTTGTAGCGAATGTAAGCGGCCACAAACTGTTGCTCCTGGCCCAATTGATCACCTCATCCATTGCTGTAACGAGAATATTGCCCCCGGCTTCCCGGTGAATGGCCCCTGGAAAAGGGGTGGGACCGGCAAGCTCCGATAAGGGGCGCAGAATCTCCGGCTTGATTTCCTCGTTTGCCGGCGACGGGTTTTGATCGGTAGGTTGAGTTTCCATAACGCACTTATCTCCATTTTAATGCCCCCTTGCGGTGAGCGTATAACAATCCAAGGAATAGTATAAAAAGAAATATAACGATCTCAATAAAAGCGAGCCAGCCCGTGGTTTTGGCCACCACCGCCCACGGATACAAAAACACAATTTCAACGGCAAAGATCAGGAAGATGAGGGCAAACAGGTAATAGCCCACATTGAATTGAATGCGGTTTGGTCCAATACTGGCAATGCCCGATTCGTAAGGCTCACCTTTTTGTTTATTGGTACTGGCTTTCAACACCAGTTTGGCGATCAGCAGCGCGATTCCGCTGAAGGCAATGGCTGCTATGGCAAGGGCAACTAAAGAACCTGGACCCATCTCTTTTTCGTTGTTTAATGATTTTGCAACATACGATTTTTTGCTCCATTCTGATACAACGGGGTAGTTCCGGTGCTGGCCAAAAAATCAATCGGAAGCAAAAATAGCAGACCTGATCCGGGTGGGCTATGATTAAAATCATGGATAGAAAACTATTTGGAATCTACCAGCCCTCTCCTTTATTACCGGCGGGAATTATAACATGAATCCCTTACTGCCCTGCATCCTCCGGCTTTGGACTCCCCTGCTCAAACCTCGCAGCTTCGCCAGATTAAAGCTTTCAATAAAAGCCGGCATCTTCGCCAAGCATCAACGGCTGCCACCACCCTCCCACCGGTGGAAGCTGTTGCCTCCGCCATCCATATTTATCCTGGTATCGCTGCAACAACCTTCAGTAAAATAGCGGTTGCTGAACCAGAAATTGTTGTTTCGGTAAAAAACCCCGCGCATTACAAAAACAAAATCCCCATTGTTATGCAACGTGTGGTTGTGAACAAAATTGTTATTGATGAGCTGGTAGTTTTCTTCGGCCCTTGGCCTGTTTGGCCCGCTGATCCAGAATAATTTTTTATAGTTGACAGTAAACTGGCAGTTTTCAAACCGCATCCGGCGCCTGTCGTTCGTATTTATCAGAAAAGGCTCCGGTGGATGCTTACCATGGTAAGGTTTGTCTTCAAATACGCAATCGTAGAATTTGGTGGCTTCCCTTTCGTTGTTGGCATCATAACCATGAACCACTGGTCCATAAACGGTACAATGGTTAAAAGTGAATCCGGGTTTGTTGACCCAGATACTCCAGGTGGTACTGCTCCAGAACAAGCAATGGTTAAAAGTGACATCAGCTCCATCGCCGCTTTCCGCAACCATGCAAACTCCTTCGTTATCAACAAATTCGCAATGTTCAAACAGCCCGTTTCTTACCGGTCCTACCTCCGCCTCAACATCCACTCCGGAGGCCGGTGCAGAATGGAACCGCCCTTTGCCCGTATGGTTGAACTGGCAGTTCTGCGCATAGAGGTCGTTTCCGCCAATCCAGGAGAGTCCCTGTCTTCCATTGTAATTGAACCGGCTTCCGAGCAACCTGATTGCATCCGGAATATCGCTTTTTTCATTGGCTATACAGATACCGTCCAATGACATGTGGTGTACAAAAACGTTTTGAACAGTCACCTTCCTGCTATTCTTAATATGGATACCATCGTGGCGCAACTGCCGGCCAATACCACCATAATACCCACCCAAAAAAACATTGGAGCTATTGCCATCGATCTCAATGCCTTCAATCAAAATATTTTCTGAATTTTCAAAATAGATGCAATTCCCGATGTTCGCGGCTGAACGGTTGTCGAAAAAATTTGCATCTCCTTGCCTGGGATTTCCGGTTCGCGGCTCAAAAGTGCCAAAACGCAATCCATTCACATATTTAATAACGGCGCCGCTATCTGCGGAAATCGTCATGTTCTTAACTGCTTTGAATGACAATACATCCAAACCATGCCACCGGGCACGAAGCGGATCGGTTTGGTTGATGATCTGCCTGCCTACGAGGTACGTTCCGGCAGGTATGCGAAGAATGCCATTTCCGCCGCGTTTATTAAAAAACTCTGCCGCTGCCATAAAGGCATTATGGTCATTGGCCGTACCATCACCTTTTGCGCCAAAAGAATGAATGGTGCGGACAACCATTTGGGCTTGCCCGGTATTCAGGAACAGAAATGAAAAAACAATGAGCAAGAATCGGTTCATGGATGTAAATTAAAACGCAGTATAATTGTCAAATATCCTAATAGAATGGTAATGTGCCTCAATTAGAGGGGCCTGGGAAAATGCAACGCACTTTTGAGCGTGGGATAAACCATAAGAACATTAGGAAATTACACCTATGAAGATTATTCTCCTTTGGAAAGATGGTATCTAATCTACAGCATTCCTTACGCTATGATGCAGAAAGGCTTTATCCACTTTAAATGTTATGGCAAGGACTTTGCCGATTGATGGCGCCCCCGCTGATTAATGAATGTTGTTTAGAGTGCTATCAATACAAAAGTGTATTCAGAACAACTTCTGGCTACTCAAACCAGGATATCAACAATAAAGGTGTTCCATCTGCATTCCTTATGGTTTACTTTTGAGTATGAAACCCATTATTTTTTTAGGAAGTATTGCGCTGATATTCCTTGCCTGCAGTTCATCCAAATTATCCATGAAAACCCTCGAAAACCAAATTCACCAGGAATTTGCTTCAACCCCGGATATCCAATATGCGCTGGCCTTTAAAGACCTGCAAACGAACAGGACCGTGTTGATCAATGCCAAAGCATCCTTTCACGCGGCAAGTACGATGAAAACCCCGGTGTTGGCGGAAGTGTACCGGCAGGCGGAATCCGGAAAATATTCCGTTCACGATTCCGTTGTGGTAAAAAATGAATTCAAAAGCATTGCAGATGGTAGTTCTTACACCCTCAGTGTTGGTGATGACAGCGAACCTGCGCTTTATAAGCACCTAGGAAAAAAAGTATCCATTTACCACCTGGCCTACCAAATGATCATCCGAAGCAGTAACCTGGCCACGAATATCCTGATTGAAAAAATTGGTGCTGACCAGGTGATGCAATTGATGAAAAGCATTGGCGCAAATGATATCCGAGTGCTTCGCGGCGTTGAAGACAATAAAGCCTATGAGCTGGGCATGAACAACACCACCACAGCTTATGATTTAATGCTGTTGTTTGAAAAGATCGCCAATGGCGAACTGGTAAGCAGGCAGGCGAGTGAAGAAATGATTAAAATCCTTTTGGATCAGCATTTTGGTGAGATTATTCCTGCACAATTACCTGCAGGCACCAAAGTGGCACATAAGACGGGCAGCATCAGCACGGTAAATCACGACAGCGGCATTGTATTTTTGCCGGATGGTAGAAAATATGTGATTGTTTTGCTGAGCCGCTTTAAGCCGGGCAACAGCAAGATAGCGGTTGAAACCATGGCAGGCGTTTCAAAATCGGTTTGGGATTTTATGGAACGCTGACTACGGGTTGAATTTTTTCCTGAGCATATTTCAGCATGTTTTATAGAAGCCATAAAAACCTGCTTTCATGTGACCCTATAGGTTGTTTTCTGTGAAGCCAGCAAGGCTCTCCGCGCCGGATTGTTATTACACCTAAACATTCACGCAACATTCAAACCTCCCGGGAATGCTATCCACAGCATGCCGTGCATTTAAAATACTGTGGGCTATCTGTCAGCTTGATGGGTGATAAAAAGTTCTAATTTACCCGCATCTTAAAATCAGGGTCGCGAAGCAATTCAACGTAGAGCGTCCCCTCTTTTCCGTCGCTGTCAACAGCTGCCCATACATCCAATGCACTATTGGGCAACATTTCGGTTTTGCGGCTGACCCCTTTTACGCGTAAGTACGCCATTGCCGCATATTCATCGGCAATGGTAACCACTTTCAATGTATTTTCCCTTTCTTTTCCTGATCCCTGCGCAAGTATAACAGCCATCAAAAATTCAATTTTCGGTTGAATGGAATCTGCTCTTGCATTGTCGCCCGATTGCCGGTAACAAACCAGCATTTTCATCAGCATTTCCAGGCTCAGGGGATCGCTTGCAAGCATTCTTTCTCCCATCGGAATCGCTTTTTTAAAGCGCCCCTTTATGACCTGCCGTTCAAATTTGCCGGACCGGGGATCAATATTGAAAGGCATAAATCCCGGCTGAAAAAGGCGTCCGTAATAAAGAATTACCCCATCCTGAATATCCAGGGAAAATGCATCAATTTCATAATCCTTAAGAAGTTCCGTATAGGCCTTTTTTCCGCTGTCGGAAGACAAAAGGGTGCGGAGGGCATTCAAATCAGGCACCTGACCCAATAGCGTTGCCTGAATTGCAAACGGGAAAACGAAAGACAACAGAAATTTCTCTAGAAGCATAGCTGTTATTTTTTCCACGGGAAATGCGAAATTTCCCTGACCTGCAATGCTAAACCATTTTCTCAGGCAGTCAATAAAGCAACAAATAAATTGTTTTCTACATTAACGTCAACGGCTTCCGCTCAGGTTAAAACCCGGTAAACTTCGCAGCCACTTATCCGCCCTTGCTTTCGAGTATCTTAATATAGTTGAGGCGCTGATAAGCATTTGGATTGGACACCTTGCGCTGGCTCAATTTGCCCTTCATGGCTTCCAGGTTTTCAAATCCCATACGATCCAGGTACCGGCGCAATCCCATATTGATGTCCTGGATGTATCCAATGCCATGTTTGTAAAGTGCGGAAGCGACCATAGCGACATCCGCACCGGCCAGCAGGTATTTAATTACTTCAGTGGGGCCATTCACCCCGGTAGACGCGGCCAGAGAAGCGTTGATCTTGCCGTTCAGCACAGCAAGCCAAAGTAACGGTAAACGTATTTCTGACGGATGACTGTATTCCAGGCTATGGGTAATCTCCAGGTTGTTTATATCAATATCCGGCTGGTAAAAACGGTTGAAAAGTACGAGGCCATTTGCGCCGGCTTCTACCAATTGCACAGCGGTATGGCCCATGGAACTAAAATACGGATTGAGCTTGGCGGCGATGGGAATATTGACGGCATCGCGTATCGCTTTTATGGTGTCCAAATACTTTTTCTCCATGGAAGGTCCGTCAACCGAAATATCGGTTTGGATGTAAAACATATTAACTTCCAGCGCATCCGCGCCGGCTTGTTCAATCAGTTTTGCGTATTCAATCCAGCCTGCATTACTGATCCCGTTTAGGCTTCCAATTATGGGTATGGATGTCCTGGTTTTTGCAATGCGGATTTTTTCGAGGTATTCATCCGGTCCTACATGGTAAATATCGAGCGACGGAAAAAAGCCATCGTCTGCCTCAGCCGTCAAGCCTTCGGTCTGCTCTTCTATCATGGCCAATTGCTCCTGCTGCTGCCTGATCTGTTCCTCGAACAACGAGAACATAACGATTGCACCGGCACCGGCATCTTCCATGCGAACAATATTGCCAATATCCTCACTGAGGGTACAAGCACTTACCACAACGGGGGAATCAAGTTTTAATCCAAGGTAACTGGTTTTCAGGTCCATAGTAATTCATTTAAAATTTGGTGGCTGTCAAAAACTGAAGCATCCAAATATAGAATGCCCTTCATGAATAAAACCTTACAAAAATCATCCATACATGAAAAAGAGGTCAAAAAAATCCCCCGGAAATACCGGAGGATTTAAGAACTGTTATTTTGGAATTATTTGCCAGTAGGCCTCGGAGCATATTTATCGTATGGCGTCATGTCAAATGCATTCACTTCTTCCATAGTCAATCCAAGGGCTTTGGCACAGCCTTCGCCGTATTCAGGATCGGCCTTGAAGCAGTTGCGAATATGCCGCACCTGGATGAATTTTTCAGCACCACCAATCTGCACGGCCGTATTCTTAAACAGAAGTTCAGCTTTGCCATCCGCTTTAATGATGCGGAACAAATCTCCCGGCTGGGTGTAATAATCTTCATCATCATCACGGAAATTATGGGCATAGGCTGCGCCTTCAAGTTCGAGCGGCGGCTCCTTGTGTTCGGGTTGTTCGCGCCATTCGCCATAACTGTTTGGCTCATAATGCAGGGTGCTGCCATAGTTGCCATCTACACGCATAGCCCCATCGCGGTGAAAAGCGTGGTAAGGACAGCGCGGCTTGTTTACAGGGATCTGGAAATGGTTCACCCCCAAACGGTAACGTTGCGCGTCGCCGTAGGAAAAGAGGCGGCCCTGGAGCATTTTATCCGGTGAAAAACCAATACCCGGAACAATATTCGTTGGGTTAAAGGCTGCCTGTTCCACATCGGCATGGTAGTTTTCCGCATTTTTATTCAGCTCAAAAACACCTACTTCAATTAGCGGAAAATCCTTCTTACTCCAAACCTTGGTAAGGTCAAAGGGATGGAAACGGTAAGTTTTCGCTTCTTCCTCAGTCATCACCTGAACGAACATGGTCCATTTCGGATAATCGCCTTTTTCAATAGCTTCATAAAGATCCCGCTGAGCGGATTCGCGGTCATGGCCAATAATCCCAGCTGCTTCCTCATCCGACAAATTTTCAATTCCCTGGTGCGTACGAAAATGGAATTTTACCCAATGGCGAACATTCTCCGCATTGATGAAGCTGTAGGTATGGCTGCCAAAACCATGCATATGCCGGTAGCCTTTGGGAATGCCCCGGTCGCTCATCACAATGGTCACCTGGTGCAGCGATTCGGGCAGCAGCGTCCAGAAGTCCCAGTTGTTGTTGGCACTGCGCAAATTGGTACGCGGGTCACGTTTAACCGCATGGTTGAGGTCGGGAAATTTCATGGGATCACGGAAGAAAAATACCGGCGTATTGTTGCCCACCATATCCCAGTTTCCTTCTTCGGTATAGAATTTCAGGGCGAAACCCCGGATATCCCGTTCAGCATCTGCAGCTCCTCTTTCACCGGCCACAGTTGAAAAACGGGCGAACATTTCCGTTTGCTTGCCGATTTCACTAAAGATCTTTGCCTTGCTGTATTTGGTAATGTCATGTGTAACGGTAAACGTGCCAAAAGCACCTGATCCCTTTGCGTGCATCCTTCTTTCAGGAATCACCTCGCGGTCGAAATTGGCCATTTTTTCCAAAAACCAGAAATCCTGCATCAGCATCGGGCCTCGCGGTCCGGCGGTCTGCACATTTTGATTATCAGGAACCGGAGCACCGGTCTGCCTGGTCAGTTTTTTGTTGTCATCCATATGTTTGAAATTTAATATTTACCCGGTTTTTAAGCAGGGAAAGGTACAAAATTCAAAGGGCTTTTGTGTTTAAATTATTTCAGCAATGCATTGCTTTTTTCTTTCCCTGTTACGGGTAAGCAATACCCGACAGCCGGATTCCGGAGGCCCCGTAAAAAATAATTGGAAAATGTACTTTAGGGCGCACAGTAAATATTCACTGTAGCCACTCCGGCAAAATATTCCTGAATTCAGTCTTTAAAAAATGGATTTATTGATACACAATGGTAAAAATATAAGCGACAAGATTCACCAGGCTCACCACACCGTACAATATATTGGTATGGCCACGGCTCAGGGAAAGCAATGCGGTAAAAAAAGAAAGACCAAGTAAAACCATCGATTTTTGATCGAGGCCCAGCACAAGGGGGATATCATACATTATGCAAACCACCGCAACCACCGGAATGGTAAGGCCGATGCTTGCCAATGCCGAGCCAAGGGCCAGATTGACGCTGATTTGCAATTTATTGCGGGCGGCGGCATTTAATGCGGCAAGGAACTCCGGCAGTAAGATGACCCCGGCAATGATAACGCCTACAAGAGAAACAGGCAGTCCTGCGCTTACCACCGCCGATTCAATGGAAGGAGAAAGTTTCTTCGCCATGAGTACCACAATGCCCAATGATACAAGCAGGAAGGCCAGGCTAACCCACGCTTTCTTTTTCCCCACAACCTGCGGGGTATCGTCATCGCCTTCCGGCAAAAAATAATTGCGGTGCCGCACGGTTTGCACAAGAACAAACGCGGTATACAGCACCAGGCAGGCCAGGGCAACAAATACCAACTGCGGCACTGAATAGGTACCGGCTGGAGTACTGGAGGTAAAATTGGGAAGAACGAGTGTAAGTACCAGAATGGCTACAAGGGCCACAAGCGCAAGATTGGCGGATTTACTCACAAAGAACTGCTCATGAAATTTTATGGTCCCAATCAGAAAACTCATGCCCAGGATGCCGTTTAAGATCAGCATTACGGCCGCAAACAAGGTATCGCGGGCAAGAGTGGCCACGCCCTCTCCGCCGGCTGTCATCAGCGAAATGATAATGGAACTTTCAAGTACCGTAACAGCTAAAGCCAGGATGATGGTACCAAAAGGCTCGCCCACTTTGTGTGCAATCACTTCTGAATGGTGAACCGCCGCCATAACGCTTGGGATCAGCAGTAAAGCCGCCAGCACAATTAAAACTGTATTGGCGGTTGCAAAACCTGAGAAATACAAGAGCCAGCCCAGGACCGGCGCAATCATGTTCCAGTGAAAAATTTTTTGCAATTGACTTTTTCTAACTAATTTTTTCATTCAGCAGTTTTAAAGTGGGCAGCGGCCTTTTTCAGCCCGGCAAAGCACATGCCGGCAAGCGTTCCGGCTATTTGAGGATTGCATGGTATTTTTACCCGGACGTCCTGATCCTGCAATAATAATTTCTATGGCTTTCTTCTGAAAATTTTTTTTCTTATTTCCATCCTCCGCCGAGCGCCTGGTACAATTGCACGACCGCGTTTAATGTGCCATACCGGGCATTTACAAAGGCAAGTCGCGCATTCAGCTCGTTTTCGGAGGCCCGCAAAACTTCCAGGTAATTGGCAAGTGCATAATTCAGCAGTTCTTCGGAATAGCCCGTGGCGAGATTATAAGCCCTGTATTCCGCTTGTTTTATAGAAGCAAGTTCCCGTTGCGTTTCAAAATTGTATAGGGCGTCAGATACTTCCCTGCCTGCATTCAATATGCTGTGCCTGTACTGCTGGTAAGCAATCTGCTGACGGGCCAGGCTCACTTCCTTCTGGGTACGCAACGCACGGCGCTGCAACAGCGGTTGGGTGAGCGAACCCGCGAGACCCGCAAAAAAAGAAAAAGGATTCAGAAGTTTGTCCAGTTCCAGCGATTGCAAACCGGTACTGCCGTTCAGGCGAAGGGCGGGGTAAAAACTTGCTTTGGCCACATTGGTCAGTTCAAAAGCATTATTGAGCTCATATTCGGCGGCCAATACATCAGGCCGGTTGCTGAGCAAATGCACCGGTACACCGGCGCTCAACACCGCAGCAATCTCCTGGCCTTCAAAGTTACCGCGGGGAATGGCCATGGCCGTTCTGCCAATAAGCATACTGAAATAATTCTCCAGCAATTTGGTATCGTTTGCGAGGGTAAGCAGCAGGCCGCGTGCATTCAGCACTTGTGCCTCGCTTTGCTGAATGGCCACTTCCGTCAACTGTCCGGCATCTTTTAAGGCGCGGCTGGTTTCAAGGGCCTTTTGCCGGGTTTCAATGGTTTCCCGGGTTATTTTCATTTGTTCATCAAGCGCAAGCAACCGGAAATACGTATCCGCCACCTGGGCAACAAGCTGGGATTTCACCACATAACTTGCTGCTTCCGTTTGCATGAATGCCGCAAATGCAGCCCTTTTGTTGCTTCGCAACCTGCCCCAGATATCGGCTTCCCAACTCAGGTTGGCGTCTATGCCGAATTGCACATTGTGCTGACGATCACCAACGATCCTCCCTATTTGTGTGTTCAGGGACTGGGTATTGTAAGAAACTGAAGGGCCGGCGCTGACCACAGGCCCGAAGGCGGCACGGCTTTGGGCTAAAAGCGACCGGGCTATTTCCATTTGTTGCTGCGCGATGGCCGCATCCGGGTTGTTGGCCAGGGCTTCTCGTATATAGGATTGCAATTGCGTATCAGTGAACAAATCAGCCCAATGAAGATTTGCAATATTTGTGGTGTCGGCAGGAAAATTTTCCATGCGGATCGCCGCAAAATTTACCGCATCTGAAGGCCGCTCATAAGGTTTGGTTACACTGCAGGCATACAGGAACATCATGAGCACTGCTGCAATCAATAACCGGCTTTGTATATTTTTTCTAAATGCCATACTCCACCTCCTTTTCTTGAATTCTTTGAAATTGTACCGGTTTTACTTTTTCATCCAGCCATTGGAAAACCACAAACAATACCGGGATAACAATTACGCCCAAAATCGTTCCCATCAGCAGGCCTGTGGCTGCGCCGGTAGCGATGGACTTATTGCCCAGTGAGCCGATGCCGGAGGAGAATACAAGCGGAAGCATCCCGAATATGAAGGCAAAAGAAGTCATTAAGATCGGGCGCAGCCGGGCTTTTGCAGCGTTGATTGCAGCCATGGAAATGCTCTCACCGTGTATCCTTCGCTGCACTCCGAATTCCACGATCAAAATGGCATTTTTGGCCAGCAAACCTGAAAGCATAATCAAAGCGATCTGAAAATAAATGTTGTTTTCCAGCCCGAACATCCATTGCCCCAAAAAAGCCCCCATAATCCCAAGCGGCAGCGACAATATAACGGCCAATGGCTTTATGTAACTTTCGTATTGAGCCGCAAGAATAAAATAAACAAAAATGAGGCTCAACATAAAGATGAGAATGGTTTGCGAACCGGCGCCGATCTCTTCACGTGTCAAACCTGTATAGTCAATGCTGTAGTTTGCCGAAAGCGTCTGGCCCGCCACCTGCTGCACCGCGTTGATGGCATCACCCGTACTGAAACCGGCAGCATTGGCACCTGTAATTTCAACAGCCGTAAATAAATTGAACCGGCTTACCGATTGTGGTCCGGTGCCTTTCTGCAGGCTGACGAATTGTGAAACCGGCGCCATTTGCCCTGAAGCGGTGCGCACAAACATTGTACTCAACGCGGCCTCATCCATCCGCGATTCCGGCAGGGACTGTACCATAACGCGGTATTGCTTGCCATATTTGCTGAAGTCGGCGGCGTATAAACCACCGATATAACCCTGCATGGTGGATAGAATGCTGTTTACCGAAACCCCGGCTTCTTTTGCCCTTTCCACATTGATATCCATTTGAAACTGCGGGTATCTTGTATTGAATGAGGTTTGCACATACTCAATTTCCGGTCGTTGCTGCAAGGCACTGATAAGATCTGATGCCACATTATCGAGATCTTTCAGGTCGCCGCCGGCGCGATCAAGCAGCACGAATTCAAAACCGGCGCTGTTGCCAAAACCAGGTACACTTGAAGGAGCAAAAAACACCGATCTCGAATCCGGGTATTTCGCCGCGACAGCAAAGAGCTGCGGAACGATCTCATCAGAACTTTGCCCTTTTTTACCTTTTCGTTCCTTAAAACTTTTCAGCCGAACGAATCCCATCCCGAAGTTACTGCCGCTGCCACCAATCATACTCCGGCCGGTGGAAATGGTAAATCCTGATACACCGGGGATCTGCAATATATCACGTTCCACCGCTTTCATTACATTGTAGGTTCGTTCCATGGAAGACCCCGGCGGCAATTCGAAATTGGCGAAGATTACCCCACGATCTTCACTTGGCACAAAGCCGGTACGCATATACTGCGTGGCCAGAAAAATGAGGCCAACAGACGCGAGGAGAATGGTGGAAGTAACCCATTTATGCCTGATCAAAAAAACGAAAGCACGGCCATAACGTTCGGTACCGGCATGAAACATATCATTAAACCGGTCGAATATGCGAACGAAAACGCTGCGCCTTTTTTCCACTGCATTTTCGGGTTTCAGAAACAATGCACAAAGTGCCGGGCTGAGGGTAAGGGCATTTACCGCCGAAATGAGAATGGCAACAATCAGCGTAATGCCAAACTGTTTATAAAAAATTCCGGTTGGACCGCTGATGAAAGTTACCGGTATAAATACCGCAGCCATTACCAGGGTAATTGAAATGATGGCGTAAGTAATTTCGCCCATGGCCTCTACCGTTGCCTTTTTTACATTTTTTTCGCCCTGGTCAAGTTTAGCATGTACGGCTTCCACCACCACGATGGCATCATCCACTACAATACCAATGGCCAGCACCAATGCAAATAACGTTAAGAGGTTGATTGAATACCCCAGCAGGTTTAAAAAGAAAAATGCCCCGATGATGGACACCGGCACAGCGATAGCCGGAATAAGCGTGGAACGGAAATCCTGCAGGAAAACAAACACCACAACAGACACGAGCAGAAAGGCTTCCAGGAAAGTGATGATCACTTTGTTGATGGAGGCTTCCAGGAATTCATTGGTATCAAAGTTGATGGTGTATTTAATCCCTTCCGGGAAATTTTTTGATGCGGCTTCGAGGTATTTCTTTACGTTTATGATGATCTCCTGTGCATTGGAGCCTGGTGTTTGAAACACCCCCATACTCACGGCGGGAAAGCCTTCATTTTCACCTACACCACTGTAGGATAAAGCATCAAGGCTGATGGTGGCCACGTCTTTTAACCGGAGGAACTGGCCCTGACCAAGGGATTTCACTACAATATTTTCGTATTCCTCCTTGTCATCGTATTTGCCTTTGTATTTGATGACATATTCAAATGAACTTCCACTGTTTTGGCCTACGCTTCCGGCTGCTGCTTCGCGGCTTTGTTCATTAATGGCCGCCATCACGTCAGCTGGCTGCAGTGAGTAGGCGGCAAGTTTCTGGGGATCCAGCCAAACCCGCATAGCATAGGTGCGGCCACCAAATACGCTGGCTTCCCCTACGCCATAAATCCTTTTAATTTCGGGGATAATATTTATGGCAACATAATTCTGCAGGAATACATCACCGAGGTCTTTGTTCTCACTGTAAAAAGAAAGGAACATCAAAGCGCCCCGTTGCTGCTTCTGGGTAACCACCCCCGACTGATTCACTTCCTGTGGCAAAATGGGCGCCGCCCTGGCCACCCTGTTCTGCACGTTTACCGAGGCAATATCGGGATCCACATCCTGGCGGAAAAATACTTCAATGGTGGCACCGCCATCATTCGTTGCCGTGCTTTGGATATAGGTCATGCCCTCAACCCCATTAATCTGTTCTTCAATGGGAATGAGCACGCTTTTTAAAACGGTTTCAGCATTTGCACCGGTATAGTTGGCCCGCACCATTACAGTTGGCGGTGCAATTTCAGGATACTGTGTAACCGGCAGATTCAATAATCCAAGAATCCCCAGGATTACAATAATGATGGAGATCACGGTCGAAAGAACAGGCCGTTCAATAAATTTCTTGATCATAATTTCCCCTCCTATTTGGCGAAAATGGGCTTAATGGAATTGAACAAACTGTCGGCATTAATTTGTTGTGGCTTAATGGCCACGCCGCTGCGCAGCCCACCGATACCGGCAGCCACAATGGTATCGCCAACCCTGAGGCCGCCGCCCAGCAATGCCCGGTTATTGATGCGGTCGATCACATTGACCACCACCTGCTGAATGGTATCTTTTTCCACTTTAAACGCATAAACTATGCCTTGCTGTTCAAAGGTGGCAGATTCAGGAATAACAACCGCCTGGCTGTATAATTTAGGAACCAGGATCCTCCCGCTGTTGCCATTGGCCAGCAGGCGTTCGGCATTTGGAAAAGCAGCCCTGAAAAGAATTGTTCCCGTAGAAGGATCGATCTGCCCGGTCACGGCTTCAATTTTTCCTTTATGCGGGTAAATGCTGTCATTCGCCAGTTGCAATGTAACTTCCGGCATATTGCGGATCTTTTCCGCAGCGGTTTTGCCTTCGGCATTGTTCAGGAAATTCAGGTATTCTCTTTCATTCATAGAGAAATATGCCCAGATTTCATTTACATCAGAAACCGTAGTCAGCGGGACCGGATCAGTTGGTCCAACGAGACTTCCTACACGCAGTGGCAATCTGCCCACTACCCCGTTGATGGGGCTGCGGATGATGGAATAATTCACATTTTCCCTTGCACTCTGGTAAGTGGATTGGGCCTGCATCCGCGAAGCCTCGGCCTGTTTCACCTGGCTTTGGGCCTGCAGCAGGTTCGCATGTGCTGTTTCCAATTGTACAGGAGAAATGATGTTTTTTTCTACCAGCGGTTTAAGCCGGTTTACTTCAACCTGTGCGGCTTCCACCCTTGCGCGGGCTGCCTCAATTGACGCCCTGGCGGCCTGAACCGCACTGCTTGCCGCATTGGCGCTCTGGCTGAGCATATTTGTTTCGAGGCGAAATAAAACCTGTCCACGGCTTACGGGTTGTCCCTCATCTACCAGCACCTCCCTGATGTAACCTGATATTTTTGCCCGCACATCATTATTGTTGCGGCCCTGCATTCTCGCCGGGTACACCGTATATCCCGTAACATCCTGTGTGGAAACGGCCATGACCGGATAGGTACGCACCATATTCGGCGGGGCTTCATTGTTGTTCTTGCAGGCAACACCCATCGCAAGCACAGCCCATATCAATAAGAAATATCTCGTCTTGTTCATTTCATTCAATTTTCGATACCGGTGCGGATGCCATTCATCTCTGCAAACGGTTACAACCTGGAATAAAAATAATTCAGGCTTGCGGCAGTAATTGTCTTCAGGCAAATAAAACAGGAGCCGATCAACACATCCGGTAAACAGATATAGACGCAAAGTATGGCCATATCCTTCTAGCTAAACTTTCTATTAATAAATATTTTAATTTATAAATACGGTGATCAGTCCCATTTGGAGCGCTGAGATAAAGCATATTTGCTGCCTCCCGTAAACATGAGCGCCACACTTCCGAAGAAGAACAATGCCTGTGTTTCAAGGCCCCAGGCACCTGTGGCAGTCAGTTTGCCGGCGTCTTCAGGCATCGCCAGTACAGCAACTACCAGCATTGTTCCGGCAATAAGCAAGGCAGCTATACGCGTACGCCAGCCGATGATGAGCATTATGGGAGCAACAACCTCACCCACATAAACCAGGTAAGCCAATGCTGCATGCAGGCCCGCCTCCGAAAAAACACCCGAAATATATCCCACGGAATCGGGATGCATGATTTTGGCTATACCATGAAGCAACATTAAGATGCCGAGCGAAACCCTCAGGATAAATATTCCCGTATGTTCTTTTTTTGTCATTTGTTTTTTATTTTTTATGCGGGCAAAATTCAAGAATAAAGATCCAAACCGAATTAACACAGGTGAACTTAAAATGCAGCCGGAAATCCCTTATTTTGTGTGATCCGGCATGCAAGGCGGCCGCTTTCCGCGGTAGAATTTCGCAGGAAATTCAGGCGGAAATTTTCAATCAAATAAATGTATCCCATGAAAAAAATGATTTTTAGCCTCTTTGCTATTGCCATCCTGCTGAGCTCCTGCGGGAACCAGGACAGCGGCGAGATCACTGTGGCCTCGGCCGATTCACTTACCATTGCGGAAGAGAAAGTACAAACCTCTATGCTGCGGTTTAATGAAAGCACTTTGCCCTATGATGGCGGCGTGCTGCTTGCCAATTTTGGCACTGCCGAATTGGACCCGTTAAACGCGGAAGGCTTGGGCTACATTGCCTATTATAAAAATGATTCGATCATGAATTTTATACCTGCCGATGGAAGCCTCAGCGCACCCAAAGGCATGCAGATCCTCAACGGGTATTTGTTCATTGCCGATGTGGGCAAAATGGTCGCTTACAAAATTGACAATCC
This sequence comes from Bacteroidota bacterium, assembly GCA_023387985.1. Lineage (GTDB taxonomy): Bacteria > Bacteroidota > Bacteroidia > Chitinophagales > Chitinophagaceae > Phnomibacter. The sequence goes on along the minus strand of JAEWHC010000009.1, from coordinate 459,784 downwards.
TTCGCAACCTGCCATAACCACTCCTTTTCCCGCAGGTGAAACCTTTGTAAATGATATTGCTGCTGATGGAACAACGCTTTATATCTCTGTGACGAACACCGGCAACATTTTTCGGATCGATGCTTCCGATACGTCGAAATATTCCACGCTCATTCCCACAAAATTCGCCAACGTTCCGGGAGCAAACGGTTTGCTTGTACATAACAATACAATGTATGTGGCATCCTATCCTGCCGATGGAAATACCACTGATGCCAATACGGTTTATGCCATAAAAAACATGAAAAACCCGAAGCCTGAAAAACTCATTGAACCTGCCGGGCAGTACGATGGGCTGGCCATTTCCGCGGATGGCAATACGCTTTATGTTTCCAACTGGACGCCTGTAGCCATACAATCCATTGATCTCAAATCAAAGCAGATAAAAACGCTGGAAATGGAAAATGAAATGAAGAGTGCAGCCGACATCAGCATTGAAAAGAATTGGCTTTACATTCCCGATCTTGTAGCCAGCCAACTCATCATCAAAGCCCTTTAATGAAACCCATCAAAAAATCCGGCCATTTTTGAGCCGGATCCTTTCTGTCAGTTCCTGTAGCCTCCCCTAATAATTGCAGGGAGAAGCTTGCATTGAACACTATTCTTTTGCCTGGTTTTCGTTTCCTTCTTTACCTGACTGATAAATTTCATCTTCGTCAGGTTTTGTGGCGGACATTTTGGTGAAATTTTCCGAATCGGACAATTCGGGAGCTTCAGGCGTTTCCGCTGTCCCCTTTTTCTTTGCTGTATCCGATGCTTGTCCGCCTTCCATACCTCCTACTTCTGATTTAGAATCTTCTATAGCCCCCTGGTCCGGACCTTCACTTTTTGCTTCTTCATCAGTAGTCGGTTCGCGGTCTGCTTTCCTTTCCTGTGGTGAACCGCCACTTTTTTCCTGGGGCGTTTCCGTTTTTTCAGGAGATTCATCTTCTTTATTTACCGGATACTCCTGTTGGGCATTCTGTGAATGATCTTTTGAAGGAAATGTGGTTCCTTCAGCTTCGGCCGGGTCCATTTTTTCTTCGTAAACCGTTGCCTCACCGGCTACAGCATCTTTTCTTATGGCAGGCTTTTCGCCTGATTTTTTTGTTTCCATGATTGGTTCTTTTATGGTTTCGGGATTTGTTTTATTCAGCACGGCATTCGCAAATTCACATTTTACTTCCAGCTCTTTCCCATCCTGCGTGGCGGTGTTCACAGCGGCTAACACGAGCTTGTGACCTATGCCCTGGTCACGAAAACTTTCTTCCACTCCGGTATGTTCAAGTACCATTGTGCCATTGTTGAGGGAATAGGTGAGTTCTCCAAGCAGGCGTTCACCACCCATCATGGTAAAGCTTCCTTCATTGTCGCCTTTGGTATGCAATATTTCCATTGTGTATTATGGGATTGATTGATGCCCTTAACGGAGCAAAAACCATACAACAATGGATTTGTTAAGAGAATTTTAGCAAACCGGCATTCTTCGATAAAATAGCGAATGGTGATTTATACGCCATGATTTGCTCTGTCAAACCTCGCGTTTCACCTCCACGGCTAGCGGCCGTAGTTTAATCAGCCCCATTTTATCCAGCAGGCGCATAATCTGGAAAGTTACATCGATTTCATGCCAGCGTACACCACCAAAATTGGGGCGGCCGCCAAACTTGTGATGATTATTGTGGTAAGCCTCTCCCATCATCAACCAATCAAAATGAAAGAGATTTTTGGAAGTATCTGAAACTTTAAAATTGATATAACCGTATTTATGCGCAAACCAGTTGATGATGGCTCCATGAATGGGCGCCATTAAAAAAGCGACGGGAAGAAACAACCATTGCCACCAGGCTGTTGCGAAAAAATAAAAGAAAACCCCGTAGGCCAGTCCCCAGCCCAGTCGGGCAACCCAACTGCTTGCAGCCAGATCGAAAACCTTCCATTTGGGCACATTGATGCTGAATTTTTTATCCACTTTCAACCTGCCGTATAAAATATCGGAGAAAATATTTTTGGTGCGCCACATCATGTGAAAAATGCTGGGATCATATTTCGGGGAATGCGGGTCATCTTCAGTATCGGCATAAGCATGATGCATGCGGTGCATCACCCCGTAGGCATAAGGACTCAGATAATTGGAGCCCTGTGTAATGAATGTCAGGATAAAGCAAATTTTCTCACCAAACCGCGACATTTTAAAGCTCTGGTGCGCAGCGTAACGATGAAGGAAAAAACTCTGGAAAAAAAGTCCTGTATACCACAGAATTACAATGAAGATTAAAATGGTCATGCCGCAAAGTTACCGCGTATGTAGAGTGGAATGGATTAATGAATTAATATAATTTGTAAAGTATCCCGGGAGGTTACAGCCTTTATTGTGCCTGTTGTAAAGAACATAAAGGCAGGAGACGCATTTTGGTACCCGGCACTCCCTGCTTAACGCGATACTTTGTACCTAACCTTTCGTATTTTGCAGCCTCCAAATATTGAACCTATGAAACAATGCCTGTCCTTTCTTGTCCTCCTGTTATTAATCCATTTCAACCCCCTGGTTGCCCAGGAGAAATTCACCCCCGAAATGCTTTGGCAACTTGGCCGGGTTTCTGCCATGGGCATTTCCAAGACTGGCGATCGGGTCATTTATTCCGTATCCACTCCTGATGTACAGGCAGATAAGATCAACCGGAAATATTATTCCATTCCTTTGGCTGGTGGAAATGCATCAGAAATCACCAACCCCAACGAATTGCTGGATGATTCGAAAGTTTCCGCTGATGGCAAATACAAACTCAGCCACGAACGGATGAAGGTGAAAAAAGTGAGCGGGGACGATTACTACCCGCAATGGGATAAGAGCAATGCCATGATCTACGATGCGCTGCATTACCGCCATTGGGATACCTGGACAGACGGCAAATACAACCACGTTATGCTAACCGATATAGCCTCCGGAAACAAAAAAGACCTGCTGGAGGGCAAACCGTTTCACAGCCCTCAAGTTCCGTTTGGCGGGGCGGAGGATTATGTATGGCACCCCAATGCAAATAAACTGGTGTATGTAATGAAACCTAAAGCGGGCAATGAATTCGTGACGAGCACCAATACCGACCTTTTTGAATACGATATCGCCACCGGCGTCACCAAAAACCTGACGGAAAGCAATAAAGGCTATGATACCCATCCGGAATACAGCAAAGACGGAACACTGGCCTGGCTTCAAATGAAGCGGGATGGATACGAAGCCGACAAGCAGGATATCATCATCATGCAAAATGGCAAAGCAGTGAACCTGACCGGCAAATACGATTTGATTCATGTGGGCAGCTTCAAATGGGCAAACGATGGAAGGCTCATTTATTTTATCGCCCCGGTAAATGGCACCCAGCAACTGCATTCCATTACTGTTCCGGGGGGGTCAATTACCCAAATGACATCAGGCGATTTTGATGTGAATGGCATTGGCGGACAATCCGGATATACATTGGTTGTGAGCCGCAACGATTTCAGCCATGCGCCGGAACTTTATACGGTTAACCTCCGCAACGGCAACCTGGCCCAACTAACCCACGTCAATAAGGATTTTTATGCCAAACTAAAACCCTCCAAATCCGAGCGCCGCATGGTGCGCACCGTGGATGATAAACAAATGCTGGTTTGGGTGATTTATCCGCCGGATTTTGATCCCAATAAAAAATATCCAACCCTGCTTTATTGCCAGGGCGGACCGCAAAGTGCACTGACTCAATTTTTCAGCTTTCGCTGGAATCCATACCTGATGGCGAACCAGGGATATATTGTAGTCGCACCCAACCGCCGCGGCATGCCCGGACATGGTACCAAATGGAACGAACAGATCAGTACCGACCATGGCGGCATGGCGATGCAGGACTATCTCTCCGCCATTGATGATGTAGCTAAAGAAAAGTTTGTGGACAAGGACCGCCTTGGTGTGGTTGGCGCTTCTTACGGCGGATACAGCGCCTTCATGCTGGCGGGCATGCACAACAACCGTTTCAAAACCTTCATCGCTCACGATGGCATTTTTGATATGCGCAGCATGTTTGGGAGCACCGAAGAGATCTTTTTTGTAAACTGGGATTATGGCGGGCCTTACTGGGAAAAAGACAACCAGGCCGCACAAAATTCCTACAACAATTTCAATCCAATTGATTATGTTGATAAATGGAACACACCGATGCTGATTTTCCAGGGGGAGAAAGATTACCGTGTGCCAACCGAACAAGCCTTACAAGCTTTTACCGCTTTGCAATTGCGCGGTATCAAAAGCCGGCTTGTTGTTTTCCCGGAAGAAAATCACTGGGTGCTGAAACCGCAGAACGCGATGGTTTGGCAGCAAGAGTTTTTCAGGTGGCTGGAGGAAACGCTCTGATCAGTTGCGGGTTGCAGGTTGGAATGTTGCAGGTTCGCAGGTTAACCGATTAACTTGAAAGGCTTGCGGTTGAATATTAGGAACATACCGAATTCCTTAGTGGTTATTTTTTACCTCCAAACCCTAATGTCAATTGGAAGGTTAGCATTTCTATAGCATCAACCTTTTGATCTCTTTCCAGCTTAATGGCATAGGTGGTAGCGTTGACCCGCAATATAAGCAAAATGGATAAACCTGTTTGGAAGATGCAAAGGCCCAATGCCGCCAGCGAAGACAGTGCATAAACATCCCATTATTTTCTGGTATTTCCCAATATCCGTCCTATATTCGAATGAAGATTCCTTTCATCAGTTACCTCCAAACCTTACACACATGAAAAAATGGCTGGGAAAAACCGAACTCAAATGGGCACTTATTTTCGTACTCGTTTCGCTCTTGTGGATGATGATGGAAAAAGCCCTCGGCTGGCACGATGAAAAACTGGCCCAGCAGCAATGGCTTACTTTACTCTTCATCCCTGTAGGCATTGGCGTATATGTTTTTGCTTTGCTCGACAAACGAAAAAACGACCTGCACGGCAGAATGACCTGGAAAAAAGGGTTTGCAAGCGGTATGGGCATCACCTTGATCATAACCCTGCTTGCCCCGCTTACGCAATACATCATCAGCACCTGGATAACGCCACAGTATTTCGATAACGTAATCCAATATACGATTGAGCACCAAATGATGACTCCCGGTGAAGCCAATGCCCAGTTTAACCTGAACAATTACATGTTGCAATCCACCGTGTTTTCGCTCGTTTCAGGCGTACTTACTTCCGCACTTGTGGCACTGTTTGTAAAAAACAGGTAAGAAAATGTCCCCGTTTTCTTGTTAAAATATACCACTTACTAAAAAAATACTGCAAATTGAATACGGCTGCGAAAAGACCCATTTTCTTTTTTTATCTTAGAGGTGTAATTGGTGTAAAAACCTTTCTTGACTTCACCCACACGCACATGAAAAGGAAAAAAACCGCTGCATCAATGCAGTGGCTTCCTTTTTTTTTATAAAGTACATGTTAATTCCGCTCAGCACCCCGAATTCAAAAACTCATTCCAGGTTATAGAACACTTTCTGTACGTCTTCGTCCTGTTCCAGTTTATCTACCAGTTTCAATACTTCTTCGGCATGCTCATCGCTTAATTTTACGGTGGTGGCGGGTATCCATTCCACTTCAGCACTTAAAGGTTCTATGCCTTTTTCTTCCAGGGCTTTTTGCATGCTTCCAAAGCTGGTGAAATTTGTGCGAAGAATTAAAACTTCAACCGGGTCGCTGTTTTCTTCAGGCTGGTATATGCCTTCTCCCAATTCCTCAAGCCCCGCATCAATCAGTTCCAGTTCCAGCTCCTCCGGGTCCAGGCCGTCCGGTTTTAAGCGGAAAACCCCCATCTGATTGAATTGAAAGGCCACGCTTCCACTGTTGCCCAAAGCGCCGTTCGCTTTGTTGAAAATAGATTTCACATTGGCAACTGTACGCACATGGTTATCTGTGGCGGTTTCTACAAGTATGGCCACACCATGGGGACCATATCCTTCGTATAAAATTTCATCGTAGTTTTCTACCTCTTTGCCAATCGCCCGTTTGATGGCCGCTTCTACGCGGTCTTTGGGCATGTTTACACTTTTTGCATTTTGCATTACGCGCCGCAGTGCAGGATTGGTGGCTGGGTCAGGGCCGCTGGCCTTAACGGCAATCACGATCTCCTTCCCTATTCGGGTAAACTGCTTGGCCATCCTGTCCCAGCGGGCGAACATGGTGGCTTTTCTAACTTCAAATATCCGGCCCATATAAACGGTTTGGTTTTAAAAATTCGAGGATGCAAAGGTAAGGCACAAGGGCTCTTTCTGCGAACCGACCTGAAAATGACGTTTGTTACGCGTAAAACCCAGGAAATTCAAGCAGGGACCACGAAACACGCCGGCCCACAGCGACAAGTGGCATATTTCGCGGAAAAACCCCAATCCGGAGCAGCTAAACCGCTTTCCAAACGGATACGTTGTTTTCGATGCTGACCGACCGCTTGCAAAATAATCCAAACCCCTACCTTTACGCCTTATTATTTTCTGACTTGCTGCAACATACCGCGTTGGAAATGGGTCATTCATTAAATTCTACGTCATAGCGTATGGAAAGCTTATGAGGCATTGATCGTCAATTATGAAAAATCTATTAAAAACCCTGCTTTTCCTGCAACTTTCCTGTGCAGTTACAAATGCTGCGGCGCAGACAGCCGAAGAAGATGATATGGCCGCCAGTGCCCTGAAAAACACGGTTACGGTTTACCATGGATATATGGGTCTTCAAAATGGAATCACAAACGGTCCTTTCTATATTTTTTATTCCAATAGCATATTGCGGGGAATGCCCTTCCTGGATTCCACAAAAGCTTCGAGCGGGCAGGTAACCTTTAATGGCATTTTATACGAAAATGTTACGTTGTGGTACGACGTTGTTAAGGAAAAACTTGTTACCCTTTCTCCCAATTACAACCTGATGCATGAACTCACCAATGACCGGGTGAATGACTTCGTGATTTGGGGTCGGCATTTCAAGCATCTCCGGCATGAAGAAGTAGGGCGGCAAATACCCGTTGGATACTATGAAGTGTTGTTTGACGGCGCCAAAAGTAAGCTCTACAAAAAACACATTAAAACCATCAAGGACGAGGTATGGGATGGAAAAATGGCAAAAGTTATTGAAGAAGGCCAGGCTGTATATGTAGAACGCAACGGAACATTTTACCGGATCACCAATATTCCAAGTGTATTGAATGCCTACAGTGATCACCCTGCGGAGATGCGTGATTTTATGCGCAAGGCCGGTTTCCGGAATATCAAAAACCACGCAGCCAGTCTTCCCGCAATTGCTGCGCACTACGAGACTTTATAGTTCACCAAAACTTAAACCGAATTGCTTTGAATTTACCTGTGAAAAAAATATTTATCCTGGTTTCTTTCCTCTTTTCCGCTTTTCCGGCCATCACGCAAACGCGGGAATACCCTTCCGTAACCCTGCGGTTTGATACCCTGACGATGGAACAATCGCTTTTGCTGCTTGAAAAAGAGACCGGCTACAAATTTTATTACGACGTTACGCAGTTTGATACGACCAAAGTAAACATTTCGGTGCAAAACATGCCCCTTCCGGAAGTTTTGGACAAACTGGTTTTCGAAAGTCAGTTTGGCTATGCCATCGACAAGCAGAAAAATGTATTTTTCGGGCGAAATATATCCATTCAAACGACCATACCCGGTTCGTTTTTCGAAAGCGCCAAAACGGAAGCTGAAACGACACCGGAAATTGCGGATACTACAGCGCAGGTGGCGGCTGCGGATGACAAGATCTACAATATTGGGCAGCGCACCGCGCAAACGCCGCAGGGCAGGTATATTGTGAATGGATATGTCCGCGACCAGAAAAGCGGTGAACCTGTGATTGGCGCATCGCTACAGATTGCCGGTACCAGCCTGGGCACCGTTACGGACCAGTTTGGTTATTTTACCCTGATGGTTCCCGCCGGCTCACAAACCCTCACCATTCAAAGCATGGGCATGGAGGATGCCACAAGGAGGCTGATGATTCGGGGAGGCGGTTCGCTCAACATCGACATGATCGAAAAGGTTATGACGCTGAAAAATGTGGTGATCTCCGCGCAGAAAACAGCCAATATCCGTGGAACTCAGCTTGGCTTGCAGCGTATGGATATCCGCGCCATCAAACAGGTTCCGGTAGTACTTGGCGAAGCTGATATTTTGCGTGTTGTGCTCACCACCCCCGGCGTAAAAACAGTTGGGGAAGCCAGCACCGGACTGAATGTACGGGGTGGCGCTGCCGATCAAAACCTGATGTTGTTCAACGACATGAACATTTACAACCCTTCGCATTTCTTTGGAATGTTCTCGGCCTTCAACCCCGAAATTGTAAAAGATGTGGAATTATATAAAGGCAGCATACCGGCGCAATATGGCGGCAGGCTTTCTTCAGTGGTAAACATCAACAGCCGCGAAGGCAATAAAAAGAAATTCGAAGGTTCTGCCGGAATTGGCCTGCTTACCAGCAGGCTCAACCTTGAAGGACCAATCATTAAAGACCGCAGCTCTTTTATTGTTGGCGGCCGCAGCACCTATGCCAACTGGCTACTCGAAAAACTTCCAAATGAGTATAAAAACAGTAAGGCTTCTTTTTATGACATCAATCTCATAGTTACGCATGAACTCAATAAAAAAAATACGCTCTATATAACGGGCTATACCAGCAACGACCGGTTTAACCTCAACAGCGATACAATATTCCAGTTCAACAACAAGAATGCTTCAGTAAAACTCAAGCACACCTACACCAACAAACTGGTGGGACTTTTTACCGGCGGTTATGACTATTATGAGTACAAAATTGGCAGCGATTATAATCCGGTGAATGCCTATGATATGGCATTTAATATTCAACAAGGTTACGGGAAGGCCCATTTCAGTTTTTTTGCAAATTCGCGGCACACTTATGAATTCGGCCTCAATGCCAATTATCACATGCTGAACCCCGGATCTTATACGCCCAAAGGCGAACATTCGCTGGTTGCTCCAAATATTATGGACAGGGAACAGGCACTGGAAACCGCAATTTATTTCAGCGATAAATTCAACATTTCCCCCACATTTACCCTGGAATCCGGAATTCGTTATTCCGTATTCAATTTCCTTGGACCATCATCAGTAAACAATTACCCGGCTGGTGTTCCCAAAACTCCTGAAAACCAGAGCGGCGTTACCACGTATGGCAGTGGCAAAATTATCAACACCTATCATGGTCCTGAATTCCGTATAGGCATCCGGCAAATGCTGTCCGGAACCTTGTCGGTAAAAGCCGGTTACAACAGCCTGCGCCAATACCTGCACATGCTTTCCAATACGGCGGCTATGGCGCCAACCGATATCTGGAAACTGAGTGATCCCAATATTCCACCCCAATTTGGCGATCAGTTTTCGGTGGGCCTTTTCAAAAACCTGAAAGACAATACCATTGAATTTTCGCTTGAAGGCTATTACAAAAGGTTGAAAAATTATCTTGATTTCAAGAGTGGCGCCGTACTGGTTTTAAATCCACATGTGGAAACCGATGTCATGCGCACAAAAGGAATGGCTTATGGCGCCGAGGTGATGATTAAAAAAACAGCAGGCAAACTAAATGGCTGGCTCAGCTATACCTATAGCCGGATCCTGTTAAAAGCAGACCGTGCCGAAACAGGGGAATTCATCAATGGCGGGAAATATTATCCTGCCAACTACGACAAACCCCATGACCTTACGTTCATTGGCAATTACCGGGTTTCACACCGCTTCAGCGTTTCTTTCAACAGCACCTACAGTACCGGAAGACCCATCACCCTGCCTATAGGCCGTTATTCCTATGCCGGCGGCATGCGTACACTTTATGGCGACCGCAATGCGCACCGCATTCCCGATTATTTCCGGCTCGACCTGGCTATGAACATTGAAGGCAACCACAAGGTATTTCAGAAGACGAAGAACTCCTGGACCATTGGCGCTTACAACATTACCGCCAGAAGAAATCCATATTCTGTTTATTACATAACTGAAAATGGCCTGATCAACGGCTATAAGCTTTCCATTTTTGGAACCTTTATCCCCTACATCAATTTCAATATTAAATTCTGACCCTTTAATGCTTAAAATGAGAAAAATACATATCCTGGTTTTTTCACTCGTATTCCTTTTGGGGTGCAAGGATGCCTATTTTGTCGATCTTCCCGGACCCTCGGCAGGCTACCTGGTAGTTGAAGGATTCATCCTGGCCAATGCGGAAACAACAATTCAACTTTCCCGGACGGGCCCGTTGCGGGACAGTGTGTTTGTGAGACCGGAAAGACGGGCATCCGTAATGGTATTCAGTGAAAGCGGGCAGGCACAAAGCCTTGTTGAATTTTCTCCCGGTGTTTATTCAAATACCCTCAGCATTGATCCTGCGCAGAAATACCGGCTGGTGATCAATGCCGGCGGAAAAGAATATGTATCTGCCTATTCAACCATGCTAAACACCCCCGCCATTGACAGCATAAGCTGGCAAAAAGAAAATGAAGGATTGCAATTTTATGTTAATGCGAAAGGAAATAATGACAGTAAATATTACACCTGGTCTTTTGATGAAACCTGGGAAATTAATTCGGCTTATGTTGGGAGCCTGAAATATGTAAATGCGGGTATGCCAAACGTCAAAGTAGATTACAAATTCCCCAACATGGAACAGGATTTTTCCATTTACCGCTGCTGGCAGTTTAATAATTCCAGGGCAATTAAAGTGGCTTCTACCGAAAAACTCACTGAAAATGTGGTTTATTTCCCCATACATTTTATTGAACCCCAATCAATCAAGCTTGGGGTAATGTACAGCATGCTGCTGAAGCAATATGCCCTGAGCGAAAACGCCTACCGTTTCTTAGTGCAAATGCGCAACAACTCCGAACAACTCGGGACCATTTTTGACGCGCAACCTTCAGAAGCCATCGGCAATATAGTGTGCACCACAGCGCCCGGGGAGATCGTAATCGGGTACGTGGAAGTTACGCAACAACAAGTCTTCCGCAACTTCGTAACGCGTGGCCAGGTAACTCCATGGGGTTACCGCTCCGGGTGCTCTGAAATTGTGGTTGAAAACATTTCGGACAGCATTATTGCAAAAGCAGGTTCGCTCCTTCCGGTGAACCCGGTTGATATTACAAGAAACAATGACATTTTAACCTTCTCCGCCACCGCGATTTCCTGCCTTGATTGCACAACGCTGGGTACCAATATAAAGCCGGATTACTGGCCACGATAATGAAACAAAAACAATTTAAAAGCCGATACAAATTGCTTACGCGAATAAAGAACATCAAAGAAAAAATCCATAATTTTCTCGCCATTGGAGGACTTTGCACCATCACCGGTTTTACAGCATTGACACAACCAGCCAATGCCTCCATCGGCAGTTTGCTGAATGAAAATTCCGCTTTGGGCGTTCAGGAAAAAATATATGTGCACACGGTGAAGGATTATTTTATAACCGGTGAACTGCTGTGGTTTAAACTTTATTACACGAATGCCAGAACCAATAAGCCCTTTGACCTGAGCAAAATTGCTTATATCGAAGTCCTCGACACGGCCAACCATGCGGTCCTCCAGGTAAAAGCCGGCATGCATAAAGGCGAAGGCAACGGATCCATTCCATTGCCACACAACCTGGCCTCCGGAAATTACAGGTTGCGGGCCTATACCAACTGGATGAAAAATTTTGACGCCGCGTATTTTTTTGAAAAGCATATTACGATCGTTAACCTGAATCATGTAGCCCCCGAAGAAAATGCATCTCCAAAATCAATGGCACTGCAATTTTTTCCTGAAGGAGGAAACCTGGTGGCTGGGGTACGCAATAAGATCGGGTTTAAGGGGATGGATTCAGATGGCCACGGCACCGGCTTCAGTGGATTATTGTTAGAGGGAGAAGATACCCTCATGTCCTTTGCTCCGGAACATAGAGGTATGGGACAATTTGTATTCACTCCGCAAATCGGGTTATTGTACAGGGCAGTAATTCAAATTCCGGGAAGCGGCAGCCAGGTTTTTGATCTGCCAAAAGCAGCAGAACAGGGAATGGCTATGCAGCTCAGCCGTTCTGGTGACGGATCCATTGTAATTACGGTAAACAGCAACGGCATTGCAGATCAAAACCTTCAATTGCTTGCACATACGCGGGAAAATCTAAAGATTGAACAAACCATTGCTTTGCAAAACGGAAACGCCCGTTTTCAATTCAATGAATCGCAGTTGGGAGAGGGCATTTCGCACATCACCCTATTCAATCAAAACCGGCTTCCTGTAGGGGAAAGGCTTTATTTTAAGCGCCCGCAAAAAGATCTTGATCTTCGCCTCAATACCAGTGAAAACAGCTACGAGAAAAGGATGCCCATTGAAATATCGCTTTCTGCAGGCAACCTGCCGGCTGCCGATACAGCAGGCTTGTCGATGGCGGTATTCAAACTCGACTCTTTGCATACGGTTCCCGGTTCCAATATCCTGCATTATTTATGGCTTTCATCAGACATTAAAGGGGTGGTGGAAGATCCTGCATTTTATTTTGAGCCCGGCGTGCCTGCATCTGCAGCGGCGGATTTGCTGATGCTCACCCAGGGTTGGCGTCGCTTCAAATGGGAAGATGTGCTGGGCAGGCAAAAAATGACATACAAATTTCCACCAGAAATCCACGGTCACATCATCAATGGGCGACTGGTCAACCGTTCCACCCAGGAGCCGCAGGCCGGAGTGCCTGCCTATTTTTCCGCCCCGGCCGGCATAACGCAATACGCTTCCACAGTGAGCGATGCAAATGGCGACCTCAAATTTGAAGTAAACAACTTTTTCGGCGGAACCATGGCCATTGTTCAAACCAATCCCCTGTTTGAAGATAGTGTTTACCGGATCGCTCTCCATTCTCCATTCATTGAAACATTCAGTAGCAGGCCAATGCCGGCATTTCAAAAACCGGTGCATAATCCGCAGACTTTACTGCAACAAAGCATGAGCACACAGGTACAGAGCGCCTTTACCAGGGAACAAATGAACAAATTCAGCTACCCGCCTTTTGCCGATACAGCAGCCTTCTTTTTAAAGCCGGACTACCACTACGTACTTGACCGCTATACCCGTTTCGCCACAATTGAGGAAACGCTGCGTGAATATGTGGCCTTTGTAAATGTGCGCCGCAGAGGCGGAAAAGTGGAATTGCCCATTTTGAATCCTGTGATACAGGAAATATTACCCGGTCAGCCCTTGAGTTTGCTTGACGGCGTACCCATTTTTGATATGGATGCTTTCTTCCGCTTCGATCCATTTAAGCTTAAATCAGTGGAAGTGGTAGCACAACGCTATTTGTACAATCAATTCCTGTACAATGGCATCATCAGCTGGAAGACTTTTTCGCCAAGCCTGGAGAATTTTAATCTCTCCGCCAATGCGTTGGTGGTTGAATATGAAGGCATGCTGCCCGAAAGGGAATTCTACTCCCCGGTTTATGATACGCCACAAAAATTCGCCAGCCGTCTTCCGGATTACCGCAATGTTTTGCAATGGGATCCGTCTGTGCGGCTCACTGGTTCCGGCCCTTTTACCACTTCGTTTTATACTTCGGACATCCCCGGAAAATATGCCGTGGTAGTGGAAGGCTTGTCAAAGGAAGGACATGCCGGAAGTGCTGTGGTTGGCTTTGAGGTGAAGTAGGTTATTTATTTTCAAAGCCTGCTGGTGACATATTATCGCCATTGGCGACGAGCACGCGCTTCACCCGCATGGATGCAGGGCTTAACAAAAAAAAACTGCATCTTGTAAATGCAGTTTTTTGTACAGAAGTCAGTTCTGCTTATTTTTCATTCGTTGCCTGGAAGTCATCGTGGCTGGGAAGAATATCGGAATAGGGTTTTCCTTTTTTGTTGAGTTTGCTGTGATGGCGGCTGTAAGAGAAGTAAATGATCAGACCGATACCCATCCACAGAAACGCGGCTTTAAGGGTGTCCCCATCAATGGCAACGATCATTCCGGCACAAATTACAGCTCCGAGAATAGGAACAACCGGCACAAAAGGCGCCCGGAATGGACGATGTGCTTGGGGATTCTTTCTGCGCATAATCCACACGCCCAGGCTCACAAGTACAAAGGCAAACAGGGTTCCGAAACTGGTTAGGTCACCGGCTACATTGCCCGGAACGAAGGCGGCAAAAAGCGAGATGAACAATAAGAGGATCCAGTTGGATTTGTAAGGTGTTTTGTATTTGGGATGCAGTTCGCTGAATACCTTAGGAATAAGCCCGTCTTTGGCCATGGTATAAAAGATCCTGCTTTGACCCATAAGCATTACCAGGATAACTGAGGAAAAACCCGCGAGGATGGCAACCGTTACAGCGTTGGCCAGCCAATTGTAACCATGCATGTATTGGGAGATCACATAGGAAACTGATGCTTCACGGCCCTTGGTCGGATCAACAAAATCAGACCAGGGAGCAGCGCCGGTGAGTACATGCCCAAACAACACATACAGTATGGTACAAATTACGAGTGAACCCAGAATACCAATCGGCATGTCGCGTTTTGGATTCTTCGCTTCCTGTGCCGCCGTACTTACCGCATCAAATCCGATGAAGGCGAAGAATACAATGGCTGCACCGCCAAGTACACCGCCCCATCCATGTTTAAATACCCCTTCATAACTGTGAATCACTTTTCCTGCACCGTCTACGGCGGGGGGAGTGCCTTCCGGGATCATGAATGGGGTAAGGTTTTCAGGTCTGATGAACTGCCAGCCGATGATGACAAAAGCCAGTACAATTGCTACCTTAATGATCACGATAACAGCATTCACCATGGCACTTTCCTGCGTGCCGCGAATCAGCAGCATGGTAAGAGCAAGCAATATGAATACCGCCGGCAGATTGAATATTCCCTGGTGCACCACGCCGGCGCTGTCGGTAAAGCTTTCGAAAGGCGAGTGCGTCCATTCATAGGGTATTCGGACCTGGAAGACATCGTTCATCAGTTTTACCAGGTATTCGCTCCAGGCGATGCTTACGGTAGCTGCTCCCAGTGCGTATTCCATGATGAGGGCCCAACCAATGATCCACGCAATCATTTCGCCCATGGTTACGTAGCTGTAAGCATAGGCACTTCCGGCAATGGGAATCATGGCTGCAAATTCGGCATAGCAAATACCAGCAAAAGCGCAACCCAGTGCAGCAATCAAAAATGAAATGACCACAGCCGGCCCCGCGGCCTGCCCTGCGGCAGCAGCGGTACGAACAAATAAACCCGCGCCAATAATAGCACCAATCCCCAATGCGATTAGATTCCAGGCGCCCAGGGTTTTTTTCAATCCGGCTTCGTTGGCTTGAGCAATAATTTCATCCAGCGATTTTGTAGAAAAAAGGCTCATAAAACAGTTATAAGGTTTTTGTAATAGGGCGGCAAAATAGTGAAATTTGCCAACAACATTTTAATTCCGTTGAAAATGATTTAAATAAGATAGAAAAAATTTGAATTCCTCTTACCGGTACAGGCAGGCTAACAGTCAACTCACAAGAATTTGTTTTATTTAAGCGCATTTTTAGGCCCAAACCCTTGTCCAATACAGTGATTGTTGTACTTTTGCGCCCTAAAAAATTCAGGGAACCAGCTTCCCAACCAAAAAAACGACCCCATGGCCGACTTGAAATTCAGAAGAAACTTTGGTATTGCCGCCCACATTGATGCCGGTAAAACCACTACCACAGAACGCATTCTGCGTTATACCGGTATGATTCACCGTACAGGAGAAACGCACGATGGCGGCGCCACCACCGACTGGATGGACCAGGAAAAAGAAAGAGGGATCACCATCACCTCCGCAGCTGTAAGCTGTACATGGAAATTTCCCATCGAACAGGGTAAAGAGATCAAGGATACCAATAGTTACCATTTCAATATCATCGATACTCCGGGCCACGTTGACTTTACCGTAGAAGTAGAACGTTCGATGCGTGTACTCGACGGGCTGATCGCTTTGTTTTCAGCAGTTGACGGTGTAGAACCACAATCGGAGACCGTATGGCGCCAGGCCAACCGGTATGGAGTTCCCCGAATTGGATTTGTAAACAAAATGGACCGGTCCGGAGCCGATTTCCTGAACGTGGTGAAACAGGTTCGCGAAATGCTCGGAAGCCGTTCTGTACCGTTGCAATTGCCAATAGGTAGTGAAGAAACTTTCAAAGGCGTGGTTGACCTGATCCAGAAAAAAGGGATCATTTGGGATGACTCCACCGAAGGCATGACCTACAAAGAAGTGCCCATTCCCGAGGAAATGCTGGAAGAGGTTGAGTATTGGCGGGGTCAGCTCGTTGAAGCTGTTGCCGAATATGATGATACCCTGATGGAAAAATATTTTGAAGATCCCGACAGCATCAGTGAAGATGAAATTCACGAGGCCATCCGTAAGGCCACCATCGATCTGAGCATCGTGCCAATGATGTGTGGTTCTTCGTTCAAAAACAAAGGCGTACAAACCGCACTTGATGCCGTTTGCCGCTACCTGCCCAGCCCGGTTGATATTCCTCCGGCTGTGGGAACCGATACCAATGGCAACCCGATTGAGCGTGCCGCAGATCCAAAAGCGCCGTTCTCCGCGCTGGCCTTTAAAATCATGACCGATCCCTTTGTTGGTCGTCTCGCATTCTTCCGCTGCTACAGCGGCCACCTGGATGCCGGAAGCTACGTACGCAACATGCGCAGTGGCAAAAACGAGCGTATCAGCCGCATCATGAAAATGTTTGCCAACAAGCAAAACCCGATTGATTCCATCGAAGCCGGCGATATTGGCGCCGCAGTAGGATTTAAAGAAATCAAAACCGGGGATACCCTTTGCGATGAAAACCATCCTGTGATCCTTGAAAATATGTTCATTCCTGAGCCGGTTATCGCCATTGCGGTGGAACCCAAAACCCAGGCTGACGTAGACAGAATGGGAATGGCCATTGCCAAGCTCGTGGAAGAAGATCCCACACTTCGTGTAAATACCGATGAAGAAACCGGTCAGACCATTCTGCGTGGTATGGGTGAACTTCACCTTGAGATCATTGTTGACCGTTTGAAGCGTGAATTTAAGGTGGAAGTAAACCAGGGCGCTCCCATGGTTGCCTATAAAGAAGCATTTTCCAATACCATACAGCACCGCGAAGTGCTGAAAAAACAAAGTGGTGGCCGCGGTAAATTTGCGGATATCCAGTTTGAGATCGGGCCTGTTGATCAGGAATGGCAAAAAGAAAACCCCGATAAACATTTCCAGTTTGTAAATGATCTTTTCGGAGGATCTATTCCGAAGGAATTTGTTCCTGCCATTGTCAAAGGATTTGAGACCAGCATGACCACAGGGGTGTTGGCTGCTTATCCGGTGGTTAACATGAAAGTTCGCGTATTTGACGGAAGTTTCCACGCTGTTGACTCCGACTCCATGAGCTTTGAACTTTGTGCCAAAGCAGGGTTCCGCGAAGCAGGTCGCAAAGCCAAACCGGTTTTACTTGAACCGATCATGAAAGTGGAAGTGATTACGCCTGACCAATACATGGGTGATGTGACGGGAGACCTCAACCGCCGCCGCGGTATGCTGGAAGGTATGGACAGCCGCAACAACGCACAGGTAATCAAAGCCAAAGTACCGCTTAGTGAAATGTTTGGATATGTGACCCAACTTCGCTCACTCAGCAGTGGACGTGCCACCAGCACTATGGAATTCAGTCATTATGCTCCTGCACCCAACAACATCAGCGAAGAAGTAATTGCCCGCCAAAAAGGCAAGCTGAAAGTTGAAGATTAATCAGCAGATACAACTAAACAATTCATACGAACTGTTCCCCCCGCGGGGGACAGTTTTTTTTTATTACACCACCGCATGACCCATTACCCATGCAAAGGGATATCCGGCTTTTCCTGTTTTCTCTCCGGGTGCGCCAAAGTAGAATTCCCAAATTTTCAGAATCAGTAAAAAATACCCGCAAAAAGGAAGTTTTGACTGAATTTGCCGGTTGGTTATCGATAACCCGGATCATGCAGTTGCATTCAATATATAGACCATATAATTTTGTGGGAAACCGCGGGATACTCATAATTCCAGTGGGTACAAACGACCTCCTACATGTATTCGAAAGAACCTCATTTTATCCAACAGCATCAAAAGGAGCTTCCTCCGGATTTGATCAAACCAATGGATTGGGTGAACCGGTATATGGAAACCCCTATCAGCAAGGCTGCCGGTGAATACCTTAACCGCGAAGCGTTTTACCTGGAAGCGCCCAAGGGAAAACTCCTCCTCAAAGAAGGTCAACGTTTTCCTTACCTCCTGGCCATCATTAAAGGTGTTGTACGCAGTTTTGTTCATGAAGATCATACCGAAATCACTGTATGGTTTGCTGCAGAAAACTACCTGGTAACCGATCCCCAGACATTATTTGAAAATTCCCCTTCTTCCTTCAATATCCAATGCCTGGAAGATTGCAACTTCATAGGAATACACAAGGATAAACTGGACAAATGGAACCTGAATTATGAAGATTCCAACCTTGCCGGGCGCAGATTATTGCAGCATTTGTTTGAATTGGAAAGAGAACACACCTTACTGGCCCGGCTTTCACAGGCGAGAAACCGCTACGCAAAATTCCTTGAGCTTATGCCTCAGCTGGAAAATCGCATTCCGCAGAAATACATTGCTTCCTACCTGAATATGACAACAGAAACACTCTCAAGGCTTAAGAGTGCAGTTCGCGAAGAGCAATAATGCACTCCCTATACTTCAAACGATTTCATTTCATCATGCTTTGATAGCTATTTTCTCAATGCAGGAAACGTTTGCATATCAAATCAATGGTGTTTTTTTAAATTATTCCGGAACAAGAAGCTTATCTTGGGAATATGAATGAAAAAGATCTCCAGCAAATCGTATTCATGGATATTGAAACGGTAGCCCGGCAGCCCGAACTGGGTGAACTGCCTGAAGAATGGCAGGAGATGTTCAGGCAAAAAACGACATGGCAAAAACCGGAGCTTACAACCTGGGAAGACTTTTACAAAGAACGGGCAGCCATACTTTCGGAATTTGGGCAGATCGTTTGCATAAGTGTGGGCTATTTCAATCAGCCCGGAGATATCCGCGAGTTGCGTGTAAAATCCTACTTTGGCAAAAATGAAAAGCTGCTTTTACAGCAATTTTTCGAAGAAGTCGGGAAGCTTGTAGACCGGATAAAAAATGGTTACCAGTTTTGTGGCCATAATTTAAAAGAATTTGACATTCCCTATCTCTGTCGCCGGAGCCTCATTAATGAGATCCCGTTACCTGAATGGATGAATATTTTTCGCACCTCCCGCAGCTGGGAACATCCGGTTATTGATACCCTTCAGGCCTGGCGCTTTGGAGACTATAAAAACTATACGTCTCTCAATCTTCTTGCAGCCTGCCTTGGTATTCCTTCACCCAAAACCGATCTCGATGGCAGTAAAGTGGGGCATACCTATTGGGTTGAAAACGACCTGCCGCGCATTGCCGCCTATTGCCAGAAAGATGTAATCACCTGCGCCCGTATTCTTCAGCGCATGCATGGCCTCAATATGCTAACCGATGAAGAAATAGTGGAAGTGGGCTCTTCAGAGATTACCGGGGCCTGATTGCATAGCCCCGGGTTAGGAGGATTTCGATAAGTGGTACCCGTTCTTCCAAAGCACCAATAGCTTTTCACTGATTTGCATGCCCTGGTGGTGATAATCCTTATGTTTTATGCCCATGAAGAGGCGGTATTTTTATAAATGAATCCCGTTTCTATAGGCTGTTTCAGAACAACACCCTTGTGCGGATGGTGTTTTTTACATCTTTCAGCAAATGCATAGCCTTATTACTCAATTGGTTGTCAACGTCAAGCACTACATATCCCACTTCATTGTTGGTAGCCAGGTATTGTCCGGAAATGTTGATGCCGGCATTGCCAAGTGCAGTGTTTATTTCACTCAGAACACCCGGCACATTTTCATGAATATGCAAAATACGGTGGGTTCCGTCCTGAACAGGCAGGTTGATTGGAGGAACCGACAGGGAACCATATGTGTTGCCTGTTTCAAGAAAGGACAACAATTTGGTGCTGACATCCAGCCCAATGTTTTCCTGTGCTTCCACTGTGCTTCCGCCTATGTGGGGTGTAAGGATCACGTTGCCTTTGCCTTGCAGCGGACTGAAGAATTGCTGCCCGTTCTTTTCTGGTTCTTCGGGATAAACATCTACAGCAACACCGCCGAGTCTTCCAGCTTCGAGCGACCGGGCAACCGCATTAAGGTCCATAACCTCTCCCCTTGCATAATTGATAAGCAGGCTACCTTTTTTGAATAGTTTTAGCATGTCGTCATCAATCATATTGCGGGTTTGCGGCGTATCCGGCACATGCAGGCTAACGATATCGGATTGCTGCAACAGTTCTTTCAGGGTTTTACACCTTACGGCATTTCCAAGGGGCAGTTTGGTGAGGATATCGAAGTAAACTACTTTCATCCCCATAGCTTCAGCCAGAATGCTTACCTGCGATCCAATGTTTCCATAACCTATAATGCCGAGCACTTTTCCCCGGATTTCACGGCTTCCCGTGGCATCCTTCAGCCAGATACCTTCATGGGCGGCATTATCTTTTTCAGGAATCCGGCGGATGAGCATGATGGAAGTTCCGATTACCAGTTCAGCAACACTTCGCGTATTGCTGTATGGCGCATTAAACACGGCCACACCTTTACGGTTGGCCACTTCAAGATCGATTTGATTGGTGCCAATGCAAAAGGCACCTATTGCCTGCAATTTTGGACTGCTTTCGAGCACTTTAGGGGTTATGGTGGTCTTGCTGCGCAACCCAACGAGGTGAACATTTTTTAATGCTTTAATCAGTTCAGCTTCCGGCAGGGCACCAGCAACCTGGATAATATTGGCATACCCTTTTTGATTCATAAATTCAACCGCAGTATGGCTGATATTTTCCAATAACAAAATGTTGATCTTCTCTCTGGGGAAGCTTGTTACCTTGGGACTCATAGGTTGCGAAGGTACTCCAAGTATGAATTACCGTTACGCACATTATTAAAGCATTGGGTGCCAAAAAACTTCCTAAAAAATCCGTCCAGCCATGGGGTTGTGGTGGAAAAGACACAAATTTGTTGCCGATGCGCCGATTGATTTTATTCACCGTACTGAGTTTGGGGTTAATTCTCGCCGTAGGCTGCAACAGCAATACGAATGGCAAACAACTCCACAATGAACTAAAGACTGATGATTCGCTTACCCTGACCCGGTACAAGGATTCTTTGGATTGGTTTTTTAATTACCTGCTTCTCGACAACGATAATTTCAGCGGCGGAATACTTGTTGCCAAAAACGGCCATATCTTGTATGAAAATTACAGAGGCTTTGCCGACCGTACAAAAAAAGACAGCATTACCGCTGAAACGCCATTTCACGTTGCCTCTACTTCCAAAACCTTTACAGCCATCGCTATTCTGCAATTGGTGGAGCAGGGCAAACTGAATTTCGAAGATCCCCTTACGAAGTTTTTCCCTGCCATGCCTTACCCCGACCTTAAGGTTCGTCACTTGCTTAGCCACAGCTCAGGCATTACCAATTATGCCAACCTGCTGCCCAGGTTTAAATGGAATACCCGGAAGCCGGCAACTAACAATGATGTGCTGCACATTTTGTTTACACATAAACCAAGGCTGGAATTCTATCCGGGCACAAGATTTAAATACAGCAATATCAATTTTGTTATCCTGGCTTCCCTTGTGGAGCGGATCAGTGGTGAACGTTTCCCCGATTATATTCAAAAGCATATTTTCGATGTGGCGGGAATGTCCAACAGCTATGTGTACAGCGAAACCACTCCGCGCAGCCTTTTCATGGACAGTTATTTTGCCAATGGAAGGCTATATGGATTCAATTACCTCGATAATTTATACGGCGACAAGAATGTATATACCACCTGCCGCGACCTGTTTAAATACGATAGCGTAATGTATAGCGGCGGACTGGTGAAAAAAGAGCTGCTCGATGCTGCTCAACTGCCGTATTACATGGACCACCGCAACCGTGACACCCTGGAATACTATGGCCTCGGATTCCGGTTAAAAGTTTTCAACGACAGTACAAAAATCGCCTATCACAATGGCTGGTGGCATGGCAACAATGCTGTTTTCCAGCGGCTGATCAACGAAGGTGTAACCATCATTGTAACCGGAAGCCGCTTCAACCGGAAGATATATGATGCCACGCTGGTCGCCAATATTTTCGCACCTTACTATAAAGATGAATACATCATAGAAGTGGACAGCGGTGAAACAGAGGGTGGCTCCGAAGCGAACAAAAAGGAATAGCCCTTGTTCCTTCCGCAAGCTGGCGCGAACAATATAACCACAATACGGCGCGGGAACTCTGCAGCGGTTTTTTAGCCATCCCTTGTTATATTTGATAGCATTCAAATCAACAGTTATGGGCGCTATTCATTATTCCGGGAAAAACAGTGCAATTCCACTTTACAGCGCGGCGCAGATTGATGCATGGGATAAATACACCATTGAACATGAGCCTGTCGCTTCTTTCTTGTTGATGGAGCGTGCCTCAAGGGCTTTCGCCCAACGTTTTCTAAAACTGATGCGCAACCGCAGGCCGGTCATCATTGTTTGTGGCAGTGGAAACAATGGCGGAGATGGATTTGCCATCGCGAGATTGCTCGTAGGCGGTGGCCTTACGGTAACCGTTTACCAGTTTGCAGGTTCAACTCAAAGCAAGGACACAACCGCCAACCAGCAAATGTGGCTGGATAGTGGCAAACCCCTGCATACCATAAGCACAGAAGAAGATTTTCCTGAACTGGGTACAGATGATGTTTGTATTGACGCGATTTTTGGTATAGGCCTGAATAAACCGGTTACCGGGATTAAAGCAACATTCATCAATCACCTAAACCGGTCGGGCAGCCAGGTCATAGCTGTAGATTTGCCCAGCGGAATGGATGCCGATACTGGCCCAATAGGAGAAGCCGTTGTGCAGGCTGCACATACCCTCAGTTTTCAATGCCTCAAACAGGCCATGCTGCTGCCTGAAGCAGAACGCTATTTCGGAAAAATCCATATTTTGGATATTGGGCTTTCTGCCCGGTTTGAAGAAGAGCACCCGCCTCTTGCCCAAATGGTGATGCGCCTCGGAGGGGTGGTCCCGCCGCAGCAATTGTCAATGCATGCGCATAAAGGCGTTCGCGGTCATGCCTTGCTGGTAGCCGGCAGCCCTGCCATGATGGGAGCTGCGGTTCTCACGGCAAGAGCGGCGATCCACAGCGGTTGCGGACTTGTTACCGCAGCATGCGATGAAAAAGGATGGCCCGTTTTACAAACTGCCGTTCCTGAAACCATGTGCACAGAAGTGAACTCAGCCATTTCCCCGGATTTTTTGGAATATCGCAAGATCAGGGCCATTGGCATCGGGCCAGGTCTGGAATTGAACGAAGCCAACAGTTATATTTTGAAAAACCTGATTGAACACCATGAATTGCCGCTGTTGATAGACGCATCCGCCATAAAATTGCTCAAGGAGTACCTGCCATTACTGGAAGATAAAAACAATAGTACTTCCCGGATATTAACCCCACATGCCGGGGAATTTGAATACCTTTTTGGAAAAACGGAAAATGAATTGCAGCGGTGGAAACTGGCCCGCGAAATGTCGCTCAAATACAAGTGCGTTATTTTATTAAAAGGGGCATATTCCATGGTTTTCACCCCTGGTGGAAATTGGTGGATCAACAATACCGGCAATGCAGGCATGGCCAAAGGTGGAAGTGGTGACGTGTTAACCGGCCTGATTACCGGGTTAATTGCAAAGGGGTACACCACAGAAGACGCCGCCGTGGCGGGTATGTACCTGCATGGCAAAGCCGGAGACCTGGCTTCCGAAAGCACAGGGATGGAAGGCATGAGTGCAATGGGCATTATCGGGAATTTGTCTGCGGCGCTAAAAGACTATTATGCATAATTCAAAAAAGCAATGATGCTGAAAGAGCTTGCTGTTTTACGGACTGTTTGAATTTATTTGCTTACACTGATTTTATCTGCAGCCCCCGGACTTGCCGGGCAATTTTTCCTTTTGCATTTTTACTTTTGAATTTTCATTTGTGTCCGACCACCACATCAAGCACCTTCCACATTTTCTGTACCAATGCTGAAGGCGAACCGGAATAATTGTTGGTTATGATCGCAAAAGTATACTCTTTGCCATTGCGGTCTTTTAAATAACCCGTATAACTTTTGGCGCCACCAATGGTTCCGCTCTTCATTTTTTTACCGTCAATTAATGGCAGGCCATCATAAAATACGGGGTACCAGCTTTGCTTACGGGCATACTGCATCACTTGCACAAGGCTTTGGGCTGTCACCCGGTTTTGCGGTGAAAGTCCGGATCCGTCCTGGATTCGCAACGATTCTTTTGGCACTCCTTTGCCTGCCCAAAATTGGGTTACCCAATCAGTGCCTTTGGCTGTTTCACCAATGCCGGTCTTTACTTCGGCCATGGATTTCAATAAGGCCTCGCCATAAAGATTGATGCTTCTCCGAAGAAACCAGTAGACAATCGAATCCATGCCAATGGATTGATGCCGCATAAGGGTTTCAGCCACTACCGGCAATTTTTCACGGCCCGAAATAATCTCGAGTGCAGGAACAGGACCACCGTTTACCGCTATTCCATTTTTGACCAAATAGGTTTTTAAGGCATCGAGGAGAGACCATTCACCATGCGGCATCGAACCGCTAATGGGAAAATTCCTGTCTGTTTTGCCCAGGGAACCGTTGGTGTAAGCATAGGTACTGTACGGAGGGGCATAAATGTATCCACGGTCGCCGGTGCCGGCATTGCCCAGGGTCATCAGGTCGTCCCATTCCACGATTCCGGAAGAGGGGACCTGCCCACTTTGCTTGAGAACTCTGCCCGGGCTGCCAGTGGCCATATAATGCACATCATACTGGTTTTCATGGTAATTTAAAGCCCATGAACCCGCGCCATAATAATTGCCCATGTCATCATAAATCCATCCACCGGGAATGGGCTGCACACTCCATCGCGTATTGGTCGCAACCAGGTTACCGTTTATTTGCTGAATGGCTTTTGCCCGCAGGCTCTGCAGCACCTGTTCGAAAAAACCTTCTTCCGGTTTGGACCCGTAACGCCAACTTGCAAGTGTAGGGTCGCCACTGCCCTCAATCAGCAAATCTCCGTTTAACGTGCCTGCATTTATGCTTCCGGAATGGCTTACTGATGTTAAATAATTGTATTGGGGCCCAAACACATCAAGAGCAGTAACTGCAGTAACCACTTTTTGTGCGCTCGCCGGGGCGAGGCCCGTATGGGCATTATAACTATAAACTACGTTACCATCAATTTCTTCAACCACGAAACCGGTAATGCCATATTTATTCTGCGCATCTTTGTTGTAGGTTGCAAATGCCGCATTAAGCTTCCCGTTCAGCGTTTGTCCATGCACATGTCCAACAGCCAAATAAGCACACAGGATCAGCAACGTTTTGATTATATTTCTCATAAACGCTAATATAGAAAAGCAGACTTGAGTGATACGTTAAGATGTTGAAATGTTGGAAATTTAAAAAGCGGGAGTTGGAAATCCGGGTCGAAGTAGTTCCGGGATGAACAGCGGCTCCATGGCTGGTAACCATACATCCGGCGCGTAAAAAGAAACCAACGTTTTACAAATCATTGTAAACCAATATTTATAATTTTGGCGACACGTGTTTGCTTTATCTTTACTTTGAAACTAAAAAAATGAATGCAACAATTCTCCAATATTTTCATTGGTATACAGAAGGCGACGGGAAGTTCTATGAGGAAGTCAAAAATTCAGCAGGTTACTTAAAGGAAACGGGAATAACCGCGGTTTGGCTTCCTCCAGCCTACAAAGCCGGCGGTGGAGGATATTCCAATGGTTATGACCCCTATGATCTTTATGATTTAGGAGAATTCGACCAGAAGGGCACCATCCCCACCAAATATGGCACCAAGGAACAATACCAGGAAGCTGTCCGCATCCTCCAGGAAAATGGCATCCAGGTTTATGTCGACATTGTCCTCAATCACAAAGCAGGTGGAGACGAAACAGAAACCTTTCAGGCGATAAAAGTAGATTCCGAAGACAGGTCTAAAGTTGTTTCAGAACCTCACGACATAACCAGTTTTACGAAATTCACTTTTCCCGGCCGGGGAAAAACCTATTCGGATTTTATTTGGGATTTCAATTGCTTTACAGGAACAGATTTTGCTGAAGGCGAACCGGAAGGCATATACCGCATCATCAACGACTATACAGTACACGATGGATGGGAAGATGTGATTGACACCGAAAAAGGCAATTACGATTACCTGATGTACAATGATATTGAACACCGCAATCCACACGTAAGGGAAGAACTGAATTACTGGGCAAAATGGTACCATGATCAGATACCTTTTGATGGTGTACGGCTCGATGCGGTTAAACACCAGTCTCATGAATTTTACAAAGAATGGCTGGCCATCCTTCGCTCCAATACCGAAAAGGATATTTTCGCAGTAGGTGAATATTGGGCTCCGGGGCATTTGGAACTATTGCAACGTTATATTGATGCCACTGAAGGCACGATGAGCCTATTCGATTCCTCGCTCCACCGCAACTTTCACCTGGCTTCCCTGCGGGGCGCCGAATACGATCTCCGCCAGATCTTTGCAGGCACTTTGGTGGAAGCCGATCCCGAACATGCGGTAACTGTAGTAGACAATCACGATACACAACCGCTTCAACAACTGGAAGCGCCGGTGGAAAAATGGTTTAAACCACTTGCCTATGCATTCATTTTGCTTCGTGAAGCCGGGTATCCCTGTTTATTTTATCCTGACCTGTTTGGGGGGCATTACTGGGACAAAGACAAGGAAGGCAACGACCAGGAGATTTTCCTGGATAAAGTAGATGGTATAGAGCAATTGATGCTTGCACGCAAACAATTTGCATACGGTGCGCAACACGATTATTTTGAGGATGCGCATTGTGTTGGCTGGGTTCGTGAAGGCGATGGTTTCAACCGGGGTTGTGCCGTGATCATGAGCAACTTTGAAGCGTACAACAAACCCATGCATATGGGTGAAGCTTATGCAGGGCAAACGTTTTACGATCTGCTTGGCCGGTTTGACGAAAAAGTGGAGATTCGTGAAGATGGCTGGGGCGATTTTCCGTGTCCCGCAGGCAATGTAAGTGTCTGGGTTCCGGAAGAGCAGGATGAGGCTCATGCTTAGGAAGGAATGCCTTGATGCAGGTATCTTTTCGTTGATTTGGTTATGTTCTCAGGAACACTCAACTGCTTATTTTTTGAAATAAACTACCGTAGTTTGATGCTTTAAAAAAATAAAAGCATACCTCTTGACCGGAATAAGAAATGGCATATATCCCAAATTTCTTCCTTCCGCATTAGACAGGTTTTGAATTTTTACTTTTTACTTTTGAATTGCATTAGGGGTAATTTTGGCCCCATAAGCATTTTACTAATCCATGGAAAAAATATATGCAACCATCATTACTATTGGCGATGAGTTGCTCATTGGCCAGGTGGTGGATACCAACAGCGCCTGGATGGCTCAGCGGCTCAATGAAACGGGTATCCTTTTGAAGAAGCGCATCAGTATTGGTGATGACGCCGCAGAAATAGAAGGAGCGGTAGATGCAGCGGCGAAGGAAGGTCCGGTGGTTTTGATTACCGGTGGCCTTGGTCCTACGGCCGATGATATCACCAAGCCGGTTTTGTGCAGGTATTTTCAAAGTCACCTTGTAATGAACGAGGAAGCACTCGAAAATGTAAAAAACATTTTTGCCCGGTTCAACCGGCCATTGACGGAAAGAAATATCAAACAAGCTGAAGTGCCCGCAAACTGCCGCGTAATCCAAAACAGCCGCGGCACCGCACCGGGAATGTGGTTTGAAAAAAATGGCGTCGTTTTCGTGAGCATGCCCGGTGTCCCTCATGAAATGAAAGGCATGATGCAAAAAGAAGTGTTGCCGGCTTTGGAAGAAAAATTCCGGACGCCTGTAATTGAACACCGCACGCTGGTAACTGCGGGAATCGGAGAAAGTTTTTTGGCTGATATGATACAGGAATGGGAAGAGAAGCTGCCGGCACATCTCAAACTCGCTTACCTGCCGAATTATGGAATCATCCGGTTGAGGATCACGGGTATTTCCAATGATCGCGAACAACTCATCCACGAGCTGAACAGCCAGTTTTCCGAACTGCAGCAATTGGTGCAACGTTATTTTGTCTCCAACCGCGATGAACCGCTGGAACTCACCATAGCCCGTTTGCTGCGGGAAAAAGGAAAAACAGCCGGAACAGCCGAAAGTTGCACAGGAGGCTACCTGGCGCACTTGTTTACCCAACATCCGGGCGCATCCAAATATTTCTGGGGCAGTGTGGTGAGCTATGACAATACGGTAAAGGAACATGTGCTGAACGTACCTGTGAAGGTGATGATGGATAAAGGAACGGTTTCTGAAGAAGTAGCGACTTATATGGCAAAAAATGCATTGGATGTATTGGGTGTTGACTACAGCCTTGCCGTAACCGGAATTTTTGGCCCCGATGGTGGCAGCGAAAAAAAGCCTGCAGGTATGATCTGGATTGCGGCAGCAACCCGGGAAAAATTAAAAACCTTGCTCCTGCAATTGCCTTACGACCGGGAACGGAATTTGCATGCAACCGCTACCTATGCATTGAATTTATTGAGGGAATTGATAGTACAGCCTGCAGATTAAATTAAACATATTCGTAAAGCACAACAATCAGCATAAATGAAAGCAACAGCAGCAGCCGATGAACGTATCGCCAAAATGACCTTTAGCTCAGTTTATCCGCATTATATTACGAAAGTGGAAAAGAAAGGTCGTACCAAGGCTGAATTGGATGAAGTAATTGAATGGCTTACCGGATTCGATGCGAAGCAAATCCAGAAAATGATTGATGATAAAGCGACCTTTGAAATTTTTTTTGAAAATGCGACATTAAATCCAAATGCGAATCTGATCACCGGTATGATCTGTGGCTATCGTGTTGAAGAGATTGAATTTCCACTGACGCAGAAAGCAAGGTATATGGATAAATTGGTAGATGAACTGGCGAAGGGGAGGAAAATGGAAAAGATCCTACGGGGGTAGGCTCAGGCAAAGTTTTGAGTAGCGGTAATGACTATTCCATCACTGTGCTTCTGAAATTATTTTATATCCAAATTCAATATTTCTTTTTGAGCACTTCTATTTTTTCCGAAGATTTCCTTTGGATAAAATGCACGGAATTGCTTAATCAGGTGGCCTTATGAGGTTTCTTCAGCAACCCCGGTTTAAACGCATTCAAAACCATATTTTGCTTTATTCTTTAGGAACCAGGACCTCGCCTTTTATGGTTAAAGTTCTTGTGGCCATGTTGTCTTTCCATTCCCCCTCACTTCATCTTGATTATATTTGCACCCCGTTGGCGGCAATTGAGCAGCCTTCAGTTATATTGAACAAGTATATATGTACAGAACTCATAATTGCGGCGAATTGCGCCTGACCGATGCCGGCCGGGTCGTAACCCTTGCCGGGTGGGTGCAGACCATCCGGAAATTTGGTGCCATTACATTTGTTGACCTCCGCGACCGCCATGGCATTACGCAACTCGTTTTTTCCGAAAACCTGAATGACCAGCTTGATGCAAACCCGTTGGGACGCGAATTTGTGGTTCAGGCTAACGGTGATGTACGTGAGCGAACGAACAAGAACGCGAATATCCCGACCGGGGAAATTGAGATTGCGGTTAGTCAGTTTACCATATTGAACAAATCCGCGGTTCCCCCATTCACCATTCAGGATGACACCGATGGTGGCGACGATTTGCGGATGAAATACCGGTACCTCGACCTGCGTCGTCCCGAAGTGAAGCGCAACCTCGAATTGCGTTATGCTGTGAACCGGGCAACCAGGGATTACATGCATCAAAACGGGTTTATGGATATCGAAACCCCTTTTCTCATCAAAAGTACCCCGGAAGGAGCCCGCGATTTTGTAGTGCCCAGCCGCATGAATGAGGGAGAGTTTTATGCCCTGCCACAAAGCCCCCAGACATTTAAGCAATTGCTGATGGTAAGCGGTTATGACCGTTATTACCAGATTGTGAAATGCTTCAGGGATGAGGACCTTCGCGCCGACCGTCAACCGGAATTTACGCAGATCGACTGCGAGATGAGCTTTGTGGAGCAGAACGACATCCTGGAAATGTTTGAAGGGCTGATTAAATTCATTTTCAAAGAAGTAAAAGGAATCGATTATGCTGAAGCCGTTGAACGCATGACCTACGATGAGGCTATGTGGAATTATGGCAACGATAAACCAGATACCCGGTTTGGAATGAAACTGCTGAACCTGAAAAAACCTGAGCATGTTCTGGTAGGAAAAACTGATTCGAGCAGCCTGATTAATGACGCAGGCTTCATGGTTTTTGACATTGCCGAAACGGTTTTGGCAATTGCTATACCCGGAGCAAGCGAATATTCCCGCAAGCAACTGGATGAACTGACCGAATGGGTCAAGCGTCCGCAAATTGGCATGAAAGGCCTGGCCTACATCAAATACAATGCAGATGGCAGCCTGAAGAGCAGCATCGACCGTTTTTATGATGAAAGCAGGCTGAAAGCCATTGCTGAAGAAGCACAAGCGCAGCCGGGCGATCTCATGCTGATCCTTGCAGGTAAGGAGGAACTTACGCGCAAAGCCACGAGCACATTAAGACTTGAAATGGCTGAACGCCTTGGTTTGCGCAAAGCGGATGAATTCAAAATGCTTTGGGTGGTTGATTTCCCCCTGTTTGAATTCGCACAGGAAGATACAGATGGTGGCGGCGCGGGCAGGTGGGTAGCAAGGCACCATCCGTTTACGAGTCCAAAACCTGACCACATCCAGGTAATGATTGAAAACAATCCGCAGGTGGGCGACCGGGAAAAATACCTGGAACATCCTTATGCGCAGATCAAAGCCAATGCCTACGACATGGTGTTGAATGGCAATGAAATTGGCGGAGGCAGCATCCGGATCTACCAGCGTGACCTGCAGGAAAAAATGTTTGCAGCACTTGGCATGGATCATATTGAGCAACGGGAAAAATTTGGCTTCCTGCTCGGTGCTTTTGAATATGGCGCCCCACCGCATGGAGGCATAGCCTTTGGTTTCGACCGCCTTTGCTCCATTTTGGGAGGTAGTGAAAGCATCCGGGATTTTATCGCGTTTCCGAAAAACAACGCCGGCCGCGACGTTATGCTCGATGCGCCTTCTGCAATCAATCAAAAACAGCTTGATGAGCTGAATATTTCACTCCATCCAACTTCCGATGAATAGCCTCTACAAGATCCTGAGTTTTTTGTTACTGCCTATTGGCTTGCTTTTTGGCATGATTACCCTGATGGGCATTTTTATGGCGTTTTCCAATACCGCGATGCTGCTGACGGTATTTATGGCTGCGGCAACAACACTCTATATTTTCCTGGGTTTTATTTTTTCCCAAAAAGGAATAATGCAAAAACAGCCCTTGAGCAAACGCTTTAAAGACTGGTTGAAAGCGAATTCATTTGTAGCACTGGTTTTCGCAGGGCTGGGTTTGTTGCAAACCACAACATTGCTCCTGAAACCCGAAATGAAGGCTTCGCTAATGGAACAATTTGCTTCCATGCCCCAGACAGCCGCGATTACTGAAGCACAGGTTGAATCGGTAATGCAAACCGTGATTATTCTTATGGGCCTGGTTTTTACGATGTTGCTGGCGCATGTGATTCTTACCTTCCGGTTGCTGAAAACCCACAGCCATTTATTCGAAAAACAACAGGACGGGCCTTCATACTGAACACAGATTTTGAATTTTCTGGCATCCGGATAAACCGCCAAAACAGTAAATTGCATCATGATGCAAACCAATGTTCCATTAGCTGAACGGATGCGTCCCAAAACGCTTGACGATGTGGTTGGCCAGGATCATCTTACCGCTAACGGCGCTTTATTGCGGGTAGCCGTTGAAACCGGTAAACTGCCATCCATTATTTTCTGGGGACCTCCAGGCGTTGGCAAAACCACGCTTGCACAAATCCTTTCCGATTCATTGGGGCGACAATTCTTTCAACTTTCAGCAATCAGCAGCGGAGTGAAAGATATCCGGCAGGTGATTGAAACCGCAGGCAGGATGGATGGCGCTATCCTTTTTATTGATGAGATCCATCGGTTCAACAAAGGGCAACAGGACGCATTGCTGGGTGCAGTTGAAAAAGGCATCATTACCTTGATTGGCGCCACAACCGAAAACCCTTCGTTTGAAGTGAACAGTGCTTTACTCAGCCGGGCCCAAGTTTTGATCCTGAACGAGCTTGGCGAACCGGAATTGAGGACTATGGCCGAAAGGGCGCTGTACTTTGACCCGGTTTTGAAAGAGAAGAAAATATTTGTTGCTGAATGGAATGCCTTGTTTCGCTTAAGCGGCGGCGATGGCCGAAAACTGTATAACCTGCTTGAAACCACCGCGCAAATGCTCGAAGGCCGCTTGCAGGATAAAGGAGAAGAAATACGGCTTACGAACGACGCCATAATGGAAGCAGCACAAACCCGTGTAGCGTTATACGACAAAGGTGGTGAACAGCATTATGATATTATTTCCGCATTCATTAAAAGTATGCGTGGCAGCGACCCCAATGGCGCCATATACTGGCTTGCGCGAATGATCTCCGGAGGTGAGGATATTGAATTCATTGCACGCAGACTCGTAATCTTCGCAAGTGAAGATATCGGCAACGCCAATCCTACGGCCATCGTAATGGCCAATGCCTGCTTTGATGCTGTTAAAAAGATCGGTTACCCCGAAGGGCGGATTCCGCTTGCACAATGCACCACTTACCTTGCTTCGTCACCAAAAAGCAATGCAAGCTATATGGCCATTGGCGCGGCCTTATCCGCAGTGGAAAATATGGGGGATGAACCGGTTCCATTACATTTGCGCAACGCCCCAACCAAACTCATGAATCAATTGGGATATGGCAAAAACTATACTTACAGCCATGAAGGAAAGGGCAATTTTATTGATCAGGAATATTTACCTGAAAAATTATCCGGAACGAAATTTTATGATCCCGGAAAGAATGCACGGGAGGAAGAGATCCGCAAGTTTCTGAAGGCAAGGTGGGGCGATAAGTACGGCTATTAAGGAGGTCAGCGTATCGAACACACAGTTCCAGGACGGCATGCCACTAAAGCTTGTATAAGAATATACCCGTGCTTCTTAACAGAAAATCACCCTTTCTGTTTGTAAAATCTTAAATCGCACCAGCAGTCATTTCATTTCCGTTTATGGAATTCAACTTCGTGCGTATAAACCAATATGCGAACCCTACTACTGCTGTTTTGTTTATTTAGCTCATTTATGGCTTTCGGCCAGGACTATAAGGTTTATGGTAAGGTTACGGATATGCGCATGGAACCGCTCGTATTTGCAAGTGTGCAGGTAAAAGATCATGCACACGGCATTTTAACCAAAGACGACGGACATTACGAAATCCAGCTTCCCAATGGCGTATATGAAATCACGGTAACTATGGTTGGGCATATTCCTTTTGTGACACGTGTGGTGATCAATAATAGCGATTATGAACAAAATTTCATTCTGGAAGAGGCCGGCAGCGAATTGCCCGATGTGGTGATCGTGCGGAAATACAAGGATCCCGCGGAAAGCATCGTTCGCGCTGTAATCCAGAATAAAGAAAATATCCGGGCTGCGGCAGGTGCCTATTCGGTAGAAGCTTATATAAAGGCCGTACAACAAGATTCGGGAATCGGGTCAGGAAAGAATGTGAAAACTGCTGAAACAGATTCGGCGGTCTTAATGCGCAACAGGGAATTTAATCAAATGGCCATGGCTGAAATTATGGCGAAGATTGATTATGCTCCCGGCGGAAAAATAAAGGAAGAACGTACAGGTGTATCCCGGCGCGGAAATGCGCAGCGGCTGTTTTATCTGACCGCCACCGATGGCAGTTTTGACTTCTATCAAAACCTCATAAATACACCAGCGTTATCTGCAATCCCATTTTTGTCACCGGTAAGTTATAGTGGCCTGCTGGCATACAAGTACAAAACGCTCAATATTGAACGGGTTAACGGCAAAAGGATCTTCACCATTGGTGTAAAACCCGGCCGGCTGAGCAATGCCACCGTTGAAGGTGAAATGGTGATAGATGACAGTGCGAAGGTGTTGTTGAGTACCAATTTCAGTTTTCCCAAAAACCACCTTGCCGAATATGATCATTTTAATGTTCAGCAGAAATATGAATATGTGGACGGGAAAGCCTGGATGATCACGCGGCAACATTTTGAATATGGTTCCCGGTCCAACCGGCAAATTGCTTCCGGATACACTACGGTGGAATACCGCAATTTTGACTTGCAGAAAGAATTTCCCCGCAATTACTTTGGTACAGAATTGAGTTCAGCCGATGCACTCGCTTATGACCGGGATTCTTCATTCTGGAACCAGGTACGCACCGCACCATTAAGTGAAACCGAAAGAGAGTTCATTAAATACAAAGACAGCATTCACGCCTACGTTACAAGCGAAGCCTACCTGGATTCCGTTGACCGGCAAACCAACCGCATCCGTCTGAAAAATATCCTTTGGGCGGGTCAGCAGTATTCAGATCACCGTACCGGATCCTTATGGCATTTTCCCACTGTCGCCAGCCTGGTAAATCCCTTTAGTTTCGGTGGTGTGCGCATTCAACCGCTTTTGGTCTTCAACCGGTATTCACCGCAAACGCGAAAACGCACACGTATCCTGTTTTGGCCAAGCTATGGTTTACTTAACAAAGACATCAATGGCAGGGTATATATTCACCATACCTACAACCCTTTTACCAGGGCACATTTTAATATCAATGCCGGTAAAGATTTTGCTTCCATTTATTCCGGTGATGCCTGGATCAACCAACTGAAAAGAAGCAATTACTACCTCAACACCAGCCTAGAAGGCAGTTGGGGCCGTGAGCTCTTCAATGGTTTTCATTTCAGCGCAGGCATGGAAGTGGCTTTTCGCCGCAGCCTGAAGGATTTTAAAACCTACTCGAAGGTCGACAGTCTTTTTGGTGATGTTCTGGGCGATAACCAGGCCATTGCCTTTGAGCCATACAATGCCACTTACGGAGCGGTTGAATTGCGTTATACGCCTTTTCAGCAATACATTCGCGAACCCAGAGAAAAGATTATCCTGGGGTCAAAATGGCCAACCATCTATACCCAATGGCGTAAAGGCCTGCCTCGGCTCTTCAACAGCAAGATTAATTTTGATTATTGGGAAGTGGGATTGCAACAAACAATGAAACTCGGGTTAACCGGAATTTCATCCTATACCTTTAAAAGCGGGCGGTTCCTGAATCAACATGTTTTGGAAAGAGTGGATTATAAATTTCAACGGCGTGGCGACCCGTTTTTGTTTATGAATCCAAACCAGGCATTTCAGTCATTGGATTCAACATTCCCGGTTTTCAACAGATTTTATGAAATGCACTTCGTACATGAATTCAATGGGGCATTGCTGAGTAAAATTCCCTTGCTCAATAAACTGGAATTGCGAGAAGTGGCCGGTGGCGGCTTCTTGATCGCACCCGAACGGGACCTGCGATATGTTGAAGTATTTGCAGGTATTGAGCGGGCATTCAAATGGCCATTTAATCTTCAGCAAAAATTTAAACTGGGTTTGTATGTTTCCAGCGCAATCAGCAACAAAAGCGTTGACAACCTGCAATTTAAAATTGGAATTACCACCTGGGACCCGATCCGGAATATATGGAGGTAGATTGCGTTTTTTCGAAATGATTCCAAATTGACCTACCCGCGACTACCCGGATTTTTCTGCTGCTGTAACCTGATGTAATTCTTCATTTTTATGGAGAAAAAATGATTCGAACTATCATTGCGTCCTGTGGTGAAATAAAATAATAAAGTCTTGCTGCGGATTCACGCAATTCGTGGTGTAATCCTTACTAAATTCGCCAAATGGATACCACCAATCTCCGCTGGAAATGCCAACACTTTAATGACCTCACAGCCAATGAGCTGTATGAAATCCTCAGGCTGCGCAGCGAGATTTTTGTCGTGGAACAACATTGTGTTTACCTCGACATGGACGGCAAAGACCGGCATGCCTGGCATGTTACCGGCACCATGCAAGGTGAATTGGTGGCGGTTACCCGGCTTCTTCCTGAAGGGATTTCCTATCCAGGATTTGTTTCAATTGGCAGGGTGGTCAATTTAAAAAAATTAAGGGGCACGGGCATTGGTAAAAATTTAATTAACAAATCGATCGATTGTTGCCGTGAATTGTTTGGAAATAAACCCATTAAAATTGGCGCGCAACTATACCTGAAAACATTTTATGAATCCCTGGGTTTTATTCAATCAGGCGAGGTTTACGATGAGGATGGAATACCGCATATAGAGATGGTCCTGGAAAACCGGTAGATCAAATTCATATTTTACCTACGGGTACGTTTAAACATTTTCATCACTTCGAGTACAGCAAATGGCACAAAACCGAGTCCTACGCAAATCAGCCAGCCGTTCAAATCCAATATTTGCAATTGAAAAGCGTTGCGCAATACCGGAATATACAAGACCACCAACTGCAGGGCAATGCCCAATATTACAGCCCCGAACAAGTACATATTTGAAAAAAGGCCTGCCTTAAAAATGCTTTTACCAAACGCGTGAATATTCAACGCATAAAAAAGCTGCGCAAAAACGAGGGTCATAAAGGCCATGGTTCGCGCATATTCAAGCACATTTTGCCCTGCATTGCCTGCGGCAGGCGTAAATCCTTTGAGGTGAAACCCAAGCCAGAAGGAGGCAATGGATACCAGGCCAATCAGCAGTCCGCCGGTAATGATCTGGAAGGTCGCACCGCGGGCAAAGAAGCTTTCTTTAGGGTCGCGGGGTTTTTCATTCATCACATCCGGATCATTTTTATCCATACCCAGGGCAATCGCCGGTAAAGAATCTGTAATCAGGTTGATCCAGAGCAGTTGGGTGGCGATGAAAGGCGCGGCCCAACCGATCAGCAGCGCTACCAGCATGGTGATCACTTCTCCCAGATTGCTGCTCAGCAGAAATATTACCGCCTTTTTGATGTTGTTGTAAATATTCCGGCCGTGCTCAATAGCAGAAATGATGGTGGCAAAATTATCATCCGTCAGTATCATGTCAGCTGCGCCTTTGGCTACATCTGTGCCGGTAATTCCCATAGCCACTCCTATATCCGCGGCATTCAGACTTGGTGCGTCATTTACGCCGTCTCCGGTCATGGATACGATATTGCCGTTTGCTTTCAGGCCTTTAACGATGCGTACTTTATGCTCAGGTGAAACCCTGGCGAAAATCCGGTAATCCCCGATCTTTTGGGCCAGCTCCTCTTCCGGAATGGATTCAAAATCCTTGCCGCTCACTGCCTGCTCCGCATTATCCGCAATGCCCAGGTCTTTGGCAATGGCCAGCGCGGTTTCCTTATGATCTCCGGTAATCATGATGGTTGTAATCCCGGCATTTCTGGCCAGTTCAATCGATGATTTTACTTCTTCCCGCGGGGGATCGATCATTCCGGTCATGCCCACCAGGATAAGATCTTTTTCCATTTCTTCCGGGCCAATTTTTCTATTGGTTTCTTTATACGCAAGGGCCAGCGTGCGCAGGGCATTTTCCGACATACGGTGTGCCGCCTCCTGAAAATTCCGTTTTTCCGCTTCGCTAAATGAAACGGTTTCTCCATTCCGGTTCACCCCGCTGACAATATCATAAAAGCTGCCAAGCGCTCCTTTTGTAAAAACCCTGAACCTACCATTTTGTTCTACCAGTACCGACATTCTTTTCCGGTCCGAATCAAAAGCAAATTCACCAACCCTGTGGTTCTCCTGTTTGAGTTTTCCTCTGTTTATGCCCAGGGAATCCGCAAATTTCAACAATGCGATTTCGGTGGGATCCCCTGTCGAATCATCATTCTCCAGCGTAGCATCGCTGCAAAGGACCATGCCTTTTGCCAACAGCAACAGCCCTTCAGACTCTTCAATGTCTTTCGCTTCATTCAATTCTAAAATCCCTTCGCTTGTGAATACACCCACTACTTCCATCTTATTCTGCGTAAGTGTGCCCGTTTTATCGCTGCAGACAATATTTACCGAGCCGAGTGTTTCCACGGCCGGCAAACGCTTGATTATGGCATTGCGTTTTGACATGGCCATAACACCAATAGAAAGCACCACGGCAACAATTGCGGCCAACCCTTCGGGAATTGAAGCAACCGCAAGAGAAACAGCAATCAGGAACATTTC
Source organism: Bacteroidota bacterium (assembly GCA_023387985.1). GTDB lineage: Bacteria > Bacteroidota > Bacteroidia > Chitinophagales > Chitinophagaceae > Phnomibacter. Next base: position 421,298 of record JAEWHC010000009.1, on the reverse strand, counting down.
CGCAAGATCTCTCCCTTGAAAATAAGCCAGGATAAAAATGAAAACACAAATGCCAATAGCAATTTTTCCTAAGGTTTTTCCCAATTCATTCAAGCGAATTTCCAGGGGTGTTTTAGATTCATCATCATGTAACATGCCGGCAATTCCTCCCACTTCGGTATCCATTCCCGTCGCCGCCACCACACCTTCCCCACGGCCTGAAGTGACCAGGGTACCCATGTAAGCCATATTGATCCTGTCACCTACCGGCATTCCTTCATCCTCCAAAGCAGCTTCCGCATCTTTTTCAACCGGTACCGATTCACCGGTAAGTGCCGATTCCTCCACCTGCAACGCGGCCGACTCCGTAAGCCGGATATCGGCCGGCACAAATCTTCCCGCATCGAGAATCACCATATCTCCGGGTACCAGTTCGGAAGCTTCAATTTCGGAAACATGACCATCCCGCCTTACCAGGGCATGCGGTGAGGACATTTTCTGAAGTGCCTCAATGGCTTTACCGGCTTTGACTTCCTGTACCACACCAAGCGTGGCATTGATAAGAATTACCGCCAGGATGATGCCTGAATCAATATATTCCCCCATAAAAATGGTGATGACAACGGCAGCAAAAAGCACATAGATCAGCCAGTCTTTCAACTGGCGGACAAAGAGCATTAAAATGGATTTGGGTTTTTTTTGGAGCAGTTTATTCTTACCGTGCTCAGCCTGCTTTTTCTGCACTGCGCTTTTGGTCAACCCGGTTTCAGGGTTGGAAGACAACTCCTTCAAAACTTCCGTTGCCGGTTTTGTATGCCACATGACCTGTTTATTACAATCTTTAAGCCGATTGATATTCTAATTTACGAAAAATCAGCATCCTCAGGAAGCATTTTTGCGCCCGGCCAACTTTCTGCGATTTATTTAATTGAGTATTGCAATTGACTTATGGCAGTTACTGGCATGGTAAAGGGTTGAATTGCAGAGGCTATAATTCTCACCGATTTTTCCATCAGGTCAAAATCGATAAATTCCGACTGATCGGCCGGATGATGGTAAAACTCATCCTCATCGCCAATCATCATAAAGGTAACCGCCCTGATCTTGCGTAGATAAAATGAATAATTATCACTCCGTTTAAATAAGTTGCTGTCCCAGTTCGGATGGTTCCGGAAAATAAAAGCCCTGCGGTTGGTTATTCCCAAATGTTCGTGCAAACTGTTGCGGAGGCCGTTCTTACTGTATTCTTTATTCGCAGCAAGCAGGTAAATGGTTTTTTCTTCAGGTCTTTTTGAGCGGCCCATCATTTCAAAATTGAAAACAAGTTTTACCATGCCCGGATCGATAGCTTCAGCCATAAACTTAGAGCCAAATAACCCGGCTTCTTCCGCATCGAAGGCTGCAAAAGCGAGTGTATAATAAGGCGAAGGCATGTGCCGAAAAAATTTTGCCAGGGCAAGGATGGTGGCCATGCCTGATGCATTATCATTGGCACCATTGAAAATGGTATCAGCTGAATTGCCTGGCATCTGCGCCAGCATTTCCTGGTACATTCTTGTTCCGATGTGGTCAAAATGCGCAGAAAAAATAATCATGGTATCGGTCTTTCCCGGAATGACCCCGACAACATTATGACCGGTAAGGCTATTTCCATTTAGTGCAAAGGGAAATGAAATGGCATAGCCGCTGTCTGTGGCTGGTAATAACTTCAGTTTTTCAAATTCCGAGGAAATATATCCTGCCGCTTTAGCTCCGGCTTCAGACCCGGCCGGTCTGCCCTGCATAGAATCGTGGGCGAGGGCATTTATCCATTCTTTCAGATCTTCTTTAAAAATGGAAACGGAATCCAGGTTTTGGGGCAGGGTATTTTGTCCAATCCCCGGCGCGGCCATCAGCAGAAATGCAATAACCGTTATCCACCCTTTCATAATAAAGCTTTCACCGCGTCAATGCATTCCTTCAGGCGAGACACATCAGAGCCGCCGGCGGTTGCGAGATTTTTCTGCCCTCCACCGCCGCCCTTGATCAGGGGAGCAATGGTTTGCTTAATGATCACATTCGCATCCAGGCCACGGGCGGCCACCACATTATCGGCTATGGAAACCGCCACATGGGGTTTGCCATCAATATTTGCAACAAGCACCACCACGAAATCACGCAGCTGGTTTTTCAGGTCGAAGCAGAGTTTTTTCAGTGCATCGGCATTCGGCACTTCAACAATATCTCCAATGAAATTGACCTGGTTTATGATTTCATCTTTTTCCAGCAACGCATTGCGTACCACAACCAATTGACGGGCTTCCAATGCTTCCACACGTTTTTCCAGCGCGGCTTTATCGGCCATCAGTTTGCCAATGGCCTTCAGCGGATCATTGGTTTTCAGCAAATCTGCAAGCTGCTGGTTTTGCTTTACCTTTTCGGTTAAAAAATGGAAGGCCGAGGGACCGGTCAATGCTTCGATACGACGAACACCGGCCGCAATTGCTGCTTCGGAGGTAATCACCAGCAAGCCAATCATTCCGGTTTGCGGCACATGCGTTCCACCGCACAATTCAACCGAGAAACCCGGATCCGCGGTCACCACCCTTACCGTATCGCCGTATTTTTCACCAAACAAGGCCATCGCGCCTTTCTTCATGGCTTCTTCCTTCGGAAGTTCTTCAATGGTAACAGGAACATTTTCCCTGATCTTCGCATTCGCAATTTTCATCACTTCAAACAATTCCTCTTCCGAAATTTTTGAAAAATGCGAAACATCAAACCGCAGGATATCCGGCGCCACCAATGAACCTTTCTGGGTGACATGCGTGCCGAGGACCTCTCTTAAAGCCGCATGCAGAAGATGTGTTCCGGTATGGTTGTAAGCCGTATTTAAACGCAATGGAAAATCAATGGCTGCGGTAACTTCACCTGTTAGACTGATGGGCAGTTTATTTACATAATGAATGATGAGATCATTTTCCTTTTTGGTATCTGTTACCTGAATATATTCGTCGCCAAACTGCAGGGTTCCTTTATCCCCCACTTGTCCTCCGCTTTCGGCATAAAAAGGCGTGGAAGCCAAAACAATCTGAAATTGTTCTTTGCCTTTTAGCTTGATTTTCCGGTATTTTACCACGTGAGTCCTGATCAAAAAATCATCATACCCAACAAATGCACTACCTGTTTCATTCGTCAGCACCTGCCAGTCACCGGTATCTATCGCGGTGGCAGAGCGGCTTCTTTCTTTTTGCCTGAGCATGGAGGCATCAAAACCCTTTTCGTCAACTACCAGGTTATGCTCTTCCGCGATCAGGCGGGTGAGGTCAAGGGGAAATCCATAGGTATCGTAAAGTTCAAAAGCTTTTTCACCATCTATCTGGTTTTTACTTTCGTCAACCAGTTCCTGGATGCGCTTCAGACCTCTTTCCAGGGTTGAAAGGAATGCAGCCTCTTCTTCCTGAACCACTTTCTGTACAAAATCCACCTGTTTTTGCAATTCGGGGAACACATTGTCAAATTGCTTTGCCAGTACCGGTACAAGTTGCCTCAACAAGGGCTGATGATAATGCAGGTAAGAATAATAATAACGCACAGCACGGCGCAAAATCCTCCGGATGACATACCCCGCGCCGGTGTTTGAAGGCAATTGTCCGTCGGCAATGGTGAAACAAATGGCGCGGATATGGTCAGCCAATACGCGGAACGAAACCGCTTCTTTCCAGGCATCGCCATCGGCCGGCATGGCATCGGGATTGTATGCTCTACCGGTGATCTTTTCAATTTCTGCAATGGTTTCGCGGAAGAGGTCTGTGTCGTAATTCGATGTTTTATTTTGCAATACCCGAACCAAACGTTCAAGTCCCATGCCCGTATCCACGTGTTTTCCGGGCAATGGTTCCAGGCTTCCGTCTTTCATGCGGTTGAATTGGATGAAAACGTTATTCCAGATCTCGATCACCTGAGGGTGGTCGTTATTCACCAATTCATAGCCTGGTATTTGGGCGCGTTCCTCATCTGTCCGGCAATCTACATGTATTTCGGTACATGGACCACAAGGGCCCGTATCCCCCATTTCCCAAAAATTGTCTTTTTTGTTGCCCAGCAAAATCCGGCCTGCCAGTTCCTCCTGGGCAAATCCGGCAGCCAGCAGTGCTTTTTTCCATTCCCCTGCTGCCTCCTCGTCCTTGGGAAGCCCTTCATTTTCATCGCCTTCAAAAACCGTAACATATAGGCGGTCAACCGGTATGTTGTAAATGGCTGTCAAAAGCTCCAAGCTCCAGGCAATCGCCTCCTTTTTAAAGTATCCGTTGTTGCGATTCGGATCTCCAAAACTCCAGTTGCCCAGCATCTCAAACATCGTATGGTGATAGGTATCCACCCCCACCTCTTCCAGGTCGTTGTGTTTACCCGATACACGAAGACATTTTTGTGTATCCGCAACCCGCTGATTTTCAGGCTTTTTATTACCCAGGAAAAAATCTTTGAACTGGTTCATTCCCGCATTGGTGAACATCAGGGTGGGGTCATCCTTCACAACGATTGGTGCACTTGGCACAATATCATGGCCTTTTGAAGCGAAAAAATCTAAAAACTGCTGACGGATATCGGCGGCTGTTAACATATTATGGTTTTGCTTTGAGCGTATGATCAATTAAAATTGGCCGAATTCAGGCGCTGCCTTACTTTTGAGCCGCTTTTTGACCCGGCAAATTTAAAGAATACCGTGAGAGAAGCCGTTAAAATTCCATTGTTGATTGCACCCATAAAGGTGAATGCATTTTGAGAAAAGTAAAATATTATTATAATACTCAAACACTGAGATACGAAAAACATGAGACTCCGCTAAGGGTTAAATTGTTGCGCATCTTTGGTTTTGCCGCCTCAGTTTTGGCCACCGGGCTTGCGCTCGTAATGCTTTCGCAAAAGTATTTTCCCACCTCAAACGAAAAAAAACTACAACAGGAAAACAAAGACCTGCATTACAGCTACCGCATATTGGAATCTGAGCTTGACGATTTAAACCAACGCCTGATTGCCATTGAAAAACGGGACAATACCATTTACCGCAGTTTTTTTGAATCGGACCCCGTAGAGGACAGCGCACGTGCCCGGACACTTGAGCAATTGGCTGAACTCAAAAAAGTGCAAAGCATGGGACAGGGTCAGCTGATTGCCAGTCTTACCAATCAAATCCAGGTTCTGCACAACCGCATCAGGTATCAAAAAGAATCCTTCGATAAAATTGAAGAACTTGTAGAGAACAAAAACGATCTGCTTGAAGCGATTCCGGCCATTCAGCCGGTAAGCAACCAGCAACTGGAACGGATTGCCAGCGGCTATGGTGTGCGCATTGATCCGGTTTATAAGATCCCGAAAATGCATAAAGGCCTCGATTTTACCGCGCCTACCGGTACACCTATTTATGCAACAGCCAACGGAAGAATCGATTTTAGCGGCAGCGATGCCAGCGGGTATGGCAATCACGTGATCATTGACCATGGATTCGGATACAAGACGCTTTATGCCCATATGACCAAAATCAAATCACGGCGCGGGCAAAAAATAAAGCGCGGCGAAGTAATCGGCTGGGTAGGCAGCACAGGAAAAAGTACCGGCCCCCATTTGCACTACGAGGTGATCAAGAACGGAACAAAAGTTGACCCCGTTTATTTCTTCTACAATGATCTTTCGCCGGAACAATATGCAAGGGTATTGCAACTGGCCTCAAGCAGGAGTCAGAGTTATGATTGATGAGGGAAGACCAATAAGTAATAACCTACTCCATATTTTCACTTTCTAAGCAATAGTTGTTATTAAAAAATCTGCCAGTTGATTGCTATGTCTATTTACGGCTATAACAACATGACGGACAAACAGAAACTCCAGGATCTGCTCAACAAAACCGATTCCAAAAAAAGAGTGGAAAGCATCCTTCGTTGGCTAAGGCAGGAACCGCAGCGTGTGGGATTCCTGGTTGAGCTGTTGTTGGAAAATGAAGAAAGAATTGCTGAAAAAGCAGCCTGGGTTATGGGTTATTTAGGCACTGCAAGAAAGGTGGATATTCTTCCTTACCTTCCGCAGCTCATTCGCCATTTACACAAGCCAGGTCTGCACAACGGCATCCGGCGGGGCATCACGCGCATGCTGATGTACGTTAAGCTGCCAGAACAATTGCACGGTGAATTGATGGATATTTCATTGGCTATGCTGGAAGATCCAAAAGAATTTATAGCTGTCAGGGCAAACTGCATTTCCATACTGGAAAGGCTTGCCAAATTTTATCCGGGCATCATTCCCGAAATCTATTTGGTTTTGGAAACAAGGATGGATGATGCCGAAGGAAGGGTACCGGCGGCACTGGCAGCCAGGGTGAAGCAATTTAGAAGGAAGACGTACCGGCTTAAATAACGCACTGGTTTCGGGGGCTTCAACCACTCGTGCTTTTCTTATTTCTTTACCTAAATTTGCCCTCTGAAATTTAGAATTGGCACAAAAAAAATTAAAACGTTTTGCGGCGATTAAAGCATTTCATCATGTATTCGAGTACCCGGAAAACATGGCTGGTCAATGGCATGCATTTTTTCAGAATGATCAACCCATTGTTCTGGAACTCGCCTGTGGCAAAGGCGAATACACCACCGGCCTGGCAGCCATGCACCCAGAAAAAAACTACATTGGTGTAGATGTCAAAGGAAACCGCATGTATGTTGGGGCTAAAAAGGCCCTTGATCAGCGTTTGAGGAATGTAGCCTTTCTGCGGTGTCAAATTGATATGATATCAGCTTATTTTTCACCCGGAGAAGTAAGTGAGATCTGGTTGACTTTTCCTGATCCCCAATTGCGTACAGGGAAAAATAAAAAAAGACTTACCCATCCCAAATTTTTGCGTAAATACGAAACCATCCTGCAGCCCGAAGGCGTTTTGCATCTGAAAACGGATTCCCCATTGCTGTACAATTTCACCCTGGGTGTACTGAAACATTATAACGGTAAGGTATTAAAGCAATACGACGATGTTTATGCGCAGGCAACAGAACCGCAATTGCTTGATATCAAAACACATTATGAGACGCTGGACATTGCGCAAAGCGGAAAGATTCATTACCTAAAGTTTCACCTTCCGCGAAACCTGGATGCCAAATTGAATGAAGAATTTACCCAATGGGTGAAAGAGGTGGAAATTGGACGAGAGCCCTGATTATGGATTTCATTACCTAAAACTGCCCGGTAATTTCTTTAACCCATTCAGGTGCAGTCCCTGATCAGGAATGTCATTACCTAAAGAACACCTGACATGATTACAACGAAATGGTTAAAATCAAAACGGAATAATATATGATGCACAAAGCCTCGAATGGATAACATAATTGTAGACATAAGAATTCCGTAAATTGACCAACAAAACCCCGAAGGGGTGACATTATTATAGACCCAAATGCCCATAAATTGACCATCCCCAAAGGGTTGAAATTAGAATAAATCAAAAAAACGAGCCTATCTAACCCATGAAAATACGCAGCAAATACACCCTCATCTTACTCCTGTTCGCGATGTGGATTCAAACCACAGGATACACCCAAAAAATCCACAAGCAAGAACTACAATCCACCATAGCCAGTCAGGTAACAAAAGGCTTTAACGGTGTGGTACTCGTAGCCAAAAACAGCCAACCCGTTTTATATAAAGCATACGGCTACCGCACATACGCAGACAAAAAACCATTGAAGAAAAATGACATTTTCGAATTGGCATCAATCAGCAAACAATTCACCGCCGCAATTATATTGATCCTGCAGCAACAAGGAAAATTGAATATTGATGATCCGTTGGAAAAATATGTTTTACTTCCCTACAAAGGGATAACAATTGAACATTTACTCACCCACACTTCCGGCTTACCGGATTACCACGAGACCATGGACAAATATTGGGATAAATCAAAAGTAGCCGGCAATGAAGATTGTATCGAATACCTCAATCGGTATGCACCGCCAAAACTCTTTGAACCCGGTGTAAAATATGCTTACAGCAATACGGGCTATTTGTTATTGGCAACCATTGCTGAAAGAGCATCCGGAAGGGATTTTATTGACCTTTGCGATGAATACATTTTTCAAAAACTGGCCATGAAATCTTTCGCTATCCGGACTCCCGCTGAGAAATTAGAATTGCCCCGGCTTGCCGTAGGTCACATAAAAACAGAAAACGGATATATTGCCGCGGATTCTTTTCCTTCGTCCAACTATACCATTTGGCTCGGCAACCGCAAAGGCCCGGGAAGGGTTTCCGGCAATGCCAGGGATCTGCTGAAGTGGGACCGTGCATTGTACATAAATAATATTCTGGATGCAACTAGCAAAGAAAGCGCTTTTTCGCCGGCTACTCTAAGCGATGGAAGCAGGATCAATTATGGTTATGGCTGGGCTGTGGATACCACTTCCCCAGCAGGCCGTAAGGTTTATCATACAGGGGACAACCCGGGGTACAAAAACATTATCATTCGTTTGTACGACCATCATTACACCATAATCATCCTCAGCAACAACGCTTACGATGTAAGCAGTCTTGCCGCGGAAATTGAAAATCTCATCCGTTAAATATGACGCTTAAACTTGAAGATGGCGACTATTATTTGGAAGAAAGCGGATTGATGGTATTTACCGAACAATACCATGTGAAAAGAGGCTATTGCTGTAAGAATAAATGCAGGCATTGTCCGTGGGACTATGGCCGGATGAGAGCAGAGAAAAATGATGGGCCTGAAACCCATCATGAGCATAAAGATGAGAAGGTCAATGAGTAAGTAATTTAATGCTGACTATACACATCCGCATTTTCGCGAGATCAATTTTAAAACAAAATCTTAGTACTTAATTCTTTGTAGCAGGGATATTTAATAACTTATTTTGCCCCTATGAAACATATTTGGGTTTTGGTCATAGCATTGCTCGCTTTTACCGCCTGCAAAAGCGATAAACCAAACGTCAGCCACCTGGAGGCACACGTAGAGATTACACGTTTTGACCAGGATTTTTTCGGTATTGATACCCTCAGACTGGAGGAATCATTTGATCAGCTTCATCATAAATACCCGGATTTTTTTGTCCCGTTCATGGCGAATATTATGGGCATTCAGCCCGGTACAGCGCAGGTGAAAGAAGCGGTTTCCGCATTTTTGAATAGCTACCGCCCGGTATATGAGCGGGCACAGCATGTGGCCGGAAAGCATTTGCCAATACTCCAAAAAGATCTTGAAGAAGCATTGAAATATATGCAATATTACTTTCCCCAATTCAGGCCGGAAAATCCTTTCAACATCACCACCTTCATTGGGCCAATGGATGCGTATGAACCATTCGCCATTGGCGATTATGGGGATGTGCGCACAGCGGATGGTGTAGGCATTGCCTTGCAATTTCATTTGGGAGCCGATGACCCGGTGTATGATGAAGGGCAAAAGGCGGGTATTTTGTATGATTATCAAACCAGGCGATTTATTCCTGAAATGATGCTCGTAAACAGCATGAAAAATGTAATAGATGACGCCTACCCGCTAAGGCAGGCAGGCCTGAACCTGGTAGAAAATATGGTTGAAAAAGGCAAGCGGCTTTACGCCTTGAAAAAAATTCTTCCGGATACGCCGGACAGCCTGCAGCTTGGCTACACCACCATGCAATTGCAGGGATGCATCAGGCAGGAAGCGCTCATCTGGAATTTCTTTGTCAGGAATGACCTGCTCTACAGTAAGGATGAAATGGTAAATAAAAACTACAACCAGGATGGCCCACATACCCAGGAATTGGGTGAAGGTTCACCGGGATACATTGGCTTGTTTGTGGGAAGAAGAATTGTTGAAACTTTTATGGAAAATCATCCTGAAATAACGTTGCCTGAATTGATGCAAAAACCGGCGTTGGAGGTTTTTCAGCAATCCAGGTATACGGGCAAATAGCAAGTGCAAAATGGCAGTGTATGCCCGGTCGCGGCCTAAAATTCTTAAATAGCTGTGTTTGTCTTGGTACTAAATACCTAGTACCGGCTGCCTTCCAAAATCAATTCCATTTTGCCCGCACTACCAGGTCAAAACCGGGAATGGTCACTTCAAATTCCCGCATGGTGTCGAGGTTGAGCATTGTATATGAACCCCACATTTTTCCCATTTCACTTTTCAGGTTGCAGCCACTCATGTATTGAAAAGTTTCTCCGGGAGCAAGCACAGGCTGTTTTCCGATTACACCTCCCCCATCCACACGACGTTTATCCCCTATACTGTCGAAGATCTCCCAATGACGGCGCATCAATTGAACAGAAAAATGATTGTGGTTTTCTAACGTAATGCGGTAAGCAAACATGAATTCACCGGGCTGACTCATATCGGCCCGGTAAAAGGTCTCTACGGTTATTTCTATCCCTTTGGTAGTCAGAGAATTCATTGCCGGCTGCTTTGCAAACGAATATAGAGGAATTCTTTTCAAAAAACGAACAGCAAATAGGCTTTAAACCAAAAAAACAGGTTTTATACCCCAACCGTAATCTGAATGCGGAGCAAGGTTGACCTTTAAGTTTTGATGGCTTTGTCCGTTAGTCATGCCGCGCCGGGAGCTTTTATCTTAGGTCTAATCCCTAACTTTGCTGCCTCTATTTTTCAGGTAAACGATTAATCAATATGCGTAAGATTGCAGTTGCCAAAGGCGATGGCATCGGCCCGGAAATTATGGATGCCGTATTGTCCATTTTTAATGCCGCTGATGTTCCTCTTGAATACCATTTTGTAGACATGGGCAAATGGGTATTTGATAAAGGCTTCAATACCGGTATGACGGATGAAGCCAAAGAAACCATTGAAGAACTTGGTATTTTGTTTAAAGGGCCAATGGAAACACCCAAGGGCAAAGGCGTCAAAAGTATAAATGTGACCGCCCGCAAAACCTGGAACACTTATGCCAACAAACGTACTTTCCAATCTTTGCATGGCGTGGATACTGTATTCAGCAAAGCCGAAATTCCGATTGATATCACTGTAGTCCGCGAAAACATTGAAGATACATACGGCGGTGTTGAGCATATGCTCACCCACGATGTGGCGCTCAGCCGCCGTTTCATCACCCGTCCGGGAAGCATGCAGTTAATACGCTATGCCTTTGAAACGGCAAAACAGAAAAATGCGCGCCGCATTACCTGTGGCCATAAAGCCAATATCATGAAGCTTACAGATGGATTATTCCTCGAAACTTTTTACGAAGTGGCCAAAGAATATCCTGAATTGAATGCGGATGACGTGATTGTTGATGACCTCTGCATGAAGCTGGTGATCCAGCCGGAAAAATTTGACGTGGTGGTGCTGACCAACCTGCAGGGTGATATCGTGAGTGATCTCTGTGCCGGCCTTGTTGGCGGACTCGGCTTTGCTCCAAGTGCCAATATAGGTGATCACATCAGCATTTTTGAAGCTGTTCATGGCACTGCGCCCGATATTGCAGGAAAAAACATGGCCAACCCAACAGCTTTATTGCTCAGCGGCCTGGGCATGCTGCGTCACCTGGGGTTATTAAACAGTGCTGCGCGTATTGAAAACGCTTTGCTGTTTACTTTGGAAAATGGTATCCATACCGGCGATTTTGGTGACAAATCCATACCGAGTGTAAATACCACGCAATTTGCTGAATCTATAATAAACAACCTTGGCAAAGCACCTGGCATTGGCGCCAAACCCTTGCAAAATGACGTGAAAGGCGCTGATAAAGTTTTGCAACTTGCCATGAATGCCATGATGGAATCCAAAGAAGAAGGTGAGGAAAAAATTGTTGGTGTAGATTTCTTCATAGAAAGTACCGACCAACCCGAAGTACTGGCCGAAAAATGCCAGCGTCATGGCGGTGTAAAGTTCAAATTGCTGAATATCAGCAATCGCGGCACACAGGTCTGGCCCACCGGAAGCAGGTACACCAACCTCATCAATCAATACAATATCCGGTTTGAAAGCCTGAACGAAGTGGCTTTGAACCAAATGGATATCGTTGGCCTGTATGCCAGCCTTTGCGGAGATTTTAAAGTTTGTTCTTTTGAATTGCTCAATGTATGGGGCAATGTCCGTGGATATAGCCTGGCACAGGGACAGTAAAAACCTGTTGGTTTCGCTGCATTGGCGAGGAGCTTTTTCTTTTCCCGGCACAATGGTTTTTTACTTTTTGATGGAAGTAAGAAACGCATTGAAATGTCAAACCTGGAATACCTGAAGATTAATTCGTGATTTACCTAAATTTTTGGCTTAACAGAACGGTATAGCTTTTGCATAACTGTTAAATGCCAAATTTGATAGTTGGCCATTCAAAGAAAATATTTGAATTTCATGGCTGAAAAACCTGTAAACCGATGCCGGTAGAATCGAGATATAAAACACATTCCATTTTGATGGGTCAGCAAAACAACAGCCTGGTGCTGCTGATCGCTTTCAATGCGGTGATTTTTATAATCATCAATTTCATCAAAATCGCCTTCAACCTGAGCAATGTTGAGAATGTGGATGCTACGTTTCAAACGTATATTCTGAACTGGCTGGGGTTTTCGGCAGATCCGAATATAGCGCTCACCCGGCCGTGGACGATTTTTACCTACATGTTTACCCATAGCCAGGTTTGGGACCTGGTAATCTATATGCTTTGGTTCTGGGCTTTTGGCTTTATTTTTCAAAGCCTTGCCGGCAACAGGTTGCTGGCTCCGGTTTATCTATATGGTGGACTTGTTGGAGCAGTGGTTTACCTGGCCGTGGCCAATCTTGTCCCCGCTTTCCGGGGGACGGTTCAATCGCAGGCATTGCTGCAAAGCGCAGGAACGGCTGTTATGGCTGTTGCCGTGGCAGCTACCACATTTGCTCCAAAATTCCGGATATTTCCAATGCTTCATGGTGGCATTCCGTTATGGGTAATTACGCTGGTTTTTGTATTGTTGAGTTATGCGCAACTGGCCAGCTCAGGTGCTCCTGTTGCCGCTGCCCATCTTGCAGCAGGTTTCGTGGGTTATTTCTTTGTAAAACAATACACCAAAGGCCGTGATCTCGGTATATGGATGCACCAGGTCTACGATTTTGTAACTCATGTTTTTGATCCTGCACGACGTACCCCTCCTCTTGCGCAGCAGCCTCAGCGCACCCGGCTTTATTATCAAAGCGATAAGCCACCTTATGTGGCCACACCCCATATTACTGAGGCGCGCATAGATGAATTACTTGATAAAATAAGTGAAAAAGGAATGGAAGCCCTGACCGAAGAAGAAAAGGATTATCTGCGCCGGGCATCTGGTAAAAACCAATGACTTTCCATTTCATCCCCGGCAAAAAAAACACTGTATTTTACCGGTCTTTCAAAATGGTTTTTCGAACGATTGGCATTGGCACAGCACTTGCGGCTTTCCTGTGCCTGCTTCAATATTTTTTGGCCCCGCATCAATGGCATCTTCCCGCTATAACCGGTATTGGTTTCGCATTGCTTTGGCCATGGCTTTTTTTGATGACGATGCTTTCTGTTTTTTGGTGGAAAAAGGCCATGCCCTATTTGTTGATCCTGTTCCTCGCCGGCATGCCATTTTTAATGGATACACTTGCCATAAACAGGAGCAAACCTCTTCAAAAAGAAAAACGCCCCGGCGCGTTGCGGGTGATGAGCTGGAATATTTCCGGTCCCCAACTGGGCTATAAGGGAAAAAATACGACTGCGCTTCAGCAGGCTATTAAAGAATTTATCCGGGAATGGGAACCGGACATTTTGCTATTGCAGGATTTTGGAGACATCAGCGGGGGCAAATACGCTTCAAACCTGCTGATGTTTCGCGATACGCTGGTTTTTTCTTATGTGCAATATGTGCCATGGTATAAGGAATCCGTCGCCTGGGGAAACCTGAGTTCCGGCACCATTATTTTTTCCAAAATCCCATTTCGGCAAGCCGGCGCTGTGCTATATCCGGGCCGCGATGTGGCTGAATTTATCACCTGGGCGGATATTGAATGGCCCGGAGCCAACGGAAAAACTGCAAGACTGGCCACCACCCATTTTCAAAGCATGAATTTGTTTACAGGATATATTCCTCCGGGAGAGGTACGCTACAACCAGGTGGAAGACAGTGCAATTATTCAGTCGCGTAGCTTCTTCAACAAGCTGAAGTTTTACCAGGGCTACCATGGCAGGCAGGCAATGCGATTAAGGCAGTTTACAGACAGCACACCGATTCCGCTTATTATTGGTGCGGATCTGAATTCGATTCCGGCTTCATACGTTTACCGGAAGGCCAGGGGTGATTTAAATGATGCTTTTCTTGAGGCAGGATCGGGCTGGGGAGCCACATTTCCTTACAAGATCCCCTGGCTAAGGATCGACTACCTGCTTCACAGTCCAGAGATCCTTTTGCAGCAATACGTTACTGTCCAAAATAACCTCAGCGATCATTACCCTGCTGTGGCTGATTTCTACCCCGGATTTTCAGAAAAGGGTAAGTAAATATCCTAAAATCGCTCCGCCTGCAACAATCCAGGCATTGTTGACTTTTCGCAATCCAAAAACTGCGAGGAGGCTGACCCCTGCAATCAGCATGGTTCGCCACTCCGTTATGGTTTCTTTGCCCATTTCGATACATACTGCGGCGATCACCGCTACGGCAGCCACATTTACGCCATCCAAAAACGCTGCAAGCCGGGGATTGCCACGCATTCTTTTAACCAGGGGATTGAGCAATGCGACGAAGGCAAATGCCGGAAGGAAAACACCCAGTGTTGCAGCGGCGGCTCCGGGCCAACCGTTGATTTGGTAGCCGATAAAAGTAACTGTTGAAAAAACCGGTCCAGGAGTAATCTGCCCTACAGCTACCGCATCGATCAACTGCTGACGGGTCATAATTGCTGTAGCAACCAATTCGGTGTCAAGAAAAGCGAAAAGCACATATCCACTTCCATAAAGAACAGACCCGATCTTAAGAAAAGTCCAGAATAATTTGGCCGATGTAGCGCTGACTGCTCCTGTCTGCAGGATTTGCAAAATCGTAAACGGCATTAACCCTTGCACATCATTCAGTCTCCTGTTTTTAACCATCCAAACCAGCAAGGAAAAAATTCCTGCAGCCAGCATCAGCGTTATTTCATGGATCTGAAGTAAGGCCCCGGCAAGGACAAGCCCGCCCAGGGCAATCAGCGTTTTGGTTTTGAATGAGCGCCTGGCCAAAGGAAAAACTGCGCCCAATATGATGGCAATGATGGCGGGCTTTATGCCATAAATGAAAGGTTGAACCTCTGGCAACTGCCCGTATACCTTGTAAAGCCACGCAAAAAACGCGGTGATCAAAACCGCCGGCAAAATGAAACATGCACCGGCAATGAGCAACCCCTTCCATCCGCCCCTTTCCCTGCCTACATGAATGGCCATTTCAGTACTGTTCGGGCCCGGGATCAGGTTAGTGGCACCTATGAGATCCAGGAAATGGTCATCTGAAATCCATTTGCGTTTCACCACAACTTCATCCCGCATCATGGCTATATGCGCCGCCGGTCCACCAAAGCCGATTATGCCAAGCTTCAGAAAGACCCGGGCAATTTCTTTCAGGATTCTACGCTCAGGCATTTAGGAAGGCAAAATAAATCTTACGCACTGAATGCGAAAGCAATTCACGATAAAAAACCCAAACATCAATACGATTATGGAAGTTCAGCATGTATTTCCCGGACTGAACCACCACCTTGACCAGCATACACATGCAAACCGGCAAACGCCCTTCATCATTTTACTTTTTGGCTTTTGAGGCTTGCGCAGTCTATAACCCTCCCGATATTCTCCTGTCTACCGACCATTTGCCCCCACCCTTGATCACCAAATAAATACTTCCCAAAAACATCGCCCAATCTGTCCGGCTTGCGTGGGCAAACTCCCAGAAACCTTTTTCCATCAGTGTTGGCAATTTGGTGGTGAAGAAAGCGACGATCATGATGATGATCAGCGGAACTGCGGCGAGCCTGGTCAGAAAGCCCAACAGGATCAACAAGCCGCAAATAATCTCAAAACTGCCAACAAAACTACCCAGGAATTCAGGCGAGGGCAGTCCAACCTTTTCAAATCTCCCGGCACCCCGCTCGGCAGCAAACAGAAATTTCTGTATCCCTTCGGAAAGAAATACCGTGCCGACCATCAGGCGGATTAAAAGAGTCGAAAATGAATGATTTGTTTGAAATATCGCTGATTTCATAGCGGTGGCGTTCATGATTTCTGATTCACGTTTTTACCGTTCAGTAAAAAAGCAGGATGCCTCTTGAAGGATATTATTTTTTATTGCCGGGCCACTTTATGTTTCCATTTCCTGAACGGTTTTTTGGCCAGGTTCATATTGTAATAGCGCAGATCCTGCGTTACTTCCTTCCCTATCCATTCCGGTTTTTCGAACTCCTGGTTTTCATCATTCAATTCAATTTCAGCAATAATCAATCCCTCATTCTCCCCCGAAAATTCATCCACTTCCCAGAGATTACCACCAAAATGCACGAGGTAACGAACCTTGGAAACTTCAGCAACTGAAAACAACTCCAACAGGTTGATCGCGTCCGCAAACGGGATCTGGTATTCGTATTCCGGCCGCGATACACCTATGATTTTCCCTTTTATGGTCAGGAAAGCTTTTTTGCCGTCAATCCTGACACGGATAACTTTTTTATCATCATTGAGGATGTAACCCTGCCGCAATACCAGGTAAGTGTCTTTTTCAAGCTGCCTCCATTTTTCCTCATCAACCAGAAATTTGCGCTCGATTTCTTTGCCCATTTTATTTGCTTCAATTCAATTACAAAATTAAAAACATTCCACCATCCAGCTCCTTGTCCATTGCCCGCCGGGAGCCAGCTTTACAATCCCTTCTTTGGACCTCAAATCACCATCATGATCCACAAAATCCGCATGACCCTGCCAGGGTTCCAGGCAAATAAACGGCGCTTTTGAAGCTGTCCAGATACCGAAATGCGGAAAGCCACTGAAATGGAAACGGAACAATTCGCCTTCGGGCGTATGAACGCCAATCCATTCAGATTTCAATCCCCGCAACACAATCGCATCTTCTTCAAAAAGCTGGTGATCCAATTGCAAAAAACCCGTATCCAGTTTCACTGCTTCTTCTGTATGGCTCAACAATCCATTTTCCAGTTTATTGCGTAACAAAAATTCATCATGCGGAAAAAAAAGACGGTAATCATTGAAATGCAGGCCCGGCAAGTGTGGTGCCGCAAAAGCCGGATGCCCGCCAATGGAAAAATACATTTCCTGGCTTCCGGAATTTTTTACCGTGTAAAGCACAATCAATTCATCGCCTTCAATAGCATACGCGATCTCCAGTAAAAATGGAAATGGAAATTTCTCGAGTGTTTCCATATTTGAAGCAAGTTGGAAAACGGATTTACTTTCTGAATGATGAATTAGGAAAAACTCCATGTCTCTTGCAAAACCATGACGGGGCAATTTAAATTCCTGATTTTTGAATACATACATGTCATCTTTCAATGTTCCGATCACAGGATAAAGTACCGGAGATGTCTTTCCCCAAAATGCCGGATCGGCGCTCCACATCAACTCTTCGCCGCGGGAATTCTGCAGGCTTTTCAGTTCAGCGCCTTTCAGAGAAATTTTTGCGGTCAATGTGCCATTCGATATTTGGATCATGCTTTGGATTTCCGTAAAGATAATATTAGGTCTTTATCAGTACCTCATCAATTGACAAACCCCTTACCGCTACCCTGCCAACCGAAATAATACACGACGCTCCCAACCCACTGAATGCCCTAAATTTGCCTCATGACAAATGCAACTGACGATATACAACAACGCTGGTGGAATCTTGAAGCGCAACTGGTGGAGCGTTTTGGCAAAAAACCGGAAATGGATCACCTGCTTTACCTGATCGGGCTGCAGGAAATGCAATATTTTAAAAAGAAAATCTCCAAAGAGACCAAACAAGACCTGATGCATGTGGCGGTATGCACATTGCTTATGCCCGGTGGGTATTATACGCTTTCGGGCCAGGATGAAGAGGGCTGGCCGCAATTTGAACAGCTGAAGCCCTTCCCGGAAATGGATTTTATTCAGCAGGAAAATTTTTTAAAAGATTTTATTCTATTTTATTTTGAGCAGGAAAGAAATAAACTCGCTGAATTTCCTCATCGCAATACCGGCTTATGAAAAATACCCGCCTCATCATAGCATTAACTTGCTTTGTTTTTGCAGCTTCCTCCTGCGCTTCCTCTTTGAAATACCGCAAAGCGACTGCTGAGGAAAAGGAAACGATCAGGCAATACCGAAACACGATCAATACCGACGATGGAACCTACCACATATTGATGATGACGGATAAAGGCAATATGGTTGTAAAACTTTACAATGAAACACCATTGCACCGGGATAATTTTGTAAAGCTGGTACGATCAGGCTTTTACGACAATCTCCTGTTTCACCGGGTGATCAATGAATTTATGATTCAGGGTGGTGACCCCAACAGTAAAAATGCCAAACCGGATTCAGCTCTCGGAAGTGGCGGCGCTCCGGGCGGACGGATACCGGCGGAATTTCGGACTGAACAACATATTTACCACAAACGGGGAGCACTTGCAGCCGCCAGGGACAATAATGCGGAGAAGGCAAGCAGCAACAGCCAGTTTTATATTGTACAAAGAAATACCTGGCGGGTAAGCCAACTTGACAGTTCGGCAGCTGCCCGTGGTTTTACCCTCAATCCTGTTCAAAAACGCGTTTATACCACTATTGGCGGTACTCCGCATCTGGATGGAAACTATACAGTTTTTGGCGAACTGGAAATAGGTTTTGATGTTCTGGACAGCATTGCCACCATAAAAACCGGCGAACGTGACCGGCCGGTGGAAGACATTCGCATGCGTATGTTCCTACTGAACAAACGGCGCTGATTCATTGTGATAATTTAAAATTCGGTATTTACTCTTTTCTTTATTTATTGACTTAAATTGCATTATTCAAAAAAACCATTTTTATGAGTTATCCTGACGATTTGCGTTATACTTCCGACCATGAATGGGTGCGTATGGATGGAAATATTGCTACCATTGGAATTACCCATTTTGCACAAAGCGAATTGGGAGATATTGTGTATATAGACATCAACACCGTTGGTGAAGAGCTGAATGCCAATGACATTTTTGGCACGGTGGAAGCTGTAAAAACCGTGAGTGACCTTTTCTTGCCTCTTGCAGGAAAAGTACTTGAAGTAAACCCTTCACTTAACGACAAACCGGAGCTGGTAAATACAGATCCTTACGGAGAAGGCTGGATGATAAAACTGGAAGTAAGTGACTCTTCAGGTGTGGAAGGACTGATGGATTCCGCAGCATACGAGGCATCACTTTAGCCCCGCGCTTCGCATATCTCTAACACAGTTGGTTTTTCCTTCTCTTTTTGCGATGAGGAAAAACCTTTTAATTTTGCACCCTGGCCCATGGTAGAAAACCCTTCATCAACACCCCCTGAAAAGCCACGTAAACCGGATCTTCCCCCGGCACCCAAATCCCTGAAATGGATCCGTGGTTTGGCGGCTATTTTGTTCCTTTTGCTCATGGCCAGCCTGGCCGTTAATTTTTATTATTATAGCAAATACATGGAATATAAAAAGTTGTACAACAACGAAAGTTTTGAACGGAAAAAACGCTGACCATGATTGTAAATTCTGGCTGGGCATGGATGCTGGCCATAGGCTGGTTTACCATTACGTTTATATTGTTCATTATTCCTGGTGCAGAATTTCCGACTGAAGACTGGTTCGATAAAATTCATTTGGATAAACTCATCCACATTGGAATTTTTGGTGGCCTTGTCCTTTTGTTTTCCCTGGCGGCGAAGCTCAGTTTCCCGGTTTTTTACAAGCGCTCCGGTTTTATACTGATCCCACTGCTTTTTATTGCCTATGGACTCGGCATTGAATTTCTGCAAAAGCATTATATTGCAAACCGCGGTTTTGAATGGATGGATTGGGTGGCAGATATTGGCGGAGTTACACTAGCCCTATTGCTTAAGCGGCCGGTGCTAAAACGGTTTTCACCACCATCCTGAATTCAGGGTTTCACCAGCAGGCTGTCAAAGGCGCCGGGTGAGCCATTAAATACATTGAAATCTACAAATCCATTGATGCCATTCACCTTACCCGATTCGGAATGCTGCCAGAAATGCCACGCACGGTATACCCGCGGGCTAACGCGGTTGCGGTAATGCGCTACCCATAAGGGATATTGCTCAAAACGGCCCGCAAGATGCTGGTTGTAAAAACTGGCGTATGTATAAATGATGGGCTGAACCCCAGTGGCTTCTTCCACGGTTCTAAGCCAGATGTCTATTTCGCGTATAAATTCATCGAGGTCATTACCCGTAAATACTTCCACATCAAGCACAGGCGGCAGATCACCGGGCCTTAATTTCACCTGCTTCAAAAAATATTCTGCCTGGCTCTTTCCGCTTGATGACTGGCGGAAGAAATGATAGGCGCCGCGCACCATTCCGGCCTCCCGGCTTTTACGCCAGTTTCGGGCAAATTGCGGATCAATTATGGTCGTTCCTTCGGTGGCTTTCATAAACGCGAAATGCAGGCGCAGCCCCCGGTCTTCCATGCCGTGTACAAGTCGCCAGTTGATCCGCTTCTGATAGCGGCTTACGTCTATACCATGCACAAGAAACTGATCGGGAACCCAGATGCCATAACCGGGATACCGGCTGAAAGTATATTCCATATCTTCTTTGGCAAGCTGCCGTTTCTCCAAAAACCGGCTGATATGGTTCCACAGGAAAAAAGCAGAAAAAGCGCCCAGGATAACAAGGACGATAAGTGTAAAACGGTAAAAGTTCGATCTGCGTAGTTTTCTCCGTGTCATGGACTGTACAAACGAATTTAGATCCGGAACACGACAATTTGATTCGCATTAAAGGCTGACGAAAGCTATTTCAGTAATTCTTAACCTTATAGCGCCTTGCGCTTGCTTTTTTCGTATTTTTCCTGCAATACCACACCCATGG
Organism: Bacteroidota bacterium; assembly: GCA_023387985.1. Lineage (GTDB taxonomy): Bacteria > Bacteroidota > Bacteroidia > Chitinophagales > Chitinophagaceae > Phnomibacter. The sequence continues at coordinate 400,293 of JAEWHC010000009.1, read as the reverse complement.
TGGTGCGTCGCACTTTGGCTTCCAGAAAGCTTATTATATCGATATAAGAAAATGCCCTTGTTTCATGCCGGCTTTTTTCGTACTGCTTTATTTCAAGAAGCAGTTTTTCCATCTGTTCAGGAATTTCTGAAGGACGAAGATTTATGGATCGCCGCAGGAAGGAAAAAATTGCTGTTTCCACCTTCGTAAGATTATGCATTTTGCTGAAATAGCGGTAAACCGATTTGGTGAGCGATTCAATAAGCATATCATTGCCTAGTTCGTAGTGGCATAGCAGGTGCATGAGACGGGAATAGCACTGCAGGTCATAACGCAAATCCGTTTGGGTTTCGTTTATGATCTTATTGAGAAAATCAAGCGCTCCTTTGTAATCGCCATAACCAAAATGCAGACTTGCAAACTTGAATTCCATAACCAGCAGGCGGTGATTGTCTAGGTACAGCTCTTTTTTCTCCATGTTTTCCATCATAATCGGCACTTGCATCAAACCTTCTTTAAAGCGTCCGGTCATCAGAAACCAATTTATTTTGGCCTGGGTAATGTACATGAAAGTGTGATTGCGAAAATTATCATGTTGCTGGCACAGCGGAGACGCATAAAAATCCTGCATCACTTTTAAATCCCTGGTAAACAATTTGAAATTGCGCAGGTAAAAATGGGCATTCAGTAAGTGGTGCAAACCCATAATGTAATGGCCGGTTTCCACCCCAATGCGAATGGGTTCATTTTGAAACAGGTCTACAAACTTTTTGGCATACCGGTAATAGCCCAGAAAATCCTGGCGGATAAAAGCAAACAAGCTAAAGCTTTGGTATAAATACAACTGCTCATAAAAGCCGGTGACTTCATGCGCGTTGGGCGGCAGGTTCGTATAAAAGAATTCAGATACTTCCTGTTCCTCGGTCTTATTGCGTGCGTGTCCTTTTTCAACAAAAAATCCATGCAGACGCACCGCAAGGTTGCTCAGACGAAAAACCTGGTAGATGTTCCCGCTCACAGTCAGCGCTTCTTCGGCAAGCTGCTCTGCACGCAGTCGCATGTTCCGGCTGCTGAATAAGCCCTCTATTTTTTTCTCCAGTGAAATGACCTGGCTCAGAAAATTGTACTTACCATATTGAAAGCCTATTTCTTTTGCCTTTTCAAGATAGCGCTGGCTCTGCGCAAACAATCCCTTGTTGTAAAGGATACGCCCGTTGTCCAGCATTTCGTTGAGCTGAAGTTCAATACTGTCTTTGCTTTTCAAATCGCGCATGCTTGCCATGAGCTGCTTGTAAAGATGGCTCTTGTGATTTCCCAGCTGTTGTTTGCTTACTCCGGGAAGCTTTTTAAGCAACGCCCTTTCATCATATTCTGGCATCTTATCCAGGGTATCAAACAACCGCACAATCTTAAGCTCTACTTGTCCGCTGCTACGCTTCAGGTAAAGTTTGAAATGGCGCTTTTCAGCTTTTTCCATAGCTTTTATTAACTGAAATAATGCATCGTTTTGACGGTTGGACATCATAAAGGAAATTAATACAAGAAGTTGATACTCAATAATATAATTTAAGGCTACCGGCTTTAGGTATCACGTAAACCCAGCAAAATTAGCTTGTGCCGCGCAAAAACCCGCTGTAACATTGCATTGTGAATGGGAAATTAACCCGCTATTTTAGAAAACAACGGGCCATTCACCACAAAAGCGAATAACCTTTTTTTCATATGGCAAGCAATCGTTGAGGCCTCCTGTTTCTACAGGAGACCTTTATTTTTGCCCTGTTCCCAAACTTTTATCCTGTTCCATAAGGTTGCTTATGTGCATGTTTATCGTTACGCTTCTTCCCATAGGAGAAACATCACAAATGGTTGTTTTGTTTTTGCTCTGTGGTATCACCGGGAAATATTTCTTAATCGGCATGTTTAGCTAAACGGCGGCTTCAGCATTTTCCAATGGTAAACATTTTCGGGTTTCAGATGTTTGGTCCGCAGTTCTGAAACAATCTCATAACGGTTGCGGTTGTTCCTTTCCATCACAATGAATTCACAGTTGCGTGGATTACGCAGCGCTTCAAATTCTTCCACTGTCCAGTGGAACCATCGCATTAAAAACAAGCGTATGGTCATGCCATGACTTATGATCACCACATTTTCCGGGTATTCTTCTTTTTCAAAATCGCGGTAAAGGGAATGCAGGAAATCGCTTACCCGGTCATACACATCGGCGCAGCTTTCGCCGTCCTTAATTCGGTAATAAAACGTGCCAAAATGATTGCGTTCCACATCGATCTGGATATTGGCTTTCAGGTCGCGGAAATGACCCCATTCCTGTTCACGCAAACGGGGGTCTTCACGCCATTGGATATAGTCGAGATCAAAGGGCTGCACAATGTGCTCAAAGGTCATGCGTGTACGCCACATGGGACTCACGTAAAACATTATGCGTTCGCTACCAACAAGGGCCTTCAATTCATGGCCGGCATCATGGGCCTGTTGTCTTCCATCATCGGTAAGCAACAATTTATAATCTTGTTTTTCCGCATAGGTATTGCGATCAAAGTTGCCTTCTGATTCTCCATGCCTGATAAGTATAATCCGCCTGGGCCGCATATTATTAATGGTGTTGATTGATTGACTGGGCAAACAAATTTAAACCTTTCGCCAATACCAGGTAAAGCCTTTACGAAATGATTGACGAAAAACAAAGATGCTGTAAAAAGAAAATCCTCCGATGTTGCGGAGGATAATCTAATAATGGGTTAGTAAGTACCGGAAAACTTTATTTCCACAGCAATATTAGAACACAAAAACAAAAACGAGAAACATTGATACATGTTTTTTATGCACATTTTATTTTGATTGTGCATTTGCACATTCATTCTGTTTTTGCAATAGCCGTACTGCGGTGATTTTAGTTTTGTTTTTCATGCAAAACCCGGCGTATTTATTAATGGAAAAAACGCAGCTACAGGTTTGTTTGTACATTTGAAAAAACACAGCTCATGAAGTTTCCAAAGCCCCTCACCGTAGAAGAAACTGCGAGGTTAATTAACGCCCGTATTGCAGGCCCTGCAAGCGGTTTGGTATATGGCATCAACGAAATTCATAAAGTAGAAACCGGTGACCTTTGCTTCGTTGACCACCCGCGCTACTATGATAAATGCCTTCAGAGTGCAGCTTCTTTTATCATCATAGATCAGGAGGTGGAAGACACCAACAACAAAACATTGCTGATATGCAATGAACCCTTTGAAGCTTATTGCACACTGGTAGAAAAATACAGGCCATTTTATCCACAAAACGAATGGAAAGGAAATGATGTTTTGATTGGTGAAGATACCTGGATAGGGCCTGGCGTATTTTTAGGCAGCCAAATTAAAATCGGCAAGGGCTGCCGTATTCATGCAAACGTAACCATATACGACCATGTGGAGATTGGCAACAATGTAACCATTCATGCCGGTGCGGTTCTGGGTGCGGATGCATTTTATTTCAACAGCAAAAAGAACCGTGAACTCTGGTACAAAAAAATGCCAAGTGGCGGAAAGGTCATCATTGAAGATGGTGTTGAAATTGGCGCGAACACCTGCATTGACAAAGGGGTGAGTCACAATACCCGGATTGGTGCCGGAACAAAGATTGATAACCTGGTGCAGGTTGGTCATGATGTGGTAATTGGAAGCAATTGCATCATTGCTGCGCAGGCTGGCATCGCCGGTGCAACCACCATTGGAAATGGCGTTAATATATGGGGTCAGGCAGGTATAAACAAAACCATTACCATTGGCGATCATGTTACTGTTATGGCGCAGGCCGGAGTAACCCATTCACTTGCCGGCGGAAAAACCTATATGGGCTTTCCGGCAGAAGAAGCTTTTCAAAAAAGAAAAGAATATGTATGGATAAAACGCATTCCTGAAATCTGGGAAAAGCTCAAAAATAAATAGCATGTTCAACCTGAGGATGAAGACCGGGCAATTTGCAAACCCGCACATATTCTTTTCACCGATTCCCTGAAGGGTGTGTACTTAAAATCCGGCAGGGCCTTTAAGAGTTTCGAACTGTCGAAATTGGCGACTGCAAGACCGGTAGCCGCGGTTTCTTTGGTAACCAGCGGATCCTTACCGGTAAACAATGATTTTATTTTTTCGATGCGCCAGGCCAAACCGGCCATTAAAGGAGTTACTTTTCTTGATGGCGGCTTTACAACAAACGCATGTGCTATGGTATTAAAGGCTTCCTGGAAAGAAATATTCTCACCGTTAAGAATGTAGCGCTCTCCAGCCGTATCCGCATCCATCAAAGCAATCATGGCTTCGGCAGCATCATTGGCATCCACATAACCGGTAACGCCTGTGGTGTACCAGGGAAATCCATTGTACACACTCTCAAAGATCTGCATGCTGCCTTTTGTCCAGTCGCCATGTTCGCCGATAATGATTGATGGATTCACCACCGTCACCTCAATTCCTTCGGCATAGCCGCGCCAGGCCTCAAGCTCACCCAGGAATTTGCTTTTTGCATATTCGCTGTTGTTGGTTGACGGCGACCATTGCATGGTTTCATTGATGGAATCATCATCTCTTATACGGCCAAGGGAAGCCACACTGCTGACATGCAAAAGTTTTTTTACGCCTGCGCTCAGACAGGCATTCACCACATTGGCTGTGCCTTCCACATTTATCTTGTGCATGCGTTCTTTATCTTTCTTATAAAAACTCACCAGCCCGGCAACATGATAAACGTATTCTATTCCCTGTAATTCTTCTTCGAGCCGCAAAATGTCACTAATATCCGCATTCACCCAATCGGCTTTGTCGCGAATAACAGCAGGAATATGCGTACGGAATAACGCCTTCGGCCTTATGCCTTTTTCAGCCAGTTTCAAAATGAGGTGGGTGCCCAATAAACCGGTACCTCCAGTGACAAATACATTACTCATAAAAAGATGGTGCAATTTACATAAAAGACCCTGCAAATACACATTTTGCCTGCTGAATAAAACCCTGGGAATACGGGCAGCGTTCAGTCCACAGGTATGCAAAAACGATACGGTTTAATACAGTACCCGCTTATTGAACCATCGGTACAAGCGGGAATTTCCTATCTTTCCTAACCAGGAACAAACATGCATAACTGGAGCAGGAAATACCGTTGGGAACCGGGAGAAATATTTTTTCCCGCATCGGAGGAGGAGATCATTGAAATTGTGCGGTCTGCCTCCCTCCGGGGCAAAAATATTCGTACGATAGGAAGCGGGCATTCTTTCACTCCGCTGTGCGTTACGAATGACATACTCATCAGCCTGAACAATTACCAGGGACTGACCGATGCTGATCCGCAAACCGGCCTTGCTACAGTAAAAGCCGGTACCAAACTTTTCCTCCTCGGCGAATTGTTGTTTCAACATGGCCTTGCACTGGAAAACATGGGCGATGTTGACCGGCAATCAATAGCGGGAACAATCAGCACTGGCACACATGGAACCGGGTTAAGATTTGGAACGATGGCCACACAGGTAAGGGCGTTACGTTTTGTGAATGGCCTTGGCGAAATTGTGGAGTGCTCAGAAACCCTTTTACCCGAGACCTTTAAGGCTGCACAAACCGGGCTTGGTGCATTGGGCATCATAACCCTGATTACCCTGCAATGTGTACCGGCTTATAAGCTCCGTCTCAAAAATAAAAAAGAAGCATTGTGCGGGGTGCAGGAAAATTTACGATTACTAAACCAGGAGAACCGGAATTTTGAATTCTACTGGTTTCCGCATACGAAAACTGCCTGGACAAAAACAGCCAATGCAATCAACGGTGAAGTTGGAAAAATGACTGCGCTGAACTACCTGAGTGAATACGTGATGGAGAATTTTGCCTTTTCGGCATTGTGCAGGGCAGGCCACCGCATGCCTTCGCTTTGCAAAACCATTTCCGGAATTTCCGCCACCTTTATACCGCAGGTTTCCAAAACATTTTACAGCCATAAAGTTTATGCTACAAAACGGCTTGTAAAGTTCAATGAAATGGAATACTGTATACCGCTTGAATGTCATGCTGACGCATTTAAAGATGTGGTGAAATTATTCAGCAAAGCAAAATTCGCGGAACATTTTCCCATTGAAAACCGGGCGGTGAAAGCTGACGATATCTGGCTCAGCCCGGCCTGCTATCGCGATTCAGCCTACATTGCCTGCCATGCGTATTACAAAAAAGATCCCTGGCCTTATTTCAGAAAACTGGAAGAAATTTTCCGGCATTATGGAGGCCGACCGCATTGGGGTAAATTGCATTCACTTTCCGGTGAATCGTTTGCAGCAATGTATCCCCGATTCCAGGATTTTCTCACCCAGAGAATAAAACAGGATCCCATGAACCTTTTTTTAAATGATCATTTAAAGAAAATATTTCTTCCATGACGCTTTCTTATTTTGCTGAATTATCCGGTGCGCTTAGAGATCACCAACAAGACATACCCTGCCTGCTTGTCGATCTCGATAAACTGGATGCCAATATCGATGCCATTGTAAAATCCATTGAAGGAAAAAAGAATCTGCGTATTGTATCCAAATCTTTGCCTTCCATTTCTTTGCTGGACTATGTTTTGAAGAGAACAGGATCACAATCGATCATGGATTTTCACATGCCGTTTTTGTTTCACCTTACCCGTGTGTACCAGGATAATTATGATATTTTACTCGGTAAACCCATGCCCCAAATCGCGGTGCGCCGGCTTTTGGAAAAATGCCGCAAACACCATCTACCTGTACATCACATTCAATGGCTTGCCGACACCCAGGAAAGGCTGCTGCAATACTTACAAATCGCTAATGACCTTGATCAACCTTTGCGCATCAATCTCGAAGTGGATATCGGGCTTCACCGCGGAGGTTTTGCCACAGCCGAAGCATTTTCCAGGGCTTTGGAAATGATTTCAGGCAACAAGGAAAAACTTATTTTTTCCGGCACCATGGGTTATGAACCACATGTAGTGAGAATGCCAGGGGTAATGGGAAGTGTTGAAAGTTTTTTTCAAAAGACACAAAGTGAATACGCGGAATTTTTAAAAGCAATTGCCCGGCAAGTGCCCGGTACAGATACGGCGACTCTTACCATTAACGGCGGCGGCAGCCCGACTTTTCGTTTACACATTGGGCAGGCCAGCGCTGCCAATGAGGTATCAGTAGGCTCGGCGTTTTTGAAACCAACAGATTTCGATCTTCCGGGCCTGAAGGACCTGCAACCGGCCTGTTTTATTGCGACACCGGTATTGAAAAAACTCAACGGCATAAATATTCCCGGCATGCCCAGTATCGGAAAAAATTTTGGATTCAAAAAATACAGCTATTTTATCTATGGCGGAAAGTGGATGGCTGATTTCTGTCACCCGGCCGACGGTACAACCAACAATCTCTACGGGCTGAGTACCAACCAATGCTTATTTGCAAGCAACTTGCTTATGGAAGTGGATGATTATGCCTTCCTCAGGCCGCATCAGAGTGAATTTGTGCTGTTGCAGTTTGGTAGAATACTGGCTTACCGCAATGGAAAAATTGAAGCGGTTTGGGAACTGTTCGATCAGTAACAATCGCCATGCACTCAGATCATGAGGCGAATGGTACCTTTCTCCAGCTTAATGCGGATATGTTCTTCGATATCCACCGGGTCACCGTCAATATGCATGGGAGCATACTTGAGGTTGGTGATCTGAATTTCAGGAGCCTGAAAATAAACCACTGGGCCGGCAGTTACTTTTTCCGCAATATTCCGAAGTTGGTTGTTTCCGCGTATCTGGCTGAGCAATGCAAAAGGTATGCGTGCTTTCGACATTTTCTGCACCATAACGATATCGAGCAAACCATCGGTAAGTTTCGCCTGCGGAGCTATGGTAAAATTGTTGCCAAACTGGTTGCTGTTGGCCACACTGATAAAATAAGACTCGGTAAAAAATTCAAAGCCGTCGATATTTACCTGGAACTGGTAAGGATTTGCACGGAAAAATGCCATGAAAGCTTCACGGGTATAAGTAATCAGCCCGCGCCGGTGGCTATGTGAAAAACGTTCGGCCACTTCGGCATCCATGCCAAGACCGGCGAGCATACAACCGAATTTTTTATTGACGCAAAAGCTATCGATTTCCCTGCAATCCGCCCGTTTAATGATATCCCAGGCTTCCTGCACTTTGCGGGGCAGGCCGGCAGAAAGAGCAAGTCCGTTTCCACTACCTGCGGGGATGATGCCCAGGCGAATGCTGGTATTCTTGCAGGCATTCGCCACCAGGTTTATCGTTCCGTCGCCACCACACGCAATCAGATCGGTGGCTTCAAATTCCTCCGCCATAAATTGAATGGAAAAAACATTTATATTTTTACCCAGCATCAGGATCTGGTAATCCAAATTTTCCGCTTCGCACTGGGTTCTTACGTAATCTTCAATGCCCTTTTTGCTTTTTGTACCGGCATTTTCATTTATGACAAATAAAAGCTTTCGTTTCACCGATGCAAAACTCCCGAATTAACCTGACTCAAAACTTAAGAATAAGCCAATCCGCCAAAAATTAACGGCGTATAAAATCACAAAGTTGATGGCGAGGGACACACATAAGAAGTGAGATTCAGCGATACCCCAATCATGGCGGTAATAAACTGATCGGTACGCTGACTATTGCCCCGCTGGCGACCGGCGATGCCAATAGGTACCCTCACCAATTCACCGCTACGGTCCTGCAGCAGCATGGCAGGCGAAGGACTTCCGTCGGGTAATGGGGAAAAAGCTTCAAGGCCCGCATAGGTCAGGCTCACATCATCCAGGTAATCGGTTGTTGTGAAGCGGTGGGCCACTTCCAGAAAAAGGTTAAGCCGGGGCGTAACATTCACTTTGAAGCCCATGCCCAGGGGAAATGAAAATGCGGTAGAACTGTAAGGCTTGCGGTCCGGGTATTTTGCACTCCCCTGACCTTCGGTGCCCAGGTTGCGAAGAAAATGCTTTTCACCCTGCAAAAAAGCATAGGGATCGTAATTGAACACCCCGGCAGAAAGCGTGAGATAGGGCGTGAAATTATACCCGGGCTCACCTGGAATAAACCGGAAAAAATTAAATTCCCCACCAAGAGCGAGTTCGAAAATATGGGTATTGAAACTAAGATTGCGAATGCGCTGCACAAGAATATCCGTATAACGGTCGCTGTATCCAAGGCCTGCATAAGTCCCGGTCAGCCTGAGTCCGATGTAAGGGCCAAATTGTTTCTTGAAAAAGAACATAGCGGCGGGTTTGGGATTGTTCATCCAGCTTTGGGTGTTCAGGTCTCCAAAATAGTGAGCGGCACCTGCTGCGATACCAAATTCTCCATTCAGCACAGTGGTAGAAAACTTAGGCGTCTGGGCATCAACGGTAGTACAAATTATTATGAATATTGCCAGGCTAAATAGTCGTTTCATAGGATTTTGAGGGCCGTTTGCCATAAGAAACGAAAATAATGGAAAAATCTTGCCCGTAACCATTCAAGGACAAGGGCATAGATTTTTGGTTTATCTTTCGCAATATTAACTCCTCAACTTCATGAAATACATTGGCGCCATTGACCAGGGCACAACTTCCAGCCGTTTTATGATCTTTGATCAGCAAGGAAATATTAAAGGCATTGCGCAGGCCGAACACCTACAAATGCATCCGCATCCGGGATGGGTAGAGCATGATGCCATGGAAATCCTGGAAAATTGTAAACTAGTTACCGCAGAAGCCATGATCAAAGGGAATATCAAGCCCGAAATGATCGCAGCAATTGGCGTTACCAATCAGCGGGAAACCACCGTGGTCTGGAATAAAGAAACGGGCAAACCCTACTATAACGCTATTGTTTGGCAGGACATCCGTACCGAAGAGCTTGCGGCGGAATATTCCAGGTACAATGATGAATGGAAACAAATTACCGGACTGCCAGTTGCCACCTATTTTTCTAACCTGAAATTGAAATGGCTGCTGGAAAATGTCGAAGGGTTGCAGGAAGATGCCCGAAAGGGCAAAGCGCTGTTTGGCACCATTGATACCTGGCTGATCTGGTCATTTACCGGCGAACACAAAACGGATGTAACCAATGCGAGCCGAACGCAACTCATGAACCTGGAAACGCTTCAATGGGATGACCGGATACTCGAAACGCTCGGCATACCAAAGGCCATGCTGCCAGAAATCTTACCAAGCGGCGGTTATTTCGGTACCATCCTGGAAGGCAGCTTCAAAGGCCTGAATATTATGGGCGTATTGGGCGACCAGCAGGCTGCCCTTGTGGGTCAAACCTGTTTTCAACCCGGCCAGGCCAAAAACACCTACGGCACCGGTTGCTTTATGCTGATGAACAGCGGCGAAAAAATTGTGCATTCCAACAGCGGTTTGCTCACCACGGTGGCTTACCAAATGCCACTGGGCCCGGTGCATTATGCGCTGGAAGGCAGCATTGCGGTAACAGGCTCCCTGGTGCAATGGTGCCGCGATCAACTCGGGATTATTGATTCAAGCGCTGATATTGAAGCGTTGGCTGCACAAGTGCCGGATAACGGGGATGTTTATTTTGTTCCGGCATTCAGCGGCCTGTTCGCACCTTACTGGCGTCCTGATGCGAGAGGAACCATAGTCGGCCTTACGGCTTTCGCCGGCAAAAGCCATATTGCCCGCGCCGTACTGGAAGCTACGGCCTACCAAACCCTGGATGTGTTTAAAGCCATGGAGGCAGACAGCGGCATAAAACTCGACACGCTGAATGTTGATGGCGGCATGACGTTGAACGACCTGCTGATGCAGTTCCAGGCCGACCTGGCCAATGTAACAGTCCAACGTCCGCGCATCAACGAGACTACCTGCCTCGGCGCAGCCTATTGTGCCGGCCTTTCTGCGGGGTACTGGACTTCAAGGGAAGAACTAATGGCCAATCATTCCATAGCCAAAACCTGGCAACCCCAGATGAATGATGATCAAAGAGATCGCTATTATGCCAAATGGAAGAAAGCGGTGGAGCGAAGCCTGGATTGGGGCTAAAAAGAAAACAAAACTTTCAATGCCGTGGCGGATAACATCATTGCAGGAATAACGTGAGGTACTAAGGCCTCCGAAAATGGATATCAAATTTTAAACGAAAAAATACCGGTGTTGTTGGCAGAAACCAAATCTGCATAACGACTAATTTAGTTAATCCGCAGTGATGACAATTATACGTTTCCCGGTATGAGGGAATTAAATTAATTTTTATGAATAACCTGAATTCACGATGCTTTTGGTAGTTTTGAATGATGAGAAACTCTGCAATTCCCGCTGCATTCCTGTTGATATTTTTGGCGTTTTCCTGTGCGCCAAATCCTTATCGCGCCACCAATAAAGTGTATAAGAAGCAAGCGAAAGATTATGCCAGAGCAATAGGACAATTCCCTGTAAAAAACCCGGCTTTGCATGCGCTTCAGTTCGTTGGCACCACAAATATGAGCATGCGCCGTCCACAGCTGGTGATCCTGCATCATACAGCCCAAAACAGTTGCGATCAAACTTTACGCACGTTTACTATTCCCCGCACCCAGGTGAGCTCGCATTACGTGGTTTGCCGCGAAGGTTTGGTTTACCAAATGCTGCACGATCAGTTTCGTGGGCATCATGCAGGCGTGAGTTGGTGGGGCGGTCAATCCGATATCAACAGCAACAGCATTGGCATAGAGATCGATAATAATGGCAGTGAAATTTTCCCGGATGTTCAGATCGACAGCCTGATGAGTGTATTGCATTACCTTAAAACCTCTTACCGCCTGCCTGCCAAGGCTTTCATCGGCCATGCCGATATTGCACCGGGAAGAAAAGTGGATCCAAGTCGCTACTTCCCGTGGAAAAAACTGGCAGATGCAGGTTACGGAATTTGGTTCGATACCACTGCAGTGCAGGTACCTGAAAATTTCGATCCAATGCTTGCGCTTCGCGTGATTGGCTACAATACCGCAAAACCCGAAAACGCGATCCTTTCCTACAAAATAAAATTCCTGCCTTCAGATACCACGCGGTTTTTGAATGAATCGGATCACAAAATCCTGTACAGCCTGATGCTACAAAGTCTTTGAATGAGTGGGCAAATGCCAGTGCCAGTGGCCCTTCATCAGTCGTAAACAATCCAAACTCAAACAACATTTGCCCCAGGCATGTAAGTACAACTGTCTTGCAATAATTACCAAATGCTTTTTTACTATAAATTTTAGTATTTATTGCTAAAACATTGTACTTTGCATCTGGTTAGTACATACAAAAAACTTTTGCGATGAATTTATTCAACAAACCGGCGCCTTACCGGCTGATTGTGAGGCCCGATGACGTTGCCCGGGAAAAAGCCGGGCTTTTAAATCAGCGAATTGCACGCACCTTTCTATTGAAGATGGAAGAAGACCTGGCCATCAGCCTGGCTGAATTTACGGCTACTATGGAAGAATTTTCCATTATGTCGAACTGGTTGCTGAAATCCTTCAGGGATGTAGAGGCGTTTCCAATGGTGATCAATAACCTTTCAGGGATTGCACCATCACAGATCCATTTAAGGGTTCAATACAGTGGATGGATTGGATTGTTGCGCCACCGGCTTAACCGCCTGAGCGAAGTGATGGAAAGTTACCAGTTGCCCGGGCTGAAGCAGCCCGGAAAATGGCAAATGCCCATTGTTACCGCGGTTCCCCCAAATCAATACAGCACCATAATGCTGCATTTGAGTAAAACCGAAATCCAATTGGAAACCCTGGTAAAATCCATTGTAGTGGAAAGAAGAGATGCGGAATACGGTTGCTGGCAGCCTGTTCAACGCATATCACTTGCCGGGTTGGAAATGGGCATTCCCATGAGCCTGAATTCCTGCATGAAGCAAGAAACTTCCCACCTCTATTTCTGGTAATTGCTCAATGAAAAAACAACCGGCAAACCCTGGTCGCGGTGCAAACCAAAACCCCGCCAATCGTTTCGTGGCTCAACGATATTGCCAGGAAGACAAGGCTGGCCTTGACGAGGCTTTTCGTGAAGGGCTGCCAAAAACCCAGTTTATGGAAGAACATGGCAAAACCCTTGTAAACAAGGTGGATAGTCCCGATGTAGGCATGGAATACAGTATGAACCCTTACCAGGGCTGCGAACATGGTTGTGCGTATTGCTATGCACGCATCACCCATGAATACTGGGGTTTAAGTGCCGGACTGGATTTTGAACAAAAGATCATTGTGAAGAAAAACGCGCCGGAATTGTTGCGAAAGTTTCTCGACCGGCAAGGTTGGGAATGCCGGCCGCTTTCTCTCAGCGGCAACACCGATTGCTACCAGCCCGCCGAAGAAAAATTCCGCATCACCAGGCAATTGATCGGCATTTGTAACCAGTACAACCAGCCGGTTACCATCATCACCAAAAACGCCAGGGTGCTTGACGATGCTTCGCTGCTGGCGGAACTCGCGGCGAAAAACATGACCGGGGTAATGTTTTCGATTACCAGCCTCGACAATAAGTTGCAACGGGTTTTAGAGCCAAGAACGAGCATACCGGCACAACGGTTGAAAGCGCTCGAAACCCTGGCCTCAAAAGGCGTGCACTGCGGGGTAATGATGGGGCCGGTAATTCCGGGATTGAATGATACAGAAATGAAAAAAATATTTGAATCTGCGGCCAATGCCGGGGCAAGTTTTGCCTCCTATACCTACGTCCGGCTGAATGGTTCGGTACAGCTCATTTTCCGCGACTGGCTGCATCAGCATTACCCGGAACGGGTTGATAAAGTCTGGAACCTGATTGCTTCCGGCCATGGCGGACAAGTGAATGATTCAAGATTGGGAAAACGGATACGTGGTGAAGGACCGGTGGCCGACCTGGTAAATCAGCAATTCAAAAAATTATGCCTGCGCTATGGCCTCAACCGGGTCAGGCCGGTGCTGGATTGCACGAAATTCATGCGGCCGGGCGGCCAGTTAAGCCTGTTTTGAACGGGCTTCATCAAGAACTGGTCATTAAAAAACTGCAATCGCGATCATGAGATTTTTCCTTTTCAACAATTAACGAAATAACCATATTCACTTTTGAAATTCTATCCGCCACATCCCGCGCAAATCACCAACAGCAAAACCTTTGGCCTGGTCCCTGGGATAAAGCGAATCAATTTGGGCCATCAGCCCGCCGGGAATTTCCTTACCTGGTACTCCATGGCAGGTCACGCAATTTTGCTGGAGCAAGATCGGGCGGTAGTACACATAATGATCGCCCAGATCCTTTATAACGGGAACCAATGTATCCAGCATGGCCTTGGCGTTGCTGAAGTTTTCAAACACTACGCGGTCTGCTGAATCGGCAGCATTATTTGTATTGCGGAATTGACGGGCAACACGTTGTATCCTGATGCCTTCAGTTTCCGCGGAAGTTGTGATGGACAGTGCCTCCAGATTGCAGAACGCAATCGCCCCTGCAGGTCCTTCCGCTTTCATTTTTTCCATGAGCGTACCCGATAATTTCTTTTGAACAAAATCGCTGAGGCTATCACCCTGTCGCAGGTAGCTGGTGGCTTCTGTTCCGGTTGCGGTGGAATTGCAGGCCCCAAGAATGATTAATCCGAATAAGGCCAATACAGGAAACGCGTTTCTCATGAGATTGATTTTGCAGGCAAAGATAAAACCTGCCGGTCTGGCTTAGGTGATTTGGCGCACCTGGTTCAATAGGCAAAACCCCTCCTATTTCAATCCCTTGAAAAAGCCTTCGCTGGCGAGGATATCCCGCATAATCTTTTCACGTTTTTCGGGCATCGCGAAATTGGACTCAGCAGATTCGAGGTTAAGTACAAAGAAATAGGGATGCGCATTCTCCTCAATCCACCCGACCATCCATCCAAGGTGGTGGCCATTTTCTTTTTTACCCCAACCGGTTTTATAGGCTAGAATGTATTTATCCGTTTTTTCACGGATCATCATGTTTTTAACGATTTCCTGTTCACGGTTTTGAAAAGGCAGTTGTTTGAAATACATCTTTTTCACAAAACCCAGTTCTTCATCTGCAGTAATCTTGAGTGAATTGTCCAGCCAGAAACTATCAACTGCCCCGCCAATCCGCGCATTGCCATATTTTAGGCTGTCCAGCATTTGCTGCATGGTATCTCTTCCTATACGGCGCGCAAGCTCCTGGTAAAAAGGCAGGTTGCTCAGCGCGAAAGCTTCCCGCATATCCATGTCCTTGTTCCAGGCCGTCATGGTATCCCCACCCGGACCAAGCCGGGTTTGGCCATCCCATTTCATAACTACCGTATCACTGAATGCCCTGCCGGTTCCAATGGCTACAAGGCTGTTGAATATCTTAAAGGTGGAAGCCGGCAGGTAAGCGCTGTCGCGATAACGTTTCATATTGTAAATAGAAAAATGGCCCTGCCCGTTGTCATAAATCGCGAAGGTTCCAACGGCGCCGGCGTCATCAAAATACTTCTTCCATTCCGGTTTATGGGTAATGTTGTTGGTTTGACATGCTGCGAAGATCGAAGCAATCAATACCAACGCTGTTAATTTCAGATAAGCTTTCATTTTTGCATTCCGGTAATTCCGGCATTCATTTATTCGGGGCGCAATTTACACCAATTTGATCTGGGAAAAGGGAAGCGTTGCCCTCAAAAAGCAATCCATAAGCCAAAAGCAACCAAATATCCAGCAACCCGTAGATCATCCCACTTCCCGTTCGATCCATGCGCCGTTTTCCTTCAGCAGGCTGATCAGTTCTTCCACAGCCACCTCAGCATCCACATTGCGCTTCACCACTTCTTTTCCTCTGTAAAGCGTAATTTTCCCCGGGCCGCTGCCCACGTATCCAAAGTCGGCATCCGCCATTTCACCCGGGCCGTTTACAATGCAGCCCATAATGCCAATCTTCACTCCTTTGAGGTGGTTGGTCACTTTACGAATCTTGTTGGTGGTTTCCTGCAGGTCAAACAAGGTCCTGCCACAACTCGGGCAGCTTATGTATTCCGTTTTGCTGATACGAGTACGGGTGGCCTGTAAAATGCCAAATGAAACCTGGTTCAGAAATCCTTCAATGGCTTTTCCTTTTTTTGAAGATTCGGCATAGGTACGGCCGCTCAGAATATATTCCTGCTTCTCCCATTGTTCGTAGGAGCCAGATCGCATGCCCAGAGAAATGCCATCACCAAATCCGTCCAGGAAAAGTGCGCCGGTTTCAGTGGCATAATGAACCAGGTGTTCATCCGGGCTGCTCCAATAGCTGTCGCACATCAGCACCACCGGGTTTTCAATTCCCCTGTTTTTCAGCTCTACAAACATGCGACGAACCGCCTGCATGGCATTGCGGCGTTCGCTGCTCAGGCAAATCACCACGGTAGGATCGCCTTTGAGGTTATCCAGCAAGGTAAAATCATTAAGGATGGTTTCATCGCTGAAGCAATCTACCATCACAAAATTCAGGTCTTCACTGCGCAAAGGGGCATCCACATATCCATGGATATCGTAGATGGGAAAGTATTTCGTTTTGTCTTTTGCCTGTGCCCAATGCGCCGGCCAGGTAATCACTTTAAGGCTGCCCGGCAAGGCAAATCCAAGTTCCGGTTTGCCGGTAAAAATATAGTCCGCGGCCTGGTCGCCAATATTCCATTTATCCAGTTCCGGTTTGTAGGTGTACCCCACTTCTTCCAGAAATTCCGGAGTAATTTCTTCCTGTTTGCTTATATCTGCAACAACAACAGGTACCTGCCCTCCGCCGATATTGCTCACGGCGAAAGTTTTCCTGCGGTTATATTCCAGGTGGTTATAATTCAAGTTTGCTTCCGGCACTTTGGTTGCGCTTTCCGCGACAGGGCGCTCATACCTTTTTACCAGGTCGCGGCAAACCGGAATTTCAAATTCCGGATCTTCGGTCAAAGAAACCCGGATGGTGTCGCCAATACCGTCTTCCAGCAGGCTGCCAATGCCCACCGCACTTTTGATGCGGCCATCTTCTCCATCGCCGGCTTCGGTTACGCCAAGGTGAAGCGGGTAGCATTCGCCAAATTCATCCTGCATGGTTTGAATAAGCAAGCGATAGGCCTGCACCATCACCTGCGGATTGCTCGATTTCATGCTGAGGATGATCTGGTGATAATCTTCAGCACGGGCGATACGTAAAAACTCCATGGCACTTTCCACCATACCAACAGGCGTATCTCCAAAGCGGCTCATAATGCGGTCACTCAGCGAACCATGGTTGGTACCAATGCGCATGGCCGTACCATAGTCTTTGCAAATGCGTACCAATGGGGTAAAACGTTCGCGAATGCGCCCGATCTCATCCGCATATTCCGCATCAGTATATTCAATCTGTTCAAATTTCTTCTTGTCAACATAGTTTCCCGGGTTCACCCGTACTTTTTCGACAATGGTGGCTGCAATTTCCGCAGCGTTGGGCGTAAAGTGGATGTCAGCCACGAGTGGTGTATTGTAGCCTCGTTGCCGCAGTTCGTTTCTAATATTCAGCAGGTTTTCCGCGTCTTTCCTGCTTGGCGCCGTTATGCGCACCATTTGCGCACCGGCTTCAATGCAACGGATGCTTTCGGCCACAGTGGCTTCGGTGTTCATGGTATCGGTGGTCGTCATGGTTTGAACCACAATGGGATTACCGTTTCCAATAAGAAGATCGCCAACTCTTACTTCGCGGGTTTTGAGCCGTTGGTAATTGAAGGGATCGGAGGTATATAAAGACATGGATCTTATTTTTTGCGCGGTGCAAAGTTACGGATTGTTGGGCGTTGGTGGCCAGGTTAACCAGTAGGTTAAGGTTGAGCAGGTTGCGGGTTACCAAGCATTTAAACAACTTGATTGTTAATGATTGTGACAGGATAAAGGACTTTGACCATTACTGAAACATTTAACTTTGGTGCACTTCAAACGAAAAACTTCATGCGCTTTGCTGCATTGCTGACTTTCACCCGAAATTTATTCAAAATGGTTTATGTCCAGATTCTGTAAAATTTTCTTTTCAGCCTTTCTGCCTGCCTTTTTAGCAGCCGTTTCCTGCAAGCAGGCAAATCATGCGGCTTTCGGAAGTGCTGAAGATTGGTCATCCTATCTCGGTGGCCCCGACCGTAACCATTATTCAACACTCAGCCAGATTACGCCGGAAAACATAAGGAACCTTCAGGTAGCCTGGACCTATTCTACACCGGATTCCGGGCAAATGCAGGTAAACCCACTCATTGTCAACGGCATTTTATACAGCGTAACCGCTTCAGTGCAGGCATTTGCGCTTGATGCCGCAACCGGAGAAAAGATCTGGGAATTTGGCGATACGCTCATGGATTGGGCAAGTACGAGCCGCGGCGTTTCCTATTGGGAAAAAGAAAATGACAAACGCATTCTTTACACCGCCGGACCCAATTTATGGGCGCTGAACGCGCTAACCGGCAAGCCTGTGGTTTCTTTTGGAGAAAATGGCAAAGTAGACCTGCATACGGGACTGCCGGAAATTGCCCGGGATAAGTTCATCATCTCCAATACGCCCGGAACTGTTTTTGAGGACCTGATCATTATGCCGGTGCGGGTTTCGGAAGATGCCGATGCCGCTCCCGGCGATATTCGGGCATTTGATATCAAATCCGGTAAGGTGGTATGGACTTTTCATACCATTCCCTACCCCGGTGAATTTGGTTATGAAACATTTCCGGCAGAAGCTTATAAAAATGAATTTACCGGAGCGGCGAACAACTGGGCTGGCATGGCTGTTGACCGCAAGCGGGGAATTTTGTATGTGCCTACGGGATCGGCGGCATATGATTTTTATGGCGGAAACCGGAAGGGAGCCAACCTTTTTGCTGACTGTCTGCTTGCGCTTGATGCAAGAACCGGCAAACGCCTCTGGCATTTTCAAACCACCCATCACGATATCTGGGACCGCGACTTGTCCGCCCCTCCCAACCTGATGACCATCACCCGCAACGGCAAAAAACAGGATGTGGTAGCTCAGGTATCAAAGCAAGGGTTTGTATTTGTATTTGACCGGGTAAGCGGCGAACCTGTTTTCCCCATTACGGAAATGCCTGTTCCACAATCCGTTCTCGAAGGCGAAGAAACCTGGCCCACACAGCCGGCACCTGCAAAACCCAAACCATTTGCACGGCAGTCGCAGGACCTGGCTGAGCAGGACATCAGCCCTTATGCAGAAAACCGCGAGGAATTGCTTGCTGAATTCAGGAAATACAAAACCGGCTGGTATGCTCCGGGAGATACAACCGGCACGATACTTTTTCCTGGTTTCGATGGCGGTGCTGAATGGGGCGGCGCGGCCGCAGATCCGGAAGGCATTCTGTATGTAAATGCCAATGAAATGGCCTGGATCCACAAAATGGTCAGTACACAGTTGCAGGACCAGGTTTTCCTGAGCACGGGTGAAAAACTTTACAATACCTACTGCATTGCCTGCCATGCTCCTGACCGCAACGGGAATGTAATTTCCGGTTATCCCTCACTCGTGGACATATCTGCAAGAAGGGACAAAGCATTTTTGCATACCATGATCACCAACGGTAAGGGGATGATGCCGGGATATCCCACGCTGACAGACCGGGAAAAACAGGCACTCATTTCGTTTTTGTTCAATGAAGTTAAACAAGAGATTGCGGAAATTTCGGCAGATCCTGCTCATCTTCCCTACCGCTTTACCGGTTACAATAAATTCCTCGACAGCAAAGGCCTGCCGGCGCTTTCCCCTCCATGGGGCACACTTAACGCCATTGATCTGAATACGGGGGAATTCCTATGGAGAATTCCCTTAGGCCATGAACCCGCATTGCTGGAAAAAGACATCCGCGGAACAGGTTCTGAAAACTATGGCGGCCCCGTAATCACCGCAAGCGGTTTGTTGTTTATCGCGGCTACAAAGGATGCCACCTTCAGGGGATTTGATAAAAAAACCGGTAAGCTGCTTTGGGAATTCCCGCTTCCTGCCGCAGCTTTTGCAACACCTTCAACTTATATGGTAAATGGCAAACAATATATTGTGATTTCTTGCGGAGGAACAAAACTCGGTACCCCAAAAGGCAATAAGTATGTGGCGTTTGCCCTACCTTGAGTTACTTAGAACCGGGTATCAAACAATCTGTTTTAAAATGGCGCAGGAATATTACCTAAATCTTTAGGTCTTATTTCCGTGGTCTGCCGACTACTTTCTTTGCTTGAATCAAAAACCAAAATCCAGTACTTCCACTGCTTTCAGTTCTTTTACCTCAGGCTTTTTAACTGTAAGATGTACGGTATTGGCTACAATAAAAATGGCCCGCTTGGGACGGACTGGACAAATGTGTTCGCAGCCGCCGCAGCCAATGCAGAGATCATTATTGATCTCGGGGATGGTGAGCGCCCCTTTGTAAGGCACCATTTTTACCGCTTGGGTGGGGCAGTGCTCGGAGCAGGCACCACAATCTGTGCCATCTGTTTTCACTACACAGAGGTCCTCCTTAAAATGCACTTTGCCCAATTGGGTGGTTTGTTTTTTATCTATGGTAATTTTCTTCAGCGCATCTGTGGGGCAAACGTCACTGCAATCGGTACATTCATAATTGCAAAAATTCTTCACGTACCACATTTCCGGTTTCAGGAAATAAGACAGGCCATAGGTTAAACCCACAGGCCTGAGAATTTGATCAGGACATTTGACCACACACAAATGACAACCGGTGCAGAATTGCAGAAAATGCTCCAGGTCCCCGGATCCCGGTGGTGTTATTGGAAAGTTTTGCTTATGGTGCTTCACCCCGTTATCGCCTTCGGGCGCTTTGGGTGGCTTGTGTTTTTGCATAGCTGTATCACTATGAACTTCGTTTCCCCTGTTTTCTTCGGCACCATGCTCGTTTGACTTTGCATTGCCGCTTCGCCTGCCATGCTTTTCGTTATCCCCGGCATGTTCTCCTTCACCTTGCCGCCTTTCTCTTTTCCGCTGCTGCGCCAGTGCCGGTATCAATCCTGCCGAAGCAGCAATGGTGGTAAGGGTTGCAAAAAAGATCCGCCGGCCCTTCTTATTGTTCATTTCGGTTTCTGACAGCGGCTGCGCATTTCGCCCGCTAAATGGATTTACCATCCGGTAATGCAAACCGCCCCGGTGGCAATGCGACAGGCAATTGAAACAGGTTACGCAGCGCGAGCTGTCCACCTTTTTGGTTTCATAGTCGATGCATTCCGCTTTGCAGGACCGGGTACAATTTCCGCAGGCATTGCAAAGCTCTTCATCCATACTGATCTGAAACAGGGAAAACCTTGAGAACAGGCTTAGGGTGCTGCCAACGGGGCAGAGCGTGTTGCAGAACCACCGTCCATGCAGGGCGCTTGAAATAAACACCCCCACAAAAAATATGATCGCCCCCATAAAGGCAGCAAGCGACACAGTATGGATATCTGCATGCACCAGCCACTCTATTTTTCCTGCACCGGCCACTGCGGCAAGCATATTGTTGACAAAAGTGGCAACCGGTCTGAAAAGGTTTGCCGCCACCCTGCCGTAATTGCTGTATGGATCGAAAAGCAACACCAGGCTTGAAAAGCCGGAAAGAAAAAATAGTACCGTAGCTGCAAGCAATCCGTAACGTAACAAGTTGTGTGGTTTGCGAAATTGAAAAAACGATTTTTTCTTTTTTTTGTCATGCCGCCAGAATTTCAACCGGGATATCCGAATAAAAATATCCTGCATTATGCCTGCCGGGCAGAGGGTGGAGCAATATAAACGTCCGAAAACCGCGGTGATGGCTAGGATCAGAATCCAGGCAATGAGCAGGCCCGACAACAGCGCCGGTACAAACTGAATATGCACTAAATGACGCAGGGATGGCGGTGTCTTATTTGAGAAATCGACAAGGTATAAGGTGACCGGGACAAAGAACAACAGTGCTAAGGCAATGCGCAATATCCGCAGCCGGTTTATTTGCCGGGCTTTCTTCATTACATTTTAATTCTGGCGATATTCAGCTTGCTTAAATTGCTTGTGCCAACATTCAACGCTTCCGCTTTTTTGATGTAAGCCACATTGGCGAGCGGCATAGATTCCAGTTGATTAAAGAAATTAATCGCTGCTGTATCGGTGGCTACAATATCGGTTCCGGCAAATAATGTTTTTACAACTGAAATATCGCCGGGCCCGGTGCCTTTTGGCCCGTTTTGGCGCATTACCCGGTAGGCATCCACAATGTTGAGCACCGGGCGTTTATTCCAGGTACATACATCGGCAATGCACTGGGCGAGGTCGTTGCTATGAAAATAACGCCGGTCCCATACAATACCCATATAATTCTTCATGGCGCAGGTTATTTTGGCCCCACCATGGTTTTTCAATACCGGTACGTTGATCCAGGCATCAGCTTCGAGCAAGGCCTGGTGGATCTTGGTGGATTTGAGGTTAACGCCTCTCGGCAATGCCACTTCTTTAAAATACACTTCGCTGTGGGCAGGCAATACTATTCCCCCGGCAGCTTTTACCGCATCGGCTATGGCGCTGTTTTTATAACATTTTTCCCAGTTGTCGCAGGTATTGTCAAAAACCGAAACTTTGGAGGCACCGGCCTGCAGGCATTTCTTTACCAGGGCCGCCACCAGTTTGGGATTGGTATTGGCCGCGAGTTCCGGCGCCTTATCCCACCCGATATTGGGTTTGATCACCACTTTCTGCCCGCGCCTGACAAAAAGGCCTATACCGCCCAGGCTTTGCAGTGCTTTTTCGAGCATCTCCTCCGGCTCGCCACCCATAACTGCCACCAGGTCGGGAACGGCGGCAACGGTAATATTATTTCCGTTCAGTATTTCCGCAAGCCCTTCGAAACTGGCAAGAAACGCGGCGCTTGCTACAGCGCTTTTTATAATAAATTCTTTCCTTTTCATAAACATTGAATTAAGATTCGGGAATCAGTATTTTGCCAATACTTTTAAGACAAGGTATCCGCCCAAAACCTGCAGCAACATACCGGGCCAGCCGATGAAAAGATCCTGCAGTGCCGTGTTCAGATCCTGCAGCACTGCAAACTCAATGGCCATTCCGGCAAACTGGTAAACCAATACCACAACTACAAGCGCATAAACCGACAGGTTTTTGAAATAACGGGCGGCATAGGCCGCTACTACAGCCAGCAGCACCGATTTGGTAAGGATAAGCGGCAGGAAGGCCATCGGTGGCATTCCGAAAAGCAGGCTATTGGCCAACGGCGAAAGCAGCGCCGTAAGCAGGCCTGCCCATATTCCGTATTTAAAGGCAGCGATGAGCGTGAAAAAATAAATGGGCAGGAAGATGAGTCCTCCCTGCGGAATGGCATGTGCGATTTGCGGCAGGATGAGATTGCCGAGCACAAAAAAGAATGCAAACAACCAGGTTTTCTGATCGCTGAAGCTCAAGGAATGAAGACGAATGGAACTGTACATGGCAAACCGGTTTTTGAATTAGTAGATGGTATAACCGCCTCTAATTTACAATTGGCTGGCATCGCAAAAACTGAGGAAAATCAGGTTATTGAAAAAAGCCTTCCCGGGCGATTTGCCGGGAGCGTAATACGTGTTATAAATTTTCCATCTAATTTTACCAGTGTTCTTTTGTTTAAGACCCGGGGGATGCAGAAATAAAAGGAATGCGCATCGGAGCTTTCATATTTCCAAAATGGCACAAGCCCATAACCAAGTGAATTTGACTTAAACTTAAACCCATGAAACAGCCCACATCCACAACCATACGGTTAACCTGTTTTTTATTGCTCATTGCAATTCTTTCATGCAACAATAAAAAGCCTGCGCCATCACAAGCATTGATCAAGGCATTGAATTTAAAAAGAGGCAATGTAATATCATGCGGATCACCCGATGCCCAATTTGGCACCGCTAATTTTACAATTACCGGCAACGAAAAAGTAAAGAAGGATTTTAACCTTGCCATTGAACTGTTGCACTCTTTTGAATACGACGAATCAGAAAAAGTATTTGCAAAAATAATAGACGAAGCACCGGACTGTGCTATGGCTTACTGGGGCGTTGCCATGTGCAATTTTCATGCTTTATGGACGCCTCCAACAGAAGCTGAATTGATAAAAGGAGCAAAAGCCATCGAGATCGCTCAATCAATTACCCGCAAATCGGAGAGAGAAGCGGACTATATCCATGCGCTTGCTTTATTTTATAAAGACTGGGATAAAGAAAGTCATCTCAGGCGATGCCGAAACTGGGAAAACGCCATGCAAAAATTGCATGCTGCCTATCCTGATGATCCGGAAGCCACCATTTTTTATGCGTTGTCTTTAAATGCAGCCGCGGATCCAACAGATAAAACCTATATCAGGCAAAAGAAAGCAGGCGCCTTATTGGAAGCGTTGTATAAAGCGGAGCCAAATCATCCCGGCATCATCCATTATATTATTCATACCTACGATTATCCTGAGTTGGCAAAGCTAGCCCTGCCGGCTGCAAGAAAGTATGCCGAAGTGGCCCCTTCTTCTGCACATGCACTGCACATGCCCTCCCATATTTTTACCAGATTGGGCCTTTGGGATGAGAGCATCCGCACAAACTTAAAATCGGTTGAAGCTGCTCAATGTTACGCTCAACAGGCAGGCATTCAGGGCCATTGGGATGAAGAAATGCATGGTTTGGACTACCTGGTTTATGCTGACCTGCAAAAAGGCGATAATGCGGATGCAGTAAAACAAATCAACTATTTGAATACCATCAAAACGGTAAATCCTGCAAACTTTAAGGTGGCTTACGCATTTGCGGCCATTCCATGCCGTTATGTACTTGAAAATAAACAATGGAAAAAAGCTGCGATGGTGGAAACCCATTCCGCTAATATTGACTGGAACGCATTTCCCTGGCAGGAAGCGATTGTGCATTTTACGCGTTTATTGGGAAATGTGCATATAAAAAATATTGGAGCTGCAAAACTTGAATGGTCAAAACTTGACCAATTGCATAATCAGTTGCTAGCACAAAAAGATAGCTATAAATCCATGGAAGTGGCGGTGCAAATGAAGGCAGGCGAAGCCTGGATACAATTTGCATCTGGGAATAAAACGGCTGCTGTGGCTGCCATGAAACTTGCAGCAGATATGGAAGACAGTACAGGCAAACATCCGGTAACGCCCGGCCAAGTATTGCCTGCAAGGGAATTATTGGGTGACCTGTTTCTTCAAATGAATGCGCATGCCAATGCTTTGCTGGCTTATGAAGCTGTGCTTGCAAAAAGCCCGGGACGTTTCAATAGTTTATATGGTGCAGGCCAGGCCGCGGAAAAATCAGGCAATGCACTAAAAGCAGTTCACTATTACAAGCAATTGTCCGCAAGTACAGCAAATTCGGACAGGCAGGAACTTGTTGAAGTTCGGAAATTTTTATCGGCACATTAATGGCGCTCAATACCCGAAAAAAGTTAAGGCAAGGAATTTCGTAAATTCAATGCTTCAACGCGTCCTAAAAGCAATTTGGATGCCCTAAAATTTAATTCGTGACCACTTCAATAAATTGAGATGCACCGCTATTTTTCAATCCTCTTACCCTGCCTTTTATCGGGTTTTTTTTGCATCGCGCAAAATCCTGCACCAAATTACGATGAATCGAAAGCAGAGAATTATATTTTACCTGATCCCCTTATTCTGCCTTCGGGAAAAATGGTGAAAAACACGAATACCTGGGAGAAAAAGCAACGCCCGTATTTATTGAAGCTGCTTCAGGAAAATATGTACGGAAGAATTCCGGGAGCTCCGCCGGAAATGTATTTTGAATTGAAAGAAATGAATGAAGATGCGTTGGAAGGTACCGCCATCCGCAAACAGGTCACTGTACATTTCTCGAAAAAGGATGATAATGCTGCAATGAACCTCATTCTCTATCTGCCCAAATCCGCAAGCCCAGTACCGGTATTTATTGGTTTGAATTTTATGGGAAATCAAACCATTGATGCCGATGTGAAAATTCTTTCATCGCTTTACGGCGGACCAAAAAACGGAGAATTGCAAAAAACGGAACCTGGCTCGCAGTCAAAACGCTGGCCACTCCGCGAGATTATAGGTGCAGGTTTTGGAGTAGCAACCGCGTTTTATGAGGATATTGAACCGGATCACGTGGACGGATGGAAAACCGGTGTGCGTAGTTTGCTTCAGGAGGATTTGAACATTCGTCCGGACGAGTGGGGCGCCATTGCCGCATGGGCATGGGGCCTGAGCAGGATACAGGATTACCTTGAAACCGATCCGCTTGTCGCAGCAAACAAAACGATCATCACCGGGCATTCACGTCTTGGCAAGGCAGCGCTATGGGCGGCGGCAAATGATCAACGCTTTGCCATGGTCATTTCAAACAATTCAGGTGAAGGCGGCGCGGCACTATCCAAAAGAATTTTTGGAGAGACTACTGAGGTGATCAATACGGCATTTCCACATTGGTTTATTGAAAAATACAAAACCTACAACGGCCATCCGGAAAACCTTCCATTTGATCAACATATGCTGATCGCATTGATGGCGCCAAGGCCGGTATATATTGCCAGTGCTTCAGAAGATCTTTGGGCTGACCCAAAAGGTGAATTTCTTTCGGGCCATCATGCAGAGCGGGTTTACAATTTGTACGGCATAGAAGGTCTTGGCCGCGCAGAATGGCCAAAAGCGGAAATACCGGTTGGAGACCGGGTTAGATATCATTTGCGGAAGGGGAATCATGATATGTTGTTGTATGACTGGGAGCAATATTTACGGTTTGCCAAAGAGAAGTTGCTCAGTAAGTGATACCTATTATCTCCCAAGTTTTTATTTCCAACACTGATTTGCGATTAACCTTGCCTCAAATGCATTCTAAATGCAAGTGTGAAATTTATTTGGTAAATTTATACGGGTGTCTGCCGGAGCGTACCAGGTAACTGGCCTGAGATTACAACCGAAACCCAATGCCGGATAGCAAGAACAAAAAGTATCCGATGAATAATATTAAAAAAGCTACAATATTTTATTTTTCCGGAACAGGAAATGCCAAATGCATTTCATTATGGCTGGCTGAATTTGCAGCAAATAAAGAGATTCCCTGCAAAGTCTTTGACATCACCCGGTGTGATCGAACAACTATTTCTGCCAGTATTGAAAATGCACTGGTGCTAATCATTTCGCCAACGCATGGCTTTAATTTTCCTGCGATTACGCTGAAATTTATCCGGAAATTCCCTAAAGGCAATAACCCGGTGATAGTAATGAACACACGTGGAGGTTTGAAAATTGGAAAATGGGTAATGCCCGGATTATCAGGAATTGCGTTAATGCTATCGGCATTTATCTTGTGGACCAAAGGTTATAAAATTACAGGCATGGTTCCTTTCGATATGCCGGCAAACTGGCTCACCGTTCACCCTGCACTTAAAGAAAATGCCGTAAAATATTTGCATCAATTCAATTACCGCAGGGTGGAAAAGCATGCAGAAAAGTTTTATACCGGACAACCCGATTTTTCAGCATTCAAGGATTTGATCCAGGATATTTTAATTTCACCCATTGCCCTGGGTTATTTCCTCATAGGAAGATTTGCCATCGCAAAATCGTTTTATGCCTCTTCAAAATGTGATGCCTGCGGTTTATGCCTGATGCAATGCCCGGTACATGCAATAAAAATGGTTAATACCCGCCCATTCTGGACCTTTAAGTGTGAGAGTTGCATGCACTGTATGAACCATTGTCCAAAAAACGCCATTGAAGTTGCACATGGATTATTTGTTATCGTCAGCATCGTAAGTTCGTTTGGCTTCACCCTGTTGTTGAATCATATGATTAAATTGCAGATCCATTCGTCCTTTCTCCGTTTGACAATATGGTCAGGAATATTTCTTTTATTTATTTGGGCTTTATATGCCCTGCAACACTTTCTGCTGAAATACAGCCCGTTTTCCAAACTCATCGCGTTCACTTCATTTACATCCTATAAATTTTGGGGGCGGTACAAATCCATTCCGGATGATCATTGGAAAAAGTAAATCCATTACCGGCTCTAACGTCATGAAGGCGAAAACCGCAAAAATTAATTGAAGCCTGAAACAAAGACACTGCTGTGATTTTGCAGCTAAGGAACGGTAAAATGCCACCTCTGAATTTGGGCACAAAATGGCTAAACTTATTCCGCAGCCACCTTTCTCTTAATAAGAAATGAAAGCACGAAGCCGAGTATCAACATGCCCAACCCCGAATAAAACGAATATACACCTGCATTATCCGGAAAGCGATCTTTCAAGATGGCAATAAGTTGCGGGCCAAAAATTCCGCCGATCCCCCAACCGGTTAGCGTGATCCCATAAACCGTGGCCATCAGTTTCGAACCATAACGCTCTTTGATCAGTGAAGGAATTACCCCGAATCCGCCGCCATAACAAAGCAGAACAAGGCATACCCCTGCGAAGAAAACTGTGGAATGCTGCGTGAAGATCAGCGCGAGGAAAACCAGGATCTCTATACCCAGCAACAGGCGGAATGTGGGAATTCGGCCAACCTTGTCCGAGACAGTTCCCCAGAATATTCGGCCTGCCCCATTGAACAAGGCGCTGATGCCAATCAATGTAGCGCCTTTCTGTCCCAAAGTCATCGTATCGGTTATGCCTTCCATTATCAGGATATCCTGCAGTAACGGAGATTGAAAGGCCAGGAAAATCATTCCCGCTATGATATTGAAGGTGAAGATCAGCCAAATAAATACATAATCGGCCTTGATGATGGTGTAACGAAGTTTTGCCGGGATTGCGGAATTCGGTTTTCCTTCAACAGGTTTGGATCTGAGCAAGCCCGCCGTTAAGGGATGAACGACCAGAAGAAGGATACCGATTGCCAGGAAAGCGTTTTCGAGATTGCCCCTGAACAGGCTAAGAAAAAAAGGTGCGAGAATTTTGGACATCAGGAAAGCGCCGAGGCCAAAGCCCATAACCACCATTCCGGTGGCCAGGCCCTGCTTGTCGGGGAACCAACCGGATACCGCCGCGACCGGTGTGACGTAGGCCATTCCCAAACCAATGCCTCCAACAATTCCGAACCCGAAATAGAGCAGGAAAAGCAAATGGTACTTGAGCGCAAAATAAGAAATAATATATCCGGCAGCATACAGAATGGTACCAGTGACCGCGAGTTTTTTTACACCAAATCTGGCGGTTTTTCCGCCGCTCCAGGCCGCGGTGATGCCGAGCATAAAAATGGCAATGCTGAATGTCCAGGCAGTTTCGCTCTGGCTCCATCCATAGGTCTCGCTAATTGGTTTCTGGAAAAAACTCCATGCGTAAACGGTTCCAAGCAATAAATGGGTCAGCGTTGCTGAAACAACGATCAGCCACCGGTTTGTTTGCTGCATTTTGAAATTCGATTGCTTCAAAATTACACCAACGCCGGATTAATCCGCGTTACCGGCGACAATCTAGACCTCAACCTCAACCTATACCTCGACCTAGACCTAGACCTCGACCTCTACCTCTATCTCAACCTCGACCTTAGCTACCCTCCACCAGCGCCAATTTTGCCGTAAAATGTCTCAATATCGGTGCTTCCTCCACAATCTTCAGACCTTTGATTTCACCGCGTTTTGCAAAGACTTCGATGATCACTTCGGAAACATAATCAATATGGCTTTGGGTGTACACCCGTCTTGGTATGGCTAGCCGCACCAGTTCCAGTTGTGACGGTATGGTTTTTCCCTCCTCATCATATTTTCCAAACATCAGCGTACCAATTTCCACACTACGTATTCCACCTTGCACGTACAACGTGCAGGCCAGCGCCTGGGCGGGAAATTGCTCCACCGGCACATGCGGCAGGAAAGCTTTGGCATCAAGGTAAACCGCATGGCCGCCTGCCGGAAGCATAACAGGCACTCCCGCAGCATCCAGTTTTTCAGCCAGATATTCCTGGCTGCGGATTCGGTATTGCAGGTAGTTTTCGTCCGTTACTTCTTTAAGGCCAATGGCAATGGCCTCGAGGTCGCGGCCGGCCAGGCCGCCGTAGGTGGGAAAACCTTCGGTAATGATGAGCAGGTTGCGGCATTCCTGTGCAAGCTTACCATCCCGCATGGCTAGGAAACCGCCAATATTGGCGAAGGCGTCTTTCTTGGCACTCATGGTGCACCCTTCAGCATAGGAAAACATCTCATTGGCAATTTCCAGTACAGGTTTATCTGCATATCCTTCTTCCCGCTGCCTGATGAACCAGGCATTTTCAGCAAATCGGCAGGCGTCAATAAAAAGCCCGATGCGGTATTTTTTGCAGATTGCTGCAGTCTCCCGGATATTGACCATGCTCACCGGCTGACCACCGCCACTGTTGTTGGTGATGGTCAGAATGACGAGCGGAATATTTTCCGCACCTTTTTCCAGGATGGTTTTTTCGAGTGCATCGGTATTGATATTTCCTTTAAATGGCGCTACCAGTGAAGGGTCCTTTCCTTCTTCACAAACGAGGTCAATGCCTTCGGCACCGCTGAATTCAATATTGGCACGCGTAGTGTCAAAAAGGGTATTGCTGAGAAAAATTTTGCCGGGACCGCCGAGGATGCTGAACAATATTTTTTCAGATGCCCTGCCCTGGTGTGTGGGAATCACTTCTTCCATTCCAGTGATTTCCTGCACAGCATTTTTGAAATTGTAATAACTCGGGCTACCGGCATAAGATTCATCTCCACGCATAATGCCGGCCCACTGGTTGCTGCTCATGGCGCCGGTGCCGCTGTCCGTAAGCAGATCGATGATCACATCATCGGAATGTACCAGGAATAAATTATAATGCGCTTCCTTAATGATCGCTGCGCGGGATTCCGCGGTGTTGAAATGAATCGGCTCTACAGACTTTATGCGGAAGGGTTCAATTATGGTTTTCATACGTGTTGATTTTGCTGGCTGCATTTGCATCTGAGCAGGAACTTGCAAGCCTTGAGAAAGAAAATTGGTGAAAAAAGATTGGAAAAAATTTCAGGTAATGCCTGAATGGCTGCAGACAGAACTGGTTCCTAGCTGGGGCGACGAATGATATTTTTCCAGATGCGCAAGATGTAGCAAAGATAGGTTGAAGAGATAGAAGTTGAATGGGTCAGATGCATCCGGCTCAAAGCCATAGCGCATGCGCAAAGAAAAATACAAAGCGGACCTGTAGATTAGCAAGCCGGTGTCGTTTCCCGGTTCCTGGTGTCATAAAATCCCCTAATTTTAAATCCATGTTCTCAAGTAAACTCCCACAAACCGGGACAACGATTTTTACTGTCATGAGTTCGCTGGCCAGCGAGTATTGCGCAATTAACCTCGGACAGGGATTCCCGGATTTTCCAATGGATCCTCAACTGACTGAAGCAGTAAACAAAGCCATGAAAGATGGATACAATCAATATGTCCACATGGCCGGATATATGCCGTTGCGCGAAAATATTGCCATAAAAATTCAAAAGCTTTATGGAATTGAAGTGGACCCCGGATCGGAGATCACCATCACTCCGGGTGGCACCTATGCCATTTACTCCGCCATTACGGCAAGCATCGGCCCGGGAGATGAGGTCATCATTTTTGAACCGGTTTATGACAGTTATGTACCCAACATCCTGGTGAATGGCGGAGTGGCCATTCCCGTTTCCCTCAATTTTCCGGATTACAGTATTCCCTGGGAAAAAGTGCGGGAAAAGCTTTCCCCGAAAACAAAAATGATCCTCATCAATTCGCCGCACAATCCAACAGGGGCTGTATTAAAAAGAGAAGATCTGGATATTCTTGCAGAAATCACCAGAAATACGGAGATCCTGGTGGTGAGCGATGAGGTATATGAGCACCTCGTTTTTGATGGCAGAGATCATCAGACCATTTTGAGCCACCCGGAACTGAGGCAACGCGGATTTGCGATTTATTCCTTTGGCAAAACCTATAGCTGCACCGGCTGGAAGATAGGGTACTGCGTCGCCCCACCGCTTTTTACGCAGGAATTGCGGAAAGTGCATCAGTTCAATGCTTTCAGCACCAACAGCCCCATGCAGGTTGGTCTTGCCGGTTACCTGGCGGAAAACACTTCCTACCTCGACCTCGCAAATGACATGCAGAAGCGTCGTGATCATTTGCGCAGCGCACTGAAAGACACCGGTTTTGAATGCATTCCTTCATCAGGTTCTTATTTTGAATGCTATAGCTACGCCTCGCTGAGTGCATTACCCGAAATGAGCATGGCGGAGCGGCTGGTACAGGAAGCCGGTGTGGCCACGATTCCGGTAAGTGCTTTTTATCTTTTCGGTGAGAACCACCAGGTCCTGCGGTTTTGCTTTGCTAAAAAAATGGAAACGATTACGGAAGCTTCGGAGCGTTTGGTGAGATGGAGTAAAGGATAATCAGGCTCCGCATGTTTTGGCAACGCTAAACATTTACCCGTATTTCGTCCGTGAAGAGATTTTTAAATTTTTTTTACTTGATTTTTATTATTGATTTATGTCAATTCATATATTTGCGTTCAGCCAGTAGAGATCAACCCCTGAATAACACTATCCAATCCCGGGAAACGGGTGTCTGCTGCAAACTTTGATCGTGCTTTACAAGGTCTTACTCCATCCACACACGAATGGAGCTGCCGGATAAATTCCGGTAGCTTTTTTTATTGCCCTGCAGCAATCCCCTTGCAGCTTCCGGATTGTATATTTGCGGATTCTACCAAGCATTAGAAAATTATTTTATGTTAGATATTAAACTGGTCCGGGATAATCCCGGTTTTGTGAAAGAACGCCTGGCCCACAAGCATTTTGACGGTGTGGCAATGGTGGATGAAATCATAGCCATTGACGCACGCCGCCGGCAATTGCAACAGGAGCTTGACGCGCTGCTGAGTGAAAGCAAGCAGGCTGCACGTGAAATCGGCCAGTTGATCCAGCAAGGGAAAAAAGAGGAAAGCGAACTGAAAAGACAGCAAGTCAGCGGAATGAAAGAAAAGGAGAAAGAGCTTTCCCAGGAACTTTCCGTTGCTGAACAGCAGCAAATGGATATTGCCATTCAGCTCCCCAATTTACCGGCTGCCCAGGTTCCGGGCGGCAAAACTCCAGAAGAGAATGAATTGGTGCGCCAGGGTGGCGTAAAACCACAGTTGCCTCAAAATGCAGTGCCGCACTGGGAACTGATCAGGCAATACGACATTATCGATTTTGAAACCGGTGCCAAAATCACCGGAAGTGGCTTTCCCTTGTACAAAGGAAAAGGCTCGCGGCTGCAGCGCGCATTGTACAGCTATTTTCTTGATTTCAATACGGAAGCCGGCTATACCGAATATACACCGCCTTACATGGTGAACAGCGCAAGCGCATTTGGCACGGGGCAGTTGCCCGACAAAGAGGGACAGATGTACACCATGGAAGCCGATGAGCTATACATGATCCCAACAGCTGAAGTTCCGGTAACCAATATTTACCGTGATACCATACTCAGCGAAGCCGACCTGCCCATAAAAATGACAGCCTACAGCCCATGTTTTCGTCGTGAGGCAGGCAGTTTTGGCGCCCAGGTAAGGGGCTTGAACCGGGTGCATCAGTTCGAGAAAGTGGAAATCATCCAGATCACGCATCCTGAGAAAAGCTATGATGCCCTCGATGAAATGGTGAATCACGTTGAGCGGCTTGTACAATCCTTAGAACTGCCCTACCGCATCATCCGCCTTTGTGGCGGCGATATGGGCTTTGCAAGCGCCATCACCTATGATTTTGAAGTTTGGAGCGCTGCCCAGGAACGCTGGCTCGAGGTGAGCTCGGTGAGTAATTTCGAAAGTTTCCAAAGCAACCGGATGAAGTGCCGGTTTAGAAACAGCGATGGAAAAACCCAACTTGTGCATACCCTTAACGGCAGCAGCATGGCATTGCCACGGATTGTGGCTGCAATGCTCGAAAACAATCAGTCGGTGGAAGGAATCAGGTTGCCAAAAGTGCTGCACGGATATTTTGGTGCAGAAATACTAACGGTACGCTGAGGATGGAGTACTGAGAGCTACAAGCGGGCAGCTGGCAAGATTTGTTGCATATGGCACATAACTGTTCAGTCATAAATTGTATTGGCAGGCAATTACCGGCCAACAGTTATTGGCTTATAACAACATCTCAGTCTTTCATCAAACCTTCCAGCCCTTCCATATAACTGATCAGGTCAATCCGTATATCGCGATTGCTTTTGGGATATATCCTCATGATCCCGGGATTTTTTTCGGTAAGGTAATCCATTCGCGCTTCGCCGCCGGTAAGCAGAAAATCGGAAATAGCCACCCGATAGATTTTGGCTGTGTCAATGGGCAGTTCCTGAATAGTCCAGCTATTTTTTTCCGGGTGATGCCGCACAGCGGAAGAATACTGCAGAAATCCCCCGCTGCCCACATTTGTTCTGCCCGTTTCCAGCACCTGTTGCAGGAGGCTCCCCTGCATATCCACTTCCACAATGGTACCGCCATAAGGCAGCCTACGGATAATGTCATATTGTGTAACCGGCATCTGCAGTATGTCATCTACCCGAATGGATCCGGAGTTGAAGATGGCCACGTCGGCCTCGGGTGCCGCCTTTTCCATGGCCGAAACCAGGATGCGCGTAAGGTTAGACGGTTTCGCCCTGATAACGGATTCCCTTCCGTCAAGTGGTTCTCCTTTGGAGCGCACTACTTTCATGGCGTCAAATCCAAGGGTGCCAAAATTATCAACGGCGATCTTGTTCCATTTGTCCACTACCTCCTGAGTTTGCGGATCAAAATTCAGGGAAGCATCAATCATTTTTAATTCCGGTACCACCTGCACCTTCCCGCTTGTTTTGTCAATAGTCACCTTTAAAATAAATGCAGAAATCGCATTGGCATGGGCCTTGGTAATGGGCACATTGCCCACGGTGATGTAACGCATATCATGCTCGTGGCCACCCACTATGGCAGTGAGACCGGGCAGCCGTAAGGCGAGTAGGCTGTCTTCTTCCAACGCAAGATGGGTGATGGCAATAATGGCGTCACAGGAATCTTTCATGCGTTCGTACCATTGTACAGCAGTCTCCATCGGATTGGTATATGCCACATAGGATACTTTATTGAATGGCAGCGTAACGCCCAAAAAGCCGATCCGGGCAGTGGTTCCATCTTTATCTGTCAGTTTGAGAACAAAATTTTCCGGAATGATTTCCTCACCTCCCGTTTTAAATTTACGGAATGGTTGCACGCCATCTTTTGTTTGATGAAATGTATTGGAGGATATCCACTGAAACTCCGATTCATTCAATCTCGATTGCAGTTCAGTTTCATTGATATCAAATTCATGATTGCCAAAAACAGCGAAATCAAGCCCTGCGGTATTCAAGGCATCCACCATCTGTGCGCCCCGCACCCTTTTGCCGTCGTGCCGTAAACTATTGTAAACCGAGGGACTTAAAAAATCTCCTGCCATCAGCATGTAGGTATTGGGATTTTCTGCAAGCAGTTCTTTTTTCAATGCTGCCACTCTCGCCACACCGCCCACTTTTCCACCCTGAAGCGGTGAGATTTCGTAAACATCGTTTACCTGCAAAAAGTTTACTGCAATCTTTCCATCATCAGTATTCAGGTTAACGGTTCTGGATATACTGCAGGCAGCAAAACATAGCGCTACTGCCAACAGCAGGATGAGGTTTTTCATAATGGTGGTGTTTTAACGGTTAACCAAGGTGACCTTAAAAACAAAACTATGGAAATAAGCGAAAATGGCGGACGGCAAAGAGCAGAGCTCAGCGGACGGCCATCGGCAATTCAGCTCCACAGCAGGCCCGCGGCAGGAATAGCTTACCCTCACACCAACAATTTCGGATTGGTCTTATACGTCTTCCAGAGCAGCTCTCCAAAAAGGGTATTGGCCCAGGCAAACCATGAACGGGTGAATTTGGTTGGATCATCCTTGTCAAACGATTCGTGCATGAAACCGGTGCCACCATGCGTAGCCTGGAGCGTTTTAATGCTGTTCCTGATCTCAGCCGGGTTGGTCGAAGTCAGCGCACGCATGGTAATGCTCATGGGCCAGATCTGGTGCATACCAATATGCGGGCCCCCAATGCCTTCGGCCGCTTTCCCTTTCCAGAAAAATGGATTTGAGGTGCTCCACACATACCTGCGCGTTGCCTGGTAAAGTGGATCGGTGGTTTTTAAAGCGCCCAGGTAAGGTAAAGATAAGAGACTGGGCACGTTGGCATCGTCCATCAATACATGGCTTCCAAAACCATCCACTTCGTAAGCATAAATCCGCCCGAAATTCGGATGAGTAGTAACAGCATATTTGACAAGCGCCGCCGACACCTCGTTGGCCAGCGCCGTTGCCTGCCTTGCCAGGTCAGCGTCTTTGTAAATGGCTGTAGCCATCTCCGCCATCTGCCGGAGGCTCACCACCGCGAAAAAGTTGGAGGGAATCAAAAATGGAAAGATGGTTGCATCATCACTCGGCCGGAAAATGGAGGCGATTAATCCTACCGGTTTTACGGGATAACCATAGCCGGCAAGCGGCACGCCATCGGTCGCCCAGTTGGTGGTACGCATAAATGAATATGGACCTTTATCTTCTTTTCGTTGCTGCTCTTTAAAGGTTTTTATGATGAGGTATGCCGCATCCCGCCATTTGTCCCCAAAGATTTTGGCATCACCGGTTTGTTTCCAGTAGCCGTGGGCCAGCCTAACCGGGTAACAGAGGCTGTCAATCTCCCATTTGCGCTCATGAATGCCAGGTTTCATTTTGGTATGGTCATCTTTCCAGTGACTGATTTTATTGTGGTCTTTGTAAAAAGCATTTGCGTAAGGATCATAGAGAATCATATCCGTTTGCCGGTTGATTACGCCTTTAATGAGTGTTTGCAGCCCACCATCCTGTTTTACAAACTGCAGATAAGGCCATACCTGTGCAGAACTGTCGCGAAGCCACATGGCATCAATGTCGCCCGTGATCACATAGGTGTCCGGTTGACCGTCAATCACTTCATAATCTACCGTTGTATCCAACGTGTTGGGAAAACAGTTGTTGAACAACCAGCCCAGTTCTTTATTGGGTACATTCCGTTGAAATTCGGAAATGGCTTTTTCCACGGCTTCACTCGTAAAATTCCTTTCAGAAACCGGAATACGAACGGTTGGCAATTGCGTGTTCCCGGCTTGACCCAATGTAGTTTTGGAACCAAGCAAGATGCCGGCGCCGGCCAGGGCAGAGTTTTGTATAAATGTTTTTCTGTTCATGATTTTATTTTCAAAATATCGGAAATAGAGGAGGCGGCAATTTAGCCAAAAAATACCGGTCAACAGGCATTAAGACAAGTATTATCCATTGTGCATAAGCTGTTTTCACATTCCTGAAATACGGGGTACATTTAACGCCTGCACCAGCATTTTTTTATTTAGCAAAAAATAAATAGAATCAACCTGTTTTTAAGCGGCGGCAGCGGGTTTATAATGCGGGTGCAGATTAACTTCGCAGGCAGTTCTACAAAAGAAGATCCGGCTAAATTTCCGG
This sequence comes from Bacteroidota bacterium, assembly GCA_023387985.1. Taxonomy (GTDB): domain Bacteria; phylum Bacteroidota; class Bacteroidia; order Chitinophagales; family Chitinophagaceae; genus Phnomibacter. The sequence continues at coordinate 362,867 of JAEWHC010000009.1, read as the reverse complement.
GCTTTTTTCAGGTTAGACCGGGTGAAACGGGATAATGGCGAAGGCATTAAACCAAAAAGCAGCCGAAGGACCAAATGAGCAAGCAGAGGAGAAAACTTTCATGAACGATACCCATAGCAACAGAAGCCGGATAATACAAATTGTTTTTGGACTTACGGCCGTCATCATCATAGCACAACTGGTTAGCCTCCAGATATTTGATACCAAGTACAAACTGATGGCGGACAACCAGGCGCTCTACCGTAAGGTGATTTATCCAAGCCGCGGACTAATCATCGACCGCAGGCAAACCATCATTCTCGACAATACCACCAGTTATGATCTTGAAGTGACACCTGCCCTGGTGCGTCAGGGAATTGATACTGCAGCGCTTTTGAATATTCTCAATATCGATACCACGGAATTCCGTAGAAGGCTTGTTGATGTTATTTTAAAGAACGGGCGCTACCGGGCTTCCACTTTTGAGCCTTTGCTGGATGAATCCGTGCATGCGCAGCTTGCAGAAAAACTGCCTTTGTTTCAGCCTGCTTTTCAGCTTGTGGAAAGGCCGGTACGCAAATACCCTTTTGAAGCAGCGGCGCATATTTTTGGATACCTCGCCGAAGTGGATACCCGCTTTCTTGAAAAATACGCTGAGGAAGGCTACCGCCAGGGCGACTACGCGGGCATGACCGGTCTTGAGCGCACTTACGAAAAAGTACTGATGGGCCAGCGTGGCGTGGAGTACTGGAATAAAGACAATAAGAACCGCCCTACGCACCGATATCGCGATGGGGAATTCGATACCATAGCCGTTTCTGGCAGCACCATGCATTCTTCCCTTGATATGGACCTGCAGGCGCTTGGCGAAAAACTGATGGAAGGAAAGATTGGCAGCGTGGTGGCCATCGATCCCAAAACCGGAGGTATCCTCGCCATGGTTTCCTCCCCTTCTTTTAAACCGAGCCTGCTGACCGGCAATAAACGCCGCAAGCATTTTTCGGAATTGTATGTCGACCCGCGTCTTCCTCTGTACAACCGTGCCATTTCCGGAACCTATCCCCCCGGCTCCACCTTCAAAACGCTGCAGGCCCTTGTTGGGTTGCAGGAGGGCATCATTACCCAAAACAGTGGCTACCCCTGCCGCGGCGCATATTATGAATGCGGAACGGGTCGCCCCAAATGCCACGGCAGCGGCCACAGCCCAAATCTTGCCGCTGCCATTGCCGTAAGCTGCAACCCTTATTTTGCCAATGTTTACCGCAAAATCCTGGAACAACCCAGATACGGCGGCGTGGACAGCGCACTCTCCGTATGGGATCAATACATGTACCAGTTCGGCCTCGGTCATCCGCTTGGGGTTGATCTGCCTGCCGAAAAAGGAGGCATGATCCCCACACCGGCACGTTACCAAAAAGTTTTTGGTTCACGCTGGCATGCCTGCAATACCATTTCCAATGCCATCGGGCAGGGCGAGGTAACATCTACGGTGCTGCAGCTCACCAACTCCATAGCCATGATTGCCAATAAAGGCTGGTACATTACGCCTCACTTTATCGACAGCATTGAAGGGGGCGACCATTTCGGCCTGCTCAAACCTTACCATCGGCGGATAGAACCGGTGCATATCGCCGATACCATGTTTGAAGCCATACATGAAGGCATGGAACGGGTGATGCTGCCCGGAGGCACGGCCTGGCGCCTTGCTATAGAAGGGGTACGTATGTGTGGAAAAACCGGGACTACGGAAAACTATTTCCGGGGCGTAAAGCAACGCGACCATTCTTTTTTTGCCGCATTCGCGCCCCGCGAAAATCCAAAGATCGCCATAGCCGCAGTGGTGGAAAACGGCGGATTTGGTTCCGTGGTGGCCGCGCCCATCGTCAGCCTGATGGTGGAGCAATACCTGAATGACACCATCAGTAAAAAACGCCAGGATTGGATTGAACGTTACAGCAGCATGCGTATAATGCCGGCCAGAATTGCCGCCGAGATCCACAAACGCGACAGCATTGAACGCCGTGAAGATTCCATTCGGGCAGTAAAAGAAAGGGCTGCCCTGCGGGCTATCGCCGCTGAAGAAATGCCCGCCCCAGATTGGCTCGCCCTGTTGCTGCCGGATGAAAACCCGCAAAAACCGATACACCCACATTCCTTTAACGACCGCCTGGCCTTGCTGCCGCAACCCACTAACCGTAAAAAATACCTGCCGGAATCCGGGACCTAGTCTATGCAATACAAAGAACGAATATTCTCCCCAGGCAATTCTCTGCTTCTGCTGTTGTATTTACTACTCGTTTTCGTCGGGCTGGTAGCCATCATCAGCGTGGAGCATAAACCCGATATGGATTTCTGGGAAAACCTATTCGCATTCAAAACCAATTATTCCCGGCAGTTTTATTTCATCATGGCCTCGCTTGCCGTGGGCGGTTTCATCTTGCTTACAGATGCAAAGTTCTTCGCCACCACGGCCAACTTACTCTACCTTGTCGGTATATTGCTGATGCTCGCCACCTTTGTGGTGGGCAAAAACGTGGGTGGCTCACGCAGCTGGATTCCACTGGGTTTCATGAACCTTCAGCCCGCAGAGACCTGTAAAATATTCGTGGCCCTGGCCCTGGCCAAGTTTATCAGTTCGCCCGAAACGGATTTCCGCAAAGTAAAGAACCATACCATCGCGGTGGCACTTGCCCTTTTGCCCGCGGTACTCAGCATACTGCAAAATGAAACCGGGCTGGCCCTGGTCTATTTCGCTTTTTTCATCCCGCTATTCCGGGAAGGATTGCCACCGGTCTACCTCATCGTGGGTGCCTCGGCTGCCATCATGGTGGTGCTTTCCGTTTTGGTAGAACCCAATTTGCTGGCCACCATTCTCACCATTATCGCCTTGGCTGCCGCTTTCTTTTTACGAAAGAAAATTCAACGCAACCGGAGCCTGCTGGCCCTCATTTTTATCGTTTGGGGAATTTGTGTGGGCATACAGCGCTTCGCGGTGCCTTTCATGTTTGAAAAAGTAATGCAGCCCTACCAGGTGGAGCGTATCATGAGCATGTTTGGTCGTGATTATGTTCCGCGCAGCGAGGAGGCAGCCGCAAAACTCGAAATGCAAAAAAAACGAATGGGCAAAATTTCCAAAACAGGAGAAAAGCAGGAAAACTATAACGTAAAACAAAGTAAAATCGCCATAGGTTCTGGTGGTTTTGCCGGAAAAGGATTTTTACAAGGCGCCGTTACCCAGGGCGATTTTGTTCCGGAACAGCATACCGATTTCATCTTTACCGCCATTGGCGAAAGCTTCGGGTTTTTAGGGACTGTATTTGTGGTACTGTTATACCTCGGCCTGCTCATACTGATTATTGAACTGGCTGAACAACAACGTAGTACATTCAGCCGTATTTATGGTTACGGGGTTGCTTCGGTTATCTTTTTTCATATGTCCGTCAACGTGCTGATGACCATCGGGCTGGCCCCGATCATTGGCATTCCCCTACCCTTCATCAGCTACGGCGGCAGCTCACTGCTCAGCTTTTCGGTTTTAATTTTTATTTTTATGCGACTGAATGCCAGCAAGAACGCGATCATTCGCTAATGTTTTTTATTGATGAAGATTATCCCACTTTCCGAAGGCAGCTTCACCGTAGGCGCCAATAAAACATTCAATCCCGTGGATAACACCGGTGAAATGCTGAACTTGAAACCGGATGAGCTTGTGGTGGAGGTGCAACCTTTTTGCATCGTTACCCAACGGGATATCATCGTAATCGACACGGGCCTGGGATTCCGGAAAAACGGCACCCTGCAACTGATCGACAATTTGCGAAATGAAGGCATTGATTCCGCTGAAGTGACCAAAGTGCTGATGAGCCACCTGCATAAAGACCATGCCGGCGGCATCAGCCTCAAAGACCGGCTCGGCAACCAGCAGGTGAGCTTTCCCAATGCCACCTATTTTGTGCAGCGCCGGGAATTTGATTATGCCGAAGAAATTGGTTACCCTGGCTTTATTTCAGACCAGTTCTATGTGTTTGACAATAACCCAAAAGTATTTTGGTTGCTTGATGATGAAGGCACCATTGACAATTACATCCGCTACCAGGTGACTGCCGCACACAGCCCTTTTCACCAGGTATTCTGGATTGAGGAAGACGGCGAGATCTTCTTTTTTGGCGGAGACGACGGCCCGCAGGAAAAACAGATGATTACCCGCTTTGTAGCCAAGTACGACTACGACGGCCGAAAAGCCATGCAACTGCGTCAGCAATGGTGGGCACAGGGCAGTGAAGAAGGCTGGACTTTTTTATTTTATCATGATACCAAAACGCCGGTAAAAAAAGCCGGTTTGTGAAAAACCATTGCTTATGAAACGATTTCTCCTTTTTCTGTTCGTCATTGCCCTGGGCATTGCCGGCTACTTGTATTTTTCTAAAAATGACCCTTCCGGTGCCAACGCCTTAAAAGAAGAAAATGCACTGCTGAAAAGGGAGAATGAATTGCTGAAGCGGGAACAGACCCTTCAACGGCAAAAAGATTCGCTTGCAGAACTTGAGCAGAAACGAAAAGACTCGCTGGAGATGCTGAAAACCAATGTGGGCAGCCTGGATTTCCTGATGGCCTATGGCGGCAAATATCCTTATGAAGTGGCCATGATGGAAAACAGCGTTCTCAATCACCGGTTGCGTACCATGCTCGGCAAAGAGCTTGATTACCTCAAATCGGTTTGGGACATACAGGCGCCGATAGAAATACGTGATGGTTATTTTTATACCTGGGCCATTAAAGAAAAATCTGCCGGCAAGGAAGGAGCAGCCATTATGGTAGATCTCAATAAAGATAAAATGTATGTGGGCATCCGCAAAAATGACCAGGCGCAGATCTACACCGAAGATGGCAGCACACCGCCTACAAGGCTGTCGGATTGGGCGAAGGGGGAATGAGGGAGTTAAGGTTAAGGTCTAAGTTAAGGTTAAGGTTAAGGTCAAGGTTAAGGGAAAGGTCTATGTGGGCATGGTAAAAGAAGATAGAAAATGGATTCTGCGGCCAGTTGCAGGGTACCAGTGCAGTGTAGCTTTCGGCAAATTGGGTCGTTAAGGATTTAATTCACATCTGACCGTTGATCCAACGCCGGTGCCAACCTGCAAAATTTCAACTTCCCCGCCTGCAGCCAGCACAGTTGCCGGTGACTGGCGGACTGTTCCCACCTGGGCTCCATTCTTTGGATTCGCTAAATTCCTTCATTAAACTTTTCAAAAACCGCCAAGCCCTTAATTTTGCACACCATGAAAGAGAACAGCATCCCGGCAATAAGGTACAATGAGAGTGTACCAAGCCCCGGAAAGAAAAGAGTAATCGTTTTAGGCAGTGGCCCCAACCGCATTGGCCAGGGTATTGAATTTGATTATTGCTGCGTGCATGGCCTCATCGCCATCAAAGAATGTGGCTATGAAGCCATTATGGTGAACTGCAACCCCGAAACCGTTTCCACCGATTTCGACATGGCCGATAAACTCTATTTCGAACCGGTTTTCTGGGAGCATTTGTGGGAAATCATTGAGCTTGAACAGCCTTATGGAGTCATCGTTCAGCTAGGCGGACAGACCGCACTTAAACTGGCCCGCCGCCTGCATCAGCGCGGAATCCGCATCATTGGCACCAGTTTCGACAATATGGACATTGCCGAAGACCGCGGTCGTTTTTCCGATCTGCTGAAAGAACTGGAGATCCCTTATCCCAAATATGGCACAGCCTACGATTCCGACGCGGCCATACAGGTGGCCCACGAAGTGGGCTACCCTGTGCTTGTGCGGCCCAGCTATGTACTGGGTGGCCAGCGTATGCGCATTGTCATTAATGATGAAGATCTGGAAAAGGCAGTGGTGAGCCTGCTTAAACATATTCCCGGCAACAAAATCCTGATTGACCAGTTTCTCGACAGGTGCCAGGAAGCCGAGATCGACGCGATTTTTGACGGCGAGGACTTTCATGTAATGGGTGTTATGGAACACATTGAACCTGCAGGCATCCACAGCGGCGACAGCAACGCGGTTCTGCCGGCTTTCAATATCGCCCCCATGATTGTAACCACTATGGAATATTACGCGGAGAAGATCGCAAGGGCGCTCGATATCCGCGGATTGATCAATATCCAGTTTGCCATTAAAGACGGCATCGTTTACGTAATTGAAGCCAATCCCCGCGCCAGCCGCACCACGCCGTTTATCGCCAAAGCCTATGGCATACCTTACCTGAACATTGCTACCCGGGTGATGCTCGGAGAAGCCAAACTGTCCGATTACAAGTTCGAAAAAAAGCTGGAAGGATTCGCCATCAAGGAACCGGTTTTCAGCTTCAATAAATTTCCCAATGTGAATAAAGAACTCGGTCCTGAAATGAAGAGTACCGGGGAGGCAATCCGTTTCATTAAAGACCTGCGCGATCCTTATTTCCGGAAATTATACCGGGAAAGAAGTATGAATTTGAGTAAGTGATACCAAGGAAGGACAGATCATGTATTCATCCAGGTCTGCACTTCATTTTCCCATAAATTAATCCTTAAAAAAGGGCTGCCTCCTTTTGGGAGACAGCCCTTTCACTAAAGCGCGTTTTCCGGCTTTGCCTATTCTGGAATCCTAATCAGTTTTCCCTGGGCGGTACGCGTCCCGTAAGCATTTAAAAATACTTACCCGGTGCGATCCAAAAAACATAATGTCAAAAAAGGTAATATTCCGTGTAATTATTTCTCTATTTATTTTTGAAAATTTAATTCTCGTTATCACAGGCAAAAACATTTTGTTTAAACAGGTGAAAAACGAATTAACCGCGAGTTAGAGGCAATAAACAATGGCAAAGGTCAACAATCCGGGATTGGCTTTTCCTCACGCAGGGATGGCGGCGCTTTTAGAGCGGTTTCAATGTTTGGCAGTTTTCTCTTTGGCCGGAATGGAAATTGGCTATTCCACCAGCCAGCGGTTTACCCGGTTATGTTCACCCTCAATCAAGAATTTGTAAACTTTTCCTTTTAAGGGCTTGAAATCCATAATGTATTTGCGATCTGTGAGCTTTGCGCCGCCTACCGGTTTATAGTTGTCTGTGCCGCCGGTTTTGAAATTATTGGTTTCCGCCAGGTAAATCCCCACATCACCTTCGGTATCGAATGCCTCCCAGGTAATGTGTAGTTTACCATTCTTCATAAATACGTCAGCGTTAGCCACTGAAACCGGACCTGCCAGCGAAATTCCGTCGATTTCACGGCCCCGTGTTTCGGGAAATTCAATGTTCAGATGGCGGGCAATGCCTGGCATAATATCAGTGACTGCAGGAAACCCGGCGTAAAAATACCGGTTCAGGTCTTTGGCATTGGTAGCGATCCAGATGGTTTTCTCCCGTGTACTCTGCCCGCCATGTCCCCGGCCGGTGGCTGCATCCCGCCCATGATCGGTAGTTACATAGATTTGCCAGTCTTCATTGTGATAAGTCTGCCGGTCGAGTATGGCATTGTAAACCCTGCCGATCTGCCTGTCAGCCATCAGTACGGCTTCATCCATTTGTTTGGAATCTCCCATGCCATGCCCGATATCGTCGGTGTACTGCAGGTAAACCCAGGTGAGGTCCGGTGCATGTTCACGTATGCCTTTAGCGGCTTCAACCGAAACCGCTTCATCAATAAAATGGATGTATTTGCCGTCCTTGTGCGGATAGTTTACCGTGTCGAGTTCAAGGCCATCGAAATGATAATCCATTCTCAGGTTCCCGGTCTGCGGCAGCCCGTCGCCAATCAGTTTGGTGCGGTTATCGAGCCATGTTGAATACACGGCCAGCTTTGCCTCAGGTCTGGCTTCCCGCAGGAAGCGGAAAATTGTCCAGTAATTGTAATTTGGATCCTCAATGCCATTGCCAAATACGTTGTGTTTGTTTACCCAGGTGCCCGTAAGCAGGCTGTTGTAACCTACAGCACTGATGGTTGGGGTTTCAGAATAGCCATTGCGTTCACCGCCCAGCCAGGCACGGGTGTAGCCGCCTTCAGCCGCGATCCGTTTGAGATTTGGCGGATCCAGCCTCTCCAGCACATCCGCGGGAACTCCGTCAATAATAATAAAAACCGCTTTTTTTTGCTTGCCACCATTTTGCGCCAGCAAGGCAAATGGAAGGCAAAATGCGAAGCATAAGCATAAACTGATATGTTTCATTTTGTAGAACACTTTTCAAAATTAAGAAATTGCGGGGCAGCATCACATAATTCCGGTTGTACAAAAGTTCCGGCACTTTGCACAACCAGGGTTGTAACCGAATTGCAAAACCATCCGGCTCATCGTGAAGGCATTGTTAACGAATCGTCAACTTAATGTCATCCCTAATGCAAGGGAAAGCATCATTCTTTTACTTACTCTTTTTTCGATTGTGAAGAAAAAGATAACTTAAAGCATTCAACCCGTAAATTCCTTGGTATGCAGCTTTCCTTGGCATCTCTTATCGGCATGAACCTTTTCGCAGTTGTACTTTTGCTGAAATTTTCTAAACGCACCTATGACGAAGTCTGTTTTTATTGCTACCACGGAACCCTACAGCGGGAAATCCATGGTTGCTCTTGGATTGGTAAATATGCTTCTCGGCAAAGCTTATAAAGTAGCTTTTTTCAAACCCATGATCAACGCGCTGCCCGGCGAAAAAAAGGACAAGGATATTGAAATGATCATCGACCATTTTGGACTTTCCACTCCATACGAGGATACCTATGCCTTTACACGCCAGGAAGCCATGCAAAAGCTTGAAGCTGCCGAGATCAGTTCATTGATTGACACGGTGATTCATAAAGTAAAGAAGCTGGAAGAGGAATATGATTTTACTGTAATTGAAGGCAGTGATTTTGTGGGTGAAGGCGCCGCTTTTGAATTTGAGACCAATATTACCATCGCCAAAAACCTGGCAGCACCGGTTATTCTTGTTGTTTCCGGCGCTTACAAATCTGCCGCAGATATCGTAAGTACGGTGCACACGGCATTCCGGAATTTCTGGGCGCGTGATGTAAAAGTGCTGGCCATTGTGGCGAACCGCGTACAGAAGGACCATGTAGAGCAGGTGCAGCGGTCATTGCGCCAGGGCGTAGGCAAGAACCTTACGGTTGCAGTCATTCCCGAAGATGATGAATTGAAAAACCCCACCATGGCCGAGATCCGCGATCAGCTGGATGCTAAACTGATCACAGGGGCCTGGCAGATCAACAACCAGGTTGACCATATCGTAACCGGCGCCATGCAGTTGCCCGGCTTTTTGAATTATATTAAAGAAAATGTACTCATCATTACACCCGGTGACCGCGGCGATATTCTCGTGGGCGCGGTGGCTGCCAACCAGTCCACCAACTATCCGCGCATTTCCGGCGTGGTGCTCACGGTGGGCCTGCAGCCTGAAGAAGCCATTATCAAACTTTTGCAGGGATTACCAGAGAGTTTCCCGGTTATGATCGTACCTACGGGCACTTTTGAAACTTCCACAGCCATAGGCGGAATCAAATCCCGGCTGACTGTGGGCAACAAGAAAAAGATCAACCGGGCCATCAGCCGTTTTGAGGAATACATCAACGTGGAAGCGCTGGAGAAACAACTTAACCTCTACCAGCCAGAAGGCATGACGCCGCATATGTTCCAGTACCAGCTGGTGAAACGCGCCCGCTCTTCAAAAAAACACATCGTGCTGCCCGAAGGCAATGATGACCGCATCCTGATCGCTTCTGCGAGGTTGCTGAACCAGGATATTGTGAAGCTCACCATTCTCGGCGATCCCGAAAAAGTTGCGGCTTCCTTCAACCGGCTTGGCATTGACATCACCGGAAAAAATATGACCATAATTGATCCGGTGAAATCGGATCTGTATGCCGATTATGTTGAAACCCTTTATGAACTGCGGAAGGAAAAAAATGTAACGCGTGATATGGCAGCAGACATGATGCTGGATGTATCTTATTTTGGAACCATGATGGTATATAAAGGGCACGCTGACGGAATGGTGAGCGGTGCGGCGCATACCACGCAGCATACCATTCGCCCGGCGCTTCAATTCGTGAAAACAAAACCCGGCATTAAAACCGTTTCTTCCGTTTTCTTTATGTGCCTCCCCGACCGGGTTTCGGTATTTGGAGACTGCGCGGTTAACCCCGATCCTACTGCAGAACAACTCGCGGAAATCGCCATTTCCTCGGCGGAAAGCAGCCGCGATTTTGGGATTGAGCCCAAGGTGGCTATGTTAAGTTACTCTTCTGGGTCCTCGGGTGCCGGTGCCGATGTAGAGAAGGTAAGAGAAGCTACAGCCATTGTAAAATCGCTGCGCCCTGATCTCAAAATTGAAGGGCCCATTCAGTACGATGCCGCTGTGGATCCTGTTGTCGGCCAGCAAAAGATCCCGGGCTCGGAAGTGGCCGGGCAAGCCAGCGTGCTCATTTTCCCCGATCTCAATACGGGGAACAATACCTATAAAGCCGTTCAACGCGAAACCGGCGCTCTGGCCATTGGGCCGATGTTGCAGGGATTGAATAAACCCATCAACGACCTGAGCCGGGGTACCACGGTGGAAGATATTTTCAACACCGTAGTGATTACCGCCATACAGGCACAGGATGCCAATAATTCTTAACCGCTAAATAGACAATATGATAATCCTGATTATCAATGCAGGAAGCAGTTCTGTAAAATACCAGATGTTCCGGATGCCTGAAACAAAACCATTGTGTTCAGGTCTTGCAGAGCGCATTGGCGTTTCCGGAAAAATAACCCATAAGAAATTCCAGGAAAATGACCAGGTGGTGGTTTCAGAGGAATTGCCGCTTCAGACCTATGAAGCCGCAATGCAGGCCATTACCCGCCTGCTTACCGATGAAGTGGCCGGCGTGATAAACAGTACCGATGAAGTGGAAGTGGTTGGGCACCGTGTAGTGCATGGCGGCGAGACTTTTGCAAGAACAACCATCATTACCGATGAAGTAAAAGCCAAAGTGCAGGAACTGTTTGCGCTTGCACCTTTACACAATCCGCCAAACTATACCGGAATTGTGGAAGCAGAAAAAATCTTCAAAAACGCCATTCATGTAGGTGTGTTTGATACAGCCTTTCACCAGTCCATGCCTGAAAAAGCTTTCCGCTATGCCATTCCGCCCGACCTGTATTATGGTGAAAAGATTCGCGTCTATGGTTTTCACGGTACTTCACATTTGTATGTAAGCCATAAAGCTGCTGAAATAATGCAAAATCCGGCTGCAAAAATCGTAACCATTCACTTGGGCAATGGCAGCAGTATGGCTGCAATAAAACACGGCAAATCCATGGATACCACAATGGGTTTTGGCCCGCTTGGCGGTTTGATTATGGGCACCCGCAGTGGGGATATTGATCCGGCGATCATTTTTCACCTGCATACGGAAAAAGGCTATTCCGCCAACCAGATCAGCCAGTTGCTGAATAAAGACAGTGGCATGCTTGGCCTCACGGGGCACAGCGACATGCGCGACATTACCAAAATGATGCATGAAGGAAATGAATCGGCAAAACTGGCTTATGAAATGTATGCTTACCGCATCAAAAAGTACATTGGAAGCTATGCAGCTGTGCTGAATGGTCTTGATGCGATCGTATTCACCGCCGGAGTCGGCGAAAATGACGCACGGGTACGTGAACTTGTTTGCGAAGAAATGGAATTCCTGGGCATTCATTTGGACAAAGAGAAAAACGCCCTGCGCAGTTCCGAAGCGCGGGATGTAAGCCAGGAAGGCGCAAAAGTCCGCATTTTCATTATTCCTACAAATGAGGAATTGGAAATAGCCGAACAGTGTTATGCGTTAATCAAGGGAGAAAGCTGAGGAGTTAAATGCCTGTAAAGCAATACGGATTATTTCTCAACATCTTAGCTCCCGCAAGGAAAAGAGAAAGCAAACAATCCGTTTGATGGGTTGGTATAAACCATGCAGACCCTTAATTTTGCAAACTTTCCTTTAGGCCCCGTAGTTCAATGGATAGAATAGAAGTTTCCTAAACTTTAGATCCAAGTTCGATTCTTGGCGGGGCTACATTTAACTTATAAAAATGAAATTCTACCTCTGGATATTAAAGTGGCGGTTTTGGCTTGGTTTGGCGGCATTGGTCGCGGCCATTGTGGTAAATGTAACGGCAGGATTCTGGCCTTCATTCGTACTTTATTTTATCGCGCTGATCGCCTTTGCCACACATTTTTTCATCGGCCCGATGCGGTTGCTACAGGAACATGTTGAAAGCGGCGACATGCAGGCTGCTGAAAAAGTGCTGGATTCCATCTGGTATCCCAATTTGTTGTACAAACCCATCCGCAGCGCATATTATACCCTCAAGGGGCAAATGGCCATGGCTCGACAGGATTTTGTGATGGCCGAAGAGCATATGAAGAAAAGCGAAAAGCTCGGCCTGCCAATGCAGGAAGCGGAAGGGGCTAATAAACTCCAACTGGGTATGATCGCCATGCAACGCGGTGATTTTAAGGAAGGCGAAAGTTATGTACGGGCTGCTTTAAGGGCCGGCATTCCCGATCCCGACGGCGCCGCGATGGCGTATTTGCAAATGTGCCAGATCTATATGCAAAAGGGCGATATGAACAGCATGCGTGCTGCCAAGGATATGTTCCGGAAAGCCAAACAGCAAAAACCCACGAATAAAGATGTGGTGGAGCAAATTAAAAAACTGAACAGCTATATAAGCCGGATGCCGGGTTAGGATATGTGGTGGGCAGTACGCGGTTTCCGGGTTGCAGGGTGAACTCCCATGATTTTGGTTTACAGCATTCAACTTTTGATTGAATGTTGTGCAATCGGCAGTTTGGAATTGCCCGCTTGCAGAAAAATATCCGGGAGACGCATTGGCCTGGCTTTATTGAATGCGGTTCAGTAGACGGGTTCATTCCTCCTTACCCGACCGGTCTCCTACAAACCAGTCTTCACGTTCGCGAAAAAGCACATTGAAAGTAGTCAGGCTGCCATAAATGCGTGTAATGTATTGCTGCAGGTTCAGCTTATCCGCCTCAGTCAGCGTTTTATGGGCATTAATGGTTTGTTCCAACACCCTTAGCCGGTCACGCAGCATAACAATCTTATGAAAAAAAACCTCAACCGGTACTTCCTTGGGTTTCAGGCTGCTGTCTGCAGGCTGAATGCTTATCATCCCTTTTTTCCAGCGGTCCCCGATTGGCACAATTTCGCCGATGCCATTCCAGTATCGTAAAATGCGCAATAAGCGCTCTTCCACTATGCTGTCGGTCTCTTCCAGTGGCGTGTAGTTTTCAGGAATGATCTCATCGAGGTCAGGATCATTTTTTTCTATCTCTTCTATTCCATGATTGATAAATGAAATGATATAGCTGGATGCCCGGTTGGCTATTACAACACCGGGTCCTAGTTTTGTATGCTGCAATCGCGATCCTACTCCGGGTTCCATAAGGTTCGGTTTTTGTTTTCAGGCAATGATAATAATTTATCCCGAAAATGGGCAATTGAGACAGGTTCCTTATATTTATTGCTTTGAAAAAGCCCGCACACATAACCATCCGGCTGTTTTTGCTCACCGCATTTCTTTTTCCCACGCTCCAGGCAGAATGCTGGGGATTTTTCGGCCACCGTACCATCAATTACAACGCGGTGTTTTTATTGCCACCGGAGATGCTGGTCTTGTATAAAAAACAAATTGATTTTTTGAGTGAACATGCGGTCGACCCGGACAAGCGCCGGTATGCTGTTGCCGGCGAAGCGCCAAGGCATTATATCGATATCGACCGTTATGGCAGCTACCCTTTTGAAGAGTTGCCGCGACAATACTCCGCAGCAGTGGCGAGGTATTCAGAAGATACCATCCATGCTTATGGCACAGTACCCTGGTGGATTGAAAACATGCTGATCCAGCTTACCAACGCTTTCAGGGCAAAAGACCAGAAGCGCATACTGAAACTCAGCGCAGACATTGGCCACTACATCAGCGACGCGCATGTTCCCCTTCATGCCACCCACAATTATAATGGCCAGCTAACCAACCAGCACGGCATTCACGCCTTTTGGGAAAGCAGGATACCTGAGTTGTTTGCAAACCGGCAGTATGATTTCTTTATCGGGAGCGCCGCATACATCGGCAAGCCGGCGGAGTTCATCTGGGAGCGTGTGCTGGAAAGCGCTGTGGCAGCCGACAGCGTTTTGCAAATTGAAGCGGCGATGATGGACAAGTTTCCGGGCGACACCAAATTCTCTTATGAGGAACGGCTGGGCCGGATTACCCGGCAATACTCAACAGCTTATTCTTCCGCCTACCAGGATGCCCTGCTCGGCATGGTAGAACGGCGTATGCGGGAAAGCATATTCGCCGTGGCCAGTTTTTGGTATACAGCCTGGGTAAATGCCGGACAGCCCGATCTGTCCGCACTGAATAATACCGAATTTACTGAAGCCGAACAACAAGAATTCGATGCATTGAATGCGGAATGGCTGAAAGGAAAAGCGATGGGAAGGATTTGCGATTGAGGGGGTCGGACTGTAAGAAATTGAGCCAACAAAACAACGAGTTTATTAGTCAAAACCCTCCTGCTTAATCACTCCACGCGAAATTTTCCGACAACGGCAGGTGTTCAAAAACTGAAGTGATCGTTTTTCCGGGAAGCGCCAACTTCCGCTTTTCCAGGTCAATCCATGCTCCTTCAACGTTAATGGTTGCCGCAAGCTGTCCATCGGCTTTAAACAATTGATGCCGGATGGACCAGCGGGAGTAATCCCTTCTTCCCCCCATCAATTGCAGATCAATACGGATATCTTCATTCATGCGAATCTCCCTGCGGAAAATGCATTCTTCACGAAATAAGATTGGTCCGGTTTTCCGGGATGCCATCACTTCAGCAGTCAATCCGTATTGATTGAAAAAAGCAATACGGCATGTTGCCCCCCAGTCATAATAAACGGAATGGCGCAAGTGTCCGTTGGGATCAAGGTCTGACCATCGAACCGTTTGCTGAACAGTAAAAGCGGAATTTGAAGACATAAGCGAATTTATAACACCGGCCAGTATTGCGTTGCTTTTCTTCATAAAACTACCGGCCGCTCTGCCAGGTGCCTGTGCTTATTTCATTCTCAGGGTATTTGATGTTTCTGTTAATTTTATTTCCAGCAGTTTTCTATGCCTTTATTTTGCAAACGATTGCATTTGACACAAACAAGCAAAATATCCCGATTAAGAATTTTTCGACCGTCTTATTGAACATTATCCTTTTTTATTATTCAAAAACCATAGCTGTATAACGGGCTAAAATCCTGTAACGAAATTCCCATGGATTGGGCAATACAGCAAATTGATAAATCATGAAAACCTTTAAAGAACTCAACCTTATAAAACCCATTTTATCTGCTGTAGAAAAAGCCGGTTATACCCATCCCACACCAGTGCAGGAGCAAGCCATTCCCCACGTGCTGGCCGGCCGCGACCTGCTGGGTTGCGCACAAACCGGTACCGGTAAAACCGCAGCATTCACGATGCCCATTCTTCAATTGATGGAGGCCAAAAGAATTGCAGGCCGCAAACCGTATATAAAAACACTGGTTATTACCCCAACCCGCGAACTGGCCATCCAAATTGACGAAAGCATTCAAGACTATGGCCGCGATCTGCCGCTGACACATACAGTGATCTTTGGCGGCGTAAACCAGCATGCGCAGGTAAAAGCCCTGCAAAACGGCGTAGATATTTTAGTTGCTACTCCGGGGCGTTTGCTGGATCTTATCGGCCAGGGTTATATTTCTCTCTCGGGCATCGAATTTTTTGTGCTTGATGAAGCTGACCGCATGCTCGATATGGGGTTCATTCACGATGTTCGCAAGGTCATCCGGCTGTTGCCGCAAAAACGGCAATCGCTTTTCTTTTCGGCCACCATGCCCAGGGATATACAGGAGCTGGCCGCTACCATTTTGAACAACCCGGTGAAAGTGGAAGTCACTCCCCCGGCAACAACCGCGGAAACCATTCAGCAGGTTTTATATTTTGTAGACAAGGCCAATAAACCGGCTCTGCTATGCGAACTGATCAGCAAACAAATCCATGAAAGCGTACTGGTATTTACCCGCACCAAGCACGGGGCCGATAAGCTTATGCGCGTTCTGCACAAAAACAAAATTTCTGCAGCGGCCATTCATGGAAATAAATCTCAAAATCAACGCCAGGGAGCACTTGAAAAATTCAAGAACAAAGAAATCCAGGTATTGGTAGCCACCGACATCGCCGCAAGGGGGATCGATATTGACCTGTTGAAATTCGTAATCAACTATGAGATCCCGAATATCCCTGAATCCTATGTGCACCGTATTGGTCGCGGCGGCAGGGCAGGCGCAAAAGGCTATGCCATTTCGTTATCAGATGCCACAGAAATTGCTTACATTAAAGACATTCAGAAACTCATTGGATTTCAGATTCCTGTAGTAGAAGCGCATCCCTATCCAATGCAGGAGCTTCAGGTAGTAACGGCGAAACCACAAGCTCCGCAGCCTCAGAGACAAAGATCTGCCGAACAGCAAAAATTCCATCAGCAGAACAAGAAGAAAAACTATTTTCACCACAGACCTGAGAAAACCAGCGCGGTGGCCTGATCATTTTTTGTCTGAGGTATAATTTAATGCCAGTTCCTCTTCCACTTCATGAAATTCTTTCAGGATTTCTTGGGCCGGCGTTTTGCTGGTCAGTGACACGACAACAATGGCAATGAAAGACAAAATAAATCCGGGGATCATGGCATACCATTCCTGGTAAGGATGCTCCAGCCATATCCAGAGCAGCACGGTGAGTCCGCCAACTACCATACCGCATATGGCGCCATTGCGGGTAGTTCGTTTCCACAATAAAGATAGCAGGATAACCGGGCCAAAAGCCGAACCGAAGCCTGCCCAGGCATGGCCAACAAGATCAAGGATGGTATCTTTTGGACTGAGGGAGATCAAAAAAGAAATAATGGCCACAACCAGCACCGACAAGCGGCTGATCAGCAGGTACTCCCTGGGTGTGCCCTTTCTATGGATAAAGGCCTTGTAAAAATCCTCCGTCACGGAGCTGGATGTTACCAGCAATTGTGATGAGATGGTACTCATGATAGCCGCAAGAATTGCCGACAACAGTAAACCTGCAATAAAAGGATGAAAAAGAAATTTTGCAAAATGAATGAAAATGGTTTCAGGATCTTCCAGTTGCTGACCGGATTGGTTCATCCAGGCAATGCCTACCAAACCCACCAGTAAAGCGCCGCCCACTGTCAATATCATCCAGCTGATTCCAACATTTCTGGCCTGCTTCAATTGGCGTACATGATCAATGGCCATAAAGCGGACGAGGATATGCGGTTGCCCGAAATAACCCAGCCCCCAGGCCATTAATGAAGCAATACTGATCACACTTGTACCCTGGAACAAATCCAGGTATTTGGGATCGACCGATCGGATAATTTCAAAGGTATTTTCAATACCTCCGAGTTTAAAAAACACCACAGCCGGTACGAGAGCCAATGCAATGACCATAATGGTGCCCTGCACAAAATCGGTCAGGCTCACCGCCATAAATCCACCCATAAAAGTATAGACTACCACCACCGAACTTGTGGCGATCAATCCCGCCATATAGGGCATTCCAAATGCAGATTCAAAAAGACGGCCGCCGGCTACCATCCCCGCAGAAGTATACAACGTGAAAAATACCAGGATAACCACCGCGGAAATGAAACGCAACAGCCGTGAATGGTCTTTGAAGCGTTTCTCAAAATAATCAGGTATGGTAATGGCGTTTTCTGCCCGCTCGGTATAGATTCTCAATCGTGGAGCAACAAACACATAATTCAACAATGCCCCCATGGTCAATCCGATCGCGATCCAGCTGCTTGCCAGGCCGGTCATATACATCGCGCCCGGAAGCCCCATCAACAGCCAACCGCTCATATCCGCGGCACCTGCGGAAAGTGCAGTGACCACAGGGCCCATTCTTCTGCCGCTCAGGAGGAATTCTTCGGAATTGGCAGTCGATTTTTTGTAGGAATAATATCCAATGGCCAGCATCAACAGCATATAGAGGCCAATGGCGATCAGTTGGTAGGTATCCATAAACGCGGCAAGGCGGTTTTAAGTTGGGCTTCAGGTAAAAGACAATAGTACTGCATTTTTAGTTTCCTGTTGAAAAAACAATGGTGCGGCGTTACACAAATGCCTGGGAGGTTATTGTTCAAGAAGCCTCCTGGGTTCATCATATAGTCGTTCATAATGAAGAGAAGGACTTTGGCCATTCAGCGATGTAAAGCACTACCCCACTTATTAAAATTTTGATTTGCCGGCAAATTTCACGTCTTCTTGAAAACCATGCTGTTTTGGATTAGATTTGCCATTGTCATTTTTTAAAGGCTTCCTGGCGGTTTGGGATTATCTGTGCTTAAAGTTCAGGCCATGGGTTACCTGCGGTGGGTTAATTGAATCCATTTAAAATACGGCAAACAGCAACATGATCGCGAAACACAATTTCAACTCGGGTCCCAGTATACTTCCCCGGGAAGTATTTGAAAAAGCCGCCGAAGCTTGCATAGAATACGGCAATACAGGCCTTTCTATTTTAGAAATCGGTCACCGTACGCCATTATTTGAGGCAGTGCTGGATGAAGCCCGTTCATTGGCGAGGGAACTGATGGGTCTGGATGCCGATTTTGAAGTGTTGTTTTTGCATGGCGGTGCGTCGATGCAGTTCCTCCAAATCCCGATGAATATTTTGCCGCAAAATGGCAGAGCCGCTTATATAGATGCCGGTACCTGGGGAACCAAGGCCATCCAAGAAGCCAGGAATTTCGGAACCGTAGTAGTGCTGGCAAGTTCTGCAGACAGAAATTATGTTTATGTCCCCACGGGATACAGGGTACTTTCGGATGCCGCCTATTTCCACATAACCAGCAACAACACCATTGAAGGCACCCAACAACATGAATGGCCAGAATGTACAGTGCCGGTAATCTGCGATATGAGCAGCGATATCCTCAGCCGGAAACTGGATTTCAACCGCTTTCACCTTATCTATGCGGGAGCGCAAAAAAACCTGGGGGCGGCGGGAGTTACCTTAGTAGCCGTTCGGAAAAGTATTTTGGGCAATTCCGGCAGGATCCTGCCCACCATGATGGATTATCAGAAGCATATAGCCGCCGGAAGTATGGTCAACACCCCCCCCGTATTCGCGGTTTACGTGGTATTGCTCACCCTGCGCTGGCTAAAGGCAAAGGGTGGAGTGGATGCCATTGAGCCGGCGAACAATGCAAAGGCCGCTTTGCTTTATAAAACACTGGATGATCTGCCTGCTTTTGATCCCAAAACCGAAGTGAGCAGCCGCAGCACAATGAATGTGGTTTGGGAACTTACGGATAAAGCGCTGGAACCTGAATTTGACCGTTTGTGTGCCGATGCGGACCTCGTTGCCTTACAGGGTCATCGCAGTGTAGGGGGTTACCGCGCTTCATTGTACAACGCATTGCCCATGGAAAGTGTGGAATTATTAACTTCCGTAATGCAGCATTTTGCTGAAAAACACGGGTAAACCTTCAACGAAACAAAAAAAATTATGATAACCATCAGGCCTTTTAAAGCGCTACGTCCGGATCCTTCACTCGCAGCACAGGTGGCGAGCCGCCCTTATGATGTGATGACGAGAGCAGAAGCAAAGGAAGAAGTCAGGGGTATGCCCAATAGTTTTTTGCACATCACCCGCAGTGAAATTGACCTGCCGGATACTGTGGATGCCTATGATCCAGAAGTTTACCAGACAGCCCTCAGCAACCTGAAAGTCTTCCTCGGCAGAAACGTGATCTTCAAAGAAACCAAACCCTGTTATTATATCTACCGGCTCACCATGGGTGAACATGTTCAGGCCGGGCTTGTCGCCCTTTCTTCACTGAAAGACTACGCAGAAAACCGCATCAAAAAGCATGAATTCACCAGGCCGGAAAAAGAGAAAGACCGCATCACCCACATTGAAGTTACCGGTGCACAAACCGGCAATGTGTTTATGACATACCGCGCTGTAGAAGAAATCGATCAGATTGTGGAGAACTGGATCAGCAACCGCTCGGCCAATTATGATTTTATTGCTGAAGATGGCATTCGCCATGAACTTTGGGTGGTTAATAAAGACGATACCATTGAAGAGCTTACACGGCTGTTTGCCGAGAAAGTTCCGGCCACCTATATTGCCGATGGCCACCACCGTGCCGCAAGTGCGTTTAAGGCCCGGGACAGTTTTCCGGGTCATGGCAACCCGGCAAAAACCAATTTTTTCCTGACCACGCTGTTTCCTTCCAATCAAATCCGCATCCTCGATTATAACCGTCTGGTAACCGATCTCAACGGCCATACGCCCGGGGCATTTTTGCAGTTGCTTGCCGAAAGGTTTGATGTTTCCGAGGCCTCAGATCCAAAGCCCGGGCAGCCAAATGAATTCACCCTTTATCTTGACAAAAAATGGTACCTGCTAAAAGTACGCCCTGGCAGTTATGATCCAAATGACCCGATAGAGTCACTGGACATTTCCATACTCTCCCGTCAAATCCTGTCGCCATTGCTCAACATTCAAGACCAACGAACCGATGAAAGGATCGATTTTGTTGGCGGCATACGCGGTACAAATGCTTTGGAAAAGCGGGTGGACAGCGGTGAGATGGCTGCTGCTTTTGCGCTTTACCCTGTGCGTCCTGATCAATTGTTTGCCATTGCCGATGCGGGGGAGGTGATGCCGCCTAAAAGCACCTGGTTTGAGCCCAAGCTTCGCGATGGATTGGTAACTTACCAGGTAATCAAAAAATAAGGCGCTTAAAAGGCGATGCTTTCATAAATCACATCATGTATGCGGCTGCGTATGTTCATGGTCAGCAGTTTATTGCTGCCATCGGGATGTACCCGGTTACTCATAAACATATAGATGAGATCATAAACCGGATCTACCCAAACAGAAATGCCGGTAAAACCGGTATGGCCAAATGTTTTTGGCGAAACATACTGAGCTGGATATGCCTTTGAAGCATCCCGCAATAAATTGTCTTTTTCCGGTTTGTCGAAACCAAGACCCCGGCGGCTTATCGGTGTTTGGTAGCTGGTGAACAGGTCAATGGTTTCTTTTTTTAAGTAACGCTTTCCTTCATAAGTTCCGCCGTTCAGCAACATCTGGTAAAGTTTCAGCAAATCAGGCGAATTGCTGAATAAGCCGGCATGGCCGGCGACATTGTCAAACATGGCCGCACCCGGATCATGTACATATCCCCAGATCAGGCCCCGCCGGAATATTTTTTCATTCTCAGTTGGTGCAATGCTGCTGTTGGGATAATGTTCAAAAATCCGGAAATCAGTTGTGGTCATGCCGAGCGGATTGTAGAAATTCTTTTTTGCAAATTCCGGCAGCGACTGCCCGGAAATGGAGGCCACAATATCGCCAAGCAGGATAAAATCATTATCACTATAAACATAGGTGGCCGCATCCGTTTTTACCGGGCTCTTCCGGATGGTCTGGTACATGGTATCTATCCAGCTTTCCCTCATATAGAGTTGATCCGTAACATCAACCGGGAAGTCTTCACTTTTGGTGGGTGAAAAGATATTGCGGTAAGGCACACCCCCGGCATTTACCGCAGCGCGGTAAAACGGTATAAAAGACACCATACCTGCCTGGTGCAGCAACAGGTTCTCCACGGTTAGCGGAGCTTTATCGCTGCCATTGAGCCAGGGCAGATACCTGCTGATGGGCGCCTGAAGATCGAGTTTACCTTCTTCATACAATTTCATAAGGGAAACCGTAGTGGCGGAAGTTTTGGTCACACTTGCCAGGTCATAAATAATCTTCGGATTAACCGGTTTGGTTTGTTCATAATCCAGGTAACCGTATGCTTTTTGAAAAGCAAGATGCCCATGGCGCATCACAGAAACCACCATGCCGGGCGTTGCCCTTTCCCGGATGGCTTCTTCGGCGATGGCATCAATCTTCTTAAGATTTTCGGCATTCATTCCGGTTTCAAAGAGGCCGCTTACCACAGCCATATTATTGGCGGTCAGTCCTGTTCCGTATTTATGGCTGCCGGCAGTTACCGGCAATTTGCCTGCAGCACTATATAAACCTTTCAGCCAGTTGAAAGCTTCGGCTTGAAAAATGGGATCGTCTTCATAACAGATCACCTGCTGATCGAATGCCGCAGTATCCACATGCGCAAGCATATACGGATTGCCAAAGATCATGAGCGAAGAGGCGGGTTTGATCTCGCCGGCTTTCTGAAGAAAATCGATGACAGGCTTTCCTACACCGTAAAAATTATTCGGGCCTCTTGCCACATCATGCAGCCCGAAGATCACTTTCTGGTAGTTGGAGGAATTCAGGCTGTTGATCAAGGCTTCTGCATCGCCGGCAGAGGCATTATGGGCAAGATGATAAACCCTTGCCCCGGCTTTTTGCATCAATCCGCCCAGGGTATTTTCGCCCTTGCGCGAAACGGCAACATAGGCGATTCGTTCTCGCCCAAACAAATGTTTCTGCTCAGGATCACCTTTCACCACGGTAAGTGCCTGTCGCGCTACTTCCGTTCGCAGACCACTCACATTTTTGTTAAGGTCGGCATTCAGGTTTGCCAGTTCCACAGGGCCGGTTTTGCCAAGTACATAATCATATTTGGAAGCCAAAACCCGCCGGCATTTTTCATCCACTTCTTCACGGCTCAACCTTCCTTCTGCTATGGCCTTATTCACCGCATCAATCACTACCTGCACACTTCCAGGCAGACAGAGCATATCATTTCCAGCGATCAGGCTTTCTACAGCAGCCGCGCCGCCTTTGAAAAATTTTGCGACGCCCTGCATTTCCAGCGCATCGGTGAAGATGAGGCCTTCATATCCCATTTTATTGCGCATGAGGCCTGTTACGGCATTGTGTGACAGACTTGTAGGAAGGTTGGGTGTAGAATCAATCGCCGGTATCGCGAGATGCGCCACCATTACACTGGCCACACCGTTTGCAAACAACTCTTTGAACGGATAGAGTTCAAGCGCTTCTATTTCCAGCAGGCTTTTCCTGATCAGCGGTAAATCATAATGACTGTCCACACTCACATCGCCATGCCCGGGAAAATGTTTGGCACAGGCCATGATGCCTTTATCCTGCATTCCCTGCATGATGCGGGTTCCATAGCGGGCTACCGTGTACATGTCTTCGCCAAAGCTGCGGGCGCCAATCACCGGGTTTGCCGGGTTATTGTTTATGTCAATGGTTGGCGCATAATTTACATGGATATTCATGCGGCGGCACTGTTCGCCCATGGCCGCTCCAATGCGGTAAACCAATTCAGCATCGGGTAAAGCCCCCAGGGTTATTTGAAAAGGAAAATTCTCAATTCCACGCATCCGCATACCCAGGCCCCATTCGGCATCAATGGTAACCATAACGGGCGTCCTGGCAATGGGGTTCATGGCATTCAGCAGTTCGGCATGCTGCTGCGGAGTCCCCTGAAAAAGACAGATGGCACCAATATTATACCGCTGAACATCACGCAAGATGGCATCGGTATACATTATGGGATTTCCGTTTCCATCCTGTGAGCTTGCCCGCATAACCACAAGCTGCGCTATGCGCTCATCCGGGGTGAGTGAATTAAAAACGCTGTCGACCCATTGGAATTTTTGAGCAAATCCTGCTGAAGAAACCGCCAGTGCCATGGCGACAATCAATATCCTGATTTTCATGTATGCGCAATTTTTTTTTGAACGTTCTGCAATGCCGTATGGGATAATATTTCATTGGTAGAATACCGACAAATTAAATCAATATTTACCAATTCTTTATGCGATTAACTTTTTAAAAAATTCACTTAGCAGCATGCAAACATGCCTTAGCCTATATTTGAAAAATGAGAAAGATATCAACAACTGCTTTGAGCATCCTGGTTTTTGTTTTTGCCGGAACTGCTCTTTTTGCCCAGCCCAATCTGAAACAGGCAAGCCGCTTTGCAAAGTCCATTACTGCAGGGGAAATGCACCGGCATTTATCGGTGATCGCCGGTCCCGAGATGGAAGGCCGTGAAACAGGCACCCGAGGTGAGCACCGGGCAGCGGAATACCTGGTTAGCCAGTTGCAGGAATTGGGTGTTGAGCCGGCGAATAATGGACAGTACCTCATGCCTTTCCCGGTTTTCCGGGATTCGGTTCAGGAAGCGGCAATTGCCATCAATGGAAAAAACTTTTTGGCTGGTAAGGATTTTCAACCTTATATAAACAATTTCACTAGCCAAATGCGCTTTGGAGAAGTACTTTTTATAAACCCGGAAGATTCCGCTTTCCGCAATAACCGGTTGAATGTTTCCGGCAGGCTGGTCATGATGCAGCAACCCGCGCAACAGCGTGGTCGCCGTTCGGCAAATCCTGTTTTTGAGCTGTTAAACCGTGGTGCTTCCGCCATTTTGGTGGTAAGCAATAATGAAATGACCGATGATGGGGAATGGCGCAATTCCGGTATGAGTACCAGCCAGTATCCCACACGCCAGGTGGCCAACAGCTGGCTCATTTCCCCGGCCATGGCCAGGGAAATCGCAGGAGGTGAAACTCCCGCAGATACCAGGTCCTTTCCGGCCCAGGTGGAATTGAAATACAATGAATCTTCAAACCATATAAGGGCCAACAATGTGGTAGGAATTATTCGTGGTACAAAATATCCTGATGAATACGTAGTGCTTTCTGCCCATTATGACCATACCGGTAAGCGTGGTGACGTAATCAGTTATGGAGCCGATGACGATGGCAGCGGCACCGTAGGACTCCTTGGAATTGCCAAGGCTTTCCAGGAAGCAAAAGCCCGGAAACAAGGACCTGAAAAAAGCGTTGTTTTTCTTTGGGTGAGCGGTGAGGAAAAGGGGCTTTGGGGAAGCCATTTTTATTCGGAAAACCCTGTTTTCCCGCTGGAAAAAACAACAGCGAACCTCAATATCGATATGATTGGCCGCGTGGACACCATTTTTGCTTCCAAAAAAGATTCGGCAAATTATGTATATGTAATCGGAGACAACCGCATCAGCAGCGAGCTTGCAGGCATAACAACCCAGGCGAACTCAATGGTAAAATTGACCCTCGATCCAAAATACAACGCACCGGATGATCCTGAAAGGATCTATTTCCGCAGCGATCATTACAATTTCGCCCGTAAAGGAGTTCCGGCAATATTCTATTTCAATGGTATTCATGAAGATTACCACCGGCCAACCGATACGGTTGACAAAATCAATTTCCCGCTGCTGGCCAAAAGAAGCCAACTGGTATTTTATACAGCCTGGCTTATGGCAAACCGGCCCGGGCTGCTGTCGCGTGACAGGCCATTGGAAAATATGACACGGTAACCTTTAAGCTGAGACTGCCGCAATTGCGCTGATCTCAACATTTACATTTTTGGGGAGTGTTTTTACTGCCACTGTTTCCCGTGCAGGAAAATGCTCCCCAAAATATTTACCATAGATCTCATTTACGGTACCGAAAAGGGCCATATCGCTCAAAAAAATGGTGGTTTTTACCACGCGGTTGAAACTGCTGCCGCCTGCTTCGAGTACCGCCCCTAGATTTTGCATTACCCTGTTCGTTTCGGTTTCGATATCGCCGGTTTCGAGTTCACCGTTTTCAGGGTTTATGGCAATCTGCCCACTGACGAAAACCATGTTTCCTGCCTTCACGGCCTGGTTGTAGGGCCCAATGGGTGCAGGGGCTTTATCGGTCTTAATGCTTTGCGGATTCATAGCTTTATTTTTATTCAGTGCATAAGTACACCATTTTCTTGAATATTACCCGCTTCGCCTGACGATGCCTGAATCAAATATTTTATCATAATATCCTCGTCATTCAGTAATGGCTAATTGTTGATGAAAAAATGTAATGTTATTAAGGACGTAATTTCCGGCATAACCTCTAAGTCCTGTTTGGACTGATGGGAGAGCATCCGGGGAGCTGTGATTTTACAAAAGCAACTCCTTTGGTTATGGAGAAGCCGGCAAGCTGAAAAAGCCAATGCCGAAGCAAATTTTTGCCTGCCAAATAACACACCGCAATGACTGGAATACAATAAAAACATCAATTTTGCAGCGAATGGAAAAACACATCAGCATACCGAGGCTCCTGCTGCTGGATGCTTCATTTTCAACCGGATATGTAGCACTGGGTGAAGGTGAAAAACTGGTTGATTATCGCATCAACGAGAAACAAAATGACCAGGCATCTGTCATGCACCCGGCTATTGCGGAGCTTATGCAGCAACAAGGCTGGAAATGGAATGATCTTTCGGCGGTTGCCGTCATCAACGGTCCGGGGTCATATACCGGTTTGCGGGTCGCCCTCTCGGCGGCAAAAGGCATTTGCTTTGCAACTGGCTTGCCCCTCATCACCATCTCCACACTTAAAACTATGGCAGGAGCCATACGCATCGCTTCCCCTGAACCTGCCAGGTCAAATATTCTGCCCCTGATTGATGCGAGACGCATGGAAGTATTTGCGGCATTGTACAACCAGGAGCTTGATTTGCTGGAACCGGAATCCGCAAAAATACTCGACAAAACTTCACCGGAAAGCTTCATTGGCCCGGTTCGAATTGGCGGTAATGGAATGCAAAAATTTTTATCGCTTGCAACCAAACCAGAAAATTTCCTTCCTGTAAATTATAGTCATACCGATTATCTGCAAGCCGCTTTGGTGCATTCTGTAAACCGTGCATGCATTCATGATTTTGATGATCCAACCTTTATTGAACCGGCATATGGCAAAGCATTTTTTGACAACCGGCAAAACAAATAGTATTGTTAAATGGCCAAAACAAATTGTATTTAGGTACAATACATGCGTATAACCATATGATAAACATTTTTAATCATTAAAATTTTGAATGTATACGGTTTAACCCTGTATAAGATTTCTTATTTATGAACCGGGGTAAAATTATATATGACTATTAAATCAATTAATTTGCGCCCCGATATCTATAATTGAGTTTACCCATTGATTATCAGGTTGTCGCAACATAAATTTTTTATTAATCTAAAAAAGAGGACAGAAAGATGGCATCTTTAACACAACACTTACTGACCCTGTCTGGAAATGGGAAAAAAGAGATCCAGGTGGAGTTGCTAACCCTGAAGAAAGCAGATCTTGTGATCCGTGCGCTGAACCATAAATTGAGGCAACAAATCATCAAGTTGCTGAATGATAAACAGGAACAGACAGTGACGGAGATCTATGTTAAACTCAGGATGGAGCAAAGTGTGGCTTCACAGCACCTGGCTTTACTCAGAAGGGCCGGTATTGTAAAAACCAGGCGTGATGGTAAGTTTATTTTCTATTCCCTGAATATGAACAGGGTTGAAGAAATCAACAAGCTCGCCAAAGCGCTGATTGCAAGGGCTTAGTAATTTGCAACACCATTCGGTAAAAAGGACAGCGGAAGGATCAGATTACCTTCCGCCTTTTTTTGCCCTTAAATTTGCCAATATGTTTATTTCAATAAATACCCAGGAATTAAAAGACAATCTATCCGGGACTTTCATCATGGATTTCCGCAATGCTGAAGAGTATTTAAATGGTTTTATTCCGGGCGCTGTCTGGATTCCTTTCCGGGATACGCTGCCGGAGTGGTTTCAGGAGCTTCGTAAGCAAACGGATGCGGTTTGCGTTGTTGCCGGTAAAAAAGACCGTGAAATACTTGAAAAGCAATTGAGAAATTCCGGTTTGCTCCAGGTACAGTGGCTTGAGGGAGGCTGGAAAGCATGGCAGAAAGCTGGGTTCGGTTACGATATGGTGGTGGAAATAGAAGCAGATGAACTGGCTATGGATCTTCCCTTTGATGAGCATCTCGTCTTGCTTGATGTTCGTTCTGCGGAGGAATTTGACGCCGCGCATGTAGATATGGCCGGGAATATGCCACTGGATGAATTTGCGGATCTGGTTGCTATAGCCGCCCTTCCCGAAACCGGGAATTTTTATGTTTACGGCAATGGCAATGAAGCGTTGCTTGCAGCCGGTTTACTGAAAAGACAAGGCATTCACATGGTGAGGTATGTAGCCGGTGGATGGGAAAACCTGGAAAACAGCGAGGCCCTGACCATTGTAAAAGCCAAGCCCAAAAAGAAAGACGTATAAAGGGTTTGATCAACAGGTCTGCTGAAAATGCAGGCGCATAAAGGCTTATCACCATTGAAAATATTGAGCCAATGTTAACAGGACAATGGCTTACTTTGACTGCTAAAATGAACCAAAGCATGCACCCCAGGATCTATTTTATTTTTTTGACTTTAGTTTTTTTCCAGCCACGTGGCTTTTCCCAGGCACAGGCCGGCAAATATGAAATTCAACTCGAAATAAAGCCCATACAAAATCAATACGTATACCTGGCAAGCTATTACGGTAGTATCAAGACCATGATGGACAGCGCTTTTCTGAATAAAGACAGTAAAGGAAAATTTACCGCTTCCAATCCATTGCCACAGGGTGTTTACATTCTGGCTTCACCCCATCGTACCATATTGGGTGAGTTGATCATTGGAGCAGACCAGGAATTCAGCATCAGGGCAGATACAGCGAAACCCGAATCCGGCCTTGCATTTTCGGGGAGCACCGACAATGACCTCTTCAGCAAATACACCGTTTTTGTAAACGGGCATGCCATTAAAGCCGAACAACTGAGAAGGCAAATGGCAGGTGCCGGTGAAACAGAACAGGCCACCTTGAACAGTGAGATCCGCAGTCTCAACCAGGAGATCCTGGACTACCGCAAAGGTATTGAAGCAGAGCATCCTGAATCTTTACTGGCTCTCCTGTTCCGCACTATGCACGACATTCGGTACCCCGCCAGCTTACAAAATCCAAAAACCAGGGAGGACACAATGGCGATGTACCGGTTTGGTAAAGATCATTACTGGGATGGCGTTGATTTTATGGATGGCCGCCTGGTACGGACGCCTGTATTTGATGCACGCATGAAAGATTATCTGCAGAACTGGGTATCGCCTGAGCCGGACAGCATTTTACACGAATTCAACTGGATGATGGGATATGGAAGAAATGATCCCGAAATGGAACGTTACCTCATTAGCTACTTTGTTGACAATTACATTAACCCGCGCATTATGGGGCAGGATAAAGTCTTCCTGCATGTGTACAACAACTTTATTGCCGCTGAGCCCACCCGTGCGCCCTGGCTTAACGAAAACCAATTGAAGATCATCCGCGAAAGGGCTTACCGTATTATGGGCAACCAACTCGGTGCCCCGGCATGGGATATGGATTTTCCTGATCCCAACAACGTGAAAAAGCGACTTTATAATACCAAAGGAGAATATACGGTTGTTGTTTTCTGGGATATTGATTGTGGGCATTGCAAAGAGGTTTTGCCCAAACTGGATTCATTGTATAAACAAGACTGGAAAAAAGAAAATATTGCGGTTTATGCGGTTATGACCAATGAAAGCAATTTGAAAGACTGGGTACCCTACATTAAAGAAGTGGGTAATGACTGGACCCATGTGCATGAACCTGACGAAATACGGCATGCGAATGAACGGGCTGGCAAACCAAATTTCCGGCAACTCTATGATATCCGAAGCACACCTACCTTATTTTTGCTGGACAAGGAAAAAAGAATTTTGGCCAAGGACATCGCGTTTAATGATTTGGCCATGTTCCTCAAACGAAAACTTGATGAAAAATAATTTTCTGAAAACAGCTTTCCTTGGAGGGCTGTTTTTAATTTCTGTATTGTCTACCCATGCACAGGTTCTTTTTCACGCCGGAAAAGCCAGGGTAAGCTCCGCGGAATTTCTGCAGGCTTTTGAAAAGCTCCAAAGCAACAAACCACGTGCAGAAGCTTTGAAGGAATACCTCCCGCTATATATCGATTACCAGCTTAAGCTCCAGGAAGCCCGCCATTTGCAACTGGACAGTTTCGCCCGTTTCAAAGAGGAAATTGCCGGCTTCAGGCGGCAGATGGCGGAATATTATTTACAAAAGCGGCTCAATTTGGATTCGCTTGCCACCCAGGCTGTGAACCGCAGTCTTAAAGATATTTCATTCAATTACCTGGCGCTACCCTATCCCCCGGGAAATATGGCCGGGCGGCAGGAGGCGGCAAAGCTCGCCCAGCAGATCAAACGGGAATGGCAACAAGGTGCGGCATTAGATGATCTGCTGACAAAATACAGTGAAGCCATCGGCTCGGGCAAAAGTTTTGGGGGCAATGGCGGATGGATCAATGTTTTTTCGTTGCCCTATAACTATGAAGTCGCACTTTATGCCTTAAGCCAAAACAGCATAACCAATCCCCTTACGGGCAACACCGAAATCTACCTTTTTCAAAAAACCGGCGAACGCCCCGCGATGGGCAAACGCCGGGCAAGTCAGATCTTATTGCTTAATGCAGCAAATGAAAGCCCGGCAATCACTGCTCAAAAATCCAGGCTTGCCGACAGCCTTTACCAGGCTTTAAAGAGAGGCTCGGAATTTAGTCAGCTCGCTTTTACGTTCAGCGATGATAAAAGCAGCTATGCAAATGGCGGCAGATTGCAGCACCCTGTTTCACCCGGAGAATACGAGGAGGCTTTTGAAAGATCGCTGTTTGCCCTAAAGAACCCCGGTGACATCTCAGCCCCTTTCCGCTCCTCTTATGGAACGCATATTCTCAAACTTGATGAGATCCTTCCCAATTTTCCGGCCAACCCTGACCTGGCCCGCCAGGAAGCTAAAGCGCTGTTAGAGAAAAGCGAGATCATGAAAATGCTCGACAGGCAAATGATGGAGCAAAATCTGCAACTATGGAATTACAGATCCTCCGCAATTGATCATGATGCCCTTTGGCAGTTTGCCGATTCAGCCATGCATGGTGCCGCGTTTCCGGCAGGCTACGCACTGAATGAAAATTCGATTCTCTTTACTATTGATAATGAAGCTTATACAGTAAGCGACTGGCTGGATTATGCCATTCCTGCCCATAACCACAACATTTCCTGGTCAGACCAATTTTGGGAATATGTGCGGGCAGTTGCAGTGGATTATTTTACTGATCACCTGGAAAAATACGAACCGGCTTTTGCTGCCCAACTCAAGGACTTTGAAGAATCGAACCTGGTTTTTGAATTGAGCAATGAGCATCTCTGGAAGCCCGCCAATGATGACCTGGAAGCCCAGAAAAAATATTATGCAATGCATAAGGACAATTACCTGTGGCAAAGCGGCGTGCAGGCCTTGAGTGTGGTCAGTGCCGACTCGGTACAGCTTACCCGCTTTCGTCGTAGCCTCCTCCAGCATCCGGCCAACTGGCGACAATTGCTTTCAACATATTCCAATGTACTTTATGGTGATTCTTCACGCTACGAATGGAGACAGTTGAACGCCGGGGATTTTGAAGGCGATACCATGGTGGGAGCGGTGAGCCCGATCTATGGCAATCCATTCGACAATTCCTATAACCTGGTCTATATTTTCAGCCCGGTGGAAGGCGGGGATCCGCGAAGCTTTGAAGAATCCAGGGGCCTGGTGATCAACGATTACCAGCAGCAAATGGAAAAAGAATGGCTTGAGCGGTTGCGCGCAAAATACCCGGTGAAATTGATAGAACGCGAATGGAAACGGTTGCTGAAATAGTTCTTTTTTGAGTTGGCCGGATTAAAAGTACGCGGATGCTTATCCCAATTATGCATCAGCGTTTGCTCACTGTTTTTTTCAAAAAGCAATCCGAATAAAAAAAATCCGCTTCAATCCATATGAATGCCCTATAGTCCACTATAATTTTGTTGTTCTTTTTTACCTATGGGCAACAAGCCACCTTTAAAAAAAATATTCCGTACAACCTTCTGGTTGAGCGTTCTCGGAATCGTTGCGGTAATCTTTGATTTTGGTTTTCCGCACGACATCATGCTCACCCGCATTTTGAAAGGTTTTTACACCTTCATTATTTGTACAGGGCTTTTTGCACTCTTCATGCGCTACCGGTACGGAACCAAAAAATCGCCATTTTGGGTAAAACTTTTTGATATCCTCACGCTTGTTTTCGCCCTGTATATTTTCATTTACCCATTTATAAAAGACAGCCTTCACCTTCTTTCCAGTAAAAGTTTCATGGACAATTGGGTGAGGTTTGCCATAGTTTTTGTCTTCATTCGTGAGTTCTCTGACCTGCGGATCACTTACAAACGTAAAGTGTTCAACCCCGCGCAACTGTTCGTGCTAAGTTTCTTCGCCATAATTGTGCTGGGCAGTTTCTTACTCATGCTGCCCAATGCAACCACCCGTCCCATTTCTTTTGTTGATGCCCTGTTTACTTCCACGAGTGCGGTTTGTGTTACCGGTCTCTCCGTAATTGATGTGAGCAAAGACATGACCTTCCTGGGTCAGTTTTTTTTGATTATGCTTATCCAGATCGGTGGACTCGGCATCCTCACTTTTGCCAGCTACTTTGTTTATTTCTTCAAGGGGGGCAGCTCCTATGAAAATCAATTGGTGCTTAGCGATATGACCAATTCAAACAAACTCGGAAATGTTTTTGATATCCTGAAAACCATCATCGTCATTACGTTTATCGTGGAAGCATCCAGCGCAGTCATGATCTACCTGAGCGTAGAAAATTACCAGTTTGCCACGTTTATCGACCATGTATTTTTCGCTGTGTTCCATGCGGTATCCGCGTTTTGCAATGCCGGATTTTCCACCTTAAACGGAAACCTTTTCGACAGCCTGGTGCGGTTCAACTATGCATTCCAGTTCCTTATGTGGTTTACCTTGTTCCTGGGCGGGCTGGGTTTTCCCATCATCCGCAATATCGTTAACCTTGCAGGTTATAAAATTCAGCAGATGCTGCCCTTTAAACGCGAGATCATCCCTTACCGCCCCTGGGTGTTAAAGATCACGAGTAAGATTACGCTGATTACAACGGCACTGCTTACGCTGGTGGCTTTTATATTTTATTATATTGTGGAATATAATCACAGCCTTGCTGAGCACAATGGCATCGGCAAAATGGTGATCGCACTCATTTCCGCAGGTACACCGAGAACCGCGGGTTTCAATTCCATTGATATGTCCCTGCTCACTCTACCCACCATTATGCTCACCTTGATGCTCATGTGGATTGGCGCATCACCAGGATCCACAGGAGGAGGTATTAAAACCAGTACTTTCGCCATTGCCATACTCAACATTGTGAGCCTGGCTAAAGGAAAAGATAAGATTGAAGTATTCCGCCGTGAAATCTCTCCAATTTCCATACGCAGGGCTTCGGCAACCATCACGCTGTCCCTTGTTGTTATTGGATTGAGTGTGCTGTTCATATCCATTTTTGAGCCGCAGCGGGAATTGGTAAAAATCGCCTTCGAAAGTTTTTCGGCATTCAGCACGTCCGGCCTGAGCCTGGGCATTACAGCGGGATTGACGGATGCCAGCAAACTGGTACTGATCCTGACCATGTTTACCGGCCGGGTTACTTTGCTTACCTTGCTGATCGCGCTGATCCGCAAGGCGAGAAATGCCAGCCACTACCGTTATCCTGTGGAAGAAATTGTGATCAACTAAAAATATAGTATATGAGATTTATTGTTGCCGGTCTTGGGAATTTTGGTTCCGCCCTCGCGCAGAAGCTTACTGCCGCGGGCCACGAAGTAATTGGCATTGATAGCAGCATGAAGAAAGTGGAAGACAATAAAGAAAAGGTAACCCACACCATTTGCATGAATGCGACAGATGAGGACGGCATTTCCGGATTGCCTTTGCAGGAAACCGACGTAGTGATCGTGGGCATTGGGGAAGATGAAGGCGCCAACATAATGAGCACTGCCATTTTTAAAAACAAGGGGGTAAAACGGTTGATCAGCCGGTCATTGGGTACCCTGCATGAAAAAGTATTGAAAGCCATTGGTGTAGATGAAATATTGAAGCCGGAGGAAGAAACCGCTGAACGCTGGGCGAAGAAACTGGTGCTGCGCAATGTGGTGGATTCTTTTGAGTTGAGTAAAAACAAAAGCATCATTGAAGTACGGGTACCGCAACCGTTTATTGGAAAATCCCTGCAGGAAATTGGTTTACGCAGCAAATACAATATCCTGGTACTCACAACAATTAAAGAGCAGGTGGTGAAGAGCATGCTGGGCAAAACAACCGTTGAAAAAGTGGTGCAGGATGTGGCCACTCCTGACCTGGTTTTGGAAGAAAACGACATACTGGTAATCTTTGGAAATAACAAAGACCTTGACCGCTTCCTCAGCCTGAAGCGACAGGTGCAGCTGGATGTGGAATAAAAATTTTAACCAGGGGGTACTCTGGCATGCCCTGGAATATTTTTTTACCTGCTTGTTAAATCATCTGATCCACTTCTACCGCAAATAGCCGAAATGAATTTTCCGATTGAACTTTTTCCTATTTTTGCCGCCCTTTACCGGGCGTGGCGAAATTGGTAGACGTGCCAGACTTAGGATCTGGTGGAGCGATCCATGGGGGTTCGAGTCCCTCCGCCCGGACAAACTCCGAAAGCTTAATCAAGGCTTCCGGAGTTTTTTTGCCGCATTTTCCAATCATGGGATTTCCCAATGCGTTTTGCAACCATAAAAATTATCCCAGAGGTTTCTGCTGCGATTCAAGGCGAATTCCTCTCCAATAAAATGGATTGGAACAGGCGCTATGCCCAGTCTGTGGGACAGCCTGGTTTATATAAAAAAACGCATGTAGATGCCTATGCCCCTGCACTGAGGGCCTTAATCCTCTACTTTGATGATGACCTTTGCAAATCACTCAACCGTAAAGATGACTTCTGAGCATGATGGTCAGCTCTACAAGTTTACGAACTGGAATGCTTTTGGCGTTTCGCTATCCACCTGTATCCGCAGAAAATAGACCCCGGATTGCAGGCCAGGCATGTTGATCTCATGAATATTCTGACCCGGGAACAAACGGATATTCCCGCGTGAAATCAACTGACCGTGCATGCTGAATAGTTGCCAGGAAGCCTGGCCTGCAGCGATAGATTGCAGCAGCAATTTTCCCTTTTGGGTTCCGGGGTGAAATAACCATTGCACAGGTATTTGTTCACCAAGAGGCCCATGCAATTCCAAAACCGGACTGTAGAAATGTTTTCCATTGATGTCGTAAAATTTTAACCGGAAAAAATGTAAACCGGCCCCGGAAAGCAGATGGCGGAATGCGTAATCATGACCCAGCGTTGGTTGTGTGGCAAGGCGGATGAAATGGCCACCCGGTTTACTGTATTCTACTTCGGTATAAACCAGTTCCCTAACCTCTTCCATTTGCCATTGAAGCTCCGCGAAGCCGTTATTTACCTCTCCGGTGAAACTGACAAGCCTGAAAGGTTGAGAAAGATCGAGGATGATCGGTAAACCAAACCCGGTGGTGAATGTTCCGAAATCATTCAGGGGGGCAGTTTGCAGCCATTTGGGTGAGTTGAGGTGGTGTACGGTCTCCAATCCTGGATCGTCATCCATTTCAAATTCACCTGCACCACGTGTAAATGCCCACTGCCACTGGCCGGCCGAAGCGGTATTGCGTTTTGTTATGGCTACGTTGGCGGCATAATGAATGGAGACAGGGTAGCCTGGCTGGGAGCGCCATTTATCTTCGCCAGGAAACCGGTATTCCATTTTTACAATACCTTGCATTGCCCCTGCACTTGTTTTGATTACGTTCCAAAATTCATTGTTTTGAATTCCCTGCAAATGGGCGTGAAAGCTTTCACAACCTCCACAGGTGTTTGAAGGCGTTGGGGGAATGGCAAAGAAATATTCAGCTTGCATGGTGCAATCTCCGGTCCGGAGATCGAACCTTACCGGCCTGTATCCGTTATTTACGGTACCGTTTATTTTTCCCACAGGGAATTCAACAAATGGATTTGCAGCATTCATTTTCTTACTTACGGGCCCGTTGATGAAACGTGCAGATCCGGCATTCTGAAAAACCGCATCCTCAAAAAGCGTGAGTTTGTTGGTGGAGTTTGTGGACAAGATGCCTTCAGTAAAACGCAATTCTCTAAATACATGAATCGGTACATTACTGGTGATGGCCGCAGAGGATGGCGAACTCTCATTGTTTAATTCAAATACCTGAACCCGGATTTCCTCGACCGGACTTCCGGTAATCAATTGGGGAATTGAACCGGAAAGCTTCAATATGCCCGCAGGATTTGATGCGTTGCCGGTAAAATCAAGCGTACCGTTTATGACAAGGTTTCCCAGAACCTCTAATCCCGTACCCACTCCATAGCTGCCTGAAGAAATTCCTGCATGGTCGTTCCGGATGATGGTATTTTCACCAATGATGAGATTACCGCCAATTTTGAAGGGAAAAGGGTAAACGTTATTGTAGTCAACTCTCAAGGCCCGGCCGGAAACGGATTTTAATTCAAGGTTGCCATTAACCCGGATATTTTCGGTGGAACCCGTCAACGCATTTAATGATCCCTCGAAAGCATAATCCGCAGGACCGCTGTTGATGAATGTCAGGTTTGGATAAACCATTCCCCGTGAAACAGTTTGTACATTGGTTGCTGTTCCCTTGTCGTAAATCCAAAGAGCGTTAGCCCCCATATTGGAAATGCCACCATGATAATTATCGCGGTAGGCACCCGCCCCACCGGCATTTGTTTTGATCATTTTTGCATTGGCCTGATCCGCCAATAACCATGTGGCCCCCGGTCGGAAACGGGTGGTTGTCGCAGCACTCGCATTTTCCTCAAATGTTCCGTTTACCACAAAATCCGGCCCCGAGGTATTGCCATTCAGTATGGTGAGGCTTCCCAGGGCATTTGGCGTAGTTAGTTTTCCGCCTTCTTCAATAATCAACGAGTTTACAATAATATGGGCATTTAAAATGGAAACACTATGCCCATTGCGGATGCTTACCTCTGCATTGTTCCAGCTTTGCGGAAATGCACAGGCTGAACTCCAGGATAATTTATCATTACTCACCTCCCAAACATTCGGGTCACTAAAGCTTCCACTCCCCGAAGAACGATAGTATTTACCTGAACAAATATTGATGTTGCGGCAACGGATGATGACATCATCAAGCGCAAGATTTCCTGCACTTTTACTGTATGTAAAGCGAAAACGCGTGAAATCATTATTGGCCATTGCAGGGCTGTTTGCTGCATTGAATGTAATATGCCCCTGATCTTCCTGGGTAGGAATATTTGCCATAGATGCCACCGTAATCCAGGAGCTGCCATTGAATCCTTCGATCAGCAGGGCAGAAGTGGCATTGGTACCCTGGCCTTTAATCCAAAAATACAATTCCGCTGCAGGAGCGCCCAGGATTGGCGTTACTACCCTGTCGCCATCATCATCCAAACTGATTGCCGGTGTGTTGCGGCCTGAATTGATTGCATTTGTATAAACATTTACAACGCCACTGAAAGTCCAGCCCGGTGGAGTGGCGGAACCCCCGTCGAAACCTTCATCCAGGCAGGGACCGGGACCAACATTCAATACAACAGCACTGGTATTCACATCATTGCAGGGCGTTATGCCCCTGGCCTCTCCCCGGTACCGGTACCCGTTCATAGATTCAGTGGTATTGCCTATAACCAATAAGTTGGTTGTTGTTCCGGTGTAGGCCCCGGCTTCATCCAAATCCGCCCAACTCGCACCGGCATCAGTAGAATATTGCCATAACAAAGAGGAAAAATTTGCAGCGTTAAAATTCAGGCTGACCGCATCACCACTTACTGCATTTACGGTTGAGGGCGGTGATGTGGTTATGGTCGCCTGCGGATTGACCATCAATTCCATAGGCGAAGATGAGTTATGACTCCAACAATTCTGTATACTGTTGAATGCCCGTACATAATATTTGCCTGATGAATTTGTAGTAAGGGCATTGCCCGCAGCGAAAGCAGGAGAACGTCCAAAACGTTCTGATTGCCAGTAGTAACTGATCCCTCCTTCAGGCTGGCCGGTACCGTGAATATAACTGAGGGTACCATTTGCGCATGCGGGGCTGATCCCGTTGATCGTACCGGTTGGCATTGAAGGAGCATTACAATTTGGATGGATAACGACGTCGCCAATATATATTGTTGCTGCGGTTCTGTAAAACTGGATCCGGATACCAGGAGCATTGGAATTGACTATTGCAGTTTTCAAAACCGGAGCTGTACCAATGCCTGTAAAGGGACTGTTACCGGCTGCAACCCAGGTTAATCCATCATCAATCGAATAATTGACTTGCACGCCCCCGCTGACCGTTGACGAACTAACATAGAAACTTATCTCAGATACACCGCCGCTTAATGCCGGACCAACGATTTGCGCCCCAGTCTGACTTCGCAATTGCAGGGCATAATTTCCAGAAATGCTCCCCGTGGCAGATTGTACCAGGCCGTTTGCCTGGCCGGTCCAAATGCCTGAACCCAGGGTATAACTTGTGGTTACGTCATATGCAGTTGGCAGGCCCGTTTCGAAACTTTCATAAAGTTGCGCATCCCCGGCAAACGGCAGGCCCAAAAACCAACAAATCAAAAATCGCAGAATGTACTTTGCCATGCCTGTTTATTTTGTGGTGATGTAATGCTGTTGCATTTATGCTTCCGGATATAAGGGAAGCAGATGGGAAGTAGTAAACCTGGTCTTTCTGCCCGTTAAACGAGCCTGTAAATCTTGACTAAAATAACCTCCATAAATCAATAATTCAAATTTTTTATCAATTATATTTGTGATAGCAACCGATGGAAATCAGGTGCTGCAATTGAAGCTTCGGATGTTCCGACGAAAACATGGATGGAAATATCGTAGATTATAATAGAAAAAAATTTACAGGAAACTGGAGAAACTGATACCCCCGGCCGGGCGATGTCCATTGTTTTACATAGCCCTCCCAGGTCGATAAATTGTAATGAAATTGCTGCAAATTCATGAATAAAAGCTGCAAATTGCCACTATGAAACTTCAAAACCGCGTTACCGGTCTTTTTGGCATTGAGATTCCGATTATCCAGGCCGGTATGGTTTGGGCAAGCGGGTGGCGGTTGGCTTCGGCCGTAAGCAATGCCGGCGGCCTGGGCATTTTGGGCGCCGGAAGCATGCATCCCCATATCCTGGAGGAGCATGTACAGAAACTTCGGCAGGTATGCGACAAGCCTTTTGCGGTGAATTTGCCCCTGCTGTATCCGGCCATTGAAGATCATATAAAGACGATTCTTCAATATAAGGTGCCGGTAGTTTTTACCAGTGCAGGAAATCCGAATATCCATACGCAACGCCTTAAAGATGCAGGCATACGGGTGGTGCATGTGGTGAGCAGCAGCAAATTTGCGCTGAAGGCGCAGGAAGCCGGATGCGACGCGGTGGTAGCTGAAGGTTTTGAAGCTGGCGGCCACAATGGCCGGGAAGAAACAACAACCATTGTGCTTGTTCCCCAGGTGGTAAAAGTGGTCGATATTCCTGTTATTGCTGCAGGGGGCATTGGTTTTGGCAGGCAAATGGCTGCAGCATTATGCCTGGGTGCAGAAGGGGTTCAGGTTGGCAGCCGGTTTGTAGCCACGCCAGAAGCAAGCAGCCATATGCATTTTAAAGAATTGATATTGAAAGCCGCAGAAGGCGACACCAAACTTGCCATGAAAAGCCTTACACCCGTCCGTTTATTGAAAAATGCCTTTTATGATGCTGTAGCAGATGCAGAAGCGGGTGGGGCGACAAAAGAAGAACTTCTCGCCCTGCTTGGTAAGGGTCGCGCCAAAAGGGGTATGTTCGAAGGAGACCTCCGGGAAGGAGAACTGGAAATTGGCCAGGTATCGGGTTTGATTGATGAATTAAAACCTGCAGCCGAAGTGGTGAGGGAAATTTGGGAGGAGTGTAAAAACACGCTGCATTCGGTGTCCCGGCAATTTGAGAAAGGCGTGGAGCGGGTGGTCAACAAATGTGAATCTCACGGCCATGATGACCGGCACGTACAGGAAACCGAAAAAATGGTTTACAAGAGCCAGGAGGAAAAAATCAGCATTCCCATTACGGGAGGATTTGAGTTTATTCCGGTAAAAGCCATTTTACATATCGAATCGAGTGGAAACTATTCAAATTTGCACCTTGTAAATGATAAAAAAATTCTTGTAACCAGATTGATCGGCGATTTTGAAGCTCTGCTTGCCCCTTACAATTTTTTCCGGGTTCATAACTCCCATTTGGTCAATGTGGAGCATATCAAAAAATACATTAGGGGCGAAGGGGGGCATATTGTAATGAACAATGATGAAGAAATCGATATCAGCAGGAGGAAAAAAGACGAACTCCTGCAACTGATTGGTGGTTTAACGATGGAATAGGATTCAAAGGCCTGATGGACGTGAATCCGGTACCTTATCAAAGCCTGAAGCTATATGCCGGGCTGGAAAGAGCTTTCTCTACCCCGGTTTTGCGCTGAAAACAAATTCATTCTGGCCTAAGATGAATTGAGAGATGCATGATATTTGCAGACCCGCATCAGTTAAATTTTGAAAATGAATTACTGGAATGAAATTTATACACTGCTTATTCTTGCCCTGGCTGTCGCTTGTATTGCCTGGACCGTAACCCATGAGGAAATATTTCGTGAACCGCGGGAATACTGCGCCAAAAGAGCAAAGACCGGTCAGAGCCTTCTTACCCGAAAATTCTTTTATCTGTTTACCTGCGAATACTGTTTCAGTCATTACGTGGCACTTATTTTTATCATCATTACCCGATTTACCCTGATCGTTGATGATTGGCGGGGCTATCTTATCAGTTTCTTCGCGGTTGTTGCCGTAGCCAATCTCTATATGAGTTTGTTTGGCCTCCTTAGGCAAAACCTGAAAACGGAAAAAATGGAGGCAAACATCAAACAGGAAGAATTGAAAGAGATTAAAAAAGATGACCCGGGGGCAGAAAATGAGGAGCCATAATGCATCTGCCTGCCGCACCTTTTGAACAAAGCTTTAGGCAGTTTTTAATCTAATGGCCAGGCCGCAATACCTTTGCCAGCTATGTTGAGTTCGCCGGAACCTTCTTTAAAAAAATACCTGCCTTATATTCTGGCAACGGCCATTTTTATGCAGATGTTGGATTCAACCATCCTGAATACTGCCCTGCCGCAAATGGCCACCGACCTGCAGGAGTCTCCACTCAATATGCAATCGGCCATCATCAGTTACGTCTTAACTCTGGCCTTGCTGATCCCGTTATCTGGTTATCTTGCTGACCGCTTTGGCACTAAAAAAATATTCATCCTGTCGCTGATCATTTTTGCCATCGGGTCTGCACTTTGTGCCATGAGCAATTCTCTTTTAATGCTAAACCTCAGCCGGGTGATCCAGGGCATTGGAGGAAGCATGATGACGCCGGTTGCCAGGCTTGCCTTAATCAAAACCTATGAAAAAAAGGAATTTGTACAGGCTATGAATTATGCTATCGTCCCTGCATTAATGGGGCCAATACTCGGTCCGCTGTTGGGTGGTTACCTTGTAGAATATGTGAGCTGGCACTGGATATTCCTCATCAATATACCCATTGCTTTATTCGGGATCATCATGAGCTTTTGGTTTATGCCCGATTATTCGAGACCCAATGCGGCAATGGATTTTAAAGGCTTCATTTTGTTTGGCATTGCTTCCCTTGTTCTCTCCATTTCGCTGGAATTGATGGGGCAGCCCAAAATGCTTACCGTAGTCATCCTCCTGCTTTTAGCCGGGGGGTTGTTCCTTTATTTCTATTTCCGTCATGCCCGCAGAAATGAGGACGCATTGTTCCCGACCAACCTTTTTCTAATCCGAACTTTCCGGGTGGGCTTGCTGGGCAACCTCGCAAGCCGGCTGGGCATCAGTTCAATTCCCCTTTTAATCCCTTTGCTGATCCAGGTACCTTATGAGCAATCGGCAACAACAAGTGGCTGGATGGTGGCTCCCCTGGCGATAGCGGCAATGCTGAGCAAGCGAACCGTGATACCACTGATCGACAAGATCGGCTACAAAAACATACTAATCGCCAATACCCTCATCATTGGCATAATGATCATCATGCTCGCACTTCCTGGCCCGCATTCTTCAGTTTACTGGTTTTTGCCCATCACGTTTATTATGGGTTGGTTCAATTCTGTGCAATTTACTGCCATGAATTCCCTGGCCATTGCCGACCTGCGGGATTTCAATACAAGCAGCGGCAACAGTCTGCTTGCCGTGAATCAGCAACTCGCCATCGGGTTCGGCATTGCCATTGGGCTCACCATTCTGCGTTTCGTGCAAACGGGTTTTGGTCATAAGCCCGAAAGCCTCCACACCACTTTCCGCATTACATTCGTCATCGTGGGCATAATAACCATGATATCGAGTATGGTTTACACAAGGTTGCACAGAACAGACGGAGATAATCTGCGAAGCCATTAGTGTTTGGCAAGCAGAAATGGGCACGCTGTCAGCACATCTGTGGTTAAGCGAAGCCATCCGTTAAATGCATTCGGGGATTACTTCCGCAAATTCATCCGCACCGAAAACAATACTTGTGACGGCCTGATGGTATAGTACGTTGTGGTGGTTTCAATGGCGGATACAATGGCCTGCTCGTAGGTCTTTGTGTTTAAAATATTCATCCATTTGATCTCGAAATCCATTTTGCGTTTTTCCAGGTTGTACTGGTAGATCAAATCCAGGAAATTATTGGTGAACCGCTGCGCATCGGTTTTGTAAGTGGAGTTGTTCCAGTTCAGGCGAAGCGTGTTGTTTTTGACCGGATAAATAAATAGCTTGAGATCATGCATGAAATTCGATGACGGCGTGGTGATATTTTTGCTCATGCGTTGTGAAAAGCTCATATCGAGGCTGTATTCCACCGTGGCCTTCGACGATTTATTGTTGCTGACCCTGAATCCTGCGTTCTGACTTTTGGAAGTAACCGGCAGCAGGATATTGTTGATCAGGTTGTTGGACGTGGAACGGTTAAATCCACCGCTCAAAGAAACATTGGTTCCAATATCCGTAAAATATTTCCCGAGGGAGCCTGATACGGACTGTGAATTGATCTTGTTATCCTGCAGTACAGCTTTCATGGTCCGTAAACCATTTGGAGCTATGCTTTGCGAAAGCATGATATTGGTTGTGCTTGTTGAATATCTTGCCGAAATGTTCCCAAGTACATTCGTCAGCGTATTTTTATATTCAACACCGCTACCTGCATTTTTGCTGTGGGTTTCTGAGATGTCCGAATCATAGGCATTAAAGTTTAGTCCGCTAAAAATAAATGCGGGATATAGATTCCTTATTGTGGCGAAATTGTTGCGGATGCCTGCATTGGCGTTCCATGTCCAGAGCGGATTGAACGCATAGCGAATAAACGAAGAAGGTTCAAATGCGAGTTTATTTAAATTACGGGTGAAATGATTTTTCGTGTCTTCGGCTTTTATTTCATAATTTACTACGGGCAAATTCAAAGAAAAGCGGATGTTGTCACGGTTCAGCGCAATATTGAAATACCCCGTTGTGGTATTGTTGGTGAAATCCACATTATTGAACCATTCATTGCCCAGAACCAGTTGCTGCTTGGCATCATCCAAAGCTGACAGCCGGCTTTGCAGTTCATTTTTAGATAAACTGTAATTGACCCCCGGCCTAAAATTCCAATCTTTTTTCCGAAATGAAACGGATGCCTCTTTTTCCAGTTCGAAACTTTTGTAATCTGCGAACTGGGTCATTTGATCGGCTTCGGTGAGATCAGTGGTTTTGTTTTGCAGGTTTCCTGCTGACCAGATGGAATAATCCTGGTTTTCGTTAATGTAATTGATAAACGAACGAAAGTTAATTGTTGTGGTTTGCTTTTTTCCCACCATAAAAAGCGTGCTGAATGTATTTTGCAAAGAATAACCTGGTGAAGCGAGCCGTTGCTCAACCGGGAGATCATTGACGATCATTGGGCCACGGTCGCTGTTCCGGTCGGTGCGGAGGGTAAGCATATTGCGCACAAAATTGTTCTTATCATTTTTCGCCAGGTTAAAACTGGCGGTCATGTTCTCCCGGAAATTTGCCAGGTCGCTGTGCCGTGTAAAACGGATACCCTGGGGTTGGGAACCGGAACCGTCTATACGCATTTCCGTATAACTGCCGCCTGAACGGGTTTGATGGTCATTCATGTAAGTGCCATTCAACCTGGTTTCCCATCCTTTGCCGATATCGGTCATTCCATTTATGCCGAATGAATGTGCATTGTTGAATAAATAGCGGTTCATTGGAATGGCAGGCGTGGAAGGTCCGGAAATGCCGAGCCAGCTGCCTGTGG
Source organism: Bacteroidota bacterium (assembly GCA_023387985.1). GTDB lineage: Bacteria > Bacteroidota > Bacteroidia > Chitinophagales > Chitinophagaceae > Phnomibacter. The sequence goes on along the minus strand of JAEWHC010000009.1, from coordinate 318,597 downwards.
TATTGTTCACCAAACGTCCTTCCATTCCACGCAGGGAAATCATGTTCCCGGTTTCACCGGCAAGGTTGTCGCCCGAATTATTTGATTTATACGTAACCACCGCCTGCCTGTCTTTTGAAAAGATCATCGGGGTCAGCGACACATTCCAGATGGCAGGGCTGAAGCCGGCACCAAAATCACCACGCCCGGTGTAGGTCACCTGCTTTTTCAGTTTTATGTTGATCGCCGGTTGAACGGATGGTTCCAATCCCTGCAGCGCTTTTACCGGTTGATGATTTTGCAGCACCTCAATCCTGGAAATATCCCGGTGAGGAAGCGCATTCGTAACCGTACCATACCGGCCGCCCATCAGGTCTTTGTTTTCTACATAAAACCGGTTGATGGACTCGCCCTGGAAGGATATCTGCCCATCTTCCGAAACTTCAAAACCAGGCATCCGCTTTACCACATCGGCAAGGCTTCGGTCCTGCATGGCCGCAAAAGCGTTAGGGTCATAACTCAAGGTATCTCCCCTCGCGGAAATTGGCGCAGGCCGGATGGTTACTTCTTTCAGTTCAACAGCTTGTGGCCAGGTCGTGAATTTTATTTCCTGGGTTTTATTGTCAATTTCTTTGAATTGGTTGGCGTAAGTCAGTAACCTTACCCGAACGAGCAATTTTTCAAGCTTGCTGTTTACACTAACCCGGAATTGGCCTTGCGTGTTGGATAACCCAAATCCAATAACCGAACTGTCCGCGGGATTTTCAACCGTTATGGTTGCATTGGCCAGCATTTTTCCATCTTCATTGGCTACCGTTCCTGTAATTACCGATTGGCCTGCAGCCACGTGAGCAAAAAGGATCATGAACACCGGTATCAAAAGGACCTTCATCGTTCGCATAGTTTTGGTATATCAGTTAATCTCTGGCGCAAAACCGGATTGATACCGAAATCGGCCGCCCAACCATCTCAACAGGAATTTTATCTATGCCCGATTTATTTTATAAATTCAATCGGGTTGTTTTCTTTCTTTAATTGATCGCGCCGTCTTTTTTCAATATCCTCCATGGTAATTTCCCTGCCATCCTGATCCCGCATTTGAATACGGACATTTGCCCCTTGCGGGAAATTGGTGGCAATTGGCCTGCTCCGGAAATTGTAGATCGCTTTTGCCAATTGAGATTTTGTAGCTTTCTGCGCGTTTCCAGGTAATTCCAGCGAATAATCGGTTTCCACCTTCTGGCTTTCGATAAAACTAAACACATAGTGCTCATTGCTGTCCCAGGCCTTTACCACAAAACCGGGAAGGGTTTTGAATTTATAGGGTCCATCCATCAGCGGAATATCGAAACTAAACAAAGCAAACCATGTACGTCCACCGTATTCAGCTGTAGCTTTCTGTGCTTTCATGCCATGGTAATCATGAATGCCTTCAAGCATTGTCCAATTGATATTGGAAAGATCTTCGGTATAATAGTAGTTTTCCATTCCCGCGTTTTCACGGTAAGTGATTTCAGTTCCGCCCGTGCGTGTAATGATATAAGGAGAAACAGAGCGCATGCCCATCATGCCGCGGCCGCCACCCCCACCGGCACCTCTTGCGGGACCGCCCATTACAACCCGGTTCTCGGTTCCGCCCCTGCCACCGTCAGTCATCATTTGCCTGCCGGAACCACTTGCAAATGCCCGGCGCATAGAATCACCAAATAATTGCCCCATACCGGCAAAACGGCTTGATCCGTCTTCAGCAACATCGAGATAGAGGGTTTCTTTTGTTCGTGCAGTGTCAGTGGAATCGGTTCGCGCCGAAAGTTCAAAAATATAACGCTGAATGATACGTTTACCATCTGCCTGGGAATGACCAGCCACAGTGAGAAATAGCATTGACATCAGCGACAGGAAAAGCGGTTTCATAAGCATTTTTAACACATTTGAAAATCAAACATACGATTGCATTCGTATAACAAAAATCCTGGATGCTGCAATTTATTGTTAACTCTGATTAGACTCTGTAAATGCAGCTATCCTTCTGCCTGAACCGCAAAAGTTTTACGGCTTGTGCCCTTAAAAAAGGAGACAATGTCCGGCTTACTGCAGCGAATTTAATTTACCTGGCAGGCACAAGCGAATCGGAAGGCGCGTAAAGTTCATAAACCTGGTGATTATCAACATCCACGAATAACCACTTTACCGGTTCTGCTTCTTCTGCCTTCCTAATGCCCAGGATGTTATAGAAACGTCCTTCTTTTTGGCCTTCCTCAATGGAAAAAACAATATTTGCCGCGGTATCAGTTAGCCATCCCCTGAAAACGGGGTCTACGGTACCGGCCAGGTATTCTTCAACAATATTGCGCATGTTTTTTACAAATTGCGGAGTGAAATTGTATTGTTCATGATATTCCGCTTTAATAGGTTTAGCGTGCTTTTGGTTAAAACCAGACACTGCGCCATCCCTGATTTTTGTCGCACCAACCAGGTACTCCGTCACTTCAGGCGCTGAGCCGTTTCCTTCGATCCAGATACTGTCTCTTTTCCATTGAATGGAGACGATGTCGCCACGTAAGAACCCAAACTGTGCAGCTACCGGATTTTCAACGGCCAGCGCTTTCAACTGGTTTGCCCGGCGAACATAGAAAAGACCAATATCCCCCTGCTGAACCAGCTCCACAAATTCTAGGGTATCTGCATATATATTGCCTGGAACGTCCCCGCTTTCCGATGCGAAAACATCCCTGTAATAAACTGCATTCTGCTCGCTCCCCGTTATAACAGCAGGCTTTTTATCACCGGTATTGCAGGCGTAAATTGCCAGGATGAGCAGAAAGTAAGTGATCTTTTGCATAGCTGATTATTTTATAACGCGCCCAATGGCAACAGGATTATCAAGCAAAGTTTCAAAATTACCATGGAAAAAGTTGGCCGGTTCAGTGTCTGATGGGGGTCCGCATAATGGCCTTGCAAAAAATAGTTTAATCCTGTGGACGCATGCCCCATTAAGATGGAGGATCAACATCCGCATTCACCATAATAATCCCTTGTCTCTATATGGCCGGTACTATCCGTTATCTGGATTGTACCTGTCTGAATCCAGGTTTCATCACCGCTGGGACGGAGGGTTTTCGATTTGATGATCATGTTGTATCCCTCAGCTTTCATGATGGTTACCGTGTTAACACTGTCAAGCTGCCGCTCATTTTGCTTTTTAAACTTCACCATTGCCCCATTCAACTTCATTATCGACATGTCGTTCAGGTTGCTCATATAGATATACTCTTTTTGAGCGAAAGCCGTGGAATCTCTGGAAAAATAACAGGAACAACCTTCTATCTCCGGCGGAAATTCAGAAAAAGCGTCCACAGAAAAAAACTCCGCGCTGTTAACCGGTCGCTGAGGGGGTTCTGTGGTTTCCACGGAATCCGTGATTTTTGTATCAGGACCCGTGCTATCGGGATTGCCACAGGCAGCTTGCATAACAATGCCGGTAAAAATTATCAGCCTCATGAAATGGATGAAATTCCACATAATGTTTATTCACGCATTTCAAACTTCCTGCCATTAATCTTTAGCCCGATCCTTAGCTGATTCTGCTGCTGTTGTAAAACCGACCTAAAAGAATCTGCAGTTTTGAAGCCTTTTCTCGTTAATTATTGGAACCGGGCCTGAATAGACTGAGGTCCACTGTATTCAGGATGAAAATGTTCTTAAGTTGGCACCGGATGATCAACCCGATCACCTCGTCAACCTGTACAACAACACCGCCGCCCTTTCCATCAATGGCCTGTACGTATTGAAGTAAATCACCTCACCCGGTGCATGTGCACCAGCACCTTCGGCTCCGAGCCCGTCGATGCAATCCGTATATTGGGTGATCCAACTGATATCGCCGGCACCACGGCTTCCGGGATCACCGCCTTTTACCGGACCATATCCCAGGTCCATGCTTACCTCGTTGAGCTGTCTCACCAGGTCAACATTGCCCGCGGTCGGCTCCATTCCCGGAAAGCCATCATTAAAGGTGATGGTCGCTTTGGTGCCTGGCAGGCTGTTGGAAACAATTTCCTTCATGATGTTTCTTGCACTGTCACGCTGCGCATTGGTGAGGTAGCGCAGGTCGCCCGTTGAAACTGCACGGGGAGCCACGATATTCATTTTTCCCGTCACATCCATAAATTCATTTTCTTCAGTACCAGCATTTATATCCACACCCGCAACCACGATGCCCGGGTTTAATGTAAGATTCCTGATCCCTGCAAGCCGTAAGCGGAATTCATTCAGGATACGGCCCATTTCGTAGGCCGCGCCGTAACCAATTTTGCCAAAAATGGTGGAAGAGTGCCCCTGGTTGGCTTCAACATTTACTGTCCAGCTACCTATACCACGCCGGCCCACCACCACTTCACCCAATCCTGCTGCACCTTCAAAACCAAGTGCGACATCAATTTCCTGACCCCGTTCAATAAAATCACGGCGGGTAACCTGGTATGGCTTGCCAGTGCTTTCTTCATCGCCGGTAAAATACGCTATAACCGTCGCGTCTTTAAGCAATCCAAGCTGCTCCAATGCCTGGCAGGCTGCAAGGATGACCACATTACCCCCTTTCATGTCCGAAATGCCCTGGCCTGTGGCTACACTGTCATTCAGCATGCGAAATGGGTTGGCTTCCATATCCGGTTCAAAAACCGTATCGAGGTGGCCGATCATCATAACCCTTTTGCCTTTTGTACCTTTTTTGTATGCGACCAAATGCCCGGCACGCTTCAACGAATCAGGCAGTTCAACCCATTCGGTTTTAAAACCTATTTTCTGAAATTCCTTTGCCAGGTGATCGCCCGTCGCCCGTACGCCCTGAATATTTAATGAGCCGCTGTTTATATTGACGGACTCTTTCAGTACCTGGATATTGCGGTCATAATTGTCGGCTATCGCCTTAATAATCCGTTGTTCATTGCGATCCGGTTTACCCTGTTGTGCAACGGCGCATCCGGGATATATTATGACGCTGGCCAGCAATGCGATAATCCAGTTTGTTTTCATTACGACAGTTTAATTCGTTTTTATTTATTTCCATTGGCGCAAAGAATTCATGGTTTCTATCTACACCTCTTTATGGGATGAGCCGGGTGCAGGTGGTGATTTTCCAATAAACGCCCTCCTCAGTTTTGATCCCATTTTCATGATCACCCAAATTACCAAAACCGCGATGATCACCGCAGCAAAAACCGGAGCCAGCAAGCTCAATACCGAGCCGCCAACCGCCGCGGCATTCTCCGTACTCGCCACAACCACGTTTCCGGCACCGGCGGTAAACTTACTGCTCAAAAGCCGCAACAGACCGGTTCCTAAATTTAATGTGCCTGCTGCAATGCCTCCGGTAAACAATGCTGCGATCCACCTCGTCATATTTTCGTCAATTGGCAAAATGGATGAAGCAAGAACAGTACCTGCCCCAACGCTTAAAGGCGCGGCAATGGTATCCAGCAGATTATCCAGAAAAGGGATATAATACGCTCCTATTTCCAAAATGGAGGCTGTTCCAAATGTGATCAGCGCAGGCAAGGTGCCAAGCCATTGCATTTGCGGTGCAAAATCATACCAGTTGAAAAAGGCCGCCAGAGACCCGGCAAGCATCGGCACAAAAACGCGAAATCCACAACAAGCGCTAAGGGCAATGCCCAGGGCAACAGCAGCGATATTGGTTACGTCCATTACGATGGTGGTTTAATCCCGTAAAATTAAAGGATTTGTGAAACCCGCAATCAAACGCCTGCCCGTGAACGCCTCCAGCGCGCTATTGTTCAATTCAAAATGGCAATGGTTTACCTTTGCCGCCCATGGCCCGGAAAAATAAAACCATCATTCTTGAAAACCTGCTAATCGAAAGCTATGCCGCGGAAGGAAAATGCATTGCCCATCATGAGGGCAAAGTTGTTTTTGTGGAAAAATCTGTACCCGGTGATCTGGTAGATGTAAGACTGACAAAAAACAAAAAAGACTGGGCAGAAGGTCACCCCATTAATTTTCATAAATTTTCAGCAATCCGTATTGACCCATTTTGCCGCCACTTTGGGGTTTGCGGCGGCTGCCAATGGCAAATGCTGCCCTACGAAAAGCAACTGGAATTTAAACAGCAACAGGTTGTTGATCAACTTTCCCGGATTGGCCACATTCAAGTTGGAGAATGGCTGCCCATTGCCGGGTGTGATCAGATCGAAGCATACCGGAATAAACTGGAATTTACATTCGCGAATAAACGCTATGTTACCGGGGAAGAATTGAAAGCCGACCGCGATATTGATTTCCTGCAGCCTACTGCCGGTTTTCATGCAAGAGGCGTCTTTGATAAAGTAGTGGCTATTGAAAAATGTCATTTACAGGCAGAACCAGCCAACTACATACGCGACCTGATTAAGGAAACCACCATCCGCCTCGCAATGCCTTTTTACGATATCAAGGCACACACAGGCTGGCTGCGCAATGTACAGATCCGTATGTGCACCACCGGCGACCTGATGGTGAATGTGGTGCTGGGACATGAACATGAAAAGCATACGAATATTTTGCTGGAAACTTTGCAACGTGAAATTCCCGGGATCACAACCCTTTACTATACCATCAACCAAAAGTGGAATGACAGCATGGAAGGGCTGGAACCAAAGCTTTTCGCAGGTCCACGGCACGCGAAAGAAAAACTGGAGGATTTTGAGTTCCTGATTGGACCGAAATCGTTTTTTCAAACCAACACCCGGCAGGCGGAAAAGCTTTACCGCATTACACGCGATTTTGCGGGGCTCACCGGAAATGAGATCGTTTACGATCTGTATTGCGGCACCGGGAGCATCGGCATTTTTTGCAGCCACCAGGCCAAAAAGATTATAGGTGTAGAAGTGGTGGCAGAAGCCATTGAAGATGCCAAAGCAAATGCCGCACTCAATAACTTGGCACATTGCAGGTTCTTCGCCGGGGATGTGGCGAAGATCTGTACACCCGCATTCTTTGCCGCCGAAGGCCGCCCGGATGTGATCATCACCGATCCGCCGAGGGCGGGTATGCATGAAAAACTGGTGCAGCAAATCCTGGAAATGGAAGCGCCAACAGTGGTTTATGTGAGTTGCAACCCGGCCACGCAGGCCCGCGACCTTCGCATGTTGTCAGAAAAATATGATGTTGTGAAATGCCAGCCGATGGATATGTTTCCACAGACATTGCATATTGAGAATGTGGCATTGTGCCGGCGCAGATTGAACTCCTGAATTCAATCTGCATTCCTGAATTCAATTTTCCTGAATACATTTTACATTTGCACCCCGATTATGATCGACAAATTAGAAGCATTAAAGGCCCGGTTTCAACAGGTAGGCATCGCATTAACCAACCCGGAAGTGGTTTCGAATCAAAAAGAGTTCAGCCGCCTGGGAAAAGAATACCGCCAACTGGAAAACATTGTTAAACCATTTGATGAATATCTAAAGGTGAAGGCCGACCTGGATTTCAGCAAGGAATTGCTGGCAGGCAATGATGAGGAAATGAAAGAGCTGGCCCGAATGGAAATGCCGGAACTGGAGGAAAGATTTGATGTATTGGAGAATGAACTCAAAACCCTTTTGATCCCTAAAGATCCGCAGGATGATAAAAATGCCATGCTGGAGATCCGTGCCGGAACAGGTGGCGATGAGGCCAGTTTGTTTGCCGGCAACCTGCTGGATATGTACCTGCGTTATTGCACAAAAAAGGGATGGAAAACCGCTATCGTTTCTGAAAATGAAGGGACCGTTGGAGGATACAAAGAGGTGATTGTAGAAGTAACCGGCGATGATGTGTATGGCACGCTCAAATTCGAAAGCGGCGTGCACCGGGTGCAGCGTGTTCCCGATACGGAAACCCAGGGCCGTGTGCACACTTCAGCCGCAACCGTAGCCGTTATGCCCGAAGCCGAAGAAGTGGATTTTGAACTGAAGGAAAGCGACGTGAAAATGGAGACCTCACGAAGTGGCGGCGCCGGCGGGCAAAATGTCAACAAGGTGGAAACCAAGGTCATGCTCACTCACCTGCCAACCGGAACCGTGGTGATCTGCCAGACTGAACGTACCCAATTGGGCAACCGTGAAAAAGCCATGACCATGTTACGGACTAAACTATATGAAGAAGAAGTACGCAAGCACGAGGAAGCGATTGCACGGCAGCGCAAAACCATGGTGAGTACCGGCGATCGCAGCGCAAAGATTCGCACCTACAATTATCCCCAGGGCCGTGTAACTGATCACCGCATCAACCTGACATCCTACAATCTCGATTCGGTAATGAGCGGTGAACTGGACGAATTTATTGAAGCCTTGCAATTGGCCGAGAATACGGCGAAGATGACCGAAGGGTGATCAGGCAGAAGGCTAACCGTTGATGGTTTGCCGGTTGACAGGGATTGCCTACGTAATGATATTTGACCAGTGCTTTGGGTTGGCAAATTTCGGTTCACTTCACAGATACTTTGAGTCGGAAGATTGAAGGGTTAATTTGCAAAAAGTTGTTGGGTTGTGCACATACATTTGCTGCCCCGGATCATTTTGCATTATCCCGGATTTATGTAGTCGCTGGCTGCTGAGCCTTATTTCCTCGCGCTGCTTACCAGGTCCATTTCATCTACAAGATGTTTCGCCCCGGCAAATTTGTCGATGATGAAAAGAATGTAACGGGCATCTACCATAATGTTTCGGCAGATGGACTGATCATAATTGATGTCGCTCATAGTGCCTTCCCATACCCGGTCGAAATTGAGGCCAATCAGGTTACCGTTGGCATCCAGCGCCGGGCTGCCGCTGTTGCCGCCGGTGGTATGGTTGGAAGCAATAAAGCAAACCGGCATTTCTCCGTTTACGCCGTATCGCCCGTAATCTTTCTTCCTGTAAAGGTCGATCAGTTTTTGGGGAACATCAAATTCATAATCACCCGGTATGTATTTTTCCATCACGCCTTCGAGGTGTGTCACTATGCCATAACGAACACCGTCACGGGGTTTGTAGGGCTCCACTTTGCCATAGGTAACCCGCATCGTGCTGTTGGCATCCGGATAGAATTTTTTATCATTGGCAAATACTTCCATCTGCGCGGCCATGTATCTTCTTTGGAGCTGATCGATTTCGTTCTGGATCCGGGTAAGATCGCCTTCGGCATTGTCGACATACATGCTTCTGATGTTGGCGAACAATGCATACGCCGGATCGCTTTCCACTTCGCTTACCACCCGGTTTGGATCGGAACTTGCCTGGTTCAATAGACTTTTCAACCGTGTGAAATCGGTGAAAATGCTGTTGGCATATACATTTTTTGCGTAGTTGTCCCAGGCAGCTTCGCTTGCCAGGTTTTGCAACGCGGCAGGTACCAAACGGGCATTGAGGTTCCTGGAAAACAAAGGCATGACTGCTTTAAAAACCTCAACATCCACATTGGGATGAAAATCTTTGTATAACCCTTCAGCCGTGTTTAGAAAGCTGTTAATTCCCCTCAACGCATCGGAAGATTTTCCTTCTTTCAGGTTGTTGATGGAATTGTGCAGCCTGTTGGTGAAATTCAGGATTTCCACCCCACGCATGATTTCAGTATAATAATCCCTGGCAATGGAAGGCTGCTCGATTTCTGCATAAAGCGTTTTAAACCTGGGCAAAATATCGCGATACCCGGCATAGCGGGTTTGCGCGGTTACCCGGTCTGTAAATGTTTTTTCATAAGTTTCTTTTTTGCCCACGGCATTGGTGGAGCTCAGTCCCAGAATTTCGCCCTGCCATTTTTTCCAGGCATTTGCTGTTGACGCAAATTTGGAAGCATAAGCAATATTCACTTGCTCATCCGCCTGCATAAATCCTTTTTGCACCCTAAGTATCTCATCACGAATGCCCACTTTGGCCGGATCGCTTACATTCATAATCTGCTGTACCGCATAAGAAGGGAGGTATTGCATGGTACGGCCGGGAAAACCGAAAACCATGGTGAAATCATTCTCTTTTACACCATCGAGCGAAATCTTCAGATGCTTTTTAGGTTTGAAAGGCACATTATTGGGGCTGAATTCTGCAGGCCGGTTATTCGGACCTGCATAAATGCGAAACAAGGCGAAATCGCCGGTATGGCGCGGCCAAACCCAATTGTCGGTATCCGCACCAAATTTACCAATGGAAGAAGGAGGCGCGCCAACAAGACGTACATCACGATAGGTTTCCGTAACAATGGCGTAATATTTATTGCCTTCAAAAAAAGGATAAATGCGGGCATCTTCTCCGTCATTCAGTTTTATGCCCCGGCGGACTTCCAGGATATTTTGTTGCAACAGTGGCGCCCGTTCCGCTTCAGGCGTTGCAGCACTCACGCCTTTAAGCATTGTGCCGGTCACATCTTCAATGCGCACCACAAAGGTGACGAACAAACTGGGGTTGCTTAATTCTTCGGCCTTGGTTTGCGCCCAAAATCCATCACGTAAATAGTTTTTCTCCAGGCTGCTGTGGTTTTGAATGGCACTGTAGCCGCAATGGTGGTTGGTCAACACCAATCCCTGGTTGCTGATGACCTCACCGGTGCAAAATCCTCCAAAACTTACAATGGCATCTTTCAGGCTGCCTTTATTGACACTATAAATATCTGATGCGGATATTTTCATGCCCATGGCTTTCATTTCCTTTTCATTCAACTGTTCGAGTAGTTGCGGCAGCCACATGCCTTCGCCGGCTAAAGCGAAAAAGCTAAAGAAAAAAAAGACAACCGAAAGGGAGAAATGCTTGATGATCTTCATGGTAATTTTTGCAATGGTTGGGGTGCAATTTACGAAAATTTATCCGGTAACACCAGAAGGGCTGAGAAGGTGGCGCGGTTGCTTTTTCAGCAAACGGCCAGATGCCGGTCACCCGGTCAGGATAAAGACAAACCTGGCCAGAAGAAGCGAATGTCAACAAATTGATGGCAAGACTTAATTTCTTAATCTATTGAAATAATAAATGTTATAAACAGATAGTTGGCGTAGTAATTGTTTAAACTGATCGCATTAACACTAAAACGACAAGAAACTCAAAATCCAATGTTCCATTTACTTAATCTTTTTGGAGCCCCTGCAATTCCGCTGGACAACCTTGATCAGATTATTAAAAACAGCCCCAATCTCATCATTTGGGCGGCCCCCATCATGTTGTTTTTTGCCGCATTGGAGGTTTATTTAAGCTACAAACAAGAAAGGGGATATTATGAAAAGAAAGAAGCCTGGGCAGCGGTTTGGGTCGGTTTGGGCAATGTGGCCATAAATTTTCTGATCAAATCCTTGTTGTTTTTACCGTTTCTCTGGCTATACAATCTCGTACCCTGGCGCATGCAATTCGCTTGGTGGACAATCATTCCCTGCTACATCATTTACGATTACGCCAGTTACTGGGCGCACCGGGTGAGCCATGCAAGCCGGTTTTGGTGGGCCACCCATGTGGTGCATCACAGTGCCGAGCACTATAACCTCACGGTTTCCTTCCGCCTTAGCTGGGTGCAGAACCTGAAGCTCATATTCTTTATGCCCGTCATGCTGTTTGGCTGGCACCCGGTCATCTTTTTTATTGTGAGCCAGGTAGCTGTACTGTTTCAGTTTTGGGTGCATACCGAGTACATCCGCAAATTGCCCCGGTGGGTAGAATATATATTTGCCACACCCTCTAACCACCGTGTGCACCACGGGTCGCAGGAAAAATATGTCGATAAAAATTTTGCCGCCACATTCATCATTTTCGACCGTATACATGGCACCTATGTGGAAGAAACCGAACAAGTAAAATACGGCATTACCACCAACATCACCCACAAGGGTAATCCTTTCTACATCAATTTTCATGAATACCTGGATATGTGGCGAGACCTGAAGGAAGCGAAAGGTTGGCGTAACAAATGGTTCTATATCTGGGGCAGTCCAATCGCGATCTATAAACACAAATTACGCCGGGCTGAAAAAGAAAGAAAACCACTGCGTGCGGAAAATAAGTTTATCGTTACCAAAGAAGAATATGACGAATTGATGGAAAGTGCATAAACTTTCGGTGAGTATGTGGATGGTTCGTGCGGACACGAACCACGGCTGTGATGCCAGATTGCTTTATCTTGGTATTTGACCCAGGACCTATCCCTTATAATTCTGGAAGTAATGCTTTAGCTTTTGGCACTTTACGTTTGATCGCCTTCGACTGTTTTATGATATCCTTATTGTGATAGCTGGCTATATCGTTGCGGGTTTTATTGGGGAAAAAATCCATAAATATGTCCCTGGATGGGTTACACCAATCTTTAGCGCCCTTGCTGTTGTGGCTGCATTGATAGCCTGGTTTGGATATTCAGATGATATTTATGCTATTTTATTTTTGGTGCTTGCCATTGTGCCTGTTGCAAAATATTTCAAGATCAAGCCTACAATTTTCCAGGAAAGAATGCGTATACGAGAAGCAGAAATGGAAAATCAAAAGCTAGGCAATTAAATATATATAAATGGGTATCGGCATTGCTTGCCCGCTTTCCAATGCGTCTTCGCATTAGCGGTGCTTGCTTGCCCTTCTCCTCCATAGGAGTCCCGTGGGACTGGCAGTTTACCATAATGGTCAAATCATCATTCCAGTAGTTCAAGTAAATTTCTCAGTTCATCTTTGCTGGCATTCAAAAACAAAGCTGGCCTTTGCGCTTTAAACCAGGTCACCTGTCTCTTGGCGTATTGTCTCGTGTGGATCTTGATCTGTTCAATGGCTTCATCAAGCGATAGCTTGCCATCGAAATAATCAAGCAATTCTTTATAGCCGACAGTTTGCAAGGCATTCAATTCTTTGTTTGGGTAAACCGCTTTGGCTTCTTCCAATAATCCGGCATCCATCATTTGATCAACCCTTGAATTGATTCGGTCGATTATTTTTTCACGCTCCATTTCCAGTACAACCAATTTCACGTCAAATGGACGCTCAACTTTTTCTTTTCTTTGGAAACTGCGGATCGATCTTCCTGTGGTTAGCAACACTTCAAGTGCACGCATCATCCGTTGCGGGTTTTGCATTTCGCCTTCGGCAAAGAATTCCGGATCGGATTTTTTTAAGGATTCCGAAAGCCATTCCATTCCTTTTTCCGAAAAATTTTCCCGTACATTTTTCCGGATTGCTTCAGGTATATCCGGTATATCATCCAATCCTTCCATCAGTGCTTTCAGGTAAAGACCTGTACCACCGACAGCAATCACCAAATCATTTTTCAGAAATAATTTTTCGAGTGTATCCAATGCGTATCTTTCAAACACCGCAGCATCAACTTTTTCAAAAATGGAATGACTTGAAACAAAATAATGCGGAACTGCGTCGAGTTCATTTTGTGATGGCCGCGCCACACCGATATTCAGTTCTCTATAGCATTGCCGGCTATCAAAAGAAAGTACAGACGTACAAAAATGCCGTGCCAGTTGAATACCCACTGCAGTTTTGCCCACCGCTGTGGGCCCCGCTATGGCAATGATGGTTTTTTGAACAGGCATTTATTTATTCCAAAAAGCATGCAATGGATATTTCTTACGCAGCGAACGCTACGAACGCAATAGTTTTTCTCACGTAGCGCACGCTAAGAACGCAAACAGTTTTTTTCGCAATGCGGCTCCGGGAATAATGGATAATCACTCAATCTCAACCTTGACCTCGACCTCTATTCATCATCCGACCCATAATCCTCCAACCCGCCTTCATCTTCCGTTTCTTCCGTTTCTTCCTGCTCCTTCAACTCGTTCAGGTCGTATTTTTCTTCCACATCCGCAAACTTAGGCCCAAGCAAACCGCGGGTTCCATATTGCAATGGACTAACACCTTCTTTTCTTCCGGTGCTTGGATAAATGAGTTTCGGATTTTCAGATTTGGCTACGGAAATCAGCTCAACCAAAAACACCCAATTCTTGGTAAAATCATATACATAAATAAATTTTTGATTGGGTGAGTGGATCTCCGTTCCAATAGCGGTTTCGCCCATCATCAATGGCGGCGCTTTATAGATTTTTTCATACTGCGCCAGGCTGATCTCGCGGCCATGCTGCCAGTTGTCGTTGCTGCGGTAAAAAGTTGCCTGGTGCTTGCTGTCAAACTCGAAAGACTGCAAAATTGCGGAATGCAATTCCAAAAAAGTTTGTGTATGCTTAATGAGAATATCGCGATATATGGTTTCGTCCTCTTCCAGGTACACTCTGAATTTCAATACTGCCATAGTCAAAAATATAAAAAATCCCGCAGGGCGGGATATGCAAAAGTAACGAAATTTTCGGGGTGTTGGGGTGATCGTGAATGGTCTTAAATGTTAAATGAGCCGTGACCCCCACTCAATTAAGGACTCTGCACCCTTCCTCAAACTCACCCTCAACCGACCTCAACCTCAACCTTCACCTCAACCTCAACCCCGACCTCAACCTTGCCCCCTACTCAGATCAGCCTGAATTCATCGCCGTCAAATAAGCCGCTGTCACTCAGCTTCAAATGCGGGATCACCAGCAGGGCCATGAAACTCAGCGTCATGAACGGAGATGCCAGGGTGGATCCGAGCTGATCCCTGGTGAACTGGTCAAGGGCCGTATAATTTTCAGCTACTTCCCAGGCATCTTCATTGCTCATCAGGCCGGCAATGGGCAAGGGCAAAACATGCACTTGTTTACCACAAGCGGCACTCAACCCCCCTTTTTGTTCAATAACCGCGCTGATGGCACTAAACAGGCTTTCATCATCCACTCCCACCGCAACAATATTGTGGCTGTCGTGCGCTACGCTGCCTGCCAGGGCGCCTTGCTTCAATCCGAAACCGTTAATGAAGCTTTTTGCCACCGGCGCTGGGTTATATCGGTTAACCACAACGATCTTGAGCAGGTCTTTCCGGATATTGGATTCAAGGCACCGGTCAACAATGTGGAAATCGGTAATTGGATGAATCCGCTTGTTGGTGATCAGTTGGCCATCCAATGCCTCAATCACATAGACCTGTTCCATGTTTTCTTCATCTCCGAATTTATCCACCGGAAATTGCAGGTTTTCCCTGGCAAAATTCCTGATCCCAAAATTGTTGATGGGCTTGTACTCGGATCTTTCAATAAGGGATTGATTTCTCGCGGCCATTTTTTCGCCGTCTATCCAGGTTTCCAGCACGTCAAAGCGTTTGAGATCTTTCAGCAGGATAAAATCGGCCGGATCACCCGGTTGCAGCAACCCGACATTCAGGTTGTAATGCCTGACGGGGTTGGCACAAGCAGCCTGAAGCACATGAAAAATATCCATTCCTTTTTCAACAGCTCTTGCACAAAGTTTATTGATATGCCCGTCGAGTAGGCTGTCGGGATGCTTATCATCGCTGCAAAACATAATTTGCTCATGCCATTCCGGCAAAAGGCCAATCAGCGCATCAAAATTTCTTGCTGCGCTTCCTTCACGAATCAGGATTTTCATACCGTTTTGAAGCTTATGCAATGCCTCCTCTGCAGTAAAACATTCATGATCGGTGCTTATGCCCGCTTGAATGTATTTAATGGCATTTTCTCCCATCAGGCCGGGAGCATGGCCATCTATGGGTTTGCCGGCAGCCTGGGCTACAGCGATTTTCTCCATTACTTCCGCCTCATCATTCAAAACACCTGGCCAGTTCATCATTTCGCTGAGGTAATGGATATCATCCTGGTACATCAGTTTTTTTATATCCGCGGTGGTGATCACTGCGCCGGCAGTTTCGAACTTTGTAGCCGGAACACAGGAAGGCGCGCCAAAATAAAATTTAAACGGTACCGTTTTGCCGTTCTGGATCATAAAATCCACCCCATCCATTCCGCAAACATTCGCAATTTCATGAGGATCGCTTACGGTGGCCACCGTGCCGTGCAATACCGCCATCCGGGCAAATTCTGATGGGGGAAGCAGGCTGCTTTCAATGTGGACATGTGCATCTGTAAACCCCGGTATAATAAAAGGGGCACCCGCCCTGGGCACCCCTTCCAATATCTCGGTATTTACAACGCGTCCGTTTTCCAGCAAAAGGTTTCCGTAAAACAACGTTTTCTGCACCAGGTCAGCGATATTTCCACTTATTTTTTGCATACCGTGAAGGTATTATAAATAACGAAAATATATAAGATGCCATCAGTCTTCCATGGGATCCTGTGCAGCAGCCTTGTGTGCATTTTCAACCGAAACCACTTTTAAGTGCTTCATGCCTGAAGGCATTTTCCAGTTTACTTCATCTCCTTCGCGAAAACCAATAATGGCAGCCGCCATTGGTGTAAGTATGGAAACCTTTTTGGTTTTCATATCTGCTTTACCCGGCATTACAATCTGGAACTTCATTTCTTTGTTCATGGCAGTGTCCAGTACCGTTACTTCCGATCCAATGCGTATGGTATTTGGAGGAAATGCAGAATCCTTGATCACAATGGCCCGGCTCAATTCATAGGCCAGCGTCATTTCATCGGGCTTACCGGAAGAGCCGCTTAAATTCAATAAATCGGATAAAGCTTTGTAATCCTCTTCGCAGAGGACAACCGGGTTGGTTGTCGTAGTCATTTCGTGGTATTTTAATTTTTTGGAATATGGCGGAAACAATCCGGGGGCTTAAAGTATGGAAGCCCGGGATATCAGTAAATCGCGAATATGGTAATTTAATTGTTTCACTTGCAACAAAAGTACAAATTAAAGATTGAAAAAAACAGCATTCCCGGCTGTTAACATTCCGGTGGAAATATCGGGAATGCTGTCGCTAATTCCGGATGATATGCACCCGGATCAACCGGATTTTCACGAAACTATTACGCTCATCGGCATTAATTTCGCGGGCAATATGGTCAAATCCAATATGAAACGGGCAAGTGATGGTGGGGCGGGAAGCATTGAAGTGACCGGAGCCCGGGAAAACAATCTCCGGAACCTCGACATCAGCATACCCAAAAACAAACTGGTGGTTTTTACCGGTGTAAGCGGCAGTGGTAAAAGCAGCCTTGCTTTCGATACCATTTACAATGAAGGGCAGCGCCGCTATATGGAAAGCTTTTCGGCCTATGCAAGACAATTTATGGGCGATATGGAACGGCCCGATGTGGACCAGATCACTGGCCTGAGCCCCGTAATTTCTATTGAGCAAAAGACCACCAACCGTAACCCGCGCAGCACCGTAGGTACTGTAACTGAAATTTACGATTTTATGCGCCTGCTTTATGCCCGCGCATCTGAGGCTTATAGCTATGAAACCGGCAAAAAAATGGTTAAAATGAGCGAAGAAGAAATGGTGGAAGCCATTACGGAACGCTTTGCCGGAGAAAAAATATCCATTCTTGCTCCCCTGGTAAGAAGCCGGAAAGGTCATTACCGCGAATTGTTTGAAGATTTACGCAAAAAGGGTTTTCTCAAAGTGCGGGTAGACGGAGAAATTAAGGACCTGGTGCCCAAAATGCAGGTGGACCGGTATAAGATCCACGATATTGAAGCCGTGATCGACCGTCTGCCCGTGATTACCGACATGAAGCACCGTCTCAATCAATCGATTCAACAGGCATTGAAACAGGGTAAAGGATTATTGAAAGTGGTGGCACACCGCGGTGATGAAAAAAGTAAAAGCCAGTCGCTATTTGGCGGCGATGAAGAAGCGGCATTCAGCAAATCGCTCATGGATCCCGATACCGGCCTGAGTTATGATGAGCCTTCACCCAATTCGTTTTCATTCAACAGTCCGTATGGTTATTGCCCGCATTGCAAGGGCCTGGGTACAGTGTATTCGGTTGACCTGGATGCCATTATGCCGGACAATTCGGTGTCGATCAATGATGGGGGCATCGTACCGCTCGGAGAAAAAAGAGATGCTTGGATTTTCCGGCAGGTAGAAAGCCTGGCGCGCAAGCATAAGTTTCCACTCACCAAACCGGTAGCGGAAATTGAAGAAGCCAAGCTGAATATCCTGTTGTTTGGCAAAGACACCTACGAGGATGAAGACCTGAGCGTGGAGTACAGCGAAGAAGAATCCGGGCAAAATACTGGCGGTTATTTTGATTCCAAATTTGAAGGTGTGGTACCTATGCTGAAGCGATGGTTCAGTACCAGCAGCAGCAACAGCATTCGCGACTGGGCAGAAGGATTCATGAAACTGGACACCTGCCCAACTTGTGATGGTGCACGTTTGCGCAAAGAAAGCCTCCACTTCAAAATAGGCGGTAAAAACATTTCCGAACTGAGTGAAATGGAGCTGGATGAACTCGGGCAATGGTTTGAAGCGCTTCCCGCAAAGCTCAACAAAAAACAAGCGGTCATTGCCAAAGATGTATTGAAAGAGATTTCGGACCGCATCGGCTTCATGCTGCATGTGGGCCTGGATTACCTCACTTTGCGCAGGGGCACCAAAACCCTGAGCGGGGGTGAAAGCCAAAGGATACGCCTGGCTACCCAGATCGGCAGCCAGCTGCAGGGCATCACCTATATATTGGATGAACCATCCATAGGCCTGCATCAACGGGATAACCACCGCCTGATTGATGCGCTAAAAAATTTACGGGATATCGGAAATACAGTACTGGTAGTGGAACATGACAAAGACATCATGCTGGCAAGCGATCACCTGGTGGATATTGGCCCGCTGGCCGGAAGGCATGGCGGCAGGGTTGTGCTGCAGGGTCCGCCGGAAGAAATCCTGAAAAGCCACAGCGAAACAGCCGATTACCTGAGCGGAAAAAAAACCATTGCCATTCCCGCGAAGCGGAGAAAAGGCAATGGCAAAGAGATTGTGCTCAAAAAAGCTTCGGGCCACACGTTGAAGAATGTGAACGTGAAAATTCCCCTCGGCACATTCATCTGCGTTACCGGCGTAAGCGGAAGCGGAAAAAGCACCCTCATAAATGAAACCCTCTACCCGCTGCTGAGCAACCAGGTATTTACCAACAGCCACAAGCCGGTAATGGCATATGGCTCGATTGAAGGCATTGAGCATGTGGATAAGGTGATTGAAATCGACCAAAGTCCCATAGGCCGTACGCCGCGCAGCAATCCCGCTACGTATTGCGGATTTTTTACCGACATCCGGCAATTGTTTTCCTCCGTACCTGAGGCTAAGATCCGTGGTTATAAGCCCGGCCGTTTTTCATTTAACGTAAAGGGCGGACGTTGTGAAACCTGCGAAGGCGGCGGCATGCGGGTGATTGAAATGAATTTTTTACCTGATGTTTATGTGCATTGCGAAACCTGCCAGGGCAAACGCTATAACCGCGAAACGCTGGAGATCCGCTATAAAGGCAAAAGCATTGCCGATGTACTGCACATGACGGTGGATGACGCCGTTGAATTCTTCCAGCCGGTTCCTTACCTCTACCGCAAAATCAAAGTACTGCAGGATGTGGGGCTTGGCTACATTACACTCGGCCAAAGTGCGGTTACCCTGAGCGGCGGCGAAGCCCAGCGCGTTAAGCTTTCTACCGAGCTTGGGAAAAGAGATACCGGGAAAACGTTTTACATCCTGGACGAACCAACCACCGGCCTGCATTTCCAGGATATACAAATGCTGCTCGATGTGCTGGAGAAACTGGTGGAAAGAGGAAATACCGTCTTGGTGATCGAGCACAACCTTGATGTAATAAAAGTAGCAGATTACATCATCGACATGGGCCCCGAAGGCGGGAAGGGCGGCGGAAAGATCCTGTTCCAGGGAACGCCTGAAGAATTGGTGAAGCTGAAGGAAAGCTATACCGGCCAATTTTTGAAAGAGGAAATCAAGCCTGCCAGGAAATAGCTACTTTTAACCCAAACAACAAAACAATTGAAACCCTCCATACGATATTTCTTAATGGTTATAGCCGGTGCGCTGTTGCTGCTTGCCGTATATTCAATTGGCAAGCGCATAGGCAGCCGCAACAGCGAAACCCGAATCATCGAAAATTATGGGTTCGTGCGTACCATCGCGCAGCTTTCAACACTGGAATCCAATGGAAATGCCACCATAACCACCACCAATGCCAGCAAAGATGGCGGCGTGCTCGGTACACTTTCTAATTTACTGGGTGAAAAAACGGCTACCGTAACCGTGCCTTACCAGGCCAAGTACGGCGTTGATCTTGAGAAAAAGGAATTCCGCATTGAACGTCGTGATACCTTGATCATTGTCCATTTGCCACAACCCCAATTGCTGAGCTATGAACTGCGCCTCGACCGCATGATCGCTACAAACAGAAAAGGCTGGTTCATTCCGCAGAATGACAATTTTTACACCGATATTCAAAAAAGACTTTACGAGAAAAGCCGGGCCGATATGGCCAATAACCACCAATTGATCGAAGCTTCCAAATCCAAACTTGACAGCGTACTGCGGGCTTATTACGCGCCTGTTGGCCTGCATGTGGTTACTGAATATGGCAGCAGCGGAATGCATTTCGGCGCTCCCGATTAGTCTATTAATGCCCCCGGTAAATATTGCCCTTCAATGGGAATTTTAGAGTTTTTCCTGTCCAAAGGGCACTAACGAATCTCAATTATCCTCCCGTTTTTAAAGGCAAATCCGGCACCGGAGCATACTCCACGGAAAATAGATTCAAAAATTTTTGTATGTTTCAACTAATTTCCGATAGATTTGTCGTAAATAAGGATCTGCTCAAAAAAATGGGTCCGGTTTTGAAAGAAGATGTTTTCAAAATCTTGCAGATACGGCATAAAGGCGATGTTGTATATCGCCACACAATCTCTTGAGGGAAGGCGGGTGAAAATTGGCGATATCGTACAGAACGCGGCCGTGCCTGAAGCTTTTACCGGCAAGATTCTCGGCGTGCTGGTAAGGAATGGCCTGGTTCAGTCCTATACAGGGCCCAATGGCGGATTTGAGCTTGATGAGCATCAATTGAGAGAGCTGAAGGTTAGTGAGATCGTAACGGCAATAGATGGCGACGGCATATACAATGGCTGTGTACTTGGTTTTGTACAATGCAGCAGCGTAAACCCCTGTGCGCTGCATCATCATGTGGGCCGCATGAGGGATCAGTTACGCAAAGTACTGGAAACAACAAGCATTCAGGAGCTGGCAGCCGATCTGAATGCCGGAAAAGTGAATTTACGGATCGTTTAAAAGCATGATTATGAAAGCAAGATTGAACTATAACGAAGTTTCACCTAAGGGATTAATTGCCATGATGCAAATGGAGGCGTTTGTGCGGAACTCCGGCCTGGAAGCTTCATTGCTTGAACTGGTAAAAATCCGGGCTTCCCAAATCAATAAATGCGGATACTGCATTGATATGCATACCAAGGATGCCAGAAAAGCGGGTGAAACCGAGCAACGGCTCTATGGGTTAATCGCATGGCGTGAAACACCATTCTATACCGGAAGGGAACGCGCTGCATTGGCCTGGACCGAGGCCCTGACAAGGATTTCTGAAGCAGATGCCTCAGACGAATTATACCAAGAGCTTGGCAATCATTTTAGCGATGAGGAAAAAGTATCGCTCACCCTGGCAATCATTACCATAAACGGCTGGAACAGGCTGGCCATTGGTTTCCGCACAGTGCCGGGAACCTATGAGCCTGAATAAAGGCAGGATATATAAAACAGGAAGGAACAGGACAACGATGAAATCACGGGGCCAAACCGGACTATGCAATGAGGCCTCGGATTCATGATATTTTATTCTTCATCTTCAAAGAATATAAACAATGCAGACTTCCATTTTATTGCTGTTCCTGTTTCTCACAGCCGCGGCAACCGTTGTGTTCTTATGGGTTTTCATCACCTCTCTTGTGAAACAAAAAGAAGAAGGGATGGCCAATCCCCTGAACAAACGTTTCTGGTTCTTACTGATCCTGTTCATAGTTCTTGCAATTTTCACCTTTATCACGATTCCCAAATCGCCTTATTATGTATTTGCTGAAGAAAACCCTTCACAGGTAGTGCATGTGGCGGCAAGGCAATTTTCTTTCATCTTTTCAGACAATGCCGTTGATCCCAAAACGCAGAAAGGGGAAAGCAGTTTTGAGGTTGAGAAAGATGAGCTGGTAGAATTCCGGGTTACCTCCCTGGATGTGAACCATGGATTTGGTATTTACGATCCTTCCCATAAATTGATCGCTCAAACCCAGGCCATGCCCGGTTATGTAAACCGACTGCGCTGGAAGTTTGATGAACCTGGAAAATACATGATACTCTGCCTCGAGTTTTGCGGTCCCGTCCATCAAGGCATGCGTGCAAACTTCACCGTTAAATAACCTGAATCATGGAAACATTAAAACTGAAAAAAATTACTGCCCTGTGGATCATTGTGATCATGGTACTTTTTGTTGTAGCCATTGTTTTAGGGATTTTGATGCGGCTCAACCAGGGCGGGGTGATTACGCAATCGCCCATTACTTTTTACACCAATATGACCACCCATGGATTGACCATGATCGGCATTTGGTTTGTTGCGGGCATGGCCGCTATCCATTACATCGCCCAGCGGTATGTAAATGTAAATTCCTGGTCAAATAAATTCGCCTTCGCCTTAACGGTCATTGGCATTCTGATGCTCTGGACTTCCACGTTTATCGGAAAATTCAATGCCGGTTGGACATTCCTTTATCCCCTTCCGCTAAAGATCATGTGGGCAAAATGGGCAACGCCCCTGTTTCTCTGGTCCCTGGTTGTACTTGTTGTGGGGTGGCTCGTGTGGACCATTGATATGATGGTGCAGATTCTTAAAAAATACACCCTGGCGCAAAGTTTTGCCTGGCAATATTTCTCCAGGAAAAATCCCGAAGTGCAAACACCACCTTTCATTCTCATTTCCATGATCAGCCTCACAGGCATTCTCACCTGCCTGATTGCCGGTGCCACGGTAGTCGCCTTGTTTTTTGCTGAATATTATTCCAATGGTGATTTTGTAAATGATGCCCTGCTGATGAAGAACTTCATTTATTATTTCGGCCATACCCTTGCCAATGAAATGCTGTACCTCGGCCTGGCCGTGCTCTACGAGTTATTTCCCGAAGTAGGCGGCAGGCCAAAATGGAAAACCACCTGGTATGTCGCAATTGCCTGGAACCTTACCCTTATTTTTATTTTGACCGCTTTTCTGCATCACCTCTACATGGATTTTGTACAACCTGAAGGATTGCAAATCATCGGGCAACTGGCCTCCTACCTGGCAAGCCTTCCGGCTGCAGCCATCACGATTTTCAGTGTAATTATTGCTGTTTATAAAACCAATCTCCGCTGGAATCTCGTCAACCTGTTGTTCTTTTTCGGTGTGATTGGCTGGGCCATCGGCGGCCTCGGCGCCGTTATCGATGCCACCATTTCCAACAATTTCGTATTGCACAATACGCTTTGGGTACCGGCGCACTTTCATACTTACAATGCCATGGGAAATGTATTGTTCAGCCTTGCTTTTTTCCAGTGGTTCAGCATGCAGTATGCCGGGGAACAGGCAAAAGAAAAGATGCTCTACTTGAAGGCAGCATTTTTGCTGATCGGTGGTATCGGTTTTCTCTTTGCATTTTACACTGGCGGTGCGCAGGGTGTGCCGCGAAGGTTCAGCAATTACCCGGCAGAACTCGCGGATGCGCCCATGCTCGCATTTTGGGGAGCGCTTTTCGCCATTGCCTACCTGGTTGCTATCCTGCTTTTTTTAACCGATATTGGAAAACGATGTATCAGCGTATTATTGGCCCGCTCATCCTGACACTAATTTCATTCACCGCGTCTGCCGGCGGCACATCCGGCAAAGGCTTTGAAGAGGAAATAAATGTTTACAGGCAGGTGTACAACAGCCCGCTCTGTACTAATTTGGAAGAAAGCACCACCATGCGGAAGCTTGCCAAAAACCGGCCAATGATCGTTGGTCTTGTTTTCTCGAGGTGTTCAGGCATTTGCAGCCCTTTTATAATGAAATTGAAAGAGGAATTGCAGTATAATTTGCAAACAGCGGATGATTACCAGGTGGTGGTGATCAGTTTTGATCCAAGAGACAGCAGGGCGGATATGGAAAATTACGCTGCCGGTTTTCAGCTTGACCAGGACCCGAAGTGGCATTTTGGAATTACCCGCGATATCGACTCCCTCACCGCGTCGTTTGGCTTCCATCCCGTTTGGGATGAAACCACCCGGCAATTCGATCACGAAGCATTGCTGGTTGGCGTAAACCGCGAAGGATTCATTACCAAAAGACTGCTGGGTATACGGCAAGCCCGTGACCTGGAAAATCTGATTGCCAGCATCAACAACAAATATGCACCATCCTACCGGCTGCCGGGGCAAAGCAAATTGTTTTCCTGCTTCAATTATGATCCGGCTACGGGAAACATAACGCCCGGAACCGGGTTACTTTTTGTTGCTGCGCCATTGGTATTGGCCATTTTGGTTTTGATTTTCATACAATTTATGGCAGCAAAAGGCAGAAAAGCGGAGCGGAATGTTCCCATTCGCCATCCGGCTTAGCCTAATCTTTTCAAGATCTCCAAATACAACCGGAAAAGCCCTAAATCTGGTCACAAAGCATGCGGAATGTCATAAACGTGCAGCATATAAATTGGTATTTTCGCCAACAATAAACTAAGTCGCATGGATGCTGCAGATCTGATCGGGCAATCGACCAAGCTGGAAGCAGAAGTTACCCAACTTCTGCTGAAAATGGTGGAACAGGATAGCTCAACCCGTTTCTTTGGATTCAAAATACTGGAAGCGCGGCCGGGGTTTTGCAAAATGATCGTGACGATCACTCCCCAAATGACAAATGCCGTAGGGGTAGCGCATGGAGGCATTTGCTTTTCATTGGCCGATAGTTGTTGTGGTATTGCCATAAATCTGCATGGCCGCAAATGTGTATCCACAGAAACAACCATCAGCCAGTTCAAACCGGCATACCCCGGACAGGCAATTACCGCCCATTGTAAAGAAGAATTCCTGGGTGATAAAATCGCAGTCTATACGGCGGAAATTTTCGGACCGGACAACACACGAATCGCGATGTTTAAAGGTTCTTATTACCGGAGTTCCAAAGCATGGTGATTTTTTATTGCCAGATATTCAGTTAACGTCACCCGGATATACAAAAAATTTTGCACGGGCGAAAGATTCTCCTAATTTCAAAGTTGAAATTAAAATTGCAACCGCTGATCTGGATACTGAACTGTTTTAAATCATCCTGATCAGGAAACGTGCAGGAACTTCATTTAATCAAAAATTCTTTGCAATGAAACGAATCAGCTACTGGGCTTACAGAAAACCTGTGTATGCCCAAACTTTAATTTTCCTGATCCATCTGTACCTGATTTTCGCTGCAATGACCATCGCCGGGTGGATGCAGGCAACAGCATTGACTTTCCTGGCATTGCCGGTTTTAATTGCCGCTATTGCAGCATTAGCCCTGGGCCTGGGTTTTCACAAATGGATTAAGGCAAAGCGTCTTCCACGTGGCAACGGGCTTGGGTATTATGGCATAAGGTTATCATATTTGTTGATTGCGGTTGCCAGTTTTTTTACACTCATCTCCTTTTACGCAAGCAATACCCATGTCAAAGTAAATCAAAGCTCCGCCTTATACAGCAGCTTTGTTGCAAAGCCGCTGGTAAAAGATGGACAGCAACTGGAGAAACCCGATTATCGTAAGTACACTTCAAGAGGCGAATACTTTAAAGACTTGAATGCCTGGTACAAAAGCCTGAGCCAAAAAGAGCTCAAAGCAGAACGAAAAAAACTAATCCGCAGTGGTGAATTCCGGCAGGCTGACGGCAGCGCCACCATCTGGCATGTGTTGCTGATCCTGGGTGTGTTGTTGGCCCTTTATCTGCTGTTTGCGCTGGCCTGTTCTCTTTCCTGCAACGGCCAGGATATCCTCGCCATAATCGTCGCGGTACTCGGTCTGGCCGGAATCATCTGGGGCACCATTGCCCTGTGGAAGCTTATCAACCGCAATCGCGACCGAAAGCGGACCAATGCTCCTGCTCCGGCCGGTTAAGCTCCCCTGGTTTCGGTTTTGCCCGGCAGAACAGCTATAGGCTGCAACAGTCTGAGGGCTCAGGCATGATGTCTGGAATCTACCACTTATATTTGCAGCCGCATTCGCCGCTTGTTAAACGCAAGCGGCATTTTATACTTAACTCAGCAATATGGCTTACGACGCAAATACCTTCCAGAACCTCATCGGGCACGCGAAGGAATATGGTTATATTTTTCAAAGCAGTGAGATTTATGATGGCCTTTCCGCAGTTTATGATTATGGCCAGAACGGCGCCCAATTGAAGAAAAATATCCGCGAGGCCTGGTGGAAGAGCATGACCCAGATGAATGACAATATCGTTGGAATTGATGCGGCGATTTTCATGCATCCAACGGTTTGGAAAGCCAGCGGTCAC
The DNA here is from genome assembly GCA_023387985.1 of Bacteroidota bacterium. GTDB lineage: Bacteria > Bacteroidota > Bacteroidia > Chitinophagales > Chitinophagaceae > Phnomibacter. The sequence continues at coordinate 292,282 of JAEWHC010000009.1, read as the reverse complement.
GTGGACAATTTCAGCGATCCGATGATCGATAACAAGGACAGCCAAAAGCGTTACCGGGTGGACCATTTGGTGGAAGGCTTTGCCGAATCCATGGCGTCCAATGGCAAAAAAGATGAGGCCGGTGTATTGCTGGCGGATTTTGAAAAACTGGTTATCGCCGACGACCTTGCAGGCATGAAATCCCTCATCGAACAACACAAAATACCTTGTTCAGTAAGCAATACCTGCAACTGGACGGATGTGCGTCAATTTAACCTCATGTTCAGCACCGAGTTGGGCAGTGTGGCCGAAGATGCCAATACCATTTACCTGAGGCCGGAAACCGCGCAAGGTATTTTCGTAAATTTTTTGAATGTGCAAAAAACCGGCAGAATGAAAATTCCTTTTGGAATCGCCCAAACCGGTAAAGCATTTCGCAATGAGATCGTGGCGCGGCAGTTCATCTTCCGCATGCGTGAATTTGAACAAATGGAAATGCAGTTTTTCATACGTCCCGGCACACAACGCGAATGGTATGAACATTGGAAAGCCGAACGCTGGAACTGGATGAAAAATGTGATGCATTTCCCGGAAGAGCGTTTGCAATACCATGACCACGCCAAACCGGCTCACTATGCTGATGCGGCGGTAGATATCGAATTCCAATTCCCGTTTGGCTGGAAAGAATTGGAAGGCATTCACAGCCGTACCGATTATGACCTTCGCCGCCACCAGGAATTCAGTAAGAAAAAACAACAATATTTTGATACCGAGATCAATCAGAATTATGTGCCCTACGTTGTTGAGACTTCGGTAGGATTAGATCGTTTGGTACTCGCAACTTTAAGCAATGCCTATGCCGAAGAAAAATGGCAAAAGGAAGATGGCAGCGAAGACAGCCGGACCGTTTTACGGTTGCCGGCGAACCTGGCGCCAACCAAACTGGCTGTACTGCCGTTAACTAAAAAAGACGGTTTGCCCGAAATTGCCCGCGACCTGGTGAATAGTTGCAAGCCGCATTTCCATACCTTCTACGAAGAAAAAGACAGCATCGGAAAGCGTTATCGCCGCATGGATGCCATCGGAACTCCTTTCGCTGTAACCGTTGACCATCAAACCAAAGAAGACAATACCGTTACACTGCGTAACCGTGATACTATGACGCAGGAACGTGTGGCGATGGATTTGGTTAAGGGATTGGTTTTGGATGCGGTAGCGAAATAACGGGTTACTGAAAGTTTGCCGAAGGCCCCAGCCGTGGCAGCCCGGCTGTTCTTCCCGCGCATTCACTGGAGCCGGAATTCATGTTCACAGGAACCTCATGTAAACAATTCATTATCTAACTTAAATACGAATACGTTATTTAGCTTCATCCCCCTTGGGTTTGATGATCAGTGCACCATTTTTCACCCCTTCAAAAATGCTTTTCCAAAGCAGGTTAAAAAAGGATTTGTTGTTTTCACGCTGCTTGGTGGCCTGGGTTTGCGTATCCACATTACTTCTTACGGCCACATTAGCGAGTGCGCTGATCAACCCCTTTTTTTGCAATTCCCCACTTTCTTCATCCACTTTCAAAACATCTACTTTTAACCCGCTGTATTTGATGTTATAGGTACCGGCACTGGAATTTTCATTGCCACTTATATTGAATGCTATCCGCTGAATTGTGCCTTCGCTAACCGAAGCCGCAGCAAGAGGTTCAATGACCGGATTAAGCAGTGACGCATCAAATTTTCCTAAAGAGCCGGAAATTTTGAACTGACCATTTTTAGTGGTTTGCGGAAGCTCCCATTTGGTATTCAATCTAGCTTTGCCCATAAAAAGCGCAGAAGCATCAATCACCATAACCGGGTCACGCGATAGCCTTGAGGGGATATTGGTAATGTTTTTTACCGTACCATCAAAATTCGTGAACGTCAACTTTCCGGTCATGCCGGTTTGTGCGCTGCGTTCTTCATAACCAATGTAGCCGTTATTGATCTTCAGATTTTTCACAAGAAGGGTTAACCCAATTTTTTGAATGATCTCGTGTGGGGCTTGTCCTCTCTTATCCCTGTTATCGGGTGGTAAAGTGCGGTCATTAAATATCTCGATCCGGGGGGTAAGGCTGGCTGATTCCGCAATGAGTGTTTTGCGGTCAATGAATGTATTAATGTCTGCGCCCCGGAAAACAATATCCCTGACATCTATATTCATGAAATCCGTTTGCTTTTTTACTGTGCGTACAAATTGGGCCCGACTGATCAATGGAACCAGTTTGAAGGAATTGATCCGCAAAACATTAGACTGGTTATCGAATGAAAATGGCCCGATTTCCAGGCTGTATAAGTTGTCTTTGGTTCTGGAAACAAATCCACCGGTTTCAACAGAAAACTCGCTTCCGCCTATGATATCCTGTAAGCTGCTGCCCGTTTTTGAAACCTTTAACCCTGAAGCTGTCAAACGTGCATCTTTTAATTTAAATGGCTCAGCTTGCGGGTTTTGCCTGTCAAAGATCTGCACCTGGGTTTTATGGATCATGATGTTCCTGATCTCTGCCTGGTTCAAAAAATCATTATCCATCAGCCATTCCGTACTGTCCTTGTTGCTGGTTTTTCCGGGGTCTGATTTATTCCCCCTGTAAAAACTCAAGACGCCACCATCTGTCACCAGGCTATCTGCCTGAAAACGATGCAGGTTCACAAAAGCGTTCGTAGAAAGCCCGCTGAAATAGGTGTTTTTAAGATTGATGAAAGTCTCTTTTGCTTCTTTATCGAGCTGGTATAACTCGCCCAACCGCAGTAGCTTTTTTGGCGCATTGTATTCAATATCGCTGAAGCGAAAAACAGCCGATTCTGTATTCAGCGTTATGCTCTGAACCTTTGCCACAGCATCTTTTACAAAATAAGCTATGAGGTTACTGTAATCCCTTCTTTTATTTACTTTGAAATTGTTGATCTGAAAGTTTACACCCTGTATAACAAAATGCGGGGCTTCGTTTCCTTTTACAAACTGAACCTTTCCATTGAGTACACGAATTGTTTTTGCATCGATCTGTTTATAGTTTCCAATCAGTTTTTGGTACAACGCCAGAGAGTCTTCAGCATCGAGTTTAGCTTCTTTTTCCGTTCCGGTCTGAATAATTTGAATGGTAGGAGAAACGATTTCTATAAGCCCGGCAGCCAGCTGATTTTTTGAAAGCATATCCTGCACCTTTACCTCGCGTATCCGCACAGTATCTACACGAATATTAAATAATACCGGAGGTAACCCAGCGGTTTGCTCACGGATCATCTTCATTTGCAAAGAGTCGCTTTGCAGGCGCACATTATAAAATGTAGCATTGCCTGCAACTTCATCAATGGCCGAAGAATCGTAACGAATGATGTAGGTGCTGTCTGAACTTTTTAATACGGCACCTTTAATAATGGATTTGAAATAACCATGCTTATTGGCCTGCCAGATGGCAACACCCAACAAGGAAGCGATTATCACCAAAATCCGCCATCTCCGTTTGTTGCCTTCTTTCATATTAAAATTCTCAATAAATTGACAGTCAATTTATTGAATGAATATAAAACAGAAATCGCTAAGGCGGTGTGTTAAAAAGCCAGGAATTTGAATAATCAGGAAACCATGCGAACCAATTGAGCTGATTCGTAAGCCTGTTTGATATTGTATTTTTGAGTGATGTTCCCAATATTCACCAGGTCGATGATGGTGCCGATATAGCAAAATCCAACAGTGAGCAGATATAAGATTCCGAGAAGCATATCACGCACCACAAACCTGTGGATACCGGCCACTCCAAGAAAACCAATGGCGGCGAGGATGATCATCGTATTGCGATCACGGCGTTTGGTGGAATAAAGCGAAATAAACCGGGATTGTTCCAGGTCAGACATCTCCTTCATGATCGCCTGAAGTGTTGCGAATTCATCGGGGCGCATATCCGGGAAATGATTAAGTAAACTGGCCTGGTTCATTTTTCAAAAGTTTGGTGATTGAATGATGTTGATTCGGTTCAGATCTAAAGTAAAAGCAGTTGAAATTAGCCAAAGGCGGCCATTTTCAACTGCTTTTTTATATCAATGGAAAAAACTAAACAGTCTCCGGTGCCAATCCCCAATGTTCGGGGCTGCGCCAAAGCGAACTCAATAGCAATTCGCGCATGAAATAGAACTCCTTGGGCAATTTGTCGTAAACCGTACTGAATAATTCTTCATGTCCCAGCAATTCTTTCTTCCACATTTCACGGTCAATTTCCATGATTCCTGCAAATTGCTCTTTGCTGAATTCAAGGCCGTTCCAGTCCATATCTTCATAACGGGGCATCCAGCCAATCGGGCTTTCAACACCCATGCCTGAGCCTTTCACCCGATTTACAATCCATTTCAGCACGCGGAGATTTTGGCCGAAGCCGGGCCAGGCAAAATTGCCATCAGTATCTTTTCTAAACCAGTTTACACTAAAGATCCTTGGAGCGGATGGCAGGTCGCGGCCAAACTGCAGCCAATGATTCCAGTAGTCACCGGCATGGTAGCCCATGAAGGGCAGCATGGCAAACGGGTCGCGGCGCACCCTACCTACGTCACCAAATGCGGCTGCAGTCATTTCACTACCCATAGTAGCAGCGAGATAAACACCAAATGCCCAGTTAAATGCCTGGTAAACCAACGGGATGGTTGTGGCACGGCGTCCGCCAAAAATGAAAGCGCTAACAGGAACGCCTTCCGGATTTTCCCAATCCTTATCCAAAACCGGGTTGTTGATTGCCGGAGCAGTGAAACGGGCATTTGGATGAGCTGCGGGTTTTCCGCTTGATTGATCATAAGGTTTGCCATGCCAATCGGTTAATCCATCGGGTACTTCTTTGGTCATGCCTTCCCACCATACATCTCCATCCGGGGTAATGGCCACATTCGTAAAAATGCAATCCCTTTGAATGGTGGTCATGGCATTGGGATTGGTCTTACCGTTGGTTCCCGGGGCAACGCCAAAATAGCCGGCTTCGGGATTGATGGCATAGAGTTTCCCATCTTCGCCCTTATGGATCCAGGCGATATCATCCCCAATTGTGGTCACTTTCCAGCCTTCGAGGCCCTCAGGAGGCACCATCATGGCGAAATTGGTTTTGCCACAAGCGCTTGGGAAGGCGGCGGCAACATAATCCTTATGGCCTTCAGGATCTTCAACACCCAGCAACAGCATGTGCTCGGCCAGCCATCCTTCTTCATGACCAACCACGCTGGCAATGCGTAAAGCGAAACATTTTTTTCCCAAAAGGGCATTTCCGCCATAACCGCTGCCATAACTGATGATTAATCTTTCTTCAGGAAAATGACTGATGTATTTCACACTGGGATTGCAGGGCCATTTTACGTCTTCCTGTCCTTCTTCCAGCGGAGCGCCTACAGTATGCACACATTGAACCCATTCGCCCGGTGTCATATGTTCAATCACACTTTTTCCCATACGGGTCATCAGTTTCATGCTAATCACTACGTATTCACTATCGGTGATCTGTACACCATAACGGCTGAGCTTTGAACCCACAGGACCCATACAAAAAGGGATTACATACATGGTGCGTCCTTTCATTGCGCTGCCCGTGAGGCCTTCAAGGATTGATTTCATTTCTTTGGGATCCATCCAGTTATTGGTGGGCCCGGCATCATCTTTACGGCGGCTGCAGATATAGGTGCGGTCTTCAACACGTGCCACATCACTCGGATCACTGAAACAGGCGAAGCTTCCCGGTCTTTTTTCAGGATTCAATTTGATAAACGTTCCCTTATCAACCAGTTGCTGGCAAAGGCGGTCATATTCTTCCTGGCTGCCATCGCAGAAATAAACCTTCTCCGGTTTTAAGTGACTTGCCATTCCTTCAACCCATGATTTGAGTTCATTGGTTATTCCTTCGGGGCTTTTAAAAAAATAATCCTGTTGTTGCTGAAACATATTTTGTTATTTATTTTAGAAAATCGACTATTTGCAAAGGTGGCTTTATATGTCCAAATAAAAAGCTGAGTTTCGTCAATTTTAAATTAACTCAAAAATGATTTGACCGGACTTGTGGAAAATTAAGAAAAACCGAGGCATTTATTGGGATAAATTTGCATGTAAGCTATGAAGTACACTCAACATACATTGCAACGGCTCGAAAACGTTTTGGAAGAATGCCAATACATCTTGCGCTATGAGCGGGGCACCTTTCAAAGCGGTTATTGCATATTGGAAGAAAAAAAAGTGGTTGTACTCAATAAATTCCTGGATGTAGAAGGGCGCATCAACACGTTGCTGGATCTCATCCCGCGTCTTGATGTCAGGTTCGACGCACTGACGCTGGACAGTCAGAAAATGTACAATATCGTAATGGAACTTTCCAAAAAAGGTGAAGAAGCGGTGGATTCGGCAGAAGCGGCAATCCTCACTGATGATGCCGATGATAAAGAATAATGGGATAAACTTTCCCCACAAAACATGGGTTCTCTTTTCCCCATTTATCAACTAACTTTCTCAATAAGCCTACAATACACGTTTTTGTGTTTACTATTCGCCTCCGTGGCCGAGGCTTTTATAGTAAAATTCTTCCACGCTCATTTGCACACAAAACCATGAATTTTGGATTGTCAATTTGCCATGTACCATGCTTTAGTTAAATAAACGCCTGTGTAACTAAACCGTTTACAGGCACGGTAAAGAAACCACCAGGTTTTTCCAGATTACCGGCCATTTTAAGTTAGACCGTGTTCTGAATTACCAACCCCTTAACGAAAGTGTGGCTGTGGGTTGCATTGCCTGCTGTTGGAGATAAATTATTACAATTAATTGAATATCAGCCGATTGAGATCATTCTTTCATTGATTGCAATCTCCAATCGAAGGTAAAGGTGACATCCGTCATATTCCATGGTGATAACAATCAAGATGGCGGGTGATAGCAAACATTTTTTATGCCTCATTTGTTGAGCAACTTGCACCCGTTATTATAAACTATAAGCTATGAAAAAAACATCTGTTTTCCTCTCGTTGTTCCTGTTCGCTATGTTCACGCTAAAGGCGCAAACCCAATACCGCGCCACTGCGAATGAATTTACAGTAGCCGGAACATCTACGTTGCACGACTGGACTATGACCAGTAAGACCGCAACAATTACTGTAAGTTTTGAAGTTGACCCGGCGGGCAAGCCAATGGAGTTCAGTAATCTTACCGTTACCATGGCACCTACTTCGCTCAAAAGTGGAAAAGGGCCCATGGACGAAAACGCCTACAAGTCGCTCAAAACAAAACAGCACAATGTAATTAAATACGCCGCTGTAAATGGCAGTGTGAAATCAGCCGGCGGCAACAAATTTACCATGCAGACAAACGGTATGCTTACCGTTGCCGGTAAAACCATTAGTGCACCTTTGACCGCCACCTGTACGTTAAATGCCGATGGAAGCCTCTCTTGTGAAGGATCCCGGGCAATGAAAATGACCCAGGTAGGTGTTGAACCTCCAACCTTTATGTTTGGATCGATCAAGACCGGTGACGACATCACCATCAGTTTTAAAACAACATTAAAAAAATAACCAATCCAATTTAAAAAAGTAAAAACCAATTAAACAAACTGTTTATGAAAAAGATAATCTTAAGTACAATATCTCTGTTCTTATTGTACACAGCCGCCTTCTCCCAAGTTACTGTTGATGCCAAACCCTGGGAAAACTACAGGCCCCTTGATCAAAGTGGTATCAACGTATTTGAGCCTCAAAAAGAAGCTACTACCCCAATTTCCGGCCTGAAAGCCAAAATCGGTGCAGGTTTCACGCAGCAATTCCAAAGCCTTTCTCATGAAAACGCTGGTGGTACTGCTCTTTATCCCCGCCTGAAAGCTGGTTTCGGTATTGCACAAGCCAACCTGTACACCGACTTTTTGGTTAGCGAAGGCATCAGCCTGAACCTGAATACTTACCTGAGTTCCCGTCACCACAATGAAGCATGGGTGAAAGGTGGATTTATCCAATTCGACAAGCTTCCTTTCAAAGGTGAAGGTTGGGACAGATTGATGGAAAATGTTCGCGTTAAAGTGGGACATATGGAAGTTAACTATGGTGATGCGCACTTCCGTCGCAGCGATGGTGGTCATAGCCTCTACAACCCATTCATGGAGAACTACATTGTTGACGCTTTTGCAACTGAAGTAGCTGCCGAAGTAGAATACCATGCTGGTAACATAATGGTTATGGGTGGTTTGAGCAATGGTTTAATCAATGGTGGTTACCAGGTTCCTATCGTAGCTGGAACAGAAGTTAAGCGCAGCCCTTCCATTTATGGTAAACTGGCTTACGACAACCATGCAGGAAGAGAAGATGTACGTCTGCGTGTAGCCGGTTCTGTTTACTACAACAACGCTCCCGGCCGCAGCACCCTGTTCAGTGGCGACCGCACCGGTAGTAACTATTTCTTCGTAATGGAAGGTGCAACTGCAAATGCTAAAGACAACGCTTTCTCCGGCCGGGTTAACCCTGGATTTTCTCAGCAGGTTGCCGCCGCCCAGTTGAACGCTTTGGTTAAAGCAAGCGGATTGGAATTCTTCGGAACTTTTGAAACTGCAAAAGGCCGCGGACAAGCCGAAAAGAATGCAGATTTTGACGCTCGTGGATTCAACCAGATTGCTGGTGATCTCGTATACCGTTTCGGACCCCAGGAGAATGTATTCCTTGGCGCCCGTTACAACACCGTAAATGGTAAAATGCTGGCAAGCAGCAACGACAAGCAAACAATTAGCCGTTTTGCAGTTGGTGGTGGCTGGTTCGTAACTCCCCAGGTTTTGGCTAAAGTGGAAATCGTTAGTCAAAACTATAAGGACTACCCAACCAGCAGTATTTTCCGTGAAGGTAAATTCAATGGATTTGTTTTTGAAGCCATTGTAGGCTTCTGATAGATTGATGCTGGCTTATAGTAAAAGGGCTGCTTTTCCAGGCAGCCCGTTTTTTATCCCTTCCTGTAACCTGCATCTCAAAAGAACGTTTATTTAAGAGCCCTATGAAAAAATTGAAAAACCGTATTGTTCTTATTGCCGCTTGCTTTCTCGCCCCTGGTTACGGCCTGTTCAGCCAATCGACCTGGAATATCATAAAGCCAAGCTCGTTAACCGTGGTGGCAACTTCTAACGTAAGTTCCATTACCTGTGTAAACCCGGCCTTCACCCAAAAGGAGCCATTAATATTTACTCCTGATGGAAGCAGGACGAAAATAGAAGGCAAAATCATAATGCCTGTAAAAGACCTGGGCTGTGGGAATTTTTTTTACAATACCAATATGCGAAAAACCCTGAAGGCGGACAAACATCCCAACCTGCAGATCCGTTATTTTCATACCAATGAAAAGCTCAATCTTGCTTCACCATTGGACAAGCAACAATTGGTAAAAGTAGAAATTACGCTGGCCGGTGTGACAAATATTTATGATATCCCAATCCGGTTTCAACGGAACAATGCCCAGCTTATCCTTTCGGGCGCTTCTCTATTTCGCCTCAGTGATTTTAAAATGGAACCCACTTTTATGGGGAAAGTGGTGGAGGTAGCCGATGAGTTCGTGGTGAAATTCAATTTAATTCTGGAAGAGAACCTGCGGTAAATGCATGTCGGCTCATGGTGCCGGTTGGCGAGGTGAAAATTTTTTTGGAGATTGACATCAGACATTCAAACCACTCACCACCAAAAATCAAGTGTTCACCAAATTCCTTTTGGACAGAATCCTATTTTCCGGGTAAATTAGATTTCCAAAATTTTGCCCTATGAAAATCCGATGCTCCGTTCTGGCAGTGCTTTTTGCAAGCATGCCGGCCATTCATATTCTGGCCCAGAATACTTCCGATACCCGCATGATGCAGCAGCCTGCTGTGAGTGCAAGCCAGATCGCCTTTATTTATGCCAATGACCTTTGGGTAAGCAACAAAGACGGCAGTCAGCCACGGCGGCTCACCATTGATGATGGGGTGGAGCGAAATCCATATTTTTCTCCGGATGGCAAAACCATCGCGTTTTCAGCTGAATATGACGGCAATACAGATGTGTATGTTGTGCCATCCGAAGGTGGTGTACCGAAACGTCTTACCTGGCACCCGGCTCCGGATGTAGTCAGGGGATTCAGCGCGGATGGTAAATCGGTTATGTTCAGCAGCCCGAGGAATGTATATACCGGAAGGCATCAAAAGCTGTTTACCATTGCGCTTGACGGTGGCAACGAAATCGAAGTTGCCATTCCCCATGCCACCTGGAGCAGTTTCTCGCCCGATGGCGGCCGGCTGGCCTACAATCCACTGTATGATGCCTTTCTACAATGGAAAAACTACCGTGGTGGCACAGTTTCCAAAATCTGGATCTATGACTTTAAATCGGGCAAAACCGAACACATTCCACAAGCCCAAGGGGGAAGCAACGATGTAAACCCCTTGTGGGTAGGCAATACCATTTATTTCCGCAGCGACCGCAATGGAGAGTTTAATTTGTATGCTTACAATACTTCAGATAAAGAAATCACCCAGCTCACAAGATTCAGCGATTTTCCTGTTTTAAATGCAGGCGTGCACAATAACGAACTTGTATTTGAGCAAGCAGGATATCTGCATAAATTAACACCCGGCCAGCAACCTCAGCGCCTCAAAATTGGCATTGCTACCGATTTGCTGGAATTGCGCAGCCGCTTTGTGAAAGGAAAAGATTACATCCGCTGGGCAAAGATTTCACCCACCGGTCAAAGGGCGGTTTTTGATTTTCGTGGTGACATCGTAACCGTGCCGGTCGAAAAAGGCGATCCGAGGAACATTACCGCAACCGCGGATGCCCATGAAAAATTTCCGGCGTGGTCGCCGGATGGTACACGCATCGCTTATTTTTCTGATGCTGCCGGTGAATACGCATTGCACATCCGCAACCAGGATGGACTGGCAGCTCCAAAAACCTATACATTGAATGGCACAGGGTTTTATGCCTCCATTACCTGGAGTCCAAAGAACGACTACATATCGTTTGTAGACAATGGCCGCAACTTGTACGTGCTGCATGTGGCTTCCGGCGCAATCTCAAAGGTGAATGCGGATGAGGTTTATACCCCCGGTACATTCCGTGACCTTAGTGGGGATTGGTCCGCCGATGGAAAATGGCTTGCCTACACAAAGATCCTGGAAACACAGTTCAGCCAGATTCTTCTTTACAATGTGGATGAAAAAAAATCTTACCCGCTGACCGATGGCCTTAGCAATGCCGACAAACCGGTATTTGACCGGAGTGGGAAATACTTGTTTTTCCTTGCGGCAACAGACGCGGGTCCGGTGGTGAACTGGTTTGATCAGAGCAACCAGGATATGATCTCCAACAGCAATATTTACCTGGTTACCCTCCAAAAAGAAACCATTTCGCCATTTGCCAAAGAAAGCGATGAGGAAAAAATAAAAGATACCGCATCAGCCAAGCCCGATGCGAAACCAACACCTCCGCCGGCAAAACCCCTCAGGATTGACTGGGATGGCATTGACACCCGTATAGTAAGTTTTCCGCTTGCCGCAGACAATTACGGAAAGCTGGGCATGGGAAAAGAAGATGAACTAATCTATACAAAAATGCCGCGTTCTTTTGGTGTGGGCACACTTTACAAATACGACATCAAAAACCGGAAGGAAACGGAGGTGATGCCCGCCGGGGATTTTGAAATTTCGGCGGATGGTAAAAAGATGCTGACACTTACCTCCGATCAATTTACCATAAGCAATACCGGCGAAAAACCTTTGCCAGGAAAAGGCACATTGAATGTAGGCGCCATCCAGGTGCAGACTGAACCCCTGAAAGAATGGAAGAATATTTTTGAAGAAGCTTGGCGGGTAAACCGCGATTATTTTTATGACCCAAAAATGCATGGCGCAGACTGGCCGGCCATGAAGAAAAAATATGAAGCCTTCCTACCTGATGTCACCAACCGTGCTGATCTCAACAGGCTGATCCAGTGGATGAGCAGTGAGCTTGCCGTTGGTCACCACCGCATAGGCAATCCTGGCGATGTACCCAATAAAAACTATGTAATCGGTGGTGGATTATTGGGCGCAGATTACGGGGTTGAAAACAACCGCTTCCGCATTTCCAAAATTTATGGAGGCCTCAACTGGAATCCCAACATGCGTTCACCATTGACCGAACCGGGTGTGAATGCCAAAGTGGGGGATTACGTGATTGCGGTAAATGGAAAAGAAGTGAAAGCTACCGATAATCTTTACAGTTTTTTTGAAAATACTGCGGGCAAAATCGTTGACCTGACATTGAACAGCAAACCCGAAATGGCGGGAAGCAGAACGGTGAAAGTGGTGCCGGTAAACAATGATGCGCAACTGCGGCAGATGGACTGGGTAGAAGGCAATATTAAAAAAGTAGACAAAGCAACTAATGGACAGGTGGCCTACGTGTATGTGCCCAATACCACCACGGCCGGCCACGAATTTTTCAAACGTTATTTTTATCCGCAGGCCGACAAAAAAGCCATCATTATTGATGAACGGTTCAATGGCGGCGGGCAGATAGCGGATTACTACATTACGTTGCTAACGCGGCCTTACCAGGCAAGTTGGAATATGCGCTATGGCAAAGACATCAAAACCCCCAGTGCAACCATTGAAGGACCCAAAGTGATGATCATCGATGAAACGGCAGGCTCTGGTGGGGATATGCTACCCTGGATGTTCCGCAAATTTGAGGTGGGCACCCTGGTGGGTAAACGTACCTGGGGCGGACTGGTAGGCGTTTTAGGCTTTCCCGAATTCCTGGATGGTGGCAATGTAACTGCTCCAAACCTGGCGATCTATACCGACGAAGGTTTTATTGTGGAAAATGTAGGTGTTGCCCCGGATATTGAAGTGGAGCAGGATCCGGCCAAGGTGATGGCGGGGCATGATCCCCAATTGGAAAAAGCGATACAGGTGGCATTGGACGAATTGAAGAAAAACCCGCCTCCGCAAAGAAAGCGTCCCGAATGGCCGGTAAGGGTAAGGAGATGATTAAAACGGTTCGTTTGACCTGCCCGTAGATACCGCAGGACCCTCCGGCGCCTGCCGGAAGGGACGAACAATCAACATCAACAGGCCACACCAGGCGCGAGGTAAAAGCCTGCGACCGAACATCTCAACCTGAATATGCATTATGACGGACAACCAACTTTCTTACGAAGACCTCATGCACCGGTGCATTGCCCTTGGCCTGAAAGCCAAAGAAAGAGGAGATCCGCCGGTGGGTTCCGTGGTGGCGCAAAATGGCCGGATCATTTCCGAAGGAACAGAAGGGGGTCGCACACATGAAGACATTACTTTTCATGCGGAAATCGAGGCCATTCGCGCAGCGCGGAAAATCTTGAAAACGAGTGACCTTTCGGGCTGTTTACTGGTGACCACCCATGAGCCCTGCATCATGTGTTCCTACGTCATCAGGCATCACCGTATAGCAAAAGTAATTGTTGCACTGGCCATTGGCGAAACGGGTGGAATCAGTTCACATATGCCTGTACTCACAGACAATGGTTTTAGCCGATGGGGCAAACCTCCCCAGATCGTTATGGGTGTACTGGCAGCAGAATGTGAGCTGTTGAACGTTTAATAAATAATCGGTGGAAATTCATAATTCAGGAACTGCAGTGTAAATTTAGAGCCCGGGGATTCCGGATGATTGTTACACTGGTTTACCCTACCGGGAGAATAACTTAAAGTCATTACCTATGAAGATCTGCATATCCTTTTTATCTTTTTTAATGTTTGTATCAGCAACCGCACAGGATATCACTGGCCAGTGGCTAGGTGTGTTGAAAGTACAGAACACCCAATTGCGCATTGTATTTCATATTGAAAAAGACGGCGACGGATACCGGTCCACGATGGACAGCCCTGACCAGGGCGCAAAAGGCATCCCCGTTTCGGCCACCACATTTGTCGGCAGTAAAATTATCCTGGCCATACCCGCCGCCACCATTGAATACCAGGGAAAACTGGAAGAAGATTCAATCACCGGAACCTTCAGGCAATCAGGCATGGAATTTCCGTTGAACCTCGGTCGATTGAAAGCCGAACAGGGCGCTGAGTTGATTTCGCCAGCAAAGGCATCCCGGCCCCAGGAACCTGAACCACCCTACCCTTACTTATCAGAAGACCTCGAATTTGAAAATAACGAAGCCGGAATTTCACTCGCCGGCACACTGACCGTTCCCAAAAGCCCGGGACCTTTTCCCGCTGTGGTACTGATCACCGGCAGTGGCCCGCAAAACCGGAATGAGGAGTTGCTGGGACATAAACCATTCCTTGTGCTGGCTGATCATTTAACCCGAAATGGCATCGCTGTGCTGCGTTTTGATGACCGGGGCATTGGTGAATCTGGCGGAGATTTTTCCACAGCCACTTCGCTGGACTTTGTGACCGATGTGGCAAGCGCTGTGGCCTACCTGAAATCCCGGAAAGAAATAGATCCGTTGAAAATCGGCCTGATCGGGCATAGTGAAGGTGGAATGGTGGCGCCAATGGTGGCTTCCCGTTCAAAAGATGTAAGTTTCATGGTTTTGCTGGCCGGGACAGGCCTGCCGGGATATAAGATTGTTTCCATGCAAAACCTCCTCATTTCAAGAGCTGCTGGCGCGGATGAGCAAGAATTGCTGGAAGCCAATGCCTTTAATGACCGCTTGCTTGCCCTCGTGGTGAACAATAAGGATCAATCCAAACTAAGCGTAGAACTGACCACCATGATGGCGGACAGGTTGAATGCCGACACCACAATCCAGCTTCCTCCGGGTATAAGCAAAGAACAATATGCCGCCATGCAGGCCAATCAACTTGTAAGTCCCTGGATGCAATTCTTCCTGAAGCATGATCCTGCTCCGGTTTTGGAAAAAATAACAATTCCCGTACTGGCATTGAATGGAGAAAAAGACTTGCAAGTGCCTCCGAAAGAAAATCTGGGCGCAATTGAGGTTGCCCTGAAAAAGGCAGGCAATTCCGGTTCTACCGTCAAAGAATTGCCAGGCCTGAACCATCTGTTTCAGGAAGCGGAAACAGGTTCCCCTTCGGAATATGGCACAATTGAACAAACCATGTCTCCCTTGGCGCTGAATACAATCAGCGATTGGATCCGCATGAAGATGAAGATGAAATAGATTTACGCGAAATATAGGGCAAGCAATGATCCACAGCTTCTTAAATGATAATGGATTCGCTAATCATGCCTATTACTCAATGAATATTTGGCCTTTGCGCTAAAAAGATTGCCTGCAATGGCATCTCTTTTCAATCTTTGCCTAATTTCATTGAGCAGAAAAATCCAATCCCATGCATGCCCTCATTGCCGGCGCTACAGGCGCAACCGGAAAAGACCTTTTGGAACAATTGCTGAATGATGAAGCATTCGAAAAAGTGGATATTTTCGTTCGCCGGGACCCGGGCATACGACATGAAAAGCTGAAAATTAATATCATTGATTTTGATGATCCCGAGAACTGGAAACACCTTATAACCGGCGATGTGCTCTTCTCTGCCATTGGCACCACCCTGAAAGCTGCCGGAAGCAAAGCAGCCCAGTGGAAAATTGACCATGACTATCAATACCAATTCGCAAAAACAGCCAAAGAAAATAACGTGCATACATTTGTGCTGGTTTCTTCCGCCATGGCTACGCCCACCGCCAGATTTTTTTACCCGCGTATGAAAGGACAACTGGAATCGGCCGTAACAAAACTGGAATTTCCAAAACTGATCATCCTCCGTCCGCCCACCCTTGAAAGAAAAAAAAGCGACCGGCCAATGGAACGTGTGGCTGTCAGGCTCCTTCGCTTTTTCAATCGCATCGGCTTGCTGAAATCACAGCAACCCATGGATACTGCGCTTTTGGCAACTGCCATGCGGGCAATGGTAAAACAATTGCAAAACGGCTGCTATGTTTTTGAAGCAGTGCAGATCCGGAATTGGGTGAAATGACTGTAAATTTTTACATCCGGCTTTTTGCTTTAATTTCTGTATAAACGGATTCAACAACCAGGGTTATGCCTTCAGCAAATGCACTTTTTCCATTGACCACCCGGCAGGCATGCCTGGATAAGATGGTGGACCAGATGTCCTATGACATTATCATCATTGGAGGCGGTGCTTCGGGCATTGGCATTGCCCTTGAAGCCATTACAAGAGGGTACCAGGTATTGTTGCTGGAACGGGATGATTTTTCAAAAGGCACTTCGAGCCGCAGCACCAAACTCATCCACGGGGGCGTGCGCTACCTGGCCAACGCTGATTTTGGCCTGGTGAGAGGAGCTGCCGTAGAAAGGGCAAGGCTTCTCCGCAATGCTCCGCATCTTGTACGCAACCTGAGCTTTATTGTTCCACTGTATTCGTGGAAAAATGCGGTAAAATATTACACCGGGCTTAAGTTTTACGATTGGATCTCATCTGGTTTTAGTCCCGGGCCATCACAATGGCTTTCAACGAGGCAATTGATTAAAGCATTGCCGGGCATCAAAAGGGCAAAACTGTTTGGCGGCATCAGCTATCACGATGGGCAATTTGACGACAGCCGCCTGGCCATCAACCTCGTGCAAACCCTTTGGCAAAAGGGGGGGCATGCCATCAATTATGCAGCGGTTACCGGCCTGCTGAAAAATAAAGACGGGAAAATATGCGGTGTTCAATTCCTCGACAGGGAAAGTGGAAAATCGATTGAAACCAAAGCGAAAACCGTAGTGAATGCCACCGGGGTTTTCGCGGGCAACATCTTGCAAATGGATGAACCACAGGCGGCCAGGATCATTACCGTAAGCCAGGGTATACACCTGGTGCTGGACAAAAAATTTCTTTCCGGCGAACATGCGCTGATGATCCCAAAAACGAGCGATGGCCGCGTATTGTTTGCCGTGCCCTGGCATGGAAAACTTGTAGTAGGCACTACCGACACAGAAGTAGATGAAGCAGTGGACGAGCCTGTTGCCCTGGAAAATGAAATTCAGTTTATCCTGGATACTGCCGCAAATTACCTGGCGCACCCTCCGGGACGAAAAGATGTATTGAGCGTTTTTGCCGGTCTCCGTCCCCTTGCTGTTCCGCAGCAAAAAGACATTAAAACCAAAACGATCTCAAGAAATCATAAGATCATTGTTTCAAAAAGCGGCCTGTTTACCATGCTGGGAGGCAAGTGGACCACCTACCGGAAAATGGGTGAAGACCTTGTTGACAAAATGGAAAAAGAGCTGCAATGGCCTGCAACAAGATCTATTACCAAAAACCTCCGAATTTACGGGTATCAAAATGGAAACAACTGGCAGGACCCGCTTTTCTTTTACGGCAATGAATCGGGGGAGATTCGCAAAGCGGTAAATGAGGCCCCTCAAAACATGCTGAGCAGCGAATTGAATTTGCATGCCGTACAGGTGGAATGGGCGGTAGAAAAAGAAATGGCAAGAACAGTGGAAGATGTCCTTGCACGCCGTACCCGGGCATTGTTCTTAAACGCGTCAGAAGCCATCCGCATTGCACCAGCCGTTGCAGACATTATGGCCCGTTGCCTGCATAAAGAACCGGGGTGGACAGCCCGGCAAATTGATTCCTTTAACAGTGTGGCCGCAAACTACCTGATCCGGAAAGGTTGATGGAGACGGATCGCATCCAGAAATCGCATTAATAGCAATCATAAACCATATTGGTAGAATGGCTGGATTACCTGGGGCCAATTATGAATCACCATGAACGGATTCGGTTGGAACGGTGGTTCGAATTCGTGAAATCCATCTACGGTGCATACCATATAGGCATTAACTTTATCCAATGAAACTTTCCATATGAAAAAGCTTTTGATCCTTTTCCTTTTCCTGGCGCCTGTACAGATTTTCGCGCAACAAAAAGTTTTGAATATTTATGACGGGCCCGCGCCGGGATCCGAAAACTGGAAATGGAATGAAGCGTACCTTGAGAAAAACGCCTGGAATACGCCTGCCGTTTACAACGTATCCAAACCAACACTCACCGTTTTTGAACCCGAAACAGGAAAAGCGAATGGCACGGCAGTGATCATTGCGCCGGGAGGTGCTTTTATGGCGTTGTCTATCGAAAATGAGGGCACCAGGGTGGCGGAATACCTTGCGAAGAAAGGCGTAACGGCTTTTGTTCTGAAATACCGCCTCATACAGGCTGAAACCGATGACCCGCTCAAAGAACTGAACGACATGTGGGGCAAGCCGGAATTCCAACGTAAGACGGCAGAAGTTCTCCCGCTTGCCAGTGCCGATGGCAAGGCGGCAATTGCCTATGTGCGCAGGCACGCAAAAGAATTGGGTGTGGCCACAAACCGTATCGGCATCATGGGCTTCAGTGCCGGGGGGTATGTCACTGCTTCCACCGCATTTAATTCCACACCGGAAAACCGGCCGGATTTCATTGCGCCCATCTACGCCTTTATGCCCACCAACCAAATGGGCAAGGTGGATAAGCAATCTCCTGACGCTTTTATCGTGGCCGCTACCAACGATGGACTTCAACTGGCCTCCCATAGCCTGGGTTTATACAATAAATGGCTGGAAGCCGGAGCTTCAGCAGAGTTGCACATGTATTCGGCAGGTGATCATGGCTTCGGCATGCGCAAACAAAACCTGCCAAGTGACGGCTGGATCGATCGCTTCAGTGAATGGCTTGAACATAAAGGTTACCTAAAACCATACGATTTTGCACTGGATGCTTTTGAAAGAAAAACTTTCACAGATGCAGAAGGAAACGTATTGCCATACCGACTGTTGTATCCGGAAAATTATGATGCATCCAAAAAATATCCGGTGCTGCTGTTTTTGCATGGAGCCGGTGAAAGAGGCAGCGACAATGAAGCCCAGCTGACACATGGCGCGAAACTGTTTTTAAAACCCGGAAACCGGTCATCTTTTCCCGCCATCGTTGTATTTCCACAATGCCCTGCAGGAAATTCCTGGAGTTCGGCACTTACCCGCGTCAACCGCCAAACCGGTGAAAGGATCTTTGACTACAATACGCCCCCATCCTGGCCGCTGACAAGTGCTGCTTCCATTGTGCAGGACCTGGTGAAACAGGGCATAGCCGATCCCAAAAGGATCTCCATTTCAGGTTTGAGCATGGGCGGATTTGGCACATTTGAAATGGTTTACCGTTACCCGCAACTCTTCGCGGCGGCAGCACCCATTTGCGGAGGCGGCGATGTAAATGCCTATGATAAACGCGTCAGCAAAATTCCTTTCTGGATATTTCATGGAAGTGAAGACGCCGTGGTTAAACCGGAATTCAGCCGGGACATGGTCGCAAAACTGAAGCAGCTTAAAGCCGAAGTACGTTATACAGAGTACCCCGGCGTGAACCATAACAGTTGGGACAATGCTTTTGCCGAGCCGGACTACCTGCAATGGCTGTTCGGGAAAACGAAGAAATAGTGCTCACCTATTTATTCAAAACGCTGACCAAACTATGTTGCATGTTTGATCAACCCAAAAATGCCTGCTGATGAATTTCATGACACGCCTTAAACACTGGCAGGTCTTCCTGTTGGTCTACGGCATACCCATCATCGCCTACATCTATTTTTTGCGACGCATGATTTCGGCCATGGATGCTATGGAATACACGGAACCCTTCCGGGAAATGCAGGCATTGGTATGGGTAATGATGCCTTTCCTGCTGTTTTACATGTTCTGGTTCCTGGCAACCGGCCTGGCCTTGCACCGGCGACTGCCGCCTCAGGTGAACATGAACCGGAACAGGTTTGTGCTTATTACCCTTATTTCGACTTTGCTTAACCTTGTGGCCATCTTCCTGATGACCCGCTGGTTTCTGCGTTTCCCTGAATGGGTGGAAACCGCGCAAGACCCCGCAGTGTTTCCGGTTGAACTGTTGCGGATTATGATTCCCGTAATGGTCATGCAGTTGATTGCTATGGCCGGGTTTGTGTACATGTTCATTTTTATTGGTAAAGCCTTGAAATCTGTTGAAACCAAAACCGAAGCCCACGGCGACAGTTATATCGGTGAATTTTTCCTGCTTTGGTTCTGGCCCATTGGCATCTGGTTGCTTCAACCGCGCATAAACCGGATATTTGCCGCAAACAAAAACGGATAACACGTGAATTTGAGTTGGATCATCCTGATCATCGCCGGACTTTTTGAAACCGCTTTTGCCGTTTGCCTGGGCAAAGCCAAGGAAACCACCGGAAATGAAATGATGTGGTGGTACGCCGGTTTCGTGGTTTGCCTTACCATCAGCATGTTGTTGTTGATGAAGGCCACGCAAAGCCTTCCCATTGGTACCGCCTATCCTGTCTGGACGGGCATTGGCGCCGTTGGCACCGCACTGCTCGGCATTTTTTTGTTTCAAGAACCGGCCACATTCTGGCGCGTGTTTTTTATCGCTACGCTGATTGGGAGTATTGTGGGATTGAAGGCGGTTTCGTAATTATCCGATTTTAAGCACCAGGACAACTCAAAAGCTTAGGTATAGGGGCAGACAGGTTATTGGTTTAACTTTGAAGGTTAGAACTTCTCATGACCTACCTCTTCCTCATAGCCGCTTTCAATGCCATTTTTTTCGCTTTGCTCATTTTGCAGAAAAAGAATGCCTTGCATGACCGCATCCTGATCGTCTGGCTGTTTTACCTCGGATTTTATGTAGGAACTTATGCGCTGTTTGCCGACAGGTTGTTTGCAGCGTATCCCATCCTGGCGGCAAGCTTCATTTCCCTGGTCATGCTGCATGGTCCCTTTATGTTGCTTTATGTAAAGGCACTCACAAACGCCGAATTTAAGCTGCGGTCTATACTGTGCAATGGTCAATGGGCGCATTTCCTGCCCTTCCTGCTTTTCAATGGTTATTTGCTTATTGGCTCGGCCATGCCCGGTATCGCGGAAAGGCTTACCCTGGATCATACCCATCCAGCGGGAGAAGCCCCGTTCCTGTTCAATTTCTTCCTGGTGCTTACGGCGATTTCCGGGCCGGTTTATATTCTACTCACCATTTATTCATTCCGGAAACTGGATGTAAACATCTTCAACAATTTTTCCACCCGTGAAAACGTGGATCTCGACTGGCTGCGGAAACTCGTCTATTCCTTCGGTGCCATCTGGACGCTGTTCATCATTTTCGCGACCATACACCATATTTTTCATTTGTTCACCTGGTCATTTTGTACGGATGGGCTGTTTCTTTCCTTGTCACTGTTCATCATCCTGATCGGCTATTTCGGGCTGAAGCAACGGGAAATCTTTGTGCAAAAGGCCGGCCGCAAACTGGAATATGTAACGGAGGAAAAAGTGAAATATTCCGGCCTGGCGCTCAGGAATGAAGATGCAGACAACCATATTTCCCGGCTGAAATCCTTTTTAGAAACTGAAAAGCCCTACCTCGAGCCCGGCCTTACGTTACCCGATCTTGCGAACAGCCTCGACATACCGGCCCACGTATTGTCGCGGGTGATTAATGAAAAACTCGGTCTCAATTTCTTCGATCTCATCAACGGCTACCGGGTTGAACATGTAAAAACCCTGCTCGCCGATCCCAAAAACGATCACCTATCGTTGTTGGGTATGGCCTTTGAAAGCGGTTTCAATACAAAATCCGCGTTCAACCGGGTATTTAAAAACAGGACAGGCATTACGCCGAGTGAATATAAGAAAAATCATTACCTACTGTAAACCAATAAGTTGAGTTCAATTGTGCGTCCCACTTTGGAAAGTGAGACCTGTTCTTCCTCTGTTTGTAGTCCTGTTTTCTGAAGTAGGTCGACCAGGGCTGTTGGCCGTGGTAAGTTTGTTTTTCAAAACAATCAACAAAAAAAAAATGAAAGTCATGAAAAACAAATCAATCCCTTTCCAAAAGATCCTATCCGCAGCATTCGCTCTTCTTTTCGTCGTTTTTATTTCGCTGCCCGCTTCCGCCCATTGTGATTCTTACGACGGGCCGACCATAAAAGACGGCCAGAAAGCATTGGAGACCAACAATGTTAGCCTGGTATTGAAATGGATTACCAAAGAACAGGAACCTGAGATCAGGAGCCTGTTTGAAAAAACCTATAACCTGCGCAATGGCGACAAACAGGTGTACAGCATTGTAGAGAAATATTTTCTGGAAACCCTGGTTCGCCTGCACCGCGAAACAGAAGGTGCGCCTTACACCGGCCTGAAAGCTGCCGGAACGACCAAGCCGATCATTCAAATGACCGACAAAGCCATTGCAACCCAGGATATTGATGGATTGCTAAGAGAATTCAATGCGCATGTCAACAGCGTATTGAAAGAGAAATTCGCAAAAGTTGCTGCCCTTGACAAAGTAAAAAACCAGTCACCCGAAAAAGGCCGTGAGTTTGTGGAAGCTTACGTGGATTATACCCATACCATTGAAGGCATCCACGATATAATTGCCGCTGCTCCCGGAGCCGCACATAAACATTAGGGCGATTGTTTCCTGGGAATAAAGAACCGGTTGGAGATCTCTTCATCCGGTTTTCGTATTATGGCCAGGTCAGGGCTGAAGGCTTATGCCGGGCATGGCGGTTGGCAAAATATTCATGGATCTTTACATAAATCCCTACCTTGTAAGAAAATCCAACCCAATCCGGTTTATTGCCGGAATATCAATATTTTCGGGCGATTCCGCCTTTAAATAAGTTAAACAATGGCCCATTTACCCGAACTGATCCGTGACCTCGCACTCATCCTGCTCGTTGGCGCGTTTGTAACCATATTATTTAAACGCATCAAGCAGCCGCTTGTGCTTGGCTATATCATCGCCGGCTTTTTTGTTGGGCCGCATTTCGGCCTTGTGCCCGATGTGGTAGATACCGCCAACATCAAAACATTTGCCGAGCTTGGGGTAATCTTCCTGCTTTTCAGCCTCGGCCTGGAATTCAGCTTTAAGAAACTTATGCGCGTTGGCGGTGCGGCATCCATTACAGCCATTGTAGAAATTGTTTTTGTGGGTTCCGGCGGTTATATCGTCGGAAAATTATTGGGCTGGAGCACCATGGACAGCCTCTTCCTGGGCGGTATGCTGGCAAGCTCTTCCACCACCATCATCCTGAAAGCCTTTGATGAACTGGGGGTAAAAACCAAACAGTTCGCCCGTATCGTATTCGGGGCATTAATCGTGGAAGATATTGTGGTCATCCTCCTGATGGTATTGCTTTCAACGGTGGCCGTCACCCAGCAGTTTGAAGGGTCTGAAATCCTGTTCACCATCCTGAAGCTGGCCTTTTTCATGGCCCTCTGGTTCCTGCTCGGCATTTATTTGCTCCCAACTTTCCTGAACCGAGCCCGCCGGTGGATGGACGAGGAAACCTTGCTTATTCTGTCCATAGGACTTTGTCTTGGTATGGTATTGCTGGCCGTTCAGGTTGGGTTTTCAGCAGAATTGGGCGCCTTCGTAATGGGCTCGCTAATCGCGGAAACCACGCTGGCTGAAAAAGTGGAACACATCACCAAGCCGGTTAAGGAATTGTTCGGCACGGTCTTCTTCGTTTCGGTGGGCATGATGATCAATCCCACGGCGATGGTGGAATATGCCTTTCCAATTTTTGTGGTAACCATGCTCACCATTTTCGGTAAACTGATCTTTGGCGGCTCAGGCGCCCTGCTGTCAGGTCAGCCGCTTAAGCAATCGGTGCAGGTGGGCATGAGTATGGCGCAGATTGGGGAATTCGCGTTCATTGTTGCCACCCTTGGCCTTTCGCTTGGAGTTATTTCAGAATTTCTCTTTCCTGTAGCGGTTGGCGTATCGGCAATCACTACGTTTACCACGCCCTACATGATCAAGTACAGCGAACCTTTTTACAATTGGCTGACCAAAGTGGTTCCACAGAGCTGGCAGAACCGCATCGCCAAATATTCGAGTACCACTGAAAAATTACAGGCTGATCCGGAATGGAAGATCCTGATGAAAGGATACATCAAAACCATCGTGATCAACAGCATTATGCTGATGGCCGTCTTGCTGCTCTTCCAATTTGTGATCAATCCATTCCTGGATATTACCCGCTTCATAAAAAGTGAACTGATGCAAAGCGTCGTCACCATCCTGCTGGCCGTTGCCATTTCTTCACCATTCCTGTGGGCACTTGTTTTTGCGCAGCCCAGGGAATACTCAAGCCGGGAAGCCTGGCGCAACCTGGAGAAAAACCGCACCCAGCTTTACGTAATTGGCCTTATCCGCGTAATCGTCGCCGTGTTACTCATTGGCCTGTTCATCGACCAGCTTACAACAACGCGGTTTGCCATGCTGGCCTCCATCCCGGTGATCGTGGTATTTATCGTATTGTTTTCAAACCAGAGCAAATGGATGTATCAAAGTATTGAAAAACGTTTTGTAAGCAACTTCCAGGAAAGGGAGATCGCTGAAGAAAAAGCCTCCGCAAGGGAAAACCTGGTAAAGTCAAAGCGTGCAGAAATTGTTAGTTCATTGCAAGCCTGGGATGCGCACATTACCGAACTGAATGTACCCCCATTGGCAGCATTTGTAGGAACACCATTAAAAGATCTTAAATGGAAAGAAACATACGGCATTAATGTGGTTTATATCCAGCGGGGTGAAAAAATTCTACAGCTTCCCGGAAGGGATGCCTGGCTCCTTCCCTATGACCGTGTCGGCATCCTGGCCACGGATGAACAGATCCAGCATTTTAAGCCGGTGTTTGATGCTGCAGCCGAGGTTGTTTACGATGATATCATTATCGAAGATATCCGGCTCGAGCAGTTTTTGATCAGTGAAGGCAGCCCGTTGATCGGTCAGAGCATTTTATCCTCCGGCATCCGTGAAGTCACACGAAGTTCGGTAGTAGGTCTTGAGCGGGATGATGTCCGGCACCTTAACCCGTCATCGACAACCGTAATACAGGAGGGTGATATTCTCTGGCTGGTAGGCAGTCACAAATCTATACGCGATTATGCTGATGGTCTTAAAAACCAGGTGATTGCGGCGAACTGATCCACCAGTACACCGCAGCTCATACTGCTACAAGCCCAACCCAAGATCAAGCTGTTTCCCGCCCATATTTCCCATCTCCAGGTCGAGCAGGAATTTCTTGCGCCATAAACCGCCTCCATAGCCGGTCAATTGCCCGTTGGAACCGATTACCCGGTGACAGGGAATGATGATGCTGATCTTGTTCATGCCATTGGCATTGGCTACGGCACGCACACTTTCCGGGCTTTTCAACAGTTGGGCCTGCTGCATATAGCTGCGTGTTTTTCCGTAGGGAATGGTAAGCAAGGCTTCCCAAACGGATTTCTGGAAGCCGGTACCAACCGGGAAAAGCGGAACAGTAAATTGTTTAAGCTTTCCGGCAAAATAAGCTGGCAATTCTTTTTCCAGCAATTCAAAATGCGGATGGCTGCCCTGGAGGATGGTACCATTCAATGATTTGGCGATCATCTTCAATTCGGTTTCCATCATTTTGCGATCGCCGAATTCCAGCATGCACAAGCCCTCCTCCACCGCCAGCGCAATCATGGTGCCGATGGGGGTTTCGATCCGTTTCAGACTGATCATAGTTGATGCTTTGCTTTGCCTGGGGGACACGCCAAAAATATTTTTAAAAGATTCGCCAAAACCACTTACCGATTCAAATCCACTGTCGTAAGCTGTGCCGGTGACGCTATGGCCAGCCTGCAGTTTTTTGAAAGCCCGGTTAATTCGGTACATCCGCTGGTATGCCTGAAAGGTAATGCCGTGATGCTTTATGAACCAACGCCGCACCTGGTTGGGTTCCATGCCGCGGTTCACCAGGTCGTAGTCTTTGAATTTCCGTGATGGGTCTTCTTCCAGATCGTGCATTAAGTTCCGGATATTTTCAGGTGTCGCTCCGGGGTTTTCCATTGGCCGGCAGATCTTGCAAGGGCGGTAGCCACGTGTGAGGCACTCACCTGCCGAACGTAAAAATTCAATATTTTCTTCCTTCGGCTTGCGGGCAGTACAGGATGGCCGGCAAAAAATGCCGGTGGTTTTAACGGCCGTAAAAAAAATACCATCAAAGCTTTTGTCTTTGCTGAGGATAATTTGGTATTTCTCCCGGGTAGAAAGTTCTTTTGCGATCATTAATCAAAATTACGGAATGCACTTCGGCACAGTCAACCGGAAAATTGACAAGTTATGTCGGAAATTGAAGATTTAATTAATCTTGCCGCAAAGCCAACCTCAGGCGAGCCGGGGAAGATCTGCTCCCATGCTTCGAAGAAAGTTGAATAGAAAAAATCGCAGGAAATCCGTGTGATCCGGGATGTAAAAGATCCGTACCATCAGGTTACCTTAAGACAATCTAACCGAATTCCTCTCCAAATCCTCCCGCAAATATTCAAAGTCCTCCAGCCCCACATACATCCGGATCTGCCGGTGTTCGATATTGCCCGCATCAAATGCCTCCCGCTTCATGGTACCTGCTTTTGGAATGATGAGGCTTTCATGTCCGCCCCAGCTTACGCCCATGCGGAAAGCTTTGAGGTTGTTGCAGAAATCTTCTATCGCTTGCGCAGTAGCTGCCTTTACAGAGAAAGTAAACAAGCCATTGGCTCCTTTCATTTGTTTTTGAGCCAGCCGGTATTGCGGAAAATCTTTATCCCAGGGATAGATCATACCTTCCACCCAATCTTGTTCCCTGAGCCAGGCCACCATTTTCTTCCCGGTTTCAAAACTGCGCTGCAACCGCAACGGCATAGTGCGCAAACCCCGCAACATGAGCCAGGCATGCAAAGGAGTCGCGCCGGCGCCGGTGGTCATGTACTCACTATAAAATATCCGTGAAATCAGCTCTTTGCTTCCTGTGATTACGCCACCCACCACATCGCTGTGGCCGCCAATGTATTTGGTTGCGCTTTGCACGCACAGGTCGATGCCCATTTTTATAGGTTGCTGGTATAGCGGCGTACAATAACTATTGTCTGCAATGGTGGTGATCTTGTGGCTTTTCGCAAAGCGGGCCACTTCCTGCAAATCCTGCAGATCAAAATCCCAGCTGTTTGGGCTTTCCAGGTAAAAAAGCGTGGTTTGAGGCAGCGTGGCTTTTTTCCAGTTCCCAATATCACTGCCGTCTACGTAAGTCACACTCACTCCGAACCGCGGCAGCAATACATCAAACATTTTTTTGGCCCAGGTATAAGGATTGGAAACACTCACCACATGGCAACCCTGGTGAACAAAAGGAAGTACAGCACAGAAAATAGCTGAAGCACCGCTGTTGAGTACGAGGGCGTCCTCCGCTCCATCGAGGGCAGCCAGCTTTTTACGGAGCATATCTACAGTGGGATTGTTCCCGCGACTATAAATATAGGTATCAAATTCAGCTTCTATGGCTTTGCGGAAGTCATCAACGGTATCGAATTGAAAATTGCTCGTTTGAATAATCGGCGGGGCGATGGCATTGAAATAATCCCCGTGGTTTTCACCCAGTGAATTCAATATTTCCGATTCATGCATGTTCATCAGTTTTTGTTTGTAGATGCCGGTGAATGAAGAGGTAGTATACAGCTACAAACAGCAGCAGAAGCAATACGCCAAGTGCTGCCGCTATCCAGTTGTCAATAATCACCGCTGTAACCACAATAAGGTAGCCGAAAATAAAGAGAATACAAAACAAGGTCATCAAATGGGTTAGTTTACCACCAACCAGGTGCTGGTTAAATTTCTTACGGCGCAGGATCAGCAGGGCAAATGCCGCGGTAATAAAACCAAAGCTGTCGAGGAACATGGTAAATCCCAGGATATTGTCAACGCCTTTTCCAATAAAAGTTGCGGCAATGGTGAGCACAGAAAAAACCGTGAGCCCGCTCACAAATGCTCCGGTACGTGGATTTTGCCTGGAAAAAAATTTTGGAAGCACCTTGTCTTCAGCCATAGCAAACATCACCCGCGGGTTGCTCATCAGCACAATATTTACATAGGCCAGGACGCTTACAAACATGGCGAGGTCAAAAATCCGGGCTCCCCAGGGGCCGAACAATGCTTCGAATAACAACGAACCAATACTGGTAGCGTTTTTCATTCCATCGAACGTGATCACTTTTATGTAAGCGAAATTTACCGCCAGGTAAAGCATAATGATGATGATCATGCCCATGGTTATGGCTTTTTGCAAATGCCGCGGATTGTCGATTTCTGCGCCAAAATTTACCGTTTGCTGGTATCCCCCGTAAGTAAAGGAAACCGCAACCATGCTCAGCACCAGCAATATAAGACCGTTATCCCCCGTGAATGTCCTCACCGGTTCGCTGGTATAACCCTTGGCCGCTACGGTAGTATCGGTAAAAGCCGCGAGGATCAGCAGGATGACGAGGGCGATTTTCAGGATCATCAGCACATTTTGCGTACGGCTCGTTGTTTTTAATCCCATCATATTGACGATATAAAAAATGGCGACTGAAACAATAGCGAACGTGGTATTGAATACGATACCGATATTTTGCCCAAAAAGGAGATTGCTTGCATACTCTGCTCCAATTAGCGTGATTACGGCAAGGGACGCTGCATTGCTTACAATAATGAGGGCGTTGATGGTAAACCCAACCACCGGACTGTAAGCATAAGAGAAAACTTTGTAATAGGCACCGGTTACAGGAAGGCGTTTGCCGATCTCGGCGAAAATAAATGCCCCCAACAAAGCAATAAATCCACCCAGAAGCCATGCCGAATAAAAGATAACTTCCGTACCGGCTTTGGCTGCCACGTTTGCAGGGGTTTTGAAAATACCCATGCCTACCACAAACGAAATGGCTATAATGGTGAGGTCAAAAAGTCCGAGTTTGTTGGAATTGTTCATGCAAATAAAGCGGTTTAGTTTTGCCGGGATGCCCGTCCAAAAAATCCGGATAAAAATAAGGCTTTGGCCAACCATTCTTGTATTTTTCTGTTCAATGCAATTGAGCGGTTTTTCCCAGGTAAATGCGGATACCCTGATGGGCGAAGATTCTGTTTACATCACCGGGCGTTTGTTTCAACTGAAAGGTGAAACGGCCTCCACCGAACGTTGGGGCCGCAACATGCTTACGGCGGATGCCGGTGGTGTGGGAGGTGGATGGCTCTCTGCTTTGAACCAGGCCCCGGGTGTTCAACTTGAAGAAAGATCACCCGGAAGCTTGCGGCTGAGCATCCGCGGTAGCGCATTGCGCAGCCCTTTTGGTGTGCGCAATGTAAAAATGTATTATAATGGTCTGCCGTTAACCGACGCCGGCGGCAATACCTATTTTAATATGATCAATCCTGCGGCATTGGGCAGTGTGGAGTTGGCCAAAGGCCCCGCTGCGAGCCAATACGGAGCGGGAACTGGCGGCGTGCTCTGGTTGCAAAGCCCTTCCCAGACCGCACAGATTGATATGATCGCCGAAGGCGGAAGTTTTACTCAGGGGCGGCTGGGATTGGGATTGTTCAGACCGGAAAAACAACACCTCAGCAGCTTTTTGCATCTCAATACCCATTATGGCGAAGGCTATCGCGACCAGACAAAAAGTTATGGCTGGCAATCGGCATTTGTGCTGAATGTGGCCGGACCCCGAAAAAAACAATTCACCATTCTTACCAACCAGATCAAATACGGAACACCGGGAGGCCTTACGAGGGCACAAATGGAAGCCAACCCACGTGCCGCCCGGCCCGCAGCTGGTCCGCTGCCTTCGGCCGAAGATGCCCATGCTTCCATTCTCCAACAAAATATACTGGTGGGGTACAGCAGAAACAGCAAAGCGGAAGCCCGCTGGCAAAACACTTCCAGTTTGTTCGCCACATTGAGTTCGGTAATCAACCCCAGTATCCGCAATTATGAAACACGCCTAGAACCCAATGCCGGATTTCGAAGCGTTTTCAACCGCGATTTCTCCAGGGGAGTAATCGCTTCCAACTGGGATTTCGGAACCGAATGGCAAATGGGCGGCAGTGATCTTCGGGTTTACGACAATGAAAATGGAAAAAAAGCTGCCATCCAAACCCGCGATGCCATATTGCAATGGTATGGCTTTGTGTTTCTCCAGCATGAATTGACCTTGCGGGAAAAGTTAAGTCTTGTGCAGGGTATTAGCCTCAATCACCAGGCACAGCTAATGGACCGGCGGGAAGGGTCCGGTGAAGGTCAGCACCGCAAATCTTACCCATTGGAAATCATGCCGCGTTTTCATCTGGAATATCGCTGGGCAACTTTCTTTCAGACGCAGCTCATTGCGAGCAGAGGTTTTTCTCCTCCCACGCTGGCTGAAGTGATCCCTTCCACCACCATCATCAATACCGGTCTTGAAGCCGAAAAAGGCTGGAACCTTGAGATGGCCAACCGATTGCGGCTTGCAGAAGGACGCTTGCAATGGCAATTTTCCCTTTACCGTTTTTCAATGAAAAATGCCATTGTTTTACAACGTGATCCATCGGGTGCTGATTATTTCATAAACGCAGGCAGCGTTAAACAGCATGGATTGGAGAACCGCCTGGCATGGCAACAGCCTTTAAACCGGCAATTGCCCTGGAGTATCGGCTATTTTTCCGTAAGCCATCAATATCAGCCTTACAAGTATATCGAATACAATAAATCCGGAACAAATTACAGTGGAAATGACCTGCCTGGCGTTCCGCGGCATGCGGCTGCCATTGTAGCAGATATCCATTTGTTTTCAGGATGGAAATTTCGTCCTGCATATTATTACCAAAGCGCATTGTATTTAAATGATGCCAATACCGACCGCGCTGAAGAAATGCACCGGCTGACCGCAAGGATAGAGAGAACCATTTCCCGTCCCTCCGGCCGCCAATGGATATTGTTTTTTGGCGGCGATAATCTGTTGAATAAACAATATAGTTTCGGGTACGACATCAATGCTTTTGGGGCGAGGTATTATAATCCCGCGCCTGCAATGCGGTTTTTTGGAGGCGTGAGATTAATTGAGCGATGATATAATGGAGGCTGCGCCGTTCCCGTTCAAAACCACATGGAAACCAACGGGCAAGCCTGCAAAATATTCATCATAAATTCCCTCCGGGTAAATCCGCCCAATCAGTTAAAATCCATAAAAAACTCCAGGCGGGACAGCGA
Organism: Bacteroidota bacterium; assembly: GCA_023387985.1. Classification (GTDB taxonomy): domain Bacteria; phylum Bacteroidota; class Bacteroidia; order Chitinophagales; family Chitinophagaceae; genus Phnomibacter. The sequence goes on along the minus strand of JAEWHC010000009.1, from coordinate 261,281 downwards.
CTACCAAAATCAAATCATCCATACCCATCCACGCCAACATTATAATATTTTATTTGCCCGCTAATTAACCACATCCAATCTTTGCGCCTTCCTGAGGTTCTCAATAGGAGATGAAAAGGGAAGTCCGGTGAGATTCCGGCGCTATCCCCGTAGCTGTAAGGAGCATTTGAAACCTGGTACCATGCCACTGTTTATCCGGTCATACCGGAAAAATGGGAAGGCCTCCAGGTTTGCTTCGAGCCAGAAGACCTGCCTTAGGAAAATTGTTCATCCACAGCTTTCGGAGGAAAAGCAGGGAAGGCAAGTCTGGCACATTACAGCACGTTGTTTTTCCATTTTTTATTTTCTGAAAGCGAATTGATTAACCACTAAACTGCATTATTTATGCTAAAGAAATTGTTCATGGTTGGTAGCGCTTTTTGGATTTACCAAAACGGGTTGTCCCAAATTTCGGATTCCGCGCAGGTATTGGAAGAAGTGGTAGTTACCGCGACCAAATTCGAAAAAAAACAAGACCAAACAGGAAAAACAGTAACCGTTATTTCCCGCCGGCAAATTGAAGAGCATCCCGGGCAATCGCTTTCACAATTATTGCAGAATCACGCCGGTATAGGTATTGCCGGTGCCAACAACAATGCCGGCAGCGAACAGGTATTTTATTTGCGTGGCGCCAATTCGGGGCGAACCCTTGTGCTGATAGATGGCGTTCCATCCGGCGATCCCTCTCTCATCAATGCGGAATTTGACCTGAACCAAGTTTCCCCGCAGCAGGTGGAACGCGTGGAAATTCTGCGTGGAGCTCAAAGCACCCTTTATGGAAGCAGCGCCATAGCCGGCGTCATCAACATCATAACCCGCAAAGGCAGCAGCAATCCATTGAGCGTTAATGCCCTCCTGGGATATGGCAGCCGCAACAGCCTGAAGGGAAGTGTCCAGTTATCCGGTTCAAAAGATCGCTTCGACTATTCCGGCAACTATGGCTACGATATCACCAATGGTTTTTCAGCAGCTGCAGGTGAAGCCGGTACCAGTCATTACGACAATGACGGGTTTTCGAGGCATACAGCAACAGCAAGGGTAGGGTATAAAGCACATGACAACTTAACGCTACGTGTATTTATGCAACATTTCAGTTACGAAGCCGACATTGATGCCGGGGCATTCAGTGAAGAGGCGGATCACCAATTGACAAACAAAGGGACAACGGCCGGTTTTCATGCCGATTTTGCCAGGAACAAGTGGAAGCTCAGAACAGCCTACCGCTTCCAGGAAGTGAGGCGCAGCTACCTGAATGACAGCATCGATGTTCCGGGATTCACGAAATATCTTTATAATCCTTTTTACGGAAGAAATCACTTCGCTGAAGTTTATTCCAGCCACCAGTTGTCTGATCATGCCGAGCTGTTGCTTGGCGTGGATTACCAGCAACAATCCGCCCACAGCCATTCCCTTACTATCAGCAGCTTCGGACCCTATGAATCCTTGTTTAATCCGCCGCATATGGAACTGCTGGCAGCTTATGCAACTTTCCATGCCAAAACCGGCTTTGTTGACCTGGAGGCCGGTGGCAGGCTAAACCACCATTCCAAATATGGCTACAACGCTACCTACTCCATCAATCCTTCCATATCCCTTTCCGGAAATGCCCGCCTGTATGCAAGTATTTCAACGGGTTTTAAATCGCCCTCCCTTTACCAGTTGTACAGCAGCAGCGGCGAAGAGAACCTTCACCCCGAAAAAGCCCTTACCGCCGAGCTGGGCATACAGGCCAGAAAGAAAACCCTGTTTTTCCGCCAAACCGTTTTTTACCGAAAAATCAAAAACGGCCTGGATTTCGATTACAACAGCTTCAAATATTTCAACTTCCTGCAGCAGAAAGGATGGGGACTGGAAACCGAACTCACGTGGAAAATGTTGGAAAAACTGGAATTGACCACTGCTTATACTTTCCTGGATTTTGAAGAAACCACCCAAAGCCGCATTGATCATACTGCCCATACTTATCCCTACCTGTTGCGGCGACCCAAACACCAGGCCAATGCATCACTTAGTTGGAAGCTAAATGAAAAATGGCTGGCCAGGTTCAGCGCACGCTGGGTGGGCAAACGCTGGGATGTGAGCGGATACCAGGCACCCGATGAAAAACTGGAGGCCTATGGTGTTTATAATTTCTATGTTGCTTTCAAGCCACATCATTCCTTTTCGCTGTTCAGTGATTGCCAGAACATTTTCAACAAAACATATTTTGACGTTCTCGGATTCAACACCACACCGTTTACGTTATTTGCCGGTATAAAATGGAATTGGCCCTGATGCGTAGTAACAAGTGCTCAGATGAATTTTAAGTGCTATCTGTCGTAACCGGTGGCGCGAATTTCTCTGAACCGGTTGAAAACCCTTTTTCCATTCATTTTGACCCTTTTTTGTAGGTTTGACCAATGATTCAACGTATCCCGCTCAGTTTTTTATGCAGCCTTGTGCAGGAGGCTGTGGATTCGGTGTTTTACAATCAAACTTTTTGGGTGATTGCTGAGCTGACTGATGTAAAAAAATATGTATCGAAGGGCTGGTGTTTTCTAAAACTGGTTGAAAAAAGGAAAGAACAAATCGTGGCCGAAATGCAGGCCGTGCTTTGGAATCAGACTTACCCTGAGATTACGAAATTTGAAAAACAAACCGGCAGGAAATTTCGCGACGGGCTTGAAGTGAGTTGCCTGGTGCGGGTAAATTACCACATTCGTTACGGGTTGAAAGCGGAGATCCTGGAAATAGACGCGGCTTTCACGCTTGGCCAGATGGAGCTGGAAAAGCAATTGACGCTGCGAAGACTGGTGGAAGAATTCCCGGAATTTGTTTGGGTAAGCGATGGCGAATACTCAAGTGCCAACCAGGATCTTGCATTGCCGAAAGTTTTACAACGCATTGCGCTTGTTGGCGCCCGCAACAGCGATGGCTACCGCGATTTTATGCAGGAATTGCTGCACAATGCCTGGGGTTATGATTTCCATATCGAACATTTCCAAACCAATGTACAGGGACAACATGCCGCCCTGCAAATATCAACCCGGCTGGATGAGATAAGGCATAACGCTCCACGGTATGATGCAGTGGTAATGGTAAGGGGTGGAGGTTCGGCCACCGATCTTTTTCCTTTTGATGATTTTGGACTGGCGCAGCGTATAGCTTCCTTGCCGCTTCCTGTTTTCACGGGCATTGGCCACGACCGCAATACAAGCATTGCCGACATGATGGGCTGGCAGCATAAAACCCCCACAAAAGTGGCGGCAGCCATTTTGCACCATAACCGCCAGTTTGAAGAAGACCTGCTGGAATTGACAGAACGAATGAAACAAGGCATTTCGGTTTTGCTGGAAGAGCGACGCATGGAGCTGCAACGGCGGGCAACCAGGCTCGGCCTCGCACTGCCCCATAAGATCCAGTTCCTGCGCCATCGGCTGACGGCCGTTTTTCCACAATTGAACCTCACCATGAACAGGCGATGGCTTGGCGCCTGCCATGCCTTGCCGGAAAAATTAAAACTGGTGGAGAATTTAAAAAGAAAGCAGATTGAACAAAAAAACATACGCCTTAATCAAACCGCCAGGCTGGTGGAACAATCGAGCCCGGATTTTATTTTAAAGCGCGGTTTTGCATTGATTATGCAGGAGAATAAACTGGTTACCTCGGGTAAGCAGCTTGACGCGACCAAAAAAATTAAAACGGTTTTGCACGATGCAGAGTTTGAAAGTATCATTGATAAAATTGACTACAATGGAAAAAACAAAAACCTTTGATGAGGCCTGGGCAGAACTGGAACAACTGGTGGAAGACATTGAAGATGAAACCATTCCGCTGGAAGAGCTCGCAGAAAAAGTAAAAAAGGCCCGCGCATTGATCAGCTACTGTGAAAAACGCCTCCGGCAAATAGAAAAGGACCTGAACCCGGATGTACAGGAAGAATGAATGTGCAAAGCGGGAAGACCTTAGCGCTGAGACAGGAGCGCTACACCAAACACTATTCTGTACCGTATTCCTTAGGCATAAATTTTTCTGCCCGCCAAGATTCCATTGCACCAAGGCACCCCATAATATACTTAATCATCCAGCCGGATCGGCTTATACACGGGAACCAAGCTTTTCATAATCAGCCAGCCAATAAGGTAGGCGAAAGCCGCAATGGAGAAAATGATAAAATATCCTGCCTCAATGCCCTGGAAGCCCATGAATCGCATACCAGATTTTTCCGCGAAATCAAACAGCACACCTGAGCCTTTATTGATGAGGAAGGCGCCAACGCCACCGGCCATTCCACCGATACCCACAATAGTGGCCACCGCGGATTTCGGGAACATATCGCTTACCGTGGTAAAAATATTCGCACTCCAGCTTTGGTGTGCAGCCGCAGCAATGCCAATTATGATTACGGGCAACCAAACGGAATAGGAACCGAGTGGTTGTGCAAGCAAAGCAAGCAGCGGAAAAAAAGCAAAGATCAACATGGAGCGCATCCGTCCGGCATAAGGATGCATGCCTTTTTTCTCCACGAACCATGTAGGCAGATAGCCACCATAAATCGACAGCATGGAGATGAGATAGAGCGTGAAAATATGCGGTGCGCTTTCTGTGGAATCCAATCCATAAACGGCACTCAAATAGGCTGGCGTCCAGAACAGGAAAAACCACCATACCCCGTCTGTCATAAATTTGCCGACGGCAAATGACCAGGTTTGTTTGTATTGCAATGCTTTCCAATAACCGAGCTTTTTCGCGGCCACCGGTTTACCAGGCAGTGCGGATCCAGACTCATCGAGGTCGTCCTGGTGGATATAATCGAGCTCCGCCTTATTCACGCCCGGGTGTTTGTCGGGTTTGTGATACATGAATATCCAGAAACCCATCCAAACAAATCCCAGGGCGCCAATCACTATGAAGGCCATTTCCCAACCCCATGCTTTCGCGATAAATGGAATGGACAGAGGCGCAAGCAAGGCACCAACCGTGGCGCCTGCATTCCATATGCTGGTGGAAAAAGCGCGGTCTTTCTTCGGAAAATATTCAGCAGTGGTTTTGATGGCCGCTGGAAAGTTTCCTGCTTCACCAATAGCCAGGACAATGCGGGCAAAAATGAAGAGGTTTACACTGATCATGATCACCTTGCTGACATCCTCAACGCCACTGATCAATTCCCTTGCACCTTCAAAACTCATGGTCCAGGTGCCAGTCAGCCAACCGGCGGTTACAATGCCACAGAAAGCATGCAGCACGGCGCCAAGGCTCCAGATAAAGATCGCCCAGAGAAACCCTTTTTTTGTATCGAGCCAATCCACAAACCTTCCGGCGAACAACATCCCAATGGCATATACAATGGAAAACACACCGGTTATGGTACCATAATCACTGTTGCTCCAATGGAATTCCGGAACGATAAAATCTTTCCACGTCAGTGACAGCACCTGCCGGTCAAGATAGTTGATGGTGGTTGCAAAAAACAAAAGTCCGGTGATCGTCCACCTGTATTTTGACATGCGGGCAGGAGCGTTGGCCGTTGAATGCATAAGTCGGATTTGATTGGATACTTATGGGTTATTGCGTACCTGTTGAATGGTATCTAAAACAGCTGCCGCATTTTTTGCAATAGTCGCATAGGCTTTTTCAGCCATTAATGTTTTACTGACCAGCTTGCTTCCCATACCCACCGCACTCACACCGGCTTTAAACCATGCACCAATGTTTTCCGCGGTTGGTTCAACACCTCCCGTAGGCATGAAAAGCAATTTTGGAAATACCGGTTTGATCGTTGAAAGATAAGCCGGCCCCAGCATATCGCCGGGAAAAAGTTTGATGAATTTGATGCCTGCATTTTCGGTCGCAATGATCTCCGAAGGGGTCATACAACCTGGCGCATAAAAGATATCACTGGCCACGCAATGCGCCGCTACGTCTGCCACAAAGCCCGGGCTAACCAGGAAATTCGCTCCGGCGTCCAGGTATTTTTTAGCATCGTCCAGGTTTTTGATGGTGCCAATCCCCAGCAGCAGCTCCGGCATTTTTTCATTGCGCAGCGCAACCATTTTTCTGAAATTTTCGAAAGCGGCATCCCCCCGGTTGGTGAATTCAATGGCCCTGATGCCTGCATCATACAGCGCCTGCATCAGGTTGAGGCAAACCTCGGGATCGCTGTTGAAATATAAAGGCAGTATGCCCTGGGAGATGATGGCATCAGTTATTTTTTGGGTATTTTTCATTTGAAATACGTTTTTATAGTATTAGCGTAGAGACACAAGATCAATGCGTCCCTAAGCGGCCGGATTAAAAATCAACGTTGTACCCTTCCAGATCCGTCACCTTTCACCAGGTCCTGCACTTCCTTCAAAGTAGCGTGGTTTGTATCACCGGGAATGGTATGCTTGATGGCGCTGGCGGCCACGGCGAATTCTGCAGCATCCTGCATCGACATGCCTGTGGATAGACCATAGATCAGCCCGCCGGCAAAACCGTCGCCGCCACCTACACGGTCCACTATGCGGATATCGTATTTGCGGGTATGATGGTAGTCTTTACCGTCGTACAATAAAGCGCTCCATCCATTATCGCTGGCACTGTAGCTTTCGCGAAGCGAGGAAGCCACGTATCTAAATCCGAATTTGTCCACCATTTGTTTCATGATGTCTTTAAAGCCATCAAGATGCAATTCGCCTTTGGTGACATCCGTATTTCCCGGCTTAAATCCCAGGCTGATTTCGGCATCTTCTTCATTGCCAATGCAAACATCCACCCATTGGCAAAGGTGGGTCATCACTTGCTGGGCTTTTTCCTTGCTCCACAATTTTTTGCGGTAATTCAGATCAATGGAAGTCGTCACACCTTTTGCCTTCGCGGCTTTCAATGCTGCCTCGGTAAGGGCGGCTGCTTCATCACTCAATGCCGGTGTAATTCCTGTGGTATGAAACCAGCCGGCACCTTCGAAGATCTTGTCGAAATCAAACTCTTCAGCTTTCGCTCCGGCGATGGCTGAATGTGCCCGGTCATAAACCACCTGCGATGCCCGCATGGAAGCCCCGGTTTCCAAAAAATAAATGCCGAGACGATCTCCGCCTCTCGCAACAAAATCGATATTCACCCCATAACGGCGCAGGCTGTTTATGGCAGACTGTCCAATTGGATTATCCGGTACTTTGGAAACGAACACGCCCTGCAATCCATAGTTGGTAACGGATGCCGCTACGTTTGCTTCTCCACCGCCATAATGGATGTCGAAGGAATCGGATTGCACAAAGCGTTTAAAATCAGGTGTCGATAATCTCAGCATGATCTCGCCCAATGTCACAATTTTCTTTGCCATAATATGCTCATTTTTTTCTTCTTCTAATGACTTAAATGGGTTTACGTTATTGCAGGCGGGTAATGGCCACCGCATTTATATGGCTGTAAAAGCAGGTTTTCCCACCCATCTCCCGGATGAATCCATAATGATTGTATCGCAATACCGGCGCACGCTTCTGCAGGCCAATGGCCTTGCCGTTGCCGTTGTTGTACTTGGTTTTGAATGATTTTATAGTTAAGTTGAAATTTGCCATGTTGTTATAGTTAGTGGCCATGGGATAAATCCCGTTGTATTTATATGTTCCAGCCAAAATATTCTTTTGCATTATTAAAACATATATCCTGAATGACTTGTCCAACCCAGGGAAGATCGTTGGGCAATTCACCATTTTCAATGTCGGTGCCGAAAATATTGCACAATAACCTGCGGAAATATTCATGCCGCGGAAAAGACAGGAAACTCCGGCTATCGGTAAGCATGCCCACGAAGCGGCTCAGCAAACCCATATTGCTCAACGTATTGATTTGCTTGGTCATGCCGTCTTTTTGGTCCAAAAACCACCAGCCACTTCCCCATTGCACTTTGCCGGCCACACTTCCGTCATTGTAATTGCCGGCCATGGTGGCCATCACTTCATTGTCTGCAGGATTTAGGTTATACAAAATCGTTTTGGCCAGTTTGTCCTGGCTGTCCAGGTGGTCCAGGAATTTTGACAGCGCCCTGGCCTGCGAGAAATCTCCAACACTGTCCCATCCGGTATCAGGACCATGCCGTTCAAGCATACGACGGTTATTGTTGCGTAAAGCGCCCAAATGGTATTGCTGCACCCAGCCTTTTTCATGGTCCCATTCCGCGAAGATCACCAGCATGCCCGATTTGAATTTCCTTCTTTCCTCCTGTGACAATTCATTGCCATTCCGGATCTTTTCAAAAATGGTTCGCAAATCCGGCTCCGTATAATCTTCCGCATAGATCTGCTCCAGGCCATGGTCACTTACCCCACATCCGTTTTCTGCAAAATAATCATGGCGGCTTTTCAATGCTTCCAGGTAACCTGAAAAGTCACCGATGTTTTTGTTTGCTGCCTTTTCCAGCTTTGCCAGGTATTGGTTGAAGCTTGCAGCATCATCTACATTCATCGCTTTATCGGGACGGAATGCCGGCAGCACCTTTACACTGCAACCACTTTTGGCAATGTTTTGATGATGAAGCAGGTCATCAATGGGATCATCAGTTGTGCAAACCAGCTTCACATTCATCATTTCGAGCAAACCATGCACACGGTAGTTTTCAGCCTGCAACATGTTCATGGTTTTTTCATAGATGCGGGCAGCAGAATTTCCATTCAGCAATTCATGGATATTGAAATAACGCTGCAATTCAAGATGCGTCCAGTGATAAAGTGGATTGCGCAGGGTAAAGGGCACCGTTTGCGCCCACATCATGAATTTTTCTTCATCTGTTCTATCCCCGGTGATGTAAGATTCATCCACGCCCTGGGTGCGCATCGCCCGCCATTTGTAATGATCGCCATTTAACCAGACCTGCGTGATGTTTGCGAATTTTTTGTTTTCATCAATTTCTGCCGGTGGCAGATGGTTGTGGTAATCTATAATGGGCATTTCCGCGGCATAATTCCAATACAGGTTTTCGGCGGTTTTGTTCTCCAAAAAAAATTGCTGATCTAAAAATTTTTTCATGTCTTCTCCGCTTTAAATTAAATCAACTTATAACGAAACCCTTCGTTTTACAGGTCGCCGGTGCATCCGCACATCCAAAAAACAGGACCAAAACAATAAAGCGCTTCATTTTATCTGACCTTTCATGATTTCATTGGAAAACTGACGAAGAAACCGGGATAATGTCTATAAACACACTGATCATAATTTGAGGCATTTTGGTGTTTCCCGCGGGTAATGGTTCGTGCTCACGAATCATTGTATTTTAAGCACCAATTTCCTGCTTTCCACTTATTTCCCCTTCATCCATCCCCTTGTCCTGTTTGATTTCATTCATTTCTTCCCTGAAGATCAACCCTGTTTCGGTGGCATGCTTTGCTGCAGCTTCACTATCATTTACAAAGAGCATTGGAGCATTGAGCTGTTTGATCGATTCAAGCAACCGGCTTGTTTTTTCAGTTTCTGATTTTGACGCCACATCCCGGATATACGAACAAATGATCCTGCCGGGAAATGCTTTGATGACCTCCCCATAAATTTCAGGATCCCGTTCTCCGCTGTCGCCGATCAAAACAAAATTCAGGTGCGGATAGGTGTCCAGGATATTTTTGATGGCGGTGAATTTATGGCCCAGGTAATCGTGTTTAATAAAGGTATCGCTCTGAATCCCGAAATCACGCAACATCAACGGACCCGATGGAATTTCGTTCAAGTCCATGAAATCGATCAGCAGATCATATAAATTCCAGGGACTGCTGCTCACATAAAAAAGGGGTTATTGCGTTCACCGTTTCTGCCCAATTGCAGCGCTTTGTAAAAGGCGGAAACACCCGGAAATGGAAGCCGGGATCTTGCATTATTCACCAGCATCGTCTTTGCCATTTTATACAGGTTGGTGACATTACTGGTAATTACCGTATCATCTATATCGCTGATTACACCGTATTCTGCATCTGCCGGTGGAATCATAATCTGTGCCTGTTCTTCATCGATCACTTTGCCGTCGCGATTCAATAATTCTACAGGAATTTCAAAGTAAAGTTTACCAGAAACAACCGGAGTGGAGGGATTAACCTCAAAATGGTAATAGCCTTCTTTATCGGATGCAGTTTCGAAAACTTCTTCACCCAACTTCATGCGAATTTTCATGCCGGGCCGCTCATCGGTTTCGAAGCGGCGGTACATATTCAGCAGGTTATTGATGAGATCATCGGATGCTTTAGCCTGGGTGATGCCTTTATCCGCCAGCACCCTGCCTTTCAGGTAAATCCGGTTTGGTTCACCGTATGTACGGTAAGGCATTAAGGCGACAGGCCTTCCGCCAAAATATTTTTCACTCAGGCCGAGCTTATAGGTATCCAGGCTATCATCTGCTCTGCGGATGAGCTCGAGCATTTTGTTTTTAAATGACAAGGGAGGGAATTAAAAAGTCAAAATTAAAAAATCAACAATGTGCACTTCTCTGGCTTATACGGCATTACTTTTCCAGAACCTGCCTGGCAATAACTATTTTCTGAATCTCACTTGTTCCTTCGCCAATTGTGCAGAGTTTGCTGTCGCGGTAAAATTTCTCTACAGGGTAATCTTTGGTGTACCCATAACCACCGAAAATCTGTACCGCATCTGTACTTACACGAACTGCAACTTCACTGGAATAATACTTGGCCATGGCACTTTCCTTGGTCAGTTTCTGGTGGCTGGTTTTTAAATAACATGCCTGGTTGATCAGCAATTCAGCAGCTTCAATTTCAGTTGCCATATCGGCGAGTTTGAATGATATTCCCTGGAATTCGGCAATGGGTTTTCCAAACTGTTCCCGCTCCCTGGCATATTGCAGGCTGGCTTTGTACGCGCCTTTGGCAATGCCGAGCCCCAGTGCGGCAATACTTATTCTTCCTCCATCTAAAATGGCCAGTGCCTGGCGGAAACCATCTCCCACCTCACCCAGGCGTTGCGCATCACTGATCCGGCAATTGTCAAAGATCATTTCAGCTGTTTCGCTGGCACGCATGCCCAGCTTATTTTCTTTTTTGCCCCCACGAAAACCTTCTGTGCCTCTCTCCACAATAAAAGCTGTAGCATTTCCACTTGTGCGGGGTTCACCGGTTCGGCAAATCACTACAGCAACCTGTCCGCTTCGTCCATGGGTAATCCAGTTCTTTGTTCCGTTCAGTATCCAGTCGCTACCATCTTTTACAGCCACGGTTTGCATGTTGCCCGCATCGCTGCCGGTATTGGGCTCGGTCAGCCCCCAGGCGCCAATGTGCTCACCGTTTGCAAGCAAGGGCAGGTATTTTTTTCTTTGGGCTTCATTTCCGAAGGTGAAAATATGGTTGGTACAAAGGCTGTTGTGCGCAGCCAGGCTTAGCCCGATACTGCCACAAACCTGAGCGATCTCCTGGATGATGGCGCTGTAAGCGAAATAATCCAGGCCGGCACCGCCATATTCCTCCGGTACCAAAACACCCATCATGCCCAATTTTCCCATTTCATGAAAAAGATGGGCAGGAAACTCCTGGCGTTCATCCCAGTCCATTACATGTGGCCGGATATTTTTTTCTGCGAATTTCCGGGCAGCCTCAGCAATGGATTGTGTGGTTTCATTTACTGTAAAGTTCATATGGCAATTCTATTTATGGCCGTAAAAATACGCGCTTACAGGGGGAAGACATGGGTTAATTCAGGTTTCTTCATTGATTTACTCAATATATAAATTCCCTAAGTCAACTTTTTCACTTTTCAATGCGTTTTTACTTTTTGATTTTTACTTTTACCAACATGGAACGAACAGAAATATCCGACCTTGGTGAATTCGGGCTCATCGACCGCCTGACTCAAAACCGGGACACGGTGCAATCCTCTACTTTGCTCGGTGTGGGCGATGATGCCGCGGTCATCGACCATTTTGGCCGACAGACCGTGGTGGCCACCGACATCCTCATCGAAGGAATCCATTTCGACCTGGCCTACACGCCGCTCAAACATTTGGGCTATAAGTCGGTTGTGGTGAATCTCAGCGATATATATGCGATGATGGCCACGCCCACGCAAATCACTGTAAGCATCGCCTTCAGCAACCGCTTTAGTGTAGAAGCATTGGATGAATTGTATGAAGGTATTCATGCCGCCTGCAAAAATTACCAGGTAGACCTCATAGGTGGCGATACCAGCAGTTCTCATAAAGGGCTGATTCTCAGCATAACTGCCCTTGGCGAAGTGGCGCCGAACAAATTCGTTACACGTGGCGGTGCAAAAAAAGGCGACCTGTTTTGCGTTAGCGGCACATTGGGTGACGCCTTTTTGGGGCTGACCATTTTAGAAAGGGAAAAAAAGATCTTTTTGGAAAGCCCCGGTGTGCAACCCGACCTGGAGGGCAAAAGCCACATTGTTGGTAGGCTGCTGAAACCTGAACCCCGCCGCGACGTAGTAGAGCGGCTGGAAGCACTGGGTATTGTACCTACCAGTATGATAGATGTAAGCGACGGCCTGAGCAGCGAAGTTTTGCATATCTGCAAAAACAGCGGGTGCGGCGCGGTGATCTATGAAGAAAAAATACCGATTCACCAGGAAGCCCGCGATTTTGCCTACCAACTGGAAATTGATCCTACAGCCTGCGCATTGAGCGGTGGAGAAGATTATGAACTGCTCTTTACCATACCGCAATCGGATTGGCCCAGGGTGCAAAATGAAACATTATTCACCGTGATTGGCTATGTAACCGAACCTGAAAAGAAAGCTGTATTGTTTTCAAAAGGCGGACAGAAGCATGAACTGATTGCACAAGGGTGGAGGCATGTTTAACATACCAGGTGCCGCGTATGAAGTGCCCGTCGAATGCCTGATGCCAGGGAACACCACATGGAAAATATTGAAAAAGGCAAAATGAGGCCCTCACTGCGTTAATCAAAACGTGTTGTGTTGAAGTCTTACGCTTTTTGTGAAATATCATTTGGTTTCGGCTGGCATAGAATTTTTCCAATTTTAAATTTTGAAATTTGAATTCAATAATCCAGTTTATTCTTTACGCATTGGTTGCCATTGCGTTGATTTATTTCTGGCCGAAAATTGAAAAATGGCTTTTTGGCGCCACATCACATTCCAAAAAGACATCGGTGAAAAGCTTGTCAACAAAGCAGGTATTGAATGACAAACTGATCATTATTGATGATGCATCTGATGAGGATATACAAAAAACAATTCAGGATTTTTGCAATGCATATAATGAAAAGGAATTCCTGGCCATACCACGACTTATCAAGTTGCCTGGTGAAAAGCATGCAGTTATTTTTCATTATGATATAGACTTTGAAACATTCTGCTTCTTCATCCATTATATCCATAATGCAAAAGGTATTAAAAATCCTTCCAACGCCACAGGTTGGACAACCATCAAGCCTGGCGATATCAGGGAAACATCAAGATTGGCGAATAAACATACCATGTTCTACGTAAGTGAATCCAATGCGGAGCATGATCATGTTTACCTGATCAGTTCCGACAACATCAGTTTCAAATACAATTTCGGAGATCAATCCCGGTTGATTGGTATGGCAGAAAGGCCGTATTCAATTCCACCAATTTCAGTAGTGGAATTGGAGGCGATGAAGTGGATGGAGTTCCGGTAAGAAATTTCGATTAGTCGTTCCACTAACAAACCAGTTTTGATATGCTGAATTCAAACCACTACCAGGTGAAGCATATCGGCAATTGGCCGGGAAAGTATATTTTCCTTAGGCAAAATGAAAATCAATTTACCCTGCAAGCAAATCACCTCACTGCTTTATTTCGGTAGACTGAAAAGTTCAAGCTATAGGATGAACCATATAGCACGATAAGCTGTGTAAACAATGCAATGCGTGGTAAATTTTACGGACCTCTTCCTCACCTGATCTCCGCCAGAAATTCCTTTACCGCCTCTTCCACATTGTCTTTCCCTTCGAGATGCCTGATAAACGCGCTGCCGATAATTCCACCATGTACTTGTTTGGAAACCGCATTGAAGCTTTGCCGATCTTTAATGCCAAAACCAACTAAAATGGGGTTTTTCAGGTTCATGCTCTTCAGGCGTTGCAAATAATTGCCAACAGCTTCAAAATCCTGTTGGCCACCGGTGGTACTGCTGCTGCTTACCGCGTAAAGAAATCCGCTGCTTAGGTCATCGAGCTGGCGAATTCGTTCTTCAGATGTTTCCGGTGTAATGAGGAAAATGAAATGCAGGTTGTGCGCCTGAAACAATTGCCGGTAATCCCGTTCATATTCCAGGGCAGGCAGATCGGGAAGTATGATCCCGTCTACGCCGGTCCGTTCCGCATCATCGCAAAACCGTTCTATACCATATTGCAAAACGGGATTGAGATACCCCATCAATACTACAGGAATGGAAACCGATTGCCGCATCGGCTTCAACTGTTCAAATAATTTGGCCATGCTCATCCCGTTATGCAGCGCGATGCTGCCGCTATGTTGTATCACCGGGCCGTCAGCAAGCGGATCGCTGTAGGGTACGCCGAGTTCCACAATATCCGCGCCGTATTTTTCAAGCGCTTCTACCATAGGCAGGGTATCATCCAGGTGGGGATAACCGGCGGTAACATAAATATTAAGAACGTTATTCTTCTTTTTCTCAAACAACTGGTTTAACCTGTTCATCATTTTTGATTTCTAACTTTGCAAATTCATTTCCTGCGGTTATGCGGTGGGCATAAAGGCCATATACGTTTCCAGGTCTTTGTCACCGCGGCCGCTCAGGCATAGCACGGTAATTTCATCCGGCTGCATGTCCAGCCGATTCAATCCGGCCAATGCATGGGCCGATTCCAACGCGGGTATGATGCCTTCCAGCCGGCACAGTTCAAATCCGGCCGCAATGGCTTCCTCATCCGTGGCGCTCAGGAAAGTCCCTCTGCCGCTGCTGAATAAATTCGCATGCATTGGACCGATACCCGGGTAATCCAAACCCGCTGAAATGCTGTGCGGCTCAAGAACCTGCCCGTCTCCGGTTTGCATCAGCAGGCTTTTGCTGCCATGCAAAATTCCCGGCGTACCCAGCGCGGTTGTCGCGGCGCTCAGTCCACTGTTGACGCCAAGTCCCGCAGCTTCCACCGCCACAAGCTGAACAGTTTCTTCATTCAAAAATTCGAAAAACGCTCCAGCGGCATTGCTTCCGCCACCCACGCAGGCCACCACACGGGTGGGCAATTCCGAACCGGTTTTTTCTTTCAATTGCTTCCGGATCTCCTTGCTGATCACGCTTTGAAAACGCGCCACCATGTCCGGGTAAGGGTGCGGACCCACCACTGATCCAATGATGTAATGGGTGTCGTTTGGATTGTTGATCCACTCGCGGATGGCTTCATTGGTAGCGTCTTTCAACGTTTTGCTGCCGCTCGTGGCCGGGCGTACTTCGGCACCGAGCATCTTCATACGGGCAACATTAGGTGCCTGCCGCCCGATGTCTTTTTCGCCCATATACACAATACACTTCAACCCTTTAAGCGCACAAACCGTTGCCGTGGCCACTCCATGCTGACCAGCTCCTGTTTCGGCAATGATGCGTTTTTTACCCAACCGTTCTGCTACCAAAACCTGCCCGACCGTGTTGTTCACCTTATGCGCGCCGGTATGACAAAGGTCTTCCCGCTTCAGGTAAATGGTGGTGCCAAAATTCCTGCTGAGGTTGGCGGCATGATATAAGGGGGTAGGCCTGCCCACATATTCGCTCAGCAAATAATTAAATTCTTTCTGAAAGCTTTTGTCATTGATGATGTCCAGGTAGGCTTCACGCAATTCGGTAACATTGCGCTGCAGCATTTCCGGAACATAGGCCCCGCCATAAGGGCCGTAATAGCCTTGTACATCGGGAATTTGAAAATTCATGGTCATCTTTTAAAAATGTTCAATGTCTTTAAGAAATTTTTTCACCAGCTTTAAATCCTTTACTCCGGGTGCGGTTTCGAAACGGCTGTTTACATCCAGCGCATGCAGCATAGGACGATCTTTTTCCTTCATAAAAGCTTTAACCTGGGGAGCACTAAACGGATCAACACCTCCGCTCAGTAAATAGGGTTTTCTTTCGGGCATTTCGTTCAGCACATTCCAATCAAATTTTTTACCCGTACCGCCGTAAATCCCTGCTTTATTGGGGCCAACTGCTTCAGTGTCGAACAGGTACATGTCCGCCCACTCAAAATATTCCTGTGTTTTTATTTGAACCAGATCGGTGTCTGATGTACGGAAAGCTTTGATGACCGGATAGTATCCCGAAATGTTTTTGCAATATTGAGGCGTTTCATCGCCATGCAACTGGACCCAGTCGAGTTTGGAATCATCCGCGATCCGAAGCAGCGCCTCCTCATCCATATTTACGAATACGCCCACTTTTTGAATGTTCGCAAAATCAGAGATTTCGGCCGTTGTAAGATGGTTGAGGCAATAACGTGGACTTTTATCGTAAAAAATAAAACCGGCGTAATGCACACCAAGATCCATCAATCCACCCACCTGGTCGGCCAATGTCATTCCACAAACTTTTAACCGCATAGCCTGTTTATTTTACTTGAATTAAGTTATTTACCGCTGTTCTGAATCCGGCCAGTTTTTCTGCCGGGCTTATTTCTTTCATAAAATATTCGCCAATCAGCAACCCATCAAAACCCGACTGCAACAACTGCGCTCCAGCTTCCGCATTGTGGATACCGCTTTCTGCAATCCGGAGTTTTTCTTTTGGCAGTTTTTCGGCCAGCCTGATGCTGTGATCCAGGCTAACGTCAAAGTTCCTCAAATTCCTGTTGTTGATGCCCACCAAATCCACCGCTTCGCAAACATGGCCCAGTTCGGTTTCATCGTGCACCTCCAGCAGAACCTGCATTCCGAGGTGATGCGCGGTTTGTGTCAATTTTTGCACCTCCCGGGTACTAAGGCATGCGGCGATCAGCAATACGAGATCAGCTCCCATCCATTTACTTTCCAGGACTTGAAATTCATCTATGATAAAATCCTTGCGCAAAACCGGAATCTGCAACAGCGGCCGGCATTCCAGCAGGTCATTTGCAGAACCTCCAAAAAACGGATAATCGGTGAGTATGGAAACCGCGGCTGCATCGGCAGATTGGTAGCCGCTAACCACTTCAGTATTGCTGATGCCGGGGTTAATATCGCCTTTCGATGGTGATTTTCTCTTGAATTCGGCGATGACTGCAACCGGATTTGACCGTATGGAATCAACAGCAGAAATACATGTCCGTGATGTGTAGCCGCTGCTTTCCAGATAAGCATTTGAAAAAAGTAATTTTTTCCGGGCTACTTCCTTTCGTTTTTCCGCAACAATGGCCTCTAAAATATTCATGGTTGTAAAGCAATGAGTGTATCCAGCGCAGTTTGTGCCGCCCCCGATTCAAGAGATGCAACGGCGGCGCTGTAAGAAGATGCGTAATCACCAAATTTGCCGGTGGTATGCAATGCAAGTGCAGCATTGGCCAATACCACGGCATTTTGCGCCCAGGTACCACCCCCGCCGATCACTTTTTTAAATATTCTCGCCGCATCCTCTTCGGAATTTCCACCACCAATGTCTTCCGCCATGACCATTCTTTTTCCAAGTTCAAATGGCGTGCGAATGCTTTCCCCGTTTTGATTGATTACTTTGGCATCGCTTGTCAATGAAATTTCATCGTAGCCGTCCAGGCTGTTTACAATGGTAAAGCGTGTATTGTCGAGCTGTAATAAATAACTATAAATTCTTGCCATCTCCAGGTTGAATGTACCCACCAATTGGTTTGGCGGACTAGCCGGGTTGATGAGCGGACCAAGCATATTGAAAAAAGTACGTACACCCAGGTTTTTGCGTATAGGCGCCACCGTTTTCATGGCCGGGTGAAACATAGGCGCATGCATGAAACAGATCCCCGCTTCATCGACTTCTTTTTTGAGCTGCTCCGTTTTGTTGGTGAATTTGTATCCCAGCAATTGCATCACATTGCTAGCGCCGCTGATGGAAGTTGCTCCATAGTTACCCTGTTTAGCTACTTTTTGGCCGGCGCCGGCTACAATAAAACAGGCCAGCGTAGAAATATTGAACGTGTTCTTTCCATCGCCGCCGGTACCTACAATATCCATGGCATCAAACTCATCCAGGTCAACCTTTACACACAATTCCAGCAACGCTTCCCTGAAGCCCTGCAGTTCTTCAATGGTAATGGTACGCATCAGAAAAACGGTCATGAAGGCCGTGATTTCATGTTCGTTAAAAGCATTGCGGCTCATATCGAGCAACACCTGCTTCGCCTGTTCGCGGTCGAGTGTTTTGTGTTCAAACAATTGCAACAATATCTTCTTCATAATATTTTCATTTCATGATTCTTTTAACCAGTTTTCGATAATAATCCTTCCTACCGGCGTCAACACGCTTTCGGGATGGAATTGCACTCCATATACCCGCAAGTGTTTATGCTGCATCGCCATGATCTGCCCATTTTCATCTTCCGCGGTTATTTCAAGTTCAGCCGGCAGGTTTTCTTTATCCACGATCCAGCTGTGGTAACGGCCTGCTTCAAAAGGACCGGAAATGCCTTTGAACAACAAGGATTCATTTCCTGCATTCACAAAATGGCAACTCGTGGCCACACCGTGAAACACCTGAGACAAATTGCTGAGCGTACCGCCAAATGCCTCGCCAATGGCCTGGTGACCGAGGCAAACTCCAAGGATGTCTTTTGTTTGCGCATAAGTTTCAATCAGCGGCAACAGCAGCCCGGCTTCATGTGGCACACCGGGACCTGGCGACAAGAGAATTTTATCGTATTCATTTATTTTTTCAAGTGCGATCTGATCATTGCGGAAAACATCAGGCCGTGTTCCGGTAATCTGCTCAATGAGCTGAACCAGGTTATAGGTAAATGAATCGTAATTATCGAATACCAGTATTTTCATTGATCAAGTATTTTATTTTGTGTGTATCGCTTGTAAGGAGAAGAAAACATTTTTACTCAATAAATATATAATTCCCCGCGCCAGGATTCATTATGGATTTATTTCAATGTTCCTGCCATTTCCACTGCTTTCACCAATGCATTCAATTTATTGTTCACTTCCTGCAATTCGCCTTCGGGATTGCTTTTGGAAACAATACCTGCACCGGCCTGGCAATACAAGGTATTGTTTCGGCTCATAAAACTGCGGATCATGATGGCATGAGTTAAAGAGCCGTCAAGTCCGATGCTGCCAATGGCACCGCCATAATATCCCCGGTGAGTTGGTTCGAATTCATCAATCAGTTGCATGGCTTTGAATTTGGGTGCGCCGCTCAATGTTCCCGCCGGAAAGGTATCCGCCATTACTTCAATGGTTTTGGCATCGGGATCAATTTGGCCTACCACCTCACTTACCAGGTGAATGACGTGGCTGTAATAATGCACTTCTTTAAAATGGCTTACGGCCACTTCTTTGGCATGGCGGCTCAAATCGTTGCGGGCAAGGTCAACCAGCATTACATGTTCGGCATTTTCTTTTTCATCACGGGTCAGGCGGCTGGCCTCCTGTTTGTCTATTTCATCATTTCCCGTGCGTTTGAATGTTCCTGCAATAGGATGCAGGATAGCTTTTCCCTCTTCGGTGATCAGCAATTGGCTTTCGGGTGATGAACCAAATAAATGATAATCGCCGTAATCAAAATAGAAAAGATACGGTGAGGGATTTACGCTGCGCAATGCGCGGTATACATTGAAATCATCGCCCTGGAATTTTTGCGCGAATTGGCGGCTCAGCACAATCTGAAATACGTCACCACGGCGACAGGCATCAATGCCTTTTTCCACCATGTTCATGTATTCTTCATCCGTAAGGTTGCTTTCCCTTGCTTCTGCAGCCCGAAACGGAAAAACCGGCAGGTCTTTCGAATAGATGTATGACAGCAACGCGTCTTTTTCGCTTTCCACGCCTTTAAAATGGTTTTCGCAGAGGAAAAGCTCATCTTTAAAATGATTAATGGCTATTACGTATTGATATAAGCGGTAACGCAACAAGTTGCCTGAGGTAACCCTTTCCTTTTGCGGGTTAAAACGGATGTTTTCAAAAAACTGTACGCCATCATAACTGGTGAATCCGAAAAACCGTTGGGCAGCCTGAACAGTGGCCGGTTCCTTTATTTCGAAATGGCCCAGGTAGCTGTGAAAATCAGCCACAAGTTCCTGCGGTCCGTTGAGCTTTTTCTTTTCCGGCGGAAGGCCGGGAAATTTATATTCCACCGTATGCAAATCAAGTGCTTCATAGCCGGCAACTGCATTTACGCCAATAAAACTCCAGCTGTTTTCCGCGGTATGGAAGTCGGTGCTCTCCAGCAAAATGGTATCGCGAAACCGGTCGCGCAACCGAAGGTAGATGCCTACAGGTGTTACAAGATCGGCGAGGGAACGCGTGCAGGTAGTTTGTAACTGAACTTTAATCATGGTCTTTATGGCATTAAAAAACCCCGGCTTACGTGCCGAGGCTTCCTGTTTATATATTTTCTTTTCACATAACATGAGGCTGCATCCCGACACTAAGGTATCAGTTGCCACCACCAAATGTTATGTTGAAGGTTTTTCATTGATTGCAAATTTGAGACGCGTAGCCGGAATGGCAAAATAAATAATTTTTAGTATCCGTATTTTTTTTAAACATTAAATTCCAAAACCCCCTCCACAGCAGTTTGCAGCCGTTCTTCCTGGGTGCCGCGCACCAGTTTCCAGGGCACATGCTGCTGCACCAAAAGATCGTGGTAGATGTGGAACAATTGCTGGCGAGGCCCTTCATCGGGATATTCCCGAAGTTCATCTTTGGTCCATGGCAGATCATTTTTACAAAGCAGGTATCCGTCATAGTGCCGCTTTGCGATCTGGTTCAGGATCCAGGCATGGCAATCATTGAACACATATTCACACCATACTTTCATAACATACAAATCCGTATCAATAAACAAATAGGAATGGCCTGCCGCTTCGGCTTTGCGGATATATTCTTCTTCTTTAGCGATTTGCCCCTTCGCAATTTCAAGTAGCTGGGCATAAGTATATTGTGTACCATGCTGCAGCAAATATTCACGTGCATACTCCGGGCACCACAAGGTTTGAAAATGATCAGCCAGTTGCCTGCAAATTGTACTTTTTCCTGTACTCTCCGGCCCGATTATTACAATTTTTTTCACCAGTTGTTATCTATGAATTTGCGAATATCAGGATTTTTGCCGGCTTGATTCCTGTGTATGTTCCCTGCAAGGCTCGAAATAAAACGATACACCCGGAAATATTGTGCGGGCTTCTGCAAAGTAATTTTGATGTTTGGGTATGAAAATTTCACAAACCGGTTCAAATCATTGCCCGGGACAAAGAAACTGTTACCTGTTTTTTATGACCATTTCGGAACGCCCCGGGCAATTTAGAATCCTGAAAAAAGACATAGCCTTAGCCTGCCCATTTTTGACGGATGGATCCAAAGCGGTCCTGGTAATATTTTGCCTTTTCTTCTAACAGTTTAAGCTCACTTTCGCTTTCGGCACCGGACCGGATAAAATTGATTTTGGATAAGGTAACATTCAGCATGGCCTCGGCTTCGCTGAGATAAACCCAGATATCAGAATCCATTGGCCGGTCTTTTTCATTGAAGGAATACATGGGTTGAAGTTTATTGTGTTGATAAAACTCGATATCTCAAGCCTTCATTTCAAAAACCATACTAAAGTCAAAATAAAAAAATAATGCATCATAAGACCAAGATCATTTCCATTTGGTTTGGTTACCCTGGAATTAAAACCGGACAGGGATTTGTGCACCTAGCTAAGCGGAGTGGATTGCCTTCTATGGGCTAAACTTTGGGAAAGGAGCAAGCCCCGTAGCCAACAACCATATGGAAGAAGCTGGTAAATGAATACTGAGCAGCCATGAATTTAACGGAAAGGCGAATTGGATTTTTTTTCACCTTCCCTAAACGGCCGGAGCTTCTGCAAAACCAGGTAATGCCCTACTTTTATGCAAATGAAGCACACCAGTATTGCCC
Organism: Bacteroidota bacterium; assembly: GCA_023387985.1. Classification (GTDB taxonomy): domain Bacteria; phylum Bacteroidota; class Bacteroidia; order Chitinophagales; family Chitinophagaceae; genus Phnomibacter. The sequence goes on along the minus strand of JAEWHC010000009.1, from coordinate 239,252 downwards.
TGTTCTTTTTGTTGGTCTTTAGCAGCCTCATCGCCCAGCAAACACAACCTGCCGACCGGCAGTGCAGCCTGCTGCGGGAACTGATCTTTCAAATGAAGAAGGAAAATTTCGAGATCATGACCGATGGGCCTTCAAGGCAAAGCAGCGGACAAGATCAGGGTGGAAACTGGACATTCAGGCAGCAGAAATTTACCATCCTGGAGCCCTGGCAATGGCAGGGTGCCGCCTCAACCATTTTGGAAAACGGGTTTGATAAACGCCCCGGCGAGGAAACCAACCGCTGGCAATACATTGCATTCTTCAACCCGGAAACATCCGGCCAGGCCGCTTTGGAACAATTAGAAAATATTGCCGGTCAGTTTGATCAGTGCCTGCTGCCCCAAAATGATTCGGTTTTCATTCATTTGCAAAAAGTAAAGAAAGAAGAAATGGAAGAATGGCTTCCTGATAACTACCTGGAAGCCTATGTTTACCGCCTTCCGGAACTTTCGAAGCCGGAAACCCAAATGACCATGATGGTAGCGCTGGAACGTTTGCGCCGCGGTTTTCGACCGGTGCTGATCCTGGAATGGCTGCATATGAAGAAAACATAATTTTTCATTTTTAAGAAAATTCCATTTAAATTGCAACGAACCGGAAATTCCGGTTGATTGCGGCCTTCCTGAGCAAACAGGCAGGTCTTTTTTTATAGTGGAACAGGATAAAAACAAAGAAAATGAAATTAGCAGTAGTTGGGGCAACCGGACTTGTGGGTTCGAAAATGCTTAAGGTTTTGGAGGAAAGAAATTTTCCTGCCGAAGAGATCATTCCCGTTGCAAGTGAAAGATCGATCGGGAAAGACGTGGAGTATAAAGGAGAAAAAATAAAGGTTGTAGGCTACGAAGAGGCTATTGCACGAAAACCCCGTTTTGCCATTTTTTCTGCCGGTGGAGATACCTCGCTGGAACTGGCGCCAAAATTCGCGGCAGCTGGCATTACGGTTATCGACAACTCTTCCGCCTGGCGTATGGACCCCACCAAAAAGCTGGTGGTGCCGGAGGTTAACGCGGAGGTATTGACGCAGGATGACAAAATAATTGCTAACCCGAATTGCAGTACCATTCAAATGGTTTTGGTTCTCAAACCGCTGCATGACAGATACAGGATAAAACGGGTGGTTGTAAGCACATACCAGAGTGTAACTGGCACCGGTGTAAAGGCAGTTACGCAAATGCAAAATGAGCGGGAAGGCAAAGAAGGTCCTATGGCCTATGCTTACCCCATTGATCTGAACCTGATCCCGCAAATTGATTCATTCCTGGACAATGGTTACACCAAAGAGGAAATGAAAATGATAAATGAAACACAGAAGATCCTCGGCGACGACCAAATCCGTATAACCGCCACTACGGTGCGTGTTCCCGTGATGGGCGGCCACAGCGAAAGCCTGAATATTGAATTTGAAAATGATTTTGACCTCAATGAGGTGCGCAATATGCTGTCAGCAGCTCCGGGCGTTGTGGTTCAGGATGATCCCCGCAATCAGGTTTACCCTATGCCCCGTGATGCCCACGATACGGATGAAGTATATGTAGGCCGTCTTCGGCGCGATGAAAGCCAGGAAAACACATTAAATGCCTGGGTGGTGAGTGATAACCTCCGTAAAGGCGCGGCTACCAATGCGATCCAGATCGCTGAATACTTACTGGGAAAATTCGACTAACTTACTGCGCTGTGACTTGCCGGTAATGACCGTATTTAATGGCTGTTATATATGCATAACCCAGGTGATGCCTAAAAAAGGCCGTTTAAATTTTATTGTAGCACAGTATTTGTAATATTTTGCAAAAAATTATTTTAAACTATACATCCATTTGAAAATCAAAAAAATCTGAATTATGGCATTAACCACTACTACCCAGGCATTACCAGTATCTCCTCCAAGTCAGCCCGTTTCTGAAGTCTCCGGTTTTGAAGCCACCGGCCTTGCGTTGCTTGCAGCAATTGCGGGTGTGGCTGTAACCAAATCCGGCCGGAAGGCCATGAATAAAATGGTTCGCCAGTTTGCCTGGCAGAACCTGAAGCTCTCAGTAAAAAACCTCTTTACGAAGGGCCAGCGTGTTGCCGGCATGGAAGACTGGTTGTTTATCCTCCTGGTGATTGCACTGGCTGCAATTGGTGTTTGGCTGTTCGGCCTTACCGGATTCCTCGTTATCTTGTTGCTGGGCGCCCTGTTGTACCTGCTCCTGAGGTAATGACTTAAACAATTCATGAAGAAAAGGCTGCCTGAGGCGGCCTTTTTTTATGTCATACCTGGCCTAAAAATCGAAAGTGGTATGAATAAAGAAACCCCTGCCGCCAAACTGGTTGAAGCTGTATTCCAGTTTGCCCACAATATCATGGATGGTCATAATCTCTAAACCGACTCCACCGGTGTACAATAACCTGTTGTTCATATAGCTGGTCCCGGGATTTTTATTGTAAGCATATCCCAGGTTTCCATAGGTCTTCAGAAAGACTTTTAACGGCAAAACCTGATAGGATTTCAATTGTCGCGGGCCGCGAAAATCTTTGGCAAAAACCATATGCCGGAAAGTCGTCCGGAAAAAACCTCCTGAACTGCCGTCTATAACGTTATTTTCAAGCCCTTGCAAATACAGATGATCGTAGCCCACGAGTTTTTGATTTACAAAAGGCAGGTTGCTTCGGGGTGTTATGGCAAAAGCTGTCTGGAAATTGATATAGGTCCTTGGAACAAATTGCCATGTGGCCAATGCCTTTCCTCCAAACCGGAACATGGGAACAGAGGAGGATATCCGCTGCTGAATATAACCATCCACATACCAGCCGCGCAATGGAAATGGAATGTAATCCACATCAAAATATTGCATGTTCAAAATCACATCCGCGTAATTGATGTGCTTCCTGCCATTGAAATAATCCGGGTTCAAACGGAACAATGCTGTATCAATACTTTGATGCACATAAAAATTTTTAAGATAAGCCCTGAATTTGCTGCCCTTGCGGTAGCTGAGGGTAAACTCACCTTCAATTTTTTCGACTCCAAAATGCGAAAGTTCCTTAAATACCTGCTTATTGGAATCATTTGCGTAATTCAGCTCACGATTCCTGTTGTACAATGCACCCACCCGGTAACCCCATTCCATTTGCTTATTGGCAAAGGGGTTATTATAACGGAGCTGCAATTGCTGTGTGTACCCCATAATGGCCCAGGCATTCAATTCGTCGTTGCGGCCACTGAAATTGTAATAGACCAGCTTAGCTCCATAATTTGTCCGGCTCATGCTTGCGTTGTGGTCCTTCAACCAGACATTAAAATTCCGGTCCACAATATTGAAGAAAGGAACCGGGTAGAGATACCAACGTTCGTTCAAATGAAAAATTACGGTAAGTGTATTGCTGGGTGTTTCTAAGGTATCGATTTGTACCGAAACAAATAATGCTGTATTCATCAATTGTTCCCGGCTTTGTCTGAGTTTAAGCAAAAACTCGTGGCGATGATAGCAAACACCCTGTTGAAGGGTTATTTCCCGGTAAACGATCCGGTCTTTGGTGCGCACATTTCCGAGGATGCCTATACTGTCGATAAATATGGAATCGCCACTGATAAAAACACTGTCGGTTGAAATGTTTTCAAAAAGCCTCTGTTCCTCCAATGCCTGCTCTGAGCCTTGTGCGCAAAGGCTGCTGAGGGCCAGGGATAAAAAAAGCGGAAGCAATAAATAGCAAATCCGCCGGCATGACAAGCTCATGTGCACAAAGGAATGAAAAAACACCCGTTCATCATCAGATGGAAAGAAAGTTTATGAGGTGGTTATAATTCCGGCGCAATTCATTTTCATAGTGTTCATTCCCGGTGAAATACAATACCCGGTAGTCGTAGCGCTGGAAAGTAGCTACGATATCGCTTACTTCCCCTTTATTGATGCGCATGGTAATGAGAATGGTACCTGCGGCGGCATTGGTGGTGGTATTTAAATGCCTTACTGAAGCGTCGTTGGTTTCCACCAGCCTGGATATTTCACTGATGGAGAAATCATGGATATCCGTTTCCATCACAATCAGTGCTCCATCATCCATAATGCCGCAATGCAATACCGTTTGCTCAAGCAATAAACCGGCTTTCACGCCACCCAGGTATTGCCCTTCTGAATTAACCACTGGCAAAATGCTGAGATGGCGGCCGATTACCTGGGCCGCGGCAACAAACAGGTGTTCATCTTCGGGAGCGCCAACTGGAAGAAAATCTTCATGGAGTGCATTCACTTTCAGGTTTTCATCTGCATCCAGTAAAGCTTCCTCTGAAATGAGTCCCAGGTATTTTTTTTCTTCAATAACGGGCAGGCTGTTAAGCTGCTGGTTTTCCATGCTTTCCAGGGCTTCCTTTACGGACATTTCGCCGCTTAAAGGATTGATATCTGCGTATATGAAGTTTTGAATGAACATTGAAAATTAGACGTTAACCTACTGCTTCGGTTGCAGACAGCTTTGTTAAAAACCCGGAAAGAATAATATTGAATTCATGCGGTACTTCCATCATCGGCGCGTGCCCGCATTTATCAATAAAATGCAATTCGCTATTGAGAATAAGTCTATGAAATTCCTGTGCCACAAAAGGTGGAGTTACTATATCATCCTGTCCCCAGATGAGTAATGTGGGTTGCTTAATCTGGTTGAGTTCGTTGCCCAAGTTGTTGCGTATGGCGCTCTTGGCCAGCGCAATGATCTTGATGACTTTAAGGCGATTGTTCGTTATCTCGAAAACTTCGTCTACCAGTTCCTTTGTCGCTATTGCCGGATCATAGAAAGTTTGTTCAGCTTTTTTCCGGATATACTCATAATCGCCGCGCTTGGGATAGGAATCGCCCATTCCGCTTTCAAACAAGCCGCTGCTGCCGGTAAGGATAAGGCTTTTGATGCGTTGCGGGCTTTTGAGCACATGTACAAGGGCAACATGACCGCCCAGGCTGTTGCCCAATAAATGAATGCCGTCTAAATCAAGCGCTTCAATAAAACGACTGACATGCCGCTGTAAGCCTCCAACGGAGGTATGGAAAATATCAAGATCAAATAGCGGAAGAAGGGGAACGAGGACCCGGTGCGTGGATTTAAAATGGTCGATCAGGTCTTGAAAATTGCTCAAAGCCCCAAACAATCCATGCAGCAATACCAAAGGTTCTCCTGTACCCTCTTCAACATATTTGAATTTATCCTTCTGTTTGATTTCGTACTGCATTCAGTCAATAATAATGGGGTGATAGAACTGTTCCGCTAAAATAACATATTTCTATTTACCGCTATCGCAGGTAAAGTTCAGAGTTTAAAAAGAATTCAAAGGGCTTATTGTATTTGCACCGCATCCGCCGGACCGATTGATTCCTCCAGTTGATGAAACAGGTCTTTGAAGACAGGGATGATCTTGCCTACCCACTCCATCACTTTTGGCGCGAATGCATCAAGGTACGGAAAGGTAATGCTATTTTCACTCCATACAGGCGAAGCCAGGCCGAGCTTTTTGAGGTAAAACACAAAAATGCTCAGGATCATCAGGTAGATTAAAACATAAAATGCAACACCGCCCAGTTTGTTGAGCCATCCCAGGAAAGCGAGATCAAGGCCTTTATCAATAAAGCCCGCCACCATGCGAACCAGGATAACTACACCAACAAAAAGCAGCATGAAAGAAAGAAAGGGAATAAATGAGGTTAACTCCGGCCAGCGTTCGGCCATATAAACCGCCACAGTTCCACTCATCTTCAGGGCAACGGCAGCACCAAGCACAAAAGCGATGAATGTGAAAACAGCTACGACCAGGCCTTTTTTCATCCCTTTAAATACTGCGCCCACCACAGTGAGCAAGACAATTACATCGAAAAACAAAATGATCGCTTTTTATTGAACAGGTCCCGATAATAAATTTTTCACCAATTCACTTATGGTTCGGCCTTCAGCCTTTCCGGCCAGTTCCCTGGTAGCTGTACCCATTACCTTTCCCATATCCGCCGGGCCGGTTGCACCTACACGGGAAATGATCTCAGATAATTTTTGACGAAGTTCAGCTTCATCCATTTGTGCCGGCAAAAATGTATTGATGACATTAATTTCTTCCTCCTCTTTTACAGCAAGATCTTCACGGCCTTGCTGCCGGAATATTTCCAGGCTGTCCTTCCGCTGCTTCACCATTTTTTGCAAAATGGCCATCTCATCTTTATCATCCATTTCGCCATGTGCGCCTTTGCTCGTTTTTGCCAGTAAAATGCCGGCTTTAATGGCCCGCAGGCTGCGAAGGCGAACTTCATCTTTGGCTTTCATGGCTTCTTTTATTCCTGCCATTACTTTTTCTTCCAGGTTCATACCACTCCATTTTAATCCGGCAAAAATCTTAAATATTTATATTTTCCGGTAATATTTGTTGAGCGACCCCAGATTTTCCCAAATTGAATAATGAGCCCAAAAAAGGTTGAATGCGTTTTCATTACCTTTGGTCATTACTTCAAAAAAAAAAATATGGCATTACGTTTAGGGGACGTCGCTCCCAATTTTAAGGCTCAAACCACTTCCGGTGATATTGATTTCTATGAATTTCTGGGAGATAGCTGGGGAATTCTTTTCAGTCATCCTGCAGATTATACGCCGGTTTGCACCACCGAACTTGGCCGTACCGCCCAACTTGCCGATGAATTTGCAAAGCGCAATACCAAAGTGCTGGCGTTGAGTGTTGATCCCCTGGATAGCCACCATGGATGGGTAAATGACATAAATGAAACCCAGCAGACCAATGTGCAGTTTCCCATAATTGCCGATGACGATAAGCAGGTGGCTTCCTTGTATGATATGATCCATCCGAATGAAAATGAAAAACAAACTGTACGCAGCCTGTTCATCATCAACCCGGAGAAAAAAGTAAAACTCATCATTACTTACCCGGCAAGTACCGGGCGCAACTTTGTAGAGATTTTGCGTGTTCTTGACAGCCTGCAACTCACGAGCAACTACACCGTGTCTACTCCGGTTGACTGGAAAGACGGCGAAGATGTGATCGTTCCTACAGCAATGAGCACTGAAGATGCCCGCAAAACTTTTGAAAAAGGCGTAACCGAGGTTAAGCCCTACCTGCGTTATACTCCTCAGCCCAATAAATGATGATTATTAAACTAAATATTTAGCTAAATGCCCCGGCTGCGGGGCTTTTTTAATTCATGCCGGTCAATTGATGAGCAATATCAGCAGTTGGCTCAACTTAATGAGTAGCTTTGCCTTTGCATTTCCAATCAGCTAAATCAGTTGGATTATGTTTGAATTTCTAAAACAGTTATTTACTCCTTCAGCAGGTCCGGAAACCATTCAGTCGATTGTTTTGATCAGCCTTGCCATTGCCATCGGCGTTCTGGTTGGTCGTGTAAAGATCGGAGGCGTATCGCTTGGAGCAGCGGGTGTGCTTTTTGTCGGGCTGGCCATCGGGCATTTGCAGTTTACACTCGACACCGGAACCCAGCAATTTGTGAGAGATTTTGGGTTGATCCTTTTTGTGTATGCCATCGGTTTGCAAGTGGGGCCATCCTTTTTTTCTTCTTTTCGCAAAGAAGGCCTGGTGCTCAATGCCATTGCACTCACCGGGGTTGTAACCGCTTTTGTGGTTACCTGGATCATCCTGAAAAACAGTACAACAAGTCCTGAAAACATGGCCGGTATCATGACCGGTGCGGTAACCAATACCCCAAGCCTTGGGGCGGCCAAATCGGTGTTGAATGAGTGGAGTGCGGCGCATCCTGGCGTAAAAGTGGGTGAACCGGCCAACGGCTATGCCATTGCTTATCCTTTTGGCGCCGTAGGAGAAATATTGCTGATCATTATTTTCCAGCGGGTTTTTCGCATCAATCTTAAAAAAGAACAGCAGGATTTTGAAGCCAAAAGAAAACTGGAATATCCTCACCCCGAAAGTGTAAAAGCAAGGGTGACCAATCCGGAGGTTTTTGGTAAATCGCTTTATGAGATCACCCATTGGATTAACGCCGAGCATATTATTGTCACCCGGCTCAAATCAAGTGGTTCAAAAGAAGTCGTTACGCCTTCAGCAAATACCATTTTACAGGAACGCGATGTTTTAATGGCTGTCGGATTGCCTGATGATCTCAGCCGGTTTGTTCACATTGTCGGCCGCGAAAGCTCTGACGCGCTTATCACAAGTGATGACTCGGTTGAAACCCGCGATGTTACGGTTACCCGCAATGCAGCCGCACAAAATTCCATTGCCCAGCTCAATTTCGAAGCAAAAATGGGTGTAAAAATCACCCGCATATTCCGGGGAGGTGCTGAATTTATTGCTAACCCAGGCTTTGTTATCCATATGGGCGATACCGTAAGGATGGTGGGACCAAAGATCCAGTTGCGTGAAGCCATTGCTATTTTGGGGAATACCAAAAGCCGCCTTGCCCATCCCGAACTGGCAACCATATTTTTCGGCATTATCCTGGGCATCATCCTCGGCTCAATTCCTTTTAAAGTTCCTGGCATACCGCTGCCGGTAAAAATGGGCATAGCTGCCGGCCCACTTCTCGTCGCCATTTTCATCAGCCGGTACGGCGGCATTGCACGCCTGCATTCCTACATGAATCAAAGCGCAGCCTGGTTTATGCGTGACCTTGGTATCGCGCTGTTCTTTGCTGCAGTAGGTATCCAATCGGGCAAGACACTGTATTCGAATTTCGTGGAATACAACGGGCTGATGTGGGTACTCTATGGAATAATGATTACTTCCATTCCGGTCATCCTGATGTTCCTGATAGCCCGACTTGTGTTCAGGGTAAATTTTTTGCAGATTGCAGGACTGGTGGCAGGCACCTATACGAGTCCACCAACACTCAGCTTCTGCAACACTTACTTTAAAGGCGATGTGCCGGCACAAGCTTATGCCACCGTTTACCCGGTTTCCACCATCGCCCGAATTCTGGCCGCGCAATTGTTTATCCTGTTGTTTATGAAATAGATTCTTTATTATCCAGGACTTTTATCAGGCCAAAGAAAATGAAGTACGTAAATGTACCAGGAAAACCCTACCGTGGAAGTCTGGGAATTTGACATTAAGCGGGACTTAAAATCAAGAGGCCGCCGGAGACTCTTAACCTATATTTGCGCATTGCGTTTGAAAAAAGAGAGGAATGCCTTTTCAACTTGTAGATAAACCGGAACAGTTTGACAACGTGATGAATTCTTTGAGCAGGAGTTCCGTTTGGGCCCTTGACCTTGAATTTGATCGCGACAGGCATTTTTATGGATTCACTTTGTGTCTTATCCAAATAGCAAATGAAAAAGGCGAAATCTATTTGATTGATCCAATGAATGGACTCGATCTGCAGCCGCTGTTCCATTTGCTTGAAAATGATCAGATCCTGAAGATCATGCACACTCCCGGTGAAGACATTCGCTTATTGCATTCCCTGAAATGCTTTCCGCAAAATATGTTTGATACAGAAGTCTGTGCCAAACTGCTCAATTACCCGAAGGTTTCGTTGGGATCCATGGTAGAACGCTTTTTTGATATTATCCTGGATAAAAACCAGCAGACAAGCGCATGGCATAACCGGCCCTTATCCGATGCGCAGATGAGCTATGCCGCTTCCGATGTACGTTATCTCATTCCCCTGTACCGCAAACTGATGCCCCTTATCGAGGCGAGCCCGTTTAAAGAATACGTGCTGCAGGAACAGGAATTGCTGAATACAGAAATCCATATCCTACAGAAAAAACAAAGCTTTTTAAAGAAGGCCGATATCCATAATTTTTCACCTCTCGATTGCCATATTCTGAATGGCCTTCTTACTTACCGGGATCACCTGGCTGAGAAGCGCAACCGCTCGCCGCATTTTATTTTTCCTGACACTGCCATCCGCGATCTTGTTCATCATAAAGAGGACATTTCGTTTATTTTCCATGGCAAGGGAATACCGGCCTACATGAAAACCGGGAGCTGGAGAAACCGGTGGCAGCGTAAGATCAATCAATACCGACTGGAAGCGGAAGAATTGAATTTGGGCGGGCAAACCGGCACCACGAACAACAACGGCAAACAAGATCTTCATAAAATTCGCTATTTGAAGGATACGGTGTTTATCCCTATACAAAATGAGATCTCCTCAATAATCGGTGAAAACGCCATCCGGTATGTTTTCAGCACCAATACCATTAATGACCTCCTTCGGAAGAATATATTGATTTCGGGGCTTAAGCCAGTTTACCGGCAGCAACTGGTGTTGGATGCCGGCAAGAAACTTGGTAAAGACCTTTCCGCATTTATATAATTATTGTACAGCCAGGGAAGCGAGGTAGGGAATGAATATAATCAAGCCGCAGATCACGCTGATTACACAGGCCAGTAAAACCGCACCGGCTGCCATATCTTTCGCATCACGGATGTGCTTGTCGCGGCCGGGATGTAGTTTGTCAGCAAGCGTCTCCAAAGCGCTGTTCAACATTTCCAGGCCAATCACTATGGCGATACAGAGCATGATCACCAGCCACTCCCGGGCATTGACCCGGAAATAAAAGCCAGCGGAAATTACAAGAGCCGCAATGACTAACTGGATTTGCCCATTGGTTTCTTTGGAAAAGAAACGCACCCACCCTTGCATGGCATACAAAACGCGCTGAAAAAAAGAAATCATAGATATTTTATGGCGGTCAAATTTAATGCAAATTGCTTTTGTTGCACCACCCTGTTTTCACCTCATCCATGAACCCCAACGCATTAAGCAATAAGCCCGTCTCCGGCGCTTCCGGAAACGGGCAATGGTCCATTTATTGAAGTGCTGCAGCCTGGCCGGGTTCATACCAACTTATCTTTTTGCTGAAATGCATGGCTATGGCAATAAGCACGAATAGCCCGATGCTGCCGAGAAGTAGCGCGCTGTCCTCGAGCTGGATGAGCACATAAATAAACGTATACAGGGTGGTGAGAAAAGCCCCGATGAATAAAGCATTCCTCCAGCTGGAAAAAAGGAATTTCGAATACCAGGTAATGAGGCCTACTGTAGCAATGGTTGCAGCTATATAGGCAAGATCAAAGCCACTTACCTCTCCAACAGACAGCAGCAAGGTGTAAAAGACCACCAGAGCCACGCCCACCAGAATGTATTGAATAGGATGTACCTTTTTATTCTGCAAAATTTCGAGCAGAAAAAAGAAACCAAAGGTGAGGCCAATAAAGAGAATGGCATATTTCACACTGCGAAGCGTCTTCGAATAATTGTCGGTTGGCTGAAGCAGGCTTACGCCAAACGCATAATCTTCGGCTGCATAATCCTGGTTCACCCAAACCTGAGGGAAATTGCGGTTGAAATGCAAAACTTTCCAGCTTGCTGAAAATCCGGAGTCGCTTAGTTTGTGGTCGGGTAGAAATTTTCCGTCAAAGCTTGGAGCCTGCCACGGTGAGCCCAGGTTCATGACAGTGGTTTTGCCAACAGGCAGCAATTGGAATGAGCCGGAGCCTCGTAAAGAAAGTGGTATTGTAAATACAATGGCGTTGTTTTCCTTCGCGCTGCTCAGGTCTAAAGCCGCGCTTACTCCCGCTGCGGTGAAAGCATTTTCGGGAATACCGGCCTCAAACTGCAAGGGCTGGTTTAATAAACTGCCGCCAATTTGTTTCTCAATGCCCCGCACATCGGAAATGCCCAGGCAAAGCCTTGCTTTGTCCCAGTGAATGGTTTCTTCAGGTGCAGCCTGTACTGACGCAAGATCAAAATTCCCCTCAATGCGGAGATCACTGCGATAGAGGGCAACCTCGTAAATGGTACGCCGCTTTTTTTCAGGCTGCAGTTGTCCCTCCAGGTTAAGGTCCTGTGGCAATACGATTCTTTGCCTTAGAAAGGTTTCCAGGTTATCGTCTTTGGTGGCCATGGTGTACGTGTATGGAATGATGAGAAACGGCCCCTTCAATATTTGTGGATTGGCCCATTTGCTGCTTACTTCGGCTATTACCTCTTCATGGCGTTGCCTTCGTTCTTCCACCAGGTTTTGCACCAGCAATGCCGGTATCAGCAAAACAATGATTAAAAAACCGGTCAATAGGCCTTTCCATAAATACCGGTCGCCGAAGGATTTGATGTCGATGATCATGTTGATTTGTTTTTAATTTAAAAGCACTTTGTATTTCAAAGTATTCGGATAAAAAAATTTCAGCTGCTTTTGCGGATCAGTTGTTCAAGCGCGTCGAGGTGTTGCCTAAACAATTTTTCACCGGTTTTGGTTGCTTCATAGGTTGTATTGGTTTTACGCCCGATAAAGCTTTTATGTACTTTAATGGCTTTGGCATCCTCCAGGCTTTTAAGGTGACTCGCCAGGTTACCATCGGTGAGCTGCAACAATTCCTTAAGGTCGTTGTAGCTTACTTCATGGCTTACCATCAATGCACTCATAATCCCCAACCTAACCCGGTTGTCGAAAATTTTATGCAGGTTTGATATGTCTATATTATTGTCCAAAACGAATATCTTCTCTTATTTCCGGAATTGCGGATTACCTGATTGCTTTCATCCTATTCCACTGTCATCAAGTGAAACTGCTTAAATGATCTGCAGTTCTCAACCTTCCATTGCCATTTATAATTTCTTTACCCTTCATTACATACAGTTCAATTCTTTCAACCTGCAACTTTTCAACATTCAACCCCTTCAACTTGCTCCCGAGATCCACCGGGGCTCCAACCCTCAACCGTTTAAGATCCATCGGGACTGCACCACTTAAAGCCTTTCACCCTGTAACCCGCTCATGCTTCCACCACATCAGCAATCCATATACGATATGCAACAAACCAAATCCGAATGCCCAAAAATAAAGACCATACCCGGGGAAAAACAACGCCACAATTCCTGTCAGCAATTGCCCGTAGCCCAAAAACCGGATTTCGCTTACCGTGTAACGACTTGCCCCAACCAGGGCAAGGCCGTAAAACAACAGCGAACCAGGAGCCATAAGACCCCACGCACCGGAATGCAAAACCTCCAGCAAATAAATGCCACCCACAACCAGCGGTAGAGCCAGGGCCCATAACACTTTACGCGTTACAGGTGACCAGATCTTTGTATTCGTTCTGCGGGTACGCAACCAGGTGAACAAAAACGCCAGCGTTACGGCTGCAACAAGCGTGATTAGCGCCACATGCAGCAATTGCTGACCCAGGTAGGTTTCAACCGAAACCTTATTTTCAGGCGAAATACCCGGAGCAGTTATACGAAAACTGTCTTTATTTATTCCTGCCCGCGCTATGATGCCATGTGCAAACCACGAGGCAATCAGAGCGCAGGTGCCAGCTGCCACTCCACTCCAACCACTCAGGCTGATGAAGCGTGTGCTGCGATCCATCATCTGGCGTATTTCGCGCAAGTCTTCCAGGGATTTTTCATCAGTCATAAAAAGCACTTTGAAATACAAAGTAAGGATGCCGCTTCCAACCGGCAAAATTTAATTTTCAACTTCGTCATACTCCTTTTATTCCAGGTTACCATTGCTCTCCTTATTGGTTTGATATGGCATCCCTGCCCAGTGCATATAAAATACCCCGGAGCAACAGTTGCTGAAATTCCGGCTCGGCATAAGATTCCCGGGTATGGCCAAGAGCCGTATAAAAGCTACGGCCTCCGTCAAATTCACGGAACCAGGTCATCGGGTGAAATGCACCATTTTTTCCGCCCCGGTAGCTTTCCTCGTCAATGGTCAGCAATACATTCAAGCCCGGTTGAATGGATTTGAAATTGTAAAATTCATCCCTTTTTGTCCAGAATTCAGGCAGGTGGGCTGTAATGCGGTTTGAGGTATCCTGCACTTTTAATATGCCCTGCTGTATGCCGGGAAAAGTATCAGTCATTCCGGGGTGATCCAGGAAATAAGCGCCTGCTAGCTTCCCATACCATTCCCAATCGTATTCGGTATCGCTTGCCGCGTGGATCCCGACATAACCACCACCACTTCGAATGTAGTTCTCGAAGGCGGTTTCCTGTTCAGGAGTCAACACGTCTCCGGTAGTATTATTAAAAATAACGGCCTTGTATTGCTGCAAATTTTCCAAAGTGAAATCATCCTGATCGGTTGTAGCTTCCACCACAAATCCATTGTCATTTCCCAATTGCCGGATCAGGGCTATTCCATCGGGAATGCAATCATGCCTGAACCCCGCCGTTTTCGAAAATACCAGTACCTTCTGTTCGCTGCTTACTATGGTATTATTGCTGCTGCATGCGCCTGCCAGGCATAGGCAAACGACCAGGAAGAAAACACTTTTGAATCTTAATATCATTGTTTGCACATTTTCGCCTATTTTCTCTTCCAGAACTGCCACCATTTCTTTTCCCTGTGGCTTTTTGCTTCTTTGCGGGCCGCTTTCATGTCCGCCCTGGTGAATTCTTCAACTGCATAACCCTCCATCTCAAAACGCATCAGCTCAGGATCATTTTCCGGGGAAACCCCGAAATATCGTGCCCAGACCCTGAAGACAAATTCTTCACCCATCTGGTGTTCGGTCAGCGGTTCATCCATTTCCCGTGCCCCGTAGTACATGCGCTGCCCTTTTTCATTTACAAATGCACGGCTCACCAGTTTATATTCCTCGAGTAATGGATCCCCGGCTTCCACGATTTCATCGCTTTCGGCACTGCCGGCACGCACCCTTATTTTTTTGCCCTGTTCCCAAACAGCGTAGCCCCAAAGATTGATGGCACTGTGCAATACAAAGGCTGCAATATCTGAACCGGGAAATAGCCTGCGCAGCCTGGCCTCAGTAGGCGATTGGGTACGACCCAGAAAGTGCAGCGGAAGTTCGGCTGAACAAATGATCAGGTGGTTTTTATATCTTCCGATATACAATTTATGCTCATCAGGATAACTGGCCTCCTCAAACGGCAGATCCGCCGATTTGTTGAGACTGGTATATCCCAGGGCATTTAACACGGTGAGATCATTTGCATATTGCGCGTTCTCCACCACCACCGCAAAAAGTTTCCAACCCATAGGTTTTATTGAATCGTTTATATGATTTGAAGGTAAGTTAAATATCTTCTGCATACAGCCCTAAAAAACACACCTATATTCACGGGCCCCTTTTATTGCGGGTTAAAACGTTCCAATTCATTGCCGCAATGCGAACAAAAATTCGCCTCAGCATCGGTGATTTCATGTCCGCAAAGCCCGCAATTGAAAAAACTTGTGCGCTTGTCGGAGGTTTTCTGTCTTGCACTCCACTCCTGTGCCAGTGAAGAAGTAACGATACCCGTGGGAACCGCAATGATGCTGTAACCAAGAAGCATGATGAAAGACGCCAGGATTTTGCCCATATGGGTTACGGGGGTCACATCCCCATAACCAACAGTAGTAAGCGTTACAATGGCCCAATAAATACTTTGGGGAATACTGTTGAAACTTGGGTTGACCTTGCCTTCAACCACAAACATAAACGCGCCAAGAATTACCGCAATAAGGATTACCGCAAAAAAGAATATGAGGATCTTGCGCCTGGCCTTCCACAATGCACTTACAATGGTGCTGCTTTCTTCAAGAAAATGCACCATTTTGAATATCCGGAAAATCCTCAGCAATCGCATGGAACGCACGATGAGGAAGAAGTGCATGGAGGGGAAAAGTACAGCAAGGTATGTGGGCACAATTGACATAAAATCAATGATGCCGTAAAAAGAAGTCGCGTATTGCCAGGGCCGCCTTACAGTTAGGAGGCGAAGGATATATTCAACCGTGAAAACAAAAGTGAAGAATATCTCAAGCCAGAAAAAGAGTTTTTCATTGCCGTAAAAAACGGAGGAGATACTCTCCAGGCTAATGGTAATTACACTGGCAACGATCAGGATGAACAGCGCAACATCAAAAGCTTTCCCCGCCTTTGAATTGGAGTGGAAAATAATGTTGTATAATCTGATTTGCCAAGGCCGCCTTGGATCCGGCATTTTCCAGGAATTTTAATTTGTAAAGGTAGGTCTTCGAATATCAACAAAATACAACGGTACCCATTGCTTTTTCAGTACTTAATATGTCTTACAATCAAAATAATAAGGGACGCAGTTTGTTTGCGTCCCTTATTTATTCCTCATCCGGATAGTTATTTATTAAAATCCAATTTGCGGCTATCCACCATTCCGTGGAAGCGTTCTGAATCCACCTTGCGATTGAAGGCATCAGCTTCCTGGCGGTTGGCGCCTGCACTCGCATCAAGGGTGGTGCCTGTAGTTTTTACGAAGCCAAACCCGCCGGTAACAATGTATTTATATGCTGCGGCAAGACTTGCTTCTCCAAGGTCTCCCCAGTTCTTATCTATTCCATCTCCAACAACTTTATCAGGTACAAAGCCTTCATAATAATTGCCCACGCCCACATTATTAACCGAACGGAATGAAACAGGGAAGATGTACTGGTCGCCAACGGGTATATTAAAATAACCCACCGGTTTACCATAGGAAGGTCTGGGACCAACAATTTTGAAATCGGAACCACTGAAGAAAGGCTTGAGGTTATTGATCAGCAATTCACTCGCTGAAGCCGTTGCCTCACTAACGATAAAAATCAACTTCGCAGGGTTCAGCGATCCTTTTTTGGAGAAATTAAGGGTGTCATTGTATTGGCTGTATTTCTGATTAAACTGCTGCATCATCATGATCTTACCATTGGCAGTTGCAGGTGCAAGATAATTAGCAAGAGCCGCCTGGAGCGAAACATAACCACCGCCATTGTACCGAAGGTCAACAATAACATCTTTCACGTTGCCTGAGCTGAATTTGTTGAAAATGCGGTCAAATGATGCAACCGTAGCTTCCTGATCTCCTAGAAAAGAATTGTAAACCATATACCCTATACTCTTGCCGGCCTCATGATAAACGGTATCCAGCAAAATGGGATTTGATTGGTATTGGGCACTTTCAAGACTTATTGTCGTTGAATTGCCATCGGGTTTCAGAAACGTAAAATCGCTTTTGGCACTGTAGTAAACTGCCTCTACAATGGCATTCGCATTATCGGTTGTGATGTTGGTGATGTTGTTGATCTTGGTGATTCTCCACCCACGTTGCACTCCTGCTTTATCGGCAGGCGAATTTTTTTCAACATACCTTACCCGCAGATCACCCTGTACCAGAAAGAAAATATTCACTCCGAAATCCTTTTCTATACCTGAACTTACATTGTCCCAGGACGCTTTGTCAATGGCAAAACTCCAGCGGTCTTTTGGTGTACCGGTATTGGCCGGTTCCTTACTAAATGGCCTGATCGCCATCATTATGTCGTTAAGGGTTTTGTATTTGCGGGCGGCGAAAACCTGGTCGGTAGGCAATTGATCATACCACAGGTAAATGTCCTGGCTATACCAGTATGCGGTATCCCTCATCCGGTTTTCAGGTGTGTTCAATCTTGTGCTATCAACAGTCGGGGGTGGATCGGGAGTTACCGGATCTTTTTTACAGGCGGCAAGACCTAAAAAAAGCGCTGCGATAAACATGAACAAACTGTATTTCATCTGGAAATTTTTTTTCATAGGTTTAAAACGAAGATATTCTACTCTTGTTACACATGTATCCTGTGGCTTGTATACCGGTGGCTGAATTAACCAAGCTTTTACTAAAACAGTTTAATGGCTAAAGCGAATCAGGAAACGCAAAAATGAAGATAACCGAAAATCCGGAATCCGGGGGCGTTATTGGGCTTTTATTGGCATAACCGGGCGGGCACGGGTTGCCGGTGAATCCTGGCCGGGAATGGACATTGGCGCCGCTGCCGGGTTAATGGGATTTCCCATATCATCAGCTGCGCGTTGTGGTGGCGGGCCACTGCTTCCCCCCGGTCCCATGGACTGGCCTTCGGGTGGCAAAACGACCGGACCCACAATATTGTAAATGGTATAACTGGAAAAATCACTTTTAGCCACCAATCCCGTTCCCGGAGTATTCTGGAAACTGGTGATCACATGTACGGAATCTTCGGTGTACAGGAGTTCACGGTTTTGATCCCACCATAAGGTTTTGGCATAAAGTGTATCGCCTTTAATATTGTACACCACCACACTGTCTTTCAAAAAAACCTTGTTGAGATTTTCAAAATAGCGGGAATACCGTGCATTTACTGTACTGCTCAACTGGCCTAACTCATCAAAAAACTCCACATGCACGCCATCGGGGAATTCAGAATAGGTGGTGTCGCCTTCCAGAATGCGGGCCATAGTGGGCGCTGTAAGGTAGGCCTTGCGGTTGGCGCTTTGGCTGAAAAAAGCGGTGATGTTTTTGCCATGCTCAATATTGGGCATTCTTTTCGTGAGATCGCGAACCTCCGCAGGATCATTGGTACATCCCGTGACGATCGCAAGCAGTGCGTAGCCTGTATTCCGAAGCAGCCTGCGCATAACCTTGTTAGTTAAACTGGCGTTTTAAGAACCAGACATCGGCCAGGTTCAGGCCAACATTTATGCGGAAAACATTTTCAGAAAAGCTGGACGATTTATTGCCCCGTTGAGAAAATTCAAATGCCGTTTGAATGGCCGTAAACTGGCCGGAATAACTACTCCAGCGGCGTATGGGCAGGGTCAGACCGAAGGTAGCCCCCCAAACGGGAAGTTGCTGGTTGTTGTATACGATCATGTCTTTGCCCGTAAAAAATCCTGCGCGGTAAGTCACACGACTGAAATATCCCTGGTTATCCGAGGTAATTTTTGGCGCAAGAAATCCGCCCACCCGTATCATGCTGGTATTTTCAAGATTTCCGGCCTGGCCATAGTAGCGAAAATCTTTCCATTGGGCGGCCTCGTATTGAACACCAAGCATCCAGCGCGTTTCTTTTTCAAGGGAGATTCCTGCCGAATATCCGCCGGGAAGGTCAATGCTTCCTTTTTGATTCAGCTTACGGTCAACCACATCCAGTGAATCGGCTTGACCGGCAGCATTGTAAATAAAGGTTTGTTGCAAAAGGTCACGGCTGGCTTTAAGATTTTCTTTTAGAAAACCAGTTGCGCCCAGTTTCAGTAACGTTCCTTTACCCAGGCTGGCGCTATAATGCATGCCACCATCAAAAACAAAACGGTTGAAACTGGTTTTTGATTCAACACTGCTGCCGAGATAGAATATTTCATCATTGAGAAAATTTCTTCTCGTGGTAAAATTTTGCTGGCCGAATAAAAATCCACCGTTTAGACCCAGGGCGAAATTCCCCAGGCGCAGACCCGTGCCGATGAAAGCTTTATTGCTGCTTCCATCTCCTTCGTAAAGTGTTCTTATTCTCTCGCCTCCCGACCAGTCAGAATTTTCCTCAACAGAGTAATTGACTTTGCTGAATGGACGCAAACCGAAAGCCATACCCCAGGTAGTCATTTTATCCTTGTTTTTCATTAGCGGTAAACCCAGAGCAAGGTAATTGAAGTTGAGATTCTGCGAGTTGAACTTTTCTGCGGTGTTTACCTTCCGGATGGTGCGGCTTTCATATTCCGTACCGATATCAAATGTTACCGTTTGCAGGCGGGAATAGGTGGCAGGATTTAAAAAGTTTACACTCTGGTAATCGAAATAAGGAGCAGTAAGGCCACCCATGGCCTTGTTTACGACATTCTGGCTGTTGTAAATATCACCAATCCCATAGCGGGAATATGGAGAATTGATTTGGGCGATTCCTGTTGAGGTAATCAGCATGCAGAGCATACCCAACAGAAAAAGATTTGGCTTACCGGTTATTCTTACTGATTGCATAGAGACCCTTAAACAAAAGATTCGGGTCGGCAAATATCTTGCTTTTGAGGTGGGGTGCCAAATGGACTAAATCACCCCCGGTTAAAAGCACGTTAAATGCATGGTATTTGGCTTTGTAAGCTTCCACAAATCCGTCAATTTCAAAGGCCAGTCCAAGTACATTGCCACTTTGGATGTTGGTTTTTGTGTCGTAGCCCACGAGCGGCACGTTCCAGTCGGCTTCCACCACGGGAAGCAAGGCGGTATGCTGATTCAGGGCTTTCATCCGGATCTTCATGCCGGCGCTGATGCCGCCGCCCAGGAATTCATTACGAACATTTACGAAATTATAGGTTACCGCGGTACCCAGGCCAATCACCAGGTTATTCTGGTTGGGAAAGAGTTCTACAGCGGCCGCACAAAGGGCAAGGCGGTCGGCGCCAATTTCTTCCGGTTTGCCTACTGCCGGAGTAATCGGCAATTTGCTGGAAGTGGACAATTTATGGAAATGGGTTTTTTCGGCAAGAGCGTTTTCCACCTCCACCGGGTGCCGCATAACAGATGAAAGGATACTGAATTGAGGCTTCCATTTGTCCAGCACCTCATGTATGCAGGATGTCAGATCATCATGAAAATAGTACAGGTCGCGAAACTCGCCATCTTCAAACAAAACCGCTTTTTGAAGTGTATTGCCGAAATCTACACAGAGCGTCAGGCTCATTGAATAGCTGATTTAAGCTTCAAACCTAATGCAAAGCGCACAACAAGGCAAAAAAATTGGTCCCGATGGACATCGGGACCTCAACCAAAACTAACTGCTTATGAGAAAATCTAATATTCTTTGTTATTTATAACGTTTCTGTCTTTTCAAAGTTAATCCTTTTTTTCAGGATTCCTATTTCTTGAACACTTTATTTTAAGGTTAACGTTGCTGCCATTATGCAAACAAAGTTCGTGCTAATTTTCTTTATAAAGATTTAAAGCAACCATGACAACCATGAATTAACAAGTTTCATCGAAAAAAGCCTTTGATCAGGTCATCAAGACCAGACCTGTTATCCGACCTGCTAGCTGCACCCGAAACCTGACGAATGAGATCACCAATATCGAGGCCACCGGATTGCTCCGGTTGTTGTCCGCCGCCGGTAAACTGACCAATTAACTGACCAATGTCTAAACCTCCCCCGCCTTGCTGCCTGCCACCGGTTAAGGAACCGATAAGATCGCCAATATCAAAACCATTATCATTTGGATCATTGCTTTGAGTGCGCTTCACCAGGGTGCGCAGGATCAGTGGAATCAATACCGAAGCAATGGTCATCGCGGTTTGGCGGTTGATGCCAACTTTATCCGCAATGCGATCAATAAATCCGTTTTGCATCTGCTGTGACAAAGGATTGCTCATTACATTTTGCGGACTGGATTGCTGAAACAGTCCTATTATATCGGCTACATTTCCATTGGCCAGGGCATCCTGCAACGTTCCGGCTACTGCATAAGCGGCTTCACCCATAACGGCATTGTTGCTTTCTTCTGGTATGGCGGGATTATTAACCACTACATCTTCACCCGATTCCCGAATGAGCTGAAGAATGTTTTGAAGCATATTTTGCATATCACTAAATTATTTGAGGAGTTAAATATAGGTATCGCCTTTTAAAAACATGGTGCCATTTCGATTTAATGCTGCTTTGTATCGATAAGCCGGGCAACTGAGAGATCCCTGGTGAACGTTAATCAATACGGATCCATTCCATCTCGTCGATCATGGCCTGGTTGATCTCTCCGTGCATGTTTTCATTCCAGGCTTCAAACTGCAGCCTCAATACCTGCTGCCCTGCCTCCAGTTTTATTTTCAACATATTTGTAGTTCCCCAGTTGCTCCATTCATTTGTTCCCCTTTGGGGAAAAACGACCGCCCCGGCCAGCAGCTCTCCTATATAAAGGCTGCGGATGGCACATTTGTTTTCCGTATTTACAGGCCCGTTGCCGTTCGCATACCGGAAGGAGACCATATAGGTCCCGTCTGCCTCGACAGTTACCGGAATGCTGATGCTTCGGTTGACCGTTTTGCTGATCTCTACGAATCCATTTCCATTGTAACCTGCGTGATTGCGTAACGATCGGGGTGCAAAACCTGTCATGTCAAATGTTGAATAATTCAAAGAATCTGCCAGCAGAAGGGGTTCGGAAAAGAATGAAAGGTTGGCTGATTCGTCTGCCGCGGCAACCTGGTATGCTGAAGTTTCTTTCGTCTCCGGCAACACATAAAATGTTTGTTGGGTAGGCGCAAGCTCTGCCAGGTTACGCCATACAGTATAACGAATGGCCCGGGGAACACTCAGCCACCGCAAGGCATCGAGGCTATCGGTAGTCAAAGGGGTTTCCGGTGTAAAATGGCTTTTCACCATTTTGGCGGAAGGGCCGGTAGCCCTTTTACCATTCATTTCAATGCGCAGCTTATGTCTTCCGGTCAAGTCCGCCGGCACCAAAGCCGAGGGAAGGGTTTTTCCGTCAAGCGCAATGTAGCCGGCCTCCGTTCCAAAACCATTGATCTCAATATCCAGGATGGCATTGCGGTATTTGAAATTCTTGAGTGTGCGGTGACCTTCCATAGATTCCGGTATGAATGGGGTAAAATGCAAACCCGCTTCCGTGAAATTGATGCCAAAAAGAATACGGTGAACGATGCTGATGTTACCGCTCAGGCTCCAAAGCATATTGCTGCTGTTGATCACCGTTTGCGAATGGTCGCCGTTTTCCGCTACAAAATTTTCTTTATTGGTTAAAAACAGCGCTGCAGCCCGGTAAATTGCGCCGATACTTGCTGCCACCTGTTGTTCGTTTCCGGCTTTAGCCGCCGCCCACATCCAGTACGACTGTACAAAAGGCCATACAGCATTATTGTGATAGGGAGGCAAACCCGGAATTTGCGGGTAAATACAAGGTATGCCAAAATCCATGACCGGTACGGAGCCCATCATCGTCTGCATACGCTTATTGCCGGCAATTTCGAAAATGATGGCAAGGGCTTCCCCCAGCGCATCCGACCGGGGAGAAAGCATTTTGTACACGCGGCCATATGCATATTGGCCGTAGTAACCTTTATTTTCTACCCAAAGCGTTTCGTTCATGGCGTCTTTGATCTTTTTTGCCGTCGCTCCATACAATTGGGCATCGGTATTGTTGCCCAGCTGCGCCGCCATTTTGCCTGCCACAATGTTTGCCTGGTAATGCACGGCATTGGTGCCAAGACTTAAGCTTTCAAAAATATCCGCCGGCTGCATCCATTTCGGATAAGTTTGCTCCCGCCAGTCCAGGAAGCTCGACTCTCCTTTTACCAATCCGGTTTCGGCATCGTAGCAGGTTTTGTAGTCATCCTGCAATGAGTTGCTGATGATTTCATAGGCATCCTTCATCCAGGTGGTGTCGCCCGTGGCCAGGAAAATATGCCAGGCCGCGGTGGCCCAGATCATCCTGTCGGTACTTACAGGCCAGGCGCCGCCGGTTCCTGTATCCTGTATTATACGCTTGCGGCTGTTTACTTTTCGCATCAGGCTGTTTCGTGCCACATCCGGCAGCAGGTAGCTCATACTCAAGATTGTGCTGTAGCTCACATCGCGGGTCCATACACCGGCCCATTCTTCTCCCGTACGCAACGTGCTGTCCGGTTCAATGGCTTTCGTCATTTCTTCAAGCGCCATATTGTACAGGGCATTGGCCAAAACCTGCTGACTGTGATATTGCGGATAGGCCGAAATATCGCTGCGCAGTTTCCATTCTGCAGCAGTTTGTTTTTGATTTTCCGGTACATTCAGCATTACCGTTGTCTCATAAACACTGTCCTTGTCCGCATCTTCAAGTTTTAATTCCTTATGCTGATGCAGGTTGTCGAAATCCCAGGTAAGCGGCGCACTGCTGCCTGCAACCCATACCCCCTTAAAATCCTCTTTGTATATTTTTTCTCCGTTATAGGTAGTAAAGAAGCCCAGGCTGTCAAATTGCCTGAGCACAGGACGCATGTCAAGTCGTATGGTAAATTCCGTGTTTGGCTCCAGGAATTTGCCGACATCCGAACCCGCTGCAAGGGGTTTTCCAAATTCAATGAGGGGCGTGGTGGCCCAGTTTGAATCAATCATGATCTTGTGATCGATTCCCGGTTCCATTTCATTGTCATTGCCATTAATCGCAAATTTGAAACTGACCAGTGGGCTCAGGTACATATTGGCCGGACTCTTGTAATTGCTGGTGATGTGGGTATCGCTCAGGGCTATGGCTTCAAAACTATCCTGGACCACGCGGTCGGGATATACTGCAAAAGATTCATTTGCATACATTGCCGTTTTTGAGTCGCAACCTGACAGGGCAAGCAGCAACCATACTGAACAAATACCGGAGAGTCTCATAAATTTCGGAATAAATGTAAAAACCAAAGTTGTTAACGCAAAGCAAGGAATATGCCCCGGACCAGACACAGGTGGTAAAAAATGTTAATTAAACGCTGCAGCGACAGAAGCGGAATCAACGCATCCACGACTCAGCGGAGAATTCTATTTTATACAGCGCAATATTTTGCAAAGCCCTTGCTTGGGGTAAAGGTATGGCTGGTATCACCCATTTTCCGCTTGCGGTATAAATATGCAAGCCGGCCAAACCACTTTTTTTCTGTAAGATAGTTTGCCTTATCGAAACCGATTGGATCTTGTACCATTTCATCAACGAAAAACTGTGACCAAAGGTTCCCGAACGGATGGCCAGTGATTCTTCATTTGCATAGATCCGGAATTTGCGGACAAACAACCAGCCGGATAACCCGTAAAACAACAGGATGAGCGGCGCAACGAACAGGAAAAGTTTCAACCAGAAAAACGACAGCAGGCCAACTACGGCAGCCAGAAAAAGGCCACGAAACACATAGCGCCAGATCATAACCGGGCTCACCCTTACCTGCAGTTCTTCACCGGGTATGGTGGCATAAGCAGGAAGAATGGCATTCAGCACTTCCATGCGCGGCAAGGGTACGGCCAGGTTTATGGCTTTAGATTTTTGTTGCATGCCGGCTAGGTGCATACGGAGCATATAGAGCGGCAATTTTGAGCGCAGCCAGTTGGCTTGCCAGCTCAGGTACTGGATTTTCCCATAAGGGGCAAGTTGCTGCTGCGTATTGAACATTCCGGTTTTGATGTTAAATCCTTTGAAGGATTGCCGCAGTTCAAAATTGAAATACGTGAGCGCCACCCGCAGGAAGGAGTAGATCATGGCGAGCAAAAAGCTGATGCCCAGGGCGAGGAACAACAAGCTTAAATCGGTTTGCGTTAAAAAGGACATCACCTGGCTTTCAGCATCCGCCCTTTTGTACCCGGCAATGTCCATAAGGTCATCTGCCAGCCGCAGGGCAAATGCCAGCAAAATGAAAAAAGCTTTTAGGTGATTGGCTGAAAATGCCAGTTTGAGCACATCGGAGGTGTTCAGCCTGAAAACGGGTGGATCTGCCTGCGCCTCTGCTGCTGCCTGTTTACCGGATTCTTCCGGGGTTCGCCGGTCCACAATGTATTTTTTCAGTTCCTGCGCCAGCCCGCCTTGAATGACTATGCTTGCTTCAGCCTGCTGGCTGCCCGCACTGTCGAACTCCACTTTGGCCAGTCCCAGTAACTGATGGATCCACGACTGCGAAATATTTACCGCCTGTATCCGCGTTAACGGAATGATGAGGTGTTTCCGGGAAAAGAAACCCCTGCGTATAATCAGTTCTTCACCGGCAATCTGGAACCGGAAAAAATAATATTCCAGGAAGGTAAACACCAGGGTGGCCAAAATGATGGCGGCAGTCACCAGTTCCGGGGAAACAAAACGTTTCTGTTTATCGCGAAAAAAAACCAGGATGAGCAGGGGAAAGAGAAACTGGATCACTTTCCGGAAAACCGAGACGCCGACCACCGCCAGGGCAAGCAGGGGTTGGCGTTGTTCCCTGCTCCAGTCATGCGAGGCCATCTTCCACTATTTTACCGGTGATGAGGGCCCTCAAACTATCCGCCTTTTGCTGTGGCAGACCGGGAATGGTAATGTCCCCATCGGAACTTCCCGCGGTAAATACCGATACGCCGGCAAGGCCAAATTTTCTTTCGAGCCAGCCGGCTTCCACACTGCAGTGCTGAATGCGGTTGAATGGGCAAACCTGCAATTCGGTAACCAGCCAGCCCGACTGGTAAAGAATGTCCTTTTCACGAATGGCGAAGCCCTTTTTGAAAAAGGATTTGCGCAGGAGCAATAAACTGATCAATGCAAAAAACACGATGGCGCTTCCCATGGCCAGCGCCCAGATGCGCATGTTGAGGAAAATGGCCCAGGCAACCGAGGCAACGATAAGCACCATCGTCCACAATATCGCCCAGCGCCATTGCATGAGTTTCAGGTATGCAGGTTCCAGCGGCTCAAGGGGCACCATTTCTGCCTTGGGCAGCTCATCAATTTGCAAAACATTGTTCTGAAATTCCATCGGACAAAGATATCCATTGGCAGGCGGTGAATGCCGGAGTTTTAATTGCCGGAGTCGGTTTAACACCATGAAAACTTACTCAAATTCAATTTGCCCAGTTCAGCACCCGTTTAGCCTGTTCAATCTTTTTTCATCGCTGCATTGCCTGCATCCGGTTTCAGTATTTGCCCCATGCTTTCAAAAGGAGAATAATCAGCAAATCCGCGTCCCGAATATAAAAAGGCGATTCCTGAAAACGGAACCGCCGATGTGTGTGATTGCGAGACTAAACTGTATTGAGTTAAGCTGGTGAGCGTAGTTTCATGATCGGAACAAACATAAACTCCCCGGCTTTAAGTACAGGGCGTATAAGTACGCAATTTGAATGACAGGATAACATGTTCTTTTAACGCGTTGAACGAGTTGAAACTAATTAAGATACCATAATTGGCCACTGGCCTGCAGCAGGCTTATCCAAACAAAATTTCAGCCTTCACAACAATTGCCTATTTTTAAAGCTCAAATTTTTGCTATGCCTCATTCTATAATTGCCGGAATCGGGATGTATGTACCGGAGAAGGTGGTGACCAATAACGATCTGCTGAAATACATGGATACTTCAAATGAATGGATAATTGAGCGCACCGGTATAGAAGAGCGCCGGTATGCCCACCGGACCAATGAAACCACCACCACCATGGGAGTTGAAGCATCAAAAAAAGCGATTGAAGATGCAGGCCTGACGCCGGGCGATATTGATTTCATCATTTTTGCTACCCTTTCCCCCGATTATTATTTTCCCGGATGCGGCGTGCTGCTGCAACGTGAACTGAAAATGGAAAATATCGGGGCTTTGGATGTGCGCAACCAATGCAGTGGATTTGTTTATGCGCTCAGCATTGCCGACCAGTTCATAAAATCCGGCATGTACAAAAACATCCTGGTGGTAGGCGCGGAAAAACATTCTTATGGTCTTGATTTTTCCACCCGCGGCCGAAATGTAACTGTAATCTTTGGCGATGGCGCCGGCGCTGTGGTATTGCAGGCAAGTGAAGCAGAAGGCCGGGGCATCCTGAGCACCCATTTGCACAGCGATGGTACCCAAGCGGAAATCCTGGCGCAATACAACCCGGGTAGCCATGCAAATTATTGGATGGACGAAGATGTGGCGGATTTTGATGATGCGGAAATCTCGGGAATGTTCTTCAGCCATAATATGATTGACAAAGGCCAGGTATTCCCGACCATGGATGGCCCCGCGGTTTTTAAAGCCGCAGTGGTAAAATTCCCCGAAGTGATTATGGAAGCATTGAATGCAAACGGGTATACACCGGAAGATCTGAATATGCTCATTCCCCACCAGGCCAACCTGCGCATCAGCCAGTTTGTACAAAAGAAACTCAGGTTACGCGATGAGCAGGTTTACAGCAATATCCAACGTTACGGAAATACCACCGCCGCCAGTGTACCCATCGCCCTTTGCGAAGCCGTAAAAGAAGGCAAGGTTAAAAAAGGCGATTTGGTTTGCCTGGCAGCTTTTGGAAGCGGGTTTACCTGGGCGAGTGCGTTGTTGAGGTGGTAGGAAGAAAGGGAGAGGCGGAGGTTAAGGCTAAGGGGGTTTTCGTTTGGTTGATTATTTCTGTTTTTGATTAGGAAAAGAATGCGTTCTTATCCCCACGCCGTGAGTAATCGAAGGGCAAATGCAGCATATTGCCGAAGAGAGTTGATTTGATTTTGGATTGAAGCAATATGGAAATAAACCATTCCAATCAACCTTCGCAACAGTGGACACACCCAAAGATTTCGCCGAAGCATATTGTGACCCTTAAATAATATTGACTGCATAAACATTGTCGAAAGAAACTAAAGCAAAAATTTAAATTGGACGGGCAATTATCATATTAGAGAACAACGGTAAGCTGACAAAGACGGAATTAAACGAGCTTGGGGGAGGACTTTGAAGGACCAACGGCTCAGTTGAATACCTTCTACTGGACCCTTAGCAACAACCATTTCATTTTTATACGACCCCTTCGGGGTCGCACAATTCACCTACATTTATCGCTATAAATATTGAATCCCTTCGGGATTGAAAACGAAATATATTCCTGGAACTTTCTCACAAATCTTTATTCAAATTGTCCTGCCATGAATGGACGCGAAAACCCAATCCACTACTCTGGAAGAAGAATTATACATATCCGGAGTAAAGAATAAAAACTACCTGCAGTAAATGGAATGTCTGATCAAATCGACATTCTCATAGGGATTAACTATCCTGTTCTCTTTCCGATTTGGTGAGGGAACTAAAAGAAGTTGGCCAATGAATTCATAAAAACAAAAGTGGGGCAAATTCAAATTTTCAATGGTATTAAGGTTATGGCGCAATTTCATACAGGCATTCTTTTGATGACGCGGGAACATTTATTGAAATCGTTTAGTAAATACTACACGTCTAAGAATATCAAAATGGCCTGAACATGTTATCCCGGAGTTACAGAAAGGGGCGACCGCAAAATCAGAATAAGCGGGAATCTTTAATTTTACAAAATGAAAACAATGGATTTCAATCAAACTGACGTTCAATATGTCATAAAATCCCAGGTAGAAATATTCCAGGATTTGAGCTTCAAAGCTGATGAAAGCAAAATTTCGAAACAATGTATATTGCTGCATGGCTGGAATTCGTCTGGAAATGACATGTTGCGAATCAGGGATGCAATAGCCAGGTTCCCAAAAGCAAACAACTACCGGTTCTGGTGGGTTACGTATGACACCAATGCGCCTTTTAAAGACAATGCAAAAAAAATAATAGATTTATTAAATAAGCAAAACCAAAATTTCAATGATTGTCTGATGGTCTGTTATAGCATGGGAGGCGTTGTAGGACGTTCAATGGTTGTTCAGGGGTTTAATATAAAACATTTAGTAACCATTTGCACGCCCCATCTTGGTCTGGCTCCATGGATTCCAACACCAACATCAGGAACAATGTCCATTGCCCCCTGGAGCCAGGATTTACGCGAGTTAAACAACAATCCAAGGGATATTGCTAAGCGCAAGAGTTATTATTTTTTCGGCATAACCTATACGGATATACGTGGTGTACACAATGATGATGCGATAGTAGAATTCAACAGTGCTGTGGGAGGTGCTTTAGGAACTGTAAAAAGAGTAAATATCCCTTTGGCTTACAATGGTGGATTTGCAGGTACAGATCCACATGCCAGGGGAATGGATCCGAACTACCTTGCACCCATGCTTCAGCAAATTAATGAACTGCTCTAGAAAAGTTGAAAACCATTTCATCTCAATCGTTGTTATTAAACAAGAACTATTCAGATCCAATAGCCGGTGTTGTTCATTCTTTCAATTCATTTCCGCAGGGGTTCGACCTAAGCTACGGTTCGGGGCACAACTCTGCAATGCATATGGGGATTTTTTGAAATCATCAGGTAAGTCCGGCATTCGGTAATGGGCATTTAACCGGTGGTTGTTACGGATTTCCCCTGGTTTTCAGGGTAGCTTTATTTAATTTTTTAATTTATCATTTCTAAATTAAAATTCATTCTTTCTAATTACCTTTCTTGCTTTGAAAAAACACATGAAATGAAGAACGAAAACCGGAGAAAATTCATCCGCCAAATGGGGACCCTGGGTGCCGCCATGGCTGTAGCACCCGGCCTGAAAGCCGGCAATTCCGCATCAAATACCACTTTTAAAAATCTTTACCGCCGGCAAGAGGAATTTGCCCCGGGCGATAAGATCCGTTTGGGCCTGATTGGCGCGGGCATTATGGGCACAGAAGACACCAAAACCGCCTTGCAACACGACAATGTGGAGCTTGTTGCGGTTTGTGACCTTTACCAGGGGCGGCTGAATGATGCCAAAAACCGCTGGGGTCAGCACCTGTTCACCACCATGGATTTTAAGGAACTGCTGAAACGGAAAGATATTGACGCGGTAATCATTGGCACGCCCGACCATTGGCATCAGCCCATTTCTATTGCTGCGCTGAATGCCGGGAAACACGTTTACTGTGAAAAGCCCATGCTTCACAGCGTTACCGAAGGGCAGGCCCTGTTGGATGCCTGGAAGAAAAGCGGAAAAGTGTATATTGTGGGTAGCCAGGGTATGAGCAGCCTGGGCAACGAATTTGCCAAAACACTGCTTGCTGAAGGCGCTATTGGAAAACTAAATTATGCCGAAGGCTTTTGGGCGCGCATGAGCCCGGAAGGAGCCTGGCAGTATAAAATTCCGGCAGACGCGAGCCCGGCCAATGTGGCCTGGGACCGCTATGAGATCGTAAAGAAACATGCCTATGACCCGCTGCGCTTTTTCCGCTGGAGAAATTACCGCGATTACGGTACCGGCATGAGTGGCGATTTGTTCGTTCACCTTTTCAGCAGCCTGCATTTTATCACCAACAGCCTCGGCCCTACCAAGATCTCGGCTATGGGCGGCCTTCGCTACTGGCTCGACGGACGTGAAGTGCCCGATGTAATGCTCGGCATGTTTGATTATCCCGATTCGAAAGAACATCCGGATTTTAACCTGAGCTTACGCTGCAATTTTATTGACGGCACAAGCGGCACGACTTACCTGCGGCTGAACGGCAGCCTGGGCAGTATGGATGTGGAATGGGACAGGGTAACCGTAAAGCTTAACCGCAATGCGGAAAGTTCCGATCCCTTCCTGCTGGCACAAGCGGCGGCCAATACCGGAAACCAGGAAGAGCCACGTAAAAAAATGTTGCCTCCCCGCGAAACCGTATATACTGCAGAGAGAGGATATAAAGGCGCGCATTATGATCATTTCGGCAACTGGTTCCGGGCAATTCGCACCGGTGGCACGGTAGCTGAAGATCCGCTGTTTGGATTCCGGGCCTGCGCACCTGCCCTGCTTTGCAATGACAGCTATTATGAAGGAAAATTCATGAACTGGGATCCTGTTAACCTGAAAGTTGTTTAGTATGAAAATAAAAAGCATAAAAATTGCAGCCCTTGCTGCTGCCATAACTTTTATGGGTTGTGGCCCAACCATTCAAATGAGTACAGAAGCCCCCCCGACACAAGACAATACCATAACCGTGGCTGAACAAGGTCTTGGATGGCAATTGTTGTTTGACGGCACTACAACCAAAGGCTGGAGAGGCTTCAACAAGGCCGAACTTCCTGAAGGATGGAGTGCAGAAAATGGAACCCTGACAAGCCGTGGAATTACGGATGGCGGCGATACCGGTGGCGACATTGTGTACAGCCCGGAGGAATTCGAAAATTTTGAACTCACCCTCGACTGGAAAATCAGTCCCGGCGGCAACAGCGGGGTATTCTATCATGCCCAGGAAGGATGCAAATACAAAGCGCCTTATGAAACTGCGCCCGAATACCAGTTGATTGATGATGTGGGATTTCCGGGAAAACTGGAAGACTGGCAACAGGTGGGTGCTGATTACGCGATGTATCCCGCAGTGGGCGCCAAAAACATGAAACCTGCCGGCGAATGGAATACAAGCCGGATCCTTTTCACACCGGAAAAAGCAGAGTACTGGCTAAATGGCCAAAAGACGCTTGAGTTTGTACCTTACAGCGACGACTGGCAAAAACGGCGCGACAGCGGAAAATGGGAAGACTTTCCCGACTATGGAAAATTCAAAACCGGTTTGATCTCCTTGCAGGATCATGGCAGCCCGGTTTGGTTCAAAAACATTAAAATCAGAAAATTATGAGCAGGATATTTTTGGGATTTGTAATGGTGTTCGGCCTTTGGTCATGTAGCGCCAGCCAAACCTCATTGTTCAATGGTAAAAACCTGGATGGCTGGAAAGCCTATGGAACAGAAAAATGGTATGTGGAAGATGGACTGCTCATCTCTGAAAGCGGCCCCGATAAACAATATGGCTACCTGGCCACGGTGGATTCTTATGACGATTTTGAATTGAATGTAGAATTCAAACAGGAAGCCAATGGCAACAGCGGCGTGTTTTTCCGCAGTACCATTGACGGCACAAAAATTACGGGTTGGCAGGTTGAAGTTGCGCCGCCCGGCGACAATACCGGTGGTATTTACGAAAGCTACGGACGGGGCTGGCTCATTCAGCCTCCGGCAGAACTGGACAAGAACCTGAAGTTCGGCGACTGGAACAAAATGAAGATCCGCGTGGTTGGCCCAACCGTAACCACCTGGCTAAACGGCGTGCAAATGATCACCCTTACCGATGAAAAGATTGGCCAGGGCAAAGGAAGCATCGCGCTGCAGATCCATGACGGTGGCGGCATTAAAGTTTACTGGCGGAATATACAGTTGAAACGGTTGTAAGTTTAGATGTTTTATAAAATGTTGCATGTCCCCTGGGTTTATATCCGGGGGATTTTTATTACAGATTAAACATGCAAATCATTAAATAAAAGCTCCAATTATGGAATTTAAACTGAGTTCAACCGTTTACCGCATTAAGGTTAATTTTTCTGTGTTTCCAAAATCTGCAGCTTCTGTCTTTCAGCCTCAATGGTGCGGGCTTGATCTTCCTGCGCTTTTTTGTTGTCTTCAATTTCCTTTTGAAGCCTGCTCAGGCGGTCTTCCAGTTTCTTTTGTTCGCTTTGCAGATCCTGGTATTTCTTTTCGGCAGCCTTTAGGGCATCCTGCTGGATCCCAACCTGCCGCGAATGTTCGCGGTTTGCTACAGTAGGCAAAACGCCTTCATAAAAATAAACCGCACCACCTTCAATTACGACGCTTTCGGGTCTTATGGTGCCTTTTTTAGGGCGGCTGTCGGGAATGGCGTTGGGCACAGCGGTGATCACTTTTACCACAGACTTGTCTTTTTCCGAACGGCTTTTTTCGCTGATGCTGAAAATGGCATCCACAATACGGTCACCGGTGGTATAAGGCATCACAACATTCCGGAAGACAAGCGTGCCTCTCCTGGAACTTGAAGGTTTAAATCCCTTCATGGCCATAGCCTCGGTAATGGCCGATTCCACCACATCCGGCGTGCTGGCATATTCATAATCTGTACTGGCATACGTCACACCATTATAACTCAGGGTACCGGTTTTTGGCAGGTTTTGCGCAAAAGATGCGGCAAAAACAAATACGGCAAAAACAATCGTCATAAACAATTTTTTCATGATATTTTCTTTTATGCGTTATTGCCGCAGTAAGGTTTTCCCTTCTTTCACCACGGCTTTCAATGGTTACTTGTATTTTAGCAAAATTAATTCGAAGAGGTTGAGCAGTGTCAAAAAATTAGCCGGGCAGACCATTTGGTACGGTGTACCGACCATAGCAAGCCGGTTTATCGGCTATTTGCTGTCCATTTTTCTTTTTCGGTGGTATGGCGCCTCCATCACAGCAGACATCACGATGGTTTACGCCATCATCCCTTTTCTCAATATCCTCTTCACCTACGGTATGGAAACGGCTTATTTCCGCTTCACCACCCAAACCGATGAAAAGAAGCTGTTCAGTACGCTGAGCATTTCTCTCCTTGTGAGCACCTTTTTGTTTTCGGCGGTGTTGCTGATGACGTCCGATAAAATCGCCCGGTTTGCAGATCTCCAGGCGCATCCGGAATATGTGCGGTGGATGGTCTATATCCTTTTTTTCGATACCCTTTCGGTACTTCCATTCGCCCGGCTGCGTCACCAGGAACGGCCAAAGAAATATGCTTTTGTCAAAGTGATGTCGGTGGTGCTCACGGTCTTGTTCACCGTTTTCTTTTTGCGGGTGATGCCCGGGGTTTACGAACGCAATCCGGATGCAGCATGGGTAAATGCCATTTATGATCCGGGTGTTGGGATTGGATACTACATAATGAGCAATGCCATTGCGAGCGGGCTTGCCTTGTTGCTGCTCTGGCAGGAATGGAAATCCATTCGTTTCAATTTTGATGCCGACCTCTGGAAACGGGTGCTCAGGTATGCCTATCCACTGATTATCGTGGGTATGGGCGGCATGATCAATGAAATGCTTAGCCGCCTGGTTTATACCAATGTATTGCAGGCCGATGCCCTGGAAGCCAAACGGCAGCTGGGTATTTTTGGCGCCGGTTATAAAGTGGCGGTGCTCATCACCATCTTCATCCAGGTTTTTCGCATGGCAGCAGAACCTTTTTTCTTTAAGCAAAGCGTAAACAAAGACGCCCCGGAAACCTATGCCCGCGTTATGAAATTCTTTTCGCTGGCCTGCGCACTCATGTGGATGTTCATTGTGCTGAACCTCGATTGGATCACCAAACTCGCTTATGGACAGCATTTCGCCGAATACAGCCAGGGCAATTCCATTATCCCGATCCTGGCCATGGGTTCGGTATTCCTGGGCATATATTATAACCTTAGCATTTGGTACAAACTCACCAATAAAACCTGGGCCGGAGCCTGGATCACCATTATTGGCGCAGCAATCACCATTGTTTTAAACTTCGCGCTTATTCCGAAATATGGCTACAACGGAAGTGCCTGGGCCACCTTCGCCTGCTATCTGGTTATGATGATCATTTCCGCTGTCTGGGGACAAAAAAATTACCCGGTTAATTATACCTGGAACAGGATACTGGAATATCTGCTGGTAGCTACGGCGGTGTATGTAATCAGCATCTGGTTGTTTGATATGGTAAAATCCAGGGTGATTGTTCAATACCTGATTGGCAGTATTTTGTTTATTTGCTACGGGCTTTATTTGCTGATTCGTGAGCGAAAAGAATTTGCGGCCATTCCCGTGATCGGGAAATGGATCAGGTAAAAGCAGGCAGTTCCATTTTATTCGCCGGAAGCAGGGCAAAAAGAGGATTATTTGAGTTCCCGCCGTTTTCTGTAACGCTGGTTGCTGACATGCGCAACTATTTCTCGCAATAAACACGGTGCACCCCCTCAATCTCAACCTTGACCTTGACCTTAACCTCAACTACCCTACCCCCTCACAAACGGATTCGTCTTTTTCTCTTTTCCAATGGTCGTTGCTCCGCCATGTCCGGGATAAACAATGGTTTCATCCGGCAGGGTATACAGTTGAGTACGTATGCTGCGCATGAGCACTTCGTGGTTGGCGCCCGGAAGATCGGTCCGGCCCACACTGCCATCAAAGAGCACATCACCGCCAATCACGAAATTTTGCGCAGCGCAATAAAAAGCAACATGGCCGGGGGCGTGACCCGGAACATACAGCACCTTCAGTTCATCATCACCCGCCTTCAATAGCTGCCCTTCTTCCAGTTCGCTCCAATCGCCGGAATATGCTGTATATACCATGCCATACATCCGGGCAGAATTCACCATCCGCGCCAGCACCGGCTCTTCATTTTTATGCATTTGCGGTTTAAGCGAATACTTTTCGCAAACCGACTTCATCCCCAATACATGGTCGATATGGCAATGGGTTTGCAGCAATCCGAGCGGTTTAATGCCCTGGCTTTCTATAAAATGAAACAAAATTTCAGATTCTGCGGGCTCGCTGTTCCCCGCATCAATAATGAAACCCTCCTGGTTTGCGTTATAGGCCAGGTACGTGTTTTCCTGGAAGGGATTGAAGGTGAATTGCTGTATGTTCCACATACTTCAAAACTATCGTTTAAACCTCATATTGAAAAGCAGCGAAACCTGCTGCTGTAAAGATTGGGTTAAAACAACTTCAATAAAAAACCGGAAGACACACATTACCGTGAATAGATTATCTTTAAATATTGAACAGATTTAACCATTTGAAGAAGCCTTTAGCCGTGAAAATAAAATATATACGCTCCTTATCTGCAGTGCTGCTGTTTTTCTTTTTCGTCCTTGCCGTGGGACATTCACAAGTGGCAAGTGTAGAATATGGCAAAAACCGTTTGCAGTTTGAAAAATATGAATGGCGTTTTTACCAAACCCCCAACTTCAACATTCATTTTACCGAAGGGGGGCTTGACATTGCAAAATATGTATTGATGATAACGGAAGAGGAACTTCCGCAGATTGAAGGATTTACCGAAACCGCCTTGCAACGCAAAGCCAATATCGTTTTATACAACACCTACGATGAAGCCAGAACCAGCAATATCGGTCTTGGCCTCAACCTGCCGGTAAGCGATGGAAACACTGAGCTGGTAAACAATAAAATGATCCTGTATTTCAACAGCAACCATGCCGATCTCCGTATCCAGATTCGCCGCGGAATCGCCCGCATTTTGGTAGACAACCGCCTGATGGGTGAAAATATCGGCGAAATGGCAAGCAATGCCACCCTGCTTGATTTGCCCAAATGGCTGACTGACGGATTTGTGGCATATGTGGCTGAACCCTGGAGCGTGGAACTTGACGATGCAATGAAAAATGAATTGCTGGCCAACAGCTATCGCAATTTTTACCAGCTTGCACATGATCAGCCCGAACTGGCAGGCCACGCATTCTGGCATTTTATTGCCACAAATTACAAGAAAGAAAATGTGAGCTATTTTCTTTATCTCTCCATTTTGTATAAAAATCTGAATGCCGCTTCCACCCGCATTACCCGCAAGAAATTCAAGGACCTGCTTGCGGAATTTATGGAGAAGGAAACGGATAAATATTATAAGGAGATCCGCGGCCGTCGGAATTACCCGCGTGGCAGCATTTCATTATCTGAAGATGTGAACAAGGACCGCGATTTCTACCATTTTGCCCCAAACCCCAACCCGCGCAGCTATACTTACGCTGTGGCGGAATACAAGAAAGGTTTTTACAATGTGGCGCTTTATGAAAATTATGTAAACCGAAAAGTGCTGGTAAAAAACGGGATACGCCAGGAAAAGCATGAACGCAATCCTTTATACCCTGTAATGAGTTGGGATGGAAAAGGTACAAGGCTAGCCGTAGTGTACTGGGAAAAAGGCGAAGTAACCCTGAAAGTTTACGATATGGATTATGGCGGCGTAAACGTAATCCGCCAACTGCCTTTTGATCAGGTTCAGGATGCACAATATTTTCTTGACCACAAGCGCTTAATCCTGAGTGCGGTTAAAAATGGCCAATCAGATATCTTTCTTTACAATATCGAAAACGAGACTGTTGAACAGATCACGAACGACCGCTGGAATGACCTGGACGCCTCGCTGGTTTCTTTCCCGCGCAAAACCGGGATCATATTTTCGAGTAACCGCCCGGCTCCCCATGCCATAAGCGGCGATACTTCTGCGCCAAGTGATTATCCCTACAATATCTTCATGATCGATATTGATGACAAAGGCGGATTCCGCCAGGTCACCCAAATGAGTGATATGGATCGGGGAGATGCCCGCTATCCCACGCAGTATAATGTAAATCACTTCACTTTTGTAAGCGATGACAACGGTATCGCCAATCGGTATGCCGGTTTCTTTACCACTGCCGCGGAAGGACTTGATACCCTGGTGATTATTGGGGATGAGATATTGCGCAATCCGGACATCGCGGAGATTGACAGCACGCTCCGTGCCTGGGAACGTACGGCACCGGATTCCATTGGGTTTATCGCCATCACCAAAGACAGTACCTATACTTTCCCGATCACCAACTATCAAAGCAGCCTGCTTGAAAGCCGCATTGCCGGTGACCAGGGTGTTGTAAGTGAAGTAACCAGGCAGAGCGGATTTAAAATGTTGTACCGGTTGCGGGTGGACAGTCTTGCCCTGCGTCGCCGCAATATCTCCGCGAGACCAACCGAATGGGTTAAAGAACAAATCGCTGAAGAACGGCGCTCCGATGGTGGCGCTACGTTTTATGGTGCAACACCGGACACTTCCAAAACCAATATGCTGTTCTTCAATGAATTTTTGCAGCCCGCAGATACGGCCAACCTGGAGCTGAATCCTTACCTGGCACCGAAGCCTACGCCCATTTCCGAAAAACGGTCGGAGATCCTGGAAAAGGCCAAGCTTTTTAAATACAACCTGCGCTTCAGCAATGACCAGATTACCGGGGGCATCACCAATACCATGATGGTTACCCGCTATCAACCTTACGGCGGCGGGCAAGGCCCGATCTATATGAACAATGGCAACCGCTTTAGCTGGCTGTTTATGGCAAGCCTGAGCGATGTAATGGAAGATTACCGCATTACCGGTGCCTTTAAGCCCGGAAGCAATTTTTCGAACAATGAATACATCCTGGATTTTCAGAATTACCGGCGCCGCATTGACTGGGGCCTCAATTATTACCGTGCCGCAAGCGATCTTGGCGCGCAAATCGGCAACAGCATCGAGCAAATTCCGGTAAAAGGTTATACCAACCGTTACCAGGCAAATGTTTCCTATCCGTTTGATGAAGCGAGAAGAGTAAGCATCATCGCCGGGTTCCGCAATGAGCGCTATGTATTCAAAGCCGATCTCTACCACCCGGAAACCCTGGAATTTTCCGATACCAATATGCGGTATGCCAATATCCGTACCGAATACGTTTACGACAATACCCTGAATAAAGCACTCAATATCTGGCACGGTCTCAGGTATAAAGTATGGGTAGACAACATCATGCAAATGAACAAAGTGGCTTTTGATCCGGTTGAACAACCGCAAAGGCAGCACATCCTGAATATTGGCGCCGATGTCCGGAATTATTATCCCATATACCGCAACTTTATCTGGGCGGTGCGTGGAGCGGTTGATTTCAGCTGGGGTAAGCAAAAAATCCTTTATTATCTCGGTGGTGCAGATGGATGGCTCACGCCGAAATTCAACAGCATCAACAGGCCGGATCCAACAGGAAATTACATTTATCAAACCCTTGCCCTGCAAATGCGGGGATACAATCAGAACCTGGCCAATGGCAACAACGCCGCAGTGATCAACAGCGAACTACGGCTTCCTGTGTTCGCCACGCTGTTTAACCGGCCCATCAACAATGCTTTTCTCCGCAACTTCCAGATTGTTCAGTTCATTGATTTTGGTACTGCCTGGGCAGGCGATCCGAAGAACATTACGCGGCCCGGCACAAGGCTGATCGCGAATAACGATCCCACCGTGGTGGTGAAAATGCTCGCCGGCGGCATCGGCCCATTTGCGGGTGGTTACGGATTTGGGGTAAGAAGT
Organism: Bacteroidota bacterium; assembly: GCA_023387985.1. Classification (GTDB taxonomy): domain Bacteria; phylum Bacteroidota; class Bacteroidia; order Chitinophagales; family Chitinophagaceae; genus Phnomibacter. The sequence continues at coordinate 200,068 of JAEWHC010000009.1, read as the reverse complement.
ACCTTGTTCGGCTATTTCCTCAAACTGGATGCAGGCTGGCCAATGAACGGATTCTTCAAAGGCAAACCAACATTCTACGCTTCACTGGGACTGGATTTTTAGTACAAGCTCATTTTTTATATAAAAGGCATAACCTGGCAAATTGCCGGTTAATGCCTTTTTTTATTTCTCCGGAAAGTGACAGTATGTTCTATTTTAGAAACCAACGTACCATTTTCAGATACATTTCTTTAACCGGCGCATAATAGAGCGGAAAATCTATCCACGTTGGTGTTTTCACTATGCCTTTCTGGTGCGAAAATGTTTCGAAACCATAACGTCCGTGGTAATTGCCCATACCGCTGGTCATCACCCCACCAAAAGGCAGTTTGCTGTTGGTAAGGTGCAGCAGGCCGTTGTTGACGCATCCCCCGCCAAAACGAACATTATCGATAAAGAATTTTTCGGTTTTCCGGCTTTTGGTATATACATAAAGCGAAAGCGGAAAGGGGTTTCTGCCAATCAGCTCCAAAGCCTCCTCATTTGTACGGTATGCTAACACAGGTAAAACAGGACCAAAGATCTCTTCCCGCATAACGGGAGCATCCATATCCACATTCTCCAGGATGGTGAGTTCAATAAACCGGTCCACCGCATCGCTGCGGCCGCCATGAACAATATCGCCCTGGGCAAAATAGGAAGTAAGGCGGTCAAAATTTGAAGCGTTAATGATCCGGCCGATATCCGGCGATTTTTGCGGATCATCTCCATACATCTTCCCCAATTCCATTTTGATTGCTTCAAGCATGCGGGGCATTACTTTTTCATGTACCAATAAGTAATCGGGCGCCACGCAGGTTTGCCCTGCATTCATCATTTTGCTGAAAATAATTTTGCGGGCTGCAAAACCAATTTGCGCATCTTCTGCAATTATGGCCGGGCTTTTGCCTCCAAGCTCGAGCACCACCGGGGTTAGCTGTGAGGCAGCAGCCTCCATCACCAATTTGCCTACACGAGTACTGCCCGTAAAATGAATGATATTGATCGGATATTTTTGGATCAACTCTTTCTGCAGTAGCGGTCCGTCCAGCAGGACCACGGCAATATATTCCTGTTCAAATGTTTCTTCTACAATCCTGCGGATCACTTCCGCAGTCGCTTCGCTGATTTCACTTGGTTTAAGAATTACCGTGTTTCCGGCGGCCATGCTGTTGATCATCGCCTTCATGATCAGCAGGAAAGGATAATTCCACGGCCCAATCAGCAAGCTCACGCCGCGGGGATCAGCAATTACCAGGCTCGAAGAAGGAAAATAGATGAGGGGCGTGCCCACCTTCCGGGGCGCCATCCAGCTTTTCAGGTTTCTTTTCGTGTAACTGATCTCTTTATAAACCTGCCCGATCTCGCTGGAAAAAGATTCAAATTCATTTTTACCGAGATCTTTTTTAAGGGAACGGATAAGCTCAGGCTCAAAACGCTTAATGGCTTTGTACAATGCCGTGAGTTGCCCGTAGCGGAACTGGAAGGAACGGGTTACTCCTGAATTGAAGAAAGCCTGCTGGGAATGAAAAAGCTCGTCCATTTCTGCGCTTACAGTATTCATTGTTTTCGGTATGGCGAAATCTTGCATACGATAAAATTAGTCCAGGTCATCCGTAGAAAAACGCCCCCGGCCAATTTTAATTTAGTTTTTTGCGGTCATCCATCATCGCATGCTTTCTAACCCCCTTCTCCAATCCCTCTACCTCTACCTCTTCCTCTACCTCTACCTCTACCTCTACCTCTACCTTAACCTTTACCTCTACCTCTGCCTCTACCTCCACCTCTACCTTTCCCTCACCTCTCTCTCCATCATGCCCCTCATTTCCTCAACCTGTAGCGGATACTTTTCCGCCACATTCATTTTTTCGCCCGGATCATCTTTCAAATTATACAATTGAGGTGTCCTGCTGTTGCCGGACTCAATGTTGGTGAGCGCCAGCAAGGCTGGTCCCTGCCGTGGTTCAATGTATTTCCAGTCGTTCCAGATTATGCTGCGGGCACCTCCTTCCTTTACCAGAAATTCCCGGCCTTGCCGGCTTTTACCCAGCAGCGCATTCATCACATTTTCACCATTTGCTTCAAGCGAAATATTGTTTCCGAACCAGGCGGCAAAACTCTGTAAAAAATCCATTTGGCTGATCATCGCATTGCTCGTTCCCGGAGCAATTTTTCCTGGCCACCAGGCAATCGTGGGAACGCGTGTTCCCCCTTCAAAAGCACTGTACTTCCCTCCGCGTAAATGTCCCGCCGGAGTGTGATCGTTCTGTTGCGTGACCGCGCCGTCCTCATAGCCATCATCCAGTACCGGGCCGTTATCGCTGCTGAAAATGATAAACGTGTTTTTATCCAGCTCATTTGCTTTGAGGAAGGCCATAAGTTCACCAACGGTATAATCAATTTGCAAAATGGCGTCGCCACGATAACCCAAACCGCTTTTGCCTTTGAACATGGTTGCCGGCATGCGGGGCACGTGCGGTTCTGTGAGTGAATAGAAAAGGAAAAATGGTTTGTTTTTTTTGTCACGGATATAGGATTTTACTTTTTCAAAGAATGTAAATCCCAATTCTTCATCGGTCCATCTGGCTGATTGCCCACCGGTCATCCACCCAATTCGCCCAATGCCATTTACAATGGTGTTCTCATGCCCGTGATGGGGTGAAGCCTTCATTTTCAGCAATTCCGGATTTTCTTTTCCGGTTGGCTCGTTTCCAATTTTCTTGGTATAATCCACCTGAATGGCATCTCCGGCTTCAAGTCCCACAACTTTTTGGTTTTCCAGGAAAATTGTGGGTACGCGATCGGCTGTTGCAGGAAAAATGAAGGAATAATCAAAGCCGGTTTCACGTGGACCGGGGATAATTTCTGCATTCCAGTTCTTGCCTGTCTCGCCGCCAAGGCCTAAATGCCACTTGCCGATTATGGCCGTAGAGTATCCTTGTATTTGGAAAAGTTTTTGTAACGTAAAGGTATTTGTGTCGATAAGCAATGGTGCATCACCAGCCAGTACACGGGCATTTCTCCTCCAGGGATATTGCCCGGTCAGCATTGCGTACCGGGAAGGCGTACAGGTGGCCGCCGCTGCATGGGCATTGGTAAACCGGATACCTTCTTTCGCCAGCTGATCAAGATTTGGCGTGTTAATTTTGGTGGCGCCATAACTGCCCAAATCGCCATAACCCAGATCATCAGCATAAATGATGATGACGTTCGGCTTTTGTTGGGCATATGCCGGCGAAGAAAACAATAGCATTGAAACCAGAAATGCCGTTAAATGGTTATATATCATCATTTTTTTTTCTCCTTTTGTATTTCTATGTGCCTGTTGTGTACCTATGTAACGTTTGTGGTTAAATGCTTTTCGCGGCGTTTAAGTGAACAAACTACCCACTGGTTTTTATTCCAATCAAAAGCCAACAAATCCAACCCAACGAAGAGCCTCTTTGCCTTTCCCTATTTCCCTTTTGCAATCAAAAACGAAAATACCCTAACCAACGAAAAGCCCCCTCACCTTTGACCTTAACGTAGACCTTAACCTTGACCTTAACCCATACCTTGACCTCGATCTTAACCTAGACCTTTACTGCCCTGTTTAAAGATTACTTCCGCTTCACCATCACCATATTGCCGGATCAACCGCAATAAATCACGCTTCAATTTCTTTTCTACTTTTCTGTATTCGCGCTTGCCATACACATTGGTCAGCTCATGCGGGTCTTTCAGGTTATCGATCAATTCCCAGCCCTCTACCCTTTTATACATCCGGAACAATTTGTACCGGTCGGTTACAATACCAAAATGGGGACTTACACTATGCTCACCATTTTCATAATAATGATAATAAAAATTCTTGCGGGTATGGTACCGGTCATTTTTCAGCAGGGGCAGAAAGGAAAAACCATCCATTTCTTCAGGTACAGGTGCGCCGGCAACCTCCAGCAATGTGGGAGCGATATCTATGTTGGCGATTTGCTGGCTGATTGCTCTGCCGGGCGCGATTACCCCGGGATACCGCATCACCATGGGGGTACGAACCGATTCTTCATAGATCCAGCGCTTATCAAACCATCCATGTTCGCCAAGATAAAATCCCTGGTCGCTCAGGTAAATCACGATTGTATTTTGAGCCAGGTCGTTTTTATCCAGGTAATCCAAAGCGCGGCCAATGTTACGGTCCACAGAAATGGCGGTGCCCAGATAATCCCGCATGTATCGTTGAAATTTCCATTCAGTCAGCGCATGTCCACTCAGGTTACGCTTCTTCAGGTCCGCATAAATGCTGTCGTAATAACCCAGCACAATGTCCTGCTGCTCCTTATCCATCCGCTTGAAGTTGCCATCCTTTAATGCCTCTTCTCTGGAATCGAACATCTTCAGATCGTAGGTCATGCGCATGGTTTTTTCAATAGTCATATCCTGCAGCTGAGCGCCCTTTCTTGTGGCATAGTCATCATAAAATGTTTCGGGCAATCGGAAGGTTGTATTTTCAAATGCACGCAGATCCCGGATATCGGGCATCCAGGTGCGGTGCGTTCCTTTATGGCCAATCACTACGCAAAATGGTTTGTTCTTATTTCGTTGATCCATCCATTCTTCTGCAAAATCCTCCGTAATGTTTGCTACATAACCTTGGTGTCGCTTCCGGATATTTCCGGTCTCAATAAAATCGGGGTTGTAATAATGGCCCTGCCCCGGCAGGATATTGTAATGGTCCAAACCCTGGGGAATGCTGTCACCCAAATGCATTTTGCCAAACCATGCGGTCTGGTAACCGGCCTGTTGCAACCGTTTCAGGAAAATATCCTGGTTGAAATTAAAATTCGAATTTTCATTGTCCTTAAAGCCGTTTTTATGGCTGTATTTCCCCGTGATAATGGCAGCTCTTGCCGGACCGCAAATGGAATTGGTCACGAGTGCTCGTTTGAAAATGGCACCTTCATTCGCGATGCGGTCAATGGCCGGTGTTTGAGTGATCTTGCTGCCATAAGCACTGATGGCCTGGTAGGCATGATCATCAGAAATAATAATCACGATATTGGGCTGGGCATAGAGACAGGAGCTGTATGAAAAGAAAATCAACAAAGCCGTCACCACTAGCTTACTGAATTTCCGGAACGGTAACCTTGACATGGGGCAGGATGGTTTAGAGCCGAAAGTTAAGCAGGATTGGGAAAAACGGGCAATGCATAGTTTTCCGTCAACTGCCTGCAGCGGACAGCATGGCAGGCAATACCATAATTCAGGTCCATATATTCAGAAGTAAAGCGTCGAAATCATTCCGGAATTTTAGAAACTGCTGATGGCACGGCTAAAAAAAACTGCGCCCTGCAGTGCTGTGTTTTTAAACAAGTCCTGCGGGCGCAGTGTGTGCCGTGTGTGGTGAAGATTTACAATTGCTTGTAATAAATCTTTTCCGGATAGCATCCAAAGAACCAATCCGCAACGCCGCATAACCACAGCTCATGGTTCCTGGGGTTAGTGGATTGCAACCTTGCAATCAGGTGCGCTTGCGGTTCTCCGCCTGCGCATTGGAACCGTTTGATACACAACCTAATTATTTTAAAAAAAGGAAGTAAATAGCCACCCACGCCACAATAAAAAATAAGCCGGGATAAATAAATGCTTTGAATTTTTTCATATCCCTTTTAATGAAGAACAGGTAAAGCATGTAAACAACAAAAACAATGATGAGCCCGTAGGCAATGAGTCCGTATGACATTTGATTTGGTTTTGATCAGATCCCGGCGCTGTGGCAATGGCGGATCGAAGTGTTCAAAAATAATAAAATAAGTCCTTTCATCAATCAATTCAGGCAACACTGCTCTGTTGAAGCGCCTGCATACAGCACAGTCGTTGAAAGGCATAATACCCTAATTTTAGTTTATGAAAAATAAGATTTATGCCTGCATTTGTTGCAACAACAATGCTGCTGAAAATGGCTCATGCCTAAGAACTGTCCTACACATCATGGTGAAGCCGGCGATTTAGCCTAATCCCGTCAGCTCACCACAGGCCGTTAAGAATTGTTTTTATAAACACTCAGCCTGCTCTTTTAGTTACCTTTGCCACTATGCGAAATTTATTCACCCATCTTTGTTTCTTCTTCCTTTTTCTTGCATTTTCTGTTCCGGGCTTCAGTCAAAATGATCCCGACCTGGTCGTGCAGTTTGCCAACAGCAATACCCGTTACCGGCAGGATTTTGACCTGGCCAATGCGCAACTCCCCAAAACATGGAAAGGCACCGGATGGAAAGGTGAAAAACTGCATACCCAATTGCTTATAGCCGCGAAGAAAGACCTCTCTTCCGTTTCAATCCGCAGTACGGAGCTAAGTGGCACGGCAGGAAAAATTCCGGTAGGCCAAATTAAAATGGGCACCGTTGGTTACGTATACGCCGGAGGATTTGTTGGATGCGCTCCCGCAGATAAAAGTGAATACAAAGACACAATGGCCGCCGATATGATCAATTTTGCAAGCCAAAACGTTGAACTTAAAAAAGGTGTTTTGCAACCTATCTGGCTGAGTATTGAATTTCCGCCTACAGCAAAACCCGGCATTTACCATGGAACAGTAGAACTGGCCAATGGCCAAAAGATTACGAAGCTTCCATACCGCGTTGAAGTACAGGACAATGCTCTTCCCGAACCTTCAGAATGGACCTATCACCTCGATCTCTGGCAGCATCCCGCGGCCATTGCCCGTGTAGAAAATCTGGAGCTTTGGAGTGATGCACATTTCAAGGCCATGGGACCCTATTATGAAATGCTGGCAAAAGCCGGGCAAAAAATCGTAACCACAAGCATTATTGAAGAGCCCTGGGGCCATCAAACCTATGATGATTTTCCATCGCTTATAAAATGGACAAAAAAAGCAAACGGAAGCTGGGAATACAATTACAGCCTCTTTGATCAATACGTGGATTTTGTAATGAGCTGTGGCATCAGGGAACAGATCAACTGCTATACCATGGTACCCTGGAGCCTGAATTTTGCATATTACGATGAAGCCATGAAGCAGGATACATTCCTGAATGCAAAACCCGGATCAGCGGAATACACATCGCACTGGAGCTCTTTTTTGAAAGACTTCGAACAACACTTAAAGCAGAAAGGCTGGTTTGATAAAACCGTGATTGCCATGGATGAACGCCCGCTGGAAGCCATGAAGCATGTGCTTGCACTCGTAAAAGGATTAAACCCGAAATGGAAAGTAAGCATCGCTGCCAATAGTGCCAACATAGTGGAAATACAGGACCAACTCTTCGAATTCAGTCCGGCCATGGAATTCCAGATGAAGGAAGATATGCTCGCGGACCGGCAGGCCAAAGGCTTTAAAACCACTTTTTATACCTGCTGCGCGGAAAGCCATCCCAATGGTTTCACTTTTTCACCCCCTGCCGAAAGCGCTTTCCTTGCCTGGTACGCTTATGCCAAAGGATACGATGGTTATTTACGCTGGGCATTCAACAGCTGGCCGGAAGATCCAATGACGGATAGCCGTTTTAAAAACTGGTCAGGTGGCGATACGTACCAGGTTTATCCTTTGGCACGGACTTCCATACGTTTCGAAAAAATGATTGAAGGGATACAGGATTACGAGAAGTTGAAGATCATTGAAGCCCGGTTGAAAAAAGTGAACAACACAACAGCTTTGAACAGTTTGGCAGATATCCTTTCAACAATGACGGTTGACAATGTAGCGGAAAAATCAGCAGAAGCATTGGTAGAAAAGGGGAAAGCATTTATTCTGGAGCACAGCAGGTAAAAAGGTTTTATTTATCCCTCCGTGGGGCAGCCCACGGTATAGGCAAGCATTTCAAATCCGGTCATCGTTGTTAGAGGTTGGTTGTATATATTCGTTGGAAGCATGCGCTGAATGAAAGGAGGGCGTTGTCGCTTTGCTGCATCCCGGTTCGCAGGTGCATATTAGGCATTGCCCAATGAATATTGCATGAAGCTGTTTGCCAATTCGCTTCATTGACTTCGAACTTTAAACTTTTGACTTTTAAATCTATTGACTTTTAAATTCCGCATCATGGATCGTCGTTTATTTCTAAGAAACAGTTCATTGACCGGCGCTTCGCTGGCCGCGGCCGGCGTGGTAAGCGCAGCCGCCTCACCATCGAAAAAATCACCAACCGTTTTTTCCTTAAATGAAGCAACCATTTCCGGTTTGCAGGAGCAGATGCAGGCAGGAAGGATAACGTCTGTTGAATTGGTGAAAGCTTATCTGAAACGCATTCGCGAGGTTGACCAGGCCGGACCGAAAGTGAATGCCGTCATGGAAATCAATCCCGATGTCCTGGAAATTGCAAAACAACTGGATGCGGAAAGAAAAGCCGGGAATCTGCGGGGTCCTTTGCACGGCATACCCCTGCTGATCAAAGACAATATTGACAGCGGCGATAAAATGATGACCACTGCGGGTTCACTTGCCTTATTCGGTCATCGTGCATCGCATGATGCTTTTATTGTAAAATTGCTTCGTGAAGCAGGCGCTGTTCTTCTTGGAAAAACCAACCTGAGCGAATGGGCCAATTTTCGATCCACAAGATCGGCAAGTGGCTGGAGCAGCCGCGGATTGCAAACCCGGAATCCTTATGTGATCAGCCGGAATCCATCCGGCAGCAGTTCGGGTTCCGCAGTAGCTGCGGCAGCCAATCTTTGCGTGGCGGCCATTGGTACGGAAACAAACGGCAGCATTGTTTCTCCCGCATCCATGTGCGGCATTGTAGGATACAAGCCCACAGTGGGAATGTGGAGCCGCAGCGGCATTATCCCGATCTCGTTCACGCAGGATACACCCGGTCCAATGACGCGATCGGTGGAAGATGCCGCCATTCTCCTCGGCGCGCTGACCGGTGTAGATGAAGCCGATAGTGAATCGGTGAAAAGCAGGGGCAAATACCCGCAGCACTTTAAGGCTTACCTGAAACCGGACGGTTTAAAAGGAAAGCGGATTGGCGTGGAAAAATCACACATTGCCGGTACAGGAAATGTACCTGCGCTGTTTCGCAAATCCATTGACGTTATAAAATCACTTGGTGCGGAAATAATAGAAGTTGACGTAATGAAAGCCGCTGAATTGCCGGGAAGCATGGGCTACCAGGTTTTGCTCTATGAGTTTAAAGATGGCCTGAATAACTACCTCAGCACTGCCAATGCCCCGGTTAAAAACCTGGCGGAGGTTATCGCTTTCAATAAAGAAAATGCCGGCCGCACAATGCCTTATTTCCAGCAGGAAATCCTGATTTCCGCCGAAGAAAAAAAAGGCCTGAAGGAAACGGAATATACCGAAGCCCTGGAAAAAATGCTGGCGACCCGCAAATCCCTATCCGATCTCATGGAAAGTGAAAAACTGGATGCTTTTTGCGGCATTACCACTGGGGTAGCCGGTTGCATTGATATTGTGAATGGCGACTATGGAACGGGATTTTATTTTGCTTCCCCTGCGGCCCGTGCCGGCTTTCCGCATATTACCGTACCCATGGGCTTTGTGCATGGGCTGCCCGCGGGAATTAGTTTTTTCAACAATGCCTGGCAGGATGCAGAACTGCTTGCTATTGCCTACGCATATGAACAAGCGACGAAGCACCGCCGCCCACCGCAATTCCTGGCGGAAGTGCGTTAACTTAAGCCACAATACCGCCGGAGTTTATCAAAATAAAAGCGCCTGTGCTGAACAGGCGCTTTTTTAATTCAATTACAGAAAATTTTTGTGGTTTTTTACAAAACCGATACCAGAAGTGCGACAACCACAAGAACTCCGAATCCGATCCAAGCCCATTTTCTGCGGCCTGCGGTATCTCCGGTGTTAATGAGGTAAGCGATCAGTACGCCAATCAATCCCAGTAAAACGCCCAGGGCAAATCCACCAAGATGGAAACCACCATCGGCAAGATTCTGCATTTTTTTAACGAGCTTCTTGTTGGTGAGGTTGCCATCTTCGTCAATGGCTTTTGACAGTTTCTTTTGTGCAGCTTTAAATGCCAGACGATCCATAAATTTCATTTCCGTTCCCGTCAAGGCTTCCAGTTCATCCATTTGTATGGTGGATAGCTGGATTAAGGAAATGGTTTCTCCTGATTGTCCGATAGGAATAAGCATGTTTTTGGCATTCAGGGAGGGATTGGCATCAATGCTGTTGGAAGCAATGGCCCCAAAAGAAAAAATGGCTGCGGACAGCAATAAGATGAGTTTTTTCATAAATTATGGTTTGTTAATGTTTTCCAAATATAGGAGGAAAACCAATTGATCACCAACTTATTGCTGCGATGAAAAAAAAATCCGGACGAATCCGTTACCCTTTAAATCAACGACGTTCAGCTTTTTGAATTACCCCGGCATTCCAGATCCGGTAATGTAGTTCATAGCCGGCAGGGGTGTAAATCACCAAAGGAAGCCGGGCATTGTAGCTAACTGTTTTTGATTGCGCTGATACAAATTCCGTCCTCAGGCTGTTATCGGGGCATCCCATTTTCGTTGAAAATACCGTTCCATCCGTTCGCAAAGCAAAATAATCATAGCCCATTCCCGGAATGGTCTGCTCCAGGATTTCGCCCTGCAGCCCATGCTGATTGCAGTCGATCTGCATCATTTTGCCGGCAATAAGTTCTACCGACAACTCTTTTTCTTCTGCAGCTGTTTTTTGAGGGAGGTAAATCACGAAACGCTGTTGGCCGGCCTGTTCAGCAGGATAATGTTTTAATTCCTGTTGAACAGCCCGGGCGATTTTTTTGCTTGCGCCGGTACAAGCGGCAAAGCATATTGAGATAAATGCGATTGTAATTATCCGCATGATTATATTTTTTTAGTTGGGATTGCCCGATGTATTTACACAGCAAATTACAGACGTCGGCGTTGGGAAAAGGTTAAACCAATTGCGGAAATCCCGTAATCCTATCCCTGTTTGGCTTTGCGTAATCCTGAATGGGCATCGGTGCGGTAATGGATCTCATAGCCTTTGGGCGTGTAGATTACTACCGGGTAACGGTAATCATGCAAAATACCGAGTGGTGCCGCAGGAACCAGTTTGGTTTTCCTGGAAGTATCCGGGCAGGTCATCAGGGTGCTGAAAACCTGGCCATTGGTCTCAAACCGGTAGTAAACATACAGGGTTTTTGCTTTTACGCTATGGATCTCGCCTTCAAGTCCGTGTGGATTACAATCTACTTCCATCATTTTGCCCGCAAGCAGTTCCACCCCGGTGGTAAGTCCTGATTCAGCAGGTTGAAGGTAGATTACATGCCTTTCCTCATCAGGTGCCGCAACAGGGAAACGTTCCAAAGTATGCAGGTTTTCCCACGGTGTATCATGATGGTTGCCACAACTTGCCAGGAAAGAAATGAAAACCAGCATGAAGAGAATTTGGTTCATTGAGGTGCAAAGATGCGCATTTAGGTGTTGCGCGGGAAAATCTTAACCAAATAAAATGAGTAGTTGCAAAGCGGGATGCATGCAGGAAATTACGCGGCCTGTTCGTTACGATACGGCTAAATGTAAAATACACGAATTCCCTGTCTCCGCGTGATATACGGATAATGCATATTTTTACAGCGCTCGCCAGAAAAACTCATGAACAATATCGAACAACTATACAAGGACCTGCAAAAGCAACTCGATCCGGAAGTACACAACCTATTGGAAGATTGGAAGTCGCTGCAGGAAAAATACAACGCGGATCAGTATGAATTCCGCGTCAGGGATAGGGTGATCAGTCAACCCCTCACCCACAAAAGTCTGAGCGGAACCTCCATCCGCAAAGTGGTTCTGCCCAAATACAAGGACTGGGGTGATATTGTAAAATGGCAGTTACAGGAAAACATTCCGGGTTCATTTCCCTATACGGCAGGGGTTTTTCCACTCAAGCGGGAGGGCGAAGATCCGACGCGGATGTTTGCCGGCGAGGGCGGACCCGAACGTACCAACAAACGTTTCCATTATGTCAGCCTCGGACAGCCGGCCAAACGCCTGAGCACAGCATTCGACAGCGTAACCCTTTATGGTCAGAACCCGGACAGCAGACCGGACATTTATGGCAAAATCGGCAACAGTGGCGTCAGCGTTGCCACGGTGGATGATGCAAAAAAACTTTATAGTGGTTTTGACCTTTGCGATCCCAAGACATCGGTGAGCATGACCATTAACGGGCCTGCGCCCATGATGCTTGCCTTTTTTATGAATGCGGCCATTGACCAGCAATGTGAAAAATACATTATGGAAAATGGCCTGAGCAAAGAGGTCAACGCAAAAATAGAAGCCATTGGTGCCATTAATGACCTGCCGCGCTATCTCGGCGTGAACGGCAAATTTGTAATTCCCGAAAAAGGTCAGTTGCAGGGTGATCTGTCTGAGGGCAATGATGGTCTCGGATTGCGCTTGCTTGGTCTTAGCGGCAAGGATGTTCTTCCGGCTGATGTCTATAATCAAATTAAAGCCAAAGCCCTGAATACGGTTCGTGGAACCGTGCAGGCCGACATACTGAAGGAAGACCAGGCCCAGAATACCTGCATCTTCTCCACAGAGTTTGCATTGAAGCTAATGGGCGATGTACAACAGTATTTTATTGACAATGATGTCCGTAATTTTTACAGTGTAAGCATCAGTGGTTATCACATTGCGGAAGCCGGGGCTAACCCCATAACGCAGCTTGCATTTACGCTGGCGAACGGTTTTACCTATGTGGAATATTACCTCAGCCGCGGCATGCATATCGATGATTTTGCACCCAATCTCAGTTTTTTCTTCAGCAACGGCATGGATCCCGAATACAGTGTGATCGGACGGGTTGCCCGCCGCATTTGGGCGAAGGCCATCAAATACAAATACCACGGCAATGAGCGTAGCCAAAAGCTGAAATACCATATTCAGACCAGCGGTCGAAGCCTGCATGCACAAGAAATTGATTTCAATGACATCCGCACTACCCTGCAAGCCTTGTATGCCATTTACGACAATTGCAACAGCCTGCACACCAATGCCTATGATGAAGCCATTACCACACCCACTGAAGAGAGTGTGCGCCGTGCCATGGCCATTCAGCTCATCATCAACCGTGAGCTCGGAACCGCTAAAAATGAAAATCCAAACCAGGGTTCATTTTTCCTTGAAGAACTTACTGATCTCGTGGAGGAGGCCGTGCTTGCCGAGTTTGACCGCATTGCAGAAAGGGGTGGCGTATTGGGCGCCATGGAACGGATGTACCAGCGCAATAAGATCCAGGAAGAAAGTATTTATTATGAACATCAGAAGCATACCGGCGAGCTTCCACTGGTTGGAGTGAATACATTTTTAAGTAAAGATGGTTCGCCCACTATACTGCCAACCGAGGTAATCCGCAGTACGGAATCTGAAAAGGAGAATCAAATCAAAGCGCTGGAAAGATTTCACGAACGCAACCGTGAACGTAGCGCTGAAGCCCTGAAACGGCTGAAAGAAACTGCTTTGCAAAATGGCAACCTCTTTGAAGAATTGATGGAAACGGTGCGTTTTTGTAGTCTCGGGCAAATTACAACGGCCTTGTTTGAGGTAGGGGGCCAATACCGGCGGAATATGTAAAAAAATACCGGATATTTCTTCGTGTCAAACCATGACATCGCCTGATTGTTTACCTTGCCCCATGTTTAAAACGCAAGCTCATCTGGTATTGGCTTTCTCCCTTTTCATTCTTTTGTTTTCCTGCAAAAGCCAGGAAGAAAAGCGCAGGGAAAACATGCCTGACTTCGAAAATGTGGACGTCCGGCCATTTGCTGAAGATGCTCTTTTTGCAAAAACCACCACAAGGGATTTCAGCAATATGGCATTGATACCGGCCGGCACATTTGAAATGGGGGCCGATAACGACCAGGCCGCACCAGATGAATATCCGAAGCATAGGGTGAAGGTGGACAGTTTTTACATGGACCTGACCGAAGTGACCAATGCCGAATTTGCCCGTTTTGTCGAGGCCACCGGATACATCACCACTGCAGAAAAAGAAGTGATATGGGAAGAAATGCAAAAGACGTTACCCATGGGAACTCCCCGCCCGCCTGATTCTTTGCTGCAACCTGCAGCCCTCGTATTCCAGCCTGCAAAATCCGCGGTAAACCTGGATGATGTATCGCAATGGTGGCACTGGACGTTGGGCGCAAACTGGCGGCAGCCGCAAGGCCCGGGCAGCAACCTCCGCGGAAAGGAGAACCACCCGGTGATACAGGTTAGCTGGTACGACGCAATAGCCTATTGCAAATGGGCCGGCAAGAGGTTGCCCACTGAAGCGGAATGGGAGTATGCGGCCCGGGGTGGCCTGGTAAACAATATTTATGCATGGGGAAATGAGCATGTGGATCATGGTAAAGCCAAGGCCAACAGCTGGGATGGCGAATTCCCCTATAAAAATGATCAACGGGATGGCTTTTTACGTACTGCGCCGGTTAAACATTATGAGCCTAACGGTTACGGGCTTTATGACATGAGCGGGAATGTGTGGGAGTGGACGACCGACCGGTACGATTTCAATTATTACGAAAGTCTCAAAGGAATTGTTGCAGTAAATCCACGCGGATCACACATCAGCTACGATCCTTATATGCATTCAATGGATCTAAGATCCATCCGGGGTGGAAGCTTTTTGTGTAATGATACTTATTGCAGCGGGTACCGTGTCAGCCGCCGGATGAAAAGCAGCCCGGATACCGGGCTGGAAAACACCGGCTTCCGCTGTGTTGCGGATGTGCCGCTTTAAAAAAACCAGCCCGACATTGTTCAAATATATCCAGGTTGACGGATCAAAAATCAGGCAGAAGTATTTGCCAACTTGTCAATTTCTGCTTTCTTAAATGCAACCATCTTTTTTAACAGGCCCCATGGAATTTTTTTATCAAAAGGCAATTGCACCGATCCTTTCCCGGATTTGAAGCCTTTCAGCTCTTCAGCATAAGCGGCTTGCGCCGAAGGCGTAGCGTAAATACCAATATGATTTTTGGCGGCGGCAAAGTAGAATAAAGGCTTCCCCAAATGTTTATATGCCGGCATTCCATAGGCCATTTCTTCAGTAGCGGTGGGAACAGCTTTTAAAACCGTTTGCCGCATTTTACGCAACAACGGCTGAATATCAGTCTGCTGCATTAAAATATATTCGTCTACTGCCGCAGGGTCATGTTTCCGGAAATTGAGTCCCGCTTTTTGCAATTCATTTTTTAAAAAAGGCATTGCGGAACGGCCGATTCCGTGAAGGGCCAGGATTTCTTTTTCGCCAAAAGCGGAAAGTTTTTTGAGGGTGGTTATTTTTTTAGCCGCCAATGCGTTTTGCGCCGGCTTACTCAAATTCGCCATAAAATCTTTGCGATCTTTTTCTTCCTGTTTCATTTTTTGACCGTTTATTATTTGTCCATAATGATCTTTCCATACAGGATTTAACTACGGTTCATCGCCGTCATACTCACCATCCCAATCGTGGTTTTTTTCTTCCTTAAAAGATTGAAGGCTTTCGAAATATTCATTTGCATCTTCGTCCTCTTCAATTTCTCTTTTTGAAACCGGAACAGCTGCGGTATCCCACACCTTGAACAGGGTTTGCATTCTAAAATACTTATCAAACTCTTTCCTGTCTTTTACGGTTGTCACCAGCAGCGGGTCATAGGCCATATGCTGGAATTCGATCTCGCCTACCCCAGGCAATACCATATCATACCAACGTGCCATATCCGAATTTTTTGCGAAATGCGGCGCCAGGTAAATACTTTGCTCATAATCTTCTTTTGCGGATTTGTAATCAATGCCATGTTCACTGCCAAGACGCTTCCATGCAGCTTCTTTAGGCACAAGCGTAAAAGGGATCCTGTTTACATAACCCGGCACATATTCCTGGGTTTCATAATTATCCTCATCGGGGTCAAAAGTCTCAAAATATTCCTCTACGGATAAAAATTCGCCGTCCAGTTGCCATTTGCCTTTTATCAATTTTCCTGATATATTCCGTACCGCAGTTTTTGCGCCTTTCATTTTTTCTTCCAGGTTGCCAAGGGATGAGATCTGTGGACCGAAAGCGTCTTTGAGAATGGCATCAAACTGAGATTTGCCAGCGCCGGGAAAGGAGTCACTAACTGCCCTTACCACATAAAAATTCCAAATGGTTTCTATAAAAGAGAAAAAATCATTTTCATCTGTAAAGCCGGAACTCAGTTTCTGCCAGGCATCATGGGCAAAAGCATTCAATATTTTAAGATCTGTATTTTCATCATCCTTCGCAAATCCTCTGATCACTTTCATCTCTTACATTTTATGCTTTTTAAATTCGGCTTTCATTCCCGGAATATTATTCGTTTTCCAGCAATTTTTGGGTGCCGCTCACCTGGTACAGCTTTGTAGCTATGGCGCTTTGCTCTTCAACCCATTGATCATATTCCCGCACAGCATCCGAAATTTCGGATAAATAACGAACGCGCCTTGGCGGAATGATCTGTGATTTGTTGCGCGTATCGGCATCATGTGCAATATGCCGGACATGGCCTCCAAACGTTATACCCGATTTCTTTTCGATCACTTCCATAAGGCTGTTGAACAATTCATTTATACCTGCATCATTAAACTGGGCCGCAATGGTGCCAAATACCGGCAGGTCTTCATCCCTGGCCGACCACAACAGGTGGTTTCTTTTGTATTGTTTTTTTACATCGTGCAATGCATCCTGCGCCCCGGCCTTATCAAACTTATTTATGCAGATTACATCCGCGTAATCGAGCATGTTGATTTTTTCAAGTTGCGATGCTGCACCATACTCAGGCGTCATTACATAGAGGCTCACATCGCTGTAATCCAATATGGATGCATCCCCTTGCCCAACGCCTGCGCTTTCCAGGATGATCAGATCAAAATCCTGCGATTTGCAAATATTGATTGCATCCTGCGCAAAATGGCTCAGGGCTACATCACTTTCCCTTGTAGCGAGACTACGCATGTAGGCCCGTGGCGAAGAAATGGAATTCATGCGGATGCGATCGCCAAGCAGTGCACCTCCTGTTTTTTTCTTTGAAGGATCAACAGAAATTACAGCAATGGTCTTATCCTGGAAATTATTCAGAAAACGGCGAACAAGTTCATCGGTAACGGAAGATTTTCCAGCACCCCCTGTTCCGGTTATTCCAAGAACCACAGCTTTTTCCTTTTCAGGCTTTGCCGCAGCGAGGCCATTTTCAGCATGGGTAATTGCACGCGCTATTTTTCTGATGTCTCTTAGTTCACCCAGGGGTATTGCAGTGCCTTCCCATTTCTGCGGCGCCTGAATATATTCTTTCAGGCCTTTTTCAGCAAGCCCGATTACTTCGCGGATCATTCCTTCCAGTCCAAGCCGGCGGCCATCATCGGGGCTGTAAATCCGGGTTATTCCATAGGCGTGTAACGCGTCAATTTCGGCCGGAAGAATGGTTCCGCCGCCCCCGCCAAAAATGAGGATATGACCGCAGCCGGCTTCCTCAAGCAGATCTTTCATGTATTTGAAAAATTCCATATGACCGCCCTGGTAACTGGTAAGGGCAATGGCATGCGCGTCTTCTTCAATGGCGCATTCCACAATCTCGTGTACACTGCGGTTATGGCCAAGATGAATTATTTCCGCGCCAAGGCTTTGCATAATCCTGCGCATAATATTGATTGCAGCATCATGACCATCAAAAAGCGAAGCGGCCGTTACAATTCGAATGCGCATACCATCATGACCAGACATAGGCTAATATTGGGTGAGTGCAACAAAATTAAGGCCTTTCAAAGAGAAGCCGCACCTGTACGGGTCATTTTAGTCTGGAAGCCTTTGCCAGGGAATCCTTTCTCGCACGGTCGGCAGCAGTAGGCAATGCAGCCACCTCCTTCAAAAACATACGGTCGCGCAATTGCTTATCATGGCCATAAACATCATTGCGGAAATGTATTCCCCCATTATCATCCACCCAGGCAGTATAGTAAGTGATGAATACAGGCAATGGCGTTTTCACCTCGACAAATTCTTCGGAAGTACCGGACATGGCTGTAGCAATCCTGCTGTCATCCCATTCACCCTGGCCCTGCAAAATATAGTTTGCCAGTTTCGCCGGTTCTTTCACACGGATGCAACCATGGCTCATTGCGCGGTCTTCACTGCCAAACGCGCCTTTAAAAGGAGTGTCATGCAAATAAATGTCAAAGCTGTTGGGGAAGAGAAATTTGACCCTGCCCAGAGAATTTTTTGGTCCGGGCTTTTGGCGCATCGCAGGAATTTCTCCTTCTTTCACAATTTCCATATCGTTTCTTTCCAGGTATCCCGGATCGCTTTCCAACTTTGGCAGAATTTCATTTTTCACAATGGAGGTTGGAATATTCCAATAAGGCGCGAAGACGACCTGGCTGATATCGCCGCTAAATATCTTGGTCCGGTTGGCATTGGCGCCAACAACAACATCCATACGCAGGGGTTCAGCATTTCCTTCACGGGCTACCAGTTCAAATGCAGGAATATTGACTTCAAGCAAACGGCCTTTAGGCTGCTCCGGCATCCAAAGCATCCGGTTCATATTGATCAATAATTGCTCAAGCCTTGTTGGAATGGGTACATTAAGTTCCTCAACGAATTCTTTTCCAACTACGCCGTCAGCCTTTACGCCCATCCTCGATTGGTAATCTTTTACATAAAACTCAAGGGTATCGGTAAAAAGAGCTGAAGTATCTGCTAAAGGATATTCGCCGGTTGCCGACATCCGCTTTTTAAGTGCCACCACAATAGCACCCGAATCGCCTTTTTTGAGTGCCCCGGAAAACGCGAGGCTTTGGTAGCCACCTGCATAGGCAATACTGTCATAGAGCCGGAGTTTTTTCAGGAGCTTACGATACATGGTGTTGGTTGGCAAATCCGCCTTGCCCCTGTCAATTGCGGTTTGTGCAGCAAGCAAACTATCCGCTACGCGTAAAGGCTCGTCTTTTTTGAGTGGTGCGAATCGCTGAAGCATTTTTTCATTCAGGTGATCGGCGCCGTACATGTCTACAAGAAAATGCACATATTGAACAGTGAGGTTCATTTCATTATTGAATATTGTGGAATCTGATGCTTTCATCAGTATGGTATCTTCGGTGGTCGACATTTTTTTAAATGTATCGTAAAATGTCCTGTTATACCGTTTGTTATGGGTTGTTTCATAATCATATTGATTCCAGAACAAACGGGTATGTTCTGTAAATCCACTATCGGTATACCAGGCATATTGGTAATTGCGGGCATTGTAAAAATTCCGTAAACTTTGAGCCAGCCCGGCTTCGAGGTTATTTGCGGCTATAAAATTTTCCACTTGCGCACTGTCGGCAAAATAAGGATTGATCGCATTGGTGCTGTCGATGGAATGGTCACGGGCAAGTACAGGCGCGTCGTATCTATCCCAGTTGGAAACAGGATCAACTGTTTCTTCTGTTTCGTTTGATTTACAGGATAATAATAAAAAAACAGGCAACAGGAAAGCAAGTAAGTGTGAACGGATCTTCATAAATCAAATTGTTTTTAGCTGCCCTTTCAAAAATTCATGCCAAACCCCGGTAAGGCTGAAAAACAATGGCACAAAATTTTCAAGCAGGAAACTGAAAATGAAACATACATTCTTCTTGTGGTTAATGGCATCAACGATAATCCTTTCTTCCTGCACGCCAACGGGAAGTGAGCGTCCGCCCTGGCTGTCGGCCCATAAAAGCGATCCCATCCAGGGCGACTCCTTGCATCGTGAAGCTGAGGATGATAATAAAGATGGCGATACACTCCCTGCGGGAAAAGGTATTTCGGAAACGGTTATAACCGGGCGTCCGCCAATTGCGCGGGATGCAGAGCTGGCAAAAAAAATTGTTGAATTTGGACAAACCCTTTTGGGGACGCCTTACAAATATGCTTCGGCCGATCCTGCGGAAGGATTCGATTGCTCGGGTTATTTATATTATGTTTTCGAACATTATGGTATAGATGTTCCCCGTTCGTCAGCAGGCTACCTGTCTTTTGGCGAGACCATTGATCCGCTTGACGTGAAGCCGGGCGACTTCCTGGTGTTTACCGGAACAGACAGCACGATTCGTGAACCCGGCCACGTGGGTTTGGTTATCAAAAATGACGGTGACAATAATATTGAATTTATTCATGCATCCAGTGGAAAGGCCAACGGCGTAACCATTTCACCATTGAAAGGATATTATCAGACCCGTTTTATGCGGGCATTGCGCATTCTTTAAAAAAAGTTGCATTGTTGGTTCATATATGCGGTAGATTTTATTTAAATGCGCAAACAGTGCATTCTCCACATTTTGCAAAACCCCTGGCTAATCAAGTTTTAGAACAGAATGGTTTATAGTTTCATTAAGATATTTAAACGATGGTGTTTTCATTATGGCATCATTTTTTCTAATTATCAGGTATTACCGAACATTAAAAACATACAATTATGAATAAGACAAAACGTAACGGACTGCTTACACTTGCTGCGCTTGGTGTGGCCTATTGGAAATGGGGAATGGATAAAGATCAAAAACAAAAAGTAAAGGATCAGCTTACCCATGCAGGCGATTCCTTAAAGAAAAATGTAACTGATGTTACAAATAAATACGGGAACATCGCAAACAGTAAAAACCCCCTGAATATAGAAGAAAGAGCAACTTTCTAATCCGAAAGCTCTTTCTAAATAATGAAAAAAGTCATCCCTTACCGGATGGCTTTTTTCTTTGCAGCAAAGTTTTATTGCACCTGTAATTTTAGAATTTGCCAACCGCTTTCATTCCGGTAATTTCACAACTTTGCGTGCATAGTGCCATGGTTAAGAACAAAGAACTTCAGCAACAACTTTCTGAGCTTGAATATGCATTCGCCATTGTTGAAAAGCAGAGAAGTGAAATTATTAAATCGGTTGCCCCTTCCCAGGTAGATTCAGCGCGGAATTTATTGAGGTATATTGCTTTCCGCAGCCAAGACCTTCGCCAATTGCAGGACAATCTGCATATGGCGGGTTTGTCATCCCTGTCGAGTTCCGAAAGCCATATCCTGGCTCAAATTCAAAAGGTGCAAAAGCATCTTGGCAAAAGCTATAAACCCGGTCAACTCGACCACAGCAATTACGAATTTGGCAAAGACAAATTGACGCGGAACAGCATACGGCTTTTGGGATCGGGACGAAAAAAACCACCCTTTGTAATGGTTACCCTGGACAATACGTTTGCTGAAGGCGTAGATTATATGGAGGCCTTGTTGCGTGCGGGCATGTCGGTGGCCCGCATCAATTGTGCCCGTGATAATGAAGCCACCTGGTTGCAAATGCTCAGCAGCCTGAAGCAGGCTTGCCGCAGATCACGCAAAAGTTGCCGGGTCTATATGGATCTTGGCGGGCCCAGGATGCGTACCGAAATTCTAGGCAAAGGCCGGAAAAAGCAAAAAGTAAAATTGAAAGCCGGCGATATTTTCTATCTCGCTGAAAAAGATGCCGCCTTCAATGCCGAAAAAGTGGTTTTGGGATGCGGTCATCCGGGCATTGTCTCCATGCTAAAAGTGAATGAACCGGTGCTGTTTGATGATGGAAGCGTTGAGGGCAGGATTCTGGATATAACTGAAGGCATTGCACGGCTCAAAGTGGTACGCAATTCAAGGAACGGAAAAAAACTGGGCGCCGAAAAAGGCATCAATTTCCCCGACTCAGACCTGGCTATTGCTCCCCTTACCGCATATGACGAAGAATGCCTGCCCTTCATTTGCGCGCATGCCGATATGGTGGGGTATTCCTTTGTAAGAAAGCCCGCTGATGTAGCCTTGCTCCAGGAACGGTTAAGGGCTTACCCCAGGAAGCCGGCAATCATCATTAAAATCGAATCTCCGGAATCGGTAAGGCAAATGCCGCTGCTTTTTTTACAAGGCATGCAGGATGAAATCTTTGGCACCATGATCGCCCGTGGAGATCTTGCGGTGGAGGTAGGCTTTGAACGGCTGAGTGAAATCCAGAATGAGGTGTTATGGTTTGCGGAAGCCGGCCATATCCCGGTGATCTGGGCTACACAGGTACTGGAATCCATGCATAAAACCGGTATTGCCACCCGCTCGGAAATAACCGATGCCGCGCAGGCATCCATGGCGGAATGTGTAATGATCAACAAGGGCGAATATACCCTGGAGGTAATTGAAACCCTGATTGATGTGATGAAACGTACTTCAGGCCATTACTACAAAAAAAGGTACCGCAGCCGCCAATTGCAAATCGCGCAAAACATTATGCAACAAAAAGACTGGGGAGTTTTAGGAAACGGGCAATAGCAGTGCGCCAGTACGTTCTAATCAAGATAAAAACTCCATTTTTGAATGTTGAGCTGCAACTTATACAGTGAGCCATTGGGCAGTAGCAGCAATATGGCGGTTCGTTCAAAGCCAGATTAAAACCTGTAATCTTTAAACATGCAACCTGCAACTTATGCAGTAAGCCGTTGGGCAGTAGCAGTGTTCTCTTCATCATATGGGCAACAATTTCTCCCTTAGGGCAATTACCCACAATCGTGAAGAGGCAATAGATTGTTTAGCTAAATAAACAGCCCCATGAGCTGTTTTGCGATCATGGGGCCGCGTGTTTAAAACGTCGGTTGCTTTAAGGCATCAATCCAGGCCGGCAAATTTGTAACCCTGGATCCGGTTCCAGGCGCCGCGGGTAAAATCTGGAATGATTACAGGTGCACTGTTGTTATCCAACGATACGGCAGATAGTTCTGCAAGACAGCTCCACTCGGCGAGGTCATATACATCCATATCGAGCGGCAATCCGTTTTGCAGGCAATAAGCCAGGCGGTAATCCATGATGAAGTCCATACCGCCATGGGCAATGGCGCCGAGTTCTTTGGCTTGTTCTTCCATTTGCCTGTAAAACGGATGTTTATATTTTTCCATGAGTGCCGCCCGCAGATCGTTGGAAACGAAGCTGTGCCCATCCAGTTTCTGGTAATCCGCTCCGGCAATTTCAGCCCCAAGCTGGGCACCTTCCACGGCAAAGCCCTGTATGGGGTACTTATTTGCGAAACCCTTGGTTCCGGTTAGCTGGTACATGCGGGAATACGGCCTGGGTGTCATCACGTTATGCTGAATCTGGATAGATTTGCCTTTTTCCGTCCGGATCATGGTGGTGGTGTGATCGCCGTGCCGGAATTCAGCCGGATATTCTCCTTTGAGCTTTTTCCACTCTTCAGGCCCGTTGAAGGGTTTGGTATCCATGGAAACAAGGTAGTTCATTTTGTCACCGCGGTGAATGTTCATTGCCAGCGCAACAGGACCAAGACCGTGGGTTGGATAAACATCGCCACGGTGTTGACGGTTGTAATCCAGCCTCCAGTTGTTCCAGTATGAGCCCCAAAACTGGGAGAGGTCGTGAATGTAGGCCCCTTCGGCATGGATCACTTCACCAAACACACCTTGCTGCGCCATATTAAGCGCGGTGAGTTCAAACTGGTCATACACACAATTTTCAAGCATCATGCAATGTTTGCGGGTACGCTCACTGGTATTGATCATATCCCATATATCTTTCATATTCATGGCACCAGTCACTTCCACGGCTACGTGTTTCCCTTTTTCCATTGCATACAAAGCCATGGGCACATGGTTTTTCCAGTCGGTGGCAATGTAAACCAGGTCTATATCATCCCGTTCGCATAGGGCTTTCCAGGCATCTTCAGATCCTGAATAACCCGGCACACGAGCAATATTCCTTTTATCAAGAATTTTTTGGGTGGCTTCCACTCTTTCCGGGCGTATATCAGCAAGGGCAGCCACTTTGGTATTGGGAATATAGGTCCATCGTTCAACAGCGCTCGGGCCACGCATGCCAAGCCCGATAAAGCCAACCCGCACTACCGGAATTTTTGGAGCCGCATAAGCAAGCATATCCTGTTGGCCTGCAGGACGTACGGGCACCGGCAGCTCAATGGGTTTAAAATCAGCACGTTTATAGGTATTCCCCTGCATTTGAGGAGCCGGAGTTGTAACAACTTGTTTTGGAGCTTCGCAAGACTGCAGGCCCACTCCCAGGACGGTGAACAAAGCGATTAGCCAATAATATTTCTTTTGCATCCTTAAGGCTTTCATGATTAAAATTCAGAATTCCGATAAAATTACGAATTGGAATGAGGAAATCCTTCCGAATTCTGATTAACATTTTTAATTACCAAATTGCAATTGCCCTTCGCCTTCGGTCCCGGGCATCCTGAACCCATTTATCTCCAAATCAAAACAATAAATAGGCAACCTAACGAAGACCCCCCCTTAACCTAAACCTTAATCTCAGGCTTAACCTCATCCTCAATCTGCTTGCAAAACCCTATTTTTGAACGCCTTATCCTGATTGTATGAAGAAGTTCCTGCTGATCATCCTGGTTTTTTTCAGCTTCAGTCATTCAGTTTTCTCCCAGAATCCGGCAGATATTTTGGCCACCATCGGCCGGAATCAGCCATTTGAAAGAGAACCCGTTCTGAAAAAAGGGTCACATGTTTTTCAGGCAGGATATGGCTTTCCCAATAAGCTCGCTCAATACCTGGATTTCGGTGGCATCGCGGATATTTTTTCCGGAAGTGGTACCAGCAAATCTTCATTTGGTCCACTTGGCGTGCAATATGAATTTATGATTAACAATCAGTCAGGCATTGGTGCAACCCTTGGTTACGCCTATGCCACACAAACCTATGATCTGCGCATTCCTTTTATCGGCACTCAAATCGACAACATCTCAGGAACCATTCACCAATGGCAACTCGGACTTACAGCTAGCTATCATTTTTTCACCGCCGATAAAATTGACGCCTATGGGCGTGCAGGCATTGGGGCTAACCTCTGGAGTGGTCGTTACGAAAACGCGAAACATGAAGAAATGAAGAAAATGGAATTCCCCACGCCTTTCAATTACCAGGGATTAATCGGCCTGCGCTACCTGCCGACCGAACAATTTGGTTTTTTTGTGGAAGGAAATTACAATAACATCAATTCATTTGTAAACCTCGGATTGGTTTACCACAAAACCGGGCGGTGAGACGTGTGAATTTATTTACGTAATACCTAAACAGGCCCAACTCCCATAAATTCCGCGTCAAAATTCCTGAAAAGGCAAAACGAAACAAATCCGGGATCAATAGATAAGAATCCGCTTGCCGGTCGTTTGCACAATTCTGCCAATGGGATCCACAAACGCTTCGAGCCCTTCATTGATAAACAGATCCTGAATGTCGGCCTGTATTAAGGGAGAGGCACAGATCAGTAAGCCGCCATTGGTTTGGGGATCGGGCAACAGGCGGAAAGCCTCCATCATGTTCACCGCATCCCCATTATCTCTTTGCATAAATCCCACACCGGAGCTGTAACTGTTCCAGTTGCGGGAGCTTGCGTCAGGGGCAATGCCCTGGGCCAGGTATTTCCTTGCTGAATCGAGTACCGGCAATTTGCGGTAATCAATTTCTGCCGATACTCCGCTGCTTTCGCAGATCTCACTGAGGTGGCCCAATAATCCGAAGCCGGTAACATCGGTCATAGCATGCACCCCTTTTATTTTACCAAGCTTTTCGCCAGGTTTGTTCAGGCGCGTAAGCCAATATATCAATTCTTTCAATTCGCCTTCGCCGAGCAAACCTTTTTTGTTGGCGCTCGATACGGCGCCTACACCTAGGGGCTTGGTCAGGTAAATATCATCGCCAATCTGTGCACCGTTATTTTGCTTCAGGTCATCCTTGTGTACCATTCCGGTTACAGCAAGGCCAAAAAAAGGTTCCGGGCTATCAATGCTGTGCCCGCCGGCAAGAGGAATGCCGGCTTCAGCGCAAACGGCTTTTGCACCATCCAAAACCCTTCCGGCTTCTGCAGCTGGCAGTTTGTTGACCGGCCATCCCAGGATTGCTATGGCCATCAGTGGCGTACCACCCATGGCATAAATATCGCTGATAGAATTGGCTGAAGCCACCCTCCCGAAATCATAACTGTCATTGACAATAGGCATGAAAAAATCCGTGGTGCTCACAATGCATTCATCATCTTTCCATAGAAAAACTGCCGCGTCATCCCGGGTATCATTGCCAACAAGCAATCGCGGAAAATCCTGTTGCGCTGATGCGTCTCCGAGGATCTCCGAAAGTACGGCCGGAGAGATTTTACAACCACAGCCGCCTCCGTGCGAATATTTTGTCAGGTTGATTGGTGATGTTTCCATGCGCTTATTTAAAATCCGAATCCTTCAAGCCTTTGTTGATTTTCACCTCCCTGATGGTTACATCCTGCTTGGCCACACCAAGGTCAACGGTCACTTTTGCCGGCAGGTAAATGCCCTCATAGAGCGTGTAGTCATAGAAGAATGTATTGATGACCATGGCGCCTATTGCACCCATGTCCTGGGTACGCACGTCCTTAAGGCGACGACCGGATTCCTGATCAAAGAAGGAGAAGAATTCGTTTCCGCCCGGCGAAGTAATCTTCATCTTGTAAGCCTCTTTTCCATCCATTTTTTCAGTGCCCACCACGTCAAATTTGTAACCCCGCGTATTCTTCCAGTACAGCTCCTCAAATATTCCGGCCTTGGCATTCAACTCATGCTTTGTGGCCTCATCAACCGGCGTATTGCTGCCCTGTTGAATGCTGATGTACTGATCACCATTCTTCACCTGCCGCATCAGATTGATGGGGCCAGCCTTAATGGATACCACGAGTTTATCCGGCCGCGCAATTTTTTGGTTATATGTAAGCTGTTGTCCCATTATACTTGCAGAACCATCAATTTCAATATCCCTTATCTTTTCAAGGTTGGCCATGCCGCCATAACCGTTAATCGCTTTTTGCAAAATGCTTTCAGCCGTAACCGAAGCATCTGCTTTCTCCACTTTGGGCGGTTCTGCCGGATTTCCGTATATATCGAAATATTTCACTTCGCCATACTTTTCGAGCCCGGGAGCAATTTCCGCTGCATCGCCTACCACGGTGATCACCAAGTTGTTAACGGGAATGTATTTAAGCGAGTTTGCGGTAACCTGTGCCGGGGTAACGGCTTGCAAATTTTTGAGGTAGTTTTTGTAATAGTCTTTGGGCAGATTGTTGAGCACGGTATTGAGTGCAAAAGCCGCAATGGTGGATGGCTGCTCAAGACTGCGGGCAAAACTGCCACCCACATAGGCTTTCATGGCATCCAATTCTTCCTTTCCCACCGGTTCTACACGGATCCGGTTAAATTCGTTAAGAAATTCGGCGATGGCACTGTCTGTTTTTTCCTTACGAACAGAAGCGGCGCCTCTGAATCGGCCGGCATAGCGATCACTGGAGATTCCGCCACTTGCGCTATAAGTAAACCCTTTGCCTTCACGCAAATTCTGATTGAGGCGACTGCTGAATCCGGTACCCAAAATATTTCCGGCAAAAGTGGCCGCTATGCGGTCTGCGCTGGCAGGCTTAAGATCCAGCGGTGATACAATTTCAATATTGCTTTGCACCGCACCAGGCCGGTTTACAATTGCGATGTACGTTTTTGCAGGCTTCTCGGGAAGGGGAACATTCACGTTCGGAACCGAAGCCCTTTCCCAATGGCCGAAATTTTCCACGGCAAGGCGGTGTGCTTCCTCTGGTGTAATATCTCCAACCATCACCAGGTAAGAAATATTCGGTTTCCACCAGGTGTTGTAGAAATTCCGGATATCCTCCCTGCTAATATTCTTTACCGTTTCTTCCGTAGTTATTTCACCGTAAGGGTGGTTTTTGCCATACGTGAGTGCCCTGGAAATATTGGCGGATATGCGGGCAGGATCCTCTTTGCCCGAAGCCAGGTTGCTGAGCGTTTGTGTACGCACCTTCTCCAGTTCTTCGCTATTCAAAGCCGGCCGCAAAGCAACATCTGCCATAAGCTGTAAAATCTCCGGGAAATTCCGTTTCAGGGAGGATACACTTGCTCCATAAGCTGATGTACTCAGGCTGGCGCCCAGAAAATCCACACGCTCATCTAAAGCCGCTTTATCAAGCGATGCTGTGCCGCGGCGAAAAAGATCCCCGGCCATTTCGGTCAAACCAGCCTTATTGCCGTAAACCTGGGGTTTGCCATCAACGGTGAGGGTGGCAGAAACAAGCGGCAATTTGGAATTGGAAACAACATACAATTGCAGGCCATTGGGTAAGGTGTAGGACACGGCATCGGGAATATTTATGGTAGGTGCCGGCCCCGGCACCGGTGGCCTGGTACGGTCTATAATTTCCGCGGATTGGGTTTGTATAGGTGTGTTCGCTGGTTTGGGTGCGCAGGCTTGCATGAACAGCATGCCGCTGATTAGGGTGAAACCTATGTTTTTTATGCTGAAGAAGTTCATCTGTGTAATATTAAAAGTTTGGTGGTTCATAATTAATTACCGGCTGGTTTTTCAGACATAGGCAGATAGTAGAGAACAACCCGCTGACCAGGCTGGAGATATTTCTGTGCCACCTCCCGCAGATCTTCCCTGGTTACTTGTCGGTATTTATTGATTTCGGTATTGATCAGGTTGGCATCGCCAAAATAAGCTTCATAATCAGCAAGCGATTCTGCGATACCTGCTACAGTGGCATTCCTTCTTACAAAATCAGTTTCGATCTGGGTAATCACTTTCTGCATTTCTTTTTCTGTTACCAGGTTGGCACGTACATCAGCAACAATGGAGTCCATTGACTTTTCCACTTTTTCCGGCTCCACGCCCATATTGGCAATGGCATAATTGATCAGCAAACCGGTGCGCTCCATGGAAAACGGAATGGCCGCCGCAAAAACAGCTTCCTGTTTTTTATCCACGATAACCTGGTTCATTCTGCTGCTTTCTCCCTGGCTCAGGAGCGTGCTCAACACGTTGAAAGGGTAATAATCGGGTGTTCCCATAGCAGGACCCTTATACGCTTGAACCACGGCCGGCAATTGGATATTGTCATATACTACATCGCGGATCTCGGAAGGAAGGGGTTTGTCGGTAAACACCGTTTTCACTGTCTCCCTGCCCCGGGGAATGGACCCGAAATAGGCCTGGATCTGCTTCTTCAATTCAGGCACGTTAATATCGCCTGCAATGCTCAAAATGGCATTATTGGGCACATAGAATTTTTTGAAAAAATTCTGGAATTCCTCAAGTTTTGCAGCATCCAGATGCTCCATGCTTCCGATAGGTACCCAATTGTAAGGTCCGGGAGGGTAAGCTCTTTTAAAAATATTCTCCATGATGGTACCGTAAGGCTGGTTGTCCACACGCAAACGCTTTTCTTCTTTTACCACCTGGCGCTGGGTTTCAACGCCTTCATCAAGAATATTTGTTGCCATCATCCTGTCGCTTTCAAGCCAGAGACCAAGAGCAACCTGGTTGCTGGGCAGCAGGTCGAAATAAAAAGTGCGATCGAAACCGGTATTGGCATTATTTTCCCCTCCGGCATTGGTAATGTACTTATCAAACTCACCGCGCTTTACGTTCGCGCTGCCATCGAATAAAAGATGTTCAAAAAAATGCGCGAAACCGGTACGGGAACTGTCTTCATCTTTTGATCCGACTTTGTACAGTACGGAGACGGCGACTACCGGAACGGTGTTGTCGGGATAGAGAATAACGGTCAGCCCATTGTCCAGTTTGTATTTTTCAAATGAGATTTGCGAAGATTGGGAAATGCCCTGAAGCGAGAAAATCAACACCAGGACAAAAAAAACAATTTGCTTCATGATTGATCAGAAATAATTAAAGATTTAAGTGCAAGCGGAACAGGCAAAATAACTAAACAAAGACAGGCCCGGGGTATCTTTTCTCCCTTCGTTGAGTTTTATGCATTACTTTAACAGCCCAAAATTAACGCTATGAAATTCAGGATACCCTTATTTATGTTGTTGTTTTTTTCCTTTTCGGGCTTTGCCCAGAATGATTCAATTATCCTTCGAAAGCTGCATGATGAAATTATGCTGCGCAGCCCGGCCTATGAAAACCTGCGTTACATCACCAAAAACATCGGTCCTCGCCTGAGTGGCAGTGAAAATGACCGCAAAGCCGTGTTGGCTACCGCCGAAATGCTTTGGGCCGCTGGCGCCGATACAGTTTACCTGCAACCGGTTATGGTGCCCCATTGGGTACGCGGCCCGCAGGAAGTGGCGATTGCTAGGGTTAACGGTCAAAGCCGCAACCTGCACAGTTGCGCCCTGGGCATGAGTGTGGGAACACCCGCGCAGGGCATAACTGCTGAAGTGATTGCCGTTCCTGATTTTGCCGCACTGGAAAGGCTTCCGGATAGTGAAGTAAAGGGGAAGATCGTGTTCTTTAATTACACCATGCGGCCCGACCTGACTTTTGGCGGATATGGAGATGCCGTAAAATACCGGAGCGGGGCACCCGTGGCTGCCGCTAAAAAAGGCGCTGTGGCCACTGTAATCAGAAGTGTAACGCATGCCCTCGATTATAACCCGCATACAGGCAGTACACGTTATTCGGATGAAGTGGAAAAGATCCCGGCATTTGCCATCAGCACACTGGATGCGGAATGGCTTTGGGAACAGGTGAAACTTGGCAATAGAACCGAACTTTTTCTGAAAGCGGGCTGCCAGTTGCTGCCCGATGCCCAGGGCTATAATGTGATTGCCGAAATACGGGGCAGCCAGAAACCGGATGAAATTGTGCTGGCTGGTGGTCATCTTGATAGCTGGGACCTGGGAGAAGGCGCCCACGATGATGCCTCCGGTTGTGTGCAGGCCATTGAAGTGATCCGAGCCATTAAGGCAACCGGGTTAACCCCAAAAAGAACCATTCGTGCGGTAATGTACGCCAATGAAGAAAATGGGGTAAAAGGCGGAAATGCTTATGCAGATTCAGCGAAAAATAAGGGTGAAAAACACTTGTACGCGATTGAAAGCGATGCCGGCGGCTTTGGTGTTCAAACCATTGGTGTTTCCGGAACGGAGAAACAATATCAGAACGCTAAAAAATGGGAGAAGTATTTCCTTCCGTATGGCATTCACAGCATCAACCGAAATGGCGGCGGGGTAGACATTAGCCCGCTGCGTTCGCATGGAACAGTTTTGAGCAGCATTAATCCATTAAGCCAGCGGTATTTTGACGTTCACCACGCTCCAAATGACGTATTTGAAGCGGTAAACCGCCGCGAACTGGAGTTGGGCGCTTTTGGCATGGCAGCAATGATATGGCTGGTGAGTGAGTATGGGCTGTAAGCTGCAGGGTTGCGGGATCTGGATGGAAACAAAAATCCGTAACCTGCAGAAACCAATGTAAAAGAATTTCGTGAAATCCTATGGCAAGACGCGGTGTTACCCGGTATATTTTAATTGTCATTTTTGGCGCCGTCAGTTATGGCATGCTCACCTCTTTTGCCAAGCTGGCTTATGGCTACGGCTTTAATCCGGCAGAGATCAGTTTTGGTCAAACTTTATGCGGCGCGGTTGTGCTGTGGACCATCGTGGTTTTTCGAAAATTTAAAAATGCCGGCTTTGGCAAGGTATTCGACTGGAGGCTTGTGCTTGCAGGAACCACAATGGGCCTGACCTCCTATATTTATTACCTTTCTGTTTCCTATATCGACGCCTCACTGGCCATTGTATTACTTATGCAAATGACCTGGATGAGCATTTTGCTGGAATGGATTTTCTTTAAAAAGAAACCTTCTAAACGGGAAATAAAGGTCGTGCTGATCACCTTATCCGGCACCGTGCTGGCGAGCAACCTGCTCTTTGCGAATGAGATTCATTTTTCAGCTGCCGGAATTTTGCTCGCTCTTGGAGCAGCACTTTGCTTCAGCCTGTTTGTTATGGCCACCACACGTATTGGTAAGCAAACCCCAATTTATGAAAAAAGTGCCCTGATGGCAACGGGAGCGGTAGCCGCCGTTTTTCTGATCAACCTAAACTCCATTGTTTCGAGCCCCAATTTGAATTTCGATCTATTAAAATGGGGGCTGTTTATGGGCATGTTTGGGATCATCATTCCACCGGTTGCTTTCAGTTATGGCATGCCAAAAATTGGGGTTGGATTGAGCGCCATTCTATTGACACTTGAACTGCCGGCTGCGGTGCTCAGCGCCCATATCCTGCTAGGCGAACGTATTTCATTGCTCCAGGTTGCAGGTATCCTGGTAATGCTTGGCGCGATTGCCTGGCTCAATCTACCGAAATTGAAAGGCAACAAACAGGCCACCATTCCTGGAAACAGGACCCCTTAAAAACCAGGGAAGCGGGGCAGGAGTTGAACAGATAAGGCAAGTAAGGTTCGCAGGTAATCCAGGTAATCTCCGGGCAACATTGGATCTTTCCACGCTTGCATCCCCAGGCCCGAACGCTTATCTTTACCGCATGCCAGATGCCTCCAATGCTTTATTCGATCTCGCTACAAATTTCATTATGCATACCCGGCAATCGGTCTTTCTTACGGGCAAGGCAGGTACGGGCAAGACAACCTTTTTGCGGCAAATTAAACACACCGCATACAAGCAACTTGCTGTTTTGGCTCCAACCGGAGTTGCCGCCATACAGGCAACCGGTTCCACAATTCATTCCTTTTTTCAACTTCCTTTTGGTCCTTTTGTTCCCGCGGAAGCGCACGAATCCTTCGCGGGTGCCGAACATGGCAGCCAGGCACTGCTCAGCCGGATTAAACTCACGCGGGACAAACGCAACCTCATGCGGGCCCTCGATCTGCTGATTATTGATGAAGTAAGCATGGTGCGTGCTGATGTGATGGATGCAATCGACCAGGTCCTGCGTCATGTACGCATGAATCAATCGCCTTTTGGCGGAGTGCAAATGTTGCTCATTGGAGACCTTTATCAATTGCCACCGGTGGTTAAAGACCAGGAATGGAATCTGCTCCGGGATTATTATGAAGGACCTTATTTCTTTTACAGCCATGCCGTTCAAAAAATCGCTCCGGTGTATATAGAATTGGAAAAAGTCTATCGTCAACAGGAAGCCGATTACCTCGAATTGCTCAACGGCGTACGTACCAATAGCCTTTCAGAAGAAAGCTACGATTTGTTGCATAGCCGCTATCTGCCCATGGAATACCCTGAAGGCTACATCACCCTGACCACGCACAATGCCACGGCGGATGCGATCAATGAGAGGGAACTGAAAAAATTAAGCGGTCGTGTTCATAAATTCAAAGCCGTTATATCCGGGGATTTCCCGCCTTCGGCCTATCCCGGCGAAGAGGAACTGCAATTGAAAATCGGCGCCCAGGTAATGTTTACCAAGAATGATTCCAGCCGGCTCTCCCGGTTCTTCAATGGCAAAGTGGGCGAAGTAACCGGATTTGATGAGGACGGAATTTTGGTAAGATGCGAAGGCGAAGCAAATGCCATAATGGTGGCCACTGCGGTTTGGGAAAATTTCAGCTATGCCATAAATCCCGTAAACAAACAAGTCGAAGAAAAACTCCTTGGATCTTTTGAACAATTTCCCCTTCGGCTTGCCTGGGCCGTTACCATTCACAAAAGCCAGGGGCTTACTTTCGACAAAGTGATCGTGGATGCGGGAAAATCTTTCAGTCCGGGTCAGGCCTATGTGGCACTCAGCCGGTGTACCACCTTGCAGGGAATGATCCTCCACAGCCGCATCCCGAAATCGGTAATCTTTTCCGACCGGCGCATTCAGCAGTATGGCAGCCGGAGAATTCCCACAGATCAGCTCAATAAGCACCTTGAATCTGCCCGGAGCGAGTTTCAGCAGTTTCAGATCAAAAATCTTTTTGCCGCCGAAGAAGCCAATCGCCTGTTGAAGCGGCTTGCCCGGATCCTTAACGACCATAAAAATTCTTTCAGCGACCACGCCGCAGATTGGATCAGCTTCCTGCTTAATGAAATGCAATTGCTTTCCGATACGACAAGCAAATTCAACAGCCAGCTCGATCGCATGATGTCGGAAAACGGCAAAATGCCTGAAGAAGATGAAGCCATCCAGGAAAGAATCGGCAAGGCGGCAGCCTGGTATAATGCAGCGCTCACCCAAAAGATCCTGCCCTCGGTTAGAAAGCAGTTACCGCAAACAGATAACCAGGAATTCGCGGATCAGTTTTATGCCATTTACGATAACCTGGTAGAAGAACTGGGCTTATGGCAAAAAATGTTATCTGCTACGGAGCCGGGATTTTCCATTAAGAAACTGCTGGAAATCAGGTCGAAGAAAAACATTGAAACCATTCTTGCCGAAAACAAACAACGGATCAACACCCGCCAACGGGAAGAAGACTCTACGGTATCTGATCATCCCGAATTGTTCAGCGAACTGAAACATGTACGCAACCGGGTCGCCCAGGAATTGAATGTGCCGCATTTCATGATCGCCTCTACCAAAGCCTTGCTTGCCGCAAGCAATCAACTTCCGCGTAATGAGCGTGCCCTGCTGGATGTGAAAGGATTCGGGAAAAAGAAAGTCAATCAATATGGTGAAGAATTCCTGGAGGCGATAAATGTTTATTGTTTTGCCAATGACCTCAAAGGCGATACCGGCAAGCAAGATGTCGCTGAGCATAAATCAACCAAACAGAAAACACCAAAAAAAGAAAACGGGCAAACCCAGGTCCTTACGCTCGAACTTTGGAAAGCCGG
This sequence comes from Bacteroidota bacterium, assembly GCA_023387985.1. Classification (GTDB taxonomy): domain Bacteria; phylum Bacteroidota; class Bacteroidia; order Chitinophagales; family Chitinophagaceae; genus Phnomibacter. Next base: position 165,494 of record JAEWHC010000009.1, on the reverse strand, counting down.
AAAAAGCATTGAGCAGATCGCTGCGGAACGGTCTCTTGCCGTTTCCACCATTGAAGGACATTTTTCTTTTTTAGCCCAGCGTGGGCTGATCCCTGTAAATGATCTTATTTCCGAAGAAAAGCTGGATGAGTTGCGGCAGTATTTTCTGAAATTTCCTGAGGCAACGCTGAATGAGTGCCGCGAGGCTTTTCAACATACGGTAAGCTTTGCACAGGCACGGCTTGTAAAAGCGCTGATGAACCCGTCCGGCAAGTTGACTGACTGAAATATTTCATGGCCACCATCGATGACAACCAACGATGATGGCGGCTTTAAAGTATAATATTCTGAACGAGCCCGCTGAGCTCAGGATAATCCGTATTGAAATGCAACCCACGGCTTTCCTGCCGGAATTGCGCTCCTTTAACAATGAGGTAACCTGTAGTGATCATATTGCGCAGTTCACACAACTGAGGAGAAAGTGTTGTGCTGCGGTACAATGCTTCTGTTTCTTCATGCAAAAGGTCAAGCCGTCGTGTGGCCCGCTGCAAACGCACATTGTTGCGCACTATACCCACATAGTCGCTTAAAATTTGCTGCAGTTCTTTCAGGCTCTGCGTGATCAGGATAAGTTCTTTGGGTTCATTCGTTCCCCGGGCATCCCAATCCGGAATTTTATCTTTCACGTCCTCAAGCCTGATCCGGCAATCTCCGCATGCCATATTGGCTACATCCGCGGCGCGTTTGGCAAACACCATAGCTTCGAGCAGGGAATTGCTGGCCAGCCGGTTTGCACCATGCAGGCCCGTGGATGCACATTCACCAACGGCAAAAAGATTTAAGATCGAAGTGCGGCCATATGGATCCACTTTTATGCCTCCGCAACTGTAGTGCGCAGCCGGCGAAACCGGGATCCAGTCTTTCTCCACGTCTATGCCAATGCTCCTGCATTTTTCATGGATATTCGGAAAATGATGGGTGAATTTTTCAGGATCCATATGGGTACAATCAAGAAATACATTTTCTGTACCATTCACTTTCATTTCATTGTCGATCGCCCTGGCAACTATATCACGCGGAGCCAGATCTTTCCTGGAATCGTACCGCTCCATGAATGCTTCCCCTTTGTGGTTGCGTAATATGCCACCATCACCACGAACTGCTTCTGTAATGAGAAAAGCCTGGCCCTTTTTACCGGCTTCAAACAATGCCGTTGGATGAAACTGGATGAACTCCATGTTCTCTATTTTGCCTTTGGCCCGGTAAACCATTGCCACGCCATCGCCGGTAGCAATGGTGGGGTTGGTGTATGTGCGGTAAAGTGCGCCATTTCCACCGCTGGCAATCATGGTTACTGAAGCCAGTATCTTTTCTATTTTATTGCTGCGCTGATCCATGGCAAAAACACCAAAGCATTCAATGTTGGTGGTGCTTTTGGTAACCAGGTATCCCAAATGGTGCTGTGTGATGAGATCAACCACATAATAGTGGTCATAGAGTTGAATATTCGGATATCTTGCCGCCTTCGCCAACAGGGCACGCTCAATTTCCTGGCCTGTAATGTCTTTATAATGCAGTATCCTGAATTCGCTATGTCCGCCTTCCCTTCCTAAGGAATAGGTGCCGTCCGGATTTTTATCAAATTCGGTTCCCCAGGCAATTAGGTCACGAATGCGATCCGGACCTTCAGTTACCACGATCTCGACGATTTCCTCATTGCAAAGGCCATCTCCGGCTTCAAGTGTATCGGAAATATGTTTTTCAAAACTGTCCTCACTAAGATCCCAAACGCCGGCCACACCACCTTGCGCATAACGCGTATTGGTTTCTTCCGGAACCGTTTTTGTAAGGACAATTAATTTGGCTTCAGGATTTTTGGATGCCAGTTCAATGGCATAAAACAATCCGCCAATCCCAGATCCCACCACGAGGAAATCCGTTTGTATCATAAGAATTTGAATTCAGGTAAGAACGAATCACTGCAAATCAGTTGGCAATTTACGCCGAATTGGGATTGAAGATGCCATGCTGAATGGCATAGATCACCAGGCCGATGCTATTTTTAACATCCATTCGCTCCTGTATCCTCAGGCGATAACCTTCCACGGTGCGGACGCTCATAAACATTTTTGTGGCAATTTCTTTATTTGTCATTTCCTGGCAGATTAACCGGATGATGTCGGTTTCCCGATCATTAAACTCCACTTTAGGTTTATGTGAATAGGGGTTGAATTTGCTTTTGGCGATCATGTCGGCAAGCTTGTTGTTCGTTTGCCGGCAATAATAATGTTCTCCCCATGCAGCAGCGTTTATGGCTTCTATCACCTCCTCTTTTTCCGCATTTTTTACGAGGTAACCATTTGCGCCGGCTTCCAGCATTTCCATGATGAGGTCTTCCTCATCAAACATACTGAGGCCGATTATGCCCATAGAAGGGTGTTTTTTATGAATTTCCCGGGTAGCTTCAATGCCATCCATATACGGCATTTTTATATCGGTGATTACCACATCCGGCTGCAAAGCATCTACAATTTCAATGAGTTCGCGGCCATCGGAAGCTTCTCCAATCACCTTAATGTCATCTGAGCGGGAAAGCATCAGTTTTAGCCCGTCCCGGAAGATCTCATGATCATCGGCAATTACTAAATTTACAATACCAGTCACCGTGGATTTCATCAGGTTTGATTGGTTACATAGATCGCAGGTAAAGGAATTTCGAATAAATAGCGCGTGCCTTTTTCCTTAACCGAATGTACGGTCATTTTACCATTCAACAATTCGGCGCGGCTCTGCAGATTTTTCAAACCAAAGCCAGTGGAGGTGGTTAACAGTTTGTCGAAGTCAAACCCCTTGCCGCTGTCCTCTGTTGCAAGCCGGAGTTGATGGGGTGAAATTTCCAATTGAATGCGCAGCGTACCGGATCCCACGTGTTTAATGGCATTGTGAACAATTTCCTGAACGATCCGGAACATATTTACCTCCACTGTTTCCGAAGGGCGGTGCGAAACACGGGAATCATATTGAATGGTCAGTGCGGTTCCCCGTCTCATTTTTTCAAGGAAGTTCTTAATGGCTGCATCCAGGCCTTTGCGTAACAGCACCGAGGGCAACAGGTCATTGGATATGTCCCGCATCCGCTGAATGGTATCGTCAATATGGCTGGAAACTTTCAGGTTGTCTTTTTCCTCTGCCGGCAGACGCTCCTTTAAGTGGTTTACCTGCATTTTGATTACCGAAAGCATTGGCCCAACTTCATCATGCAGATCAGAAGCTATGCGTTTTCTTTCCTGTTCAAGGGTGATGATCTCCGCATTCAATTTGGCTTTAAATAATTTCCGGTATCTCCTGTATTGTATAATTGTAGAGACAATGAAGGTCAGCAAGATGAATAACAATATGCCGCCGCCGATCAAAAATTTATAAAAAAGATCTTTTTCCTCGGCATCCATATTGTGGCCATTATGAAGAGTAAATAATATAAGTTGATCACAAAAGAACCGGTTTTGTTTAGTAATCGCTGAAACACTTCTGAAACTTCTCTTTCCCTTGCACTAAAAAATGAAAAATCCAGGTAAACCCATCTGTAAACATAAAAAGTATAAAAAATAATCAATGCCAAACTTATATAAAAGATGTGATTCCTGAATAAATGGGTTTCTGTGCCTGTTGTTAGTTTAAAGATGGAGAACATGGACAGCAGCGTGAGTATAAGCGCATAGAATAACCGAAAGAAGCGGGTACTCCCAAAAAGATTTGTGGATTCCCCAATCCGGGGATAGTTGATTACGAAATGATCCAGGGACCATACAACAACACAGGCCACCACCAGGGCAGTGGCCAGGTTTTTGCCAATCATCTTCCACCTGAAAAACTGGTAAATAAAAAGAATAGCAAACAGGATTATATAAATATTGTAGCTAAGCACATTAAAAACATGGCTTAGTCTCAATATGAATTGCAGAGTTTCCGTAAAGAACAGCAAAAGCAGAATCCAGATAAAAGGCTTGTGGTTGCCCGCCAGGTTTCTATATTTAAATAACCCGATCAGCAATGCCGGCAACAACATAGCAATTGCGGACAAGTAAGCCTCAAACAATTGCAGGAAACTCGGATATTCCATTTTGAATCAGACTGTACCGGGCGCGTTGTAAGGCGGACAGGTTTGTGCTTCATCAAGGGCGCCATGATCATTATCACCGGTAGAAACACCGGTTTCTGTGATGGCAACGCTGTTTGACGAGCCGGGTGGGTATGTAATGTTGAGCAGATTTTCATCAAAGGCTACCAAAACAAAGGTGAGTTCATTTTTATCCGTTATCGCCGGGTAGATCCTCAAACCAAAAGCATGGGGATGATTCAGCAATTCTTTTACTGTATCCGCCCTGAATGCCACGCTTTCCGGCAGCTGAGGTCTTCCGGCATTGGATTGCCTCCAACCCTGGTACCTGCGTATCATTCCATTTGCTTTCCCTTTAATGATTTTGTGATTTCTACCTTTCAGGTCGTCAATCGTTTCCTGATTGCCTTTGCCTTGCGGTGCCATAAGCGATTGGTTTTAGAACCGAAAAATAAGCGTAAAACATAATATAATCAACCGGATATGAAAAATGCGTAGAAATACGCAGGTTTTGTTTGAAAGCTTGCATCAAATTTACAATGCACACATTATGGGGCATGCATTACCACTTACACATTGTCAAACTACGCTTCATAAGATTTTGCAGCTTTAGCTGTAATTCTCATCACGTTAGCGACCGGATTTTCTAATTCGGTCTTTTTTTTGGAAATATCTCGGAAGACGTGAGGCTTATCGCTTTTTCATTCCCTGTAGAATTTTTCGGGTTTCGGGCGCCAGCAGCAGACTGCCGCTTTTGGCAGCATTGTCAAAAAGCAATGTTTCCCAGCCGGCAGTGTCAAGCCAGAGTTCTTTCTTCCAGTTTATCAATGCGCTGTGTTGAAGGCTGCCCCAGTAGCCGGCTATTTGCTCCACCCTGTTGTCCAGCTCTTCCTGCTCCACCAATTCAGCAAAAAGATGGTTATTCCGGGCCCATGCAGCATCAAACCATTTATCGGGGCGAAGTGATATTTCAGCAAATGCACCCACACCGGTTTTGCGTTTAACAGCCGGGCCAATCACATAAGCGCCAATCCCAATCGCCAGTTCACTCAGCTTAACCATGGCCGCCGGTGTAGCCAACGCGTAATCACAGGCAGCAGCAAGGCCAACCCCACCACCAACGCATTTACCATGAATCCGGCCAAGTACCGGAACCGGGCAGTTGCGAATGGCCAGGATAACACCTGCGAAACCGGAGAAGAATGCTTTACCTTCTACCTCGTTATCCACAGCAAGCAATTCATCAAAATTTGCTCCCGCACAAAACGCGCCATCACCGGCAGACCGCAAAATCACACTATGCACGGTGGCATCATCGCCTGCATCTCTTAATGCCTTTGCAAGTTTTGCCAATAACCGGGATGGCAGGGCATTGGCGGATGGATGGTAAAACGTTACCTCGGCAAATTTTTCAAAAATTTTCGTGGTCACAGAACCTTCAGAAATGGAATCCATAGATGATTTTTAGAAATTGTCTGTCCGGCCTTTCAAACATTTCAAAGATCAATATATTTGTTCAAACCGAACGTGGTGAATCTACCAAAAACATTTCAATGGCTTGCCTTTTTGGGCCTTTTCTTTCTTACGATCCTGATCCTGTACCGCCTGTCGTCCTATTTTCTTTTGCAGGTAAACCTCGAAGGCACTTCTTTTTTGAAACCCTTTATCACGGGTCTTCGTTTCGATCTCCGCTGGGTAGCCATCATTTTGCTGCCTGCTATTTTTGTCAGTTTATTGCCCGGTTTCCATTTTTTCCGTACCCGTGTGGGAAAGCATTCAAGTCTTTATGTTTTTACCATAATTAGCCCTATCCTGCTTCTTGGTATCGGTTATGATTTCCTGACACAAATGGTTTTTGAAAAACGCCTTGGTCGCGAAACACTGAACTGGATTTTTGCGGGCCAACACGAATTGAAAATCATTTACAACGAAACGCCATGGTTAGTGGTGCTCATATTGGCCGGCGTGGGCACATGGCTTGCCTACAGATTCGCGAGTCTTACCCATCGCGCCCTGAGGAAAGGAAGGACCAGCCAAACAAATAAAAGGCAGCGCCTTTTCTGGAAAATTGCCGCTGTACTCCTGCTGGCCTTCCTGATTTACGGCAGCCTTAACCCCCGGCCACTCAACATGGCGGAATTAAGCAGGCTGAGCAATGATGCCGCGAGAACTTGGGCACTCAACCCGTTTCAATCCTTGTTTTCTTCTTTTTGATTTCTTGTGGAAGCAGTTCCTTCAAATGCGAGTATTGCCCCGTTAATGCAATAGCGGAGGCCAGTGGGTTTAGGCCCGTCATCGAACACATGGCCGAGGTGAGCGTCGCACCGCCCGCAGGCAACTTCCGTTCTCTCCATTCCATGCGAATTGTCGGGAATGTATTTCATCGCGCCTTTGTGGATGGGCTGAAAAAAGCTCGGCCAGCCGCAGCCGCTGTCAAATTTGGTATCACTTTGAAATAGCGGGTTGCCACATGCTTTGCAATGGTATGTGCCAATATCTTTTGAAAATTCAAATGGGCTCGTCCATGGGCGTTCCGTACCTTTTTGCCGTGCGATGTGGTAAACTTCAGGCGAAAGGATATCGCGCCATTCGGCATCGCTTAGGTTGACTTTGGATGTGTCGCCGGTATTGTAAACGCGGGATTTATTTTCGGATGAATTCATGGTATTTCGTTTCAGGTTATTGGATGCCACCTGGCTGTTGCTTTGGCAGCCGAAGCCGAGGATGATGCAGGTGGAGATGAGTATCCTTATCATTTACCAAATTTAGCCAATAAGGGTGTTTAGGAAATGGGAAAATTGAAATTCATCAAGTGGTTCTTGCCCATAGGCTATAGCGCACCCGGGTCTAGCGAACTGTTTCTTTGTATACCCTGATAAAATTTCTACCCAATATTTTTTTTACATCCCGTTTTGAATATCCGCGATCAAGCAAACCCCGCGTAATGGGCAGATAATCTTCCACGCCTTGCATTCCGGCGGGTAGAAAGGTGATGCCATCCAAATCGGCACCAAGACCAACATGGTCAGTGCCAACAAGTTTCACCACATAATCAATATGGTCAATCACCGCGTCAACGCCAGGCAAATGCTTTTCCAGTTCCGCACGGGTCTCGCGGCGTACCTGCCGGCTGGCTTCACTGCGGGACAACTGTTTTTCATTCATCAATTTATCGGTCATTGGTTCCAATGATCTTTCCCATTCACCAAAGCGGCGGTCAAAAGCGCTGTCAATAAATCCTGGAAAAAAATTGATGAAAACCACCCCGCCGGATTTGGCGATTGCCCTTATCTGATCGTCTTTCAGATTGCGGGATACCGGTGTAATATTATAGACGCTGCTGTGCGATGCAATAACCGGTTTGGTAGTTACTGCCATCAGATCCCAGAAAGTTTTTTCACCTAAGTGGCTTACATCGGGCATAACGCCCTTCGCATTTAAGCGGCGCACCACATCCTTTCCAAAATCGCTCAGTCCGCCTTCCCGTTTACCGGCTGTTTCATCCGCTGCACTCGCCGCCCAGTCAATCGAATTGTTCCAGGTAAGCGTGAGGTAACACATGCCACGATATGCAAGGGCATCCAGTTTGGCCAGGTCATTCTCAATCATGTGCCCGCCTTCCACACCAATTAGCGCAGCAATTTTTTTCTGCCTGAGAGCACGCTTCAGTTCCGGAAAGGTTTTGACATAGGCCATTCGTTCAGGGTTGCGCAGCGCCCAGGCTTCCACACTGTCAATCTCTTGGTTGGCAAATTTGAAAGGATCAACCTGGTTCCCGCCACAAAAAATGGAAAATACCTGTAGATCCACACCGCCGGCAGCCATACGGTTTAGATCGGTATGGGTTTTGCCTTTCAGATCCTGTTCCAGGGCATATTTTCTTTCCACGGCAACCGATGGAAAATCATTGTGGGTATCGGCCACAATGGCTTTGCGATGGAATTTTTCTGTTTGTTGGGCAAAAAGCGGGAGTGAGAGCAGCAGCAAGGCCAACGTGGATAAAAAGGTCCTGGTAAAAATTTGCATTAACGAATATAATAAACACAATGGAATGGCAGCAAGGAGCATTCAATGGCCCACAGCCGTTAGTTTGGTCTTTCCCGTTTGCGTATGGATGGCAGTTTAGCCATTGGGGCTGAAAAACTTGTAAAAAAATGCTATTAAAGATCAAATAATATGCACTCAAATACATACTGTTATAGCATTATCCTACCTTTGCAACCCAAATTTTTCATACAGGGATTCGGAAGAAACAGTTTTTTACCAGGCACCTTTTCCGGTCAGTTTAGTTAGAAAGTCAGCAACCATCCCTGCCTAATAACCATTTAGATGAACATACGCAATATCGCTATCATTGCCCACGTAGACCACGGCAAGACCACGCTGGTGGACAATATTCTTCGCAGCACCCAGGTTTTCCGCGACAATCAGCAATCCGGCGACCTGATCATGGACAGCAATGATCTTGAACGCGAAAGAGGTATAACCATATTTTCCAAAAATGCCGCGGTTATCTATAAAGGTGTAAAGATTAATGTGATCGATACGCCGGGTCACTCTGATTTTGGCGGTGAAGTGGAGCGTGTACTGAAGATGGCCGATGGGGTAATCCTGCTGGTAGATGCCTTTGAAGGCCCAATGCCTCAAACCCGTTTTGTTTTGCAAAAAGCCCTTCAGTTAAACCTCCGCCCCATTGTGGTAATCAATAAGGTTGATAAACCAAACTGCCGTCCCGAAGAAGTGCATGATGCGGTATTTGAATTATTTTTCAACCTGGATGCCAGCGAAGAGCAGCTCAATTTCCCCACCTATTACGGTAGCGGTAAACAAGGGTGGTTCAATGATAGCCTGACGCCCACTGAAAATATTCTACCCCTTATGGACGGCATTCTCAAGCATGTGCCGGCGCCCGTAATTGGTGAAGGCAACCTGCAATTGCAAATCAGTTCACTGGATTACTCCTCATTTCTTGGCCGTATTGCCATTGGAAAAGTTACGCGGGGAAGTATAAAAGAAAATACACAGATCAGCCTGATGCAAGCAGACGGCGTGATCAAAAAGCAGCGGGTTAAGGAGCTCTATGTTTTTGAAGGCATGGGCAAAAAGAAAGTAGGCGAGGTAAAATCCGGTGATCTCTGCGCGGTTGTGGGCATTGAAGGCTTCAATATTGGAGACACCATTTCGGATGCGGAAGAACCCGAAGCTTTGCCACTGATCCATGTAGATGAACCCACCATGAGTATGTTGTTTGGTATCAACAATTCCCCGTTTTTTGGAAAGGATGGAAAATATGTAACAAGCCGCCACCTGCGCGACCGCCTGATGAAAGAAACCGAAAAAAACCTGGCCCTCCGTGTGGAAGACACCGACAGCGCCGACAGTTTCCTCGTGTACGGTCGCGGCATTTTACACCTCGGGGTGCTGGTTGAAACCATGCGCCGCGAGGGTTATGAACTCACCGTTGGCCAACCCCAGGTACTGATTAAGGATATCAACGGCGAAAAATGCGAACCGTTTGAAACCCTCGTGGTGGATGTGCCCGAAGAATATGCCAGCAAGGTAATTGACCAGGTAACACGCCGCAAAGGCGAGCTGCACGTCATGGAGACCAAAGGTGAAATGCAGCATCTTGAATTTGAAATTCCAAGCCGTGGGTTGATTGGTCTTCGTACCAATATGCTTACCGCTACAGCCGGCGAAGCAGTAATGGCCCACCGTTTTATCGACTATAAACCCTGGAAAGGCAATATTCCCGGCCGCATCAATGGGGTATTGATTGCCAAAGACAATGGAACCACAACCGGATACTCCCTGGATAAACTTCAGGATCGTGGATTCTTCTTTGTTGACGCGGGTGAGGATGTTTACCGCGGCATGATCTTAGGGGAGAACAATAAACCCGGCGATCTTGTGGTGAATCCCAATGAAGGCAAAAAACTGACCAATATGCGGGCAAGCGGTACCGATGCAGCCACCAATATTGCGCCCAAAGTGCAGATGACCCTGGAAGAATGCATGGAATACATCCAACTGGATGAGTGCATTGAGGTGACCCCAAATTTCATTCGTATGCGCAAAGTGCTGCTGGATGAGAATGACAGGAGCAGGGCGGCGAAACAGGCGAAAGTGGAAGCTTAGATCAGTTTACTCTACACGAAGTTTGCTGCCCAACTGCGGCTTGGCTCTGCGAGTGAAAATGCGCGGTTGTTGTCTACTGGTAACAAGGAAAAATTTTAAATTCCCGGACCGGATTCCTCAAACAACAATATGGAAACAGCCGGTTTGCAGGTATTTTATAGTGGCTGGCTGCCATTGCGCAATAAGGAGTTCTGCATCCAAATAACATTGAATTTTTTTGGCTTTAATTGAGCAGTCATCATCTCAGTGGGCAGTTGACAAACAGGAGTATTGATGGAAGAGGCCACGCAAATGACCTATATCCATTTCCTTTCGCCCGTTTACCATGATTGCGACCAAGTACTTCGGTCTAAAATCTTAAACCCGTCCAAATTACAGCCCGCTGATTACAAGCCCTAAATTGTAGGACCTGATTTCGGGGCCCTGCCCTTCTTTGAAAACAGGCATCACATTGTATTGGCCGTAGAGAGAAAAGGCGCCGTAACCCACCCGCAAAGTGGCTCCGAGTTTGGTGCCGTTGAAATAAGATCTCTCTTTTTCTTTCATGATGTATTTGGCCCCATGAATGCTGGTTTCGCCTGCGCTACGTACCAGGTTCTTGCCTTTTGCCGTTGCACTCACCATGGTTCCCACTTTGGCCCCCAGGGCGATCTTAAAGCTTTTGTTGGTGTTGAAAGGATCCGAAACCCAACGCAACTCAACCGGCAATTCAGCAAATGCTGTGGTCAGCTTAAATTTCTTGAAATAAGTTGAATCGGCGCGATCCTCGAATACCACCTGCGCCTGACCGGTATTGGGTACAATGTCCACCACCATTTTGTCAAAATAAATATTGCTCGTTCCCACACCGGCACCAATGGCTACGCTCCAGTGCGGGTTGGTTTTAAAAGGCATATCGTACATGGCGTAAACATTGAAGAAGCGGCCAATACCTTTTGTGCGGATTGAATCCGGGGTTCCCGACCATCCTTCATATCCAAACTGCATCATTAAATGATCGTTGGCCCGGTTCTTAAAATCGAAATCGTTCCAGTTGCGAGGTACTTTTGCTTCGGATCGTGCGGAATCTTTTTTCTGTGCCTGCACATTCATTCCCAGGAAAAGGGCCAAAGCAATAAAAACTATTCTCATAAAAGGTTTTAAGGCGGCTAAGGTAAATTCATGTGGGCAAAGATTTAGTTAAAACCCAACATTTATTGGGACTTCGGGCAGAGGAATTCCACGCTTTCCGTTGCGAAAAGTTGTAACATTGCAACGCAAATGAAAAGAACAATCTATAGTATTTCTTGTTGTTGCTGCCGCTGAGCGGCAATATCTCTCCTTTTTTCCCAGGCGGAAATCCAATCTTTCATTTCTAATCCTCAATTTTACGCTCTCATTTTTCAATATGGAAAAATTACACCTGTTCAACAGTTATACCCGGCAAAAAGAAGAGTTCAAACCTGTATCTCCCGGCCATGTGGGCATGTATGTCTGCGGGCCTACCGTAAGTGGCGAAAGCCATCTTGGCCACGCGAGACCCTATATCACTTTTGATGTGTTGTACCGCTATTTCGAATACCTCGGATACAAGGTGCGCTATGTACGCAACATTACCGACGCCGGCCATTTTGAGGAAGAAGGTCGTGAAGCGGTTGACAAGATAAGCAGTAAGGCCAAACTCGAAAAACTGGAACCCATGGAATTGGTTACCAAATACACCAACCTGTTTCACTGGGCGATGCGGCAGTTCAACAATATTGATCCAAGCATTGAACCTACGGCTACCGGGCATATCGTAGAACAGATTGAAATGATCAAACAGATTATTGATGCCGGTTACGGTTATGAAGTAAATGGAAGCGTGTACTTTGATGTAAAGAAATATGCCGGTGATTTTAAAGATACCAACCCTTACGGCAAACTGAGTGGCCGGGTACTCGATGAAATGCTGGAAACAACCCGTGAACTTGAAGGGCAGGATGAAAAAAAGAATAAAACCGATTTTGCGCTTTGGAAAAACGCGCCACCGGAGCACATCATGCGTTGGGCGAGTCCCTGGGGAGAAGGATTTCCGGGATGGCATATTGAATGCTCTGCGATGAGCAACAAATACCTGGGGGATCAGTTTGATATTCACGGCGGCGGAATGGACCTGCAATTCCCGCATCACGAAAGCGAGATCGCGCAGAGTGGTGTTTGCAACCATGGCAAGCTGATGGCCAATTACTGGCTTCACAACAATATGATCACCATTAATGGCAAGAAGATGGGCAAGAGCTACAACAATGTGATCAAGCTTACCGAACTTTTTAGTGGCGACCATCCAATCCTGGAGCAGGCCTATCATCCCATGACCATACGTTTCTTTATTTTGCAAAGCCATTACCGCAGTACGCTGGACTTTGGAAATGAAGCATTACAAGGTTCTGAAAAGGCATTGAAGCGGCTTTGGGAAGCCTATGAAAATTTGCAGAAATTATCCGGAAAAAATGCTGAAGCAAAAGACGGAGACCTAGATAAGAAAGTCAATGACCTTGTGGGAAGTTTTACCGAAGACATGAATGATGATATGAACACGGCGAAGGTGATCGCCAGCATGTTCGAACTGGTCCCGGTCATTAATGGACTATGGGGCGGACAAGTTGAAGCCGGTGCTATTTCCGCAACAAGTTTGGAAAGGTTGAAGGCTGAAATGAAGGTTTGGCTGGAGGATATTTTCGGTTTGCAAAATCCGTTAGGCGCCAACCTGGAGAAACCGGTACTGGTTAGCGGCGTACTCGACTTGTTGCTGGATTTGCGCAAGCAAGCCAAAGCAAGAAAAGATTACCAGACCAGCGATGCCATCCGCAACCAACTCTCGGAATTGGGTGTGGCGGTGAAAGATGAAAAAGATGGTGGAATGAGTTGGAATTTTGTTTAGTAAAAAATACCGGAAAAGCCGGCGCAGATGGTTGAACCATACCCTGAAGGCTTGCGTGATAACGGATTCAAAAGCGGTTCGATTTCAATATCCGTTTAATTTCCGGTCCAGCACTTTCATCCAATAAGCACCAATTACACTTCTTGCCTGGAAACCAACCTGTTTGCCGTCGGTAGTTTCATGCCAGTCACTTAGGGGAACACGGGTTGGGGTTTCGGTTGCATATTTATAAACCGGTTGCAGCAAGGCCTGAAAGTCCGCGTCGTTATCCGCCATGGTGGCTGTCCACAGGATCCAGTCGTTTTTGGTGTAGGTGCGCCGGTTGTCAAGTGGCAGGCCAAACGCGTTGTGTTTGGTCAGGTAATATTTTATCTCGGCACTCCTCACAGAATCCGGGAACATAGAATAGCCCAAAACTTTGTCCCAAACCAGGTTGTATTTCTGGCTCCAGGTACCAGGGCTTTCAAAGGCCAGTGCATAATGATCACCATCCTGTGCCAGTTTTATCCATTCAGGTACCATGGCTTTTGCCGTGGTGCGATACTTCTCATAAACGTCATTTTTGCCCAGCATTTTCGCCAGCATGGCATAACCCTGAATACCCATAATGGCTTTCAGCGAAAGGTTGGCATTTCGGGCAAGATGGCCTGCGAAATCATCCGTGCACAACTGATTTACAGGGTCAAATCCTTCTTTCACCAGGTAATCTGTCCAGGTAGTGAGGGTTTCCCAATGCTTTTGGGCGTAATGTGCATGGCCTTCCACTTTGGCTATGGCGGCGGCAAGAATCACCATGTTGCCAGACTCCTCCACCGGCCTATCTTCAGCATAAACCTGCCCGTTTGCAATGGGGTAAGTGCCCAGGTCGTGGGCCGCGAAGGGTTTGGTCCATTTGCCGCTTTCGCTGTAATAAAATATTCCGTTCATCATACCCTTAACCAATTCGGGATTGTAAACGAGGAACAATGGCGCGGAAGGATAGCTAAGGTCGACCGTATTGATACAGCCATTGCTGAAATTCTCCTTTGACAGCCAGAGCATTTCGCCTTGCGGACTCTCCACCAACTTATGGGCAGCAATCACCTGCCGGTAAGCCATCCCGCAAAGCCTGGCATATTGTTCGCCACCGGCATCAAAGGCATCTTCATAAATTCGCTTATCGAGGGCATCGCATTTTTTCAATGTATTTTCATAATCAAGGTCAGCCATATCAAACATTTCTTCAAAGCGCACATCATTTTTCCTGTTCCACCATGGCCGGAGATTTTCGCCAAAATACTGGATAGACAACACATCATTGTAACCGATGCTGATCCTTCCCGATGATGAGCTGCTATCGCCAAGATGAATGACCGTAGCCAGGGCAATTTGTTTTCCACGAATATTTTGCGGCGACATCATTTCGCCTGCGCGAAATTTTTCAACAGCCTGGTTTTCGGTTGACGCAATGTATTGCCAGGCGTCCAGTTTGTTGGAAACGCCTACATGCAAATAGCCCCAGTCTATGCGCAGATCGTCGCCTTTTTTAGCCAAAGCAGGCTGTTCAATAGTTCCGGCTTTTAAAACAGATTGGTAAGGAGAGCTGTAGCGGGAAACTTCCACTTCCTGGTCAGGAGAATTTACCGCAAGATTGCTCGAAGCACTGAATAAAATTTCTACCTGGTGGCTAAGACCGTCATTGGATTTCGTATCGAATCGCAGGTAAGAAACCGGGCGTGACAACAGGTTAAGATCCTCAATAATCAAGGGAGAAGTGAAGGTCAATTTCAGATCCACCGGTCCGCAGGTAAAATCATAAATCGATTGGGTGGCTTTGAGCTGCATACTTTTCTGTACAGCTTTTTCGATAGGCTCGCCACTTGATGTCCTTTCCGTAACCAGGCCAAAATCCAGATGCCTTCCTCCTGCGGTATTCTGAATGTGCACGGCGATCACGTTCTTTCCTTTTCTCAAGGTACCCGCCGCATGTGATATGGGAACATAAATGTATTTATGCACCCACCCCACGGTATCGTAAATGCGCTGACCGTTAAGATAAACCACAACATTGTCATCGTGGTTGAGTTTGAGATAGAGGCCGGGAATATTATTGTCCAGCAGGGTAAAATTTCTGCGCACCCAGAGGTTGGAGGAGTTCCACGGTGTCTTCGCAAGTTGGCCGTCTCCAAAGGGTGCGTTACCTCCACTCCAGGCTCCGTCATCGAAATCAAATTCCATCCAGTTTTCCGGCGGTTTTTGTTCAGTGTATTTTACAACATAGTTTTTTTCATCCGTTGAGGGCACCAAAACATCAAAAGCCGTGGATTCTGTTCCAAGAAAACGGTAGACCTTGCCATCCACCTTCGCGTAACCGGTAAGTGATTGTTCCGTTCCAGTCCAATGCCTTGACGGCGAAGAAGTGAGATCATCTGTAAAACTCCAGATGCTGAAGTAAGGATCATGGGTGATCAGCGGATAGGCCGGAGCCTGTTGAGTTTGAGCCAGCACATTGGTAGCTGCGGACCCGGTAAAACCCAGTATCAAAACAAATATTTTAAAGTGCATATCCGAAGGTTTGAGCGTTGTTTATACGCGTATTGGCATCAAAGGAACTCAACTGCAAAAATTAGCCCGGAATAATGTTTGCCTCTAAAAATGCAAGGAATACTAAAACGCATTTTTTGCAGAGGAACCACCATTTGAGTATAAATGCAGAAATCAAATCAGGTCATGGGGCTGCCGTAATCGCGGCTTCACTGTGCATTTCTTTTTGAACTTAATTTTTTTATCCTTACCACCACGGGCAAATGATCGGAGGCCACCGGCTCCTGCAACACTTTCGCCGAGCTTATTTTTATTTTAGCGCCATGCCTGAACAAAGCGATATAATCTATGGTTCGCGAAGGCTTATTGGCCGGAAAGGTGAAGGCGGTCACATCATTTAAAAGCAGGAAATCTTTCTGCAGCTCTGTCAACATTTCAGATGCGGGCAAAGCATTGAAATCCCCTGCAAGCAGAAATGGTTTATTTGCTTTTTTCGCTTCCTCCGCAATCAGCTGCACCGAAGCCATTCGGTCCGCCTCCGTAAGCGATAAATGGGTACAGGCCAGGATATATTTGTCAAATTCGGCGACAAGCAATATCCGTTGTTCCTCTCTCCCCGGCAAAGCAATCTTGTACCCCCTCTCCGGTTTTTTCACACTCAATATACCAATGCCATATTTGCCTCCATCATAATCAATTGCCGGGGCGTAGGTAGCATGCATTCCGGAAAGATTGGCGATCCCCTTCAGGACATTTTTGTGCCCGCTGCGGTTGGTAACACTGTCCAGTTCCTGCAATGCCACCACCTGCGCGCCACTCTTCCTGATGATCTCCGCGATCCGGTTTAAATCGGTATGATCATCCAGGCCTTTTGCATTGCGGATATTGTAACTCATAACGGAAAGATTCTTAACGGCTCCCTGGCCCAACACCTGGCAGTTGGCCATAAAAATCAGAATGACAATTCCCGTGATAATTCCGGATAAACGCGTTTGCATATTGCGGTTATTGATGTGGTTCATGATGAGTGGTCGCATGTATTTCATTTCCCAATTATTCTGTGGAAGTTTAAACGTCCTCAAAGGGCAAGATATACCCCCGTTGGCTAACGTCGAATGATGATTGCACCAAAGTTTGTGCGCATAAAATAATTATTTTTTCGTTTCAGGCAATGCATAAAATCTCACCCAGTCTATTTCCATTTCCACAGGCAAATGCTCGCGGTTTACTTTCCCAACCCAGGAGCCACCCAATTGCATATCGAGCAGCAAATAATATTTATGGTCTGAAAAAGGCCATTGTCCTTCTTTTGCGGCTTGAATGCGCGGATAGCTGAAGCTTTTGGTGTTGTTGATGAAGAACACAAGGCTGTCGGGATGTATTTCTACCGCATAGGTATTGAAGCCATCCGGATTGATGGGGCCGGTTGAATGGTTTTTAGGTTCATTACGCATCTCGAGAACCTGTGTGTAATAACTGTGTACGGTTTGGTAGGCGAAGGTGTCAAAATTCAGGCGCTCCATAATATCAATTTCACCGCCGGTAGGCCAGGGCGCATTCTCGGGTAAAAGCCAGAAAGCCGGCCAGGCTCCTTGTGCGGGGTTGAGTTTAGCATGCACCTCCCAGCGGCCGGTTCCAAAGGCCACCTTTCCCCTGGTGAAAATACCGCCAGTAAGAAAGGGCGCCGTATCTCCTGATAAGGTTGTATTGTTGATTCCGCGAAGGACCAGCCTGCCATTTCGAAAATCAAATAGAGAGTCGAAATCGCTCATGTGCCTGTTCCAGTCCGACAAACCACGGGGAATTTTTGACCAGCGCGATTGATCGATGCCTTTTCCTTTCCAGTTGAAGTTTTCTTCCCATAATAATCGGCCCTGGGTTGCTTTAGGAATGGCGGCGCAGGCAGCGAGGAATACTAAAATAGCGATGAAAAAGAGGGTTGAATATTTTTGCATACCAGGATATTTTTCTCAGGATGAGTCAGCCCTCAAAGGTCAGGATTTTTGATCAGGGATTCTCCTGTATGATGCCTGTTGTCCCCCGTTTGGTGCCGGTTTTAGGAGGGGTCTATAGCACTGATTGCCTTTGACACCATTTGCTGAAAACATTCATCCAGGGAAATAGTAATATTCCAACCAGGGTAATGGGCCTGCATTTTACGCAAATCACTGTAATAACAAATATGATCGCCTTCCCGCGGTTGATCAAGATATTGGTATTTCATTTTATTACCGCTGTATTTTTCCGCCAGGGCAAATGCTTCCCATATGGAGCAGGTATTGGCTTTACCTCCACCGATATTGTAAACTTCTGCAATACGTGGCGCGTTAATGAATGCTTCCATGAATTTCACCACATCCAGGCTGTGAATGTTATCGCGAACCTGCTTGCCGTTGTAGCCAAAGATCTTGTATTCTTTTTCCAGCACATTGCATTGAATGAGATAACTGAGGAAACCGTGGAGCTGCACACCACTATGATTGGGACCGGTAAGGCAGCCTCCGCGCAGGCAGCAGGTGGGCATGTTGAAATACCGGCCATATTCCTGCACCATAATGTCTGCGGCCAGTTTGCTCGCCCCAAATAAACTGTGCTTACTTTGATCGACCGGAAACTCTTCGGCAATGCCATTTTCAAATAACGAATCGGCGAATTCATACCGGGTTTCCAGCTCTGTGCGCTTAATGAGGTTGGGCCTGTCGCCGTAAACCTTATTGGTGCTCATGTGCACAAATGGCGCCTCAGGAGCAAATTGCCTTGCGGCTTCGAGTAAATTGAATGTGCCTACGGCATTGGTGTCAAAATCGTCGTAGGGAATTTGAGCTGCCCGATCGTGGCTCGGCTGTGCCGCCGTATGCACAATGGCATCCGGACCTATTTGCTTTACCAGGCTGATCATTCCCTGTCTGTCGCGGATATCCTCCTCATAATGCCTGTAACCTGCATAGGTATTTTGGAGTCTTTGCTGGTTTTTACGTGTATCGCCTTGCGGACCAAAAAAGATTGCACGTTGATTGTTGTCTATTCCATGTACTTCCCAGCCTGATTGACTGAACCAGGCAACTACCTCTGAACCAATGAGGCCGTTGCTGCCGGTAACGAGGATTTTTCTGCGTATTGACATTCCGGGGAGCAAAGTAAGGAAAGGAAAATAAATCGCGGGCTTTTCCAATGAAAAAGAGGCCACCTTTTATGGCAGCCTCTTTTCGAATCAGAAACATTTTTATTATCTGGCCATCCTGGATGTCCAGGTATCATAAACTCCGGCAGAAGTATAAAGCTGGAAATTCATAGTAATGGTTTGATCACAGGATGAGAACGAACTGGCACTTGCTGCATTGGTCCGTACAAAAAGCTCCAGGCCATTGCTCAGTACAATCCCGGTGCTTTGGCCGGCAATCGTCACACGGAACTGGGCGGGATTTGACCAGTCAAATGTAGCCCTGGCCCTGATACCGCTGTCATAAATATTGGTAATGATGCCGGTTGCTGAAGTAGCACCTGTAGAAACGAGTTCTTCCACTGTACTTACATAAGGTCCATAAGTCCCTTCAAAAGTCCTGGTATACGCGCCTTCCAGTTCTGCCAGTGAAACCGGGCAGTATTTCTGGGCAATCAGGCGGAATGTGTCGCTGAAGCCTGCTGACAAGACATCCGAACCCGTTTTATTGATCTTCACAACAATTGTATCCCTTCTTCCGGTAGGATAACCGCTGAACAAACCCTGAATCCGCAAGGTATCAACAGTAGATCCCGCTGGAATGGTGATAGAAGCTGGCCCGGAGAATTGCGTACCGGCGGTTGCCCTGTTTGAAGAATAGGTGAATGAAACGGTCCTGTCTGTATTGGAAGCGGTTGTTAAGCCAACAGGTATGTTATAAAATGAGCCGCCTGTTGGTGTTGAAACAATGTAAAAATCTCCCGACAGGGGCGTCTTAATAAAATGGGCCCTTTCCGGGGGAGTTCCAATGCTGCCATTGTCTACCCATTCATTTTCTTTTTTGCATGAAAACAAGGTTGCTGCCAACAGCCCTGTAAACATTATTTTAGTTAATGTATTTTTCATTTTCAAATGTATTTTCTTGAATTAAGATGGGTTTTGGTCAGAAGGATCAATATTTGGGTTTGCGTCGATTTCACGTTGTGGGATCCGCATCAGGAATTTACCTTCACCAGGTTGTAATGTGAAAATGCCCGGGTTAAAGTTGGGAATTCCATGGTTTCCTGCACCGGAAGGCCTGGCCAAAGGTTGCTTGAGCCGCTTAATGTCCATTAGTCCAAAGCCCTCTCCCCAAAGTTCAATTCTTCTTTGTAGCAGTATTTCATCAATCAATGCAGTACCGCTCAATCCTGCAGCAGAATAATTGGCATCGCGTGTCCTGATTAGGGTTTCCAAAACAGTTATTGCTTGCGCTTCACTGTTTGAGCGGGCAAGTGCTTCTGCTTCAATCAGGTACATTTCTCCCGAACGCATCAGGAGGTAATCGGCAGCCCATGAACCGGGAGTTGGCACCCTCAGTTTGCGCTGTGTATACTCGGGATATGCGCTCGTGCCTGTACCGGGTTTTTGGAATACTTCTCTCCTTACATCTGCTTCACCCATTTGGTCGTAAAGTGCCTTGGTGATCTTTTTTTGACCGCCCAATGCTGCATAACCACCTGTGGCCACATCCATGTGCGAATAAAAAGAGGCATAGATCGTAGCCTGGTCGGTTATGATCTCCACACCCCATAGCCATTCCGGATTGCCATCGGTCATTTTAGAAAATCCTTGTTTATACTGCTCCGCAGACATGGGGGCATGTCCGGTTCTGGCTTTATTTGCATAGGATGCCGCTTTGGAATAATCTTCCATACTCAGCGCAACCCTTGCCATAATTCCCTGAACTACATTGGCATTTATATGCGAAATATGTTTTCGGGCCTTACCGGTAAGGAGATTTTCAGCTTCAGTCAAATCTGCAACAACTTGCTTGTAAACATCCTCAACAGAGGCTCGGGGACCGCCTTCACTCGTAGGCGTAGTGTAAATCGGCACCCCTGGCTTGTTTTCATTGCCTTTATATGTCTGCTGAAACCAGTTCACCAGGTTGTAATAACTGAATGCGCGCAAAGCCAATGCCTGACCTTTTATATTGTCTTTGTCAGCCTGCGGGCCAGTGGCGCCATCAATGTTGACAATGATCTGGTTGGCATTGTTGATGGCACGATAATAAAACCACCACATTCTTTCTGAACGGCTGTTATCAGTAGCCAGCAATTGCGCGGTATAATTGTATTCCGCATTGAACCAGCCGTAGCCCTGGGTATGCACCACCATGTCATTGCCCATAAGGTCACTCACCAGGTCGTACGATTTCTGGCCAAAGTTGCCATGGTTGGTTAAACTGGTGTAATAAGACCTGTAAACACCATCCATTGCGGTAAATGCCCCGTCGGTGGTAGAAAAGATAATGGCATTTGAAACCTGGTTGCTCGGATTGGTCTCAAGATAATCCTTTTTGCAACCGCTGCCAATGGCCAGCAAGGCTAACGTAATGCTATATAAAAATATTTTTTTCATCAATTTGATTTTAAAGGTTAACGCTTAAGCCTATTGTATATGTTCGGAAAGGAGTGTAACTCCAATCTGATGTTCCTGTAAACGAACGCTGGGCATCCATTCCTTGCTTGGAGGAGAACAAATAAGCATTATCAACATTGCCATAGATCTGCAATCCGGAAATTCCAATAATATCCATCCATTTTCCGGGCAGCTCATAACTTAATGTAATGTTCTTGATGTTGCCATAAGAACCATCGAAAAGGTATCTTGAAGATGTACCTTCCTGGTCTGCAACCGCATTCTGAATCCTCGGAACATTGGTCACATCACCAGGCTTTTGCCAACGGTTCAGGATATCGGTATGCCATGCGGTACCGAAAGAACCACGGTGCATCAGGCTTTGATAGTTGCCATCATAGAATTTTCCGCCCTGGGCAAAAGTGAACAAAACACTCAGGTCAAAACCTTTGTAGGAAACGGTATTGGTAATCCCACCGGAAATATTCGGCAGTGCGGATCCACCAACATAATAGAAACTTGCTTCTGAATATTTATTGGTCAGAATTCTTTCCCCCGAAGGCTTGCCGTCGGCACCCATAACATCTTTGTAATAGAGGGCATCGCCTGTTGAAGCGTCAACCCCGGCATATTCTTTCAGCCAGAAATCATAAATGCCCTTTCCTTCCATGAGTTTCTTGGTGCCGGAAACTATACCATTTTCCCTTTGCAGTTCAGGAAGCTTGGTGATTTTGTTCTTGAAATGGGTAAGGTTCAGGTCAATCCTCCAGCGGAAATCACTGTTGCGGATAACATTGTACGCCAGTTGGAATTCAACACCTGCGTTGTACATGGTTCCAATGTTTTGCGTAATGGAGGTATTACCGGTTGAAGTGGGCAGCGGAACATCAAACAACATATTGTCTGAAATACGCTTGAAATATTCAACGGTACCCTGAAACTTGTTATTCAATAAACTGAAGTCCATGCCTACGTTAAAGGTTTTGTTGCCTTCCCAAACCAGTTCGGGGTTTGGCAAACCTGATGCCAGGTAGCCTGGTCTCGCGGCGTTGTTCCAACCGGCAGAATACAAGGTTTGATAAGCGTAGTAAGTGCCAATAGACTCATTACCCTGTTCGCCGTAGCTTGCGCGAAGCTTCAGGTGGTTCAGCCAGTCATAAGCTCTCATGAAGTTTTCGCGGGAAATAACCCATCCGAGACCCAAAGAGTAGAAATCACCCCAACGGTTATCAACATAAAACCGTGAAGTACCATCGCGACGATAACTGGCGGATACCAGGTATTTGCCTTCATAATCATAGTTCACATTGCTGAAATAACCTTCAATGCGGTGGAAATTGGAGTATGAAGAAGAGCCTTCATTTACAGAAGCATTATCCAGCTCGGAACTTCCGGGAAATGCAAAGTTGGTTTTGGTTGCGGAAGCATAATTCTGATCCCACTTGTAATTTTCATGGCCAACCAATGCCCTGACATTGTGAATGCCGAAAGATCTTTGCCAGGTCAACACTTCATTCATGGTGAGTGACGTTTGACGCAGGGCGGATTTCGTGGAACGTCCTTTAACGTTGTCAGCATCACCGAACTGGGAGTTTTGATAAGTTGTTCCGTTTGAATTGTAGTAGTTGACACCCAGGGTGGTTTTGAATGAAAAATCTTTAAGGAACAGGATTTCCATATACGTATTCGCGTTGCCATTGAAGAACTTGGAAGACCTGTCGTCAAGCCTCAGCGAACCAAGCAGGTTGGAGTTGGGGCCATAAGGCCTTGTACCCATTTGGGCAGGTTTTCCCCAGTCAAGTGCCCTTTCACCGGTGGCTTCATCAATCACAAAATTGCCAGTGGCATCCCTTTGCCATACAGGATAAATGGGTCCCATTTGGCGGGTATAATAGAAGGGGTTTGTGGTATAGCTGCCCTCAGCCAGGAAGTCAGAACGGTTGTTCAATGCTCCATCCACATTCAGGCCAGTCTTGAACCATTTTACGGGGTTTGCATTCACATTCAAACGGGCATTATAGCGCTTATAGCCGGAGAACTTCACGATACCATCTTCATTCAGGTATCCGCCGGAAAGCATAAAGTCGTTATTGTCACCACCACCACTCACGTTCATGGTAATATTCTGGCGGCTGGCTGTGCGGTAAAGCACATTTTCCCATGAATCATTCCACAACAGTTGCGCGGAAGGATTCAATTTGCCGGTAACCGGATCTACCAGTTGGTTGCCCGGAACATTGTACGCGTTATACACCAGGGCGTTGTTGCCGGTAAGCATATTTGATGCATTTGCACCGGCCACGGCGGCTGAAAGACCTGAACCGTACTGTTGGTTATTGCGGATGGATTCCCACATCAGTTCATAATAGTCTCTCGCGTCAACCCGGTCATATTCTTCAATAAACCTGTTCATAAAGCCCTGGCGCACATTGAATGTAACAGTATTTCTGCCTTTGCTTCCTTTCTTGGTTGTGATCATGATCACCCCGTTGGCAGCTCTTGAACCATATAACGCTGCTGCAGAAGCATCTTTCAATACGGTTACCGACTCAATGTCGTCTGTGTTCAGTGCGCTGATTGATCCATCGTACGGAACACCGTTCAATACGTAGAGCGGAGCGCTGCTGGCGTTTACTGAACCAACACCCCTTACCAAAATGCTTGCATTGGAACCGGGTGCTCCACCACCGTTGGTGGAGATAATTCCAGGTACCAGCCCTTCAATGGCACGGGTAACAGAAGTTACCTGCTGCTTTTGAATGCTGGCAGCATTTACAGTGGCTTCAGAACCTGTAAATGCAATTTTCCTTACTGTACCGTAAGGCACCTGTACCACCACTTCTGAAAGCTCTGTAGATACACTTTGTAAGGAAACATTGATTACTGATTGATTTCCAACCACGCGTTCTTCATTCAGCATTCCTACTGATGTGAATACAAGTGTGGAGTTTGCGGATGGAACGGAAATGGAATAATTTCCATTGTCATTGGTTGTTGTACCCAGGTTGGTACCCTTTACCATAACCGATGCATTGATCACAGGAGCACCGTCAACGTCCGTCACTTTTCCTGTAATTGTTCGTTGGGCAAATAAGGTGCTAAAACACAATAGCATGCCCACAAACATGAATGTAAATTTACCTCTCATGCAGATAGTTTTTTAGAAAATTTATAATTAGAGTAGCATTAGACTGCAAATGTACGAACAAATAGCCGGGGAGACTATGCCATTTTCGAGTTTTTTCAAGCGCTTTTCGACAATTGTAAATTGAAAACCGAATCAGGCCCGCAGGGGATTCCCGATTTCGAAAACGCCTGGCATTAGGAAATTAATCCCTCATTTAGTGAATGATAATGCATTTAAATTTTAGAAAATGCACAAATACGTAAAAGTCTACAAATTCAATCGACTATTATGGAATTTATTGAATTGTGAAAAGGTTGGAATAGCACTTTTTATCATCGTTACATCCATTAAAACGCCTACCTCACCTTACCAGGTTCTCGACAAACCGTAATGGTTAGTGCCACCGCAAAAGCGGCAGCGGAAGTTATATAACGCATTTCAAATCCTCTAAAATTCCAACTCCTGTTCCGGGTGCAGATGCTCATATTCTTCTTTCATCAGCGCATCCCAGTCGGTGTTTTTGTGCCTGGAGAATTTCTCTTCCCAGCCAACCACAATTTTATAGACCACCGGAACAATAATCAATGTCAGAAAAAGTGAAGACAGCAACCCGCCAATGATCACAATGGCCAGTCCGTTGCTCATTTCGGCGGCAGCCTCCTTGGCCAGCGCAATGGGCAACATGCCAAATACCATCGCAAACGTAGTCATCAATATCGGGCGCAGACGGGCATGGTTGGCCTGCACCAATGCATTGTCCATTGATTCACCATGATCCATCCGGTGGTTGGCAAAATCCACCAACAGAATGGCGTTCTTGGCCACCAGGCCAATCAGCATGATGATACCCAGAATCGTAAAAATGTTCAGGCTCTGATTGGTCAGGGCAAGGGCCCACAATGCCCCAATGAAAGACAACGGAATCGAAAACAAAACCACGAAGGGCTTTACAAAGTCATTGTATAAAACCACCATGATCATATACACCAGCAAAATGGCCGCAAGCAACGCAATGCCCAGGGTACCAAAACCTTCAGACTGGTTTTCCATGTTGCCGCCCCATTTCCAGTTCACCCCCGCCGGCTTTACCACATCGGTCATTTTCGTTTCCCATTCCTGCGCAGCAGCACCGGTAGTTACTCCTACAGTTTGTGCCTGCACCGTTACGGATGGTGCACGGTCATAACGCTCGAGCAGGGCCGGACCGGAAGAATAGCGGATATCTGCGAATTGCGACAGGTCAATAAGCTGCCCCTGGCTGTTCTTGAACTGGATATTCTGCACATCTTTCAGCGAAGTGCGGTAAGCCTGGTCCACAATAATGTTGATATCGTATTCATTATTGCCTGTGCGGAATTTATTGTCATTGTTTCCGCTGAATGCGGTGCGCAGGGTTTGACCTACAATGGCGACATTCAAACCCAATGAAGCCATTTTATCGCGATCGACATTTACGGATACTTCCGGATTGCCTTCTTCCACGCTCAGCTTGGCCTCAGTAATGCCATCAATGGTTTTGAGCTGTCTCATGGATTCTTCAGCATACTGCATGGCATCCTCCAATGTGGTTGCAGTAACTGTCATTTGCAGCGGTGCCTGTTCAGCACCCATCATCCCTACAGGAATCGTGGTGACTTTGGCTCCTACCAGCTCTTTTTCGAGAGCCAGCTTGGTTCTCGCGGCATATAAATTGGAATTTTCTTTCCGGTACTTTTTATCAACCAGTTTCACCGTTATCTCCGATTTATTGCTTGTGGACTGCATTGCGCCCATTCCTGTACTCGATTGCCCTACAGAAGTAATAATGCTTTCCACCTCCGGCAAAGCGGTTAAGAATTTTTCCGCTTTCTGGGTCAGGAAATTGGTCTCCTCCAGAGACGCGTCTTTTTTCAGTTCCAGTTGAACCATGAATTCTCCACGGTCGGTTCGCGGAAAGAAATCACTTCCGATAAAACCCATGCCCAGCAGCAAAAATGAGCTTACAAATAAGATGATCGAAACCAGGAGGGTCCAGCGTTTATGATTCAGGCTCCATTTTAAAATAAAGGTAACCTGCCCGGTGAACCATTCAATGCCCCTTTCAAATTGCTGAATGATCTTCCCAAAAAACGTGTTTGGGCTGATTAGATCAAGCGTCCCAAAACGGGAATACAAATACGGCACAACGGTAAATGAAATGAGCAATGAAAACAATGTAGCCATGATCACCACTACACAAAACTGACCTATAATTTTAGTTACAATACCGGTACTCAGGGCAATGGGCAGAAACACCACCACAATAACGAGGGTGATGGCCGTAACCGTGAAGCCGATCTCCCGGGCTCCGTCAAAAGCTGCCCGCACACGGCTTTTGCCCATCTCCATATGCCGGTGAATGTTTTCGATGACTACAATGGCATCATCAACAAGAATGCCCACCACCAGCGATAAGGCAAGCAGGCTCATCAGGTTCAGGCTGTAGCCAAATAAATACATGCCGATAAATGTGGCGATAAGCGAGGTAGGTATCGCCACCATAACCATGAGCGAATTGCGCACGCTATGCAGAAAAAACAACATTACAAATGCAACAAGGGCCACAGCGATAAATAAATCCTTGATCACGCTATTGGCGGCAGCCAGGGTGAAATCCGACGTATCGTTTGCCACCGTGATCTTTACATCCTGCTCCTTGTATTGGGTTTCAAGCTCCGTTGCTTTCTGGTGTACCATTTCACTGATCTCCACCGCGTTGGCTTCAGTTTGCTTTTGCACCTGGATTAAAATGGTATTTTGATGATCAATCCTGGCGATTTTGTCTGTTTCTTTCTGCGTATCCTGCACTTCGGCCACATCCGTCAACCGGATATTCTGCCCGTTTTCCGAGGACACCACAAGGTTCCGCAATTCATCAACGGAATTGATCTTACCGGATAACCGAACGAGCGTACTGTTCTCGCGGGTTTTCAAACTTCCCGTCGGAAAATCGAGGTTGGCCATGGAGATCACCTGCATTACCTGCGGGATGGTGAGCCCATAACCCTGCAGTTTATTCGGGTCAAGATTCACACGGATTTCGCGGGGCTGGCCACCAATAATATTCACCTGCGCCACACCGGGAATCCGTGAAAATTCAGGTTGCAGCTTTTCATCAATTATATCGTAGAGCTCGCTTTCCGTCAGGTTAGCCGTAACCCCCATGGTTACCACTGGCAAATCAGACATGGAAAACTGCGCAAGTCCCGGTTCGCGGATATCGTCAGGCAAATCGCTTCGTATGGCGCCGATCCTTCGCTGCGCCTCGTTCATCGCATAGTCGATATCCGCGCTTTCGTTAAACTCTACGATCACCACCGAAAGGTTTTCGTAAGATTTGCTGAGTATGCGTTTCACGCCTTCTACTGAAGAAACGGCATCTTCGATTTTTCGCGAGACCGTATTCTCCACTTCCGCCGGAGAGGCGCCGGGATAAACCGTGGAAACTGTAACCACCTTGATCTCAAAACGCGGAACCAGTTCATAACTCAACAGCGAATAACTGAACAATCCGCCGATCAGCAGCAAGGCCAGCATTACGATCACCACGCTTGGCCTTTTTATAGATACTTCTACTATTTTCATGTTGTTGTCTTAAAAGTTGGGAACGGTTTATTTCAGGATCCGCACTTTGGTTTTGTCACTCAGGTTGATTTGCCCGGAGGTCACCACCACATCGCCTTCCTGCAAGCCGGCTAACACTTCCACCTTGTCGCCATGGTTTACGCCACTTTGAATTTTGGTGAGATAGGCGAGACTGTCGCGGACAACAAATACTTCATTGTCGTTCACACTGCCTACAAAAGCTTCACGGGGAATGGTAAGGATATTGTTTACCCCTGTACGATTGAAAATGGCTGTGGCGTACATACCGGCACGGAGTTTATTGCCGGGATTTCCAATGGTAATTTCCACAGGAAATTTCAGCGCGCCGGTAGATGAGGGAGCAATAAAGGTGATCTTGCCACTGAGTGTATCCGCAGTGCTGCTCGGCGCGATCAAAGCATTGTTGCCCAAAGAAAGCTGGCTGACCATACCTTCATCCACTTCCACCTTCAGTTTCAGCACTGAAATATCCACCACTTCAACAATGGGTGTGCCGGGCCCGACTACTGCGCCCACTTCGATCATCTTCTGATTGACAATGCCGCTTACTTTACTGCGCACATTGGTATCGCCTGAGGTGAGTTGCGCAGATTGATATTGAGCCCTGGCATTCTTCACCTGCTGCCTGGCCTGGTCGAGTTGCAGGGCGGTTATGCCGCCTGTCTGGTATGCCGCTTCGTAGCGCTCAAGCGTGGCAACGGCCATATCGAGATTGGATTTGGCATTGGCTACATTCACATTGATCTTTTCGCCGGCAAGCCTTGCAACGGTTTGCCCTGCACGTACATAACTGCCTTCTTTGACATAGAGCGCAACCACCTGCCCACCCATTTCAGCGGAGATCATGGCTTGTTTGTTGGGTAAAAAAGTTCCATTTACGGTGAATTCACCGTTCAGGTTCTCACGCTGTACGGATGCAGTTCTGACCGCCACGTCAGGATTGATTTGTGCCACAATGGCTACTTCTGCCTGATTTTTTTGCTGGTTGCGCTTCAGGATGAATGCTGCTGCAACAACGGCCGCAAGGAATAATACGCTGTAAAATATGGTCTTTTTCATGTTAGTTGGTTGATCCGTTTAAAGTGTTCAGTTTTCCCTGTGATTTCAATAATTCTATTTCCGCCATTTTATAATCGAGCTGCGAACGGGTCAGGTTGTTCCGGGCTTCCGAAAGATCTCTTTCGGCATCAAGCAGATCATTGAGTGTAGCCAAACCATAGCGGTAATTGTTGCGGGTATTAGCCAGCACCTCTTCTGCCAGGCGCACATTATTTTCCTGGGTTTTGATGGCGATCAGGTTGTTGTTGATTTGGGTTACCGCATTTTTTTGTTCCAGGTCAAGGCCGAGTTTTATATCGCGGAGACCCGCCTCCGCTTTTTTTATCTCGATCTCATTTTGTTTGATCTTTGCCTTGGTGGCAAAACCATTGAAGATCGGTATACTTACCTGCAGGTTCACTGAGGATACATCGGACCAGAACACCCCGTTTCTTTCGCCATGCCACCAGGGCACTCTGGCACCCTGGCCAAATATGCCATAATTTGCCGCCAATGATACGGATGGATAGAACGTTGCCTCAGTGGCTTTCTTCTGCCAGTTCAGCAGTTCAAGTTGTCTGTTGAGCACTTTCAATTCCGCTCGGTCATCGGTATAGGTAGAATCGTATGCCGCCATTATGGGGGTATTGAATGTATTGGCCGGCAAACGGATTTCCTGCTCCATACTCATGCCAATCATGAACTTGAGCGCATTCTGCGAAAGCTCATGGGCATTCACGAGTTGCTGCCTGCCGCCTATAATATTGTTCAGCACCACATTGCTGCGATCAAAATCAATTTTTTTTGCAAGGCCGGCATCATACAATCCTTTAATGATATTCACCGTTTGCCGGGTAAAAGCCAATGTGCTGTCGAGGTTGTCCAGCATTTGCTGGGCCTGGTAAACCTGGTAATATGCATTGGCCACACGCTCAATAATCTGCACATCAGTAAGCTCAGCATTGGCCAGGTAAAAATCCCTGGTTGAACGAGCCGCCTTGAGCCCTGTAAAAACGGATTGATTGAATAAAACCTGCGTGAGCTGCGCATTGGCATTGGCTATCCACTTTTGCCCAAACGACACTTTCATTTTTTCGCCGGGCATGCCGAATATTTCTCCGGGCAATACCGTTTCCTGCAAGAGGGGATTGAAAGAAGTTACGCTGTTGATGTTGAATTTCGGATATGCGCCTGCCTTTACTTCGGCAATCTGGGCCTCGCCTTTTTCAATATCCAGCCTTGCTTTTTCTGCGTCGGCTTTATGGGCCAGGGCATGGTTGACGGCCTCCGGCAACCCCAGCGTGATCACCTCCTGGGCATTGGCCAGACCTGTGGCAAAAATGGAAATGATCAGAAATATTTTTTTCATTCTTTTGATTTAAGGTTTTTGTATTCACTTAATTTTTCCTTGCCTTTTTCTGTGGTGATCGCATGCATGAAAAACATCAGGGTCGCATCCATGTATTCTTTACGTTCCACTTTATCAATATCAATGAATGGCGAATTGTCGTAAGACATGGCCAACTGAAAAAATATCCGGGAAAAAAGGGTCGCGTCAAAATCCTCACGGTAGAGGCCCTGCCTTCTTCCCCTGTCAATATTGTCTTCAAGCACTTCGGAAAAACGCTCCGAAAACCCGCGCATGTGGCTGTTGAAAATGGACGGGTAATATTTCATCAGCTGTATAATGAAAACGGAATTGTTGGTTTGCGTCGCTTTTTCGATCATCTTATCGCGGCAGAACATGCGGTCAATGGCGTCTTCCATATTGCCATGCTGATCTTTAATCCGGCTGATCAATTCATTCAGCTTGTATTCAAGAATCTCTTCCAGAAGCGCTTCCTTGTTTTCATACATCTGGTAAAGCGTTTTTTTGGACATGCCAAACTCCCTGGCAATGTCATCCATCGTCAGGGTTTTCGCCCCTTGCTCAATAAAGAGGTTGGCTACTTTTTCTAAAAATGCAGTTGATTGTACCATATCGGGGCGCAAAAGTAGAAGGTGGAAACTAAAAAACCATAAACGTTTCCCCGTTTATAGTTTCCAAATTGTTAAGGATTTAATGAGTAGGAAGGACAAAATGATGAGTGAATAATATGGTGGATGAGTGGAACGTTGGTCCGCGATTTTTTGCCTCATAGATCAGGATCCTTTTCACCACCATTGGTTTTGGTTTGGCGCGGGTTACCCAGGTATGGCGTATGTTTTTGCTTAAAAATCTAACCGTAATTTTGATATCCAAACGAGGAATTCTGCATCATGGACGACAACCTGCTCAACAATATCCGCAGCCGGCCACGGTTTAAGCTTCGCACAGATCTTTCCACAAAGGAATATACCCGGCATTTAAGAGAATATATGGATGGGCATAAAGAAGAATTCACCGGCATAATCAATGAGCACCTCAGCACCATCATGATCCGCACAGCGGAAAACCCCTATTTCAAGCCGAGACTCACGCTTACCATCGAAAAAGAGTACGAAACACAGGATACCGTAATCCGCGGCACTTTCGGTCCAAGCCAGGGGATCTGGGTGGTTTTCCTGTTCACGTACGGCATTGCCACGCTGGGCTTTTTGTTTTTCTCTTTTCTGTTTTTGACGGGGCTATCTATTGAGTCTAAAGACTTTGGGTGGGCCTTATATGCCACGCTCTTTTCATTATTTGTTGGAGGAATAGCTTATTTGCTGGCACAGTATGGAAAAAAAATGAGCCAGAAAGAAATGTCGCGGCTGCGGCATTTTGCCGAACAAAGCACAGCGCCCCATGCACGATTGTCTGTAGAGCCGGCAATTTAAACCCGCCAAAATACAGGGTAACCCAGGTGTAGAAAGCGTAATTCATCTAACCGGAGATTTATATATGCTCACAACTGGCCGGGCCAACCGGGCCGGTAAGTGCGAATGGCATTTCTTTCCACGTCTTCCTTATAAAACCACACTTCTTTAAATTCACCCCGTGTAAAGGCGATCGCTTCCTTTTCATAAAAGAGGTTTCGGGGATGGCTGCTGTTTCCCCCGGCCAGCAAACTCTTTGCCCGCAATTTATCACCGAATTCCACCGCGGCTACAAAACTGTTGCCATAAGTACCATAACGCCGGTTTGTTCCCGGCATCACCCGGCTTTGATAGGTAGCCAGGGCGCCCCATGCCTGCGAGGCGAAAGGAACAGGAAGTGAAGGCATGCTGTCGGAATAGGTTTCTTTCAATTGGCCGGTGAGGCGCTGATACCGGTTGAGCTGTCCCCACGGAATTTCCCAGTAGCCGAACCGGTTGACCAGTTTGGTCAGTACCTGTTGCAAAGGCTCCAGCAATTCCTGAGGGTGGGCATTGGCCGCGAAATCCAAAACCCGGTCCATTTGCCCGGTATTGAATTTAGCGGTGGCCGGTTTCCGGCGATTCAGGGCCGGCAGTAGCTGATCGCCCCATTCCAGTGCCAATGTTGCAGCAATAGATGTATCAGCCGTGTGAAAATTCCACCCCGATAAACGGTCTACGGCTTTCGTCATTGCATCCCGCAAACTATCCGGGATTTCAGGATGGGTTTGCCAGGCTTTTTGCAGGGCCGGCACCAAAACTTCAAAAGCCGGCAGGCGACGGGTATAGGACTTTATGATAACACTGTCCAGTGTTAAGTTGCGGGCATTTTTCCAGAGGTCAATGGCATTGATGGCCCGGAAATTCTCAGCTTCAGGTGCAGCGTATTTCGGAAATTTCAGTGGGTAGTTACCGGTATCTCCCAAAGCAGAATAGGGCGTGGAATTGCAATTCTGAATCCAGCCATTGGCCGGGTTTACATAATGGACGAGTTCATCCAGTGTATGGTAACCTTTCCAGCCGGATGCGCTCGTGTTTCCCGGAACGGGTTTGCTCCAATCGAAGCTGTCATTGCGGATGGGCAAAAAATTGCCGTGCCAGTAAGCGATATTTCCCTGCCGGTCGGCATACAGGGTATTTGTACTCGGGTTCTGACGCATGGCCAGAATCTCCCTGAATTCCTCAAAGCTCCCTGCTTTATTTCTTTTTAAACCCTGAATGAGGTTGTTCATGCTGCGGTTGTTGTGCTGCAGCGCCATCCATTTTCCATCCCGCATGCCCACCACCGGACCATGGTGGGTAAAGTAAGTGGTGAAACT
This sequence comes from Bacteroidota bacterium, assembly GCA_023387985.1. Lineage (GTDB taxonomy): Bacteria > Bacteroidota > Bacteroidia > Chitinophagales > Chitinophagaceae > Phnomibacter. Next base: position 132,347 of record JAEWHC010000009.1, on the reverse strand, counting down.
GCGCCCGGTAATGCCACCCGCTTCGCGGATTTTGAGCTTCACCGTTTTGGTTTGCAGGGGAAGCCATTTGCCATCAAAGCGATAACGTTTTTTATTCTTGTCCAGCTCCAGGTAATAAAGATCAGATACATCGGCATCGGTGGCGGTATGCATCCATCCGCAATATTCATTAAAGCCCTGGAAAACGAAAAACTGCCCCCAGGTAATGGCGCCATAGGCATTCAGCCCGTTCTCGCTTACAACATGCGCTTCAGTTCGGAAGTACAGACTTACATGCGGATTGATAAAGAGAATGGGTTTGTTGTTTTGGGTAAGTACCGGGGCAAACGCAAATCCATTGGAAGCATCCTGCATTTCATCAACCCGGTATGATATGCCTGTCAAAACCTGCTCCTCGTCGTATAGTGCTGCCAACTCCCTGTTTGTGGCACCCCCCATATTGATGGCGGCGATGGAGCCATCCGTCCATAGTAAAGGCCACCAGGGCTCAAAGCGGTCAAGCAGTTTTGGTTTTACTTCGGGATGGGTATGCAGGTAAAAATTAACCCTATCAGCGAAAGCTTCGCAAAGTTCACGCAGCCATTGCGGTGCGTTTTCGAAATCTTTTCTGGCATCTTCCGGGTCAATGATCAACCGGCGGCCGAGATCATCATAAAGACGAGCTACGCCCTCGAGTTCGGCGCGTCGGCCAAGCACATCAATGTAGTTGGCTTCCACCCGGTAAAAATCGTCTTCACACTGCGCGAACAACAACCCAAATACCGTGTTTGCATCGGTTTTGCCGTACACATGCGCTATACCATATCCATCGCGAATGATGGAAACATCCTTTGCCTGTTTTTTCCATCTAACCTCTTCATCCGCCGCAGTAGGCTGTGCCCAAACTACAGTGAACATCGCCTGAAAAAGCAGTATTAGGATTATCCGCATAACTTAAATTTTATTGATCACATCACAAGTTCAGCAAAAAGCAGTAAAAAAAAGCCACTCCCGAAATGAAGTGGCTTTTTCTCTTTATGAACCTTCCCCCGAATTAAAGTGGGTTTTGCACCACCACACCCAGGGTATATTCCAGCTCGGCACGTGGAATGAGGAAAACCCATTCTTTGGTTCCGGCGGGCTCCTGCATTTTCTGAGCCAGGGAGTTGTCGTGGTTACCCCCTCTGCGATCCAGAGGCTGATTCAGCCGCTTGAGATCCAGGAAACGGAATCCTTCGGCCCACAGCTCCACCCTGCGCTGAAACAGGATTTCGTCAATCAGTTCAGCCCCGCTGTTGGTGCTGCGTGTGTATTCCGGATCGCGGCTTTTGGCCAGGGTGAAGAGTACATCTTTTGCGCCTTCTTCATTGCCTGCACGGGCCAGTGCTTCGGCTTCAATCAGATACATTTCGGCTGCACGCATCATAACCAGGTCACCGTTACTGTTGCCGGGGTTGGCCAGCAGAAATTTACGGGTCATGTAAGGGCGACGGGTACCACCTGCCACCAGGGGAAATTCGGGATTTGAGCCAGTGGGATCCCACCATTTTTTACGGATATCTGTATCAGTGATCCTGTCGTAAAGCGGTGAAAAAATCGCTTTCGGATTACCGCGGGTATTCGTTGATGAGAAGTCGCCAAGATAAGCATAAAACGAGTAGAAATAGGTGGGATGATCATCGCGATGGCGGAAACCCCATATCCATTCCGGGTTGTTTACATTCGAAAATCCGGCCATCATCAGTTCATGATTCATCAGCGTAAATCCCTGACGCGCTTCATTGGCCATTTGAGCTGCTGTTGCCCATTCCTGTTGTGCCAGGGCAATTCTCGCCTTTATTCCTTTAGCCACCTTTACATTGATATGAGAAATGGCGGGGCGGGTTTTTCCTTCAAGCAGGCGAATGGCTTCATTGATGTCACTATTAACCTGTGCGTAGGTTTCCGCAACCGTATTGCGTGGAAGAGCGCCGCTCTTTGGCTCCAATACAAGCGCCATCCCCAAGGAATTGTTGGCAGCTCCTTTTTCAAAACGTTCGCCAAATAACTGCACCAGGTTGAAGTAGGCCCATGCCCGGTAGGCATACGCCTGTCCTTTAATATTGTCAATATCATCCTGTGGCCCTACGGCATTGTCAATATTGGCCAGAATCACATTGGCATTGGCAATTACCGTGTAATAAAATCCATAATGGAAACGTACTTGTGAAGAGGCCTCGTTGCGATGGCTCAACCAACGATACTCGGCCACAAACCATCCGTTTGCCTGGGCGGTCATCACAAAATCTTCGGTCATTACATCGGTGTACAACATATTTCCGCTATAGCCTCCTGTGGCCTGGTTGCTGTACCATTGTACATACATGGTACGGTGAATACCATTTATGGCGGCATAGGCATTTTTGGTAGTGGCAAAAATGTTCTCAGGCGTCTGAGATGACGGCGGATTGAGTTGAAGGTAATCTTTCTGGCAACCCGTTTGGGTAAACGCCAGAAACAATACCGCCAGCCAAAAAGTATTTCTTATTGCTATTTTCATAAATTGGTTTTTAGAAGTTTAAACTAAGGCCTACGTTCATAACCCTTGCAGCGTCGTAGGTATCATCCGTTATACCGCTGAAGGCACCGTTCACATTCATTCCCGTACGCTTGGTAAAGAACTTAAGGTTTTCCGCACTCACGAAAATGCGGGCCTGCGAAGCACCAATTTTCGAAAGCACTTCTGAAGGAATCCGGTAACCCAGGCTGACGTTGTTGATACTGAGGTAAGTGGCATCGGTGAGCCAACGTGTGGAAGCTGCACCATACTGTGAAGTACGTGTTTCATCAATACGCGGAACATCAGTGATGTCGCCGGGTTTCTGCCAGCGGTTGAGCATATCCGTATGAAAAGCTCTACCGGCTGTACTCGTGGTCATTAGGCCGGCATAAACTGCATCATATACCCAGCCACCCAACTGATAGGTGAGCACAAAGCTGAAATCAAAACGCTTAAACGTGAGGTTGTTCACAATACTTCCGTAAACATCCGGCAAACTGGTTTTTCCAATATAACTCTGTACAGCATTATTGTGATCAATCGTTACGGTATCAAAAGAGCCCTTATCGTTCTGGATCAGCCGGGAGTTGGCCGGGTTCCATGTAATTGCACCCTGGTAGAGCACCTGTCCGTCTGCGGGATCAACACCATAGTATGTACGGGTGTAGAAATCATAGATGGATTTGCCCACCTCTCGCTTGAAGGGTGAACTGGTCAATGCCGGTGTTTCCAGAGGCATTTTGGTCAGTTTGTTTTTATAATGCGTGGCATTAAAGGTTATATCCCAGGTAAAGTCACGCTGACGAACCGGTACCACAGTTAGCTGCGCTTCAATACCCCGGTTGTTCATGCTTCCGATATTCTGGCTGATTGAGAATCCTCCGCCGGGCGTACCACCATTCTGAATGGGCTGAGGAACGCTGAAGATCAGGCCACTGCTATTGCGGTCGAATAAACCAATGGTACCGGAAATCCGTTGTTTGAAAAATGCGAAATCAAGACCAATGTCCAGAGGCTTTTGCGTTTCCCAGGTAAGTTGCGGGCTACCCAGCGAGGTAACGATCACACCCGGACGGGTATCGTCGTCATAACCAATACTCAGTCCTGCCTGGTAAGGATAGTTGCCAGTTTCGGAGTTTCCGGTCACACCATAAGATGCCCGGATCTTCAGCAGGTCTACCCAGTTTACATTGAAGAAATTTTCCTTATCGATTCTCCAGCCCAGACCCAGCGACCAGAAATCGGCCCAGCGGATATCGCGGGGAAACTTGGAGTTACCATCGCGACGGAGGGAGGCTGAAAAGAGGTATTTGTCGTCATAATCATACATCAACCGGCTGAAATAACCTTCGGAACGATTTTGCGCGATGGATGATGACAAGGAGTTGATGGTACCGAAGTTGGAATAAACATAAATGTCATCAAAACTCTGGCCGATACGCATACCGCTGGTACTGGTATAGTGGTAGTTGTAATTTTCATGCCCCAGCAGGAAATCCACATTATGCAGGCCAAATTTGCGGTTCAGGTTGGCCAGTTGATTGAGTGTATAGGAAGTTCTCTTGTAGGTGTCGATGCTGAAACGACCACTCGGGTAGCCATCCCCTACCAGGGGGTTTTCATATCCGGTATTGTCGTTATTGGTAATGTCGTAGCTCACATTGGTGGAAAAAGACAGCCAGGGAGTGGCGATGATCTCAGCGGTTGCACGAGCCGATAGCGCGTCTCTTACATCGTTGTCCTTATTCCAAAGATGCTCCGCAATGGAATGGCGTCCACTATTGTATGGGCGTGCGTAGCCGGCATCATTACCATAGTCATATCTTTTATTTCCAACCGCATCCAGCACGTATTCACCAGTATTGGGATCATGAAGAAATACCGGGTAGATTGGTGCGGCATACCTGGCAAAATAGAACGGATTTACAATACCGCCTGTGGCTGAATTATCAAAAGTAGTGCGGTTTGCGAAAATATTCAGGCCGGTACGGAACCAGGTTGTAGGTGTTACATTAACATTTACGCGACCGGTAAACCGATCCATCTGCGAACGCAGGCCCCAACCTCCTTCTTTAAGATAACCGAGGGAGGCGCTGAGGTCGGCACGGTCGCTTCCACTGTTGTACATAAGATTGTACTCATTTCTGGTTCCGGTGCGGGTTGCCTGGTCAAGCCAACTCATATCATCGGCGTAAATGAGTTGCGCATTGGGATTGATTACACCTGTAGGACTTACAATTTGGGTGGTCGGAACATTGAAGGGGTTATAATTACCCAATACCTGGTATATATCACGATAGTTTCCGGTGCGGAACCGCTGACGACCGGCATTGGCTCCGGAAGTAAAGCGCGGCAGCAAGCCGGAAGCAATCATACCGGCCGAATCAAAGGGAATGGCGGTGGAGCCATAGTGCAAACCATTGCGATAAGATTCCCAGGCCAGTGGATAATACTGGAAAGCGTCCACAGTGGTATAACGCTCAATTGCCGGATTGCTTCTCCCCATCTGGGCTTTAAACTGCAATGATTGACGTCCTCTCGCTCCTTTTTTGGTAGTAATCATAATAACGCCATTGGCACCACGTGAACCGTAGAGGGCGGTAGTGGATGCATCTTTAAGCGCAGTTATGGTTTCAATGTCATTGGGGTTAATGTTGGAAAATCCGCCGTCGTATACAACGCCGTCAACCACATAAAGAGGTCCGCTGCTGAGGGAATATGACCCAAAACCGCGAAGCACAATGCCTGCAGAACTGCCGGGCGCACCACTCGGCGTGGTGGTTTGAATACCGGGAGCTGCACCCACCAACGCGTTCAGGGCATTGGAAATCGGGCGGTTTTCAAAAGCCTTGGCATCCACCTGAGCGGCCGAGCCCGTGAAGCTGGATCGTTTAACGCGGCCTCCATAAGCCACAACAACCACTTCTTCCATATTGCCGGCAGCATTTTCAAGGGCTACCACAATATTCCGGCGGCTTCCTACAGAAACTTCCTGATCAACCATACCTACGGTACTGATTACCAGAATACTGGAATTGTTTGGAACCTGTATGGTAAAGGATCCATCATCTGTTGTAGCCACACCAGTGGTGGTACCTTTTACCATTACGGAGGCCTGAGGCAGGGGATTGCCCTGATTGTCCGTCACACGGCCAGTTACAGTTATCTGGGCATATCCAATCTGGAACAAACCAAATAACAATAAAGTCGCGAGTACTAGTTTTTTCATGCGCAATTAGTTTTGAAATAATGTAATAGAAAATAACCTTGAAAAGGTTACCTGTTTCTCATAGCTGCGGCAAATATATTGGTTTGATCGATTATTTATCTTTCGACCCTTTTTAACTTTTTTTAAGAAAAATAGCTGATAATTTGAGTTTGCTTCGGACAGTTGTATTATTTAAAAACTATTCAAAATACCTAAACAATAATGGATATTATCTAATTTTATACAATTTAATTAGATAATCTTTACTTTGATTTGCTTCAAATTTTTCTAATAAATCAAAGAAAAAAGAAGAAATCTATTGAGGAAAGCGGCTTTTCTGGTTTATTCGCCGAATTTTTTTTATAAATCTCAAACAAGATGCTGATCACATTCTATGAATTCAATTGGATAAATGAAAATGCTTTGCCACACCGGAAAATTGCCAATTGTGCAATTTAGAAAAAGCGCAAAAATGCCCTACGAAAAAAAAGTGAATTGCTCAAGCGGTGATAAGATATGGGAACCGCACGGTTGATATGTTATATGACCGGGTAATCAGCGTTTCTCTTTTACACAAAACATAGGAACGTGGGTATGGAATGCCAGCGATTTTGTATGGCTACGGCTAAATACGCTGCTCAGCCAGGATTGCTTGCGCGGAATGAGAATCAACATGTCTATATGGTTTTCCTCCACAAATGCATCCATGGCATCTTTAAAATCATCTTCCCGGGTGAATATGTATTGCGGGTTAAGTTCTTTAAATATCTCCTGGACCTGCACATTGCCATGAAGGACCTCCGGTGAAAAATCTTTTCCTTTATCATTATAAACCACAATCAGCTGTGCATGCAGCAAATGCACAAACTTCCGGATCTTTTCCACCGGACTGGTTTGCATCGCTTTTTTAAAATCATTTGCCCAGCCAATCTTTTCCACAGGTTGCCATTTTGCCTGCGGTGGAACAATAATTACCGGAATATCTACTTCGTGAACCATATGGGTGGTGTTGCTGCCAATCAGCACTTCTTCAAGCTTGCCGCCACCACTAATGCCCATAATGATCAGGTCCACCTTATGCTCTTCCACAACATCCTGTATGGTATCCTGCAAAAATCCGAATTCTGAAACCACATCAATTCTTAGCCCTGGCGCCAATGCCTGCAGTTCGACTTTTTCTGCTTCCAGGCTGTCTTCACTCATTTTCTGCAACTCTTCGGTCTGGATGATTGCCCAGCTCATTTCGGTTGCAAGCGGCATACTGTAGGCGTTGAAAAGGATTAACCTATCTGCCTGTACAAATTTTGCAAACTCTATGGCATACCGGGCACAGTTTTTGGCTGTTTGCGAAAAATCGGTAGGAACAATAATGTTTTTCATATCCTTTTTTTATAACCGTGTGAATGTACAATTTCGGATTAAATTAAATGATGATCTGCATCATACTGCTTCCGAATCTGTTAATTTGACCCCCGTTTGGTATTTTATTTCGGGCATACCAGGCAAGGTTCCTTATTTTCATGCCCGTTATTTTTTTCATTAATATGACTTATAAGCAGGAAGACCTTGATCTCCTTCAAAGCCAGGTAAACCAGCAGCATCAGGTTACGCAGCGCATTCGCCAGGAACTGGGCAAGATGATCATCGGGCAGGAATCAATGGTTGATAAATTATTGGTGGGATTGTATTGCAACGGCCACATGCTGCTGGAAGGGGTACCCGGCCTGGCCAAAACGCTCACCATTAAATCGCTTGCACAGGCTTTGGATGTTCACTTCAGCCGAATCCAGTTTACGCCTGATCTGTTGCCGGCCGATGTGGCGGGTACGATGATCTACAATCAGCAGCGTAATGAATTCGTTGTGCGCAAAGGACCCATTTTCGCCAACTTCATCCTGGCGGATGAAATCAACCGCGCCCCGGCCAAAGTGCAGAGCGCCTTGCTCGAAGCCATGCAGGAAAGGCAGGTAACCATTGGTGAGCATACCTATCCGCTACAGGAACCCTTCCTGGTTTTGGCCACCCAAAACCCGTTGGAACAAGAGGGAACATACCCGCTTCCGGAAGCACAGCAGGACCGGTTTCTGCTGAAACTGATCGTGGGTTATCCGGGCCGCGCTGAAGAACTTGCCATTATGCGGGAAAACATTTCCGGGCTGGAAAACATTAAAATACACCCCGTGGCCAGCGCCGCCGATATCCTGCGGGGAAGAAGATTGGTAAAACAAATCTACATGGACCACCGGCTGGAGGAATACATACTCGATCTCGTTTTTGCCACCCGGTTCCCTGCACAGTACGGGTTGAACCAGTTAGCGCCGTTCATCAGTTATGGCGCTTCACCCCGGGCTTCCATTGCCCTGGCAACCGTGAGCAGGGCGCTCGCCATGCTGCACCAACGCGCCTACGTTACACCGGATGACATCAAGTTTATTGCGCCCGATGTTTTGCGGCACCGCATTGGCCTTACCTATGAAGCCGAAGCAGAAGAACGTACTGTGGATAGCATCATTACCGAAATTCTCGGCAAAACAGCCGCCCCCTGATCCTGTTCAAAATGTCTGAATTAAAAGAACTGCTCAAAAAGATCAAGCAAATGGAAATCCGCTCGCAGCGGCTTTCCAACCAGGTGTTTGCCGGTGAATACCATTCGGCATTCAAGGGACGCGGCATGGTTTTCAAAGAAGTTCGTGAATATGTGCAGGGTGATGATATCCGGTTTATTGATTGGAATGTAAGTGCAAGGCTCGGACATCCTTACAGCAAAATGTTTGAAGAAGAGCGGGCCCTTACCGTGATGCTGCTGATTGATGTAAGTGGCAGTACTTCGCTTGGAAGTAAAATGCGCACCAAACGCGAACTTTGCGCCGAACTTGCGGCCGTGCTCGCTTTTGCCGCATTAAAAAACAATGATAAGGTAGGCGCCATTTTTTTTTCGGATAAAGTAGAACGCTACATCCCACCTAAGAAAGGCCGGAACCACGTGCTTGCCATGCTGCGACGCCTGCTGACGCTACCTTTCAACAGCAAATCCACCAATCTCGATTCGGGCATCAGCCTGATGCTGAAACTGGTTCATGAGACCGCCATTTGTTTTTTCATCAGCGATTTCCACGGGGAATTGCCCATACCAAAAATGAAAGCCGTGGCCATTCCCCATGATCCCGTTGCCATTCATTTATACGACCCCCTGGATGCCGGCATTCCCGTAAAGGCATTGATCCCGGTACAGGATGTGGAAACCGGCCAACTGCACTGGGTAGATACAAGAACGGCGGGTTCCATGTGGCAAAAACAATTTGTGGCGCATACCAACCATACCCGCAAACTCATTCGTGACTGCGGCTGGGACTATTTGCGTTTTCGTACCGATCATGATTTTGTACCGGTATTAAAACAATTCTTCAAGAGCAGGATACAAAGCAGGAGGAAACGATGAAGGCGACAACATTCATCCTCTTCATTTTGGCATTTTGCCTAACCCTTTCCGCGCAGGGTCGCCTGCAAATACAGGATTCCACCATCATAGCCGGAGATCCGTTTGAAGCCATCCTGATGTATCCAAAAAGTAAATCCCCCATTACCGACAGTTCCGCATTGGGTGGATTGCAGATTCTGCGGTTCGGAGAGTCCAAATCAAGAGGAGATTCCATTGAGCAACCGCTGCTGCTCGTAGCCGTGGATACAGCCCGCGTAGTCTGGGATTCTTCCCGTAATAACGCCTTTGTATTGGTGAAAGGCATTTCCACCGAAAGCCTGGAGTACGGCGATATCCGCTACCTGTACGGCAAGGAATCGCCGTTTCATTTGCCGTGGTGGGCTTATGCGCTCTTTGCATTGTTGCTGCTTGCCCTTTTCTTTTACCTGCGCTACCGCAACCGGCAGCCGCGATTACTCAATGAAGAAAAACTTGGCGATAAAGAAACCTGGATGAAAGCCGCCCTGGAACTGAAACAACAGAAAGACCGGGGACAGCTCAACAGCAAGCTTGCCGCCGAAAACAGCATGATCCTCCTGCGCAGCCTGTTGCGCATACATCAAACTGAAGTGAAGGACAAGACCGGCCTGGAAATCCTGAAAATCGCACGCCATAAATGGCCGGAATTGGAAAACAAATTCGCAACAGTAGTGAATTACTGCTATCGCATTTTATTTTCCGGAACCGATCCGGGACCGGATCAAATGGATGAAGCCATTGATCAGTTGCCGCATTTGGGCAGGGATGTTTTTGCACGGAAAACCGACGAAACATGATCCGCCACTACCTGGAAAATATCGAATTTGATTTGCCCTGGGTTTTGGGTCTGCTGGTGCTGATGCCCTTACTGGCCTGGATCTATTCGCGGCTCGCCAAACGGAATCAACCGGCTATGCTAATATCCAGTTCGGCTTCCATTCCAAAGCGAACCAGTTGGCGGAAAAATTTGCGCGGCCTGGGCGATTGGTTAAAGTGGCTGGCGCTTGCAGCCATTGTAGTGGCTCTGGCGCGGCCTTCAAGATATGAGCGTCTCGAAATAAACGAAGGCGCTGGTATAGATATCATGCTTTGTCTGGATGTGAGCGGAAGTATGCTGGCCCGCGATTTTTCACCCAACCGGTTGCAGGCTTCTATCCAGGTGGCAAAAGAGTTTGTGCGCCAGCGGAAAGGTGACCGCATCGGCCTGGTAATTTTTGCCGGGCAGAGCCTTGGACTCGCACCGCTTACCACCGACAACCAGGCCGTTTGGATGCAGTTGGATAAACTGAACTACGGTTTGCTGCAGGATGGTACCGCAATCGGCAGCGGATTGGCCAGTGCCGTAGATAAACTCAGCGCCTCCGAAACCGCGAGCCGCGTGATCATCTTGTTGACAGATGGTGAAAATACCGGCGGCATGGATCCCGCACATGCAAAGCTGATCGCCATAGACAACAACGTAACTGTCTACACTATTGCAATGGGCACCACCGGATTTGCCGATATGCCTTACCGCCGCCAGGATGGACGCACGGTTTACCGGCAGGAAAAAGTGAGCATTGATGAAAGATTGCTGGGTGATATCGCGGTTTCCACAGGCGGACAATATTTTCGCGCCACCGATACGAAAGCCCTGCAGAAAATTTATGAAGACATCAATCAACTGGAAAAATCAAAGGTGGAAACCCGGTTTTTCACCAAACGCACCGATGAATTTTTTCCCTGGATAAAAGGCGCCATGATCTTGTTGGTGCTGGCCGTGACCTGGGAAGTGTTGGTGGTGCGGCGGCTGTTGTAGAGGGAATTTGAAATGTGTCTAAAAAAAAGAGAATTTCATTTTTAAAAATGGACAATACCTAAAGATTTATGACGCCAAACGCCGCCAATTTTATTTTGTGGATTTACCTGGTAAGAATCCGTTGAAATCGAAATTTAGCTATAGCCTGAATTTGAATAATCTTTTAAACAGGAAAACCTGTTTTGACATCAGCAACACGGCAACAATGCAATCCTATTACCAGGTACTCCTTGTGCCACACCACGTGCTGTTGCGGGCAGCATTCTTATTTTAGGATTTTTTCATCCACCCGGTAAAACACGAATGATCTTTTTGTTAACACAGGCTATTGGAAAACCAGCGGGAAAAGCCAAATTGGCTCAAATATTCCACATCTTTGCCTTTCAAATTCACCATTTGATAGCAACCATTTACCGCAGTACCGGAAGCTGGTACGACATGAAAGATGAAACCGGGCAGCCCTGGAAAGGCCGCATCAAAGGTGTTTTCAAAATTGATGACATCACCAGTACCAACCCGCTTGCCGTGGGCGATGTGGTGGAGTTTGAAGTAGAAGACAAGGATAAATTCATTGGCACAATTAACGGCATTGCAGACCGGCATAATTACATCAGCCGCCAAAGCCCGGGCCACCGAAAGCAACATCATATTGTGGCATCCAACCTCGACCAGGTTTTGCTGGTGGCCACCTTCAAAGATCCGCGCACTTCTCCCGGGTTTACCGACCGTTTTTTGGTAGCTGCAGAAGCTTACCACGTACCGGCCATCATTCTTGTAAACAAAATGGATACCTGGCGACTCAAAGAGCAGCAGAAATTTACGGAATGGGAAGATCGGTATGGCAAAATAGGATACAGGATTTTGTCCTGCAGCGTGACGACAGGTGAAAACTTGCACCGGTTGAAAGAAATGCTAACCGATAAAACCACCCTCATCAGCGGCCATAGCGGCGTGGGCAAAAGCAGCCTGCTGAATGCGCTGGTGCCCGACTGGAAACTGAAGATCGGCGACGTAAGCGGATGGAGTGGCAAAGGCATGCACACCACCACGTTCGCCGAAATGTTTGACCTGCCTTTTGGCGGCAAGGTGATCGATACGCCCGGCATCCGCGAATTTGGCATTGTACAGATCGAAAAGCCCGAACTGAGCCATTATTTTCCGGAAATGCGGGAACTGATCGATGGATGTCAGTTCAACAACTGCCTGCATATAAATGAACCGGAATGTGCGGTAAAAGACGCGGTGATGGACGGACGCATTGCCGGGGAGCGCTATTTTTCCTATATCAATATTCTGGATTCGCTGCCCGATAACGACTGGGCCTAACTGGCCATTTCTGATTATCTTGCCGCAAAATTGTTAAAAATATGGCCCTTCCCAAGTGGCAAACCGCTGTAGTTACCCGGATTATTGATGAAGCGCCCAATACCCGCCGGTTCTTTTTTGAAGTTCCGGAACTGGATAATTTTGTTTTTGAACCGGGACAGTTTGTTACGCTTGATCTGCCCATCAGCGAGGTGAAGAACAAGCGCTGGCGCAGCTATTCCATCTCCTCTTCACCGGCGGGTAACAATACCTTTGAATTGCTGATCGTGCTTAACCGGGAAGGCAGCGGAACCACATGGATGTGGGCAAACGTGGAAGTCGGAATGGAAATGATCTTCCGTGGTCCGTTGGGCAAATTCACCATACCTAAAGAATTAGATAAAGATCTTTTTCTCATTTGCACCGGGACCGGCATTGCGCCATTCCGCAGCATGGTTAACCATATAGAGCAGCATAAAATCCCCCATAAGCACATCTATCTCATCTTCGGCACCCGACGTTTTGGCGATGAGCTTTATGCGGCGGAAATGCGCAACCTCGAAAAAACGCTTCCCAATTTCCTCTACCTTCCTACTTACAGCCGGGAACCACCGAACTCCGAATACCTTACGGGCTATGTTCATGAAATTTATTCGGATATTTTACTGAAAAAACAGGCTGATGCTGATGAGCCGGACTTCCTGCCACCGGCCACCATTATGCTTTGCGGCTGGCAGAACATGATTGACGAAGCCCGCAGGCGGTTGACGGATATGGGATATACCCGTGCCGACCTGCATTATGAATTGTATGGTTGATGAGTTGATAAGTTTACCGGTTTGAGGAATTTAACCGCACAGGACCCGACGGTTAACGCAAAGTGCGCAAAAGAATCATTCAGCATCTGTGACCAAAATAACCTTTGCGAAACTCCGCGGTGCTTCTCCTTGTGCGCTTTGCGGTAAAAAAAATTCTTCATATTATTATGATAGAAATTTAACCGCAAAGGACCCGACGGTTAACGCAAAGTGCGCAAAAGAATCATTCAGCATCTGTGATCAAAATAACTTTGGCGATACTCAGCGGTGCTTCTCTTTGTGCGCTTTGCGGTAAAGAAATATTCTTCATATTATTATGATAGAAATTTAGCCGCAAAGAACCCGAAGGTTAACGCAAAGTGCGCAATAGAATCATTCAGCATCTGTGACCAAAATAACCTTGGCGATACTCCGCGGTGCTTCTCTTTGTGCGCTTTGCGGTAAAAAAAATTCTACATATTATTATGATAGAAATTAAACCGCAATGGTCGCAGTGCCAATATGCCTGAAGTCCTTGCAAAACCAAAGAAGAAGTTTACATTCCCTTAATTTTACCCCAATCAATTCAACCATCATGAAAAGAACCTGGTTTGTCTTTATCGCCTTCTTTTTATTTTTTGGATTTCCCGCCCATTCCCAAAACCGTATAGATAAAAAGCTTCAGCAAAAATTGATCAGCATGGCGAAGAACCATAACGGTAAAGTGGGATTTTACATCAAGAACCTGAAGTCCGGAAAAGTAGCCATGTACAATGCGGATTCCATTTTTCCTACCGCCAGCATTGTAAAACTACCCATTCTTGTTGGTGTGATGGACAAGGTTGAAAAAGGGGAATTGAAATACAACCAGGAACTGATCTATAAGGACAGCCTGTATTATGCCGGCGTGGATATACTCGGTTCTTTCAAAGAAAATGAAAAAATTGAACTGAGCAAGGTAATCATGCTGATGCTGACTATGAGCGACAATACCGCGAGCCTTTGGCTGCAAAGCCTTGCAGGAGGCGGTGCACAAATAAACAAGCTGATGGAGGCACAGGGACTGCAGCAGTTTTTCGTAAACAGTCGCACTCCAGGCCGGGAGGCCAACAGGCAACAATATGGCTGGGGGCAAACCACACCGAGGGAAGCAGCAACCCTTTTTGAACGCCTGGTAAACGGGCAGGTGATCAATAAACAGGCGAGCGAAAAAATGCTCAGGTTGCTGAGCCGCAATTATTGGGACGAGAATGCGTTGAGCTCCATACCGGCAGGGGTATTTGTGGCCAGTAAAAATGGCGCCGTGAATGCATCAAGAAGTGAAGTGATGTTCGTAAATGGCAAAAAAGCCCCCTATATTTTCGCCTTTTTTACAAACGAAAATAAAGACCAGAGTTGGCGGCCTGATAATGAAGCATTGAAAATGCTGCGGGACGTGAGTGCTGAGGTCTGGAACCGGTATAATTGATTGTTATGCGCTTCGGGTTAATCTTCATTCTCCTGTCAGTATTTGGGCAAAATTTGAATGCACAAATTGCGGTAGATCCAATCCGTAGAAAATTGCGACCAGTCAAACTGGCTCCGTTACCAACTGATTTGGCCGAGATCAGTGGAATGGAATTTTACAATGGCTATTTATACGCGCTGAATGATGGCGGGCATCCATCGCGCATTTACAAACTGGATACATCAACAGGTACAATTGTTCAAACCATTGTTTTGCCGGACACGCCCAATGTGGATTGGGAAGCCCTGTCGCAGGATGAGCATTATTTTTATATTGGAGATGTGGGTGGAAATAATGCTATCCGGAAAGAATATGCGATTCATAAATTCTCCAAGAATTTGTTGAACCTTGGCACGGATACACTCTTCATTCATTCCGGTAGCATTGAAAAAATAACGTTCACCTATCCGGACCAAACCGCTGACAGCAAAGGATTGGAATTTGATTGTGAAGCCATGCTCATCCACAACAACAAAATGCATTTATTCAGTAAAAACTGGATGAATCAATATGCTTACCATTATACGTTGCCATTAATTCCGGGAAATTATGTGGCTGAAAAAAAAGACAGCCTGGATACAAAAGGGTATTTATTGACCGGGGTCACCTGGAAAGATAACGTCCTTTTATTTACGTCGTACACCATTAAAGGCAGGGCTGCACTGATTGTTGCACAGGTTCAGGAAACGGATTTAAAGATCCGGCAGGCCTGGAGGATCAAACTGCCGTGGGTATTGTGCAGCGGGCAAATTGAAGGCATTTCAAATAATAACGGCAACACGTATATTTCAAATGAGGAATTCGGATTTTGGATATTTAAGGTAAGGCAG
This sequence comes from Bacteroidota bacterium, assembly GCA_023387985.1. Lineage (GTDB taxonomy): Bacteria > Bacteroidota > Bacteroidia > Chitinophagales > Chitinophagaceae > Phnomibacter. The sequence goes on along the minus strand of JAEWHC010000009.1, from coordinate 116,927 downwards.
AAACTGAGAAGGCTCAGGGACGAAAAATGGGAAAGGCTCAGAGCAATTCATTCAACCCTACAAACTGATATCCCCTCCTCTTCAACTCCGTCACCAACGTCGGCAACATCCGGTAAAACTTATCGGTCCTTCGCGGATCTGCGCCAAAATGCACCAGCATGATGTATCCGTTCAAGCCATCTGGCTGACGCTTTTCTACGGTTAAAATATTGTTCAGAATTTCACCACTGTTGCGGTAATTGCTCATACCCGGGAAAGTGTAATCGGCAGTTACAATGGTGCCGGGTGTAAAATTGATCAACTGTACACCCGCTTCCGCCGACCATGCCGCGATGCTGTCGTTATACCATTCATATGGTGGCAAAAACCATTTCTCGCCTGCATGTTCAATTCCATGGCTGCGCATGGCCTGCTGATTTCTCCGCAGGTCGGTCATGAATTGGGATTTGGTCACCAATGTGGAATCGCGTTTGTTCCAGTCGGCATAAAGCAGGTGCTTGTCGGAATGCGGACCGAGGTAATGGCCATCTGCTTTCAGTCTGCCAATCATGTCGCCGAACCCGGGGTTGCGGTAGAAGTCACCGGTGAAAAAAAAGGCGCCGGGAATGTTTTCAGTTTTCAGCAGGTTGCTGATGTAGGAATGCCCGTCTGCAAATTCATGGGCGCTGAATATCAACGAGAGTTTTTTTTTATTTGTATCTCCGCGAATTACGGCACCCGATTCCATGATGCTTTCGCCACGGGTTTCATCTTCAATGGCCGCAAGCAAATAGATCAGCGAGGCCGTTCCATCCATGGTCGGTTCATTGGTGCTGTAATCTCCATAATCATCATGGTAAACAGCCAGATCGCTTTGGAAAGGCGCATAAGCATCTTCATTGTACAAGGTAATGCCGATGAGGCTTTTAAAAATGGCGGTATAAACCGGCCCGTCAATGAGTCCGCCATCTATCGGAATTTTACCGGAATGGGTGAACCAGGAATGCGGATCAACCGGCGTATCTCCATGTGCCGGAAGCCCATAAACCATACTGGTGCCCCATGGATTGAGGCCAAATAACCAGTCAATATTGGCTTGTTCAAATTCCTTGTAATGGCATTGGCCCGATTGCTGCCGGTACCAGATGAGCTGCTGGGCCATGCCTACCGTCAGGTTATTGCTGCACCAAATAAATGGCACGCCCCGCAGGAAAGCGTTTTGCCTTGCGCGTTCATATACAATCTCAATGCCTTGTTTATAATAGCCCAACACCTGCTTGTGTTCTTCACTTCCTTTTTGCAGGTTGCGCAGCAGTCGGTAATGGCCGGCATTTACAAATGGATAATACTGGTAGTGACTTGCGGTATCGTGGATCATCCATGGTGTAACCGGCTCCTGTTCCGCATATTTCAGCGCTTCGAGGAAAAAAGAATTGGCTTCACCGGGTTTACCCGGATGCAAGGCCTCGCCCAGTGTGGCATAGGCCAGTTGCATATCGTCAACCCAGTTTTCCTCGCCGTAAATATAGGGTGCGCTTACAGAAGCGGTTTGGGTATAACCCGGTTTCTTCAATGCGAAAGCCAGCGCTTCCCTGGCCTTTTGGGCATACAGGGATGAATTGGATTTAGCAAACAGGGAAGCCATGGCGAATGCGGATGCAAATTTTCCGGCAATGGAAGAGGTGCCGGTGGTGGAATTCAAAAATTTTCCACGCTGCTGAGGCTCGCCAGTCACATAATACATCGGCCGTTGATACCCACGGCCATACTGGGAATCCATTGCCGGCCGGCGCATGCTGATGTGGTCGCGGTCGTCGGCCAGTTGCCCAAACATGACGTTTGCCGAAGGATTCATTTTCACCAGCCACTCCAGGCCCCAGTTGGCTTCGTCTACAATATCAGCAACGTTATTCCGTCCTTCAAGCCCATTGGCCAGGTGCCGGTCGCTAAATACCTTCGGAAATTCACGGTAGGCCATCATCATCTGGTAGGTGGCATTGGCGGTGGTGGTTACATATTGGAGGTAATCACTTGCATCATGCCAGCCTCCAACGCCATTAAAATAGGTGCTGTCCGGGATACCGGCTTTTTCACCGTAAAGGGAATAACCGTCAGCAGTATGGCAACTGTCTTTCAGAAAAGGGTTGAAGCCACATCGCTGCTGCCGCATATAACGCAATGCAAAATCCGCCGTGCCGGCATAAACATTTTTGGCGATCCGGAATACGGGTGAACGTGCATCTCCAGCAAGCAGATAATAATTGCCGGGCTTATTGAAATTGGAGAAAACAATTCTTCGCGTTTGGGTAAATGGTGCATAATCGCCAAAGTCACGACTGCAGAGGCCGCTGTCCACGATCTGCCGCGTTTCGGCGTTTACGAGCTGCCATTGGGTTACTGCATCCGCCTGCTTGCTGCCATACACGGCCGCTTTAATTCCTTCGGGCGTATAGCCAAGTTGATTGATGCGTATTACAGACTGTGCGGCAAGGGAACCAGCCATGAAAACAATGGCTGCGACAAGAACAAAAACCAGCAATTTTCTCATTGCGGAAAGGTACTTTGGAAAAAAACAATAAAAAAGCGGTTGATTGAAATTCAAAATCCAAAAGAAAAAAAATGTTTGGCAGAACTTCCAGGCCTCAAGGATGGAAAATAAAAAGTTTTAAGTAACGGAATAACAAAAAATAAAAAATCCGGATTGTAGTTTTTTCTAAAAAAACCAGGTGAGGAAAACCATTGAGGCCATTGTGCGAAAAAGGCTTCGAAATTCCACAATTTTCCCGCATTTAAAAAAACCCCAACTAAAAAGAAGGGGTTTTAAAACTAAACTTTATTCTAAATAAATTACAGGTTTACCGAGCGCAACCTTTTTGGTACCGGCATGGCCAGGGTTGTTTCCTTGCCATTGCGTTTTACAACAAATTCATTGCTGGTTTTGTCATTTCCATTGCTCAGGGCGCTCATGAGATCATCCACATTTTTAATCGATTTGTCATTTATTTTCACGATCAGATCATTTTCCTTCAATCCACCTTTTTCCGCAAAACTGCCTTCTTCCACATTGACCACTTTTACGCCATCGCTATCTGCAAGATCTTCAAGTTGCATTCCATACTTTGGCTGACCAGCACGAAAAGTGCGGCTCCGCAATTCATCACTAAAAGCATAGGGAGCACCCGGAGAACGCGCAACATCCGGAACCCTGATGCCGCGCCCCATTATCGTAATGGGTTCCATATTGGGCGATTTACCCAGGGTGGCCTTTGTTTTCATTTCCCTGCCATCACGCAGATAAGTAATATTCACTACATCATCTGGTTTTTTGTCGCGGATCGCTTTGGACACATCACCCGCTCCCCCGATTTTTTCGTTATCGACGTTAGTGATGATGTCGCTGGTTTTCAGCCCCGCCTTTTCTGCACCGGATTCGGCGGTCACGCTCAGGATCTCAGCGCCTTTTTCATTATCACGTGTAGAAACGCCCAGAAAAGCAACATTCCGGTCAATGCGAAAATCTTCCAGCGTTATGGCGCCGGGTTCAAAGTGCATTCCCGGAGCGAAAGCGGAAACACGCGAATTGCCGTTAAGCACAATTGTATGACTGCCTTCAAATTCCGACGCCGGTTTACCGTTGATGGTCACTTTACCATCTTCAATTACAATTACAGTTTGTGCTGTGTCCGTAAAACGGCTCGTGCTACGTACGCGGAGTTCATTTTCCAGGGTTTTTGCCTTACCTTCCAGTGCCTTCGCCTGGCCTTCCAATGCTTTGGCCTGGTTTTCTATAATCTTTTCCTGGTTTTCCCTTGCCCGGGTACGGCTATCGTTTTTGCGGTTCTGTGAAAAGCCGGTCACACTGAGAAAAATCGCCGCCATCAATAATACGTGTTTCATAATGCTTGTTTTTTGATCTGCTGAAATCTTTGAAAAATTAAACTATGAATTGTTTCGTAGTTCAAAGATGGGTGAATTTTTTTAATTTACGAAAAGTTTCGGATGTTTTGGAATTCTTTAGGATTTCGACCGGGTCACGCAATTCTTTTTTCTGTGATCTTTTAATCATTTCTGTTAAAAACTAACTTATGTTAATTTTAGGTACATGTACATACATTTATTTTGCACTTCTAAACTTAAAAAATACGACAATGACCAAATCACTTTTTACTTTAATGGCCGCCGGCATTCTTGCGTTGGGCGCATGCACTACCGGTACAGATGCTGACAGCGCCACAACTGCGGAGGCTGCTGAAGCTGCCGAAACAACCGGCGCCATTTTTCAGGTAGATACCACTTCTACCGTAAACTTTATTGGGACCAAACCCAATGGCGAGCACCACGGCACTATGCAGGTTTCAACAGGAAGCCTTAGTGTGGAGAACGGAGAACTTAAAGGTGGCTCTTTTACCATGGATGTTACAAGCACCGTGATTCATGATCTTCAAGGCAAGGATAAGAGTGACCTGGAAGGCCATCTGAAAAGCCCGGATTTCTTCCATATTGAAAAATGGCCTACTTCTTCTTTTACGATCACTGAAGTAAAGCCTTATGATTCTACTGTTATTAAAAGCAAACTTTCCAATCCTACACACATCATCAGTGGCAATCTTACCCTGCGTGACTCCACGCTGAACGTAACCTTCCCTGCAAGCGTGCGTGTAAACGATAACAACGCCACCGCGCAGGCCGATTTCAATATCGACCGCACCCGTTGGGGAATGAATTACAAAGGTCCAAACAATCCTGCTGACTTTTTCATCAGCAAAGAAGTGAACATTAAGATCGATCTTAAAGCGGTAAAGGCAGACACTTCTGCTCCTTAATAGACTTCAGTTTAATCCTGAAATTTATAAAAACCGTTGCAGATACTGCAGCGGTTTTTATATTTGAAATATTTGAGAACATTTTAGGGTTTCGACACCAACTCATTCCGCTCTTGTTCAGTTCTTTGCACAGCAATTAAGGAAAATGACACACTCATCCAGTTTTCATATGCTTTCAAAATCAGGTATTGCCGGTTTATTGTTTTCCGGCTTATTTTTTATTTCATGCAACATTGCGGAAACGCCTTCAAAAACAAATTCAGCCACGGGCATAAATACCGGCACAGCGGCAAATGGCCAGGAAGAGAAAATCACGGCTCAACCTGTTCTGGATACCGCGGATTACCTGGCAAGGGTTCAGCAGATCGCCAACGGGGACACTCTTGGCAACTGGCCGGTAAAAGATGACGCCATTCCGTTGCCGGGAGCGGTAATCCCTTATCATCGCATTATTGCCTATTATGGCAATTTGTACAGCAAACGTATGGGCATATTGGGAGAAATACCAAAGGAGCAAATGTTTGAAAAATTACTTGCCGAGGTGGAAGCCTGGGCTTCAGCCGACAGCTCGGTAAAGACCATTCCCGCCTTGCATTATATTGCCGTTACCGCACAGGGGCAACCCGGTAAAGACGGCAAGCATCGCCTGCGCATGCCTTTCCACCAGATTGATACCATTGTAAACTGGGCGAAAGAAATAGATGCGCTCACTTTTGTGGATGTGCAAGTGGGCCATAGCACCGTACAGGAGGAGATCCCTCAACTGGAACCTTACCTGAAAACACCTACCATGCATCTCGGCATTGATCCGGAATTCAGCATGAAAGACGGCAGCCGGCCTGGCGCCAAGATCGGCACTTTTGATGCGGCGGATATCAACTGGGTGGTGGATTACCTCGCCAAACTCGTTCGCGAAAACAATATACCGCCAAAAATTTTGGTGGTGCACCGCTTCACACAAGGCATGATCACCAATTACCAGAACATCAAAAAAGTTCCGGAAGTGCAAATCGTGATTGATATGGACGGCTTTGGCGATAAACCGTTAAAAATGAGTACCTATAACCGGTTCATACGGCCCGAGCCCATCCAGTTTGTAGGTTTCAAATTGTTTTATAAAAACGATACCAAAGCCAATCCGAAGGGACTTTTCATGCCTGAAGAACTGATCCGCCTTTCACCGCGTCCCGTGTACATACAATACCAATAACTGCCAGCGTGTTTACGGTCACGTACCATCCTTTCCATAACCCGCTGCCAATCAAATTCTATACTTGTGAAAAAGATTGTTCCTTTTTTTGCCGGATTCAGCGTCATACTTTTCAGTACAGCCTGCCAGGTGGCAACCCATAGCCCCGAAATTCCGGAAACAACTGTGGAATCTATGGAAAGGCGCCCAGATGTTGAAACACCTACGGCTACCGCAATGAGCAATGCCGATATCATGGCGATGAAGCAGGTGCCCGTGCTTTGCTATCATCGTATTCAGCCCATGGCAAAAGATGAATACAGCGTAACACCAGCGGCTTTTGCTGCGCAGATGCAGATTCTCAAAGACAGCGGCTACACCAGCATATTGCCTGAAGATTTATACCTGCATTACCAAACTGGAAAACCGCTTCCGGCAAAACCAGTGATGATCAGTTTTGATGATACCCGAAAAGAACACTACAATATCGCGGCGCCGGAAATGGAGAAACATGGATTTCGTGGTGTATTTTTCATCATGACGATCAGCATCAACCGTAAGCATTACATGACGGCCGAAGAAATCGCCCGGTTGGATTCGATGGGCCACACCATTGGCAGCCATACCTGGGACCATCACAAAGTAACCAAATACAGCGGGGAAGATTGGAAAATGCAGATCGATTCGAGCAGCCGCCGCATCCAGGGCATCACCGGCAAACCGGTTGAATATTTTGCCTATCCTTTCGGGATATGGGACAATGCCGCAGCCAATGAACTGGAAAAACGCGGTATGAAATTATCATTTATTCTTTCCACCAGCCGTGATTCCACTATTCCCAAACAAACCGTCCGCAGGATGATCGTACCCCACAATTGGTCCCCACAGGGGATGTTGGGCGCGATGCGGGCGACGTTTAGTCGGGGATGAGTCAGTCGGCAATTGGCAGTTTTCGAGAGGTTGGTTGATTTGCGATTGAGGTAGAGGAAAAGGTAAAGGAAAAAGGACTGAAGGTTCTTACGCAAATTTGATGCTGATTTAGAAATGTTGGTGTAAGGTAGGAGCGGGAGCGGGGATCAGTCCAAGTTACTTGTCCAGTTGCTACTTTGCAGCGTCCAGTAACCAGCAACAAATCCCACAAAAAAACACGCATCCCATTTCCGGAACGCGTGCTTTTCTAAGGCCCATTTTTTGACTTTTGACTTTTTAATGTTTACTTCCTCAGCGTCAATTCCTCAATAATATTCTTTGCTCCTCCCAAAATATCAATACACCAAAGTACATAGCGGATATCCACTGAAATGGTACGGTTGTAACGGTTGTCGAAGGTCATTTTATGGCTGAGGGCTTCATAGTTGCCATCAAACGCCAGGCCGATCAGCTCCCCATTTCCATTGATCACGGGTGAACCGCTGTTGCCGCCGGTGATGTCATCATTGGTAATGAAATTGATCACCAGGTCTTTGCGAACTGCATCTGCATACTGGCCGAATTCTTTTTTGCGCAGTAATTCAAGCTGGCGTACCGGCAGGTCGAATTCATAATCGCCGGGCTTGTATTTTTCCAGAATGCCTTTGGAGGTGGTTACATAATCATAGACAACCGCATCGCGTGGTTCATAAGGCAAAACCTGGCCATAACTTACACGCATGCTCATGTTGGCATCGGGGTACGTCACCATATTTGGATTCGCTTCGCGGTAGGCTTTCAGGTATAAATGACTCAAATGGTTTATCCGCGAGTTGAAGGTTTCAAGGTTCCCGGAATATTTCGCCCAGTTCTCACGAAAGGCCTTGGCCGCTTTATAAATCGGGTCGGTATGCAGCGCCTCCACGGTGGGGCTGGCCGTAAATGTGGCCCAGCGGGTATCATCCAGGAAAACTGAATTGCGGAATGCATTTTCAGCCCACTTGCTGTAGGTGGTTTCATCATCCAAGGGCCCAAATTCCTGTCCAAGTGCATAATAGAAGCTCAGCGGTTGCTGACATTCCTCGATGCCTTTCTGGTAAGCTTGTAACAGTTGCCCGAGCATTTTCTGTTCGCTCGGCAGGTCGATGCGGGCGAGCAAATTGCCACGCATGCGGTTGGCATTGGTAATGGCCCGCTGAACGTCGCCGCCTTCTTTGATCACATTTTCCAGCCCGACCAGTGTATTGGAAAGCCGCATAACCGTTGGCCCCATTATGCCCTGCTCATAAAATTCCTTATGCTCCGCAAAAGGCCTCCAGTCGGCATACGCTTTTTCAAAATCGGCAAACAGGTTGGCATATTCCGTTTTACGGTTCCGGCTGATCCAGTTTTGAAGTGTTTTTTCTTCCTCCTGTTTCTTTTCAAATACACCGTATTTCAGAAGTTGTTTGGTTTCTCCATCAAAGAATTTCCAGTAGTTGGCCAGGCTTGCGTAGCTATCGGCCAGTTTCAGTTTTACCTCGTCACTTTGCTTGATTTGTTCAAACATCGCTTTCAGGCGGATGTCGCGCATATGCACAAATGCCGGGTTCTTAATATCCGTCGCCAGCTTCACCCCGTAACTTGTCTCAAAGCGGTTGGTACCGCCGGGGTAACCCCAGATCATGGAGAAATCGCCATCTTTTACCCCTTTGAGGCTGATGGGTAAATGGTGCTTTGGCTTCATGGGTACATTGTTAGGACTGTATCCTGCCGGGTTGTTGCTGGCATCGGCATAAACCCTGAAAATGGAAAAATCGCCGGTATGGCGGGGCCATTCCCAGTTATCGGTATCTCCTCCAAATTTTCCTACGCTTTCCGGCGGTGCGCCTACCAGGCGTACATCGGTGTACCGCTGGTAAGTGAACAGCAGGAATTGGTTATCGCGGAACATGCTGTACACACGACCTTCATATCCTGGTCCGGCGTTGCGTGTTTTGGCTGTAGCCACATTGCTGAATACCCGGCCACGTATGGCCTCCCAATCACTGTAAGATTTTCCTTTCATGCTGTCCTGCACTTCACGGGTTACATCATCTATTCGTACCAGGAACAATACAAACAAACCTTCCGCACGGATCTCTTCCTGCAGCGTTTTGGCATAAAACCCATCACGCAGATAATTGTGTTCTAAAGTGCTTGCCGCATTAATGGCGCCATAACCGCAGTGATGATTGGTAAAGATCATGCCCTGGGGGCTGACAACTTCACCGGTACAAAATCCGCCAAACAATACAATGGCATCTTTAATGCTGCCTTTGTTGATGGAGTAAAGATCTTCAGGTGTAAGTTTCAAGCCTTTGGCTTTCATTTCCGCATAACGTTGCTGCCCAATAAGATGGGGTAACCACATTCCTTCATCGGCATAGGCTGCTAAACTCACAAAAAGGAAGAGGCTCAGAAATAATTTTTTCATAATGGATTTATTGAAATAGGTCTGTTTTCTTTCAGACAGAATGGCGCAAATTTACTTAAGAATGGTTGGTTTGGAATATGATATTGCGCAGGCAATTTTAGTAATTACGTTAATATGCCGCGATGCGGTTCCAGGTAACCTGCGCGCCAGCATGGTAAATTGCGGGAAATTTTCGAAGCTCAGCTCAGCCGGGCAACCGGGGTAACGCCAGCGGTAACCTGTTGGTTCATTTTTACCAGTACCTCTGTTCCCACAGGGAGCAAAAGGTCTACGCGGCTGCCAAATTTTATGAATCCCATTTCCTCGCCCTGTTCCACCTTCATACCTGGCTTAAGGTAATTTACAATACGGCGGGCAAGCGCTCCGGCAATTTGTTTTACCAGGATTTCTTTGCCCTCCACATTATATACCACGCTGTGGCGCTCATTTTCAGTGCTGGATTTGGGATGCCAGGCCACAAGGTATTTGCCGGAATGATACTGGCTGTAGACGATCATACCTGAAGCCGTATTCAGGTTTTGATGAACATTAAAAGGACTCATGAAAATGGATACCTGCAGGCGTCGGCCATTGAAATATTCTGTATCAACCGTTTCTTCAATCACCACCACCTTGCCATCAGCAGGGGCCACAAGCAGGTTATTGTCAAGGGTAAGTACTTTTTGGGGAATCCTGAAAAACCAAAGGATGATGGCCCAGATGCCAAAGCTGATGACAAAAAGGATGAGCGAAACCCAGGGCCAATTGTCGGCCATGTACAAAATGGAAGCCAGGTTGACCAGTCCCAAAACAGCGGTAACTATGGCGATGGTCAGGTATCCTTCGCGGTGGATGCGCATATCAATTGGATTGAAGCGTCAAAAATAACGCTGTTCAGCGGGATGGGAAAACCAATGTTTTGGCTGTTCTCAGGCGGGTTCGATTAACTTAGCAGGCAAAAGTTTAAGCATGCACCCAAAAACCGATGCCCGTGTTACCGACTATATCCTCAAAGCACCGCCTTTTGCACAGCCGGTGTTGCTGCACATTCGTGAAGTGGTGCACAAAGCGTGCCCCGGAGTAGAAGAAAGCATGAAATGGGGGATGCCCTTCTTCACCTATAAAGGCGAAATCCTTTGCAGTATGGCTGCATTCAAAGCATATTGCACCATGGGTTTTTGGAAGGCCGACCTTTTGCCCAGCCAGCATTTGCTTACCGAAAAATCAGCTATGGGGGTGTTTGGCAAAATTACTTCCGTAAAAGACCTGCCTTCAAAAAGCAACCTGGCCAAGCTGGTCAAAGAAGCCATGGTGCTGAATGCGCAGGGCATAAAAGCGGGACGACGCGAAATACCGGTTGAAGCTACCGAAGCGCCTGATTATATGGTTAAAGCCCTAATGAAGAATAAGACGGCCTGGAAGCATTTTGAATCTTTTGCTCCCGGCCAGAAAAAGGATTACGTAAAATGGATTACAGATGCGAAAACGGATGCCACCAGGGAAAACAGGCTTGCGCAGGCTATGGAATGGATAGCCGAAGGAAAGAAGCGGAACTGGAAATACGAAAAAAAATAACAGCGGATCATTGAAGACCGGCCTGCCTTATTTCCTGGAACCTTAAGTTACAAACCCGAAAACAACTGCCGCAAGAACCGCACCCGCCACCGGGCCCAGGATAGGAACCCAGGAATAAGCCCAATCACTCGAACCCTTGTGTCTTATGGGAATTAAGGCATGCAAAATACGGGGGCCCAGATCGCGTGCCGGATTGATGGCATAGCCTGTTGGACCACCGAGGCTCAGGCCAATGGCTAAAACCAGGAATGCTACCGGCAATGCATCCAAAGCGCCAAGGCTGCTTGCAGGAACAATAATGTGCAATACCCCAAAAACCAAAACGAAGGTGGCAATCAATTCAGTCAGGAAATTCCACCCATAACTGCGGATATTCGGTATGCTGCAGAATGTGGCCCGGATGAGGCCCGCATCGTCACTTGCATCATAATGTTTTTTATAGATAAACCAAACCAACAGGCTGCCGGCCATGGCTCCAATAAGCTGAGCGAGGAAATAACCCGGAGCCAACGCCCAATCAAACTTTCCGGCTGTTGCCAAACCTATGGTCACCGCGGGATTGAGATGCGCACCGCTGATGGAGGCACTCAGGAAAACTCCGGCAAAAACGGCCATCGCCCATCCAAAGGTAATTACGATCCAGCCGCCCCCTCCGCCCTTGGTCTTATTGAGCAAAACATTGGCCACCACACCATTGCCCAGAAGGACCAGCAGGGCCGTGCCGAGAAATTCATACAACAGAGCTTGCATCGTTCAAATTTTTGTTTAGCCAAATTAGATAAATTACGGTTGCCCAAACAGATTGGAGGACCATTTATTTTTCACCAGCCAGGAAACAGGCAGGAAAAGGGAATTTGGCAACCACATTTTTTTATGGCCTGCACTCCATGCTGTTCATCCATATCATTTTACCTGCAATTTCATCACAATTTCTTAAGTTTACCTATGCAATTGCGGCAAAAAATATCAAATCTTTTTTACCCTGTATTGATGGCGTTTGCTGCAGCCGGAAAGAAATCAATCTTGCTCAAACCCAAAAACATGACCAATAGCCCGTCCTTTTCCTTTTACGACCTGCAGGCGACCGGCAGCAACGGGCAGCCTTTTCTGTTTGAAAATCTCCGCGGCCGATGGGTGCTCGTCGTAAATACTGCGTCGTTATGTGGCTATACGGCGCAATATGCTTCACTTGAAAAACTGCAGTCGAAATTTCCGCTGCAATTGCAGGTGATTGGTTTTCCTTCCAATGATTTTGGAAACCAGGAACCCGGCTCCAATGCGGATATTGCCGAATTCTGCCGTGTTTCCTATGGCATTGGCTTTCCGCTTATGGACAAACAGCCGGTATCCGGAGCAAGCAAACAACCGGTTTATGAATGGCTGACCAACCCGGAAAAAAACGGCTGGAACAATCAGGAACCAGCCTGGAATTTTTGCAAATACCTCATTTCGCCGGAAGGGGAACTGGAAGGCTATTTTGCCTCCGGCGTAGATCCTCTGAGCGCAGAAATCCAGGGAAAACTTCAAAAATGAAGACCCGCTGGCCGGTTCGGGGCCTGTTTAGGCCACGAAAATGACCGGATTGCCGAATATTCCGTATATTCCCCACAAACTTGAACAGCATTATGACTATTCACCCTGGAATCATTCTCAAAGAAGAATTTATGGTGCCTGCCGGATTGAGTGCATCCGCGCTTTCCAAAGCAGCAGGCATCCCGGTTTCTCACATTAATGACATTTTGAAAGGCCATCGTCAAATAGATGCCGACATTGCTTTCCGACTTTCTTTCCATTTTGGCAACAGCACCCAATTTTGGCTCAAGCTGGAAAAATGGGATACTGAACTTGAACCGGCAGGATAAAAAAAAATGTCGTCCTTTAAAGCTTTGCCCAGGAAGCCGTTTTTGCAATGCGGCTAAACTATTCAAAAATTTTCGCACCAATAACCCGGCATGGCTACCTGGATTCTGCATGTTTGACAGCGGTTATTAAATTTGCCTTTGCTGATCATTGGCCTCCGGCCCGGGCAAAAATTATTTATGGATTGAATAATGTATAAAAGGGAGATCAATAAAACGCGTTTTAACGTTGCAGGCATTTATGTCATATAAGATCCGCCGCATTCCCTTGTTCCTGCGCAACGCGCTGGCTGTGTTCAGGGAAATTCAGCAACAAAAAATATTCAATAGCAAATACCTCTATCCGTTGCTGCAGGGCCTGGAAGCCCGTCACAACGGAAAATTTACCCCGGAGCAAAAACAAAAGATCGCCAATTATTACGGCTTATATATTGCCGCTTTTTTAGGCAGTGCTTATAAATTGCTTTACGGCGAAAAGCTCAATGAAGCCGAACGGGAAAAAGCCATATTTTTTGCAATACTCACGGCAACCGGTGACGATCTCACCGACATCGATAAGATCAGCGCTGAGGAGCTGCTTTCCTTAACCCTGGATCCGTATCCATTTCAACCCCGCAGTTTCCTGGCAAAAGTTGCCCGTGATTTGCAAATCCGGATGCTCGAAAAAGTAAACAACCGGCAAGACTACCTCGATGATGCCAGGGCCGTATGGCAGGCCCAGAAAAACAGTGAGCAACAAACACGGCCACTGCCGGATGAGCTGTTGCGCGCCATCACTTTCGAAAAAGGGGCCGTAAGTGTAATCATTTACCATCATTGCCTGGATCAGCCCATGGGCAATGCCCTACGCAAGGCCCTTTGGCATACCGGCGCGCTTTACCAATGGGGAAACGACCTTTTTGATGTGTATAAAGATCTTCGTGATGGGGTGTTTACCCTGCCGCTGCAATGTGCTGATTTCAGGGAAATGAAAAAAGATTTTCTGCAAATGGTGGAAAAACAAAACGCAGCCATCCGGTCTTTGGAGGCTTCAGAAAGTGCAAAAAGGAATTTCAGGATCCGGATTAATGCCATCAACGCACGCAGCCTTGTTGCCATCGATCATTTTATATCCCTCAATGCACCGGATGTGAAAAATTGCGACCGCAGGGAGTTGATCACCGACATGGAAAAACCTGCAAATTTTATGAAATGGCTCAGCTACTGCCTTGAAATGTAAAAGAAGATTTACAGTCATTTCCCTGTGGAAGAATTCACCACAGCTTTGTGCATTTCTTCAATAAATTTCTCCGCGCTGGTCCTGCCCGAGACGACAAGATCGTAAACGGTATGTTCCTTTAATGATCGTACCCGGCTGCTGATATCACAGTTGCTTATGCTGATGGTGCGATCAAGATCATAAGCCGTTTTGTCCAGCATCAGGTGGTAAATGGCTTTCACATAATCGTTGTTGGATCTGATGGCAATATTTGGATTTATATACCTTGATTCAACGTTCATCAAATCCGGGTCCACCAACTCCAAACCAATGGTTTCAAGATTGCGAATGGGTTTGTTCTCGCTGGTATAGCTGGCTATATACCTGGTGCTGTCAAATATCTTGATGGGGTAATTGGCGATCAGTCCGCCGTCTACCACCATGCTTAAACCGGTGATATTTTCGGGGCTATCAAAAGTATTTCCCTGGGCGTTGATCCATACCGGTTTATAGTAAAAAGGAATAGAAGCGGAAATACGTACCGCGTCTGCGATCTTCATGTCGGGGAAAGTTTCATGCGAAAAAACCAACAGGCGCTGATGGGTAAGGTCTGTTGCGGTTATGTAAAGATCTTTATTTCCAAAACTCTGCTTTTGTGCATTAAGCTGTCGGAAGGTCATTTCCCCGTTGCCGGTTTTGTTGGCAATCAGGCCGGCGATCCAGGTGCGCAGCGCAGTACCTTTATACCATCCTTTTTCCCTGGTAAGGCGAATAAACCCCGGCAATCCGAATAAAGCGCCATCATTGAGTTTGCCAAAGGAAGTTTCCATCAGGTGGTAATGCATTTCGTCAGGAGTGTAGCCAACTGCCAGCAATGTGGCCTGTATTGACCCTGCGGAAGTACCGCCCACCCTTTCAAGATTTGCCAGAATTCCATTGCTGTCCAATACCTGCAATGCGCCAATATAGGCAATGCCGCGAATGCCTCCGCCTTCCATCACCAGGTTGCGGATCTGTTGCTGGCCGCTTCCGGTTACCCCTATCATCGCCCAAACCAAAACCAGAATCACCCTTTTCATAAAGACCTTTTTTTAAAATTACACCATAAGGTTATACCACTTTCCCTCTATGGGCAACCGTATAAATACCCGAAATCAACCACAACTAAAGTTTCAAGATTGTAAAGCGATTAAGTTCAGCAATACTAATGACAAAAAACCTGCCATTATTGTTGCATGGGCAGGAAATATTATTTCAACTTATGATGAGCGGCAAACCGCTTCCATAACCGTCCATTGAATGGGGACAAATCAACGCCTGTCTTTAAAAGCTGGTTATGCAGTGCGATTCTAACCCAAGCAAACTGAATATCTTTGCGCCAATGAGTCAGACCGATATCATAAACCTGTTGCCCGATCACATTGCAAACCAGATTGCCGCCGGAGAAGTCATTCAGCGGCCGGCAAGCGCCGTAAAGGAGTTGATGGAAAATTCCATTGACGCCGGCGCCAGTGAGATCCAGCTCATTGTAAACGATGCGGGCAAGGCCCTTGTTCAGGTGATCGATAATGGCAAAGGCATGAGCCCAACCGATGCCCGCATGGCATTTGAGCGGCATGCCACTTCCAAGATCAGCAAAATTGAGGACCTCTTCAACCTGCGCACCATGGGATTCCGTGGGGAAGCCCTCGCCAGTATTGCCGCGGTTGCCCAGGTGGAGATCAAATCACGCCGGGCAGAAGACGAGTTGGGTATTTTCATCATGATCCAGGACAGCGAGGTACAGATTCAGGAAGCCGTACAATGTGCGCAAGGCACAAGCATTTGTATGAAGAATGTTTTTTTCAATGTGCCCGCCCGCCGGAATTTTTTGAAAAGCAATACCACCGAGCTGCGGAACATTATCGAAGAATTCACCCGTATCGCCCTGGCCTTCCCGAACATCCGCTTTACCATGCACAGCAATGGCCAGCAGGTCTTCAACCTGGAAAAAGGAAGCCAGAAACAGCGTATGCTGCAACTGATGGGCAACCATTACAACAGCAAGCTCGTACCCATACAGGAAGATACGGATTACCTGATTGTGCGGGGCTTTGTGGGCAAGCCCGAAACTGCCCGCAAAACCCGTGGCGACCAGTATTTCTTTGTCAACAACCGCTATATCCGCAGCCCTTACCTCCACCATGCCGTGGTGCACGCCTTTGAAGACATGATTGCCAAAGACAGCTATCCTTCTTACGTCCTGTTCCTGGATCTTGATCCGGATAAAGTAGACATCAATGTGCATCCCACCAAGCAGGAAATAAAATTTGAGGATGAAAAAGTGGTTTATGCCTTTGTACAGGCCGCGGTAAAACATGCTCTCGCACAGTTCAGCATCGCGCCAACCCTGGATTTTTCGCTGAACGCGGATATCCAAAGCCTGGATGCCATCAACAAACCCGCAAGCATAGGCGACCGCGAACAAACCCTGCACAGCCAACTCTACCAGAGTTTCACCCTTAAACACCAGGCCCATAAAATCGACCCTTCAGCAAGTGGGTTTCAGCCCTGGAAAGAAATTAAGGATCAACATAAAGAAATTCGGGAGGCGGTGCAGTCCAACAGCACTACGCCTGCAGCCTCACCCGGCTGGGAAAGTGACCTGGCAAGACTGAGCCGCCAGTTTCACCAAAACTCCTCTGCCCAGAAATACGCAGAACTCGAATATGAAAACCGGCCAGTAAGTCGCGAACAACGTTTCCGTTGGCTCGATGATCTGCCGCTAATCCAACTCCACAAAAGTTTCATCATTGCTCCCACTTCCACCGGCTACATTATGGTGAATCAGCAGCATGCTCATGAACGGGTGCTCTACGAGCAAATGCACAAAGCCCTGCAAGGCAAACCTATGGCCGCGCAGCAAAGCTTATTTCCCATAACCATTGAGCTGCTTCCCGCCGACGCAGTAATCATGCAGGAGCTTCTCCCCGACCTGCAGGCGCTAGGGTATAAGATTGAAGATTTTGGCCAGAACAGCTTTGTCATCCACGGCACGCCTGCCGACCTGGAAACAGGCAATGAACAAAAGGCCATGGAGCAATTGCTTGAACGCTATAAGAATTTCAATGCCGAGATCCGCTTCAGCCGCCGCGAAAAATTACTACGCACCCTCGCCTGGCAGCAAAGCATTAAAAGCGGCAGGCCAATGGGTGAAAAGGAAATGAAAAGCCTTTTGGAACAGCTTTTTCTCTGCCAGACACCGCAAACCACTCCTTCCGGCAGGCCGACATTTATAACCTATACGTTGGAGAACATCGAATCCTGGTTTATGTGATAAGCCGCTACCGAAATTGAGCACCGGGCTCCCGGAGCCTGAATTCCTTAGGGTGCATATCGTACCCTGGGCACAGGGCTTGCGGCTGACATCTTTTACGGATGGTGGAAATTTGACCGGATTTAGGCAGATTTGCTCTGCAACGCAGCCATGCTTTGAAAATTGAAACGCCTTTGCTTTTGGTCAGGCCATTAACCAAAACCGATCTTTACGATTATCACGATTTGCTTTCCGATCCGCAGAATCTGGTATAAGAAACTTTGGCCCCACCACCCTTTCTGAATCTGAACCGGATCTTCAGCAATGCATCGAACGCACTTCTGACCTGCAATCTTCCTATGGCAAAACCGCATTGGGCATTGGGTTAACAGCAGAGCATAAATTGGTTTGCGTTATTTACAGATTGTATGACAATGCGGATTCATCCATTGTGGAATTGGGATTTATGATTGATCACCAATACGCCGGATCCGGCTATGGCTATGAAGTCGTAAACGACTTTTTAGAGTATGCATTCACCCAAACAACAACCCATAAACTGATCGCCCGGACCGATGCCCGCAATCTTGACTGCATACGCCTATTGGCAAAACTGAGCATGATGCAGGAAGGCTTGCTACGCGAAAAACACCAAAATGGCGGATGGCAGCTATGCTGATGAGGCGGTGTTTGGCATGCTGCGCCCTGAATTTCTAAACCTGAAAATGGCACAAGCCAATGAAATCAATTAATTAACATAGGCTAAGGAACTCTGAAATTCTATGACCGTATTTTGTCGAAAATTATAAAACATGCAGAAATTGAAAATTTTATTCTTAGTCAGCGCATTTGGTTTTTTTGGTTTTGCGGCCGTTTCGCAAACCACCTGGAAAGCCGATCCTGCACATTCATCCGTGAATTTTAAAGTGAAGCATTCCGGCATCAGCCTGGTCACTGGTAAATTTGAAAAATTTGAAGGAACCCTTGCAGGCGATTCCGCAAATTTCTCCGACGCCAAAATCAGTTTTACGGTTCAGACAAGCAGCATCAATACCTCGGTAACACCCCGCGATAATCACCTGCGCAGCGCAGATTTCTTTGAAGTGGAAAAATATCCCGAAATGAAATTCGAAAGTACCCGCATGGAGAAAAAAGCGGTGGACCAATACCTGCTTTTTGGCAACCTCACCATCAAGAATGTAACCAAACCCGTAGTATTTGAAGTAACACACGGTGGTCATTTCAAAAACGATCGAGGCGAAAAGCATGGTTTCCAGGCCAGTTATACCATCGACCGCACCGATTTCAATGTGAGTTACGACCCCACCGGCGCCGGCATTGGCAAAAATGTGGAGATTAACCTTTACCTGCAGATGGTTAAGCAAAAAGCAGAAAATCCTTAAACTGTATAATGAACCTTGTTGAAGAAAAGCAGGCGGCGGCCTGTTTTTTTTCTCAATTTCAACCGCTCAAAGATATTCGTATCGGCCTTCGGGGCCAATTACGAGCGCTTTCAACTTGCGAAACGCCAGTTGATCAAGGCAGGTGATCAAGCCCCGGAATATCTTGCCCGGAACCTGCGATTCCCAACCCGAAAGAAAACTTTCCATTGGCATTTTTTATTTATACCACTGTGAAAGCTACAACCTGCTTCCTTTTTTTCAGGAAATTAATCTGATTCAGTACCTCCACTGGTAAAAATAATTTCGGAAATCTCTGCTCCTATTGGTCCGGCAACTTCTCTCCTCGCCTTCTTAACTGCTTCGTAAGCGAAGACTCCAAACAGATGGTTACTGTTGGCGATCACATATTCCGTGGTGAAAAGACATCATGGCCTCCAATACCCTGGGATCAAAGGGTGTGGTGGAATTATTATCAAGATATATCAGCCGGCTATTCATTCTTCCAAAAGAAAAAAAGCTGCATCAATTTTGATCTTGATACAGCCTAAATTTCAGTGCTCCCCCTGTTGGACTTGAACCAACGACCCTCTGATTAACAGTCAGATGCTCTAACCAACTGAGCTAAGGAGGAATATGTTTTGTTTCACCGCCCTGCTGATTAACAGTCAAATGGCATTGCCACCCTATGGTTATGCGGAACGGGCGGCAAAAATAAAGCTTGCCATCAATTTGCCAAACATTTTTACCCGTTAAATTTTATTTCCAAGCCGGAAATGACGCAAATGGCCATGGATCAGGTAAATGGCTACCTTAAGATTGCCTATTGCTATAACTCATCCATCCTCCGGTTCAAAAATCTCCTTCAGCATCCCAAACAATTCCGGGTTCCTTTCTTCCATCATTTCGGGCTGATTGAAGAAATATTCCGCGGCTACGGCAAAAAATTCAGCCTCATTGGTGAGGGCGTAGGGATTGAGGTCGGATTCGCCGGAGTGGATATTCTGCATTTCAGTACGCATAAGCTGCAGCCAGGGGATGCTGTAAGCGTGCCTGCGGATGAGGGAGGGAAAGCCGTCGATGGCCCCGTCGGCTTTATCTACCAGGTGTACAAACTCATGTATCGCGGTGTTAGACGGGCTCATGTCCTGGAGAAAACCGGCACGCAGGGCTGGCTTCGACAGGATCATCATACGGTGAAAGGCCCCGGTTCCGACCTGCCCCAGGAAATATCGGCCACCACCTTCCAGCGCGAATTCCGTTGAATAGGCATTGGGATAAAGCAGCACTTCATTGATATTCCGGTATTCCCAGCCTTTGAAATAAAAAATGGGGATGACGGCTGCCGAGGCGATCAGTACGCGGTCGAGGTCTACCACTCTGGTCCTGATGCCCGTGATGCGCACCTTGCTCAAAAAGGTACGGATACGCGAACGGAACTCGGCTTTTTCTTCCAGGTTCAGTTTCCGGTAAAAACCCACATGGGCTTCCAGGATTTCCTGTTGCGCTGCTTCATCCGGCTGTGGAAATGCCGGCGCCTTCCTGAAAAAAAAGAACAGCAATACGCCAAACAGGATGACCAGGATAATGATAATGGCTTCTACCATAAGGCAAGTGGTTTCCGCATAATACGGGTTTAGCATGAAGTTAAGCAAGTTCGTTTTAGCCTGAAGCAGAAGATTCCTTTATACTTCTTTTCCCGACAAGAAGAGTACACAAAAGTTGCCGAATACCTGAAGCAGGGACGGGACCGATCAGGCATTCAACATCACCGCAGAACCTCTGCTTCGCTTTTTGCATTTGGCGCTCAAAAGCTCAAAGGATTTGGAAGACCACGAGCTTTGATTTCGCATTGGTAGTTTATGCCCCGGCTTTGATTGAGCATTGCTTGTCCTGCATGGATAGGCATGGCAGGGCTGAGCCCGGAAGTACATTCCCCGGAACCGCGGGCCCTATTACAAGTCCATTGGATTTTTTCAGGAGGGTTTAATTAAGCTTTTTGCGTTCAAATTGTTGAAGGGCAGTAAGCCAATGCAATTTGGTGGCAAGGCCTATATTTACATTCTGTTGCTGCATTAAACCATGCCCTCAATACATTTCAGCATTTCGAATAAGCTCGCAAACCTGGTCCGGTTCAATCCATTGACACCAGAACAGATTCAAAAACGTGTGTTGAAAAAGCTGCTTCGCAAAGCACGCTATACCAGCTTCGGGCAGGATTACGGGTTTGACAAGATCCTCATTAAAAAAAACCCGGAAAAAGTTTTTGCCCGGTCCGTACCCATTTTTGATTACAATGCGCTTTTTAGCGCTTACTGGCATAAGACCCTCGAAGGTGCGCCCGACATCACCTGGCCGGGGCCCACCACCTATTTCGCACTGAGCAGCGGTACCAGTGAATCGGCAAGCAAATACATCCCGGTCACCAAGGACCTCATCCGGGCGAATACGCTTACCAGCCTGCGGCAATTGTTCAGCCTGGCCAGTTATAACGATATCAATTATGCGGCATTACCCAAAGGCTGGCTGATTCTTGGCGGTAGCACCCGGCTCAAAAAAGGACCCAGCTATTATGCCGGTGACCTGAGCGGCATCCAGCAAAAAAACCTGCCCTTTTGGTTTCAGCGCTTTTACAAACCCGGCAAGCGCATTGCCCGTATGCGAAGCTGGGAAAGAAAACTGGATGAAATTGCCGAAAAAGCACCTGAATGGGACATTGGCTCCATGCTGGGCGTTCCGGCCTGGCTGCAGCTTTGCCTTGAAAAAATCATTGAGAAGCACAACCTAAAAAATATTCATGAAATCTGGCCTAATCTCGGTTTCTATGTGCATGGCGGGGTGGCTTTTGAACCTTACAAAAAGAATTTCGAAAAACTGCTGGGAAAGCCCATTACCTATATAGAAACTTACCTGGCAAGCGAAGGTTTTCTGGCGTATCAAAGCCGGCAAAACAGCCCGGGTATGCGGTTGGCTTATGCCAATAACATTTACTTCGAATTTATCCCTTTCAATGATTCCAATTTTGACGGGCATGGCAATATTCAACCGGGCGCCACAGCCATTCCCTTAAAAGCTGTTGAACTCAATAAAGAGTATGCTATCCTCATTTCCACCAACGGTGGCGCCTGGCGCTACCTGATTGGTGATACCATTAGATTTACTGACATCAAAAGGTGTGAGATCCGCATCACCGGGCGTACAAAACATTTTCTGAGCCTGGTGGGCGAGCACCTGAGCGTGGACAATATGAACACGGCGATCAGTATAGTTTGCGGAAAATTGAACATCAGTATTCCGGAGTTTACCGTAGCCGGCATACCGCACGACGGGTTTTTTGCCCACCACTGGTATGTGGCCTGCGACGAATTGAATTGCAAACCGGAAGAATTGCGTAACGCCATTGACGAAAGTCTTTGCAACATGAATGACGACTACGCGGTGGAGAGAAAACATGCGCTGAAAGAGGTATTGATCACCGTTTTGCCCGAATCGGCATTCATGGATTTTATGGCTTCCAAACAAAAAATGGGTGGGCAGCACAAATTTCCCCGGGTAATGAAGGGTCAGTTTCTCGATGATTGGGAAGCTTTCGTGAAAACAAGACCACATTAGGCTGAAAAAATTTTACCTTAGCCCGTTCAGCCAGCCACGGTATATGACCAGTTATTTTATTCAGGGCATCGGACTCGGATTGCTGCTAACCTTTTCAGTGGGTCCTGTCATTTTTGCCGCGCTGAACATCAGTATGCGCCTGGGACAAAAACCGGGATTCGCCTTCATTTCCGGCGTCAGCCTCAGCGATGTGTTCCTCGTTATTGCCGGAAATATGGCCGCCGAACTGGTGAGGTCGTTGTTGAAATATGAAAGCCTGATCGCCGTAATGGGTGGCCTGCTGCTGATTGGCATGGGGGCCTTTACTTTTTTTTTCAGCAAAAGCCCCAAAGACGAACATTTTGAATTGAAAGTGCTTCATTACCGCAAACGCGACCTGTTGAAATTCAGTCTCCAGGGTTTTTTAATGAATACCATCAATCCCGGCAGCATTATTTTCTGGATCACCACCTGCACTGCTTTTGCATTCATGCCGCTCAATAACCGCCTCCTGCTCTTTGGATCCTGCCTCGCTACCATTCTCTTTCTTGATATCCTGAAAGTTTATTTTGCCGCCAAACTGCGCAAAGCGCTCACCCCCCGCAACCTGCACCGCATTCACCAGTTTACGGCCATTGTTCTCGCTATTTTTGGGGTAGCCCTATTTACCAGTTCATTTTTCACCTGAAATGCCTTCAGAAAAATAGATAATTTCAATTTATGATGATTCTTGCCGAACACAGAAGCCCCCGCTTAAATTATATCGCCGGATGGCTGGGCGAACGCTTGTTCGGAAGTGCACTGAAAGTCGTAACGCATGAAGCGGATTGCCCGTCAATGATGCCGCTGCTGAATTATTCCGGGCGTGAAACCCGCATGACCTCCTTTGCCATTCCACCCTGCGGTTTACTTTCAGAAAACGCTATAGGCGAACGGGATCTGCAGATCACCGGCAAAGCAGAGGAAGCCCGCTTTTTTCCCACCGGCGGCGACATGGGTTTTGACCTGTTTTCTGCAGCGTTTTACCTGCTCAGCCGCTATGAAGAATATTTACCGCATTCGCTGGATGAATATGGCCGCTTTTACTACAAAGACAGCATTGCCTGGAAAGGCGGTTTCCTTAAATTTCCATTACTGGATATATGGTTGAAAAACCTGAAGCAACAACTTCTGGCTTTTTGGCCGGATTTGAAATTCATGCCCCGTGATTTTACCTGCCAGCCAAGTTTTGATCTCGACATGGCCTGGGCTATACGCAACAAACCGCACTGGGTGCAAACCGCATCGCTGGCCAAAAGTTTCCTCACAGGAAGAATCCGTCAATTCAATGACCGGTATTCCGCCTTGCTGGGCTTTCAGCAGGATGAGTTTGATGTTTTTGATGATCTTATTGAATTGCACCGGTCACTCGAGCAGGATCCCATTTTCTTTATTTTGGCCGCTGCCAGAAAAGCCGGATACGACCGGAACATTTCCGCTGAAAACAAGGAATTCATCATGCTGCAGGTACAACTCAGCAAACAAGTAAAGACCGGTATGCACCTGAGTTGGGCAGCAAGCCGCGATGTGGACCTGATGCATCAAGAGCAGGAATATTTCAGGACCACACTGGGTGAAAAAGCCCTCAGGCGCAACCGTATGCATTACCTCAATTTCAGTCTTCCGAATACTTTCCGGCAGTTGCAGGCTTTGCCGGTTCCTGTTCAACAGGATTTTTCCATGGGCTATGGCAACATCAATGGTTTCCGGGCTTCCACCTCGCATCCATTTTATTGGTACGACCTGCAAAAAGAAACAATAACATCCCTTGAGCTCATCCCTTTTTGCTGGATGGATGCCAATGCCATTTTCGAACAAAAGAACAGCCTGGCAGAAGCGGCGGCCGAATTGCAATTTTTCCACGATACCCTCAAAAACTGTGGCGGACATTTGGTAACGATCGGCCACAACCACATGATGGGCAGGGACAAGGCCGGGCGGGAATGGTGGAAGATGTATGCTGAGTTTTACCGTAAAAATTTTGGAGCAAATGGCACATACTCCTGAAAAGCTGAATGGCCTCATCCAGGCCATGCCTGAAAATCCAGGTGAACAGCCCCGGTGGCAGGCATTGCTGCGCGAAGAACTGGAATATTTAATCGCCAACGATTTTAACGCCCTGCTCAATCTGCTCTACCGTGTGGATGTACCAGAATGGAAAGTACGTGAAGCCCTGCGTTGCAACCCGGACAAAGACACTGCTGAAATTATGGCCAGGTTGCTGGTGGCCCGGCATTTGGAGAAAAAGCAATCACGCGATAAATACAAAAGCCCGGACGGCCCGGTAAATGATGAGGAAAAATGGTGATCCCCTGCTTTTTCCGGGTAAGTGTAGCCTGCAATGGCAGCAACTTTTAGCCTATAACTGCCTGGCTTTACCCCTCTACTGGCTTTAACAAGTGAAAAAACCCGGATTTAACAATATTAAATTACATTTGAGTGATTTTTTGCGACAAAAACATGGAAGAAAAGTCAGGCAGCGGGCAGAAAGGATTTGACGTGGAAATTTGATAATGATTGCTTGCTGTCCCGGAGAATATAAAAGCAAACCAACCATATAACCGGAAATTCAGGTCCCGGGCAAAAAATGGATCTGAAAAACGGTAAATTATGCAAATCAAACTCAACCGCTTCAAAGCCATATGATTTGCAACCGGAACATCCAAAGACCATTTCCGGCAGGGGCATACCCGAATTACGATTTTGCTTGACCTTCTTTTTCTCCCTTGTTTTTGTGGTAACAGCCTGCGAAAGCATTATGCTTGATGCAACATTTAATAATATGGATAAGAATATAACTGAACATGGGATGTAATGGTTGCGGAAGCTCCGGTCAGCCGACGGGGTGTCAAAATAATGGCGTTTGTGGCAGCAATGGTTGCAATCGCATGAATGTGCATGACTGGCTTGCGAACATACCGTTCGCCAATCCGCGGTTTTCCTGTAAGGTGGTAGAGGTAAGCTTCAACAACGGAAGCCGTAAAGATTACTTCTACAATGGCGGGTTGCGCGATTTTGAAAAAGGGGAATTGCTTACTGTGGAAGGGGTGAGTGGATATGATGTGGGCGAACTCAGCCTGAGTGGCGAACTCGTACGTCTTCAGCTCAAAAAGCACGGCATAGACGAAAACTCCAAAGAAATAAAACGGGTAATCCGCAGGAGCAATCCATACGATATTGATAAATGGCGCGAAAGTAAGCACCGCGAAAAGGAAGCACTTGTACGCAGCCGGGCCATTGCACGTTCGCTTAAGCTGGAAATGAAAGTGGCGGAAGTGGAGATTCAGGCGGATGGCAAAAAAGCCACTTTCTTTTATACGGCTGATGACCGCGTCGATTTCCGCGAACTGATCAAACTTTATGCGGGTGAATTCAAGGTTAAAGTAGAAATGCGGCAGATCGGTCCCAGGCAGGAAGCGGCCAAAGTTGGCGGCATTGGCAGTTGTGGCCGTGAATTGTGCTGCAGCACCTGGCTCACCGATTTCAAAAGCGTGGGCACAGGGGCGGCAAGGTATCAGAACCTGAGCATCAACCAGGCCAAACTGAGCGGGCAATGTGGGCGGTTGAAATGCTGCCTCAACTATGAGCTTGACACCTACCTCGACGCATTACAGTCATTCCCCGACCATGCAGACAACCTGACTACAACACGCGGAAGGGCCTCCCTGGTAAAAAAAGACATTTTCCGCAACCTGATGTGGTACACGCTTCCCGACAGCAGCCGGCAGTATCCCCTGAGCATAAAGCGGGTGATGGAGATACAGGGCATGAATAAAAGAGGCGAAGCCGTTGCCGATCTGCAGGCAGAAGAAGTGGTCTCGAACAAAATGGTGGAGGCCGAACCCGAATTTGTGGATGTGGTTGGCCAGATTTCGCTGCGAAGCCTTGACCAGAAAAAGAGAAAGAAACAAAAACCCCGGAAAGGGCGCGATCAGGGCCAAAAAACGGAAGGCCGCCAGAAACCGGATGCCGAAAGCCGCCAAAAACCAGAAACTGATAAACGGCAGAAGCAACCAGGCCGGCCAGGAGAAAGGCCGCAAAAGCAATCACGTCCACAAGCCGGAATCAACCCCGAAAGGCAGCAAAAACCACCGACTCCGAAAGAAAATTTGGGAAATCCCGAAAACCGCCGCAGAAACAAGCGCCCCGGCTCTAACCGGCCTCCCCGCCAGGAAAACCCGGGCTAAGGATGAAGGAAAACCATTTGAAAATTGTTTAAATAATGTGTAACCGTATATTTGCGAACCAATAAAAAATCAATACCCTATGGAACAAACGAAAAAAAATACCACCAAAAACTGGATCTTTTTTTTGTTGGCGTTTGCCGCGATGATGGCGCTCATGCTTTCTCCATGGGGACAATGGTTTTGGCTAATCTTACCCATTGTAGCAACACAACTGGCATTGGCCCTGGATTTGCTCTAGCTTTTGCTTGACCTATTTAGACCCCGTCAATTGTTGGCGGGGTTTTTTGCACTTTACGCCAATCAAACTCCTTAAATATTTGCAGTAAGGTTGACAGGCTCATTCGCCTAAAAATCTTATTCTTTACCAGGAACATATCCCGCATCATGCCCTGTGGTATCCGCCCAGAGCCCACGGCCGTTTTCTCTTGCCTCCTGCTGAAGCACCAAAAAACTGTCGGCATATTTTACGTTAGGCGGCACAGTCATTACCAGGGCATATCCCTGCTTTACCATTTCCGCATTTATAAACCTGCCATCTTCCAGGAAGGCATAAGCAAGGGTTCTTTTGAATTGATCAACCGGCCGGACGTCCAGCTCAAGGCGAACTTTCTGGCGGCCGGTCAATGCGGTCAGGAATTGGGTGGATTCCTTTCCAAGAAAACCGGTCTTTTTCCTGAACCTGTTTTGCGATTCGGGAGCATCTATGCCAATCAGGCGGATCTTCAGGCCTGTGGCCGAACCATCATCAATCCAGAAGGTATCGCCATCTACAATCTTAGTTATGGAATAGAATTGATTTCGGGCATTCTCCTGGATGGTAAGGGAAACGGCACTTTTTCGATTCTCTCCAACCGTATTGCAACTGCTGCACCCCGGGAAAATATTCAGCAAAAAAATAATTACATACAGCATGCGCATCACTCAAAATTATCCCGGAATTCCGCTATACAGCAATTATCCGGTGGGTTTTCCCTACGAAATGCTGGCCATGATCAACGTACAAAAAATTGCGGCAGTTTGCGCAGCGGTTTCAGGTAGCGTGTAAATAAATGCGGCTGGAGATCATTAATCTTCCAGGCCCGGTGGTCTTCACGGTTTGCCCGCAGGCGGTTTTTCCAGCTGGAATTGCTATAGCCACCCAACCGCATTTTCACGAGAACCTCAGGCAGGTAACAGGCATTGTGTTCGTATTTCAGCAGGATGCGCAGCATCAGTTCATAATCGGCCGCATTGCTGAGATCGGTATTGTAAAAACCAACCTGCTCATAGACCTGGCGGTGTGCAAAAAAAGCAGGGTGGGGAGGCATCCATCCGTAATAAATATTTTTGCGGCGGAACTTTCCGCTGCGCCAGGTGCGTACGATCCTTTCGGGATTGAACTGACGCACATACGCCAGGTCGCCATAAACAACCAGGCAATTGGAGCATTTCATTTTTGCTACCACCTTGCTCAATACATCATCACCGCAATACCAGTCATCGGCATTCAAAAAACAAATGACATCTCCCGTGCTCATGGCAAGCCCTTTGTTCATACCATAATAAATGCCGCCATCTTTTTCGGAAACAAATTTCACCTTGTCCTGGAAACGCCTGAGTACTTCAAGCGTATCGTCTGTAGAACCCGCATCCACAATAATGTGTTCCACGTTACTGTAATCCTGGCTCAGCACACTGTTAATGGTGTCGCCAATGGTGTGCCCGCTATTATATGAAGTTGTGATTACGGATATTTTCATTTTATTATCTTGAAATCATACAATTCCCAATAACCAACATATCCATTTGTGTACGTTCAAAACAATCCAATGCTTGTTGCGGTGTGTTTACAATGGGTTCACTTTCATTAAAGGAGGTGTTGAGCAGCAAGGGAATGCCGGTTAGCGCCCTAAAAATATGTATCAATTTGTAATAATCAGGATTATTTTCTTTTGACACGGTCTGAATTCTTCCTGAACCATCCACATGAGTAACCGCGGGTATGACCTGGCGTTTCTCCGGACGTATCGTAAAAACCTTTTCCATAAAGGGAGATGGCTCATGGTATTCAAAAAATTCATCAGCAAATTCTTCAAGCACCGATGGTGCGAATGGCCGGAAGCTTTCCCTTCTTTTGATTTTCAGGTTGAGTAGTTCGCGGGCATCGCTACGTCGCGGATCGGCGAGGATGCTGCGATTGCCCAAAGCCCGCGGGCCAAATTCACTCCGGCCCCGGAACCAGCCCACAACCTGGCCTCCGGCAATGGCTTGCGCAACGGCCGGAAACAATGCTTCATCAGAAAGCAAACGGTAGTCTACTTCCCTGCGCTGCAGGAATGCTTCAATTTCCGCGTTGCTAAAATAACTTCCGGTGTAGGCATGCACCATGGCTTCGCCGCGGGCATGGCCCAGCATATGATGCCGGGCATACAGGCCGGCGCCCAGCGCAAGGCCTGCATCGTGTCCGGCGGGAGGAATAAACACTTCGCTGAAAGGCGTGTTGCGAATGATTTTTCCATTGGCCACCGAATTTTGCGCCACGCCGCCGGCAAGGCAAAGACGGCTCATGCCCGTTTGCCGGTGCAAGTGATTGAGGATATGAAAAATGGTTTCTTCGGTGGCATGCTGCAGGCTGGCCGCCAGGTCTTTGTGGTGCTGCGTTAGTGCTTCACCGGCCTTGCGTTTATTGCCAAAGCGTTTCTCCAGGTGCCGGGAAAAAAGCGGTGGTACTATGGGCACATGGTTGCGATCGTAGCTGATATAGCCCTGACCGGGGTTCCGGAAATAGCGCAGGTTGAGACGGAAACGGCCTTTTTCTTCCAGGATCAGCATGTCCTTCAATTCTTCAACGTATCTCGGCTCTCCATAAGGCGCCAAACCCATTACCTTATATTCATCTCCATAATAGGGAAAGCCCAGTAACTGGGTGAATGCCGTATAAAACACCCCCAGCGAGTGAGGAAAATCCACCGAGTCCAGTACCTCAATTTGGGTACCCTTGCCAATGCCGGTCATACAGGTGGTGAAATCGCCGCTGCCATCTACGGATAGCAGGGCAGCCTGATCCCAGCCCGAAAGATAAAATGCCGAGGCCAGGTGGCTGCGGTGGTGCTCCACATAAATCAGTCTTTTGTCCATGTCGGTCACCCCCGATTGCTCCGCCATCCGTTTCAGTTTCCTTTCCACGCTGCCCGAGCCGGCAGCATTGCTCAGGCGGCCCCGCATGAATTTGCCAAAATGTTGCGGGTAGGAAAACATGAATTGTATCTTGCGATCCCATTTGGCATATACATCGCGGCCAAATGCAACCGTATCAATTTCATTCCAGTTGATGCCCGCTTCCTGCAGGCAAAAATTAACCGCATGGGTAGGAAAACCCGCCCAATGCTTTACCCGCCGCATACGCTCCTCTTCAATTGCGGCAAGTAAAACGCCGTTGCGGAAGATAGCTGCTGAAGCATCGGCATGATGGGCGTTGATCCCCAGGATATACTGTTCACCGGTTTTTCGGGTTTGCAAAGGCAATACCTCGGCAACAGTGTTTTTCTCCAGCATTTTATTGTACATCGCCTGGTATTTGCGGATGATGCGTTCATCGGTAAAGGATTTCTTTACCAGGCGTATGGCGAAATTGCCCATTTGTGGCCAGAGATCGCGTTCTTTCCATGCCCGCGCAATGGTAGCCACCACGCTTTCCACTTTGGGTTCGCATATCCAGCCAATATCATTTACCGCCACCTGTTCACTCAAGCCTACTTCATTGCTCACAATTACCGGTTTTCCTGCAGCCCAGGCTTCGGCCACCACATTGGCAAAATTTTCATTGTAGGATGGCAGGATAAAGATCTGAAAACGGCGGAAGAAATCCGCTTTCTGCCCTTCGGAAACCCAGCCGGCAAATTCAATACGCCCGGCAATGCCCAGCTCACTGATCTTTTGCCGCAGGCTGGCTTCATAAGCTTCCTCACCTCTGCCGCCAATCACCAGT
Source organism: Bacteroidota bacterium (assembly GCA_023387985.1). Classification (GTDB taxonomy): domain Bacteria; phylum Bacteroidota; class Bacteroidia; order Chitinophagales; family Chitinophagaceae; genus Phnomibacter. The sequence goes on along the minus strand of JAEWHC010000009.1, from coordinate 86,482 downwards.
TTTTTTACCTGCGGTGACCGGGCTACGGCTTCCAGCAATACTTCAATCCCTTTTTTATGATGAATCCGGGATAAAAAGCCCAATGAAAATTCGCCGGCAACCGGCTCGAAAGATTCTGCCGGGCTAAGGTTAAGCAGGTTGGGCATTACAAACACTTCATCCTGGTCGCGGTTGGTGCGGTAGGCCATTTCTGATGCTTCCGCTGCGCTTGTTCCATGCAAAAAAACGCCTTCAACCAGCCGCTCTCCGGCAAAAAGCTGAAAATATTTTTTCAGCGAAGTCTTGCGGTGGCTGAAACTATAATCACTCAGCATGCCTCTTGGCGAAATCACCATGGGCACATCCATTGTAGACAACAGGCGTATGCTTTGAAAAATGAGCACATTCCACCACGTATGCAGGTGCACAATGTCAAATTGCCTGGCATTGCTCCTGAGGGCTTTCCAAAGCTGGAAAGAAACCTGGCATGGACGGCCGGCATCGCGCTTGAAATAATGCACGTTAACCCCGTTCAATTTCACTTCAAAAGGATAATTTTCTTCGGGTTTATAACCTATGGTATATACGGTCACGTCTTCTCCCTGCGCTGCCAGCGCTTCGCAAAGGGAAGACACGGAAAACACCGGCCCGCCAAATACTACATCGGGCAGGTAATAAGGAACTATGTGCAGGATTTTTTTCAAGTGCCGTAAAGCTCTTTGAGTATACTGTTCTGATGCTGAACGAAATTATCGAATCCAAAGTGTTTCTGAATCAGATCGCGGTTGTCATTTAAGGTTTTTTCATCCACAGGGCTGGAAAATGCCGCCATTATTTCATTAAACAGCGTATCCGGATTCTCATCATTCAGTAGAGTGCCGAGTTTACCATTCAGCAAGGCTTCCGGGGCACCGCCGGCATTCAGCGCGATGACGCGGTTTGCGGTCCAGGCGGCTTCTATAAGTACCCGTCCAAAGCCTTCTTTGGCGCTCGGCAAAGCAAAAACATCCGCGGTATGATAGCAATACTTCAGATCAGCAGTACTTAACGGTCCGGTGATGATCAGGATTCCTTTTTCAATCCATTCTCCCCAGTTTTTTTTCAGGCGGATTTCCTCATCGGCTTCAACCGGGCCGGCCAGAATATATTTGAAAGCGGGAATGGCTTCAGCCAGGCGCGGCATCAGTTCCAAAACTTTATCATAGCCTTTGGCTGCCTCGGTTTTGGAAAAGCGGGCGACGGTCAGCAGGATCTTGGCGCCTTCCAGTTTCATTTCCGCTTTCCAGGCAGCAAGCCCATCGGCGTCGGGAGGCAATTCAAATTCCGGGTCAAGGCTGTTTTGCAATACCCGGATTTTAGAAGGATCGACTTTTTGCACTTTTTCGAGCTTTTCGCGGGTATAATTGCTCACGGTTACTACCAGGTCGGCACGCTGCAATGCCTGCTGGGCGCTACCTGTTAATGGTTCCCAAACTTCAATGCCGTGCGTAAGAAAGATGACTTTTCGTTGCGAAAAAAGGCGTTTGTACCATAGCGCCACCGAAGCCAGGTTGATGTGGCCAACCACAAGGATGTCAGCTGATTTAAGCCTGGGCGCAAGGGCAGCGGTAAACGATACTTTACTGCCTTTGTACCCCTTGAATGCGGAGGCAGGAAAATACAACTCGTCCGGCAAATGGTCGTAAAGTGAATATTGAGAAACCGTGTAATTATGGGCTTTGCTGTTGAGGATCAAACCTTTTCCGAAAAGCCGGTTGTACCATTGTATTCCGCCCATCCGGCTAAAGGTATCGAGCGTAACAAACAGGATATTTTGCGATTTTGGCATCGGGGCAAAAGTAGCCATTCTTTGCAGGAACAATCCATTTCTTATTTTTGAACAAGTTTAGGATATCACCATGATCTATGTACTGTTTATCATATCGCTTTTACTTGCCGGTTTTTTCATGGGTATTGAGACCTCGTTGATCACAACCAATAAGTTGAGTGTTGAGCTCAAAAAGAAACAAGGCAACCGGAAAGGACTGGTGCTGGGGGAATACCTTCAAAATGGGATGGCGTTTGTAGGCAACAGTTTCGCCGGGTTTACCATTTGCATGGTGGCCTATTCGCTGCTGGCCACGCAGGTTTTTGATCCGCTACTGAAATGGATGGGTGTAGCCAGCTGGGATTCTTACGAAGTAAGCGGAATGCTCATAGAGATCCTGCTGGCTACTTTTTTATTGCTTTTCGTGGTTTTTGTTTTCCGTTTATTTTTCAGAAGACGAAATGAGACCCTGCTGTATTTTTTCCACAAACCCATTGATTTTCTTTTTTCGCTGATTAATCCCATCCGGGTGATCAATATGCGTGTTGCGCAATGGCTGCTGAAATATATTTTTAATGTGAAGGTTGAAAATATGGAAAACCCTTATGGCCGTATTGATATGGACCATTATTTCCACCAAACCCGCTCAACGGAAGAAGAATCGGAACGCCCGAATATGGAACTCATTGAAAATACCTTGAGTTTATCGGGAATGAAGATCCGGAACAGCCTGGTGCCCCGCAAGGAAATTGTTGCCGTGGAGCTTGAATCTCCCGTTAAGGACCTGGTGGCTACCATGATTGAGACCAAACTGAGCCGAGTGGTGGTTTACCAGCACAACATCGATAATATAGTAGGCTATGTTCACCAGCTGGATACTTTTAAACGTCCGTCAAAAATCAGTGAGATCTTATTGAGCATTCCCACCGTTCCGGAAACCATGACGGTAACAGACCTCATCAACAAGCTTACGCAGGAGCATAAGAGTATAGCCTGGGTGGTGGATGAGTTTGGCGGTACGGCGGGTATCATTACCATGGAGGATCTGCTGGAAGAGATTTTCGGAGAAATTCGCGATGAATATGATACCGATGAATTTGTAGAGCAGCGGCTTTCGGAAAACGAATTCGTGTTTAGCGGCCGGCTGGAAACGGATTATCTTGAAGAAACCTACTTCCTCGACCTGGACAAGGAATTCAGCGAAACCCTGAGCGGTTATATCATCCGCAACAACAACGAAATGCCTAAGGAGGGTGAAAAGCTCGTTATTGGCAATATCCAGTTTGAAGTATTGAACAAAAGCGATACCCGCATTGAGCTGGTGAAGCTGAAAAAACTGGAATAATGGCCCAAACCTATTGCGATTTTGTCGCTGCTCTTGATGCGCGGAGCCATTCGGCCCATAAGCACTACCACGACAACGAATATGGATTTCCCTTGACAACGGATGCCGAATTATTTGGACGGCTTATTCTCGAGATCAATCAGGCCGGGTTGAGCTGGACCACCATCCTGAACAAAAAAGACAATTTTTACAAGGCTTATAAAAACTATGATATTGCTCAAATCGCCTTGTTTGAAGAAAAGGATATAGCCGAATTGATGTCGGATGCCGGCATCATACGCAACCGCAGAAAAATTGAAGCAGCCATTCACAATGCGCGGGTGATCCTGCAATTGCAGGAATCCCATGGCGCTTTCCTCAACTGGCTTCATAGCCACCACCCGCTTTCCCGTGAAGAGTGGGTAAGGCTTTTCAAGAAAACCTTCCGGTTTACAGGTGGGGAAATCACCGGAGAATTCCTGATGAGCACCGGTTTTTTGCCAGGGGCACATGCGCCGGATTGCCCCGTTTTCACGAAGATCCGGGCCGTGGAACCCGCATGGATGGCCACTATCCATAAAGGAGAAAAAACGGCTGGGAAATGAATTTAAGCTTTACGTATTCCTTAATAAGGGTAATCCCGGAGTACCTTAACTTTGACGCCCTAACTGAAAATATACCTTGGCCTTAAAACTACTGGAGAAAAGAGCGGCGGCTGTTGCAGATGATACGGAGATGAGTTTTGTTGACCACCTCGAGGAATTGCGGTGGCACATCATCCGGTCCTTGCTTTCTGTGGTTATTTGCGCGATTGGCTCCTTCGTTTTTATTGATGAGATTATGGACGCCGTAGTTTTCGGTCCATTGCAAAAAGGATTTGTAACCTATGATTGGCTTTGCAATTTTGGCCATAAAATTGGCATAGGCGACAGTCTTTGCCTTCCGGCGCCCAATGTGGAAATGCAGACCACGACTTTTGGCGGGCAGTTTTTTGGGAGCATTTCAATCGCCATTGTTCTGGGCTTCATCATTTCTTTTCCCTACATCCTCTGGGAAGTGTGGCGGTTCATAAAACCGGCACTCACCCAAAAAGAATTGCGGCATAGCCAGGGCGCCATAGCTTTTGTAACTTTCTTTTTCCTGCTGGGCATCGGTTTCGGCTATTTTCTGCTGGCCCCTTTTACCTTCAGTTTCCTGAGCAATTACCAGATCGGTACACAGAATGTAATCACCACCAAGCCGGTTTTAAACGACTATATCGATAACCTGGTGAATATTGTTATTGGATGCGGACTTGCATTCCAGTTGCCGGTGGTGAGTTATGTGCTTACCAAGATCGGGTTGATTACCCCATCGTTTTTAAAAGAGTACCGCCGTTATGCCTACGTGGCATTGCTGGTGGTAGCCGCTGTAATCACCCCGAGCCCCGACTGGATCAGCCAGATGATTGTGGTAGTGCCATTGGTGACCCTATACGAATTCAGCATCTTTTTGAGCGCCCGCATTTACCGCCAGGAAATGAAACGCGAAATTGAAGAATGGAGCTGAACGGTTTTAAAAAATAGTATTTTCGCAATATGAGTTTCGATTATTCAAAGCCAATCGCACTTGGCGCAGACCATGCCGGTTATGCCTATAAAGACGCCCTTGGGCAGTACCTGCAGGAAAAAGGGTATACCATAAAAGATTTCGGCACACATGGTCCGGATTCTGTTGACTATCCTGATTTTGGCCATGCCGTAGCCAATGCAGTTCAAAAAGGAGAGGTGGCTTGCGGCATCTTATTTTGCGGCAGCGGCGTTGGCGTTTGCATGGCGGCCAACCGGCACGAAGGCGTGCGGGCTGCAATTTGCTGGGAAAATGAAATTGCCCGCCTCAGCCGGCAACACAACAACGCCAATGTGATCTGCATGCCGGCAAGGTTTATCGCATTGGAATATGCCAAACAACTTACCGACACTTTTCTGTCAACCGAATTTGAAGGCGGACGGCATCAGCGAAGGGTAGATAAAATTTCCTGTAGTTAACCCTCCCCAATATTGATCCTGGGAAGATATTAACCGCCTTTCCCGTTGGTCAGCATGGATATGGCAAATCCAAAATTTACATGGGGTAGAAAAAGTTTCGCCCGGCCTTGCCGGTTGATAAACCCCTCCCAGGTGAGGGTTACCGGCAATTCATAACCTTCCGGGATATTGGTATGCTTTGTACGGTAACGCAGGCCCCCACCGGCCCAGAATTCAAAACTCCATTTGCTCCGGATGGCCAAAGGCAATGCTGCACCATAGCGGATTTCCGCCAAAAAAACATTGCGTATATGATGAACCGTCATCAATCTTTCAAATGCGGGTACACCGTTGACCACACCACCCCATACCCATTGGTTGGCCTGACCGTTTCTTACGTGCTTGAAACCACCGCCCAGCTCCAAATAACCGCCCGCCTGCCGGCCGGTGTACCAGCGGTGCATAGGCCGCACAAAGAATCCAAAGCCATTTATGGAATTGGTTTCGGAATACCAGTCTGTTGGCCGGACGATGAGTCCGCTATGCAATTCCAAACCTCTGCGCTGCTTATAAATATACCCAAGCCCCAGGTTGATACTGGGATCAACGGGGTCGAGCAGACCAAGCGGCATGAATTTCAAACGCAATTCTCCCGCCTGATGATAGAGCATATCCTCCGCGCCTGCAGGGTTTTTTAATTCATTTGCCTGTGCCCTGGCTGCGGGGGTGAATGCCACCATCAACGAAAACAAGAGATAAATCCGGATCATGACCATAACGATCAGTTAATGGTAGCCAGCAGTGTGGGCCTGGTTAAATCTTCAATGGAAAATACATCCGTTGCTTTTTCGCGGATGGCGTAGAGTTCGGTGCCATAAGTAATCACCTCAAAATAATTTCCCGTTCCGGCTTTACCAAGCATAACCGGGCTGTACGGGGAACTGATATCCAGGATATGAAAACCAGGTGCATCGGTAACATAAAGTATGGTATCGCTGTAATCAAGTCCAATGGGGGAAATCATGCCTAACGTGGCTTTTTCCACCGGGTTTGCGGGGTCTTTTATGTCGTAAACGGCCAGGATGCTGCTTGTTCTCGAACTCCCGCAACCCGTGATGTTCATGCGCAGGGTGGCATAGGCCACCGAATCTTTGGCAATAACCGGATCGCAGCGCTGGAACGCGGTTGGGGATACAGCCTGGCTGAGCTTTTGGGGTTTGGCCGGGTTGCTCAGATTAAAAATGTGGATCACACTGGTGCTGCCAATAAACAACATATTGTTGAAAGGATATATGGTCTCAATTTCAAAACCCACATGCTGCTGGTCACGAAGGACGGGTTTGGCCCCATCGGTTATATCGTAGGAAGTGAGCGTGGTGCCATCAACGGTATAGAGGAAATTGCCGTAAATGGTAAACCTTGCCGTGCTGCCACTTTTGCCCTGGGTATAACTGGTTTGAGGTGCAAAATCTGATGATTTGGCACAACCCAAAAAACAAGCGGTAACCAGGAGAAAACCGGAAGTTAGAAAGAAAAGATTGCGGATCATTTTTTCTGAATTTATTGCTTAGCGCCTGCAATCGGCTTTAATATTGGATTTCAGTTCCCAGTCCACCACTACACCTTTTGCCGGATCAGGACAAACGAATAAAATATTATTATACTGCGGGTATTCCTGGTTGGTGAATTTGAAGACATTGGGAATCCGGTCCACCAGGATCGGGGTTTCCGGCTTGGCAAGATCGAAGGTGAGCATGTCTTCATAATTGTTGGTATAAAGGAAACGACCTTTTACCGCCACTTCGGTACTGAAAGGCACTTTCAGGAAGGCCAGCTTCCGTGGTTCGGCGGGGTTGCGCACATCAATGATATGTACTCCCTGGTTGAGGTCATTCTGAAAAAGGTAATCGCCGTAAATATACATTTTGCCCGCCCGGGCAAAAGGCCTTGCCGACTCCAGTTTAATGTCTTCAACTTCGGTAAGTTGTGCGTAAACGGGAACATACACCTGGTTTCCGTCAACAACGTTGGCTTCATCCAACGCCATATCGCATGAGGAAAACAGCAGGCTTAGCCCAAATAAAAAAAATAACGGTCTTTGCACCATAAGGAATTTTTATCTTGACCCTGCAAGTTCCTTATACGTTGCAAAAACACCGAATAATTTTGGTAAGTAAGTTTTTTACATGATTGCCGCTGCCATTCCATACAGGAAAAGGAGCATAAAGGCGAACATCATTACGAGGGACAACACGGGGCGCTTGCTTAAAAAATTCATCTTGCAAATAATTTTTGAATTGCGGCGCAAAAATAGTGCCTTAATTTAATTGCTTCCAAAAAATCACCTACCTTTTTGTAGAAAATACACATTATTGGTCAATTTCAATAAGCTGTTGATTTTGAAGCGCTTTGAGCCCATAGGTGATTTAATCGTCCAAAAAATTCTAATTTATAGAAAATATCCTGGTAATCAAGCCTATTCTGGATACCCCAAAATTTCAAATTTTTCCGTTCAACCAATTCCTTGAACCGTTCATCCCAAAAAAGATATTCAGTTGTCTTTATACTTAATTCTTAACCAATTGATAATCAATCTATTTTTTATAAGACAGTACTCCCACTATGAACTGTACCTTGATTAAGACGGTACTATGTGTTGCATAGTACTGATTTTTGTTTATATCTTTGTGGAGTCAAAGCAAATGAAGATGGTAATGTTAAGTTGATTATCAGAAAGCAAAGACAAAGAGGAATCACAATTAAAAACTAAGGACATGAACATTGATAACACAGCCAGCCAGATGCGCAAAGGGATTTTGGAATTCTGCGTGTTGTCGATAATTAAAAAGGGTGAATCTTACCCGAGTGATATTATCGAACAAATGCGCACAGCCAATTTCAACCTGCTGGAAGGTACCTTGTACCCGCTGCTTACACGGCTCAAAAATTCAGGCATGCTCACCTACCGTTGGGTAGAAAGCAGCAGTGGCCCGCCACGCAAATATTTCAGCCTCACCGATAAAGGCAACCAGTTCTATAAAAATCTTCACACCGTTTGGAATGAAATGGTCATGTCGGTTGACAATGTGATCAACCAATCACCCCCGCCCCCGCCAGAGATCACCCCGGACAATGAAATTCAAATACACCACTCCAGCAGCAATGTTGAGTGATCATCAAAAAAATTAAGAATAAACGCTCAAACTCCATAACTATGAAAAAGGTAATCAACATCAATTTTCTTGGCAACATCATTCCCATTGAGGAAACGGCCTACGAAGTGTTGCAAGACTACATTGCAAGCCTTCGCCGCTATTTTGCCCAGGAAGAAGGCCGCGATGAGATCATCAATGATATTGAAAGCCGCATCGCTGAAATTTTCGGCCAAAAACTAAAACAAGGAGCGGTTTGCATTACAGAGGAACACGTTCAGGGTATGATCCGCAATATGGGACGGCCCGAAGATTTTGAAGGAGTGGCTGAAGACACCCAGGCAACTGAAGAAGCTCCTGGTGCTGAAGGACAATCGAATCCTCCTCCGCCGCCTCCTGATGCCGAACCTTTCGCACCCCGCCAAAAAAGGCTTTACCGAAACGAAGGGGACAAAATTCTCGGTGGTGTGGCCAGCGGCCTTGCGGCCTACCTGAAGCTCGACCCTGCCATGATGCGCCTCATTTTTGTACTCCTCACCATATTTGGTGGTTCCGGTATGCTGATCTACATCGTACTCTGGATCGTATTGCCCAGCCAGACAGTGGAAAACCCTATACGCAAAAGGCTTTTTCGTGATACCGAAGACCGGATTATCGCGGGTGTGGGAGGCGGCCTGGGAAAGTATTTTGACATCAATCCCGCCATTCCGCGGGTAATTTTCGCCCTGCCTTTTATCCTGGGCATTGCAGGAAGGATCTTTGATGTCGGCAATTCTTTCTTTCTGCCCGGTTTAGGCTGGGGAACACTTACCACCGTATACATCATCATGTGGATCGTGCTTCCCGAAGCGCGTACCGCTTCGGAAAAGCTGGAAATGCGTGGCGCCAAGGTTGACCTCAATTCCATTAAGGAAACTGTGGTGAATGATTTGCAAGGCATCAAACAACGTGCAACAGGCGTGGGAAAAGAACTTGGGGAGAATGTGAAAGAGATTGGTGAAGAATTCCGCAACGAATTTGGGCAACGCACTTCCGCGGTATGGGGAGATGTAAAGCAATCCACAAGAAAAGGCGGCGGTCTGGCCCGGGTCATCACCATCTTGTTCAAAGCCTTCGTGTTTTTCATCATTGGTTCTATTGCGCTGGGGTTGTTCGCAGGCTTTGTGGCGCTGCTGGCTTCTGGTGTGGGAATGATGCCCTGGCACAATTACCTGCTCGATTCTCCGCTGCAGAAATTGCTGGCCGTAGGCACCCTTATCCTGTTCCTCGGTGTGCCCATCATTGCTTTGCTTGTATGGATTATCCGGCGCATGATGCGGGTGCGTACCCGTAATCCATATATTGGTTACGCTTTCAGCACACTTTGGCTGCTTGGCCTGTTCTGCGCCGTCGGCCTGGCAAGTTCAATGCGAAACAGCTACAGCGCACAAATTGGTGTTCGCTCCGATTATATATTGCAACAGCCCACCGGCCAGACCATGCTCGTAAAACTGAGTTCCACCGATATGTCCTATTATGAAAACACCCCTTTCGACATGGATGGCATTGCCCGGATGGACAATGACTCCATGTCGCTCCGCACCGCAAAATTCAATGTAGTAAAAAGCAATGACGATAAGTTCCATGTCCATGTGCTTCGGGCAAGTAAAGGGCGTGACCGCAACCAGGCCCAGACCCTGGCACAAAATATTCAGTTTCCCATCAACCAGACAGACAGCACACTTTACCTGCCTGAAACATTCAGCATTTCCAACGGAAGCGCCTGGAGAAACCAACGGGTGATCGTGGTGCTTGAAGTGCCGGTGGGCCGGCAGATTATGATTGATGAAGGCATCCGGGATTATGAATACTTCAATTTTGAAATGGGGCGCAGGCGCAGCTGGAGAAACGACTGGAACAAACACTGGGATGAAAGCGAGTACTATGAGACCGGGCAACTGATGGTGATGACCGAAAATGGCCTGGAAGCCGTAAATAAAAACAAAGAAGATTTCCGGATTGATGGTGACGAAAAAAGTTCCAATCAATGGAATGAAGAGAAAAAGCCGTCCAATACTCCGGAAACAGAGAAATCAGCCCCGGCACCCGAAAAACCTGCCGATGGTGAACGTTACCGGTTTCAGCCCAATTCATCATCAGACTCAGGCACCGCCGTACAAACTTCTATTACAAAAGTAGTTCCGGGCCGTTTCTTAAATCCCTTAGCTACCATTCTGAAACTTTATTGAATGGTGTACGTATAATAAGTAATAATCTGTCTTATACATAGGAGTTAGTTTAGTTTGCGGAGCCCCCTTTTGGGGGCTCCTAAGTTTTTTTTGAGTTTGCCGGTAAGACTGAAAAGAGTTGTTTGCCCGTTTTCCCACTACATTACATATATACCCGAATCCTTTTATTTTAAAAAATGGTTAAGCTCTTTTAGGATTTTGAGTTTGCTAACAATGATTCGAATGTTCAACCGTTAAATGGTTTATTGGGCACGGAATTTCCCGCCCCGGCACAACTTCAAAAACAGTTTGGAATTTATGCGTTGGTTTCTATTATTTTTCGTGGCATTATTTCCGGCAATTGGATTTAGCGATAATCCTGTGCCAAGTGGAAAATATTACCTGGTGGTTGATAAATCTTCCAATACCATTACCTTATTCGATTCGGTAGATTGGCTGATTGAATGGCCCTGCACTTTCGGAAGCAAAGACAAAAGCGATAAAATGTATCAGGGCGACAGCCGCACCCCTGAAGGCAAATTCACCATAACCAGCAAATACAAGCACGCCAAATGGAACAAGTTCATGCGTATTGATTACCCCACCGCCGCGGATTATCAAAAATTCAACGACCGCAAAGCCCGGGGCATTATCCCTAAAAATGCGAAAATAGGCGGGGATATCGGTATCCATGGCACCTGGCCGCGTGAAGATTTTGCAGTCGACTACCTGCAGGCCTGGACCCTCGGCTGTGTAAGCATGAAGAATAACCATCTCGATGAACTCTACAACCTCGTACCTGTTGGAACAAAAGTGGTCATTCGCCGTTAGGCTGATCCCCAAGATCCAATACCCGGATGATCTCTTCCGGGACATCTTCCGGCCGTAAAGTGAAAGCATTCAGCATGGTCCATTTGGATTTTGCTTCCATCACCGTTTTTCCGGTGGACGCGTTAACCATGCATACATAACGGATACTGCTGGCGCCAACTGGCCTTGAAGGCCAGGTATAAATGTGCAGGATATCACCCACAACAGCCTGCCTGAAATAATCCAGCTCATGGCGGCGCACAACCCAGAAATATTTTTTCTGAAGTTCCCGCGGGCATAAACTGAACCAGTGTTCAGCGGAAACATCCTGTACCCATTGCAGGTACACCACATTGTTTACATGCTGCAATTCATCAATATGCGCCGGTTCCACTTTAAGTTCTTCTCTATAGGCATGTGCAGGGATCTTCATATGCAGGTTGTTTTAAAGATAGCAAATTTCGATTATTGCCTGGAGATCAGGGATATAATCAGCAATATTTCCATACCTCCGCGCAGTCATTTTTAGCAGCCTTTTAATGACATCCTGTCATATTTACGAAATAATACCACTAATTTTGCACCTTATGAAACGGCTCGTTGTTTTTGTTTTGCTGAGCGCCTACCTGGCTTTTAATACCGGGCTCATGGTGTATTCGCATTACTGTATGGGTCGTTTTGCCGGTGCAGAGTTGTTGGTTCAAAAGAATGCAGATTCCTGTAGCAAATGCGGGATGGAAAAAAATGGTGCGGATGACAACGATTGTTGTAAAGATGAGCAGACAGTCGTAAAGATTACCGATGACCAGCAGGTTCAAATGCCCTTTTCCGGGTTGGAAAAGCCGGTCCTGGTACTTGCCAACCCCATCGCTGAATTCTCTGAAACTGAGCCGATCCAAACCGCAGAGATTTTTTTCACCAATACCGACGATCCCCCTGATGACCCCGGTCATTCACTCTTGGTGAAACATTGCCTTTTTCTGATATGATAACGTTCAGCTTTGCCACAGGCAATTACTGAACCTATACATTTTATCATATCAAGAAATAATTTCATGAAACATATTTTTCTTTCACTTGGAATGGTGCTCCTCAGCTTCCTGGCTATCGGGCAAAAAGATTCCATTACAACATTTAAAGTTTTTGGCGCCTGCGGCATGTGTGAAGACCGCATTGAAGAGGCCGCCAAAGGCAGGGGCGTATCTCACGCCGATTGGGATGTAAGCACCAATTTGCTTACTGTACATTATGATGCTTCCAAAACCCCATTGAAACGCATTAAAGACCGGATCCTGGGAGTAGGTCATGACCTGGAAGACCGCAAAGCTCCCGACGCTGTTTACAATAAACTGCCCGATTGCTGCCTTTACCGCGATATGGAGAAGACGGGGCATGCGCCCGTTGCGGCAGCCGCAGAAGTTTCAAAAGAAACTACAGCCACCATTAAAGTCTATGGAGCCTGCGAAATGTGTAAAGACCGCATTGAAGAAGCGGCTAAAGGCAAGGGCGTCAGCGCAGCAACCTGGAATCTTGAAACCCACATGCTTACCCTGGTTTATGATGCATCCAAAACCAGCCTGACCAAAATTGAAGACCGCATCCTGGAAGTTGGTCACGACGTGGAAAACCGTAAAGCACCTGATGCTGTTTATGAGAAACTTCCGGATTGCTGCCTTTACCGGGGTATGGAAAATACCACGCAGGCCGCGGCCCCCACACCGGCTATCCCCACCATTCCGGCTATTGAATCTATATCTGAAGACGGAAAAATTGCTACCGCCCGGTTCAAGGTATTTGGCGCATGCGGCATGTGCGAAGACCGCATTGAAAACGCGGCGAAAATGCGTGGGGTAACCACCGCTGACTGGGATGTGAATACCGGCATGATGACGGTGGTTTATGCACCGGATAAAACCAGTCTGACCAAAATTGAAGACCGCATCCTTGAAGTGGGCCACGATCTTGCAGGCCGTAAAGCCCCCGATGAGGTTTACAGCAAACTGCCCAAATGCTGCCTTTACCGCGATATGGCGTCTACCGGACATGCGCAATTGGACTGGCAAAATGATACCGGTGCCCAACCCATTGCTGAAGACCGCCAGGTACGGGGTGTGGTACTGCGCTCCAACGCGAAAGGCGAATTCACGCCTATTCCTGCTGTGAGTGTTTACTGGCTCGATGCTGAAGGCGGTACAACCACCAATGAAGACGGCGTATTTACCATAGCGCCCATTTCCGCCAGCAACCGGCTTGTGGTCAGCCATGCCGGTTTGATTGCCGACACCATTACCATTAATGAACATAAAATGGTAACGGTGGTAATGGAAGAAAACAACAGTGGACGCCTGCAGGAGGTGGTAGTAACCAGCCGCAGGCTAACCAGCTATTTCAACACAAGTTCACCGATACGCATGCAGACGATGAGCGAAAAAGAATTGTTTAAAGCGGCATGCTGCAACCTGAGTGAAAGTTTTGAAACCAACCCTTCCGTAGATGTCACCTTTAATGATGCCATTACCGGCAACAAGCAAATTCAGTTGCTTGGACTCAGTGGAAATTATACGCAGCTTACCCTGGAGAATATGCCGGGGCCAAGAGGACTTGCCACGCCCATTGGACTGAACTTTATACCCGGGCCATGGGTGGAATCCATCCAGCTTACCAAGGGCATTGGTTCGGTGGCCAATGGTTTTGAAAGCATTTCCGGCCAAATCAATATTGAAATTAAAAAGCCCAATGGCGACCAGAAATTATTCGCCAATGCTTATATCAATGATATGGGTAAGTCAGACCTGAACCTTAACCTCGCCGGCAAAGTCTCCGACAAATGGAGTTCAGCCTTATTGCTGCATTATGATTTCCTGTTTAACGAAAAAATAGATTTCAACAAAGACGGGTTTCGCGACATGCCTGCCGGCCAGCAATACAATGTACTCAACCGCTGGGCTTATGATAACGCAAAGGGATTGATGATGCAGTTTGGCGCCCATTACCTCAGTTTTGACAAAACCGGCGGCCAGCTGAATTTTGACAAAAAACAACAGGGAAGCACAAACATTTACGGGCTTGGCATGGCTGCTGACCGCATGGAAGGCTTCGCGAAAATAGGCTATGTATTTCCGCAAAAACAATACAAAAGCATTGGCCTTCAGCTTTCGGCATACCGCCACAACCAGGAAAACTATTTTGGCAAATTGCAGTATGATGCGCTTCAGCACAATGCCTATGCAAACCTGATCTACCAAAACATCATCGGCAGTACCACGCATAAATTCCGTACCGGTCTTAGTTATGTAAGGGACAATTACGATGAGCAGTTTGGCACCTCCAGCTTTGGACGGTCTGAAAATGTTGGCGGCGCCTTTTTTGAATATACTTATACGCCGCATGAGCGATTTGATGTGGTAGCAGGTATCCGCGGCGACTACAATAACCTTTTTGGATTTTTTGTAAGCCCGCGATTGCATGTACGCTTTGCGCCGGTTCCCAATACCGTATTCCGCTTCAGCGCAGGCAGGGGTCAGCGCACAGCAAACGTATTTGCTGAAAATATGGGCCTGATGGCCAGCAACAGAACATGGATTCTCAATGATAACCGATTGGGACCAAACCATGGCCTGAACCCGGAGGTCGCCTGGAACAAAGGCATCAGCTTTGACCAGAAATTCCGGCTGTTTAACCGCAATGCCTCTTTAAACGTCGACTTTTTCCGGAATGATTTCAGCAACCAGACCATAGTTGACCTGGAAGATCCCCGCCTGGTGCAAATCCGTAACCTGGAAGGAAAATCCTATGCCAACAGTCTGCAGGTTGAAACCAATATTTCGCCTGCAAGAAACCTGGAATTGCGATTGAGCTACCGCTATTTTGACGTTAAGCAGGATTATGGTGACGGTGTAACCGAACGTCCTTTCAACGCTGCCCACCGCGGTTTTGCCAACCTGGGTTATGAGCGTGGTAAATGGAAATTTGATTTTACGGCCAACCTGATTGGCAGCAAACGTATTCCTTCCACGGCTTCCAATCCACAAGGTCTGCGCCTGCCGGAACGTTCCCCGGCTTATACCCTCATGAATTCACAGATTACCTACACGGCCGGAAAGATCAGGCCCATGGATTTCTACCTTGGCGTCGAAAACCTGGGCAATTATTTCCAGAAAAATCCGGTGATCGACGCCGCCAATCCATTTGGCCTGCATTTCGACGCATCCATGGTTTGGGGCCCGGTTTATGGCCGCACCATTTATGCCGGTTGGAGATTCATACTCAACAAATAAGATCAGGAAGATTGTCCAAATAAAAAGCCGCCCCTGAATGGAGCGGCTTTTTTAATAGTTGCCAGGGTTATTTTGAAGTTTCATCAACCAATTCTCCATTGGCGGCATTTTTCATTACCGAATCGATGCCATTGGCACGGCTGTCTTCGGATTCATACATCTGGCTGCTGCCAATCACCTGGCCATTGCTGGCTTTGAGATTGAAAAAGAACTTACCGTTGCTGGCAGTCTTCAGTTCAAAATTTTCTTTTGACTGACTGTTTTTCTTTACAGATTCAATGCCGTTCATGCACCCGGTTTTGGCAGAATAACCTTCACTGGTCAGGATGGATTGTCCATTATCGGCTTTTAATACAAATTGAAATTCTCCGTTTGTACGGGTTGTTACGAGAAATTTGCCCATAATATTTTGGATTTATTGGTTTGATTTCATTAAAGGTGCATAATTATTTTCGAGTATTATGGAAAATTAGGACAAAAGGGGATTTTCTTTCGACCTATGATGCCGACCGGTAGATGAGGGTGTTTGAATTTTCCGTCCTGAAAATCTCTGCGGCGCTTTCCTTCAGTTTCTCCAGCGAAACCTGGTTGTATTTACCGGCTTCAGTATTCATCAGCCCGGCATCGCCGAGCAGTTCATAAAACGCGAGATTGTTGGCGCGGTTCAGCAGGCTCATGTCTTCAAAGGCGATGGTACTTTCCGTTTTATTTTTGGCTTTCTGCAGTTCTTTTTCTGTCACCTTTTGTACAAATTCCTGGATTTCCTGCTCCACCGCATTTTCAGCATTGCTGAAGTCCGTTCCTTTTACCAGTTTGCCTTCTACTACCACGATACCGGGATCAATGGAGCCGAGATGGTAGCAACTGATGTTGCTGAACAGGCGTTGCTCTTTTACCAGGGCCTGGTGCAGTCGACTACTTGCACTCCCACCGAGGATCTCCGTAATGAGATCGGCTTCATAATAGCTGTCGCTCAGCCGGTCACCAATATGCCAGGCTTTGTAAAAGGCGTCAAGTGGCACTTTGGCTTCAACCTGCAATCTGCGCGCAACAGTCTGCCGCGGTTCTGCGGGCAACCTCCGGTCAAATTTCTTGCCCGAAGGAATATCGTCAAACCATTTTGCCACAAGTTCATTTACCTGCTCCGGTTGCAGCGGGCCTGCAATAGCCAGGATGGCATTGGCCGGGTTGTAATGCTCAAAAAAGAAATGCTTTACCTGCTCCAGGCTTGCATTTTCAATATGTTCAAGGTTCTTGCCAATTGTCATCCAACGGTAAGGATGCTTAGTGTAAACCAGTTCGCGCAGCAAATGCCATACATTGCCATAAGGCTTGTTGATGTAATGCTCCTTGAATTCTTCGCTTACCACTTTCCGTTGTACATCCAGGCTTTCCGGATCAAAGGCCAGGCTGAGCATGCGGTCGCTCTCAAGCCACAAAGCCGTTTCTATATTTTCAGCGGGAAGCTGTATATAATAATTGGTGAGGTCATTGGTGGTGTAAGCGTTGTTCTCGCCGCCGGCCATCTGCAAGGGCATATCGTAATCGGCAATATTCTGGCTTCCGCCAAACATCAGGTGCTCGAACAAGTGGGCAAAACCGGTGTGCTCCGGATCTTCATCTCTCGCCCCCACATCATACATCACATTCACCACAGCCATAGGTGTGCTGAAATCGGGATGAAAAATGACCCGCAATCCGTTTTCAAGTTCAAAACGATGGAATTTTATCATAGCGGCGAATTTCCGATTTAAATATGAAACGGTAAGCAAAGAATGGAAAGGACATGTCCCGGGAGGCTGGTGAAAATTTCAACCGCTTATTTTATTCGGGCAACTTTAACCACGGCTTCAAAAAGTTTGTTGTCGCGATAACCCAGGATCTTTACATTGGTGCCGCTCACCTGCAAATTCGTGCGGTAGGTCTGTAGATTGCCGGTTACATTATTTCCCACTCCAAGAATCTTGTCGCCAACCTGCAGCCCGGCCTTTTCGGCTGGAGAACCCGGCAGCACATCACTCACTTCAATGCTGCCGCCTAAATTCATCATCCCCAAACCGGTATAGGAATAATCAAATTGCTCGGTAAATGCCGAGTTGGGCAGCATATGAATCTTACCGTCGGGATAATTGATGATGAGGTTGAACCGCCGCAACAAGTCATTGCCAAGCAATCCCGCCAAAAAGGGATAGGAGGTTACATTGTAGTCATCATCAAATACATGCACCGGTATTTTTCGGAAAGTGTACCTGCCAATCTTAACGCGTTTCAACAGGGTGAGATCCAGGTAGGTTTTGCCCCCGAGTCCCTGCGCAACTGTGGGAAAGAGTTTCCTGCCGGCTGGAACGATGCTGCTGTCCCGCAGAAAAGCCGAAGAAAAAAGGATATTGAGGCCGGCCCCCGTATCCAGGTAATAGCGTGCGATTACATTGCGGGTGCCGGTGGTGTGCGCCGAAACCACAGGAATGGTACCCAGAGAAGGCTGCAATATGGATCCGCCTTTGGGATACCGGATAAAACCAGGTGTAAGGATTTGTAAAAGGCGCTTGTCATAATCCACCTTCACAATGTAACGGCTGAACAGGGCGTACCCGATAATGCCATCGATCTTGATGCCATGTACTTCTGTAAGGACCTGGTAATCATTTACGTGAAAATTGAGGCTGTCTACAGTAAGGCCGGGGAGGTATAAACTATGATTGTAGGCATAACTTACAAAGCGGATGCCCGCGATGCCGCGAATGATCCGGTCACTCGGTTCGGTGTGCACATTGTAAATCTCTACAGTAGCACTGTCGAGGCTTATGCCCCCGCTACCGGTATCGAGAATAAAGTGAAGCGAATCCGGAATGGCGCTCATTTTCGCACTAACCAGGATAACCCCGCCGGTAAGAATCTGAAATGGAAATTCGGTAATGAGTTGTGCCGGAGCCGGGTCAATGATCTCCTGGCTTATGGCTGCACAATTCATGTGGGTGATCAGGCAGCCCAACAGCAAAAATTTCTTCCAGAGGTTCAATAGCAGAGCTTTTAATGCACTCTGTAAATATAATTAATAATGCAGGAGAATTTGCATAAATAGAAGTTAGTATTCCATACAGCTCCGGGGCATAAATTGTTCCCGCTTTCACAATTCCACAGCGATTCAGCGCCCTGGTAAGGAATTAAATTCACTGCAATCCGATATTTTTGCAAAATGAATATTCAAGCGTTGTTGCAGAAGGCGTTGAGTGGCGATTTCCTCACCATTGAGGAGGGCATGTTCCTTTTTGAAAATGCACCTCTGGCCGATTTGATGGCTGCGGCAGATACCCTGCGCCGCGAAAAAGTTCCGCACGGAAAAGTGACCTGGCAGATTGACCGGAATGTAAATACGACCAATGTATGCATTGCCAATTGCAAGTTTTGCAATTTTTACCGCATTCCAGGCCATGCCGAAGCCTATATAACCAACATGGATACCTACCGGGTTAAGATTCGCGAAACCATTGCCTGGGGCGGTGATCAGTTGTTGCTGCAGGGTGGCCACCATCCTGAGCTTGGCCTTCAGTTTTATGTGGACACGTTCCGCGCCATTAAGGAAGAATTTCCCGACATTAAATTGCATGCCCTCGGTCCACCTGAGGTCGCCCATATTACCAAACTGGAAAAAAGCACCCATGCCGAAGTGCTGAAAGCCCTGAAGGACGCGGGCCTTGAAAGCCTGCCCGGTGCCGGAGCCGAAATTTTGGTTGACCGGGTACGCAGGCTCATCAGCAAAGGCAAATGCGGAGCGCAGGAATGGCTCGACGTGATGCACGAAGCCCATAAGCTCAATCTGCCCACCAGCGCCACCATGATGTTCGGCCACGTGGAAACCATCCGCGAACGCTTTGAGCACCTCGACAAGCTTCGCGAAGTGCAAAGCCGCAAACCCGAAGGTACCTATGGTTTTACCGCTTTCATTCCCTGGACTTTCCAGGATGCCGATACCCTGCTCACCCGCATTCGTGGTGTGCATAATCTCACCACGGCGGAAGAATATGTGCGTATGATTGCCATTTGCCGCCTGTTTCTGTCCAATATCACCAATATACAGGCAAGCTGGTTAACTGTGGGCAAAGCGGTGGCGCAACTCAGCCTTTATGCCGGTGCCAACGATTTTGGCAGCATTATGCTCGAAGAAAATGTGGTGAGCGCCGCCGGCGCCCCGCATCGCTTTACGTACAGAGGAATCCAGGATGCCATTCTCGAAGCCGGTTTTGAACCGCAACTCCGAAACCAGAAATACGAATGGCGCGAATTGCCGGTGAATATCGAAGAGCAGGTGATTGATTATTGATGAAGTTCAGTAGCAGGACTATAAAAAAATCAATCCTTTACCAATTCGCCTTAAATTTGCACCGCTTTCAGCCCCGGGCCAGGATCCTCAGTTTAAGAACTGAGGTCCATAGTCCAAGATCTGAAACACACGGGCAGTAGCGCAGCCCGGTAGCGCACTACGTTCGGGACGTAGGGGTCGCTGGTTCGAATCCAGTCTGCCCGACCCAAAAGCCGTTCTGCCAAAGTATCTTACTTTGGCAGCATTTTTTTCAAGATTTCGAAAAGTGGGCTAAGGATCCAGATCGATTTCGGTAATTCACTCACCCATCATTTCCCTTCCATCACCACTACCGGCACAATCATTTCTTCCATACTGATGCCGCCATGCTGAAAAGTGTTTTTATAATAATTGGCGTAATGGTTAAAATTGTTCGGGTAACAGAGGTAGTTTGCTTCGCGGGCAAATATGTAGCTGCTGTTTATGGTGGGTGAAGGCAGTCCGGCATGGGCGGGATTACGGAAAGCCAACACATCTTTTTCATCATAAGCGAGGTTTCGCCCGTGTTTGTAGCGGATGTTGGTGGTGGTCTGCCGGTCGCCCTGGACTTTAACTGCGGTTTTCACGCGGATGCTGCCGTGGTCAGTGGCCAAAACAATCCTGATGTTTTTATCGGCGATTTTCCTCAGGGCTTCAAACAAGGGGCTATGCTCCAGCCAGCTTTTGGTAATGCTTCGGTAGCTGCGTTCATCGGCAGCAAGCTCCTTGAGTACCTCCATTTCGGTGCGGGCGTGGCTTAGCATATCCATGAAATTGTACACGATTACATTCAGGTCGTTGCCCAGCATGTTGTGGATATTATTCACCAGTTGCTGCCCGGCTTCATTGGTCAGGATCTTGGTATAACTGAACTTCAGGTCATTGCGGTTCAGCCTTTTCAATTGCTCGGCCAGGAAAAATTCCTCACTTTGGTTCTTGCTGCCCTCATCGTCATCGTTCTTCCATTCCTTCGGAAATTTCCTGGAAATATCGAGCGGCAGCAAACCCGAGAATATGGCATTGCGTGCATAATGCGTGGCGGTGGGCAGAATACTGTAAAAACTGTCTTCTTCCACCACCCTGAACACTTCTTCGAAAACCGGCTGTATGGCTTTCCACTGATCAATGCGCAGGTTATCGATCAAAATAAAGAAAACCGGTTTTTTACCATCCACATGCGGCAGCACTTTTTCGCTAAAAAGATTATGGCTCATAACCGGGCTGCCTTTTTCACCTTCGAGCCAGCTTTTGTAATGACGACCAATGAATTTGAAGAATTCGGTGTTGGCTTCTTCCTTCTGGGCCTGCAGCACGTCCCGCATTTCGGGGCTGTCGGTTTTGTCCATCTCCATTTCCCAGTACACCAGTTTGCGGTAAAGCCCGCGCCATTCTGTATGGTTTGGGTTGTCATTCAGCGCCATAAAGAGATTGCGGAATTCCTGCTGGTAATTGCTTGTGGTTTTTTCACTCACCAATCTCTTATTGTCAAGAATCTTTTTTAAACTCAGCAATACCTGGTTTGGATTTACGGGCTTGATGAGGTAGTCGGTGATCTGGCTGCCAATGGCATCTTCCATCAAATCTTCAGCCTCATTTTTCGTCACCATAACCACAGGCAGACCAGAGCGCAGGGCTTTGATTTGCGCAAGGGTTTCGAGCCCTGACAACCCGGGCATGCTTTCATCAAGCAGCACCACATCCACTTGGTTTTCCTTTACAAAATCCACCGCATCAAAGCCATTGCTCA
Organism: Bacteroidota bacterium; assembly: GCA_023387985.1. Taxonomy (GTDB): domain Bacteria; phylum Bacteroidota; class Bacteroidia; order Chitinophagales; family Chitinophagaceae; genus Phnomibacter. Next base: position 64,834 of record JAEWHC010000009.1, on the reverse strand, counting down.
CGCTGTCAATCACATAACCTTTTGATTCCAGGAAAAGTATCTGGCTTTTCAGGCTTTCCAGTTCATCATCTACCCAAAGTATTTTTGCTGTGGTCATAGGTATCAAAGTTAACAGTGCACGCCTGCATAAATACAGAAAACCTGACTGGGAGGCAAGGCCTTGTTTAATTTAAAGGAAAACATTAAGGAAAGGAGGAGGGAAAGGGAGAGGCAAGGTAGAAGGAAAGGAAAAGGTAGAGGGAAAGGGAAAGGGAGAGGTAGAGGGAAAGGGAAAGGGAAAGGGAAAGTAGAGGTGGAGGTAGAGGTAGAGGTAAAGGGCAAGGGAGAGGTAAAGGGCAAGGGAGAGGTAAAGGTAGAGGTGGAGGTAGAGGTAGAGGGTTACCGATACTTGTTGATTTGTGTATACAGGTCGGAAAAAACAATGTTGAACAGGCTGAATGGGTTAATTTTGAAGCTTATGCAACCTGATTGGGAAAGCTATAAAAAAGGATTGCTGGCGGGTGATCGCCGTTCTCTTGCACGTACCATATCCCTGGTGGAAAATGAAGCCGCCGGCCATGAAGAATTCCTGAAAGGCCTGCCTCCTGCACACGTTCCGGTAATCGGCATTACCGGCCCGCCGGGTGCTGGAAAAAGCACCCTTACCGATGGGTTGGTCCAGCAGCTTGTGGCAAGGCAAAACAAAGTTGGCGTATTGTGCGTGGACCCGAGCAGTCCCTTCAATATGGGCGCATTGCTTGGTGACCGTATCCGTATGTCCTCACTGTATTTACACCCGGATATTTACATCCGCAGCCTGGCCAGCCGGGGTTCGCTGGGCGGATTGCATCCCCGCATCATCGAGATCATTGATGTGATGAAGCGCGCCGGGTTTGATTATATTGTGGTGGAAACGGTGGGCGTTGGGCAGAGTGAAATTGAAATTGCCGGCCTGGCAGATTGCACGGTGGTGGTGCTCGTACCGGAGGCCGGCGATGAGATACAGACCATGAAAGCCGGACTTATGGAGATCGCCGATCTTTTTGTGGTGAACAAGGCCGACCGCCCCGAAGCAGACCTCTTTGTAAACAATCTTCGCAAGATGCTGGCACCGGTTTTTGCCAGAGACCATTCCCTTCCGGTAATCAAAACCGTGGCCATAAAAAAACAAGGCCTCGAAGAACTTGCTGAAGCGGTGCTGCATATTCTGGCTAAGCCGGAAACACACGAAAAAAGACAATGGCTGCTGGCGGAAAAGGCCTGGCAGTTGCTGGTACATAAACGCATGAAAGGCATTACCCGTTCGAAATTGAAAAACGCCATTGACCGGGAATATTCCGCCAATTTTAACCTCTATGCTTTTGTGGAGCAGATGGAAAATGCCGCTTATTTTAATGATATGAAATAAGCCATTCTCATAGTGCTTTGGTGTTTTCATAACCCTAATTCAACCCAAAACCTTGTTATGACCAGTCGCCCGGTTATCCTGATCGCACCCGATAAATGGAAGGGCAGCCTTTCGGTGTTTGAGGTTTGCGATGTGCTGGAGGAAGCCGCGCGGAAAGCATTTCCCCACGCTGTAATTTTATTACGGCCACTTGCTGACGGCGGCGATGGCTTCGCGGCAGTGGTTAAGCATTACCTGCATACCCAAACCATAAAATGCCCGGCGGAAAACCCGCTTGGAAGACCCTTGAACGCCGCTTACGAATGGGATCCAGAAACAAAAACAGCTTATATTGAACTGGCGTCCGCAGCCGGCTTAATGCGGCTTCAACCCGGGGAACGCGATCCGCTTAGAACCCATACGCGTGGCGTGGGTTTGCTTGCGAAGCATGCGCTTAAAAAAGGCGCATCGCGGCTACTGATCGGCCTTGGCGGCTCGGCAACCAACGACGGCGGCATGGGTTTTCTAAGTGCTTTTGGGATGCGTTTTGAGGATGCCGCCGGAAAACCGCTGGCACCCTGCGGTGCAAATCTTGCCGGTATCGCAAAAATTCATGTTCCGCATGGTCTTCCCAAGATTGAAGTCAAACTCCTCACCGATGTCCAAAACAGGTTGACGGGCCAAACAGGCGCCGCCAGGGTTTATGCTCCGCAAAAAGGCGCAGGACCGGAAGTAGTGGAGCTTCTCGAAAACGGGCTGATCCATTGGGCGAAAATATTGCAAACCTTTCACGGTAAAAATCTCGCTGCTGTGGCGGGAACAGGCGCTGCGGGAGGTTTCCCTGCCGGGTTGCTGACTTTTTTCAACACCCATCTGCTTAATGGATTTACCTGGATCGCAAAACTTTCCGGGCTTGAGAAGCAGATGAAAAGCGCATCACTTGTAATTACAGGCGAGGGCAAAACGGATGAACAAAGTTTCATGGGCAAACCGGTGGGCGAAATTGCGCGGCTGGCGGCCGATGCCCATAAACCCTGCTTCGTTTTTTGCGGAAAAAATGAAATCAAAGAAAACCCGGATAAACGGATCCGGATTTACAGTTTAACCGCACATTTCGCGGACAGAAAAGACCATGAGACCGATGCGCGGCAATTACTGAAGGAAATGGCGGGGAAGGCATTTAACGATGCGGAGTTTTTTCCTGGGCGCACAAACCAATCCACAGGCTAATCATCTTCCCGGTTATGCCCTATATAACATAGCGGGAATGGTTTGCTGATGTCATAGGTGATGCCCAGGCCTGGAAAATTGGTTATTGCTGTCGGGTGAGGTCCAGTTTGAAGTTAACTGTACAGCCGCTTTGTTGGACCAAATCCCGCGTACCACTCATTTTCCGGGGACCGGTTTCCCGTAGCAATATGGTCATTTGCCGGTTTGCTTCGCCTTCGGGAATGGCGGTACGGTCATAAGGAAAATAAAGGCGCAATGTGCTGTCGCTGTTGTAGGCGCCGGAATAAACCCTGACGAGTTTATTGTTTTCCATTGCCCTCGCCACGATAATGGTATCGTTGCTGGAAATGGTCCATTGCTCCGATTTTTTATCTCCCACCACATAACCGGGGCAACCGGTTTTCACACATTCCATGGTTACATTCCAGGTACCCAGCAGGTGTTCTGGCAAGCGGATCGATGTATCGGAAATATGCAAGGCAAGCACACTGTCCACAAACATTTTCATTTTGGTAAACGTGGTCTCTTTCAGCACAATATCTTTTTCGCGTTGAGACAGATCCAGCTCACGCTGATCCAGCATTGCTGACCGTTCTTCAAGCTCTTTGCGCTGTTGTGAAAAATCACATCCTGAAAAAAACAAGGCGAGTGCAAAAAAGATCAAGATCCGGGGCATGGTATATAATTATGCTGATTTATAGAATCACTGAAATGATCGCGTAAAATGCTTTTTTTCAAAATGAAGATTTTTTGAAAGCACATTTGCCAAAATTTCAATATTAACAAAAATAAGGAAATCAAAAATTTTTTCCGCGCAGTTTCTACCAATAAAAATAACCTTTAACACAAGCATACCTCAGGAAAATTATATCCAAAAATGGTGCATTAACGATATGCAATTGTGAAAGAAAAAATTTTATGAAATAACCCTGCAAGTCAATGCCATAAGGCTGATCAGGAAAATTAATCTTAGAAATTACAATTTTATCATTAAATTTAAATGCTTCCCTACCTTACTCACTTAATTTCTTAGTTATATAATTTAAAACAGAAACATGATAAATCAAGCACCCTACCGATCCTATGCACAACACAATTACCGAAGCATTTCAGCGCTGGAAAAACTGCCTGCTGAGCTGATGAGAGAAATTGAAATTGTTAGCCATGTTCTCCCTTTTAAAAGCAATAATTATGTGGTGGACCAGCTGATCAACTGGGACAATGTTCCCAATGATCCCATTTATACGCTAACGTTTCCACGCCGCGAAATGCTCATGCCGGAACATTATGCCCGGATGGAAGCTTGCATAGACAGTGGCGCATCAAAAGACCAGATCAAAGCTGTTGCCAATCGCATTCGTGAAGAGCTCAACCCGCATCCCGCCGGTCAGCTGGAACACAATGTTCCCATGATTGAAGATGTAAAGCTTACCGGCATGCAGCACAAATACCGTGAAACGGTTTTATTTTTTCCCAGCCAGGGACAAACCTGTCATGCCTACTGTACCTTTTGTTTCCGGTGGCCTCAATTTGTAGGTATGGATGAATGGAAATTTGCCATGCGGGAAACTGAGCTCCTGGTAAAATACCTGCAGGACAACAGGCAGGTGAGCGATTTGCTTTTCACCGGTGGCGACCCGATGATCATGAAGAACAAGATCTTTGCCTCTTATATCGATGAATTGCTGCGTGCGGACATTCCCAATTTGCAAACCATTCGCATCGGCACAAAAGCATTGGGTTACTGGCCTTACAAATTCCTTACTGATGATGATGCTGAGGATACGCTGCGCACATTCGAACGCATTGTGCAGAGCGGCAGGAACCTGGCCATCATGGCGCATTTCAACCATCCTGCTGAACTTTCCACACCGGCAGTAAAAGAAGCCATACGAAGGATCCGGGCAACCGGGGCGCAGATCCGAACGCAATCGCCGGTAATGAAACATATTAATGATGACCCAAACATTTGGGCCGCAATGTGGCGGGAGCAGGTGAACCAGGGTTGCATTCCCTATTATATGTTCCTCGCCAGGGATACCGGCGCCCAGCATTATTTTAAAATTCCGCTGGTACGGGCCTGGAGTATTTTTCAGGAAGCCTATCAGCAGGTGAGCGGCGTATGCCGTACGGTGCGGGGCCCGAGCATGAGCGCAAATCCCGGGAAGATTCAGGTTCTGGGACCCTCGGAAGCCGGCGGCAAGAAAATTCTGACGCTGCGGTTTTTACAGGGTCGCGATCCCAATTGGGCGGCAAGGCCATTCTTTGCCGAGTATTCGGAAACGGCAACCTGGCTGGATGAGCTCAAGCCGGCTTTTGGAGAAAAGGAATTCTTTTTCGAGAGAGAACTGAGAGAGATTTTTAATAGAGAATTGGAGGACGAACAAGTTCACGAACTGGAATGAAAGCTTTTCCACGGAACGTGGTGACGCTCTGCTCGCGGAGGCTTATGTGTCCGTTCAGGCCGTAGAGGATCTTTTTCCGCCAGGCCGATGAACTTTGCATGCGCTAGTCTAATGTTGATTTCGATGGCAACCGTGCCCTTTCCCCAAGGTATACCAATACCCTGCACGAACCGCTGCCGGAAGCTTACTTTGAAAGATTTTGCTTCAATGTGCCGAAGCTACGGAACCAATTATCCATTGGCCTGAATCAATGTAAGGCTACCTGCACACCTGAATACAGGCTGCAATACATCATTCAATGTCACCAGGTTGCATCCGCAGGCAATCTGTAATTCTGCATTTTTCCAGAGGATAACCGTTAAGTTTGTTTTATGAAGTCCTGGCAACATTTAGTGGCAGTTGGCAAAACGCTTATAAACAGGATTGAGCATATCCGTATAAAAGAAAGTCTGCTTTATGCACTGCCTTTCTGGATCGGCGCAGCTGTTACCGGGTTAATGGCAGTTGCATATGCGCGTATTTTCAACTGGGCTGAGCAAGGGGCTATTTTGCTGGTGCGTACCTCGGGGTATTGGATGATGCTGATAACGCCTGCTATGTTTTTACTGGCCTGGTGGGTGGTGAAGAAATTTGCACCTTTTGCTGCAGGCAGCGGCATTCCGCAGGTAACTGCCGCCATCGAACTTACCAAACCCGGCTATGCGCAGTTTGTAAATAAATTGTTGGGATTGCGGATAATCTTGCTAAAAATAATCAGCAGCACCCTTATGGCGTTGGGTGGAGGCGTAACTGGCCGCGAGGGGCCCACCATCCAAATCAGCGCCTCCATTTTTAAAGTGATTAACGACAATTTGCCATCCTGGTTTCCCCGCATCTCCCGGAAAAATATGCTGGTAACCGGTGCCGCAGCCGGGCTGGCATCGGCTTTTAACACGCCGCTTGGTGGTATTGTTTTTGCGATTGAATCGCTTACGAAAACCCATTTCAATTTCTTTCGTTCCGCTTTGCTTACCGGGGTAATCATTGCCGGGCTTACCGCCCAAAACTTATTGGGGCCTTATCTCTACATTGGCTATCCGGATATGGAGGGACTTTCCACATGGATATTTTTTCCGGTGATGGTAGCGGCAGGCATTGCCGGACTGACCGGCAGCCTGGTCGCGATGGTGATATTAAAAGTGATGCGTAAAAAACGATCGCTGCAGAAAAACTGGCACCACGCCGCATGGGTTGCAGGCAGTGGATTTATCCTTGCAGCGTTGGCGGTACTGGTGCATCATGAAATCATGGGTTCGGGTAAAGAGGTTATGGTGCACGCGCTTTTTACAGATGACAAGCATTTGCCCTGGCATGCGCCGCTGATGCGTTTTATGGGCATGACGCTTTCTTTCAGCACCGGAGCAGCCGGTGGAGTTTTTGCGCCTGCTCTCGGCCTTGGTGCTTCAGTTGGTGCCGCGCTGGCAGGTGTGGGAAAGATTGTTGCAGCAGATGCCAACCTGCTTATTCTCTGCGGAATGGCAGCCTGCCTCACCGGAATAACACGAAGCCCGTTCACCAACGCGATTTTGGTAAATGAAATGACGAACAGCCATAATGTGATTTTCTATATCCTGCTCAGCGCGCTGGTGGCCAATTTGATCAGCAACCTGATTTCCAACCGCTCATTTTACGATGTGATGCATGACCAATACGTGAAGGACCTGGGAATAGACCAGGACACAAAAAAAGAAATGTTGGCTTAAATGGCATTCATAGATTCTTTCTACGGTTCCCGTACAATATCCGCACCCAATGCCCTCAGCCGTTCATCAATATTTTCATATCCCCGGTCAATCTGTTCAATATTCTGGATAATGCTTTTGCCTTTGGCGCTCAATGCGGCAATCAGTAAGGCTACCCCCGCACGTATGTCCGGGCTGCTCATGGTTATTCCGCGCAAGGGCTGGCTACGGCCCAATCCAATTACGGTAGCACGGTGGGGATCGCAGAGGATGATCTTTGCTCCCATATCAATCAGTTTATCAACAAAGAACAAGCGGCTTTCAAACATTTTCTGGTGGATCAAGACGCTGCCCTTTGCCTGTGTGGCAATCACCAGTAAAATACTCAGCAAGTCCGGCGTAAAGCCCGGCCAGGGATGATCGTAAATGGTCATCACGCCACCGTCCATAAAAGATTGGATTTCATAAACCTCTTGTTCAGGAATGATGATATCGTCATTTTCATAATAAAAATCGATGCCCATCAAGCGGAATTTATCGGGAATAATTCCAAGTTGATCAATACGGCAACCCGCGATGCGGATATTACTCTGCGTCATTGCTGCCAGTCCGATGAAACTGCCTATTTCAATCATATCCGGCAACAGCCTGTGTTCCGTTCCGCCAAGATTTTCAACCCCTATAATGGTCAGCAGGTTGCTGCCGATGCCTTCAATTTTGGCGCCCATTTGTATCAGCATCCTGCAAAGCTGTTGAACGTAGGGTTCGCAAGCCGCGTTGTAGAGGGTGGTGATGCCCGGCGTAAGCACAGCGGCCATAATGATATTGGCCGTGCCGGTCACGCTAGGCTCATCGAGCAAAATATAGGCACCCTGCATTTTTTCACCCCGCAAATGGTAAAAACCATCTTCCTGGCTGTAATCAAAAGCTGCGCCCAGTTTTTCAAAACCAATGATATGGGTATCAAGGCGGCGGCGGCCGATTTTGTCGCCTCCGGGTTTTGGCACAAAAGCTTTTTTGAACCGGCCCAGCATAGGCCCGGCCAGCATGACTGATCCGCGGAGTTTGCCGCTTTTCTTATGATATCCGGGGCTGTGGAGGTAATCGATATTCACTTCAGCAGCCCTGAATCTTGCGGATCCCGGGGCAATGAAATCTACCGTTACCCCAATATCCTGCAGCAACTGGATCAGCAGGTTTACATCCAGGATATCCGGCATATTGTGGATCGTGATCTCCTCCTTCGTCAGCAGTACTGCACTTATTACCTGAAGCGCTTCGTTTTTGGCACCCTGTGGATGGATTGTGCCCTGAAGCCGGGTTCCGCCATGAACAACAAACTGGCTCATTCAAATATGGATTGTGCCTGCAAAGAAACAGGAAAAACGCGGTTCTCTCCGGTCTCATTGGGGTGTTACCAGCTTCAGCCAACCGATTTCAGCAGGTCCATTACCTCTTCGATGGTGGTAACGTCTTCAGGTTTTTTGTCTTTGCGCCAGCGTAAAATACGTGGAAACCGTAAAGCCACCCCGGATCGGTGGCGCTTGCTTGCAGCGATGCCTTCAAAGCCAATTTCGAAAACCAGTTCCGGCTTAACTGTACGCACCGGTCCGAATTTTTCCAGGGCGTGCTGTTTCACAAAACGGTCCACCTCGCGAATTTCCTGGTCGGTAAGTCCCGAATAGGCCTTGGCAACGGTCACCAGCTTTTCTCCATCACGAATGGCGAATGTATAATCCGTATAAAATCCGCTCCGCCTTCCGCTTCCGCGCTGGGCATAGATCAATACCGCATCAATGGAAAACGGATCAACCTTCCATTTCCACCAATCTCCTTTCCTGCGTCCGCTGTGGTATACGGCATCAAGGGCTTTCAGCATGAGGCCTTCGCTGTTGATCTGGCGGCTATGTTTCCGGATTTCAGTAAGTTCTTCCCAGGTGTTAAATTCCAAAACAGGTGACAGCTTAAATACATTAGCGTTAATGGTTGACATCATATCCAGCAACAATTGCCTCCGCGCAGCCATGTGCATTTCACGAATGTCTTCACCCTGCCATTCCAGGATATCATAAGTATAAAACCCTACGGGCAATTCAGTCAGCATTTTTTTCGATATCGTTTTCCGGTTCAGGCGTTGCTGCAATTGACTGAAAGGCTGAACAGCATCGTCCTTTACGACAAGGATTTCTCCATCGAGCACCACGTCATTGGGCAGCAAATGCGCGGCAGCATATAACTCCGGGAATTGGGGCGTCACCAGTTCTTCACCTCTTGACCAGATAAATATTTCGTCATCCCTTTTAATGATCTGCCCGCGAATGCCATCCCATTTCCATTCAGCCTGCCACTGCCGCGGCTCGCCAAGATCAGCCAGGTCTTTTTCCAGCGGGTAGGCCAGGCAAAAAGGATAGGGTTTGGAACGGTCGCCGCTGGCATATATGCCCATCATCAACTCATCAAAACCGGTATCCTGCGGACTCCATTTGCCCATCAGGATATGCATCATGGCCCCCGGCTCTTTGCCGGTTAAGCGTGACAGCCCATTCACCAGCATTTTTTGGGAGATGCCAACCCGGAAACCGCCTCCGATCAGCTTATTGAAAATAAACCTTTCGGTAGTTCCCAGGCTGTTCCATGCGTCCAGTACGTAGGCTTTCTTTTCCGAATCGTTTTTTTCGCGAAGGGCAATAATTTCTTCTATCCATTGCCATAGGGGCTTAACCGTAGTTTTTTCAGGCGGTGGCAGAATGAGGCTCAATGTTTCCCCCATATCGCCAACATGACTGTAAGATTCCAGGAACAACCACCCGGGGAGCCCGGTGATCTCCAGTGCCCATTCCCGCATTAGCGTGGTGCTTACCGGACGGCGCGGCCGTTTGCCGGTAAACAACGCAATTACCCATACCTTATCCTTTTCCGGCGCCGAAGCAAAATATCTTGCGATCGCTTCGAGTTTATCGTTGGTTTTGTTGCTTGATTCCAACTCATGAAAAAATGTGGCAAACCTTTTCATACCAATGCTGTTTGTGCCTGGTCAGATGGGGATTCTTCGTCGCTGCCAAAATGCGTGGGTACAATTTCAGCACTCCATCCATTTTCATTCAGGTAGCGGGAAAAAACGGAGGTAAATCCATGAGTGACGTAAATTTTTTCAGCGGCGGTACCCTTCACCGTGTACAAAAGGTCTTTCCAACCTGCATGATCACTCAATGCGAAGCCGGCATCCACCGCCTGCCATCTTCGGCTGCCGCGTACCTGCATCCAGCCCGAACAAATGGCCTTTGCCGCCGAAGGAATTTTCTTTATGATATTGGTGTTTAATAATGAAGGCGGCAGAATCACAATCTCCCCCAGAAGCTGTTTCTGGTCGGCCTCAGGATCCCAGACAGACGCTGCAGCAATCCGTGTACCGGTAGTTTCAATGGCTTTATTCAAACGATTGATGGAAAAATGCACAAAGAGATTTCCGCTTCCCTCAAGGCCTTTCATCAGGCGCTGCGCTTTACCCAGGCTGTAGGCGATGAATACGGATGTTTTGCCGGCCTCGCGGTTTCTCCTGATCCAGTTTTGCATTTCCCCGAAAAGTGTATCCTGCGGACGCCAGTTATAGATGGGCAGGCCAAAAGTGGTTTCGGTAACAAATTCATGGCATTTCACCAATTCAAAAGGTGTGGAAATGCCATCATGCTCCAGTTTATAATCACCACTAATCACCACCACTTTTCCCAGGTATTCCAGCCTGACCTGTGCTGATCCAAAAATATGGCCTGCCGGATGCAGGCTCAGCTTTACACCATTTATGAATTGGGATTCTCCATATTCCAAATGCTGAATATTTATGTCTTCTCCCAGCCTTGCACGCAAAACCGGGGCGGAATGGCTGTGGCACAAATAGTTTTTCATACCGGTCCTTGCGTGGTCCCCATGGCCATGCGTAATTACCGCATGCTTCACCGGCAACCAGGGATCAATGTAAAAATCTCCCTGCCTGCAATAAATCCCTGACCCTGTAAATTCGATCAATGCCATATTCCTGTTTCGTTAAAAAAACAGGAATGCATATATCAGGCCATAAAAAATGCCTGGAAATAACCGCCGGAAAAAGCAGGGGTGTTAATCTTTAGCTTCAAACAAAGGGCCTGAGGTGAAAACACCAGAACCCATGGCAACCGCTCTTTGCAAGGCGTGATGTGGTTGCAGATGAAAACATTAAACTACCGTGGGGTTGGTTCGCGGTGCTGATCAAAAAGAAAGGAACAGAAAAGGTTTGACAACTGGAAGAACTGTAAACCAAAATGCGATTTTAAAATTGCCATCCATGGTGGTGCTGTCAGCAACACACCACCGAATCCGGTTTGAAATTTAGAAAAGTAAATAGTTTCCAGGCCAAAAAAATGCGGTATTAAAATATTGCTTAAATACCTTAACGTTATTAAAACCGCTTTTTGCTGAAGCGGCGGTTTTTATTGCTGCTGCCGCCGCTGCCGCTGCTGCTACCTGAACGGCGTTTTTGTTTGTATTTGTTGTTGCCGTTGCGGCGGCCGCCGTATGCGTTTTCCTCTACCTGCGGGGTAACCCTGTGCCTTACAAAAGGCGTGGAGCTGAAAGTGAGCTGACCGTTGGTGATGGCGTCCAGTTCCTGGCGGATGGTATCATCATGTACCAGCTCTTTATGCCATGTGCTGTATGCCAGTTTCATATAATGGGCGATGGTATGGGCATAGCCGCTCTTTTTATCTTCATCGGGTTCGGCCAGGGCCTTGTCAATCAACTCCTGCAGGTGTTTGCCGAGGTGATTGTATTTCAACCGGTGCTTGGGATAAGGGATCGGGTTGGGCTTTGCATGGTAACTTTCCGATGTGGGTTTCGGGTATGGACTTTCTACGTCAAGCTGAAAATTGCTCATGGCAAAAAGGTGGTCCCAAAGCTGGTGTTTGTAATTCTCATTCACCTTAATCGAAGGATTGAGGAAACCCATTAATTCCACAACGGCCTCGGCATTGCGCTGCCGTAAAGCGTCATCCTCAATGGTAATTAAATGGCTCACGATTTTCTGGAGATGCCTGCCATACTCCTTCATTTGCAGCGAACCCCTGCCGGTGTTGTATTCCATAAATTATCAAGACGTTAAAAAAGTAGTGGCTATTCTCAAAAAGCAAAACAAACTAATTGCTAAGTGCCCTACGCTGTAATTTTTGCAATTGGTGTTTTAAAAATCTTCACCAATGCCCAAAAATAATGCTTTTTGATTTCCAATGTAATAAATTTTCTTAAAAAGATGTTGAACCCCTAAATAGCCTGGTTAAAACTTGTCGTAATTTTCCCCTGTACATTTGTAAACTTATGAAAATAGCTGTTTTGGCCGAATCCGGTAAGCATTATTTGCCTTCAGCAAGGGTACGTATTCTGGCTGCGCTGTTGATGGAACTTACCCGGGTTTCCCAGTCGCTACGGATATTTTGGGCCGGCCGCCAGCCCGCGGTTGCAGGCTGGGCTGATTTAAAACAAATCAGGCATGCCGATCCCCTGTTGTTCGACCGCAGCAATTCCATAAAACGCTGGCAGAACGGACAGCAGGTAAAGCGGTTAATTCAAGCTTTCGGGCCGGATATTGTATTGGTGGTGAATGAGCATCTGGTAAATGAAATAAACAGCAAACAAGTCATCTGGGTGCATGATGAAACCGAATGGTTATCTGTTTTCAGCGGCAATGAAAAGTTGTCCAAAAGATGGCAGAATGTTTCGGGACTTATATTTTCACAAATCAACCAGGCTGAAAAATGGCGGAGGCTGATCCCAAAACTTGCTCCCGCTATTTATGCCACAGGAAGTTTTTACCTGGCGGCTTTCCGCCCAAGCGACTGGATGACAAGGGTGAGCTGGAAGACCCGCAACACCCGTGATAATGATTATTTTCTTTTTTACGGCAGTGGCCATACCGACGAGGTAATCATGCCCTTGCTGAAGGCTTTTTCACGGTTCAAAAAAAGACAGCAATCATCACTGCAACTTGTCATTTGCCTGCGGGGCTTGAGCGGGGGATCATGGCGTGAAAAACTGAAAACATTCAAATACCGCCAGGAAGTGCTGGTTGAATCGCCCCGGTTTGCCGATCTACCGGAATGGCTGGGCTCAGCTTATTGTGTGGTTTCTCCTGCTGCCGATGCCAAAGATTGGTGGCTGCTGGCTACGGCGCAAAGTTTTGTGCCCATCATTACAGAGCGCAATGAAACCGTGGAAGAGGTACTTGGAAAAGAAGTGCCGTATTTTGCAGACTGGAATGAAGAAGACCTTGCCGAACAGCTGATCGCAGTGTACACGCAGGAAACCACCCGGAATAAAAAAACCGAAACGGCTCAAAAAGTAGTCGGGGAGGCAACGGTGGAAGAAGCTGCAAAAAACCTGAAAACCATTTTGAAAAATATAAAAAACAAAAAAATATAAAACCAGAAAATAATGATTGAATCAACCATTGACATAAAAGTATCTTTAGATAAAAGCCGGATGCCCGAAAAAATTGAATGGCGGGCTACTGACAGCAGCATTGCCGAATTTCAGGAAGCCCGCGCTATGATGGTGAATTTTTGGGACGCCCAGGAAAAAGCCGCATTGCGCATTGACCTTTGGACACAGAAAATGATGATCGATGAAATGATCGATTTTTATTACCAGACCATGATGGGCATGGCTGATTCTCTGCAGCGGAGTACCGGGCAGGAGAAACTGGTTAATGATTTGCGCGGTTTTGCAAAATCGTTTTTCCAGGAATTCAGTGAAAGCCAGAGAGCGGAACAAAAAAATAGCCGGCAATAAACTGGTTTGAAAATTTTTTTTCTCGGAATCCCGGTGACCTAAGTGCTGACTGCTATACCCACTGAAAAAAATTCATTTTTTAAAATTTGATTTATGAAAATAGCCATCGCCCAGCAAAATTACCATGTGGGTAATTTTGAATGGAATACCGGGAAAATAATCGCTGCCATTGAGGAAGCGAAATCGGGAGGCGCCGATCTCGTGCTATTCAGCGAATTGGCCGTATGTGGTTATCCCGCAGGCGATTTTTTTGAGTTCAGCGATTTTGTGAAGAAATGCCGTAAAGCCATTGATGAGATCGCCACACATTGCACCGGCATTGCCGCATTGGTAGGCGGTCCGGAAGTCAATCCCGAAATAGCCGGAAAGGATCTTTACAACAGTGCCTGGTTTCTTAACGAGGGCAAGGTAGAAGCAGTTGTTCGCAAAACCTTGTTGCCTACCTATGATATCTTTGATGAAAACCGCTATTTCCAGCCGGCAGATTCCTGGAAAGTTATTGAATTTGGCGGGAAGAAACTGGCCGTTACGATCTGCGAGGATATCTGGAATCTTGGAGACAATCCCCTCTACACCATTTGTCCGATGGACAAGCTTATGGAATTTAATCCGGATTTCATGCTAAACCTTTGTGCTTCGCCCTTTGACTATACTCACCTGGAAGACCGCAAGGGGGTGGTAAGGGCAAATGTGCTGAAATACCGGATCCCAATGTTTTATTGCAACGCTGTCGGCGCGCATACCGAACTGATCTATGACGGCAGTTCGCTCGTCTTTGATAAGGACGGCAACCTGCTTGACCAGCTTCCGATGTTTGACGAGGCGATAAAAATTTATGAAATAGATGAAGAAGGAATGATTTCACTTCCTGTACTTGAAGCAGTACAAGATGTGCCTGCAATGTTGCCGGAACCGCTGGTTCTTGAACCTGGGCTCAATATTGAACAGATTCACCAGGCGCTGCTCATGGGCATCCGCGATTATTTTGGGAAAATGGGTTTTCGGAAAGCGATCGTTGGAAGCAGTGGCGGAATGGACAGCGCGCTCACACTGGCACTTGCCGTGGAAGCCCTTGGAAAAGATAACGTTCATGCATTGCTGATGCCTTCACAATTCAGCACAACACATAGTGTAGATGACGCGGTGCAATTGAGCAGGAACCTGGGCAATCCCTATGAAATGATCGCCATCAAACCGGTTTTTGATGCGTTTGAAACCGCGTTATTCCCGGTTTTCGGCGAGCTTCCCTTCGATGTGGCGGAAGAGAACATACAGGCACGCACCCGCGGCGTACTCGTTATGGCGCTTGCCAACAAATTCAATTATATTCTGCTGAATACCAGCAACAAGAGTGAATTGGCAGTAGGCTACGGTACGTTGTATGGCGATATGGCGGGTGGACTTGGCATCTTAGGCGACCTCTACAAACTCCAGGTTTACGAACTGGCCAGATACATTAACCGCAATGGCGAAATTATTCCATCGCATATCATTACAAAACCTCCGAGTGCAGAGTTGCGGCCGGGTCAGAAAGACAGTGACAGTTTGCCCCCGTACAACATCCTCGATCCCATACTCTATCAATATATTGAAAGGCGGCAGGGCCCGGATGAGATCAAAGCAATGGGATTTGACCCCGGTATAACGGACCGGGTCCTGAGGATGGTGAACCGTGGAGAATACAAACGCAAGCAGTTTTGCCCCATCATCAGGGTAAGCCCGAAAGCTTTTGGTACAGGCAGAAGAATGCCTGTTGTAGCCCGATACCTTAGCTAAATCTTACAGCGTAAAATTGCATCCGGCTCAAGTGGAGCGGTGCTGATCATTCAATATGGTGGTATGCCATTACTGCGCCTTAACAATCCAAAATCTCAAAAATTTGCCCTGTACAACAAATGGCACGTTTATGGAAACTGGTTTAATCCTATCAAGGATTTGCCATGAAGAATTACATTTTTGCTACACTGGTCACAACGGTATTCCTGGTTTTTTATGCCGCATTACCCGGATTTGGCGCCGCGATCGGGTTGATGACTTTCTTGTTCCTGATCGGTATTTTGCTCCTGGGGTGGATGGTTTATATAACCTTGCGCTTTGGCGGTTACAATGGGAAGGAACTTGAGGAGGGTGAAGAATTCGGCTATGAAGACATGCCCAAAGATAAACTATGGATTATCTGACAAGGCAACCGAAGGGATATCCGGAAAAGCAACCGAAAAAACAATGGTGAAATTGTTGTCGGCGGGAATCATCATCAGCCGCGGTGGTTTAATGCCAAAATCGGTAAGTAGCAAATCCAAACTGCCCGTATAAATAGTCTTGTTGTCCAGGACCTGCGGCTCAACTACAAAATTCACCTCGCGGGTTACATTGTGAAATGTGAGGTTTCCTTTTACCTGCAGTATTGTGCTGTCACTGTTTATTGCCAGGCTTTCAAATAAAACATCAGGATATTTCTGCGCTTCCGTTTTATCCTGCATATGGTTATCGCGGGTGTTGTTGTCGCTTTTAAACCCTGCAACCGGGGCCGTAATGCTCACGAATATTAATGCATCACTTGCACTGTCCTTAACAGCCGCTCCGGATATCTCTTTATTGATTCCCTCCCATTTTATCGTGGGATGTGACATTTGGTATTTAATGATTGAATTTTCCGCGGAAAGAAAAAGCGTATCCTGTGCATACATCGGGAAAACGAAAAAACAAAAGAAAATAAAAAAACAGCTGTGTTTCATGGTGGTGAAAAATTTACCGGTAAAACTAAGGACAAAATCCATTATAAAATAGCCATGCACAGGTTACAATTCCTTAAGCCTGTGGCCTGGCAGCCTCCATTTTCAAGGTTCTTACCGGAACTCCCAATTCAATATTTTCTTCGGCAAATGCTTTGTACAGACGTTTTCGCAATTCGCCGCTCACCATCCATTGCTGTGATGGCTTTACGTTGCCGATAATTTTGATCAGAACCCCCGTTTCGCCCAGGTCCTGTACACGCATGAACTGCGGTGCTTCAAGCATAAATTCTGCCCAGGTTTCGTCTGCATAAAGTTCGTTTCCCACACGGTTTACTATTTCGATCAACTTTTCGATGTCGGTACCAAAAGCCACAGGAATATCCAGGTTTACCCGGCTGAAAGATTTCGACAGATTGGATACCTGATCTATGGTGCCATGGGGTATAAAATGCATATTCCCGTCAAGGTCGCGCAGGGTGGTAATGCGCAGGCTCATCTTCTCTACTTTTCCGGTGAGGCCTCCTATCCGCACCACATCATCAATACGGTACTGGTTTTCCAGGATTATGAACATGCCGGACAACAGGTCTTTGATTACGTACTGACCTCCAAAGCCCAGGGCGAGACCTACTACACCGGCACTCGCAAGTAAGGGGGTGATCTTTAATCCAAACTCAACCAGGATCATCATCAGCATGATTACCCCAATCACCACCTGCAGGATCACCTGGAAGATGGAACGCAGGGTTTTTTCGCGTTGCTGTTCGCCCAAACGGTCTCCGCTTTCCTGGTGCCGCGAAGCAATGCGGATTACTTTAGCCAGCAACAGCCTGAATGCAAAGTAAACCAGTATACCGCCGATTAGGATTATCAACACCCTTAGTCCGCTGGAAAGCAGCCAGGGCCAGATGTTGGCCACCCATTCATTCCAAAATGTTTCAAAATTCTTCTTGTCCATTAACCCTGTTTTGGTTCTTGAGTGGTTCAAAAATAGCACAAAAAAAACGCAGCCTTAGCTGCGTAAATGCTGTATATCCGATTCCATCTTTACTTCAAATATTTAAGAATGGCTTCATCTTCCGGCAAAACCCGGCTTGAATAGTGCTGGATCATTTCACCATTCTCATTGATCAGAAATTTATTGAAATTCCAGGAGATGTTGGCATCCAGTACGCCGTTCTCGGATTTTTTTGTAAGCCATTGAAATATAGGTGCGATATCTTTTCCTTTTACACTCACTTTTGCCGCAAGCGGGAAAGTAACATTGAATTTCGACGTGCAAAACTCTTGAATGCTTTGATTGTTTCCCGGCTCCTGCGCCAGGAAATTATTTGCCGGAAAAGCTACCACCACCACCTTGTCTTTATATTTCTGGTAAAACTGCTGAAGGTTTTCGTATTGATAGGTAAATCCACATTTGGAAGCGGTATTTACAATGAGGATCTTTTTGCCTTTAAACGCGGAAAAATCGATTGTTCCGCCATCAATACTTTCCACCTTAAACTGGTGAATGGAAGGTTTGGCCGGGCGGAAAGCCACGAGCGTTACCGCAAAAATTACCACGCCAAGGAATAACAGTATTCTTTTCATCTGGTCAATGTTTAAATCGGATGACAAGGTATGAAAGGTTTGTATCAGAAAAGTTCTCTTGGATGTTAAATTCACAGTATATCCACGCAGTATTAGTCCGGGTTGCCTTCATAGGTGCAGGCATGAAGAGAAATTTGCATATTCTTATATTTCTAAAAGTTTATACATTCATTTTCTAATACAGCACTATGAGAAAATTGACGCCATTTGTTGCTGGCCTTTTGGCCATTCTTTTTTCAGGCTTTGCGGCCTCAGCCCAAAAGTCCTACCTGCACTGCGGACGCCTCATTGACGTGGTGAATGGCGATGAAAGGCAAAACGTGACCGTAGTGGTGGAAAATGGAAAAATTGCGGATATACTGAATGGCTATTCCGGCAACGGCAATATCATTGACCTGAGAAAATACACCGTAATGCCCGGGCTTATGGATTCCCATGTGCATTTAGAAGCTGAAAGCCGTAAAGGCGGACTGATTGACGAATTCCTGCTCAACCCGGAGGATATCGCTTTTGGTTCACTGGCTTTTGCCAAACGAACCTTAATGTCGGGTTTTACCACGGTTCGCGATCTTGGTGGCAGCGGGGTAAATATTTCGCTGCGCAATGCGGTGGCTGCCGGAAAAGTGGCGGGCCCGCGTATACTTACTTCCGGCAAATCGATTGCCACTACCGGTGGTCACGCTGATCCAACCAATGCCTGGCGCAAGGACCTGATGGGCTCTCCCGGACCTGCAGAAGGGGTTATCAATGGCAGTGCGGATGCATACGAGGCGGTTCGCCAGCGTTATAAGGACGGATCAGACCTGATTAAGATTACCGCAACAGGCGGGGTGCTGAGCCAGGCGAAAGATGGCAAAAACGCGCAGTTTACTGATGCGGAACTTGAAGCGATTGTAGCGGCTGCCAAAGATTACGGTTTTGCCGTGGCGGCCCATGCCCACGGAACGGAGGGTATCAAACGCGCCATTCGTGCCGGCGTAACCAGTATTGAACACGGCTCCTACATGGACGAGGAAGCCATGGATATGGCCATTCAAAAAGGCACCTGGCTGGTACCCACCATCACGGCTGGAAAATCGGTGGCAGACAGTGCCAAAATACAGGGATACTATTCCGCGGTCGTAACGCCAAAAGCGATTGAAATCGGACCGCAAATACAAAACACTTTTGCCAAAGCCTGGAAAAAAGGCGTGAAAATAGCTTTCGGAACAGATGCCGGCGTATTTGCGCATGGCAAAAACTGGTTGGAATTTAAATACATGACCGAAGCCGGTATGCCTGCAATGGACGCCATCATTTCTGCCACAAAAAGCGCCGCCCAATTGTTGGGCATCTGGGATCAGACCGGGAGCATTGAACCTGGGAAATTCGCCGACATCATCGCCGTGGAAGGCAACCCGTTGCAACATATTGAGGCCATGGGCAATGTGGTTTTTGTGATGAAAGAAGGTAAAATTTATAAGCGCGAAGGCCGGGAGACGCTGGACTGACGGGTGTAACCTTTCAAAACAAATGCCTTGCGTTTCGCACGGAAAAGATTTTCGCGAAATGCATTGACCAAACCGTCAAAATCCTGAAAATTAAAAACAACAAAAAGCCGCAGGCAAACAAGCTGGAATGAGCACAATCCGAATAATGCGGTGATGCACATCTGGCACGGTTATTTTGATGATTGCCGGCATGAAGGCATTTATTGGTTGTTCCGGGTTTTCATACAAAGACTGGAAAGGGGTTTTCTACCCGGAAGGGATGCCACAGAAAAATTGGTTTGCATATTATTGCAGCCAGTTCAACTGCCTTGAAATCAACAGCAGCTTCTATAAATATCCTTCCGAAAAACTGCTGAAAAAATGGCATGAAGAAAGTCCGGGGGATTTCCGGTTTTCCATTAAAATGAACCGGCTCATCACCCACTTTAAAAAGCTGGTGGATTGCGGGCGTCCGCTCAATGATTTTTATGATCTGGTGCGAAACCATTTGAAAGAAAAAGCTGGCTGCATCCTGTTTCAGTTTCCCCCGGGTTTTTCATTCAACGAGGAGCGGTTGAGGGCCATCCTGGATCTGAGCAACAATGGTTTTACCAATGCGGGTGAATTCCGGAATTTGTCCTGGTTTAGCGGGGAAGTTTTAGAAGAATTCGGTAAAGCCGGTTTGATCTTTTGCGGGCAAAGTCAACCCGGTGAATTGCCCGACGACCCGTTTATTTCCGGACCTGCCGCTTATTACCGTTTTCATGGCAAGTCGGTTTTGTTTAAGTCCAGATATGGGGTAAATGAATTGAAAGCAGTTGCCGGAACACTGAAAAAAGCCAAAACATCGTTTATTTTTTTCAACAATACCTGGGGAGATTCGGCCATTTACAACGCAAGGGAAATGCAAGCCATAATAACCACGAAAAAAAAAGGATTAAAAGCATGCCATCCGCTGTAATCAGCCGGTATCATTACAATGATGCGCAACTGACGCTGACGATCGTTTATGTTTCCGGGGCCGTTTATCGTTACCTGGAAGTTCCCCGGCAAGTGTTCGAGAATTTCAAGGCTGCTTTTTCGAAAGGGACCTTCCTGAACAAAGAAATAAAAGGCAAGTTCGATTTTGAAAGGGTTTCTTAGCCGGAAAATATTGCCTTTGCAACCACCCCTTCAATGAACTCAGGAAAATCTTCAGGGAACCGGATCATACCCGCTTCTTCCCCAGGGATGACAACTCGCCAGGCGTCTGGCTGCAAGCCAACTGCCTTTGAAAAGGCCATGTTTTTTTAGCGCTTTCACTGCGTATTGGCTGCAGGTTGGCGTAAAACGACATTTGGGTCCAAGCATTGGACTAATCACCCATTGGTAAATTTTGATCAACAACAAAAATGGCGATATGAGTAGCTGTCTCCCCAAAGAAGGTTTATCACTGGCAGGTAAATATTCGCGACAACAGGATTTCATTGCTTTTCCAATTCTTTGATCAATTGCCGGAGCAAACGATCCATTGAGCCGCAAATTTCGGCATAATCAGGCTTCTTTCGTCCCGAATAGACGAAAAACACCAACAATTGGCTATCTTTTGACCGGGCAGTTTCTACCAACTCATGCTTTTGAATCCGGTAACATTCCCGCATCAGCCTTTTGGTATAATTGCGGCCGGTAGCTTTTGAAATGTTCTTTTTAGGCACGCTTACGCCAATTTGTACAGGCGGAAATAAAGGAGCCGCTTTTTCCGCCAGGTAAACCGCATTCAGCGGAAAGGCTTTTACCCACCGGCCCTCGGCGAATAACCGGTCCACCTGCGTCTTCAGTTTGATCCGCTCGGCAGCGTTTAAGGTATTTTCGGGCAGCTCCGGCATTTTATAAAATTACAGGTATCCAATAAAAAACCCCCATAGATGTGGGGGCTTAATCAATTTTGCGGTCAAACCTGGTGAATTATTTCAATTTAAGTTCGTCGCTTACAGAAAGCTTGTAACGGCCTTTCTTGCGGCGGGCGGCTAAAACTTTACGGCCATTGGCGGTTTGCATGCGCTTACGAAAGCCATGCACACCCTTGCGGCGACGGTTACTTGGTTGATATGTCCGTTTCATAATAAATTCCTTTTTGAGATTAAAATAAGTACAGCGGGAGAACGCTGTGGGTTTATTTTGCTACTCAACAGGCCACCATGCCTGCCGTTTTAGTGAAAGGACGGCAAAGGTAGAAGGAAAAGCCGATATGGAAAAGTAAAAACAAAAATTACCTTAGGAATTTTTGATGCTTTAACGTGGCTAACGCCTGTGCATCCGTTTCCGATTCGGAGCTCCATTTCAGGCCAAAAGGAAAATCGGGCCAAATGGCGAAATCATTATACCAAACCCGGGATACGAAACATTGCAATTTTGTATTCATGCAGATTTAAAGAAAGCCATAGCGCTCATAACCCTCAACCCGCAAGGATAAACTATTTCATGATGGAATGTTGTGCTGTTATAAGCCGCATTCCTGCAAAAATCCGTATTTTGTACGCTCATTCCTGCGCCACTACAATATGTCCATAAAAGTTTTAATATGCGATGACCACCAGATTATTCTGGACAGCCTTGCATTATTGATATCTACAATGGAAGGTATGGAGGTAGTGGCCTGCTTTCAGGATGCCAAGCTTGTTCCCGGATTTCTCGCCGAAAACGATGTGGATATTGTAATCACCGACTATTCCATGCCGGAGATGAGCGGCATTCAACTCACCCTTGCCATACGCGAAAACGACAAACAGGTAAAAATACTGATGCTCACTGTTGATGAAAACGCGCAAACCATCCGTGAAGCTTTTTACGCGGGTATTTCCGGCTATACTTTCAAAAAAACAGGTCGCAGCGCCGTGGAAAAAGCTTTACGTAGTATTTATACCGGTCAGACGTATTATAGCCAGGATGTTGTTACGGAGTTGCTCAATGTATCCACTCCTGACGCCGTAGCTGAGCCCCCTGCCCAATTGACACCGCGCGAAATAGAGGTGGTACGGTTGATCGCCCAGGAATATTCCTCCAATGAAATAGCTGAGAAATTGTTCATCAGTCTGGGCACGGTGGAAACACACCGGCACAACATCCTCAGAAAACTACAAGTCAAAAATGCGATCGGCATCATTAAGTTCGCGATCCGTCATGGACTGGTTTAAGGGGCGCTAACACCGATATGGATGTGCCACCCTGCGTTGGGCTGTCCAAACGCACTTCCCCTCCAATTGAATGGGCCCGGTACCGTATGTTCTGCATCCCGATTCCGTGTTTGGTTTCGTTTTCCCGGATCCCGCTGCCATCATCTTCCACCACAAGCCGGATATGTTCCGCATCGGGCATTTGCACTGTTACGATGGCTTTGTTGGCATTGGAATGCCGGGCCACATTGTTTACCAGTTCAAGGCAGATATTGTACAATTGTTGGGTGATTTGCTCATTGATGATTTGATTACCTGCTTCATAATGCAATGCAAAATCAATTTGGCTATGTTCATTCATACGGTTCACCAGTTTTTGAAGGGCTCCCTGCAAGTCGTTCGCTTCCAGTGCAGCGGGCAAAAGCAAATGGGAAATCAACCTCAGGTCAGTGTATAAATCTTCGGCCATGTTAACCGCTTTTTCCACCAGCCTCAGGTTTTGGGGCTGCATGGCTTTGGTATCCAGGGTTTCAAGCGTCCATTTTATGGCCGAGATCTGCGTGTTCAGGTTGTCGTGCAATTCTGCTGCCAATCGTTTCCTTTCCAGGCGTTGGCCGGCATTTAGGGCCCTTTCAATTTCAATATTTTTTTCATGCAGTTGCCGGTTTTTTTTTGCAAGTGATAAATAATTATACCACGCCGCAATACTGATGATTACCGCTATGCCCAGCAAAACAATTAAAAACATCCGCCAGATCCTCAGATTTTCCTGGTCACTCTTTTCCAGCAAGAGTGCGGTTTCATTTTGTTTTTTTTCATGTTCGTAGGTCAGGTTATCGGCCATTGCCTTTTCCCTTGATTCGATATTTACCAGCGAATCGCTCCAGGATTTGTACAACCCCATGTTTTCATAGGCATTCCGGTAATCTCCCAACCCGGCATAAGCGGTTCCAAGAATTTCATAATAGGCCGAAAGTTCAAGTGGCATATTGATTTCTTCATTGAGTAAGGCGTCGCGGCCCATTTTACCATATTGCAAAGCCTTGTCATATGCTTTACGTGCGTTGTAGATGCGCCCGAAATTGATGACCGCATTGTGAAAGAATGAACCCGGAGGATCGAACGAGGCAATATGCATAGCATAGGCCCGTTGGTTGATGGCCAATGCCGAATCGGTGTTGCCTTGCTGCAAATAAAGGCCGGATATTTTGGAAAGGATATTGATATACAACGTGGATGCCCCTGATCTTTCAAAAAACCGGGCTGCTTTTGAATAGTAGGTCAAAGCACTGTCGAGCTGATGGGTTTTGCCAAATATTTCCCCACGTTGGTAATCTACAAAAGCCACCACGCGATCATCGTTAAGTTTACGGGCATTGCTTTCTGCCTCAGCAAATACGGCTAATGCCGGTTCATACATTCTTAATGACAACAGCATGATGCCCAGGTTAGGCAACGTTGCCCTCAGGGCCTGCAGATCGCCAACAGTTTCCTGCAAGCCACGGGCTTTTTGCAGGTAGTCAGCCGCTGCGGCATACCTGCCTTCCCGCGCTTCCACCAAACCCATTTCCATGTAAATGGTTCCTTCCATTGAGCGGTCTTCCTTCTGTACAAAAATTTCCCTTGCCTGTTCGTAGAGTTTGGAAATGGTATCGGCGCGGTTATCAAAACCGGAATAAAGCTGCCCACGGCGAAAATGGCACATGGCCTCCAGCCATTTATCGCGACTTTTGCCCGCCAGGGTGTAAGCTGTATCCAATTGGCGGTGCGCCCATTCCACTTCTTCCATCCGCTCCATTTCCATCCGCACCAGTTGAAGCCTCGCCATGGCTTCCCCGCGGGGAAAACCGATGGTTTTTGATGTTTCGATGACATCCTGCAAAACGCTCCGTGCCTCCTCGTCATGCCCTGCCCGCCAGATCATGATGCCGAGCTCCTGCATCCGGTTAACCCGCGCTGTATCGGTAAGCTTTCCCTGTTGAATAATTTCGCGCAAGGAATCAATAACCCCATTTTGCCCGAACGCCGGGAGGGAAAAAAAGCAAACAATGCAGAGCAGGTGTGTTCTCAGAAAATGCATTTGATTATGAGGTAAGGCAGTTAAAAATAAGCGCTAAAACCGCCAGTGACGACATCATATCAAAAAATACAGGTTTACCTATACATGAATTAAAGCCTTACCTGTATTGTAGGATCCATGGTTGAGATGTAGTTTTGTAATATCCAGGCTATGCCTTCAATAAGCGCCGCCATAGCTAATCACCAACAAAACCCTTTTGAAATGCAATGGATTAAATTTTACCCAATTTCCCTCTTTTTATTGATGGCGTTTGCCGCCTCAGCACAACATGATTCTTTTGAAAATGCGAGGGCTTTGAGTGCGAACACTACATTGACCGCATCGGTTTGTGCATCAGAAAATTATTATTTTAAAACATTACTGCCTTCCAACGGAACCCTTGCAGTAACCATTAAAGGCAAAAATATGGGAACCGCAGCCGGTTACGTATATGCCTACATTTATGACGGGCGGCAAGCCACCGGGCAAAAACTGGCGGCGTATGTAGGTAGCAGCTACGTTGCGGCAGGCGCATCAACTGAAGCCACCCTGCGGGTTTACGGGCAACTTTCCGATGATGCCTATATCCGCATAACCACCAGCGGGTGTTTTGATCTCAGTATTTCGTATACCATGGAAAATGTGCCACCCACTGATCCGGAACCCAATGATGAAGTGGCAGCAGCCGTAAGCCTGCCATACAATACAGAAGCCCGGGGCAATGTGCAATACGAGAAAAAAGCTGTAAGAGATGCCAGTGATTATTACAAAATCGAATTTCCTGCCAATGGTACGCTCAGCATTTTGGTAAACGGGGTAAACCGTTCAAACTCCGCCGGGTACCTTTACGCCTATGTTTATGACGACAGGGGAATGACAGGTCAGGTTTATGCAGGATTTATGCAAGGGTCCAATATCGCATCAGGCACTGAAATTTCTGATACCATCGTTCTGAAAGGACGGCAAAAAGGAACTTATTATTTACGAATGACTGCAGGCGTACCTTTTGCATACGGTGTGCGATATTTATTGGAAGATGCGGTTCCGCAGGAAACGGAACCCAATGACGCATTCAACGTAGCGATTGCAACGGGTGCTGGTGAGGAAAAATCGGGCAATATTGGATATGTCCTGAACAGCTCTAGGGACGAAACTGATTATTATGCCATGAAGCTGCCGGAATATGGCACCTTGCGTATTCGTGTCACAGCAACCAATATGAGCGCCTCATCCGGCTACCTGTATCATTATGGATATAATAAGGGCACCTCATTATCCCAGGTTTTCGCGAGATACATCAAGAGTTCCAATGTTGCGGCGGGCGAAACCATACAGGACACTGTACTTGTGGACTGCCAGGCTGCCGATTCATTTTATCACCGGTTCACGTCTTCCGGTTCCTGGAAATATTCCTGGAGCTATGACATGATCAATACAAGCCCACACGAGGCCGCGCCGAATAACAGTTTTGAAACCGCTACCGAATTGCCTTATGGGTTTGGAAAAAAAGACAACATTGGTTACAATGCCCGCGGTGTTGTGGATACCGAAGATTATTTCCTTACAAGCATTCCCAACCGCGACACCTTAAGATTTATAATCAACGGAACCAACCACGGGTCTGCCAACGGTTGGTTATATATCTATGTTTACGAAAAGCGGGCAACGGGAGCACCTGTCCAGGTTGCGGCACGCTATCTATTTGGCAGCTCCAACCTTACGCCAAATGTGGCAAGAACCGACACTGTTGTTATCAATGTACCTGCGGCAGATGCATACTACCTGCGATTTACCAATTCAGGGTGCTGGAGCTATACCATAAGACCTTACGACAAAACCCTGCCGGTAAAATTCACCCACTTCAACGGACGGGCTGAAAAAGGATACAATACACTTGATTGGGGTACCGCTTCAGAAATCAATAATCGTGGCTTTGAGATAGAAGCCGGAACGGATGGCAAAGACTTCAGCAAGATTGGATTTGTAGCTTCCAGATCGGCAGCGGGGAACAGCTCAACGGTCCTGAACTATAGCTTCAACCATAAGCAGCCGGAACCTGTGCAATACTACCGCCTCTACCAGATTGATCTTGATGGCTCCAAGGCCTATTCAAAAACAATTCGGGTGGAAAACAGTTCAAGCGAACTCATCGTGGTTGCCCCCAATCCTGCATCCGCCTATTTCCAGATAAGGGCATCCACCACACCAAAGCAAGTGAAGTTAATTGATGTGCAGGGGAGGGTAGTCAGGGAGTTTGGGCCCACATCGGGCGGGCGATACGATTTGTCCGGCTTGGTTTCCGGTATTTATGTTGTGCATATTCAATTGGCCCACACCATTCACACTAAAAAAATAAGCATAATTCATTAGGGATTTGTTGGATTCTCTTGTGCTTAATGCTGGCCGCCTTTGGCGGTCAGCTTTTTTAGCGGTAAAGCAGTGTTCGGGCAGGCAAAGTAAAATATAGGTTTTCCTGTATATGATTTACAGTCAACCCTGTATTGTCTGCTTGCAACAAGAACCCGAACTTTACCATACCAAAAGCTTTTACTAAAGCGTTTAACCCCCCGCATAAAAACAAACACATGCGCAAAATTTTTAAACATGGCTGGCTCCTGTTGTTTACCCTGGCAACGGTTTATACCGCCTGTGGAAATCAGGCATCAAAAGATGGAGACTCAATGGCATACCAGGGAAACCTGAATTTCAGCGAAGGACAAAAAACTAAAACCCTGGCACACCAGGCGAATCCGGGACCAATGCTGAACAGCCCTCATGAAACGGGCAGAATGCGTCCATAATAAGCCATGAGCCGGATTAACGATCTCAATCATCCTTTCAATAAGTGCACCGTACACACAGGAAACAAGCCAAGTTCAATAAGGATATGTTGAATGAAATGAGCTTGTACTGGTCACCTCACGGGGTGACCATTTTTTTTTAACTTGAACCCGGCAGAAAGTTGAATTTTTCAAATCAACGCATTCATCGTGCAGCCAGTACCATCGTCCAATAATCGCCGCTCCGGGCAATGCCAATTTCCTTAAAGCTTCCGTTCATTATGTTTTTACAATGATCGGGAGAGTTCATCCATCCATCTATCGCCGCTTTTTCGGTGAAGCTGCCTTTTGCAATATTCTCTCCATAAGTGGAAGCGATATACCCTTGTATGGCAATACGTTGGCCTGTGTTGCTGCCATCACTACCCGTATGGCCAAAAAAACCTTTCGCATTCATATCTGCGCTGTGTGCAAGAGCAGCAGCCTTAAGGGCCGCACTCCATTTTAATGCCGGCACCGCCGACCTTTGTTCTGTTCCGCATACCGCGCCGGCTGCACGATGTTGATTAACCATTTCCAGCAAACGCGCATCCGCAGAAAGCGGATCCGGATCGGGATCCGGATTAGCCTTTTTGTCGCAGCCCGGCAAAAGCATAGTAACAATACCAATCAAAATGGTTATAAAATAGATGCGCATGGTATTTTATTTTAATAACTCTTCAAAATAAAACAGTTTGCCCGAAAACGGGGAAATTTCTTTCAGGAAGGTCGTAAAATTCAACACCAGCCAACCCCTTCGAAACGATTTCATGATCTGTGACATTCTGCGTTGGAGCACGGTTCTTTGCTCAATCACCGTATTTAAATTCCTGCAGTTTTACCGCTTTTCCGTTTCTTAATTTGATTCGGTACAAATTGTGGTACGCGTCCTCTTCAATGAATTGCAAATCCGGATCAATACCAGCGATTTTGACCATTGGCAAAACTGTATTGCTATGTCCAACCACCAGGTAAGATTTTCCTTTTGCTTTTATAAGCTGCCTCATCAGGCTGTCCCCATCCGCATAAATCACGGGCGTTAACCCGAAAATTCCGGCGGCAGGCCGGGCAGTCTGCTGCGTTCGTTGGTAACGGGTGCTGTACACGCCATGCAGCTGCTTGGTCTTCATTTGCTCTGCGAGCAATTGCGCACGGGCAAAACCTTGTGCACTCAATGGAACGTCACCGGACGGCCCGCTTTTTTCCGCATGGCGGACCAGGTAAATATGCGTTGCCGGCGTGCAGGAAATGCAGGCGAAAATAAGGATCCAAAACAGGTGAAGCAACCTTTTCATCAATAGGGTATTCATAAAGGCGGTTCGGGCAAATAAATATACATGTTTACAGGTATTGATGTATATGCTTTACTCCAAACAGTGGTTTTTTAATTTTCGGCCTGGGGCGAAGCAAAAATTGCGATTTATAAGGCCTTTGCTGAACGGCTATTCCAGCGGGGTGTTCAGGCGGCTTATATGACTGCTGGCATATTTACTGCCATGTCGTTTTGCAATCACCATCAATTGATAATTCTCATAATTATCCGGAATTTTTAAATTAATTGTCTCACCGGAGCCCAGGTTTTTAATGGCCATATGATTTCCAAATTCATCATTCTTTAAAAGAAACCAGTCAAAATCAAATTTTTCTCCAGCAATGAAAGGAGAGACCCATTCAACACCATAGTGTAAAAAAACACCATAATTCATATTACTTCCCGGAATAAGCCCTGTTGCAGGTTTTAAAATTTTTATCGAAACGGTTGATGGTGGATTTGTCCCTTTTAACACTGCTGTAATTTCCCCAAGAATCTCTTTGCTGTTGTCGGCGTAATCCACAAGGCCGTCAAAGGATATCCAGTTGCTGTGGTGTTCATCCTGCCAGTTTGATATCACGAAATTATTATTTATAATCAAATTCTTATTTGCAAGGAATTCGTCAGATTTCAAATCACTAAGGAAAACATTCAGCCCCATCGTTCTCCCATATTCCAGCATATTATGAATGCCATCACCGGCTGATGAGCCGGGTACCAGACCAAAGAAATCTAAGGGGATATTGGCCCGGATCATTTCTATAATTTCTTTGTTTTCTTCATTAAACTTTACTTCTACAATTACCGGGCGCGAAGGATCTATGGATTTTATTTCTGTAATTACTGAATTAAGCCAATTGAGATATACCCTTTGCTGATCAAAAAGTTGGGGTTTACCATATACCTCCTCCAGGTTAAAGGCAAATGAATAGCCTATAATATTTTTATTTTCCTTAAATCGCTTTACCTTTTTTATTATTTTCTGATGCAGCCTTTGAGGGTTATTTGTATGCGGTTTAAAGTCATGGGACAAGTCTAATGAAAACTCGTAAATGAGGTTTAACCCTACCTCCCGGGAAATGGCATGTATATTATAGTCGTATATATCACTGCCCATATATTTAATTGTATTAAAGCCCGCTTCCCTGATCATCCTGAAATCTTTTTCCAGGACTTCCCGGGTTAACACATAATAATTATTTTTCCAGTCTTTTCCTTTTTTATAATTCACCGCCCTTATATCTTGTAGGGTATGTGGTTGTGCAGCGCCTTTCGCAACGTTTGATTTACTTAGACCCAAATTTTCTTCTGACGAAAAGTTTCTTTTAAGACCCCGGCTTATAGGGTTTATGGCATTGGTCGTCCAATCCAGGTATTTTTCCCTGTACCAATTATTTTCCGGAATCCTTTTATCAAACGCGCTATTAAACATGACAATGGCCGATATTTCTTCAAATTCTGATTCAATGCTTTTTATCGCATCTTTCAGCCAGATCTCCTGTCTTCCATCCAAATTTAAGGATCCAAATTCCGCCAGCATTACAGGTTTCCTGGTAATATGGAATAATTCGTTTCTGAATTGTTTATATAAATTGCTGAATTTGTGAGGCCTGCCATCACTATTCAGCGCATCGTAATTCAAAACCGTAAAACCAACCCAGTCTACATATTCATCACCCGGATAATAAGCTGCCATATTATAGGCTTTCCATGGATTCCACACCATGATGATTTTATTGGCGCCTTCAGCCTTAATTAAGGCATGAATGTGCTTCCAGGCCGCTATAAAATCCTGGGGCGTGTTGTTTCCCGCTGCTGACCATGGATAACCCGGATTGTCGAATTCATGGGCATACCTTAGGAATATGGGTTTATCATACGATTTTAGAATTTGGATAAAACCAACAATATAATCATCAAAATACCCTTCGGCAATGTGTTTGAGGGATTTTTTTCCTTCTGATATTACAGGATCATCTCCCGAGGTGGCCAAAGCTGAAGTCCAGGGTTCCCAGGTTATCATGGGCACAGCATTTTTTTTGAAAATATCAGCCATAAGCGCATACGGGAAACTATCAATGCTTTGCCTGGTCCACGCCAAATAAAGTGAAATGAGATTAAAATTCACCTTTTGCTGGTTTTCAATAATATTGATTTTATTGATATCAGATAAGCCGCTTTCCTGGTCAGGCTGGAAGATACCCAGGTATTTGCCTGATATTTTTTGACTGTAGGGTAAGCTTACTTTTTCCCAGCGGTATAAATCGTTTCTGTTTTTTAAGCTCATGGAGGATAGTATAAGCACCAATAAAAGGGGAAGAGCCATTGCCCTGGTTGCCGTAAAAGTCGAATCTGCCGCTTTATTAAAAGCCAATTTAATATTCCATAATGATTTTATCCATGAAAACTTTAAGGTGTTCCTTAATATCCTGTTTTGGTTGGCGACTTTATTGGCAAGATAAATCCCAAACCCCATTATAATTGCATTGAAAAACGCAAATCCGCCCATAACAATAGAAAATGGCGTGAGGTCGCGGCTTAATCCATAGAAAATGGCTGCAATTGAAGCGATTGCAATAATTGCATTGGGCAATACAATTTTATAATTTGTATTCCATTCATTTTCTTTTGGGGTGGGAAGGTAGGGCACCTTTTTATTCATTAAAGTATACAGCAAACCCATTATATAAATCCACCATGTATTGATATAAAGCAATCCGCCTACCACATGAAAACCACGTTCTTTTTTCTCAATAACCCATTTCTGAACAAATGTTCTGATTAAAACAGAACTTGCCACTACGGGAATCAATACCAGGAAAAAGTCTATTATATTTCCCCGCCAGGGAGTAGTGGCGAAGAAAAGAGAAAGGATGGGAATCAAAAAGTTGATCAAATTGATCAATCCACCCAAATAATGCAGCGGCAGGATACCAAAATGAATTTTTTGCCGGCCCGTAAGTCTTTTGAATATTTTAGGATATACGTGTACCAGCAGGTCAAAAGTTCCCCTCGACCATTTCAGTTGTTGCTTGAAAAAATTGGTGAGGGTTGAAGGGGCAAGACCTTTAGCCAGTACTTCAGGAAGGTAAACGCCCTTCCATTGGTTAGCATACAATAGCATCGTGGTATGCATATCTTCACACAGGCCGGGGGCGTGCCCGCCTATGCTATCAAGCGCTTTCCTTCTAAATACACAATTGGCACCAATAGCATTTACCGCTCCATATGCATTTAGCGTCATCATCATTGGACCGTAAAACTCAAATGTTTGCTCAGCTGCGCCCCGGGCAACAAGAGACTCCTTTATATTGTAATAGGATTGCACAATTTGCACAAATCCAATTGCAGGATCTTTGAAATGAGGGAGAATACGGTCAAGAAAATCAGGCTCCGGAATATGGTCCGGATCAAGCACTACACATATATCTCCCGTAGCGTGTTTCTGCAGGGCATTATTTATATTTCCTGCTTTTGCATTTATACGGTTGTTCCTGGTTACGTGAATTATCCCGTTCTCCGCGCAAAATTTTTTTAAATAAGGATCGTTTGCCTCGTCACAGAGGTAGGTGGTGTGGGGATAGGTGATCTTATTTATTGCTTTCAGGGTGGTGATGATCATTTGATGGGGTTCCCCGGGAAAATAGGTAGTAAGGATATCTACCTTAAAATCCGGGAAATGCCTGCTGCGCGCCGGAACCGACATATTGGAGTAATTGTACCAAACATACACCCTTTTAGCTGTGCTGTAAAGAAGGGAAAAAGTCAGTAAAGCGAATAAAAAAGGATTACCAATGTGTTCGGGCTGAAAGAAAAAATAAAGAAAATAGATGATACTGAATATCCCCAGGATAATCATGAATTTTATGATCCCGGACTCTCTCCTTGTAGGGGCTTTTATTTTATTCTGCATCTTCATTACTCAGTACATAGAATGGAATATTGGCAGTAGCAATGTAATCCGTATCATTGGAGATAAATAGAAAAACCCTGTATGGCCCTTCTTTAAGCGGTGCTTTAAATCTGGCGTTTTCTCCATCTATATTGAAGTCAACACCATCTACCAGATTGCTTATATGGAAATCATACCACGATTCCTGCCTGATTTCCCAGTGATACTTCAGGTTTTTCTGTTCCTTTTCAGGCAACAATATTTCCAGAACGGCCCAGCTTCCGGCCTCCAGGATAATATTTTCCAGGGCTCCTTTTTTATTGAGCAGAATATACTCAATTTCCGGTCCCGGGTATACAGTATCAGGGGCTTCCCTCCAAATCTTCATAAGCTCAAAAACCGGTTGCGTCTTCTTATGATCTGCTGTAAATAAACTAAACCAGTTCGGGGTGATCTCATTTTTATGCCCCCAGTAAAAAACAAAACTTCCCAGGGAGTTGTTGTCTTTTAAGGGAACAATATAATCCCGGTACCGTTGGGTAATCTGTTCAGCTTTTTTGGTGCTGGTTTCTTCCAGCGGGGCCCGCCATCGGGTTAGCTCAGCTTCCCATGGGCCGTTTACTCCCCATTCTGTAATCACATGCGGGCCATTCCAAAGAGGGGAAATCGGTTTTAATTTTGTCGCGAACTGGCTAAGGGTGCCAAATGCATTAAAAGATATAAAATCGAGTTGAGGGCTTTTAAGGCGTATGGATAGTACCCTGAGTTTATTGGCGCCTATAGTAACCGTACTCACGGGGTGATTGGGATCAACGTTATGAATAAGGTCGATTAACATATTAAACCGCCTGAAAAACTGGGGACGTTTATAGAAATACGGATAATAAAGTTCATTCCCCAGATTCCAATAAAGCAAGGCCGGGTGATCTTTATGCATTTTTACCACCCTTTCCACATTATTTTTTACCTGGTTAAATAAAGCCTCATCAGTATAATACATAGCGGCATTATTAAACTTGGGCATGGGTATATCCACAACAACGGCCAATCCCAGTTCGGCAGCTTTGTCGAGTGTCGCGGTTAAATTGGTTGTATCATAAATTCTCGCGGTGTTTGCGCCAGCTTCCTTTAATTCTTCCAGGTAATTTTCATGTGCGGCTGCACCATTCATAAAGAAAGGCTTGCCATTACGTATCAAACGATATCCTTCATTGGTTTTTTGAATATATACTGTGGGCTCAGGCAGGTTTTCATCTTCCTTTGTAGAACAGGAAGATAAAAGCATCAATAGGCAAATCCAGATGGGTAAACGCTTCAATACTTTGAGATTGAGTAAATTATATGGCAATGTGTTTGACAAACAAAATGCAAGATTATACCCGGCTTTAGTTATTGAAACGATAATAAATTTTATTACGGAAATACAACAACCGCACACTGTATAACAAATCAATTGGCATTTAAACAGTCTACAAAGACCATTTTTATGTTTGGTTTTAAATCCCTGTTTCATTCAAAATTAAAGCATTCTCAATAATACAACACACGCAAAGTCACTTCTACCCGTGTATAAGCCGGCCAATGGTCCACACTTATGGAAGCAATTATCATGAAATTCAACTTCTGAAAGCAACATCCCGCAGGTGAGCACTTTATTATTGGCTGCCAAAACAACAAACCCCTCCCGTTTCCGGGAAGGGCTTCTCAAAATCAATCCTGTATAAACCTATTGAAATCTGAATGAATAGTTGGGTGACTGATCCAGGTTCAGGATCACTGTTTTGCTTCCGGCAGTAACAGGAATATTGTCGCCGCCATAAGTCATCTGGTCGGGATTGCCGCCGATGTTGATGTCCCACCCGTTGTTGGCACGGAATTTAAATTCTCCATTTGAGAAGTTTACTGTGCCTCTCCAGGTTTTGGTGGCTGCATCATAAGTGAGCGGGGTACTGCTGTCCCATCCGCCGGGTGTACCGCTGCCAATAACACCCCAAGTGGTTATTTCTGTAACGCCCCACTTCATCTCTACGGTATTCACCCAAACGCGGTAATGTTTCCCGGTTGCCGGCCATTTGATATTTCCGCCATTGCCGAGTGTTCCTTCGCCGCTTCCGGTGCCGTAATCTCCTCCACCCCAGTTGGGCGCCTTGGTGAATTTAAATTCACCAGTGCCACCGGCAGGAACATAAACATAACCATCATAATTCACGCCATCTGTAGAAGAAAGCCGCGGACCGGTCTCCGGGCTCCAACCCTGGAAGTCACCGGCCACCCACAAATAAAGGGTCATTTCCGCCGGCTTAATCACCAGGTTAACCGGGTTGGAATACGATACTTGTCCTGTACCATCAATCACCGCTTTAATCCGGATGGCCACGGAGCCTTTGGCGCCATACGCTATACCCGCGTCACGGGCCATGATATTCAGTTCAATCCCACTCAGGTCACGTGTATACACTTCATGGCCTACTTCCCAGGTTTTTGCATTGGCAAAATTCTTTCCTGTGGAATCATATTGCAGGCTATAGGTCATTTGAACATTCTCTGCATAGGCCGGCTTGGTCCAGTTCAGGCTTTCCAGCACATCATTCCGTGTTTCAATGGTAGGGTTAAACTCTGTGCCTGCTGCCGAACTGCGTGAAAGGGTAAACGGTGTAGCATAAGGCGCTACGGAAATGGCTACGGTTTCACTAATTTTTTGGTCATTGTTATTGGCATAAGAGGCTACTACCCGTGTTTCAAGTTGGGTAGCTTCACCATATTTGGCACCCCAGTTGATCAGGAGGTTGTTGAGTTGCGTTCCGGTGAGGCTTATACCTTCGGCATCCATCACCGTAAATCGTGCCGGGTTGGCAAAGTTGGAACCGGCAGGCGCCACCTCCAGCACATATTTGTACTGGGTTTTATCAACTGAGAATTGAGGATCCGTCCAGCCGAATTTCACCACTTCCGTTGTCGCATTGTTTGTGCTCAACACAATGCCGGTGGTAGGGGTGGCTGTAAAACCAGGCACCACGCCTGTGTCGTAATAAGGCAGCGCGGGCTCTTTTTCGCAGGCTGTAAATGCCAGTACGACAAGTGCAGCCACCGAAAGAAGTTTCCATATATTTTTCATTGTCTTCATTTTAAGTGGTTATTAAACTTTGGCAACTGTGAACTTACCTGTTTTGAAATCGACTGTGATCTTATACCTGCCGCTGTCTGCAGGAGCAAGCATATCACCACCTTCAGGTTTAAAATTGTCCCCGGCAGGATTGTTTCCGTTGTTGCCGCCGGTGTAGCCATATTTGTCCCATTGGCCGTTGGTTGGCAGGAACAAGTAGGAACCGCCGCCTTTCAGGTTCAGGGTGATCTCATAAGTGTAATCATTCACCTTGGTCAATTCCTGGTTTTCAGGTACAGGGTTGCCCCAGTCTCCGGGGGTGGCGCTGCCCACGATGAACAGTTTTGCCGGCACCGGGTAAACCACGTCCAGGTAAGGGGTTACATTAATCTTCACCACATTGGAAAACAAGGCTCCTGCATTATTTCCCAAGCTGCTCTTGATGCGGAATTCCATATCATGCGCCACTTCATGGGCAAGGTCAAGCCCGAGCAAAGCAGCATTCAGGGCTTTTACGGTAAGCGCGGTACGCAAATCACCTGAAAAGGCGATTTCCGACATATCCGCAAAATTGGTCCCGGCCTTCGCGATTTGCAAAATGTAGGAAACGTTTTGAGAACTCACCCCTGTATTGAACATATAATTTGGATTGGTCCAGCTCAGTCGAACCGCATCCTTTGCTTCATCCGATTTCCTCAAAACAAGTGCCGATGTGCTGGAGGCGGTGAGAACCGGCGCGGTACCTCCTTCAAAGATCACCTGGTTCTCATCTTTTTCGCAGGCAGCCAGGAAGAGTACTGCCAGCGAAAAGAACATGATGTTTTTGAATATATTTTTCATATTTCTGTTTTTTCAATTTGATTAATAACCCGGATTTTGCGTCAGGTTGCTGTTGGCATTGCGGTTACGTGCGGGAATGCTGAACAAATTGTATTTGGCATCAACCGAGGTTCCGCTCGATACCCCACCCTTCCATGGCCAGAGATAAGTGGCCGTGGTTAGCAGGTTGTAACGGATCAGGTCGGTTCGGCGATGGCCTTCCCAGTAAAGTTCCCTTGCCCTTTCATCCAGTACGAAACCCAGTGTGAGATCACTTGCATTGATTGCAGTTGCACCAGCCCTGCTACGTAATGCATTGATGTATTGCAGGGCTTGCGCAGCCGTGCCGCCACCACCACGCAATTGGGCTTCGGCATAAATCAAATACATTTCAGCAAGCCGGAATACCGGGAAATCAATATCGGAGAATTCGCGGTTGGGATCGCTTACCGGCTTGCCGTCGCTGCGGATATTCCTCCATTTATT
This sequence comes from Bacteroidota bacterium, assembly GCA_023387985.1. Taxonomy (GTDB): domain Bacteria; phylum Bacteroidota; class Bacteroidia; order Chitinophagales; family Chitinophagaceae; genus Phnomibacter. The sequence continues at coordinate 27,863 of JAEWHC010000009.1, read as the reverse complement.
CACGTGCAGGCCATTGTTGAAATCGCCTATGGCATCTATCCTGATCTGGTCGTCTGATGTACCAAATTTGGAAGTGGTAAACATGGCCCTTTTGTCGGTAGCTCCTGTACGATCAGGGAATTTATGCGCCAAAGCAGCAGTTGCACGGTATCCACCCCAGCCTGAAGGTTTTGCACCAAAATCTTCGTTATCGGCGCCGGCTGCAGCCAGAACCAGGAAGGTGGTATTTCCATAGGATTTTGTACGCAAGCCATCATTGTTGATGGTGAAAATGAATTCATTTTTTCCAGTCAGGTTGTTGTCGGCCATAAAAAGCTGGCGATAATTGCTGTGGAGCGCATACCCCCCATCAATCACTTTTTTGGCATAGGTCAGCGCATCCGCATCTCTTGCCGTACCGGTATATACCCTCGCATTGAGGTACATGCGGGCCAGCAATGCCCATGCGGCGCCCTGGTCTACGCGTCCGTAAACGGAAGATTTAACCGCAGGCAATTCAGACTCGATCGCCTTAAGTTCACTTTCAATGTAATTAAACAGTTCTGTCCTTTCAATTTCCTGGGGCATGAAGTTGCCCGGAAGATCATCTTCAGTAATGAATGTTGATTTTCCAAACAGATCAAGCATCACCCAATAATTGAAGGCACGCAGAAAACGTGCTTCTCCCCGGCTCTTACTGATGGCATCGGCGTCTGCACCGGAAATGCCACGTCCGCTCAGGCGGTCAGCTGCCGATTCGCGGATGTACTCATTGGCCAGGGTAATGTTGTAAATCGGCCTGGCATAAATGCCTTCCAGGAACGGATCGGCAGAAGTCCAGCGCAGGTTGTGGAAATCCCAGATGGTCTGGTCATTCCAGCTAACGATGGCTTCATCGGTCGGCAGTTCCTGCGCATTAAAGTATCCGCGGATAAATGCGACCTGCGATCCTTCATCCAGTCCACCACCGATATCCGGGTTTCCTGCCGGTCCTTCGTTTCCGGTGACGGCAAGGGTGGAATACAGTTTGGCCAGTACCGAGTTATATCCATCCACAGATGAATATACCTTGTCCGGCGTCATTTGATTTTTAGGGAAGATGTCCAGTTTCTTGCTGCAGGCACCGAACACCAGCATACCGAACGCCATAAGCGCCAGCATCCCGTATTTTATATTTTTCATAGTCATGCTCATTTTCATTTAAAAGTTTATGTCTGCACCAATGGAGAATACCCTTGGACGGGGATAAATATTGTTGTCCACACCGGAAACCGAAGATACTTCAGGATCCAGGCCTTTGTAATTCGAGATCACCGCAACATTTTGAATGCTCCCAAACAAGCGCAGTGCGGCCCTGTCATTCATGATGCGGCCGAAGTTGTAACCCAGGTTGATGTTATCAATCCGGAAGAAGCTTGCATTCTCAATATAATAATCCGTCAGGTACCGGAGGTTGGCAAACTCTGTATTCAGATAATTGGTACTCACGTTACCGATAAAGTTCGTCGGGCTCATGATGCTGTTGATCGCTCCGGTATTGCTCAGGTAGTTGTTGTAGAGATAGTTGCCGATCTGGCCGTGACCAGTAATGCCTGCAGTGAATTTTCCAACGGAAACACTGGTGCTTGCGCCAAGCAGGAAATCCGCAGCCGGTTTTTTATAATAGTAACGGTCGTTTTCGTCAATCTCGCCATTGCGGTCCAGGTCTTCATACAATCCGTCAACCGGTTTGCCGGTTTGGTCGTAAACCTGTTTGAAGGGGAAATAAACATACGGAGCGTATCCTACGGCGAATTTGCCGATATTGTTCCCGGTACCTCCGGAAATGCCACTTGTTACGATGCCTTTGAAATTGGGATCGTCAAACTTAAGCAGGTTGGTGATCTCCGAACGGTTGGCGGCGAAATTGAAATTCAAATCCCAGGTCAGGTTGCCATTGCGAACCGGCACGAGGCCAAGCGTAAATTCAACACCTTCATTCAGCATATTGCCTACATTCTGCAACAGCTCCACGCTAAAGTTGGAACCCGGGGCTATAGGAACAATAGAAAGCAGGTCTTTGGTTTTTTTACGGTAAATATCTACCGTACCATATACCCTGTTTTGCGCAAAAGCATAATCCAGTCCGAAGTTCAGCGTCTGGGTAGTTTCCCAGCGAACACTCGGGTCAAATGCACTTGGACGGCGCGTGGTCACAGTATCATTTCCAAACTGGTAGTCGGCACCACGGCCGCTCTGACCATATACGGGAAGGTAGCTGTACCAGGCAATGCCATCCTGCTGACCGGTTTCACCCCAGCTTGCGCGTAGTTTCAGGTCATTTACCACATCCGTTCCTGCAAAAAATTCATCTTTCAATTTCCAGGCAAATGCCACAGCCGGGAATAAACCCACACGGTTATCGGGGCTGAACTTGGAACTGGCATCCCTGCGGATAGAAGCAGTCAATAAATATTTGTCAGCAAGCATAAGGTTCAGGCGACCAAGGTAACTTTCAATGGCAAATCCATTGCGATCATCGGGGAAAATCAATACCTGCGTAGGATCTTTCGCTCCGTCTGCAAATGTGCCGGCATAGAAAATGTCGTCTGTATAAAAATCCTGGTAGCCATGCCCGGCAAGGACATCTACTTTATACCCATTGCCCAGGTTTTTTTCATAGTACAGCTGCACGTCGGCCAGTTGACTTGTTTTTGTTTGCTGGTATTGGCTGTATCGTCCGCGGCTTACGCCGGAAGCATCATTAAAACTGAGGTTCGAACGGGCGGAAGAGGAGTCGATGCGCTCAAACCCACTGCCATGCGAACGATCCATACCCACATTGAATAACACGTGCAGGTCGGGAAAGAAATGAAGCTTATAATCTCCCTGCACATTGCCGATAAAACGATTGACATCGCTGCGTGCATCGCGAAGCATCAGCAAAGCAACTGGATTGCGGTTGGACAGTGAATTCAACGCACCATTGCTGTTTACCCATTCGTAAAAGCCACCGAAGCGTTTGTCGGTTCTGTAAACAGGCTGGGTGGGGTCAAAGTTTACCGCGTTGCCAATGGCGCCTTCATCGGGGAAAATATTCTTGGTGAAGCTGTATTTGGCATTCACATTCAGGCTCAGGTGATTGTCCAGGAATTTGGGAGACAAATTCAGCGATGTGGTGTAACGATCGAATTTATTTGTTTTCAGGATTCCTTCCTGGGTGTAAAAGCCACCGCTCAAACGGTAGGGAAGCATAACGTCCTCGCCCAGGTTCAGGCGGCCGGCAACGCTGAGGTTATTGTCCCAGCCAAAGGCGTTTTGATAGATTTCTTTTTGCCAGTCGGTATTTGCCGTACCCAGCATACCGATAAAGGCCTGGTTGCCGGTTTCGCCTACAATCCTGCGGATTTCATCAGCGCTAAGCACATCAACGGTTTTCCCGATCTGGCTCAATGAAGCCCGGGTATTGAAGTTGAATTGCGGCTTGCCGCTGGTTCCTTTTTTTGTAGTGATGATGATCACCCCGTTTGAAGCACGCGAACCGTAAAGGGCGGTAGCAGAAGCATCTTTCAAAACACTCATGCTTTCAATGTCATTGGGGTTGATGGTGTTCAGCAGGTTTGCTGTTCCGGCTACGCCATTGCTCTCTACAGGAACACCGTCAATTACGATCAGGGGTTCGTTGCTTGCATTCAATGAAGAAGAAGAACGGATACGCAGCTTACTGCCGCCACCGGCCTGTCCGCCGCCGGTTGTTACTTCCAACCCGGCCACTTTGCCTTGCAACAATTGCTCGGATGAGCCGATATTTCCTTTTTGGAAATCTTTTGAGGTAACCGCGGTAACTGAACCGGTAAGGTCCGTTTTTCGGCGTGTACCATAAGCAACCACCACAACTTCATCAAGCCCGGTTTGTGCGCCGGCCTGCATGGTGATGTTGGCCAGTGGACCGCTAACTACCCATTCCTGGTCGTTGTAGCCCACATAAGAAAATACAAGGGTTGACCCTTGCGCGGCACCAATGGTAAATGCGCCATTGGCATCTGTGCTGGTACCGGTGGTTGTTCCTTTAATAAGGATGGAAACACCGGACAGCGGTTGACCCTCGGTTCCGGAAACTGTACCGGTTACCACGGTCTGGCTCCAGCCTTGCATTGCGATAAGCAGTACAACCGGCAGAACCATTGCTTTCAACAGTCGTTTTAGATTCATACAAATTGATTTTGTGTTCAGATTTATTTTCAAAGATTAGTTCAGGTTTTGGTAATCGAAACAGCAGTCGGCAAGCGGGCAAGTCACTCTTTAAAAGACATAAATTCTACGCATTTCGCTGCTTTGATTGTGTATTTTTTACATATTGCAATTTTTGCAGACCATCTCACGGGTTCTTTGCAAAACCCCTGAGAAAATCCTTAGTTTCTGATCAGGTTACCGCTCGTAAGCCTTAATGTTTTTCCGCTCAGCACAATGAGAGTTGCGCCATTTCCTATCGTTTGATTTACATCCAGTATAGCTTCGCCGCCTTCAAGCGGATTGATCGTAATTTTTGACCCTGCGGGCAAATGTCCTGGCGGCACCTGGCCATTCACCCAATTGGCTGCAAGCTGCCAGCTTCCGTTCCCAATAAATACATATTCACGGTTTACCGGCAATTCGGGCAGCCTGTCGGTAAACAGCGCGAAACTCCCCGGAGGCAGGTTCAGCGATTGGCTGAGTGAATTTACCTGGATCCGCACCTGCCCGGTGGACGCATCATAGCTCATATTCGGGTTGACGGTGCCCGCTGTCGTATGCTCCCAGTTGCCAGCGTAGAGATACCAGGTGCCCGTGGCCGGAAATTCAACATTTCCTGCCATACTGCTCACATTGAAATTGCCCGCCGTAACTACGGAAAGATTTGGACCACGCAGCCATTGCCATTTGAAATACGTATTCCCGAGTGAGAAACTGTGGTCAGTTGAAGTCCAGGTGCTCACGTAAGCAGGGTTCTTTGTGCGCAGGGCAATGAGTTTGCTGTACATATTGCGCAGGGGAATACGATAGATGTTGTTGTTGTAATTTCCTCCGGGCATGTTCCAGGCAGGGGGCTTTGGCGCTGTACGGCAACGGCCATCTTCATAAGTTTTCAGGTCCTCGCACATGTTGATGCTGCTGTCATAGGCGAGTTCGCCAAATTGCCAGAGCATTTTTGGACCCGGAGCCGAAAGCAAAAATGCCGCAACAGTTTGCATCCGGTTTGAATACACAGCCGGTTGCTTCGCGTCATGCTGAACATTTGTGCTGTTGCCAAATTTTCTGTTCTTATAGGCCAGCCTTTCTTCATCATGGCTTTCGGCATAACCAACAAGGTTTTGAAGGTTTCCTGCTCCATAAGCAGTCCAGCGGGTTTTGGCATAAAGCCGGCTCAGGTCAGACTGATCGGAGTAACCCATGGAATTCTGGTTGAAAGCATGGTTCTGATTTCCCCACAGCATCATGCCGTTTTGGGCCAGTTCGGCTTCCTCACGGTCTTCGGCGAAATGTTCCAGGATCATGTAGGCTCCGGATGAGTAAACCTGTGATTTGGCGTAATAATCTTTCCAGATATTGATGCGGGAAGCATCGTAAAGACGGAATTGATCATCACCATTGCTTGTAGTCTGCGTAAATCCTTTGCTCAGATCCCAGCGGAAACCGTCGATCCTGAACTGCTGCAGCCAATGTTCCATTACCCGGTAAGTAAAAGCTTTTGTAGCCGCGGATGCATGGTTCATATCGTACCCCACGTTAAAAGGATGTTTGGCGTCGGGGTTAAACCAGGGGTTGCTACCCGCGGGTTTGCTGTTTGCCGCGTCCCAGTACATTTGCACCAATGGGCTGGATCCAAATTGATGATTGAGTACCAGGTCGAGGATAACTGCGATGCCATTGGCATGGCACACATCAATAAACCGCTTCAATGTGTTTTCCGGCCCGTAAAATTTATCGGCGGCAAACATAAACGCCGGATTGTAACCCCAGCTGTTGTTGCCTTCAAACTCCGTAAAAGGCATGAGCTGAATGGCATTCACTCCAAGACGAAGCAAATAATTTAAGGTATCCTGCAGGGTCTGCCAGTCGCTGCGACCCATAAAATCGCGCAGCAGCAATTCATAAATGATGAGATTATTTTTGTCCGGCCTGCTGAAGGAAGTAACCTGCCAGTTATAGGCCGCTTTTCCCGGTTGCAACACACTCACGATTCCGGTGGTTTTCCCGGTTGGATAAGGTTTCAGGTTGGGATATTTATTCAGGTAGGGCGCCTGGTTGATGTAAGCATCATTCCACGGATCAAGCACTTTTTCGCTGTAGGCATCAGCCACTTTCAATGAACCGTCAATAAGGTATTGATAGCCGTATTCCCGGCCGGGCATCAGACCCGAAATGGATAGCCAGTAACGGTTGCCATCCGGGGACCGCTTCATTTGATATGCGGCCTGTGGCTGCCAGTCGGAGAAATCGCCAATTACCTGCACTGAAGATTTTTGCGGAGCAAAAAGCACAAGTGTAGCTTCCGTTCCGGAGGGGTTATAATTTATGCCGTCCCGCATTCCGGCCGGTACATCAGCTACTTCAACCGGTACAGGAATGTAAAAATCGTAACCGGTGCTCACCGTACTGCCACCGCTTATTGATGTGGCCAAAAACTGGTGGGTGCCCGTTGCCGTAACCGTATAATTCGTTTGAACCGTTGTTCCGGATTGCGTCGTCAATACCGCACCGTTATGCTCCCACTTCATATCTCCTGCCAGACTTGAAACCGCGTTCAGGGCCAGATTGCTTCCAACCGTCCAGTTGGCGGGTTCAGGAATGGGCTGAAAAGTTGGCTGAAAAAACGGTTGCCTGATCCGGATGGCATGCTGCCCCGGCTGAATGACGGGGATATACATATCGGAACCGTCGGCATTGGCCTGCTTTATGTTGCCAGCCCCGTTACGGAAAAGGATGGCGATCTTCAGGACCTGTTCACCCGGAACCACTCCAAAGTATTGCCGCAGATTGCTGATGGTAAACTGCCATTTATTGGTTCCGGCAGAGGTGGCTTTGTAAGCGGCTGGCGTTGTACCCCATGTCGTTTTCGTGTACAACCAGTTTGCTGCCCCAGTGCTTTCACTGGTAATCAACCCGATATGCACATAAACGTCATCGGCATTGTATCCAAGCAAGCCTTTGTTGCCAAAATTGGCATCCATGGTGATGGTAACGTCCCCGGCATTGGCATCGGTGATAAAATCAGGACCCCAGCTTAATAATTGCGCGGATCCGGAAACATTCAGGAAAACCAATAAAACCAAAGCCTGGAATGCCCTGTAAAAGTGGTGCGAAACCGATATGGAATGGCTTTTTTTCATTGCCGGCAAAGCTTGGTTTTCGTTCGGATTGCAAAGATGTGTATTTTTTACACAATAGCAAGGACTTTTTAAGAAAAAATTTTAGAAAGCCCCTAATTGATCACGCAATCCACGGGAGCGCAATAAAACCCCGCCTGTTTTTCAACGTTCCTCTGCGTTGAGTCGCGCCGGTTGGGCCATTGCGGGTAAGCCTGCTGACTCATCGCAACCTATGGAGAATTCTTAGCGTTGAGTTCGCGCCGGTTTTGCAATCGAGGGAGGCCCTTGCTGACCCTGTCGCTTAATGTTTTAAATGATTATTCAGAAATCTATCCCGAAAAAATTGCGCTTCGATTTCTCGTATTTTTCAAAATTGAATTTGTAGAGTTTGCCCGGACGGTGTTTTACATCCTGCTCCATTTCGCCGGTATCAATCAAAAAATCCATATTGAAGAACTTTTTGCGGAAGTTCCTGCGGTCGAGGGTTATGTTTAGTATGGCTTCATAGAGATTTTGCAGTTCGCGCAGCGAGAATTTTTCATCCAGCAAATTGATTCCCAGCGGGTTTTCCTGTATGGATTTCTGCAACCAACGGTAGCAGCTGTCCACAATTTCCTTATGGTCAAATGCCATTTCACGGATGGTGCGCACATTGTGCCAGTGCAGTTCATTGTCGGTAATGCTGAGTTCGTGGTGGTTGATGTTAAGCAATGACGCGTAGGCCGCTGTAATCACCCTTCCGCCCGGGTGGCGTTTCGGATTGCTGAAGGTATGCACCTGTCTTAAAAAGACGTCATCCAGGCCGGTTCGTTCTTTCACCACGCGGTTGGCGGCATTGCCCAGGGTCTCATTGTCACGCACAAAATCACCGAGTAACGACCATTTTCCTTTATAATAATCCAGGTCGCTGCGAATGAGCAACACTTTCAGCTTGTTTTCCTCAAAGCCAAAAATCACGCAGTCCACAGTCAACGGAACTCTCGGGTATGAAGCAACAAGTTCCCTGAGGTTTTGGTTGACGGCATGGGTTAGGGTATCAGGCATAATGGATCAGAACCACGAATTAAAAAGGCTAAATTATGTAAATGTGTACTTTTTACATAAAGATTTTTAAAACGCCGGTGAAATAAGGCGATTTGCTGCCTTACACAGCTATCGCTTGTGGTACCCCGTATGTGTAAATTGCGCGAAGAATCAGATTATGCCGCTTCTTTTCACATATTCCGCATCATTCGCATGGATGTAAAGTACCGATCCGCCTTTGATGGCATCAATAATCGGCTTGTTGAGAGCGGGAGCCACTGCCGGACAACCCCAGCTTCTGCCCAGCCTGCCGGTATTGCGGATAACCGCTTCGCTTACATAATCAGCGCCGTGCATAACAATGGCACGGTTTTCCGCATTGTCATTTATGCTTTTTTCCATGCCCCTGAGGCGCAGCGAATACCCATGTTTACCCTGGTAGGTATTGGTAGTGAGGTAAAAACCCAGGCTGCTTTGGTGGGAATCGGTGGTATTCGAAAATTTGGTGGCGTTCAGGTTTCCACTACCCTGTCCGTGAGCGACAAACGTCTCGAAAAGTATTTTCTGCCTGTCCATGTCAATTACGAACAAGCGCTTGGCCGATGAGGGTTTGGAAAAATCAACAATGGCCAGCACATTCCGGGTGACTCCCTGAATATTTTGCATGCCTTTGTAGGCCCTTTCAAAAATGGAAAAATCGAGCTTTTGGGCAAGCCCAAGCGTGGTATAGGCATTTTCGGCGGCAGAAACCGATTTGGTCACTTTAACCGGATCAGTAAGGCGACTTCCCGGTTCACCATTCACCATAATGTTCGGGGTGGTTATGGCGAGGAGCGAAGGAAGGATCAGCTTAAGGATAAAATTCATTTGCAATCAACTGTTTAAGGTGGTAAAGGGGTTAAACATTCATGAAACGGCTGGCAAAATTATAAAGTGCTATGGAAATGTTAGAATAACTGTCGCATTCTTTACAAAATCTTTCTGTGAAAACACATTCCTAAACGCCATTTTTGACTACAAAATTGTGGGAGGGGCTGATCACTTATTCAAAACCGGTTCCCAATCCGCTCTTACCCTCATCCTCTCCTGAAAAGCTGTGGTTTCTCCAGGGGCCCGGTGCAACGCGCCGTTCACCGCGGGACCGGATAACCTGTTGCCTTGCCGTTCTTCCGCAAACACATCCACATCCGCCAAATCTGCACGCTGCCATATATTCGTAGTTCAAAATCAGCAAATGAAAAAATTCGATGATACCGGGTGGTGGCGGAAGGAAACCAAACGATGGGTGAACGAGGAACCCGCATTGGGATCGGAAAGCGCCCTGGAAGAATTGCGGAACATCTTGCGTTTTCATGAGTACCGTTACTATGTTCTGAGTGAACCGCTCCTGGAAGATGTTGATTATGATATGCTTTATAAGCGCCTGGACGCTGCGGAAAAAGCAAAGCCGGAGTGGATCACCCCCGATTCGCCCACACAGCGTGTAGGTGGCGGCCTCAACCAGGGTTTTGCAACCGTTTCGCACCTTGTACCCATGCTGAGCCTGGATAACAGTTACAATGAAGGCGACCTGCGCGATTTTGACCGCAAGGCAAGAGAATTGCTCAAACTAACCGCGATAGAATATTGTGTTGAACCCAAATTCGACGGGGCCAGCATTTCCCTCATTTATGAAAATGACCGCCTGGCACGTGCGGCCACCCGCGGGGACGGCATCCAGGGCGATGACATTACCGTAAATACCAAACGCATCCGCAATATTCCGCTTTCTGTGCCACTGGCAACCAATGGGTTGCAACTGATGGAATTGCGCGGCGAAGTGCTGATGAACAAACAGCATTTTGCCAAATTCAACGAGGGCCTGATGGAAGAAGGCCTGCCACCCCTGGCAAATCCACGCAACGCGGCTTCAGGATCACTGCGTATGAAAGACCCGAAAGAAGTAGGACGGCGAAACCTGGAAGCATTTTTTTACCATGTTGGTTATGCCAATCCAAACGGGGAAGTGGATTTGCCGCCAACCCATTATGGCATGTTGCAAATGCTTTGGGAAATGGGATTCAGAAGCCCCGTGAAAGAAGCCCGCGTGATTACAGGGATTGAAAAAGTGCTGGCCTTTTGCAACGAATATGAAGAAAAGCGCGACACCCTGAATTATGAGATTGATGGCATGGTGATCAAGGTAAATGATCTCGCCATGCAGGATCGTCTTGGCATGACTTCGCACCATCCCCGCTGGGCCATTGCCTATAAATTCAAGGCAAGGCAAGCTACAAGTATCCTGCGCAAAGTGGAATACCAGGTTGGCCGTACGGGAGCTGTGACGCCGGTTGCCAAAATAGATCCGGCACCCATTGGCGGCGTCGTCGTGGGCAGCATCACCTTGCACAATGAAGATTTTATTGCCTCAAAGGATTTGATGATTGGGGATACCGTGGTTATCGAACGTGCAGGGGATGTGATTCCTCAAATCAGCTACGCAATACCCGAAAAGCGGGATGGCACGCAAACGCCTATTGAATTTGCAACCCTTTGCCCGGTGTGCAATGAAGACCTGGTACGGGAAGAAGGCGAGGCGGTCTGGCGTTGTGTCAACCTGGAATGCCCCGCCCAGGTGGCTGAACGGATGATCCATTTCGTGAGCAAGGATGCCATGGATGTGCGCAGTTTTGGCGAGCAACAGGTACGCAAGTTTTTCGAACTGGGATTGCTTACTGATATCCCGGGACTGTACCGCCTGCATTTTGACAAGATCGCGAAGCTTGAAGGCTTCGGCAAAAAATCCATTGAAAACCTTCAAAATTCCATTGAAGCCAGCAAAAAACAACCCCTGTACCGGCTGATTTTTGGATTGGGCATCCGGCATGTAGGGGAAACCATGGCCAAAACAATCGCCCGCAGTATTGATCATTTATACGATCTCGAAAACCGAACCGAAGAGCAATTGCTAACCCTTCAGGATGTGGGGCCTAAAGTGGCATCGAGCATCAGGGCATTCTTTGAAAATGATCATAACCGCGCAATGCTGCGTGAATTGGAAAGTCTTGGTTTAAACCTTAGGCAAAGAGCCGATGCGCCAACCGGCGACGGTGCTTTTCATGGCAAGACCTTTTTATTTACCGGCACATTATCCTCCATGAAACGCAGTGAGGCAGAAGCGATGGCCGAAGCAGCAGGAGGAAGTATTTTAGGTGGTGTAAGCAGCAAACTGAATTACCTGGTTGTAGGAACAGATGCGGGCAGTAAACTGGAAAAAGCCAAGAAGATACCTTCCATTGAAATATTGACCGAGGAGGAGTTTTTGAAGATAATGGAATAAAACCAGCCCTGGTCTTTCATTTAAGGTCTTTTTGTACAAACCAGCGACGGGGATATTTTGGCACAATCCTTTATCGGATAAAGACTTAAACATCGCGGATAGCTATGCGGATAAAATTATTCATTGCAATGGGCAGCTTTTTCTTGTTGATTACGGCTTGTAACGTCGATGGAACAAATGTTGAAATCACCTCGGCGGCAGAAGATACAGTAGATCCGGCCACAACCGATCCGCTGATGCGCATTGGTACGGCCAGCTTCTCTGACGACAGCCTGAATTCAATAATGGATTCGGTTGTCCGGTAATATTGAAATGAACATGCCATGTCGTCACAGGTCCACATGCTGAATCCAGGTCGCCGATATGTTAATTCAACCGCCATGGGTAACTGCTGCCGCCCAATTTTCGTTTTGCTGATAAATTGCATTTCATGAACAAGGTTATTGCACTCATTTTTGGTTTGGCATTCTTGAATAATGCCGGGGCACAGGAAATCCGGAAAAATGATAACCCTGTGTGTGACCATATCATTAAAGCCCTGAAGGATCCCAAAGCTGCTGAAAACAGCGCCAGGGCCGACGTGCTGCTAATCAATCTGAGGGATCCTGTTCCCGGTAGTTTGAAAGTTGCTGAAGAAAAGCAGGATGAAAAGAAAGCCGGTTTCAATAAAAGCAGGCCATAATCATCCCAGCACGTAGATCAATGTGGCCATCAGGAATCCAACAACAGCAATGATGGTGGTCGCAACACTCCAGCTTCGAAAAGTCTGCTTCTCCGTCATGCCCAGGTATTGTTTCACCAGCCAGAAGCCGCTGTCGTTTACATGCGAAAGGATGGTCGCACCGCTGGCAATGGCCATCACCAGGGCGGCCAGTTCCCAGCCGGACATGCCTGCATTCAGCAACGGAGCTATCAAACTCGCTGAAGTGATCATCGCCACAGTGGCCGAACCCTGGAGGATGCGCATGAGGGCAGCCGCCAGGAACGCGAAAGCCAGTACCGGCAAACCGTAAGCAGCAAGCGTTTCCGCCAGCAACTTTCCCGCGCCGGTTTGTACCAGCACTTCTTTAAACACACTCCCCGCGCCTGTCAGCAGGATTATGCTCCCCGCGGGCATCAGGCTTTTGCTGGAGATATCCATCAATTTATTCCGGCTGATTTTCTGGCGAATGCCGAGAAAATACCAGGCGAAAACATTCGCGATAATTAACGCGGTAAATGGATGGCCGATAAACCCAAAAAACGAAACAGCCGAATCCGGCAAGGGCAACAAGCCTGAAGAAGAAAATGTATTGAACACAATCAGCAGCACGGGCAGAATCAACGCGAAAAACACGAGCCCGAAGGAAGGCAGTTTTACACCCGGAATATGCAGTTCTTCCACACCGGTATCCGGTGCCTGTACGAAGAATTTTCCGCCGATATATTTACCATAAACAATCCCGGCTAACAGTACGGCGGGTATGCCGGTCAGAAATCCGGCAAGAATTACTTTGCCCAGGTCGGCGCCCAGCAATTGCGCGACAGCAATGGGACCGGGTGTAGGGGGAATGAACGCGTGGCCAAGCGCAAGGCCGGCAAGCAGCGGAATGGCATAAATCAGCAAAGACCGTTTGGACTGCCGTTGCAAAGCATAAATCAAAGGTACCAGCAGGATAAAAGCCACATCAAAGAAAACCGGGATGGAGATGACCAGCCCTGCAATGCCCATAGCGGTTGGCGAACGCTTACTGCCCAGCTTTTTCAGGAGCCAATTTGAAATGACTTCAATTCCTCCGGTGGCCTCCAGCATGGCGCCGAGCAATGCGCCCAAACCAATAATGGTTGCCACATACCCAAGTGTTGAACCCATACCGTCCTGCATGCTTTGGAGTGCCGAGGCAGCAGGCAAGCCTGCGGTGATGGCCGTAAACAAACTTGCGATGAGCAACGCCAGGAAAGCATGCAACCTTACCCACAGGATAAGGATCAGCAAAATGGCCATACCGGCGAGGACAATCCAGAGAAGCATGTTGAAGTTGTTTTTGCGTTAAACCTTGATGATATTGGAAAAATACAACGGATTTGCTTTAAAGCATTTAAAAAGAACCGGGATGGGCAGCGCGCCAAGTTGGATTGATTTTTGAAGACCCCATCCACGATATCCGATTTTCAATACGGTATCATTCATTTCAATTTTTTCACCTTCACCGGAATCTATTCGGAAGCATGAAATCCCATTTTTCCCAACATGAAAACACTCCTCATTCTCGGCCACCCTCGCCAGGATAGTTTTTGCCATGCGCTTGCTGATGCCTATGAAGAAGGTGCCCGTAATTCCGGTGCCGACCTCAGGCGGCTGAACCTTAGTGAATTGGAGTTTGAACAAAATGTGGAATTTCGGCAGCCGCAATCCCAGCACCGCGAACCCGATATCGTCCGCAGCCTGGAATGGATCAAATGGGCCGACCACCTGGTATTTGTCTACCCGGTCTGGTGGGGAATGATGCCGGCATTGCTCAAAGGATTTCTCGACCGCACTTTCCTTCCCGGGTTTGCTTTTTACGAGGCCATTCCCGGTGATTACCGCGGCCTGCTCCATAACCGTACCGCACAGTTGCTGGTTGCTATGGATACCCCGGCATTTATACACAAACTGCTTAATAAAGCGCCCGCCGAAAATGCCATGAAAACCGCTACCCTGGGTTTATGCGGTATTGGACCCACCAAAACCAGGTATTTTTCCCCGATTACCCACTCTACCGCCGCGCAACGGGAAAAATGGTTACAGGAAGCAAAAATATTGGGTGCCCGGTCCACAGAGGGCGTGGCCACACCGTGGGATATGTTCCGGCTCAGCGCAACACCCTGGTTGAAGGCTTTACGCCTGCAGTTTTACCCCATGACCTTTGTGGCCTTTATGGCCGGCGCTTTTGCCGCCACTTATTCCGGAGGCCATATCAGTTGGTTAAAGTTCCTGCTCAGTTACGCGGTCATTTTCCTTATAGAAGTGATGGCTGTATTTATCAATGAATATGAAGACCTCAAAGCCGATGCGGTGAACAGGTTATACGGTCCTTTCAATGGCGGCTCCCGGGTGTTGGTGAACAAAGAGATCGCCCCGGAAAAAATGGCCGGAACCCTGAAATGGGTGGTGACAGCGATCATGGGATTATCGGCTCTGGCCATCTGGCTCGCCGGCACAAATGCCTTTGCGTTATATATTGCCATCGCGGTTACTTTTTTCCTCGCTGCCGCTTATACATTACCGCCTCTGAAATTCAGTTACCGTACCCTGGGTGAACTGACGGTAGGCATCACGCACAGCATTTGCGTGATCATGATCGGCTACCTTGCCCAGGGCGGTTCTCCAACCGGAACACTGCCCTGGCTGATTGGCCTGCCCTTGTTTATGTCCATCCTGCCCTCCATTACCATGAGCAACGTGCCCGACCGGCTGGCAGATGCATACGTAAACAAAAAAACCATTGCGGTACGGTTTGGGCCCAATGCTGCCGCATGGTTTGCCCTGGTCACCACCTGGCTCGCCCTGGCACTTGCAGCATGGGTTTTCAGCAAAAGCAGCCTGGTTTATTCCTGGGTCATTTTCCTTGCGGTACCCCATGCCATCCTGCTCTCCATTGAACTGCGCAGATTCATCCGATACAAGAATAAACCCGGTACGATCAATAAGCTGATGGTACTTGCGCTCACGTACATGATGTGGTTTGTTATTGTGCCTGTATTTGTTTTATAAACAAAAGATCCTTTGCGCAACGCTCAAGCGCCCGGCCTTCAGATTGGATTGCGTGTCACAGATGTTCATCATTTTCCATTGCTTTCATTATGCCGGATACGATTTCACCGGGCGATTGGCTGATGGCTATGTGCAATGCATCCTCCGGTTCTTCAAGGGCATCCATTTGGGATTGCAATAATGTTGCAGGCATATAATGTCCTTTTCGACTTTCGAGCCGGCTTTTGAGTACATCAACATCACCTTTCAGAAAAACCCAAAGTATATTATCGCCAATGCCTTCTTCCAACTTTTCACGGTAAGCTTTTTTTAAAGCAGAACAGGCCAGGATTACGGTTTTGCCCCGGTGCAAATGACTTTTTAATTCTACGTTCAGCTTTTCGAGCCAGGGCCACCGGTCAGCGTCCCCGAGCGGAATTCCGGCTTTCATTTTTTCGACATTGATCCGTGGATGAAAATCATCCGCATCCAAAAAGGTATAGCCTGTTTTATCCTCCAGCAATTTTCCGATCGTTGTTTTTCCCGAACCAGAAACCCCCATGATGATGATTGGATTTTTCAAAGTTGAAGGTTGAGTATTTCCACAAATTAAATCAATTGGATTAAATGCCATGAACGCCCTATTGCTGCATCGAATTCTTCAGGTGTTAAATGTTGTTTATCCCGGACATATTCGGGGTAGGTCACAAAGGCGCATATAAGGAAACAGCCCTGTCAAACATGAAAATTAACCAATCACCCATAAACCAGGCGTATAGGCGGGTAGCCCACCCGGGCGGGAGACAAAATGCCAAACCCTATTCCAGGTCCTTCACACAACGGAAACCGACTGTCGCATTCCGTTCAAACCCCGGTGAAACCCGCAACAGGTACTGCCGGTAGTGCAATTCCCGCGGGCCACCCTGGATATACCACCAACTGCTTGAGGGATTGAACCAGGAGCCGCCTTTCAACATAATGTAGCGGTAATTGCCGGTTTGATACACATCGCCGGTAAGTTGCCATACCGAACCGGTAAGATCCTGCAAACCATGGGGATTCGCGCCATTGGGGAAACTGCCCACCGCATAAGGCCTTTCAGCCAGGTTGGCCAGGCTGCTGTCAATGCCTTTGATACGGAAAACGGTTAAGGTAGAAGTCACCGGTTCCTCTTGGCGTTTGATCTCCGGTGTATTCCCGCTCCATGGCCAACTTCGTGCATCCCCTGCCTGCGCGGCATATTGCCATTCGGCTTCCGTGGGCAGGCGTTTTTCCGCCCATTTGGCATAAGCCTGCGCATCTTCCAGGCTGACATATACCACCGGAAAATTTTCGCGGCCTGCTGCCGGGCGACCATTCTCCCAATGCTTCAGGAAATTCGCACTGTCACGCGGCCGGTAATTTGTGGCCTGTATAAACCGGTGAAATTCCCGGTTGGTGACCGGGTACTTATCCATCATAAATGCAGGCAACGTTATGGTGTCGTTTTCCTGCGATTTTGGATAGGGAATAAATTCGTCTCCATTGGTGGTTTTGAAAATGAATGCCCCTGGTGGAATTTTTACCATAGCCGCTTCATGCCCGGATGCTTTCGGCGTGGTCGTTTTTTTTGAAATGCGCCACGGGCTGCCGGCGGTAAATGCAATCACCCGCTCATCCAGCAGTTGGCCACCATCGCCCATCAACTGGATTACGATTTTATCGTCGCCATATCCCCGGATCTTTTGAATGGTGGTTTGTACACTGAGCTTACTGAAAGAAATCGGGTTTTTATCATATGCCGGATTCCCGGCCCAGAACAATATGCTGTCACCCGCCGGAGCGGTCACCGCGATTTCCTCACCCGCAACATTCACCCGCAACAATTCAGGAAATTCCACCACGCAATCCACCATGCCTTCATTATTGGTTCCCAGGTACCTGGCTGAAAACCCGTCAAGCTTCGCAGGCAAATAATATCCCTGATCCGTGGAAACCGGCCTGATCTCCTCATGGTGCCAAACATCAACAAAATGTTTTCCCGCCACAGGATCCACCCGGAACAATGGACCTGTAAATCCTGCCGGGTGCAGACTGAACAGGGTATAAACGGTTTTATCGCCCTCCATCCATTGATTGACGTAAATGGAATCCACCAGCGCAGGGATCAATGGGGTAAATTTCCTGGAAGTAAATTGCGCGGTATTTTCACGGAGTATCCGGGTTGTTTTGCCCAGGAAACGGTACTGCTCCTCCACCCATTCCGGGTTGCCCGGGGCAAACACATTCAGTTCCGTTCCATAGCCGTTGAAAAATGAAGTGGCGTATTCCCGCTGAATCGGTTCTTTATACAATTCCGCTACGCGGAAAATGGCAAACTCCGGTTTGATGAATTTATTCAGGCTGAGCAGCGGCGGATAGTACAGCGCGTTGTGCACCCTTCCAGAAACAATGCCCTGCATGTCCTTCGGCACGGCCATGCCTTCGCTGTACATTACCATACCCGGCTTCACGCGATCGGCTGCATCCTGCAATTCGCGGCTTGAAGCGCCACGGGTATCAAGTATGGCGCCATCCGCCCCCGTTCCTTCCAGGATAGCGGCAAGACCTTTTACCTGATCTTCTTTTCGGGTGCTTTCATCCCAGGGATTGTAAGCAATCAATAGCCGGGTACCCAGCTTATGCATATCCGAAACCTGCCTGCGCAAAGCCGGCAATCCGCCCGGTAAATCGCGGAACATATCAAACTGGTTGCGTTCGTCCAAACCCAGCATGGGCCAGGTTGGCCACAACCCAATGGCATCATCGCCCCCATATAATTTTTTACCGCGGTTGATGAATCCGGTCAAACCAAATTCCCTGGTTTCAGCATCGTAATAATCCCTGTCCCAGGCCATTTTTAAGTGCATGACGTAGCTGCGGCGGATCCATTCCAAATCGGGGCGTTCAAATAAGCTGTTGTCAAATGCGGCCACGTCATAGAGGTGGCGGTCCTGGAAAATCTTTCGCAATCCTTCCTGCCAGGCACCACTAAATGTATCGGCATAAAACCAATAGCTGATACGGCCCCCCGGATAAAGGGTGGTTTCAAACCTGGAGAGCCGCCCATTAAACAAGGTGGAGCGGTCGCGGCGCACCAGCGCGCAAATGGATAAATTGTTTCCGGTTGTTCTCGCGGAAAATCCAAGTTCCCAGGCGTTGTCGGGTACAATGCAATTTACCGGTGCATAGCCGGGCACAAATACATGGGTGCGGCTCAGGCCATGGTCTCCTTTGCCGGTTATATATACCGCGTTTGAATCAATACCCAGGGGAACAACATTGCGCAGCACAAGCGTATCATTCGAAATGTTTTCAAATTCCACCCGGAGCCTTATACCGGGACTGAATTTTCCGGTATCAACCAAATGCAGCCTGATTTGTTCATTATCCTTATCAGCAAAAAATGGTTGATTATTGATCTCAAAAGAAACCAGTGGCCAGTTGAAGCGTGCCGGTGGCGGTTCAATTCCCGGAAAAGAAAGTACCCGGAAATCTTTCACTGTCATTTGGCTGACAGCCTGCGCCCCGGTGCTGATCTGAATGAAAACCGCCAGGGCGAATAATGAAAAGAATCGTTTCATTCGCATTTATTTAGCCGCGTCCTGCATCATCCGGTTGGCGATGCCTGCCCAAATATACGTCTTGTGATGGCCGCCCCACGCTTCTTCCGGGCTGTACAATTCCCAAAGATTGTGGGTATTGGTCAACACCTTGTTCATGCCCGCGGTTACCCGCCTGGTCAGCTCGCGGGCTTCCGCTTTATAGCCATAATCCAGCAGGCCGCGCATCACCAGGTAATTCCATTGTACCCAAACCGGGCCGTTCCAGTATCCTTTGGGGTTGTAATACCTGTCGTTGGCCGCAAGCGTGGGAATGCCATAAGGCCGCCAGAAATATTTTTCATTGGTCAGTTTTTGAACAAGCCGCCTGGCCTGGTCTTCATTGGCAATGCCGGCCCAAAGCGGGATAAAACCAATGATCTCATCCCGTTTCAAATCATTCTCCTGCTTAAATGTAAATCCGTTATCCGCTTTGTTTACATTATAGTAAAATCCATTTTCTTCATCCCAGAAATATTTATTGATGAGGGCGGCGCGTTGCTGGTGATCCTGTTTCCACATTTCCGCTTCAGCGTTTTTGCCGAGTTGCCTTGCCATGTATTCCAGGCTTTTCGCTTCCATCACCAGCATGCAGTTGAGATCGAGGCTTTCAAAATGGGAAGGATCGCCCACTTCATCCCAAACCGCCACCAACCCGTCCCGCACACTTTCCAGAATGGCATGCCCGCCCCATTCGCAAAGGCCATCCCCATCTTTGTCGCGGTTGTTTACCACAAATTCATAGTATTTCTTTCCGGAGGGATACATTTCTTCCAGGAAACTCCGGTCGCCGGTCATGCGGTGCAATTCAGCATTCAGCCAGTTGTACCATGGCGCCGAAGATGTCAGTTCCCCATTGTGTTCGATGACCTCATCCAGGTAGGCGCCCGTCCGGTAATTGATATACCCGTTTTCATACTGGCGTTCGCGGTAAACGCGCTGCGAATTCAACGCGGATTGCGCATCAACCTCCGCATAGGCCAGCATGCTAATGCTTTCATGAAATACCTGGCCGCCATGTCCCCAGCCCCAGGTGGGTTCGCGGCTGAACACGTAGTAATTGTAGCTGCTTTTTCCCTCCGGGGGATAAAAAACCTGGCGCATCATGTTTACATTGCTCCAGTATAACGGTAATTGATTGCTGCCAACTGCAGGATCCGCCACCCGGGACGCCCATTTTTCATTTGCTTTCAAATGCGCATGGAGATCAATGGCAAAGCCGGCCTGCGCCCCCCTGACCAGCGAATCCAATGGGGATGAGGCAGGCGCTACGGCCCGAACAGCGCGGAGGGTTTGACCACTTCCCGGATTCAGCTTCAGCGATCCTGACCAGATGAGGTTAACCGCACTGTCGGTATGCTTGCCAAATGGCAGACCAATGCTGTTGAAATGATTTGCAGGGCTTGTGCGCAGTTTCCCTTCCATATCCATTCCAAAATAATTTACCACATCCGCCACATGCGGCATATCGTGATTGATCATCCAGTTGTCCGGCGGTTCACGGTGATAAAACCCAAAACCATTCTGCTGCCGCGAAATATGCTTCAGGGTCTCAGCCGGCTTTTGCAGTTGGAAATGCACATCCAGGCTCAACGCCCCGGAGCCGGTATTTTCCATTGTCGTTTCCCATATAGCCAACCTGCTGCTGTAAACCAGGAAGCGCATGGTGAGCTTTGTATTTTCGGAAGGCATCATTTCCAGCTCCACAAAGTCCGGGTAGCTTTTTTTGATGACGGGCTGCCGGAAATAATCCCCCAGGTTTTGAATGGATTTCCCATCCACGTTAAATGAAAGCCACCAGTCGCCGCCGGTGTCTGTATGAAAATGAAAAGGCTCATCCTCCTTATACCAGCGCATTTCATAGCCCTCATCCAACAGAAACTGCGAGCGTTCCTGCGCTGCCGCATAAGTGGTATAAATGGGGAAATTTTTATCCGCGTGCAGGCTGGAGAGGTAGGGTGCCTGCGCAACAGCGCTCATCGCCGCGAGGCAGAAGAAAAAATGGAGGATAAAGCAAGATTTTTTCATAATGATGAAGTCTTAACCGGTGGGCAGTGGGCAGTTGCCAGTTGGCAGTGGGCAGTTGCCAGTAGGCAGTAGGCAGTGGCCAGTAGGCAGTAGGCAGTGGCCAGTGGGCAGTAGGCAATCTGCGTGCTCCGCGTTCTTTGCGTGAAATTGCTCCCAATCCGTCGGGACCGCAACATCAACCTGCCACCCTCATTCGCTTCGCTCCTTCTTCTGCCCCAGGATACTCCATTCCGTTTCTTCAGCAACAATGGTATTCGTCAATTTGCCGAGTGCTTTGATCTCCAGGTCAACCACATCGCCATCCTGCAGCCATTGGGCTTCTGCATCCGGATCATTGAGCTTGGCCGTGCCGTTCAATTCCAGGAAACAACCGGTGCCCACAGTGCCTGAACCAATCACATCGCCGGCATGTACCGTTACGCCATAGCTCACCCGTTCTATAATCTCCGCGAAAGTCCAGTCCATATCGCCGAGGTTGCCTTCACTCACCTGCCTGCCGTTTACATGGCAGGTCATGGGCAGGTTCCAGCTGCGGCCGGTATGGCCTTTCTTGGCCGGAATTTCGAAGGGCAGCAACTCATCAACCGTGACCAGCCATGGGCCGATTGCGGTAGCAAAATCTTTTCCTTTGGCCGGGCCCAGGTTCAGTTTCATTTCTTCCATCTGCAGGGTGCGGGCACTAAAATCATTCATAATCATCAGGCCGGCTATATAATTGTCGGCACGCTCCGCGGCAATATTGCGGCCTGTGCGGTTGATCACCACCGCGGCTTCCAGTTCAAAATCCAGCTTTTCAAAATGATCCGGCATGCAATAGACCTCGCCGGGCCCCTGGATGGAATTGTGGTTGGTAAAATAAAATGTCGGGAACTGGTCAAATTCCGGGATCATTTCCACACCCCGGTTGCGGCGGGCGCTTGCCACATGCTGGCGGAAAGCATAACCATCCCTGCAGCTTGTAGGAAACGGAACAGGCGCCAAAAAGAACAACTCCTCTGCCAGCAGGCCCCGTGAAGGATTTATGCTGCCGTCAAGGATGGCCTTATTTCCACGCACCGCGAATTCTATAACATCATCCCAGTAATTCAGGAACATGCTCATTGAATTCGGAATTTCAGGATGCACTTTTTCCATTGGATAAACGAGGCCATCGTGATAAAGTCCGAGCTGTTCGTGATCGTTGAGAATAAAGCTGACAAGTTTCATTTGGGGTAAAAATTGGGGATGTTGAATGGGTCAAAATTACGGAAATGGAGGGAGATGGGTTTGCACCATTAACCCGCCGCGCCTTGGCCAGGCGACCCGGCGGGGAAGGTGTGAAACGCTAAACGGCTTGAGAAGGAGACCCGACGGGAAAGATCTTCCGCCTCCGAAGCATCGAGGAGTCGGTTCCTTCCCCTCTTGCCCGCCGGCCATGAAGGATTCATCGTTATGGGGAAACACCCGGTCATTGGGGGAAATCCGCATCCGCCTCGATCAGGGGCCGTTCCGAAGTTTCGGGATGGCGAACGCCTGCCAACCCTATTTTTGCAGCATGAATAAACCGCTGATCAATAAAGGTTACTCCGGCATTGCGCAATTCGGCATGCTGATGTTGCTCGTGGGCGGAGGGCTTATCCTGGCAAGCATCATTTCCATCGGCGTATGGACAGCCATGACGGGATCCTCACCCCTCGATCTCCAGAAGGAAATGCTCAACCCCCAAAATGCCAATGCCGTCAAGGTCCTGCAAATGCTTTCCACCCTTTTTGGCTTCTTTATCCCCGCTGTGGCCTTTGCCTTCATCTGCTTCCGCAACGGCTGGAATGCCCTGGGATTCGGCGCGGCACCCGTGGTGAAATATACCCTCATCGGGCTGGGTCTCCTCCTGGCCGCGCAGCCGCTCATCGAAGTACTAAGCACACTCAACAAGGCCATACCCATTTCCGAAAGCATGCGCCTGGCTTCCGAAAGAATGGAGGCCAGCTACGAAGAACAGGTGAAGGTGATTGGCGACGTAAGCAGCACGGGGAAATTCATTCTGAGCCTCATTATGGTGGCGCTCCTGCCCGCGGTATTTGAAGAAATCCTTTTCCGCGGGGCATTGCAGGGCCTTTTCGAGCGCTGGTTCAAAAACGGCTGGGTAGCCATCATCGTCACCGCCATCCTTTTCAGCGCCATCCACCTTTCCTGGTACGGGCTCATCCCGCGCATCGCCCTCGGCATCCTGCTCGGCGCCATTTTTTATTATACCCGCAATATCTGGTATCCCATCATCGTGCATTTCCTCAACAACGCGTTTATCGTCTGCTATATGTTTTACCTCCACCTCAACGGCAAGGAATTCGATATGAGCGAAAGCACGTCATTTCCCTGGTGGGCATCCGTTATCGCGGCGGTGGCGGTGGTTTACCTGTTCCGGATATTGCACCGCGAACAGGAATCCAAAATTCCGCAGGAAATTTACCGGAAACCAAATGATCCTTTTAACCAGTTTGACAGCATCGCCTGAGATAAAAATCCGTAAATTGGGAACATGAACTGGACCATCCTTACGAAAACCTCTTTTTATACCGAAGCCGCCATCATCCAGGGGAAGCTGGAAGAAAACCATATCCCCGTACAACTGTTGAATAAAATGGACAGCATGTACCAGTTTGCCCTGCCGGGGATGATCGAGATTTATGTACCCGATAATTTCATCGCCCTGGCCCGTACGCTGCTCCAGGAAAACATTTCGAATTGATGCCATGGCGCTAAACAAAGACGTATTTCGCATCCGCACCATCAGTGCGCTCATTTTCGCGGTGGTGATGGTGGCTGCCATCACCTGGAGCCCCTGGACCTTCCTGCTGCTCTTCGCCGTCATCCATTGGGGATGCTGGGTGGAATACCTGCGGCTCCTGGAAAAGATTTACCAAACGGCATTCGATTTCCTCGTGAAAGCAGGTTTTATCCTCACCGGGTTTGGCTGGTATTTTTATTTCTGCGGACCGCATTTCCAGGTTAACGGTTATGCATTGAAGCAGTTGCTGGGCTTCCCGATGATGCTGGCAGGATTCCTGGTGCTGGCCATTGGCATTTTGCGGCATGGCAGCCCCTTAAACACAAAAGCCCTTGGCAGTGCAGCCATGGGCCTTGTTTACATTTCGCTGAGCTGGGGATTGTTGCTGGCGCTTCGCCAGGATGCCGGTTTGCACCATGCCACTACGCCGGTTGCCGGATGGGTTTACCCGATGTTCCTGGTGGCCTCCATCTGGATCAATGATACCATGGCCTATATCGTGGGCAGCATGGTGGGCAAAACACCACTCACGCGCATCTCACCTAAAAAAACATGGGAAGGAACGCTCGGCGGAATCATCCTGGCCGTTGGCCTGATGACAGCCGCAGCGTACTATTTTGAGATCCCGCTGACCATTGGCATTGGCCTCGCCGTGATTGGCGCTGTGGTGGGCACATTCGGCGACCTGCTGGAAAGCTGGCTGAAGCGCCTGGCGGGAGTAAAAGACAGTGGAAATATGATGCCCGGCCACGGCGGATTTTTAGACCGTTTCGACAGCCTGCTGCTGGCAAGTCCGGTGGCCTGGGGATGGGTGGCGTTGATGGGGTTGTAAGTGGGGGTGCGGCCCCGATGGATCAGGACTGAATTGAATACATGCAGTTTTTTATTGAGCAATGGCTTCTAAGGTCTCATAAATACGCCGAAAACTATAGTTTTCAACAATTTCGAGCGACCGGCTGCCCTGGAGCCGGATTTCCTCCTTTTCCATATCGGCAAAGGCCGACATGGCATGGCGTAGCGCGTCAATATCACCGCTGGGGACCAACAGGCCATTCCCGCCGGGCTTCAGCAGGTCGGCATGGCAGCCTGTACGGTCGCTGAGGATGAGGGGGAGCGAAAAATTCATGGCTTCATTTACGCTCAGGCCCCAGGTTTCACCGAAATCACTGGCCATGATAAAAACATCGGCCATGGCGTAAAATTCCGGGATGCGGGATTGGTTCACAAACCCGGTGAGCGTTACGCTATTCTGCAAGCCGCTCGCCTGGATCACAGACTCCATTTGATCGCGCAGCACACCTTCACCCACCATGAGCAGTTTTACATTTTCCGCGTGCAGGAGGGAAAATGCCCGGAGTATTTCCACCGGCTTTTTTTTGGGTATGAATTTGCCGGTAAACAGGAAAACCATGTCACCAGGCTGAAGTCCATATGCTTCCCGCAAGGCTGCCCTGTCCAACTCCTGCTTTTGGGCCCGGAAACGGTGGTTGTCCACCGCATAGGGTGTGAAATGCAGTTTTTTATCCGGCACATTCAAATACTTGTAAAACAGCCGGCTCTTTTCGCCGATATAGAAAAAATGGTCCACATCTTTCAGCAGGAACCCCAGGGCGGTATGCCGGAAATATTTCAGGTACGCGGGGCGCTGCTTTTCCATATCCCAGTTCGTCTCCCCGCGAAAAGCCAGGCGATGCCCATATCTCCGCGCATTCCGCAGCAATGCCACATAGGTCTTGTAATTCCAGCCGTGCACCACCACCAAAGCAGGCGGTTCTTTTTCCAGGGCTTCCAGCATGCCGGGATTGTCGTAGGAATAATAATTCCTTTTGCCGTTGGGGTTGCCCCGGTTTTCAAAAATGCGGTAAGGATACCCTTCCAGCAGGGGAATATCCCATTTGACCTCCTGCTGAAATTCGTGGTCAAAATGACGGCCCGATGAATTGCCCGCATCACCATACCAGACTTCCAGGTCCATGCCTTTATGGTGAAGAAAAGCATAGAGCGGCGCGAAATACTGAATGGGATGGGTATGGATGAAGAGGTATTTCATTGAATGTTGAACCTCAGACCGAAATTTTTAGTTATGCTGACGGGTAAGCTCTTCGATGATCATTGCCCACCGGTCGCCGTAGGCATCCCAGGTGTAGCCGAGGGCCTGCGTGGCCGCTGCTTTGCCCATGGCTTCGATGGTTGAAGGATTATTGAGAAAATGCTGCATGGCTGCGGCAAGCGCAGTGGAATCACCGGGTGCGATGACAAAACCCTGTTTCCCGTTTTCGAGCAATTCGGGGCCGGCAGTATGGGTGGTGGTGATCACCGGCAATCCCGCGGCCATGGCTTCCACAATTACCTGACCAAAACCTTCGAAGAAGCTGGGAAACAGCAATACATCCGCGTTATGCAGGAATTCCAGCCGTTTCGCGGGGTCGATGAAAGCTTGCAAAGCCACACCGGGCGGGAGATTGAAATTGTCCGGGAACTCGCCATTACCGGCAATAACCAGTTCCGCGGCGGAGTGGCTACGGCGGATATCTTTCCAGACTTCCAGCAGCCAGGGTATCCCTTTCCTCGCGGAGATCTTGCCCATGAAAGCGAATTTCACCGGACTTTGGGGATCACGTGTTTGCCCATCCGCCCATTTGCTTTTGAAATAATGCAGGTCGGTGCCATAAGGGTTAAGCCGGATTTTCTCCTGCGGCACCCCATTTTCCAGGTAGGTGTTTTTTGTAAATGTGGAAGCCACCACGATGCGGCCGGCCATCTCCATTTCCCGTTGCTCCATCCGGATGAGCTGCGCCGCTTTGGGCGCAACCTGCTCCGCCCAGCCGGGATATTTTACCGCCAGGCCGGCATAAATTTTCTCCTTGGAAAGCGGGTGGGCTATGCTCGCGTCCATGATGAAGGGCTTGCCGGCTTTTTGCACCCTTTCCGCCAACAGGAGGCTGCTGGTATCAAAACCAATGGTGGCGGCGGCTTCTTCAATAAAGCGCTGCGGAACCTTTTCCTGGAATTTGAGATTGCGCTGGCTGAATATTTCTTCCGGATTCAGCGAGGAAACCCGTAACCGGGTGAGGGCCCTGATCTCCGGCAGCGGGATGCGGTAAATTTTATCGCCCGGCACACCTTCCACCCGTCTTGTAGCCGGCAGTAAACGCCCGAGCCAGGGCATGAGGGACTGGCGGCGATGGTCATCGCCCCAGCCTATACCGGTTACGAATGTATGCAGCATTCCCAGCCGGTGCAACTGCCGCGCAAGCTGATGGGCATATTGGGTGCCGGGGTGGGTTAGGAGGGTTGAGGTCAAGGTAGAGGTAGAGGTGGAGGTCAAGGTTGAGGTCGAGGTTGAGGTAGAGGTAGAGGTGGAGGTGGAGGTGGAGGTTGAGGTTGAGGTTGAGGTGAAGGTAGAGGTAAAGGTAGAGATCAAAGTTCAACTGCCCACTGCCCACTGCCACCGCCTTCCCCGTCGAGTCGCCTGCACAAGCCTTTTGGTTTGGGCAAGGATTTGTAGGGTTGAAAGAAATGGGCTAGATATTTACTCTTAACTTTTTTTCTTGGCAAAAAAAGTTACAAAAAACCTCCCGAATCCCTGGAGCAGGGTCGGGGCAGGCCTTATCTATTTAGCTAAACCAAAAAGTTCTCTAACTTTTTTTCTTGACAAAAAAAGTTACAAAAAAGTTCCCGAATCCCTGAAGCAGGGTCGGGACAGGCAATTCAAGCATCATCGCTCCGCGGATCTTGCCGGGCCAACGCCTCCCCTGGCATTCAAGAAACTTTTGCCCTTTCGAGCGTTCACATGGCATGAGAAATACTCAATTCCTCGTTCTCTCTTTTGCTCCCGATCTTTCGGGATTGCACCCGATTCTTCGGGACTGCCCAAGCGATTGCCTTCTCCGTCGAGTCGCCTGCACAAGCCTCCTGGATTGGGCAGAGATTCGTCGGGTTTAAAGAAATGGGCTATATTTTTTTCTCTTAACTTTTTTTCTTGACAAAAAAAGTTACAAAAAAGTTCCCGAATCCCTGGAGCAGGGTCGGGACAGGCAAACAACCATCATCGCTCCGCGGATCTTGCCGGGCCAGCGCCTCCCCT
>JAEWHC010000004.1 GCA_023387985.1 Bacteroidota bacterium | reverse complement strand
CGCATTTGTTTTGTTTATCCCGAAGGGATAACATGTTTATAGAAAAACCAAATAAAGCGAACAGGTACGACCCCGAAGGGGTCGAATGTTCTGTAACATTATATTTTCTATAAACATTCGAATCCTTTGGATTCGTTGCGCGGTCGAATGCCCTGTACATTATATTTTGTATAAACAATCCTTCGGATTCGCGATTGTGCTTAAATCCATTTGAACAAATAGTCCTCTTTGTATTCGATTTCGAATTGGTTTAAAAAATCCAGGTACTCCGCTTTGAATGATCTCTTTTTATGGTGTTCCTTTTGGTTCATCACATATTTCACCACATGATCAATGTCAGCATGACTATACGAAAACGCACCATAACCTTCCTGCCAATTGAATTTGAATGTTGAAAATTTCTTTTCTTTTATGAAATCGTTGCTGGATTTTTTGATCTCTCTTACTAGGTCCGACAAACAACAACCTGGTTTCATGCCTATAAAAATATGGATATGGTCAGGCATACCATTAATCGCAAGCATTTTTTGTCCTTTGTTTTGCACTATGCCGGTGATGTATTTATACAATTGCTCCTCCCATTTGGGGGAAATTAAACTGTCCCGGTGTTCAACCGCAAAAACAATTTGAATGTAGATCTGTGTAAATGTACCTGCCATAAATTTTTATTTTTACAATCCCAAAGGGATAATCTGTTTATAGAAAAAAATCAATTTATGCAATGCGTGCGACCGCATAGGGGCGAGGTCTTGTTTTGCCCATAGTTCTTCAATTTCTTCTGTCCGGCTATTGGCAATGTAAAGCGTAAGGAGCCAATATTTCATTACCGATAATGCTTCGCTTCTGTGTACGTCTAATAATCAAATTTATTTCAATTCCACATTGGTTCGATTAAAAGTTTTGTTCAGCCCCAGGTACAAATGCATCTATACCGGTTGTGAATTGCTTTCAGATTTTATTTACCTTAGGTCTTTGACAACGGACGAGCTGTCGGGGCTGAGCCAGTTAATGTTGTGAATTGCTTTCAGATTTTATTTACCTTAGGTCTTTGACAACGGTGATCATTGTCAAACTCCTGGAAGCTGAGTTGTGAATTGCTTTCAGATTTTATTTACCTTAGGTCTTTGACAACATTGACTGAGTGCAGCAGTTTAATTGCTCTGTTGTGAATTGCTTTCAGATTTTATTTACCTTAGGTCTTTGACAACAATGAATGATGTATTGGCGCACTACGCGCTGTTGTGAATTGCTTTCAGATTTTATTTACCTTAGGTCTTTGACAACAGGCTTAGGCAAATCAACCGGCATTGCAGCGTTGTGAATTGCTTTCAGATTTTATTTACCTTAGGTCTTTGACAACGATGCATTTTTCCATTCGTACGCCGCAAAGTTGTGAATTGCTTTCAGATTTTATTTACCTTAGGTCTTTGACAACATAAGCCGTTGCCCGAATGGTTGGAAGCCTGTTGTGAATTGCTTTCAGATTTTATTTACCTTAGGTCTTTGACAACTAAAATATTACAAGGCAATACGGCAAACCGTTGTGAATTGCTTTCAGATTTTATTTACCTTAGGTCTTTGACAACAAGGGGAGAAAAAAACATTCAGTCACTACAGTTGTGAATTGCTTTCAGATTTTATTTACCTTAGGTCTTTGACAACGGAAAAGAATGGAATACAACGAAGATTTCTGTTGTGAATTGCTTTCAGATTTTATTTACCTTAGGTCTTTGACAACGGCCGGCATTGATGAACCCTTTCGGATTCAGTTGTGAATTGCTTTCAGATTTTATTTACCTTAGGTCTTTGACAACTGTCCTATACTGGTATATGCTATCCATCTTGTTGTGAATTGCTTTCAGATTTTATTTACCTTAGGTCTTTGACAACGAGTGGCCCCGGCGGCATTGATTCTTTGCGGTTGTGAATTGCTTTCAGATTTTATTTACCTTAGGTCTTTGACAACCCGCCTATTGGCGCCACCCCGGCATGTATTGTTGTGAATTGCTTTCAGATTTTATTTACCTTAGGTCTTTGACAACGCGGAACCATATACACGTTTTATCTTTGTGGTTGTGAATTGCTTTCAGATTTTATTTACCTTAGGTCTTTGACAACAGCCTTGAACTCATTCACCGACTTTCATTGTTGTGAATTGCTTTCAGATTTTATTTACCTTAGGTCTTTGACAACTGAGGCTGCCGGTGGCCGGGACGTTCATCAGTTGTGAATTGCTTTCAGATTTTATTTACCTTAGGTCTTTGACAACACAGTTGGCGGACAATTACAGCATGTTCCTGTTGTGAATTGCTTTCAGATTTTATTTACCTTAGGTCTTTGACAACAGGGTACCATATATTCCGCATCGCTGAAATGTTGTGAATTGCTTTCAGATTTTATTTACCTTAGGTCTTTGACAACTGCGGATACCGCTGTTGTTTGTTGCTATATGTTGTGAATTGCTTTCAGATTTTATTTACCTTAGGTCTTTGACAACACAGTTGGCGGACAATTACAGCATGTTCCTGTTGTGAATTGCTTTCAGATTTTATTTACCTTAGGTCTTTGACAACCCAGTCCGCTTTTAATGTCGTTGATGCCTTGTTGTGAATTGCTTTCAGATTTTATTTACCTTAGGTCTTTGACAACACCTTACTGCTCTTACTGCGAAAACTCCCTGTTGTGAATTGCTTTCAGATTTTATTTACCTTAGGTCTTTGACAACCCCGTATTGCCGAAGCCCTCGTTAGCCAAGTTGTGAATTGCTTTCAGATTTTATTTACCTTAGGTCTTTGACAACCACCTTCATGATGGATTACACGCCCAACTAGTTGTGAATTGCTTTCAGATTTTATTTACCTTAGGTCTTTGACAACTTAATGCAGATTGTTTCGATATTTTCCCTTGTTGTGAATTGCTTTCAGATTTTATTTACCTTAGGTCTTTGACAACGAAAAGCCTGTCATTCGCGTCCAGTTGGTGTTGTGAATTGCTTTCAGATTTTATTTACCTTAGGTCTTTGACAACGAATTGAACCTGCCGAGCATGGTGATGGTGGTTGTGAATTGCTTTCAGATTTTATTTACCTTAGGTCTTTGACAACCCCTGAAAATGGCCCGGCGGATGAGTACTCGTTGTGAATTGCTTTCAGATTTTATTTACCTTAGGTCTTTGACAACAAACTAATGATAACAACTTATTCGTCAGTTGTTGTGAATTGCTTTCAGATTTTATTTACCTTAGGTCTTTGACAACTGCTGTGTTTATATTAACACACGGAAGGCCGTTGTGAATTGCTTTCAGATTTTATTTACCTTAGGTCTTTGACAACTACTCATTTTGCAGCCTCCCCTTATGCATTGTTGTGAATTGCTTTCAGATTTTATTTACCTTAGGTCTTTGACAACGGTGGATCAACGAACCACCACACACTTCTCGTTGTGAATTGCTTTCAGATTTTATTTACCTTAGGTCTTTGACAACAGCACGACGCAGCGGAGCCTGTTGGCTTTTGTTGTGAATTGCTTTCAGATTTTATTTACCTTAGGTCTTTGACAACCCCGCAGGTATTGGCTTTGTCGCATTAATTGTTGTGAATTGCTTTCAGATTTTATTTACCTTAGGTCTTTGACAACAAACTTCAAACGGTGAAACGTTCAGCGTGGTTGTGAATTGCTTTCAGATTTTATTTACCTTAGGTCTTTGACAACTGGATTCGCCAAAAGCCTTGTCAACATTGAGTTTTGGGTTGTAAGATGAAATTAAAAAACGGGGATTGGCCCCGTTTTTTGTTTCAGATAACCTGGTTTTGGCATTTTAAAATATTACCAGCGTGGCGAAAACTTACTTGAAATGGAGGGATGGCTAGAAAAGTTCAAGTTGCTGAACCGGTTGAGGTATCGGAGCAATGTTTTTGCCATTAAAAATCTCCATTTGCCCAAATTGCTTGTCCGTAATGCATAACAGGCCAATATGACCTCTTTCAGGAAGTATTTTTTTTACCCGCAACATATGCACTTCAGCATTCTCTCGGCTTATGCAATGCCGGATATACATGCTGAACTGGAACATGCTAAACCCGTCATTCAGGATCTGCTTTCTGAATTTAGTGTACCGTTTGCGATCGGCTTTGGTCTCTGTGGGCAGATCAAACATAACAAGTACCCACATAAGTCTGTATGCGTTTAATCTGTCAAAATTCATTTTGAAAAGGAGGTTGCCAGTACCGGGAAAAGGAGTTTTTTGGATTTTCCTTCAAAGCATTTGGCAAGGCTTGCCGTGGTGCGCTGTACCGCATTCATCAACGGGCTTTTATCGCCTTCAATGTTTACATCCACCACCGGAATAGCCAGCAATTGCTGTTTCATTTTTGGAGTGAGGTCCAGGTAATTCCCGTTGCCCCGGATAATATCATATACAATCTGATCTACAAAAGGTCGGTAAGGCTCCATAATATCATCGGCCAGGCAGTAAGCATTGTATTGATTACGGTGAAAGATGCCGAGGGTGGGTAAAAGTCCGCTTCCCACTAGGTTACGGGCCACAATGGCACGTAAAATGGCGTAGCCGTAGTTCAATAAATTATTGGGCGGGTCTCCTTCGCGAAAACGCCTGAAACCCGGAAACAATGGAAAAACATGCTTCCAGTAATAAGTGGCAGCCTGGGCCTCACAATTATCGCTATCTCCGCTTTTAACCATTTTGGACAGGCTGCGCAAACGCTTATTGGAAATGCGGTAGAGTTCAAGCAGATTGGCCTGGTTGGTAATCTTTGCCGTGACTACCTGTTGCCAGAGCTGTTTTTTTAAAGGCACGCTGGCGTTGATCTGATGCTGGAAACGCTGACTTTGCAGGGTATGGCCGTCCAGGTTAAGCATGAGCCCGGTAGGGTGGTGGATATCATCACAAACGATTAAGGCGACATTATTCGCCAGCAATTTGGATATTACGGATTGGGTGATGGTAATTTGCTGATTATCCAAAACCATGATCCCGATATCTTCAATCACCGCTGTTTTGAACTCACCGGTCTCGGTCAGATCAATCAGCAATTGTTCGTTCTTCGTTTTTAGATACGCAGGATTTCCGAAGTATAAGGTTCGCTTAATCACAATGGGCTGTTTTAGATTTGCTTTTCTGTTTCAATTATTCATAAAACTGTTTTTCTATTATAGAAGAACTTTTTCCAATCAACCTTAAATTCAAAGAGTTTTCTACTAAATCGCATAATCTTTATCTTCCAGAAGCAATTTATCTTCGCGTTCAAGGGTACAATTTCTCATGCGCTTTTGAAAACTTACCTATACGGTCAATTTTCAGTTTGATGCAAACATTCTTTATTTGTTCCCCTGAAAATGCTCTTTCACTTTTTGAACCTTGAGAACCACCCCCTATTTCATTTTGAATAAAAAACAATTCTTTTCCAAATTCTTTTTTCTGTTTTTCCTTATTCATGTTGAAAATAACACTGGCTATATTTGCGGGAATAAAATTTGCCGTAACCCCACTTCCATCAGTAAATTTATATACTCTACTTCGTTGTTTACTTGATAAGTTTTCTAAATCTAATTTAGAAACATCTTCTTCTCTTCAGGTACATATACCAAATCATTCGGAGAAAGACTAAACAAAAGTTCATGTCCTTTTTCGTTAAGCTCAGGCACAGGTTGCAGGCCCTGCTTCTGGCGTTCGATAACTACATTCAATGGAATGGTATCATAACTGCGCTTGCCTTCCTGGTCTACATACACCCCAAAAAACAAGTTGGTTCCTTTCGCAGCTTCTACAAACTTCGTGGTCTTATTTCCAGTTTCGCCTAACGTAAACTTACTTCCTTGTTCAAACACCCGAACCTTTAAAATGGGTTGATGAGTTTTGCCATCGTTATACAAAGCAATATTTTGGTTCATTTCCTCAATCCCCTCGGATGAAAAAGCAAGTTCTGGGCTTCCCTTAGCCCTTAGATAATTGATCAAAATTTTCTGAATTCCTGTATCTGTAATGGATTCTATTGTTCTCTCATTAAAGGAGGTATCCAGTGCTTTCCTGGTAGCCGTCAAAATTTTTCCTCTGGCTACTCTGATCCTATCCAAATGCACTTTGCCAGACACCGTATCTTTATGCAACGCTTTCCGGATGGCCCAATTTGTTCCTTTCTGTGCAATTTTCCCTTTCGTTGGATTGCCGTCTTTTCCTAAGCGCAGATTTCCATTTTCGTCTTGGTAGGTTTCGTAGTAATTGGTTGCTTTATTGATTACCCTAAGGTTTTGCTTAAAGCTAACGACTATTTGCTCCAATGCTTTTCTGGCATCCACGGTAAAGTTTGGCCATGGCTTTATAAAATCTTTCGGTACTTCACGTTCAATTCTTTCTCCGGTGTTCGGATTGTTGTAGCTCACTTTTTCATAATGCCTAAGCTTCCTGTTCAAATCGTATCGCCTGGTATCTGACTTTGCAGATTCATTGTTCAATAAGTTGATGTGATCACGTGTAGCGCAGGCAATTACCAAAGCATCCATTGCATGATGGCGGTGATCTATACGTTTTTTGGAAAAACCTTTGGAAAGTTCAAGCGGTAATGTCGGCAAATACTTTTGATGCGTTTCATTCCAGGCAGTAAAATCGGTTGTTTGGGTCAACAGGTTCATTCGCTCGAAGCGTGGAAGGATCAAATCGTTCCACACATCATTTAAGCCCCAATCTTGCTTCAATCTCGTCGTGACTTTTCCGTTTCCAGGAAGGAGATTTTTAGAATTCACGCCATCATCGTTATTATTTGCAGAGTCATCACGAACAATATTTGAAAGCAAATTGCTGATATACTTGCTGATGTAGCGTGTATCGTTCATTTGCCGTTCGATCATTTTTTCCGGAATTTCTTCCATCAATAGTTTGTTACGCTTTGCGCGGTTGCTGCTGTAGTTTTGTTTTACAAAATCTTCGTACTCTTCCGCACTAAGAATTTTCACCGTTCTACCACCACCACAATCCACTATTCTACCGTGATGTGTTTTGATGAACCCCAATCCGATGTTATTTCCCTTTAGCGTGTTCACAGCCGATTCACAAATGATTTTGTTGCTGATGCTGTCGTCAAAATATAAGCTTTGCGGAATGATATGTTCAATTTCGTATTCTGGCGTAAAAAGTTTATTCAACGGAATAATTTGCCCTGTATAAGGCGAACGATACTTTTGCTCCAGCCACAGTTTATACCGCTTCAATTCTGTACTTGAAGGCTGAGCTGTTTTACTTATCTTCAGAATGTCATCATCAATATTTTCTTCGGCGTCCAAGGCGGCTTCTTCATAGATTTTGAGAATCGTTTGTTGCATTGGGGAAAAAGGTCGTACATTTTCTACCTGTGGATCCATTGCCAGTTCAGCTAATAAGGACTTAATCCGCAGGTTTGTATTTTCATTGTCGGTTATTTGCCGGGTCATCTTTTCTCTTTCCTCTGCTGGCAGTTTCATTTCCCTGCCTAGTTCAATATGAATTTCAGAAAAAAAATCTTTTTCTCCTTTTCCGTATGTATTCCAAATATCTTTTACCACCCGAAGTGTTTCAGTAATCACTTGTTCTACAATGGGATTGCGCAATGAATGTTGTTTGAATTCTTTCAGAAAACAATCTAAATCTGCAGCGGAATGCCATTTTCCCGTAGCTGCAGCTTCTGAATGACGGCCGTAGACAACGTATTGAGCCAGCCATAATGGCAAATTTTGAAAATCATTTTCATTATTCAGGTGTTGCGCTTTTTCTCGAACACGATTTATAATATTTTCGTCGTACTCACCGGTCAGGATCCTGTCAATTCTTGATTTGGAAGTGTCATCTATTTCGTTGTAATCCCAATATTTTCCAAATCGCATTAGCGGTAATAATTTTTTAATTGCTTTCTCTGAAAAGCTGCCGTAATCGCTTTTGAAAGGAGGAAATGTTTTAAACGCATCTACAAACGCAGCTACATTAAGCTGATGTTTTTGAGCGAATTTGGCCAATGCTTTTTCATACTCATTTTTATCTGTTACGGAGAATATGATATGCCACAAAGCCAACTCATGCTCTGGCTTTATAAAATTCTTGGGGGCGTTTTCAATTTTATCTATACGCTGCTGAATAAGTGCTCTGGTTTCGTTGCCAGGATATATTTTATCTTCTACATAATTCCATCGGTACCTGCCTATTTCATCTTTGGACACCCGCCTCAGGTTACGTTTGTATTTCAATAGAAATTCGATGACGTGCTCTTGCTTTATTTCTTTTTTAGCACTCAAAAAATCAAATAGGGCTTCTTTATCTTCTATAGTTGATATAAATTCGTGCGTAACTTTTTGATCATTTTCCTTTGTGTATATCTCCAGGTTGTGAATCCACTGCAGCAAGCGAAATTCCTGGTAGTATGGATTGGATTTAGCGATAACTTTTAGTGGACTAATAATTACGTTTCCATCATTGTCTTTGTATTTTCTGGATTCTAAAGTACAATTTGAAATGAGCGACTTCTTACTTTTTAATGGTCGCTGGTAAAATAAAATATCTTCCAATATAAGGTGAGTCAAATCTTTTGCAAATAAGATATCCTGATGTTGCTCGTTGTGGCGATAAAGTTCACGAACACAGTCTTGTAATATTCCATCATCTTTAAATTCTGGATGAAAATCACTTTGTTTTTTTAGAATGCTTTTTAATTCATTCTTGTAAAATTTGCGCTCAATCGTGCGAACCAATTTTCCCTTAATCTTCTGTTTGGGATTTTGAAGAAGATGATCATAAATATAAGCACCAACGGTTTTATTGGTACGTTCAATATCTTTTTCAGTTTTCTTCTTCAATAAGGTCCAATCGTCTGCCCCAGGCGCTCTAAAGCTCCTTCTTATTTCTCCATCTTTATCTGTTTTTTCGGTGCCATCGTCATTCAAATCAGTTGTAATGATGAAATCTTTTATTTTGTCCTGCCAATCAACCATTGGAGTCTTGCTAGACCGCCGATAAACCCATCCATTCTCTAAATGCAGGGAATACCAGGTTTCCCCTTTATTGTTTGTTTCCGCATCCGCAACTACATCTATGATTTTGAGGGAATGGAATTCAACCTTTTTATGGGGATTTTCTTCTTGTTCTTCGCCTCGCAATTGGTAATAACCCCGTTTCTGATTGAAGTTAAGAATAATCCAAGCCAATTCTTCTTTAGAAATTTTCTCCGTTAATGCCTTTTTGCGCAGAAAATAAATCGTCCAATCATATGGAACTAAGCAATCTTTGCCGTTTTTGTCTGTTAGCACCTGAGGTTGATGCTTTTTGAAATCCACCAGCATTTCCTTAAAGGAATTTTGGAAAATAAATTCTCCTGCATGAAAAGGTAATTTGGGTTCTGTCTCAGGTTTAAATTTCCCAAAACGTTTATCAAAGTCTATTTGTTCGGAATAGTGTGCCGGTAAAAAGCCAGCTATGTTTAAAATTCTGTGCAATCGTTCCCTGCGTAATAAATGACGTTCTCTTAAACGCCGCACACCGCGATAAGATGTCCTTTCAGCTGTTTGAGAAACAGAATTTCCTTTGCCAAATTCACCTAAAATATCCTGAGACATCGGAATTATCCTACAGCCCGCACCTAATATTTTGCCGGTTCTATTTTCAAAATCTTGCTGCGTTAGTGCCCAGCCAATGGAGTTTGTCCCTAAATCAAGTCCTAAAATAGTTTTGTTCATTTGTTTTGTGCGTTTAAAGAAGTTATTGTATGTTTGAATTCTGAAAGCAATTCACAATAAGGATTATTCCGTTGTGAAAACATTTGGGTCGCCTCTTGTCCACAATCAGGAGGCTTTTTTGTACCCGGCCTGGTTGTCTTTAACTGTGTTTCTAAACGGTTTTTATGTGCCATTTCCTTTGATTGTATTTGGTTGCCTTTATAGAACCTGCAATTTTCTTCATCCGGGAATTCTGAGCGATATCTGTCTATTGGCATTACTTCGTGGTGATGAGGATGTAATGTGCATCTAAAAAGCATTTTGCGCTGATTCCGCTAAAGTTATTAGTTGTTATGCATATTTCAAATTTTTTGATGGCATTTGTGGAATTTGCTTTATCGTTGCAGCCATTCAGGATGGCACCATAAAGGGACTTCCGGGCACGAAAATCCCGCTAAATTGTTTCGATTCTTCGCCATTTAGGTTGAATCGCCGTGTACAATGCACATCCCTTAACCGCCACATCGCAATAACTGGATATGGCATTTAAATGCTTCCTCCGCTGCACGTGTACTGGAATCCTGGCCTGAAAAAGGCGGTGGCTTAGCTCGCTGCGTTTACTCTTCAATTCCTCCTTTCGTAGCGAAATACCTCCGCCATTTATCCACCAAGGCCCTGAGGTCACTTGGCAATCCGGCCTCAAACTGCATGCGTTCCCCGGTTACGGGATGGGTGAAGCCAAGGGTGCCCGCATGCAGCGCCTGCCGGGGGCAAAGGGCAAAGCAATTGTCAACGAATTGTTTGTATTTGGCGAATACCGTTCCTTTCAGAATGCGGTCGCCGCCATAAAATTCGTCGGCGAAAATGGTATGGCCAATGGATTTCATGTGTACCCTGATCTGGTGGGTGCGGCCGGTTTCGAGTTGGCAGGCAATGAGCGTGGTATAGTGAAATCGCTCGAGCACCTGGTAATGGGTGATGGCGTGTTTGCCTTCATCGCCTTCCGGGTAGGCTTCATATTGCTGGCGGAAGCGCTTGCTGCGCCCGATATGGGCGTTGATGGTGCCTTCATCTTCTTCCACATTGCCCCAAACGAGGGCGATGTAGCGGCGGGTGATGGTATGGTCGAAAAATTGCCTGGCGAGGTGCTGCAGCGCTTTGTCGGTTTTGGCAAGCAGGATGAGCCCGCTGGTATTTTTGTCAATGCGGTGGACAAGGCCGAAACGCGGCAGGTCAAATTCGCTGAGCTGCGGGTTCTGCTGTTGTAAATGGTGGGCGATGCCATTGATGAGGGTGCCGCTGCGGTTGCCTACGCCGGGGTGCACCACCATGCCCGCGGGTTTATTGATGACGATTACGGAATCATCTTCAAAAACAATATCGAGGTCCATTTTCTCCGGCAGGATCTCTGAGCTTTCCGGTTCCGTTGTCCGGAAGATCACGAGGTGCTGGCCGCCTTTTACCTTGAAATTTGGTTTAACGGTCTGGCCGTCCACCGTAATCAGTCCGGCATGCAGGCTTTGCTGCACTTTGTTGCGGGTGGCGCCCTCTATGCGGGCCTGTAGGAATTTATCGATGCGCAGGGGCGATTGTCCCTGGTCCACAGTGAATTCCTGCTTCAGGTATAAATCTTCCGATTCGTTATTTTCCCCTTCGGGGAGCAAGTTATTTTCTTCGTTCATGGGCTCGTTTTATGCCGGCGTGCAGGAGTTGGGCAAGTGAAAGAATTCGGTTCGTATTTTCGCAAATTAAGCAATGGAAAGGCAAATAGTACGATTTGAAGATCTTGGACGTGCAGCTTATGCGCCGGTCTGGGATTTACAGGAGAAGCGGCTGGCGGAAATGGTGGCCGTTAAAAAGCTGGAAAACGGCTTGCCGCCGTTGGCGCGGCGCACAGGCCATAGCCTGTTTTTTGTGGAGCATGACCCGGTGTATACCCTGGGCAAAAGCGGCCATATGGAAAATTTGTTGCTCGACAGTGCGGGGCTGCAGGATAAGCATATTTCTTTTTTTAAGATCAACCGCGGCGGCGACATCACGTTTCATGGTCCCGGGCAACTGGTGGGTTACCCCATCCTCGACCTGGAAAAACTAAAAACCGATATCGGCTGGTATTTGCGTAGCCTTGAGGAAGTGATCATCCGCACCATTGCGGATTATGGGCTGAAGGGGGAACGGAGTCCCGGCGAAACGGGTGTCTGGCTTGAGCCGTCTGTGCCTGGGCGGGAGCGGAAGATCTGCGCCATGGGGGTGCGCTGCAGCCGCTGGGTGACCATGCATGGCTGGGCGCTGAACGTGAATACGCCATTGCATTATTTTGATTACATCATACCCTGCGGCATCCAGGGCAAGCAGGTTACTTCAATTGAAAAAGAACTGGGCAGGCAGGTTGATGTAGAGGAAACGAAGCGGATCTTGCTTGGGCATTTTGAGGAAGTGTTCGGGGTGGAGATCCAGTATTTGTGAGCAACGTTTGTTACGCGGGGAACGCGGGTTTAAGCACGTGGTATTGTTTTCATGCGGAGAAGGCGGTTAT
This sequence comes from Bacteroidota bacterium, assembly GCA_023387985.1. Classification (GTDB taxonomy): domain Bacteria; phylum Bacteroidota; class Bacteroidia; order Chitinophagales; family Chitinophagaceae; genus Phnomibacter. The sequence continues at coordinate 237,837 of JAEWHC010000004.1, read as the reverse complement.
TGAGAATTTCACGCGGATAACGCGGGGAACGCGGTTTTCGGGCATGAGGATGGTTTCACATCCTGATCGCTGATCAGGTTTTGATTTGATTATTTTTTATGGCATAATCCACCGCCCTCGCCGTAATGGCCAGGTAGGTCAGGCTTGGGTTGGCGCTTCCGCAGCTCGGCATGCAACTGCCATCGGTAACGAAAACATTCGGTACAGCATGTACCTGGTTCCATTCATTCAGCACCGAGGTTTTGGGATCCCTGCCCATTCTGGCGGTGCCCATTTCATGATTGGCATTTCCGGGATAGCTCATCTCCACGGTCATGGCAATATTTTCACAACCGCTCTTTGTCAGCATTTCTTCAATGGTGGCCGCCATGTCATTGTGCATGGCGAATTCGTTTTCGCGAAAGCGGCAGTCGAAGGATACAACGGGCAGGCCCAATGCGTCTTTTTGGGTGGTACTGAGGGTCATGCGGTTATCCGGGTAGGGAAGACATTCGCCATATGCCCCCATATTCACCGTCCACGGCCCCAACCCGGTATTGGTTTGCTTCAGGTTTTCGCCAATTCCCGCATGGCTCCATTTTCTGCCGCGGCCGGTATAGGCCGGAACAATATAGCTGCGTAAAAACGGACGGTCATTTTTTTCCACATTGCGGAAAGGCGGGATAAAGATGCCACAAGGCCTCCGGCCATAATCAGTCTTATCTTCAAAACCGGGTATAGTTGCGCTTCCCCAAACGCCTTTGTGATGATCCATCAGGTTGCGTCCCAACTGGTCGCTGTCGTTGCCCATGCCATTGGGAAAACGGTTTGACCGGGATTGCAGGAGCAGGGCGGTGGATGCGATGGTTCCGCCATTCAGAAAAATAATTTTCGAATAAAAGGTATAGGTTTTCAGGCTTTTACGGTCGATGACCTCAACGCCTTTTGCCACCTGCGTTTCTTCATCAAAAAGGATATTGAATACATGGGCATCTGCCAGTAAAGTAAGATTGCCGGTTTGTGCGGCAACAGGTAACGTGCTTGAATTGCTGCTGAAATACGCGCCGAAGGTGCAGCCTCTTTCACATTGATTGCGGGCCTGGCATTTTACACGGCCTTCGTGGTTTCGCGTAAGATTGGCTACGCGGGCCATAATCACTTTTCTGCCCGGAAAAGATCTTTCAATCCTTGTTTTCAAAAACGCATCCGCGCAATTGAATTCAAAGGGCGGCAGGAATTCTCCATCGGGGATATGGGGTATGCCATCGTGGTTTCCGCTAATTCCCACAAAGCGTTCAACCTTGTCATACCAGGGCTTGAGGTCCGCGTAACGGAAGGGCCAGTCTGTTCCATAGCCATCGCGCAGGTTGGCCTCAAAATCAAAATCACTCCAGCGGTAACTTGCCCGGCCCCAAAGCAGGGACCGGCCGCCCACCACATCGGGACGAATCCAGTCGTAGCGCTGCTTTTCGTGGTAAGCATCTTTAAGATCATCGCCAAAAAAATGCGCGGTGGCTTCATTGTAGCTGAAATGCCGTGTTTGGATGGGATGTTCAGCTACCTGTTTTTGCGTGAGCATGCCCCGATGAAGCAATTGCCAGGGCGCTTTATTTTCCGTTGGGTATTTTCCATGTACAACATTGCGTCCACGCTCTACGGCAAGTACCCGCAGCCCGGCTTTGCATAGTTCCATGGCTGCGTAGCCGCCGGTAATGCCGGTGCCGATCACAATGGCATCATAAGTATGTTGTTGCGGGATTTTGGTATTCAGTAAAACGGAATCGTAACCCATAAAAATGAAGGTAAAAAAACAGTTGATGATTAAATGATAATTTAATGTATAATTGTTCGTGCGTTGGATGGTTGGGCAATGGATGAATTGGAACATGGAAAAGCGTTTTTAGTTTGCCTGGTTGCAAAATGAAAATTTCCATATGCCTGTGCGCTCCGTAAATGGCCTGTGTGGTGCATAGGGAAATATTCAACCTGGGAAAATGTTCCGGATTGTATTCAGCAGCTGTCCCGGATATTATCGGGATTATTGAAAACAGCAGGCCTATCCACAGTTCAACCATTTAATTGTTAACAAATCATAACCTCACAATAATCAATCGCCATCGGTTGTTTTAAACCCAAATTCACCTGCATGAAATCATTTTTTCCTTTAATCCTGATTTTTATTTTCAGCTCCTTCTTTACCGCTTGTTCAAAGGACGATGTACAGGAACAGGAAGGAACTGTTGCACGTTCCATTCCCAACCTTTCTTATGGCAATAATACGCGCCATAAAATGGATATCTACCTGCCCGCGGACCGCAGCACCACCAAAACCAAAACCATTCTTTTAATACATGGAGGCGGCTGGACAAGCGGGGCGAAAGAAGAAATGAGTGGCGCAGTAGATTCCATCCGGAAAATGCTTCCTGAATATGCCACGGTGAATGTGGGTTACCGCCTTGCCGCGGATGGCACCACCAATGTGTTTCCGGCCCAGGAAAATGATATCAAAGCCGCCGTGGAATTTTACCTCGCAAAATCTGATGAATATGAAGTAAGTAAAGACCTTGTAATGGTTGGGGCAAGTGCCGGCGCACACCTCGCTTTATTGCATGCTTACAAAAATGATCCCCAACGCAGGGTAAAAGCCGTAGCCGACTTTTTCGGCCCCACCGACCTGGAAGCTGCCTGGAGTTATGGCGGGCTCGCCCATATTTTACTGTGGCAGGTTACCGGCAAGACGTTTGATCAGGCACCTGAACTTTACCGCAACAGCAGCCCGGTCAATTTTGTTACAGCCCAATCGCCTCCTACCATTATGTTTCAGGGCGGCGTGGATATTGTGGTTCCACCGGATCAAACCAACAGGCTTGAAGCCAAACTGAATGCCGCAGGCGTGAAGAATCAAAAAGTGTTTTATCCTGCGGAGGGCCATGGATTTACTGATCCCAATTTGCGGGATGCCCTCCAAAAGACCGTTGCCTTTATCCGGGAAAATGTCAGATAGACGGTTAAGTAAATTTCTGCTGCAAATTCATTCATGAAATTCCCGGGGCTTTACCCGAACAATGGATGATCGATACTACAGCCTGGGCATTTTTCGGTGAATGAAGAAGTGATGTTATCCGCCCACACCCGCCGCGTTGGCTAAGATCTTATTTTTGCAATAATGAAGAACAGGCCCATTCTCCTCATCATTATTGTGCTCGGTGTTATCGCTTATTTACTTTGGGAACAGCGACAGAAAAGCCTGGTAATCCCGGAATCCACGCAGGAACAGGTTAATGATCCTCAAATCACGAATCCGCCAAAAGAGAAATCCGTGTACAATGGCAATGCCACAATAGCACGGATTGATGCGCTCACCGCGGAAAACCTGGTTGTTCCTTATGTAAAGGAAAACGGGCGGTTGCCGGATTATTATATCACCAAGGCTGATGCGAGAAAACTCGGCTGGGTGGCGAGCCGCGGCAATTTATGCGATGTGCTTCCGGGACGTGCCATTGGCGGGGATGTATTTGGTAACCGCGAGAAAAAACTGCCTGCAAAAAACGGCCGGAAATGGTTTGAAGGAGATCTGAATTATCACTGTGGAAGGCGAAACGCCGACCGCATATTATTTTCTAACGATGGCCTGGTGTATGTGACCAATGACCATTACAAAACCATGCAAAAACGATGAATGAAATGCCGCCTTTGGTTCCTGTAGTTGAATTTGATTTCACCAGCATTGAATCGGTTGACCAGTTTTACGGGCTGGCCAAAGAACGGTTGAATTTCCCGGAGCATTTTGGAGAAAACCTGGATGCGCTATGGGATGTGCTGACCGGTGATATTGACCTGCCCGTTTCGGTGGTTTTCAAAAACCTAAACCACATTAAACGGCTGCAATTCGAGAACGTTATAGAGATTTTTTCGGAGGCGGCGGGTGAAATGCCGGAGGAATTTTTCTTTGACTGCCGGGGTGGTGAGGGCGATAGCGGATGAGGATGTGTTAGCGATTTTTCTGTTACGGATTAAAATTTCCATTTTCTTTTGATCGTTAATTTTGCAATCGATGCAAAGATTCAGGTTGTACATATTGCTTGTGCTGTCCGGTTTTCAATGGATTTTAAGCGCCTGGAGCTGCACGCCGGATCCGGTTTCAGCGGGGCATTTTGCTGTTGCGGATGTATTCGGTAACCATATGGTTTTGCAGCGGAACAAGCCCATCTTCATCTGGGGGAGGGCATTTCCGCGGACTGAGGTGGAAGTGCAGCTTGAACAGGATAAGCAAACGGTAAAAGCTGACCCGGAAGGCAATTGGTCGGTGCGTTTTCCGGCCAGGTCCGCGAGTGTTGAGCCTTTGAGTTTATCGGTTTCCAACCTGGATTCGGCATTGGTTTTTTCAGACATCCTGGTTGGCGATGTCTGGTTTTTTTCGGGGCAATCCAATATGGATTTTATCTTGAAAGACGCCAATAACGGTGTCGCATTTGCTTCAAAAAATGCAGGCAATCTTTCCGTCCGGCTTTTGGAATTCAACCCGGTTGCAGGAACAAATAACCAGGCCTGGGATTCTGCCACCATTGCGAAAGTTCAGGATTCAGATTTCTTTTCCGCACGCTGGAAACCCAATAATTTCGAAAATGCCGCCGGGTTTTCTGCCATTGCCTATGCATTTGGAATCGAAATTCAGGAGGCGACCAAAGTTCCGGTTGGCCTGATCGAAATGGCTGTTGGCGGCAGTCCCCAGGTGTCATGGATGAGCCGGGAAAGCCTGAAGGCGTTTCCCGGATTTGGCTTCCTGGATGAAAACTGGATAAACAATCCCAACCTGATGGCGTGGTGTCGTGAAAGGGCGGCTGTAAACCTGGCAAATGGTACTGCGCGAAATCCCAAACATCCATTTGCCCCATCTTATAATTGCGAAGCCGGCCTTATGCGCTTGTTGCCGTTTCCCATCAGGGGCATGGTTTGGTACCAGGGTGAAAGCGATGCTGAAAACCAGGATGTTTATGAACAGTTGTTCCCGGCATTTGTGCATGACCTGAGGCAGAAATGGAATGATGATTTTCCATTTTATTACGTGCAATTGTCTTCCATTGATCGCAGCACCTGGCCGGAGTTTCGAGATCTGCAACGACGTATGCTCCAAATCATTCCAAACTCAGCCATGGCCGTGAGTACTGATTTGGGAGATTCAACAGATGTGCACCCGCGGGAAAAACTGCCAGTCGGCTATCGGCTTGCCCGCCTCGCCATGTCCAACGATTATGGGATGGAAATTGTGCCATCAGGTCCATTGTTTGACCGGATTAGCCAGGATACAAACGGCATACGCGTTTACCTGAAATACAGTGAAGGACTCAGCACCCGGGACGGTGAGCAATTAAAAGGTTTTGGCTTTTTGGATGATAACGGTAAGCTATTGCAGACAGAGGCTTATATAGCAGGTAATCACGTTGTGGTGCGTATTCCGGCATCTGTTAAGCCCCGGTTCCTGGTTTATGGGTGGGAGCCCTTTACCCGTGCCAATTTGCAGAATGGGGCAGGATTACCCGCAAGTACTTTCAGGATAAAGCTTTCGGAATAGTCCGGATATTTCTTGTGCAGGTTTTGTATCTTGTCCATTCAATCCTGATCATGGCCAAAACAAAAACCAAACCAACAGGCGCCCCGGTAGATGCGTTTATTCATAATTTTTCCATTTCAGAAAAACAGATTGCGGACAGTTACAAATTGATCGAAATGATGCGTGCCGTAACCAACGAAGAGCCTTACATGTGGGGGCCAAGCATAGTTGGTTTTGGAAATTATCATTACAAATACCCGAGCGGCCATGAAGGCGATGCCCCTTTGCTGGGGTTTTCGCCGCGTAAACCAGCTATCTCACTGTATGTTTATACCGGGGCGGATGAGCATAAATCACTTTTGGAAGAATTGGGTAAATACAAAATGGGCAAAGCTTGTATTTATGTAAAAAGTCTGGAGGACATTGATCTCAAAGCGTTGAACAAACTGATGAAGGAGAGTGTGCGTTACACAAGAAAAAAATATCCGCAGCAATAAGGATTTGGTTATCTCTCATGCAATGACTGAAATTTATTAGGTGCAGTTCCGCTTCTATATCAATAACCCATGTTCTTTTCCAACCGTTTCCGCAGTTTCGTATCCTGCGTCGGCATGCCGGATCACTCCGAGGCCCGGATCGTTGCGCAGCACGCGTGAAAGTCTTTTAGCTGCTTCAACTGTACCATCAGCCACTATTACCATTCCGGCATGAATGCTGTAACCCATGCCTACGCCGCCACCATGATGGAGGCTCACCCAGGTGGCTCCACCTGCGGTATTCATCAACGCGTTCAAAACCGGCCAGTCGGCCACCGCGTCGCTTCCGTCTTTCATGCCTTCCGTTTCGCGGTTGGGACTCGCAACGCTGCCCGTATCCAAATGGTCGCGCCCGATTACAATGGGCGCTTTCACTTTCCCGGTCCTCACCAGTTCATTAAATGCCAAACCGGCTTTTTCCCGTTCGCCCTGGCCGAGCCAGCAAATGCGTGCCGGCAATCCCTGGAAAGCAATCTTTTCTTGCGCCAGCTTCATCCAGCGCATCAGGCTTTCATTTTCGGGAAACAGTTGGTTGATCACTTCATCGGTTGCAGCAATGTCGGCCGGGTCGCCGCTCAATGCCGCCCAGCGGAAGGGGCCTTTGCCTTCGCAAAAAAGCGGGCGGATATAGGCCGGTACAAATCCCGGAAAATCAAAACAACGGCCGGTGGGATAGGGGCACATTTTTGGATGGCGGGTTTCAAATTCCTCCGCTCTTGCGCGGATGTTGTTGCCATAATCAAAAGCAATGGCACCCGCTTTTGACAGGGCAAGCATCAGTTGCACATGCAAATACATGCTTTCATAACTGCGGGATATATAGTCAGCCGGGTCTTCTTTGCGCAGTATTTTGGCATCTTCGTAAGACAGGGTATGCGGCCAGTAACCAATCAACGGGTCATGGGCTGAAGTCTGGTCAGTGAGGGTGTCGGGGATGATATTTCTTTCGAGGAGCCGCTGCAGCAAATGCACCGCGTTGCATACCACGCCAATGCTTACCGCTTCCTTGTGTTCACATGCCTTAACCGCTGCATCAATGGCCTCGTCGATATTGGTGAATTTTTTGTCGAGATACCTGGTTTCGATCCGCTTGTCGACACGCCATTCTTCCACTTCAGCCACCAGGGCAACCCCTTCATTCATTGTGATGGCCAGGGGTTGGGCTCCACCCATACCTCCCAGGCCAGCCGTAACATTAAGCGTTCCTTTCAGCGTTCCGCCAAAATCTTTCTTTGCAGCAGCGGCATAGGTTTCATAGGTGCCTTGCACAATGCCCTGCGAACCGATATAGATCCAGCTTCCGGCAGTCATTTGGCCAAACATCATCAGCCCTTTCTTTTCCAGTTCATCAAAATGATCCCAGGTAGCCCATTTGGGTACAAGCTGGCTGTTGCTGAGCAGCACCCTTGGTGCATCGGTATGGGTTTTCATTATGCCGACAGGCTTACCACTCTGGATGAGCAGGCTTTCATCGTTTTCCAGGCTTTTCAGCGAAGCGATGATCTTATCCAACGCTTCAAAATTCCGCGCAGCTTTTCCGCGGCCTCCATAAACGATCAGTTCTTCAGGCAATTCCGCTACTTCCGGATTCAGGTTGTTCAGCAACATCCGCAGGGCCGCTTCCTGCTGCCATCCTTTACAATTCAATTCGGTTCCGGTCGGAGTCTTGTATTTATTTACGTCGTAGGGCATTGTAGCAATCAATTTTGTTAGGCGGCAAATTTACTCAATGAATTTGGTAAGTACGAGGTACCGGCAGGTGCCAGTGGCCAGAAGCAATGCGCAGTGGGCAATAGGCAGTGGCAGTGCGCAGTGGGCAGTTAAGCTCAACTTACTCCCGATCCATCGGGACTGCGGCCATAGTGTGCGTTGGGTGGTAAACGATAGCGTGCTTATTTAAAAAAACCGACCCTCAAAAGAGAGCCGGTTCATGTTCATTTTAATTTGTGGGGTTAATTCCCTTTCAATTTCTTCACGGCTTCTGTCACCTTAGGGATTACCTCAAATGCATCGCCGACAATACCGTAATCCGCTGCTTTAAAGAACGGCGCTTCGGGATCTTTATTCACCACCACGATGGTCTTGCTGCGGTTTACCCCGGCAAGATGCTGAATGGCGCCGCTGATGCCAATGGCGAAATAGAGGTTTGGCGCTATGGCGCCACCGGTTTGTCCAACGTGTTCATGGTGCGGTCGCCAACCGGCATCAGCCACCGGGCGGCTGCAGGCTGTCGCGGCACCCAGGGCAGCGGCAAGGTCTTCAACCAAATGCCAGTTTTCAGGCCCTTTTAAACCCCGGCCACCACTTACCACAAGCTCGGCTTCAGAAAGAGGGATGTCCTCTTTGATCTTATCCACCGAAACCGTATGGATGCTACCGGAATCAAATGAAAGGGTTTTTTCCACCAATTCCGCTTCACCACCGTCAATTTGCTGAATGCCAAATGCGTTGGGATTTACAGAAATGATCTTGATGTCTGTTTTGATGCTGACATTGGCAAACGCCTTTCCACTAAAAACCGATTTCTTCACCACAAATCCATTACCGATTTCGGGCAACGCGACAGCACCGGTTACTACACCAGCTTCCAGCAAAACGCTCAGTCGTGGAGCAATCGCTTTTCCTGATGAATTATGCGAAAATACCACAACCGTGGCGCCGGTTTCTTTGGCCAATCCCGCGATGGCGCTGGCGAAAGTTTTGGAATCGAAATGGTTGAAAGCTTCATTGGCATCGGTATAGATTTTGCTCACGCCATAGCTGCCCAAACTTTTCAATTCTTCTTTGTTACCGATGCTTCCCATAACCACGGCCTGGGCGTCAACATTTAATTTTTTGGCCAGCGCGCTTCCGTAGCTCATGGCTTCGAAGCTTGATTTTTTCAGGTGGCCGTCAGCTGAATCAGCAAATATCAATATCATAATGTGCTTTTTATCGTTGAATAATTTCAGATCACTTTAGCTTCTTCGTGAAGCAAACGAACCAGTTCTTCCGGTTGATCGGCTGGAATGAGTTTTACACCTGTTTTCGCTGGAGGCAATTCAAAGCCCACAATTTCGGTATAGGTTCCGGCATCAACCGGCTGCCTTACTTCAAGGGGTTTTGTACGTGCGCCCATAATGCCTTTCATATTCGGGATGCGTTGTTCGGCCATTCCTTTCTGGCAGCTTACCACCAGGGGCAAAGCGGATTCAATCTTTGCAGTTCCGCCTTCAATTTCTGTTTCGAGTGACGCTTTTCCGCTTTCCACATCAAGGGCTGTGGCCAGGCTCACATAATCCCATCCCAAAATGGCCGAAACCATGCCGCCAATGCTGCTGCCATTGTAATCAATGGTTTCCTTACCAGTTAACACCAGGTCGAAACCATCGTTTTTGGCCACTGCGGCAATCTGGCTTGCGATAAAAAACGGATCGGTATTGTTGGTCTCAATGCGTATAGAATCATCACCGCCAATGGCCAAAGCTTTGCGGATAATGGGATCAGCATCTGCCGGCCCAACGTGGACCAATGTTAGTTTTTCCGCTTTTCCGGCTTCTTTCAGCTCAAGGGCTTTTACCAGCGCATACCATTCATCGTAGGGATTAATAATAAACTGGACACCCGCTTCAGCAAATTTTGTATTGTTGTCTGTGAACGCAATTTTTGCCGTTGTATCCGGGGTTTTGCTAATGCAAACAAGTATTTTCATATGACGTAAATGTGTTGAAGGTCAAAATTAGTTGTTTATGCAACTAATTTCAAATTTTTATGGATGGAAGCTTTGGAAAATGGATATGGACTTACCGCGGATTGCATGGTTTTCACGGTTTTTTTGCAAATTGAGGAGGCAAAAGTATAAGAGTCGTAGATGGTGTCCACGCACTACCCGGGTTACGCTTTTTTTTGATTTCGGGGTAGTGCAGTTGTTGATTCCGCAAGGATTTCCACCGAGATTGGAATATGAAAGAAGGCATTACAAATTCCGGTGATATCCGTTTAATCCGTTGCTCATCCTTGCCGGTGTTCATACCCTTTTCCTCCTTAATTTTGTCTCCATGAATCGCATTGAATTACTCAAACAATACCTTGAACAACAGCCTGATGACAGCTTTCTGCGGCATGCGTTGGCTTTGGAATACGTGAAAATTGAAAATGATACGGATGCTGAAACGCTTTTCCGTGCGGTATTGGAAGATGATCCGGAATATGTGGGCAGCTATTATCATTTGGGCAAATTGCTTGAGCGGAAAGGGGATAAGGAAAATGCCATGGCAACTTATGAAGCAGGAAAGATTATAGCTAAAAAACAGGAAGAAAACCGTACTTTCAATGAATTGCAAGGTGCATTGGATGATTTGATCGATTGGTGATTTTATACCGGACTTTCAGGTATTCTTAATGTAAATAATGATTTGCAATGTGACAAGGTGAAATGCCATGTGTTCTTTGTTGTAAAATTCAACAGCTTTACCATTCACCGCACATAGAGTAATAGAAGTTAATTTTGTCAATGTCCCAAAATTCATTCAACGTTTTCGACCGTTTTCTCGCTTTTGGCAGGCAGCATAAGCTGTTGCTTCCCAACATGCATTACTTATTGGCGGTTAGTGGCGGGCTGGACAGCATGGTGATGACCGATCTTTTCCGCAGGGCGGGGATACCTTTTTCTTTGGTTCATTGCAATTTCCAGTTGCGAGATGAAGAAAGCGAAAGAGATGCCGCATTTATTATTTCCGAAGCAAAAAGAATGGGTGTGGAAGTCTATGCCCGGAATTTCGAAACCCAACGTTACGCGGAATCGGCGGGAGTGGGTATTCAGGAAGCGGCAAGGGATTTGCGTTACCAATGGTTCGGAGAACTGATGCAAAATCTTGGCGAATCTGGCGACAGGTATTTATTGGCAACCGCGCACCATCGAAATGACAATGCGGAAACCATGCTGTTCAATATCCTCCGGGGAACAGGGATCCAGGGGTTGACTGGTATTGCGGTGCGCCGGGAGAATATTATCCGTCCGTTGCTTTTTGCTTCCAGGGAAGAGCTGGAAAAATACGCCGCTGAAAATCACATTGAATTTGTGGAAGATTCCAGCAATGAATCCACCAAATACACCCGCAATTTCATCCGTCATAATTTGTTGCCGGCGGCCAAAAACGTATTTCCCGATCCGGTTCAGGCATTGACCGCCCTCGGTGAGCGTATGCAGGAAACGGAACAGTTGCTTCGGCAAACGGTTGAGAAGAAGAAAAGCAAACTGCTTCGCCAGGAAGGCAATGAATATTTCCTGTCTGTTTTGCTTTGGAAAAAATCGGAAGCCAAGAATTTAATGCTGCTTGAAATAGCAAGGCCATTCGGTTTCCGGGAATCGCAGATCCCGGAGTTAATCAAACTGATGGATGGGGATAACGGATCATCGATTGATGCCAAAGGGTACAGGGCAATAAAACACCATAACCATCTTGTATTTGCGCCGCTGGGCAATGAGCAAAAAGCGATGACCACCATTCATGAACCGGGTATCTACAAAGTGTCGGATGGCATGATGAAAGTCAGCAGGCGCCACATTGATGAGGTGGATTTTCTGAATCTTCCTCCGGGCCAGGCATGCATAGATTCGCGGTTGTTGAGATTTCCCCTGGTGCTGAGGCCCTGGCAACAAGGCGATTATTTTTACCCGCTGGGCATGCGGAAAAAGAAGAAAATTTCCCGTTTTTTGATTGATCAGAAATTGTCCGTTACCGAAAAGGAAAAGGCCTGGGTCCTGGAGTCAGATAAATGGATTGTTTGGGTGGTGGGCATGCGGATAGATGACCGGGTAAAAGTGGGAAATGGAACTGGAGAGGTGTTGGTGCTGGAATGGACTTCGCGTTGAGTTGCACTTGGCGAAAGTTGTCCTACCTGTTTATACGGGCATTTCGCACCCAAAAATCCGGGAACCAACCCGCCGGATATTCCGGTTCTATATCGAAAATGCCATAACAGGTACTCCCGGATCCGCTCATTGCAGCATACACTGCGCCTTTTTCGTAAAGTTTTTCTATGATATCACCAATCACCGGAAACTCCTTTTTTACTGCCGGCTCAAAATCATTGGTCAGCCTTGCTTTCCAGGTATCCGGACGTTGTGTAATCAGTTCGCGGAGGGAATATTGGGGTTTTGCCGGAGTAATCTGTTTGAAAGCCCATGGGGTGGGAATCTCAATATTCGGGTTAACCAGTACAACGAAATAACCCTGCAATACCGGCTCAAGCAACTCCAGGATTTCTCCTCTGCCGGTGGCAAAAGCCGGTTTGCCGTAAATGAAAAAGGGGCAATCGCTTCCGAGTTTTGAAGCCATTTCCAGAAGAAAATGCGGGCTCAAGCCGAGCTCAAACAGGTTGTTCAGCAAGCGCAAAGCCAATGCGCCATCGCTGCTGCCACCTCCCAGCCCGCCACCCATGGGGATGACTTTATGCAGGTAAATATCCAATGCAGGGATCTTTGGAAACCTTTCACGAATCAGTCCAATGGCTTTAGAAACAAGGTTATATTGAAACCCATGCGGCAGTTGAATTCCTGATGGGAAAAACTGATCCGCATCATTTCCAGGCCGGGCGATTATTTCCAAAACATCGGTAATGGGAACAGGGTAGAAAAATGTCTCCAGGTTGTGAAAACCGTCATTACGTTTTTCAACTATGTTCAATCCCAGATTGATTTTACACGGAGGGAAAACAACCATGCCGTTGCAGTTTATGCTTTGCCTTTACGGGCATTGATCTCATTGCGGATTTCAGCAGCTTTTATATAATCTTCGATTTCCACCATTTCATTGAGCAGGTTTTCCAGCTGCTCGATTGTCATTTTGCTGTAGTTGTCATTGGAAGGGCTGCGTTCAGTAGTTGTGGCCGGAGCATCCGGAGCCTGTGGTTCTGCGCTGGAATAGCTTGTGCCTTCCACCTGCAGGCTTGCTTCATCAACAATGTGGTCGTAACTGTAAATGGGGCATCCAAATCTTACGGCAAGGGCGAGGGCATCAGAAGTGCGGCTGTCAATTTCAATGGTGTCAGTCGGTGTGTTGCAAACGAGTTTGGAATAGAAAATGCCTTCCTGCAAATCGGATATGATGATTTCCTGGAGTTCCAGCCCAAAAGCGTTCATCATGTTTTTCATAAGGTCGTGTGTCAGCGGCCGGCTTGGATGGATATGCTCAAGAACCACCGCAATGGCCTGGGCTTCAAAGCCTCCAATCACAATGGGCAAACGGCGCGTACCGTTGATCTCGCCCAACACAACAGCGTAACTATGGGTGTTGGTTATGCTGTGAGAAAGGGCTACAATTTCCAGTTCAATCTTCTGCATATGGGGCAAATTTACAGTTAATGCATTTAATCTGGATTACCTATTCCTTCTTTTGCGCAATTTGGTGGTTTGCAGGGTCACATGCTACTGAATTGGTGGAAATAAAGTGGAAAACGGTTTTGCATTGTTTGCATTAATCGTGTTCAACTATCCCTGCCTTTGCCTGACCAGTACTGCACTTATGCGGGGCACATTGGAAGTGGTTGCGAATGCGAAAAATGGGTTTGATGTTGATTTATTTGCGGTGTATATCGTCTTGTTATTACGATAGTAAACAATCACGTGGATTTATATTTCGAATGCTTCAATAAAATCCACCGCAGCCACCATATCCGTATGCAGCACCCGGTCTTTTTCGTTGAAGCTGACTTTTTCGCGGAAAGCGGAAACGATGTTTTCCAATTCAGGGGCAGTTTTTGCCGGACGGCGGTAATCCAATGCCTGGCATGCGGTGAGCAATTCGATGGCCAATACGCGTTGAAGGTTGTTGATGATCCGCCAACATTTTGTAGCGGCATTGGCGCCCATACTTACATGGTCTTCCTGGTTGTTGCTGCTGCTGATGCTGTCTACGCTCGAAGGCGTGCACAAGGTTTTATTTTCGCTTACTATTCCGGCTGCCGTGTATTGAGGAATCATGAACCCACTGTTCAAGCCGGCATCTTTCACCAAAAAGAGCGGCAGGTCACGCTGCCCACTGATGAGTTGGTAGGTCCTGCGTTCGCTGATATTGGCCAGTTCGCTGGAAGCGATACTCAAATAATCCAATGCCATCGCCAGGGGCTGCCCGTGAAAGTTTCCTCCGCTCAATATTAAATCATCATCCGGAAAAACGTTAGGATTATCCGTTACGCTGTTGATCTCACATAGGAAAACGGAAAGCACATGGTCAAACACATCTTTTGTAGCGCCATGTACCTGCGGCAGGCAACGGAAGGAATAGGGATCCTGAACCGTTTTTTTAGATTGCTTTTGCATTTCACTCTTTGCCAATAAGTTGCGCATTCTTTTCGCAGTATGCATTTGCCCATGGTGAGGGCGTATGCGATGGATGGCTTCATGAAAAGGCTGCGTATCACAGTAGAACGCATCCGCTGAAATGGCCGCGATATGGTCTGCCCATTTAATCAGATTATCCAACCGGTTAAGACAACTTAATCCATAGGCAGACATAAATTGAGTGCCATTGATTAGCGCCAATCCTTCTTTGCTTTGCAGATGGATGGGTTCCCAACCAAATTTTTCAGTTAATGATGCGCCCTGGTAAATCTCTCCTTCAAAGCGTACCGCGCCCAATCCGATCAGCGGCAGGCAGAGGTGGCTCAATGGCGCCAAATCGCCACTTGCCCCCAGACTTCCCTGGGTAAAAACAACCGGAAATACATTGTTGTTGTGCAAATCGATGAGTCTTTGAACGGTTACATTTTGCACACCGCTATGCCCATAACTCAAGCTTTTTACTTTCAGGGCCAACATCAGCCGCACAATGGAAGCCGGCACTTCATCGCCCAAACCACAGGCATGGCTCATCAGCAGATTGCTTTGGAGCTGCTCAATGGAATCATCATCTATGGCTACGTTTTGCAGGTAACCAAACCCTGTATTGATGCCATAAAACAATTGGTTCTCATCACCATGGATCTTATTGTCCAGGTATTTGCGACATTTATCAATGGCCTCGTAAGCGGAAAATGAAAGGGATATCTGTTGCCGGAATCGGATCAGGCGCCATATTTCATCAGCGCTGGTAAATCGGTTGTCGAGCGGTAAATAATTGTAACTCATTTGAGCAAGCGTTCTGCTGCAAAGAAACTGTTTAAAGTCAGAATTTAAAATTCAAAATTCATTGATTCATTTTGAGGTCCGGGAACAACAACTTGTCCCGCTTTGGATGAATGAAAAACCTATACCCGTTGGGAACCGTATGGTGGCCGGCGGGATACGTGAATCTGTGGAACCGGAAATTCCTGGTGAAAAAGATCCAAGTCTCCCGGTCAGATAAACAGCAGCTCTGCCGCTTTTAATTTCTCTTCCGTCCCAATATCCGCGAACTTCCCTTCCGTATGATCGAATTCCACAATGCTATGTGAATTGCACAAGTGCAGGTAAACATCAACCATTGAAAATTTCCCATTAAAGGGCAGGTGCCGGAAAATGGATTCACTCAATACCTGGATGCCGCTGAAAGCGCTTTGGTGTATCTTTTCCGCTTCGCGGGGCTGTTTTATTTCACCTGTTTTGGTGTTTTTCCATCCACAGAGCCGGCTCTCTTCATCAAACAGAAAATAGCGGTTCGTATCGCGTTGCCTCGTCAATAAAGTGGCATCGGCATTTGAGTCGAAATGATAGCTCATGACCATATTCAGATCGAGATCGGTAAGAATATCCGCATTCATCACCAGCAGGGTATCGCTGTCTCCAAACAAGTCTATAGCGTTTTTAATGCCACCGCCTGTTTCAAGAATTTCAGCTTCGCGACTTACCATTACCTGGCTTCCCCAGCCATCACCCATCTGCAAAAAATCCAGGATCTGTTCTGCGAAATGGTGAATATTGATGACCACATCATAAAAGCCATACGATTGCAGATAACGGATGTTGCGCAACAAAACAGGCACCCCGTTAACCGGCGCCATGGCCTTGGGATGATTGTCAGTAAAGGGTTTCAATCGCGTACCGAAGCCGGCAGCTAATAGCATTGCCTTCATAAATGTTGGATCGTTTTGAGCTGGCGTAAATTAACGGTGAATATTTAGGTGAAATCAGCACTCTTCCATCCCTTGCCAAACCGGCCACTTTTCCCTGTTTAAATGCGTCACCACAGTTTTTACTTTGAACTTGTTTCTCAGATGGCCTGCGGTTTGTTCGGCGGCATAAACGCTGCGATGTTGTCCGCCGGTGCATCCAAAGTTTACCATCAGCCTTGTAAAACCCCGGCTGAGGTAATCCGCAACCGTTATGTCAACCATATCCCAGGCACTGTTCAAAAAATTAGGCATCCTGGTCTTTTGTTCCAGGTAATCCATTACTTCTTTATCAAGGCCGGTGAGGGGCTTGTACGCATCCTGCCGCCCGGGATTCAAAATACCCCGGCAGTCAAACACAAATCCACCACCGTTATCGCTTTCATCTCCAGGGTAACCGTTGTCCTTATACGAAAAGCTGTTTAAATATACCGTCATGGGATTATCAGGCGAAGCAACGGGAGGTTGAAACCTGGAAATGATATCATTCTCAACCAGCCGGGCAAGCAAGCGTTTGAATTCAGGTACATGAATAGCAATGGGGCGCTGATGAACGAAGTATTTCAGATTATTCAACGCCTGCGGAATCGAGGTAAGGAATTGTGCTTTTCGCTCAAACAACCCCCTAAAGCCATAGGCCCCGAGTACCTGTAAAATGCGGATCAGGGTATAGCCATAATACTGGTTCAGGAAAAGTGCCCGGTCAATATTATCGCCGATTATCTCCTCCAGCATGTCCATATATCTCTCTACAAGTTCTGCCTTCCAGTCTTCAGGCAAATTTGCACGGGCCTGCCAGATCATACTTGCCGCGTCATAATGCGGGGCGCCATACATGCCCCCCTGGTAATCGATGAACCAGGGCTGACCATCGCGGATCATGATATTCCGGCTTTGAAAATCGCGGAACATAAAAAATTTATACTCCGTATGCGTCAGATATGTAGCCAATGCTTCAAAATCATCAAGTATGGCCTGTTTGTCGTAGGGTTCCTGGAGGGTATCCAAAAAATAATACTTGAAATACAGCAGGTCACTGATGATCGCCTGTTTACCAAATTCCTTGGCGGTAATGGCTTTTTGATAGTCAATCCCCTGGTTACCAAGCACCTGGAGGCGGGCAAGTTCATGCAGGCTGCGCATGAACAGTTCTTTTACCTGTTCGGTATAGCCTTCCCGTTCAAGAATATTTAAAAGGGAAACTGAGCCGAGGTCTTCCTGGACATACGCGGTAACCGGTTCATTCACAAAAAGGATCTCCGGTACGCGGAGCGCTTTACTCCGGAAATGCCGGGAATAATAAATAAATGCATTGTTTTCAAAAACATGCTGATTATAGGTAGCAATATATCGATGTTCATCACTGAATAACCTGAAATAGCGCCTGTCGCTGCCCGACTGCGGCAGCAGGTCAATACGGTCTGCGGCTTTGCCTAAAAAATCAAACGCGAGTTGCTCCACAACATCTATTGCATTCTCCATACACTTCCCAATTGCTGCGAAAATAAGGTTTCTTTTTTTTGGCGGTTTGGAAGCTGTCCCTAAATTTGCTGATTATGTTTCAAAACCTGGCACATCATCATCATCGTTCCTTACCCTGCAGGTAGGCCTGATGATTTGTGCTATACGTATAAAAATATTCAAAATGAGGCTTACCAAACGGTAGGCTTTTTTATTTTATGGAAATGAAAGAGACAAAATTGAAGATCGCCGTGCAGAAAGGCGGTCGTTTGAACGAAGATAGCATCAAATTGCTGAAATCCTGCGGAATTGGCCTACGCAACGGCGTAAACCAACTGAAAACGGAAGCTGAGGACTTTCCGTTGGAAGTCTATTTCCTTCGCGACGATGATATTCCGCAATATGTAGCCGACGCCGTTGCGGATATTGGAATTGTGGGTGAAAACGTTTTTTATGAGAAAAATAAAGAAGCAGTAATTGTGGACAAACTCGGTTTTGGAAAATGCCGGCTGAGTCTTGCCATACCAAAAGAAAAGGAATATGAAGGCCGGAACTGGCTGAACCAAAAAAAGATCGCTACAAGCTATCCGCACCTCGTCAGGCGTTTTTTGGATGAAAACGGCCTTGAGGCGGAAGTGCACGAGATCAGCGGCAGCGTGGAGATTGCGCCGGGCATCGGACTTTCTGATGCGGTGGTAGACCTGGTTAGTAGCGGAAGTACCTTGTTTATGAACGGTTTGCAGGAAGTGGAAACCATTTTACGGAGTGAAGCTGTTATGATCCGTCACCCGGAGCTCAACGCGGAAAAACTGGAGCTGTTGAGGAAACTGCAATTCAGGATAAATGCCGTGGGCAAAGCCCAAAAGAACAAGTACATTTTAATGAATGCGCCAAACGGTAAATTACCTGAAATTATCAATCTGCTGCCGGGCATGAAAAGTCCAACAGTGTTACCTTTAGCTGAAACCGGTTGGAGCAGTGTGCATAGTGTGGTGAGTGAAAATGACTTCTGGAATCTGATTGAAAATTTACAGGAGCATGGCGCTGAAGGTATTCTGGTGATACCGATTGAAAAAATGATCATTTAATAATTTGAAGAATTTTAAAAGCCATATATGAAATTTTATGACCACCCGGGAAAAGAACTCTGGGAAGAAATTGCATGCCGTCCTTCATTTCAAAACTCACATGTTTTTGATGAGGTTCGGCCCATACTGGAACGAGTGCAAAAAGAAGGCGACAAAGCCATTAAAGAATATACCCTTCAATACGACAGGATTGACCTGGAGAATTTTCAGGTTACGGAGGAAGAATTTGCTGAAGCGGAAAGGATTTTACCCGTGGAACTCAAAGATTCAATTGGGCTGGCAAGCCGCAATATCTGGGTTTTTCATAATCAGCAACTGATCAAGGAGGCCATGGTAGACACCATGCCCGGTATTGTTTGCTGGCGAAAAATGGTGGGCATCGAAAAAGTAGGCATTTACATCCCGGGCGGTACCGCGCCGCTTTTCAGTACGGTGCTGATGCTTGGTGTTCCTGCGAGCATTGCGGGTTGTAAGGAAATTGTGATGTGTACTCCGCCTCAGGAAAATGGCAGTGTTCACCCGGCAATGCTTTATGCAGCCAGTATGGCGGGCATCAAAAAAGTATATAAAGTGGGTGGAGCTCAGGCCATAGCCGGCATGGCCTTTGGTACGGCCACCATTCCCGCAGTGTATAAGATCTTTGGCCCGGGCAACCAGTTTGTAACGGCAGCCAAAATGCTTATCCAGCAGCAGGGCATAGCCATTGATATGCCAGCCGGCCCAAGTGAAGTGATGGTGGTTGCCGATGCAACGGCTGTTCCTGAATTTGTGGCAGCCGACCTGTTGAGCCAGGCGGAGCATGGTGTTGATTCACAGGTTATGCTCATTGCCAAACCGGAGTTTGATTATGCCGGTTTTGAACAGGCATTGGAAAAACAACTGAACAACCTCGGGAGAAAAGGCCTTGCTTCAAAAGCCCTGGAAAACAGCCGCGTGATTATTTTTGACGAGGATGCGGAGATCATGCAGTTTGCAGACCTCTATGCCCCCGAGCATCTTGTACTTTGCACCCGCAATGCCGCTGCCCTTGCCGATCGCGTTACCAATGCCGGCTCTGTATTTGTTGGCAACTATTCGCCGGAAAGCGCCGGTGACTATGCGAGCGGAACCAATCACACGTTACCCACAAACGGCTTTGCCCGCATGTACAGTGGGGTGAACGTAGAAAGTTTTTCCAAGATCATTACTTTTCAGTCCCTTACCAAAGAAGGGCTGCAAGCCATCGCCCAATCCGTAATTACCATGGCAAATGCTGAAGAACTTGACGCTCATGCAGAAGCCATTAAAATAAGACTGAATAATGGAAGAGAATCAAACTCCTGATACCCGGTTTTCCCTTGAGGCATTGGTCCGTCCATCCATTCGTAAAGTAAAACCTTACAGCACGGCAAGGGATGATTTCCAGGGCCAGGCCCGCGTTTTCCTTGATGCCAACGAAAACAGCCTTGGATCGCCCCTGATGAAATGGTACAACCGGTATCCCGATCCGCACCAGCTCAAATTGAAAGAAAAAATCAGCTTATTGAAGCAGGTGTCCCCGGGCCAGATCTTCCTGGGAAACGGGAGTGATGAGTGCATTGATATCCTTTACCGAATTTTCTGCGAACCTGGAGAAAGCAATGTTATTATTTGTCCACCCACTTATGGAATGTACAGCGTGTCGGCAGCCGTAAATAATGTGGAAATACGTGAAGTTCCGCTCCTGGTGAATTACCAGCTTGATGTGGAAATGATTCTTGCGGCCACTGATGAAAATACGCGGATGATCTGGATTTGTTCACCCAATAATCCTACCGGGAACATGATGGAACGGCTGGCTGTGGAAACCCTGCTGAACAATTTTTCGGGGTTGGTGGTAGTAGATGAAGCCTATATCAATTTTTCCCGTTATCAAAGCATGTTGCCGGACCTCAACGAATATACCAACCTGGCCGTGATACAGACATTCAGCAAGGCCTGGGGCCTCGCGGGACTTCGCATCGGAATGCTGTTTGCTTCGAAAGATCTCATACGCATTGCAGACAGCATCAAGCCGCCTTACAACATCAGCCAGCCCGCTCAGGAAATCCTGATGCAGGCCCTGGATAATACACAGGATGTAAATGCCATGATCATGCACCTGGTTGACATGCGGGAAGCGCTGATGGAAGTTTTTGCCGAAATGCCCATTGTGATGCAGGTGTACCCTTCTGAAGCCAATTTTTTCCTGGTGAAAATAATGGAAGCCAAAAAAGTTTATGCCTTCCTGATCCAAAAAGGAATTATTGTCCGCGACCGCAGCAATGTAACCCTTTGCGAAGAATGCCTGCGAATAACGGTTGGCACCGAAGAAGAAAATACCCTGCTTGTGGATGCTTTGATTGATTACATGAAAATACTGGCGGAGAAATATCCTCAATAAAATGAAAAAGAAAGTTTTATTTATAGACCGTGATGGTACATTGATTTACGAATGGGCGGAAGATTACCAGATCGATGAATTCCACAAATTAAAATTCCTGCCCGGTATGTTTACCTGGCTTCGCCGGATAGCGGAGGAGTTGGATTACGAACTGGTCATGGTAACCAACCAGGACGGATTGGGAACCGAAGCTTATCCCGAAGAGAAGTTTTGGGCTGTTCAAAATTTTGTGATGCAATGCCTGGAAGGTGAAAATATCCGGTTTTCGGAAGTATGGATAGACCGTTCTTTCGCGCATGAAAACAAGCCAACCCGCAAACCGGGCATTGGAATGCTTCAGCATTTCCTGCATGGGGAAGTTGATCTCGAAAATTCTTTTGTCATCGGTGACCGCATCACGGATATACAATTGGCAAAAAACCTGGGCTGCAAAGGCATCTATATTGTGACCGATCATGCTTTGGGGCTGAGCGATCTTGAGATGAATGTGGAAGACCTGCAAAATAACGTTGTTGTATTGCAGACGGTGGACTGGCAGAAAATTTATGAGTTTTTGAAAATGGGGCTCCGGCAGGTAAGCCATGAACGCAATACCAAAGAAACCCGGATCAGGATTATGCTGAACCTGGATGGAAGCGGCAAGGCGAATGTTCAAACCGGTTTAGGCTTTTTTGATCATATGCTTGAGCAGATCGCAAGGCATGGCAATATTGACCTGGATATTGAAACGAAAGGTGATTTGCACATTGATGAACACCATACCATTGAAGATACGGGAATCGCGCTTGGTGAAGCTTTTGCCAAAGCGCTCACAGACAAACGCGGCATGGAGCGGTATGGCTTTTTCCTGCCTATGGACGACTGCCGCGCACAGGTGGCTATTGATTTTGGTGGGAGGAACTGGCTGGTTTGGAATGCGGAATTTAAACGCGAAAAAGTAGGGGATATGCCTGTAGAAATGTTCTCCCATTTTTTCCGTTCTTTTTCCGATGCTGCAAAATGCAATATATATGTGGAGGCACATGGGGAAAATGAGCATCATAAAATTGAAGCCATTTTTAAGGCATTCGCCAAAAGCATAAAAATGGCGGTAAAACGCGATCCGTTGAAAAATTTTTTACCTTCAACAAAAGGGGTTTTATAGTGCCCGATTACAACCGACGTTAATTGAATGCATGAATTCTATCTATTCAATTTCAAACCGCAATCAACAAAAAAAATATTGCCAATGCCAAAACCCATAGCCATAATCCGTTACAATGCGGGCAATATCCAATCGGTATTGTTCGCATTGGAGCGCCTGGGTGTTGCTGCAATCGTCACCGATGATCATGAAACCATTCGTAATGCGGGTCATGTAATTTTCCCTGGGGTAGGCGCGGCGAATTCGGCTATGCCTTATTTGAAAGAACATGGTTTGGATGAGCTGATCCGGTCACTCGAACAGCCTTTTTTAGGCATTTGCCTCGGTATGCAACTGATGTGCCGCCACAGCGAGGAAGGCGATACAGCATGCCTGGGGATCTTTGACATCGCGGTAAAAAAATTCCATTCACCAACCGCGCATTTCAAGATCCCGCATATGGGCTGGAACCGCATTGAACAACTGCAGTCGCCATTATTCAGCGGTGTTGCTGAAGGCAGCGCGGTTTATTTTGTTCACAGTTTTTATGCTGAAAATGCAAAAGCGGCAATTGCCACCTGCAACTATGGAAAACCTTTTTCTGCTGCGTTGAAATTTGGTAATTTTATCGGTGTCCAGTTTCATCCCGAAAAAAGCGCGGATGTGGGTGAGATTATCTTGAAAAATTTCTTAGCGTTATGACAAGACCATTTGAGTTTATTCCGGCTATTGACCTGATTGGGGGCAAATGTGTACGACTGGTGCAGGGCGACTACAAACAGAAAACCATTTACCATGATGAACCGGTTGAAGTGGCTTTGCAGTTTGAAGAAGCGGGTGTCCGGCGGCTGCATCTAGTTGATCTCGATGGTGCGAAAGCAAAGGAGGTGAAAAATGGCAAAGTACTGCGCAATATTGCAGATGTAACCGGATTGCGCATTGATTTTGGCGGGGGCATCCGGGTGGCCAAAGATGTAAAATATGTTTTGAAACAGGGCGCAGAATGGGTGGCCATCGGCAGCCTGGCCGTTAAGCATCCCGATACCATGCAGCAGCTTTTGGAAGAATTCGGCGGCGACAAATTTTTTCTTGGTGTGGATGTAAAAAATGAAAAACTTGCGGTAAGTGGCTGGGTCGAAGAAACAAGCTTGCATTGGAAAGATTTTATCGGTCATTGGCTCGGCCAGGGATTGTACCGCTTTTTTTGTACCGATATCAGCCGTGATGGTATGATGCAGGGCCCGGCAACCGAATTGTATCGCAGGATCATCGCTGAATTTCCGGAAATTGAACTGACGGCGAGCGGCGGCGTTTCAAATATGGAACAGGTTTATGAAGTAATGGATGCAGGCTGCAGCGGAGCCATTGTGGGCAAAGCCATTTATGAAGGAAAAATTACACTCGGCGAGATCAAAGCATTTAAGGATGCACAAAAGCAAGATGCCGGCGATGTATAAAGGCCTGATGAAACGCATAATTCCTTGCCTTGATATCCGGGATGGCCGAACCGTCAAAGGGGTGAATTTTGAAAATATCCGTGATGCCGGTGATCCCGTAGAACTTGCCATGAACTATGCAGTCCAGGGGGCAGATGAACTGGTTTTTTTGGATATTACCGCTACCCTCGACAAGCGAAAGACCTTTACCGGTCTCGTGAGGCAAATTGCTCGGCATCTCAATATCCCATTTACTGTTGGAGGAGGTATAAGTGCTGTTGCCGATGCTTCCCGGTTACTGGAAGCGGGTGCCGACAAAATTTCTGTTAACTCAGCTGCTGTGCGCAATCCACAACTCGTGGATGACCTCGCCAGGCAATTCGGCAACCAGTTTGTAGTGGTGGCCATCGATACCCGGTTCAATCCTGCAAATCAAACACATTTTGTGCATACCCATGGTGGCAGCAAACCAACTGCCTTAAAGACTTTGGACTGGGCAAGGGAGGCAGAATCGCGGGGCGCCGGCGAAATCTTGCTGACCAGCATGGATACCGATGGCGTGAAAAATGGGTTTGACATCCCGGTGACGAAACTGATTGCAGAAAATACAGGCATTCCATTAATCGCTTCCGGAGGTGCCGGCAAGCCGGAACATTTCATGGAGGTATTTATGCAAACCAATGCGGATGCGGCACTTGCAGCCAGTATTTTTCACTTTGGAGAAGTGCCTGTTCCAAATTTAAAGAACTACCTTTCACAGCAAAATATACCCGTACGATGATAGGATGGATAATATTGATCGCTTCAACGGTGCTGGCCATTTTACTGATCCGTTATACCTACAAAATTGAGCGGAAAAGAATGGATGAAGAGCGGGAAGAAGTGGCCAAACTGATGAAGGATTTTTCCAATAGCCTGAAAAAAAATATTGATGAAAATTAATTTCGAAAAATATTCTGATGGGCTGGTACCTGCAATTGTACAGGATAAGGATACCGGAAAGGTATTGATGCTTGCCTTTATGAATGAAGATGCCGTGGAAAAAACCGTAGCCTCCGGAAAAGTCACCTTCTTCAGCCGCTCCCGCAATGCTCTTTGGACCAAAGGCGAAACGAGCGGGAATTTCCTGCATTTTGAGGAGATGATGGTAGATTGTGATAACGACACCATCCTGGTCCAGGCCAGGCCAACGGGCCCTGTCTGCCATACCGGCGCCGACACCTGCTTTTTTGAATACAACAACACGCATACCTACCCGTTTTTATTGCAACTGGAAAATGTGATCAATGCCCGGAAATCCCATCCGCCGGAAAATTCATATACCGCGGGGTTATTTTCCAAAGGCATCAACAAAATCGCCCAGAAGGTTGGCGAAGAAGCCGTAGAACTGGTCATTGAAGCCAAAGACGAAAACCGCGATCTCTTCCTGAACGAAGCCGCGGACCTGATGTACCATTATTTGGTTTTGCTGGCCGCAAAAGGCTATAGTTTGAGAGATGTGGAAGGGGTGCTGGAGGAGAGGCACAGATAAGGCGGTTTGCGTCCCTAAGTTGAAACCTTGTTTCAATTGGAACATGGTGCGGAGTTCTCCCTTTCTTGAGTACATCTGTCTTTGTCTTTAAAGCAACAAAGCACCCCAATTTATTTTTCCGGAACCTGAATCCGGGGCAATTCCTTCTAATTCCCATCCCATTCCCAAAACTTTCCAACAGCCATTCAAACTGCCTTTGCAAAGCTTATTTTTGTAGCAATGGATAAGTTTATAGTATCAGCGAGGAAATACCGTCCGCAGAACTTTGCGACTGTAGTGGGACAGGAGCACATAACCACAACGCTCAAGAATTCAATAAAGAACAATACCCTTGCGCACGCTTTTTTATTTTGCGGGCCGCGGGGCGTGGGTAAAACCACTTGTGCCAGAATCCTGGCAAAGACCATTAACTGCGACAATATCCAGGCGGATGGCGAAGCTTGTAATGCCTGTGTGAGTTGTAAAAGTTTTAATGAAGGCGCGTCGCTTAACGTTCACGAACTGGATGCGGCGAGCAATAACAAGGTAGATGAAATGCGCGACCTGATCTCACAGGTTCGCTTTGCGCCGCAGGAAGGGAAATATAAAATATATATTATCGACGAGGTGCACATGTTGAGTACTTCAGCCTTCAATGCTTTCCTGAAAACCCTGGAAGAACCGCCGGCCCACGCTAAATTCATCCTGGCAACTACCGAAAAGCACAAGATCATTCCAACCATTCTCAGCCGTTGCCAAATCTTTGATTTTAAGCGGATTACCAATGCAGATGTAACTGCCCACCTCGCCGAAATAGCAGCCAAAGAAAATGTGGATTACGAAAAACAGGCGCTTCAGGTAATCAGTCAAAAGAGCGAGGGCTGTATGCGGGATGCCTTAAGTATTTTTGATAAGATTGTGAGTTTCAGTAATTCACAGGTTACTTTCAAAGAAACACTTGAGCATCTGAACATCTTAGATGAAGACGTTTATTTCGTATTGCTCGATCATTTATTACAACAGAATCTTGCCGGCGCATTGCTTCTTTTTGATGAAATAAATCAAAAAGGTTTTGAAGGCAATACCGTTCTGGAAGGGCTGTGTGCTTTCTTCCGCAACCTGATGGTGAGCAAAGATGCCAAAGCTGCGAAATTGCTGGATGTACTGGAAGGCATGCAGAACCGATACGCCAAAGTCGCCCAGGGTGTTTCATTATCCTACCTGGTTTCGGCACTCCACATCGCTGCTGAAGCGTTGCAAGGTTTCCGCGAAGCCCAAAACAAACGGCTGCATGTGGAGATGACGCTTGTGAAACTTACCTACCTGCAACAGGCCCTGTCTGTGGTGTCAGATAGTTCAGGCAAACTGGTAAGCAAACGCCGGGTTGACTCGCCTGTACTGATAAAATCAAAGCCGGTAGAGCTGGCACTGATGCCTTTGAAGGCACACCCGGTGCAGAAAAGATCCAATGAAAAGGAAGCGCGTTTGGTCATCGAAACCAGGACAGCTGATAAAGGATCAGCTCCCCGCTCCATAGAGGAAGTTAACCTGCCGGTATCGGCTGAAGTTTTATCACAACCTGCACCTGCACCTATCCGGGAAAAATATAAGCCGGTCACAGCACCGGAGGGAACCTATACAAAACCCGTTTCCTCTCCATCTTCAGGAGAAGGCATGTCGCTTTATGAGAAAATCAAGCTCAGGTACCAGGAAACTGCCCAAAATGGCAAGGATAAGGAAGTACTTCCTGTGCGGGAACCAGAACTGCAAGAAGTGTACATGCTGTGGAATGCTTACCGCGACCGCATGAAAGCGGAAGCCAAGCACACCACCGCCACCAGTTTCGACCTTGCAGAGCTCGCCCTCATGGGCAATGAAGTTCAGATTCAATGCAGTAACAGTTTCAGTAAAAAATGCATAGATGATGAACTGGCTGAATTTGGTCATTCGTTGAAAATGCATTTCAACAATCAATCCATCGTCTGCGATACCGTTATTGAAACTACGGAGACTGAAGAACCCAAAGAACAAGGCCCTGATCAGTTCAATGCCCGCGAACGCTACCGGTTGATGTCTGAAGAATATCCGCTGGTTAAAGAATTAAAAGAGAAACTGAAATTGAATATTGGTTATTGAGTAGGTATCCATAAACTCCGCCTCAATTAGTTGGAGGTATTGATTAAAATTCCCGAAATTCGCAATTCCAAAATAAAGTACAACAGAAGAATATGGCTGAAATAGTAAAAATGCCCCGCTTGAGTGACACGATGACTGAAGGAGTAATTGCCGTTTGGCATAAGCAGGTTGGAGATAGTGTGAAAAAAGGTGATATCCTGGCCGAAGTGGAAACTGACAAAGCCACTATGGACCTGGAGAGTTATAAAGACGGCACCGTTTTGCATTTGGGTGTTCCTCAGGGCGGTAAAATTCCGGTTGACGAACTGTTGGTAATCATTGGCGAACCCGGTGAAGACATCAGCGGGTTATTGCCGGGATCCGGAAAGCAGGAAGCGGCTGCTCAGCCACAGCAAAAAGAATCGCCTGCAGAAAAACCATATGAAAAAGCTGCGGAAGCACCCGCTTCCGGCGGAGAAAAGCTCGATCTTTCCTCAATTCAGGAAGTGGTACTGATGCCCCGCCTCAGCGATACCATGACCGAAGGCGTCATTGCCTCCTGGGTGAAAAACGTAGGAGATAAAGTAAGCAAGGGCGATACACTTGCAGAAATTGAGACCGATAAGGCAACAATGGAACTGGAAAGCTACCGCGATGGTACATTGCTCTACCAGGGTGCCGAAGCGGGGAAAAATATCCAGGTAAACGATTTGCTGGCAATCATCGGACCTGCGGATATGAAAATTGACGAAATTGTCGCCGCTGCTAAAAGTGGCGGGGGACAGGCAGCCCAATCAACATCCACGGAAGAAAAAACAGAACAGCCTGAGGTAGCAAAAGCATCGCAGACGGCTCCCGCACAAGAGGGGGCACCAGCACCTTCCATTGTAAATGAGGGACGTATTCTGGCAAGTCCGCTTGCAAAAAGCATAGCCAAAGAAAGAGGAATTGATCTCCGCTATGTACAAGGTTCGGGAGATAATGGCCGGATAATAAAAGCTGATCTCGATAATTATAAACCCCAGGCTCAACCTGTTGCTCAGCCCCAGGCATTCGCAGCAGCTGCTGAACAGCCTGCAGCGGAAGTTGCCGCCCCTTCAGCCCAGGTTACGCCTTTTATAGGTGCCGGAGCAGAAGAAGGATATTTCGATACGCCCAATAATCAGATCCGCTCTATTATTGCCCGCCGTCTTGGTGAAAGCAAATTCAGCGCTCCGCATTTTTACCTGCGCATTTCTGTAAACATGGATAAAGTCATTGCTGCCCGTAAATCCATGAATGAGATCAGTCCCGCGAAGATCAGCTTTAATGACTTTGTAATCAAAGCTGCAGCTATGGCCTTGCAGAAACACCCGGCCGTGAACAGCAGTTGGATGGGCGATTTTATCCGCACCCACCAGCATATTCATATTGGCATGGCCGTGGCCATTCCGGACGGATTAATCGTTCCGGTTGTGCGCTTTGCGAATTTGAAAACCCTGAGCCAGATCGCTGCGGAAACCAAAGAACTGGGTGGTAAAGCGAAGAGCAAAAAATTACAACCCAATGAATTCAGTGGCAATACATTCACCATCAGCAACCTGGGTATGATGGATATTGAAGAATTTACCGCGATCATCAATCCGCCAGACAGCGCAATCCTCGCTGTTGGCAATATCAATGAAGAGGTGTACAGGAAAGAAACCGGGGAATTTGATGTCCGCAATATGATGAAGCTTACCCTGAGCTGCGACCACCGTAGTGTAGACGGCGCCGTTGGTGCCGCGTTCCTGCAAACGGTTAAAGCGTACCTGGAGGATCCAATGTTGATGTTGATTTAGTTTTCAAACAGGATTTAAGCATACTGCCTGCTGAATTCTTTTTACCCATTACATATTACTACCATTGTGTATTCAATTTCCATTGGCCAATACAAAGGTTTTTTTATTTACGGACCGGCCTATGGTGAATCTATCGCCGGCCAACAAGTAGAGTTCCGCATGTTCATTGAGAAAACGGACGGAATCAAATTCCAGGGAAAGATCATTGACTGGGCGGGGATAGGAGCCAATGGAGAAGTGGCCGAAATGGAGGGATTTTTTGAAAACACTGAAATTCGCTTTGTCAAGCAATATGCTGAAAATTTATATTTTGATGACCAAGGAAATTCCTTCCAGGAAGGATCTTCCCATTTTTCCATAGTGATTTATGATGGAATATTCAATGCGAATGAAGGCCGGTTCGAGGGGGATTGGACCATCTACCATAAAAACAATGAGAAGGATTTCCTGGAGACGGTAATGGGAGGAACATGGGTCCTGCACCTGGATTGATTTCCAGGTACCAGGGAATAAGGATTTAGCATTAATTATTACCCCATAATGATTCCCGCGATAGTAGCCGATAAGTAGCTTGCCAATGTACCGCATAGTAAGGCTTTCATGCCCAGTTTAGCCAGGTCTCCACGGCGACTTGGGGCAATTTCGCCGATACCGCCAATCTGCATACCCACACTGCTGAAGTTCGCAAAGCCGCAAATGGCGATGCTCACGATCAACAAACCTTTTTCGGTAACTACGGGAATACTCTTATTGGTCAGGTTCATAAATGCCACAAATTCATTAACCGTTAGCTTTTGCCCAAACAAGGTCGCCACATTTGCCACATCCTGATTCGGAACACCCATTGCCCAGGCGAACGGCGTAAAAATTTTTCCGAAGATATAATCAAGCGTGAGGTTAAAATCGGGATTGAAAATATGCCCTGTTTTGATGAGCAAGTAATCTATAAATGCAATCAACGCAATGAAACCAATTAACATGGCAATTACGTTTACACCTATTTTCATCCCGTCGCTTGCACCATGGCTTATGGCATCAATAAAATTGGAATAGGGGCTTTTTACGTCAAGCTTTACTTTACCCATGGTCTCGCTTTCCAGTGTTTCAGGAAAAACTATCTTGGAAATAACCAATGCGCCGGGTGCGGCCATCAAGCTGGCAGTGATCAGTTTCGGAGCAAGATCCATACCCGCAGCAGCGCCCATGTTTGCATAAACCACCAAAATTCCACCCGCAATACAGGCAAGACTGCCGCTCATACTTGCCAGCAACTCGCTTCTTGTCATACCAGCCAAGTAGGGGCGGATCATGATCTGTGCTTCCACCTGTCCCACAAAAGCACTGGCCACATTGCTTAGGGCTTCTGCTCCACTCACACGCATAATGGCGTGCATGCCTTTGGCGATCACACTAACGATCTTTTGCATGATCCTGGCGTGGTATAAAATTGCGACAAGTACACAAACAAGGATGATGGTGGCAACTACATTGAATGCGAAAACAAACATTCCGGGAGTGGTATAATTCGCTGCCGTACCATCGGGTCCAACTGCCGCAATACCACCATAAACGAAGTTGGCGCCCGCTTTGGCAAACGCTTCAATCTTTTGCATTCCTCTGCCGAGAAACTGGAAAAAACGTGCAATAAAATCAACCTTTAAAACCAAAATGCCAATCGTGATCTGCAATAAGATCCCGCTTATAATTACTCTTGGATTGATGCGCTTCTTGTTGTTGGAGAATAAATAAGCGATACCAAGGATCATAACGATTCCGATTACCCCGTGAAATCTTTCCATGTAAACAGTTAATTATAACAAACATCGAATGTAAGGCATACACTGAATTCCCGACCGGTTTTCTGATCCCGTTTGTTTTTGGTGCATAAAAAACCTCAAAATGTGTATGAATTTTTTTTCGATGGTTAGTCTACAGGTTATTGTGATTTACCGCTTGCAGCCCTGCCCGTTTGATTGATACCCAATGTTTAGCGCTTTCTTGGGGCTGTGGCATCCATATTGTTTAGGTGCAAATTTTGGCTAAAACTCAAAATCTCATTTATTTTTATTCCATGATCAGATCAATTCTTTTATCGCTGTTGCTTTTTGCTTTGCCATGCTTTCTGCCTGCACAAGAAATCGGTGACTACCTGGCGGCGCCATTTCCTACTAACCTCACCACCTCCAAAGACGGCAAAACCATTGCCTGGATTTTCAATACAGAAGGCAGCCGGAATATTTTTCTGGCTAATGCAGAAACCGGCAATCACCGTCAGCTCACCGGTTTCGAAGGCGATAACGGGTTGAACCTGGGCAATCTGCAATTCAGCCCCGATGGTCAATTGCTGGTTTACAGCCGGGGCAACAGTCGCAATGCGAAAGGAGAAGCTGCCAACCCGGCGCAATTGCAAACGGAAACAGGGATCCAGTTTTTTGCGGTTCATTTAGCCGCCAACAAAACCAGGAAAATCGGTGCTTTTTCAACTGTGCAATTCTCAAATAAAGGAGATCGCCTGATCCTGGCAAGAGGCGGAAAGGCGCAACTGGCAACCATGGTGGATACCGGTTTTGTGGTGCAAGACCTCTTCAGCCTTAGGGGCAGTATTTCCGGTTTGAAGTGGTCGCCTGATGATGAAACCCTCGCTTTTGTAAACGGTCGTGGCAGCCATTCCTATATTGGTATTTACAGGTTCAGCACCAAGGAGATCTTGTTTCCGGATGCATCGGCAGATATGGACGACTTTCCTGAATGGAGCCCCGATGGCCGCTTCCTGGCATTTCTACGTATGCCGGTACTGATCAATATTCTTCCATTTACACCAATACGTGACGGTTATCCCTGGAGCATCAGGGTACTCGAAGCAATCAACTGGAGTTCGCAGGAAGTCTTCCGGGCAGATACGGGTAAAGGAAGCGCTTTTTTTAATGAATTGCCGGCGGGAGATCAGAAAATTTGGTGGGTAAACAACGACGCACTGGTTTTTCCCTGGGAGAAGACAGGCTGGGTGCAATTGTATAAAACCTCTTTGCGCACAAAAAGCGTGGTACAACTGACTTCTGGTAATGGCGAAATTGAAGGTGTCGCAGAAATGCCCGGAGGTTCCGGCCTCCTGATTACCCACAATATGCAGGATTTGCAGCGGCGTCAGATTTCTTTGCTGGATTTTCACACCGGCAATACCACCTTGCTGGAGGGTGGTGAAAGCATCAACACTTCACCCCGGGCTGTAAATAACGGATATGTATTTCTGCAATCTGCTTATGACCGGCCGCTTTGGCCGGTTATGGTGAGGAATGGCCAACCCGCCAAAATGCTGGCCGGGAATGTTTTTCCAAAAGAATTTCCCCAAAAACACGCACGCCCCCAAACCGTAATACTGGAAGCCGGCGACGGGATAGAATCCTGGCTGCAGGTGATGGAACCCACTGTGGAAAATACCGGCCTCAGGCCGGCGATCATTTTCCTCCATGGCGGCAGCCGCAGGCAAATGGTTGCCGGGTATCATTACAGCCAGTACTACAGCAATGCCTATGCGTTACAACAATATTTTGCGTCGCAGGGGTTTATTGCTGCCAATCTCAATTACCGGAGCGGAATTGGTTATGGATTGAATTTTCGCGAAGCTGAAAACTATGGAGCAGCGGGAGCAAGCGAGGTGCAGGACGTTTGGGCTGCAGCAAAATATTTTCGCCAAAGGCCGGATGTGGACACCAACAAGATTATTTTATGGGGTGGAAGTTATGGTGGATATCTCACCGCGCATGCCCTGGCACAATTTCCCGGGAAATTTCTGTGTGGAATAGATATACACGGCGTGCATGACTGGAATAATGATTTACCGGTTTTCGCTGAGTGGTACCGGCCGGAACGATTCCCTGAAAAAAAAGAACTGGCTTTCATTTCATCTCCAATGCATTACATCAACCAATGGAAAGACCCCGTTTTGCTGATACACGGCGATGACGACCGGAATGTGTTGTTCTCAGAAAGCATTGAACTGCTATATGCATTGCGAAAGCGTAAGGTACCCGTAGAAACCCTGGTTTTCCCCGATGAAGTGCATTCCTTTTTGCTGCACCGCAATTGGGTGAAAGCTTTTGAAACCACCAAGCATTTTGTACTCAGAAATTTAATGGAAGCCCAAACACACCAATAGCCGTTTCCCAACTTCAAGGAATCAATATCTTTTTTTTATCAAAGTTTCCGTATCCATATATTTCTAAAGCTGACCAGGTCTCCATGATCCTGCAGCATCAGGGATAAAAGTGGATCGTGTTTTTCGTATTTGGCGATACCAATATATTCGGTGCCTCCCCAAATGGTGACATTGTGCTGTACCAATACCCCGTTATGAATCACCGTTATCCGCGCCGGTGATTGCAGACGACCATCCTCATAAAAACGCGGCGCTGTAAAAAGGATATCATAGGTCTGCCATTCACCCGGTTTGCGGCTCGCATTTACCAGGGGCGGATGCTGCTTGTAAATACTTGCAGCCTGCCCGTTAACATAGGTCGGGTTTTCGTAGCTGTCCAGCACCTGCACTTCATAACGCCCCATCAGAAAAATACCCGAGTTGCCTCGACCCTGGTCTTTGCCTTTGACTACCGCAAGTGTGCGCCATTCAATGTGCAACTGGCAGTCACCAAATGCCTGCCTGGTCCGGATTGCCCCGGTACCCGGTTTCACTGTGAAGAAATCTCCTTCAATACTCCAGTTGACATGCTGGCCCGCGGCGTTTTGCCATGCAGTCAGATCATTTTCAGCAAAAAGAACAACCGCGTCGGAAGGGGGTAGGGCAGATGTGGCACCTGGAGTGACCACAGGTGGAACCGGCTTCCAGATTTCCGTGAGTTTGGGATCATTGTTTTGAGCAGTGGCCACAATGCCGGTAAATATCAAAAACAGGTTTACGACTATTATTTTCATATCAGGCAAATTTCTAAAATGGTGCTCACTTAAGATTTTTCAAATACCAATAGCCCAATAATTCTTTAAGAAAATAGGGCCATTCAAATAATGTTCCTATGCTGGGGATCAAAACATGCTGCCAGCTCAGGCGGCGATCTATAACCAAAAAATTAGCTACATGGGGTTCAACGCGTATTCCATTTTTTTCAAAACTCAGCAGGGCCCTCTTCATGTGCATTGCGGAGGTAATGAGCAAAAAAGGCGGTTGAAGTTGTGCCGAATCAGCCAGTTGTTTTGCGCCAATTGCGTTTTCGGTTGTATTCCGGCTTTCCGTTTCCACCAATATCTGTGACGCCGGAATGTTTAACGCCACCAGTTCCTGCCTGAGAAACCATCCTTCTTTTGGCCTTGTCTGGCTGATGCTGCCATCGCCTGCAGCGATAATGATGTTCCCGATGGTGCCCGTGTGGTAAAGTTTCGCGGCCTGGATAAAACGGTCGGCCGTTGTACCGAAATAGCTTTCCTTTTTTTGATTAGAAAATACCATACCGCCCAAAAGAATTCCCGCACTGTATTTTTTCTGGTGTACCTGGGGTTTCACTTCAGGTTGCCAGGCGAACAGGGCCGATCTGTATATCGCGCTGTTGCTGAAGATCAGAAAAATTACCAATGCCAGGATCCGCGTAATGCTTCGCCATTTCCGGTTCCGAATAAATATTCCTAAAACCACCAAAAAAATGATCCAGAGAAAGGGCTGTAGAAGACTGATCATGATTTTGGAGAGGTAATACATGGGCAACATTTGAAACGGCTTCAAAAATAACCTTTGCACGGAGAAGGAACGCCATGTCGCAGCAAGAAAACCGGAAAAACCCTGGCCAATTGTATTTTTGAAAAATGGATCAGCAGTTCAAATTTTCCATTTCATTTAAAGACAGGTATTCGCAAGCACGCAGCGGCTTGCTCAACACACCGCATGGGGATATTCAAACGCCAATATTTATGCCTGTTGGTACCATTGGATCTGTCAAGGCTGTAAGTCAGCAATCATTAAAAGATATCATTCATGCCCAGATCATTTTGGGCAATACCTATCATCTTTACCTGCGTCCCGGAACGCATGTGCTGGAAAATGCCGGAGGCCTGCACAAATTCAATGGTTGGGACCGGCCCATTTTGACAGACAGTGGGGGATACCAGGTATTTTCCTTGGCGGCACAGCGCAAGATTAACGAGGAAGGCGTCACTTTCCGGAGCCATATTGATGGCAGCAAGCACTTGTTTACGCCGGAATCGGTCATGCAGGTACAGCGGAAAATTGGGGCAGATATCGTTATGGCTTTTGATGAATGCCCACCCTATCCCTGCGATTATAAATATGCCCTGAACAGTATGGACCTCACCCACCGCTGGCTGGACAGGTGTATTGCGGAAATGGACAGATCTGGGCCAGGATATGGATTTGAGCAGGCCATTTTTCCAATAGTTCAGGGTGGAACCTTTAAAGACCTGCGGCAGGCGAGTGCGGAATATATCGCTTCAAAAAATGCTCCCGGAAATGCCATTGGGGGTTTAAGTGTGGGTGAGCCAGCATCAATGATGTATGAATTCTGTGCATGGAGCTGCTCATTTTTGCCGGAGCAAAAACCACGTTACCTGATGGGCGTTGGCACACCCTGGGATCTTTTGGAGTGCATCAGTTATGGGGTGGATATGTTTGATTGCGTAATGCCGACACGCAATGGGCGCAATGCCATGTTGTTTACCAGCGAAGGCATCATCAACATTGACAACAAAAAATGGGAAAATGATTTTTCGGTACTGGATGAAAGCCTGGATAATGGGTACAGCAATTATTATTCTAAGGCATACCTGCGCCATTTGTTCAAAGCGAAAGAAATCCTCGCCCTGCAGATCGCGAGCCTGCACAACCTGGCTTTTTATCTCGATTTAATGCGGCAGGCACGACATGAAATTGAGCAGAGCCGGTTTAACCGGTGGAAAAACGATATCATTCCAACGTTACAAACCCGTTTGTAAGCATTTTAAATTACACATTATTTATAGTCTGAAAATCGGCATTTGATTATTGAAACTTTTCAAAAAGATTTGGTATCTTCCGGCATTAAAATTCGAATTACCTAAATATTCGAGCAACTGAATAGAGAAATGAGAACAGTTAATGATATTCTTTCCAACAAAAGCGCCCAGAAAAACATAATCCATCCGGGTGAATTGGTTTATGAAGCCCTGAAAATGATGAAAAACATGAACCTGAGCTACGTTATAGCTATGGATGGAGATGAGTTAAAGGGGATATTCAGCGAACGCAATTATGCCCATAATGTGGCTTTGGAGGGAAAAACCAGCAAGACCTGCAAGATCCGTGAAGCCATGTCCAGGACCCTGATCCCAATCGATCCTGAGACCACTGTAGAGGAATGCATTAACCTGATCCTTGATACCAAAAGCCGTTATTTGCCGGTTATGGAAGACGGCAAGCTGGTGGGTATAATTACCATTCATGACATTTTGAGGGAAGCCCTCCGTGCGAAAGAAGCAATGTTTGATACATCCCTGGCTGATCAGCTTATGGATGCCGGCGGCATTTATTGATAATTTAGGAAAAGGCATCCGGAAATTAACAAAATCAGCATAATTGTTGATATCTTTAAGGCAAAAGGAGGTTGCCATGAGATATGCTATCGACATATTGAAAAAAAAGCCCCGGACCTTTAATTATATCGAACCTGATGCCAAGGTAAGTGATGCCCTGAGCCTGCTGAGTTCAATGAACAGAAGTTTCCTCGTAGTCATGAAAGGCAATCAGTTCAACGGAATTTTTAGCGAACGGGAATTTATCAGAAATCTTACCCTGGGTGGCAAAGATACCAACTGCCGTGTGGAAACGGTAATGAACAGCAGCTTGCCGGTTGTTTCAGCAGATACACCTGTTGAGGAGGTGATCATGCTTTTCCATATCCATCACGTAAATTACCTTCCGGTATTTGAAGAAGGTCGTTTTGAAGGCATTATTACCCTGCACAACATAATGAAGATGCTGTGTGAAGAAAAGGGCTATGTTTTTGAGAATTAACGTACAATGATTTCTTTGACAGTTCCTTCTCCTAAGATCTCATTTAAACGCGACAACAGTTTATCTTTCTGAAAGCCGATTTCCTGCTTCAATGCAGCAATATGGGTTTGAATGAATAAGGTTTTGTTCACCAATTCTATTTTCTGAGTGTACCGGGCAATGGTTTTGCCCATCAGTTCTTCCCAAACCAGTTCAATGCGGTGTTCCGCAAGTTCTTCCTTTAGTTTGCTTTTTTCTAAGAAATTATGGAGAGCATCTCCAAGACTCATTTCTCCCATAGCACAAATTTAAGCGATTTTGTCAGCTCATTTGAATGATCTGATAATCGATTCCAATAGTTGTCAATTGAAGGGAGAGCCGCTCACAATCCGTATCGGTAATAAAGATTTGTCCCTCAGCATTTTGGCAAACTTCCTTCAGCAGGTTGGCGATACGGTCATTGTCCAGTTTTTCAAAAACGTCGTCCAGCAGCAGGATAGGGGCAAAGCCTTTATGTTTCCTGAGCCAGGCAAATTCAGCGAGTTTGAGGGCGAACAAGAGGCTTTTCTTTTCGCCTTGAGAAGCGATTTGTTTGAATGTGTTTCCGTTAATTCCCAGTAAAATGTCTTCCCGATGGACGCCAAACAAACTGCGCCCCGCAGCAATATCTTTTGGCCTGTATTGAAGCAGGGCCTGGCTGAAATTTTTCTGATAGTTCCCGTCCCATTGCAGGCAGGCCTGGTAACCGAGGTTTACGCCTTTTGTAGCCCCCGCAATTTGCCGGTAATATGCTTCGGCAATTTCCAGGAAGCCTTTTAGCAACTGGTGACGGCTTTGCGCGATATATCCGGCATGAGCCGGCAACTGCTGGTCGAGGGCATCCAGTGTATCCAGTTGAAATTGCACTGCCGGGTCTTTCAGCAGGGCATTCCGTTGTTTGACCAGTTTAGCGTATTGCAACAGGTGCTGCAGGTATAGGCTGTCTGCCTGGCTCAGCAAGCCATCCACCATTTTGCGGCGAATTTCTCCGCCTCCCAGAATGATCTCAATGTCATCCGGCGCAATGATGACTACAGGCAATTTCCCAATGTGGTTGAAACCCCGTGAATAACTAATTCCATCCCAGGTAAATTCCTTTCTGCCCGTTTCCCGGAGAACCGCCGACACCGGGATGAGCTTTTTGCCCATGCTAAACTGACCCGAAAGACGGTAACCTTCTTTACCAAAACTCACGTTGGTTGATTCCTGGAAATTGAAATGGCTCTTGGTCAAACAAAGAATATAGATGGCATCCAGCAAATTGGTTTTGCCGCTGGCGTTTGGCCCGCAAATGCCAATGATATTTTTATTGAAACGGAACGTTGAAGAAGGGTGATTCTTGAAATGCACCGTTTCGATATTCCGGAGGTAAAACATGGGCTCAAATTTACAGCATTCGGCAAGGCCGGGTTTGTAGTAATGTTTAAAAAAGTAAACCCGGCAGAAAGATTGCTGCCGGGTTTTAATAATTTATGGATTGTTGATTTATCGGGCAATCAGGAATTGCTGACGATAAACGGTTTGTGCATCTTCTTTCAGCATCAGGATATAGCTGCCATTGGGAAGGCGGCTTACATCAAGGCTATTGCCCTGCAAACGGCTATTCAAAACCTGCCGGCCATCAAGGGTGAATACCATAACTTCCGAAGCTGCATTGTTTCCTGCCGGCCTTTCAACAAAAATTTGATTTTTAGCTGGTACCGGGAAGATTCTAAATGAACCACCGGCTTTCTGGGGATTGAAGAAAAGGGTTTTGGAATAATAAATTCCACCATCATTTTCAATTACCGCAATGCGGTAGAAACCTCTTTCCCGTACATTCAAATCCTGGAAAGCATAATTTGTAGCACGGGCTGTATTTGTTCCGGCTACCTGGCCAACTGTTGCAAAATCGTTTCCGCTTTTGCTGTATTGAACCTGGAACAGGCGAACGTTTTCGTTTCCGGCGCTCACCGCCCAGGATACTTCAGTACCGGTGGCGAGGCTGCGCAGATTGGTTTCACTGAAACGTACGGGCAAAATAACAACACCGGTTGTAATTTCAAATGGAGCTGGGGTGCCACCGCAATTGCCTGCAGCAGTGAATGCCTCAACACCGATAATTACCGGTGCATAACAAAAAGCTTGAAATGACGCGGAGGTATAAGGCCCCCAAGTTTCGCCCGGCGGGGGTAATTTTTTGGTTTCGCAAACAAGATTGATATAGGTCAACCCGCCGTCAACGGAATATCTGAGACGGAATGAACTATACTTGGTTTCATCTCCAAAATTGGAAATGGTATAATTTACAACGTAAGTGCAGTAGACATCTACCTCCGCATCACCTTGTATACGAACGAATTCCATGTTGAATTCATAACCTCCGCCGGTGGCGGTAAAAAATTGGCTCGATTGTGCCATCAGGTTGCCCTGAAATAAAAATAATCCTGCTGCTATGGTAAAGAGCAGCCTTTTTCCTTTTAAAGCGTGTAAAACTTTTTGCATGTTCAGATCTTTAATGTTGAAGTAATCCCAAATATGACCACAAAACTACTGATTTATGACTAATCCCGATTTGTTAATTATGGTTATCCGAAAATTTGGTTTATTTCTTCAATATCCAGTACCAGGGTCGTAATTGGTTTGTTTAAACATAGCTTTAGCAAAAACTATGCCTTACACGGAGAATTTTTAAGCGTTTTTTCAGCAATTTTTTTAAAAATGTTCATTTGACGTCATTAAACTTTCACAAAGCGGAATGCGTTACTCAGCTAAATTTGCCTTGATCTATTTTATAATCCTGGTAAACAGTAAATTAAAAAAAATGCGCGAACGATTTAGCCTTGCCGGCATGGTATTCTCATTTCTCTTCATCTCTTTTGGTTCATATGCCCAACAAGGCTACTGGCAACAAACTGCAAATTATAAAATGGACATCCACCTGGATGTGCTAACCAATAAAATCACCGGAACGCAAACCATCACGTACATCAACAATTCGCCTGATACCTTGAGGCAGCTCTACTTCCACCTGTACTGGAATGCTTTTCAGCCCGGCAGCAGTATGGATGAAAGAAGCCGCGAACTGGGAAGTATTGAAATAGGCAGAAACCGCGACGGAAGCCCCCGTTATGATTGGGACAGCCGGGTAACGGATCGCATCAATAAACTCAGGCCCGAAGAATACGGCTACAACCGCATC
Source organism: Bacteroidota bacterium (assembly GCA_023387985.1). Taxonomy (GTDB): domain Bacteria; phylum Bacteroidota; class Bacteroidia; order Chitinophagales; family Chitinophagaceae; genus Phnomibacter. The sequence goes on along the minus strand of JAEWHC010000004.1, from coordinate 197,542 downwards.
AAATCGGTGAAAATTAATGGGCGCACAGCAGAAAGCCGAAATTACGAAACCATCGAAAAGGTATTTCTGCCATCGCCTATCCTGCCGGGAAAGACAGCTACCATTGAAACAGAATTTGAAGCCCAGGTACCTGTACAAATCCGTCGTTCAGGCCGCGATAGCCGCGAAGGCATCCGGTTTTCCATGAGCCAGTGGTTTCCCAAGCTGGCAAATTACGACCGGGATGGCTGGCATCCCAATCCCTATATCGCCCGTGAATTTTACGGGGTTTGGGGCGATTACGATGTAAAAATCACCCTCAATAAAAATTATATTGTGGCAGCAACAGGTCTGCTTCAAAACGCCGCCAGCTTTGGTGCAGGATATGACAAAGACCGTACGGCCTTAAAACCGGTAGCAGGCAACAACCGCACCTGGAATTTCAAAGCGACCAAAGTGCATGATTTTGTATGGGCCGCAGATCCGGATTATGTACAAATCACCCGCAAAGTAAAAGATGGTCCGCTTTTCCGTTTTTTTTACAAAAAAACCGGTGCAAATGTTGAGGGCTGGGAGCGTACTGCCGACACTACGGCAATGGCCTATGCCTTTATGGAGAAGAATTTTGGAGCTTACCCCTGGCCGGAATACGCGGTGATTCAAGGAGGGGATGGCGGAATGGAATATGCCATGGCCACACTGGTCAGAAGCCATTCATTGGGAACGGTGATTCATGAACTGATGCATGCCTGGTACCAGCATTTGCTGGGCAACAATGAGAGCCTTTATCCCTGGATGGACGAAGGGTTTACCAGTTATGGCGAATCCCTGGTGATGAGTCAGTTGAGGAAATCCACCACATTCCCCTGGAGTGGAGATTATGCTTCTTATTACAATATAGCCAGAAGCCGGTATGAAGAACCGCTCAGCACGCATGCGGATCATTACAGTACCAATACGGCATATGGTGCGGCATCTTATGGCAAAGGCGCGGTGTATCTTGCCCAGTTGGGATATATCATAGGCGAACCGGCATTGCGCCGTACCCTGTTGAACTACTATGATCAATGGAAATACAAGCACCCCACCGCGGATGATTTTCTTCGGGTTGCTGAAAAAACCTCGGGTATTGAACTGGACTGGTACCAGCAATATTGGGTGAATTCCATCAAAAAAATTGACTATGCCATCGACAGCCTGTGGAGTGAAGGCGATTCGAGTTTTGTAAGAATCAGGCGGATTAATGAAATGCCAATGCCTGTTGAGGTGGTGATTACTTCTAAAGACAGAACGCAGGAATTGCATTATATTCCGTTGGACCTGATGTTTGCTGAAAAGCCTGCGGATCCGGATCAGCCACGGAAAACTTACCCGCCCCAACGATGGACCCACCGCACGATGGTCATTTCCACGGCGAGGCCGCTTACTGCAATTCAAACTGTTGAAATTGATCCGAGCCTGAGGATGGCTGATGTGGAAAGACGGAACAATAAACTGGAGTTGAACTGGTAATTCATTCCAGGTATTTGCCGTATGAAAATTCTATTTTACCCTAAGCCGTTTCCAGCTTTAAGAAATACCCGTTTATTGAAACCATGACGCGCTTTCCTCCATCTCAATCCCAACAGTGACCATTTTTTATGCAGCTTCATAACTTTATCCATTATTCTGCGTTAAAGGTTTTAGGAATTTTCCCAGGCCAGTTGACTATCCATTAAATACCATCTCATGAAAAAAATCATTTTTGTTTTTTCTGCCTTGTTTTTTAGTTATGCGGCTTTCTCCCAAAATTGGGATGCTGATTACGAGAAAATGAACAATTTCAAAATGAACCTTTTCAGCCCGATTTTTCGCACCGCCTCCGGATTTTATGAAAGAAAAATAAGTGACAATTCCAGCGTTCAGCTTGGTATTGCGTATACAGGCTGGGCAAGCGACAATTTTGATATCCGGATCCGTGGCCTGATGATTACCCCCGAATACCGTTTATATTTTGGTCAATATGGCGCCATGGAAGGTTTTTATATCGCGCCTTACCTGCGCTATTCCAACCTGAAGGTGAAAAACTTCGAGGAAACCTCCTCTGGTGTTTTACGCAGCTACGGTGGGGGACTAAATGTGGGCTACCAGTTCGTTTTCAAAAACATAGTTACCCTTGATCTGTTTGCCGGACCAAAAATCGGAACAAAAAGCCTTGTTTACGACAATGACAATATGCCGCGGGATATCAAAATTCCCGGCATTCTTGGGGGATTCGGCGTACGCAGTGGTGTAGCGCTTGGCATTACTTTTTAAAAAAAGAAGACCGTTCAGGTAAGGATCTGCAAAACGTATTTTTCGCGGAAAAATGTTTCGGGAAAAAGTTCTTCAATTTCCCAAACCAAAGGATTTTTATTCGATTGCTGAATTTCCAGCGCAAGATCTCCGCCTTTTAACGCGATCAATCCTGAAGCGAGCCTGGCATTTTTGTTGACGGGATGATTACTGAATTTTTCGAGCGTTTCTTTACTTCGCGCCAGGTTGTTCCGTGTCCACTCCAGTAATTTTTGAAGAGGTGCAACAGCCCGGGTAACCGCAACATCAAACCGGGTTCCCGAAATTTCTTCCACCCGCATATGGCGGGTTTTTATATTTTTCAGGCCGGTTGCGGCTCCAATCTCTTCTACTACTTTTAGTTTTTTTCCAATGCTGTCTACCGCAGTAAATACTGTTTCAGGAAAAAAAATAGCCAGGGGAATTGCCGGAAATCCTCCACCTGTTCCTATATCAACTACCTGCATGCCCGGGGCGAAATCGAAGACAGCGGCAATGGCCAGGCTGTGCAGAACATGGCGCTGGTACAAGTGTTCAATGTCTTTTCTGCTGATCACATTTATTTTATCATTCCACGCCGAATACAAACCGCCCAATTGATCAATCTGCGATTGCTGTGTTTCGGTTAGTTCTCCAAAATACCGGCTTATGATTTCCAGGTTGTGGCCATTCACTTCCATTTGATCTGGGGTTTAATCCACAAGGTGACGGAGAAAATGAGATGATAAAAGAACTGCCAGATATCCAGGATCCAGAATATGGGGATCAGGTCATTTTCCCTCAACCGGTGCATGGCTTTGCCGAAAACCATTCCCATGATCAGCCATCGTGCTGCCAGGAATGGGAGGGCATACATCCAGTTGTTGAATGCGGCTGCTGCCAGCAGCGGCCAAAAAAGAACCTGGGTGGTTGCATAAAGCCCAAGCCAGAATTTATGCGATGGCTTGTAATATTTGGAAGTGCTGTAATGGCGGCTTTTTTGTTTCCACCAGTCCGACATATGTTTTGCACCGTCGCTATACATAAACGTATCCGGATCTACTACCACATTGGTGTTTTTGGGGGTGGCCACCTTATTGATGAAAAGATCGTCATCGCCGCCCAGCAAATGATTCAGACTGCTGAAGCCTTTGTTTTCATAATAAATTCCCCGTTTATAACTCAGGTTCCTGCCCACACCCATATAAGGTTTTCCGGCAAGCGCATAGGAAAGGTATTGCAAAGCGGTATGAAAGGTTTCGAATCGAACCAGCTTATTGAAAAATCCGCCGGTCTTATTATGAGGCGCGTAACCCAGAACGATATCGATTCCTGCATGGTAACCGTCTTGCATTTTTTGAACCCAGTATTCGGAGGCAGGTTTGCAGTCGGCATCTGTAAGCAACAATATTTCGTACTTGCTGCTTTTTATGCCCACACTTAGCGGATATTTTTTACCAGGGATGTGTTTGGCTTCCTGCGTAAGACTGATGGGGCGAAGCCTGCGGTAAACCTTTTCAAGTTCTTCCAGGAAAAATTTGGTATCGTCAAAGCTGTTGTCGTTTACAATAATCACTTCATGCGTTGTGCGGTAATCCTGATCCATTATGGCGGTGATATTCTGTTCAAGATTATGTGCTTCATCTCTGGCGCAGATCACTACGCTCACCGGGTGTGTCTGTGATTGAAAACGATCCCGGCTTTTGAAAAACGCCAGTCTTGCAAAAAAGAAGAGGTGGTAAAAAGCCTGAATGGTAAAACACGCGATCAGACCAATAAAAACCAGCAATGGCCATTGTGCAGTTAAGTAAGTTTGTAAATCCATTTTTTATAATAAATCCTGGTCTCCCCTTTGAGGAAATGGGAGGATAATCAATAAATCCGCATGTTTTGGTTTATAAAACAGTCAATGGGCAAATTTAATCTGCCTTCGAGCCTATGGGGAGGATCGGGGTGCTTATTTTTCAACAATCAGAACAGGTGTTTGGGAATAACCTTTCAATCATGATCAATTATGGACAAAATGATCCGGAAGCTGTTATCAGTCCAGAAGCCGGGCTGCCCGCTCGGGCTTTTGGGTTGCCATTCAAGGATGGCCGTATTCCTGTAAATCATGCCCACATCTTTTGCATAGATCTCTTTGCTGTATTTAATGATTTTTATGATTTCCGGGTTAAACGGACCGGGTGGAGAGATTTCATCAATATGATGAACAGTAATGGTGTTGTTGAAGGTTTTTCCATTCAGGGTTATTGCAGCGCCTACATTTTCATAAACATAATCCCAGCCATCATAGTATTCGAGATTTTCTGATCCTGATGAAATATAACTGTTGCCTTTCCAGCTAAAACCTTCCCGGATGGGAAAATACAATTTAGAAAACCGCAGGTTGTTTTCCATCCAAAGCATTTGCTGTTCACCAACAGGCGTTGCCGTAAATGTATGATCCGTGTTAAAAGGCGCCGTGCTGTTCAGTGGCCGTAGCTGGCGGTAAATGCGGTATGCATCACGGTTTTCACCATCTTTTATTTTTTGATCTACAAGATACTTCACTTCATAGCTCCGCACAAGGGTGTCCGCGCCAAATCGTGCGGGAACCGTGCTGTCCAGTCTGTAGGTTATTGACCTGCCCGTTTCCAATGGAAAATATTCCTGGATACGCGGTGTGGTAATTTCAAAATTTTCCTGCTTGCAGGCTGTGAACAGGAAACCTGTTGATAGGAAACAAATGAGGTAATTGGTGAGACGCATTCTGGATCAAAATACTTTGGTGGTAAAAATAATGAGTAATCCCTTTCGCAAAACGTTGCACCTGGTTTTAATATTGGATGATGCCGCCGCCAATTACGTCGTCCCCATCGTAAAAAACCGCGCTTTGCCCGGGAGCGATGCCTTTTACATCACCATAAAACATCACTTCCACCCGGTTGCCTTCAACCGGGATGAGTTTTGCCAGGTGTCCGCCGTCTTTGTACCGGATTTTAACCATCGCCTCCATTGGCGCGGTAAGTTTTTCGATTTTTTGCCAGTTTATTTTGGAAACATGCATTTGGGTGCGGTTCAGGTCGACTTCATCGCCAAGGGTGATCCGGTTGTTTTCCGGATCAATATGGGTGACATAGGCTGGTTTGCCGAGAGCGATTTCCAGGCCTTTGCGCTGACCAATCGTATAAAAAGGATATCCCTTGTGTTGACCAAGAATATTCCCGTCTTTATCAACAAAAGCTCCGCCTTCAAGAATTTCTACTTTTAGGGGTACCCTTTTTTTCAGGAACGAGCGGTAATCGTTATCCGGAACGAAGCAAATTTCGTAGCTCTCGCTTTTTTTGGCCAGTTCCGGGTAGCCAAATTCTTCGGCCATTTTTCGTATTTGTGGTTTTTCCAAACCCTGCAGGGGCAACAAGGTGCGGCTTAGCAGGTCTTGTTCCAGTCCCCAAAGCACATAGCTCTGGTCTTTATTCAGATCTTCCCCTTTGCGGATGAAAAAACGGCTGTTTTCCGCCTGGGCGATCCGGGCATAATGGCCGGTAGCAATATAATCACAGCCCAGGGCATCGGCGCGTTTGAGCAATGCCCGCCATTTAATATGGGTATTGCACATCACACAGGGATTCGGGGTTCTGCCCGCGAGGTATTCTTCCACAAAATTATCGATAACACTTCCTGTAAATTCTTCCCGGATATCCAGGATGAAATGCGGGAAACCATAATCAACCGCGGCCCTTCGTGCATCATTGAAACTGTCCAGATTACAGCAACCGGTTTCTTTTTTGCCTTTGGCGGCAACACCGGTATCGGCATAATCCCATGTTTTCATAGTAATGCCTACTACTTCAAAACCTTGCTGGTGAAGCATAATTGCGGCTACCGTGCTGTCAATGCCGCCACTCATGGCGACCAAAACCTTATTCTTCGTACGCATTGCTCTTCCATACTTGCCGGGTTCAAGGGCCGGATATGGCGGTGCAAAGTTACCAAAACCAGCGAATAAGGTTTAGCTAAAAAAACTGCGGATATGTTTAGGGGAAGAGGAAATGGAAACCCGGGCTTCATTTTTCAGCCTGGAAATCGTATTTTTATGAGCTAAGATAAACTAACAAGAAAACACGAAGCTATGATCAAGATGCAAGTAATTGGAAACCTGGGCAGGGATGCCACGAACAACGTGGTTTCCGGCAAAAACGTAATGAATTTCACAGTTGCCCACACAGAAAAATACAGGGACAGCAAAGGGGAACAAAAAGATCGCACCATTTGGGTGGATTGTTCCTACTGGACCGACCGCACCGGGATACTGCCATTTCTAATTAAAGGAACGCAGGTTTACGTTGAAGGCGCTCCAGACCTTCGGCAATACACCAGGAATGATGGCACTCCCGGTGCCTCATTAACCCTGCGCGTTTTCAATATCCAGTTGCTGGGAAACAAGGGTGACAGGGAAGCGACAGGCAGCAGCGGGAACCCTGGTCATCCACACGCTGAACCGAAAACCACGACGGCAACCCCGGAGGAAGGTTTTGGTACTTTGCCCGGTCCTTCTGATGTAGAAGACGATCTGCCGTTCTAAGTTATTTTAATAAAAGAATTAAGCCTTTCTGTTAATTCAGAAAGGCTTTTTAAATTTGGAGATATTCAAACCAATTACGTAATGATGAGAAATCTACTGGCTTTTGCTTTGCTGTTTGTTTTTTGCGGTTTTGCTGAAGCACAAAAACAAGATCTGTCTTATTTTCTTCCCGATTCTTTTAACTACAACAGCAATGTTCCTCCTCCTGCCTCTGTCATCGGGCACCAGGTGGGAGAGTGGCACGTAACGCACGACAAATTGGTGATGTACATGAAAGAACTTGCCCGCAGCCGGCCCGACCGCATTAAGCTGGAATCTTTAGGCACCACGCATGAAGGCCGTGAGCAATTGGCACTGATCATTACCTCCCGGGATAATCACCAGGATTTAGAAAATATACGCAGGCAACATTTGCTGCTCGCTGACGCATCTGCATCATCCTCGCTCAACATTCAAAATATGCCCATTGTGGTAATGATGGGTTACAGCATTCATGGAAATGAACCCAGCGGAAGCAATGCCGCTTTGTTGGCTGCCTATCATCTTGCAGCAGCCGAAGACGCTTCGGTTCAGGAGTTGCTCAGGAACACGGTTGTTCTTCTCGATCCTTCTTTCAACCCGGATGGCATGACCCGATTTTCAACTTGGGCAAACCAACACCGAAGCAAGACACTGGTGTCTGATCCTCAAAGCCGCGAGTTCAGTGAAATATGGCCCGGTGGAAGATTTAACCATTACTGGTTTGATCTGAATCGCGATTGGCTTCCGGCGGTGCATGTGGAAAGCCAGAACCGGCTAAAATTTTACCACAAATGGTTGCCCAATATCCTCACCGATCATCATGAAATGGGATCAAATTCCACTTTCTTTTTTCAACCTGGTGTACCCAGTCGGGTGAATCCCCTTACGCCGAAAAAGAACCAGGAACTTACAGCGAAAATCGGCAACTACCATGCGCAATTCCTCGACAGGATTGGAAGCCTTTATTTTACCAAAGAAGGTTTTGATGATTTCTATTATGGGAAAGGAAGTACATTCCCTGATATTCATGGCGCAGTTGGAATTTTATTTGAGCAGGCCAGTAGCCGGGGGCATTTGCAGGAAACAAGTTACGGGCCGCTTTCCTTTCCTTTCACAATCCGCAACCAGTTCGTTACCACGCTTTCCACACTGGAAGCCGCAAAAACTATGCGGGTGGAAATGCTGAATTACCAGCGGGATTTTTACAAAGGCATGGACAATGAAGCCAAAGCATTGCGTCAGAATGCCTGGGTCATCGGCGACGCCGCCGACCGTAAAAAGAATGAAATATTCGCCCAGATGTTGCACCGCCATGAAATTCCACTTTATTCCCTTTCAAAAGATCTGAAGATTGGAAACCAGCAGTTTAAAAAAGACGCGGCATGGGTAATACCGGCCACTTCAAAAAACTATAAACTTTTACAAACCATTTTTGAAAAGCAGTACGAATTTGAAGACAGCCTTTTTTATGATGTAAGTTCATGGACGCTGCCCTACGCATTTGGCCTGCCTTATGCCGCAATTCGCGAAGCAGATCATGGGGCAATAAGGGGAGAAGTTTTCACAGGGGCTCAGCGGGCTCCAAAAACTTTACCCCGGTCATCTTATGCTTACCTGGTGGACTGGAGCTCTTTTCTTGCACCCAAACTTGCATACCAGTTGCTGAATAAAGGGATACGTACCATGGTGGTCAGTAACCCGGTTAGCCTGGTTCTTGACGGCGTTGAACGAAATTTTGCCCGCGGTACCCTCATCGTACCGGTGCATCACCAGACTGTTGATATCAATATCCTGCATGATTTGCTTACCAAAGCTGCACAGGAAGATCTGGTTGATATCTATTCCACCTCAACCGGTGCCGCAGCTTCAGGCAGCGACCTGGGCAGCCGTTATATGGTGAACCTTGAATTGCCTAAAGTGGCCATGCTGGTGGGAACGGGCATCAATGCGCTGGATGCCGGTGAGATATGGCATATGCTCGACCAACGCATGGAAATACCACTCACGCATTTGGACCAGGACAATATCCGCAGGTTGGACCTCAACAAATACACCCATATAATTTTGCCGGGAGGCAGATTTACCAATGATTCCAGGGATAAACTGAAGGAGTTTGTGGAAAGAGGGGGAACCATTATGGCCTCCGAAGAGTCCAATTCCTGGCTGAGCAATGCAGGAATATCCAAACTGGAATTCAAACGCTCCACGCAGCGCAGCGATTCGACGGCAACATTCCAATATGCCGATAAAGAGCAACTGGATGGCGCCGCAAGAATGGCCGGAGCGATTTTCCGGGCGCAGATTGACCCGACACATCCTTTGCTGTACGGCTATACCAGGGATAATATAGATTTATTTAAGACGAATAACATTTTTGTACAGAAACCCGGCAATCCTTACGCGGCACCGGTTTATTTTGGGAACAATCCGCTGCAAAGCGGTTATGTAAACAACAATAACCTGAACCTAATCCGCAATTCCGCTTCGGTTGTTGTAGAATCGGTGGGTAATGGAAAGATCATTCATATGGCAGATAATCTGAATTTCCGTGCCTTCTGGCTGGGAACAACTAAAATATTTATGAACGGATTGTTTTTTGGAAACAGTATAAACAGGTCAACAACATTATAATGAAAAAAACGGGAACAATTACCCTGCTGATCCTCCTGCTCTTCTGCATAAACGCGACGGCTCAACAACGGTTGATCAGTTTCGTAGATCCCTTTATTGGCACCGGTGGCCATGGTCATGTTTATCCTGGCGCAACTGTTCCTTTTGGCACCGTGCAACTCAGCCCGGATAACGGTACACAGGGCTGGGACTGGTGTAGCGGTTACCATTACAGCGATACCATAATTGCAGGATTTTCACATACCCACTTGAGTGGAACCGGCATTGGCGACCTTATTGATATTTCATTTCTGCCACTCACTTCAGCAGAGGGATTCAACAAAGAACACCGCGCCAGGTTCAACCATAAGGAAGAGCGTGCAAACCCGGGCTATTATTATGTAAAACTCCAGGATTCCAAAATAGATGTGGAACTGACAGCCGGAATGCACGTGGGTTATCACCGCTATGCTTTTCCGCAGGGAGAGAATGCCTATCTCAAAATCGATCCTTCATTTGCCATCAACTGGGACAGGGCGGTGGATTGCTATATCAAACAGGTGGATGCATATACTGTGATAGGTTATAAGCGCAGCAAGGGCTGGGCCAATAACCATGTTGTGCATTTTGCCATGCAAAGCAACCAGCCAATCATTGGGATAACCTTGAAGGCCGGCACGGAGGAAAGACCAGGACAGGAACTGAAACATGCACAAGCCATGGGCCTGCTGGATTTTGGCAATCTCGACAATAAACAACTGGAGTTGAAGGTTGGCATCAGCAATGGCTCCCTGGCGGGAGCAATGGCGGGTTTGGAAGGCTCACGCAATACGCGGTTTGCAGCTGCAAAAATAGCTGCCGAAAATGCCTGGGAAAAAGAACTGGGCAGTGTGAATGTGGAATCTTCCGATAAGAATTTTCTAACCACTTTTTACACCGCGTTGTACCATGTGTTTGTTGCGCCCACCATTTTCAACGACGCAATGGGAGAATATAAGGGCGCTAACGGCCAGTTATACCATAGCGAAGATTATGTGTATTCCACCCATTCCCTCTGGGATACATTTCGTGGTGCCAATCCTTTGCAGACCTTATTGCAACCCCACCGTATCGCCGGAATCATCAACAGTTATTTAAAGTTTTATGACCAATACGGATTGCTTCCGGTCTGGGACCTGCATTTTAATGAGACGAATACCATGCAGGGTTATCATGCGGTGGCAGTGATTGCGGATGCCATGTTGAAAGGATTCAAAGGTTTTGATTATGAGAAAGCTTATGAAGCGATGAAGAAAAGCGCGGCGCAGGATATTCGCGGAACCAATTTCTACCGGCAATACAAATACATTCCGCAGGATAAATATGGGTATAGCGTTACCTATACCATGGAATATGCTTACGATGACTGGTGCATTGCGCAGGTGGCCAAATTGCTGAACAAACCGGAAGATGAAAAATATTTTATGGAACGTTCAACCTATTACCGCAATTTATTCGATGCCCAAACCGGATTTTTCCGCGGTAAAAACAGCGACGGCAAATGGGTTGAGCCATTTGATCCCTATTACAGCGAACACGAATCTTCGGCCATGTACATGGAAGGGACCGCCTGGCAGCATACCTTTTTTGTGCCGCATGCGGTGGATGATTATGCCAGGTTGTTGGGCGGCAGAAAACAACTGATTGACAAACTGGATACACTTTTTACGACGACAAGTGAAGTAAAAGGAGAAAATGCGAGCAACGACATCAGCGGGATGATCGGGCAATACGCACATGGCAACGAACCCAGCCACCACATTGCCTATATGTACACCTACCTCGGGCAACCCAAAAAAGCCGCGCAACGTGTCCATCAGATCATGACCACACTCTACCACAACAATCCCGATGGCCTGAGTGGAAATGAAGATTGCGGACAAATGAGTGCATGGTATGTGTGGAGCGCACTCGGTTTTTACCCGATGAACGCTTCTTCAGGAGAATATTATTTTGGAACACCATTGGTGGATAAGGCGACAGTCAACCTGCAAAACGGGAAAACATTTACAGTGAGAACCGTTAAAGGAAAAAGGCCCAATTCCATTTACATAAATAGGATAACCTTAAATGGTATACAGATTCCCATTGAAAAAATTACCCACGACCAGATTCTGGAAGGCGGGGAATTGGTGTTTTATATGACGCACAGGTAGATAGAATGCATGCAGTCTATGCAAGGCACCTGACATTTAAATAAAGAAATATGAATAATTCAACCCTCAGCAATTCCCTGGCCGAACGTTTCATGCGTTATGTTCAAATGGATACGCAAAGCGATCCGTTCAGTGATTCACATCCCACCTCGGAAAAGCAGAAAGACCTCAGCCGGTTGCTGGCAGATGAATTGCGTGCTATGGGTATAGCGAATGCGGAAATGGATGAATACGGCTATGTATATGCATTCATTGCTTCTAATTCCGAAAAAAAAGTGCCGGTGATTTGTTTTTGCAGTCATGTAGATACAGCACCTGATGTCACCGGTACAGGGGTGAAACCAATTTTGCATCATAAATATGATGGAACCACCATTGTGTTGCCTGACGATGAAACTCAGGTACTTGATCCGGAAAAGCTGTCTTATTTAAAAACAAAAATCGGGGATGATATCATTACCGCTTCAGGGAAGACCTTGCTGGGTGCGGATGATAAGGCAGGGATTTCCATCATTATGGAACTCGTGGCGCATTTGCTCGCCAATCCGGAAATCAGGCATGGAGACATTCGCATATTATTCACTCCCGATGAGGAAGTAGGGCAGGGTACCGCCAAAGTGGATTTGAAAAGATTGAATGCGGATTTTGCCTATACTCTCGATGGTGGGCCGGCAGGCGACCTGGAAAATGAAACATTTAGTGCAGACGCAGGTGTTTTGGAGGTACAGGGTGTACCCATTCATCCGGGTTACGCGAAAGGTGTATTGGTGAATGCCCTGAAAGTTGCCGGCGCCATCTTGGATGCCTTACCTAAAGACCGGTTTAGTCCGGAAACCACGGAAAAACGCGAAGGCTTTGTGCATCCTGTAAGTATGAGCGGGAATGCCGAAAACGCAAAGATCAATTTTATCATTCGTGATTTTGAAACCGGCAAATTGCAAGAGCATGCGAATGAATTGTTACGTATTGCCCAAACTACGGTGCAAAAATGGCCGGGAGCAAAGGTGAGGCTGGAAGTGACGGAGCAATACCGCAATATGAAAGAAATTCTCGATCAGCATCCACAGGTCGTTGAATTTGCAAGGAAAGCGATTGCCCAAAATGGCATGGAAGTGAAAATGGAACCCATTCGTGGTGGTACGGACGGCAGCCGGTTGAGTTTCATGGGTTTGCCGTGTCCGAACATTTTCACCGGTATGCAAAACATACACAGCAAACTCGAATGGGTGAGTGTGCAGGATATGGAGCGTGCAGTGAATACCCTTGCAAGTCTTGTGCAGATTTGGCATGATGAAACGTAATTTGACCAAATGGGCCTCATTGAATTTCACCTGGCTAGATGGTAAATGTAACCGATTATGAAAATCAAATGCTTACATGTTTATGTTTGCCTGATGTGATTAATAGGAGAAATCGTTGAAAAAAGAAATAGATGAATGAAGTGCTAAAAATAGTGGATTGCCCACGGGATGCCATGCAAGGCATGAAAGGATGGATACCTACTGATAAAAAAGCTGAATACATCAACCAGTTGATGCAGGTGGGTTTCAATACCCTGGATTGCCTCAGTTTTGTATCTCCAAAAGCCGTTCCCCAAATGGCAGACAGCAAAGAAGTTGCCGCGTTGATCGATTCAACCGAAAGTGAAACTGCAATTCTCGCTATTGTGCTCAATAAGCGCGGCGCAGATGATGCAGCGGCATTCGATCATGTAAGATACCTGGGTTTTCCATTCAGTATTTCTGAAACATTTCAGCAGCGCAATGGCAATAGCAGCATTGCTGAAAATTGGGAACGCCTGATGCAGGTGAATACAGTTTGCCAACAGCAGAAAAAAAAACCGGTCGTGTATTTGTCGATGGGCTTTGGCAATCCCTACGGCGATCAATACAGCCCGGAAATGGTGAATGAATGGATAGCAAAATTAAAACAGGAAGGATTTGGGATCATCTCTATTGCAGATACTGTAGGCGTGGCCACCGCGGAGGAAATTTTTGCCACAACAAAAGCTGCTGTTGATGAATTTCAGGATTTAGAGATTGGCGTCCATTTGCACGGGACAAAATTTAACTGGGTTCAAAAAGTGGAAGCGGCTTATCGTGCAGGCTGCAGGCGGTTTGATGGCGCCATTGGCGGATTCGGCGGCTGTCCAATGGCCGGCGATGATCTGGTGGGCAATTTGGATACGGTAGACCTGGTTGATTATTTTGCTAAAGCGCAGTTACCCGAAATCAGGGAAGAGGAATTGACTAAAGCCAAATGGTTAGCCGTTCAATTGTTTAGCCCGGAAAATCCGGCAGATGAATAAACAGGTCAGCGAAAAACAGTTTGATTGGTGGTTTCTTTGTTCCTGATTTTGACACCGTCATCAACGAAATCGGGAATCGGCAACGCTTTTAAATTTTGAATTTTTTAATGTTGAATTTTCTCCATGCAGTTTCGATTAGAATTAAATCCAACACCATCTTCTGTAAAACTCATTCCAGGCGAGCGCATTGCACTCATGGGCAGTTGTTTTACCACGCATATGGCAGCCAGGCTAAGAACGGCGAAATTTCCGGTGCTGGAAAACCCTTTTGGAATTGTGTTCAATCCAATAACCATAGCATACCAAATCGGGATGTTACTGGAGAGAAGGAAATTCGCCAATGAGGATTTGTTCGAAGCCAACGAACTGTTCAATAGCTGGCATTTTCATGGTAGTTTTTCTATGCCGGATGCAAACAACGCCCTTGAAGCAATGAACGGTGCTGTAACCTCAGGGCATGATTTCCTCCAAACTGCCGACTGGCTGATCCTAACCCTGGGCAGCGCTTTTACCTACCGCTTGCATGAAGGCTCGGCAAACGCCGAAACCGGATATGCAGTTGCCAATTGTCACAAGGTGGCGGCAAACCGTTTTATTCACTCCATTGAACCGGTTCAGCTCCTCAAAGTCCGGTTGAAAGAAGCCGTTGAAGCTTGCCGAAAAACAAATCCTGCGGTTAAAATTGTTTTCACCATCAGCCCGGTACGCCATTATCGTGAAGGCCTGATAGAAAACAATCGCAGTAAATCTGCGCTGCATTTAGCGGTCATGGATCTCTGTAATGAAATGGCCAATACGCATTATTTTCCGGCCTATGAATTGGTGATCGATGACCTGCGTGATTACCGGTTTTATGCAGAGGATTTGGTACATCCCAACTATGCCGCTACAGATTATGTTTGGGAGAAATTCACCAATGCTTATTTTGATGAAGCGGGTAAAATATTTTTGGACGAAATTCAGCAACTACGTCTGGCAGTACAACATAAGCCGCATCATCCGGGATCCGCCTTGCATCAGAAGTTCAGAAGTAAAATGTTGGACTATTCCAAAAATCTGCAAAAAAAATATCCGGTTTTGGATTTCCGGGATGAAATTTGTTTTTTTAGTTAAATATGGCCATTGGGCAGACTTTTGACTAAGGGAAATGATATTTATAGATTACGCTAATAATATCTAATCCACATCCAATTGATGCGTTTGGCCATCATTCCACTGAAATACATTACCGTTACGATTATTTTCCCAATAGAATTTGGGCCGGATCCTTTCGTGATTGCCAATTTCATTCATGGTATGCGCATCGTATAAGCGGCCATTGATCATGGTATAACGCACACTTTCGGTATTGCGTATTTCGGTCAGGGGGTTTTGGTCCAATACGATGATGTCCGCAAGCTTTCCAGGTTCCAGGCTTCCCAGATTTTTGTCAAGCCCAAGCGATTTGGCCGGCCAGATGGTGGCGGCCCGCAATACATCATGATTGGCCATGCCGCCATGCGAAAGCAGCCACATTTCCCAATGCATGCCAATGCCCTGGATCTGCCCATGCGCTCCGGTGTTCACCAAAACGCCTTCACTGGCAAGTTTCCTGGCGCTTTCGGCAACCAGGAAATGACCATTTTCATATTCTGCTTTTGGTAAAACCATGCGCCAGCGTGCACGGGTATCCACCACGTTTCTTGGCGTAAAGCGCATCAACCTTTCATTTTCCCACACATTGTCATATTGGTAGAAATAGTATTCTCCATTTGGACCGCCATAATTCACAATGAGTGTGGGCGTATAAGCGGTTTTTGATTCTTTCCAGGTATTGATCACATCATTATACAAAATGGGAATGGGAATGTTGTGCTCAATGGTGGTATGGCCATCGTTGATCATCGTCATGTTGTGGTAGAAAAAACTTCCGCCCTCGGGTACAACATTCATGTTGAGCTCCTTAGCAGCCTGTATCACCTGCTGGCGTTGATCGCGGCGCGGTTGATTGTAGCTTTTTACACTAAATGCACCGAATGCTTTTGTTCTGCGTAATGCGCTGCGGGCATCTTCCAAAGAATTGATTACCGCTTTAAAATCACCTTCGGCGCCGTAGAGGATGGTGCCGGTGCTGAAGATTCTTGGTCCCACCATTTTTCCGGCTTTAACCATTTCACTTTGTGCAAATACCATTTCGGTATTGGCCGACGGATCGTGCATGGTGGTATTGCCAAACGCAAGGGCAGCGTAATAAGGCCAATGCACCTGAGGGGTAATCCCGCTGCGGAAATGCACGGCGTGAGCATGGGCATCAATCAATCCGGGCATTATGGTTTTGCCACTGCAATCGATCGTGTGTGTACCTGCCGGAATATTCACGTTTGCCCCAACCGCTTCAATTTTGTTTTGATTAATCAAAACGGTTCCGTTTTCAATCACTTGGCTGCCATTCATGGTTATGATACGCGCATTGGTGAGGGCCAACCGGCCGCCAGGCTTATCAAGTGGTTGTTTCAGCCCAATGGCCAATCCATTTGAGGGCATCACAAATGCACTGTCGGGGCGGCCATCGATAAAACCAAAACGATCTGCAAGTTCAATGGTATAATATTCATTGCCCACGGTATAATGTAGTTTTTTGCCATCGCTGCTCCAGTGCAGGTTTAAACCGGCATCCCGCGCAACCTGTTTTACCGGATACGCAGTGCTGCCGGCATTGAGATCAACTGTCTTTCCAATTCCAGGGTTAGCAGCAATATAGGCCTTATGCAGATCCGTAAATGCAACCCAATGCTCATCAGGGCTCATGACGTATCCGCGGCCATAGGTTGAATTAAATATTATTTTTTCGTCTTTCCCATTAAGGTCGTTTGAAGCAAACGAATTGCCGCGGAATTGATAATAAACGCGGTTGCCATTTTTATTGAAATGCGGTTTGCTGCCTGACCTCGAAATCAGCTTTTCATTTTTTCCGTCGGAATCCATTGTATAAATTCCTGTGGTTGCTGTTCCCGCATTGCCAAGCACATTGTCGCCCGGGTTTTTTTGAAATACAATGGATTTACCATCCGGTGAAAACGAAGGATTGCGATAAATGGCCTTCTGCGTTGTGATTTTGGAACTCCGGTTGGTCGCCAGGTTCAAAACCTGGATAGCGCCGCGGCCCACATCGTTCCAGGTAACGTACACCAATTGACGACCGTCCCGGGAAAATGCCGGCTCATCTTCAATATCGGTGGAATTGGTCAGGCGAACGGGCTGTCCATTGGGCAGATTCCGTTTCCATAAATTGCCCAAAGCGTTAAACACCAGCAATTTGCCGTCAGGGCTCGTAACTGCATTCCGGATAACCTTTACGTTATCGTCTTTTTCCAGGTCTTGCTGAAAACGTACGACTTCTGCGATTTGCTGTTGCACCTCCACTGTAAAAGGAATTTCAGCAGCCACATTGGCTTTTCTTACATCAACTTTCCAGATTTTGCCCCAGCTCCAGATATAGATGAACTGATCATCCGGGCTCCACGCATAACGGGTATAAGGCCCGAATATGGTCCATGCCTCCGCCTGATCCTTTGAAAGCTTATCGTAAACGGGCCATTCTTCACCCGTTTCGAGGTCGTGGATATAAAGCACCGTTTTTTCACGTACCCGACGAATGAAGGCCAGCTCTTTTCCACTGTTTGAAATTTGCGGCCTCAATGCGCCACCGGGGCCCCCGGTCACCCGGTTGATGCTGCCATCTTCCCGATCGTAACGATTGATGACGAAAATCTCGTTGTTGGGATCTTTGTTGTATTGAAAATGCCCACCGGGATACATGTCTTCGCTGTAATACACATAACGTCCATCCCTCGATACGGAAGGTTCGTTCACGTCCTGCTGATCATTCTTGCGTTTGGTGAGTTGAAGCCCGTCACCGCCATTGATGTGGTAAAGCCACATTTCGCCTGCGCCAAGCGACCGGCTGCTTGTAAAGTGTTTCCTGGCTACAAAATACTGACCATCGGGCGTAAAACAAGCATTGTTCAGCAGGCGGAAATTCTCTTTGGTCACTTGTTTTGCGTTGCTGCCGTCGGCATCCATCATCCAGATATTATCGCCGCCACCGGCATCTGAAGTGAACAGGATCTTCGTTCCGTCCGGGCTAAACTGTGGCTGAACCTCATAGGCCAGGTTTTGGCGGAGCACGGTTGCCTTTCCGCCTGCGACCGGCAATGTATAAATATCTCCAAGCAGGTCAAATACAAGGGTTTTCCCATCCGGAGCAATGTCAAGGTTCATCCAGGTACCTTCATTTGTGGTAAAGCGGATGGTTTTGTAAGGATAGGGCGGATTGTTCACATCCCATTTATCTTTTTCGGCCTTGCCGGAAGCCAGGTTTGGTTGCTGGGCAAAAGAAATGCCGATGGCGAGTGATGCCAAAAGGGTATAGAATAATTTCATAGCGATAAAGTTAAAGGCGGGTGCTAATGTTTTTCCAGATAAATTCACAAAAAAGCCGGGATTATGCCCGGCCTTGTTGAATGTTGAATGATTTGATCTACTGCAAAATGGCAGCTGCACTGTCAAGGGCAACAAAAATATCATCACGCATTTTCTGTGCTTTTTCTTTTTCCGATTTAAAATAAACGGTGTTTTCTGCCGGCGTTCCCTGTGGATCCGGGTCGAAGCCTTCCATCCAGTCGTTCATTCCTTTTTCTGCAGCGGCAAGCTGGTCCTTCAGTGCGCTCAGCCTGCTGATCATAGCTGCATTTGAAGCACCTCCCAGTGCAGTCAATGAGTCAAGGCGGGCTTGTGCGGTTTTCTGATTTCCCATCAACGGTCCCATTTTAGGCATGGCTTCATCATGCAGGGCCATTACAGATTTATAAAGACTGTCTTCCAGGTTTTGGGCGGTATGTTCGGTATGATCCTTACTGTCGGCAGCGCTGTTGCACGCATAATAGGTAAAAACCGAACCAATGATGAGCAAGGCAAAAAGTTTTCTCATAAGTTTCTTAATAAGAATTTGATCTCAATTGCGGCTAATATACGATAAGAACTCAGCATTCGGGGAGACATTTGTATCAAAATTTAATCAATAATCAGATATTTGTACCCAACGCTAATCTACAGCTATGAAGAAATTCGCCATAATAGTGGCTGGTGGCACCGGCAAAAGGATGTCAAGCGATCTGCCCAAGCAATTTATGATGCTTAAAGGCAAGCCGGTACTTTATTATACCCTCAGGACTTTCCTGGATAGCTACGCGGATATGCAGATCATTTTGGTTCTTCCTGGCGACCACATTGAATTGGGCCGTGAAATAGTGGATTCCTTTTTTGAGGGCAACCGGATACAAATTACCACCGGGGGCGACACCCGTTTTGATTCGGTAAAAGCCGGCCTTCAACTGGTGGAAAAAGAATCGGTGATTTTTGTGCATGATGCTGTTCGGTGCCTTGTTTCCAAAAATCTGATTCATTATTGCTATGATTCAGCGATGTTGAATGGGTCTGCTGTTCCCACGATACCATTGAAAGACAGTATCCGCAAGTTGAAGGAAGATGGAAACCGGGCTGTTGACCGCAATAAATATCGCCGGGTGCAAACCCCTCAAACTTTTTTGGGCAGCATTTTGCTGCCGGCTATGATGCAGGTGGATTACAAAGAAAAATTTACCGATGAAGCAACCGTGCTCGAATCTTTCGGCATTGAAATACATTTAATGGAAGGGGAGGACACCAACATAAAAATTACTACACCCATTGATTTGGTAATCGCTGAAAAATACCTGGAAAGAAAAATTTCAGCAAGCATGGTAGCGGATGATTTTTCGGGGTAAAATTCGGATTATAAATAAGGATAACGCGTTGAACGATCACCCGGGCGTGTTTTACTTAGCTCTAAATTATATGGTCCTAAATGCTTAAGTGACAACTCCATTTGCACAGTTATCTAAAAAGCATTTTCAAGACCAACCATATCTTAACTTTCAATCCGTTATATATTGACAGTTTTGTTTTAATTAATACCGATTCATTAATTGACAAGCCTGCAAACTACCATAGTTTTAGTTTCAGCTACAGGTATTATCAAATTTCAAAAAGGTTCGATATTAGTTTTACGAACGGATTTAATATTTTTGAAAGGTGGTATTTTTATAAAGGAGAAACGCTTCAAGGGCGATCCCAATTTGCTTATGCAATGCTGCGTGTAACTAAATCTTTGCCTGGGAAATATAAGCTGGAAGCTTTGATGAATTTGAACGGCTCTGGCACGCAATTGCCCAATGCATTTGACGGGAATTTTGTACCATTGATGTGGTCTATACGTGGCGCCTTCAATTTTGGATTCAACCTAAAGAAGGAATTTACGATTGGACTGAACCATGAATGGTTCCGGACAAGAATAAAAACTGAAGATGCGGCTAATTTTACGTTCAGCGATCTGCAAATAAGATCGAATCCCACCAATTAAAATCAGTTATCGGATTCAATTGGATAATCTTACCAATTCAAGAAACCATGAGCAAGTTTCCAATCGGGTAGGCCTGCAGCAGTACTATGCAATTCCACTGATTCCAAGAAATGTGTTGGCAACGGTAAGGTTAACTTTTTGAGTCAACATTTGACGGTCTCTGGCAGATCAACAATCCACAATTGAATGCGTTTGACACGTCTAACTCAATCTTCCCAATAGTTTCTGCCTGGTAACCGCTTTATAAGCTCCCAACAAACCCAAACTGATGAGGAAGGCTGCCAGGAAAAATGGTGCGCCGGGAACATAAGCCGGAGCCGATGATTTTGTAAAATAGGCAAATGTATTCGTCATTAGTGGCGGGCCAATAATGGCTGTCGCGCTGACCATGCTGGCCAAAGCGCCCTGCAATTCACCTTGCCGGTCTGCCGGTATGGATCCTGTAATAATGGCTTGCAAAGCCGGACCAGCAATTCCACCCAGGCAATAGGGGATAAGGAATATGAAGATCATCCAGGTTTGGGTAGCCAGACCGAAAAGGATCATTCCCACCGCAGAAAGCGCTAATCCAAAATATATGCTGCGTTCATTGCCCAACCGGGGATTGATCCACCGGATCAACACGCCCTGGACCAGCCCTACCAATAAACCTATAACCCCGAGCGAAATGCCAATCATCCGTTCATTCCAGTCAAATCGTTCGATGCCATAAAAACTCCAGTTGCTTTGTACCGCATGAGCGGCAATATGCATGAGCGCCATGGAAGCCACTAAACCGGTGATGGCCGGAAAATTTTTCAACCGGATGATGCTTAAGCCGGGAATGGCAGACGACCAGCTAAAATCTCTTCGCTTGTTTTTGGAAAGCGATTCTGGCAGTACAAAATAGCCATATAGCCAGTTGAGCAGGCATACCACAGCTGCTGTCCAAAATGGCATTCTTGACCCATATTGGCCGATTAGTCCACCTAGTACCGGTCCAAGGATAAAACCCAGCCCAAAGGCGGCGCCCACCATGCCAAAGTTCTTCGCCCTGGTTTCTGCGGTGCTGATGTCGGCAATGTAGGCGGATGCTGTGGTAACGCTTGCGCCGGTAATGCCGGAAATAATGCGGGCCACGAAAAGCCACATTATACTTGGCGCTGTAGCCAGCAAAACGTATGAAATGGCAAAGCCAAACAGGCTCACCAACAACACCGGGCGCCTCCCGTATTTGTCGCTCAGGCTGCCGATGACCGGTGCAAAAAGGAACTGAATAGAGGCGTAAGTGAATCCCAGCCATCCGGCATATTGAGCAGCCACACTGATGGAACCACCGGTAAGCTCTTCAATCAAAGTGGGCATAACCGGGATGATCAGTCCCCATCCGGTAATGTCCAGCAACAATGTTATAAATATGAACCCGATCGCGGCTTCTTTTTTCACAGCCATCATGCGAAATTAGGCGGATTGTTGGTTTGTGGTTTTGTTAAATTGGCGGTAAGTCAGCAAGTTGGTTGGCAAGGCTGGCTATACGGATTCATTTACCAGGGTGATGAGCCGGGTAATGCTTATTTTGTTTGAGAGGCTGGATTGATGGAGGTTTGCTCGCAGCTATGGATTATTCCCATATTTGCGGATTGGCCATTAATTTAGTTCATCGTCCGGTTATATTCATTTTTTGCCTGTAGCTGTTTTCAAAGCCGCATAATCAAAAACCAAATTTGTAAATGCCTTAACCCCTACATCCAGCCGGCTGTCATCAATAAAAAAATCCGGGGTATGATGGGGGGCGGCCACTTTGGGATTCGTGCCTTTTGGCATTCCACCAAGCGTGAAATAAAGAGCAGGAATCTCATTGGCGAAGAAGGCAAAATCTTCAGCGCCTGTTGTCCATTCGGTTTCCTTTACATTTTCTGCACCGGCAGCCTTCGTAAAACTAGGTGCCATCTTATGCGTCAGCTCAATATTATTGAAGGTTACCGGGGTTTTGCGGTCTATGATTACTTCTGCATTTGCCCGGTGGGTTTTAGCTATGCCTTCCACAATTTCACTGAAGCGCCTATGTACAAAACTTTGCATGGTAGTATCCAGGGTGCGGATTGTTCCTTCCATGGTGATTTCTTCAGGAATAATATTGCTGCGCACACCCCCGGAAATTTTTCCGACCGAGATCACCACCGGGGCTTTGGTGAGATCTGTTTCGCGGCTTACAATGGTTTGCAGGCTGTTGATAATGGCGGCGCCAACCTGCGTGGGATCCACACCCCCCCAGGGCTGTGAACCATGGGTTTGTTTTCCCGTGATCCGGATGGTAAACCAATCACTAGCGGCATAAGTGCTTCCCGCCTTATAGCGTATCATCCCCACCGGAGTTTGTGAATTGATGTGCAGGCCAAAAATGGCTTCAGGCCGAGGATCGCTAAATACCCCTTCCTTGAGCATCAGGGGAGCGCCGCCTTCTTCATCGCCGGGCGGACCTTCTTCAGCCGGCTGAAAAATGAACATTACTGTGCCTGGCAGGTCTGCTTTCATGGTGGTGAGCAGTTCGGCAGTACCCATCAAAATGCTGACATGTGCATCATGTCCGCAGGCATGCATTACCGGCACTTCCTGGCCGAGGTATTCACTCATTACTGTGCTTTTGAACGGAAGGTCCACACGTTCTTTTACCGGCAGGGCGTCCATATCGGCGCGCAGCGCAACCACCGGCCCCGGCTTGCCGCCTTGTAGAATTCCAACAACGCCTGTCAACCCCACTTTCTCCCGCACTTCCATGCCAAGGCTTTTTAAGTGCGCGGCCACATAGGCGGCTGTATTGTATTCCCGGTTGCTCAATTCGGGGTGTTGATGCAAATGCCTGCGCCATTCAACGAGTTTAGGTTGCAAGCTTTCCGCGCCGGTTGAAATACGGGTTTGCTGAACTTGCTGCCCAAATGCAGGAATAAAGAAAAAAAGATTGCTTAATAAAATGATGATTGCTTTCTGCATATATCCTTTGATTGTGAATTGTGGATTATACGTTAGGTGTTGAATTTATGAATAGTGGAGGATCTTTGGGTATTGACGAAGGTATTAGTTATTAAGCCACAAAAATCATTTGCGAGGTACACCATCCATTATGCCTGGTATTTCCTGAAAACTCCTTATTCATTCTTTTTCAAAGAAATAACTTTCGCCCTCTACAAACGGATTTACCGGTAAAATAAACCCGGCAAGTTTCCCGTTTTCATATTTAAAATTAGTGGAAAAAATCCCATATTCAATATTGCTGTACTCTATAAGCCATTTTTCATTATCTATAGGTAATAAAGAAGCCGTCATACCGGGATTTAAGGGAAAACTGATTTCCAGGGCATTGGCTTTTTGAGCGATATTTATTTTTCCATAAACCGGGTTAGTATAATTACCGGTGTATGGATTCAAGTCGATCTTTTCGGTGAAGGCTCTCGCTGTGGATTTCCATGCTTCAATCTCCTGCAACGTTTTTTCTTCATTTTTTATGAAATTTTCAAGCAGAAATTTGCTCCTGTCCTGGTAAGGTACATCCAGGTAACTGTCGAGGATTTGGTAGCGAAGGGCTTCAAAAAAGCTTTGGTTGTCATTGGTGCTCAGGATGGCAATACCCAGGTTTTCTTCCGGTACAAAGCAGACATTGCTCACCATACCCGCCGCCCCACCGGTATGCCAGAAAATTTGTTTGCCTGCATAATCGCCATTGTATAAGCCCAGGCCATAACCGCGAATGTGCATAGGCAAAAAGGAATGTTTGCGGCTTGAGGTTACAATATTAATCTGCCGGGTTTTATCCAATGCGGAAAACGGTATGATTTGCTTCCCGTTCACCTTACCGCTGTCGAGTTGAAATTGCAGCCATTTGGCCAGGTCTTTTATATTGCTCACTATACTTGCCGCGGCGCCCATATTGTCCCACTGATCATAAGGAACACGCCTGAGTGTGCCGGTGTAGCTTGTGGTATAAGGAATAGCCAGGTTTTTGGAAAAAGATTCAATGTTATTCGAAGCTGCAAAACTGCCTGACATGCCTATGACGTTAATGATGCTATCCTGTACATACTGAGCCCAGGTTCTTCCCGTTACCGCGGGGATCACTTCACCAGCCGTCATAAAACAACTGTTGCAGTAACCGTAATCCTGGCGGAAAACGCCGGAGGGTTCAAGCAGGCGCATACGCTCCATGATCTCTTTGCTGTTGAGTTTTGTATTCCAGAAAGTGAGATCGCCCTGCAAACTTTTCAGGCCGATACGGTGAGAAAGCATGTCGCGTATGGTGACCATTTGCGCATCGCGTTCATTCCAAAGTTTGTAATCGGGATAATATTTGCGAATGGGATCATTGAGTTTGAGTTTGCCCTGGGCTTCCAGGTTGGCCAAAGCCAGTCCGGTAAATAATTTGGTATTGCTTGCGATAAAAAAATGGGTATTCTCATCCACCGGAGTATTTGCAGTAATGCTTTTACTTCCATACCCCT
Organism: Bacteroidota bacterium; assembly: GCA_023387985.1. Classification (GTDB taxonomy): domain Bacteria; phylum Bacteroidota; class Bacteroidia; order Chitinophagales; family Chitinophagaceae; genus Phnomibacter. Next base: position 172,659 of record JAEWHC010000004.1, on the reverse strand, counting down.
GCATTTTCACCACTTTGCCATCTTTCACTATCGCTACTGCCAGCGCCGGAACTTTCCAGGCTTCCATGCCTTGTTTGATGTACTGATCGATTTGGTATTCTACAAATGCATTTTGGGTATGGGAATTGAATGCAAACAATAAAATCAGCAAAATAGGGAAAGAAAGTTGGAACCATTTTTTTGCAATCATTTCAGGAACATTTTTGAAGAAGTGAAAATACAAACAAAAGGGATTACTTGATATGCGGTATACTCCGTTCCTGTTTTCACAGCCTCAAATGCCTAATTAAACAGCAACTGCCTATTGCCAACGAATTATTTAAATTCACCAAAAACCCCCCTCAGCACATCCGCCACTTCACCTAAGGTTGCCTTATTTTCAACAGCTTCTATCACGATTGGCATAATGTTGCGTCCGTCTCTTGACGCAGCTTCCAGGTCGGCAAGATTTGATCTTACTGCTTCATTATTACGTTCCGTACGCAATTTATTCAGCTTTTCCGTTTGAATTGTGCGAATGCTTTCATCAATCCTCATTACAGGAGGATGATGATGTTCTTTCATGGTGAATTTGTTTACGCCCACAATAATTTTCTTTCCGTCTTCAATGTGGCGCTGGTAGTCATAAGCGCTTCCGGCGATCTCATTCTGCATAAAACCCTGTTCAATAGCCGCAACGCTTCCGCCCATAGCATCCACTTTTTCTATCAGCCTGGTTGCGGCGTCCTCAATTTGTTGTGTAAGGCTCTCCACATAATAACTTCCGGCCATGGGGTCAACCGTATCGGCCGCACCACTTTCGTATGCTACAATCTGTTGGGTACGCAGCGCGATTCTTGCCGCTTCTTCCGTAGGCAAACTAAGTGCTTCGTCATAACCATTGGTATGCAGGCTTTGGGTGCCACCAAGTGCCGCAGCCAGTGTTTGGATGGTTACACGGGCAATATTGTTCATCGGCTGTTGTGCGGTAAGAGTACTTCCGCCCGTTTGTGTATGAAATCGCAACATCATGGCTTTAGGATCAGTTGCCCCGAGCTCCTTCATGATTTTTGCCCACATCTTTCGCGCTGCGCGGAATTTAGCGATCTCTTCAAAAAGATCATTGTGCGCGTTGAAAAAGAAGGAGAGGCGTTTGCCGAATACATCAATATCGAGGCCTTTTTCCAATGCTGCTTTTACATAGGCTTTGCCATTGCTCAGCGTAAAGGCGATTTCCTGGACCGCCGTGCTTCCCGCTTCGCGAATGTGATAACCGCTTATGGAAATGGTATTCCATTTTGGCACTTCTTTGCTGCACCATTCAAAAATATCGGTGATGATGCGCATGCTGGGTTTGGGGGGATAGATGTACGTGCCACGGGCAACGTATTCCTTTAAAATGTCGTTCTGAATCGTACCACTGATTTTAGCCAGGTCTGCACCCTGTTGTTTGGCCAGCGCCACATAGAGTGCAAGCAGTATATAGCTGGTGGAATTTATGGTCATACTGGTACTTACCTCCTCCAAACGGATGTTGTTGAAAAGTACCTGCATGTCTTCAATGGAATCAATGGCTACGCCAACTTTGCCAACTTCGCCCTCTGAAAGCGGATGGTCGCTGTCGTATCCAATTTGTGTAGGAAGGTCAAAAGCAACACTCAATCCACTAACGCCCTGGCTAAGCAGGTAATGGTAACGTTTATTGCTTTCTTCCGCGGTGGAGAAACCTGCATACTGCCGCATGGTCCACAAACGGCCACGATACATGGTAGGTTGTACCCCCCTGGTAAAAGGATAAGCGCCCGGTTTTTCATTTTGTTCAATATGCTTTAAATCTTCAGGACCATATACCATTTTGATTTCAATGCCGCTATCGTTGATCAATGGTTGTTGCGCTTTCGTTTCCATATTTACCCTAAAATTTGTTTTACTTCATAGTTGATGGCTTCCAAAACGGTATTGTTTAGTGTGGCGTTGGGTTCAGTTGCCAGGTAATTGAGAATCTCCCGCTTCAGTTCTTCACCACCAGCTTCGGCAGGCATTAGGGAAGCAATCTGATTAATAATATAAATATTCTGATTTTTCATCCGGTTAATGGCATCCCATATTTCCGGTTTTACATACAATTGCTGTGTGACGTTATAATCATATTCTTCGCGTAATGATTCTACTAGTCCAAGTCTTGCCTCCCTGGCAGAAATATTGCCTTTCACTTGTGCCACCAGGTTTTCCAGCCTGACGCGCTCTGCGAAAAGAGCAAGGCGTTCATACGCACCAAGTTTCATTTTATTGCTTTCGCCAGCCTTCATTTGCAGGTCTTCAAGCTCTTCAAATTTGCGTTTTGACCAAAACAGATAATAAGCAAAGCCCGCAATCAACAGGGCAATTACCAAGGACAGATAAATATTAGTATTCGTGACAACCATTTTGTAAAGTTAAGCTGGTTTTGGGGTAATGGATTATGACGTTGGTTAGGTTATCATAACTTGATTTGCGTCAAAAGCTGGCGGGTAAGTGCATCCTACGCAAAAGTGATTGAAAGTTTCCTCGTTTATCCGCAGGATTACGCCAGGAACGCTAACCATATGTATCCTGTGTGGGATTCATTCTGAGACTTGTGGATTATCTAATAATGAATGTAAAAAGTTAGTCGGGTTAAAAACCGCCAGTATTTTCCGAACGATCCCGCAGGCAAGTTTATAGGGTACGATTAAAAAGCGCATTCTTCAGAGAAATCGGGCATAATCTTACTGAAATTATAAAACCGCAGTGCCCTAGCTTCTGAAATGGGGAAATGACGCATCCGTTTCATAATTTTGCCCCTATGGAACTGGTAACCGACACCCCGATCAGGCTTTCTGAAGGAGCTGTAAAAGAATTGAAGCGATTAATGGCAGAAGATCAAAAATTTGCCTGGTTGCGGCTGGGCGTAAAGGGTGGGGGCTGCAGCGGCATGACTTACCTGCTCAGTTTTGAAGAGAAACCTGCCGATACCGACAAACAATTTGACCTGCAGGGCATTCCCTCCGTTATTGACCGCACCCATGAGATCTACCTGTATGGTATGGAGGTGGATTTTGGAGGTGGTTTGAACAGCCGTGGATTCACGTTTAAGAATCCAAATGCATCAACGACCTGCGGTTGCGGGACGAGTTTTGCAGTTTAGATGCTAAAATACGATTCGTTCCAAGGGCCTGTTATTTCGAACTGCGCGGCTTTTACTGCTGATTCACTATTCTGCGGCATCTCCGTTTTTTTTTGGTTTACCGTGCCTGCACTCCGCGGGTTCTTTTTAGGACTGACCAGATATTTCTTTTTCGTACCCACTTTTGTTGCAATGTCTGGGAATCCGGCTCCGGGTGATAACTGTTCCGCTTTATCATGCCCCATCCAAGGCAGTCGCCAGGGTTTTATTTACGGATTGTGCTAAAGCGGAAATGGCCTTAAACAATTAGCGTTCATCGCTATGCAAACCTGCTTCAAAATTGCTGATCAGGTTTTCAATTTCCTCCACGGTTACCGGCGTTCGTTCGTCTTGCAGGTTAATCACCATCATATACCCTTTCATCCCTTCAGTCCGTAAAAAAGTATTGACCAGGTTGAGTTGATCAAAACTTACCAGTTTACCTGTAACCGGATCCCAATTTTCATAAATGCTCAGGCAACCCATGGTAGGCGTAAACGGATACCAGGGCATGCCTTCAAACCAGGTTTTTTCGATGGTGGTGCCATGGGCAATGATGGCGCTGCGTCCAATTTTTCCGGCATCGTGAGCCTCCATTAACCCGTTCCAGTTCTGCCAGTTCTGTGGAAAATAACTGCGGTAAATTGCCTCGGGTGTGGCGCTGAAAACCAGTGGAAAATAATGGGTAAATACAGGGGGTGTAACTTCATACATCATGGGTGTTTGCAAGTTGGGCGTAGGCCCGATATACGGCGACCGGCTGATATCTGTGCCGGTAATGGCGAACAGACCTTGCGGGGTGTTTCCGTGGGTGATGAAAAAAGGCAGGTTGTTGGCCGACCGGGCAAGTTGCTGAAAAGCAAGCAGTTTTCCTGCGGAATCCCTGGCGAAAAATCCATCTGCTTCCTGCAAAACCGCTAGACCGGGAAAATCGCGGTTTGGCCGCTGGAAAGAATAAACTATCTTGTATTTATGCAGTTGCTGGTGGGCGAAAAGGCTGTCCAGAGAGGGCAGCGGACCGGGTACCTCAGCACCCAAATGCTGGTAAAGCCGTTGCATAAATAAGTCCGCGTTATAATTCGGAAAACGGGTGGCCAGAATGCGCTGCCAGGTGGCCCACTGAACGGGATTGTTTCGTTTGAGGTAAGAAAGGGAAATGGCGACAAGGCGGCGGTGGGTGGCGGTTTCGGCAATGCGCCTTACCTGCGCGATGTATTTGTCAGGATAAATGGCATACACGGCTTCGAGTAAACTGATTTTTACACTCTGGTCTAACCGGTTCCAGATGTTCATAAGCCGGTCAAATCCCTGGTCGCTTTGTGGTGTACGCACCAAAAACTGGCCAACTGCCCAAAGTGCATTTTCAATTTCCCATTGGCTGGTATCGAGGCTGAGTGTGGCCAGTGCATTGGCCTGGTCATAAATACGCTGACGGCGGGCCTGCGCTCTTTCATCCTCAATGGAAATGCGGGAAATAATTTTGTCTTCGGGGTAATGGTATTGTGCCGGTGCCTGCAAAGTTAAAATCAACAGTAAAAACACCATGCTCCCATATCCGGCAGGTTTCAACAGCATTGAAGCGCGATTATTTTTCATTAATGGCTAATGTAGCTGAAAGGGTTTTGACGCCACGTTAAAACTTTTCCACTTTTTGTGGCCAATTTGCGCAACAAGCGGACGAATAAAGGCATGGGATTAAAGTTTATCGGGCCGGATCCAAATGCAGGATCCGGATGCTTTCTGGTTCCAAAGTTAATTTGCCTTCCAAAACAAGGCTCTGGCCGCTGATCACATCTTTGGCGGCAGCACGACTGCCGGTAACCTCGGAAAACCTGCTTAAATCCAGTTCCGTTACTCCCCTCTTGTTTTGATTGATGATGCACATTACCTTGTTGTCTCCATTTTTTCTGAAATATACGAAAACACCGTTTTCAGGTAAAAAATGAATGGTTTGGCCGGATTTCAATGCGGCATTGTTTTTCCGGAAATTCGCCAGGGTTTTCACATAATTGAAAGCTTCGTTCTCTTTCGCGGTCCTGCCCTCAGCGGTAAATTTATTTACCTTGTCGCCGGGAAACGCGCCGGGAATGGGGTTACGCTTTTTGCCATCGCCCTCCACATCGATATTCTGCAAAAGCATTTCTGCGCCAAAATAGATTTGCGGAATTCCACGCATCGTCATCAACATACCCATTCCCATTTTGTATTTGTTCATGTCACCGTTGATCATGGTTGCAAACCGGTCCATATCATGGTTATCAAGGAAAATGCAATTGTTCATGGGTTGTTTGTACAGTACATCCTGCGAAAGGGTCATCATCAGTTTATTTACGCCGTCTGTCCAGCCGTAGTTATCCATTATTGCTGCCATCATCCCGCTTTGTAAAGGGAAGTCGGTAACCCCGGGCATATTGTGGTTGAACGGAAGATTACTGATGTTGTTTTCTGTAAAATAAGCGCTTCCGGTAACGGTATTGCACCAGGCTTCACCAAAGGCGGTCAATCCTGGAAAATCGGCAAACAACGCGTTGTTTATGTCATTCAAAAATTGCTCATCGCAATATTTGTAAGTGTCCACACGCCAACCGTCTATGCCAAATTCTTCCGTATTCCACAAGTGCGCCTGTATCATAAATTTGGCCATATATGGATTGGCGAGGTTTAGGTCGGGCAGGTGAGGAGTGAACCAGCCTTCCAGCATGATTTTCCTGTCCTTTTGGTTCATGTACGGATTAAAAATGGCTTCTTCGCGGTGGTTGGCGCCGGTATATTGGTTCCAATGATTGAACATGTTTTTAAATGGCTGATCACGGAAAAGGAAATGTTCATCACCCACGTGATTGTAAACGGCGTCCTGTATCACTTTCATTCCTTTTGAATGTGCGGCGCTTACCAGTTTTTTGTAGGCTTCATTTCCCCCAAAGCGCTTGTCTACCTGGTAGTGGTTGGTAATCCAATAACCATGGTATCCGCTTATAGGTCCGGCGGGTTCTATTTTCCAAGGCATATCATTTTCCAAAACCGGGCACATCCAGATGGTGGTGACCCCGAGGGCATTCAGGTAATCCAGTTTATTTTGTACACCGGCCAAATCACCGCCCTGATGGGCGTTGGAATTCTTGGGGTCACTGATGGTATCGCGATAGCTGCGGATCACGTCGTTGGACGGGTCACCATTGGAAAAACGGTCGGGCATGAGCAGATATACGAAATCGCCGGAATGCACACCCTGGTTCACCGTGGCATCGTTTTGAGAACGGCGTTCTTTCAGCTCAAAATCAAAGGTCTCCGTCTTGTTTGGATGCATTACATTGATCCTTACCATACCGGGCTTTGCTTTAGGTTTAATCCAAAGATCAACCACCAGGTAATTGAGGCTTTCCGCCCGGGTTACTTTTTCAAGCACCACATTCTTATACCGAACATTCACTTTTGCACCTGAAGCATTTATGCCCGGGCTATGCAATAAAACCTGGACTTTATTGTACTTCATATTTGTCCACCAATGGCTGGGGTAGGTGGCCTTTTCCTGCGTAAATGCAAAGACGTTAACCAGCAGGAAGGTGATTATTAAAAATATTCTTTTCATAGTACTTGTTATCCCGAAATTTTTCATCATTTATAAGGACTTAACCTAAATTGTTTTCTTTATCCAATTCTACCCGTGTGGTAAAAAATGCGCCAAGCAGCATGAATAATCCGCCGATAACTACATAGTAAATGGCTTGCTTTCCAAACAAACCGCTCACTATAGGTCCGCCAATGATGGCATTGATGATCTGTGGAATGACAATGAAAAAATTGAAGATGCCCATATAAATGCCCATCTTGGTTTGCGGCAGGCTTTCAATCAGCATGGCGTATGGCATAGCCAGTATGCTTGCCCAGGCGAAACCAATGCCCAGCATACTGATCCAGAGCATTTCTTTGGGCAGCAGGTACATGGAGATCAGTCCCAGGCCACCACAGACGAGTGCGAGGGCATGCACCTGTTTTTTTCCGAATTTCCGGGCAACCGGTATCAGTAAAAAAGCAAATGGAATGGCAAAGAAATTATAAAGGCCAAACAGGTTGCTCACATAGTCTCCGGCATTACTGAAAGTTTGTGAGCTCGTATCATCCGGACTTAACCCATAGTGGTGGGTGGCGATAGCGCTTGTGGTAAATACCCACATGGTAAAAAGGGAAAACCAACTAAAGAACTGTACCCAACCCAATTGTTTCATGGTTTTTGGAATGCGTCCGAAATCACGAAACATTTCGCCGAATCCCGGCTTGGTTTGCGGCTCTGCTTCCCCGGCAAATGCCCGCATCTGCGTTGGCGGATATTCACGGGTGGTAATTATCGTATATAAAATGGAAGCGATCAATACCGCTGCCCCGGTATAAAATGAATAAACCACATTCATGGGTACATATCCTTCGGCTGCCACATTGGAAATCCCCATTTTGGTAAACAGTCCGGGTAAGGCGGAACCGATCACGGCGCCAACTCCAATCAAAATGGTTTGTACGCTGAAGCCGACGGTACCTTGTTCTTTTGGCAGGAGATCTCCAACCAAAGCCCGGAATGGTTCCATCGCCACGTTTACAGAAGCATCCATCATGGCCAGAAAGATCACTGCGAAAAGAAGCACATTTGCTGTCATATAATTAGATACCGCAGCGGAGTTTGGAAGAAAAATAAGTCCCAAAGCGCAAAACAAGGAACCGATGAGGAAATAGGGTTTGCGACGGCCCATTCTCGTCCAGGTATGATCGCCCATATGGCCTATGATTGGCTGCACAATAAGCCCCGTTAAAGGCGCAACAAGCCAAAACCAGGAAAGCTCATGAACGTCGGCGCCGAAATTGGCAAGGATCCGGCTGGCATTTCCATTCTGCAAACCGAAAGCCATTTGGATGCCTAAAAATCCTACACTCATGTTGATAATTTGTGCAAGGGATAAACGGGGTTTAGCCAGGAATTCCGGCTTAGGCGAAGGAGAGACAGAAACTGCCATAATGATCGTTGAGGCTTTTGAAATAAATTTACTTTTCAAAAGTAGGTAAGGAAATTGAATTTATTGTGTGCTTTTGACACATTATTATCCACGCTTTTTATTAGCAGATATGCCTGGTCAGAGATTGGGTCAGGATAGGCCCAATTATCCCTTATTTTTCGATTGTATATCCAGAAATGGGATAACTGTTCCGGCGGCTTGCAACGGGTGCCGTTGTCGAATCTTCACGTTTGGTATATAACAGCACAATGCCCTGTACGCCCGCAACAGTTGCGCTTCTGTTCATCAAAGAAGATAAATGATATTTATTAAAGCTGTATTTAATCATGAAATATTAAATAACCATTTTTAATGAACCAAAGAAAAATTTAGTGAAGGGATAACCTTGTTTTTACCATATTCACCAGGCTGCCATCTTCAAACCAGGGATAGAGATTTTTACCGGGACAGGTGGTCATTTTACTGTAATCGCGATGTGTGGCAATGCTGTCCGGAGAAATCGTGTATTGGCGGCAAAAATGCGTAATGAGGTTCGCAAGTACCTCTTTCAATTCAGGACCAGCTTCTTGTTGTTCATAATTTCCCAGGAAACTGATTAGCAAATGCCCGGTGGGATCGTATTCTGTGTTGGTTTCTCCGACTGTTAAAACATTTCTGCCTTCGAACACGGTTCCATCAGCAGCAATAAGGTAATGGTAAGGAATATCCGCCCAATTTCGTTCGGGCCCCATACTCCAAGTTTGTACAGCTTTCAAACGATTAGCTGCATTTGCCGTATCGGCAAGAATACGCCCGCCTTCATGATGCACAGTGATGCGAACCGGCACATGCTGTTTAAAAGGCTTCGCATCTGCGGCATTCCAGAAATTGCGCGGAACAATGGCGGTCAACTCCGGAACAAAGTACTTCGGTTTACTTTCATTTCCGGTTCGGTCAACCGCAGTCGCGGCAATACCATTTAATTTTTCCTTCCCCGATAAAACAGGCAATTTAAGGAGTGTTTCATTTTTATTAAGGACTTTATATTGCCAGTTACTTCCATACTTATAATAGATTACTGCGTGAAAAACATCCGTTGTATTGGTATGCGACAGTACGACGTTTGCCGAATCGCCTTTTTGTGTAATGAAAATTTGTGGTGCATCCGGTGCGGTGTTATCCAGCCAGGGACTTGCAGGTACGAGAGCCGGGCGGCTGTAAGCACCTGTGATCAGGGCATTTGCAAGGTTTGTATTGCGTGTAACTGAGGAAATACTCCAATGCACCGCTCCATTGCTTTCGGGAAGCATGCCGCGGGTGATCATGATTTGGTTGAGCGTTTCCATTACGGTTAACCTGCCAGTATCCCTGCCCACACTCATGCCAGGCCACAAATGCCGTTTCATATAATTTTCGCCAGACCACCAGCCCAGCAATACCGGAAAGCTTTGGGCCTGCCGGGTAATTGGCCAATACAATTGCGGAGTGAAATAATCAATCCAGCCTTTATTCAACCACAATTTTGCATCCGCGTACAGTTGTTCGTACTGATCAAAGCCCCCAACAGATTCAGGATAGCCCGGCCGCCAGATTCCAAAAGGACTCAGGCCAAATTTCACGTGCTTCTTTTCTTTTTTGATCTCGTTATAAACCCTTTCAATAAATACATTCACACTGTTTCTCCGCCAATCGCCAAGAGACATTTTTCCCCCTCCGGCAACATAAGTATTCCAACTGAGGCTATCGGGAAAATCTTCATTTAAATTGTAGGAGGCATAAGGATAAAAATAATCGTCAAAATGCACCCCGTCGATATCGTAACGCTTCACAATATCTCTCACAACTGCAACACCGTGATCCTGTACCTCCTTCATTGAGGGGTCAAACCACCAATAACCTTCCTTCAGAAAATGTACCAGGTCGGGCCTTTTCTTCACCCAGGAAACATCGCTCACCGGTCCGCCAGATACATGATGGGCCCGGTAAGGATTTAACCATACATGCAATTCAATTCCCCGGTTATGGGCTTCTTCAACCCAAAATTCCAGGGGGTCATAATAGGGCGAGGGTGCTTTACCCTGCTCACCCGTGAGGTAGTAAGACCAGGGTTCGAGGCTGCTGTTGTACAAGGCATCAGCTTGTGGCCTGATCTGGAAAATGGCGGCGTTGAAATTATGCATTTTTAAGAAATCCAGCAATGCAATCGCCTCGGCTTTTTGCTGCTCCACTGGTATGCCGGGCTTGCTTGGCCAGTTGATATTGGCTACCGTTGCAATCCATGCTGCACGGAATTCGCGTTGTACTTTAGGGAGTTTGTCTTCGGCCGGATTGGGTTGGTCCACCTGGCTTTTTGCTGGTGAACAACCTGCAATTACTGCCATTAGCATTGCTTGAAAAATCATGAACCTTTTCATAAAGATTATTTTTTTAATCTTTTGTATTAAAATGTTACCGCCATAATAATCCTTGCGGTTCTGGATTGGTTCTGCAGGAATTCTGCACCGTAATCCTGCAATCCATAATTTACTCCCGATCCATCGGGACTGCTCCCGATTCATCGGGACCGCAAAAAAAATTACCTCTTTTTATTGTTCAATTCAACCTCCCGGTTCATTTCCAGTATGTCAACCTCATCGTGTTTATCCCCGAGAAGGTGCTCGCTGAAGTAATCTACCATTCTCCAGAACCAGTATTCGCTCAGGTTGCCGTAGCCATGCCTTTGGCCCGGAAGAATGATCATGTCAAACCGTTTGTTGGCATGCATCAGGGCGTTGGCCACACGAAGGGTATTCGCCGGATGTACGTTATTGTCGATATCGCCATGGGTGAGCAGCAACTTGCCTTTGAGGTTTTTCGCAAGATCCTGGTTGTTCTCAATGGCATAGACAAATGTGGTATCGCCTTTATCGCTGATTACTTCTTTCACGCCATGATGCTTTTCGCTCCACCAGCGGTTGTAAATGGCATTGTCATGGTTACCGGCATTTGATACTGCTACCTTAAAGAAATCAGGATACACCATCAATGCTGCGGCGCTCATAAATCCACCTCCTGAATGGCCGTGAATGCCCACACGGTTGATGTCAATGAAGTCATGGCGGTTGGCAAGTTGCTCAATGGCCGCTTTTTTATCCGCAAGACCATAATCGCGGAGGTTGCCATAGCCAAAATTGTGATACCACTTGGAGCGGCTTGGATGCCCGCCACGGTTGCCTACCGTAATCACAATGAAACCGGCTTGTGCCAGGCGGTCTGTGCGGTCCATACTGCGGCCCCAGGCCTTATTTACCGCCTCGGTTTGCGGCCCTGGATAAACATAGGCGATAATGGGATATTTTTTGGTTGAATCAAAATCGTATGGCTTGTACATTACGCCATAGAGATCGGTCCGGCCGTCGTTGGCCTTTACTTTAAATACTTCGGGATACTTATAACCTGCCCCGAACAATGAACTGAGGTCAGCGTTTTCCAGGTCAAGGATCTTTCGGCCTTCCGTATTGTACAATGCCGATTTGGGAGCAGAATGAACGGTGCTTGAATTGTTGACGAAATAGAGGCTGTTGTCATCTATGCTAACGCTGTTCTCAAAAGCGCCCGGATTCAACAAGCGCAGACCCGAACCATCAAAATTTACCCGGTACAAATGCAGCAGATAGGGATCTTCACCTTCCTCTCTGCCGTTGGCCGTAAAATACAGCACGCGTTTCTTTTCATCAATGCTTTCAATGTCTTCACTATGCCAGCCTCCGGAAGTAATCTGGTTCTTCAATTTCCCGTTTTCATCGTAGAGGTAAAAATGTGCCCAGCCGTCTTGTTCGCTCCAGTGTATGAGCTCTTTTCCTCCATTCACCAGCCCCGGTCTACGGATTTCCACATAGGTATTCATGCGTTCCTCAATCAGTGTTTTTACCTCTCCGGAAGGTATTTCCACAACACAAACATCAATGCGTTTTAGGTCGCGGCTGGTGCGGTAGAAATAAACTTTGGCGTTTGTGCCATGCCAGACGGAAGGGCGCCAGTCGTCATCGCGGGTGCTTTGCATCTGAGGTGCTGACCAAAGGCCGATTTCCTGGTCTTTAAACAGTTTTACATCAAGTTCTTTTTGGGTCTTGGTAGCTACGTCAAAAAGCAATAGGTAACGGATCGGGTTTTCTTTTTCACCCGGCATCTGGTATTTATAAGTCTCCAATGTGGGTCGTGGGCTTGCAATGCTGTTGATGACCCAGAGGTCTTTTACATGACGCTCGTCGGTACGGGTCATGATGAATTTTTGTGAATCGGGTGACCACAGAATGAATGCGGATTTCCGCTTGTCTTTATTCTTTTCTTTTTCCACGTTGTTTTCTCCACGGCCACCGCCGTAACCAAAATTTTCTTCTCCATCTGTGGTAATCTGGTGCTCTACAATGGTACTGTCTTCTTCATTTTTCAAAGCTTTTTCATAATTGGCTTTGTCCATCCAGTAGAGATTGTGTTTTTTTGAAAAAATGATGGTTTGCCCGTCGGGCGAAATATTTGCCCAGCCCGGCTTGCGTTTGGGCTTGGTGAAATCATTGAGTTCTACCAGTTCCCGGGTATTGATGTTATACTCGAAATAAAAGGTTTTGCGCTCCTTGCTTGAAGCGTTTCGCTTGCGGGCAGTGGTATCGCCAGCCGCTTTGGTTGTATCTTTTTTCTCGATTTCCTCGGTGCTCTTTACTTCAAACTGTATCCAGTTTTCATCTTTTATGAAACGCAGGCTGTCGATATTTAGATTCTGGGCATCCATCGGATCTTTTACAATACGGGTTAGCCGTGCAGCCAGTTCGGTATTGTCAAACATCAGTTTCTTTTGCGCTTTAGCAGGATCCACGATCCACCATTGCTTATTGTCCGGAGTTTCGTAGGTGTACCAAAATCGGTTTAACTTTTTCAGCCAGTGGGGATCCACATTGGTGCTAAAAACCATTTTGTTCACCTTAGTTGGCGAAAAGCGCGATGCCGCCTGGTAATCCGCCTGGGTAATCGGGGTTTGTGCCAGGAGATAAAGACTGCAGAACAATAAAGCAAGGCTCAGTGTAACTTTTCTCATAAAATTTAAAAACAGTTATTGGTTAAGTGTAGAAAATCACGGTCTAAAATTAGAAAATTTACCATTGGCAATTTTATATTACTACCACAGGAAATAAGACGACTTATCCGTTTTTTTCAATTCGTTCAGCCCAATTTTTTGAAAAATGAAGTGAGACATAAAATTTTGAAAAGCACTTTGTTTTTCAAAGTATTAAACTACTTTTGGATTTTAAAATTGAAACCATGACGGGTTTTGTGAGGGAAGATTCGATCGTACGTAAGATTTGGGGTACCAGCGATGTCATCCTCTTCATTTTTGCAGGGGCTTCTGCTGAATTTGCCCTGAACAAGGCTGTAGACTGGTTATATTTTACCGGCAAGTTGCCGAAGGATCCAATCGGGCGATTGTTTTCAACGGTTTCTTATGCCAGGCGCATCGTATTTTCCCCGGAAACCGAAGCAATAAAAGCAATCGGGACCATTAACCAGATTCACCTGGCGGTGGAAAAGAGACGGGGCGAAGAAATTCCCGAATGGGCTTACCGCGATGTATTGTTTATGTTGATCTTCTATTCCATAACGGCCTATGAATTGCTGGAACGCAAATTGTCCTGGGAGGAAAAAGAAGAAGTTTACGAGGTATTTTACCGGGTGGGAGCGGGCATGAATCTGAAAGCACTCCCGGCAACTTATAAAGAATGGTTGCCCATGCGGGAAAAACACCTGTTGGAGGACCTTACTAAAAGCAACCTGAGCCGCGACTTGTATAAACAATATCGAAAACACCTCGGTCCGGCCAGATTCAAACTTTTAATTGAAGCGCAGAAACTCCTGGTACCTCCTCGTGTCAGGGTTTTACTAAACTTTGATACAAGGGATTGGCTGAAATACGCAATCCCGCTTTACAAGGTGAGCAGGCGGCGCAATCTGGACAAACATATCCGAAACCTAATACTGCCATCAAAATATAAATCTCAAATTGACGCGCTGGATATGTATAGCCAAAAATGAGCAATTTTATAGACACGCAAAAGCTGTCCACCGATGAGGAGCGGAATAAGGACGGTTTGCATAAAGTGAAATTTCGGGAATCTGATCAGCGATTCATATTCACTTTGGATTATAAAAATGAACAGTTTTCGGAATAGCCCGCAATGAATGTACCATGCGAAGCTTTTTCCCAAACATAAAACGATTCCACCGGTACCTTTTGATTTTCGTGGTCAGCTAGGGGTGAAACAGATTCTTAATTTGGGGAAATCTTAAAACGTATGAACTACCCAGCCAGGATTTCAGCCCGGAGCAGCCCCCGGGCGGATTGGACCTCTCTTATTGAATTGCTTTTTAATCCGGCTTTTATTTAACGCAAAATACAAAGGGGCTAGGCCGTATTCACATTCAGCAGGAAAACGGTACGATCATGCGATTTAAGCTGATGCTCAATGTCCCTGTGTAAATTAACCATAATCCCTTTACGCAAGATTTCAGACCATTCGGGAGTGGTCAATTCAATTTTGCCTTCCAAAACGTGTATATTAACCATTCCATCCACTGTATATCTTTCCATTACAGCGCCTTTCTTCATAGCGACCAGGACTATAGTGGTATTGTCACTTTTAAAAACGGTAATGGAATTGCGGTCACCTTCCTTCCAGGTTTTTTCATCTTTAAGCTGATCAATGTATTCATTGAGATCAATTTTCACGACGGGTGCATTCAGTACACGGTCACCCTCGGGCCGCAAATCAGTTGGGTTATTGAATTTTACTTCCATGGCAATTTGTTTTAATTGCGAAAGTTGCAAGAACCATGCCCGTAAGAGGAAGTAAAGTTGATTTGGTTGATTTGAAAAAAGCGACATAAGTCGCTTTTAATGTGCCCCGGGCGGGACTTGAACCCGCACCTGCATTGCTGCAGACAGGATTTTAAGTCCTGCGTGTCTACCAATTCCACCACCAGGGCGGGCAATAATTTCGAAGAGCTCACTTTGGCATTGCTGCCGACTTCGACTTAGTCGGGGCGTGTCTACCTCCCGATCCTTCGGGATCCACCACCAGGGCGGGCAAAATTTCGAAGAGCTCACTTTGGCATTGCTGCCGACCTCGACTTAGTCGAGGCGTGTCTACCTCCCGATACTTCGGGATCCACCACCCAGGGCGGGCAATAATTTCGAAGAGCTCACTTTGGCATTGCTGCCGACCTCGACTTAGTCGGGGCGTGTCTACCTCCCGATACTTCGGGATCCACCACCAGGGCGGGCAATAATTTAGGCTCACCTTAATCACAAAAAAAATCCCGATTCAGGATCAGGAAGTTTTTGAGCGGAAGACGAGATTCGAACTCGCGACCCCGACCTTGGCAAGGTCGTGCTCTACCAGCTGAGCTACTTCCGCGTTTACCGGCAATTGCCGTGAATAACTGAAAAAAGATCTGTTAGCCAAAGGCTTTTTTTGCTTTTGGGTTTGCAAAAATAAGGCAAACCCTTTCCCTGGCAAATAATTTTTTTTATTTGTAAACCGGTTTATACTCACTACTGCTGTTTACTTCCACCTTAGGCTTTGATTCAAATTGCGAAGCCCGGTACAGATTATAACTGCATCCGATCAGGAAGGCAAGCATCAACAGTGCATTCAGGTAAAAAAGATAACGGGAAGTGGTCACACGATCTTTTCCAAATTCCTGGTCATTGGGGTTTTCCTGGTACAAAATTTCGTCAGACATAGGTTTCTTGTTAACGCATGCAAAAATAAGGGAAATGATCCTTCAAATTACATTGTGTGATTGAATTGAATTATTCCTAAAAATTCAACCCATATCATTTTGGGCATTACCTTAGAAAAATGCTTAGACGTATATCCGGTTTGCAGGCGTTGATGTTTATTCTTGCCGTTGTTATTGTGGCCGGTTCAGTTGTTTATGCCGCTTTTTTAAGCAAAAAACTTGAGAATGAGGAGCGACAGCGGGTGGAAGAGTGGATCCTGGCCAACCAGGTTTTGCAATCGAGCCAGGAACCGGGAAGTATCGCACTAAGCAATGTAATGATGGTGAACAATGAGGACATTCCCATGATCGCGATTACCGAAGCGGGTAAGATCGTTGATTTCCGCAACCTGGATTCCGCCAATGTAAAAACGGATCCCGCGTATTTGCAGGAAAAACTCGCAGAATTCAGAGGCCAGCACAGACCCATTGAATGGGTGATCACCGACTCACCACGGCTTGCTTACCAGGTTTATTATGGCAATACCAAACTGCGCAATCAGATCCGCTATTATCCGATTGTGCAAATGGTAATCGTGATCTTGTTCGTAGGCATGCTCATCGGGTTGCTGAATGCCAGGCACAAGAGCACGCAAAGCCAGTTATGGGCCGGTATGGCTAAAGAAACCGCCCATCAGCTCGGAACACCCATCAGCAGCCTGCAGGGATGGATCGCTATGCTTTCGCAGGATGAACGTGTTCCACAGGAAATTGTGGATGAGCTGGAGAAAGATGTGAACCGGCTCAATCTCGTAAGTGACCGTTTCAGCAAAGTGGGTAGCCGGCCGAGTTTCCAGGTGAAGGATATTGGCAGCCTCGTGATGGAAATGGTCGGTTACATGAAAAAACGCGCACCGGGACGTGTAAATTTTGAAACCATTCTGCCGCCTGAAAATGTAGAAATCAGTTGCTCCCCAACTTTGCTGAGCTGGGCATTGGAAAACCTCCTCAAAAACGCTCTCGATTCCATGGATGGTAAAGGCCGGATAAAAGTGGAACTGAGCCAGCCTGAAAATGAAGTGGTAATTGACGTGACTGACACCGGGAAAGGCATCAAAGGCGGAGACTGGCAACAGGTGTTTCAACCCGGTTATACAACCAAAAAGAGGGGATGGGGTCTTGGCCTCACCCTGAGCAAGCGAATCGTGGAAGAATTCCATAAAGGCCGGTTATACGTGAGGTATTCTGAACCTGGAAAAGGAACCACTTTTCGGATGGTTTTACCTGCAGGAAAAATTAAGGAAAACAGTTTTGGTTGAAATCTGAATCCATTAGATATTTGCATCCCTTTTCATAAACACCCATGAATGCCCAGGTGTTGAAATTGGTAGACAAGCCACTTTGAGGTGGTGGTGTTCGTAAAGGACGTGCTGGTTCGAATCCAGTCCTGGGCACAAGAAACCCCTTCCGGTGAGGAGGGGTTTTTTCATGGGACGCGCCGAAAGCTTGCTTTCGTAAGCGGCACATGAAAAAACCCCAATACGCCTCTGGCGTATTCCGGAAGGAGTTTCTTTTAGCCCCACTCGCGGACGTATTGGATCGCGCAGCAATCCAGTTATTTGTCCGGGAGGTGCCGAAAGCTTGCTTTCGTAAGCGGTAAATGAAAAAGGAGCCACTGCGATGTCATGACCGAGGGACCCTGTAGCCAAGTCGGGGTCTTATCAGCCTCAACAATACCCAATATAATTCTGTGGCGTAATTTTCTTTAATTCTTTTTTGACTGGTTCTTTTACATCGAGCCCATCAATAAATTTATGGATTGCTTTCTGGGTGATGCCTGATGCTCCACGGGTAAGTTTTTTCAAGGCTTCATAGGGTTGTGGATATTTTTCACGCCGCAGTACGGTTTGGATGGCTTCGGCCACAACGGCCCAGTTATTTTCCAGATCAGCATCCAGTTTAGCCTCGTTCAAAATGAGTTTGCCCAAACCTTTTTCTATACTTTTCATGGCAACCAGGGTATGGGCGAGTGGTACACCAATATTGCGTAACACGGTGCTGTCCGTAAGGTCGCGTTGCAGCCGGCTGATTGGTAGTTTGGCGGATAAATGTTCAAACAGGGCATTGGCAATGCCCAAGTTGCCTTCGGCATTCTCAAAATCAATAGGGTTGACTTTATGGGGCATGGCGCTACTGCCAACTTCACCTTCTTTTGTCTTTTGCTTGAAATAATCCATGCTGATATAGGTCCAGATATCGCGGCAGAAATCCAGCAGGATAACGTTCACCCGCTTTATGCTGTCAAAGTGTGCGGCCAGCGAATCGTAGTGTTCTATTTGCGTCGTGTATTGCATGCGTTGCAGGCCCAGGATGTCATTCACAAAATGGTTGCCTTGTTCAATCCAGTTGATTTTTGGGTATGCCAGTTTGTGTGCGTTGAAATTTCCTGTAGCCCCGCCAAACTTTGCAGCAAAAGGAATCTGCGTAAGCATTTCAAGCTGGTTTTCGATGCGTTCCACAAAAACCATCCATTCTTTACCCATAGTGGTTGGCGATGCAGGCTGACCATGGGTGCGGGCAAGCATTGGTATTTTCATCCAGGGTTTGGCCATCTTTTGAAGTGACCGGTGAAGGTTCAAAACAGCAGGCAGGTATTCGTTTTCCAAAGCCATTTTCCAGCTCAGGGGAATGGCGGTGTTGTTTACATCCTGGCTCGTTAGCCCGAAATGAACGAATTCTGAAAAGGTGTTTCCCGGTGCCCATTCTGCAAGTTTTTGCTTGATGAAATATTCCACAGCTTTTACATCGTGGTTGGTGGTACGCTCAATTTCTTTTACGGTTATGGCATCTTCCATGGAAAAATCATTGGGCAATCCTTTGAGATTGGCTATAATCTTTTCGTCCAGTTTAAACAAACCCAGCTGGTTCAGCAACAAAAAATATTCCGCTTCCACCCACACCCGGTAGCGGATAAGTGCAAATTCTGAAAAATAGGATTCCAGGGATTCGGTTTGCTTTTTATAACGGCCATCGATTGGTGAAATCGCAAGAAGGGCATGTTCCATGATCTAGGTTTAGAATGTTGCAAAGATAAGTGTCATTCAGAAAGCGGCTTGGAGTTGCGCTTTTACGAACCGGGCATTGCCTGACCAGTCGAATAGCAATTCAGCCTGTAGTGCCTTCTGTTCAAATAGCTTTTTTATTTCAGCGGAGAATGCCTGGTGACATTCTACCAGCAGGTATCCGTCCGGCTTCAGGGCACGTGCGGCAAATGCCGAAAGGTGGCGATAAAAAATGAGGTGGTCATCATCCGGAACAAAAAGTGCAACATGAGGTTCCCAGCGTGTCACATTTACATTCAGCAATTCTTTTTCCCGCGCCGGTATATAAGGTGGATTGGAAATAATCAGGTCATATTTTCCGGAAATCCCTCCAGCATCGTGAAGGAAATCCAACTGCAGCAATACGATTTTTGCATCCAGGTCACGGGCATTTTTACGGGCAACTTCAAGAGCGTCACTGCTGATATCCACTGCAGAAATTTTTGCACCAGGCAATTCTTTGGCCAGGGTAATGGGCAGGCATCCGCTCCCGGTTCCGACATCAATAATTTCCGCCTCATGTCTGACTCTCAGCAATTCGATGGCCAGGCCTGCCAGCTCTTCCGTTTCGGGTCTTGGAATCAGCACATATTCATTTACGAAAAATTCCCTTTTGTAAAAATGCGCTTTGCCGGTTACATACTGAATGGGCCGCGACTTTATCAACTGTTCCAGCCATTGTTGCGCCAGCGCCTCAAAAGCCTCCATTGACAAGTTTTTTGCCTGTAATTCTTCCATGGCAATATGGGCAACGGCACGGCTTTCCGCTTCGCCGTAAAGGGGCAACAAATGCCCGATAAATTTCTTTTTCCAGGGTTGAAGTGGCATGGTGCAAATTAATGAATTTGGGATTTGGCGTATCTTTAAGCCCAATCAATATCTTAACGATGATGGAGAATCATGAAAAATATATGAAGCGATGCCTGCAACTGGCTGAGCTCGGAAAAGGGAGTGTGGCTCCCAATCCCCTCGTTGGATCTGTACTTGTACATAATGGCCGCATAATTGGCGAAGGGTTTCACGCGGATTACGGTGGCAATCATGCTGAAATCAACTGCCTTGATTCCGTAAAAGAAGAAGACGAAACCCTGATTTCAAAAAGTACACTATATGTGAGCCTCGAACCTTGCAATCATACCGGCCAAACTCCACCCTGCACACAAAGGATCATGCAAGAAGGCATTCGCAAAGTGGTAATCGGTATGCGCGATCCATCAATAAAGCCCAGGGGCTCCGGCTCAGAATTTCTGCGGAAAAAAGGTGTGGAAGTCTTTGGCCCGGTGATGGAAAAAGAAAGCCGCTGGGAAAACAGAATCTTCGTAACGGTTCATGAAAAACATCGCCCCTACGTTATTCTGAAATGGGCCGAATCGGCTGACGGCATTGTCGGCCGCAAATCCAAAGACCGGTTGATGATCACTGGTGAGGCCACACGTAAACTGGTGCACAAATGGAGAACGGAAAATGACGCGATCCTGATTGGCTACAATACAGCGCTTTATGATAACCCCCAACTGACCAGCCGCGACTGGCCGGGGAAGAATGCAACCCCGGTGTTGATTAGCCCCAAACTGGGCCTTCCCAGAACACTGAACATATTCAATACCGGCATTCACACACTCGTATTCAATGTACTGACCAATGATAAATTGCAGGACGCCGAATGCGTAAAAATTCCGGAAGAGAATTTCAATCCCGAAGGTTGGCTCCAGGAATTGCACAAACGGCAACTGTCATCCGTCATCGTGGAAGGCGGAGCCTCTACCATTCAGCGCTTTATTGACAGCGGACTCTGGGATGAGATCCGTGTACTCAGGAATTCGAAGCTGTTTGCAGGTGAAGGTGTTCCGGCTCCCAGCGGGTACAGCGGAAAACTCAATGATAAATTTTCCGTAGAAAATGATGAAGTTTCAATCATTCTCAACGAAGCTTACTGAGTGTACATGGAAGCCAAAACGGAATTTTATTACAGGACGGTAGGGCAGGGGGGCTTTGCGGAATTTAAGGACCGGGGAAGTCGTTTTTTGGCTTATGTTTTTCCAATAGATCACGAGAATGCATTTAAGCTACGCCTTCAGGAATTGAAGGAAGCGCATCCAAAAGCGGTTCACCATTGCTTTGCCTGGAGGCTTGGGCATACCAGCGACCTTTTCAGGGCCAATGATGATGGTGAACCGTCAGGAACAGCCGGACGCCCGATTCTCGGGCAAATCGACAGCAAAGAGCTGACCAATGTAGCCATTGTGGTTGTCCGGTATTTTGGCGGCTCTTTGCTTGGCGTGCCGGGTTTGATCAACGCGTATAAAACGGCTTCATCCCTTGCACTGCAAGTAACCCCGATTGTGGATAAAGTCCTCACCCGCAATTACCATATCCATTGCACATATCCGCAACTCAACGAGGTAATGACCATTTTGAAGCAGGATGAGTGCGGAATCCTGAAGATCGATCAAACCCTGTTTTGTGATATTTATGCCGCCATTCCGCTGAATCATGAAACCCATATTCTGCATAAACTCAACCAGATTCACCCCATTACCATAACCGAATGGAACCCAAAATCATGAAAATGCTGATCACCGGAATCACCGGATTTCTCGGCAGGCATCTCTGTGCCTATTACGCTGGCCAAAACGGAGTTGATTTGTTTGGAACCGGGAGGTCTGCTCATCCCCACGTTGAGCTTCCAGGCAATGCAGAATATTTGCAGGCGGATATTACCAACCGTGAAGAAATATTGACCGTACTCGATAAAATACAACCTGATGTGATCATCCATACTGCGGCCATGAGCAGCCCGAATGTATGCGAAGTTGAACAGGATCTTACGCGAAAAGTAAATGTTGATGCAACCCGGTACCTGGCTGAATGGGCTAAAGAGCATGGGGCGCATTTTTTACACCTCAGCACCGATTTTGTTTTTGGTGACCACGGGCCATTCTCGGAAGAAGATACATATGGACCGGTGAATTTTTACGGTCAATCCAAAGTTGAAGCAGAGCAAGCCATTATGGAAACCGGAGGGAGATGGGCGATCATCAGGCCGGTTTTGATTTATGGGTATGCCTATGCGGGAGGACACGGCAGTTTTCCACAATGGGTGAAGGGGGAGCTTGAAGCAGGTAACCACATCCGGGTGTTTACCGATCAATACCGCACAGCCACCTACGTTGACGACCTCGTTTGGGGTATCGATCAGATTATCCGGAAAGAAAAAACAGGCAAATGGCATTTATGTGGTCCGGGTATCATCACGCCATATCATTTTGCCCTGCAAATTGCCGTCCATCTTGGTTTGGATCAAAACCTTATCTCCCCCGTTACAAGCGGCGAAATGCAAGAGCTCGCAAAACGGCCTGTGCACTCCACACTACACATTTCCAAAGCGCAAAATGAACTTGGATTTTCCCCCGTATTCACTGACGAGGGATTGAAAAAAACATTTAAATAGAGTAGTTCTGCGCTGAGTCGTTTTATTGTGGGGGAATTGGCAAAGACCATGAAGGAATAATTGTATTAAGGAAACACGGCAATTTCTTGCCTGTGTCGGGAACTCGTAAAGAAAGACTCCTTGCCATCGCCCACAAGGCCTTTTGCAGGCAAAACCACAAACTAGGAATCAGGCCTAAAAAAACCAGTCAATGCAAAACACACCGACTGGTCCTGTAATAAAGAGGAGGTTATTTAGCTTGCTAATCCCGGATCTGCCCCCGGATGAGGCCGGCAGGATATTTTATGCTGTGCACATTTACATACAAAGCATCATTCATCAACATTTGGAATTCTTCCTCTGTCAACTGCACAGTTTTATTGATCCCAAAATCTGCCGGACTGCGGGCAAGCCAGATTTTTACAGGGCCGTTTACGGTTGAAGTCCCGGCGTGAATATGGGCCGCAATAAGCATATCATCTTCAGGCAGGTCATCCACATTTATCCGGTAATGCAGCGTATAATCTGCTGTCAGGCGGAAAATAGCCACTCCATAAGCGGTGGTCATAACCTCAGCAATTTCATTTTCCGGAGATAGCTGTACGGTTTTCGTCCAAATGGTTGCACGGGGATTTTTGAGTTCCTGGGCTAAGGATTCTTCCACACGCAATGTGGCAATATTTTCTTTGGTACAGGCGAACAGGAAAATGGCCATGGCGGCAAGAGCAAGAATGGGAAATCTTTTCATGTCAAAAAATTTTGGGTTTTAAAAAAAGGATCTGTTAGTAAAAAAAAAAGCATGAATAAAAATTGTTTATGGTGTACGTTGAAGTGCATTTTATATGCAAAAATAATACCATGAAAAGCCTGCCCCGATCAATTTTTCAAATGACGCAAAACAATTGTATAGATGGTTAATGTATATAAATAACTTGGAATAAGACCCAAAAGCCATCAGCAGGCGCCCGACAGGGAAGGGTGAAGCGTAAAAAATTACCGGCAAAAGCCGGCAATTGCAAATGCAGTATTTAACCTTTATTCACCACGCTTAATTGGTATTGATGTTTTCTTACTGCTTCAATTCGATAGAAGTTATTGACCGCAGCATTTCCTCCCTATTGCCTGCTGCTGCCTCGATTAGCCTGGAAAGTTCATCAAATTTCAACTTGCATTTCACATCAACAATCACGGATTGTGACCCCGGTTGCAGCACGCTCAAATGGATCTTCCGGATGGCATCTTTTCTTTCAATGACATTCAGGCTGACTTGCGAATTTTCGTGCCTGATGCGCAACCATTCTTCACCGGCAATATTCCTGGTATCATTTTTCACCTGTTGCAGCAACACAGGGTTATTGCTTTCAATAATTACGATCTTTGTTTTGCCCAGCCGCCGGGCGATCATCCGCATTTCCATTTCATCCTCTTTTTTCAACTGCGAGGAGATCACGGCTTTGGAAAGGATTCCCGGTATGCGGATGGTCTTCGCTGTATAGTCCTTTCCATTTTCATAATCATTCAACGCAGGGTAAGCGGCCTTTTTAGAAAGCAGGCAGGAACTCATCAGGAAACAAAGCATCAAAAGCGGCAAAGCTGATTTTATGTAATTCATCATTTTCATAAGACATTGGTTTATTTCTGAACTTTATTGATGAATTGCGAAACTTCAGACATCCGCAGTTCGCCATCGAGGAACATCAGGATGTTTTTATCTGTGGAAGTAACCGTTATAATCAGGTTGTCCATCACATCGTTGCGCAATTGAGAAGTGGCCAGTTTGATGCGGTTTCCCTTACTGTTTACAGATACCAGTTCTTCCAGACTGAGGCCTTGTACTGCGCCGTTAATCTGGTTGCGGATTTGCTTATTGCGTTCAGCAAAAGCCAATTGCTGGGCGGTGGGTTTAATGGAATCCGGGAGGTTCAGGTCCTCGGTGATGAGAATCTGGATGCTTTGGATCCTTTCAAGCAGGGGCTTCATTTCCTGGAGCTCGGCACCGAGATCGAGGTTGTTCAGCATACTGAACATGGCTTTATTGACCTTGATGGAAGTTACGCCTTCGGCTTCCTGGTATTGTTCAAATATCCGGTCGAAGCGGTCTTTCTGGGCAAAACTTTGAAATCCGGCAAATAAGAGGATGACTGCGATAATAATTGTGCGTTTCATAATTGTTGATTTTACAGGTTAATGATTGATTTGATACTGTCTGAAATGGATTGCAAATTGCCCGACAGCATGGCAAGTGATTGGAGTGCGATCTGTTTTCCTTCTTCCTGGTCATAAACCGGCTTTCCGTTGATGATCACCAGGGCTTCCTGCGCAGGAATGAACAGCGACTGGTTTTCAACATGGGCCGGTACTTGCTTTTGTCTGATTGATTGTTGATTTGGTTTTATGTTGGTTTTTACGTGTTCAGGTGGCATGGAATCAGGCTTTTCCATGGTTTCGGGTTTATTTACCAGTTGTAATTCCGGCTTGGGCACAGGCTGCTCAGCAACTGCGGAAGCTTCAGCAACCATTTTTTCCGGCTCTTCATTTTGCATGAAGAAATAATAAGAAGCTGCTGCGATAAAAACTGTCGCTGCAATTGCAATCCAATATTTGAGAAACGAAGTGTGGGTTGCAACAGGAGCATGGCTGCTTTCCTGCGGGGCGGCATTTTTCATAAACTCTTCAAATGAAACCGGAAATTGGTTCTCAGCTTTTGAAGCAACATGGAAACGCGGGTTAGACCTGTCCCCGCAATTTCCCGCCATGCGGCCAAGGGCAGCTTCCTCATCTGCACGGGTCATGCCGGCAAGGTATTTCTGCATCAGTTTATCGTACGCTTCTTTTTTCATAGACATCGGTTTCTAAAAGTTTTAGACGAGCGGCATTTCTTGCCCGCGATAAATTGACCCTGACTGCATTTTCATCCATTTCCAGCAGGCCGGCGATTTCCCGGGTTTCGTATCCTTCCACATCTTTGAGGTGAAAGACCATACGTTGCTTCACCGGCAGGCCTTCCAGTATGGAATCCAGGATATCCCGGAAATGGGCAGGGGGCGATTCGGCGTCATCGGCATACATCCGGATGATTTTGTAATGCTTTTCCTTCACTGCGTTTCCTCTTAGATAATTGAGCGCCGCATTACGCACCGTGCTCATGGCATATCCCTTAAGGTTGCGGATGGTTTTAAGTTCATTTCCCTTTTGCCAGAATCCCATCAGGATATTTTGTACCAGGTCTTTGGCATCTTCCTCCGATTGCAGAATGCTTTTCGCGAAGCGGTACATCTGGTCACTCAGGATGTATATATTTTCTTTAAACCATTCTGCCGTCATGGATCTCGATGCATTGTTGTAAATAAGACACCCGAAAATGGGTGTTTATTACATATACGGCTGAAAAGATTTTGAGGCAAGGATAGTATAGTGTGTGGCTCCGATTTATTTTTAGTGGCTTCAAATATCCATAAATGGCAAGCAGATCGAATTTATAAATCCGATCTATTCGTGCATTATGCAATGGATTACCAAATTGGGCTATGTTCTCAACTTACCGTTTCCTTTCCGGTAAAAAGATTTCGGCCAGCATACACCTTGCACTGCCTCCGCCATTGGCCTCAATGGTATCCAGCGGAAAATGGAGTATAGGATTGAATGACTCCAGCGTGGCTACCTGCTCTGGGGTAAGACTGTTGTAGGCCTGGGTGCTCATTACCAGTACCGGTTCATCCTTATTGTTTTTGAGCTGCATCATATTGCCGGCATACCGGTTCATTTGCTTATACGTAATGGGGATCATTTTTTTATTGGATGCATCAAAAACTTCAATCAGCATATTCCGCTCCACCTGATTGTGAATTGAATCCATGCAGATTACCACGTAACGCTGTCCCAGGCACATCATGACGTTGGTATGGTAAATGGGTCTGCCGTTCTGATCCACCGCGTGAAAGGGAATTACCTTGTATCCTGTTTTGCGTTCATAATCCTGCAAAATTTCCATATTTGTCCTTTCACTCAGGCAGGCGAAAGCCAGGTTATGATTACGGTCGATTACCACACTTCCTGTTCCCTCCAGGAATTTTCCTTCTTTTTCATAATGCGTAAAGTCCATAATCTTGTTGATCGTAAAATTCTTCCGCAGGGCGTTTATGATCTGCGGACGACGCTCCCTTCGCCGGTTTTCAGCGAACATCGGATAAAGGGCGACCATGCCGTCGCGGTGCATAGAGATCCAGTTATTCGGAAAAATACTGTCTGGGGTTTCTGCCTTCCCATCATCCTGGAAAACGGTAACATCAATACCATAGCTGCGCAGGGCTTCCACAAAACCATCAAATTCTTTTAAGGCTTGTTGGTTGACCTCATCCTGGTCGGCGCCTTCCTGCTGAAAAACATTATTTACCGCCGTTTGCGGATTGTAGCCGAAACGGTGAGGACGAACCATAAAAATGCGGTTGGTAATGGCCATAAGATCATTTTAAAAATCATCCCTCAAAATGGGCAGACTCATGCAATGGAAGCCTCCACGTGCCCTGCTCAATTCGGCGGATGACATTTTTATAAATGTATTTTCCAGTTTATCCGGCGTCAATTCACCCGATTCAAATTTCTCCAGCAATTCTTTGCCGTCAATAGAACTGAACCCGGCTTTTTCAAAAGCTTCGAGGGTTTTGTCATTACGGTCATAGCCAATTACTACGCCTTCTTTAATCGCCAGCAAGTTGCAACTGTCTGTCCATTGCTCGCGGGCATCAAATGGAAATTGGTTGTTGCCCGAATATATAAATTCCACCGGTTCCGTGCATTTCAAATCGTTTTTGCTGATGTCTTTCAGCAAATGCTCAAGATGCTTGAAAGTCCGGTGTTTTTCGGGATTGTCGGCGTTGAACTGCACGATGTGGATCCGTTCATCTTTCTTGGGCGATTCTTCAAGTACCCGCTCTATCGGGTCTTCATCAAGCCGAAGTACCGCTTTTTTTGAAAAATGGCCGAGCAAAACCCACATATTTCTTTTCACCTGGGTAAATATGGTGTCTATATGCATGTAGTCCCTTTTCTTCGGGATCTTCAGCACCGAAACTTTTTTAACGGCCTTATGCTCAAACAACAATTTAATGGCCTGGTGGGCTCCTTCAACTGAAGTACGTTCGCTCACGCCAATAAGTAAATGGTCTTTTGAAACCATCATCACATCTCCGCCTTCAAGTGATACCTTCCGGTCCTCATTATCCTTTGGATTCAGGAAATGATGATGCGATTCGGGAATTTCGATGATCTTGTCTTTGAAGGATTTGAAAAGCGGGTGGTTGAAAAAGATATAACGGACCAGCAGCGATTCACGGGTGCGTGCCTTGCGTGCCGGTTTGCTCAACAGGATATGTTCATTGACCACGATGCCGGTATCGCGGGTAAAAATGAGGTTGGGTACCGGTGCAAACAACATATCATTGTCATTCATGGTGCCGCTTATAAACAATTTGGCAAGCTTGGCAGAAGGCAGTTCAGTCATTTTCATCTGGGTGCGGTAGGGCACAAGCTCAATGGCGCAAACGCTGGCGATCAGTTTATTCCGGATGTCTTTATCATCAAGGATTTCGGAAAGCAGCCATTCCACTTCAATGACTTTATCACTTTTATGAAATTCGGGATTATCGGGTTTGTAAAAACTCCGGTTTTTCGCAGGTGAATCAATTTCAGCGAGCTTGCCTTTTACTTTCTGCGGATCCAGGAAATACAGGAGGATCTTGGTATAAAAATCATACTCGTTCTTACGAATGGTGTCGAGGTGTACAATATCTTCAAACAGCCAGTCCTGTGCTTTGGAAGGAACGACTTTGCCCAGTCCGCTATCAGGGCTGTGCACCAACACACGTCGCAAACGGGAAACTTCATTGGTAACTTTCAGATCCTCACTCTTTCGTCTTGCCATAAAATTTGGTTAGGTTATCGGATTTGCCTGCACATTTGGAGGATTAGATTGGCCCGGAACTTTCCGGGATTACTCCATAAAAGGCAGGCAATGCTTGAGGCGAAGTTAGGATTTGTTTAATTTGCATTCTCTCCGCAATGCTTCAGCAGAATGAATTTTTGATTATTCAGCCAAACTTGCAGGAAAGTGAATTTTATTCAACCGCCGGTAAAATTCTTTAAAAGTTTAAGGAGGATATAAATAGAGAGCAGCATATGCAAATAGATATATTGTCGGTAATTCCGGAATTGCTTGAAAGCCCGCTAAACCACAGCATGATGAAACGCGCAAAAGACAAGGGATTGCTTGAGGTGCACATCCATCATCTGCGCAAATGGGCCATAAATGAATATGGCCAGGTGGATGATTACCAGTATGGCGGCGGTGCCGGTATGGTAATGATGTGTGAGCCCCTGTCAAAAGCCATTGAAGAGCTTCAGGAACTGAGGGGAGGTTTTGATGAAATCATTTATGTAACCCCGGATGCTCCGTCGTTCAGGCAAAAAGACGCCAACCGGCTTTCCCTGCTTAATAACCTGCTGATTATCTGTGGGCATTATAAAGGCATCGATCAGCGGATCCGTGACCATTTTGTAACCGCGGAATACGCTTTCGGCGATTTTGTAATGAGTGGTGGCGAACTGCCCGCAGCCATGCTGGTGGATGCGGTGGGAAGGGTTATCCCCGGTGTGCTCAACAACGAAACCTCCGCGCTGATGGATTCTTATCAGGACAACTTGTTATCCCCGCCGGTTTACACCCGTCCGTCCAGTTTTCGCGGGTGGGAGGTGCCACAGATATTGCTGAGCGGCGACCTGAAAAAAATTGATGACTGGCGCCATGAGCAAAGCCTGGAGCGAACACGGCAGATCAGGCCGGACCTGCTGGAAGAATAATTAATTCAAATTACCGGGCCCTTTAATTATGGCATGGTTAGTTTTGCAGGATTGCTATGAAGTATTTTCTGCTGACCATTTGTTGCCTTGTCCCTTTTGTTTCATTTGCCCAGCCTTTGGCTGAAAGACTGACACCCACCCAGAATGAATATCAACATACCATTCGCAAAACTACCTTTCCGGTTACTATTGATGGAAAGCTTGACGAGGATGCCTGGAAACAAGCGGCTATACTGACTGATTTTTGGGTTACCTGGCCTTACGATGACAGGCAGGCCAAACAAAAAACTGAAGCCCGCATCACTTTCGATGACAAAAATATTTATGTGGCTTTTGCTGCATATGACAGCGGAGCTTCGTTTGTTTCAACGCTCAAGCGGGATGGGGGGCATGATGGCAGCGATGGTGTTGCAGTAATCATCGACCCGATGAATAAGCATGCCAATGGATTCTTTTTTGTGGTTAACGCATTCAATTCGCAAAGCGAAGATCAATTGGGCGGCAGCAGCGTGAATTTCAGCTGGGATCAAAAATGGTTTTCACAAACCCACCTCTATGCCGACAGATGGGAAGCCGAAATGGCCATTCCTTTCAAATCACTGCGGTACGACCAATCCAAACCGGAATGGGGCATTAATTTCCTGCGGGTAGATACTCGTACCACCGAATACAGCCTCTGGACAAGAGTTCCTTTTCAATTTGATTCGCATGACCTCGGCTACACGGGTTTATTGAAATGGGAGGAGTTGCCCCCTCCGCCGGGAAACAACATGGTGTTTGTGCCGTATGTTACCGCACAGGGCAATTCGCAGCAGACCGGAGGGAAAAATGATTATTCTTCATCGGGAAATGCAGGTTTTGACGCGAAAATCGCCCTGAGTTCTTCACTTAATCTCGACCTGACGGTAAACCCGGATTTTTCGCAGGTGGAAGTGGATCAACAGGTAACCAATCTTACCCGTTTCAATATTTTCTTTCCTGAAAGACGAAATTTCTTTTTGGAAAATGCCGACCTTTTTACTGAGCATGGTTTGCCGCCAATACGCCCATTTTATTCAAGGCGGATTGGACTCGATAAAAGCAACAACCCCATTCCGATCCTGGGTGGCTTGCGGCTAACCGGAAATGCCACGCCTTCCACACGTTTTGGTTTGCTGAGCATGCAGACAGGCAATAAAGGAAATTACCGGTCAGAAAATTATTCCGCCTTCACGTTAAATCAACGGGTGTTCAAGCGCAGCCTCATCAAATCCTATTTCCTGAATCGTGAAGGATTTTTGAACGAAGGGGAAAAAAATTTAAATCCATTGGATGCTTATGGCAGGAATTTCGGTACGGAATTCAAATACATCAGTACATCGGGCGAACTTTCCGCCTGGCTTGGCGGCCATAAATCGCTGAAACGTGGTATCAGTACCGAAGATCATATGGTTGAAGCAGGTTTCAAATACAGCAAAAAGAAATTTGGTTCCATGTGGGATTTTACACGACTTGGAACGAATTTCTATACCGATATGGGTTATACCGAGCGGATTGATAACTATGACGCCTTGCGGGATACCACCATCAGGCTGGGCTATAGCACAATTTACAATGAAAACAGTTATACGCTTTTTCCGGGTGGAGACAAGATAAACGCCCATAAGCTCCAGAATGAAAACAGGATTTACTGGAACCCGGATGGAAGCCTGAACGAAAGAAGCTTTGGATTGAATTATGAGATGGAGTTCAGAAGCATGTCGAGAGTTGAAATTGAATATTTGCGCCGCGAAGTGCATTTGCTGTTTCCAACAAGTTTTACAAAAGGTGAACCCATTCCCGCGGACGATTACCGCTTTGGTGAGGTGCAAATTTCTGTTCGAAGCAATTACCGCAAGCCTTTCAGTGCCAGCGCTACCCTCAATTATGGCGGGTTCTACAATGGAACGTATACCGGCCTGAAAGGGGGCATTTCCATCAGGAGCGTTCCCAATTTCCGCATGGAACTGAATGCCAATTATTACAACATTCAATTGCCCGATCCGCATGGATCAGCGCACCTGTTGCTCATCTCTCCAAGGTTTGATCTCAATTTCACCACCAGTTTATTCTGGACAACTTTTTTACAGTTCAATACCCAAAATAACAACTTCAACATCAACAGCCGGTTTCAATGGCGTTTCCGGCCTATGAGTGATTTTTACCTGGTATATACCGACAATTATTTTACCGATCCGTTTTTAAAAAACAAGAATCGCGGGCTTGTTATGAAGCTGAACTATTGGCTTAACCTTTGAATTCCTCAACCTACATTTGCTTTTTCGGGCTGAGAATTTGGTTCATGAAGCATTTACAGGCAGTCAATAAATATTTCTGGAAATATCGCAAACGCCTTATGGCGGGAGTGGTTTTTATCCTGATGTCGAACTACCTGGCGGTGCTTACGCCACAGATTACCGCTTTTGTTGTGGATAAAGTGCAGGCCCTGCTGCCCGGCGGAGACACAGCACAGAAATCCAGGCAAACCGATCCGTTGGTAAACCGTTTTATCGAATGGGTTAATAACCTCGACTGGACTTTCGCCCAGGTGGTTGCCCTTTGTTCCATTACTATACTCGTGCTCGCAATTCTGCGGGGCTTGTTCATGTTTTTCATGCGGCAAACCATCATTGTAATGAGCAGGCACATTGAGTTCGATCAAAAAAACGAGATCTACCACCAGTACCAACGGCTTGATTCCTCATTTTACAAGGTCAACAGTATTGGTGATCTTATGAACCGCATCACCGAAGATGTGAGCCGGGTTCGTCAGTATGTAGGCCCGGCGGTTATGTACCTCGTCAATCTCGTTTCTATGCTGTTTTTTGCCATTGGAAATATGCTGGCGAAAAATGTTGAACTCACCCTATATGTCCTGGCGCCATTGCCATTGCTTGCCATCATCATTTTTAAGGTTAATACCATTATCCACCGGCGCAGCGAAAAGGTACAGCAAAAAATGAGCGCCCTCACCACGGATGCGCAACAGGCTTACAGCGGCATACGGGTGATTAAAAGTTATGTTCAGGAAACACTGATGCTCGATTTTTTCAGGGAGAACAGCAAGGACTACCGGAAGAATGCTATCGGCCTGGCAAGGGTGGACGCGTACTATTTTCCATCCATTCAATTGCTGATCGGCCTGAGCACACTGATTACCATAATGATCGGCGGCATTTATTTTCTTACGGGAAAAGTAACGGCGATTGGAACGCTTGTTGAATTTGTTTTATACATCAATATGCTGCAATTTCCGGTAGGCGCAATTGGCTGGGTGGCCAGCATCATACAGCGTGCATCGGCTTCACAAAAAAGGCTGAATGAATTTTTGCAGATCAACCCGGAGATTCAGGATGGAAAAGTTTCGGTATTTGAACCGAGGAAAAAAGTGATCGAATTCCGTAATGTAGACTTCACTTATTCCAATACCGGCATTCAGGCCATGAAAGATGTTCGTTTCGAAGTGGAAGCAGGCAAAATGATCGGCATTATGGGTAGGACTGGAAGTGGAAAATCCACCATCGTGCAATTGTTGTTGCGGTTTTTTGATGTGGACAAGGGTGCGATATTATTTCATGGAGTAAATGTAAAAGACCTGAAACTGGATGTTTTACGCGGTTCAATTTCGTATGTGCCACAGGAGGTATTCCTTTTCAGCGATACCATTGCAAACAATATCCGCTTTGGAAATGAGCAGGTAAGTATGCAAGAAGTGGAAGAGGCTGCCAAAGCGGCATCAATTCACCATGAGATCATGGGTTTTGCTGATGGATACAATACACTCGTCGGGGAAAGGGGCGTCACGCTTAGCGGCGGACAAAAGCAACGCATCTCCATTGCCCGTGCATTACTGAAGGAAGCCGATGTAGTGGTTCTCGATGATTGCCTCAGCGCTGTTGACGCACAAACGGAACGCATCGTGTTGAATAACCTGAAACATAACCTGAAAAATAAGACGGCGCTCATCATCACCCACCGTATTTTTCACCACATGGATTTTGATGCCATTCTTGTATTTCAAAATGGCCGGCTTGCCGAGTCCGGCAACCATCTCGATTTGCTTAAGCACAATGGTATTTACCACGATATGTACGAACGGCAACAGGAATCTGTGGGCAGTTTACCCTGATTATTCTTTATCTGAAATCCTGATTTTTTGCAGACGCAACACCTTTGATATTTTAAATCGGTAACCGGGAAATCAAAATGCGCAATTTTTGTTTTTGAAATTTTTTTCGTTATTTCAGTTCTTAAAACTATAGCCAACATGAAACGAAAGCAATCAATCATTACCATACTGATCATTGCTATGGTAGCCTCCTTCAACATCTGGAGCACAGACAAACACGCCGGTGATCCGGAATTCAAGAACCTGCAGATCCTGCCGAAAGATATTTCTAAAGAAAGCCTTGACAAGGTGATGGACAGCTTTACAGAAGCCCTGAATGTAAAATGTGGTTTCTGCCATGTGCGGAACCAGGAAACCAAAAAAATGGAATTTGAAAAGGACGATAACCCGCATAAAGCTATGGCCCGTGAAATGATGAAAATGACCATGGCCATCAATGCCCAGTATTTTGATGTGGATATAGTAACCAATGCGGCTTCAGCACCGGTTCATTGCTATACCTGCCACCAGGGCGAAAAGATTCCGCTAGTGGCGCCAAAACCCATTCCTGACAGCCTGAAGGCTATGGAACTGAAACCGGCAACTCAGCAGGAGGCGAAAGAGCCGGGAAAAAAAGCTGAACGCAAAAAGGAAAACTGATTTTTGATCCTTGGGTTGAGGTTGAGGTTGTGCCGCACAAATTTCCGGATCGGAAGCGACGCATACAGGCGTTGAAGGTCACCTGGCTGCCAATGCTGCAGCGTTACGGGTTCATTGGATAAAAAAGGTTGCAGGTTCAATGTTTTCGGGTGCGATTGTCTGTTCATGGTCAACAGATCCCCAAAGGTCAAATTTGATTAGCTTTGGCTTTTTCCAGGAAAATGTACCAGCAAACCGTTGATTATTTATACAGCAAACTGCCAATGTTCAGCCGGGTTGGCGCCAAAGCGCTAAAGACCGACCTGCGGAATACGCTTGAGCTGTTGAAAGAACTGGGCGATCCGCAGAAAAACCTCCAATGTATTCATGTTGCCGGTACAAACGGTAAGGGAAGTGTAAGCCACATGATGGCTGCCATTTTACAGGAACACGAATTCAAAACCGGTCTCTATACCTCACCCCATTTAACGGATTTCCGCGAAAGAATAAGAATTAACGGTACATGGATTGACGAAGAATCAGTCGTCGCCATCACCGAAAAACTGAAACCGGCAATCGAATCCTTTGAGCCCAGTTTTTTTGAGGTTACCGTAGCCATGACGCTTGATTATTTTGCGCAACAGCAGGTGGATATTGCCATCATGGAAACCGGCTTGGGCGGCCTGCTCGATTCCACAAATGTGGTGGATCCGGAAATTTCCATCATTACCAATATCGGTTTCGATCATATGAGCATTTTAGGGGAAACCCTGGAGAAAATCGCAGAACAGAAAGCCGGCATCATCAAGCCCGGCCGGCCAGTTGTGATTGGGGAAACGCACCCCGAAACCGAAATGGTTTTCAGGCAAAAAGCTGCAGAAACCGGAAGTGAGATAATCTTTGCCGACCAGGAATATGCCATTGGTGATGTGCCTGGCAGCCCGACTGAACTGCAGATTGGACTGATATCAAAAAGATCTGGTGAACATATTAAAATCTCCTGCGACCTGCCCGGGAATTACCAACGGCTGAATGTGCGTACCGCGTGGACGGCCGCAGAGGTTTTGAAAGAAAAAGGCTGGAACCTGGATGATCAGAAAACGATTTTGGCCTTTTCGAAAGTGAAGGGGAGTACCGGCCTGAGGGGACGTTGGGAAGTGCTTGGGAGCAACCCTTACCTGGTATTGGATGTGGCCCATAACCCGCATGGCATGAACCTGGTTGTTGAGCAACTTAAATCTATGCAGCGTGAAGCTGAGGGTCGCAGGATACATATGGTCATTGGCATGGTTAAGGACAAGGAAATTGCAGAGGTTATCCGCCTGCTTTCGCCGGAATGGAAGTATTATTTTACGCATGTGCACTCCGCCCGGCAATTTCCTGCCGCCGGGCTTCGTGACCTTGGAGCGCATTATGGATTAAAAGGCGGGGCATTCGAAAATGTGAATGAAGCCTTGAAAGCAGCCCTGAATGCGGCGGATGGGCGGGATGTGGTGATCGTTTGCGGAAGCGTTTTCCTGGTGGGAGAGCTTGACAGGGAAAGCCTGTGCTAAAATAAGCGTTTTCAAATCTACATCATCGCATAAAGAGTCAACGGCCTATATCAGGCCTCTAAAGGCCCGAAGACCACAACCCCCGGGTATGTTCAACCTCCGCACTGGTAGGTTCGTTGGAAATCCCGCATCGTTGCGATCCTGGTAAAAAATTAGACTGATATTTATTTTCCGTTTGATTTGCTTTTTCCCATTCCTCCAAATATTTTTATAAGCCTTCACATTTAACCTGGACGCCAATTGGGTCCTGTGATTTATTAACTATGGCCAACAATAATCATCCGGATCGCATAGCCAAAATGACAATCTATTGCTTTTCGGATTTTTATACAATCAGGCGGTACATGTCTTTTTTCCGCTTTTTCGGCACCAATTGCGATTATCCGACGATTACATCCTTTTTCCCCACAAAAAAATCCTGTATGTATTCCGGATTGGCATTGAGCCTAACTTACGAACCGGCTGCAGCACGAGAGACGAAAAACACAAGCCAGCAATACCACATACCAAAGCATCCGGAAAATCGAAGATTTAGAATACCAAATCTCTTAAACAATGCCTTCCAGGTTGTACAGGAAGAGAGCAGGCCGCAAAGGGCTGCAAGCGCACAGAAGACGGCGCAGACCAATAAATCCCTGGTTGTTTCAACGAAATCACTAGTTGATGAAATTGAAATGCGGCGATGCTGATGATGGCGGTGGAATTCCTGTGCCACCAGGTGAAATTGAAGATGAGGGAAAAAATACAAGCTTTTTTAAATGAATAAAATATGAACCTTACAACTTTAATGATGAGAAAGCAACTGCATTTGGCTTACCTAATCTTTTACAGCGTCATCGTTTTGGCGGGTTGCCAGGCTGCAGAGGACACATCTGGAAAAGAAAGTGTTACACAAAAAGTCTCCATTGTGCCGGCTATCACTCACCGCTTTGCCGACCTGCCCGACTCTTTGCAACCGAAGGAAATCTTTATGGCCGACAGGGGCAGCCCAATTGAAATTCCTGTTCCCATCAAAAAAGGCAGCTTTTCATTTATAACGTCTTCAGGTATACCTATTGTACTGCCCCAGGAACCGCCTCTTACCTCAAGTTTACCTCTGCTCACCAATCATAATGGGGATACAGTTTTAACAACCGATGGCAAACCCATGTTGCTGGGTAACGGAGGGAAAGCTTTTTTTAAGCATTTTTCTACTGACGATGGATTGGCGCTTGATGGGGTGCTTTCTTCACTGCTGGACAGTAAGGGAAATTATTGGATAGGAACACAAGGCGCAGGATTGAGCCGTTTTGATGGTCAAAAATTTACCAACTTCAATACATCTCATGGGTTGACAGGGAGTTTAATCTATTGTTTGATGGAAGACAGCAGGGGATATATCTGGATTGGAACAGATAATGGGCTCAACAGGTACGATGGCAAGTCTTTCAAAAACTATAATGAACATGAGGAATTAAAAAAGATTGTTTTTGATGTCAAGGAAGATAATGATGGATCTTTGTGGATAGCGACTTTATACAATGGCCTGATCCATTTGGACATGCATCTGCAACAAGGTGCTGGACAAGTTTTAGCAAAATATGATACAACCAATGGGCTACGACACCAGGCAGTAAGCACCCTTTTTAAAGATGACGCCGGAAAAATTTGGATAGGCAATGGTCCTGGCATAAGCCGCTTTGACGGACAAAAATTTATTCATTTCACTATTCCTGATAATCAGGGTTTGCTTATAACACAAAGGATGGCCAAAGATCGATCGGGTAATTTTTGGATTGGGACTTCAAAGGGATTATATTATTTCAATCCTGAAGGAGCCGGCACCCTTTTGCCTTTTTCAAATGATACAAGGTTATCAGAAAAATGGATCAGGGCTGTGCATGTAGCATCTGATGGAAAAGTTTGGATAGGCACCGCAGAAGATGGCCTGCATGTTTTTGATGGTAAACAATT
This sequence comes from Bacteroidota bacterium, assembly GCA_023387985.1. Lineage (GTDB taxonomy): Bacteria > Bacteroidota > Bacteroidia > Chitinophagales > Chitinophagaceae > Phnomibacter. Next base: position 135,105 of record JAEWHC010000004.1, on the reverse strand, counting down.
TACATCCTTCACCACTGCCAATGGGTTAACCGACGATGCGATTATAAGTATTCAGGAAGATAAGGACGGTCATATTTGGATGGGAACAACCGGAGCCGGAATTGGTGTTTTTAAAGACCCTTCCTTTTCCAATCTTACCAATCAGCAGGGATTGACCTACCTAGTATGGGGTATTCTTGAAGCTCCCGATGATAATTTTTGGTTGGCAACTTATGGAGGTGGGATTGCAAAACTGAAAGGACAAACCATAACTTATTATGGAGAAAAGCAGGGAATGCTGAATGGTAATTTATCCGATGTAGAAATGGATAATATCGGGAATTTATGGATTACTTCCCGGAGCGGTTTGAGCATATTTGATGGCAAGGTTTTTCGCACCTATAATAGCCGACGTCATGGTTTGCCCAGCAGTGCCATTTACTGCATCACTCCCGCTGCAACTGGCGGTTATTGGGCAGGAACCAGCCAGGGATTGAGCCGGGTAATATTAGAAAAAAATAAAACAAACATTTTCTCCCTCACAAATTATACAACTAAGCAAGGTCTTTCAGACGCGACTATCAAGGTGGTAAAAGAAAGCAAAAATGGAAAACTATGGATTGGAACAGAGAAAGGATTGAATTATTTTGATGGCAGCAGTTTCCGGGTATTTAATAAAGAACATGGGCTTCCGGACGAATATATTTCAACCATCTCATTAGATGCCCATGGAAATATTTGGATAGGCACCAATAATGGATTGGCTTTTGCCGATTCGGCGCAGGTAGCTGATTTTATTACAAATGCACGTCCTGGCATGCGTTTCCGTAGTTACAGCATTTCCGATGGCTTACCTGATAATACAATTATGATATTACTTGAGTTACCGGGAGGGAAAATGGTGGCCGGTACCAACCAGGGCCTTGCCATATTTAATTTGCCGGATGGTAAAGATAACTCTTTTGAAAAGCTGCATGACCTTGAAATTTTTAATGCCACCACCGGCTACCCGGTAAGAGACGTGAATGCAGGGGGAAAAGCACTTACGCTGGATAGTAAGGGTGTACTATGGATAGCCACAGGAAGCGACCGCACAAACCTGGTAAAATTTGACTATCGTGCAGTAACCAGAAATAAGAAGCCGGCCACGGTTAATATTCAACGCCTGCAGATAGATGAAGTGCCGGTATCGTGGAGTACCCTTTCTGTAAAAAACAATCCTAATTCTGGCGCAAACACTTCTGAAAACTTTCTTTTGGTGGATGAAACCAGCGCCTTCGGCCGTAGCCTGGGTGCGAAAGACCGGGATTCACTGCGGCAACGTTTTGATGGAATACGATTCGACAGCATCCTTCCATTTAGCTTTTTACCACAAAACCTGGAGTTGCCCTACAGGCACAACCAGGTAAGCTTTGAATTTGGCAGTAACGAACTGGCAAACCCCGGCATGGTGGAATATCAATATTTATTGGAGGGATACAACAGAGACTGGAGCCCGCCTCTCAAACAAACCAAGGCCACTTTTGGAAACATTAGCGAAGGGAAATATGCGTTTAGGGTAAAAGCACGCTACACGGGTGTGGGTGAACCAGGGGCTAACAATTGGAGCGAAGAAGCACGTTTTAATTTTAAAGTGCTGCCACCATGGTACCGCAGTTGGTGGGCTTATGCCTTTTATGTACTTGTGCTGGGTTTGGTAATCTGGAGAATACATAAATACCAGAAGATGCGCACTATTCGAAAAGTTCGTGAAACAGCCCAGGAAAAAGAATTGGCACAAGCTAAAGAAATTGAGAAAGCATACGCCAATCTGAAAATGACCCAACAACAATTAATCCAGTCAGAAAAGATGGCAAGCCTCGGCGAACTCACTGCAGGCATTGCACATGAAATACAAAACCCGCTAAACTTCGTCAACAACTTTTCGGAGGTAAGTACTGAATTGGTAGATGAAATGAACGAAGAACTTTCGAAAGGAAATATACAAGACGCACAACAAATTGCAGATGATTTAAAGCAAAACCTCGAAAAAATAAATCACCATGGCAAACGGGCCGGCGATATTGTAAAAGGCATGTTGCAGCATAGCCGCAGCAGCAGCGGACAAAAAGAACCCACAGACATAAATGCATTATGCGATGAGTATTTACGACTCGCCTATCATGGTCTTCGTGCAAAAGACAAATCGTTTAATGCCTCATTTGAAACCAACTTTGATCCGCACCTACCCAAAGTGAATGTGGTTCCCCAGGATATTGGCCGCGTATTGCTGAACCTCTTAAACAATGCTTTCCAGGCGGTACAGGAGGAGGATAGAAGGCGGCAAATGGCGGACAGTGGGCAACAGACGGCGGATACCTATAAGCCGCTGGTTACGGTAACAACGAAATCACTAGTGGATGAAATTGAAATACGCATTGCCGATAATGGCGGCGGAATTCCTTCGGATATCAGGAAAAAGATATTCCAGCCATTCTTTACCACCAAGGTAACCGGAAAGGGAACAGGATTGGGATTGAGCATCGCTTATGATATTGTAAAAGCGCATGGTGGAACCATAAATTTGGAGAGTAAAAATGGTGAGAAAACCGTTTTTCTGATTATTTTACCAACGAATTGAGCGCTGAAATTAAAAACCAAGTTTCAATGGGAGATACACCGACTGCTGAGGAGAAGCAGATCCTTGACCTGCATACACAATTCTGGGAAGCATTTGCTGAAAGGCATTTGGAAAGGCAAATGGCAATATTTGCTGAAAATGTAACCTTTCTGGGCAGTGGTCCAAATGAAAATGCTGCCAATATTGAAGAATACATTGCGCAGCGTGACAAGACCAAGCATCAGTTTCCGGGAGAATGCAAGATCAGAATGATCTGGCAGCGGATCCATTTGAACGGAGATATTGCCTGGGTGGAGGCGGAGGCCAACCGGGTGCAGGAAATTGAAGGAGGCTGGAGAACCGATCTCTTTAAATCAACAGTGCTGTTTCTGAGAATGGAAAGGCAGTGGAAAATTGTTCATATCCATCAGTCCATGCCGGATAATGGTGCGAATACCGGAACACAAACGGAGAAACCAAGCCCGGAATTGGAAAAGGACCATTCCCGCACGACAAGGGAATTGGAAAAAGCGCTGGAAGCTTTAAAGGAAAGCCAGGCCAAGCTAATCCATTCTGAAAAGATGGCCTCACTGGGAGAACTCGCCGCAGGCATTGCCCACGAGATCCAGAATCCATTGAACTTTATCACCAATTTTTCCGACGTTAATAAGGAACTGACCATTGAATTGAAAGAGGTAATCAAATCCGGAAACCTGGAAAACGTAGAGGAGCTCACAAATGATATTGCCGATAATTCTTCTAAAATCAATTACCATGGCAAGCGGGCCAGTACCATTATTCAAAGTATGCTGCAACACAGCCGGAAAAATACCGGGCAGAAAGAGCTTATCAATGTCAACCAGCTTTGCGATGAATACCTGCGTTTGTCATATCATGGCCTTCGTGCAAAAGACAAAAGTTTCAATGCGAATTTCAGGACCGGATTTGATGAAAACCTGCCCAAAGTAAAGATTGTATCTATAGATATTGGCAGGGTAGTGCTAAACCTGATCAACAACGCTTTTTTTGCCGTAAATGAACGGCGGAAGATAGCGGATGAAAGTTACCGGCCCGAGGTTGTTGTGCAGACAAGGACATTTACTGATGACAGGCATTGGGTGGAGATTTGTGTTTCGGATAACGGGGGCGGCATTGAGGGCGGTGTGCTGGAGAAAATTTTTGATCCATTTTTCACCACAAAACAGGCAGGCGACGGCACCGGCCTCGGGCTGAGCATTTCACAGGAGCTTGCCAAAGCCCAGGGGGGCGAATTGATCCTCAACAACCATTACCCGCAAGGTGCTGAATTTATTTTACGGTTGCCGGTGAATATCGAAGACCAGGCTTGACATCACCATTGAGAACACTTATATTTTAAACATGAAACCGATGCAATTGAAAATTTTAGTAGTAGACGATGAAAAAGATGTAAAGACATTATTTGAGCAACGATTTCGTAAAGAGATCCGCTCGGGAGAAATGATCTTTGATTTTGTGTTTTCCGGCGAAGAAGCCCTGGAGTATCTCAATGGGCATGACAGTGAAGCGATCCTTATCCTCAGCGACATCAATATGCCCGGAATGAACGGTCTTGAGCTGCTCAAAAGGATTAAGGAACAATATAGCAATCCGCCACCTGTGGTGATGATGATCACAGCCTATGGGGATGCGGAAAATTTCAATACAGCCAAAAGGCTTGGCGCGGATGATTTTTTGACTAAACCTGTGGATTTCGTGGAATTAAAAGAGAAACTCAAAAAAATTTAGGTATGGCCAGAATCCTTGTTGTAGATGATGAGCATGATCTTGAAGTATTGATCAAGCAAAAATTCAGGCAGAAAATCCGAGAGCAGGCCTATGAATTTCATTTTGCCGGCAATGGCATGGAAGCACTTGAAAAGCTGGAAGAGGTTCATGATATCGATCTTGTACTGAGTGATATCAACATGCCAGAAATGGATGGATTGACATTGCTCAGCAAAATTTCCGATCTAAAACCGCTGATGAAAACTGTAATTGTATCGGCCTATGGCGATATGGACAATATCCGAACAGCCATGAACCGCGGGGCATATGACTTTGTGACAAAACCCATCAATTTTGAAGACCTTACCATTACTGTTGAAAAAACCCTCAGGCAGGTAGAGCAAATCAAGAAATCCCTTGCTGCCATTCGCGAAAACAATATCCTGAAAATGTACGTGGATCAGAATGTGTTGAATTTCATGAACAGCCATGAGTTTGAAAGCTCACTTATGGCGAATGAAACCATTGAAGCGTCGGTGGTATTCGTTGATATTTGCGGGTTTACTTCTATCAGTGAAAATGTGCCGGCGGATGTGGTGGTGAACCTGCTCAACAGCTATTTTGATAGTATGGTAAAAGAGATCCTTGCTCAGGGAGGATATGTTGACAAATTTATTGGCGATGCCATTATGGCTGTTTTTCGCGGAGATTATCATCTCGACCGAGCCATCGATTCCAGCCTTGGTCTTCGGGCGGAAATTCAAAAGCTGCCATTATTTACCGACAATGTCAACTTTACACCACAGGTTTCCATTGGCATCAACAGTGGTGAAATGGTTTCCGGCAACATTGGCTCCTCCAGTTTGCGCCGCCTCGACTTTACAGTGATCGGCGATGCCGTGAATACCGCGCAGCGGTTGCAATCTATAGCCAAACCAGATCAGATCCTCATTCCTGAACATTGTTATGAAGCGATCAAGCATTCGTTTGAGTGCAGGGAAGCGGGAACATTCAGCCTGAAAAATAAAGCATCGCATCTTGTGGTTTATGAAGTAATTAGCTAATTGAAAATTTTTCCTGACAGAATTGGTAACAATTCCGAGGGGATTTTAGGCACGCAAGCCGCTGTATGCAATCCTTATTCCTTGTCAAAAGGTGATCTGGAATTTGATGCTTTCTATTTCCGAATTAAAGGTTTAATAAAACCGGGGTCATCCATTTCTTTTCAAATTTCTACCTACAGTTGTAAGACCTTGCCGGTCACAAAATTTGAACTTTAGCAAACTTTTGTAGCCAGCTGAAATGGGGGCGGCATGATTGATGTCTGCCTGTAAGCTTTTTAAAAAAAACTTTATTTGTTTCTGGAAATGTATTTTTCTTTGGCAGTAATTTATGGACACTATCAATATCGCCATTCTTGACGACCACCAGATCGTAATCGATGGGCTCAAACTTTTGTTGGAATGCTCCAGTCACCTGAAGGTTGTATTGGAACACACAAATGGCATGTTGATGTTGGACAGGCTTCGGGAGGGAAGCGTCAGGGTGGATGTCGTGTTGCTGGATTTAATCATGCCTGAATTGTCAGGCCTGGACTTCGCTGTTATTGCAGCCCGGGAATTTCCGGAAATAAAAATCATCGTATTGTCGATGAGTAATGAAGGCAATATGATTTATGAACTCATTGAAAACGCGGAAATAAAAGGGTATTTGCCTAAATCGGTTAACCGCGTCGAACTTGTTGAAGCGATTGATAAAGTACACCATGGTGGTCAGTATTTTACCGAAGAAGTGCTGGAGGACCTGAGGGTCTGGGAAAGTAATGTGCGCGTTGTGGAATCCGCCAGGCTATCATCACGGGAATCAGAAATCATTGCTTTGATAGCAAAAGGCTTAACCAATAAGCAACTTGCCCAGCGTTTGTTTATCAGTGAAAAAACCGTTGAAACACATCGTAAGAACATCTTAAGGAAAACCGGGACCCATAATGCCGGTTCCCTTATTGAATATGCGATCAGGCACAAGCTCATCTGATTTCTTTCAGATTACCGGATTGGTGGGGATTTTGAAGGATATGGAAGTACCACTTCCAGGTACACTATCGATAGAGGCTGTTCCTTTCAGAAATTTTATCCTGGTCAGAATGTTTTCAAGACCAATGCCATGGTATGGCCCGCCACCATTGTAAGCGAATCCAATCCCATTGTCTTTCACCCTTCCAAAAATCTGGTTCTTTTCGGCTTGCAATACGATTTCCAGGTTACTGGCTTTTGAATGCTTTATTACATTATTGATACACTCCTGAAAAATCCGGTAAATTACCAATTGAATTTCAGGATCTGTTTCATTTACAGGACCATTCATTTCAAGGGTAATCTCCAAATGCTTTTGATCGATTTTATCCACCAGGTCTTTTAAGGCTGCTGAAAGTCCAAAGCGTACAACATTGGTGGTTGCAAACTGATGGGAAACTTCCCGCATTTCTTTAATCGACGCATCCATAAGATCCAGGGTTTTATTCATAACAGGGGCGACTGCCTCGTTGCCTTCCGTTTTCACAGCTATGGATTGCAAATTCATTTTTACCACGCTGAGCATTTGGCCCAGACCGTCGTGTAACGTGGCACTCATTCGCTGGCGCTCAGTTTCTTCGGCAGTGATGACAGCCTTGGCAGCCTCATCCTGCTGAACGATGAACTGTTGTTGCAGGTCGGCTTTTTCCTGCAATCTTCTGCGGTTAAATAAGAGGTATCCAATGGCAGCGGCCATCAAAATTCCACTGAGGGTAAAGAGTAAAATATTTTTTTGCCGCTTATTTTCACTACTCAATATTTTTATTTCTGCTGTTTTTTTCTCTGTCTGGTATTTTCTTTCCAGGTCAGCAAAGGCTTTCGCTCTCTCGGTATTAAAAACCGAATCCCTCAGGAGTATATATAATTCCTGGTATTTCGCCATTTCAGGGGAATTATTCCTTTCTTTATTGTATAAATAACGCTGATAATAATAATCCCGTTTTTTTTCAGCATTGCCTGTTTTTTCGACATAATGGCCTGTTTTGTCGAAAAGCGTTTCTGCTTTTTCAAATTGTTTTTTTCTAAAAGCAATGGTGGATAAATTGATCAACGTAGTTGCATAATCATAATATAGTTCAGTTGAGTCAGTTTCTTTTGCGGCCAGGTTGAGTGAATTTAAAGAACGGTTCAACCATTGTTCTGCTTCATCAAGCTTATTTAATTTTATAAGCGTGTTGCCGATGTTGTTATAGGTGAAATAATAATTGATTGTGTCAGCGCCTTCTACATAATCAAGTATCTTGTAATGATAGAATAAGGCACTATCCGGCTTTTTCCAGTCATCAAAATTAATTGCGATAGAATTCAGTGGGTAGGTAATGAGCGTGGACTCTTTGGGTTTGGCCTTTAGCGCTGTTTCGAATGCGATTTTACCATATTCCACGCCTTTTTCATAATGTTCAAAATCGTGGTGGTTTAATGAGAGCAGATTGTTGAACCAACTGATACCCAGTAAGTCTTTTTTTTGCTCAACAATGCGCAATGCTTTTACGCCATATTCCGATGATTGGGCATAATCCCCGGCGTTTCGGTAAACTCTGCAAATATTTTTGTAGGCTGCAATTTTTATTGAAGTGCTGTCTAAACCGTCTGCAATTTCGCTTGCCTCCAAGGCATAATGCACCGTACTGTCGGTATTGCCGAGGTCATTGTAATAGGTACTTTTGGCAAGCGCAAAGATGGCTTTTTCGGATGCCGATCTGATTTGTCTTTTCGCGAGATTAAAATAGATGGCTGAAGAATCAGCTGACTCTGTTGCCTTTCCGATTAAATACTTGAAATCCTGAGATTGCAAATTGCCTGCAAAAAGCAAGACGGCGAACAAAAAAGATATTCTAACAAATACTTGAGTGCTGTTTTCCTTAATGGGCATTACGCGAAGGTTTGGCGCAGTATAATTGAGATCAATTTATGCGTTTTGAAGATAGCGTTTACAGCATTAAAAATACTCCGGAAATCAAAATTGGTGAAAATTGTTTTTTTTAAAAAAAAGTAAACAGCTGCTTCAATTTGAAGCAGCTGTTTCTTTAAAGCGTTAAAAACTGAATCCTTCCAGTGTATTGCCACCACTTCGGTAATAGATAACTCTTTCCAATTCATCCATTTTATAATCGGGTTCTTTCTTATCTCCCAGTAGCATGTCCGCTATTCTTGAGCCATCCGCTTTATTTACAATGGTTATACCGGCATCTTTTCCCTGGTTGCTTCCAAATTTGGTGAGCATGGCCACATATCCATTTGCCTGGGCCGTGGCATTGAATCTCCGGTTGATACTTTTGAAACTTTCTACTGCACCCGCCATACCGGCTGAGGCCAGGTTACTGCTGTTTTTGATTTTGCTGTCAGTCGCCGGATCGGTACTCCCATAATATCCTTTCGCATAGCTCAATTGTGCAGTTTGTGCCATGGATGCTGCTCCCACAGCCAGGCTTGCCGCACCACCCAATCCAGACATGATTTTTCCGGCCATTGTACGTCCAGGAGGTTCGATATATGTATGGTAAATCAGTTGGCCATTCAGGTCATACAAGCTTGCGTTCTGATCACCCGAAATAAAAAGCTTGTTCTCATAGACCCCCAGCGTATTTGGTTCTTCGCCCTGTTTGAAATTTAATGCACCCAACCATTCCTGCAGGTCGCCCGTTTTAAAATCCATTTTATATATTTTACCATTGCCATACACGTAGCCGGTGTTGGAATCCCAATTAATGCCTGCGCAGTTTTTTACTTTGAAGCCTTTATTCCAGGTTTTTTCACCGGACTCCAGATCTGCTATGTTGATTTGCTCTGTTGTCCGGAAGTACAAGCCTTGTGGTACCAGTTGCAAATCCTGGATTTCCCCTTTAATGCTGATGGGTTTTTTAGAAATGGATTTGCCGGCGTCCAGGTCAACAATACTGATGAAATTATCGCCCCGGTCGAGTGCGGTGCCCAGGATGAGCTTGTTGCCGGCCAGTTTGTATGCCAGCACATCGCCCTTCAATTCAACCTCTTGAGTGTTCCATTTCGGCATGCCCGTTGTGGGATCAACCAACAGGAGGGTGGCACGGTTTTTCCCGGCAGCCACATTCTTACTTATTTTGCCTACAAGGCCTTTGCCTCCGCTATTGGCTTTGGCAACATCTTCCTGTGTTTTTTCCGAAGTTGCAAGAAGCAATCCGCGTGAATCCTGCAGGATATAAGCAATGGGCGACGGCAATTGGAGCCTTGTCCAGGTTTCCTTGCCGTCTGCCACATTGAATTGTGTGAGTATGTCCTGGTTCCAGAAATAAAACCTGCCTGGATCCTCTGTTTGAAAAAAGTCAGCTGAAGTCATGGTTTGGGCCACAGAGGCATCGCGTCCGCCGTAAACATTGCCCAGCGTTTTACCTATTGCCGCGAATCCCTGGGATTTCTCAACCGGCGCCACTGGCAAATCACTTTTCATTTCAATGGAATAGGCAATTTCGCCGGTGCCTTTATTCAGTTTATATATTTTTTTATCTGTCGCGACAAAGATCCCATCGCCAAATTCGGCTGCTTTGGAAACCAATTGCTCAGTCGCTTTTTCAAACACTTTTTCCTGCTCCCAAAGGGCTTTTCCCTGGCTCAGATCGGCCAGTACAAGCTTGGGTTTGGCGTTTTTCCCAACCCCATAGATCAATAACAGGTTGTTTTTTGGCAGGTAGAGTCTTTTGAGGACATTCTGAAATCCCAGATTTTCTGAATTGAGAACGGGTTTGCCGGTGACCACATCAATAACTTTGTTATAGCCTTTCATCAGACTGGCTTTCACCAAAGCAACATATGGAGTGCCTTCGATCACCTCCACGTTCTCTTCCTGGATGTTTTCAATATCATCGGCTTTCCAGATCTCCTTGCCTTCGGGGGACAGGCCATATAATGCGTCTTTTGTGGCCACCAGCATGGTGCCGGCATCAGCTATCCGATACCAATTGATTTTTGACTGGAATTCTTTTGTCCAGTCGGCATTTTTCTGACCTGCTGCAGATAGGGTGATGGTGATGCCCAGTACCAAAAGGAAGTTGCTTTTGAAGTTCATTTTTATGGTTGAATTTTTTTGTAAAAATGAGCCTCAGGTTAAACTTGTAAAATACCGTGTATTGGGTATTTATAATTGAGATTATTAGGGAAATTAAAAACCACCTCTTTCGAGGTGGATCAGGTGGTATTGTGCCCAGAACAGGAATCGAACCTGCACTCCCTTGCGGAAACCAGATTTTGAGTCTAGCGCGTCTACCAATTCCGCCATCTGGGCATGGGGTGCAAAATTAGGGGGTTTGGGCTTTATGCCAATAGCCGGTATAAATATTTTTTCTTGTAGTACCAGTTTTTAATTTCGATAAGGTCTTTTTCGCTTGCGGGGCTGCCGTCGAAGGACCTTAAAACCGGTTCAATCTCTTCATCGAGTTCCTGCAGTAAAGCCTCGGATTTCAATCGCCATTCTTCAGACCCGGGGTCGTCCATCTTTATCTCATTGATGTCCATAATCTCCATCAGGAAATCCGGGGGCAGTTTGTATTTTTCACCTTCTTCCACCAGGTTGTGGCTATCCAAAATATAGTGAACGATGCGGTCGCGGTGGGAGAGCACTTTATATGCCTGGTTGATCTGCGATGATTTCTGCAGCGCGTCCGCCCTTTCTTCATCGGTGCAATTGGCATAAAAGTCCGGGTGATATTTTTTTTGCAGACTGATCATTTTGCGGGCCAGCAAAGCCTCATCGGGGTAAATGCTCACCGGTATCTCAAATAAATCGAAATAGTACATGCGGCAAATTTCAGAGAAAGAGGTAATAATCCTTCAGGTATTGCGTGAATTCACCGGTATAATGCATGTTTTTATTTCGGATAACGATAGTTTCAGGATCAGGGAGTGGGAAAGCGGACTTTTTCAACAACCAAAAATGCCGGAATGCGGCTTTGCCGGCGTATGGAAAAACGATCGCTTTCGCATGCTCATGCCAGCCGGTTTCTGCGGCAAAGTTGCGGAGATCCGCCTCACGGTAAACAGGAAGTAAAATGCACAATGCCGCATTTTGACTGGAAATTTCATAGCTTTTTTGTAAAATAGCTCCCAAGCCCATGCCGGTTTCATGGTGGGCAAGTTTCCGGCTTTCACCCGGTGAGGCCAGTTGATCTTTATGAAAAGGCGGGTTGCATATGATTGCGTCAAAAAATCCGGGTACGAATGAATGTGCTGAAAAATCATCCCGGATGAGTTCCAGCATTCCCGCAAAAGCGGATTGCCGGAAATTCGTGGAGGCTTCTTCTGCCGCTTCGGGGTTCAGCTCAATGGCTTTTATGCGGGCTTGTGGCAGTTTCTGCGCCACCATGAGCGACAGCAGGCCCGTTCCTGCACCAATATCAAGAACGTTATGCACTGGCATTCCGGCAAATTTTTCCGAAGACCAGGCGCCAAACAGGCAGGCATCCGTGGTTACTTTCATGGCTGAAAGACTTTGCTCTATCCTGAATTGCCTGAACTGAAAATAGGAATTGCCCATAATTACCAATGACCTCTTGCTGTAGGGGAAATGTTAAGATCTGAAGTTTGAGATGCCAGCAGTTGATAATAACCGGTTATAGCGATCATGGCGGCATTGTCGGTGCAGTATTCAAACGCCGGGATGAAGGTTTCACAACCCATGGTTTCGCCCAGCTCCGTAAATGCTTTCCGCAGGCCTTTATTGGCACTCACTCCACCGGCCAGGCAAATCTGTTTTATGCCGGTTTGCTGAATGGCTTTTTTCATTTTACGGATCAAGATGCGAATGATTGTAGCTTGTACAGACGCTGCCAGGTCATTCCTGTTTTCTTCCACGAAGTGGGGGTTCATTTTTATTTGGTCCTGGAGAAAATAAAGTACGGAGGTTTTAAGCCCGCTGAAGCTGAAATCGAGACCGGCAATTTGCGGTTCGGCAAATTTAAAAACGGGATTTCCGGCATGTGCGAGTTTGTCGAGCTGGGGACCTCCGGGGTAGGGAAGGCCGAGCAGTTTCGCGGATTTATCGAAAGCTTCACCTGCTGCGTCATCCAGGGTTTGTCCAAGGATCTCCATTTGCAGCGGACCTGTGCATTTTACGATCTGCGTATGTCCGCCGCTAACCGTAAGGCATAAAAACGGAAACCGCGGTTTCGGGTCTTCTATCAGGTTGGCCAGCACATGCGCCTGCATATGGTGAACGGCGGTTAGCGGTACATTAAGTGTTAGAGCCAGCGATTTTGCAAAACTCGCCCCTACCAGCAGCGCCCCAATCAGTCCCGGAGCCTGCGTAAATGCGATACCGTTAAGGTCACCAACGGAGCAACCGGCATCGTCGAGGGCTTTTTGCACCACCGGCATTATCTGTTGAATGTGGGCGCGGCTCGCCAGTTCAGGCACCACACCGCCATAAAGCTCGTGAATGGATTGGGAAGCGATTACATTGCTTAACACCTGTCCATCCCGGCACACCGATGATGAAGTTTCATCGCAGGAAGATTCTATGGCTAAAATGGTGATCAACATGCAAAATTTAAAATTCAAAATACATAGGTGATATTCTTAAAATCTTTATCCCACCAGACCCGATGAGTTTATTTCGGATCCGCAATACTTGTGAGGAAACTCAACGGGGAAGGACGGAATCACCCTGCACTACCTGCAAACCACAGCATCCGCAATCCACCGTGTGGCTGTCGCTCTTTACTTGAAACCTGCAACCTGTATACCACACAAACTGTACCCTGCTAAAAATCCTTCGGAATATAAATCCGGTTTCGCTCACGTACGGTATTGCCTTCTTTCAGCTGAAAGCGATACCAACCGGACTGGCGGAAATTGCTCTTGTCCAGAATAAGGTAATTTTCCGGAACTGGCGATATCACCACAACCGGATGATTCGATTCGTCCAGGAATTCAAGATGGTATTTTTTGCGGTCGGCATCTGCAATGGTAATAATCAGGTAGCCGTTTTTATCAAAATTCACATATGGGCTGATGTTCTCCTCATAAGGGGGATTATAAATAAACGTGGCCAGGTAAAAAGTGGTATCATTCAACTGGAACAGCGTGTCCTTGGTTTTTTCCAGCAGGGAATCCCGCATTTCCCGCAATGCATGAAACCCGACAAAAATGGGCAGCGTATCCCTGAAGCGGACTTCATATTGCTGTCCGGGCGGGATGTGCATATCTGCCGGTTTGTGGCCTTCAAAAGCCAGCAACATGTTTTCATTTAACTGGTCACGGCGGTAATCCGTTACGCCGGCATTCTGGGGTATTGCGGCATCCCCTGTGCCGGCCGTTTTGCTTTCCGAGAAAAAATAAGCGCCACCCTCCATCATGTAAAACATGCGGTAAAATACCCGGATGCCGGCGGTCACACGGGTATCGGTAAAACCATTCACCGGCAGTTCCGGACTTGGCGCGGTATAAATACTGCTAAACCGTTTGAGACTGTCGAATGAGCGCTGCACCGTAACCTGTACAAGGTTTTCGTAAGGGTTATGCCAACTGATAACCACTTTGCCATTGATTTCTTCTGCCTTGAAATTCGGAAGGGTATCCTGCGCATTTACTGCCAAACATCCGAACTGGAATAAAATGATTAATCCCAGAATTTTCCGCCAAATCTTCATTTCCTGAACTGCCTTTTCTTAAAGCGGCAAATATAGCATGTGCCCTTGAGCCAAAAATGATAAAATTAACCGGGTAATTTCTACCTTAAAACCCCAGGTTAAAGCGTGGATTGACGATCTCCTGCAAAAATCGCCCTCCTGCGTTCGGATCCAGGATCAGAATGCCCACCACGCCAATGACAGCGCCCCAGAAGTGGGCATCATGGTTGATGTTATCTCCGCCTTTGCGGCTCATATACTGGCTGTAGATCATATAGGCCACACCAAAAACGATTGCAGGTACGGGGATAAAAAACAGGAAAATCGTTTGCCAGGGCGCAAGAACAATAAAGGCAAACAAAATGGCAGCAACACCGCCACTTGCCCCAAGGCTGGCATAACGGGAATTGTCTTTGTTTTTGAGATAACTCGGGATATCACTCAGGGTAATGGCTACAAGGTAAAAGATCACGAAAGCATAGGGAAAAAATTTATTCATATAGCCTTCAAGCGCGTTCCCAAAAAACCAGAGCGTGATCATGTTGAAAGCCAGGTGCATCAGGTCAGCATGAATAAAACCCGCTGTAAGAAAACGGTAGTACTGCCCCTTTCTTATGGCAGGGGGATACATAATAAGGTCGTTATACAACTTGTGGTTGTTGAAGGCAAGAAAAGAAATGGCTGCGGTAACAATGATCAATATGAGCGTATGCGACATGCGGTAATTTTTAGTCTATGGTTATTTTCTTCATCATTTTTTTCACCCAAAAATAACTGGCAGGGCAATATTTGATGTTTTGTTTATGAATATGCACATAATCTTCAAGCGGGGCTTTGAGCAAATGCGGAAAACCGCGGCAGTCTTCGGGCCGCACCTCGTAAATGGTGCATAAATTGGTTTGCTGATCTAAAAAAACACACGGAACCTCCTGCATCCGCCAATGTTCTTCATCTTTTTCGTAAAGCAGGTATTTGAGTTTAAAGTCCAGGACGGAAAGGTTCAAATGCGCTGCGATCCGCGCAATGTCATCGTCTTCAAGGGTTGGCGTCATTTGTTTGCAGCAATTGGCGCATGCTGTGCAATCCACCTTTTCCCAAACTTCGTCAGAAGCTTCTTTGGCCTGCATCATTACCATCGAAAGGTCAGCGCTCTCCATTGCGGAAATAAATGCCCGGAGTTTCTTTTTATTTTTTTGATACCTTTCTTTGTGCTTCTTCAGATCCATGCGGTCGGCAAACTTAATACCTGCAAATGTATGGATGCTGGAAAATATGAAGATCTCCTGTATGTGGCAAACCTATAAAAAAGGCTTTAAAGCTTTCCTGCAACTGGAAAAATCACTGAGCACCCATTCGGTGGACGCTTACCTGCACGATGTGCAAATGCTTACGGATTGGCTTCTGCAAGAGGACCAAATGATAACGCCGGCCGAAGTGACGCTGAAAACTTTGCAGCGATTTACCCAGGGTCTGGCCGCCCTCGGCCTTGCCGCCACCACGCAAAGCCGGGTGATCAGCGGGCTTAGGTCATTTTTTGGTTATTGTGAACTCGAAGGCATCGTTCCCAATGATCCCTCGGAATTGCTGGAAACTCCGCGGCTAAAACGGGCATTGCCCGAAGTACTCAGCGTGGAGGAAATTGAAGCCATGCTGGCTGCTATTGACCTCAGCACGGATGAAGGTACACGCAACAGGGCAATGCTTGAAGTACTATACAGTTGCGGCCTGCGGGTAAGCGAACTCGTAAATCTAAAGCTCAGTTTGCTATATCTCGACCTTGAATTCATCCGGGTAAGAGGAAAAGGAAATAAAGAGCGACTGGTGCCCATTGGCAGCGAAGCGAATAAACATTTAAAACTATACCTCGAACACATCAGGGTGCATATGCCTGTGCAAAAAGGAGAGGAAGACATTGTTTTCCTGAATCGCCGCGGCAAACGCATCAGCAGGGTCTATGTATTTTTACTCATTAAGGAATGGGCAGCGAAAGCGGGAATTCAAAAGAACATTTCACCACATACATTACGCCACAGCTTCGCCACCCATCTTGTGGAAGGTGGCGCGGATCTTCGTGCCGTTCAGGAAATGCTCGGGCACAGCAGCATTACCACAACCGAAATTTACACCCACCTCGACCGTGAATATTTGCGGGAAACCCTGCAGCGCTTTCATCCGGCATATCAAAATAAGACCTGAAACGGAAGACTTTGGCGTGAGCAAGTGGATATCATCAAAGCCGGTTTGGCAAGGCCTCACCCGGAATGCATGTTTTATCGCAATTGCCCGCGCACCTGGCCAACTGCAACAGGACGTTTGGCATGCACTGTTTTTACAGTTTTCTTAGTGCGGGGTCAGCCATTCTAAGTATCAGATGTTTACCTTTGCCCTTCATTTCGGCCGTAAGGCATACGGCGTTTTAGATAACATTGCCAAAAGGGGTGGTTGAAAAATGCTTTGTTTCAAGGCAATCCACCCGGCAGGCAACCAGAAATTGAAGTCATGGCTTTATTACACAACCGGGTTTCCAATAAGGAGCTCAAAGAACGCATGCTGGCAGAAACAGCGCCTCGCGTTACCATCAGTTTTTACAAATATCACCCCATCCTCAATCCGCAGTCTTTCCGCGACGGTCTTTGGAAGATTCTTGAGCCCTTGAAAGTATTTGGCCGCATTTACGTGGCAAGCGAAGGCATCAACGCGCAAATCAGTGTGCCGCAGCCAAATTTTGAGGCATTCAGAAATGTTTTGTACAATATTGCCTGGCTGCATGGCCTTAGGCTGAATATTGCCGTAGATGACGATGGCAAAAGTTTTTGGGTATTAAAAATCAAAGTGCGCAAACAGATCGTCGCAGATGGTATAGAGGATCCGGAATTCAATATGCAGAAAAGAGGACAATACCTTAAGGCCAGGGAAGTGAATGAAGCACTGAGCGATCCGGAAACCCTGGTGATCGACATGCGAAACCATTATGAATATGAAGTTGGCCATTTTCAAAACGCGGTAGAAATTCCGAGCGATACCTTCAAAAAGCAGTTGCCTATGGTGGTAGAGATGCTTAAAGGCAATGAAGATAAAAAAGTGGTGATGTATTGCACAGGCGGTATCCGGTGCGAAAAAGCAAGTGCCTATTTACTGCATAAAGGATTCAGGAATGTTTTTCATATTGAAGGCGGCATCATCAATTACGCAAACCAGGTGGAGGAAGAAGGCCTGGAGCAGAAATTTGTAGGTAAGAATTTCGTGTTTGATTACCGCCTAGGCGAACGCATTACCGGCGATGTGATCGCGCATTGCCATCAGTGCGGAAAACTGGCTGACACCCATCAGAACTGCGTGAATGACGCCTGCCATTTGTTGTTCATTCAATGCGATGAATGCCGCGCAAAATGGGAGGGATGCTGCAGCCAGGCATGTTATGATTTTATCCATCTGCCGGAAGAAGAACAGAGAAAGCAACGGAAAGGCATGAGCAAAGGCGCCAATATTTTTAATAAAAGCAAGGCGAGACTGGACAAGTTGTCAGCTTCAATTTCCTGACCTGGGTGTGTACCATTAGACAGGTCCTTTCATTGGCCTTTCATTTTAAAACCAGCAAAGCCTCCGGCGCACCAATTGCCCGGCAATTTTTACTGCCAGATTCAGTATTTTTATAGCCAATCTGTTTCTATGGAAAAAGTATTGGTCGTTTACGATACAGCCATTTCGCACCGGCAGTTTTTGCCTCTTACATTTACAAGGCCTGTCGGTCACCTGCTCGCCGGTATGCTTAGCCTGCAGGATTGGTGGGGTCGCCTTACGGGACTGCCGGTTGTCAGCCTTTCCCACCGCTATATCACCGATGAATTGCCCGATGCGGCGCTCTATATTTGTGTGGATGCCACTGTAGTTCCCGATCCGGAAATTGCCGGCCACCTCAAAGACCTTAATCCGGAAGAGATCATCCGCGATGAATCGGGAATGATTGCTTTTGCCAGTAATTCAAAACCGATCTTTCAGCAAATGCCCGTATGGGTAGACCACCGCCGGGAACTTCAACTTAAAGAACGCGTGACCCATACGCTTGAGATCGTCAACCGGCAGGAAGACTGGATGAAACTCCAGTTTCCCTTGCTCACGCCTGAGATTTCACCAGCTGAACGGCCAGAAGCATTGAAGGTATATGGCGATTCAAAAGACCTGGTTATTGAAGAAGGCGCTGAAATTGAATCGGCCATCATTGACGTGCGCAGCGGGCCTGTTTGCATCCGCAAAGGAGCACTTATTATGCATGGCGCCGCTCTGCGCGGGCCGGTATTTGTGGGAAAAAATGCAGTGATTAAAATGGCCGCCCATATTTACGGTGGCTCAGTTATTGGCGATGATTGTACGGCGGGAGGGGAGATCAAAAATTCCGTTTTGCATTCTAATACAAATAAGGCTCACCATGGTTACCTGGGTGATTCCTATATCGGCGCCTGGTGCAACTGGGGTGCGGGCACAAACAACAGCAATGTAAAAAACAGCGCCTGGCCAGTGAAGGTTTGGGACTATGAGGCCAATACATTCAGGCAGTTTGGACAAAAAGCCGGCATCCTCATGGGTGACTTTACCCGTACCGCCATCAACTCTTCGCTCAATTCCGGAACCGTTACGGGGGTTTGCTGCAGTATTCATTTTGAAGGCCTGACCGCCAAGATCATCCCGTCATTTTCTTTTGGCCATTCTGCCCGTTATCAATGGGAAAAAGCCATTCGTGACATTAACAATTGGAAAAAATTTAAAAACGATGCTTTAAATGATCGGGAAAAAGAAAATCTCTTGGCAATTTATGAAAAAAGGGAGCTTGATAAAAATCATGAATAAGCCAAACAGGGTGTTGTAAATTTGCGCTCCTCAAATCTTCAACCTATAAAAACCGAATTTAGAACATGAGAACATTTATTGCTGCTGCCAACTGGAAGATGAATTGTACCAAAGAACAGGCAAGGAATCTGATCCAGGATCTGCTGGACATTACCCATACTTTGGATAAAAGACACAGGGTGATTGTCGCGGTTCCCAATATTTACCTCATGATGGCGGAAGAAATGATCAGCAACCGCGAATATTTTTATGTGGCTGCGCAAAATGTGCATCATGAAGATCATGGCGCCTATACGGGCGAAGTTTCAGCGCCGATGTTGAAATCCATTGGCATCCGTTATGTGCTTGTTGGACACAGTGAGCGCCGTGAGATTTTTGGAGACACAGATGAGATTGTAAAAATCAAATTGGATAAAGTGCTGGAAAATGATATGAAGGTGATTTTTTGCTGCGGTGAACCCCTCGAAGTGCGCGAAGCCGGAGAAGAAAGAGCGTATGTAAAAAAGCAGTTGGAAAATTCACTGTTTCATCTCAACCCGCACCAGTTCAAAAAAGTGGTGATCGCTTATGAACCCGTTTGGGCGATCGGTACCGGCAAAACGGCCACCCGCGACCAGGCTCAGGAAATGCATTTTTATCTCCGTAACCTCATCAATGAGAAATACGGTGAAATCGTGGCCAATACCACCTCAATTCTATATGGCGGCAGCGTGAAAGCAGACAATGCCGCCGAGCTTTTCAATTCGCCTTCCGTTGATGGCGGCCTCGTAGGCGGTGCAAGCCTGATTGCTGCTGATTTTGAAAAGATCATTGAAAGTTTGAAACGGTAACAGGAAGGTGGAGACTTTATACCGGAGTCCTTAGACGGGGTAAATCCTGAGTAACTTTTTTTAAACGCTGTGCGACGCTGTGACCAATTCGGTTTTTTAGACGCCGCTTTAGGCGTGATGCCACTAAAAGCCCGGCGGTTAAACTATGTGCCACGTGCGCACCTAGGCGAACTATGTGGTAAAATGCTGTAAAAGCACCTGAGCGTTGAGTGTTTGCCCTTGTGCATTTTCTACAGACCTTTATGTCCAAAACAATCTTACCCATGCGATTGACTTCCCTGCTGTCCATCATCTTGCTTACTGCCTGTTCTACGTCAAAACCATCAGAAGTAACCGTCACCACATTGCAGGTTCCAGGCCGCAATCAATACACCCGCATCGATACCGCCGGCATCACAATCCTGCCGAGTGGCCGCTACCTTACGCCCGCCGGGCAATCCATCCGCATCACCAACGATCCTTATGGCCTGGCCATTTCACCCAACGGGCAAAAAGCCGTTTCATTGCACAACGGGGTAATAACGGTTGTGGATTTAAGCAGTATGCAGGCTACCCGCGTTCCCGATTATGCCCAACAGATCAGGAGCCCGTTTACCAGCGGCAGTTTTATTGGCGTAACAATCGCCGGCGACAACAAAACCGCCTATCTCAGCGGTGGTGACAATGGCGCCGTACTGGTTTACGATATTGAAAAATTTGAAACCCTCGACAGCATCAGCCTCAATGGTCATTATGATGGATACGATTTTACCGAAAGTTTTACGAGCGATCTGCAGCTCAATGAAAAAACGGGTGAATTGCTGGTGCTCGACCGGGCTTATTTCCGGCTGGTTCGCATTGATCCTGAGACCAAAACCATCAAGGCCTCAATACCGGTTGGCCGCCAGCCTTTTGGCCTGGCACTCACGCCCGACCACAGCAAGGCGCTCGTGGCCAATGTGGGAATGTACAGCTACCCGCTAATTGACGACGCCACGCCTGAAAACCTGGATTCTCTCATGATCCCGCGGTTTCCGTACGGCAACAATACACCTGAATCACGTGAAGGAACAATAGTGGATGGCCGGCAGATCCCGGGAGTCGGTGACCCGAACGCCCCGGAGGCGATGAGTGTTTTCGTGGTGGACCTGGCCACCAACAGTGTGACCGCGAAATTGAAAACCGGCCACCTCATCGGCCACATGATTGACGATGCTGAAGTGGTTGGCGGCTCCAGTCCCAACAGCATTGCTGCGGGATCAAAATACGCTTATGTAACCAATGCAACCAATGATAATATTTCAGTAATTGATTATGTGAATGGAAGGATAAACGGGCATATCCAAATCAAGACGGATGGCCGCATAGATAAACAGCGTGGTTTGTTGCCATTTGGTATGGATTTGTCCAAAGACGAAAAGACATTATTCGTTGCATTGCTGGGAATGAATGCCATTGCCATGATAGATACCGAAAGTGGTGCAACCCTGGGAATGATCCCCACCGGTTGGGGGCCTTCACGGGTTTTGCTCACGCCCGATCAGCAGCAATTGGTGAGCGTTACAGCACGTGGCTTTGGCGCGGGGCCAAATGGCGGAAGGGATTTTGTAAGCCCTGTACAGGGATCTTATGTGGGCGATATCCAATTGGGCAGCCTGCATAAAATGGCGGTACCCGGTGCCGGCGAACTGGAAAGAATGACCAGCCAGGTTTTGAAAAACACCTTTAAGGAAGTTGAGGTAAAAAAGGACGACAACCCGCTTCCTGCGTTGCCGGGGATCAGCGATTCACCCATCAGACACATTGTGTACATCACCAAAGAAAACCGCACTTATGATGAAGTTTTCGGACAACTGAAGGAAGGAAAAGGAGATGCAAGCCTGGCCCGTTTTGGCATGAATGTGACCATAACCCGCGATGGAAAAACGGTCGCCAATGCCGACATCATGCCAAACCACCACAAGATTGCGAAGCAATTTGCATTTTCTGATAATTTCTATTGCGACAGTGATGCTTCCATTCATGGTCACCATTGGATGATGGGCGTGATTCCCAATGAATGGGTGGAAGCCAATGCCAATACCACCAGGCGGGCCAGCCTCTTCAGCGATGCGCCCGGCCGGCGTTTTCCGGGCACGACCGGCGCCATAGACCCTGAAGATTATGCGGAGACGGGCGGAATCTGGGAAGCCATGGACCGCAGTGGCGTAAGCTTTTACAATTTCGGGCAGGCCAATGAAACCGCGCATGTGCGGGAAGAATGGAGCGATACGGCCACGGGTGCCGCCCATGGTGTGATGGTGCCTATGCCCGCGGCTTTGTTTCCCAAAACGAGCTGGAATTACGCGGGTTACAACACCAATATACCCGACCAGTTCAGGGCACAACAATTCGAAACGGAATTTACCCGGCTTTGGCTGAACGGGAAAGACTCCATGCCGCAGGTTGTCACTATCATCCTGCCCAACGACCATGGGGCAGGAGTGCGTCCGGAGGATGGTTACCCGTTTTTTGAATCCTACATGAGCGATAATGACCTTGCCCTCGGAAGGATATTGCATTTTTTGAGCCGCACGCCTTATTGGAAAAATATGCTCGTGATCATTACCGAAGACGATCCGCAGGGCGGGGTAGATCACATTGACGCCCACCGCAGCATATTGATGATGGCCGGGCCGTATGTAAAAAAAGGATATGTCTCACACACCCATGCGAATTTTGGTGCTATTCTCAAAACCATTTACAATATCCAGGGCATTCCTTATGTCAACCAATATGATATCACGGCTACATTGTTGCAGGATTTCTTTACCAATAAACACGATTTTTCACCCTACACCTTCATCCAAACGGACCGGCGCGTTTTCGATGCTGAAAAATCGATGGAAAAATTTAACCGCGGAATCGACTGGCGGAAAATTGAACAAGGCCCAAAGCTGGATTTTGTACCGGATATGAAGAAAGATCATTATGGGAAATGAGTTCTGAATACCTAGTACCTGGTACCGGGTTTTTAGTACCTGGACTGGCAGCCCCTGGCAACCCACAACCAATTCAGCTAAACTGTCAGGTATTTTTTAACCAGCCATTCAAATTAACTACCAGCCAATATTCAAAAATGCGATTATTCAACTTACCGAGAGCGACCCTGCCCCCTGCCCACTGGCAATCAACCAAACCAGGCATTTAGCAACTCTCCGAAATCTCCCCCGCAAACTGCTCCCGATCCATCGGGACTGCAAACCGCAAACTTGCTCGCCAGCAATTAATCAAATGCGGAATTAAACAAATCTCAGAAATTTTCCCCCGCAAACTGCTCCCGATCCATCGGGGCTGCAAACCGCAAACTGATTTCAATCCCAGTACGTCCCATCCAATCCCGCCACCGACCCCAGCCAAAGGCACACGATAAAGCCCAGGACAGAGAGGATGAAACCGGTTACCGATTTCCAGCCGCCGAGGGCACGCATGGGAGCGAGGATATGCCAGAATATACCGCCTGCCGCACCGGCTGCGGGAACTACGACCAGGGGCCGGATCCACCAGTACTGCGGCCAGGAAGGATCGCCTTCGCCGCCTTTTACGAGAAAAAGAGAAATGAATACCAGGCCAATGATGGCGCCAATGATTGCCCGCCGGATCATATTTCGGTTTACGAGATGCTTTTCAGCAAAATGGTCTTTCATAAATGCAAAATTCTATTTTTTAAAAGTGCTTTGAAATACAAAGTAAAACACTTGTAAGGTTCCAGCCAAAAAAAAATCGCTTCAGTTGCCTAATTAAACCAAATAGAACAATTTGTTTCAGGCCAATTTCAAATGGTTGCACTGCTCTAACCTCATAATCAGCAGTTTGGGGTATCCCTTTCCCTCATTTTTCACCAGTCTGTTGCACAAATAAGTACTCGATAGTGAGTATTTTTACATTTATATTAACATGTAGTTTTGATGCCAAACAAAATCAAATTTTAACCTATGAAAAGACTGTTTTTCTTGTCGGCCATGTTCGCCGGCTTAATGATTGCAGGTTGTCAAAAAGAAACTTTACAAACAGAGCTGGCCCTGTCGGAACTGAATGCTGTTGAATCCTTTACCCAGGAAAATTGTGGCGATTGTGTTGAATCGTACACAAACACTGCAGAAACTTACGACGTTGCCAACACCCTGAAGCTTAATGTTGAGCAAAATGCAACCGGACTGAATGTACTCACTCTTGAAGCTACTGCCGGCGGATGGACCAAACTTACATACAATGTAGTATTTCATCCGAAAGTTGGATCACCTACTACGCTTTTAACCTATTCCGATCCCAGTGCATCGGGCGGCAAGTCAACATTTAGAAACCTTTTACAGAAAAAAGATGGAGTTCCTCTAACCGTGGCTGATTTCCCGTCGAATTGGACTTCATGTGACTATATTACTATAAATTTTACAGACATTTCTGGCGCAGGTAGTGATGCAAGTTCTAATACACTTTATAGCGTAGATTTTTATCTTGCTGAGCTTTGCCCGGATGAACCTCTGGAATGCATAAGCTGGCAGAAAGAATCTGCATATGCAGGTGATCTTTATCCTGAATCAGAAACAGGTTGGTTCTACCTCTTCGATCGCGTGGAAGGTAACGCTACTCAAAATATTTATGCAGGAAAAAATATTTTAATTGGTACGGCCACCATTAGTGGTAATACGCTAACCATTAATCTTACCGATGGCTGGGAATTAAATTCTGATAAAGGAAATGAATTGGTAAAAGTTGCCAGTATGGACGAAATACCAGTTGCGCGGCCTATTCCAGGTCAATCAAATTTATATAAAGGATCAAGTCTGACTGTTGACCTTACTGGGGATGCCAGTCGTTATTTGGCTATCCATCTTGATGTTCGCAAATGCCTTGAAACAAATCAGTAATAAACCCAACTGAAGAATTTAAAAGCCGGAGTTTCATCTCCGGCTTTTTTTTTATTACGTTTTTAAACATATACATTTTCGTTTGATGATCGAATCTGTATAACGCGTTATTCAATCTTTATTCTTTAGGCCTCTGCGCGGCATTTACTTTGCGCATTTTGCCTTTTAAAAAACACTCGTACGTTTAACCGCAAAGGCCGCGAAGTGTTACGCAAAGAACGCGAAGAATGAATAAAATCTGCAGTTTACAACCCTCGGCATGTTTAACCGCAAAGGTCGCGGAGTTTTACGCAAAGGCCGTCAATTGACTAACCCCAAACATTTCTGCGCACTCTGCGTTGTATTTACTTTGCGCATTTTGCGGTTAAAAAAACACGCCTAGTTTAACCGCAAAGGCCGCGAAGTTTTACGCAAAGGCCGCGAAGAAACGCATCAATGCGGAATTGACGAACCCCAAACATTCTGCGCACGCTGCGTTGTATTTACTTTGCGCATTTTACGGTTAAAAAACACGCCTACGTTTAACCGCAAAGGCCGCGAAGTTTTAAGCAAAGGCCGCCAAGAAATGCATAAAATGAGGAATTGACGAACCCTAAACTTCTGCGCTCTCTGCGTTGTATTTACTTTGCGCTTTTTGCGGTTATAAAACACTCAGTAAGTTCAACCGCAAAGGCCGCGAAGTATTACGCAAAGGACGCGAAGAAACGCATCAATGCGGAATTGACGAACCCCAAACTTCTGCGCACTCAGCTGTGTACCAAAAAGGTTTAGTCACAATCCCGAACCCCGTAGGGGTGACATTATTATTCCAGGATCTCAATACCCGGACATAAACGGTTTCTGATGCTTCGCTTTTCCGGGCTTAAATTTTAGTTGTATAAATTTGTATTAAGTTGCTGAAGGGTAATATCAAAACAATTGGTCACCTAATCATTCCCGGCTGAAAGTTTTTAACTGAAACGAGAACATGATAACGGAAATGGCCCGTTGGATAATTTATCCTGCTATCGCGAAATCCTTAGTTGATCATCCTCTGCTTAAATTCTTATCTATGCAATCCATTAAAACTTTTTTCTTCCTTGCGCTTGTCTCGGTGTTGTTCTCCTGCAAAACACAGCAAACCACAGAATCTGCATGGAAAATGACGCCTTCCGACCAGGCCATTTTCGATGAGGTACAAAAAGCCACGTTCCGGTATTTCTGGGATGGTGCCGAACCCACGAGTGGGCTGGCCAGGGAACGCTTCCACGTAGATGGTGAGTATCCGCAAAACGACAAGATGGTGGTGACGAGCGGCGGCGGAGGCTTTGGTGTGATGGCATTATTGGTGGGCATCAACCGGGGATACATTACCCGCGACCAAGGTCTTGAACGCCTGGAGAAAATCGCAGGCTTTTTAGAAAATGCGGATAGTTATCACGGCGCCTGGCCGCATTGGTGGAATGGCGAGACCGGGAAAGTAAAACCTTTCAGCAAAAAAGACGATGGCGGTGATCTTGTGGAAACCGCATTTATGGCGCAGGGGCTTATCGCGGCAAGGGAATATTTTAAGAATGGCAACGACCGTGAAAAGGCTTTGGCGGCCCGGCTCGACAATTTATGGAAAGGGATTGATTTTAACTGGTATACCCATGGGC
Organism: Bacteroidota bacterium; assembly: GCA_023387985.1. Classification (GTDB taxonomy): domain Bacteria; phylum Bacteroidota; class Bacteroidia; order Chitinophagales; family Chitinophagaceae; genus Phnomibacter. The sequence goes on along the minus strand of JAEWHC010000004.1, from coordinate 108,913 downwards.
AAAATGTGCTCTACTGGCATTGGAGCCCCAACTATGGTTGGGAAATGAATTTTCCCGTAAGGGGATACAACGAATGCCTGATCATGTATGTGCTTGCGGCAGCTTCACCAACACACCCGGTACCTGCTGCCGTTTACCACGAAGGCTGGGCGGAAAACGGCAAGATCAATGCGCAGCAACATAAATACGGCAACGATACATTGAAAATGATGCACCAGGGTGATGTCATACATGGCGGCCCGCTTTTTTGGGCGCACTATTCCTTTCTTGGTCTTGATCCGCGTGGCTTGAAAGACAGGTATGCCGATTACTGGAAACACAATGTGAGCCAGGCCAGGATCAATTACCGGTGGTGTGTGGACAATCCCCATGGTTATAAAGGCTATGGTCCGGATAGCTGGGGACTGACTTCCAGTTATTCCGTGAATGGCTATGCCGGCCATGCGCCGCAAAAGGACAGGGATTTGGGCGTAATCGCGCCAACGGCGGCACTTTCTTCTTTTCCTTATACTCCCGAAGAATCTATGGCGGCTATGCGCAACTGGTATACGAATAAAAAAGATACGTTGTTTGGAATGTATGGGTTTTATGATGCTTTCAGCGAAACAGCCAACTGGTATCCCAAACGCTATCTCGCCATCGATGAGGGCCCAATTGTGGTGATGATGGAAAATTACCGCAGCGGTTTGTTGTGGAATTTATTTATGGGTGCCCCGGAAATAAAGGAAGGGTTGAAAAAGCTGGGCTTTGAAAGCCCGCATTTGGCCACGGATATCCGAAATTGAAACAAAGCCTGGGGTTCCTGGTTTATAAGATTACGCTTTCTTTGCAAGTTCCGTGTTGGAATCTTTTAACCGTTTCCAGATCAGCAATGAGTTTTCGGGGTCCTTAGGGTCTTTATAGCGTCCGCTTTTTATTTCTTTTCGTACAACGCCCGGTGGCAGATCACATTGCTCCTGGTAATACTGCATGAATATATTCCGCTCATGAAAATGAATGTACTCGTTCGTCCAGCGGGCATAGCTTTTCGGAACAACGGGTTCCTGGCTTTGCAGTGCATAGACCTTGGTAAACGTAGCGCCAAGTAAGAGGATCAGCGATGTATAGTTGATCCATACCATAAGTAACACCACCACTCCGGCAATGCCGTAATTGGAGGAAGGATCAACATGGCGGAAATAAATGCTCAGTAAATAATTGCCGAGCGTAAAGAGGATCGCGGTAAAAACCGCCCCAGGTAAAACCATCTTCCACGAAATGATCACATCCGGAAAAAACTTATACAACAAAGTAAAAAATATGGTCAGCATGGTAAGGCTGAGTCCAAAATTCAGAACCATATAACCGGCCTGCCAGGTAAACCCGGCCATATCTTCCAGTTGATGTTGAAAGAAGGAAAGCAGCGAAGAGGAGATTATGGATGCCAGCATAAGCAGGACAATCAGAAAAATCAAGGCGAGAGAAATCATCCTGTTCCAAAGCAGGTTGATAATGCCTTTTCGCTCATCGGCTACTACATCCCACAACGCATTCAAAATATATTGAAACTGAAAAAATAAGGTGGTCGCACTGAAAACCAGAATACCGATCCCGATGGCATTGAGGTACCAGGGCGCCCCCGCATCCAAATAGGCGTTGCTGATGAGGGTACTCACGTAATCGGCCGCTTCGTGACCCACAACATTGTCGAGGTCCTCAAGCATTTCGCCTTCCACGCTTTTGCGTCCAAACAATCGTCCGGCAAGCCAGACGATGATCATCATCAGGCTCGGCAGGGAAAGAATCGCGTAGAAGGAAAGTACAGCACTCTTGCGGAAGGGATCATTCCGGTTCCATTCCACAATGGTCTTTTTCAGCAACCTGCTGAATTTTTTCAATCGGTTGAGCATGCCTCAAAAATAACGGTTTAGCCTTCACCGCTTCAGGCGGCCGGCAAATTTTATGAAGTACAAACCATCGGACTTAACCCGGCCTCTTTTATAACTATCCGGGCAGGGGCGTTCGCCGAAAATTGCTGTGCCCACCCGCACAACGGTTGAAGCTTCCTCATCTGCGGTTTCCAGGTCGCCGCTCCGTCAGTCCTTTCTCCAGCATCTTTTATGGATTATTCCACAGCCGAATTTTTGTCCGGTACCACCGGCATCAATTTCCTATTCATTCCTGACAAAATAGCAGCCAGCCGCTGAATGGCATAATGCTTGAAACAGTACAATAGGTGAAAAAACACCATCTATAACCATTAAATTCTTAATCAATTAAAATAAAACATCAGATAAAATGGGAAAAATTATAGGAATTGACCTCGGTACAACCAACAGTTGCGTTGCCGTAATGGAAGGTAACGAGCCCGTGGTTATTGCCAATGATGAAGGCCGCAGGACAACACCTTCGGTTGTTGCTTTTTTGAAAAACGGAGAACGTAAAGTGGGCGATCCGGCAAAGCGCCAGGCCATTACCAACCCCATCAACACCATCAGCAGTGTAAAGCGTTTTATGGGCCGCCGTTACGACGAGGTTGGCGAAGAAATGTCACACTGGAGCTATAAAGTAGTGAAAGGCGACAACAACACCGTGCGCATCGACATTGACGGACGCATGTACACGCCACAGGAGATCAGCGCAATGATCCTGCAAAAAATGAAAAAAGCCGCTGAGGATTATCTCGGTCAGGATGTAAATGAAGCGGTGATTACCGTTCCTGCTTATTTTAATGATGCACAGCGCCAGGCCACAAAAGAGGCCGGGGAAATTGCCGGTTTGACCGTGCGCCGCATCATCAACGAACCAACCGCCGCCGCATTGGCCTATGGCCTCGACAAGAAAACCGTTGATCAGAAAATTGCCGTTTTCGACCTTGGAGGCGGAACCTTTGATATTTCTATCCTCGAACTGGGGGATGGCGTATTTGAGGTTAAAAGTACAAATGGAGATACCCACCTGGGTGGTGACGATTTTGATAAGGTAGTGATAGACTGGCTTGCTGAAGAATTCAAGAGCCAGGAAGCCATTGACCTGCGTAAAGACCCGATGGCCCTTCAGCGTTTGAAAGAAGCTTCCGAAAAAGCAAAGATCGAATTGTCTTCCGCAAGCGAAACCGAGATCAACCTGCCCTATATTACCGCGGTGGACGGTGTACCTAAACACCTTGTGGTAAAATTGAGCCGGGCGAAATTTGAGCAGTTGGCGGATGAACTCTTCAACCGCATGATTAAACCCTGTGAGCAAGCCCTCAAAGATGCCGGAATGACCGCATCTGAAATTGACGAAGTCATCCTGGTTGGTGGTTCTACCCGTATCCCGAAAGTTCAGGAAAAAGTAGAGTCTTTCTTTGGCAAAAAACCCAACAAGAGTGTAAACCCCGATGAAGTGGTTGCCGTTGGCGCAGCCATTCAGGGCGCGGTACTTACCGGTGAGGTAAAAGACGTGCTGCTGCTTGACGTAACACCGCTGAGTCTGGGTATTGAAACCCTCGGAGGCGTTATGACCACATTGATCCCTTCAAATACCACGATTCCGTCGAAGAAAAGCGAAGTGTTCAGTACCGCTGCCGACAATCAGCCCGGTGTACAGATTCATGTATTGCAGGGTGAGCGTACAAAAGCCGGAGACAACAAAAGCCTTGGCATTTTCAACCTTGACGGCATTCCGCCGGCGCCTCGTGGCGTTCCGCAGATTGAAGTAACGTTTGATATCGACGCCAATGGCCTGATCCATGTTAGCGCCAAGGATAAAGGAACCGGCAAGGAACAAAAGATCCACATTGAAGCAGGAAGCGGCCTGAGCAAAGAGGAGATTGAAAAGATGAAGAATGACGCCAAAGCCAATGAAGCCTCGGATAAGGTTGAGCGTGAAAAAATTGACAAAATCAACGCTGCCGACAGCCTGATCTTCCAGACCGAAAAACAAATGAAAGAATACGGAGACAAGATCCCCGCCGATAAAAAAGGATCCATCGAAAGCGGATTGAATGAGCTGAAAGAAGCCCACAAATCACAAGATGTGAGCCGCATTGATGAAGCCACTAAGAAGCTGAATGAAGCCTGGACCGCGGCATCACAGGATATGTACAACGCAATGAACCAGGGTGCCCAACCCGGCGCAGAGCAGGCAGGTGGACCCCAGGCCGACGGGAACGGTCAACAACCCGGTGACGGAGCCGACAATGTGACCGATGCCGAATTTGAAGAAGTGAAGTAAATAAATTTTGATAAAGGATAAGCCGTTCCTCCAATGGAACGGCTTTTTTTTTGCCGGCCAGCCGGTTTACATGTAACCGGCTTGATGATTTATTGAGCATCGCACACCGTTCCGCATCCACTACAGGCTAATCCGGATTTCTCCGCGAACCTAAACTGAAACCTAATTAAAATTGGTGATGGGGGATGAAAAATCTTAGGCTCGCTGATCTTTTTTATATTTATTAAATTGGTGGACGTGCTTGTGTAACCAATGAAATTCCTGAAGCAGCAGTTCAGGTATTTTCAGAAACCCATGACTGGCGGTTTTATTACGGATAACGTTGGTTTGGAAAACGAACAAAATCAAAAAGCCGGTCTTCCGCGGAGGACCGGCTTTTTTTTAATGCGATATATTCATGCTCAGTTTGCCGCCTGCCTGCGGATGATGTTTAATGCCGCGCCGGCTTTAAACCATTCGATCTGTTGTGCATTATAGCTATGGTTTACTTCAATCGTCTCCGTACTGCTGTCGCCATGATGCAGCACCATTTGCAGGGGTTTGCCCGGGCTGAATTCCGTAAGGCCGAGAATATCAATCTCATCATCTTCACGGATCTTGTCATAATCTGATTTGTTGGCAAAAGTGAGGGCCAGCATGCCTTGTTTTTTCAGGTTGGTTTCATGAATGCGGGCAAAACTCTTTACCAGCACCGCTTTTACTCCCAGGTGCCGCGGTTCCATGGCCGCATGCTCCCGGCTGCTGCCTTCGCCGTAGTTTTCATCGCCAACCACCACCGTGCCAATGCCGCCTGATTTGTAGATGCGTTGTGTTCCTGGTACATCGCTGTATTCGCCTGTGAGCTGATTTTTGACGCTGTTGGCGCTGTCATTGAAATAATTGATGGCGCCGATCAGCAGGTTGTTACTGATATTGTCCAGATGGCCGCGGTATTTCAACCAGGGCCCGGCCATGCTGATGTGATCGGTTGTACATTTTCCTTTGGCTTTAATCAGCAATTTCAATTCGGTCATGTCTTTGCCGTCCCAGGCAGGGAAGGGGTCGAGCAATTGCAGGCGGTTGCTTGCGGGATCCACAATCACTTCTACATCCGAACCGTCTTCAGCGGGGGCCACATACCCGGCATCTTCCACATCAAAACCTCTCGGGGGCAATTCATCTCCTGTTGGCGGGTCGAGTTTTACCGCTTCGCCGGCTTCATTGATCAGGGTGTCGGTAATGGGATTGAATGTCAGGTCACCTGCAATGGCGATGGCGGTAACCAGTTCGGGACTTGCCACAAAGGCCAGGGTATTTGGATTGCCATCGGCACGCTTTGCAAAATTGCGGTTGAAGCTGTGCACAATGGTGTTGCGCTCCTGCCTTTCGGCGCCAACACGTTCCCACATACCAATGCATGGTCCGCAGGCATTGGCGAAGACTGTTGCACCAATCGATTCAAAAATGTCCAGAAAACCATCTCTTTCAATGGTATATCTAACTTGTTCAGAACCAGGCGTTATTGTAAATTCCGCCTTGGTTGTCAGGCCTTTTTCTTTTACTTGTTTTGCTAAGGATACAGCCCGGCTGATGTCTTCATAGCTCGAATTGGTACAGGAGCCAATGAGGCCATATTCCACCTTGGTGGGCCAGTTGTTTTTGGCTGCCGCCTCTTTCATTTCACCGACAGGGGTGGCCAAATCGGGGGTGAAAGGTCCGTTGAGATGAGGTTCCAGGGTGGATAGGTCGATTTCTATGACCTCATCATAATATTTGGAAGGCTCCAGCAGCACTTCAGGATCAGATTTGAGGTAATGTGCGATGCCATCGGCAAGGTCGGCTACTTCGCCACGTCCTGTAAAACGGAGATACCTTCCCATACTTTCATCATATCCAAATGTGGAAGTGGTGGCGCCAATTTCAGCGCCCATATTGCAAATGGTTCCTTTACCGGTACAACTCATGGATTCAGCGCCTTCGCCAAAATATTCCACAATGGCGCCGGTACCGCCTTTTACCGTAAGAATGCCCGCTACTTTCAGGATAACGTCTTTTGGCGCAGCCCAGCCGTCGAGTTTTCCGGTGAGTTTTATGCCAATGAGTTTAGGCATTTTCAACTCCCAGGGCAGGCCTGCCATCACATCGCAGGCATCCGCACCGCCTACGCCGATGGCCACCATGCCAAGGCCGCCGGCGTTTACTGTATGGCTGTCGGTCCCGATCATCATTCCTCCAGGAAAAGCGTAATTTTCCAAAACGACCTGGTGGATGATTCCCGCGCCCGGCTTCCAAAAGCCGATGCCATATTTATTGGAAACAGAAGCCAGGAAATCATACACCTCGCGGCTGTCTTCAATTGCCCTTTCAAGGTCTTCCTTACTGCCGGTCTTGGCTACAATCAGGTGGTCACAGTGTACCGTGCTTGGTACGGCAACTTCATTTCGACCCGCCTGCATAAACTGAAGCAAAGCCATTTGGGCCGTTGCATCCTGCATGGCTACCCGGTCGGGCGCGAATTCAACATAATCTTCACCACGTACAAATGCTTTCTCCGTATGGCCTTCCCACAAATGGGCGTACAATATTTTTTCAGACAAGGTCAACGGGCGGCCAACCACCTGGCGGGCAGCATCTACGCGGGCAGCAAAGTTTTTGTAAACTGCCTCGATCATGGGTAAATCAAACATATTCAACGATTTTATCTTTCAAATTGACCGGTTATCCCGGAAGCCTGCGAAAATAAGCAACCTGCCGCAAACAATTTTTCCAATACAATACAATCCTACTTTAAAATATTTTAGGTACATTTAAACCTGTTTTGAAAGCCGGGTATTTCATTGTTTTGGAGGAATTAACATTTTGGGTATTTCTGAATCCTCATTTTTTTGTGACAAACAATATTTTTGTACCTAACCTTTTTGAATAACCGACACTTACAAACCGACCCATATGCTGAAATCAATCCGTAAATTAGTAGAATACAACGCCTTTGGCGTGTGCACCTATTTGGGTGAAAAGTTCAATATCGCTGCTGAAAAGATTCGCCTCTATTTTATTTATCTTTCTTTCCTGACCTTCGGCAGCCCGGTTGTGGTTTATTTTTTCATCGCTTTCTGGATGAACCTGAAGAAATACATTTTTATTTCCAAGCGCAATCCGGTTTGGTATGATTAAGCGGTCTTGCTATAGCGCAGATTTGATATTCTGTGTGTAGGAGCAAAGGGCCAGATGGTTTTCAGCCGAATTATTGGTTTGATTTTGGGTGAGTACCCCGGTCATGAAGTATCCACTTTTACACAAAAGGCATTAAGGCGACCGGGTAAAAAGGGCGTGTTCTAAATTGTTTAATGCACAGCTTTCCACAACGTTTTCAACTGCACAAGCAATCCTTCCAGTTCTGCCAGTGGTAACATATTGGCGCCGTCGCTAAGCGCTTCGGCAGGGCGGGGGTGCGTTTCAATAAACAGTCCGTCGGCGCCGGCAGCGATAGCCGCTTTGGCAATGGTGCCGATCAGTTTAGGATTGCCGCCGGTAACACCACTGGTTTGATTGGGTTGCTGCAGCGAATGGGTGCAATCCATGATCACGGGATAACCGGTTTCCTGCATCCAGGGGATGTTACGGTAGTCAACCACAAGATCCTGGTAGCCAAAAGTTGTTCCCCTTTCGGTAAGCATTACTTTTTCATTTCCGGCATGGATCACTTTATCGGCGGCAAATTTCATAGCCTGTCCACTCAGGAATTGACCTTTTTTAATGTTGACGATCTTTCCTGTTTTGGCTGCGGCTTCAAGCAGTTCAGACTGCCGGCAAAGAAAAGCGGGGATCTGCAAAATATCGACGTATCCGGCTGCTTTTGCAGCGTCTGCCGTGTTGTGGATATCCGTAGTGGAAGGAAGATTTAGGTTTTCTGCCACTTCTTTGATGAGTTCAAGGCCAGCTTCATCACCAATTCCAGTGAAACTTGAAGCGCTTGTGCGGTTCGCTTTACGGTAACTTGCTTTCAATACCAAAGGGATGTCAAGCTTTTGGCAAATCCGGTTTATCCCGGTAGCTGTTTCCAGCAGAACTCCACGGCTTTCCACAACGCAGGGGCCGGCAATAAGAAAAAAAGAATCCGTAGGCTGGCTGGTTCCGGAAAATAATTTATGCAGAAAATTAATCATGGTGTAAAGGTAAAAGGTCAGGCTGAAAAAAGCGGGCGTGTAGTACTTTTGCGGCCTAAACCGATACTTGTATTATGCCGAATGAGAAAATTTTAGTTATTGGAGCGAGTGGCCAGATTGGGGTGGAATTAACGCTTGCCCTGCGCCAGATTTATGGCAATAACCAGGTGATTGCCTCTGATCTGCGGGAGCAGAACGCGCTGCTCAAAGGTACCGGCCCTTTTGTGCCCATGGACGTGCTGAATAAGGAAATGCTGCATGTACAGGTGGTTCGCCAAAATGTAACGCAGATCTATTTGCTGGCTGCGATTCTTTCTGCAACCGGGGAAAAAAATCCTGGCCTGGCATGGCATCTCAATATGCAGGGATTGCTGAATATGCTGGAAATCGCCCGTGAGGAAAGCCTGACCAAGGTTTACTGGCCTTCCAGCATCGCGGTTTTCGGACCTACTTCTCCAAAAGTGAATTGCCCTCAGCAAACCATTATTGAACCCACCACGGTTTATGGCATCAGCAAATATGCCGGTGAATTCTGGTGCAATTATTATCATCATCGCTATGGCGTTGATGTACGCAGCCTGCGCTACCCCGGACTCATTTCCTATAAATCTTTACCCGGAGGAGGTACCACCGATTATGCCGTGGAAATTTACCACAAGGCCCTTAAGGAAAAACAGTATGAGTGTTTTTTGTCGGAAGACACCTACCTGCCCATGATGTATATGCCCGATGCCATCCGTGCCACCATTGAACTCATGGAAGCGCCGGCGGAAAAAATCCGGACCAGGCATTCCTACAATATTTCCGGCATGAGCTTTTCGCCGAAAGAAATTGCCGCGTCTATCCGGCAACATATTCCTGATTTTTCCATAAGCTACAAACCCGATTACCGCCAGCAAATTGCCGACAGCTGGCCCCAAAGCATTAACGATACCAATGCCAGGGAAGACTGGGGCTGGAAAGAAGAATTTGACCTTCAAGCCATGACCTCGGATATGCTGGAAAACCTGCCCAAAGTAAAACCGGCATACTGACCATTGCCAACCCCATTAAAAAAGCCAGGGAACTTCCCCGGCTTTTTTTTAAAAGTTTATTGATCAGACAATGTTCCAGTATCCTTTTTCAAGTTTTAAAACCCGGATATCCCTTACTTCGAAAGGCAGGGTTTCATTAAATTCTCTTTCCAGGTAATTGCGGGCATCATCAATTTTCCCTTCGGGAATATCCCGGGTGGCAATGGTTACGTGGGGATGAAATTCCGGTTTCATACCAAACAGGATTGAAGGGAATTTTTCCTCAAATTCTGCCATGCATTCTTTTTCCAGGTTTTGGAGCGAATCGCCGCCATCGGCATTAATAAACAGCACGCGGTCGCCAAACTGGCCAATCCCATCGAGTTTAACCTCAAAAGGCAGGATGCCCATGCTGAAGATCTCCGCGAATTCTTTTAGGCTTTTTTCCAGCTCATCTTCCGCCCGGAAAGGGGGAACGATGGTCAGGTGAGCCGGGCTTTTTGAAGCGGCTTCACATCCGTAGGTCGCGTTCATATAGCTTTTCAGCTCTCTTACACGGTCGTTTACAGGCTCGGGGCAAACAATCGCCATATAATACAGGCTGAAACCTTCAGGTATTTTGCGGGAAGGCCTGCGATCCTGCCTGTCTTGTCTTGAAAAACGGTCGTCTCTTCTTTTTTTGAACGGCGGCCGTCCGCTTCCTCCGCCTTTGTTGAATCTTCTTTCCATATGTTAACTTACACGGGTTACTTTAATTACGTTGGTTGGCAAATGCATTTCTACCGGAGTGCTTCCGGTGTTGATCACCACATTTCCACGCTGTAAAAAGCCCCGCTGTTTTAAAATTTCAATTTGATCAAATATAATGTCATCCAGGCTTTCCTCTTCCTCATAATAAAAAGCTTTAACACCCCAGCTTAAAGCCAGTTGAGGAACAAGGGTTTTTTCTTTTGTAAAGATATACAATGGCGCCTTAGGACGGTAACTGCTGAGCATAAATGCTGTATATCCGCTTTGGGTCATACCAACCAATGCGTCGGCGTTTACGTCTTCGGCAATTTTGCAGGCATTGTAGCAAATGGCATCACTCAGAAAACTGGGCGAGTGGGGTTGCGGTTTCATCAGGTCTTCGCGGTTGTAATTGTAGGCCGTGGATTCAATTTCCCGGATAATCTTGGTCATGGTTTCTACCACGAGCACCGGATGCTGCCCCGCGGCAGTTTCACCACTAAGCATTACGGCATCCGCTCCTTCGAGTACGGCATTGGCCACATCGGTGATTTCACTGCGATTGGGTTTTATACGGTCCATCATGCTTTCCATCATCTGCGTGGCCACAATTACCGGTTTTGCCCGGTGCATACATTTGCGGATGAGTTCTTTCTGGATAAGCGGAACTTTTTCTACAGGCATTTCAACCCCCAGGTCGCCACGGGCGATCATAATGCCATCGCTTTCCAGGATGATGTCCCGGATGTTGGCAATGGCTTCAGGTTTTTCAATTTTTGCGATGATCTTTGTCTTGCTTTGCTTTTCATCCAGCTTGCTGCGCAGGATCACAATATCCCTTACGCTGCGCACAAAGCTCAATGCTACCCAATCAACCTTTTGCTCAATAATGAAATCGAGATCCACCAGGTCTTTTTCTGTGAGTGCCGGCAGGGAGATCTTGGTATCCGGCAGGTTCAGTCCTTTCTTGCTGCTGATGGTTCCACCAATGGTTACTTCCGCCAGCACATCGCCTGATCGTTCAACGCTTTTTACCACCACTTCAATTTTGCCGTCATCTATCATGATCTTGTCACCAATGACCACATCCTGGGAGAGGTTTGGATAACTCACATAGATTTTTTCGCGGGTTCCGATGCATATTTCATTGGTAAAACGCAATTCATCGCCCGGCACAACCTGAAGAGCGTTATGCTCGATTTGCCCAACCCGTAATTTGGGTCCCTGCAGATCGGCGAGAATGGCTACCGTTACCGGAAGGTCTTCGTTTATTTTCCTGATTTTGTTGATGATCTCCAGTTTGTTGGCCAGGTCGCCATGCGAAAAGTTCAGCCGGAAAACATTGACGCCCGCATTGACCAGTGCGATCAGGGTGTCATAATCTTCGCTTGACGGGCCGACTGTAGCCACCACTTTGGTGTTTTTCGAACCATGTATCACTGCGGTCTGCTTGTCTATAGTACCGAGATACCGGTATTTATCACTATTTGTTGCCATATATAATTTGTCTAATAAGAGCTGGAAAGGATTTTCGTGATTTTGATCCAGTCTTTATTGAATTTCTCTTTTGTTTTGATGGCATGATCCAGAGGTAAATAATTCATGCGGTTATTTACAATGCCTATCATTACGTTATGTCTTCCGATAACCAGCGATTCCACTGCGTGGTAACCCATCCTGCTTGCGATCAGCCTGTCGAGGGCGCTTGGCGATCCGCCGCGTTGAATATGCCCGAGTATGCAAACCCGGATATCGGCATTCGGCAATCCCACCTTGAGCGCTTTTGCCACTTCATTGGCTCCTCCCGTGTCATCGCCTTCGGCGACTACGATGAGGTTCACCATTTTTCTTTTTTCGTTCTGCTCCAGCAGGCCGTTCACAATCTCATCAAAATCGGTTTTGGTTTCAGGAATCAAAATGTTTTCGGCGCCCGTTCCAATGCCACTGTGTAAAGCAATATATCCCGCATCGCGACCCATAACTTCCACAATAAACAACCGGTCATGCGCATCGGCCGTATCCCGTATTTTGTCAATGGCCTGCACCGCAGTATTTACCGCGGTATCAAAGCCAATGGTATAATCACTTCCTGCAATATCTTTATCAATGGTGCCCGGAATTCCGATACAGGGAATTTCATATTCATTGCTGAAAATCTGGGCACCGCGAAAACTGCCGTCCCCCCCAATTACCACAAGTCCGTCAATCGCCCGCTTCTTCATATTTTCATAAGCCTGCTTACGGCCTTGCGGGGTGAGAAACTCTTTGCACCTGGCCGTTTTCAGTATCGTTCCGCCGCGTTGAATGATATTGGCCACGCTGCGGCTTACCATAGGGGTAATATCATCTTCCACCATGCCGGTGAAGCCACGGTTAATCCCAAAAACCTCAAGTCCATAATATAATCCGGTACGTACAACTGCACGTATAGCTGCATTCATCCCAGGACTGTCGCCACCCGAAGTAAGTACTCCGATTTTAGAAACATGTTTCTTATCCATTCCAATTTTTTTTACCCTTAGGTATAGCGGCAATCAATCTCATCAAAGTCGCACAAAATTAGGTGAATTCATGGCCATATTTTGAACGCCCTTCCAAATATGCAGAAATTGCCGGCATTATGGGTAGAAATTAACCTAACCCATCGTTATTCAATAAAATTTTATTTTAACTTGCCTTGCCTAAAATTCAATATTTTGAAAATCTTCATGACTTTATTTCTGCTTGCGGGCTCAGCTGTTGCAACTGCCCAGATTCCTTGTGTAGAAACCGTAAAAAAACCTGTAACCGATATTTATTTTGGTAAAGAGGTGATTGACGACTATCGCTGGCTGGAAGACGACAACAGCGTGGAAACCAAAGCCTGGGTTAAAGAGCAGAATAAATGTACACAGGCTTACCTGGAAAAGATTCCTTTCCGGAATGATGTGAAGAAACGGTTGCGGGAAATTTATGATTATCCCAAAGCCAGTGCACCGGTAAAAAGAGGGGAGTACCTATATTTTTCAAAAAACGATGGCCTTCAAAACCAGGCGGTAATCTACCGGCAGAAGGGAGAACGTGGCACTGAGGAAGTTTTCCTCGATCCCAACAAACTTTCCAGTGATGGAACTGTGGCGCTCAGCCAAACCTCATTTTCAAAAAACAACAAGTACATGGCTTACCTGGTCAGTGAATCGGGCAGCGACTGGCAGGAGGCAAGGGTAATGGATGTGACCACCAAGGCGAAACTGAAGGATGACCTGAAGTGGATTAAATTCAGTGGCATTAGCTGGAAAGGGGATGAGGGGTTTTATTACAGCCGGTATCCTGTTACCAAAACGGAAGACCGCCTCAGTGGAAAAAATGAAAATCACCAGGTTTGGTATCATAAAATGGGCACTCCGCAAAGCAGTGATGTATTGATATTTGAAGACGCTGAAAATCCTTTGCGTACATCGGGCGTGTCGCTTACCGAGGACGGGCGTTTCCTGATTCTGAATGTATCGGAAGGCACAAGTGGCCAGGAATTATTGTATAAAGATCTCAAAAACAGCAGCCAGAAAAACTTTGCAGTGCTGATACCTGGATTTGCTACGGAAGCAACTGTTGTGGACAATCTGGGCGACCGCTTGTTGGTATTGACCAATGATGGGGCGCCAAATTTTAAACTTGTTTCCATTGATCCCAAAAATCCGCAGCGCGAAAACTGGCAAGTGGTTATCCCGGAAAAAACGGAAGCCCTGCAGGATGTAAGCCCTGCCGGTGGATTTCTTTTTGCCACTTACCTGAAGGATGCAAGCAGCCGCGTTTCGCAGCATACCTATACCGGTAAACTGGTGCGTGAGATTACTTTACCGGGTATCGGTTCTGTTTCGGGATTTGCCGGCAAAAAAGACCTGAAAGATCTTTATTTTTCCTTTTCTTCATTTGTTTCACCGTCTACCATTTACAAGTACAACCTTGCTACCGGTAAGAGTGATCTTTTCCGGAAATCGGCCGCGAAGTTTGATACCGATCAATACACGACCGAGCAGGTTTTTTTCACCAGCAAAGACGGAACAAAAATTCCCATGTTCTTAAGTTATAAAAAGGGCATTCAGCGGGATGGCAATAACCCGGTGGCACTCTATGGGTATGGCGGATTTAATATTCCCATTACCCCGGGTTTCAGTGAGAGTTATTTGTTGTTTATGGAACAGGGTGGAATATACGCAAGCGTTACCCTGCGTGGCGGAAATGAATATGGAGAAGAATGGCATAAAGCCGGAATGCTGAAAAACAAGCAAAATGTTTTTGATGATTTTATTGGCGCGGCTGAATACCTGATTCGTGAAAAATATACCAACCCGGGTAAGATTGCCATCCGCGGTGGCAGCAATGGCGGGCTGCTGGTTGGCGCGGCGCTCACACAGCGGCCTGACCTGTTTAAAGTCGCCATTCCGGCGGTAGGTGTTCTCGATATGCTGCGTTATCATAAATTTACCATTGGCTGGGCCTGGGCGGTTGAGTATGGCAGTAGCGAACAGGAAGACATGTTCCCATACCTTTATGCGTATTCACCCTATCACAATATTCAACAAGGAAAAAATTACCCGGCAACCATGGTGATTACCGGTGACCACGATGACCGCGTGGTTCCTGCGCATTCTTTTAAATTCGGCGCGAAACTGCAGGAAATGCAATCGGGCGATAATCCCATTTTGATCCGGATTGAGACAAATGCGGGACATGGTGCAGGAAAGCCCACGGATAAAATTATCGAGGAGTCGGCAGATGTCTGGTCATTTATCCTCTACAATATGGGTTTGGATTTTAAGAAAAATTGAAGGAGTTGAATATGGGCATTTTTGAACAGATCGGGGAGTATCTCTACCTCCGCAAAAAAAATCCAAATCGTCCAACCACAAAATGGACGCAATATATGCATGGCATCAACCGCATTTCAATCTTTTTGTTTCTGCTTGCGCTGGTCATCCTTGCCATCAAATTGTTGGTTAAATAGCAAGGTGCAGTCCCGATTGATCGGGGGCAACATGCGGTATAGAAACTGAGTCTTCCACAAGGAAAATGCCCGGTTCTGATGCTTCATGATACACAAACTGAATTTCGCGGATTGGTTTAAAATTAAAACCAACCATCCCAGTCTTTTCTCCTGCAAACGGCAAATGGCAAATTTTTCCAGGCCTATTCCTGCTGACTCTTAATTTCCTGCGGAAAAAATTTGTCCAGTAAAATGATGCAGCCATAAAAAATTCCCATAAAAATGAAAATGCCTGCCATACCAATTCCGGTAATCTGAAGGGCATGATTTAAATTATCCATAGTGCTGTTTTTTTAGTGATTAAGCGAATAAAGGCACAAGGGCCAGAATGAGGCCGCCGGCTACCACAGAACCTATCTGCCCGCCAACGTTTGCACTCACCGCATGCATGAGCAGGTGATTGTATTTATCTTCTTTCAACCCCATATTGTGCACTACCCGGGCAGACATGGGGAATGCCGAAATGCCACAGGCTCCGATCATAGGGTTGATCTTTTTGCCTTCGGCGCGAAAAAGGTTTACCCCTTTGGCAAATACCACACCACCAAATGTATCGAAGATAAAAGCCACGAGCCCGAGGCCTATGATCATTAGCGTGTCGAGCCTTACAAATCTTTCCGCCGTCATGGTGCTGGCAATGGTAATGCCCAGCAGAATGGTAACGAGGCTGGCCAGCTCATTTTGCGCTGACAGTGACAATTTGTTCAGTACGCCACATTCACGGATGAGGTTGCCAAACATCAGGAAACCGATCAGGGCGATGGATGATGGCGCGATGATGCCGGCAATAATCGTTACCACGATCGGGAAAAGGATGAGGGCAGTGCGGGAAACGCCTTTGGCATTGCTTTCCATATGGATTCGCCTTTCTTTCTGGGAGGTCAGCAGGCGGATGATGGGCGGCTGAATAATGGGCACCAGTGCCATGTAGGAATAAGCGGCAACAGAAATGGGACCGAGCAAATCGGGTGCGAAACGGGAAGAAACAAAAATGGACGTTGGACCGTCCGCCGCGCCAATAATGCCGATGGAAGCAGCTTCTTTCAAACCAAATCCCAGCAGGGTAGCCGCGGCTATCGTAAAGAAGATGCCGAATTGCGCCGCAGCGCCAAACAGCAGCAGGAAGGGATTTTTGAAGAGGGGAGAAAAATCGATCATCGCGCCGATGGCAATAAAAATGAGCAACGGAAATAATTCTGTGGAGATACCGGCAGCATACAACACCGATAAGGCGCCTTCAACGGCTTGCCCGGTAGCCGGATCAATTTGCGTGATGGCGGATGTCAGCGGCATATTCACCATGATGGCTCCAAAACCCATGGGTAAGAGCAAGGTGGGTTCATACTCTTTGGCAATGGCCAGGTAGATCAGGATAAGCCCGATCAAAATCATTACACCGTTTTGCCAGCTCATGCTGAAGATAACCGGCAATAAGTCCCGAATATTCATTACTTAATGTTTTAGTGGTACAGATTTATTTTTGATCCCGTCGTCTTCCAGTTCAGCAATCTCATAGTGCAATGCGGTAATCTCTTTTTTATCCGCGATAAATATGGAAAGCAAAATGGAAAGGACCAGTGTGGCCAGGATGATCACGAGGGAAACCCAACTGTGGGAAGAGAAAAATTGCCCGACAGGCCCAATGGCGCCCAGGATCATTTTTGCTCCAATGAAAAAGAGGATAAAGCTGACGCCATGCTTTAAAAACCGGAACATTCCGATTATGCCTTTAAGCGCGAAGAAGAGCGAAACCAGGCCCATCACCGCGAAAACATTGGATGTAATGGCGATAAAGTCTTCTTCAGAAGAGGTCAGCACACTCGCTGTTCCTTCTTTGATGACACCGATGATGGCGGGTATGGAATCTACTGCAAACAGCACATCGGTGGAACCGATTACCAGGAAGACCAGGAAAATGGCCGTAATGTGCAATTTGCCATGGTGCCGGGTAAAGAATTTTGACGAATGCTCATCCCGGTCAATGGGAAACATTTTGGCGGCCGTTTTATACAGGATGTTGGCACGCGGGTCTACCTGTTCGTCGCTGTTGGTAAAGGCCATTTTGTAAGCGGTATAAATGAGTATGGCCCCAAAAATGTAAATGATCCAGTGGAATCTTTCCACCAGCCCCATGCCTGCGATGATAAAAAGGATTCGCAAAACGATGGAGAGCAGGATACCCAGCTTGAGCAATTTGGGCTGGTTTTTTTCATGTACCGCCATCAGCGAAAAAATCATAATGAACACAAAGAGGTTATCGATGGAAAGTGAATATTCCGTCAGGTAACCGGAAATGAATTTGAAAAACATCACTGAAGATGTTTGCGCAAGGCTTCCGGGATTTTGCGGGAACCATAGAAAAATGGCCAGGCCAAAAAGCAGCGCGACAGAGATCCAGAGTGTGGTCCAGCGCAAAGCGGTTTTTACGGTCAGCAGGTTATGGCGTTTTCCGGTTACGTACAGATCAATGAAAAATACGAGGAGAAACAATGCAATAAATGCAATCCAGAAAACAAGTATGGTATCCATACAATTGGTATTTATTTAACCCAGTTCAATAAGCACATCGCCTTCCATTATGGTGTCGCCTTTGTTTACGCGAACTGCCGTAACCACACCTTCTTTATCGGAAGAGATGTTGTTTTCCATTTTCATGGCTTCAAGGCAAACCACCACCTGCCCAAGGCTTACGGAGTCGCCCACTTCCACCATTACGTCAATGATCTTGCCCGGCAGGGGCGCTTTGATGCGTACAGCGGCTTTCCGTACGTCATCGGGCTTGCCGGTGCGTATGTTCGCCGCATCAGATTCGGTTGCCGGCACAGCAGCAGAACGGGTGAGTTTTGGCGTTTTCGTGGTCTTGATGTATCGGTCTATATCAACTGCGTAGCGGGTCCCGTTTACCTTAAGTTCCGCGGTACCGTCATCCACATTCAGGATCTCCACTTCGTACTCTTTTTCGTTCAGCTTGAATTTGAAATTTTTCATAACGTTATTTTTAGTTACCGGCCTCCGGTATTTCTACCTGGTCAACAGTTGATTATGGTTGTTTTTGCCTGGCAATGGGTTTCCATTTGGTCTGGCGCTGCGGAACCTGCCTGAGGTTGTAAAGTTTGGAATTCCAGGGAGAATAGGGTTTTATAAAACGTTGAATGGTTATTACTGTTTCTTCGTATTCCCGCAGTTTGCTGGAGTAGAGGTAAAGTGCGATTCCAATGACCGCGGCAATTTCCTTATCTTTTTTCTTTTCCACATTATCCTTTATGGGTCCTGGTTTTATGGCTACATCACCGTCAGCTTTTGTTTTTTTCTTTTTAAATATTGACAACATGTTTTTTTAGCATTTGAGGATGAAAAACTTAAAGCGGGATATTTCCGTGTTTCTTGGCAATGGTTGTATCCTTTTTGGTTGCAAGGGTTTGAAAGGCGCGGATCACCCGGAACCTTGTGGTGTGCGGCACAATCACATCATCTATATATCCAAAGGATGCGGCATCATAAGGATTGGAGAAACGGTCTTCGTATTCAGATTCAAATTTCCTGGCAGCTTTTATACGCTCTTCTTCAATTTCGATGGCCTGTGCTTTGCGGTTGAAAAGGATCTCTGTTGCTCCTTTTGCGCCCATAACGGCGATTTCAGCTGTTGGCCAGGCATAATTGATATCACCACGCAGTTGTTTGGATCCCATTACGCAATAGGCACCGCCATAGGATTTGCGCAGGATAATGGTAACCTTGGGCACTGTTGCCGCTCCATAAGCATAAAGCAGCTTTGCGCCGTGAATAATGATGCCACCATACTCCTGTACTGTACCCGGCAGGAATCCCGGAACATCCACCAGGGTGAGGATCGGAATATTGAAGGCGTCACAAAACCGAACAAAACGGGCGGCTTTTCTTGCAGCATTGATATCGAGCACGCCGGCAAGGTAATTGGGCTGATTGGCCACGATGCCCACCGACATACCGTCGAAGCGTGCAAAACCTGTAACAATGTTTGGCGCGTAGCGGCGGGCCACTTCCAGGAATTCGTGGTTATCGGTAATGGCATGAATCACATCTTTTACATCGTAAGGTTTGTTCGGCGAATCCGGTACAATCGAATTCAATGATTCCTCGAGGCGGTCAATGGGGTCATCTGTAGGAACAAACGGTGGATCTTCGAAGTTGTTCTGCGGCATATAGCTCAACATTTTGCGCAGCAGCATAATGCCTTCTTCTTCGGTATCGGAAACAAAATGCGCCACACCGGATTTTTGCGCATGCACCAGGGCGCCACCCAGTTCTTCGTCGGTTACATCTTCATTGGTAACGGTCTTTACCACCTTGGGCCCGGTTACAAACATGTAACTGTTTTTCTTCGACATCACAATAAAATCGGTAAGCGCCGGGCTGTAAACCGCACCTCCGGCGCAGGGCCCGAAAATGGCTGACAATTGCGGGATAACCCCGGAGGCCTGGATATTGCGTAAAAAAATTTCAGCATAACCGGCCAGCGATTTTACACCCTCCTGAATACGGGCGCCGCCAGAATCGTTGAGCCCGATAACCGGCGCACCCATCTTCATGGCCTGGTCCATCACTTTGCAGACTTTCTGCGCCACCATTTCGCCAAGGGAACCGCCAAATACCGTAAAATCGTAAGCGTAAACATATACGAGGCGACCGTCAATGGTTGCCGAACCGGTAATCACGCCATCGGTGTAGGGTTTTTCCCTGTCAATGCCAAAATCTGTGCAACGGTGATAGGCAAACATGTCAAACTCTTCGAAGCTGCCATCATCCACCAGGAGATCAAGCCGTTCACGTGCCGTCAGTTTGCCTTTGGCATGCTGTGAATCGATGCGTTTTTGACCGCCGCCCAATTTTGCCTGTTCACGCCTTTCCAGCAACAGGTCGAGTTTTTCCATTGAAGTCATATTTCAAATCTTTATTTGATGCAGAGAATGATTTTTTTAAATGAAGGAATCTCCGGCTGGCTGGCTTAACAAGGTTCGAAACCAGTATGCGAGCAAACAGCTCCGTTTCTGATTCAATAATCACATTATTCAATTCCATGTACCGGAAATAGGAATACCAAAGGTAGCCGGGCAGGCTCCGCTGAAACCTGTCGAAGTAGACGGAATTAAATGATACTAATCAGGTTTTATATGGTAGTGTATCTGTATTGAAGTGGAGACGGGCAGAAGCGCTAAATAAATCATTGAAGCGCCATCATTAAAACCATTAAGCTTTTAAAGATGCCAGGCTCTGTAATCTGCGTCACCTTAAGCCGGTGATTTAAGCGGTAACCTTGCCGGTAAACAATTTAATTATGGGCTATACATTTTCAAAAACCATTCAAAGCGATTTTGATGCAGCCATTCAAAAAGTAACCGAAGAACTGCAAAAAGAGGGTTTCGGGGTGTTGACAGTAATTGACATGCAAGCCACGCTCAGGAAAAAACTTGATGTGGATTTCAGGAGATACACCATTCTCGGTGCCTGCAACGCGCCATTTGCCTACAAGGCATTACAAGCCGAAGAAGAAATTGGAAGCATGCTGCCGTGCAATGTAATCGTTCAGGAACAGGGGGAGGGAATAAAAGTAAGTGCCATTGATCCGGTGGCGTCTATGATGGCCGTACCCAACGAACAATTGGGAGAGGTGGCAACAGCTATCCGGGAAAAGCTGAGCCGGGTTATTGACAACCTTTGATTTGATTGGTTGAGCGGATTTTTTAGCATTGTTCCGACTTGTTGGCAAGCCGAATGGTGACTGTATAAATTTTATATTTTTAAAACATTAGGATATTTTTGTCTGGTCACTATTTGTTTTTGGTTGTCATATAAGGCACAACGAACAGGGCTTGGCGTTGTTGGGATATTTGAAAAACGTCAGCACACAACTGAAGCCCAATATTTTTTTAAAAGTTGAAGTTAACAACTAAAGCTAAATTACTAACGTCGAGCTGAAACTGAAGCTGATAGGGAACTACAGCCGAAGCTAACAACGTCCTGCCCCAATAACGCCAAACCCCCTGTTGTACGTTCGCCCTTCTGTCGGGAGTGTCACTTTAACGTATGTGTCTACCGAAGTTGGGTGTGTCCCGGAAGCGTGGGAACAAGGCAGGCTCTTTTGCAAGGTTGGCTTTTGTGTGTCGGGCAAAACCAAATGTGCTTGAATGTGCGGTGGCTGTCTTTTTACACTGACCGATAACGGCTTGGGGCTTTGCGTAGTGGCGGATTTAGAAGACGAAACTTTCAATTTTGCACTAAAGTTCAATTGAAAAACTGAACTTGAAATTAGCACTTAACCCGCCATTACGCAAAACCGATGTTATGCGTTCGCCCTTTTTTCGGGTCGTCAAGTTACAAATTTTCAGCAACAAAATTCTCGCAATAATCTTTAATTTGTTGTCTTATTTTTCTAAATTCTTCGGCAATTTCTTCGTCTGTTCCGATTGCTTTTGCCGGGTCGGGAAAATTGTAATGAAACTTTTGAGCTTTTGTCGGAAAGAATGGGCAACGTTCTTTGGCATTGTCGCAAACGGTGATTACAAAGTCAAAATCGACTTTTCGATATTCGTCAATGTTGTTGGAAGTGTGAGCTGAAATGTCAATTCCGTCATCTTTCATTGTTGCGACTGCTTTCGGATTTACACCATGGGTTTCTACACCGGCACTATAAATTTCGGCTTTTTCTCCTGCGAAATGCCTTAAATAACCTTCCGCAATTTGGCTTCTGCAACTGTTTCCTGTGCAAAGCACTAAAATTTTCTTTTTCATTGAGTGTAATATTTTTGTTTGAGGTATAAACTTATGTTTACTAATAATATCAATACGGGAACTTCTACCAAAGGACCAATAACTCCCACAAATGCCTGTGGCGAATGGATGCCAAATACAGAAATTGCAACGGCTATTGCCAATTCAAAATTGTTTCCTGTGGCTGTGAATGATATAGAAGCATTTTTATCATAAGGGATTTTGAGTGCTTTATTAATGAAAAAACTCACGAAAAACATCAGCACAAAATAAATGATGAGTGGAACAGCTATTTTTAAAACATCGAAGGGCAATTCCACAATTTTATCGCCTTTTAAGCTGAACATCAATACAATTGTCAGCAAAAGAGCTATCAGCGTAATGGGTGAAATTTTAGGAATGAACTTGTAATTGTACCAATCTTTCCCTTTTTTCTTTATTAAAATATATCGGCTAAGAAAACCCGCTAAAAACGGAATACCCAAGTAAATTAAAACGCTTTCCGTAACATCACGCATTGAAACGCTGACGTCAAAATTCCCCAATCCCAAATAATTTGGTAAAATATTGATGAACAGCCATACGAGAAAACTGTAGGTAAAAATTTGAAAAATGCTGTTCAAGGCAACGAGCAAAGCGGTATATTCTCTGTTGGCTTTGGCTAAATCGCTCCACACAATCACCATTGCGATACATCTTGCCAAACCAATCAGAATCAGTCCCGTCATATATTCCGGCTCGTTCCGCAAGAACAAAACGGCTAATCCAAACATTAAAACGGTACCGATTACCCAATTGAGCAGAAGGGAAACGGAAATTATTTTTTTGTCCTGCAATGCTTTTGGCAATAAAGAATAATCCACTTTTGCCAAAGGCGGATACATCATCAATATCAATCCGATTGCCAAAGGAATATTGGTAGTTCCAATAGAAATGGCATTGATGTGGTTAGGAATATTCGGAAAGAAATGTCCCAAACCTACGCCAATTGCCATTGCGAGGAATATCCAAAGAGTTAAATAACGGTCTAAAAATTTTAGCTTCGGTTGCATATTGGCAATTTAACAGCAACCAGAATTTGGTGTGCAATTCGTAATACTTGCTAAATTTTTCTTTTGTTTTTCTGATGGAATTCCGCAAGCATCTTGAGCCAGACAAGCCGTGGTTTTGTTTTTCAATACAAATGTTTTTCCGTTAAATTCCAAATCGTATTTTCCAATCGTATCACTTTGATATTCCACTTCAATTTCAAAATCTTCAATACCTAACTTTTCTTCCGAGAGTTTGATAATGTTGAGTAGTTTGTTGGGTTTCAAGCGATGTTCAAAATCGTCTGCATTCCATAATTGAAAGTTTACCGCTTTTTCTGTGCGGATTACTCCACCACAATCGATAAAGTTTTTAGTAATCATTCCCACTTCTGTAACGTGAAAATGTTCGGGAACAAAAGTTCCATTTTCTAATTGAAATTCAATATTTTCTAATGTTGGTAAAATTTGTTTTACGTCTGATAATTTCATTGTGTTATTCTCTATAGTTTAAATGCAATATTGCGATATGGTTAATTAAAAAAATGCTTTAACAGCATTTGGCTTTAGAAACAGTTTTTACAATTTTTAAGAAGTAAGTGTTTAGTATTTCGATTGTTTTTTCATCAATGCAGTAGCAAATAGAGTTTCCGTCGATATTTCCTTTGATAATTCCTGCGTTTTTCAATTCTTTTAAATGTTGCGAAACGGTTGGTTGAGCCAAAGGAAGTTCGTTCACGATGTCGCCACAAATACATTCGTTTACTTTCATCAGATATTCAATAATTGCAATTCTTGCAGGATGTCCCAACGCTTTTGCAATTGTCGCAATTTGGTTTTGCTTGTCCGTGAAATGTTCTGTTTTAGTTGCACCCATAATTTCATTTAGTTTATTATTGCAATATTACGATATTAAATTAGTCAGGCAAGAATTTTTTTAGTTTTTGTCAATTAGTCAAATGTTGGATTTTGTACGAACGTTTGTCATAGGGTGACGCATAACGGTTGGCAGCTACCCGAAGGTGGCGATTTCGGAGCACTTCACTGTCAACCAAGCAGAAATCCGCCTGAGGCGGACACAAAGCTTGATTTAACCACTGAACCGCCACTTTTGGGTAGGTGCTGTTATGTGCCGTTATCTATTGGTCATTAGTTTTTAAGCTCCTCAAGTTTTTTTCTTGTTGCCGGAACTTCTTTCAGTTCCAAGGCTTTTAAATAAAATATAATCGCATTTTCTTTATCATTTTTTGCCATATAATAATCACCCATACTGTCGTAAGCACTATAACTGTTTGGGTAATTTCGGATGTTCAAATCAAAAAGCCTGAATGCCCGATCCAGGTCGTTATTATACATCATATTATAAGCTTCCTCATTCACGAAGTTTTCAGGAGGTAAAACAGTATAGCCCATTTGTTCTGAGGCTGTTTTAAAGTGAGTAATAATAACAGAGTCAGCATTAAATGATGGTTCGGGCACTTTGTACAAATAGGAAAGGGGTATAGTGTATTTGTCGAAGAAGAATCGAAGTGCATCATATGTAGCGATCATCGTAACAGAGTTGTGGTTATCATCAGGATAATAGTGAAAATTCCATCGTAAACCATGGTTTTTTCTGGATTCCAATACATCTGAAAATAAAAGCATCGGGCGGGAATTTGCCGATTCCTCCGTTGTATCCTTCATAACAGAAGCTAAATCCATTCCTTCTGCTATGCCGTTATTGGCCATTGCGATATATAATGATTTGCCATTGAATTTATTCTGCTGAAAAATGCTATCAGCTTGCTTTAACATCAAATCATTATCCCACCACAAACTGGGGTCAATGGCCAGATAGGAATTGAATAAATTGCTGTGATGGAGCAACGTGTTTATCACCATCAGGCCGCCCAGCGAATGGCCAATCATCATACGGTACGGTGCTGTGGGATATTTTGACTCAATGTATGGCATCAATTCTTTTTCCAAAAACGAGGTAAATGCTTCTCCACCGCCAACATAAGGAGGTAGTGGAAAAGGACTTTCGGCTGGTTTTGTTGGTGAAAGGTCACGAAAACGGTTTGTATTAGGTATCCCCACAATAATCATTTCTGGAATGATCATGGTTTCACTTAACCGTTGCACTATACCCATCATGGAATAAAAATTAGAACTACCATCCAAAAGATAAATAACGGGGTATTTTGCCTGACTTTTTTGATCAGCATAACCCGAGTTGGGCACATACACCCATAGTTTGCGTTGTTCGTTGAGAATTGTTGATTGGATACTGTCAATCGCTCCAATAACAATTTTATTATCAATGGTCTGGGCATGTAGCAAATCGCAAAATGTCAATGCGATTACTAATGTTGTCGTGTAGATAAAATGTTTCATAAAAATGTTCTGTTTTAATGGCCCATAACGTTCATCGGCTTTGCGTTCGGCGGGGCTTTCATTGAACGTCCAGCCCGGAACTACCGATGATTGAAAAACTAAAGTACAAGTTTTATTCTGTCGTTCATCTGCGTTCCGTCTGCTTAAGATGAAGAAGAAAGTTGCTTCTGTCGCTGATGCTGCGTTCCGTCGCCCCCGCTGACGCAAAACCGCTGTTGCCTGCAGCTATAGTCAGTCCGACGAAGACATATCCGTAACTTCTGCAACTGCCCACTCATTCTCACAAATGAAATAGTATGCGTTATCAATGTACATGACCTTAATTGAATAATTCTTGTCACCAGATTTAACGCTGTAATTCACGGTGGTTGCGTTGAGCTTTTCAGAACCTAAAATGGAATATGTCAATGTTCGTTTACCCCCGAAAGTCACTTTAAAACTTTTGGGAGTTTGCACAATAACGACTTTTTCAAGAACAGGGTTATCCAAAGCAGTCGTCCACTTTTTATGAAGTTTGGTGTTCCCCCACTTGTCTGCTTTATAAGTTACAGTTTGTGCATGAAGAACAAATGTCAAAGAAGAAAAGAGCAGTGTCAAAAAAATGATTTTTCTCATTGTTAGTTGTTTAAAAAGTTGCGGATTGAAGTCCATTCTTTTAAGATGTGGAACGAATTTTTTGTGTTGCTTGGACTTGTTGACTGAAGTACGAACTGCTTAATATTCTCAATGTCTGGGACTTGGGTTTTTAGGTCTGCAAAATATTTATGTGCCTTTTGTCCGTTAAAGAAAATGGCTCTGATATTTGGATGCGTTTTGAAGAAACTGGATAAGTCATTTTTAATTTCATTTCTAATTGACATGTCAAGACTGCCTTTTCTGTCGCAATGTTTAAGCACATCCCAAAGTGCAACACCGTTTTTCAATAACAGGTTTTTCTTTGTATCATAGTCAGCAGTTACAACTTCCTCACAATTCCAAGTTTTGTCAAGTACTCTAAACATGATGTCCCAGAATAGATTGTCTTGATGACCATAATACTGATTGGCTGTCAATGAAGCAGTGCCTGGCATGGTTCCCAGAATTAAAATTTTTGCATTACTGTCGGAAATAGCGTCAAAGGAATTTATTGTCATGCTGACCAATTAGTTTGGTGCGTCCTGAAATAGTTGCAGGCAACACAAATGTATACGAAAGTTTTAATCTTATGCAACTTTCGCAAAAACTCCTTATCCAATGGATAAACAGTGTATTGCAAAATATTGTTTATTTTTGGCCTGTTTCGCCAATACAACGCTATATATCTAAATCCAAATCATCCAAAGGGCTTACAATTTTAAGTATATCCCGGTTTGTAACATGCAAATAACGCAGAGTGGTTTTCAAATCATTGTGCCCCAGCAGCTTCATGATTAAAGTAACATCGTTTCCGGAATCCAACAGGTGGGTGGCAAAACTATGCCTTAAGGCATGAATGCCTCCTTCTTTTGTAAGTCCTGCCCGTTCCTTCGCTTGCTTTAAAACCATTTGCAGACTTCTCGTAGTGTAATGATTGTTCGGGTCCTCACCGGGGAATAACCATCCTTTTTTACCGATATTATACTGAAACGCATAACTGCGTAATATGATCAAAAGCGCCGGGCTTAATGGCACAATCCGGTCTTTATTTCCTTTTGCACCGCGGATCCAAATACTCATCCTGTCGCTGTCTGTATCACCCGGTTTTAATTTAATCACCTCACTTACCCGCAAACCACCGCCATAAGCCAACATCAACATGGCTTTATGTTTTAGGTTTTTCGTACCATT
Organism: Bacteroidota bacterium; assembly: GCA_023387985.1. GTDB lineage: Bacteria > Bacteroidota > Bacteroidia > Chitinophagales > Chitinophagaceae > Phnomibacter. The sequence continues at coordinate 81,846 of JAEWHC010000004.1, read as the reverse complement.
AATGATTTTTAATACTTCGTTCCTGGTAAAAAATGCGGGCAGTTGCAACTTTTTCCTGGGTCGGGGTATCTTATAAAAAAACTTTTCCCTTTCCAAAACCTGCTCATAATAGAACTTCAACGGACAGGGGCTTTGTGCTGTGCCGGTATTCTGTGTTCCGTCTGCCGACAACTGAAGCCAATTGATGAACTAATGTACAAGTATATTTCTACTGCTCAATAGCGTTCCGTCAAGCTGGATATGTGGCACAATAGCAAATTATTGTTAATGCTGTGTTTCTTCCGCCGCCATAACGCCAAACCGATTGTTGGTGGCAGTTATTCGTGTCGGATAAAGATGTTGAATTATGAAGTAGGCAACAATTAAATTTGGCACCCAACTAAGCCATGATACTACAGCATAAGCTTTATTGAAATCATTAAAAACCGAAATAAATAGTGGGAGATATATTCGCAAGGTCACAGCCGCAAGGCAAGTAGCGTAGCTATAAATCATCATCCTTTGGTGACTTAAAACTTTCCTTTTTCTAATGTCTCTGTAGGCTTTGACGGTTGTTATAAACCACACCACACCCATACCAACAAAGCCAAGAGAAGGAATAAGTCCACCAGTGGCAAAAAATGCAATATAAACTGCAGTTACAGCGCTTACTAAAACCGTAAAAACATAAACTTTACCGATTTGTCTGTGTAACCTTAGATTTCGTCTTCTCCATTTTGAAACAAACTGTGTCCACCCAATTAGTAAAGCCACGCCGCCTAATACTATATGGATATAAAATGTAGCGTTCCAAATGCTATTTGCTAAAAGAGCTTCACTTTTTAGGTCCAATAACCCGAAACGTCGGTCAATAATAAAGTAGACAACGGGATATAGTCCACCCAAGGTAGCTAAAGTAGCAAGTAAGATAAAAGAAGCTCTTTTAACCATCGGAAAGTTTTTCTAATTGCCGCCAACGGTTTGCGGCTACCCGAAGGTGGCGATTTCAAAGCACTTCATTGTCAACCAAGCACAAATCCGCCTGAGGCGGACACAAAGCTTGATTTAACCACTGAACCGCCACTTTTGGGTAGGTGCTGTTAGCGGTTCGGGCTTTTTTACTCGTCATACTCAATTGCTTTGTTTATGTAGTCAATAATTGGTTTTGTTGTTTTGAAAAAGTCCATTACAGTTTTGATACAGTCTTTACTTGTTAGTAGCTCGTCATTGAGCAGTTCTTTGGTGCAAAATCCTTTCATTTTCAGAAGTTCACTTGCCGGATTAGTCTCGTTATAGCCGTCTGGCATTTTTTTAAGTTTTCCAACACCTTGTATTCCGTTTGGAAATGTTTTTTGAAATTCAGAAGTGGTTATGATTTTGTTGAAGTCTGTAAATGAATAATCAATCTCTTGACGAATTTTCTTCAAATACTCAGGCGTTGTTTGCCAAACTCCACCACCAACTGAACAATTTTCTGGTTCTATGTGAATAAAATAACCTGCCTTGTTTGGCTGTGGGTAATTCTTGTTAAAAACAATTAAGACATAATTTTTGTAAGGTGTCTTATCTTTTGAAAACCTTAAATCTCGGTTTACTCTCGTCAAGCACTTTTTAGGGTCTAAGTTGGCTTGTAAAATTGCGTTGTCAATCTTGGATAATTCTGTCAAAAGATTTTTAGTCAATTGAAGTATGTCGCTTCTGTAATTTTCGTATAAGTCCCTATTTTGCTCAAACCATTCCCTTGAATTATTTAATTGAAGATTTGAAAGGAAATCAAGTGAAGTTTGCTTAATCATTGCTTTTGCTTAATTGGTCAATAAATTTCAAAATCACTTTAATTTGTTTGTCTTCCGATTTTGTAGAAGCAATTTTCCCGATAATTTCTTTTTGTTCTTCGTCAGTCAACTTTTTAAAGGTTTTCAAAACTCCTGCTTCTTTAAATGTGTCTAAAATTTCCTTTTCAGTAATTTGTTGTTTTGAAGTGAGTAAGTAAAGTGTTACCTTAACCTTGTCACCACCATTTTTATTAATTGCTTTTCTGATTTTGTCGTTGATGGAAATTAGTTTGTCTTGGTCACCAAGTTTTGCGAGGTTGATACTTTCAATTTTATAGTTGTCAATAGTGCCTGCAACTTTCATTGAACTGTAGGCTTCCCATTTTCAGTACAGATCTAAAGTAGAATTTTTTATGAATTTTTCTTTATTTCTAGTTATCAAATTAACCTGTTTCATATGGGCTTGCCGTATTGGCTTTTTGATTTAATCTCCACCTCAGGGGTGATACTCCCCCCAGGGCATCATGAGGCCGGTATTGGTTGTAGTCATTCATCCATTTTTCTGTTACTTCTCTTACCTCATCAAGGCTGTCAAATAAGTATGCATCCAGTACGTTTTGGCGGTAAGTCTTATTAAACCGTTCTATGTACGCATTTTGAGTAGGTTTACCTGGTTGTATGTAGCAAAATTCAATGTTGTTTGCTTTACTCCATAACGTTGCTATGCGAGCTATGAATTCCGGTCCATTATCCATTCTTATTTTTTGTGGTTTGCCGTAGCGGTTTATTAAGTGCTTTAGCACCCATATTACTCTGCTGCTCTTTAAACTAAAATCTGTTTCGATGAATAAAATCTCCCTGTTATAGTCATCAATTACGTTGAATGAGCGGAACTTAATTCCATTATTCAATGCATCGCTCATAAAGTCGATACTCCAGGTGTGGGTGAAGGTGGCGGGAACCGTCAATGGCTCTTTTACTCTTGCCGGCAGCCGCTTCTTGCATTTACGTCGTAGCGGCAAACCCAATTCTTTATAAACCCTATGAAGGCGTTTATGATTTATTCTGCTGCCATCATTACGTAACCTGTAGTAACATTTCCAGAACCCTTCACGGGGGTATTTCAGCGCAAGTTGGTTCAATTGCAACATCACAGTACTGTCATCCTTAATGGATTTGTAATGAAGACTACTCCTGCTGATTTTCAACAATCTACAAGCCCTGCTGGTATCCTTTGGCCGCTCTTTTTTCACTTCCTCAATAATCGCTCTCTTCCGGCAGGGCTTTAAAGCTTTTTTTCCAGCAAGTATTTGGCAACGTCCAAATCCATCGCAAGGTTGGCATACATCCGTTTCAAACGGGCGTTCTCTTCTTCAAGCTCCTTGATTCGCTTCAATTCAGATGCTTCCATGCCTCCGTAACGTTGACGCCATTTATACAAGCTGGCCTTACTTACGCCATATTCACGGGCGATCTCATCGGCACTTTTACCACCATCGAATTCCTTAAGGATGCCTGCAATCTGTGCAGGACTAAATGTGCTCTTTTTCATATCAATACAATTTAAAGTTAGGCTATTTGTCTACTTTTAAACCGTACTGTTTTTGGGGAAGCTTACAGAACCCCATTTGCCAACTATGTGTTTCGTGTTGGGAATTTGGATATGGTATGTCCAAGCACCTTTGCCATGTTCATATTTTAACTCTAATATTTCGTCTTTTACTAAATATTCCATTTTGTTACGGGTTGTCTTTTAGCCTGACCGCTAACGGTTTGAAGCTAGGCGAAGTGGCGGATTTTGAAGCACTTACTTTCCATTTAGTACTAATGTTTATTTGAAAACCAAATGTTCATTTTAGCACTAAACCCGCCATTTTGCCAAACTGCTGTTACCTGCTGCCCTTATTGCTGTTGTACTATTTTTATGTCGTCTGTTTTAAATTTTTGCTTTAACCATAGGTCTATTTTTTTTATTTCAATTTCTTGATTCGGCTTATCTGTTTGATAAAGTAAAACAGTCATTGTTTTCGTTGAGTCAGTATTTGAATTTATAATGTGTCTTCCTATAGATACATCTTTCAATTCAGGAAATAGAATTGCTAATTCTTTTAATGTCTCTATGTTGTCGATTTTATATTCGTTTAGTTCTTGATTAAGGTTCTTAATTAGAATGTCTTTGTCTGTTAAAATTGTATTCTGTTTTCCTAACTCATTCAAAATTTCCCCTTTAATTTCTTTGGTGTCTTGTCGAATGTTTATCTCTGTATTAGATATATCGTATTGTAGTAGTTTCTTTTTCAAATCTTCCAATTCATTTGTTGTAAATTTTTTTGAAAGAAAAGCAAACTCTATTTTTTTGGGATTTGTCTTGTATGAAATATTTTTATAGATCAAGATGTATCCATTGTTGGTAAACTCATTAGTTACGAATTGTTCTACCTTTTGATTAAATTTTTTTTCTTGAAATAATGTATAAGCCAAATAAAAACTTGGTAAAATCATTAAAAATATTAGTACTGTGATACTATAACGAATTTGTTTCTCAAACTTTTCATTCAAAATCTTTACAGGTGGGTATTTAAGATACTTAATGATTAAGAATGTTGAAATACAAATAAAAAAGCAGTTTATAGAATAAAGATAAAATGCCCCGAAAAAATAGGGAAAATTAGCCGTTGCCAAACCATATCCTGCGGTACAAAGGGGTGGCATCAATGCTGTTGCAATAGCTACTCCAGGAATAGGGTTTCCTTTTTCAACTCGTGTTAACGCAATAACGCCAACTAAACCACCAAAAAAAGCAATCATTACATCATAAATATTCGGTGAAGTTCTCGCTAATAATTCTGACTGTGTTTCTTTGAAAGGGCTAATAAAAAAATAAATAGTCGCAACTAATAAACTAACAAAGGTTGCAATAAGCAAATTTTTCCCTGACCTTTTTAGCAAATCAAAATCATAAATAGCTAAAGCAAACCCAGCACCAACAATTGGACCCATTAGTGGAGAAATAAGCATTGCACCAATTATTACAGCGGTTGAATTTACATTTAAACCAACCGAAGCAATTACAATAGCACAAGCTAAAATCCATAAATTAGAACCCCGAAAAGAAATGTTAGATTTAATATTTTCTAAAACCTTTTCTTTTTGTTCTTCACCTGTATGAAGATTTACAAAGTCAAAAAAATTATTGCTCATCGTCTATATATGTTTTGTTTAAATTCTGTCTCTTAGGGTTGCAGGTAACGGTTTCGGGCTTGGCGTTCGGGCGGGATTTCGGAGCGAGAAACCGTCAACCCAGCACTAAAGTTGATTTGAAAAACTGAACTTGAATTTAAGCACTTCACCCCGCATGACACCAAACGCATGTTACCGGTTCGCCCTTCTTTTCTTCCGTCTGATTGTCTGTCGGGGGTGCGTAGGAACAGACACACTCTTTGCCAGGCTTTGGCTGTAGCGTTGGCTTGCGGGGCATGGCAATGTGTGTGGCTGTGAAGGGTCGGCATATTATCTTATTTTATTTTTCATTAATTCTGTCAGACTACTTGTAAACGGAAATGCAGATGCTCTACCGGCCGAGTAATTTGAAAGTTTTCTGAAGTCCCAGCTTACATTTTCAAATTCGGTGTCTGTTACAGGTTCGATTTGAATCACCAGATAATTGTCCTGAGAGGGATTAGGATAGCCTTTTCTTATTAAGTCGTCTTTTGAAAATACTTTAGGGCCTTTGCTTACAATCTTCCATAAGTTACCGGAGTCTGTGTCGCCCGATGTATGAAGCAATAAGTATTTCGAACTCACGGTTTCCTTGTCAAGTATAAGTGAACCTGCACCTGATCCCATTCTGAAATTGTAAAGACCGGTTCGTTGAATCCAGTTGTATTGTTCCTGTGAGTTGTAATATCCCACCAACACATAAGTGTCGTCCGGTATTAAATCTCTGTTGGTGTTAAAAGGCTCAGGTAATGGTTCATTGACCACATTGTCAGATTCAGGAGGATTCTTATATACGTCAAACGTTCTGTAAGCGATTTTCTCCCGTTGTGAAGCACGGTTTATGAAGTGTTCAATTATTTCAAGAATAAATGCTTTTAGTTCTCCTATTCCGCTTTCGGTTTTAGACGGTTTCACCGGAAAGGCACCAAGTCCGGGTATAATTTCGTGAAACCCTTTTTGGTTGATGGATTTATCGCCCGGATATAAAACATAAGCACCGCCTGTTCTTCTTATGGCATCTTTGTAGGCATGCATTTTCAACAGATCGCCATTTTTGTATATACCTTTTCTGTTTTCTGCTTTTTCTTCGTCAAGGTCGTTTTCTGTGTTCTGTTCCAAAAAATCAGTCAGGTTGGCAATTTTATATTTCGCATCAAAATGCACATGCACAATCAGTTCCTGTTTTTCCGCTTCGGTCTCTGAAATACCAAAAGGCCAGAATGAAAGCGTATAGTCAGGTCGAAGAGTAGTTGTCCAGCTGCCTGAATCGGGATAATTTTTCTTTCCGCTGAATGAACGGTTGTAGTAAAACGAATATTCAGTTTTCTGTTACCTGAATCATATACACCCCTTAGAGCAGTAAATTTTCCCTGTTTTATCTGAAGATTTAAACCGTCAGGCGTTTCTTTAATTAAGTCTGAAATGTCTTTAGGTTCAATTTCGAAAATGGATTGAAATAAGTCGAGCAGTTTAAAGAAAAGCCAGTATTCGTAAAGGGTGGCAATATCTTTTTTTCCCCCGCTGTAAATATCATCACCGCCTTTCCAGATTAGTTTAGCTGCAAGGTCAAACATGAGCCAAACACGGAGAACTTCGCGGTAACCTTCTTTTCGCTGCAACACCGGACTGTTTAGCTTTAATGTTGTCGGTCTTGAAATGTCTTTGAAAACGGTATGGTGCAGCTGACTTTCCAGTTCACGAATCAGTAGTGTCGATTCGTTTTCCATTTTCTTATGACCAAATTCTTTAGCCTTGTTGTTTATATCCGTGCAGAACTTCAGGAAGTTTTCAAGTGCATGTTTTATGAAACGGTTTTCAGGAGTATCAACGGAATCCGTTTTTCTGATGGTTGTGATTCGCTCCGGTAATGTATCAATGCCATAGCTTCTCAGATAATGCGTCTCGGGTAATTTGGTTCGTCTGCCGCCTTTCAGTATTTCCTTAATATTGGCATTTGAAAATCGTCTGGCGTTGCGAATGTCCTTTTCTTCCGTGGTCTCTGTCCATTTGGTTACCGGTGTAGTCACAATGCGGTGAATAGCTTCGGCAAACTCGTCAGTTCCAATTACGGACTTAATGAAGGCAAATTTCTGATAAAGTGTCTGGCTGTCTTTGGTGTAATCAATTTCAAAATGTTGCGAAACCGGTGAATTTGCCTGCAATAAAAGGTCTGTACATTTTTCGGTAATCAGTTCCAGCATATCGCGGTAATCATCACGATAACCGGATTTTATCGATTGAACCTCTAATTCGACTTTGCAGCGTTCCTGACTGGATTCTTTTTCCAATAGTGGAATTGAAAGCGTACCAACAAAAATATTGGGAGCAATTGTTCCCAGATTTTTGGTTCGCTTGTGCTGTTGTATGATGTTTTCGCCAACATCACCCAATACAAAATCAGGGTCGCTTATTTGAAAATCATATAAGCATCCTTCAACCAGTTGAAACCGGGCTTCATTATGCTCACTTGCGTTTTCTTCCGCATCAAACAACGAGTCAGGCCTGCGGGCATCTACCCAGAGCCGCAAACCGTCCTTAACGGAATCAAGGTTAATTTCTATGTTTGATACTGATTTCATTTATTACGCTTCGGCAAAACTTGCAAATCCGTTGTCAATTGCTCCGCGATACATGCATGTTATTTTTTCGAGTGATAGCGGATAAAGCACATTTGCACCATTGAAATCAAAGTCGGCCTTTTCAAAAACATCTTTAATGATTTTGAAATCACCGGTAATACAGAACGAACCCAATGTTTCAAGTACCGGGCATAGTTTTCTGCGTGAACCGTGCAGCTTGGGCAACAACTTCTGCACAATGGCAATGTCAATCTTTTGATTGGTTGTAAGCGTATTATCCAAAACAGTAAGCTGATGAATCAAACGCAGAATTTCTGTTGCACTGCGGTAGCCAAATTCTGCTCCGGTTTTCTTTAACTCGCCAAAGAACTGAACCAAAGCCGCATTGATTTCGGTAAGATCAGCGGTTGCAAATTCTCTGCTTGCAGCCATTTCCAGAAAGTTCTTAGCCATACCGACTCCTTTGCCGGTAAGGGCATCCATGTTAATGTCTCTGATATTGCTGAGAAAGTTTTTCATTTCATCCTGCGTAACCCTGAACTCAATGGTATTGGCTCTGTCGAGCACCTTGGGGCTGAACATGTTGGTGGTTTCGTCAATATTCACGGTGCCAATAATGAACAGATTGGAAGGAACTTTCAGTTTTGCAGGAACACCGTTTTGTACAGTACCTTCGGCATACAGCGGAATTTCTTCCTTTGATTCCATCACACTCAGGAAGTCTGCAAAATACCGTTCCACATGGCTCAGATTCATTTCATCCAGAATCAGAAAATGCGGCAGGTCGGGCTGATTGTTGGCCTGAACAATTAAATCCAGCACACCGCTGTCTGGCTTCACATATTCTTCGGGCTTCAGAGCATTGGGATAACCCAGCAGGGGTTCACGGTTGGTCCAGTCGGCACCCACAGGGATAATACAGTACTGGCTTTCATCCTGACAAATCCACTGTACAAATGCCTGTGCCAGTTTAGTCTTACCAGAACCTGAGAGACCGGTTAGAATGACGAAGGGTTTTGTGAGAAGGGATGAGCTAAACCTTGTGATTAGCGATTTAGAATAGGATAAGCCCGATAAAACTAGATTATTAAAGAAAGTATCAATATGAAATTGAACTAGTTTATTTTCGGTGCTTCTTTTTGCTTTTGTCTCTCCGGAATAAATATTTAAAAGAGAATCTAAATCATTATCCAATATAGATTCAGTTGGTAAATTATTTACGTCATAAACTTTAAAAACATAAGATGAACCATACCTATCTGGCTTTTTAGAATATTTTATGTCAAAATATTCGGCAATAGACTTTTTGTCCTCCAAATTCCAGGTCATTTCAGGAATGTTGGTTTCACTAACACCATATGCAAGAATTAGTATTTCATAATCTTTGTAATAGAGATATACTGGGTAAATTCCATGACTTGTCGTATTTGGCTCTTTAAGAAATGAAATCCAAGGTATTCGTGCAGTGTTACCTTGTCCAAAACTTACTTTGACTTCGAAATTTTTATAGTTAGAAACAAAGTGCTTAGTCTTTAAATTATCTGTTTTAGCTTGAGCTAAAAATTGTTTCAATTGATTATGATAACTCATATTTTACTTTTAATGGCAAGTGGTTAGAACTATACTAATGGATAAATATTTCAGGCTTTGTATCTGCTCCCTTTATCCTGCTCATGTTGTAGCTTCGGGTAGCTTTGTCGTGTACGTCTGTCATTGGCTACCTTTCAATTACTTTAAATTCATAATCCAGAAAAATGGAAAACCGAACGAGGTAGTCTACCGTAATGCTGAATTTTCCGTTTTCTATTTTTGAAATGGTGGAGCGGTTGATGTCCATCATTTCCGCCAACTGTTCCTGGCTGTAACCTCTTTGTTCACGCACCTGCCTGATTTTATCACCCAGTTTCAGGCGATAATCTTTAATCTGAGATTCTGTTGCGTTTAAATCTGTAGGCATGAAATTGTAATTAGTTTACAAACAAGGTTCCGGTATGTTCTTTTCCGTCTTTGTCCTGAATAGTCAGCCAAACATTTGTCTCCACACCTTTAACCCCTTTTGTAAGGTCGAGCATAATTTTCTGTTCGCTCACTTTTACAACTCTTCCTGTCACTTGTGAATAGTCAGCTTTATTTATAGTTACTTCGTGCCCTACAAGGTCAGAAGTTTCAACCTCTACAACTTCAAGGTCGTCAAGTAAAACGGTGTTGACAGGAGGAAATGAAAGTCCTGTGTTAAGAGCTTTAATGTCTGCTCTTGGTCTTTCAACGTCTTCTTTGATCTCTAAAACAACGTAAAGTTGGTCTGGATTTTCGTCTGGTAGCGGTGTATGAAACTTTGCTACTTGTCCCGGTTTGTTTGGTCTCATTTGTCTGTGTGCAGAATTTATAGCGTTGCCCCCGCTGTTAAATTATTAATGTGTCAAAGGTAAAAATCTCAGTTTAAAATGGTGCAATATATTGAACATATTTTTCAGCAACTTGTCAATGTAAAGTTTGTTACTGTTGTCCGTGCGTTGGCAAAAAATGGCTCTTTTGGTTTTTTGAGCGTTGGCTCGTGTGTCGGCAAAAACCAAATGTGCCATTTGTGCGTGGGCTGTCTTTTTACACTGACGCACAACGGACAGGTATTGCTGCAGGTGGGATATTTTATAACGTCCAGCCCGGAACCGCTGCCAATTGAAAATATAAAGTTGAAGTTAACAACAAAAAGCCAAAATTATATTCGTCTGCCGGAACAAAAGAACAGCGATGCAAATAGCCGAAGTTACAACGTCCAGCCCCACTTGCAGCAATACCAATGTTAGCGGCTGGGCATCTAGTCTGCAATCTCGTGTACCTTCTTAAAAAGGTCGGTCAAAATCTGAATATTTTTTAAATCTTTTACAGTTATTAAGTCAGCAAGCTCGGTAGCGAATTCGGGTTTTTTATAGAATTTTTTATGATGTGCGATATGTAGTTTGCTAGCTTCTAAAAAGCCTTTCGATATTTTTGGATTATTATTCCTTATATCTTGAATTTGGGTAGTTGTCCACTTTGATTTTGTGGGTCGTGTATATAATCTATTGAAAACATCACGAATAATATTATTTGGAAAAACGTCTTCAAATTCTTGTGTACCAGCAAAAAAAACGTTGTTAGCCAGAAAGTCTGCGTCAAAGCCAATTTCAGCTAATTTTGAAACTGTAACATTTGCACCACATTCAGGATTTTGAGTATCACTATCGAGAAGCATAACTGTGACGTTTTTCTTATTCCTATGAAGTAGTTTAAGAAAATTGAACCACGCACCATTTGAACGTAAATTGATTAGAACAATTCCGCTTTCAGATAATGTACGATTAAACAACTTTTTATACATTTTCGGTATCGCAGATTCTTCACTTTCACCTTCGACTAACAAGAAGCATTTTTCATAAAATATACTACTGTTTTTTATACCGCCAATTATGGATATTTGGTTGAGAAAATTTTGGATGTCTATGTCACCATCCGATTGTAGAAAGTTAATGGTTGAAACCCCGTTATTTTGTAAGACGTGTATAATTGAATTTGACGGTGCTCTATCAATCATTGCAATTGAGTGAGTGGCAATTATTGATTGAGTATTAGATTTAGGATTATTCGCTACATCTGTAATAGCATTAAACATTTTCCTTTGGGCTTCATAATGCAAATTAGAATCAGGCTCATCATATGCTCGAATTACTGCTCTACTATTTATTAAGTTAGCTTGAATTTCTTTATCCCATTCTAGTATTGAAAGAAACAATCTCTTTTTTGAGCCTTCTCCTTTTTGGTCAATTAGTTTAAATCCATTTCCTTCATCTAATTCTAATCCTTGGAAATCTAATCCTTTTGAAAAATCAATATCAAGCCGTCCTTGAATTGTGGTAATATTTGGGTTGTAAATTTTAATTTTTGATAATAGCTTTTCTTCAATGCTTTTATTAATATTATTTAGAATTTTATCCTTCAACCCCCTTATGGAACTAAGCTTTAAATTTCCTGTCTCGTCATAAAAGTGTGATGCATAGATACTGTCAAGAGTTTTCTTTACTAATGCTTGCGGATTTCCATAGATATGGCTTCCATAATATTGATAAATAGGGATGTAATTGTAAATGTCGTTAAAACTGATTTCTGTTTCTGCTGTAGTTTTTGGGATAATAGCCCAATTTATTTCAATGTAATTTTTTATTGCTTGTTTTCTTGCATCTTGATTGGGTAACTCTGCAATTCCTAAGTCAATTAAAAGCTGTTTGGTTGGTTCGGCAGAAAGTGCTAAATAATTTTCAAGATTATTATATACGAAAATAGTTTTCTGAATTGTCGTTTTAAATACTTCGCCTTTTTTATACTTTTTTTTATACTGCAGGTGGTTGTTAATAATGAAGTCTTTTAATTCAACCTTATTGTCTTTATCTGTAATTTCAAATCTTGCTTCTAGCGAAAATTCCTCAAGAACATCATCTTTTAATGTAAAAAACTCTTCAACACTTGGATTCTGTTTTGTAAGTAATAATTCAATTGCTCTTAGTATTGAAGATTTTCCTGCATCATTTTCTCCAATCAATACAGCCACATTTTCAATTGGTATTGTAGTTAAGTCTTTAAAGCATTTAAATCCCTCAACTTTAATTTCTAGTAGCTTCATAATTCGCAATAAATTACAACCATTCCTTTGTCACCTGTAACATAACCTGGTCTTGGGTTTATGAATGTGTCTTCTGAAATTTCAATTGATGAAGCTTTTGATAAGTCATATAGTTTCCATCCCATTTGTCCTGTTGATGAATACCCGTCAACTTGAAACGCTCTAATTGCTTCATTTCCTTTTGTTGTCTTTCCGTAGCAATGTGGTTCGACAATTCTTAATTCTCCGTCATAATAAAATTGTAGAAGTTGTCTGTTAGTAATTGCTTGAGTAATTGTAGTATTCATAAATGTTCAAATTTTTGAGATGTCGCCACGCCTTGCCGCTAACGGTTCTCAGCTATACGCAGGCAGGGATTTTTACCACTGAACTTGCCACGAAGAACTGAACTTTAAATTTACCACTTAACTGTCCTACGAAGCACGAAACCCCTGCTTGCGTATAGGTGATGTTGGCAGCTGGTGTTCTGTCTGTTCGTTCTTTCAAACTATTGTTATTCATTAGTTTAAGTGTAATTTTCTGTTTGCTTTTTTGTCTGTCCGTGTCGGGTTGAGCGTATGTATATTTTTTATTTTCAGAAGGGGAGGAGATTTTTTTTAATTCAATTTTGTCTGCGTGGGTAAAGGGCAAGCTCTTTTGCAGACTTTGGGCAGCGTGTCGGCTTGTGTGGTTTGCAAATGTGCTTGACCTTGTGTGTCGGCTAATACTGTTTGTATGCCTTTTTATGTGCTTCTTTGATTTCATCTGATAATTTTTTTGGTTCAATTACTTTCATATTGTCGCCAAATGATAACAATTCCATAAATAAGTCGTGTGTCAAACAAAGTTTGAGTTTTATTCTCGTCTCTTGGTCGTTGTCCACCAAAACTTTTTGCGTTTCGTGTAACGGCAATGTTTTGATGTATTTTCCTTGAAACGGGTCAAATGATAAAATGATGTCCTGCGGGCCTGAACCATTTGGACTAATAATTCCAAAACAATAGCGATAATTTTGTTCAATGCTGTAATTGTCGGGATATTGATAATGTTGCGTTGTAATTTCAAGATTTGTCAAACGGTCAAGAGCGAAACTTTTGATGTTATTGTCTTTGCTGTCTTTCGCCAATATATACCAACGATTTTTAAATTCTTTCAACGCATAAGGTTCAGCCAAACGCTGGCTTACTTCTTCTTCCCAAAACTTCTGATAAGTGAATTTGATTTTAAGTTTATTCTTGATTGCGTGAAGCAAACCGTATAAGTTTTCAGTTCCTTGAGGTCTGCGTTTTTCCAAGTGAATAAAAGGTGTCAAGTCTTGTGCAAGGTTTAATGAATTGAACATATCAAAGGCTTCAATCATTCTTTGAAAGTTCATATTTTCTGTTTCACTTTGGCTGATGTAATAACCTTTGTTCGTTTTTGAATACTCTATATCAATTCCAAAAACGTTTCTGATTTCTTTCAAATCCCTTTGCAGAGTTCGTTTTGAAAAACCAATATTCAGCGTATCGTCTTGCATTTGCAGGTAGTCAAATTGGTTTTCAATATAGGTTTGTAATTCTTCATAGGTTGAATAGGGCTTTACTTTCAACTTTTTTAGAATGAGCAAGTATCTTGATATGTAGCCTCTTTTTGACATAATTAATTTCGTATTTATTAGTATGTTTTACTCCACGAGATAACATTCATCTCTGCTGGCAGGTCTTTTCTTCCAACCATATAAATAGCATTGATTGTTATCATCTGTAATTCCCATATAATGCCCTTGACAATTATTATCTAATAAATCTGGTTCTTTTATCAACCTACTTTTCCAATTTGGCATATCTTCCGTGCAAGTATATGAATCTACAATAATTTGCAGGTCATTACCATTATTACAAAGCTGAATAATTAATGGTTTTAAGTAATTATCAAACCAATAATTTTTAGTGAAACTGTTTTTTAATTCATTTCGGCTTTCAATAAAGCATTTTTTATGAGTGTTCGTGTTGTAACTCCAAGTACCCCAATAATTATAAAAATCGTTATTCCCAATTGTTAACAATGCTCTGCGAAACAAATTTGAAATATTATTTTGACTCAAATGCGAATCGATTATTCCTTTAGTTTTGTTCAATTCTTCAACTTTATTAGAGCATTCTAAACACCAATTAATTGTGCCTTTGCAAAACAAAGTGTCCTCAAGTTCAAACAGGATTGATTTAATCTCAGTATTACTAGCAATTAATTTTGACTTTCTTATTTCCTCTTTTAATTGTTCTTCGGCAAATTTTGATTGAATTGAATTTTTAGAAAGAAAATCATAAACATCATTACAACCATTTGATAATTCTTTAATCAAATTTATTGCACCCATAAATGTCGCTGAACTATCAATAGTGGCGTTTTCAATAATGTTTCTAACTACTCTCAACCAATCAGAGAAAGTTTCAACAGTAATTTTGCTGCCAACATTTTTCACATAGTTGCTTTGAGCATAAAATAAAACTCGTTGTTTATATGTTGTCGAATTATCAACTTTTACTAAGTCCTTAAATAAGCTACTGTCTTTGCTTTTATAATCCCAAAGTAACAATTCAGTATTTAACTTATCATTATTGTCTTTGCAATAAATGTCCAAGCACTCTTTCAAATATTCAAATGCTTTTTTTGTAGTAAAATCTTCTGCCTGTATTGTGCTGTAATCATTAAATAGTTTTGCGATTCTTCGTTCTATTCGTTCTCTCTTTACTGCCTCATCCGTAATGTTTTTATTTTTACTTTTGAGTTCAAGTTCATTTCGTACATTTTCTTTTTCATACTTATCATCATATATTTCTAAACTTTGAGCATAAAAAAGGATTGCTACATTTGCCAAATATTTTAAAATGCTTTCGTCAATTCTATTTTTGTCATCACGATAATTCCAAAACAAGTTTGTCCAATCCGTATCAATTTTATATGAAAATGTTGCAGTAGGGTTTACGTTCATTTCCCACTTATTTTGTTTTATGCGTTGCTCAAACTTTGCTTTGAAATTTTCAAAATCAGTAAGATGCTTGCCTCTTGCGTTCATCTTGATATACAAGTCATCGGAAAGACCGAAGTTTTGTAGTTCTATGTAATGAAAGCTAATCTTGTTTAGCTTGTCCCAAATATCTGTTTTATCTTTAAAAGTATGCTGAATAGAATCCAACATAGTGAGCATTGATTTTATTGTAGGGTCTCTTTTCCAAGAAAGGAAAAACCAAGAACTGTTAATAATTGATTTAGATAACTCATTGTTCTTTGGTTTATTTTTTTCTTCATCGTAGAAATCTGTTTCTAGTAGTTTGTTGAGGTCAATTCCTTTATTAATTAAATCATTGCAAAATTCTCTTGAACTTGTTCGTGTTTCGTAAGTGAATTTCGTCAATAGTTTTTTTAGCTCATCATCTAACTTATTTTCTTTTACTGCAACAAACCAATGCAATAGAAACAAGGTTGTTAATCGTTGCTGTCCGTCAAGCGGCTGCAAAATTTTGTTTTTTACACTGCCATATACAAAATCTAATTCCAATGATTTGTCATTAACTACTTCACGTAAAGCAGTTAAAAAGTTTTTTCGTAGTTCCTCTTTCCCCTCTCTACCTTGTGCATAATCTCTTTGTATAATAGGTATTTCAATTTTGCTTAGTGGTTGCCAAGTTTCACTTTCAGCAATAACTTTATCATTAGAAAGCAATTGCAGGAAGTCTAATTTTTTTGATGTTGGATTATTGCTCATTTTCTATTGATGTCGTTTTGAGTTTAATACTTTTGATTACGTCTTGTATATTGTTGAAATAAGAATCTCTATCGGTTTCATTCCAAATTTCAATTCCTTTTACATCATTAGAATAAAATTTCATAAATACATTCTTTGTGCAAATTGGAATAAAAGTTCCCTCCATTTCTCTTTTAATTATTTTTCTCCTTTTTTCCTTGAAAGAATCGTTTTTATATGAACGATTTGTTCTTCTGTCCAACAAACAAAGGTTTTTTAAGCTGTTATCTTCATCACCCAAAACATAATTAATGATAGATATAAATTCAGCTTCATCAATAGTGTTCCCTGTATCTCTAATATCTTTGATTTTATCCTCGATGTTTTTATTTTGAGGGCTGGCTGTTTCAACAAAATTTGATTTCAGCCATTCAGCTTGATCTTCCTTTTTAACTTTTACCTCTGTTGCGATAGCGTGAATATGTTCAACATCCCAAAACTCTTTTTTATATCTATCGAATGGGAAACGATTTGTTTCGTTTTCATTGTTGAGCATTGTTTGAATGTTGTGTAATAATAAAATTTCACGCACATACCCTCCGTTATATTTTACTTCTTCCAATTTCAAGTTTTCAAATTTGCTTTTTATTTGTCGGTTAATCCAATTCGCAAATTCTGTTTTTGATTTCTCTTTTTTTTCATTAAGTATTCCTTTAATATCTGTTCCAATTGCAATCAGATAGCCGATTTTGTGATATAACTCTCTGTCATTGTACCATTCCTCAAGTGTTTGGAAATATTTTTTAATTTCTTTCCAATTTTTATCCACCTCAATTATTGACTTTTCTTTGAATTGATTATTGAAGTAACGAAAAGTTGAGTGTTCATCATTTCCGAACCTCTCAGAGATTGTTAGATGTTCCTTTTTCCTTTCTTCAATTTGCTCTTTTGTTTTTATTTTAAGTTGTTCTCTTTTTACATTCTCCTCATCATTTGCTTGCGCCATCTGATACATCAAATTGAAAATAAACTCAATTCTCGTTGCTAACTTGTTTTCGTTTTTATTGATGAAATACCATAAAGAATCGTCTTGTAAGGCATATTCAATTCTGTCCCATTCTGAAGCAATTTCTCGTTGAATTAATCCAAGTTTTACTTCATCTGCATTCACAAAATTTGAACTATTCAAAAACAAAGCCTTTATCAATTCGGCATTTGTTAGTGGAATCTTTCCGCTGTTTAATCTCGTAAAAATATCTATAGAATCAGAATCCGTAGTTTCGTACCAAATGATTTTAACTTTCTCTAAAAATGGCGTAATAAACTTTGAACTTATTGAGGTTTGCCCTTCATTTGCTTTTTTTTGAAACCAAGTCTTAATAGTCGTGTAAGCATTGTAAATATGAAAATAATCAATATTTTTTTCAGAATCATCTTGTGATTTGCTTTCTATTTCTGTCAAAAAGTCTTCACTGCCTTTTCGTGTTTCATATTGTATTTTGAAGTTCTTTCTTTCACTTTCAACAAAGCGTTCTAAGTTTTTTATGATAAGAAATGTTGTCGTTAATCGTTGCTGTCCGTCAATTACATCGTGCCAATCTCCAATTAAATTATTTTTGTGTTTTGTATCATCATCGCTCTTGATTACTACAACTGGTTGCAAACAGTACCATTCATCATCCTTTTTATTTGGTTTATTTATAAATTCCCATACATCATTCAACAAATCTGTTACTTGTTGCTCTGTCCAACGATAACCTCTTTGATACGATGGAATAAAGAAATCACATTTAAGCAATTCGCTGATTGTTTTTATTGATATGTTGTTGCTGTTTTTCATTCTAATTATTTCTTCTTAAATACAAATTAAATAACTCTGCACAAGCATTTGCATCACTCAATGCATCGTGGTGGTTTAGCGAAATATTGTTTTCTTGGCAAAGTGTCGCCAAGTTTTTTTTGTAGAGTTTGTAAGTGCAATGTTTTTCGTAATGTGGCTCCAAAATTTCGTAGTACACTAAGGAGTTTTTCAAGCAAGGGAAGTCAAATGCAAAACCATTGTGGGCAACAACAATTTGTTCCTTGATAAAAGGCTCAATCTTTTGCCAAACTAATTCAAAAGTCGGAGCTGTAACAGTTTGTTCGGGTGTAATTCCGTGAATGTCTATAAACTTTTCCCAATAAAAATTATTTGGTGGTTGAACCAATAATGAAATTTTTTCAGATACAATTCCGCTTTCTACACGAACCAAACCAACTTGGCAAATACTCCACTTTTGTGGATGTGCTATTTCAAAATCTATGGCGGTGAATGATGTCATTAGTTGCTTCTTTTAAATCCAATTTGATTTCTTGAAAACTGATTACTTAGTGTTTCTTCTTTGCAAAATTCAAAAAGCGTTTTTACATCAACTTTATTGCCGTGAATAATCTCGTTGATTTCGTTTTTACGAACGATGTTATCAATTTGTCCGCCCGAAAAATCAAACTGAGAAGCCAACAATTCACAATCATCATTTGATAAATGTGGTAATTTGGATTTCCAAATTTGTGATTTAGCAGAAACACTTGGCTTTTTAAATTCAACTTTGAATAAGAAACGCCTTTCAAATGCGTTGTCCATATTGTTTGCTAAGTTGGTTGTTGCAATTAAAATGCCTTCAAAGTTTTCAATTTCTTCCAATAAAATATTTTGAATTCTGTTTTCTGTGTCGCTCACATTTGAAGTATTTGCCTCTTTGCGTTTAGCAATTATTGCATCAGCTTCATTGAAGAACAAGATAGGTGTTGCTTGTAGACCTTTTGCATAGGATTTATAATCCTTAAAAACTTGTTTGATAATTTTTTCACTTTCACCAAACCACATTGAGCGTGATGCACTAATATCAACTTTCATTATTTCTCGGTTTGTAGCTTTGGCAATTTGTAAAACACTTTCTGTTTTTCCTGTGCCTGGTGCACCGTGCAACAATACAGTTACACCCTTTGGCAATGCTTTTTCTACTAATCGTTCTTGCGTGTTTTTAAAATTTTCTTCTACTAAAAGAGTTTTTAATAAATCTAATTGATGTGCTTCTTCATCACTATAAATTAGTTCACGGAATGGCACACTGTCGGGCAGAATTACGTTTTCCTTTTTCTTTTTGTCTAAATCCTTATTGAATAATTTAATGTCGCAGTCGGATAGTAAGTCTAATGCTTTTTCTGTAAGTTTCATTTTAGCATCATCAAAAAAAGCGGCATCTTCTATTTCTAACCAATCTTCCTTAATCAGATTGTTTTCTTTGGTTAAAAACCTTTGTATTTGGGTAAATCGTTCGTTTGGTCTGTCGTAAATCCCTTTGAAAGTTCGTTCAACCCAAGGGTCTTTGTCGCCTTCAAGAAATTTCCAAACAACGTATAAAAACAAATATTTTTCTTCAATAGATGTTCCTAAAAACCGTGTTCTCTCAATAAGTTCAAAATGTATGTTTTCATCTATAATGCTTTGAGTCTGCTCAAACAATTCTCTTGTAGTAATTTCATCGTTGTCTCTCTGCTCGCCTAATTCGTATAGTTTTTCAAGTAAAGTAAATATGTCTTCATATTTCACAACATCAATCAAAACTTCAGGAATAGGTTCGCTTTTCAGTATTTTTTCAGAAACTAATTCGTTGATACAAAATTCTTCGTCCGCTCCCTTCAGTTTTATTTGTCTGTGTCTATTGCTTTTGTTGTTTTTGCGTAGCAAACGTTTCTCATATAATTCAACAAAGTCATCGCTGTATTCGAGAAGTTTCATTGGATTACATTCAAAATGTGAATTCAAATCATCTAAATCAACTTTCCGCCCTTTGTAATTCAAAGTAAAAATAACAGCAATTAAAAGTGCTTGGGACTTTGTAATGTGAAAGTAATCGGCAAGAAATGAAAGTTCCTTGTCTGTTAGTTCAAATAATGAATCGTCTAACTTAGATTTCTCTGCCAAGTTATAAACCAAACCAATGCTGTTAAGTATTTCTTGTTTAAGTGTTGCGTTTGCCATACCGATGTCTTTTTTAATTTCTGCTACAAAACTATCTCGGTGAAACGCCAAACAATGTCGCTCTAAAAATTTCTTTCTGTGGGTGGGAAAATTTGGCTCTTTTGGTTTTGCGAAGGGTTGGCTTGTGTGTCGGGCAAAACCAAATGTGCCAAATATGTGGCTGGCTAAAATTGAATTATAAAAAATGTGCGGTTGGGAAAATAAAAAATATTGAAGTGTTGGCAAAGAGTGTCGGCTTACTCGTTGTCTATTTGTTGTATCATCTTTATGTCTGTATTCACCTGTCAAAATGGTTTACTTTTTTCTGTTTTTGTCAGTCGTTTGTTTGTCGTGTAGCTGTCTTAATACACTTGCTGCCAACACAAATGTATACGAAAGTTTAAATCTTTAGCCACTTTCGCAAAAACTCCTTATCTAATTGATAAACAGTGTATTGCAAAATATTGTCTCATCCTGGCCTGTTTCGCCAATACAACGCTATATATCTAAATCCAAATCATCCAAAGGGCTTACAATTTTAAGTATATCCCGGTTTGTAACGTGCAAATAACGCAGAGTGGTTTTCAAATCATTGTGCCCCAGCAGCTTCATGATTAAAGTAACATCGTTTCCGGAATCCAACAGGTGGGTCGCAAAACTATGCCTTAAGGCATGAATGCCTCCTTCTTTTGTAAGTCCTGCCCGTTCCTTCGCTTGCTTTAAAACCATTTGCAGACTTCTCGAAGTGTAATGATTGTTCGGGTCCTCACCGGGGAATAACCATCCTTTTTTACCGATATTGCACTGAAACGCATAACTGCGTAATATGATCAAAAGCGCCGGGCTTAATGGCACAATCCGGTCTTTCTTTCCTTTTGCACCGCGGATCCAAATACTCATCCTGTCGCTGTCTATATCACCCGGTTTTAATTTAATCACCTCACTTACGCGCAAACCACCGCCATAAGCCAACATCAACATGGTTTTATGTTTTAGGTTTTTCGTATTATTAATGATTTTTAATACTTCGTTCCTGGTAAAAAATGCGGGCAGTTGCAACTTTTTCCTGGGTCGGGGTATCTTATAAAAAAACTTTTCCCTTTCCAAAACCTGCTCATAATAGAACTTCAAGGCGTTTATCCTGCTATGAATGGTGTTTTCGCTCAGTTTTAATTTTTCGTGGCAATACTGAAAATAATCTTTCAATCGTGCCTGGGTCATTGAATGCGCAGGCACATGCTGTAATGTTTTTACAAAAACCATGAATTCATTTAAATAAGTCTTTTGGGTATTCGGACTGTATCCCTTCAAAATCAAGAGCTGCCTCATCTTTTCCATAGCCACTTTATTCCCCGGCGATAACTCCACCAGCTTTTTACTGAATTGATTGTTTTTCTTTTGAATGGGAGCTTCCTGGCCTGGTGGCCTTGTTTTACTTTCATTTTCGAAAGTTTCGCTTTTAGGTCCTTTACTAATGAAATAGGTTGTTCCCTTTTGACTTTTGAATATTGAATTTTGAATGATGGCATGCTTGTCTTCGGTATAAGCAGTGTACCAGCATCTATAAGTCGCACTCCATTTTACCTGGAATTTCTTTTTCAATTCGCCAAGCACCAGATCTCCCTTCGGAAAATAAAAACCGATTTGCTTACCTCCACGGTGTTCAAAAATCTTGATCTGCATAGGTATTTTCTTTAACTTATTTTAATTCTTCCCAACCCACCCACCAATCAACAAACGCATTAACCCACGAACCGACCCACAAAATAACCAATAAACAAACCAACCAGTGAACGAACCCACCAACCAACAAACAAACCAGGAATGGTTACCGATCTAATTTATGGTTTTTCAAGCCATTTTCTTGGTGAAACCTAAACATAGCAGATTTATCATCTCAATTCAAAGGAATTTGACTTCCATGGAAACCAATGAGGTACCTGAAAATGCTTTTGATTGAAACCCAAAAAACGCAAAGCCGGCAGAAACAAAAAAAGCCACCTTTCCGGCAGCTTTCCTTTAATATTTATAAACTTTCCATCATACATATTTCGTTATACCCGGTACAGCAATCGGATAAAATCCTTCCTCATTGGGCAATACCGGTGGCAGTTCGTCAAAACCGTATTTCTTCGGCATAATGTCGAGCGGGTTGGCCATCAGTTTGTCCACATCAAGCATCTGTCCCGAGTAAGTGGCCATGCGGCCCATAATGCCGCTCATGGTGCTTTTGGCGCCGTGGGTGGCATCTTCAAATTTATATTCGCCTTTGGCAATGGCGGCCATCAGTTCATCAAGTTCATTTTGGTATGGATTGTTTTCGGTTTTTTTGTCAAACTGGTAGAGCACTTTGCCTTTGCGGTCAACAATCTGCGCGGCATTGGCTTTTATGCTGCCGTTGGTGCCCACGATCAGTTCATCCACCCGGCTCCAGGTTCCGGGAATGTGCCTGCACTGGCTGTTCATGATGCTTCCGTCGGCATATTCAAATTCCACGTAGTGGTGATCAAAAATTTCCCCGTATTCTTTTCCTGTACGCACTTCGCGTCCGCCCATGCCCTGGGCCCGTACCGGATAATCGCCTTTAAACCAGTTGGCCACATCAATATTGTGTACATGCTGTTCTACAATATGATCGCCGCAAAGCCAGTTGAAATAATACCAGTTGCGCATCTGGTATTCCATTTCGGTTTGGTTGTATTTGCGCTTGTTTACCCAAACCCCACCACCATTCCACCAAACCTGGGAAGAAAGGATATCGCCAATTTGTTCTTTGCGTTTAAAGAGTTCGCGGTAGCTTGTTTGGTAGCGGCGCTGGAGGCCAACTACCACATTCAGTTTTTTCTGTTTGGCAATGGCCGCGTTGTCCAACACTTTTTTCACACCGGCAGGATCCACGGCAACGGGTTTTTCCATAAACACATGCTTACCGCGTTTTACCGCTTCTTCAAAATGCGCTGGACGAAAACCGGGAGGAGTGGCCAGGATCACCACATCAGCCAGGGGAATGGCTTTTAAGTAGCCCTCAAAGCCCACGAATTTGTTTTCCTCGGGCACTTTTACTTTGCCTTTGGCATCTTCGTCCTCCATCAGGTTGTTTATGCACTGATCGATCCGGTCGCGAAAGGCATCGCACACAGCCACGAGCTGTACATTTTGTGCTGTATTCAAGGCCTGCATAGCGGCACCGGTTCCACGGCCACCGCACCCCACCACGGCTACTTTGATTACGTCATTTGATCCGGCAAAAAAATTGGCTGAGGCTATACCGGGGGCAACGAAAAGTCCGCCGGCAACCAATGAGGTCGCCTTCACAAAATCTCTGCGGGATGTGAATTTTTTATCCATGTCAGCAATATTGATTTATTGAAAATTTATTTGAAATAGCGTTCGTAAAATGCTTCGGCTTCCTCCGGCGCAGGCTGGTTTACCGGTCGAACCACGCGAAAACCTACAAATGGCGCGTCGGCATTCCACCACCTGCTTTTTGGCACCTGCGGATCGCGGCGGTTCCAATTGGTCAATGAAGGTTCACGGCTTGCACTGCGCAACCCTGTGGCTTCATCTTTATAGCTGCCCCCTTTAACGGTGCGCGGATTTCTTTTTGTTGGAACAATCAGCGGGTTATCCGTACTGTCGGCCATGCGGGTAAAATAATTTTCTTCATACTGGTCCAGCACCCATTCGGATACATTGCCCTGCATATCGTAAAAACCCCAGGCATTCGGCTTCTTTTCACCAACCTTATGGTATTTATTTTCGCTGTTGTCTTTATACCAGGCATATTCTCCAAGCATGGCCGGGTCATTTCCGAAGGGATATACCGTTTCAGCCCCTGCGCGGTTGGCATATTCAAATTCTGCTTCAGTGGGCAGCCGGTAGAATATCCCGGTTTTTTTATAGAGCCATTTGCAATACATCATGGCGGCATAATGTTGCATGCTCACTGCCGGGTATCCACCTTGCCTTCCCATGCCGTGCGACATATCCAGGTAAGGTGTGCTTGGCCGCGTAACCGCGTCGGTTGGGGTATTGTAGCTGATGCTTTCGTCCAGGTAAAAAATATTGTACTGGTCGTAGGTTACTTCCGTTGCGCTCATCCAGAAAGGATCCACAGAAATCTGTAGTTGTGGCATTTCATCCGCCTGCCTGTTTGGATCGCTTTCAGGTGAACCCATCAAAAAGCTGCCCGCCTGTACAGGCAACATGGTAAAATGCAAATCGGATTCAGGTAGCTGTTGGTCGTATTTTACAAAACCAGTGTCGGTATTTTGCGAAATGGCCACTGAAACGATCATGATGGACAATAATCCTGAAGAAATTTGTTTGATCATTGAGCGTTCAACACGTTTTATTAAGAATAACTGTTTAACGGCAATCAGGGGGATCTGGTTCCCCAAAAAGAAAGTTTAACAGCAACAGTACTTATTCCTTTAGTTCCATTTGCTGCTTAAATCCTTCGCTTTGGACCCATCGCAACTGATCATCGTGCAAATATCCGATAAGGTATTCAGATCTCGTTCTTTTGGCCAGCCTTTTTACGTTTTTAAACGGCAGAATGCTGCATGCGGTCGACATCCAGTCGGCTGTTACCGGATCCCGGGCAATTACTGTTACATTGCGTTGGTTGGTCAATCCATAACCCGTTTTTGGATCAACAATGTGCGAATAACGTTTGCCATCCACTTCAAGATACTGGTAAACATCTCCCGAAGTGGAAACGGCAGCGTTTTTCAACAAAATCTGCCGGGGCAATATCTCTTCCTGCTCAGGAATGTTGATGCCAATGGTCCATCCGCTTTTCTCTGGCGGATGGCCGAAAGCCACAATGTCACCACTTACATCCACCAAGGCGGCATGTGCCCCGGAGTTTCGGATAAGCTCAAGGATTTTGCCGGCTATATAACCCTGGGCAATTCCACCAAGATCGAGTTGCATGCCGGGCTTTTTGAGTTTCACGGTGCTTTTGTGCTTACATATCCGTATGTGGTTAAACCCTGTGGTAGCCCGCAGCGCTTCCAGTTCCCGGGCTTCGGGAAGGGTTTTCTCACGCCTTGCTATTCTCCAGCGGCGTACAAGTGGTCCCGTAGTGATATCGAAAGCGCCATTGCTGAGGCGGTAGGCTTTGCGGGAATGCAGCAGAATATCCAGCATGGCCGGAGAGACTTTTATCCATTGGCCGCTACCGCTGCTTCTACTGAGCAGGTTGAGCTCGCTTTTTTCGATGTAATCGCTGTAAATCTCCACAAGCGAATCTACGAGCATATAGCTGCGGTTGGCGGTGGCCTGTGCTTTGCCTGCTGAGGTTTCATAAATGATGAGCGAAAGCGGCGAACCCATTTTGGATTCGGTAAATGAAAACCGTTTCCATTGCGCCCGGGCTTGCATAGCAAATGCCTGGCAGCAAAAACAGAGGCTGAGGATAAACAATCCGCGGTATCGGCAAGGAGGAATTTGGTACATTTATAGGCGCAAAATTAAACGTTATGAAACGAAGGAAATTTGTAAGAAATGGCATGCTTGGAACAATGGCCATCGCCACCCCTTTTGGTTCTGCTGCCACGGAAACTGTTCAAAATCCGCAAACCCCTGGCAATCCGTTCAATTTAAAATATGCCTTTCATCCCGGGCAGTTCAGGGCCAATGCCGGGGATGACCTTATTGAAGAGATCAAATGGGCGCATGCGCAGGGATTTCGTGCCATGGAAGACAATGGCATGGGTGGCCGTGAACCGGCATACCAGGAAAAAATCGGGCAAACCCTTCGTGATCTGCAAATGGAAATGGGCGTGTTTGTTGCCCATTCCATCGACTGGCAAAAACCTTCGCTGACGACTGGCAACGCGGAAGTAGAAAAACGTTTTTTGGACCAGATCCAAAATTCAGTTGACGTTGCCCGCCGCAGCGGCAGCAAATGGCTTGTGGTGGTGCCGGGCCTGGTGAGTTATAACCGGGCACTGGAATACCAGAAAGCAACGGTGCTTAACCTGCTGCGCAAAGCCGTGGACATTATTGCGCCCCACGGTCTTGGGCTGGTGCTGGAGACACTCAATTTCAGGGACCATCCAAGCCAGGTTTTGCCTGATCCGGCCAGCATTTATCAGATGGTAAAAGCGGTAAACAATCCGGCATGCAAGATGATGTTCGATATTTACCACGTGCAGATCCATACCGGGAATATCATTCCGAATATCGATCTTTCCTGGGATGAGATCGCCTATTTCCAGATTGGTGACAACCCTGGCCGAAAAGAACCAACAACCGGTGAGATCAATTTCAAAAACGTTTTCAAACATATTTACAACAAAGGCTACAAAGGCCCGTTGGGGATGGAGCACGGAACTTCGGGAAGCGGAAAAGAAGGGGAACTCGCCCTCATCCGGGCATACCGCGAAGTGGATGCTTTCCAGTAAGCGAACGCGCCCTGCCCGCATGGCGAAGGAAATAAAAAAAACGGGCTGTCAATCAACAGCCCGTTTTACATTTTGATGATTACTTCGCATCCTTTGCCAGATCGATCATCATCAGCATTTCATCCCTTGTTTTATCGGTATCGCCATTATAGCCCACCGAAACAAAACGAATCCTGCCATTTTTATCTAAAACGAATTTTGTAGGTATGCCGCTCACGCCATAATCGGTGATCATTTCATCTTTATCATCCATTACCACATGAAAAGTATAGTTCGGATTTTTGGCCATAAAATCTTTTGCATTGGCCAGCTTGTCTTCCTCACGCTGCCAGGTATTTACAAACAGCATGGCTACTTCCGGATCATTTTTGGTGGCATCCACGGCTTTTTGCATTCCCGGGAAAGATGCGAGACAGGGTCCGCACCATGTTGCCCAAAAATCAATCACCACCACTTTGCCTTTTAATCCTGCAAGGTTAACCGGTATTCCATTTATATCTTTTAGCTCAAAATTCACCGGATCTTTATTGACCATTTTGGCTTTGTATTCCCCGTACTTAATGTCTTTGGCAGTAGCCAGCACCTTTTCCAGGTTTGCCTGGGGTGCGCCCATTCCGGCTTGCTGTGCATATTTGAGGTAACGGTCCTGCATGGTTTCTGCTTTATAACCACCGCCCAGGATGATCGTTTCAATGCGGCCAACGATTTCTTTAGGTGTTTTTGTTTTTTCCATGCTTTGCAGCAGGCGGTCATTCACATCGGCACTGGAATAATAGTTGATCCGGGTGGCATGATCGAGGTAAGCATATGCGCTGTCGTCCCGGCCTTGTTTCATCAGTAAATAGCCATAGGTATCGGCATACATGCCGTAGTTGCTGTTCAATTGCTCCGTGTACTGGGCCGGTGACCAGTAAGGGGCTTTGGCTGCCATTTCCACTTTTTCTTTTTCGATAATATCAAGCGATTGTTTCGAAAGTTCGGTGGCTTTTTCCAGCAAGGTGTCTTTTTCGGCGGCCGCCCAGGCAAAGGTGTTCAGCATTCCGGCGCGTTCCATTTCGCGTTTTTCCAGTTTGGCCAGTTCAGTCATGCCTTTTTCAAAAGTTGCCAGGTCGAGTTGCTGTGCCGCAGCCCGGATTACCAGGGGCAGGATTTGCGTTTTGGCAGCGCTTTTGTCATCATCTTTTGCTTTTGGGAATGCCAGGTTATAGGCATTGTACCAAACCATTTTTTCGGCTGCCGTTTTTGCCCCGCGGGTGTTCATGATCCAGGGTGAATTCCGCCAGTTTCCTTCGGGAAATTTTGCCTGTGCGTATTCGGTGATCTTTTTGGCGAGCTCTGGTTTTTTGCAAAATTGAGTGGCGTAAAAACCCAGGCTGTTGAATTCGCCTTCTGTTGCAGTGGCGTAGCTTGCATAATTTTCCACCAGGCTGCAAACTGTGGCGGTATCATTGCTCATTGTTGCCACCCGCAAACGGTCGCCTAGGGTTTTCTCGGTGCGGTTGTCTTCCATCCAGCGGGTATAATAGGTTTTGGAAAGTTCGGCTTTCGGGCTTTCTACACCGGCAAAATAATCGCCGCCAACAATCATGGCCAATGAAAAATTACTGTTTGGCGCCAGGTTTCCGGAAGCATCCGCTACAGGGAAAAAATAGCCGTTGCCCTCGTTATTGTCATTCGCTTTTCCTCTTTTAAACTGGAAGGCCACCGCGTCCGAGCTGTCGCTGATGGTAACGCTGCCCGTATAAACGCCGCGTTTTCCTGGTTTTAATGAAATGTCGTACCCGTTGGCCGAGCCTTTGGTGTAGAGCACCGCGGTTGCGCTTATATCTCCGCTCGCTTTGGCGAGATTGGTTTTGGCCGGCGTATAGTTGATGGTAATGGTCTGGCCCTGCTTTACGGGCTGACCGGGTATGGTGAGGGCGTAATAACTTTTTTCCTGGGCAAATGAAATGGTTGATAACAGCAGGAAGCTGATAAGTAATCGGAACATAGTGGATTTGGAATTATTTAGGCAGCCAAATTAAGGTTTTTTCGGCTTTTGAGGTTTCGTTTATTTGATGAGTGGTTTTTCGAAGATCAGGGGCGGAGAGAATAAAAATTTTAGAAAACTAAAGTATTTAGTAATTTTACGGCGTAAAGAATTCAGTTATGCGACGTGGTTTGTATCCCGGTTCGGCTTTGCTTACGCCCACATTGGATGGTCATGGGCGTACGGTGGCGCATATGGACCTGGACACCTTTTTTGTGAGCGTGGAAATATTGAAAGACGCGAGGCTCAAGGGCCGCCCGGTTATTGTAGGGGGGCGGAGCGACCGGGCCGTAGTGGCTTCCTGCAGCTATGAAGTGCGGCGCTATGGGGTACGCAGCGGTATGGCCATGAAACTTGCGCGAAGGCTTTGCCCGCATGCCATTATTGTGGGTGGTGATGCCGACAGCTACAGCCATTACAGCCGCCTGGTCACCGAAATGCTGGCAGACAGGGTACCGGTTTATGAAAAAAGCAGTATCGATGAGTTTTATATAGATCTCACCGGCATGGATCGTTTTTTCGGCTGTGAGCAATACATGAAGGAAACACGGGAATTCATTATGAAAGAAAGCGGCCTGCCCATGAGCTATGGGCTTTCGGCCAACAAGCTGGTGAGCAAGGTGGCCACCGGTGAGGCCAAACCCTGCGGCACACTCACGGTGAACAATGGGAGTGAGCGCCGTTTTTTGAGTCCGCTGCCTATTCAGAAAATGCCGATGATTGGCGATAAAACAGGAGCGTTGCTGCGGCAGATGGGCGTGGAAACCATTGGAACGCTGAGTGAAATTCCGGCAATTTATTTAGAAAACCTGCTGGGCAAAAACGGTATTGAACTGTGGAGCCGGGCACAAGGTTATGATGACAGCCCCGTGATCCCTTACCGCGAACAGAAAAGTATAGGCACCGAAAGCACTTTTGAAAATGATACCATTGATGTGCGTTTCATGCGCAGCACCCTTGTGCGTATGACGGAAGAAATAGGTTTCGAATTGCGCAGCCAAAACCGGTTGACGGGTTGCGTAACCGTGAAGATCCGCTACAGCGATTTCAATACGGTGACCAGGCAGAAAATCGTGCCTTATTCGGCCGCCGATCATGAACTACTCCGCACCGCCAATGAACTGTTTGAAAAGCTCTACGACCGCCGGCTGCTTGTTCGCCTGATCGGGGTGCGCTTCAGTCATCTTGTACCGGGAAATTACCAGATCCATTTGTGGGATGATACCGAAGAAATGATCAGCCTCTACCAGGCAATCGACAGCGTGAAAAACCGTTTTGGCGAAGCATTGGTAAAACGGGCGAGTGGTTTTGAAGAAAACAGCGATTCAGGTAAAAAGACCAAGAATAAAAGCGGATTGGATGAGCCGATGCCGGTGGGCCGGGTGAACCGGAATGCAGAAAAAATGATTTCAAGGGCGCGGTTGAATAAAACAAGCACAGAAAATCTTCTGCCCGTCCATAAAGGAGTATAAAGTGTTTACCCACGAATATTTTGGAATTGATATATGAAAAATGTTTGGCAAATAATTAAAACCGATATACCCGCTTTAAAAACAAGCGTAGAACAGCTAAAATCAATTGAAGAATTTTACACCAAGACTCTCCCGGTTTCCAACCATTCCCCATCAAATTCCAGCAACGCGTTTACCAATTTAAAATGGGTGAAGCGTGCTATATCCTCTACCCTGATTTCCGTTTCCTCAATGATCCCTTTTTGAATTAATAAATCCCTTTGTGTGCCGCGCAGCAATGGGGTAGAAGGGGTGTAGTTTTTTTCGCCATCGGTAAATACCAGGTTGGCAATCGTACAATCTGTTACCCATCCGTTTTTTACGATAAGCACATCATCGGCTTTTGCTTTGTCAACAAGCGCATTCAACGCATCACGGTCAAGGTATTTGTGCGCATAGTCGAGGTGGTTGGCATGCACAATATGCAATGAACGCACCAATGCAGGCACATAGGGAATAAACCCGATCTCCCGGATTTCCGTATCATAAATAACCCGGCAGCGGACAATTTCCTCATGCACCCCCGGAGGCAATGTCAGCAGATGTTCGAGCCCGGCATCATCCGCCATTCCAAACAATTCCTTTCTTGCACGGGCCATCCGTTTGAGATGAAGGGGAAGGTTGAGCGCTACCCCATTCCAGATTTTAATGGTTTCAAGTAATAGGGACATAAATTTTATCAATCATTTCCTGGTATTCCAGCTCCGCTTTGCTGAATGAAGTAATGCCGCCACCGCTTCGGTACTTCAATCCATCCGGTGTATTTTCAATAAAGCGGATCATCACAGAACTGTCAAGATTCCTGCCATCAAAAATACCGAAAACACCGGTGTAATACCCACGGGGTTCATTTTCCGCTTCGCGGATGATCTCTGCGGTTTTGTCTTTTGGTGCCCCGGAAACAGATCCTGCCGGCAGCATGTTCAATAGTATATCCCCAATATGGTTTTGGTAGTGCTCGTCAAGGTCACCGGTTATTTCAGAACTTACCTGCAACAGGTTTTTGTTGTTTGTTTTGAGCTCATCAATATATCGAAACCGCTCCACCCGTACATTGGTTGAAACCCGGCTCAGGTCATTCCGGATCAGGTCAACTATGGTAAAATGTTCAGCCTGTTCTTTTTTATTGCTCAGGATGGCGTTTTCAGCGCCAGGCAAACCGGCGTCAATCGTGCCTTTCATCGGGTATGAATGAATTTTTCCGTCTTTGATCCGCACGAAAATTTCCGGCGAAAAACAAACCAGCTCATCCTTTAGCCAAAGCTTGTATTTTGCTTCACTATGATAAAATAACTCTTTTAAAGTGCAATTGATGTTGATTGGGGTTGAACATGTCAGGTTGGTCAGGAAACTGTCACCGCGATTGATCCGGTGCATAACGCTTTCGAATTTATGCAAGTAGCTTTCAAAGGGTATTGGAAATTTTTCCAGTGTTGGTTTTTCAGGCAGCGGGCCGTGATGCGCCTTGTTGCTTTGGCCTTGTATATCGTAAAGCAATTTTTCAGCATCAATGTCATCCAGCCTGAAAACCTTGCATTTTTCCAGCTCAAAATCCAGCATGAACAGAAAAGGGATCTTTTCTGAACCCAGTTTGTTCATAAGTTGAAATGCATAATTCAAAATGGAAAATCAATATTCAATGTCAAAATTCAATATTCAAAAAGTTACCGGTATCAATTCCCAAAGGTGTTGTATGCGTTGAAACCTGAAAATCATTCCCATTCAATTGTCGCCGGGGGCTTACTGCTGATGTCATATACAACCCGGTTGATGCCTCTTACCTCGTTAATGATCCGGTTGCTGATCAGTCCAAGAAAATCATAAGGTAGATGACTCCAGTCGGCTGTCATTCCATCCACACTGTTCACCGCTCTTAAGGCGATGGTATATTCATAAGTTCTTTCATCTCCCATAACGCCAACGCTCTTTACCGGCAGCAAAATGGCCGCAGCCTGCCATACTTTATCATACAAACCCTGTTCGCGGAGGCCGTTGATGTAAATGGCATCCGCTTCCTGCAGCAGCTGCACTTTTTCTTCGGTTACTTCACCCAATATCCGTATGGCCAGCCCGGGACCAGGGAAAGGATGGCGGTTGATCATGGCCTCAGGAATGCCGAGTTCGAGCCCAACCCGTCTGACCTCATCTTTAAACAAATACCGCAGCGGCTCTACAAGTTCCAGTTTCATGTAATCAGGCAAACCGCCAACGTTGTGATGGCTTTTTATGGTTTGGCTGGGGCCATGTACACTAATGCTTTCAATCACATCGGGATAAATGGTTCCCTGCCCGAGCAGGTCTATATTTTCAAGCGTATGCGCTTCCCGGTCGAAGATCTCGATGAAGGTATTGCCAATGGCTTTTCTTTTGTCTTCCGGATCGGTTTTGCCGGCAAGTTTGGTATAGAAATGCTCGCGGGCATCTACGCCTTTTACATTCAGCCCGATGTTTTTATAGGTTTGCTGCACCTGCTGAAATTCGCCTTTGCGAAGCACCCCATTGTCAACAAAAACGCCATGCAGCCGGCTCCCAATGACTTTACTGATGAGGGTTGCTGCTACGGTACTGTCTACTCCGCCGCTGAGCGCCATAATCACCTGACGGTCACCAATCTGCCTGGCAAGAGCTTCCATGCTGTCGTGTACAAAATGGGCAGGTGTCCAGTCGCCTTTGCAATTGCAGATCTTAAATAAAAAATTTTGCAGGATGTATTTGCCTTCTGTGGAATGGTAAACCTCGGGATGAAATTGCAATCCATAAAGGGGTAAAGCCTGGCCGTCATCATTTTTGCGGTAAACTGCAACAGGAATGCTCCCGGTTTTGGCCAATACGGTAAATTCCCCCGGAAGTTGTTTAATGCTATCGCTGTGGCTCATCCACACCTGCGAGCCGGGGCTTACGTTTTCGAGAATCGGATCTGCTTTCAACCCCGTTAAATGTGCCCGGCCATATTCTCTTTTGTTGCTGCTGCCTACCACCCCCCCAAATTCTTTTGCGGTGAGCTGGGCGCCGTAGCAAATGCCCAGGACAGGAAATTGTTTATGCATGGCCTGGAGATCGACCTTGGGTGCATTAGCATCATTTACACTATAAGGCGAACCACTCAGGATGAGCCCTTTGATGGTGGGATCATCCGGTATGGAATGATGATAAGGCTGGATTTCACAGTAAACATGGGCTTCGCGTACCGCCCTTGCGATCAGTTGGGTGTATTGGCTGCCAAAATCGAGAATGAGGATCTTTTCCGTCTGCATGGCGCAAAGATATACTGGCAGGCCAAAAATGAACGATTCATCTGCTTATTTTACCTCTCATCTCGGATTGCTGCCAGATGCACAAGTTTGGATGAAATACTAACAAATATTGGATTAATTTACCTTAAAATTTCAGGTGATGAATAGCAGGAATTCATTTTGGTTCTGGTTTGTCTTGTTTGGCGGATTGCTGATGGTCATGTTGGTTTCTCCGTTTTCCCGGGGATGCAAAAATGAAAAAGTGAAGGGCAATGGCAACCTGGAAACCGTTTCTCGGTCGGTAGCAGGTTTCAACGAAATCTTCCTGGCAGGCTCCATTGACCTGAAGGTGCGGCAAGGCGAAAAATTTGATGTCAAAATCCATGCGGATGAAAACCTGTTGAAGCACATCAACCTCGATAAAAAAGGCAGCCAGCTGGTAATTAAAATGCAAAAAGGAATCCGTTATTCTTCAGCAAACCCCATTGTAATTTCTATCGTCATGCCCCGGCTCACGAAGGTTTCTTCAGCGGGTAGTGGGGACATAGAAATCGAAAACCAGTTTGTTTCAGACAACAAATTGGAATTGTCGGTAGCCGGAAGCGGCAATGTTAAAGGCAGCATTCATAGCCCCGATGTGGTTGCCAGCATAGCAGGCAGCGGTGATATGACCCTGCAGGGCGAATGCCGGAACCTGGATGTGAATATTTTGGGAAGTGGCAATTTCCGGGCCGCTGATCTCAAGAGTGAAAATGCCGATCTCAATATTGCCGGAAGCGGCGATATCCAGGTTTTTGTGAGCCAGGAACTGAAGGCCAATATAGCGGGCAGCGGAAATATTCGCTATGCCGGCAATCCGCTAAAGGTTGAACGGAATGTTGCGGGATCAGGGGCAGTAAATCCCGCCGATTGATGGGTATTTGAAACCAATTTCTTTTCGCTTCATTGTTTTCCGCGATATTGGAATATATTGCCTCTTTAGATTATTGTATGGAAGATATATTTCAGCCTGATAGCGAATTGGGAAAATTGCATGAAGCGGTTGAATCGGTTAAATCGCAGATCAGCAAGATCATTGTTGGGCAGGAAGAGCTGTTGGAGCTGATGATTGTGGCAATGCTGGCAGAAGGTCATATCCTGGTGGAAGGGGTACCCGGTGTGGCTAAGACGCTTGCGGCTAAAGTGCTGGCCAAATCTGTGCATGTGCCCTTCAGCCGTATCCAGTTTACCCCCGACCTCATGCCGGGTGATGTAATCGGCACTTCCATTTTTCATCCCCGCGACCTCGTTTTCAATTTTAAGAAGGGCCCCGTTTTTTCCAATATTGTATTGATTGATGAAATTAACCGCGCCCCGGCAAAAACCCAATCCGCGTTGTTTGAGGTGATGGAAGAACGGCAGGTAACCATGGATGGTAAAACCTACCTGCTTGACCGCCCGTTTATGGTGGTAGCCACCCAAAACCCGGTTGAGCATGAGGGAACATACCGTCTGCCGGAGGCCCAGCTTGACCGTTTCATTTTCAAATTGAATGTGAATTATCCAAGTCTGGAGCAGGAAGTGCAAATTCTGGAAATGCAGCAACATCACACAGCGGCCGAATTATTGAACCATCTTGAGCCGTTGCTGACCACGAATGATCTGTTGCATTATACATCAGTGATCCGTGGAATGGTGGTGGAGCCCAGGCTGCTTGAATTTATAGCTCAGATTGTAGGGAAAACCCGCAACAACCCGGCGTTATACCTTGGTGCGTCGCCCCGGGCGTCGCTGGCCATCCTGAAAGCATCCAAAGCACTGGCCGCGGTAAAAATGCGCAGTTTCGTGGTGCCGGAAGACATCCTTACCGTGGCTTTGCCCGTATTGCGGCACCGGGTAATCCTTTCTCCGGAAAAAGAAATGGAAGGAGTGGATGCAGATGGATTGCTGGAACAGGTTATCGCGAGGGTGGAGGTTCCGAGATGAGTTGCGGTTAACCGCCCATGTGCAGTTCATTTACGAGATACCAGACAAGTACCGCGAGTGCAATAAGGATGGCCACGATGAACAGCAGCATGTTGACTGAAATGTGCAGGGGTTTGCGGCGGGGCCTTTTGGACGCCCGGGTATGCTGATGAATGAAAGCATCAAGCTGGTGTTTGTAGGCATTCAATTCCTTTTCGGGCAGCATCTGCAGGCCTTCAATGGCGTCATCGTCCATGCCACCGTCTGCCAGAATCTCTTCAAGTACCCTTGCTTCTTCGGCAGGAAGTTCACCACGCATATAGGCCAGCAACTTTTCGGTACTGAAACCTTGCGGCGGTCGGCTCGACAATATTTTCAACAATTCATTATTCATTCAAATGATATTTTTCAATCCATATCCGGATATTCCTTTTGCCGTTTTGAATGGCGCTTTTTACCGTCTTTAAATTATGCCCGGTTGTTTCCGCAATTTGCTGATAGCTTAGTTTGTCAAAATAGAAAAGTTTTACACATTCTTTCTGCGGCGATTGCAACTGTTCCAATGCATACTCCACTGCATTCAATAATTCTTCTTTCTCCGCTTGCTGTTCATTGTGTAGCTGTGTGTGATGATAATGCGGCGCTGTATGTTCATAATCCAGGTTTTCATCCGAAACCAGAATTCCCGCTTTGCGCAATTCCATCAGGCAATGGTTTCGTGCTACCGTATACAGCCAGCTTTTAAAATAACTGATCTCGTATTTATGAACCTCCGCAATCACTTTTAGAAATATCTGCTGGGTAGCGTCTTTTGCTTTTTCTTCCTCTCTGAGGTATTTCATGCAAAAACCCATCAACAGCAGGGAATAGCGTTGAAGTAAAATGCCCAGATACTGCTTATTCCCGGTTTTTTTGTACAAATTCAACAGGGCCTGGTCATCGCTATTGTAAATTTCTTTTTGCAAACCGTAATTTGAATGAATGATTCGGTACGGGGTTTAATTCCATAAATCAGCCAGAGAACAATCCTTTAAAAAATCCGGTGATGGATTTATCCCAGCCCATCATTTTAAAGGCTGTGAAAAACAACACAATGGCAAAGATCTTTCGTACCGTGTCTTTTTCCAATTTCAGCGCCAGGCTGCTGCCCAGAAAACCGCCCACAACAAACCCTGCAGCCAGAATGCCGATAATCGTAAAGGATATTGGGCTGCCATTCGTTTTTCCGTCAATATAATACTTGTAAAAAGCAAGCGCCACAACAGGAAGCGCAAGTACACCAAGCGAAGTGCCCTGTGCCTGGAATTGGTCGTAGCCTAAAAAATAGATGGTTGCGGGTACAAGGATTACCCCACCTCCAATACCAACAAGTCCGCTGAGCATGCCTGCTGCCAATCCAATAATGATTACCAGCAAAATCAATTGTGCAGTCATTTTATTTTCGCGCTTTTGAGGTGGGGATTCCAATTTTCCTTTTTTCTTAAATTTTATAGTTGAAGGTATGCCTTAATGATTGCGCATCTTTCCGGTACGACTTTCCAGCGCGTTGCGCATTTTGTTGATGGCTTCGGTGAGGGCCAGGTCAAGCGTGGTGGCGATCCCTGTTACTACTTCAGGGGCGCCGCCCCTGAAATTGGCACGCAATACACATCGCTTGTCCTCAAGATTGGAAGGTGCTCTTCCGCTTTCATCAGTCAGATGAACATCAATGTCTGTAAAAAATTCTCTGTACCTGTCCAGTTTGTCTGTTATCGCAGCCTGCATCCTGCTCACCATGTTTTCGGTGCCTTTAATGGCATTGTCCGTATTGATGTGAATCGTCATATCTACAACATTTTAATTTTTAGAAAGTTAGGAATAATACGGCAGAAGAAAAATGAATAATGTCAGTTTTAATTCATTTATAATTTGAATCATTTATTCATTTCCCGGATTTGTTTGGAGAGCAACTCGCCAAGAACGATCGCCTGTTCATCTTCAGCATTGGAAAGTACCAAAATCGCCTCCTTGCGGGCGGGGATGATTTCAAGATGGCTGCGGAATCCCCCGGTCCCTCCGCTGTGTATCATTCTCCGGTTTTCGGTTGAAGCCTGATTAAAACGCCATCCCAATCCCGCATGGATATTTTTATCGCTGAAGGTCAGGCTGTCCACCAGTAAAATGCGCTCATCGGGTTTATTGTTTTTCCCTCGGGGCCTCAGGGTAAACTGCATGGCATAACGGGCCATATCCTCGAGATTTGATTTAATGGATCCCGCTGCGGCCATTGATTGGAAATTCCAGTAAGCGCTTGGATTGCCCTCCTGGTTGTGCGGTGCTGCGGCCATTGTGGTATCGGCCAGGCTTAGTGAAGTGGTATTGCGCATGCCGAAAGGCTGAAAGATCAACTGCCGGTAGATTTCTTCCAGGGGTTTTTGATATATTTTTTCGAGGATTACACCCAGCAAACCAAAACCCAGATTGCTGTAGCTATAGGTTGTGCCTGGCTTGTTTTCAGTTTTTGCAGTACGCAGGTAACTGAAAAGGTCATCGGGGCTGTAATTCCTGTAAGGATCTTTTAAATCAATATGCTCAGGGAGCATGTTTGAAGGTAGCCTGGGAAGTCCGCTCGTGTGGTTGCTTAACTGCATGAGCGTTATTTGAGCCAGGTTTTTGTTTTTCGCTACCGAATCAGGCAAAAACTTCGTAATGGGATCGGCCAGTTTTACTTGTTTGTTTAGCACGGCATCGGCAAGCAGAAACGCGGTAAATGTTTTGGTCAGGCTGCCAATCTCATAAAGCATTTGCGGTGTGGGATGCTGCTGCGTGGATTCGCGGGCCCAGCCATAGTTGTAATAATTCGCCCTGTTGTTTTGCAGAACCAAAATGGATATACCCGGCGTATTTGATTTTTCCAGGAAATTTATTGCCGCCTCATGCACCAGGTTATCCAGCGCGTTGGTGCGGGCATTGTCATACCAAAGACTGTCTTTGCGTTCACGAACATCACCTTTCCAGGGCTGAAAATAAAGCGTGCTGATCTTTCCTTCGGCATCCAGCTTCAGAAGCATCTGAAGATTGAGTCCTTTTTCGGTGGTTAGCCTATACCGGTCTACGCCATGGTCAATGGTGTTTGCAAAACCGAATCCAACAATATGGCCATAGGGGAACAACTGGGTTTTTAAGGCGTTTGAAAAACCTTCCTTCGAAAGCGTGCCTTGAAACTGGCTGCCGGCATTCAGCCAAATGCTGTCTGCCTGTTCCGCATTGTACCATGCCCTTATTTTGCGGGCCATTGCTTCGGAGGTTTGCGCCGTGGCCATTGTTGAGCAGATCAGCAAAGCCGGAAATAACCAAAAGAGTTTTTTCATGAGTGGTGGCTTGATCAGGAAGGAATCCACCCGGTACGTTCTTCCGGATTGAACTTCCAGGGTGCATAATTATTTTCAATATTGCCGAACATGACATTCCATTCCACCGGGCTGTTGCTTTCGTCGAGTATCAGGTAACGGCGCAATTGCATAATGATGTCCAAAGGAGAAATGCTTACCGGGCATTCTTCCACACAGGCTGTACATGCCGTGCATGCCCTCAGTTCCTCAACGGTGATGTAATCGTGTAGCAAAGATTTGCCATCGTCATTCCATTGACCGTTATTTGTAACGCTTGTTTTTATTTCTTCGCATCGGTCGCGTGTTTTCATCATAATCAGCCTTGGACTGAGCAATTTGCCGGTAATGTTGGCAGGGCAGGCCGCGCTGCATCTTCCGCATTCCGTACAGGTATAGGCATCCAGCAGGTTTTTCCAGCTCAAATCAAATATGTCTTTGGATCCAAACTGATCAGGTGGCGCATCGGGCAAGCCTGAAAGTACCGGATCCCCCGAAATATCGGCACCCATTGCAAGCGCCACTTCTTTTTGAATGACCGGCATATTCTGCATTTTCCCAATTCGTTCGGGTCGGGCATAATACGAATTTGGAAAAGCATACAGGATGTGCAGGTGTTTGGAATAAGGCAGGTAATTGAGAAAAAACAGGATACCGGCAATATGGAACCACCAGAAAAATCTTTCAAGTACAATAAGCGTTCCGCTGCTCAATCCTTCAAAAAGCGGCGCCAGGTACTGGCTGATGGCAAAGGGACCATAAGCATGCACAGCATATGCTCCAATGCCGCGGGTCGCCAGCAGGCTATCTGAGGCATTCATGCACAAAAAAGCACTCATGAGGAGGATTTCAAAAATCAAAATATAATTTGCATCCGACCTCGGCCACCCTTTCAGGTCGCTGTGCCAGAGCCGCCAGACCTTTACCCCGTTTCTGCGGATCAGGAATACCGCGCAGGCTACGATCACCAGCAAAGCGAGAACTTCAAAAGCGTGGATCAGCCAGGGATATAAATTTCCCAGAACTCCGCCCAAGACCCGATGCGTACCAAAAATGCCATCGATTATAATCTCCATGACTTCGATATTCACAATAATGAAACCGCCATAAACAATAAAATGCAGGAAAGCAACGAGTGGGTTTTTGAACATCTTTTTTTGTCCAAAAGCCAGTAACAAAACATTTTTCCAGGCTTTTCCAGGCTCCACATCTATATTTTCTTTGCGGCCCATGCCGATTACTTTATTGATTCTGCGGATATTCCGTGCAAAAAACCAAACCGCAAACGCAAGCATAATAATGAACAGCACTTGTAGAAGTATTTCCATCCTGAATGTTTGATCTGATTACAATGGGATAAAATTAAACCAAGCAAGGCAGAATTTCTCTATTTATGGTTTAATTTGCCTCAAAAGGAGTGAAGTGGAAAAGAAATATATTCTGAATGCTGCTCAAATTGATTTCAAGATCCGCCGTATGGCGCTAGAGATCCTCGAAAGAAACCAGGAATGCGCACATTTGATTCTGGCAGGAATAGCGCCACATGGCCTGGTGCTTGCTGCCCGTTTGCTAGAAACCCTTTCAACAGCTTTTGGCGGAAAAATTGATGTAATCTCAGTGAAAATGGACAAGAAAAATCCGGTGCATATTGAGCTGGATCAGGATCCCGGAATGGAAGGCGCCACTGTGGTTTTGATAGATGATGTGGCCAATAGCGGAAAGACGCTCACCTATGCATTAAAACCGTTTTTAAATGGAATGCCTGCAAAAATTCAAACTTGTGTCCTGGTGGAACGTACCCATAAAAAGTTTCCCGTTCAGGCTGATTATGTAGGCCATTCGCTGGCTACCACCATTCAGGAATACATTGAAGTGGAGGAAGGCGAAGGCGCATTGACGGGGGCCTGGATGGCGTAACTGAGAACGAACCGCCGGGTGATTTATGTGGTCAATTGTGTTTTGCAAATCTGCTCTTGCTATATGAGCATTTCATAGATATCTAGATGGTAGCATTTGAAAATTTTGAGCAATTGGATATCCGGGTGGGAACAGTAACCGGGTGTGCGCCTTTTCCAAAAGCGCGGAAACCGGCGTATAAACTCTGGATCGATTTTGGGGAAATGGGCATCCTGCAGTCTTCTGCACAAATTACTGAGCGTTATGCAACTGGTGAACTTATGGGCACCCAGGTTATCGCTGTGGTGAATTTTCCGCCACGGTTGATCGCCGGTTTCAGCAGCCAGTGCCTGGTGCTTGGCATCTACGCGGAAAACAATGAAGTGGTTTTGCTCAGACCGGACCAACGTGTGGGCAATGGTTTGAAGATCGGCTGAATCCCTGCCAGATTAATCCAGGTCATTTTTGCCAAATGAAAAGGGCAGGAGGTCTTTGGCGGAATCTATAACCAGCACTTCGCCTTCCTGTCCCGATAAAATCAGCCGGATGGGAGCGCCTCCACGTTCTTCATATTCCACAAGCGACTGCCGGCAAATGCCACAGGGGGAAACAGGCACATCACTTTTGCGCCGGTTGCGTTTAAAGGATATGGCTACCGTTTCCAATTTGTCCTCATTGGCCACCAGGCTGAAAGCCGACAACATCACCCTTTCGGCACAAAGGCCGGCAGGAAAACTGGCGTTTTCCTGGTTGGTGCCGGTAAATATTCTGCCGTTCAAGGTTTTGCCAACTGCAGCCACTTTAAAATTGCTGTAAGGTGCAAAGGCATTTTTGGTAAAAGCACGGGCTTTCGACAAAAGTGAACGATCTTCTTCGGTTAAACCGGCATCTGAATCGAACCTTGTATATTTAATGGTGATTTTTTCTTTCGACATGCTATGCAGAATGTTTTGCAAATTCGTAAAATTGTCTTCAATCCGAATAGCGTTAAGGTGCAAAAATGCGGTTGAAGTCAAAAAATGCCATTTCGCAGGGCGAATGGCATTTGTAAATGTATTTTATTATTCCGGCAATTCTGCCAAAAGCTTGCAAAACTATTTAATGGCCCTGAAAATCCTGTTCCATCTCGGGCCGTTTTCCCAGCTGAACCAAATGAAACTTGGACGGCCTACCACATGTGTCTCCGGTACAAATCCCCAGAAACGGCTATCCTGGCTATTGTGGCGGTTGTCGCCCATCATCCAGTAATAATTGTATTTGAAGGTATAACTTGTGACCGGTTGCCCATCTATCACAATCTGGTTACCGTTATTGCTCAGCTCGTGACCTTCATAATTGCGGATAACCCGCTCATACAACGGAAAATTCATTTGATTTAATGGCACAGTAACACCGGCTTTGGGAATCCATAACGGCCCGTAATTGTCAATGGCCCAGGTATAGCCGGGATGATGAGGCCAGAGGTCGTCAAATTCCAGAACCAGTAACTCCACGGATCTTACATTGCCCATTTTCCGGATAAGGTCTGCATCTGATGAGGATAAATTTAAAACATAAGAACTGTCATTCCTGAAATAGGCATTCAGTTGAGCGATTTCTGCATCTTTATTGCTCCACCTGATGTCTGCACCGGTATTTTCTTTCAGGCTGTAGAAATCGATGGGCCTGCCATCGGTAACCACGCGGTAATTGATCATGGCGCCTTCGGGATCCGGAGAAAGCTGTCCGTTTACATAAAGCACTCCATTGCGCAGCTCAATGGTATCGCCTGCAATACCAACACAACGCTTAATGTAATTGTCCGTCTTGTCCATTGGATGAACCAGGATTCGATCGCCCCAATCGGCCATCAATGCGTCGCGGTTTCCTTTGTAATCGTTACGCAACACATCGTAATAGGGACGGAAACTGCCATATTCCGGGTGATTGATTACTGTGTCGCCAACCGGGAAATTAAATACCACCACATCATTTCTCTTGATCTTATCATACCCTTTTATGCGCTTGTAAGGAAGTTGTACCCATTTGAGATAGGAAGGCACCTGGGAGTTTGGCATCAGGTTGTGCACAAAAGGAAAACTGAGCGGTGTTTGAGGCACCCTCGGTCCATAAGCCACTTTATTTACAAAAAGAAAATCGTTCACCAGCAAGGTTTTCTCCATGCTTGGAGAAGGAATGGTATAAGCTTCAAAAATAAATGTGCGGATAATGGTGGCAGCCACTACAGCAAAAGCCGCGGCATCAATCCATTCGCGACTGGCCGGCTTATGGTAATTTTTAAATACTGCTGAGCCTGCATAGCGTTCATTTTT
Organism: Bacteroidota bacterium; assembly: GCA_023387985.1. Lineage (GTDB taxonomy): Bacteria > Bacteroidota > Bacteroidia > Chitinophagales > Chitinophagaceae > Phnomibacter. Next base: position 39,225 of record JAEWHC010000004.1, on the reverse strand, counting down.
TGAAAAACCCAGGTAGGGGAAATAAATAAAAGGAACAAAAACAGCCAGGGTATGGTGAATAAGGTTGAAGCGGCCAAAATGCATCACGAAAATAATGGTAATCCAAATGGCAACAAAAACACCAACAACCGGAATGAACAGTAGCCAGAACCAAATCTTGCGCAAACCGGTTTTTTCAATAATGCACCAGTAATTGTAAAAAGGGATTAATGCCTTCCATCCGGGGATTCCGGCTTTTTGAAACATTCCGTAAAGTCCCACGTGGTACCCAATAAGAAAAATGATGAACAGTATCCAATTCATGCCAATGCTTTTGAATTTTGCGAAGTAAACGTTTTTGTGCTAAATAATCCTTTCACATTTCTGCTGGGGGAACCGATTGTCAAGTTTTAGATATATTTCGCATTTTTAAAATGCATTAAGTAATGGTCCTCACCATAAAAACACTGCAGCCTCCATGGTTGGAGTTGCCAAGCTGAGCTGGAATTTCCTCAAATCCCATGTGCCTGTAAAGACTGATCGCCTGCCGAAGTTCCGGAAGTGTTTCAATGTACAATGTAGTGTAACCCATTTCCCGCGCCTTTTCAAAACAGGCTTCTAGCAGTTTTTTGCCCAGGCCAATGCCTCTAGCCTCAGGCAACAAATACATTTTTACAAGTTCTGCCATATTTTCTTCCAGTCCTGCGGTGGGAAAAATTCCTGCACCGCCCAACAGCCTGCCTTCATGCAAGGCCATGAAATAATATGCACGGGGATGATCAAACAGCCTGGTAAGGTGGTCAGTTTCTTTGTCGTAATAAACGGTACCGGGCTTATTTGCCCCAAATTCTTCCAAACTGGATCTGATAATCTTAGCGATTGCTGCATCATACTCCGTGCTCATAGGCTCCAGCCGGATATCTGTTAATTTCATCCTGTAAAAATAGTCAGTGTTTGATCAGGTAAACAGCCTTTTAAAAATTATTCATTTATTCGAATGGGCATGGGTTTTAAAAACATGGTCTACCTTTCAGTTCCTGCATTTATTGCGCCATAAACCTGCTTAAAAATCATGCAAAACCTGCATTTACATTTGCGAGAAATTCTGCAAGAAAACCAGATCCGGATATCCCTGCTTGACCGTCATGCTTATGCTTCCGACGCCGGATGCTATACCCTTCTTCCACAGGCAGTGGTGGTTCCTGAATCCGAGCAGGATATCCGGCAATTGTTTGGTTTCTGCCGCCAACATCAGGTGCCGCTGGTTTTTCGTGCCGGGGGTACAAGCCTGGCAGGACAAAGCATTACCGATGGTATTTTGGCCGATCTCAGCATTTCCTGGAAAAAGGTGGAAGCGTTGAATAATGGGACTGAGGTACTCGTGCAGCCCGGGGTTACCGGTGATATTGTAAACCGGGCATTGGCGGTTTACCGAACCAAACTCGGTCCGGATCCGGCATCAATTATCGCGGCGCAAATGGGGGGCATCATCAGCAATAATGCTTCCGGCATGTGTTGTGGGGTGGCGTTAAATTCTTATCATACACTCCGCCACCTGCGATTCATTCTGCCCAATGGAAATGTTTTCGATTCACGAATCGAACAAGATTATGAGCGGTTTGAAAAAGAAGAGACGCTTCTTTTCGAAACTTTGCTCGAAACGCGGAAGTCGATAATGAACAATGGTGCATTACGCGAAAAAATCAGCCGGAAATACCGCACAAAAAATACGGTGGGTTATTCCCTGAATGCATTGGTTGACTTTGAACATCCGCTTGATATTTTCATTCACTTGCTTGTAGGTGGCGAAGGGACTCTGGCTTTTATTAGTGAAGCAGTAATGCAAACAGTGCCCGATAAGCCATTGAAAACCACATCTTTATTATTTTTTACAGATATCCATTCTGCATGCGCTTCTATTCCGGAACTTAAAAACAACGGTGCAGAGGCAGTAGAATTGATGGACCGGGCCAGCCTGCGCTCAGTTGAAGAACTTCCGGGAATGCCGGATTTTATGAAGTTGCTGCCCGGAGAGGCCGCTGCGCTCCTTGTGGAATACCAGGCCATTTATGAGGAGGAATTGTCGGCGCTTGTAGCTTCTGCGGAAGAATTGATCGCCCGTTTACCTTTAGTGCATCCTGCCGGTTTTACCCGGAACCATGCCGAGCGCCAGGCCATCTGGAAAGTACGCAAAGGATTGTTTCCAAGTGTAGGTTCCATGCGGAAAAGAGGCACGACCGTGATCCTGGAAGATATAGCCTTCCCTGTTGAAAAACTGGCGGATGCAGTAATTGACCTTCAACAATTGTTCGTGGATTTTGGATATGAAGATGCCATTATTTTCGGCCATGCCAAAGACGGAAATCTCCATTTTTGCATCACCCAGGTGATGGATGAAGAAAAAGAAATCCGCCGCTATGATGCTTTTCTCAAAGCCATGGTATCGTTGGTTATTGACAAATATGACGGTGCTTTGAAAGCGGAACATGGTACCGGGCGAAATATGGCGCCTTTTGTGGAGAAAGAATGGGGACCGGAAGCATACGCCATTATGCAGCGGCTGAAGGAGGTGGTTGATCCCGAAAATATCCTGAATCCGGGCGTAATCATCAATGCCGATGCCGAAGCCCATTTGAAGAACATAAAACCATTGCCGGTAGTGGAAGAAGAGGTGGACAAATGTATTGAGTGCGGATTTTGCGAGCCGGCCTGTCCAAGCCGACTGGTTACGATGACGCCCCGCAGGAGAATTGCCGGAAGGCGTGCAATGGCCATTGCAAAAAATGAAGATCCAAAAGCCTGGAAAAAACTGGTTGAGGAATATGAATATGATGGATTGGATACCTGTGCCGTGGACGGGTTATGCGCTACGGAATGCCCGGTTGGCATCAATACGGGAGAGCTCGTCAAAAGATTGAGAAAAGAAAATCACAGCCGGATCGCAAACAGGATAGCCAAAAGCATGGCAAAAAACTTTGGTTCAGTGGAAAGCCAGCTTCGTGGATTGCTTGGGCTTGGTGCAGGCATCAACCATTTTGCCGGAACCAACTGGCTGACCAGGATCACCCGCATTTTGCATGGGCCGGTCAAGGGCATCCCGGTGTTTGAGTCATACGTTACACGGGCACGTGAATTTCCTTATCAGAATCCGCCAAATCCAGAAATTGTTTATTTTCCTTCCTGTATCAACCGCATATTTGAACAATACCCGCGGCCGGCAAAACCGTTACAAAATATCTTGCTGCAGTTAAGCAATAAAGCAGGTATTGAGGTATTGCTTCCCCCGGATGTAAAAGGCCATTGTTGCGGTCAGCCTTTCAGCAGTAAAGGTTTCAGCGAAGCCAGCCAGATCGTTTTAAAAAATGCCATTCACGCGCTTTGGATCTGGACACGCCAGGGGCGTATTCCGGTTGTCTGCGATTTTTCATCCTGCACATATACTTTTTTGCAAAATGGAAAAAACTTGCCCGAAGAAGACCGGCATCATTTTGAAAAGATCCGTTTTATAGACAGTGTTGAATATTTATCAGCCTGGATCGTTCCAAAACTCGATCTTAAGAAAACGCAGCAGGAAGCGGTTTTACATCCTGCCTGTTCAGTAATCAAAATGGGGAAAGTGGGCGAGTTCCGGCATATTGCCGAAAGCTGTACTGAAAATGTTGAACTGCCTGTATATGCCGGTTGTTGCGGGATGGCCGGAGACCGTGGATTTTTATTTCCCGAGCTAACCGAAGGGGCAACACGGCTTGAGATTCAACCCTATAAAGGCAACAACCATATTAAAGGATACTCCAGCGCCGCCACCTGCGAAATGAACCTGACCCATGCAAGCGGCTTCAGGTACGATCATATTGCCTACCTGGTCTGGGAAAGTTGCCAATAAATTTGGTGCCGCTAATCTCAAGGCATCAAAATCCGCTTCCCTGCATAAACTCAAAAGTTTTTGCCGGTAATGAGCGGTTGCCTTGCAGGCCGCCGGTATGTACAAGCAATATTTTACGCTGACCTGCTTCAGCATGGAGGGACATATTTTCCAAAAAATAGCGCATCATTTTTCCAGTGTAAACGATATCTGTTGGGATACCGGTTTGTTTCCAGAAATTACGCATAAAATAAATGAGTTGCATTCTGTGCCGGCCGAATTTTTCACCTTCGGGTTTGGAAAATGAGATGGTTTTTGATGAATATTCCCCAGCTTTTTGCGTGAGGCTAGCATAAAGATCAGGATCGTTGAACCCCGGGTTGTAAGCCAGCCATTCTTTTGCATTCAGGCCGCTTTCCATAATGCCCTCTAGTGTGGTACCGGTGCCAATGGAGCAATACAAAACGTCAAAGGTTTTTGGAATCAGCTGTTTAAAAAACTCAACAACGCCGCGACGGCCCGGTTCGCCTTCACCGCCCACCGGGATGAACAATGCGTTTTGTTTTGTGGCTAAGGGTTTCCAGGTTTTTTCATGGTCAAAATCTTTTGAAGGTTCATAAATAACCTGGTGCCCCCAATCATCGAGATCGCGGATGGTGGCCGTGCGGAAACCATCCCGGGCATTTACAATAGCAGTAAAAGGAATACCGTGATGGGCGCAAAAAGCGCCGGTGGCATGCAGGTGATTGCTCCACGGTCCGCCCGAGGTAATGATCCCGTTGAAGTTTCGTTTATCGAATTCTGTTTTCCATCCTTCAAGTTTCAACCATTTGTTGCCTGAAATGAGGGGATGGATCAGGTCGAGCCTTAGGATAAGCACTTCCATTTGCAGGATGCTGACCTGGGGATGATGAACCCATTGCAAGTAATCGATCGGGAGTTTATAGCCTGAAGTATTCACTGATTTCGAATTATCTTTGAGCATAATTCGCACTAAATATACAACATCAATGAAAAAACCAACTTTAGTAATTCTGGCAGCCGGCATGGCAAGCCGCTACGGAAAGATGAAGCAGATTGAAGGCTTCGGCCCAAACAATGAAACCATTATGGATTATTCGATTTTTGATGCGATCCGTGCGGGCTTTGGCAAGGTGGTATTTGTGATACGGGAAGAATTTCATGAAAAATTCAAAGAAATTATTGAACCAAAATATGGAGGGAAAATCGCCATCGATTATGTTTTCCAGGAAATGGACGACTATGTGCCCGCAGATGCGAACGTAAATCCCGAAAGAGTAAAACCCTGGGGTACCGCGCATGCGGTTTTATGCAGCCGCCATAAAGTGGACGGCAATTTCTCCGTGATCAATGCGGATGATTTCTATGGACATGATGGTTTTAAAAAAGCGTATGAATTTCTGGTGAATGAATGCAGCGATACCCATTACGGTATCATTGGTTATACGCTGAGCAAAACCCTGAGTAAGAATGGCAGTGTAAGCCGTGGCGTTTGCGTTGCCGATGAAAACGGGAACCTCACCAGTATTGCAGAACGCACCAAAATTTACTGGCAAGATGGGAAAGTGGTTTACCAGGAAGATGATGGTGAGCATGAAGTGGCTGCAGACTCCCCGGTAAGTATGAATTTCTGGTGTTTTTCCCCGGGGGTTTTTGAACTTAGCGAAAAGCTGTTCCAGGATTTTGTACAGACCCGCGGTATGGAATTAAAATCAGAATTTTTCATTCCAATTGTTGCTGATTATTTTATTCAAAATAACCTTGGAAACATTAAGATTGTTCAGACTCCGGCCACCTGGTTTGGTGTTACTTACCCCGAAGATGCACCGCATGTGCAGGAAAGCATTATGCAACAGGTGCAGGATGGCGAATATCCTGAAAAATTGTTCTGATACAATTTTATACCGGCAATTGGCCGGGTGTAAAAGTAAACGGCCGCAGATACATTATATGGTTGGGATGCCTGTCGGTATTTTAGTCAAAGGAAAAGTTTAATAACCATTCGCTGCGGTGATTGGTTATTTTTTTGAATGCACATGGAGCATTCTTTCGCGCGGGATCAAATTACATTGACTTCCATCTCCAGTTCCATACTGAATTTTTCCAGTACGGATTGCCGGATGGCCAGTGCCAGTTCGTAGATGTCGTGACCGGTGGCCTTTCCATAATTTACCAGCACAAGGGCCTGCCGTTCATGAACGCCGGCATCTCCTTTCCGGAAACCTTTCCATCCGCATTGTTCGACAAGCCAGGCCGCCGGAATTTTTGCAAATCCGTTTTCTGCGGGATAAGAAGGTATTTCATGATCTGCTTTCAACCTATCCAACACGTCCACGGGAATAACCGGGTTCTTAAAAAAACTACCGGCATTTCCAATTTGGGCCGGGTCGGGCAGTTTGGATTTCCTGATCCGGATCACCGCGTTGCTGATGTCTTTTGGCGTGGGAGATGCAATTCCCATGGTATCCAGTTCCTGTTCAATGGCCCCATAGGAAGTTTTAGGTATCCAACGCTTTGGCAACTTAAATTCAATTTCCGTTATGGCGAACTCTCCTTTATACTCCTGCTTAAATATGGAGTTCCGGTATCCAAACCTGCATGCTGAATGCTGAAAAAAATATTCTTTTTCCTTTTTCAAATGCCAGGCTTTTAATGAATGAAAAAAATCTTTGATTTCTACGCCGTAAGCGCCGATGTTCTGAATTGGGGCTGCACCAGCACTACCGGGAATTAGCGACAGGTTTTCGAGGCCCATCCAGCCTTTTTCTAGGCAATAAAGCACCAAATCATTCCAGTTCTCTCCAGCTTTTGCCACAACGTACCAGGAGGAATTATCTTCATCTTTTAATTGAATTCCTTTTGAAATATTCTTAATTATCAATCCATTGAAATCAGATTTGAAGAGCAAATTCGATCCGCCGCCCAGAATCATAACGGGCAGGCTGGCTTCTTTTTTTCTGAAACCCCGCAATATAGTAGTTAGCACGTCGGTGTTTGAATACATGGAAAAATACCGGGCTTTCGCCTGCACACCAAATGTGGTTAAAGACCCTATTTCTTTATTGCATTCCATGTTTTATAATGGGTCAACATCTACCAGCACATGTACTTTTTTCCATGCAGGCTGACTGTTTACATAATATATTTTTTCGCGAATAGCAAGTTTTGCTTCCCTGATCAACGTAACGTTCCTGGGCAGTTTCAGCAAGATGTCTGTAAGATATTGATTTCTTATTTTGGCAACCGGCGGTGCATATGGCCCATTTACATAACCTGCAAACTTTTGTTTGAGCATGTCACTCAAATAAACCGCACTGTTCAAGGATATGGCCTCCTGGCTATGCCGGCATTGAATACGGATCAACCTGCTGAAGGGCGGGTAGAAAAATTCCCGCCGTATCGCTATTTCGCGTTCATAAAAGGCATGATAGTCGTGGCTTTGTAAAACAGGCAAAAGAGGGTTTTGCATATCGAATACCTGCAGGTAAACCAGTCCTTTTTCATTTTTTCTCCCGGCTCTGCCGCTTACCTGTTCAATCATTTGAAAACCACGCTCCGAACTGCGAAAATCGGAAAACCGGAACAGCCCATCGCCATCGGGTACTACAACGAGGCTTACATCTTCAAAATCCAGTCCTTTTACCACCATTTGGGTGCCGGTGAGAATATCAATACGTTTTGCTTCAAAATCGCGAATGATGCGTTCGTGTGAAAATTTGCCGCGAATACTGTCCGTATCCATTCGGGCAACATGTGCCTTAGGAAAACTCGCCTCAAGCAATTCCTCCAACTGTTCCGTACCAAATTTGCGGTGCATGAATTCTGTTCTTCCGCAGCTTCCACAAGCTGAAGGTACCGAATAACGGCTGCCACAGTAATGGCAATGCAATTGCCGGGTGCTCTTGTGTAAAGTAAGTGAAACATCGCAGTGCTGGCAGCGCGGAATCCAGCCACAGGTACGGCACTGCTGGTAAGGAGTGAAGCCGCGGCGATTTTGGAAAACAATGGACTGCTTTTTCTTTTTCAGTGCATTTTCAAGTGCAACCAAAACCTCATCACTCAAAATAATTTTACCTTTTTTTGCCTCTGTTAATTTCTTAAGATCGACAAGCCTTACTTCCGGCAATTCCAGTTCGCCATACCGCTGATCGAGGCGCACGTAGCCATATTTTTTTTCTTTGGCATTAAAAAAAGTCTCCACCGCCGGAGTTGCCGAACCCAGGATAACCTTTACCTGCTCAAACTGGGAAAGCATAATCGCCGTATCCCTGGCATGGTAGCGGGGTGGTGGTTCCTGCTGTTTGAATGAGGCATCATGTTCTTCATCTATGATAATCAGGTCCAGATTCAGGAAGGGCAGGAACAAGGCGGATCGTGCCCCGATAATAACCGAAATTTCACCATTGGAGACTTTCTTCCAAAGTTCCAGTTTTTCATTGGCATTAAAGCGGCTGTGATAAATGCTTACATGTCCACCCAGGCGCTGTTGAAGCTTCCGCACGATCTGGGAAGTGAGAGCAATTTCCGGCAACAGGTAAAGGCATTGTTTGCCGGCGCGAATGGCGTCGGCCATAAGCTGAATGTAAAACAGGGTCTTCCCACTTCCGGTGACCCCATGCAAAAGCGTGACATTTTTTTCATCCAGGGACTGTTTCAACCGGTCAAAAGCTTCCTGCTGAACGACGGTGAATTCAAAATCGATCTCTATTTTTTTAGGGCCATGAATGAGCCTGTCCACTTCACGGTTTTCAATTAACAGTATGTTTTTTGCTACCAGCCCTTTCAATACTGCTGGTGTGGATCCGGTTTTGGTAAGGAGGGCTTTGCGGCTAACGGAACCTTCGGTTTTCTCAAAATGCAAATAGGCGAGCAAAACGTCAAGCTGCTTTGGAGCGGAGCGCCATTCATTGAGGAGTGCTTCCAGTTGTGTTTCATTTCGGTATTCAGGCGCAAGAATGACAAAGTCTTCAGTCTTTGTTTTGAAGGATTCCTTCATGTTTTCCCAAACTGTGGCAATCCCTTTTTCTACCAGCCCTTTCACCGCAGCGTAATGATTGGTGGATCCTATAATTTGCTGTACCTCCGTCATGGTGAGCCGGTCTTTTAATTCCAGTGCTTCAGCAAGCAAATACTCCCGGTCGTTCAATTGCTGATAATCAAAAACGTCACCGGCATTTCGCTGCAAAATACTCTCACTCGTCAGTTTGAGGTGGGCGGGTAGTGCGGCAATCATGACCTCGCCGAGGGTGCAGCAATAATAATCGCTGATCCATTGCCAAAGTCTCAGCTGATTTTTACCTACAACCGGAATTTCATCAAGGGGCTGAATGACGGCTTTCGTAGGGTACGATGGTTTATCATTATGCAGGCGGAAAACGATGCCGGCATAGCGTTTGGATTTTCCGAGTTGTACATCTACCCTTATGCCTGGAATAATTTTTCCGGAAAATGTCGGTGGAATTGAATAAGTAAGGGTGTTGGGTAAAAACAGGGGCAGCACCACTTCAGCAAAGTGATGATCTTCTGGGGACTTATCCGCTGTTTTATCTTCCATCCGGTTTACCGTATTTCAATAGAGCTGCTTCCATAACCTGGTAGGTTTGTTCTTTCAGCAATTCCAATTCATTCAAATTTAAGTGCGCTGTTTGAATTTCCGGCAAAATGACTGCGCGGCTGCGTCCGGGCCGGATATTCCAGATCGAGGAATAATGCATCAGCCATTTGGCATCGAGAAAAACCACTGGCTTAATGGGTTTTCCTGTTTCGATGGCCACGCGGAATGCACCGTTGTAAAAAAACTTCAGGGGATCACTGGTTTCGTTGAAAGTGCCTTCAGGAAAAACAAAAATCGAAATATGGTGGTTGAGCATTTTAATCAGCTTCTGAACACTTTTTTTCCTTTTTTCGGGGCTTGAACGGTTAACGGTTATTACCGCCAAAGAATAAATTACCCCGAAGATGGGAATTTTCTTCATTTCTTCTTTCCCAAGCACCCGGAGCTTGTTTGTGCGGATCGCTTTAAAGATCAGGGGGATATCAAGATAGGAGATGTGGTTGGAAACATATACATAGCTTTTATCCTTTTCAATGGGAGCTTCTACCATATTTCGGTGCGAAATGCCGATCATGAATAACCAGGCATCGGCCCACCACCGTGAGGCGGCCAGCGTGAAATTTCCGGCTAAAGGTTGTCCAAAGAAAGTGGCAAGGAGTACTGCAGGAAAAATGATAAGCAGCAGCAATCCAAAAGACGTGAAAGCATAAATGCCGTACAGAAATCTCAGTAAAGGGTTGCGCATTTTCAGATTTTGACTACAGAATAAGCTTCGGCTTTTGCGGAAAATAAAGGTTTTACCCTTCCCCAGATCTGGCGGAAATATTCACTGTAGCGGTATTGATCAAGTGCTTCCTGCGATTTCCACCGGCTGATGGTAAAAAATATCTGTGGATGCTGATGATCCTGGAAGCCGTTCAATTCAAGGCAATCCGGAAAATCGTCCATATGCGACATGTGCCTGCTGAATATTTCCCTGAATTCCCCCACGTGGTTGGGATGGAACTGAAGTTTTACGATCCGCGTAATGGGCATGTGGTTTTCTCTCATAATTTATTTAATCCGGTAAGAACATTATCCTAACCTTTTCATATACATTCCGGGCTTTGGCAAGCGCAGGGGCGAGGCTGCGCTCCATGGCCTGTAATCCAAACAATCCGGCTGCATTGCCTTTATTTACTGCTATTTCCAGGTAGCCTGCCGAATTGAAAAAGGCCAGTTTATCGCCGCCTGCGGCATCTCCGTAATGTTTGCTGAGCCTGGTAATCTTTTCGTTGGTGACTATGGAAATTTCAAAAGGGCGGCCATTGCCAATTCGCAAAAAATCATCACGCGTAATATTGACAATTACATTTTCAAAACGGTCAACAAAGATGATCTGTCCATCAATCCAGTCAAGGCCATATGTCGGTTTCATATTGCTGTGTTCATATATTTCCTCTGGCTCTTCGCCCATTTCATGAAAAGGCCCGCCATTCTCAACTTTTTGAATGAGCGAGGCAATGCGGTCCATCCACAAATAAAAATCGCCGGCACTATTTGCTGGCATATCCAGCATAATGAGATCACCGGGTTTGCGGTCAAGGATCATTGGAAGAATCCCGTTATTGGGGCAGATATAATACCGGTTATCCGCAAAAGCCACCAGGAAATTGGGATCATCATCATAATACACGTTCACCAGCGCAATATGCCAGGAGAAATCGGGAAAATGCCTGCAGGCATTCCGCATAAAATACGCGCCTTCATTAAGATTAAAAGGGAGGACTTCGTGTGAAATGTCAACGATTTGCAGGTTGGATAAACTCCGGAGCAACCTTCCTTTAACCGAGCCGATAATATAATCACGGTTGCCTATATCCGATGTTAAGGTCACTACTGCCACAAACGAAGTTTATGGACAAAAGTAATTATTTATTATGGCTTACCCGAAATGTTCAGCGGTTTATCACTGTAAAAGAGAACCAGGCGGTTTTGACCAGGAATCAGGCGACATAGCCAGCAATTCCAGGAAGAGACGGCTAAAAAGGAAATGGATTATTTGACCAGCTTGTTGTCCTTATAGAAGAATTTGCGCACCAGGCGGTCGGCGAGTGAAGGAAAAAACTTGTTGATCAACACGGTTTGCTTTCCCTGGAAAGTCATAACGTTGGTGCGTTTCCTGGCAGCCACCGTATTGAGGATTTGCACAGCACATTCTTCGGCACTTACCAGGCCGGATTCACGCATCGGGCTCTCTCCCTGGGGATTTCCCACCTCATTGAGCGCTACATTCCGGATGTTTGAAGCTGTAAATCCCGGGCTCACCCAGCAAACATTTACGCCATCATCAAGAAGTTCGGTGCGTAATGCCTCCATGAAACCCTGCATAGCGGATTTGCTTGCTGAATAACCCGAACGCCCGGGCAGGCCGCGATAACCAGCAATAGAACTTACTCCAACAATATCCCCCTTGCTTTCGATGATGTAGGGAAGGGCATTTTTAGTGCAATAGATAGTTCCCCAAAAATTTACATCCATCAATCGCTTCAGGGTTTCAATTTGCACATCCTTAAATTCAGCACGCATGCTGATGCCTGCATTGTTGATGAGAATGTCAAGACCGCCAAGATTTTCTAATGTTCTGCGAATAAAAAATTCACAATCCTGTTCTACGCTTACATCTGCTACCATGGTAAAAAGCGATCTGCCGGCAGCTTCGGTTTCCAGCATGTACAAATTGCTTTGATTGCGGCCGCAGGTGGCTACTTGTGCCCCGGCGTTCAACAATTCAAAAATCAGGGCTTTTCCAATACCTGAACTGCCTCCGGTTACGGCTACTTTCTTTCCGGCAAAATAAGATGGGTTGGCTATCGCTGACATAGTTGCAAAAATCGGCTTTCAAAAGTTGATATCCTATTCTAGAATGGTAACCGGTGTTGAAAATTATTCAGCAAAAAAAATTGGGTGATATGATCAGGACCAGTATTTTTGCAATCCCAAAATAAAAAACACTTCTCCAAAGGATTTGTTTTTTTAAGTGGTTGACCTGGTAGCTCAGTTGGTAGAGCATAACACTTTTAATGTTGGGGCCCAGGGTTCGAGTCCCTGCCGGGTCACGGTCAACAAAAGAAACGCCTTGTAATCAATAGATTGCGAGGCGTTTTTATGTTATTTAATTATGGCTTCCGTTCCCGCGAAAACGTGTAAACAGGCAACGTGGTTTGGGAAGACCTCATTAAAAAAACATTTTGGCGGTTCAATCTTTTTAAACTGGTTCAGGAACCTAGTTCCCACAGTGTCACCAATGATCTGATTGTTGCTTATCGCAGCGATTGAATCATGAATCTTAATGAACTTGTAAAATTTAAATGATCGTCCCGCTCAAAAAAGAATTTGATCTGTTCGGGATGAGATGGTACGGTAGCAACAGGTTATTTCCATCCGATCATAATCTTGCTGCTGTACGGCAGGCTGCGGCGCATTTGCGGCATGCCTCGGCACACTCACGGCAATGCTCCATGTGTTGTGCGTGTTTGTCACATTCTTCGGCACAGGCTTCACATATTCTAATGCAGTCGTCAAAAAAATCTTTTGCATGTACCGTACCTCGGGCCGTAAGGCGGGCGATAAGTGAGCAAACTTCGGCACAATCTAAATCTGTTTTAATGCAGGCGACCATCATTTTCACATCGGGTTCATCGAGACAGGCATAGGCGCAATGATGACACGCAGCAATGCAATCATTCAATGCAGCAAGGAGATCGTGGTTTTCTTTGTGGGCCATGAGTTTCTGTTTTGAGGTTAGGAATTTCAACATTTTATAATCAAGAATCTTGCCCGATAGCATTTTGATGACTGCCCTTTTTTGGCAGGATTATTTCTGATAAAAACAAGAAGAACGAATTTTGTATGGCGGAGGAAATTTTAAATAAAATCATTGATTTTACAGATAGGGCACATGGAGACCAGATGCGCAAATATGCACCCGACCGTTACATAGTGCATCCCGTACGGGTTATGAAAATTTGCAGCGAGGTATCCAATGATGTTAGCATACTTGCCGCAGCGCTGTTGCATGATGTATTGGAAGATACAAAAACTGGTAAGAAAGAAATCCGCGACTTTTTACTGCCTTTAATGAAAACAGGCGAAGTGGACAGGACCCTTCAATTCGTTGATGATCTCACCAATATTTATACGAAAAAAAATTTTCCTCACTTGAACAGGCGTGCACGCAAGGAAAAAGAACTGAACCGGCTGGTGAAAACTGCACCGGAATCTCAAACCATTAAGTATGCAGATATTATCGACAATACGCCGGAGATTGTTGTGGAAGATCCGGAGTTTGCTGTGGTTTTTTTAAAAGAAAACAGGCAAATCCTGGGCAAATTGGATAAAGGCAACACCACGTTAAGAGATTGGGCTTTGCAGGTTGTTTATGAGGGTTTGGAGCAATTGAGGTGATCTTAGACTTTATTTCGTTTCCCTGGTTGCGGGGAGGATTGGTGAATACTGGCGATTAATCAGCAAGAGGTTAATTAAAGTACTTCAACGAGTCTAAATAATAACTCTTAGATTATCAATAATTTACGCATCAGTTTTTTTGGCAGTACATGATTTCTGGCTCGAATTTTGGACGTTAACGGTGTGAACCTAAAATCTAAACCTAAAAATTTTATTATGAAAAAGATATTCCTATTGATTGGTTGTTGTGCATTTATGTTGGCATGTAACAATCAACCTGATGACAGCAAGGAGGCCGCCGAAGAAACAAATGAGGCGGTTCTTCAAAAAACCGATCTTGAAGATGATGCAGAATTTGCTGTTGATGCAGCGGACGGCGGTATGTTGGAGGTAACGCTGGGTGAACTTGCCGCAAAAAATGCCGCTTCACCCATGGTGAAAGAATTTGCCGCAATGATGGTTACGGACCATAGCAATGGCAATGAGGAACTAAAAGCCCTGGCAATGCAAAAAAACATTACCCTGCCTGCCGCACTGAGTGAAAGCAAACAAAAGAAAGTGGATGATCTTACGAAACTGAATGGTGCGGAGTTTGATAAGGAATATATGGCTTTTATGGTCGAGGACCATAAAGAAGACATCCGGGAATTTGAAAAACAGGCGCAAAATGGTAATGATGCCGATTTGAAGCAATGGGCATCAAATAAAGTGGCTGTGCTGCAAAAACACCTGGCCGAGGCAGAACGGATCAAGGATGCCATAAAATAATTTTGTCTTAAACTGTGAAAAAATGTGTTGCCTTTTCAGGTAGCACATTTTTTATATGGCAAAGCAAAAAATTCGAAAATTGTATATGCTACAAGCCAACTGCACATTGCTCGATAAAATAAAAAACACCATGATAAATAGCAAGGCAACGCTTGCAGTGGCGGAAAGCGTGACTGCCGGATTGGTCCAGGCATCCTTCACGCAGGTAAAAGACGCGTCGATGTTTTTTCATGGTGGGATTACGGCTTACAATCTTGGTCAGAAGGCCAGGCACCTGAATATCAATTCCATACATGCTGAATCCTGCGATTCTGTTTCCAGGCAAACGGCTGAAGAAATGGCTTTTGGCGTTGCAGAACTTTTCGGCTCCTGCTATGGAATTGCTATAACGGGTTATGCATCAAAAGTTCCTGAAAAAGGGGTAGATCAATTGTATGCCTTCGCCGCATGTGTTAGGGATTCCAAACTTATATTTTCATCCCGAATCAATGCGAGAAAAACCGAAGAAGGTTTGGAAACCCAAATGCATTTTGTAAATGAAGTTTTGAAAAAACTTTCCAGGCACCTGGCTTCGAAAAAATAAGCAGATCGCCAATCCGGCTTTGAGCATTTTAAAGCAGAAAGTTTCAAAGACCAATGGTTTTCCGGTAATTGAGGTATTAGCTAAACCTATATTTGCGCACACAAAACCAGGAAAAATGAAAATGATTATCCAGGCATTTATTTGCCTTTCTCTATTGGCAACGGGGTGCACAAATGCGCCGGAAGCAACTGCGACAGTTGAAAGCACCGGGGTGGAAACTCCTGCTGCTCCAACACCAGCAACAGATGATGCCGCGTTTGTAGAAGTTGCCGCTGCAGGTATTCAGCGGGATAAAACTTTAGTGGAAGTGGTAGTAGCCAAAGCGGCATCGCGAACTGTAAAAGGCATTGCCACGAGGCTGATGGCTCAGCAACGGGACAGCCAGGCTCAGCTTGATTCCATTGCCAGGCGCTTGCAACTCCATATTCCTTCCGGCATCAATAACAATTTGCAACACCACCTCGATAGCCTGAATGCGTTGGCAGGAGCTGATTTTGAACGAAAATACCTCTCCATACTCAGTACTGAATTGAAGAAAGACATGCCTTTATTTGAAAATCAGGCTAATAATGGAAAGGATGATGCCCTAAAAGCATGGGCCTCCGCACAATTGCCGGCTCTGAAGCAGTACCTGGACCAGGTGGAAGCCATCCGCAGTATGCTGCAATAAAAGTTTCCACCCTGCAGTGCTATCTTTTCTGTTCTGATATTACTTCAATATTTTATTCAGATTCACGCCTTTTCTTAAAACAGGCGCAAAAAGGTCGCCTTTCTCTTCAAGGCGTGCCAATGCATTTTCTATCGTAAATTCACGTGGAGACAATCCCGGTTTTACTTCTTCCCAGGTTAGCGGCATAGAAACTGTAGCACCGGGCTTTGGTCTGACACTGTATGCACTTGCCACCGTCTGGCCTTTCCGGTTCTGCAGGTAATCTACATAGATCTTGTTTTTATCCCTTTTGCTTAAACTTCGGGTTATTGTGGTAAGATCGGGCAGAAGCTCAATGGTTTTCTGTGCCAATAACTGGGCAAAGGTTTTTACCAGGTCATAATCGTATTTTCCGCCCATTGGAATGAAAATATGCATACCGGTTGAGCCGGAGGTTTTTGGGTAGCCTTGGATTTGGAATTCATCCAGAATGTCTTTCAATGCCAGGGAAACTTCAATCACATCATCAAAATCATTCTGGTCAGACGGATCAATATCCATAACGAGGTAATCCGGGTATTCCAGTTGCGGCAGGTGGCTTGACCAGGGGTTCATCTCAATGCAACCCAGGTTTGCCAGGTAAAGCAGGCTCCGTTTTTCGTTTACCAGGATATAATCAATCATTTCATTTGTGGATTCAGCATGCACGGGAACGGTCTCTATCCAGTCCGGTATATGGCCGGGCGCATCTTTCTGGTAAAAGCTCTTGCCGGTAATTCCGTCAGGAAACCGGTTCAGGCTTTGAGGCCGACCCTTAAGATAGGGCAAAATGTATTTTGAAACACTGTCGTAGTAATTGAGCAGGTCCGCTTTTGTGTATCCTTCATCCGGCCAATAAACTTTATCCGGGCTGGAGATTAGCTCCTGTACAATTTTCGACATTTTTAGGGTTTGTGTCTTTGTACTACCCACCGACTTACCCTTTTTCAGGGTCGTTTCCCGTTGTTGATTATTTTCTAACCCGTTTTTGGATTTGTTAGCGGCACGCCGTTTCAAATTCCGGGTTACTGCTGAACGCTGTGGCGTGTATGCCTCCGCATTGTAATTTTCGCTGACGGCAAATTCATCTTTATGCTTGATAAGCAGCCAGGCATTATCTGATGCATTTTTGATCTTCACCAGTGCAAATTCTCCTTTAAGTTTTTTTCCGTGAAGAACAATTTTCATTGATCCATTATCAAGTTGATTGCGAAGTTGCTTTTCCCCTTTTCCTCTTGAAGGTTTTTCCAGCGGTTCGTAAGTTCCCGAATCCCAGATCTCCATCTCACCGGCACCATATTCTCCTTCCGGTATGGTGCCCTCGAAATCTTTATATGCGTACGGATGGTCTTCGGTCATCATGGCCAGCCTTTTATCGGCAGGATGCAGGGAAGGACCTTTGGGTATTTCCCAGCTTTTAAGCACGCCATCCAATTCGAGCCGCAGATCATAATGAAGGTTCCTGGCCGCATGGCGTTGTACTACAAAAATCAATGATGTTCCGCCTTTTTGAATTTTTCCTGACGGTTCTCTGGTTTTCGTAAAATCCCTTTTTTCCCTGTATGTTTTTAAGGAAGCCATCAGGATGCTTTTGCTTTTTTATTCTTGACAGCCAGGCTGGCTTTCAATTGTTCCATGAGATCGGCCGTCTTGGTATGAACTACTTTTTTAGCGACAGGTTTGCCTTTTTTCCCTTTAGCTTTTTCTTCAATAACTTTCATCAGGGATGACGAATATTGGTCTTCAAATTCTTCTATTTTAAAGTCGTCAGCCATTGACTCGATCAGGGAAACGGCCATTTTCATTTCGGCGGGCTTTATCTGCTTTTTCGGAACCTTGATCTCTGAGGAATCCCGGATCTCCTGGGCATAACGGATCCGTTGAAAAATGATCACATCTTCATAAGGCTTTAAAATCCCCAGTGATTCTTTCGTGCGCATAACAAAAGAACCTAAACCGGCTTTACCTGTTTTTTTCATGGCTTCCATCAGAAGTGCATATGCACTTTCCGCGTTTTTCTGCGGCTCCAGGTAATATGGCGATTCGTAATAAACTGACTCAATTTCTTTAAGATCTACGAAACGTTCAATTGCTATGACCTTAGATTTTTCAGGGTTTGCAACTTCAAAATCGGCATTATCCAATATGATGTAGTTTCCATCATAATTATACGCTTTCACAATGTTCTCCCATGCTACCTCTTTTCCTGTTTCGGCATTTACCCGCTTGAACAGTATCCTGCTGTGATCCTTGCTGTCAAGCATATCCAGGTCAATGCTGCTGTCTTCAGTTGCGCTGTAGAGTTTTACAGGAATGTTTACCAGTCCGAATCCTATTGATCCTGTCCAAATTGCTTTCATAATCCGACAATGTTTCTTAAACACTCATAATGCAAAAGACCTGCCAAAGAAGTAATTACAGCCCGCGTTCCCGCATTGGTATTGTTGAGATATATGACATCAATTTGAGACACGCCACTTTGTTAAAAGATACCAAATAGATAAGGCTTCTTGAAAATATGTTATTTATCCTATTGACATTACCATAGCCGCCATATTATTTTTAAGCCTGATTTGTTATTCCCCTTATCTGAAATACCCAGTTGCTTTGAAAAAATTCCATACGGATGTCGCTGATGATCTTCTTGAATTGCTGAAAGAATTTCACTTAGCCGAAAAGATCCCTCGCGAAAAGGTAACCGGCGATCAGTATATTTTCAAACTGATACGAGCCGGAAAAATTTTACTTGCACCCCAGTTTGGTGACACGGATGATGAATATTTAAAGCGGCATTTTTATTTCCAGATCCCCGATGATGTTCATGTTGACCTTGACCGCATGGCCAAGGAGATTGAAGATTCCAGGTACTTTGATGGGTTTTATTCCAAACCCGGAGATGAACTGCCGGTTAATTGAACACGTACACACTTTTCGTTATTCATAAATTTTACTGAAATGGCAAAAACCAAAAAAGCGCCTGCCGCAGCAGGCAAGCCGATCGATGGAGAATTGATCGTTTTCATGCAACCCGCTCTCAATGTAACTGGAATGAATGAGCGGTTTGCCGCACCATCTGAGGATACACCGGTAGATGTGGTAAATCAGATTCTGAAAAAACACAAAGCAACGGTAGTTCCCGTTTTCGGACCGGAGTCGCGGATTGCCGATAATGAGCTGGCCAGAAGTGTAACTGAGGAAACCGGAGTTGAAATGGCCAGTTGTTATGTGGTGGACACTCCGGGCAACAAAGAGCAGATCGCAAAAGAGTTGCTTAAAAGCAATGCGGTTGAGGCGGCTTATGTAAAACCATTTGCCGAACCGCCGGTGATGCCTGATGAAGGGTTGCAGAATGAAGCTCCGAATCCACAAGACTTTACACCGCCTGCAACTCCGGATTATATCAGCCGGCAAATTTACCTGAATGCGGCACCGGCCGGAATTGATGCGCATTATGCGCATGCCCATCCAGGCGGTAAAGGAGATGGCATTAAAATTATTGACATAGAAGGTGCATGGCGCTTCACCCACGAAGACCTGACGCAGAACCAGGGTGGGGTAATTGGTGGTACGCAAAGTACCGATATCAGATGGCGCAACCACGGAACTGCTGTGGTTGGAGAATTTGGTGGTGATGAAAATGGCCAGGGAATTATAGGCATCTGTCCTAAAGCCAATGTACGTGCCATCAGTATTTTTGGCAACATTGGCGGAAGCGCCGGGGCAATACGCAAGGCAGCGGATTCATTAGGGGCAGGGGATATCATCCTGATTGAATTGCACCGCCCGGGACCCAGGCACAATTATGAGGGCAGGGACGACCAGTTGGGATATATTGCTGTTGAATTTTGGCCTGATGATTTTGCGGCAATCCGCTATGCTGTAAATAAAGGGGTAATTGTGGTGGAAGCCGCTGGCAACGGTGCAGAGAATCTGGATGATGCACTTTACAATACACGGCCTGCAGGATTTCCGAGTACGTGGACAAATCCATTCAGAATGACAAATCCACAAAGCGGTGCCATAGTGGTGGGTGCAGGTGCGCCACCGCCTGGTACCCATGGAAGAAATCATGGAACGGACAGAAGCCGCCTGGACTTCAGCAATTATGGAGCCCGCGTGGATGTGCAAGGTTGGGGAAGGGAAGTAACTACCTGTGGATATGGTGATCTGCAAGGCGGACCGAATGAAGATTTTTGGTATACCGATACCTTTAGCGGTACCTCCAGTGCCTCTCCAATTGTTGTTGGAGCGTTGGGATGTATTCAGGGCAGGTTGAAAAACAGGAGCCGCGCATTGTTAACCCCGGCAACGGCAACAAACTTACTCCGAACCACAGGAAGCCCGCAACAAGGTACCACAGGCCGGCCGGCATCTCAACGCATTGGAAACCGACCTGATCTTAAAGAAGCTTTTTCCTCCCTGAGTGTCGGAAAGGCCCTCATAAAAGAAACCAAGGAAGTGAGGAAGGAACTTAGAAAAGAATCGGCTAAAGAATTTATCAAGGAAAGGAAAGACACCAAGGAAAAGGAAATCCGCAAAGAAATGATCAAAGAATTCAAGGAAAAGGAAATCAAGGAGTTCAAAGAAATTGAAAAACATGTTTTTGAACATAAGCCCCTGGAAAATCAATTTGATCAGGGAATACGACCAACCGATGCAGAAGGAGCGGACCTGGAGGCAAGGGTGCAGCAATTAGAACAAACTGTTCAATTATTGCAGCATTTTATTTCAGGTGAAGACAGGCCCGACCTGGTGAGCAACCTGCCTGAATTTTAGTAACGTTTTTTAAAACTTAGGGGCTGGCAGGACTATAGGACAATCCAGTGTGTAGCCAAAATGGCTTTTGAACTATGGCCTGCCGGCCTTCAATGATTATGGTACTGATTTTTTTACGGGCAGATGATTTTACATCGGGTCTATTTTACCAACAGCTGTTGGCATCTGCTGCAGTTGATTATTATTTCGTTTATGAAAAAGATCTGATCAACGATTTTGATGTTGAAATATACCTGAAAGAAAACCCGGACGAAGGTCATTACTTTATTTTACAAAGCAGGAAAAAAGGGGTACGGATTGATAGCAGGAAAGTCAAATTGCTTATCAATCATTTGTCTTTCTTTGATGAAACAAATTTCAGAACTTTCATTGATAGCGATATTGCTTATGTGATGGCGGAATGGAATGCTATATTCCTTGCCATGCTTACCATACTGGATGATAAGCAGTTGTTTAACCGGGCTTCCCCCGAAGAATGGACAGGAAAAATGCTACCGGATGTATTGGTGATCAAATATGCCCAGCAATGCGGATTACATCATGCTGAATTGCTGCATTACCCGGACGGGAAATTGTCCATATCCAATAGCCATTCTGCTGCTTCCCATGAGTTTATTGTGCATGACGGGAATATTTTTGGAACTGCCATTTTAAAAGAGGAAGATAAAGCTTTGCTTTTGCGGTTTCAAAGAATGATCAAGCTGAAGTTTAGCGTAGTTGGTCTATCCAGGGATCCCGCAACAAGGTTGATCCAGATTCATTACTGCCATACTATGCCGGTGGTAAATTCATTTGTTCCTGGTTTTATTCAGTATATACAGAAATTAATTTCACAGTCACAATCCCTTTAGAATGGTCATTTTAAGCGCTCTTCCCGCTGAAGCACCGGTAGCCTTTATAGCCGATGCACTTGAAAAGCAAAAGGTGCCATTTGAAATGTTTTTTTATAAAAATCTTCATTCCCTTTACCTGGAATATTCCATGGTGGCAGGCAAAATAACCGGTGAAATCTCTTTTGGTGAAAAAAGTTATAACCTTTCTGATATTACCGGCATTTACAATCGGGCAATAGATTTTTCTATTTCTTCGGCTTATAAAGATTTAGACAAAAACAGCAACGAGTACACAGCGTTGCGAAACAAATACGACTCCTTTCAAAACTTAATGGAATTGTTACCCGTCCGCGTTATGAATCATAACCGGCCAATGGCGGGCAATGGCAGTAAATTGTACCAAATGTTGATGATCCAGCAATGCGGCCTGAAAACACCGGACAGTTTGGTCACAAATAAACAGGAATCCCTTGAAGCCTACCTGAATAAACAGGGAACGTTAATATTTAAAAGCGCCAGTGGCATTCGCAGCATTGTTCATACATATGGTGATCCTTTCAGCAAGCGTTCAATTGCCGCTTGCCCGGTTTTATTTCAGAAAAAATTGAATGGGATCAATTACCGGGTTCATGTTGCCGGAAGCAGAATCTTTACGACAATCATCCATTCCCACGCTGTGGATTACCGTTATGCAAAAAAGGAAAATGCGCATGTTGAACTGGAAGCTTCAACGCTCCCGCCGGAAATTGAAAAAGCCTGTTTTAAATTATCCAAAACAATGGATCTCCCCTTAGCCGGCATTGATCTATACAAAACAGATGGGGGAGAATGGTTCTGTTTTGAGGTGAATCCAAGCCCGGCATTCAGTTTTTATGAATCCGGTACCGGACAACCTATTGCAGCTGCCATCGCGTCCTATCTTTCGGGAATGTAAATACATTTTATCCAATTTAGTATTCTGCATTGCTGCTTTTTTTGGTTTTCTTTGATGCTATGAAAAGATATGCATTTGGTTTGCTGCTCATTTTGCTTGTTATTGGTTTTCCAGTGGGTGGTGTTGGTCAAAAACAAATTGACCCGGAAAGCATCCGTGAAAAAATGGAATGGTTTGAAGACGCGAAACTGGGTATTTTCATACACTGGGGCATGTACGCGGTGGATGGGGTTACGGAAAGCTGGAGTTTTCATAACCGGGATGTTCCGTACAACAAATACATGGAGCAAATGCGGCGCTTCACCGCTTCCAACTACGATCCGCAGGCATGGGCGGACCTGATTGCCGAATCGGGAGCAAAATATGCCGTGGTAACAACCAAACATCACGATGGCCTGGCCTTATGGACTACTGCGGAAAAACACTATGATGTGGTGCGCAACACCCCGGCCAAAAGAGACCTTTTGGAACCATTTTTTAATGCCATCCGCCTGAAAGGCATTAAAGCAGGAGCCTATTATTCGCTGATCGACTGGAGTCGTGATGATTACCCGGGGTTTTACCGCGACAGCAGCAGGTATAAAATTGCTGATCATCCCAAGCTTTGGGCTGACTTTTCGCGGTTTAACAGAAACCAGATCCGGGAGGTATTGAACAGGTACAACCCTGACCTTTGGTGGTTTGATGGAGATTGGGAGCATAGTGCTGAAGAATGGCAGGCCAAAGCAATCCGCGGGGAAATTTTAGCAAAAAAACCAGGGGCGATTATTAACGGCCGGTTAATGGGATACGGCGATTATGAAACCCCGGAGCAGAATTTTCCGGTTACCCGCCCTGAATTCCGCTGGTGGGAATTGTGCATGACCATCAATTCCAATTGGGGATATGTACCAACAGATACCAACTGGAAAACCCCTTACGAGGTAATTTCCATATTCGCCGATGCAATTAGCAATGGTGGAAATATGTTGTTGGATATAGGGCCAAGGGAAGATGGAATCATACCAGAGGAAGAAGTGCATGTGTTGAAAGCATTGGGAAAGTGGAACCGCAAACATGAAAGAGCGATTTTTGGCACCAGGGCCGGATTGCCACAAGGCCATTTCTTTGGACCATCCACCATTTCAAAAGATTCCACAAGTTTTTTTCTGTTCCTGGCCCAGGGGCAAACGGGGCAAATAACGATTAAGGGATTGATGAACGAAATTGAAGAAGTGCGGGTTCTTGGTTGTGGGGAAAAACTCAATTTCAAAGTGGTCGGAAAAATTTCCTGGAGCCCGGTTCCCGGACTCATTTACATCGATGTTCCCCTTTCCTGCGCCGATGAATATATGACGGTTGTGGAGGTTAAACTGAAGGATAAATTGAAATTGTATTCGGGGAAGGGGGGATTGGCTCTTTAAGTAACCGGTACAGGCAACCGGCAACGCACCGAAATGAGTTAAACGCCAAATTGATTTAAATGATGATCCAGATGTTTGAACAGCATGTTGCTCCATTCAGCCGCCGTAAGCTTCCCAAAAGAATGGGATTCTTTGTTGTGAAAATGAACTTCACCAAGATCCAATACTTTATGAATATTGGCTATGAGGTTGCTGCGCTGTTTCTCAAAATCTTGCTGAGGACTAACGATAAAAAAAGATGCTGTTTTAGAATTCCTTTTATAGTTTTCCGGGCCAGTGACAACAGGCTTCACAAACCATCGCATAACGTATTTCATTAGCCCATTTGGCCGGGGATATTTTTCGGGTTCAAAAATGGTTTCGTAAGCTATGTTTAGGTGTGCCAGCATTTGGGCTACATTCATTTTGCCCCATTTGGGCTGGGCATCCGGCCGGAGATTGCTGAGTCGGTTGATGATGACATTCATCTCACCTGAGTTAAATATTTTTTCCATATTACCCGAGATTTTGCTTTTTAAGTTCTTCTATGGCATGATGAGCTGCTCTTGCCGTTATAGCCATGTAAGTTAAGGAAGGATTTTGCGTGGACGTGGAAACCATGCAACTTCCATCGGTTACAAAAACATTTTTGCAGCTGTGCACCTGGTTCCAACGGTTTAGTATGGATGTCTTTGGATCATTACCCATGCGGATGCCGCCCATTTCGTGAATATCAAGTCCCGGCGCCTGGCGGGTATCTTGCGGATTCACATGAGTTGCTCCTGCTATTTCCAGCATTTCTTTACCCTGTTCAAGAAAATCAGCCAATACTTTTTCATCGTTTTCGGTATAGCCGATATCAGTTACCAGTAAGGGCATTCCCCACTTGTCCTGTTGATCCCCACTCAGGTAAACCCGGTTTTCTTCCATGGGGATGGTCTCTCCCTGCATCATCATACTTACAAACCAGCCTCCCGGCTCCGTTGTTCCCGTTTTAAAAGATGTTCCAATTCCATTTCCACTCCCGTAGCTTGCGCGATAAGCGCCAAAATGCACCATGTATCCCCGCAAAAAATCAGTTTCCTGCTTGTGCACATTCCTGAAATTGGGCATCATCACCTGTGTTGGCCTGCGCCCGAAATAATATTTATCCATGGGCCCGTCGATACTGACATTCAGGGTGCCACGGTAATTATGAAAGCAAACATATTTGCCAAGAATACCATGATCATTTCCCAATCCTTCCGGAAAACGGCTTGATTTTGAATTGAGGAGTATAAGGTTGGAGTTTAACGTGGAGGCATTTACGAAAATGACCTTTGCGAAATATTCCATTGCTTTACCGCTATGGGCATCTATAACCCTTACACCACTTGCCCGTTGTTTTTGTTCATCAAAAATGAGGGAATGTACTACCGAATTGGGACGCAAAGTGAGATTTCCTGTAAGCCCTGCGGCAGGTAACGTAGCCGAATTGCTGCTGAAATATCCACCAAACGGACATCCTCTTTCGCAAAGCGTGCGGGCCTGGCATTTACCCCGGCCCATCTTCAGGTGTACTTCCTGGGGTTCGGTTAGGTGGGCACAACTGCCAATCATTACATATCGTCCGGGATAGGCCGACCGGATCTTTGCAGCCATCGTTTCTTCCACGCAATTCATTTGCCAGGGCGGCAAAAATTCGCCATCCGGCAGCGTGTCAACACCTTGTTTGCTGCCGCTTATTCCTGCGAATTTTTCCACATAACTGTACCAGGGCGCCATTTCATCATAATCCACCGGCCAGGGAATGGCGAAGCCATCGCGGGCAGGACCTGCAAAATCGTATTTACTCCAACGCTGGGTTTGCCTGGCCCAAAGCAGGCTCTTTCCTCCAACCTGGTAACCACGGATCCAGTCAAAGGGCTTCTCCTGGATGTAAGGATGCTCCCGGTCTTTTACAAAAAATTGCTCGGTTGCTTCGCCATAGGCATAACATCGGTTGACTACAGGATCATCCTGTTGTACTTTTAGTGGCAATTTGCCCCGGTGGGGAAATTCCCAGGGATGCCTGGTAGCAGTCGGGTAATCCTTAATATGCTCAACAAGTCTTCCTCTTTCGAGAACCAGCGTTTTTAAGCCGGCTTCGCACAGTTCTTTGGCCGCCCATCCGCCACTGATCCCTGAACCAATCACTATAGCATCAAAAACATTCTCCATATCTGCTCAGATAATTTTGGCAAAGTACAATGAACCGGCCAATTATTATGAAAATCGCGACTAACCTTACCAGCACATTTCTACAAAATACCATTAAGTGCTTTCCAATCCTAAAAAATGGATCAACGCCGGCTCAACTCTCCATTTTTCGTTCCAGCATTTGCGCATCCGGAAAAATTGCGGCTGGATTTTAGTCCTTGTGCTCCGAATTGCCCTCAAACAACCCAATTTTACCAGCCGGATTGCCTCCGATCAGTTTCTATTTAATATTTTAGTTGTTCGTAATTTTTTAGTCATGGCAGAATATGAATTTGGAGTTATTGGTTTAGGAACAATGGGAAGCAATTTTCTGCTCAATATGCTTGATAAGGGTTTTAGTGCAACCGGCTACGATAAGGATGCTACACAGGTACAGGTTATGAACACCGGGCTGCAAGGCCGTTCGGTAGCGTATTCAGACCTGACAGCATTTCTTAATGTTTTGAAAACGCCAAGAAAGATTGTGTTACTGGTACCTGCCGGAAAAGTGGTGGATTATGTGCTAAACGATCTTGAACCGCTGCTTGGGGTTGAAGATATTGTGGTAGATAGTGGAAATTCTTTTTTCCGGGATACAATGGCAAGAGCGGAAAGGATGCAAAAAAAATCGGTGCATTTTATGGGAATGGGCATTAGTGGGGGGGAAGAAGGAGCCCGACATGGAGCCAGCCTTATGCCTGGGGGCGATGCACAAGCTTATGTGGGGATAGGTCCAATGCTGGAGAAAGTATCTGCCAGGGCATTTGATGAACCCTGCACCGCATATATGGGCAATGGCGCTGCTGGCCATTATGTAAAAATGGTTCATAATGGAATCGAATATTCCATGATGCAGTTGATTAGTGAAACCTGGCACCTGATGAAAGGTTCAATGGGAATGTCAGGGGAAGAGATTGTTAAAACTTTCGGGGAATGGAATAAAGGCCGCCTGAATTCCTATTTGATGGAGGTGACCATAGCCGTATTGAAGCAGCAGCATGAAGGCAAGTTGCTGGTAGACCGTATTCTGGATGCGGCAGCGCAGAAAGGTACCGGGTCATGGACAAGCCAGGATGCATTCCAGATCGGTTGCCCGGTGCCGGCGATTGATGCTGCCGTAATTCAACGTATCATTTCTTCTTTTAAAAATGAAAGGGTGCAGATCAACAGCATGATTACAGATTCTCCTGACGCGATCAACCAGCCGGATCTTTCATTACCTGACCTGGAGGCCGCGTTGTATGCCGGCTATTTGCTAAGCTATTCACAGGGATTCCATATGATTGCTGTTGCTTCCGAAGCATATGGTTTCAATACCGAGTTGCATGAAGTAGCGAAAATCTGGCGCGGTGGATGTATTATCCGGTCCGCTATGCTGCAGAAAATGATCCCGATCTTGAAGCACACAGGCTTTATGCTGAAAGATCAGGGTTTTTTGAATATGGTTGCCGAACCCTGGCATCAAATGAAAGCAGTGCTGAAAAATGGAGTGGATAATGAAGTTCCATTGCCGGGATATTCTGCCTGCTTCAATTATTTTCTATCTTTCAAAAGCAAGTGGCTTGCTGCAAACCTCATTCAGGCACAGCGCGATTATTTTGGTGCACATGGCTTTAAGCGAGTGGATATGGAAGGTGATTTTTACATGGACTGGGATTTCTGAAAGCAGGTGTAATAATCTGGAATGTACCGGCAATGACCATTTAAATGTTGAATTATGAAACGAAGTTCTATATGTGAGCCCGCCTTGTTATTCATTTTTGGCGGTACTGGAGATCTTACAAAGCGTAAACTCATTCCCGCATTGTACAACCTCCATACCGGAAACTGGCTTCACAGGCGGTTCACTATTGTTTGCATTGGTAAATCCCTGGGATCCCGGGAGGAATTGGTGAATTCGTTGAAAGATGGCGTAAAAAAATACAATAAGGATGGAGAAAAGTTCACTGCCGCAGAATGGGAATCTTTCTCAAAAAGAATAGAATATTTAAAAGGGGATATTTCGTCTAAAGAACTTTACGATGAGGTTGTTCAGTTGTCTGTCGATTTTATAGCCAAAACGCCCAGAGCCACGGTGATCCATTACCTGGCCATTCCACCATCTTTATTTGGGCAGGCGGCGACAAATCTTGCGGATACAGCTGATGAAAAAACCAAAAGCTTATTTCGACTGGTAATAGAAAAGCCTTTCGGAACCGATTTGAAAACCGCAAAAGCGCTCAATAGATCGCTCCTGAAAAATTACAAGGAGCATCAACTTTACCGCATTGATCACTATCTTGGAAAAGAGACTGTTCAAAATATAATGGCCTTCCGTTTTGCCAATTCAGTTTTTGAACCGGTTTGGAACCGAAATTTTATTGATTCTGTACAAATTACCGCGGCAGAAAGTATTGGAATTGAAGGCAGGGGCGGGTATTATGATAAGAGCGGTGCGTTGCGGGATATGATTCAAAACCATGTGTTGCAGATTATGTGTATGATTGCCATGGAGCCACCTGCGGATTTTGAAGCAGATGAAGTGCGCAATAAAACCAGGGATGTGCTGATGGCCGTTCGCAAAATAAAGCCTGCTGAAGTGATAGAATATGCCGTACGGGGGCAATATAGCGGCGGTGCTGTAGATGGTGTCGAAATTGACGCATACCGTAAGGAAAAAAATGTAGAAACCAAAAGCAATACCGAAACATTTGCTGCGTTAAAATTATTTGTCGACAACTGGCGATGGAATGGTGTTCCATTTTATTTGCGCAGCGGCAAAAGACTTGCCGAAAAGATTACCCAGGTGGTTATTGAATTTAAAGATGTGCCGAATGTGGCTTTTGGCGGTCAGGACATTGATTTGTGGAAGCAAAATCACCTGGTTATTAATATTCAGCCGGAAATGAATATCCGCTTGCAAATCCAGGCCAAAGAGCCCGGACCGGACATGCGGCTTACACCTGTTGAAATGGTATTTGACTACCAACAAGCTTACGGCAATAATCATGTTGCCGATGCCTATCAAACACTTTTACAGGATGTGATTGAAGGGGATGCAACCTTGTTTATGCGGGCAGACCAGGTGGAGGAAGCCTGGAAAGTGGTGATGCCGGTTTTAAATTACTGGCAGGACAACCTAGAAACAGGCTTCCCCAATTACAAACCCAATTCTTCGGGTCCTGGCTCTTCCGCCAAACTGCTGGAATCTGAAGGCGACGAGTGGTCGCCGTTAACGAGTTAATGAAGGTGCTATGAAAAAAACGAATATTTACGAAGATCGTGACAGTCTGGGAATGGCAGCGGCAAATCTGTTTGTGCGACTTAGTGCTGAAGCCATTGCCCGGAAAGGCAAATGCATTGTGGCCTTGTCAGGTGGAAGTACGCCGGATGCGATGTACCTCTACCTGAGTTCAAAAGAATATACTTCTGTCATCGAATGGGAAAAAATCTATTTTTTCTGGAGCGATGAACGCTATGTAGATTTTAATGATGAAGAAAACAACAGCTTGAGGGCAATCAATAATTTCCTTTCACTGATCCGGATGGATGCTTCCAGGGTATTCCGGGTAAATGTGGAATTGCCGGTTGAGGAAGCTGCGGTGGAATATGAGCAAACACTGCGGCAAATTGCCGGAAATGAAATGGAGGTGGATATTTGTTTTCTTGGGATGGGAGACGATGGCCATATTGCATCCATTTTTCCAGATAGCCCTTTGCTCGGTGAAGATGAAAAAGGGGTACGCTCCGTATATGTAGAGACCCTGAACCGGTACCGGATTAGCTTTACGCTGCCGCTCATTAACGCTGCACAAAATATTGTTCTTTTGGTAAGCGGATCGGATAAGTCAGCCGCTTATGATGCCATCCAGGATGAAGAAGCAACCATTGAGCAGTTCCCGGTAATCGGATTGAATTCGCCCGCCGGCCACAGTCTTTACTGGATGATCACCTCCGACGTGCAGGAGGAAGCTTAGGTATTGGCAATTCCAACAAACAGGTAAATATTTTCGGGAAGCACTAAAAAAATAGTTGGAAAACGAATTGATTAGTTATATTTGTTCTGAAATGCTGTCCGGGTCATATCCATGATTTCCGTAAGACAAACAAAATCAACAAATTACAATTTAAAAACGATTAATTTACCATGGCAAAGCGTAAAGAAGCAAAAAAGTTGACCAAAGCCGAAGAACAGATTATGCAGGCATTATGGGATATAGAACAAGGATTCTTAAAAGATATCCTGGAACGAATGCCGGCACCGCAGCCCCATAGCAACACGGTAGCCACCTTGCTAAAGATCATGATGGAAAAAGGCTTTGTAAAATCAAAAACAATTGGGCGCAACAATTTGTATAAACCGGCAATTAGCCGTTCGCTTTACAGCAAGCAAAGGTTTGGCAACCTGGTGAGCAATTATTTTGAAGGGAGTTACCGGGATGCCGTGTCATTTTTGGTTGATGAAAAGAAGCTCAGTGTCGGTGACCTGGATATGCTGGTGAAAGAGATCAAGAAAAAGAAAACTTAGGCAGCCTTACCCTGCACAGTGGATTTTTTGTGTGCTGGATTTCATTGTGGTCGGTAAATTCTTAGCTCATTCCGGCGGGTTCGCATTTGCAGGCATTCCTTTATCGGCATGGTTTCAAGCGTCTTATCGTTTGTAAATCCAGCATTTTTACATTACAGGTGTCACCACTCAAAAAATAATCTTGCAGGTGGGCATGAGCGTATTCGAAATTTATATAGTGAGCTTGGGTAGGCTTTGCATACCGTTTCTTTTGTTTTTTTTGAACCACCGTGCCTGCGCTGTTCCATAGGATCAATGTTTATTATATGTATCATTGCAATAATCAACCATCAACATTTTACTGCTATGCGAATTATTATTCCGGTATTTCTCCTTTTATTTTTGTCTTGCCGTCAATCTCCGACGGCTGCATCGGTAAATGCAAATAATATTCCGCAGTTGCATCCGCATCAGGAAGCTTTTTGGCAGGCTTTAAAGCAGATGTGCGGGAATGCATATGAGGGGACAGTCATTTCAGCGCCGGCAAACGACACGACTTTCAGTGGAAAAAAGTTATATATGCATGTCCGTTCCTGCATTCAAAATACTGTACGTATTCCGTTTGTCGTGGGTAATGATCTGAGCCGCACTTGGGTACTTACCCGCAATGCGGACTATATTTTACTAAAGCATGATCACCGCAACATGGATGGTTCTTCCGACAGCCTGACCATGTATGGCGGATCTACTTCCAATAGCGGCACGCCGGGAGTTCAGTTTTTTTCGGCAGACCAGGAAACCGTGGATCTTTTGCCGGCGGCAGGAGGTAATGTATGGTGGATAGAATTGAAACCCGGTGAATCTTTTACCTATAACCTGCGCAGATTGGGCACAGACCGGTTGTTCAGTATACGATTCGACCTCGCCAAAACTGTTGAGGCGCCACCTCCCCCGTGGGGTTCTTAACTTCCACGAGGTTTTATCCATTTCATTGCTCAACTGCAGGCAGGCCTGAAGTTCCCGGATAAATATAGCGGTACTTGGAATTAGGTATTTGCTCAGGTGGCTTAGCTGCGTATCGCAACAACCGGGTCCAATCTTGCAGCTTGTATTGCCGGAATCAATCCTGCGAGAACTCCTACAACTACACTTATTCCCATGGCCAGTAAAATAATGGAAGGAGCAACGGTAACGGCAAAAGGTAATACATCAGCAACTGTAAAAGCAGTGGTAATGCCGAAAACAAGTAGTAAACCAACAATTCCGCCTATAATGCATAAAAATGCGGATTCCATTAAGAATTCAAGCATGATATGAGAGGGCTGAGCGCCGACCGCTTTTTTCAGGCCAATCTGGCTTGTGCGTTCCTTTACGGTTACAAACATAATATTGGCAATTCCGAACAGGCCAACGATCAAACTGAACCCGCCAATAGCAAAGCCGGCAAGGTTCAGGGTGGAAAACAACTGGTCAAGCTGGGCAGCAGTGCTGGTAACATCGTTCAGTGAAAAATTATCTTCTTCATTGGGCTTGAGCTTACGGATTTTTCGCATGATCCCTTTGAGCTCATCTTTAAAACTCGATACATTTACACCATCTTTACCGGCCACAAGCAGGAACCGGTCTGCACGACGTTCATCCACTACTTGTCTTACAAAATTGAAAGGAAGTATAATGATGTTATCAAAATCCCAGCCGCCAATCATGCTTCTGCCGGCTTTACGGGTTACTCCAATTATGGTACAGGTCCTGCCTGCAATGTTAACCTGTTTTCCAATCGCCCTTTCAGGCTCATCAAAAAGCTTTACTGCATTTTCGTGCCCCATGACCAACACCTGGCTGCCGGATGAAAATTCACTCGGTGAAATATAACGCCCAAATTCAATCTTGACCTCCTGGATCTCATGAAAATCATCAGTAGCGCCATACCAGGTTACTCCGGTCAGCACATTGTCTTTGTATTCTACATTGGAATTGTTGAACAACATAAATGCAGCCGCTTTGGCATAATGGCTTTGTTCTATAATCGGTGAAAGCTCCTCATATTTCGGCTCGGGACGCTTCATGTATTTCCACCAGGGATACTCCCCGCCGCCGCCGCCCCATGGCCATTTTTGGACGAATACAGTTGCTTGCCCCATTTCTTTCATGCCTGATTCAATCTCCTGTTTAAGGCTGTTGACAACGGCAAGCACCCCAATAATGCAGAAAATTCCAATTGTAATACCCAGGAGTGAAAGTAATGTACGAAGCTTATTGTTCCAGAGCTCTTCCATGGCCATTTTCAGGCTACCTATAGTTACATTAAGGATTTTAAGCATAGCGTAAAGGTAACAGCAAATTTAAAATACCTGTTATCCGGCAGGATGAGCGGCTGCATAAATACACAATTTGCATAAATATGGTTTGTAAATAATACCAATAGATAAAATTTCCAGGCAAAAATTATTTTGGTTAAATGACTAGCAAATTATTCGGAGCAGCTTTTTGTACCAAATTTGAATTATCTGTTGGTGTCGGATTCAATTTCGCCTTACTTTTGCGCCTACGAATTGCATTTTGCATTATTTTAAGTGAAAGTTTATGACCTGGAAAGAAATTTTTACCTCTTCTATTGGAAGAAAATTTGTCATGGGCTTAACGGGCCTGTTTCTGATCCTTTTCTTAATCGTACACGTGGCAGTAAATGCCATGATCTTCGCTGTTTGGTTTGGAGATGACGGAATGATTTTTAATGAGGCAGCTCACTTCATGGGTAGCAATGTTCTTGTACGTACAATGGAAATTGGGTTGTTTGCCGGTTTTTTATTACACATTATTCAAGGCCTCATTCTTGAATTTGATAACAGAACCAAACGGAAAACCGGGTATGCGATTCCCCTGGGAAATCGGGGAAGCAGATGGTACAGCCGTTGGATGGGTCTGCTCGGAACATTGATATTGTTGTTCCTGGTCATTCACCTCTGGCATTTTTGGGTTCCTGCACGGGTTACCGGTCACGAAGAGCTGACAAGTATTGCCATTGGAAGTTCTCAAGGACATGATATGTTTAACCTCATGAAACATCAATTCCAGGTGCCCTGGGTTGTGATTGTATATGTACTGGCTTGCATTTCGCTTGCCTATCATTTGCTCCATGGTTTTCAAAGTGCATTCCGTACATTCGGGTTGCGCAACCAGCGTTGGTTGAAAATTGTTCAAGGCCTCGGCGTTGCATTCTCCCTTATCGTTCCCCTGGTATTTGCCATGATGCCTATTTCCATGTATTTGGGATGGATTCAATAAATACCTGATGAAAAAATAATTATTCCTACTTCTTTTATTTCGAAAATATGTTAGACGCCAAAACTCCAAATGGTCCACTTGATAAAAAATGGGACCAGTATAAAAGCACTTGTAAATTGGTGAATCCGGCCAACAAAAGAAAGCTTGATATCATTGTGATTGGAACCGGGCTTGCCGGTGCGAGTGCTGCAGCTTCGCTGGGTGAAATGGGATATAAAGTAAAAGCTTTTTGTTTCCAGGATTCGCCGCGACGTGCACACAGCATTGCGGCACAAGGTGGTATAAACGCAGCAAAGAATTATCAGAATGACGGCGACAGTGTTTTCCGTTTATTCTACGATACCATTAAAGGTGGTGATTACCGGTCAAGAGAATCCAATGTTCACCGCCTATCCGAAGTGAGTGGAGCAATTATCGATCAATGCGTTGCCCAGGGTGTTCCTTTTGCACGGGAATATGGCGGATTGCTGAGCAACCGCTCATTCGGTGGGGTACAGGTTCAGCGTACTTTTTATGCAGCCGGACAAACCGGGCAGCAGTTGCTGCTTGGCGCCTATAGTGCGTTGGAAAGGCAAGTAGCGCTGGGTACCGTAAAAATGTATAACCGTCATGAAATGCTCGACATTGTGGTGATTGATGGCAAGGCAAGGGGTATAATTGCCAAAAATCTCGAAACCGGGAAGTTGGAAAGGTATTTCGGTCATGCGGTTTTGCTTTGTTCAGGAGGTTATGGCAATGTATTTTATTTAAGCACGAATGCCATGATGAGCAATGCCACCGCTGCCTGGCGGGCGCATAAAAAAGGGGCCTTTTTCGCGAATCCCTGTTTTACTCAAATTCATCCCACCTGCATACCGGTCAGTGGCGAGCACCAAAGCAAGCTCACGCTAATGAGTGAATCGCTTCGCAATGACGGTAGAATTTGGGTGCCGAAGAAAAAGGATGAAACCAGAAGGGGAGTGGACATTCCGGAAGACGAGCGGGATTATTACCTGGAAAGAAGATACCCGGCTTTTGGGAACCTGGTTCCGCGGGATGTGGCCAGCCGTGCCGCAAAAGAACGATGTGATGCCGGCTATGGAGTAGGCTCCAGTAAACAAGCCGTTTATCTGGATTTTGCTGATGCCATCAACCGGTATGGAAAAACTGAATGCAGCAAGCACAATATCGAAAACCCCACGGCCGAAGAAATTCGTGAAAAAGGCATCAATGTGGTAGCTGAAAAATACGGCAACCTGTTTGACATGTATGAAAAGATTACCGGTGAAAACCCTTACCAGGTGCCCATGCGCATTTATCCAGCAGTGCACTATACCATGGGTGGTTTATGGGTGGATTACGAACTTATGACTACGGTACCTGGATTGTATTGTCTTGGCGAAGCCAATTTCAGCGATCATGGAGCAAACCGGCTTGGAGCGAGTGCATTGATGCAGGGCCTGGCGGATGGCTATTTTGTGATTCCTTATACCATTGGCAATTACCTGGCAGATGAAATCCATACAAAACCTATTCCTCTTGATCATCCGGAATTTGAGAAAGTGGAGCAGGAGGTGAGCGGCAGACTCAGCAAGCTGATGGATATAAAGGGTTCCAAAAGTGTGGAATCTTTTCACAGACGTTTAGGTTTGATTATGTGGGAAAAATGCGGCATGGCCAGAAATGCGGAAGGCTTGAGAGAGGCCATCCGGGAGATCCGTGCATTACGTGAAGAGTACTGGAATGACCTGCGAATTCCGGGAAGCATTGAAGAATTTAACCCGGAACTGGACAAAGCCTGGCGGGTGGCTGATTTTATGGAATTGGGAGAATTGATGTGCATGGATGCGCTGAACCGCGAAGAAAGCTGCGGAGGTCATTTCCGGGAGGAACACCAAACTCCGGATGGAGAAGCCTTACGACACGATGATAAATTTATGTATGTCGCCTGTTGGGAATTTGAAGAAGGCTTCAAATGGGAGATGCATAAAGAAGATCTGGAATATGAAGTAGTTAAACCAACACAACGTAGTTACAAATAATACATTTTTACCAACCGGAGTAATTGATATAGATCATGGAACATTACAACATGAATTTGACCTTGAAGATCTGGCGGCAGAAAAACCGGCAAACCAAGGGCCATTTTGAAAAATTTCAAGTACAGGATATTTCATCAGAAATGAGTTTCCTGGAAATGCTTGATGTACTTAATGAAAAACTAATCCACGAGGGGAAAGAACCTGTTGCTTTTGACCATGATTGTCGTGAAGGCATTTGTGGAGCATGTTCATTGTATATTGACGGGCGGCCGCATGGTCCATGGGAGAAAAATACCACTTGCCAATTGCATATGCGCGCCTATAAGGATGGCGATACCGTTACTGTTGAGCCATGGCGTGCAAATGGTTTCCCAATCATCAAAGACCTGGTGGTTGATCGCTCAGCTTTTGACCGTATCATCCAGGCAGGCGGATACATCAGCGTGAATACCGGTAATGCGGTGGATGCAAATGCCATCCCGATTGATAAAGTAAGTGCTGATGAAAGTTTTAGCGCTGCCGCATGCATCGGTTGCGGCGCATGCGTGGCGGCTTGTAAAAACAGTTCGGCCATGTTGTTCACTTCAGCCAAAGTTTCCCAGCTCGCATTGTTGCCTCAGGGAGATCCTGAACGTAAGCAGCGTGCATTTGATATGATTGCACAAATGGATAAAGAAGGCTTTGGCGCCTGCACCAACACCGGCGCATGTGAGGCGGTTTGTCCTAAAGGGATCAGCCTTGAGCATATCGCACGCCTGAACAGTGAATACCTGAAATCTTCACTGGCGAGCCGCTAGTTCAAAACCGTTCTTTACCTTATAACAAATAATTATCCGTACAAGTCTTGAATAAGAATGATCAGGAACTGTGCCCGACGTCTATTGGCGTCAGGAATTTATTTGCAAGAGCTAATGGACAGGAAGCCTGATCGATTGTCATTTTATCTTTTTATATGCTGGCCATGATCTTTTGTCGGGCAATTCAAAATTCTCATTGTATGGTTGCATTCCTGGTGACTGATTGTAAATTGCAACCCGCTTTACCCCGGTAGCCGTGCTGCCACCTGTTCCGTTTATTACATGTAAAATATTGCCTGGACCTGCAAACCTTGTTGTGTTCAGTTTCTCCATTTTTACTTTTGGAGTATTTGGTACCTCAAATGCGTTTTGCTTATTTACATTTCCGTCTGTCCCGGTGAATACAGCATAAGAACCAAACCCGATGCTGTGATGTTCCAGAACCGAATTGGCAACTTTAAATGCTGCATAGCCATCAACTCTTGCATTTTGGCTTCGCCATGAGGACTGGTCCGGGGGATCATAAGGTGGTTCATTCTGAAAAAAATATACCCTGCCACGCTCACCAAGCCACAACACTTCATATTCCTGGTAATGTTCGGTGAATAAAGCATAGAGTGTAACGTCATCCCCAGTTACAATAAGTCCATTTTTGCACCTGTCCCTGATCCAGCGTGCAGGTCCGCCGGGTTGGGTACCATGATCAGCGCGCCAAAGCCAGAAATGATCGCCTACAACATGACTGCTGTTTATCTGCATTGAGACATGCAACTGTACATTTTTTTCCTGGACACCACCGACACGGCACGTTATGTCAGAAAGTAAAATGGGGTTGTGTGCATGATTGCCCGCTGTACCTTCTTCACCCACGCGAACCTGGTATGTGGTGCTGTTGAAGGAATCCATGAGTAAACCAGCAATGATGATACCCTCTTTGTCGTCCGCAAAAATGCATCCCCAACGATTTTGATCTGTGGGCTCAAGCGTAACGGAGGCAATGCCGGCGCCCAATAAAATGGCGTCCTTCCGGTTTACCTGTATAGGTGCATTCAATTTATAATGGCCTGGGGTAAAAAAAATATTTTTACCTGCTTGCAGGGCCTCATTTAATTCCGCATCTGTATCACCTTCTTTAGCTACATACCAATCTAATAGCAGGTCCTGGATTTCCCCAATGCCCATGTTTGTGGCAGACCATGAATTGCCGGTACGGTTTTTTTGCCATGCCGGTACAAAAATTTTGTATTCACCATCTTCGCCTATGAAAAGAAACGGCTTTTCGCGGATAACTGGTGTAACAGGAACAGGCGTATTTATTTCATCTTCATGCGGTGCATTTACGCAGCCCTGCCAAACCATATTGTAAGATCCCCCCATCTTTGCATTGCCTTGCGGAAAGACAGTATTTCTGCAATACCATTGCTGTTGTCCTGCCCAGGAAGGCCTGGACGAAAATGTATATCTGCTGTCTGCTATAAAACCACCACTTCCCCAGAAGTTGGTATGGCCCACATCCGATATATATTTTGAAGTATTTTCAATCTTCATTCTTCTTGCGCTGGTGGATTGCGAAACTGTCCAGGCAAAATCCCTCATTACGGTTACATTTTCCATCGACCGCCAAAAGGTACAAGTTGCATTGGCGCCGCCTGAAAGATGAGGCCTCGTAAAGACCGAGCCGAGTTTAACATCCGTCGGCAACATTCCCAATCCTCCTACATGCGAATAAAAACCCAGTTCAATTGAATTCGCTTCCGGAGAGGAGGCTGAGCCAGAGCCCCCCGGGTCATAGGTTTGATTGTCAATATTCGGTTTAAAATAATAAGCCTGTCTTTTTATGGTCCATTCACCATTTGCTCCTGCCTTTCCGGTTGTGGAAAAATGTAAGTTTATTTCTTCCCTTGCAGTTCCGGCATTTTCGTACTTCCTGTCATAGAAATACATGTTATTTCCGAATAACTGATTTTCCAGGGATAGGATGATGGTTAAAGTATCCCGGGTGATCCGGTAGTAATTTTCATATTTTCTGGGGTTGGGATCAGGATCGGTAAATGTGGTTGATTCCGTGGACCCAATCTCAATAAACTGAGTTGATAAACGACTGCCTCCCCTTTCAATAACGTATTTACCAGCAGTTCCGAAAGACTTCCAGGAAAGCGTAATGCTTTTGGTATGCTCATCGTATGCTATATTATTTGCTGCCGCTTGGTTCTTTTTAGGCCTGGCATCGTAATTTTTAATTGTACATGCGGATATCAAAACCAATAAAGCCAATAATAATTTGAATAAATGCCTGTTCATTCCCATTCCATTCGTAACTGTGAAAGGTAAAATTAAATCAGGACTTTAACCAGAGAAAAATGTGCTGATCCGGTATTATACGCAACAAAAAAAATGGAAAAAGAAAAAGCACCGGAAAATACAGTAATGGCATTGCTGCTATCGTTGTACTTACTAACCCGATGCTTTTTTTGAAGGTTCTTCAATCCCGAAGGAAATCCGAAGTCTTCTATGCAAGTCAACTTTGTTCCTGGCCACCGGAGTGGACATTCCCGCAGTTGAAAATGCCGGGAGAAAAAGCACCGGAAAAAAA
>JAEWHC010000002.1 GCA_023387985.1 Bacteroidota bacterium | reverse complement strand
GCGGCGATGTAACCATTAGTTTTATTGGTGATGTACTAAGCAATCAAAGCTGTGCCAACCGTTATACCATCACCCGCACCTACCGTGCTACCGATGAATGCGGCAATACCACAGATCATGTGCAGGTCATCACAGTGGATGATCAGATTGCTCCGACCGGCACACCGCCGACCGGCCCGTCAAATTTTAATGCTTGTTATGTTGATGACCAGACTTTGCCCGCTGGTGTAAGCACATGGGCACAGGTGAAAGAAATTGTTGAGAACGGATTTACGGACAATTGTTCAGATGTAACTGCAACGCAAGTTGGAATAGCGATTATTTCCGGTGATAATACTGCATGGACAGTTACCTATACCTATACCATTTCTGACGCTTGCGACAATGTAACAAGTCAGTATACTTATGTAATCAACGGTAGCAATCAAAATGCAATCACCTTAACCAATTGCGCAAGTGATTACATTACACTGAATAATGGAAATTGTGACGGCGCTGAGCATACATTGACCAAACCTACAGTTGGCGGTCTTTGTGCAGGTCAAACGGGTGAATTTACAATCACCATTGTTGATGAAAACGGCCATCCTATTTCATATAACGATAACGGTTCAACCATCACGGCTATATTCCCGCTGGGAACCTCTACCGTTACCTGGACTTATACGGCAGGTGAAAGTATTTCCCAGTCTTGCACAACAAAAGTTACGGTGAATGATGGTTACCTCCTGGTTAACTATTGGTTTACCAATGCGAGTGTATTGCCAAATATTTCTGCAAATGAAACTTACCCGGGAATTTCCAGTACACTGTCAGTTAGTGCAGGTGTATCATCTACGGTAAGCTCTCCTGGTGCTGTAACCGGTAACGAAGCCTTTAAAACCAATGCGGTAACCAATCCCAACCGCATGGTTGAATTGACCAAGTCAAATGCGGGAGGTTATGTATACTTCAGTGTTTCTGGTGATAACCTGAGTGATTACAGTGGCTTCTCGCTCTACTTCCAGGCATATCGTTTGTCTGATGCTGCTATCGACATGAACGTTGAATACAGTTTGGATAATTCGACCTGGTTACCGGGAGCTGCAGTTCAGAAATTGATATCTCATAACACGCATGAGCAGTTTGTCTTCAACCTGCCCGCAACGCTCACCGATGTAGACCTGTTTTACATTCGCATCCGGCCTACAAATGAGACAAGTAGCGGCTCTGAAGATCTGAAAGTCTATTTCGACAATATTCAGTTGAAAGGAAATATCGCCTTCGAACTCGTTTGTGCCGATGATCCAGCACCGATCGAAGCTTCAGCAAATTGTTCTGCAAGCTACACACCTGTTACGCCTGAAGTGGTGGGTAACTGTTCAGACGTTACAGTAACCGGTGCCCGAGAAGACGGTTTGGCATTGAATGCCCCATATCCATTTGGAACCACAAGGATATTCTGGACAGGAACCTATAACGGCATGGAAGCAACCTGTACAACTACAGTAACAGTAGTTGATCATACAGATCCGGTTGTTTCTTGTCCGACAGCGCCGGCAAATGGTACATTAAAATGTGCCGGGGATATTCCGCCTGCATTCAATACAGTGGCCGCCTTCATTTCAGCAGGTGGCACGGCAACCGATGTTTGCGGTATTGCTTCCATCAGCCACAATGATGTTAGAACAGATGTAAATTGTGCAAATGACTTTACGCTTGTTCGTACCTATACCATTACCGATACGCATGGTAACAGCGCTACTTGCGAACAAACTTTCGTTGTGTTTGATGATGTGCCGCCAACCTTCACTGTACCTGCAAATATTTCCGTAACCTGTTCGGCTGACGTTCCGGCCGCTGATCCGGACGTGATCACGGATGAATCGGATAATTGTTCAGATGCAGTTACAGTAACCCACGTGGGTGATGTGATTTCTAATCAGACCTGTGCCAATCAGTATGTGATTACGCGTACTTACCGTGCTACAGATGCCTGCGGCAATAGCACCGATCATGCACAGACCATTACGGTGAACGATAATGTCGCTCCGCAGCGCATTTCCGGAATGACATTACCGGGAGGAACAAACATCAATGCCTGCTATGTAGATGGTAATACCCTACCTGTAGGCGTACCATCATTCGCAAGTTTGAATGTTGCTCAATACTATGCCGACAATTGTACAGGGGCTGTATCCATTGTGCCCGCCAATCCGCTTCCGGTTATTTCCGGAAACAGTGCAGGATGGACAGTGACGTATCATTTTGAAGTATGGGATGTTTGTGAAAATAAACTGATCAACCAATCCATTAGTTACAGCGGAAGCAGCCAGGATAAACCAATCATCAGCGGTTGTCCGCTTTCAACTGGATTGACAGTCTACACCGGCGCCAATGCGGCGGGCTGCGATGCTACAGTGAATATCGGCCAGTTCGGCTTGACTGTAACCAGTTGTGGCGGTACGGTAAATGCAACAGATGTCACTTATCGTATAACAATTGACGGCATGGTACAAACAGGCTCAACATTTACCCTGCCTGTAGGTGCGCATAGCGTGAGTGTGGTGGCCATAGTGAATGGCATCGAATCTGATCCATGTAGATTTACGCTGACTGTTGTTGACAATACCAAACCTTCCATAATAACCTGCCCGGCAATTCAGATACAACATGCAGGCGCAAATTGCCAGTTCGTAGTTCCAGATTGGACGGGAACGGTCTTAGCTACAGACAATTGCGGCACTACGGATCTCACGATTTCTCAAAGTGTTGCTCCGGGTACAGTTTGGACACCTGGCCCGCATACGATCAACTTTACAGTAAAGGATAAAGCCGGCAATGAAATTTCCTGCGGTCCTGTTACTGTCGTGGTCAGGGATGCAACAGCACCTGTGATCGTCACCTGCGCACCGGCGCAAAGCACTTCAACGC
The DNA here is from genome assembly GCA_023387985.1 of Bacteroidota bacterium. Classification (GTDB taxonomy): domain Bacteria; phylum Bacteroidota; class Bacteroidia; order Chitinophagales; family Chitinophagaceae; genus Phnomibacter. The sequence continues at coordinate 348,342 of JAEWHC010000002.1, read as the reverse complement.
TGAATGCCAATTGCCAGGCCGCGGTACCTGATTTCACCGGCGGAATAATTGCGACAGATAACTGCAGCTCAACCGGAGCGGGTACGTTGCAAATAACCCAAAATCCGTCAGTGGGTACAATGGTGGGCGTGGGCAATCATAAAATCACGATCACTGTCAAGGATGCAGCAGGCAATACGGCTACTTGCGAAACGTGGTTTAATGTTACCAGCAATGGTGTTCCGGATATCACACAGTGTACCACACCCAGAACCGTTTACGTTGATGGTACCTGCCAGGCTGCAATCCCTGATCTGACAAGGTCAATTGAATACAATACCGGTTGCGGTGCCACCGGACCGGCAAATGTTACTCAAAGCCCGGCTGCAGGTACTCTTGTAGGGACAGGTGCATATACGGTCAGGATAACGGTGACCAATGCAAATGGCAGCGATTATTGTGATGTAGTTGTAACTGTTGCCGATAATTTGCCTCCGGCGATCACCTGTCCGGAACCGGTAATGGAAATGTCGTGTGATGCTTCAGCAGTGCACGTGACGCTTGAACCTCCAACAGCAACAGACAATTGCGGTCCTGCTGCTGTAAGGTTCGACAGGAGGAGTGATGATAAATTGCTCACCGACGCTTACCCGGTAGGCATTACGACCGTTTGGTGGATCGCTACTGATGGTTCAGGCAATACGTCAAGATGCTCAACTACCGTTACAATCAGCAATGTGGGTTATACACTGATCAATTACATGTTTAATGCCGATAAGGCGTTAAGAAATGCAGAAACATACCCGTTAGCGGCTGATGAGACTTATCTTGGTGTTACAAGCACCATGACTCCTGATGCGATTACTCTGAGTGAGACCCGCCAGGGTGGCAATTCAGGTACACGCGAACAAAATCCGGGTGCAGAAACCACCGAAAAGGCATTCAAACAAAACATTCCCGATAATCCTGCCTTTGGTCTGAATTCAAGTCGTGCACCTGGTGACCGCTTCCTGAAGTTCACTGTTGAGAACGCAGGCGATTATGGCAGCTTCCAATTGTACTTCCAGGCGGCCATGTTGCCAAACGGAACTTCACAGATTGATGTACTGGTAAGCCCGGATTGCAATGCTCCGAAAGATCAGTGGACAAAAGTCGGAACTACCAGTCTTGGGAAGCAAAATGAATGGTTTGATTACGTATTCGATCTTCCGGTTTCGGTGAATGGTGACAATAACTGGTGTTTCATGCTTGATCCTGTTGGTGACGCGGTGAATCCAGGTTCAATCCAGATCAAGCTCGACAATATCCAGGTGCGCGCCCTCAACAGGCGCCCGGCTATAACGTGTAATGCAGAAAACATTACCGTAACCTCAGGTGCAGGTGAGTGTGCAGCCAATGCAACAGTTCCGGACCCTGTGGCTACAGACGATTGCGGAATGCCGGTCATCACAGCAACCCGCAGCGATGGTGCAAACCTTAGTCTGAGCGCACCTTTCCCCGTGGGGACAACCACAGTGATCTTTACGGCTACAGATGCAGGTACTCTTTCGGCGACCTGTACAACCTATGTTACAGTTGTGGCTGCTCCGCTGGCTGTGGATGATTTGTATGGTTCAGTTCACCGCCCGCTTCCTGAAGATGGCAACCAGAGTATTGGCAACATATTGACCAATGACCGGCTATGCGTATCTGCAGGTACATTGTCTGGCGCACACATATGTAATGTTACGCCGTCTGCCTCCAATCTTTCCGCCAATGTTTGGATTGATGCCACCAATGGCAATGTAATGATTGCACCGGGTGCGGCTATAGGCACCTATGCTTTCCAATACACAATTTGCGTGGGCGATTTGCAATCCACAGCAACTGTAACGGTGAATGTGGATTACAACCTGCCGGTAACCGGCCTTTACCTGATGGGCCATCGCAATGGCAAAGATGTACGGCTGAACTGGAGGACAGCGGCTGAGATCAATACCAGCCATTTCATTGTTGAGCGCAGTTTTGATGGTGTCAACTTCAGCTTGATTCCGGCTGGAAGCAGGGTGGGAGCCGCCGGCAACAGCAATGCCCAGCGCAACTACTATGGCGATGATCTGAATGTGACCAATGAAATCGTTTATTATCGAGTGAAACTCTATGACAAGGACGGAGCATTCAGGACATCCAATATTGTTGCCATCCGCTACAGCGATTCCAGGAAACTGCGTGTTTACCCGAACCCGGTGGTCGATTTTGTAACCATTGAATTCCCCGACAACGGCAAATACCAGATAGAAATGTTTGGAGTAAATGGTCAGCTGGTTAAGCTCATGAAAGACCTTGAGATCAACAGTGGAATGCACAGCATTACCATACCAAGAGGTAACCTGGCTCCGGGTAATTATAACATCCGGATCAGCAATACCACAACCGGAAAGGTTGATTGGGTCCGTATTATAATCTACTCCAGGTGATCCTGGTCTGATTAAAATTGGTGTGAAGTGTGAGAGGGGTTGCTCTGCGCGAGGGGCAGCTCCTCTTTTTTTTAGTATTTCCGCGTCAAGAGAATAGAAGCCTGAGCCTCAGCTTGTTAAAGTTAAGTTAACCAGAAAATAAAATATAAGTGCAGAATCCTTTTGCAATCTGCTATTGTTGCAGTTATATGAGCAGAGTCCAACGAATTTTTTTCTGGTTCATTTTAAAAAAAGCTACAATTTTTTTTGAAAACTCATTATTTAACAGTAATTCTGCATTAGAAACTTTCTGATCTGTTGAAGAGCAAGCAATCGGGTTTAATACTAAAATTCACACAAATGCACCAACAACCTATTTCTTCCCCGCCTTTGCGCGCCATTACCGGTACCTCGTACCCATCCGCTGCGGATTCAACCCCATTTAATAAATTTCTCATTTTTCACACCAATTTTTTATCTATGAAAGCTAATTCTACGCTTCAAATGCGCCGTTATGCCCGTTGGTTGACGGCAGTGTTATTTTTACTGGTCGGTACAGGCCTTAATGCACAGATAACCACCTGTACGGTAACCATTGCCAATTGCCCGCCAGCTTTGGAGAATCCGTATTGCGCCAACACTACTGTGGATGGGGTATATGGTAGTTATGTAACCTGGGCACAACCGGATATCAGTTATAGCTGTACCGGCACGCCACCGGGGGGAGTGCTTGGGATGTTGTATGAAAACCAGTTTAATATACCGGCCAGTAAGGATGCTTGCTGGACGTATAACCGCATGAGCCGCGTAGGAAGCGATAATGTTAGAATTGGACAATCAAGTGGGACTGGCAATCCAACCCTGACTTCCACGACATCCTTTCTTTTTCAAGAAGGGGTTCCTGTGGATATGACGATAGGCCTGATCATGAATGTGCCCAACACAACACTAAATGTATATCTTGTTCCTGCAGCCGGTGGTACTCCCATTCTGGCCCATACCAGAACGAATTTGCCCACTGGTACCTATAGTGAAGATTTCACTGGTACCGCTCCGGAAACGACTGCTTATTTTATTCAATATGAATTCATAGGCCCAGCCAACTGGGCAAATTCTGAAATAGATTACCTCGGAATAGACGCCCTCATATTTGCAACCTGTGCTGAAGGGGGGGCTCCCAATTTTTCATCAACCGTTGCCAGAAGTGATGGAAATGAATTGGGGGATATTTACCCGGTAGGGACCACCACAGTTACCTATACCGCAATTTTGCGTAACACAAATGGTGATGTAATAGATCAAAAAACCTGTAGTTTTGATGTCATTGTTGTTTCCGGGGCGCCAACCATTCAATGCCCGACTGTTCAAACATCATACAATACAGATGCCGGTGTTTGTACCGCATCCCTGTCTTTTGCAGCTACGGTAACCGAACCTCAATGTGAAGGCGCCGGTACTTCAACCCTGACCTATTGGATTGGTACCACACAAATTACTTTTCCATATACGTTCCCAATTGGTTCAACAATCGTGACCGCCAGGGCGGATAATGGCACTGCCGATCCGGTGGAATGTACGTTTACTGTGGTGGTGGTGGATAATGAGGATCCGGTGATTACTTGTCCTGCTCCTCCAACCGTATATGTAGATGCGAATTGCTCATATACTGTTCCTGACTGGACAGGTGTGGTAACCGCTACTGACAATTGTTCAGCTGTAACAGTAACCCAAAGTGTTGCTGCAGGCACTGTATGGACAGTTGGTACATACTCAGTAACCTTCACCGCCACCGATGCAGCCGGCAATACAGCCACCTGCACGATTGAAGTGACTGTGGAAGACAATATCGATCCGGTGATCACTTGTCCTGCTCCTCCAACTGTATATGTAGATGCGAATTGCTCATTCACTGTTCCTGACTGGACAGGTGTGGTAACCGCTACCGACAACTGCCCTGGTGTAACGGTAACCCAAAGCGTTGCTGCAGGCACTGTATGGACAGTTGGTACACACTCAGTAACCTTCACCGCCACCGATGCAGCCGGCAATACAGCCACCTGCACGATTGAAGTGACCGTAGCTGACAATACCGATCCGGTGATCACTTGTCCTGTTCCTCCAACCGTATATGTAGATGCGACCTGCTCATTTACTGTTCCTGACTGGACAGGTGTGGTAACCGCTACGGACAATTGTTCTGGTGTAACAGTAACCCAAAGTGTTGCAGCAGGCACTCAATGGACTATTGGCTCTTACCCGGTAACCTTCACAGCTACAGATGCTGCCGGAAATACCGCAACTTGTGAAATACTGGTTACTGTAGAAAACAATAACGTGCCAGTAATAACGTGTCCTGCTCCTTTTGAAGTTGAGGTAGGTGATAATTGCACTTTCCTTGTTCCTGATTGGACAGGCCTTGTAACTGCAAGCAGTGCTTGCGGAGGTAGCGGCACTGTTACTGTAACTCAGGATGTGGCTGTTGGTTCAACCTTAGGAATCGGTACCCATACCATCACTTTCACAGCTACCGATGCCCAGTCCAACACCTCAACTTGTCAGGTGGTAGTAACTGTAGTTGACAATACCGATCCGGTGATCAATTGTCCTGCTCCTCCAACCGTATATGTAGATGCGACTTGCTCATTTACAGTTCCTGACTGGACAGGTGTGGTAACCGCTACCGACAATTGCCCTGGTGTAACGGTAACCCAAAGTGTTGCTATCGGCACTGTATGGACAGTTGGTACATACTCAGTAACTTTCACCGCCACCGATGCAGCCGGAAATACCGCCACCTGCACATTGGAAGTGACCGTAGCTGACAATATTGATCCGGTAATCACTTGTCCTGCTCCTCCAACCGTTTATGTAGATGCGACTTGCTCATTTACTGTTCCTGACTGGACAGGTGTGGTAACCGCTACCGACAATTGTCCTGGAGTAACGGTAACCCAAAGCGTTGCTGCAGGCACCGTATGGACCGTTGGTTCATACCCGGTAACCTTCACAGCCACTGATGCGGCCGGAAATACCGCCACCTGCGAAATAATTGTGACAGTAGTAGATAACATAGCACCTGTAATCACCTCTTGTGGTACTCCGCAACGTGTTACCGTTGAAACCGGCACCGAGTGTGCAGCACCGGTTCCTGATTTCACAACAGGGATAACAGTTACTGACAATTGTACAACAGCTGGAGCGCTTACAATTACGCAAAGCCCGGCCGCTGGTACGATGGTTGGTACGGGTGTGTATGACGTTACCATTACCGTAACGGATGCCTCCGGAAATGAAACAACTTGTACCACTACCTTTACCGTAATTGGTATCAGTATTCCGACCATTACTACATGTGCCGCACCTGCAACCCTGTATGTGGGTGCAAATTGCATGGCTATGATTCCGAATCTTACCGGCCAGGTGACGTATACTACCGGTTGTGGTGAGCCCGGAACCGGAACCATAACGCAAAGCCCGGCAGCCGGTACCATGGTTGGTGTAGGTCAGCATACCGTAACCATTACCGTTACCACATCCGGTGGCTCCGCCACCTGCAATGTGATCATAACGGTTGCAGACAATACACCTCCGGTGATCACTTGTCCTGCCCCTGTATCGGTTGAAACTTGTGAGACTTCCGAATATGTGACGCTTGATATGCCTACAGCTACAGACAATTGTGGCGAAGCCACTGTCACTTTCGAAAGAAGAAGCGACGGTCGGACCCTCGCGGATGCTTATCCGATTGGTATTACAACGGTATGGTACAGAGCCACAGATGCATCTGGCAATACAGCCACCTGCTCGACCACTGTTACCGTTCAGGCAGGTTATCTCCTCGTTAACTATTATACCTTTGATCAGAGCAACAGAAGCCCGGGTGCTTATCCGCATCCTGCCGATGAAACTTTCCTGGGTGTAACAAGTCTTATGACACCTGATGCCCTGACCATAGCCGGTCTTGACGGAGGGGGAAATGCATCTCTCAGAGAACAAAGTCCAGGCGCACTTACCACTCCTGAAGCCTTTAAACAGAATCCTGAAAATCCTGCCTTAAGGATATTTAAGAGCAATACAGATGCACCTGGCGACCGCTACCTGAAGTTCAGTGTAGAAAATGCCGGAGACTATGGTACCTTCCAACTGTACTTCCAGACTTCGAAATGGCCAAGCGCTGTTGATAAAATCGCAGTGCTTGTCAGCAACGACTGCAATGCGCCTAAAGAAGAGTGGATGACGGCGGGTGAGTTTATCTATCCGACTCACAATCAATGGTATGCCCTTACTTTTGATCTGCCAGCTTCGCTCAATGGCGATGACAGCTGGTGCTTCATCCTGGATCCTGTTGGTGGAGAGGTAGGAAACAATTCCTCCGGGCTGTTGCTGGATAATATCCAGGTTCGTGCCCTCAACATGCGTCCTGCAATTACCTGCAGCGCTGCCAACATCACCGTGACCTCTACAGCCGGTGAATGTACAGGCAATGTAACCATTGCTGATCCAACGGTGACAGATGATTGCGGTACCCCGGTCGTTACGGCAGTTCGTAGTGATAATGCGAGCCTTAGCCTGACTGCGCCGTTCCCGGTTGGCACAACTACAGTCATCTTCACGGCAACGGATGCCGGTGGATTAACCGCTACCTGTACAACACAAGTAACCGTTGTGGCAGCACCGCTGGCTGTTGACGATGCATATGGTTCGGTTCAGCGGCCGCTGCCGGCAGATGGCAACCAAAGCATTGGCAACATTCTGACCAATGACAAGCTTTGCGTAACTGCAGGTACACTGTCTGGTGCCAACATTTGTAATGTTACCCCATCAGCATCCAATCTCTCCACGGATGTTTGGATTGATGCTGCCACAGGTAATGTGATGATTGCGCCAGGTGCGGCTATCGGTACCTATTCATTCCAATACACCATTTGCGTGGGCGATCTGCAATCAACAGCCACGGTAACTGTAAATGTTGATTACAATCTGCCGGTTACCGGTCTCATCCTGATGGGCAACCGCAATGGCAAAGATGTGAAATTGAACTGGAGGACAACCTCTGAGATCAATACCAGCCACTTCATCGTAGAACGCAGCTTTGACGGCATTAACTTCAGCTCAATACCGGCAGGTAGCCGGGTAGGAGCCGCCGGAAACAGCAATGCCCAGCGCAATTACTATGGTGATGATCTTAATGTAACCAACGAGATCGTATTCTACCGTGTCAAATTGTTCGACAAAGACGGAAGCTTCCGAATCTCGAATGTTGTAGCCATCCGCTATACCGATTCCAGGAAACTACGTGTATACCCGAACCCGGTTGTTGATTTCTTAGTGATTGACTTCCCGGATAATGGTAAATACCAGGTTGAAATGTATGGTATAAACGGACAGTTGGTTAAATTGATCAAAGACCTTGAGATAAACAACGGCATGACCAGTACGACCATTCAGAAAGGAAATCTGGCTCCGGGGAATTACAACATCCGGATCACCAATACCACAACCGGTAAGGTTGATTGGGCAAGGATAATCATTCAGGCCAGAGGTTTGTAACAAACAAATTGGTTTTGAACTGTGAGAGGGGTTGCTCCGCGAGGGGCAGCTCCTCTTCCTTTTTTATCACAGCGCAGATGGTTTCTGCCAATACGGAATGAATTGCTCATGCATTCATCAAATCCGCAGGAGCTGAAACATATCCCATCCTTAAGCGAATTGGTATATTGGAAGATATTTTGGCTGGTAACACCAATTATTTTTAAGCTGGGCAGTGCTCGTTTGCCTTTGCGCCGGACCGTTAGATCCCAGGATTGCACGCTAAATGCTCATAGCATTTCTTTTGCATTTTGAATTTTTACTTTTGAATTTACCAGCTTACCTTTGCACCGGCAGGTCTTACACGACCAGCTCCTGCAGAATCCCCCAGGGTTGGAAGACAGCAAGGGTACGCGGTTGTAGCGGTGCGATGTAAGTAGCCTGCCATTTTTTTATTTTTATTCTTTGTGTAGCATTTTTCATACCTCTTTTTCTGAACTTGCCTTGCTGTGGATTTGAAAGATCTTAATTTTCAATATTCCATATCTTTTCTCTTTTGATTTTTCGCTTTTGAATTTTGATTTTAAAAAACTACCTTGTGCTTAAATATAATACATGAAATTTTTTATAGATACAGCTAATCTTGCGCAGATTAAAGAGGCCCATGACCTGGGCATTTTAGACGGAGTAACCACCAACCCAAGCCTCATGGCGAAAGAAGGGATAAAAGGAAAAGATGCCATTCGTCAGCACTATAAAGACATCTGTGAAATTGTGGACGGTGATGTAAGCGCTGAAGTTTTTTCTACTGATTTTGAAGGCATCATTCAGGAAGGAAAAGAGCTTGCTGAAATTCATCCCAATATAGTGGTTAAAGTCCCCATAATCAAAGAAGGCATAAAAGCCATAAAATGGTTTAGCGACAACCAGATCCGTACAAATTGTACACTTGTTTTTTCTGCAGGCCAGGCCATTTTAGCAGCAAAAGCGGGTGCTGATTATGTTTCTCCTTTTATGGGCCGTATTGATGACAGCGGCTGGGATGGGTTGGAACTGGTGGCCCAAATCAGGGAAATTTACGACATGCAGGGCTATGAAACTGAAATACTGGCAGCCTCAATCCGGAGTTCGCTGCACATCATTAAAGCGGCCGAACTCGGCGCTGATGTTTGCACCTGTCCCCTGGATTCCATTATGGGATTGTTGAAACACCCATTGACGGATATCGGTCTGGCCAAATTTCTGGAAGACGCCAGGAAAACTGAACATTAGAAATATTTGGGGCGAGCGCTCCCTGAGGCGTCATATGTCACCTGGTTTCTTCCAGTATTTTTTCTACCGGAAGATCATTTCATAGAGATCCACTTTGCCCTTGATTTCAACTTGAAATGCAGCACGATGCATAGTGATTTGGTTATAAGAACCGCTCACAGCATTCTCCTGCACAACCTGTCCATTCTTGTCGAGCTGATTTATATGAAATGCGCTGGTATTGTTCCCTGAAAGCAAGATGAGCTGGTTGCTCCCACTCGTTACTGGAAAAACTTCACGGCCTGGCAGTGACAAATAGCTTTCCATATTTTTGTCAAACACTGCGCTGATATCCTCGGAGGCAGGAACGGTTTCAATCTCGAATTTTTTCAGCCTGATGGATACGGGTTCTTTGCTATGGTTGAAATACCGGATGATTTTAGCAGAAGTAGCCGCTTCTTTCCAGGTGCTTCCATCTACTGAATATTCAGGAGCCAGGCTTTTATCCCCCAGGTCGATTAATACATTACGAAATGCCGTATTTACGGGAAACCCGATTCCAAAATATTCACCGGGTTTTACTTCGATAATTTCGAGAATAGAGGATAATCCCACCCTTGTACCGGTCGTTTTCACCTGCCTGTTCGCCATTAAGGGGATATTGCTTACCAGAACCGGGTTTTCCTGCCATGGATTGACTGCGAAGCGGCGGACGGCCAGCCAGTTGCTCCTTTGGGATTTATCCAGCCGGAGCAGTCTTACATACCGGGCTTTCACCGGCAAGCCTGAATAATTGATTGCATATTGTTCCTTGATATTGTCCTGCAAGGTTTGCCATTGCTGACCATCAGCTGAAATTTGCAAAGCCGCAGCATCAAAATAATCTACATCATTGGAATCATTGCGTCCCTGGTATATCTGGATGGTGTGGACGTCAGTGATTTCTCCGAGGTCGACGCCTATCCAGTTTCCTGCACGTTGTGCCTGGGCCGAATGGTAATACGTTGACAGGTTTCCGTCGAGCATGGCATCTGAAAGGCGGGTATTGATGTTATTGAAAGACCCAATGGCTTTAACCCGTGCCAGTGGTTTTCCGCTTAGCGCAGAATAAAATTGCATTTCCATTTCATCTCTTGTGTTGGAAATAAACGGTTGCAATTTTCTTGTGCCGGATTTATGGGCATTATACGCTTCGGTTTCTGCAGGGCTCATTTGGGAAGCCCGGAACGCATTCCAGAATTCGCTGTAATTCTTCTGGACGAGCAGTTTAAGCGCATCCATGGTTTGAAGTCCGCGTTTTCCAAGCTTTTCAAATTCCACCAACCACGGGCGGAGTTCTGAAATAAGTGCATTGTTTTTTCCATTGGAAAAAATAGTGGATGGTGCCAGGCTGATTTTCCTGAACTCTTCATAAAGTTTATTGAAAGCTTCCGGCGTGTAATTCAAAGGATCGATGGTTTGGGTTTCCCAGGATTCATCGCGGCGATAGCCTGTTTCATTGTCTGTGGAATGGATGGCGAAAACGCGGTAGGCCTCCGGTGCCCCGGGCATGAGTTTTCTTATGCCGGCTTCCCAGTTTTCGAGGGGTTTGTAGGCTTTTACATTCCAGGTATAATCTGCTACGCCATATAGAGCAAGTTTAGAAGCTTCGCCATGCTCCATAGGGTTGCTCACCAGCCCGGCCATATTGGCGGTTGTGGCATCTTCGGTCAGTCCATAAACAGGCCCCTGCATATTGAAGTTTTTGATATAATCGGTAACAGGAAAGTTCCACCAGATCAAGGCAGGCCTTTTGATGCGGGAATTCACAAATTCGAGTGTTCGGTTTGTAATATCACCGCTTACGGTATGACCGGTCCACATTACCTTGATGGAAGGGTGGAGATGATTTCCCAATATGCTCAAATATCCTCCGGGCGAAGGATTCGCCCACAATTCGGTGTATTCGGTAGGGCACATGATCAGTGGGGCTACATCTTTTTTAATTTCAACAAACTCCTTTTGCAGGCGGTTGAGCAGTTCCGCCTGCCTTACCGGGTTTGTTCCAATTCCGGAAATGTCATCAAAAAACACGGCGAAATGACGGACGCCCAGGTCATACATTCCATTGAATTTCTGAAGCAATTTCAGATAATCTGCTTCCGTCCATTGAATGTCCTGGCCGGGATGAATGGCCCAAACAAAATCCACGCGGTTCTTTTTGCTTGCATTGATCAGTTCCACTATTTGCTCTTTCTCTTGCGCAGGGTAGGGTTCACGCCAGTGGGGACTGCTGTGATAAGGATCGTCTTTTGGACCATACAGGTATTTGTTCATTTTGTATTTGCCGTAATATTCAATTAAAGACAATCTTACTTGGTGGCTCCATGGATTTCCATAGAAGCCTTCCACCACACCACGAAACGGAAGATCGGGATAGTCATTGATGGTTACAAAAGGAATTTTGCCGTTTTGGCTTAGTTGCCAGAGGGTTTGCAATGCGTAAAATGCACCCAGGTCATTTTGCGCGGCAATCACAATTTCACGGGCGTTGATGTCGAGCACATAAGCCCCATCCATATCCTTTACTCCATATTTCCTGGATGCAGCCGAATTGATATAAATTCTGAGTTTGGGAGCTTTCCGTGATACAGGCTTTAATTCAATAGCATCCGTTAGAGTGGCGGGAATACGAGACAGGCGAATCCCTTTGTTTACATCAATAAAGCCATCCTTGTATGAAATTTCATGAGGTGTAGGATTCAGGCGAACTTCCTGAGCTGATGAGAAATAAGCCCAGAAAACCAATACCAGGAATGAAAAAAATTTAGTCATAACGTGCTAAAGCTATGAATAAATTATATGCTTAATTGTTGTTTAATTATTCAATAATTAAGGTAAAGGCAGTAAGGTTTATGGTAATAGAAACAAATAAATGATTCTCAGAAAAAGCTTATCATTTAAATTACGCCATAAGAAACCACTGGTAATTAAGACTGGTTGTTTTCATCACCTTCAGCACTCTGAAAAATCAGATACAAATACGCCATTTACTGCAGTAAGTAAATCGATCCCAATATACATGCCGGACTCCAGAACAAGATGCGATGGGGTTAGCGTTTTAATCTTTCCTTCATACCGCTCGAGCCCGTTTTCATCAACCAGTAAAGCTACCTTGCTTTGGTTTTCAAAGGCTTCCTGCAGCATGGTGAAAAAACCTTCTTTTGCTTTTAATGTCAGACGGCAATCCATCACATCATCAATCAGCAGCCTTCCATTTCAATTATGGAAAAGCCTTTTGAATCAATCTCGTTTTTCACATCCTCGCTTGCCTGCTCAATATGGCAAAAATTGCATTCCTTAGATGTTAGGGGTTGTCCTTCCTGGTTTTTGGAGGCCAGGTATTCTTTACCATAACCATACACTGTTTCTTCATTCTTCATTTCTGAAGGAACGAGAATGTCAAAGTGCATAATCTTTCCATCTTTTTTGGTTACATAAGTATCCCAAACTGCTACATGCATAATTTCCTTTTATTCGGTTAATCAATGGTCAGAGTCCCAACTGCTCCCTGCCTTCCGGTGTTAATCTTTCAAAACTCCAGGGCGGGTCGAAAGTAAGATCAATAACGACTTTACGATCAGGGAACTCGGTGCCTAATGCATTCTCAACCCCATTGGTAATGGCTTCACCCATCGGGCAATGCGGAGTTGAAAGCGTCATTTGCACATCAATGGCTCCCTCTTGAAAATCAATGTCATAGATCAGCCCCAGGTCTACAATGTTTATAAACAATTCCGGGTCAATTACCTTATGCAAAGCCTGCAAGGCCTGCATCGTTTCATTATAATAGGGATCCGTTATGGACAGTTCTTTCATTTATTTAAAATAGTTGCTGTAAGTGCCAAGGTACTCCTGCAATGAAGTAAGTACAGGCGCTGCAGCCGTGGCTGTTTTCAGTTCATCAAGATGATTTTTCACCGGTACGAGGTAATTGTGCAATTGATCATGCGCTTCACCTGTCATCGTGCACTTGTCAAATATGGTTTTGAATTCGGTTTCAAGAGCCGGCAATACTTCTGCAGGAGCGGCTGATGAAGTCAATCCACCGGTTACAATGGTTTGCATTTTTTGGATGCCTTCAGTGGTTTCAACATTGGCATCCCATTTTTCGCCATTGTTGAGCTGAACAGCGGTTGTATGACCCTCATGGCTTTCATCAGCAACTGCAGCTTCTGTAGTTTCTGCAGGGTCCGCCGTTTTGGTTTCTGCCGGTGCGTTATTGCAGGCAATGAACATAAACAGTGCCGAAGCAATCAATGGGGTTTTCAGAAAATCGATCTTTTTCATTAGTCTAGCGTTTTGGTTTTATGTAATAAAGTTTTAAGCACGTTGAAGCCATAGATCAAAGATACAGTTAACCAGAGCAACCCAGCCAAGCGCAACAGCAAATCATGTTGTAAAATAATGGCAAGTGCAAAGCTGAATAACGCGGCAATAAATGTCCAGAACTGGTAAGGGATTAGCTTTTCTGAATAAATGTGTTTGGGTAAAGGAACTTTTACTTTTCCGGATAAATGCTTGTAATGCCCGTTCCAGATGATAAAGGGTAATGTCTTAAACGTCATACCCAGAATAAGGCTGGTTATCCAACCCATAAACAGCATGGATCCGTATAAAATCGTCCATTTGCTACCCGCTCCATAAAAGATCACAGGGATAAGCAAAATCGAGAGCCCTAAACAGAAAAATGAAAGAAAACTCTGCTTCATCAGCAATTCCACTTTCCTGCGTATACGCCCGCGGTATGCATCGAACAAATAAGTGAGCCAGGCCATAATCCCCAAAAGCATCAACGCAGCATAGACCATGGCTCTTGCAGTAATTTCAAAAAAATATCCATCTGAAATAAAGAGCATCAACGCAGCATTTTGCAAAATAAATGCTGCTTTTAGCCTGTTTTCTTTATTGGATTTTCCAAGCAGGAACATAGGGACCAGTTTGGTGCTCACGCCGGTGATCAATTGCAGGAACCATCCTGCAAGACCTGCGTGTGCGTGAAATTTCAGAATTTCCATGTGGTTCTGCCTGAAGAAAGGGTAGTGGAGGTTTATGGCCAGCAGAAGTCCTACCGTAGCTGTAAATAATAGCCAGATTGCCGACGAAGCGATGAACATTTTTTGAATGGTATAGCGTCGGCAAATTCTGCTTGTAGCCAAAACATTGACCAAATACAAAAGTATCGATACCAAAACAAGAGAAGCCGCGGAAATCATCAGCCAGCCTGTGCGAAAATCCCAGAAAGAAAAAGCAAGGAATGCACTGCCGGTAGTGAGAGTGTACCAGCTGAAGGAGGCAATCCTTTCACTGTACAGGTCTTGTTCACAAATTACCGGAAGCAATTGGTGCGCCGCGCCAAAAATAATCATGGTTCCCCAGCCCAATGCGGCCACATGCACAATGGTCAGGATGTGTGGGCTGAAATAATGACCGGTAAAACTGTCGGCACTTATAAACAATAAAAAACAGAGAACGACAAAAGCGATCGCGCCGGTTGCATAAAAGGGAAGAACCGCGCTGTTGGATGGCGCTTTTCCAATATTGATCTGGGCCATAGCTATTGCCTGAAAATTAGCATTTTTACATTGCTTTCCGCAACATTATGTATGTGGACTTCGAATTTTTTGTCAGCCAATTCCTCCAGTAAATAAACGGGAACCCGTTTGTGATTGATATAAAGGGCGTGGCCTTCGGGCAACGTTTCCAACTCGGAAAGTATGGTTTGCATTGGTCCGGGCATTTCGAGTCCCCGCACGTCTATTTCGCGGGTATGGCCCGGAGCAAATTGATTGAGGATCTCTTCAAAACCCCTTTCGTCATGCATCATTACCTGTTCATCACTTGTTTGGGATGAAGCCGTTTCCTTATTTTTCTTAAGGAAGAAAGTATGAAATTCCTGATCACTTACCGTTTCCACAAATGAGTCTTCTGCTTTCTCCTTTTTCAACAGATGGATTAAGGGAGTAGGAATAAAAGAATTGATGACTGAGAGAATTTTTCCGGCTTCAACATTTTTAAACTGACCAAGGATTTCTTTCAAAGGATCCGCGCCATTTTCGATTATTGGCCTCACATCAAAAACCCGGATGTCGCCGGGTTTGGCATTTGTTAACCATTCCGGCTTTTTTTCTTTATGTAGTTGGGCAGGATTTTCAGCATGCGCAAACTGAAAGCCGAGGGGTGCAAGCACATTTGCAAATTCTTCAACTGTGGTTCCGCCCATTTTCGCAGCTTCCGCAATCGAAACCCGTGAAGCCATGATCTTTCGCAGGATAGGGTTTTTAAGTTTCTCGAGGGGTTTGGCAATGGATGCGATGGCATCGATGCTTTTTGAATTGACCCTGATCAATTCCGATATTTTTGTATTTCTGTCAATTGTGGTCATACACTTAGCGTTTCTTTCACCCAGAATTCGTCTTTATAGTTTTCTTCAGCAGTCAGATCTTCCAAAGCTAAAACGCGACCGATCTTTTCGAGCTCTGCTTCAGATAATTGTTTTTCAATATGCGGAAATAGTTCTCTTTCCTCAAACCGGGTATGCTGTTCAATGGAATCAGCAAGTTTATGGATTTCTTCAATGCCTGAATATTCCTTATCGCTGACGATGTTGTAGATCAATTCGGAAATCAATACATGCTCATTCAGCGCCCGCATAATCATTGGATCATTTTTCTCCCTGAAAAGCTGGCTTTCTTCGGTTTTGAAATGCGTAGCAAGGAAATGCTCCGAGAACCATGAAATGTAATTGATGATTCTTTGCTGGTCAATATTTTTAGCAATACCCTGGCGCAGTTTCCAGGCGAATAATAAGGTTGCATGATGTTCTCTTGACAAGGGCATCAGATGCTGATTTCGTTTGATTGGTGAGTTGGACATGATGATTTGGTTTAATGGTGACAGATAATTGAGCAATTTATTGGGTTAGGGCGGAGGCCTCCGGTTCCAGGTTGCTGTGGACATCATTGTCGGTCAGGATCAGCCGTAACGATGTATCGTTCGTGAAGAAACCCCAGACCCAGTTGATGAATATGATGAGCTTGTTTTTTACACTCAGGATCAGCATTAAATGGAGGAACATCCAGAATACCCATGCGAAAAACCCTTTAAAACTAAAGGATGGAAGATCAACTGTGGCTTTGTATTTACCTACTGTTGCCATGGAGCCTTGGTCATGGTACTCAAATTCGGCCAGTTTTTCCGATCTGGCCATCCTGTTAAAGTTTTTTGCCAGCATTTTTGCCTGGTTGATTGCAACATTGGCCACCTGCGGGTGTCCTTTGGGATACCTGGGGGTAACCATTAAAGCGATATCCCCAATAGCAAATATTTCCGGATTTTCCTGTATCCCGTTATAGCGGTTCACCAGGTAACGGTTTCCCTGTATGAGGGACGGATCGATACCCCTAATGATATTACCGGTAACTCCGGCAGTCCAGATCACGTTGGCACTGGCAATGGAATCGCCGTTGCTGAGCAGCAACAAATTATCCGAATAATTTTTTACAAAAGTGTTGAGGATAATTTCCACACCCAGGTTCTTCAAATATTTCAACGAAGCGTCCTGCGACAATGCACTCATTGTGCGTAGGGTTTTGTCGCTGCCTTCCACCAGAATAATCTTGACTTTTGAAGTATTTATTTCAGGGTAATCATGGGGAAGAATATGTTTTTTCATTTCGGCGAATGCACCTGCAAGTTCTACACCGGTAGGCCCTGCACCAACAATAACTATATTGTGTTGATCTTCATTAAAAGTTTTTGACGCAATGATGTTTTCAAAATTCTTAATGACACGGTTTCGGATAGAAATGGCATCATAAGTGCTTTTCAGCGGTAATGCATTTTTCTCAATCAGGTTGTTATTGAAATAATTGGTTCTGCAGCCGGTAGCAATAACCAGGTAATCATAATTAAAAGGACCAATATCGGTTTGAACAGTTTTGGATCCCGGATCAATGGATTGTACTTCTGTCATCCGGATGCTAATGCCTTTTTTTCGTTGAAAAATTTTACGGAATGGAAAAGAGATGCTCGATGGCTCAAGCTGTGCCGAGGCCACCTGGTAAAACAACGGTTGAAACTGGTGGTGATTCAACCGGTCAAGCAGAAGAATGTCATAATACCGGGTATTGATATGCCTTGCCAATTGCAGCCCGGCAAAACCTCCACCGATTATAATGATCCTTGATTTCATTTTTTTCTTATTTATCCAACAACTCCTTCAAGACTACTGCCTGATTGTGCAGCTCGTCTTTGGCGGAATAGAGCAGCGTGATTTTTTTATGTTTGGCCACAAGTTCTTTTAGTACATCATATGCCGCATTGGAGCTGAGCTCTTGCAGGTATCTTTTCGAGAACTCATCAAATTTTTCCGGTTTATGGTTAAACCATTTCCGAAGCAGGGAAGATGGCGCCACATCTTTTAACCAAAGGTCATGATGCAGCGCCTCCTTCTTTATTCCTCTTGGCCAGATACGGTCGACCAATACGGAATAACCGTCTGTTCCCAACGGTAGATCATAGGTTCTTTTGATATCAATTTTAGTTGTTAGCGACATTTTCAAGTTCCTTATCCAGTTTCAAAGCTTTTGGAAACAGAATATTGTTTTCCAGGTGAATATGCTGTAAAAGATCGCTTTCAAATTCCTGCATTTTCTGGAACAAATAATTGTAAGAATTGCAGGCGTCCGCCGGCAGCTCATAATTATTGGTCAGTTTCCGGAAAAATGACAAGTCTTCGCCGGCTATTTCATGTTCTTTTTGCATCATCAGAATAGGCTGCCTGATGAATCCTGCAGGCATGGTGGTTTGCGTGGAAGCATCTCTTTTTTTAGCCACGCCTTCTTTAATGGCAGGAAACAATACTTTTTCCTCTTTATGGGTATGGTTTAACAGATCCTGTAAGAAATGATACGTACTCTGCGCAAGCTTTTTCAGTTCAGGATGTTGTTCTCCATGCCGGTGTGCTACCTTTTGCGCCAGCCCGTTGATGGTTTCCACATTATCTTTTACATAACGGTGATGGGTATTTATGATGTAGTCTGTCAGGAAATCCAATTCCCATTTATTAAAATCCTGGGAGGGGGAGAGCGGTGTTTCGCCAACGGAATTCAGTGCAGCTTTCAATTCCGCCTCAGAAATGCCTGCCTCTTCACTTGCTTCTTTTACCGATTTGTTTCCACCACAGCAAAAATCAATACCCTTGGCTTTAAGAATATCTGCTTTGCGGATGTCTTTGGCGACAATTTGGCCAATGGTTTCTTCTCCTTCGGCAGCCAACGGACGCTTTGCTATGCGAATGATCCACCATTCCGGGCCTTTTTCCAGGTATTCCCAGGTGAAAATATTACCACGCTCACCGATAAGTTCATAATACAATGGCTTGGGGTCGTGGTCATTTTCAATTTGAAAGGCTTCACCCGGCTCCAGTTCGTCAAAGTGTTTGAAGATGGTAGAGTGCTTAAACCGCGGCTCAATGGCGGTTACGTCTAAAGATTCTACAGTTACCATAATTTGAATTTTTAAATGATTCTATTTTATTGTTTATATTTTTTTCAACGTTGATTTTGGGTTGTAAGCCCGTTTTTGTGTTTAGTCTTCGGCATCGTCGAGGAATATGGTTGAGCCATTCAACCATTCATTAATCGCAATCTGGCAGGAGAGCCGGCTGTCGCCACCTGTTTTACCATATTTGTACAAGGTGTTCATTTCGTTTCCATTTACATCGCGATTCAATAAATTCCTATTGCCTTCCACTTTTACCAAACAGGTCGCGCATCTTCCCTGTCCACCACATTCGCCAAAGTAATCCAGGTAGATTCGATCATTCAGCAATACCATCAGGTTACGGTACTCGTGGGTGAAGGTTTCTATTACCTGCCTGATGCCGTCTTCGACCACGGTAAATGTTATGGTTTCTTTATGCTCTGTCATCATGCAGGTACCATGTTAAAATAACGGATGAGATACCACACACCCCAACCGGTAAAGAGGATAACGACGATCCATATCCAGGTCGGTATGCTTTGCGGCGTTTCACTTCCGGTAATATAAAACTTTTCCGTATCTCCCTTGCTGTAAGCGTTTACCATGATTGGGATTACCCCGTCCACAACTGTATTTTCCTTTATTCCTTCAATATCAATGGCCGGTCCGTTTCGCACTTCAAACGGAACCACACGTATGCCTTCTTTACCGGTTGCATCCTTGCTGACAATCTTCAAATGGTGTTTGCCATCCACCAGTTTTCGTGTATCCAGGTCAAAATGTACGGGAGCTTTCATTTTGGCTATGGGCACCGTTTCATCGTCAATAAATAGAAATACTTCGCTTGCGTCCATATCTATTCAAAATTTAGGATGGTTCTTTTGATGTGGGTTTGCGATTGTTCGCCTGGCCAAAACAGGAATTTGACTGAATAAACAAGTGTGAACACCACGATTACAATAACCGCTCCAATGATGAAGAAATCCCAATTGCTTTGTGGCCCGGCACCATGGGTTATTCCTTGCAATAAGTCGGGCTGTTGTTTTTTACAAACACTGCAGGCCATTGCCGGAATTGCCGCTGTGAATAATGCCGTAAGAACAAAGATCAGTTTTTTCATAATGTTCAGGTTTACTGGACCGGTGGCCCGAGTTGATCAATAATTTTTTTCACTTCTTCCACAGTAACCGTTGTTCCCGTATTTCCAAAATTGGTGCGTTCATGGTTTACAATGGCCGTAACTTCTTCGGGGCTTAGTCCGGCATTCACCCCAACCGGTGGCATAATTCCAAATCCTTCACTCACCCTTCCCGAATATCCGTTCATAATCACTTCTATGAAAATGCTGATGTCTTCGCCCATTACGATTTTGCTACCTGCAAGGGAAGGGAAAGCTCCTGCAAGGCCTTCGCCATTTGCCTGGTGGCATGCCTGGCAATGTGTAGCATAAAGAGCGCTGCCGTCCAGGGCCGGGGCATTACCACCCCCGGCAATTGCCGCTATTTCCTGCTTGCGTTTGAATAAAAATTCTGGTGTGGGCATGCCATCAGGCAGCGGGGTCTGCTTCAGCGATTGCAGGTAAGCGAGCAATTGAAGCGCCTCTTTTTTTGCCACCACTGCGCCGGTATTGCCACGCATATATTCCCGGGGAACTGTCACAACAACATCTGATTCAGCAGGGTTTTGTTTTATTACAAACATCCAGGGGTAGGCAGGCATAATCGATTCTTTTACGAGGATCCTGGGGTTGTATAAATGGGTAAGATTCCATTCTTTGCTTCCATTGCGGTTGCCAAGGTCGGTAAGATCGGGACCGGTTCGCTCAGTACCCATAAGGGTGGCGGTGTTGCGCCACAGATCGGTACGTCGAATACCGGCATAATCTGCCGCTACGGTTGGTCTTGCTCCCCAGGAGTTATCCATTTCCACATTGCGTACCTGCTGTGTATGACAGGCCACGCAGCCATTGGCAATATAAAGCCTTTTGCCGGCCATCGCATCCGCACTAAGGGGTTGCCAGCCAGGAAGCGTTTTATTGAGCTTATCATTCTTTAATGCCGGAATAATGGCAACAAAAATGGTTAGCCCCAGGAATAAGGCGATCGTAGCGCCAAAAAGAATTTTATGATTGTCAAACCATTTCATTTTATCCTTCATGCCCCTTATGGGCGTTTGCTTTTTCTTTTAAAAATTCAATCGTTTTTTCATTCACATCCACCACTTTTATGGTGGGCAGCATTTTGGAAAGGTTGTAAGCGAAAAAGAGATGGGAGATCCACATCAGTGAACCACCAATTGCCCGCCAAAGCCAGTGTGGCGCCATGAGTTTTACACTGTCCAGAAAGGGTTTTCCTTCTATCCAGCTCATGCCTCTTAATGTACCACCATACATCAACGGTACGGTGTAAAACAGCAGGCCCAGGAATGCAAGCCAGAAATGCGCACCTATGGTAATCTGCGGAGCCTCACTATTGGTGATCCGCGGAAGCAGGGTATAAATACAGGCCCATAAAAAGAAGCTGATGATGCCATACATGGTCAGGTGGGAATGGGCTACGGTAAAATCAGTAAAATGCCAGTAAAGGTTGGCACTCCGGAAGGCTTCGGCAGTTCCCTGCATTGAACCCGTAAAATAAAAAATGGTTCCCACCAGGAAAAAAGGCAGCGTATAACTGTCGGCCAGTTTGTACCACCCGTTTTTAAAGGTCATTAAAAAATTCGTTGTGCCCGCGATTACCGGAATCACCATTCCTGCACTTCCGAATATGGCTACGGTTTGCAACCACCAGGGTATAGAGCTGAATACAAAATGATGTGATCCTATCAGTGTATAAAACAAGATCTGCGTCCAGAAAGCCAGAATACCCAGGCTGTAGGAATAAATGGGTTTATTGAGGGATTGTGGAAGGTAATAGTAAACCAGTCCCAGGGTAAACATCATAAACCACATGCCAACACCCTGATGCATATAGTAGCCCTGTATGATGGTTTCTCCAAGTCCATTTTGCCAGGTGGGCAAATAAGCCACTACCGCAATGGTGATCCCAAACATGACCGCTGCCACAATATACCAGTTGGAAATATATATTTCTTTGGTTTTACGCGCAGCAATGGTTTTCAGGTAATTGAAGAGCGTCAGCAAGAGCGCTATAACAAACATGATCATGATCGGCCAGATGTATTCCCTGTATTCACCACCACCATTATTGATTCCGGCCATTAGGGAAATACTGCCAATCAGCACGGTCGCATTGATCAGGAAAAGTGTCCACCATCCAAGTTTATAGCTGTAAAGGCGTACATTTCCAACCCTTGGCACAATATAATAACCAAGCCCCAGCATGCCCAGTGAAGCCCAGCCCCAGAAAACGGCATTGGTGTGCACAGGGCGCAACCTGCCAAAAGAAAGCCAGCTTAGATGGTCCGCATCGGGCGCCACAAATTTTATCCCGAGATATTGGCCTATAGTGGTGCCAAACAACAGCCAGAAGGTAGCCGTAATGATAAACCATAAGACCAGCGAGCTCAGCTTCGGATCAACAGGATGCCGTGTTGCCGCCTTTCGCTTTAGGGCCACGAAAGGCAATCCGGCTTCATCTTTAATGTTCAACAACCCTTTTTCATCTTGAGCAGCCTGGCTGCCGGAAAGTTCATTGGGTACCACAGCATAATTAACAGCAGCCTCCCTCCTGAGGATTTTGTTCTGTATTCCGTTTCCGGATTTCCGCTCAAGGTAGTCCGCGAATTGCCTGGCTTTTTGGATATTGCTTTCCGACTTATAGGTTGCTGCAACTTTTTTCATCCGGATGATCACCAGCAGCATGGCAATACTGATGGGAATGAGCAAAAGCACAATGGTAATGATAAAACCGGCCTGGGATAAAGATTGATTTATGGGCTCTTTATCAAAAGCCTGCCCAAAGGCCTGCTGACCGGCGGACACTGCCAGTAAAATGAATAAGGATATAGCTTTTGCACCGGTTGATTTTCGCAAATAATTACTGAGCTCTTCAAGCTGGGTGCTGTTCATGGAATCCATCTGCATTTCAAAATAGCTGTCGTCGGGCTGCTTGTCCCGGTCTATCCGCAATTGTTTTATCTGCTTTACCCCGCGTTGAATGAATAGCGCAATGGCTAGCAGAAGCACCGCAATGATAGCCAGCAGCCAAAGCAAAGTGTCGTTAGATTCCATTTAATTGATATATTAATATCTATTTATCCTATTTAATGTCAAAAAAATCATTTTCTCTTTAACAAAGGCTTTTCACTCTCCCTAAGATCTTTAAACTGGCTTAGTGTAGCCTGCTTGTAAATGCAGTAAACCTGGTCCCGGGCTTTTTTGTATTCATGATGGATGGGGCAGGGCTTGGTGGTAGAACAATAATCCAGTCCAACACCACAGCCTTTAAAGATCTTATCTCCATCTATGGCCACCACAATATCAGCAAGGGAGATACGGGCGTCTTTATCATCAATATAAAATCCCCCGTAGCGGCCTTTTGAGGATTTCAAAAAGCCTTGTTTGCTTAAACTTTGCAGGATTTTACCAATAAACAATTCCGGTGAATCAATGTTTTCCGATATTTTCCTGATGGGCACCATATTCCCGTTCCTTGAATTTTGTGCCACATAAATCATGGCCCGTATTGCGTATTCGCATGTTTTAGACAGCATGGTAACCCTGTTTGAAAGCAAATTTAGAAAGAGGTTTTAATTCAGACAAATTTATCCTATTAAAAAATTTTTCTTTTCCGGAAAATTAAGATTCATTGAGCCGGGCAGGCCGGAATGAATGGATACCTACTGGATCTGACCTTTTTTAAGGTAATACTGAATGCCTTCCAATACGCCTTTTGCCGTAGGTTTTTTTGCGAAATAAACGAGTTTGTGTTTCTTAAGCACTTCAAGTTCAGCACTGTAATTGGAAACGACGATGCTCCGCGTATTGCCCCGGAGCATACCGATATCATTTCCACCATTTCCCGAAGTGAGAATTTGTTCGAGCGGCATTTTCCATTTGTAGCTCAGGTATCTTACCGCATTTCCTTTGCCCGCCCGTACGGGCAGAATGTCCAGATATTTATTGTCGGTGAGAAAGAGCCTTGCCCGCAATTTCAGGTCATCAAGATACTTATAAAGATTGGCCAGGTCGTCAGCCGAAAATTCTTCATCAACATAATAACTCAATTTATATTCCCATTGGGCAGCTTTTTCCTGTGGCTTCGATTTGGGGTATCCTTCCATGGCATTTTGTATTTCAGCGCGCCTCCATTGGTGATTGATGTGGCTTTCCCAGCCTGTATCCGGAATGAATTCTTTGGTATAAAAAATTTCCGTACCGGCTGAGCAGATTAGGATATCGGGATCGGGCAAATCATATTCACTTAATGCTTCTTTGGTCAACAGATGGTTTCTGCCGCTTGCAATTCCAAATACAACTTCTTTTTTATTCTTCTCCACCCAGTCTTTCAGTTCTTTCAGCCCTTCCACATTGGTACCATCAACCAACGTTCCGTCAAGATCGGAAATGAAAAACCGTTTTGCAGAAACCAGCCGTTTTCCAAAAGATTGCTTTTTCTCCTTTTTATCTACATCATTATTTTTATATAGTTGTTCAACCAGGTTGATGTACGTGGCTGCATGGCCTTTCCATGAATAATCTTCCATTCCGGCCTTCACTCCATTTTCCGAATATTCCTGCCAGAGGCTGCTGTTTGAAATGATCTTTTTAAGTGCGGCGGAAATGGCTTTTGTATCGCGCACATCAACCAGTATCCCATTGTTGGCGTTGCCAATAATTTCTTTTGGTCCTCCGGTTGGCGATGCCACCACCGGCAATCCACAGGCTGCTGCTTCCACTATGGTCAGTCCAAAATTTTCGCCCGGTGTGGCATTCACAAATACCCCTTTCGACCTCGCGGCCAGCCTGTATATCTCCGGTATTTCATATTGCGGTTCATTTTTTTTAGGCAGGGCCAATTTGCCATAGAGATCGTATTTGTCCATCAGCAGCAGCAGATTCGTGAGGATCTCCTTTTCGTCGTCCGGCATAACGCTTATGTCTTTACGTACGCCAGCAAAAATGGCCAGGTTGGCCATGGCCTGCAATTCCTTGTCCTCGCCGTAACTCTTGATAATGGTTTCAAAATTCTTCCGCTTATCTGCGCGGCCAATGGAAAGAATCATTGGTTTTTCCGGGGCAAACAAAAAGCGTTCAATTTCGGTGCGTATGCGGTACAAAGCTTGCTCCTGTTGCAGGCTCATGGCAAACGATGGCATATCTGCCCGGTAGAAAGGGAAAAATACATCGGTATTTATGCCGGGCGGGATTACTTCAAACCGGGCTTTATCGCGATTTTCATATAGTTTGTATTGCGACTCAATTTCATGTGCTGTACTCACCACCACAAAGGCCGCGTTTTGCAATGTGGATTCTTCTTCCTGTATCCTGCGCTCAATACTGAATTTTTCCTCGATCTTTTTTTCAGATAAACCTTCCGCAAGCAGGATGCTTTTTTTATTCCTGCCCAGGGAATGCCCGGTTGAAATCAAGGGCAGTGCGAAGATTTTACTAATCTCACCTGCTATAAAATTTCCATCTGCATAATGCCCATGCACCACATCCGGAAAATCATTTTGTTTTTCGATAAACCGGATGGTCTTGTCAACGAATTCATCGAGGTAATCCCAAAGTTGTTCTTTATACCGGTAATTCCGGCCGCCTGCAGCTATGCGCACAATGCGGGCTTTGTCGTTTATCTTCTCAATTTCCACATTATAATCCGGTGAAACCCTTCTGTCATTTATCCGCCGCGTTAGCAGGTCCACCTTACGTACCTGTGGGTGATGGGCAAGGGCTTCCAGCAACTCTAAGACATATTTAACCTGGCCTCCAGTATCTTTATCTCTGCCGATCTCAGGATTTGTGTATCGGATCAATCCATGCGGGCTGAAAAGTTGTATGTAAAATTCTTGCATTATGGTTTCATCATCTCGTTTGGGTAAATGTAAAAATATAAGGAATTATGCTAAAGGATGTTTTAACTTTTTACAGTGGTTCAGGTTTCAGTGATTGGGAAATTGGAGACATAACGGTAATCAAACATCAAAATACATACCACCTGTTCCACCTGATCATACCCAACCACGATTACATCGCGCATGCAGTTTCCAATGATGGTATTTCCTGGCGCAGGGTAAAAAATGCGTTGTTTGTGGGCGACCCGGGCGAATGGGATGATGATATGCTCTGGACCATGCATGTGTGCCAAGTGCAAGGCAGGTTCGAAATGTATTATACCGGGTTACAGCGTCAGGACAGGGGGGTGGTTTCAAGAGTAGGTCTTGCCGTTTCTACTGATCTTTTCCATTGGGACAAAACCATTGATGATGTTTTTCCATTTGAATCTATGGCGCCTCATTATGAAAATAAGGAAAACAATCCCCGAAAATGGTTGAGTTTTCGGGATCCTTTCCGGTATGATTACCGTGGCCAAACGTATTACCTGATCTGTGCCCGTGCAGATTCGGGGCCGGTCTCCAGGCGGGGATGCGTGGGCCTCGTAAGACAAAATGACAACAGCCTAGAATATTTGCCGCCACTGATGTATCCGAGGGTTTATGACGATTTGGAATGTCCCTGCATTTTTGAACTCAACGGCAGGCATTACCTGATCGCTTCCATTCGCGAGGATATAAAAGTGCGCTACTGGTTTGCACCGGATTTCCTGGATGAATACCACTGCTTCCATAAGAATGTTTTATTGCCCCAGGGCAACTATGCAGCACGCATTATTCACGACGATAATCATATTCTTGTTTACACTTTTTTCTATACCTATGGCAGCATAAATTCCTTACGCATTTTGCCTCCTCCCAAGGAGTTGCAGACAGATGAGAACGGGAGGCTGATTCTGAAAACCTATTATCGCTGGAATGAAAAAGTGCTGGATCAGCAAGAAATCGATGATGAGATGTTATGGACGAGGCTACTGGAAAACCCTACTGCCCATATTGAAAAAAGCCATGGAGAATGGATTTTTTCGAGCCGCAGCGGATATGAAGCTTTTTGCTTCCGCAAGCCCGCGGACAATTTTATTTGGGAAGGGGAATTTACACTGGAAGGCATGGGAAAATTTGGCCTCATCAGTGATGCTGATGATAGCGCAAATGGTTATTATTACTCTATTGACGCCGTTAACGGGTACATGCAGGTGAAGGCTTGGGGTTTCAATCCGGATGACATCAAATCCAATTTTAAATTCATCATGTTGCAAGACAATACCATGGCCATAAGCCCCAACCGTACCTACAGGTTCAGTCTCTTGCGTTATGGAGGGTATATTGAATTATCCATTGATGGGATTGTGAAGCTTACCCTGCTTGATTTCTTGTTTGCAGGGGATTTTATTGGCTTTTACACTTCCTCTGCTGTGCTTTCCGTAAGGGGACTTGTATTTAAAACATTAAAGGAACCGAGGAATGAATACCTGGTGGATTAGCAGTAAATATACCTATATGGTTTAATGGTTAAGGATTTTTTTTGTATACCATTTTCGACAGCAATCATTCAAGACAGGCATGTCCATCTGGCTGCGACAACTATTGCCGCTGCATAATACAAGTATATTTTTCATAATTGGGCAATTAGCAGCAACCGGTTTGATTACCGCAGCAAGATTTTGGCTTTTCTGCGTATATCGTAATGCTGTAAATAACAGTTTTACTGGACTTATAAACCGCAATTTCTTCCCCGGTTAAATAATCCTTTAAGATGTCGTCGGGTACAATGATTGCTTTTTCCTTTTGTATATTAATGTTGGCGAAACCTGCATTTTGGATGACATTGAGGTAGTCCTGCTTTTGAATTGCACTTGCTACACAACCTGCATACATTTCCGCAGCATTCCGGATTTTTTCCGGTAATTCACCTGTTAGCACAATGTCTGAAATACTGAAATGACCGCCGGGTTTCAGAATGCGGTAAACCTCTGCAAAGGCAACCGGTTTATTGGGCACGAGGTTCATTACGGTCTGGGCTATACGTAGTGCGGGATTTGAAGACCGAAAGTTTCAAATCGGCACGAAGTAGAGCGTAGCCGTTGAATATTTTAAATTTTCACTAAATATACAAATGGCGTAGCGAATTACAAGACGAAAATTTCAAATTCAGACTTAACCCCGCATTACGCTATAGCCTTTGTTGTGGGCAGTATTTATTTTATTTTTTCAATTAGTTTCTTATCAATCTTATTTGAAATTTTCAGTTTGTAATAGTCTTTGTCCTTCTCACAAGCACTTCGTCTTTGGTATTCAATGTTCGTAATGGTCAAACTGGATTTATCATTATTACCGTTGATAATTGCCATTAATCGAATTTGTTTTCTGCTGTGGAATTTTCCAATTAACAAGTTCAAAGTGTCCGCTGTGTTGTTTCTAATATCTGATTTTACTTCGTCCCAATTTTGTTTATCCAACCAAATGTCAATGCTTTGTCTATATTCTGAATTAACTGCTTTATTTTCAATTAGAGTTAGTCCAAAATTTTTTAAGAGCAGGCTTTTGTCATATGTATAAGCTTCTACAATTCGATTTTTCAATTCTTCCTTAGAAAAGTCAAATTCGTATGTTTTCTCGTAGTCGGTAAATTTCAGAAAGCATTGCAATAGGGGTGGTGTACACCCACTAACAGAAATCAATAATGTCAGTAATATTAAATGTCTGATTTTCATTTTCTTCATATTGCCCACAACGCAGTTGCTTACTGCCACGTCGGCACGGTTGGCAGCAAGCGGTATTTTTTCAATATCGCCCAACCTGAATTCCACATTGTTGAAGCCGAGCTTATCAGCATTTTCACGGGCTTTTTCTATCATAGCCGCTGTGAAATCGATGCCGATCACTTTACCGGATTCACCGGTTTCGTGCCTGGCTACAAAGCAATCATTCCCCGCGCCGCTGCCCAAATCGACAACGGTATCGCCTTGCCTGATTTTTGCAAATTGCGTGGGCAATCCGCAGCCAAGACCAAGATCCGCGACATTTGCATACCCCTGCATTCCCTCATATTCTTCTGACATAATGGTGGCTACTTCGGTACTGCAGCAGCCGGAGCCACAACATGATGAAGCATTGGATTCTTTAGCTTGTAAGGCAATTTCACTGTATTTCTGCCTTACCATTTCCTTGATCTCATTATTGGTTTGCATACTCAATATTTTAAATGATTAGAATGCCTCAACAGCATTTGTTGAAATGGACATTGCTTTTGAAAAAATCATCATATAGCATTTTCACCTCATTCCATTTATTTTCATCAATACAATAACAAATGCTTGTTCCTTCAATATTTCCTTTGATGAGTCCTGAGTTTTTCAGTTCCTTGAGGTGTTGTGAAATCGTGGATTGGGCGAGGCCGATTTCAACAACCAGATCGGTGCAGATACAAGCCTTCGCTTTTATGATTTGCTGAAGAATGGCAATCCTTGCCGGATGTGCAAATGCCTTAAATATCAGGGCCAGTTCGTTCTGATGTTCTGTGAAAATCTCGGATCTGGTAATTCCCATGTTTTAATCGTTATATCGCAAAATTACGATGGACTGCTAAACCGGAGAAAAAATTTAGAGGAAATTTTTTTAAAAAAATCAGTGTACCTGGAACCAACACCGCCACCTCCTGACGGATCAGTCCACTGCGGGCGTAGCAGGTAAATTGCGTTTGAGCCAGAAAAAACCAACAAGTGCAGAGACAAGTGAAGCAATCATAATTACCAGTTTCGCATTGTCGACCAATTCAGGACTTTGATCTGCAAATGCCAGCAAAGTGATAAAAATGGACATGGTAAAGCCTATTCCCGCCAGGAAACCTGCACCCATAATTTGCTTCCAGACGACTTGTTTTGGAAGATCCACGAGTTTTAATTTAATAGTCAATAAAGTCATTGCCACAATGCCGATGGGTTTTCCCAGCAACAATCCCAGAGCAATTCCCAATCCATAATTGGAGGCAATAACATCTGTCACCCGGCTTTCGATTGGAATGGCCGTGTTGGCAATCGCAAAGATGGGAAGGATGATAAATGCCACCGGGTAATGCAAAAAATTCTGCAGGATATAAGAAGTGGATTTTTCATCCCCATTTCCAAACGGGATCGCAAAGGCGAGGAGAACCCCGCTGATGGTTGCATGAACGCCGCTGTTCAGCATGTAATACCACATGATCGCACCACCAAGCAAATAAGGAATAAGGTTTCTTATTTTCAGACGGTTTAAGATGAGCAGCAAACCAAAAATGCCCAGGGCGATGAATAAGCTTGTTAATTCCAGTCCCTGGGAATAAAAGATGGCTATGACCAGGATGGCAATGAGATCATCAATTACGGCAAGTGCGGTCAGAAACACCTTGAGCGCTGTAGGTACACGGTTTCCAAGTAAAGAAAGAACACCCAATGCGAAAGCGATATCGGTAGCCATAGGAATGCCGGCCCCGTCCTGAAGCGGGGTGCCATAGTTGAAAGCCAGGTAAATGCCTGCAGGTACCACTACGCCTCCGATGGCTGCAAGCACAGGAAGTAAAGCATCTTTGAAGCGGGACAATTCGCCAATGTAAATTTCTCTTTCCAGTTCGAGGCCGATCAATAAAAAGAAGATGGTCATTAACCCGTCGTTGATCCAATGCGTGAGGGAATGCCCGGCGAATTCGGTATTAAGCAAATCTATATATTGGAGTCCAAGTGCAGAATTGGCCAATGCCAGTGATGCAACTGTACATATCATGAGGGCTATACCCCCGGATTTTTCACTGTGAAAAAAGTTTTTAAAGAGTTTGGTTAATGCCATTTTATTGTTTTATTATTTTATGTATACTGCTACCGGGTTTTCAAAAAATTTTTCAGGCAGGTCGTGGTTTCCGTATCTTCAGGGTAATGAACAACGCTACGGTTGCAGCCATCACCCCACTCAGCAGAAATGTGCTTGTTGCGCCGAATTTAAACCAAAGGAATCCGGCCGCTGTACTTGCCATTAGCGTGGCAATGCTTTGAAAGGCTGTGAAAGTTCCTATAGCTGTTGCAGTCTTTTCTTTCTCGCAAGCATTGGTGATCCAGGCTTTGGCCACACCTTCGGTGGCCGCGGCATAAATCCCATAGATAAAAAATACACTAAAGAACAGGAAGATGGAATCTGCAAAAGCCATGCTGACATAGGCCAAAGCAAATAAAAACAAGCCCGAAACCAAAATCTTTTTCATACCCAATTTGTCTGCAAGAATTCCAAGCGGGTAAGATGAGGCTGCAAAAACAAGATTGTAAAATATATAGAGTCCGATGACCACACTGTCTGAAAATCCGGCTTCCTTTATTTTCAACAATAAAAAAACATCTGAACTGTTGAACAAGGTAAAGACAATCAATGCTCCTGCCAGGTTCCGGTAAATCGCCGGGCTGCTTTTCCAGTATTTCAAAAAGTCCAGAAAGTGGGTTCGCTTTTTGAGGGCGATATGCTTTCTTTTTTCGCGGATAAATAAAGTAAACGAAACGGCGAGGGTGCCGGGAATGAACGCCCAAAGAAATAAGGAAGCATATTTACCGGGATGGTATTGAAGAAACAGCAACGCGAGTACTGGTCCCAAAACCGCTCCGAGTGTATCCATTGACCGGTGAAATCCAAACACACGGCCTTTTGTGGCTGCAGTAGCTTCATCAGAAAGCAAGGCATCCCTGGCACCGGTACGAATGCCTTTTCCCAGGCGGTCTATGGCCCTTGCAAAAAATATCCATAAGGGAAAAGTGAAAGCCGCCATCATGGGTTTGGAGATGGCGCTGAGGGCATATCCTGACTGAACAAAAGGCAATCTTTTTCCAAGGTTGTCACTCAGGTTGCCAAAGTAACCTTTGGTCAGTCCGGCTATCGCTTCTGCAAACCCTTCGAGCACACCGATAAGGATCACCGAAAAACCGATTGCTTTCAGAAACACAGGCATCACAGGGTAAAGCATTTCGCTTGCAACATCGGTCATAAGGCTAACCGCGGAGAGAAGGAGGATATTGGATGTAATGATGTTGCGTTGCATACATGGTATAAGAGAGGCAACAAATATAAAATTCCCCGTTCGTAGGTACCTCTAATTTTTGTTAATAGCCCAGGGAAGCAATGTGGGATGGATATAGAAAACATTTAAAAACAAGGCGTTCCGCAAAGTGTGCTTACGGAAATGGCACATTTGTTGAAGTATGTATTTAGATTGATGTCCATAATTTGTAACTAGAAAACTCCTTTTTTCATGTCCATAGAATCCAGCTCGCCCGGTCGGGATGACCAGGGCAATTTCAACAAAAAAGACAATTACAAGCGTTCGGAAAATGAAGGCAGTAATGATGGCCGCCATCATTCCGACAACCCTTCGGAAAAAGATCATTACGACCGTAATGAAGATGTAGGCAACTATGACAAAGATTATATGCCTGGCTACATCGAAGATCAGGAAGAAAATCAATCTCCGGCAACAGATGAACCGGTTGATGAAAACAATAAGCATTAGGCCCGGCAATCCGGTAAGAACAATTTTAAATAACCAAAAAAATCCCAATTATGGAAAAGAAGCAAACCGCTACTAAAAAAAACCAGGACGAAAAACCGAAACAAGGGAACACCACGGCAAAAAGCCTGAAAGACCTTTTTGAAGATGGACTGAAGGACATTTACTGGGCCGAAAACACACTGGTGAAAGCACTTCCCAAAATGTTTGACGCGGCTACGGATGTTAAGTTGAAAACCGCCATCAAAGATCATCTCGATCAAACCAAAGAGCAGGTGAAGCGCCTCGAAGGTGTCTTCGCGGCAATAGGCGCAGAAGCAGAAGGCAAAAAATGTGATGCCATGGTGGGATTGCTTGAGGAGGCAGATTCGGTGATGGAAGAAGCGGAGGAAGGGGCTGTTCGCGATGCAGGCATTATTGGCGCAGCACAAAAAGTAGAGCATTATGAAATTGCAACGTACGGCACCCTGGCGGCTTATGCCAAAACCCTCAACGAGCGGGAAGCGCTTGATCTGCTGCTGAAAAACCTGGGTGAGGAGAAGAAATCTGATGGGCTTCTGACGGCAATTGCCGATACCACACTAAATTCTCAAGCCATGAGCGATCATTTCCTGTCAAAAAAAATCAAGGCAGTTTAACCCGGTTACAAAATCATTAAATAAATTAAAATGAAAATAAATGAGCGGGAGCCTTTTGAAAATGGCTCCAATCCAAAGCTGGAACATTTGGGAAAATTCACCTCCGATGCCCAAGGTGAACTGATGAACACCAACCAGGGTCTCAAAATCAACGACGATCAAAATTCATTAAAAGCCGGTGACCGTGGACCTTCCTTATTGGAGGATTTTATCCTTCGGGAAAAGATCACGCATTTCGACCATGAACGCATTCCTGAGCGGATTGTACACGCAAGGGGATCTGCAGCACATGGTGTTTTTGAGTTATACGAGCCTTTGGGTGAATTCACCAAAGCGAAGTTCCTGAATGATACCAGCATAAAAACACCGGTATTTGCACGGTTTTCCACCGTCCAGGGTTCCCGAGGCTCTACCGATATGGCTCGTGATATCCGGGGATTTGCCGTTAAATTCTATACCCAGGAAGGCAATTACGACCTGGTAGGCAACAATACCCCTGTATTCTTCATTCAGGATGCCATGAAATTCCCGGATCTTGTACATGCCGTGAAACCGGAACCGGATAACGAAATTCCGCAGGCTGCCTCGGCGCATGATACCTTCTGGGATTTTATTTCACTTATGCCCGAATCGATGCACAATATTTTCTGGCTGATGAGTGACCGTGCCATTCCGCGCAGCCTGCGTACCATGGAGGGTTTCGGCATCCACACGTTCCGGTTTATAAACGCCGATGGCAGGTCCCATTTTGTGAAATTCCATTGGAAACCGTTGCAAGGCGTGCTATCCCTGGTGTGGGACGAATGCCAGCGCATTGCCGGGAAAGATACCGATTTTCATCGCCGCGATTTGTGGGAAGCCATTGATTGCGGACAGTATCCCGAATGGGAACTGGGTGTTCAGATTGTACCGGAAGAGGATGAGCATAAATATCCATTCGATCTGTTGGATCCTACCAAGATGATCCCCGAAGAAATGGTGCCGGTGCGCATTATAGGCAAAATGACCCTCAACCGTAACCCCGATAATTTCTTCGCGGAAACTGAGCAGGTGGCTTTCCATCCGGGGCACCTGGTTCCCGGCATCGATTTCACCAACGACCCGTTACTGCAGGGCAGGTTATTCTCTTATACCGATACGCAGCTCTCCCGGCTCGGAGGTCCTAATTTCCATGAAATTCCAATCAACAAATCGATTCCCGAAGTGTTCAATCATCAACGTGATGGAATGCACCGGATGCAGATCAACAAAGGAAAAGTTTCTTACAACCCCAACAGCATGGGCGGTGGTTGTCCTTTCCAGGCCATGATTAAAGAAGGCGGTTTTACGTCTTACGAAGAACGCATAGATGCCAGTAAAATTCGCAACCGCAGCAAAAGTTTCTTCGATCATTTCAGCCAGCCCGCATTGTTTTACAACAGCCTCACCCGCCATGAGCAACGCCATCTGCAAAACGCTTTCGCTTTCGAACTGGGGAAATGCAAATTGGTGCCCATCCGCCAGCGTATGGTGAATTTGTTGCTGGAAATTAATGAGGAGCTTGCCGGCATTGTGGCAGACCGCCTGGGACTTGTTCCGAGGAAATTGGGTCAGCCCATTACCGACAGCATTCCAGCAGATGCCAATAAAGAGGACTACCATTCTTTCAGTGTGGATTTGCCCATCGACAAAGCGCCTTCTGTGAGCCAGGAAAACAAAAAACCAGATCATATCAAATCCAGGCGGGTAGCTATCCTTACAGCGGATGGTGTAAATGATGAGGCGTTCACCGTTATAAATAAGCAGCTCTGCGAACTGGATGCTAAAGTGAAAATCATTGCTCCACGCCAGGGTTTTGTAAAAACGGCAAGTGGCGATGAATACCCCGTTTGCGAAGATTTCATGACAGCGGCCTCGGTGCTTTTCGACGCGGTGTATGTTCCGGGCGGCGCCAGCGTGGAAACCTTGATGACCATTCCTGAAGCTGTGCATTTTGTGGCGGAAGCGTTCAAGCATTGCAAACCGGTTGGTGCTGACAATGAAGGAACCAGGCTGTTGGAAATTGCCCTTCCAGGGCAAATGGGAACGGCAGGAGTTGTAACGGACAAACCCTTGGAGGAATTTGTTGACGCGATCAAACAACATCGGTTTTGGGAACGTGAGGAGAACCCGAAAATCCCAGCCTGATAAAACTGCTGACAGTATGAATTGAAAAAAGCCGGGGCAATAGGTTCCGGTTTTTTTATGATTTAAAAATGGCATGAAATTTATTCATTCCGTTATTAAAATAAAAGCCATGAATGAGGGAACCATTCCGGAAAATAAAAAAGGCGTAAAGTCAGATACGGTTTCATCAGTAGAATTGACCAGCACTGAACAAGCAATCCAACATTATGAACGGGTACGTAACCGTTTTCTGGATGTAAACAACTGGCACGCATATGCCGGTGTCGGCTCTGCGGAATTTACATTACGCAATGCCAAAGGCGAAATGATTACCGGGCAACTGCCACAAAAAGGGAACTATTTTGAAATTGCAATTCCGGGTCCGGCCAATGAAGCCGGAGAAGGAAAGGATTGGGTACAAATAGCTGATATTTCGGAAATAAGCAATGCGGATTTTCAGTGCATTACCATTAAAGTTCATCCTGCCGCAAGCCCGGTTAATAATAATACCGAGACTGCGCATTTTTTTGATGAAGAGGCAAGCAGTACTTTTATTATCCGGCGCGAGGGCCGTGTGGTAAGTGCTGAGGTACACGGAAGAAACGAAACCCCGAATACAGATGAAGTAGGACTGAGAGATAAGATTCGAAATACCGTTGTTGCTCTTGGGGCAATGCTGGGATTCTCAAAGATTCAATGGAAAAACCTAACCAGCGGTTTAGTCAATGCAGAGGGTTAAGGCGCTTTTATTTATCGTAAATATTCTTCAGTTAAATGCACCCACCATGTGGCGCCTATGGGCAAAATCTCCGGGTTGAATTTATATTGAGGATGATGAACCATAAATCCTTCTCCATTGCCAATCATTGAATAGGCGCCTATTTTTTCCTGGAGCATAAAAGCAAAATCTTCGCTTCCCATGTAAGGACTTGCCGGAAAAACAACATTTTCTTTTCCAAAATATTTTTTTGCCACATCCATCGCAAAAGCAGTTTCAGGTTCACTGTTAATCAGCACGGCGCCGGGGAATCCTTCTTTGATTGTGCAGGAAACTCCAAAACTTTCAGCCTGGGCTTTTGCAATGATTTTTATTTTATGGTGTACCAGACTCCTGTCTGCTTTTGCCAGTGTACGGATGCTCAATTTTAATGTGGCCGTTTGCGGTATCACATTAGCGGCCGTTCCGGCATTAAAGGCGCCTATGGTTATCACTGCGCTATGCCATGGGCTGATGTTGCGGCTGACAATGGTTTGCAAGGCCATTATCAAAGAAGCTCCGGCTACAACCGGATCGGTAGATTTTTCGGGCATTGAACCGTGCCCGCCTTTCCCTTCCAGTAAGATTTCCCAATTGTCAACTGCAGCCATGAATTCACCAGGGCCGCTATGAAAACTGCCCACTGGCAGGCCGGGCATATTGTGCAAGCCGAAAACTGCGTCCACCGGAAATCGTTCAAATAAGCCGTCGGCAATCATTGCCGGACCACCTTCCATGGTTTCTTCACCAGGCTGGAAGATCAACCGTACCGTACCGTTGAAATTACGTGTTTCTGCAAGGTATTTGCCTGCAGCAAGCAACATAGAGGTATGGCCGTCATGACCACAAAGATGGGCGACTCCGGGATTTTCGCTTTTGTATGCAAGATCATTCTGTTCCTCTATAGGCAAGGCATCAAAGTCTGCCCGAAGGCCAACCGATCTTTTACTTTCCCCGTTGGTAAGAGAAGCCACAATTCCGTATTTACCAACTCCTTCGACCACATCAAATTCCCCGAAGGATTTCAAAACTTCTGCAATGTATTTTGCCGTATGCGTTTCATGCATGGAAAGTTCAGGATTTCTATGCATGGTATGCAGCCACATTTCAATTTCGGGTTGCCTTTTTTTCATGATATCAAAAATCTCATTCATGTGTTGCTCAGGCTTAAATTTGTTTACGTTATTTCTGAGATACATTCTTATTCAGCTTTCCGCCATTGGCGGGAATTTTTGACCAGGCTACAAAAGCAAACAGCAAAGCAAATGCCAGCATGGCTAACTGGGCGATCATGGCAGCCTGCCGCGGGGTGATCAAATTACACCTTTATTTGCCCGCGAAATCCCCTGGCTGCATAATAAGATTCCGCGCCATTATGGTAAACAAAAACCGTATCATATCTGCGATCGCAAAACAGGGCGCCACCCAGCTTGCGTATCGGTGCCGGTGTGGCAATCCAGCTGGATGTTTTCATGTCGAAAGGCTCTAATGCCTGCAGTGCACGATATTGCGCTTCATCCAGAAGCTCAATGCCCATATTCTCTGCCATTTGCAAAGCGCTTCCCGTTGGTTTATGCTCTTTACGGGAAGCAAGGGCCGGTTCATCAAAACAAAGGCTGCGCCGTCCTTTGGGGCTTTCCGCCGAACAATCGCAAAAAATAAACTCATCGCTTTTTTTGTCGGTGACAATTATGTCAGGCTCGCCCCCCGTGGCTTCCATCTCATTTAACGACCATAATTTATCCGGGCTGGCTTCAAGTTTTGCCTCCACTTTATCCCATTGAATGCCTTTGTGGCGGTGCATGTTTTTTTCGAAGCGGGATTTTAATATTTTCAAAATTTCACCCGACTGGTTATTGGATAATTTTCTAACGGCCATAGCACTTAATAATTTTATTGTCTGGTGTAAAATAAAGGAAGAAGAGTGCAGCAACTGATTTAGAAATTTCTTTTTGATTTGCTAAAAAAACTTCAATACTTCCACGTTATCCCTGCACCCCATCCCATATCACTGTCATAATGGTGGTCAGGGAAAGGCATTTAGTGTTTATTAAGTTTCAGCAAACTGGCATTTATGGCCACAACAATCGTGCTCAGGCTCATCAGCACTGCACCCATTGCCGGACTTAAAACAAAGTTTGGATAGAGCACACCTGCTGCAAGGGGAATGGCAACCACATTATAACCAACAGCCCAAACCAGGTTTTCAACCATTTTGCGATAGGTGCGTTTTCCAAAACCGATCATCTTTACCACGTCCCTCGGATCGCTGTTTACCAAAATAATATCAGCGGTTTCAGCAGCTACATCGGTACCTGATCCTACGGCTATGCCCACATCAGCCTGCGCCAGGGCGGGCGCGTCATTAATGCCATCTCCCGTCATGGCCACAATCTCCCCTTTTGCCTGGAATTCTTTTACCTTTTCCTGTTTATTGTGCGGCAAAACATTGGCGAGGTATCCATCCATGCCCAGGCTGTTGCTCACTGCATAAGCGATTTTTTCATTATCTCCTGTCAGCAGGAATGATCTGATGCCCATTTCCTTCAAATGATTTATAGCGTCTTGTGAACCTTCACGTATTGCATCCGCCAAAGTGATGATGCCGGCAAGCTGGCCGTCTATTAAAACAAAGTTCACCGTTTCAGCGTCCTGGTTTATTTCTGAAGGAATTTCAGGTAAAGGCTCATTATTCCGGGTAAAATAATTGGGTCCGGCCGCAATGACTTTTTTGCCATTTACCATACCCGATACACCGATTCCCTGCAGGTATTCGAAATGTTCAACTTTCCACAGCTGCAGTTTTTTTTCTTCCAGTGTTTTCAAAACTCCTTTCGCAATATGGTGTTCTGAATGTTGCTGAACAGCGGCAACGTGTTGAAGGATCTCTTCTGCCGAATAATTTCCGGCAGGAATTATTTTTTGCACGGCGTGCGAACCTTTGGTCAATGTGCCGGTTTTATCAAAAATGATCATCGATAATTTCCGGGTTGTTTCAAAGGCAGTACGGTTTCGGATCAACAATCCGTTTGTTGCCGATAGGGTGGTGGAAATCGCAACCACCAATGGAATCGCAACCCCCAATGCATGTGGGCAAGCTGTAACCATTACAGTTACCATTCTCTCTAAAGCGAAAGCCAGTTCACCACTTGAAAAATACCAGTACGCAAATGTGCCAACACCTACAGCAATTGCGATATACGTAAGCCATTTGGCGACCTTGTCTGCCAGGTTTTGCGTGTTTGATTTGGCCGCCTGCGCATCCTGCACCAGGTTGATCACTTTATTGAGATAACTGTCTTTACCGACCCCGGTTGCCCGGATCCTCAATGCCCCGTTGCCATTGATTGAACCTGCGATTACTTTGGCATTCACTTCTTTTCTAACCGGAATGCTTTCCCCGGTCAGCATGCTTTCATTTACCGAAGAACTGCCTTCCAGCACCAAACCATCCGCCGGTATTTTTTCACCAGGTTTAATGATCACCATATCATCATTTTTTAATTCACTCAATGGTATACGGGTGGCCTGTCCATCGCGGTCCACTGTAACTTCATTCGGCAATAATTCCACCAGGGATTGCAGCGCTTTGGATGCTGCCGCCTGAGACCGCATTTCCAGCCAATGCCCCAAAAGCATTATGACGATAAGCGTGGCCAACTCCCAGAAAAAATCCATACCCGGAAGCCCGAATACGACCGCCACACTATACACATAAGCGACAGTTATCGCGAGGGCGACCAATGTCATCATTCCCATGGCTTTGGCTTTTAATTCGCCTGCCATCCCCTTGAGAAAAGGCATGCCGCCATAGATATAGATGAAAGTGGAAAGTGCAAGCAACAGGTATTTATCGCCGGGAAAACGGACACTGAATCCAAGCCAGTGCTGGATCATGGGCGACAAGAGCAGGATGGGAACGGTAACGATAAGGCTGATCCAGAAACGTTTCAGGAAATCATGGGTATGGTGGCCGGCATGCTTATCATAAACTGCATTTTCGTGTTCAGCAGTATGCTGTTTATGGCCATGCACGTCATGGGAATCGTTGTGATTTCCATGATGAACATGGGTCGATTTTTTAGATCCTCTCAGTGGCACGAGTGCCATACCGCAAAGCGGACATTTTCCAGGTTCATCTTTGATCACCTGTGGATGCATCGGGCAGGTATATTTTTCCATATCGTTTTGAATATCGGCTTTTAAAGATCAGCCTGTTAAAGAATTAATTTTGAGCAGGTTCAATTATTCTTTTGGGTGGAATGGCTTTTCATCGCTCAGCCAATGGATTTTTGGCATTGGCCAGTATTGCTGATAAGCCGGGTTATCATTCAGGCTGAATTTCTCTGCCAATGCTGAAATATTCAAGATGCGTTTTACATAAACCACGCAGCCGCCACAAAGAATATTTGTTTGGAATTTAAAATGTTGATAGTCCATGATTTTTTTTGTTTTATGATTATTGCCTTTGGCGCAATGGTTTATTTTGTGAAAATTAATGATGATGATCTTTATGTCCCGGATCACTTGATGTATTGCACAATATTGAATCTTCATGAAGATGCGCAGCGGTTTCCAATTGAATGGTGATGTGGTGAATATTTTGATGGCCGAGTTCATGTTCAATCTGCCGGAGCATTTTATGGCTTTCATAAAGGGTCATTTGTTCATCAACTACCGCATGGCAGGACAAGGCGTTCAATCCGCTTGTAATGGTCCAAACGTGCAAATGGTGAATGCTTGCAATGCCTTCAGCTTGTTGAATGGTTGTGGTTATTTTTTCTATGTCCACATTTTCCGGCGTGCCCTCCATCAGCACATGTACGGATGCTTTAGTGACAAAATACCCACTGCGTAGCACCAGGATGGCAACAGCAAGACTTGCCAGCGGGTCCGCCCATTTCCAGCCGAAGAAAATGATGAGCAGCGCGGCAATTATGGCACCTACCGAACCAAGCATATCGCTGATCACATGCAGGTAAGCGCCGCGCATATTCAGGTTTTCCTTAACATCGCTTCCGCGCATCATGATCCATGCGACAAGGATGTTAACCAGCAAACCGGATACGGCAATAAACAACATGCCGCCTGAGGCTATATCCGGCGGATTTTGAAAACGCTGAACAGCTTCATAGATAATATAAATGGCTACCAGGATCAGCGTAACGCCATTGAACACTGCGGCCAATATTTCAAAACGTTTATAGCCATATGTTTTCCGGTAATTTGCCACCCTGCCGCTGAACATAAATGCAAGCAGTGCTATCCCCAGTGAAATAGCATCGCTTAGCATATGACCGGCATCCGCAAGCAATGCCAGGCTGTTGGTGATCAACCCGCCAACCACCTCCACGATCATAAAAGTGGTAATGATGAAGAGGCTTATGGTTAAAGTCTTTCTGTTTAAACTGCGTGAATGATCATGTTTTGTATCCTCTGTCATTCCTTTAAATTAAATGTTGATCAAATTTATCCAAATGGTAATTTATAATTACCCGCTTAATATTGCCTGTCATCTCCATTTCAATCTTAAACTGTTTGTAACCACACTTAGCTGCTCAATGCCCTTACTGCTCCGGCGATCATCGGGTTCAACAAAAATCCATTAACGGGGTAAAGAATACCTGCTGCAATCGGAATGCCAATCAGGTTATAGATAAAAGCCCAGAATAAATTTTGATTTCTAAGCTCAAAGATTCCATAGCCAAAACTACCAAAGGCTTGTTCAGAAATTTGCTTGTACACCCGGCAAAGTCGATTCCTGGAAATGCGTCACCCACCATAGGCCATCGTGTTTCTCAAATACAAAACTAATCCCGACATTCTCATATTTCTGCACGTTCCCATTCCGAATTCTAATTTCACCCGCAATTCTTACCAGGCCGACCGCCGTGTTTGCGTCAATCACCTTTACCTTTTTATCTTTCAGTGTGTATTTGGCATATTCCTGGAATGAAAATTGAGAATTTACCATTTCAAGAAACTCATCATAATTGTACATTTTACCATCAATTCCCATATAGGTGAATTCCTCGCTTTTCAGCAATGCGGGAAACATCATTTCCAAATTGTTGGAATTCCATCCCGCCAGAATGCTATCCAGGGACGCGGAGATTGTTGTTGCGATGGCAGCTTTGGCCGACTCATCCAGGGAGCTATGCTTTTGCATGGAGCAAGACAGCACGCTAAAGCTCACGAGCAGAAACAAAAATGCTTTTTTCATAGCGAAAAATTTGAAGTATGAAAAGATCATTATTGCAATGGAAAGCTCATTTCTTCAAAGCATTCCTCCTCCGGGCATAATGTAATCCATGCTCTTCAGCAGGAAAGCAGCCATTGAAGCAGCGATGGCCATTTTCTCCTTGGGTTCCAGATTGTTCTTCAGCCAAACTTTTTTCTGCCTCATCCCTTTGGAGCCCAGGCCGGTATATTGCAACGCAGCCACTTCTTCCTGGCCGGAGAAGAAAACAAGCCCTCTTGCAGGCATGGGAAACATCCGTGATTTGGTGTCTTCAGTAAAAACGGTCATCATTTCAAAAACCCGGCTTTCCGCCGGATTCGAAAGGATGCCTGCGAAGCCGTTCGGAAATGTGATTTGCACAAGGTCCATCTTCAGGAGCCAGCTTGTCTCTCCATTTTCAACGATTTGTGCATACAAACTATCGAAGTGGCTGAGCACCTTATTTTCGCCAATTTGAATGTTATCGTTAAGCCGGAAACTGTTGCGCTGATCGGTCCTGGAAAACTGGAAAGTCTCTACCCATATTTCCCCGGTTCCATTGGTAAAAGCAAAATCAATCTTTTGCTTGCTTTCGGATTCGCTATGGGTTCCGAAAAAATTACTCCCCCCTTTGTTTTTGACAAATCCTTTTTTTCCATCCGTGATCCGGTAATTTCCAAAATTGATGCGAGTAACCCGGAGGCCCTGGCTATTGGCCCTCTTTACCTCAAATACTTCAGCATTCGAGGTAAGCTCGGTGGAAATGGGAATTTCCTGTGCACCGGCATTTCCAAACAGAAACAAGGCGCATACAATGAAGAGAAAAGGGATGAAGCATTTCATAAACCAAAATTAGACTGTGGAAACGGCTTATGCAACAGCCAATGCCTTGCCCCAAACATTTCCCTGGAAGTTGATGCCGGTCTGGATTACCGGTCAAACCCTGCCTTCAGATTGAAAATCCGCGAACAATCGCGAAGCATATTCCTCGTATTCCTTATGCAAGTCCGGATCAATGTGAAAACCATCTACTTTCAGCAGGC
Organism: Bacteroidota bacterium; assembly: GCA_023387985.1. Classification (GTDB taxonomy): domain Bacteria; phylum Bacteroidota; class Bacteroidia; order Chitinophagales; family Chitinophagaceae; genus Phnomibacter. Next base: position 305,286 of record JAEWHC010000002.1, on the reverse strand, counting down.
TGTAGTTTGTAGCGGTCCTGATGGCAAAACTTTTCACCAATCTCTTATAATGGATGCATTGTATTTTTTTGTGAGACACGATTGGCAATCCGGCCTTTGAGGGAATTGAGGTTAAATGGATTTTTGTGCATGGTGCTTAATTAATGCTCAATTGGAGGTGCTTTCCTCTGTTGTCATTATTTCTTCTTCAGCGGGGGTCATAGAGATGGTAAGGGATATGTCGATAAGTAATGGAAGAACATCGGAAATTTTCTTCACTTGAATATGCCTAATTTAATAGAATGGCTTTAAATGTTCGCTTTTTGATTTGGAATGAATAATGATCCTACAAACTCAGTTCTCCAACCGAAATTCATTCGGAGTTACGCCGGTTCTTTGCTTAAATAAGCGGCTGAAATGCTGGGGATATTTAAAACCCATTTCATAGGCTATTTCACTGATGGATTTGTCAACATCAAAAAGCCGTTTTTTGGCAACTTCAATCACCTTCGAGTGTATGTATTCCTGTGCAGAAACGCCTGTTTCTTTTTTCACGAGGTCCCCCAGGTAATTTGCTGAAATTTTTAACTCGTCGGCACACCAGGAAACGGATGGCAAACCGATGTTTGCCGGTTCTTCTGACAAAAAATACCGGTTAAGTTTGCTTTCGAACCGCTCGAGGATGCCTTTATGGCTTTGGTCTCTCGTAATGAATTGACGGTCATAAAATCGTGAGCAGTAATTCAGAAACAATTCAATATTCGAAACAATCAATTGTTTGCTGTGCTTGTCTATGGCGTGATGCAATTCATATTCAATTTTTGAAAAACAATCCATGATAATTTTTCTTTCCTGTTCTGAAAGGTGCAAAGCTTCGTTTACCGCATAAGAGAAAAAGTGATAATCATGCATTTTCTTTCCCAGGATTGTGCCGGCAATAAAATCAGGATGAAAAACCAGTGCAATACCCTGGGGCTGATAATATTCTTCTCCATATTGGCCAATCACCTGCCCCGGAGCCAGAAATATCAAGGTGCCTTCTTCATAGTCATAATTGCTGAGGCCATAACGCAGGTCGCCGCAATTCACTTTTTTCAAAAAGACGGTATAAAATGCGTATCGTAATCTTCGGAGCTGTCTTGGTGCAGCTTTTTCCAAATGAACCACGCCTACCAGCGGGTGCAGGGTTTCATTGTTGTTGAATTCATTGTATTCGCGGATGCTGTTGAAACTTAGGATTGTATCCATTTGCTAAAGATTTATAAAGCGAATTTAATGATGCAATTGGGTAGAAAAGCCTGTCAGGTTGCCAATAAGCGATTTTGGTAGGTAATCAGTAATTTGTATAATGGATTTCAACCGTTCAGGCAGTAACCTTGCAGGATGAAATTCAAGTCTATTCTATGTATAATCGTTATTGTCACTGTGGTGTCAACCGGCTGTCAGGTTCAGAAGTCATCTTTAAACGGCAATGTGCTTAGAATAAAGGAGCAGGGAAGTTTTTTGGTAGGAGGGAGTGTCATCAGTTCACCGGGCCAGTTCAATCCCATAACAAGAAAGCCTGACGGGCAAACACTCCATGGCGATCATGCTTATGTCTTTTACCAGGTGCCGGATAATGCGCGAAAACTTCCAATAGTTTTCTGGCATGGATTCGGGCAATTCTCCAAAACCTGGGAAACTACGCCTGATGGCAGGGAAGGGTTTCAAAATATTTTCCTGCGGCGCAACTTTGGCGTCTACCTGATAAACCAACCACGCAGGGGAAATGCAGGCCGGGGTACGGTGGAGGCAAATATTAAGCCGGTAACGGATGATCAGGAGTGGTTTGGAACTTTCAGGCTTGGCGTTTGGCCTGACTTTTTTGATGATGTGCAATTTGACAAAAACAAAGAGACCCTCAATCAGTATTTCCGCCAAATGACGCCCAACATTGGGGCGTTTGATACGGAGGTAATCATTTCTTCGGTTAACGAATTATTCAATAAAATCGGGCCGGGTATATTGGTAACTCATTCCCATTCAGGAGGATTTGGATGGCAAACCGCAATAAAAAATTCAAATGTAAAAGCCATTGCGTCTTATGAGCCGGGAAGCGGTTTCGTTTTCCCGGAAAACGAAGTGCCTTCGCCCATTGCAAGTTCTTCCGGTCCTCTGACTGCCATTGGCATTCCAAAAGCCGAGTTCCTGAAGCTGACGAAAATTCCAATTGTGATTTATTATGGCGACTTCATTCCTGCAATGCCATCAGAAAACCCGGGCATTGATGGATGGCGCGCAAGACTTGAAATGGCAAAACACTGGAGGGATGCCGTGAATAAATACGGTGGAGACGTAACACTCATTCATCTTCCGGAAATCGGAATAAAAGGGAATACGCATTTTCCTTTTTCAGATTTGAATAACCTTGAAATTGCCAATCTGCTTTCAAGCTGGTTAAAGGAAAAGGGATTGGATAAATAAATTGATAGTTTGAAAAAATTAATTCATCCTAATGTTCTTTCAAGGCGATTGGCTCCATACAACACGGCGTAGAGGTGTGCATTAGGCCCCTGGGGTGTTTTTAAGTCCCAAAGTATATTAAATTAACCAGGTAATGTATTAGAATAAATAAGTAAAAAACTTAGTTGTATAAAAAACAGACCAATGAAAAGATTCTTAATAAAATATGTATTGACAATGGTGTTTATTACAACGGGCGCCGCAGTATTCAGCCAAACCAAAACCACAAATCCATTTGGATTGGTTTATGCTGGTGCCATTCAAGAAAACGAAAACGGCAAAGTGAACATAGTTCCTGTTTCTTATAAATTAAATGGCGTTAACATTGCTGCGAATGTTTATTTGCCTGCAGATTATAATGCGGGTAAAACCTTTCCTGCAGTAGTTGTGGCCCATCCAAATGGTGGGGTTAAGGAACAAGTTGCCGGACTTTATGCACAGCGCCTGGCAGAATCGGGTTATATTACGATTGCGGCTGACGCATCTTACCAGGGTGCAAGTGGCGGTGAACCAAGAAATACAGACAAACCATTTTTTCGTATTGAGGACATCCGTGGAATGGTTGACTTCATCAGCCAGTATAAAGGGGTGAATACGGATGACCTCGGACTGCTCGGGATTTGTGGTGGAGGAGGCTATGCATTAAAAGAAGCACAAACCGATAAAAGGGTAAAAGCCATTGCGACATTGAGCATGTTTAACTCCGGCGAAGTGAGGCGAAATGGATTTATGAAGTCAGGCGTTGCAACCATTCAGGATCGCATGAAGCAAGCTACTGAAGCGCGTGCTTTGGAGGCATCAGGAGGAAAAATAATGTACGTGGGTGATTCGGAAATTACCGACGAAATGGCTGATAAAATGCCTTTCGATTTATACCGGGAAGGCCATTATTATTACCACAGAACCCATGCGCATCCAAATTCAACTTTCCGGTATACGATGAGCAGTTTACTCGACCTGATGGAATTTGATGCTGCTACCAATATGGATTTAATTGATCAACCTTTATTAATGATCGCAGGCAGTAAATCTGATACGTATTATATGACGGATAAGGCTTTCAACCTCGCAACCGGAACAACAAAAAAAGAATTATTCCTGATAAACGGGGCTACGCATATTCAAACGTATTTTGTTCCGGAATATGTTGACCAGGCAGTGAATAAACTCAACGTATTTTTCGGTAAGCATTTATAAACTAAAACAACCACCATGAAAACGTTAACAACGGGAGTTTTTCTGTTCTTTGCTTGTGCGCAAGTATTATTTGCTCAAACTACCCTGGTCAAAGAATATACCACAGCGGAAAAAGAGATCATCCAACTTTCCAAATATAAATGGGATTGGATGGCAGAAAAGAACGTAGCTGAATTGTCAAAACTTTTTCATGAAAAGGCTGAATTTGTACATATGGGTGGGAGTTGGGGCACACAGCGGGAGTTGGATGTGATTAAAAACGGAAATATCTGGTACAAGAAAGCTGACATCCTTAATGTATCCGTGAATATCATTGATAAAACTGCCATTCTACTCAACAGGATCAACTTATTGGCAGTAGTAGGTGGAAATGAAGTAATTAACCCGTTTATCGTTACAGAAGTATATGTACTGCAAGGAGGAGACTGGAAATTAGGCAGTCTGTCATTTACCAGGGTATTGTCTTCTGGCAACAATTAATTGTTTTAATATGAAAGCATTTACAGCATTATTGGTATTGGTCATTGGTTGTGGTTTCACTACAACGGGTAATATGGAGATAAATAGTGCGCATAAAGAACCGGTTGTCCGTTTAAAGACGGGTATATTGGGAGGCGTAACCGTAGATGGCGTAGAAAGCTATAAAGGCATTCCATACGCAGCACCACCGGTTGGTAATTTTCGTTGGCGTCCGCCGCAGCCTGTTGCTCCATGGCCTGGTGTACGGGATGCAAAAAAGTTTGGTCCCGATTGTGCGCAAGGCGGATGGGGTTCACCTCCCGGTGCTATCCGCGAAGGCAGTTCCGAAGATTGTCTGTACCTGAATTTATGGTTGCCTGCAGGAACCAAGACCGGTGCAAAGCTTCCGGTTATGGTTTGGATCCATGGGGGCGGATTTGTTGGTGGCGGTGGTTCCGGACAACCTGAAATGGGGAATGCCTTTGCAAAACAAGGTGTAATCCTGATGACATTCAATTACCGCTTAGGACGGCTGGGTCATTTTGCTTTTCCTGCGCTGAGTGCGGAGTATCCGGAAGAGCCGATAGGCAGCTATGCATTTATGGATCAGATTGCAGCCCTCAAATGGGTGCAGGAAAATATAGCTGCCTTTGGCGGTGACCCTGGAAATGTAACCATATTTGGATTTTCAGCCGGTGGGGTTTCGGTACATTCGCTATTGACAATACCTGCAGCACGCGGGCTATTTCATAAAGCGATAAGTGAATCTGGCGGAGGCAGGGATGGCGTACTTACAGGCAGGCCAATCTCCAAAGAGAATGCCGATCCTTTTTATATAGTCTCAGCAGAGACAATCGGAAAGAATTTTGCCCGCAAAAAAGGGATAACAGGTACGGATGCGAATGCGCTTGCAAAACTTCGTGCACTTTCCGTGGAAGAAATAGTTGATGGTGGACAAGAGACTGACGGTCAAGGTGGCCCCCGAACTTATGCGGGACCAATACTCGATGGAAAATTGGTAGTGGAAACGGCCGAGATCGCTTACAAATCAGGAAGGCAGTCGATGGTTCCTTTAATGATTGGGAATTGCAGCGCTGAGATTGGCGGCAACTTTGTTAATAACAGTGATTCTTCTGAAGGTTTTTTTAACTTGTTCGGTGAGCTGAAGGAAGAAGCAAAGGCGGCATATGATCCAAATGGCGATAAATCGTTTGCCGAAATAATTACCCGTTTCAATACCGATTGGGTTTGGGGCGAACCTGCGAGGATGACAGCGAGATATTTCACCGCCATGAACCAGCCGGTATATATGTACCATTTCGATTATGTACCTGAAGCTTTTCGGCAGCGCGCCCGGTTTGGTGCGGGCCATGGCTCGGAAGTAGATTATGTATTCAATACGCTCAGCGCAAGGAGAGGAGGAGTACCGGTTTCACAGGAAGAGCAGGAACTGGCCAATATAATGAACAGCTATTGGGTAAATTTTGCCAAATCAGCAAATCCAAATGGCGCAGGCCTTCCGGTTTGGCCGGCCTATAATTTACAGGATGAAAAGATTTTAGACATTCAAGCCGATGGGAAGCCGGTTGGAAAGCATGATCCCCGGAAAGCAAGATTTGATATTATAGAAAAAGCAGGTTTATTAAGGGTACGCCTGCAAACTCGCGGAATTTAACCGGGAATTGTTTTGTAAAGCGATTATTTTTTATACTAAATGAATCAGCATGGTTATGAAAAAAAGAATGGATAAAGTGTTTGTTTGCAACTTGCTTTGGGTGCTGTTGGTGGCACTCCTTCTGCCGGTTTCTTCGGTTGCTCAAAATGAAACAGATAAGGCAAAGGCATTGAGTCAAAATCAGCGGAATATAATTGAAATAGCCGTATGGACTGCTGCAGGTGAGCTTCAATTAATGAAACCCGCTTTAAATAAGGGCCTTGATGATGGCCTGACAATAAACCAGATAAAAGAAGCCATTGTGCATACCTATGCGTATTGCGGATTTCCAAGAAGTATCCGCGGCTTACAAACTTTAATTGAAGTAATTGAAGAACGGAAAGCAAAAGGAATAATTGATCAAATGGGAAAGGAGGCCTCAACGATCAATGACACACGGACCAAATATGACAGGGGCAAAGAAGTGCTGCAAAAGCTAACCGGAAATCCCCAGGATTTACCCAGGACAGGCTATTCTGCATTTTCACCCGAGATTGAAGTCTTTCTGAAAGAACATCTCTTTGCAGATTTGTTCGAACGGGATGTTTTGACTTTTTTGGAAAGGGAATTGGTTACGATTTCGGTGATCAGCGCGATTGGAAAAGCAGAACCCATGCTTAAATCCCATTTTAATATTTGCCTTAATCTTGGACTGACACCCGCGCAACTAGATGAATTTGTAACAGTAATAAAATTAACGCTGGGAAAAAAGCCGGCAAAAGCTGCAGGTAAGGTGCTTGAAGGAATTCTGTCTGCCAAATAGAAATCCAGTTCGAATAATTTGCTTCAAATATTTTTAAAATGCGCTAATTTATGATGAGAGTTGTTTTGAAGATTTCATTTCTGATATTGGTGTTATTTACGTCATGCAACAATAAAACAGAAAACAGGGAGGATTCGCCTTTGCAATCAAAAAATGAGTTATTTCCAAAAGGTGATTTGGCCAATTCGGCAAATTTCAGTGGAAATGCATGGGTAACCATGCTAATTACTGAGAAAGAAAAATTTGACCTCACGATGGGTAATGTGTTATTTGAACCCGGGGCGAGAACGAATTGGCATGTACATCCCGGAGGCCAGGTTTTAATTTGCACCAAGGGCATCGGTTATTTCCAGGAAAAGGGAGGGAATATACAGGTTTTGCAGGTTGGAGACGTTGTTGAGATTTTACCAGATGTTGAGCATTGGCACGGTGCTTCGCCTGATTCGGAATTTGAGCATATCGCAATTTCTACTCAGCAAAACAAAGGTGGCGTAATTTGGAAGCAACCGGTATCGGATGAAGAATATAAGGGTAAGAAGTAGCCTTTCATTTTTGACAACTGCTTAACCGGGCGAGCCCGGCACGCGACCGGCTATAAAAAATCCCCTCGACAGTGTCGAGGGGCATCTTTCATTTTATTTGCGGAGAGAGAGGCTCTTGAACCTATCTCTGAAACCCTTATCAGATAAGCATTTCAACAAATCTGCATCCGCTGTTCTCGATTTGTTCTCTTTTATTAAAATGCTGGAACTAAATTGTAAAGACCTTTGCTGTTTTGCTTTGCTAAGATATTCCATCTTTGTAACTCGGGCAACTGTTCACAATAAATGCTGCTGTAGGGCTTTGCGTATCCTTCCGCTACTAATAATGCATTAATACTACTTCCATCCTGCACAAAGCAATAACACAGCTTTCTGCCGTATTTATCGGCTTTATTCTGGCTTTCCTGCTTCACAGTGACCAAAGTATCGACTGGCAAAACAGAACGCAGGAATGAGGCTGAAATTGCTCCTAATTGCGTAAGCAATTCGCCAGGAATATGCAGCTCCTTTTCATCCTGTTTCAACTTTTTACAAACTTTTATTTCTGGTGCATCTATACCATACAATCTAAATTCAACTACATCATTTGAAATTATATGAGCACCTATGAAGCCATCTCCATCAATCACCGCTAAAACCCTGTAAATGCCTACAAAATCAATCACTCTATATTGAATTAAATGTTTGAATATCAAATGTTTATACTTGCAAAAGTAACTTTTTTGATGTACTTTTATACCTGTAAAATCTTTTATCAATCCATTAAATTCTTTACAATGGCAATTCAAAAAGGACATATCAAATACGTGGGCACATTAGGTGATGTACGCCACTTCAAAATGAAAGGTTTACCTGAATATTATGCAGGCTTAAAAGGCGGTCCATCTGCTGAACAAGTACAGACAGACCCAGCGTTTGAACGTACTCGTGAAAACATGAATGAATTTGCTGCCTGTGCTAAAGCTGGTAAAAGTGTGAGAACTGCTTTGAGCTCTTTGCTTAACACGATGTCTGATAGCCAGCTTACAGGTAGGCTTACTGCTATCATGAAAAAGATTAACCTGGAAGACCAAACCGAAGCAAGGGGTTACCGTGCCATCCTAATCACTCAGCAACAGCAGTATTTGAAAAACGTGCAGTTTGACGCTTCTGTGAATTTTGATGGTATTTTCTCCGCTCCTTACACTGTTGCACATAATGCGAACAGAAACGAGGGAACATTGACAGTGCCTGTTTTCAATCCTGCAAATCTTCTGATTGCCCCAGCAGGTTCTACACACTTCCGTTTAATCCAGGCGGTGGCTGTTATCTCTGATTTTGCTTACAACAGTAACACAGGAACATATGAACCCATTGATGCGACAAATAATGAAGCAAGCATTGTTGCTTACTCTCCTTATTTACCTCTTGATAGTGCTACTACAGCACAAACTCTTACCGCTGCTCTTGCTGGCGCACCTACATTAGGAACTGATGTGAGTGTTATTCAGTGTATCGGTATCGAGTTCGCTCAGAAAGTAGGTCCAAACTATTACACCTTCTCTTCTGGCAATGCGTTGAAAATTGCTGAAATCTTTTAGAATAAATATCTGGTGATTTACGAGCCCTGTTTCTACAGGGCTTTTTTATTGCCGTTTTGTTTCTCTATAAAGTCGAAATATCCTGCTAATAAGGTGCGGTCAAGTAGGAAATATGTATTGGTCAACCTGCGTAGGGTCAAACGATGACAGCAAAGCCCTAAAAGGGCAATGCTGCAAGCTGGCGGCGACCAGATGCAAAACACCAGATGTACCAGCCACAAGGAAGATGATAGATGCCAACACCTGGATAAATGCTGTGAACTGAAGGAAGCCTGCGAACGTGCCTGCCGAAAACTAACCGAGGAACTGAAGGCATTGGAAAACATGAACTACTGAGAGGGCAAACTGCCACACGACGACTGCTGATAATACGAAGCTGCTTTTGCATAACTGATGATTTTTTATAAGCATCTCACCAGCGAAGGCAGATAAAAAACCAAAAGGAAACGGAATAAAAGATGGCTCTGTGCGAAAGGTCTTGTGTTTATGCCGTAGTCTTTTTGTTTTTTTAGTGGGGTCTGTGCGTCGGGCTGCCGTAGCTAACTTTGCTTTATAAAAACCATTCAGGCAAAAGCCGTGTGTTATTAACGTTGTTGGTCAGGTATGACTATCATTCAGAAGTGGTGTGCAGAAACTTTAAGTATGTATCAGGCTTCAGCAATTCAGATTTCCCCTTATAAATACTTTTAAAAGAAAAAAGAGAAAAAAAGAAAGCATTATCATCAGGCGGCGTAGCTGCCTGCAAAGAAGCAACGCAATAAATGACGGCTTTGTGCGGTGGGTTTTGTGTTTATGGCGGAATTTCTTTGCAGGCATAGTTAGGGGCTGCGATAGCCGCCTAACTTGCTGCACTTTTTTTATTTGTTACTTACCCTGAGCCAAGTTCGTCAAAGAGTTAGCTACACAACCAGAAAAAGAGTTTACATCTTCCTTTCCTATTGCTATAGAACATTGATGAATAGCTTTTACCAAAGCATCTTCAGGAATGCCTGGAAAATGTGTACGGATAAACTCTTTAAACTCCTTGTTTTGTGATAATGGAGCAAAATTGGTAATGTTTTTATCATTCAACCATTTTTCGATTTCTTCTTGATAGTCAATAAACTTCATTCAAATGTTTTTTTAATTAATAAATCAATTTCACCCAAGCAATCTAATGGGCAATTAAATACCAAGCAAATCTGTACATATTTAGTCCTGTGCGTCGGCAAAAAGGTAAAAGCGCCTGCGGCAAAAAGAAGCGTTAGCCGCCCCTGGGAGTAACAGGGGCTGTAGCATGGCAGCGTAGCGAGCCGTCAAAGCCACTGGAATGAGGAACGAATGGAAGTGGCTGCGAGCACCACTGGCTGGGGTGGACAGTAAAGTGACCGTAGGGAACGATGGACACACAGTGAAGGGGCGGAACGTGACATGCACTTCAAGGCTTTGTGGGAAGGTCAGTGCATGAGCAAGGGTTTGTGACAGTGCAGCCCCGTAACGCAGACAGTGGTACGCAAGGCGAGCAAAACTATTGGCAGCGGGTGGACTGAAGGCTACCGAAATGAAAGTAGGACGTAGTGTAGCGGAATGGAACCCAGTGAGTATTGTAGCGGTGGGTTTGCGGAAAGGTATGTGCATTCCATTTGTGTAGTGGCATCGTGAGTGGCTAAGGGATGCCATGCCTTGTAGCACATGTTTAGGGTACGAACGTGGTGTAATGGAGCGGAACGAAGGACGAAATGAATGAGGTGGCATGAAGGACACAGGAGCTGCCGTGACGAATGCCGTATGAGCTGCAAGCAGTGTGACAAACTGCGAAGCGTAGCGAAGCACCCGCAGGGCATTGTCAGCTTTGCCAATACCATACAAGTATCATAAACAGCTTTATTGGCAATGCTGCAATGGTTTGGCGCATCTGCTTGCCGAATAGGCATGAGGAACACCGCTTTACCTTGCAGCGTGGGTCGTGCTGATGTGAGAATTACTATTGCCTGGATTTATTCTACCGCTGAAAAAGAAGCCAAGCAGAAAGCAAGTGCCATGAGGAACGAGTGGCTCTTGCTGTGGGAAGCCAAAGGTGGCTATTGCATTGCTACGTGTGTTAGCTTAGCTACCTTTGGCTGAAGCCAATCTGCTCAATAATGTTACGGAACGTACAAGTGAGTGACACAACGATGTTGAGTGTTGATTTGTTGTTCGTGCAATAAATCAATTATATATCCCTAAGACTTTACAATTAAAAGTTTGCATAGACATTTATTCACCACCATTTTCCAAATTGTACATTGAGACCGCCATCTGATATTCTTTGTCAAAAGGCAACTGTAGCTGAGAAACCATCTCAGGTAGAACCAACTTCCAACTAACGTAGTAGTACGCCAAAATGTGGTAACCTGAAAACAGTTTGCCTGGCATAAAACTTATCCTGTAATCTGCTTTGTCTGGTCTGTAACCTTGTGTGCCGTTGGTAGCAATTTCAAAAGCAATCTTCTTTATATCTGCATCTGGCATACTCTGAAAGTATTTCAACGCATCTACCATAAACATGACAACAGCCGGATTAGTACCTAACTTCTCTTGTGACTTCTGAAACTTTTCCATCTCCCTATCCTTGTAGGGACTTTTGCTTTCTATGTCGAAAGGGTCTTGCTCAATAGAAGCCAGCAAGTTGTCTATGTCAGTTCTTTTTGTCCTGTATTCATTCTCGTCAACCAGTTCAAAATTGTTATCAATCTTCAAGTCCTCTGCCCAATGCAGCACTAACTCATATTCCTCCCCAGGTTCTTTGTCGTCCTTGTATTGTAAAAACTCTTCGTAAAAAGTGGTTGCCTGTTTCAATTCTGATTGAGATGCTTGAAACTCTTTTATCAGGTCAACACCGAAAAGATGTTTGAGATGCAAAGCATTTACGATGTTATAAATCTTGCTTTTTGAAAGAATATCTGGTGGTGATAGGTTAACAGTGGTTTTATCTGTAACAGCTTTTAAGCCTTGTTGATTTAAAGTATAAAGAGAAAGGAATTGGTAGGGTCTTAACTCTGCAAAATCATTGTATAGAAAAGTCTCAATGAATAAGTCAATAGGTGTGTTGTATGCTTGCAAGTTCATACCATCAAAAAGGCTTGTACAATATTTGTCGATTGCCTCTTGTGGGATGTTCGTTTTTTTCAACTTCTTTATGCTCTGGTCGATACTTCTTACAAAGTCGTTGCGGTGTTGCTAAGTAGCGGTGAACAGTTGATTGACCTCTTCTTTCCTTGCCTGTAGTACAAAATCTAAATGTACCAGCTCATGCATTATCAGATGCTCTACAGCAGGGTAGCCATCTTTGTAGCGAATGATGTGTTTTTTAAGATTATAGACCTCAGCAAATTCAATCCTTGCAGCAGTTGGCATTTCATCCTCTGCTACAATATCTACTTCTGTACCACCATCAAATTCCAGCTTGTGCCTGTATTCTCTGAATATCTTTTTACCTGCACCCAAGCCTATTATTCTGTTAGCAAGGTTAAATGCCTGTTTTAGTCCGTTCTGGTATATCAAATCCTTGGTGCTCGATAGTTTTAATGCCTGTATCGTGCTGAAGAAAGCAGAAGGCAGGTCATCCTCTTTCTCTGCTATTATACCTAAAGTGATATGAGTATTGGGATAGTCAGGATTAATTTTAACGGCTTCCCATAAGTATTTCTTTGCCTCTTCATACTTGCCCTGCTGCATTAATACATACCCGATGTTTGTAAAAATGATGTTGTCCTTAGTATTAGATACAAGAGCCTGGTCATAGTATTTTATTGCAGTTGGAATGTCTTCTTTGTATTTCGCAAAAATGTTACCCATCATCAATAGAGCCCACCCGTTCTTGCTATCCCAACGAAGTGCATCGATTAGATAATTGATAGCTTCTTCCTGGTCTCCTTCATCTGAAAGTACCTGACCCATTATTCTGTGGTATTCAGAATTGGACGGGTTTTTCTCGATAAGTTTTTTCAGAATTGGCTTTGCTTCATTGTACTTTCCTTTTTCACACAAAGCGACTACTTTCTTGTAGTCAGTTTCCTGAGAAACTATTGCTGGTGTATCTATTACGATATTAACAACATCGCCGTCTATTGAAACTTTGGGTTTGTATGGACCGTAGGTATAATATTTCTTAAAAGCCTCAATGATTGCTTCATTACCTGCACCTTTTAGGTCAGGGAAAATGGTAAATAAAAAGGTATCTATCTTGTGCGTTATGGTCATTTTATCTTATATGTGTGATACGCAGCAGCTTTACTCTGCATAGTAACGAATGTTATATTAATGCTCGAAAGTAAAATATTCTTTCTATCCCTTATTAGTCATAGGAACTTTACTAAAAACCAAACAAACAAACGTTGACAGTTGTCCGTTGTACAATTGTCACATAACCCTGATATTTGGAAATGGACATTAGGAAAAAGTTCGGTGCAAGGATTAAGAAGTTAAGGCTTGAACGCAACCTGTCACAGGAGGCACTTGCACTTATGGCTGATCTTGATAGGACTTATGTACCCAGTATTGAAAAGGGCGAAAGAAATGTATCAATTGTGGTAGTAGAAAAGTTAGCTAAAGCACTGGGATTAAAAGAAAAAGACCTTTTTAATTTTTAATATGGCAACCACTTTAAGGAAATCTGATAGTGCCGCTGAAGTCGAAATTGGCAAGTACTTAGACAAGAACTTCTATCCGCATCATGTAAGGAACTTGGTCAGATACAATGATATAACTCATCAAATGGCAGGACAAGATGTAAAATTTGATTATAAGCAGATAACGAATATGATTGTTGACGAGAAGGCTGCTGCACATTACGTGAATAAGGACCTGCCAACATTTGCTTTTGAAATAAACTTTCTACTCCAAAGCGGTCAACTCGTTGATGGTTGGTTCTACGACAATACAAAAGCAACGCAATACTATTTGTTAGCCTGGCTGTGGGCAAAAAAAGATAAGGGTTTCTCTGCTGATGAGATAACTAAGGTCGATTTAGTAATTATCCGCAGAAGTGCAATTATTCAAATGTTAGAAAGCTATAACGTCGACCATGAACGAGCACTTAGAATTGCAACTGCGATAAGGGAAAACGGAACCAGTGGTATCCACTACAGGAATGATGCAAGACCTTTCTATTTCTTTTATTCATCACAGTTAGCTGAACAACCAGTGAACATAATTATAAAGAAATCAAAATTGATTGAATTAGCAATAGGAAGACATAAAATACAAAACAACTAACCCTTTTAATGCAATCGCTTAAATTAAGTACCGACAGACCCCGATTATTGAAACAGATCTATTTGCCAAGAAGAAATGCTCTTATTCAAGAAGCAATACAATTCCCAAATAGTCATGACCCAGCAAATAAAATTTATACAACTATTTATACATACAATGATTATGAGTTGAAAGTAGGTAAGCCCGGAAAAGAATATTCCTCATCACAAATAAAGTATCAGGATGGGCATAAGGCGAATAATCCAAACGACATGTCGCCAACGACTTTTTTCCAAGGGCAAATGGTGCCCCGTATTGGAACTTTTGAAGAAGTATTCAAGGGTTTCATCAAATTGATACCGAATTATGACGCATTACAATTGCTTGGTGCATTATGTGTAAGGAATGCTATGGCTTTAGACCATGTACAGGATAACAATGGTAACTGGAGATACTCACCACCTACTGATGTAGTTGATGAAATTAAAAAGAGTTTGCCTGCTGACTTTGGAGAACCGTTAGAAGTTTTCCTCTATTATTTAGAGCTGATAGCGTTGAACGAGGATACAAAGTATTTTACATTAGGTTATGATATTGCATCTGGAATTGGACGTTATAATAATCTACTTACCTATGCTCACATTATAAACATTGTTCTGCACAGAAGAAATTTATCAGAAGCTGATTTTCTGTTGGAACTAATGAAGTTCGCCGGAGGACTTGTACGACCACCGGCAGGATTGAACCCAATTTCTTTAAGGGGTGCAATTAGTGCTTTCCCTCAATTGCAACCATAGGTAATTCGACTTTAAAATCAAAAATGGTAATGGCTAACAGATTTAATTATGATGTAAGATTAGTACCACTAAAGGTCAAGAATAATATAAAAGAAGATTTTAGAAACGAAATAAATGGTATACCATATTTATTGTATGATGTAGAAACATTATCGGATGGTAGGAAGATTGTGATTAATAAGCCGGGTGGCAAAAGAAGTTGGGGTCGACTATCTAAATCAGACTTCATGGTGTTCATCTATAATGAAATGGATAATGAATTATGGCTTGTGACACATGCAGAGTTATATGAGGATATAGAAACTAAAATAAATGCCGATTACGAATTTGGAGTTCAGGTTATAAACTGCCTGGAGGATGTATGTAATGGTAAAGAGCCAGAAGATGTATTAAATGAATGTACGCCCAAGAATAATATTGGTTTAACTATAGAACTGCTACTTAATGTATATAAATGG
Organism: Bacteroidota bacterium; assembly: GCA_023387985.1. GTDB lineage: Bacteria > Bacteroidota > Bacteroidia > Chitinophagales > Chitinophagaceae > Phnomibacter. The sequence continues at coordinate 290,081 of JAEWHC010000002.1, read as the reverse complement.
ATATGGGGACAGGAAGATGTGAATTATCCTAATGGACAAGGACGATGGCTTTCAATGAACTCTTTAAAAGAATTGATATAAATTGATTTAATAAAAACATGATTACTCGTATTGTTGCCATAAAAAACCTAAACGCTCATATTGGAGTGGATTTGGGAGCTATTGCAAGACTACATAACATTACCACCTATATTAATGGTTATCAAAATAAAGGATGGAAGGGAATGGTATTAGAGCGACTTGCTGGATTAGACAATAATAATAAGCAGGCACCAAATGGGCTAGGATTTGAACTAAAATCAACGGCTTACTATAAAGTAAAGGGGTGTTGGACGCCAAAGGAAACAATGGCTATCACTATGATAAATCCACAAAAATTAACTGAGACACCGTTTTACAAAAGTCATTGTTGGGAAAAACTCAAATCGATAATATTCTGTGCTGTCACCTGGAATGGACATCATAATGAAAAGGCTGAGTTACTAAAAGTGCAGTCATTTGATTTTATTACTGACAGTAAGTTAATTAAGGAAATTGAGACTGATTACGAGACAATAAGGATGAAGTGTATAAAAAGTGGATTTGGTGCCCTTACCGGTAAAGATGGAAAATGGATACAAGCGAGAACCAAAGGAGCTGGGCACGGTTCTACCTCAAGAGCTTTTTATGCAAGAAAAAGCCTTCTACGTGAAATATTGAAGTTTGAAGTTGGAGTATGATCTTATTCGTTCAGTAATAACTGTTTTAGAGCAATACCTACCTTTTCAATAACCCCTACTACTAAAGCATTACCCATGAAAAAAGCTCTCTTTGTATCGTTAGCACCAGCTGTATGATTGTCTGGGAACATATTCGCTCTCTCAAGTTCAACAGGAGTAAGTCTACGTAGCTTGCCACTTTGATTAATCACATGTTTAAATCTGCTCGGGGTCTTTCCGCCTTCAGAAGTGATAATAGTTCTTGCAGGTTTATCTAATGGGTCAGGAAAAGACATGGGACCCTCAACATAATAAAATATTTCACCATTACTTTTTTTCCGTGGTTCCTTTTTAGCGCCCTTTAGATAAACCCATTGGTCTGTTTCACCGTTAAGGAAATAGTCACCTGGAACTTCTTTTATATCTTGAACAATATCCCCTAAGGTTGTATAAGGACCGTCATAATTTGGCTTAGCATCTAATGTCCAGACTTGCCTGTCAATCATAACACCTGTATTACCAAAGGGACTTGAACTTCCATTCTTTTTATTAAAGTTCTCCGTAATTTCCACCAAATCGCCTTTAATGTCAAAAGGAAAATTCATGTCATTCTCTGCCTGGATCTCAAATGCCTTTGCAAATAAACCTTCATGTTTTATCCAATCAATTGGGTCTTTTATCTTCTTATAGATTTCCGATGACTTGTGATAAGCAAAAATGAATATCCTCCTTCGTCTTTGAGGCAAACCATAATCTGCCGCATTTATAACACGCCATTCAACAACATATCCCAAATCAGAAAGAGAAGCAAGGATTATTGCGAAATCACGCCCTCGCTGGCTTACGGGAGATTTAATCAAACGGTCAACATTCTCTAAAAAAACATATTTTGGTTTTTTATCACCCTTTTCATCTAAAATGCGATGTATTTGCCACCAAAGGACACCTTTTTTGCCAACGATGCCATGAGATTTACTTAGCTGTTTGGCGACAGAATAATCTTGACATGGAAAGCCGCCTACCAACATATCATGGTCTGGTATATCGGCTGTTTTTACCTGCTCAATATCTTCATTAGAATGATGTTCTGAGCCAAACCTCCCTTCGTAAACGCTGGAAGCATGTTGCAATTTAGTAGAGGGTTCCCATTGATTACTCCAAACTACTTCATAGATGCTATCCAATGGCTTTTTATAACCAGATAATGCGGACATACCTTCCCAACCCTCAAGCCCAATCCTGAAGCCGCCAACACCTGCAAATAGTTCAACTACTTTTATCTTGTCAATTTGAGCACCTTTTATCTTAGCTTTTTTTGTTGCCATTACTTGAAATTATATTCTGAATATTATCTATTAAAAAGGAAACGTTGTTATTCTTTAATTCACATTCCCAAATGGTCAATGTCTGCCAACCCAGTTCTTTTAGCATATTTTGTTTATTTAAATCTCTGTTGACATTCGCTTCAAATTTATCCTTCCAAAATTGTTGATTAGATTTTGGTAGTGGAAGATTACAATGTGGGCACCTATGCCAAAAGCATCCGTTAATAAAAATGGATAGTTTGGTTTTTGTGAAACAGATGTCTGGCTTTCCTGGAAGTCCCTTAACATTTTTCCTATAGCCTCGTAAACCACTTTTCCAAAGTAGTCTTCTTAATAACAACTCCGGCTTTGTACCTTGTGCCCTATTTGCACTCATAACTTTTGATACAGTATCATTAGAGGGCTTCGGTGACCGTTTATCTCTTATATATGTTTTCTTTGCAGTCATTCTTAAATCATAACTATACTTCATGCGAAGCATTCTTACTTCACTTCGATGCTTTGCTTTCAACTGGTTCTAAAGCAATCGAAAAATCTAAGTACCATCCGAACTTAACCAAGTAATCGACAGAAACTGCAAATTTTCCTGTTTCAATCTTTGATATAGTTGAGCGGTGTACCTGCATAATTTCAGCTAAATCATCCTGGCTATAACCCTTCCTTTCTCTTAAAAGTCGAATACTTCTACCAATTTTTTCACGATGTTCATGGATGTATTCATCCGATAATTTCGGCTTAGATTTTATCATTTATTAATTGCTTATTTAAACCTCATCATACCTCAGGTAATACGACGAGATATTTTGTTGGAATTGGTAACTCCCAACCATCAGGATATGAGACGGTGGTCATACTGATACCTGGTTCTTTCACAGTACCTACTTGATCAATTCCTGCTAATACAAGTTTTCTGTACTGTTGGATTTCTGGATTATCCAAGTTCGTTTCTGCTTTGAAAATTTCAATATCATCATTGTTGAATGTCACTTTTGCCCCTACATGGATGGGAAGATTTTGTTTAATTTTCATAATAAATTGCAGTTTGTATAGCGTTGCCCCCGCTTTATGATGCAATATACAATGAACTAAGTGAATTGTGCAATATATTGAACATAAGTTATTCACATTACCACTTTCCGTAAGACGGATATAATACTAAGCAGCAATAACCTCTTCTCCAATAAATAATTGGTTGTCGTTGAATTTCATAAGAGAGGGATGCCATAATTCCGTACTCAATTTAGGCAGGTAACCAATGGCTTTGTATAGCTCCTCTTCCAGCACCTTCTTTATATACTCTTCGTTGCCTTGCGTAGTGGCGATACTGTCATGTATGGTAAAGATGGGCAGGCGGGGTCTTTCCTTGGCTATGCGTTTGGTTGCCACCTGTAGGATTAGCTGGCTTTCTATACGTTGCAGGAGACGTGGAAGCAGGGTCTTATCCTGTTTCTTTATCAGGGAGAAGATTTCATATACGGAAGGGAACAGGTCCTTAAATACTCTTTTGGGGGCTGCATCGGACTGACCCAAATACCTGTTGTCAGTAAACAGTACCTGGAACACAGCCACCTTCACCTGTTTACGGGTGGCATAGGCAGTGCCTAATTCAGCCTCCAGCATCTCAGCGAGGTACTCATAAAATGCCCCTTGTGTCACCAGGTCAATAAACCGCTGCAAGTCAGTACCAGCCTGCATTACAGCATTATTTACTAACATAATGAAAGAATTATACGAACTGGTTGTTTTATAAACCTGATTGATTGGATTGTTATCTATATCCTTTAATGATATAATAGAACTCCCTTCACCTCTACGCCAATACTCTTTATTGAGTATTGCAGTTGAAATATAGGGTTGACTATTCTTAATATCAATAGAAACTAAGTTTTCGCCCCCGTACTTCAGACAGTGGCGAAGCTCTGAACGGATGTTGGAAAGGTTGGAGTGAAACCTTAACACATTTGTATCCACCTTCAGCATAAACTCGGTGTCGGCAATGCGTTCAATGTTGATGTATGAAGATGTGAACTGCGTAAAAGGGTCTTTGTATTTCTCATTCTTTACATCGTAATCCCGTAACGAGGGGTCGGCAATCTTTCTTTCGTAATCTGCATGAATAAAGTCCATCGCCAACTCACGGTCAATTTGCAAGGCAGGGTTATACCATTTTACAATATGATTGTGCTTCTTCTTCATGTTGGTTGACCACTGGCTGTCTCTTTTATTATGGCGGTTCAAAACCGCGTTAGCTACTGTCACAGCTTTAAAGATGGTGTTATACTTTTCTGTGTAGCGGTAGCCTCTGGACTTCATCCCGGGTATATACCAGTTGTCGGTTTCAATTACTTTTACCCGTAGCAGGTAATCAATGTAATCGTTGTAGTTGCGGATGCAGCGCTGAAGTATCTTGGAGTAGATAGGCACGAAGCCGTCAGGGATTTCCAGGTCTTTGTTTGTCGCTGGAATGGAGTAGAGAAGATGCAGTATGTAAATGAGCTTGTCTTTGGAAAACTTGTCAATCCTGTGCGGTGGATACTTCCTCAATAAGCCATCTATGTCTAAGTTTCTGGGTATGAAATTCTTCATCTCTTAACTGGTGATTTATAAATAAAGAATACAGGTTCATAGTACAGTGTTGGTTTTTGATTTGGTTTTGATTTGTCTGTTGGCAGTTCAACTATGCAGCATTACGCTTGTTGCCGTTAAGCACATTAATAACGTCGGAATAAGCATAGTAGATAGTGCCGCCCATTTTGGTAAATGGCAATGTGCCGTTAACACGTAGATTTTGAAGAGTGCCAGGAGAGCAATTTAAAATGCTCATTACATCTGCACTTTTCAGCCATTCTTTTGTTTCTTTCTTTGGTTGAATTATTGACTTAATCTCGTTAATTAATTCTACCTTTAGGTTCATAAAATCGTCTCTTGTTAATAGCTCAATGTTCATTGGATAACTGATTTAATTTTATTCAAAACATATCCCTCAAATTTACTACTTTCCTTAGTAATTTCCTGACAAAATACTTAGTATTTATTCACAATTGGTGGAAAATATTGCCAAATATTATTGCTCTGAAATGCAGGCTGGATAAGGGTTTCACAAGACAGGAGAAAAGTGGGTATTAGTTATCCACTTTTACGCAGTTGAATTGGGTTTTGTGATTTATTGGCAAACTTTTGTTTCAGCATTTGCATATCATCACTCACCTTTCTATCAATGATTTTTGCATAGTGCTGTGTTGTTCTTACTGACTTGTGACCAAGCATTTTACTTACGCTTTCTAAAGGCACTCCGTTGGTTAATGTAACCGTAGTTGCGAAGGTGTGACGGGCAAGATGTGAAGTGATGTTTTTGTTGATACCGCATAGGTCAGATATTTCTTTCAGGTAACCGTTCATCTTTTGATTAGTAAGCACTGGCAATAACCTGTTTTCGGCATTGCATTTTGGATTGTCACTGTATTTTTCAATGATGCCTGTTGGTATTGGGAGTAAGGGAATGCTGGAACGTGTATCGGTCTTTGTGCGGTTTATTTTAATCCACTTGTTTCCATCAATGCCAATAATCAGGTGCTCTTTTGATAGCTTCTTTACATCGGCATAAGCCAAGCCAGTAAAACAACAGAATAGAAAAATATCACGGACCTGCTCCAGACGTGCAGTAGGAAATTCTTTATCGGCTATTACCTGTAATTCATCTTCCGTAAGAAACTCCCTTTCTACTTCACGCAAAGTGATTTTGTAATTGGTGAAAGGGTCTCTATCTAACCAGCCATTGCCAATGCAGATGCGGATTATCTTTTTGAAGTTGGTGATGTATTTAATGGCGGTATTGTGGTTGCACTTACGAACTGTTTTCAGGTAATACTCAAACTCGGTAATAAACTGATAATTGATTTGCTTTACCTCCATGTCGGAAACATTGTACTTCCATTGGATGAACTCTTGTATGTGGCTAAGTGCTGTGCAATACCTTTCATACGTTCCGAACGAAAAGTCTTTATCAATTAGCTGCTTTACCTGGTCGTTATGATACTGGAAAACCTCAACGATAGTTTTACCCCTTTCAGTGATGCCGAAGTAGGCGTTCTTGATTGTTTCAGGTGTGATAGGCTTGTTGGCTTCCATTAACAGCCTGTAATGTTCCTGGAGTTTTAACCGCACAGTACCTAAGTGAGCATTCAGGTTTTTAATGTCTTCCGTCGTGCCTTTGGCAATGCCAAGGTTTGAAATCCATTTGGCGGGGTCAACATTCCGTTTGATTGAAAATTCTGTTCGCTGGTGGTTAACCGTTAACCTTACGAAGATTGGAGCTAAGCCTTTTTCGTCTTTTCTGAACTTTTTAAGTTGGAAAGAGATGTGAAGAGATGTGCTCATTTGCTGGTGATTTTGTCTTATAAATTTACTAAATATTTTGGCAAAAAGCAAGCACAATTTATCCACAAAACCCTTATGTATCAAGGGTTTCAGCCGATTGGCGAGAACAAAAAAGTTGAACTAAATATGTTCTCGATTATGAGCATTTTTATTGAGAAAAACTGAAAGAATTGAGGGGGTGCTTAAAACAAAAATCCCTGTAAACATTGAGTTTGCAGGGATTTGATATTGTTTGATTTGCTATCTGGCGGAGAGAGAGGGATTCGAACCCCCGGACCTTTGACAGTCAACGGTTTTCAAGACCGCCGCAATCGACCACTCTGCCATCTCTCCGGGCGCAAAATTAGGGTTGCCTTTATATCCACCAAAAAAACTTATGGAATGCCTGAAAGATTAACGGCAATAAAAAAAGCAGTCTTGATATGTACTGCTTTTTTATCGTGCTGCATTATTCATCACTGAGTGCAAATGTGCCCAGTTTTATTCCTTTCAACCATTCATGCCGGCCAGTGCCCTGATGCGCGTTTGAGATCCCATCAATTCCGTTTTTTGACGCGATATCAACGCCTTGGTTTGGTTCATGACGTCATCATCATCCAGGGCCATTTCGTAAGCTTTAAGCGCGGCTTCCTCGCCATGCAGGCAATTGTTTATAATGGTTTCCCTTTCAGAACCCCCAAAGAGGGCCTTTACATCCATCCATGCCCGGTAAAGCTTTCCGGTTATCGTGCTGCCTTCGGCGGTCTTGCCACCATAACTGTCCACCATTTCTGCCAGTTCATTGCTGTGCGTTCTGCTTTCTGCAATCATACTGTTGAACAGGTCTTTCAAGTCCAGCGATTCGCCTGTTGGCAATTCTTTGATCGCTCTTTCATACCCTGAAATCCGGTCATTGTTGATTTGGATAAGATCATTCAACGCGTTTATACAATCTTTGTGATCCATAATTTCTGTTTTTGGGTATTCTTGTGGTGCTGCATCAAACGGCCTTCAGGTTAATCTCCTTTTTTGCCAGCTTGGTGAGATCGGTATCGGCTTTCTTTTCTTCAGCGAGGCTTTCACGGAACAAACGCAAGGCTTCTTTATGACCGAGTAAATCTGCATAAGTGGCAATTGTGCCATACGAGGCGATTTCATAATGCTCAACTTTCTGAATAGCGGCAATGATACCGGCGTCGCGAACGGCCCCGGGTTCGGTTTCTTCCATAATGCTTTTTGCTTCTTTCAGAAGACCATCCATGGCTTCGCATTTTGCAGCCTGGGCCTTGCGGCCAATGGAAGAAAATGCTTCTTCAAGGCGCTTTACCTGTGTTTCCGTTTCGCCCTGATGATTGCGTATAGCATCTTTCAATTTGGCAGAAGTGGAATTCTTAATCATTTTCGGAATTTCTTTCAGAATGTTTTTCTCAGCCCAATACATGTCTTTCATCGCGTCGATCATAAAATCTTCCAGTTGATCGGCTGCGTCTTTTTTTGCAGGCAGTTTTCTTGTTGAAGCCTTTGTTTTTGTAGGCATAGTCATCGTTGTTTTAAGTTAGTAATTTCTTTTCCAGGTTTGGAAAGGACCGGTATAATTTTTCCGGTAACACCCCGGGCACAAAAACCATACCATAACAGCTTGACGCCCTACTTCCTCCTTTAGTTTGCAATCTATAATCACTATAGGGAGGAGGGAAATTTATTAACTGAAATTTTCCAGGCTGCCGGGTGAGCAACTTTTCAAGATTGATTTTGCAATCAATCAGCAACAATTGCCGACGCCCATTGAATGGGTTAAACAAAGTAAAGCAGCCTGGTTTCAGACTGCTTTTACTTTCTATATGCAACCAACTGGCTTCCTTTAAATAATGTAAATCACAGACTTTAATTCATGAAAAGTCTTCAGTGAATCCTTTAATTCATTTTTTTGTCTGAGTATAAGTTTTTTTACTTCCACGGTAACTTCATGATCAACGAGCGCCATTTCATAAGCTCTTTTGGCTGCTTCTTCACCGTAAATGCAATTCTTCAAAATGGTATCGCGGTTACCGCCGTCAAACAAGGAATTGAAATCCATCCAGGCACGATAGAACTTTCCGGAGATGGTTCCACCCAATACGACATTTCCTCCCATCTTGTGTACGAGATCAACAAGTTCATTCATATAATGGTAGCTTTCGAGAATCTTTGAATTGAATTGCTTTTTCAGGTCATGTTCATCTTCCCTTGGTAGTAATCCAATTGCTTTCTGATACCCCGAAATTCGATCACTGTTCATTTGAATCAGATCGTTTAATGCATCAATTGATGGTTGATTATTCATCATCGAATAATTAAAATAGTTGTTTTAGCGCAACACGAATTCGTGATGAAGCAAAAACCAGTCGATCCTATTCCCCCGGAAAAACCTAAACGCTTCAACCATTTTTGCTATGCTATTTAGTGTCATTTAATATCAATTTCGAGGCAACAATCATACCATTCGTTTATCTTAAAAGACACGTACATTTTATTATGTTTTTTAAATGTGAAAAAAACCCAGTTGCTTTTCTTAACATATTGTAAATGAGACACGTACCTCGTCAATTGATTGTCAACAGCTAAGGAATCTTGTGTAGAATTATTTTGAAAGGAAACCGTGATTCATATGATCAAAAAAACCGTATAAGAGGCTGTTTCCCGTTTAGCTCCGTAAAACGATCGAATACTGAATCGCTCTGCCTGGTATATTATTGAACTATTGCCTAATATCGCTCCGGAGAAAATTCAGGCTGTTGATTTCGGTAACACCGATCAACTCATCTGAGCGGGCACCGAACGGTCGATAATAAACCATGATGCGGTAGTTGTTTTCGGTTTCCCAGCGGTTCCCTTCAGTAAATGCAAAACTGGGGAGAGCGGATTTGTCATTTTTCGGAACTGAGACATAGGCATAATTATAAAACCCGTTTTTCAGAAGCATGGCCGCCTCAAGCCAGTTGAATTCCGAATTCCATTTCATACGGGTCTCGTCGTTAATTTGGTAGCCGGTGAATTCTCCAAACAAGTAGTAATCCATGTCTTCTTTATACCCATCCTGTGGTAAAAACGTAAAATTTACCAAAGCGTAATCGCTTTGCCAGTACGGGTTGATGTTTTCCAGGTTGCCAAACTGGAAAGCGCCGTTGATATCGCGAAAGAACTGATAACGAATACCACTGCGCACCGTATCGGGAACAACAAAAACATGATTGGGAACCACATTGTAATTTACATCGGCAACCCGGTCCGACTGAAGCCGGAAGCTTCTCAAATCGAGCCAACGCCATTCTTTTCCACCTTCAAAAACAAATTTGTCTTCATTGGAGTATTCAAGTGTATTGCCGCGAATGAAACTGGGTTGGGTTTGTTCTCTCAAACTTTGCCAGTTGTTGTTCTGCATCACCTGCACGATCATTTCCGTTGCAGGATTACGGAGGGCAAATCCTTGCGGGGAAATTTGTACCACAACTTTTTGATGGGTATTGAAATATTGATTGGCGAAAGGTTGTTGCACCACGGCGCCAACTGATGATTTAAAATCTGCGATCAGCACACGGCGGGTAAACACTGTTTTGGATGTATCCCCGTTTTTGAAGACCCTGAGCAAATAATTTCCACTTTTAGTAGGCATACTGTTGCTTGAAGGAAAAAGAGCGGAATAATGCACATATCGGTTTTGGGTTCCCGACGCGGCGCGGTAATTGGTTATTCGGTTTTGAGTGAAGCCGCGCAGGTAATCCATTGGGCTCAGGTTGGCAGGCACCCAATCGGCATTACATAAAGTCAGGCTGTAATAATAGGTTTGCACAGAGCCGCCCAGTTCATCGAAATGCAATTCCAGTGCTTCAGCCTCCCCCAGGCGGGCAACCGGAAATGCAAGCGGGTTGTTTTTCTGGGAAACCTTGATGCCGGTAACAGTTTCGAGACGGTTTTCTTCAAGTGCCGGTTTTTGTCCAGATGCATAAAATGAGCATACCAAAAAAGCGGCCAGTATAGTGCAAAGTGAATGGCGGAATAATTTCATTTTTACGATCGTGGTTAAGTGCAAAAGAATTACGTTTGCCGTATTGGAAGTCCACAAATTAGTGCATAAATAACGAATTCTTTGCAGATTAGTTCATTCATAACGCGGAAGATATTATTCGGCAAGGAAAAAACCTTTTCGGGTTTCATCATCATTATTGCAATTGCCGCAACCGCACTCAGTGTGGCGACAATGGTGGTAACCTTAAGCATGGTAAATGGCTTTCAGCATGAAGTTTCTTCCAAAGTCTATAGCTTCTGGGGCCATGCCCGCATTCAAAATCTCGACCCGGTATTGTCTAACCTTGCGGAAGAAGCGCCGTTTACCTACAGCGATTCCATCAAAGCCAGTATCAGTTTGCAGCCTATATGGCAGCATTACCAGGCTTTTGCGAGTAAATCGGTCGTGCTGCGAAGCGCTAACCAATTTGAAGGCGTAATGCTCAAAGGCATCGACAGCAATTTTTTGAGATCGGGGTTTGAGCGATTTCTGAAACAGGGTAAAATGCCTGACTATGGCGATAGCATTTACGGGCGTGATATATTGCTGAGCGAAAAAACGGCTGCACGGTTGATGCTGTCGCCAGGAGATACGGTAAACATATTTTTCTTGCGCACGGGTGAAGATATCCGGATGCGCCGGTTGCGGATCTCCGGGCTTTTTCGCACCGGCATTGAAGAATATGACCAGGGTTTCGCTATTGTAGACCTGCGGTTCCTGCAACGGCTAAACAACTGGCAAACCGACGAAGTGGGAGGGGTAGAGTTACTTGCCCGCGACATTGATGAAGTTTATCCGCAGGCGTCCATGTTAAACAAACTGATGCCGCAAGGTATTATTGCCAGCCCTGTAAGGGAAATTTATCCGAATATTTTTGACTGGCTCAGTATCCAGGATCAAACGAAGAGGGTGGTGATCGGCATGATGCTGATTGTAGCCATCATCAACCTGGTTACCTGCCTGCTGATCATGTTGATGGAGCGTACCCGCATGATTGCCTTATTTACCGCGTTGGGTATGACAGCCTCTGGAATCCGCAGAATTTTTTGGAGTTATGTTATGCACATTGCCGTTGCGGGCATCGGGCTGGGATTGTTGCTTGGCCTCGGCCTGCTCTGGCTCCAGGATCTTACCGGCTTTATAAAAATGGATGAGACAACATATTATGTTAGCGAAATGCCTGTACATATTGTATGGTGGCAGATCGGGCTGATAGCCGCCGGAACATTTGTGGTTTGCCTGGCCTCCCTATTTTTTCCCTTGCTGTTTTTCAGGCAGGTCCCGATTTCAAAAGCGCTTCAGTTCAAATAATTGGCGGCATGCTTTACTGCCCGGATGGGTTCAGACCAAATGAGAAAGCAAAATTCCGGTGGCCACACCGGCATTCAGGCTCTCAGCTTTTCCCTTACGGGGAATGGTAAGCCTTCGGGAAATATAAGGCCGCCAGAATTCCCCAATACCGTGACCTTCATTCCCGATAACCAGGATGCCCGGTTCAATTTTACCGGCAGCATCCAGGGCATTTTCTCCATCCATATCCGCACTGTAAACGGGAAGACCACAACCCGGAATTAAAGCCTGCCAGTTTTTATTATGCACATTTACCCTGAACACACTACCCATTGCGGCCTGAACGGTCTTTGGATTGTAGCAATCTGCAGTGCCTTCTGATGCAAGTATCGTGTTGATGCCAAACCAGTCCGCCAGGCGAATAATGGTCCCCACATTGCCGGGATCCTGTATATCATCAAGCGCAAGCAACCAATTTCCCTTTCTAAATTCAGGTGCCGGCAAATCAGGGATTGAAACAACCGCAAGAATTCCGGAGGGGTTTTTCAATCCACTGATCCGCTGCATATCTGCTGCATTCACTTCGATCAATTCAAAATGACCGGCGTTTTGCAGCCCTAGGTTTTTCAACAATTCTTTTAAGCCGAATATTTTTGCAATACCTATAATTTTGTCACGTACCAATTCATCAACCATTTTAAAACCTTCGACAATATAAACCCCGGATTGATCACGGTTCTTTTTGTCTCTTAGTCCGGTGATCCATTTGGTTTCGGCTTTAGAAAGTATATTTTTTACCATGCGGGTATTTCGTTTAAATTATCGGTTGCATTGCAGTCCATTTACCTTGCTGGCGGCTTTGATTGCGATCATGTCTGCGACAGGTTGCGTGGCGGTAAAGAATCCACCTGCAAATAAACCATATGTTCACGAAACCACCGTTGATTTACGATCGGAAAAACTGCGCAATGAAGAACTTACTTTATACGAAGAACAGATCGTAGGTTATCTTGATGACAGCCTGCGTGTAAACAGCCGCAGTGTAATTGGTTTTACGCAAAGACTCAATCCACCGGTTTTTGATTCCGCAGCCATTTTCAGAAGCATCCAGTTTATGACGGGATTTCTGCAGAGCCAGGGATTTTACAATTCATGGGTTGACACGTTTACAGTTGATTCCAAACCCACCACAGGAAGAAAACGATTGATTGGCGGGCGTTCTTATCCCACCACACAGGTGAACACCCATTTTATTGTTGAGATGGGCAATCATCTCCGGGTGGATACGGTTTGGTACACCATGCCCAATTTCGAAATGCAACGGCTTGCCGACAGCGCCATAACGGGCGCAATCCTCAAAAAAGATGTGCGCTACAACAAAACGGTCGTTGCAGCCGAACTCGACCGCCTGGCTACACTTTACCGCAGTAACGGGTATTTCAAAATGGGAAGATCTTCATTGCATGCGGTGGTTGATACCACAGATCCGAGCCTGGTGCGGTTTGATCTTGACCCGATCGAAATTCAGCTGGCCGCATTGAGAAGGCTTGAAGATCCAACTGCCAAAGTAGAGATCCATGACAGGGAAGGAGCGGATCCAACCGTATTTTTAAAGTACCGGGTCGACAGTATCCTCATTTATCCCGAAGCTGACCTGGCCATGTCTGCAGAAGAAATAATTGCAGATCGCTATGATCAATTGACTTCCCGGCCAAATGGACGGGTAATCGTCAGGGAAAAGTTCGGGCTTTTCCAGGAGCGCTTTGTTTTCCGCAACAACTATCTTTTTCCCAACCGGTATTATGATGAAAAAGCATATTTCCGCACATTGAACAGCTATTCCCAACTCGGGCCCTGGCAAACCGTTGATGTAAGAACCTATACCCGAATAGAGGACAGCATTCCGAAACTGAATATTCACCTGCTTTTATACCCTCAAAAAAAATACAGTTTTCAGTTTGATCTTGAAGGAAGCCAGAATACCAACATCAGCAATGTACTCTCCGGTCGCTTTTTTGCCGTGGGTGCCGCGTTAACCGCACGAAACCGCAACTTCCTGAGGCAGGGCATTCAAACCGTTTTTTCTGTACGCAGCGCACTGGAATTGAATAATGACAATTACAGGAGAAGTGGTACGTTTTTCCAATCGCTGATGTTGAATGCCAATCAAACATTCAGCATACCACGGCTTATCTGGCCCTTGAATTTTCTCGACAACCGGCAACTGGATTTCCGGCGCACCAATGTAAATCTTGGCGCATTTTATACCAACCGTTTCGCGTTTTTTGAGCAAACCAACCTCAACGCCAACCTGCAATGGGAGGCCCGAAAAGGCTTGAATACCTATATGGTTGCCTTCCCGGTTTTTGAAACCATTCACCTGAAAGGTACGGACAGTCTAAACCGTGTAATCGCCAACAATCCTGCGTTGCAATACAGTTTCCGACCCGGCAATGTCTTCAGTTTCAGGTGGAGTTTCGATCGCTTGATGAAATATGGCAATTCCCGCCACTTCGGATCTTATATGCTGGCAAACGAAATAACCATGCCGGGCAAATTTGAAATGTTTGGCAGGGAGTTCTTTAAATTCATCCGTTTCGAAAGCCATTTCATTCACCACATAAAATACCCGCTTTATTCGTACGATTTCCGGCTTTATGGTGGTGTGGGCTGGGAACTGGATTCCAGGAACCGCAGCATGCCATTTTTCCGGCAGTTTGTAGCCGGCGGCAGCAACAGCATGCGTGCCTGGCAATTGCGTCAGCTTGGGCCTGGAAGCAGCATTGTGAGCGATACGGCACGCTTTGCGGACAGATTTGGTGATATACACCTTGAGCTGAATGCAGAATACCGCCGCAGAATCGCCAGAATGTTTGGTTATTATCTTGAGGGAGCATTTTTTATGGATGTTGGAAATATCTGGAATCATTACAATTTGGCCGATGGCCGTGGAAAGCTGGAACTCAAAAGCCTGGGCAGGGATATCGCAATAGCCACCGGGCTTGGCTTTCGCTGGGACCTCAACTTTCTTGTGGTAAGGCTCGATGCCGGTTATAAACTGAAGGATCCTGTAAGAGGCAATAATGGTTGGCCTTCAGGCCTGAACTGGAAAGACGCAAACCGCCTCGGTATTGTCGAGCGGCGAAATGTGGCACTGCAAATTGGGATAGGTTATCCTTTTTAGGACTTTACCCTGGCTTTGAGTATGTTCTATTAACGCCTTGCCCGCCATGTCCACTGTATGGTTGCATTGAGGAATAGGAGATAGTGGCTGTTTCAATCCTTTTTAGGGCGTTGCCTGGGTTGCATAGGCATAATGGTTGCTTTGTCGAAATGGTTTTCCACTTCCTGCGGAGAAAGGGCATCTTTTAGTGCAAACTCACCAATGCGGGTTCGTACCAGTTCGCTCAAATAGCCCCCTACGCCCAGTTCAGCTCCAAAATCATTCGCCAGGCTCCGGATATAAGTGCCTGTTGAGCAAACAACACGGAACCGAACTACTGGCAATTCAATGGAAGTGATGACAAACTCATTAATGGCCACAGGCCTGGGTTTCAGGTCCACCTGCTGACCCATACGGGCCAGTTCATAAACCCTTATCCCATCTTTTTTAATGGCCGAATGCGCCGGTGGTATTTGTTCGATATTGCCAATAAAGGGCTTTGTGGCAAGGAGGATGTCCTCGTGCTTCAAATGGGTTGTTTCTTTAAAATTTCCGGGTTCCGATTCAAGATCATAAGTTGGTGTAGTGGAGCCGAGTGTAATGGTACCGGTATATTCTTTTTCCATTCCCATATACTCATTGATTTTTTTGGTGAAACGCCCGGTGCAAACGATCAGCAACCCGGTCGCCAGCGGATCAAGGGTGCCTGCGTGTCCTATTTTTTTTATTTTAAATTGTTTTCTGAGGAATCCGATCACATCAAAAGATGTCCATTTTAGCGGTTTATCTATCAATAAAACTTTTCCTTCAAGCAATTCTTCCTGTGTCCAACGCATAACTGCAAAAGTGAAAGTAAATATCTAAAACTCAAAAAGATAGTAGGGTGCATGACCCGCTGAGGTTTATATACGCAGTACTTCTTAGTTAGTATTAAATTTGCCCGAATTCTTAGCAAATGACCGACTTAACTTATACATTGAAAAAGGCCGCGGTGGATGCATTGAAATCCGTTTTTGGATTGGAAGTGGCCCTGCCTGAAATTCTGATTAACGAGACCAAACCTGAATTTGAAGGAAATTATACCGTGGTTTTGTTTCCTTTTATAAAACAGCTTCGCAAAAGCCCGGAAGCATTGGGGCAGGAGATCGGAGAATTTATGCTGTCAAATCATAGTGGTTTGATTGAGGCTTTCAATGTGATCAAAGGTTTTTTAAACCTCGTAATTTCAGATAATTATTTTATTGATTTTCTGCAGGCAAATCACCACGATACGGATTTCGGCCGGCGGCCGTTCAATGGCCGGAAAGTGATGGTGGAATACAGCAGTCCCAATACCAACAAGCCTTTGCATCTGGGCCACCTGCGGAATATTTTCCTGGGTTGGAGCGTTGCGGAACTCTACAAATGGCAGGGCTTTGAGGTGATGAAAACAGCTGTGGTAAATGACCGGGGCATTCACATTTGCAAAAGCATGCTTGCCTGGAAGAAGTTCGGCGAAGGCGCGACGCCGCAAAGTCAAAACCAAAAAGGCGATCATCTTGTAGGGGATTATTACGTAAAATTTGAAGGCCTGGTGAAAGAACAGACAAAGGCTTTATTTGAAAAACTGGCAAATGGAGAAACCGGGGATGTTGAAGAAACCCTGAAAAATAAACTAAACGATCTCCTGGCTGAATGGAGGACCGCAGCCGATGATCAGCAAAACGAAAGGAAAGAAGCATTTACTGATGCGGTGAAAAATGCGACACCCATTATGCACGAAGTGCGGGAAATGCTGTTGAAATGGGAGGAGGGTGATGAAGAAACGTTAAGCATCTGGCGCCAAATGAATGGCTGGGTTTATGAAGGGTTTGACGAAACCTATAAACGCATAGGGGTGGATTTCGACAAGATTTACTATGAAAGCGAAACTTACTTGCTGGGTAAAGAACATGTTCAAAAAGGTTTGGCCAACGATGTGTTTTTCAAAAAACCGGATGGCAGCGTGTGGATAGACCTCGGTGCGGAAGGGCTGGATGAAAAACTGGTGTTGCGCAAGGATGGCACATCGGTTTATATAACCCAGGATATTGGCCTGGCCGATCTGAAATTCAAAGATTTTCAGATGGAGCAAAGCGTGTATGTGATTGCCGATGAGCAAAATTACCATATGCAGGTGCTGAAAGAAATCTGCCGCAGGCTGCATTTCCCCTTTGCCGATGGCATTCACCATTTAAGCTATGGCATGGTCGAATTGCCGCATGGACGCATGAAGAGCCGTGAGGGAACCGTGGTGGATGCAGATGACATTGTGGAAGAAATGGAATCAGTAGCCAAAGCCAAAACCGCGGAGCTCGGAAAAGTGAAAGATTTCAATGAGGAAGAATTACGCAATCTCTATCAGACATTGGGACTCGGTGCATTGAAATATTATTTACTGCGGGTTGAACCAAAAAAACGTATGGTTTTCAACCCGGAAGAATCAATCGATTTTCATGGGGTAACTGGTCCATTTGTACAATATGGTTATGCGCGAATTCAATCGGTCTTTCGTAAAGCAGGTGATTTTGGTGAAGGTGCAAAAATCGAAAAGCTGGAAAAGCTGGAGAAACAACTGCTGTTGCAACTCGAGCAATTCCCGGCTACCCTGCAAGCTGCCTGCAACGAAATGAGTCCTGCGCTTGTAGCCAATTATGTGTACAATCTTACCAAAATTTTCAACAGTTTTTATGCGGAGCACTCCATTGCGAATGCTGAATCTCCTGAGCTGATTTCTTTCCGGCTATCCCTCAGCCGCCTCACGGCAACGGTGATCAAAAATAGCCTCGCAGTGCTTGGCATTGAGGTGCCGGACCGGATGTAGGGATGTGGATGAATTAAGATTCATCAAGGTAAAGGTGAACTACTTTACACCATCAACCGCAAAGTATGGATGGGCTTCGTGCAGCAGGTTATCACGCGCTTTGAGAATCCGGCAAGCAACAAAATTTTTGAATGCTTTTGATTATGAAGTAATACCAGGTTATTGATAACCTAAGATCTTCAGCATGCTTTGAGCGGTTTGCTCCTTGGCATAAACCCAATCCACAAGGTTTCCGTTCTTGTCTTTTTCCACAATCACATGTTTAGGTGACGGAATCATGCAGTGTTTAATCCCTCCATAGCCACTGATCTGATCCTGGTAGGCACCGGTATGAAAAAAGCCCAGATACAATGGCTCCTGGTCACCGTTTGTACGTGGCAGAAATACCTCGTTGATATGTTCTTCAGAATCGTAGTAATCGTGGCTGTCACAGGTGATGCCACCCAGTACGACTCGTCGGTACGGATTTTCCCATTTGTTGACGGGCAGCAGCAGAAATTTTTCTCCAATGCCCCAGGTATCCGGTAGCGTGGTGATGAAACTGCTGTCGATCATGTACCAATATTCCCGGTCGTTCTGAACTTTTTCACCAATTACGCTGTAAATATGGGCCATGCTTTCGCCAACCGTGTAGCTTCCAAATTCTGTAAAAATATTGGGCATAGGTACTTTGGCTTTCTTACATGCTTGTTTGATCAGCGAAACAATTTCATTGATCATGAATTTGTAATCATAATCAAAAGCCAGCGAATGCTTGATGGGGAAACCGCCTCCAATGTTTACAGAATCCAGCTCCGGGCAAATCTTTTTCAGCTGGCAATAGAGGTTGATGATCTTTTTCAGTTCGCTCCAGTAATAAATGTCATCTTTTATGCCCTTATTCAGGAAAATGTGAAGCATTTTCAACTGAAACTTATCTTCGTTTCCTTCAATATGGTCAACATAAAATTCCAGGATGTCTCTCGAACGGATGCCAAGCCGGCTGGTGTAAAACGGGAAGGTGGGCTCCTCTTCTGCCGCCACGCGAATGCCTAGTTTGAAAGGCACCTTCACTGATTTGCGGTAGGCATCCAGTTCTTCTTTATTATCCAGCACCGGGATTACATTCTTAAAGCCGTTATTCAGTAGTTTGGCAATTCGCGAAGTGTAGCTTTTCTGTTTGAAGCCGTTGCAAATAATGAATACCTCTTTGTTGATTTTTTTCTTTTGAAACAATTTATTAACGATCTCCAGATCATACGCAAATGAAGTTTCCAGGTGGATACCATGCTTCAGGGCTTCTTCAACCACAAAACTAAAATGGCTGCTTTTGGTACAGTAGCAATAATAATAATTGCCTTCGTACTTATATTTTCTTATAGCATCACTAAAGTGCTGTTTCGCCATGTTGATCTGCTCACCAATTTTTGGGAGATAGGTAAGCTTTAACGGGGTGCCATGCTTTTTAATGATATGTTTCAAATCAATCCCGTTAAACTGCAGGTAGCCATCTTTTAAGCTAAAGCCGGGTTGCGGAAAATCAAAGGTTTGGTTTACAAGATCTGCATAAGAGTTCTGTACCAATTCTTCAAAACGTCTGCTCATGATCGGAGAAAATCAAAATTTTACCTGAATAATAGTTAGAGGCATTTTTCAGGATGCCTGCTGAAGTGATGGACAAAATTAGGGAAATAAAAAACCGGAAGAGCCAACTCGTCCGGTCAATGTTTTTCTTTGGCAATCCGGCGCTTTATTTTACCGAATCAACCAGGGCTTTGAAGGATTCGGGCTCATTCATTGCGAGGTCAGCCAGAATTTTGCGGTCAAGATCAATTCCGCTGGTACGCAGTTTGTTCATGAACACACTGTAGGTCAATCCTTCCTGGCGCACGGCGGCGTTAATCCGGGCAATCCACAAAGCGCGGTAGTCGCGTTTTTTGACTTTACGGCCTACGTAGCTGTAGGTAAGGCCTTTTTCTACAATGTTCTTGGCTACTGTATATACGTTTTTACGTTTACCGTAAAACCCTTTGGCTTGGTTTAATACTCTTTTCCTGCGTGCACGGCTGGCAACGGCTGTTTTGGAACGGGGCATATCAAATAATTTTTAAACGGATTAAAAAATGAAGTTTTCCCTGGTTTATTTCAAACGCAGGAGGCGCATCACAAAATCGCGGTTTGCCGGGTGAATTTCACCGGGCATGCCCAGGGCACGTTTCCGCTTGGTTGATTTCTTGGTGAGAATGTGACGCTTAAAACTCTTTTGGTACATGATCTTACCGGTTCCGGTCACCTTAAAGCGCTTTTTGGCGCTGGAGTTTGTTTTTACCTTTGGCATTTTTTAATGCTTTACTGTTACACCCTACTGGCGGCCCGCACCATGCGAACACTTTTGGAGCCATTTGGGCAATAAGTCCATGAAAAATTTTTCAATGGGCGGCAAAGGTATAGGTAAAATTCAAAAGTAAAAATTAAAAATGTGGCAACATCCAGGGGGACTTTCATTTTACTGCACTCCACCGCCCCCAGTTCCTGCATTGCCAGAATTCCCTTTTGAAATAAACATTTGAACCAGGGTGCCCCTGCCTGTGTTTTGTTCAGAAAGGTCAAGTATCTCCACTTCAATGCGTTGCTGATTGTGGTGATTGTGGTGTTTAAGGCGTTGTTTTACCAGGGACAAACCATGCGATGTGTGGCCATTATTTTTCTTACGGGAGATGCCGGCATTATAGCCTATGCCATTGTCGGTGATGGAAACGATGATACCAAATTCGGAAGGTTCTGCGCTTACACACAAATAGCCCCTGCTGGTCCCCGGCATTATGCCATGCCAAAGGGCATTCTCAACAAAAGGCTGTAAAATGAGGGAAGGTATGTGATACTGTTCGAGATTCACATGCTGAGGAATAGTGATTTCATAATTGAACCTGCCTTCAAAACGCATTTTTTCGATGCTCAGGTAAAGTTCAATGGATTCCAATTCACTTTTCAAACTGACCGTATTCTGAACACTACCGTCCAGTACTTTACGAATGAATTTCGAGAATTTCGTCAGGTAATGGCTGGCTTTAGCCGTATCATTTTCAAGTATGAAGACCTTAACGGAGTTCAGTACGTTGAAAACAAAGTGCGAATGCATCTGGCTGTGAAATACCTTGTGTTTTAATGCGGCCATTTGCGATATCAATTCCTGTTTTTCGTTTTGTTCTTTCAAAAAAACGGTTTCTTTCTTTTTAAACTCGAGCTCTTCAATTAATTTCTTTTGAATATGCTGATTGGCCAGGTTGAGTTCGAGCTGCGTATGTTGTTGTTTGAGGTATAAGCGTTTTATAATAATTCCAATACCGTACCCAATAAAGATGCATTCAAGTATAACGCCCCAATAAAAATACGTCATCGGCTGGATTAACATTTCCCTCCAATTTGGCTGCAGGCTGGTGACCTGGGCCACCAGGAGGAAGATCAGGTAGAGGCCGGACCCTATGAGATAAAAATAGAATGCAGTTTGCCTCTTGTTATAGATTTTTATAATTATTACAAATGCCAGCATGATGTGTATGGGAACAAAAATGAACTGGAAAAACACTACCAATGCGCGTTCAGGAATCAGGCTTAATAACTCCAATGCAAAAACGGAGGTTGTCACCAGTATAAATATTAGGGTGTACTTCCGTACAAAATCCATAAATCTGGGGAAGGTTTGAGGATAGGCGAGAAACCGGGTTCCGAAATGCAAGTAAAACATGTGAAAAACAAACTGTACATAAAAAAGTATCGTGTTCAGGTTGGCTTTGAACCATCCACCAGGAAGGGAATTGCCCTGATATTTGAAAACAGCATAAATGAGGGTTACCGTGCAATACAACGCATAGTATAAGAAGGTTTTGTCACCACTTGCTTTAAAAATCAGCGTAGCCATGATCACAAAAAAAATGAGCATGCTGCAGGTAAAGCTCCAGAAGTACAACTCTATTTCGGCGCTCAAGGTCATAAGAGCCGGTTTACAATGTCCTCCCGCTTATTGCTTGAAACAGGCAGTTTGATGTCATTGTCCAAAAGAAGGGAACTATCCTGCCGGGTAAATGACCTTATTTTGGTAAGGTTGACGAGATAGGATTTATGGATTCGGCAGAAAAGGTAATCCGGCAGTTCGCTTTCAATTTGTTTGAGCTGCCTGGTGATCAGTACCTTACTGCCGTTACTCAGGTGTACAGTCGTATAGTTGCCTTTTGCCTCGAAATAATCCAATTCTGCGGGTTCATAAAAAACAATCTGGCCATCATAGCTCAGCCTGATTTTCTTAGGGTTCAATCCCAGTTCGTTGAGCTTCGCAAGAGCTACGTCAAGCTTTACATCAAATGAATCTTTTTGCAATGCTTTTTCAATTCTTTCCACGCATTTTTCAAGCTCATCCAAATCCACCGGCTTCAGCAAATAGTAAACAGCTTCCTCCTGAATGGCATTGAGGGCATACCTGCTGTAAGCTGTAGAAAATACGACATAAAAATTTCTTTGGGGAAACTGTTGAAGAAATTCGAACCCATTCATCTCCGGCATTTCAACATCCAGGAAAACAACATCAACTTTTTCGTTTCTAAGATACTCAATAGCATTAGCGGCATTGGTGAATTTAGCCACTACCGCAACCCGGTCGCCGAAATTCCGAAGTTCGAGTTGCAGGCCTTTTATTGCCATCAGTTCATCGTCAACAATAATTGCGTTTATCATGCTTTGTGTTTAATGTACTCCCAAGGTAGTGGAAGAAGAAAATGATTGCCAGGGTATTGTATGAAAGCCACCATTAACTGTATAAGGTTCAACTTAAGCGTCAGTTTCGAGGTTATACATGTTTTTCCAACGTTTATACAAAATGTGGTTTTATTCAAACACTTCACGTTGATTCAGAATTTTCGAATTTATAATTTGGGGGTTCAATGGCCGGTAAGTTACAAAAATCGGCAATATTAAACCCAGTGCAATGAAATATCCCACCATGAAGAAAATACACATACTGATTGCATTTATGGCTTTTCTTTTTCAATCTGCGGAAGCCCAGACCATTAAAGAATTAAAGAAAGCTGCTGAAAGAGGCGCTGTGCGTGGCGTTTTGCGCGGTACGGAAAGGCAGGCAGAGAAGAAAACGGAAAAAGCCATTGACAAAATCGCCAACCCGAACCTGGACAAGAAAGGGAAAGAGGACAAAGATGATCGCAATAACTCCCAAAGCAAATCTGGTGATGGGTCTGCGAAAAATGAAGTTTCGAATGAAGATTCCGAATTGAATGCCTTATCCGAAACAGGGGATAATGAGGTTGGTTTTAAGCGGGGATCGCTGATTTTGTACACTGACAATTTCTCGCAGGATGCCATAGGTGATTTTCCAGCCAAATGGAACACTTCAGGAAGCGGGGAAGTGAAACGGTTGTCGGGCCATGAGGGAAACTGGTTTCGGGTTCCGGCAGGATCGGTGGTAAACTTGGAAACAACCAAGTCCTTTCCACAAAACTTTACCATTGAATTTGACCTGATTGTACCCGGGGATATTGAATACCGCCTGGTTGGGATAGGCCTTGGTGAAAAGCCTCAACGATTTGATAACCTGCTTAGCCCAACTGCCAGTTACGGCGTTATGTTTTACACCCAAAAAGGCCAGAACAGGGATGAGTACAGATTTGGAACAAGAGCCAACACTTCCACCTGGAAAAGAAAGGAGTACAAGGTTCCGCTAAACAAAGTGATCCGAATGGCCATTGAAGTAAACAATCATCAGCGTATTCGCACCTTCGTGGACGGCATTAAAATGACAGATGAACCCAGGGCATTCAGTCCGGAATTTGCGAAGTCATTCTTTCTGCATGCAACAACCCATGGAGCAGCAGCCTCAAAACAAAATTATTTTTATATAAGCAACGTGGTGATTGCCGAAACCGGGTTAGATGAACGGAGCAGTGTGTTGAAAGACCTGATAGAAAAAGGCAGTTTCACCACAACCGATATCCACTTTGCCAGCGGCTCCGATAAAATTGAACCGCGCTCTGCCGGTATCCTGAATGAAATCGGGGACGCAATGAAATCCTCACCTGGTACAACATTCATTATTACCGGGCATACGGATAGTGATGGCACTGAGGCAACCAACCAGGTACTTTCCGAGAAAAGAGCGGCCGCCGTTAAAAACTACCTGGTAAGTAATAAAGGCATTCCGGCCTCCGATCTGCTCACCAATGGCAAGGGGGAAACCGAACCGGTGGCTGACAACAGCACTTCCGACGGAAAAGCGCAAAACAGAAGAGTGGAATTTAAGAAGATCTAAAAAATATCCCCATTTTTCACTATCCTGATTTTTAAACGGCATACACTACACCTACATGAAAAAATACCTTATTGGTTTATTGCTCTGTTCAATCGCTTTTCCACCTGCAATATTTGGGAACAAGTCAAACAGGGATGGGAAGAATTCGCCTAAACCGTCAGTCAAGCAGGAGAGCGTACAACGAAATGTTGTAGGTGCCAGGCGCGGCATGCCGGACAGGCAAAACAAGAAAGCCTTAATACTGGCACCGTATAAATGGGAATTCCAGGAGAATGATGATGCATCTGTACCATTGCTTGCGTTAAGTGGATTGAAGGATTATGAAGGCCGGATAACCTATAAGGCAAATAATAACGAACGGGATCAGTCCATTACCATTGATGATTATTTATCTTTTGATCAATACGATTTTATCTATCTTAGCTCTCATGGCTCGCGTAATTGCCAGGTCCAGAATGGAACCATCGAAATAATCAGCGAAGGAAACAGTTCACTTTGCAGGACAGTCATTTCAACAGGAATCAAATTTGCTGCAAAAGACAAAGAAAGAGTCAGGCAAAGCATGAATAGCCGGGGGATTAAGGGGCTATTGTATTCTGCCACTGGAATATATTTATCGCCTGCCTTTTTTACAGATAATTATACGAACCTAACTGACAAGATCATAATGCTTAGCGCTTGTGAACAAGGGCAGCACAATAGCCTCAAGCTGGCTTTGGAGAATCTTGTTCAAAACGCGCAGGTTTATTATTTCCAAAATACGGTTAATGCCAGCGATGCCGGAAGGGCTTATAAACACCTGCTGGACCGTACCGCGACTTTTGGCGAAGTTGCTCCGCAGGCATTCGATGAAATGCCAACAGAATTAAAAGACAACTTGCCCTCAAGCTTTTATATGAAGAATGACAGCAATGAAACTTTTAAAATTCAGACCTATACTTATTTGCGCCAGATCAATAATGGAAAAGCCATGCATTTGGTGGAACCGGTAACTTTTTTTGATGATAAAGGTATCCGGAAGCTTGTGGAAGGTGAAGTTTATCCCTTTTCAGGAATGCTGGATGATGGTCAGAAAGATTTTGCGGATTTTAGTATGGAGTTGCTTGGCTATACCCTGGCAGAACTTGGTTCGGAAGGTATGACGGTTACTTTGAAGGTGGATGGCCAGGAAGTATTAACCAAATTTCCCATTAAGGCAGATGGCGAAAAAACGCAACTGAAGCAAGGGCGGCATGAAAAAGCGGTAATTTTTACCATAAAAGATGTTGACCTGAACAAGGACTTGAAAAAAAACAGCAAAGTGGGTTTCGAGGTTCAGTTCTATTTCGACAACGAGCATTTTGGTTATCACGGATTAACTGTTTCGACTGAAATTTCAGACCTGCGAATTGAAATGGAAAATGAGTCTGAAAAAATCACCATGTATTACGATTCAAAAATTGAAGCCATTAAAGCAGTTTATCCGAAGCAAAAACAGGATATGTATGGCGATATCGAAGGATATTATTATATAAATGCAAAGAAAGATGGTTGGATGAAAACCAAAATGGACAGGATCATAGGTACTATTGGAAAGGCCATACCGCTGCCGGCTGATGTGTTGGATTTGCTGCCGGTCAAAGGAACCAACTTTCATAAAATAGCAGCATTTCCCGGTCAGGTTACTATTCCTATGCTTAACGATCATCCTGCCGCGAAAAGGATAAGTAATGAAAATGACCCGAAAGCTGTGTACCTCGTAGATGGCCGGCTTCAAATAACTTTTGACGAAACCAAGCGGCTGGAAAAAATTCAGGAAGGCGCTGCAGTGATTAGGTTTTTCTATGAAAAACAGCAATTGACACTTCCCAATGCAAGGGAGATTACCCTGCCATTTTAAAACTCAATAATATTCAAACGATGAAAGCATTTTTTCCTGACGGAAAGCATCACAAAAGTATGTCCTACCTGGTAGGCCTGCTTTGCTTGTTACTTTATTTGCCAACAAGGGTTTACAGTCAACAGGATGAAGCCGCCTATTTTAAAGAGCTTTACAAACCGGTACACCACACAATTTCTGAAACCAATGCTTTTATATTGGAGCGGATTGAAATGGAAGGCGCGGATACCCGTTTCCCTTTTCTGCATTTCAGGCAGAAAGCCGCCAATGAAATTCGATATGTGATTTTGCTGCATGAAATCGATGGCTCAAAAAATAATTGGAACGAAAGTGAAGCACGAATACCTATGCACAGCACGCTACGCGACAGCCTGCTGAACCTTGGTTTCAATTTATTGATCCCGGATCTTAAATTTCATGGTGAAAGGGCTTCGGAGCTCCCCGGGCGCACGCCTTCATCTTTGCATCCGGCAAACGTTGAAAGTTTAGACGATGCCTCAATGTTCTACCGGCTACTTGCCGATTCGAAGGTCGATATCAATTACATGATGAATTACATAAGCAGTTCGCATGGCCCTGCCCGGTTTGATTTGATAGGAGTTGGTATTGGCGGTTCAATTGCCATCCAGGTGGCTTATACTGATAACCGGGTTTCGAGAGTTGTTGCCATCAATACAGATTTAAGGGAGCCATACGCGTCTGCAGAGGACAAGGACTGGCCGGATGACGATAAATCGTTCTTTATGGAAGTTACGCCCGGCTATGCATTGGAGGAAATCAGCCAACAGGTTTTACTACTATATGATCATGCAAAGCAGCTGAAAACGGATTCAATATCATCAGATCAATCATTTAAATTGTCTGAAAATAATAGACTGAACTACGACAAAAACCTGACAGAAAAAGAAATTGTCCATATCCTGGGCTGGCTACAGAACAAATCAAAAAAAGAATAAACAATAAAACAATATGGCAACAAAGAGTAACTCGATGGAAAATGCAACCGATAGTTCAAATAATAACACTGCCGTCATTGCCTACCTTACCATCATTGGACTGATTGCAGCATTCGTGATGAACAGCGAAAAAAAAGACCATTTCGTACAATACCACATCCGGCAAATGCTAGGCCTGTGTGTGGCCAGCCTTGCACTCTACGTTGTTGGATTGATACCTTTCGTTGGCTGGCTTGTCTCCCTGGTTGGCAGTCTCTTCTTGTTGTACCTGTGGTTGATGGGTTTGTTGAATGCAGTTAACAAAAAAGAAGCCCCCGTACCCATTTTGGGTGAAAAATTTAATGAGTGGTTTAAAGCAGTTTGAAAAAGAATTACTGAAGTTAGGATGAAGTAATGCCAAATGCGGACTATTCTAAGAAATGCTGAAAAATGCAGAAGTTGCTGCCATACTTTTCGAATAAATAAAAATTCTTTACATCTTGCTGCAATTTGCTGATATTTACAATACTTAATACGAAAAACTTACACCATGAATAAAGCTATCCTGGCTACGACGTGTTTATTCTTTGCAACCTTCGGGATTGCCCACTCCCAAAACGTAGGTATTGGAACGACCAATCCAACCGAAAAGCTTGACGTGAGTGGCAACCTGAATCTTAGTGGTCAACTTAAATTATCAGGCGATGCCGGACAACCCGGCAATCTGTTGATGGTTGGTCAGGATGGCAATCCCACCTGGGGGATTGCCCAACAATTCACAAGATTCATGCGATCTTATTTAGCCAGTACATCAGTTATTATTCCCGCATCGGCAAAAACATTCATGGTGGAAGCCTGGGGAGCCGGAGGTGGAGGTGCGCAGGGTGGGGGTGGAGCATCCGGTAATTACGTGATGGCTGTTTTTTCAAACGATGCCAACACAACGTTGACCATAACGATTGGAGACCAGGGAAATGGAGCACTTGCCTATACTGACCCCGCTACCTCTGGCGGGAGCACTATAGTTTCCGGCACAAATATTTCCGTAACTGCTGGTGGTGGCCGGGGAGCAAATGCATTTTATGGCGGACTGCTTCCGCAAAATGGGGCCCCGGGAGGTACAGCTACAGGATCAGCTCTGCTCCAAAGTTTGGTTATCAATGGCGAAAACGGGCAACCCACTACGCAGACATCCTCCCAGGTGTCAAGCACCACCTGGCATTCAGCAGTACAGTTTGGAAGGGGCGGCCACGGTGTTTTGGACATTGGACAGGGTGGCCCTGGTAGTTTTCGTGTACATCTTACAACAGTAGCCTACGATGGATCCTACGTAAAGCTATACCAGGGAGGCTATGCCGGTATTGCATCGGGAGGCGGTGGCGGCCAACGACTTGGTTATGGCTGGGGCTGGGATGGTGGAAAGGGTTATGTGATCGTGAGGTATTAAACCCGAAAAATTGAAAATAGCTTATAAGGTGCACTTCACGTTTGTGCGTTTTCATCCAGTTCCGCCGGTATGACAAATGGATAGCGCCGCTGATCCAAAAAAATAAGAGCTGGTTCAAACGAAACCGACCTTTTCCTTAATGAGTGAAAATGATTTGGCTTGTTGCCATGGCTATTCTTTTCCGGAGTTCAACTCTTTCATGCCGCTTTCTGTTTAAAATTCATTTTTCCACATCATGCTTTCTATTGGCCTATCTGGTTGGCCACTGTATTTCGCACTTTTTTTCTGGTCATATTTTACCAGGGTATCTCCATCAACCGGAAAATAAATCAATTGTCCAATGGGCATGCCTTTGTAAACCCGTACAGGTTGTTTTACCGAAATTTCCAGGGTCCAGTTTCCTTTAAAGCCAATATCGCCTTTTCCCGCCGTGGCATGAATATCAATACCCAGTCTTCCGGTTGAAGACTTTCCTTCAAGAAACGGAACATGGGCATGGGTTTCGGTATATTCGAGGGTTACGCCCAAATAAAAGATATGCGGGTACAATACAAAGCCTTCTTCCGGAATGGTGAAATACTCGATCTCATTGTGCTTTTTGGCATCCAGAATATGATTTTTATAGGTTGCCAGGGTTTCTCCAAGGTGTACATCGTAACTATTACTACCCAGGCATTCGCGGCTGTATGGAGCGATGATGATGCTTTTCTTTTCAATTTCTTCAAGGATCCTTGCGTCGCTCAAAATCATTTGTTTAATTTTAGATGGATTGGTGCAAATTGCAGCCTGTATCGGAATTATGCCTGTTTTTTATTCACAAACTATTGACGACAATTGTCGGGGCGCCATCTGGAGGATTGAGGAACCAGAGGTTTTTTTTGCAAAAGCAGTTCCCCTAAGCAGAGAAGTTCAACACCCCGCCAAACGGCTACAACATTACGCCGGCCGCTATTTGCTTTGGTATTTGTTCCCGGAATTCCCCTTATCGCTGATCCGGATCGCAAGTACAAGAAAACCATTTATTCCCCAGGATCCTTTCCATTTCAATATCAGCCATTGCGGTGAATTTGCTGCGGCAATTGTCAGCAATAACCGGCAGGTAGGCGTTGATATTGAAATTCCAACGGAGCGCATTTTCCGCATTCAGCACAAGATGACCACCCAGCTGGAAACGGAGAGGTTGCGTCACCCGCATTTAATGGCTGATGAGAAAACTTTCGTTACCCTCATATGGAGTGCCAAGGAGGCCTTGTACAAATGGTATAGTCTTGGAGGCATTGATTTCAGGGAACACCTGAAGCTGTACAACCTGCGGCCAGTTACCGAAGATTCCGGAGTAATTGAAGCAGCAATCGAAAAAGATGAAGTTATTCCCCTGAATGTTTTCTACAGGTTATGGCCTGAAATGGTTTATTGCTATATTGTTTAAAGCTATTGATTATAGTTAGAAACCCGTTCAACCAGGTCCACCGGGGATAGGATCCGCTTAAGGGAAGGGCCGGGCAAAAATCGGTAAGTCAGGTAAACCCGGTATTGATCATTGCGCAATTTGAATTTGTACGCGGCTGTCTCCCAAAAATGCCTGTTGTTGTTTGCGAAAAATCCAAACGAAATTTTCTCACCGGTATAACCGGCAGCAAACCGGTAGTTGAATTGTGGTTTCCATTCGAATAGAGATGTGTTGCCGTCTATGCCTTCAATCTTTACAAACTGGGCATTGTACCCGGCACTTGCCGTGGCGGTGACAAAGATCCGTTTCAAAGGAACAAGGGTATAGCCATAGCCTGCGAGTGGTCCTACCCCAAAGACCCTTACCCGGTTAAAATGAGACAAATCCCCGAAATCATCTGTTATGGGCAGGAGATCTTTTTCATCTTTTACCCGGGAATATAATGCTTCCACGCCAACAAGCGGCGAGCCTGCGGACTTCAACTGAATTTCATTCTGATAAAAAGCACCCCTTAAAGAAAAGCGTTTCCAGTTGGTCATGTATTCATATTTACCACCAACCTGGGCCATGACCATATTGGGCTTAAACTGTTTTAACGCAAAGGGATTTGCGCTTTCATCCAACTGGTAAAAACCTGTTGTATAACGCAGGAAAAGATCAGTAAGCGCTGTACGCCCGTAAGCTGTGGTTTGAAGACGGAGCGTTTTGCTGCGACTACTATCAGTAAGGCTTTGGAAAAATGGGAACGCGCTTACGGCGAGATTCGCTGAAAGCCATTTATAGGTGAACCCGGCACCAAGCCGGATATTATTGTTGGGGTAAAACGCGTATTTATCCCCTGTGGCAGGTAGGGGTTCCAGCTCAACATTTTGAAACTGCAGCGGAGTGTAAACCCGCAGGATCAATTCCTCGTTGAATTCTGAATAATATGTTGAATCATGGGCATGGTGCTGTGCCAGGGCGGGCAGATACAGGCATTGTAAAATGGCTACCACAATGGCAATGAACTTCCACCGGTGCACCGGCATTTTGCCGGGAAGGCAGCCCTTAAAACAATTAGTCAAGGAGTTGATTTTCATAATCATCAAGCAGAATGGTATCAAAATCCTTACCAGCAATTCCCTGAATTGAACCGGTGAAGGACGCCATGTTCAGCAATACTTTTTCCAGTTGTTTTTCACGCACCTTCCAGAGCTTTTCCATTTGTACCTTTTCGCTCATGATTGATCGCTGCATGGCCATAAACCCTTCGCGTATGGCTTTCCATTGTTCCTGAAATTCTTTGCCGGTTAGAAAATCATATAGCATTGTCATCTTATCGCCTTTGTTTTCCTGGCTGCGGTTGATGGCATAAATGCGAATAATGTGCTCACGCATCAAATGGACCAATGCCCGTACTTCTGCAAATGAGCAAATCCAAACGCCTTCGCGTTCGCCGAACCTGTCCATCTCTTTGGGCATGGCCTGCGTAACCAGCAGGGCAATATCGGCACCACTGCTCCGCATATCGGTTTTTAATTTCTCAATCCAGTCTTTATTAAAATCTTTTGTGCGCTTACTTTCAAAAATGATGTAACCACAATCCTGGCCCATATTGTTGCGCACAGTCAGCATACAATCCGCACCGCGGACACCTTTACCCACTTCACTAATGGAATCAAATGGAAATGCGGCCTGCAGGATTTCTTCAAGCAGCAGTTCCTGTGCCTCGCCCTGTGCCTGCATGCTGCCCTGCTCAGCCTTTCGCTTCATTTCCTCTGCAAGCTTTTTCTGCTGTTCAAATTTCTCCTCCATCTCTTTCAACTTCAATTGCAATTCTTCTTCTTTTATCGACGCCTTCTCCAATTCTTCCTGCTGAATTTGTTTCCGCATGGCCCGGCTTTGCTCTATCAATTGCTTGT
This sequence comes from Bacteroidota bacterium, assembly GCA_023387985.1. Taxonomy (GTDB): domain Bacteria; phylum Bacteroidota; class Bacteroidia; order Chitinophagales; family Chitinophagaceae; genus Phnomibacter. The sequence goes on along the minus strand of JAEWHC010000002.1, from coordinate 258,458 downwards.
GCAGTTGGATCTCGAGTTGCTGCTCTTTTTCTACCAGGGCCTGTTCTTTTCTGAGGAATTCAAGCTCAGCTTTCCGGGATTTCTCCAGATTTTCCCTTGCGCTTTCGTTTTCTTCCTGGAGCAACTGAAGTTTATTGGCATAATTGGCGCTTATTTCTTTGGTGATCTTTTCGCGGGATTCGTTGATCAGGGCTAGCTTTTCCTTATTCCATTGCTCACGGGCTTTTTCTTCTGCTTCTGCAAGCTGTTTACTAAAACCTGCTTCTTTGTTGCGGAATTCTTCTTCTTTCTTTCGCTGCCATTCCACCATCTGGGAGCGCAGCTCTGCCTGCACTTCATTGCGCATGGCGTCTGAGAGTTCGAAGGTGTGCTTGCAGCCTGGGCATATTACTTTTGACATAGCGGGCAAGATAACCAAAAAATGAAAATACCATCAGCGGGTTGCTAAGTGGCCCAGGCTTTATCTCCCGGCTGGTAATCTATGCAGCCTTCGTATTTACCAGGTACAGGCAAATAACGCAACGCTTTTGTAGCGCCAGGCTCACTCGTGAAATAACCTTGCACGGTAAGTCCTTTCATCAGTTGGAAATAATGATCAGGATCTTCTGGCTTTTTACGCGCATTCCAGGCGTTCATTTCCTGGTCGATTTCAGTAAGCAGTATGGTGCGTTGCTCCCCATTCAGCTTCATGAAACCGGTGTGGAATTTCTTTTTTGCGGCCTCCTCAATTTTTACAAGGCCTTCAAGGAAGATCTGTTGTTTTTCGTTTGTCAGGGTATCCTGAACCATTATGGCTATAAAGGCACCCACAGCGGCATCTTTTGCGCCGGGAGTATCTGTTTTCGGAATGATGGTTTCGGCTATTTCATCCATCATGGCAACCTGGTCAACATCAAAAATGTCGTTATACTTTTTTGCTGAGATTTTACAGCCATGTTGCATAACCATGCTCCCGGCCACTGCCGTCCCACCTAATGCAAGGGAAATATTGCGTATTGCTTTTCTTCTGTCCATTTTGTATTTCAGATCAAAGATTCTGTTTTTTCAATTCGGCAACAGCGTAATGTACAGCTCTTGCCGTTAAAGCCATGTAAGTTAGTGAAGGATTTACACATCCCGCGCTTGTCATTGCGGCGCCATCCGTTACAAATACATTTTTTGCATCCCAAACCTGGTTCCATTCATTCAGTACGCTTGTTTTGGGGTCGCGGCCCATTCGTGCCGTACCCATTTCATGGATGCCCATACCAAAACCATATTCACCTATACCAGCTTTTACATCCTTTACGCCGGCGGCTTCCAACATGGCAGCGCCTTCATCACGCATATCCTGGCGCATTTTCAACTCGTTTTCTTTCAGCTCGCAATCCATAGCCAATACCGGCAGACCCCATTTATCCTTTACCGTTTTATCAAGAAACACCCGGTTTTCATGATAGGGCAAGGTTTCCCCGAAGCCGCCCATCCCAATAGTCCATACGCCTGGCTCCATTAGCGCTTCTTTAAATTTTGCGCCAATGGCGTATTCGGCAACTGTTCGTTCCCATCCGCTGCGACTGGCTCCGCCCTGGTAGCCAAAGCCACGCAAATAATCCCTTTTGTCGCCGAGGATATTTACAAACCGCGGAACATAAAATCCATTGGGTCTGCGGCCAAAATAATATTTATCTTCATAACCCTCCACCCATCCGCTTGCACCCACTCCCAAATGGTGGTCCATTACATTGTGCCCAAGTTCACCACTGCTGCTTCCAAGGCCTGCGGGCCATATGTCCGTAGCCGAATTCATGAGTACCCAGGCAGAATTGAGCGCTGAGGCACACACAAAAACAATTTTTGAAAAATACTGGTAAGTTTGATTGGTTTCTGCATCCAAAATTTCTACGCCCTTCGCTTTCTGAGTGTCTTTATCGTAAAGGATCCGGGTAACTATCGAAAAAGGTCTTAATGTAAGGTGACCCGTAGCCACGGCAGCAGGCAAGGTAGAGGACTGTGTGCTGAAATAAGCGCCGAAGGGGCAGCCCAGCCAGCACTTGTTCCGGTACTGGCAATTGGTACGACCTTTTAACGGAGCGGTAAGGTTGGCGGTACGGCCAATAAACATTGAGCGCTTTCCAATATACTTTGCTTTAATGCGGGCCGCCACATCCTTCTCAACGCAATTCATTTCCATTGGAGGTTGAAAATCGCCATCAGGAAGTGATGGAAAATTTTCGACCGAACCACTTATGCCTGCAAATTTTTCTACATAACTGTACCAGGGAGAAATATCTTTATACCGTATGGGCCAGTCGACCCCAATGCCTTCTTTCAGGTTGGCTTCAAAATCGAGGTCACCAAGGCGGTAACTTTGCCGTCCCCATGTAAGCGACCGCCCTCCAACCTGGTAACCCCGGAACCAGTCAAAGCGCTTGATCTCCGTATAGGGATTGTCTTTATCCACTGCCCAGAAATCGAGATTGGTTTCATTCAAAACATAATCTCTTTTCAACACCGGGTAGTTTTCAATCATTTCCTGGGTGCGCCCGCCGCGGTGGGGAAATTGCCAGGGATCTTTATTGGCATTGATATATCCTTTAATGTGCTCAACATTTTTTCCACGGTCAAGCAACAATGTTCTCAATCCTTTTTCGGTAAGTTCCTTAGCAGCCCAGCCGCCCGATATTCCGCTGCCAATCACAATTGCATCATAAGTGTCTTCCGCCATTCTTTACTATTCCTTCGTATTTATTGTTTTATGCTGCCGGTCTTTTAAACGTCACAAATCCCAATAGCTTGCCTTAAGGAGGCGATCTTGTCAGGCGCCGCAGGAATGAATTCCTGGGCAACATAACCTTTGTAACCGGTTTTTACAATGGCCCGCATAATGGCCGGGTAATTCAGTTCCTGGTTTTCGTCAATCTCATGCCTGCCCGGTACACCAGCGGTATGGTAATGCCCGAACCACGTATGGTTATCGCGTATGGTGCGAATGATGTCGCCCTCCTCCACCTGCATGTGGTATATATCGTAAAGCAATTTAAAGTTCGGTGAATCCAGCCGCTTGCAGAGATCAACTGCCCAGGTGCTTGAATCGGCCATATAATCTTTATGGTCAATTTTGCTGTTGAACAATTCCATCTGGATAATAACGCCGTGCTTTTCCGCAACACCCATTATATTTTTCAACCCGTTAAGGCAATTTTTCAATCCGGTTTCATCATCCATTCCATTTCGATTTCCGCTAAAGCAGATCAGGTTCTTATATCCGGCCTGCGCAACCAGGGGAATGGCTTCCAGGTAATCTTTAACCAGCCAACCGTGATGGTTGGGATTATTCCATCCTTCGGTAAGGCTGACCTTACCGGCAGTATAGCACATCGAGCAATCCAGGCCATGTTTTTTTACGGTTGGCCATTCTGTTGGCGTAAGCAGATCAATGGCTTTTATACCAATCGATTTGGCTACTTCACACAACTCATCCAGTGTAAGTGAATTGTAAGTCCATTTGCAAACCGAATGGTTGATGTTTCCTTTCAGGGTTTTGTTTTCCGGAATTTCTTTTGCGGATGAACATCCGGCACCATTCAGCGCTGCGAGTGCTAACCCGGCACCTGCCATGTTTCTGATTGCTTTTCTTCTTGTCGATTTCATGTTAATGATGGTTTCTTTGAACCTTTTTTTTCTTCGGTAAACAAAAATAAGAATAGCTGCATAACAAATGCTGCAATTGCAGCGTGGATTAACCATAGAATCTGCCAATCTGCAGATACCATTGGCATACGGGGACCATGAAATATGATTGTGATGCGATGAATCTGATTAATCATGGTGCAATTATCGTCGCAAAATCTGCTTAAATAATAATTCGGCTGGATCGACGCATTTGGCAACAGGAGTGATTGCCCGGAAAGGGGGGAAACAATACATGCACCCCAGATGAAAAACTTGGGGAGCATCATATATAGCAATTGGAGGCGGAGTGCAAATCTTATATGATCTGTATGGTTGTGGAATCAGCATAAGAAAAAACGCGTTGTGCCGGTACCCAACAAACTTTTTTATTTGAAAAAGGATGATTTAATTTCATGGCTCCAAAGAATGAAAAAATTGTGCGTGACAGAATAGCAAAAAATAGTCACATTGGTGAATTTCGCAGGGTTGCCCTGGTGATTTTTAGTAAAACATGATGAATAATAAATTGAGATATGGCATGATCGGGGGAGGCCCCGGAGCATTTATAGGTGCTGTGCATCGCATAGCCGCGGCAATGGATGGACAGGCAGACCTGGTTTGCGGCGCATTTAGCAGTTCACCGGAAAAAAGCCGTGAAGCGGGTGAAATGCTTGGTCTTCCTGCACATAAAGCTTACGCGGATTTTGAAGAAATGCTGGAAACGGAAAAGGAATTGCCCGCTGATCAGCGGATGCATTTTGTGGCCATTGTTACGCCCAATCATATGCATTTTGCACCTGCCAAAAAAGCTATGGAAAATGGTTTTGATGTGGTACTCGATAAACCCATGACCTTTACCCTGAAGGAAGCTTTGGATTTGAAGAAAATACAGGAGAAAACGGGAAGACTGTTTTGCTTGACGCATACCTATACGGGGTATCCCATGGTGAAACAGGCCCGTGGCCTGGTGGCTTCCAAAGTGCTTGGCAACATCCGCAAAGTTTATGTGGAATATCCGCAAGGCTGGCTGAGCCGCTTCGAAGAGGGTAAAAACAATAAGCAGGCAACCTGGAGAACCGATCCGTCCAGGAGTGGGATAGCCGGCTGTATGGGGGATATCGGAACCCATGCTTTCAACCTTGCAGAATATGTAACCGGCCTGCAGGTAACGGAAGTGTGTGCGGATCTGAATACGGTAGTAAAAGGGCGGAAGCTGGATGATGATGGCGCGGTATTGCTGAGGTTTTCAAACGGTGCAACGGGAGTGTTGATCGCAACGCAAATAGCCGCAGGCGAGGAAAACAATCTTCGCATCCGGGTATATGGTGAAAACGGAGGAATTGATTGGTGCCAGGACGACTGCAATTCATTGAAAGTAAAATGGCTTGATAAACCGGTGGAAATTTACCGCACGGCTGCCGGTTACAATAGCAGCCTGGCAAATTACAATACCCGTACACCGCCGGGTCATCCGGAAGGATACCTGGAGGCATTTGCCAACCATTACCGTAATTTTTCGTTATGTCTCAAAGCGCGGCTCAATAAAAAGAAACCGGCCAGGGAATGGCTCGATTTTCCCGGAATTGAAGACGGTATTCGTGGAATGGCTTTTGTAGTAAATGTGGTTGAATCCTCAATAAGCAAAACCAAATGGCGAAAATTCAGTATTAAATAAATATGAAAACGATTAAAGGCCCTGCAATTTTTCTCGCACAATTTATTGGCGACGAGGCTCCGTTCAACAGGCTGGAGACCCTTGCAGAATGGGCATCCCGATTGGGTTATATTGGCATTCAGCTGCCGACCAATATCCCTGGAATTTTCGACCTGGAAACTGCCGCTAAAAGCAAGACCTATTGCGATGAGGTTGCAGGAATTTGCAAGGAGAAGGGTGTGGTAATTACTGAATTGAGTACGCATTTGCAAGGTCAGCTTATTGCTGTGCATCCGGCCTATGCAGATCTTTTCGCGGGTTTTGCACCTCCAAACACAAAGGGAAATGTGAAGGCCATGAATGAATGGGCTACAGAACAACTTGTATTTGCGGCAAAAGCAAGCAGCAACCTGGGTTTGAATGCACATGTTACATTTAGCGGGGCATTGCTATGGCATACCGTGTATCCATGGCCACAGCGGCCGGCCGGTTTGGTAGATGCCGGGTTTACGGAATTGGCAAAAAGATGGACGCCGGTTTTAAATGCTTTTGATAATGAAGGCGTGGATGTTTGCTATGAAATCCATCCGGGTGAGGACCTACACGATGGGATCAGCTATGAACTTTTCCTGGAAAAAGTAAACAATCATGAGCGGGCATGCCTGCTCTATGATCCTTCCCATTTTGTATTGCAGTGCCTTAATTACCTGGATTTTCTAGACATTTATCATGAGCGGATTAAAATGTTTCATGTAAAGGATGCCGAATTCAATCCAACAGGCCGCCAAGGTGTTTATGGTGGATATCAAAACTGGGTGAACCGTGCGGGACGATTCCGGAGCCCAGGTGATGGCCAGGTTGATTTTAAATCTATTTTCAGTAAATTCGCCCAATATAATTACGATGGATGGGCTGTGCTTGAATGGGAATGCGCTTTAAAACACCCTGAGGATGGGGCTGCAGAAGGCGCAGTTTTTATTAAAGAAAATATTATCCGTGTAACAGAAAAAGCTTTTGATGATTTTGCCTCTTCAGGCGGATCAAATGAAAATTTTAATAACCAGATCCTTGGTATTGTTTAAACTCAAAAATTTCAATTATGAAAAAAATGCTCATTCCCGTGGCCCTTATGTTTATGATGGCCGCATGTGGTGGCGGAAGCGACAAACCTGCTGAATCCGATGCTCCCGCACCCTCTTCAATGGTAGATGAACCTGCAACGGATGCTGCAGGCGATAACAGCTCAAATCCTGATTATGTGAAAGGTCTTGATCTTGTAAAATCTAATGATTGTCTGACCTGCCATACCGAAAAGCAGAAAATTGTCGGGCCTACCTATCATGATGTGGCACAGAAATACGCCGGTGCAGATGACGCGCAAATTGATCAGCTCGCAAAAAAAATTATCGATGGTGGCGTAGGTGTTTGGGGTGAAGTACCAATGACTCCCCACCCAACGGTAAGTATGGAGGATGCAAGGCAAATGGTTAAGTATGTATTGTTGGTACAGTAACCCAATAACCTGAACTTATATGCGAATAATATTTTGCGCGATTGTCTTTGCTGCACTTGCTGGTTGTGGTTCTTCATCAAAATCCGGAAGCAGCAAAGGCTTTACAAATCTGCTTTCGAATAACGCTGCTGAATTCCATCGGTTCAATGGTTCCGGAATTCCGGCAGCGTGGACAGTAAGAGATGGTGTTCTGCATTTCGACCCCGCCAAAAGGGCTGGTGGAAGAGAAGGTGGGGACATTGTTTCCAATGAAGAGTATGAAGACTTTCATCTGAAACTGGATTGGAAAATTGCCCCAAAAGGAAACAGCGGCATATTTTTTTATGTACAGGAAGGGCCTTCATACAGGTACACCTTTGAAACCGGACCGGAAATGCAGGTGGTTGATAATGACGGACACCCCGATGCCATGTTCAAAACACATCGTGCCGGCGACCTTTATGATCTCATCGCTTGTAGCCGCGAAACCGTTTTACCAGCCGGCCAGTGGAATGCCGCGGAGATTATTTCCGAAAAAGGAACCCTTACTTTTTTTCTTAACGGTGTCCAGGTTGTGAAAACAAGTTATGGCGATGATGCCTGGAGAAAACTGGTGGCCGGAAGTAAATTCAAGGATATGCCCGGTTTCGGCCGCCATTCAAAAGGTAAAATTGCCTTGCAGGACCATGGCGATGAAGTATGGTTCAGGAATATTCAGATCAAAAGGCTGAAATAATGTTTGAATTTCTTTTTAATAAAACCGGGTTGATTTGCAGCCCGGTTTTATTTTGATCATGGAGAAGTATTTATGAATGTTAACCGAACAACGCTCATTCATTTTTATTATCTGTCGTCCTCTCATAAATTTTTTACGGCATGCTCAATGCGAGTGAAAACTTCTTGGCGGGACATGGTTTCCCGCTCAAAGGGCTGACCAATCAATTTTTCATAGAGTTCAATATAGCGATGTGAAATCGTTTCAATCCATTGTTCGGTCATCTCAGGAACCTGCTGACCTTCTTTTCCCATAAACGCATTGGCGATCAGCCATTCCCTAACAAACTCTTTACTGAGCTGTGCAGGACGTTCGCCGGCGGCAACTTTTTCCTCAAAACGTTCAGCATAAAAATACCTTGAGCTATCCGGTGTATGTATTTCATCCATCAGGTAAATGGTTTCACCTAATTTTCCAAATTCATATTTTGTATCCGCCAGGATCAGTCCCTGCTTATTTGCCATTTCCTTTCCCCGTTCAAACAGCGCAAGTGCATACGCTTCCAGTTGTTTGTAATCCTGTTCGGAAGCCAGACTGCGGGCCAGAATCTCTTCACGGCTGATGTCTTCATCATGGCCGGTTTCAGCTTTGGTGCTCGGCGTGATTATGGGCGTTGAAAAAAATTGATTTTCTACCATATTTTCGGGGAGGCTCACACCGCAAAGTGTCCGTTTGCCCAAATTATATGTTCGCCAGCCATGCCCGACAAGATTTCCGCGGACCACCATTTCAATTTTAAATGGTTTGCAACGCAGGCCTAAAGACGAATCCGGAGTTGGAGTTTCCAGCAACCAGTTTGGACAAATGTCTTTTGTAGCCTCCAGCATATGTGCTGCAATTTTATTCAAGACCTGTCCTTTATAGGGTATGGGTTTTGGCAGAATGACATCAAATGCGGAAATGCGGTTGCTGGCCACCATTACCAAATAATCATCGGCGATATAATAAACGTCTCTTACTTTGCCCTGGTAAAATCCGGACTGATTTGCAAACTGAAATTCCATAAGACAAAATTGAAACAAAAGGTTGGCACTCAGAAATTCAACGCCGGTTATCTGTAAAATCTGATTATTCTTAATAACTTTTCACCCGGTTAATAAAAAGTTGTTGGATTTAAATCCAAATCCCGCATTTTTGTTCTGAAAAACTGTAATATATGAGAAAACTTATCCCATTATTGGCTTTGTTGATTGCTGCCAGTTCAATATGTACACAAGCCTTGGCCCAACTGCCCACTTACCGTGGAGTTGTAACAGATGCAAATACAGGAATTGGAATTCCTGCTGTGTCCGTTGTGATCAAAGGCGGAACCGCAGGCACTTACACAGATGAAAATGGACGCTTTGACCTGCATACAAGCCAAAGCCTGCCATTCACCATCATTGTTTCAGGCATCAACTATCAAAACCAGGAGATTGAAGTTACCAATACCGGAACCGAAATACAGGTGGTACTAACTCCATCCTTTACTCTCGGCCAGGATGTTGTTGTTTCTGCAACGCGTACGCCTTCCCGAATTCTTGAATCACCGGTCAGCATAGAACGGGTGAACAATTCCCAGATCCGTGTTGCTTCCGCACCAACATTCTATGATATGCTGTACAACCTGAAAGGTGTGGATATGGTGACCAGTTCGCTGAACTTCCGTACTCCAACCACACGTGGTTTTGGTGGAAGTGGAAATACCCGCTTCAACCAAATCATGGATGGAATGGACAACCAGGCACCGGGCTTGAATTTTGCAGTAGGGGGCGTTATAGGCCTTACCGAACTTGATGTAGATAATTTCGAATTGCTTTCAGGGGCTTCCTCAGCCTTATATGGCCCCGGCGGTATGAATGGAACATTATTGATCAATTCGAAAAGTCCTTTTAAATACCAGGGCCTGAGTGCACAGGTTAAAACCGGGATAATGCATGTGGATGGCAAACACCGCGATCCATCACCTTATTATAACTGGTCTGTTCGCTGGGCGGAGGTTTTCAACGACCGTCTTGGGGTAAAATTCAGTTCTGAAATGATTCAGGCTAAAGACTGGGTAGCCGCCGATTACCGCAATTACAGCCGTTTGGGTTCTACCGGTACTTTAACGGACGGCACCCGCGATACCGACCCAAACTACGATGGGATAAATGTATATGGCGATGAAACTTCTATAGACCTGCGCACCCTGGTGCTCGACAGGGTAGCAGAGGCGGCACCATTTATGGCAGATTATATTAAAACCCTTCCCTCAAACATAATGGTAAGCCGCACGGGTTACAATGAAGTGGATATTGTGAACCCCAATACCAAAGTATTTAAAATGAGTGGCGCCCTTCATTATAAGTTCACCGACAACCTGGAAGCAGTAGTCGCCGGTCATTGGGGCACTGGAAACACAGTTTATACCGGAACACAGCGATACAGCCTTCGTGACTTTAAGATCGGCCAGTACAAAGTGGAGCTGAACAGCAAAAACTGGTTTCTCCGCGCCTTTACCACACAGGAAAATAGTGGACAGTCACATGACCTTACTGTTACAACCCGGATATTCAACGAGTCGTGGAAACCCAGTACGCAATGGTATCAGGAGTACGCTATGGCATACCTGAACGCGAAAATGGCCGGTACACGTGACATGGATGCACACAATGTTGCGAGAAGTGTGGCCGATGTGGGAAGACCTGCTGCGGGAAGTGCGGAATTTTTACAACATTATGATGTTGTACGCTCCATACCCATTCCGCAGGGTGGATTGTTTTTGGACCGCAGCGATATGTACTGGGCCGAAGGTCAGTTTAATTTAAGCGATATGGCTGGTTTTGATTTTGCCGATGTTTTGGTGGGAGGCAACTGGCGCCAGTTTGCATTAAACAGCCAGGGTACATTGTTTATGAAGGAAGCGGAGATCATTAAGATCAATGAGATTGGCGTATATGGCCAGGTTGCCAAAGACATCGTTGCCGATGTAGTGCGCCTCACCGCTTCGGGACGTTACGACAAGAATGAGAATTTTGAAGGGCGCTTTACACCGCGTGTTACGTTGTTGGTTAAACCTGCTCCCAACCACAATATCCGGTTTTCTTACCAAACGGCATATCGCTTTCCATCAACACAACAACAATGGATTGACCTCTTTGTGGGCTCCGGACGTTTGATAGGTGAGAACAGAAAATTTTGGGAAAAATATGACTTGCTGAACAACAAGCCTTACCCGGTGAACAATATGAGTGAAAGGATTGATTATGTGCAGACCAAACCTGAATCTGTAACCTCCTTTGAGATTGGGTATAAAGCACTTGTAAATCCAAAATTGCTTATTGACCTATATGGTTACTACGGTACCTATGAGAATTTTCTGACACGCCGTGATGTAATTCAGTTTCCCAATGGGGTGCCAGGACCGATTGCCACAGGTACAGGATATAGTGTAGTGGTAAACGTTCCCGATAAGGTGAATACCCTGGGTTGGGGTTTTGGTTTCGATTATTTATTGCCGGCAAACTTCCGTCTTGGGTTCAGCGTTTCAGGAGATAATATTGATGAAATTGAAGATGCCAGCTATAAGCCGGGATTTAATACACCCAAAGTGCGTACCAGCCTGGCTTTGAGCAATAATGGCTTTGGCAAACGCAAACTGTTGGGCTTTGACCTTACCTACCGCTGGCAGGATGGATTCACCTATCAAAGTGATTTTGCTAATGGATTCATTCCCGCTTTCCATAACGTTGATGCAAGCATAAATTTTAAGGCTCCAAAGATCAAATCCCTTATCAAAATTGGTGGAACCAATATCCTGAATTCCTACTATATTACCGCTATGGGTAACCCTGCAGTGGGTGGCCTGTATTACGTAAGTTATGGGTACAACATTCTTTAATTCAAACATTGAATTCTAATTCTATGAAATATATCATTCAATATATGTTTAAACCGGGTCTCGTTGTAGCGATGCTTGGTCTTGTTCTGGTTTCGTGCAATAAAGACTTACCGGAACCCACTCCCAAAGGCCAGGGAATGCCTGCCGGCTATACCGCCTTTGAGTTGCTCAGTGATCCCGCTTACAGTACGTTTATAGCCGCTGTGAATAAAGCAGGCTTGGCTGACCTGTTGAAAAATCCGAAAAGCAGTATGACCATTTTTGCCCCGGACAATGCGGCATTCACAGCCAGCGGAATTCCCGCCGCAGCCATTGCGGCTTTGCCTGCCGCTCAATTGCGTGCAATACTCAGCTACCATATTATTGGCGGTGAAAACTATAAGGCTGCTGAATTCAGTGATAAGTTCCCTAATAATTATTTGCAAAGTACTTTAATGGCATTGGCGCCAAATGCTGCGGTCCCCATGGGCTACCGGGTACCCATTTTTGTATCAAGGCGCGGAACCTCGGTGTGGGCTAACAACATCCCGGTTACCCAGGCTGATATTGTAGGTTCGAATGGCGTCATTCATAAAGTGGCACGGGTGGTGGCACCACCGCAGCAAACGCTGTGGGGTTACCTGGATACGGCTTCCCAGTTTGAATACCTGAAAGCTGCCGTTATCCGCGCTGATTCGGGAAATGTTACGGCTGGTACGCGTTTACAGGATTATCTTGATCTTGGAGCCGCCAATTTTACTTTGTTCGCACCCAATGACGATGTTTTTCAGGCAACGCTCTACCAATTGGTTCATCCCGTTGTTTACCAAATGATCTATGCCCAGGTTTACCAGGGGCAGATTGCTGGCGGTGCACCTGAGGAAATGGCCGAGGCAGCTGCAAACGCCTATGCAACAGCCAATGCGCCAGCCCAGACCAATGCAATTGTAGGAACCCCTGACGTATTTAAGAATCCAGCTCTATTCCCGGTGTTGACAAAACAATTGGTGCAGGCTGTAGTTTCCTACCACCTCCTGGGCTTTCGTGCATTTGCAGTTAATTTTCCTGCTGGGCAATCAAATTATCCAAGTGTCGCGGGCAACCTCCTTCCCAACGTTCAGGTGACCATTGACGGATCAAGCTTCCAGGTGCGGGGTCCGGGAAATATTGTGGTGCCTGCCCCGGGAACTGTGATTCCTTATTCCGCTGTTGTGGTTACGCGCGATCAGAACTTTGTGAACGGTGTGATCCACGTGATTGACAAACTGTTGCTGCCTATTCCACTTTAAGTAGAAAAAATGATTTTGAAAAAGTAGCCTGTGCAATAGCGCAGGCTGCTTCCATTTAGAGGGACAATTATTCTTTTTGCTAAGGCCTGACCAGGTGTTCCCGGTACTTTACCCCCAACGTCTTTTTGCAGATTCATCCGTTTGGGATTGATTTCTGATGATTTTCCGGTATCGGCTTTTTTTAGCATGTTCAATTCGCTTATTTTTGTGCCCCTTAATTATAATTGGAATTATGGCAAGAACTATTGCATTTAGAGAAGCATTACGTGAAGCATTGAGCGAGGAGATGCGCCGCGATGAGACGGTGTTTCTGATGGGTGAGGAAGTAGCCGAATATAATGGCGCATATAAAGTTAGCCAGGGCATGCTGGCCGAGTTTGGCCCTAAGCGGGTAATTGATACACCAATCACCGAGCTTGGCTTTGCCGCAATTGGAGTGGGTGCCGCCCAAAACGGGCTTCGGCCGGTTGTGGAATTTATGACCTGGAACTTTGCCACCCTGGCATTGGATCAGATCCTGAATACAGCCAGCAAAATGATGGCGATGAGCGGAGGACAGGTGGGTTGCCCCATTGTTTTTCGTGGACCAAATGGAAGTGCAGGACAACTGGGAGCCCAGCATTCAACCGCATTTGAGAGCTATTATGCCAATATCCCTGGAATCAAGGTAATTTCTCCAAGCAATCCATACGATGCCAAGGGACTGCTAAAATCTGCCATCCGTGATAATGATCCCGTTTGCTTTATGGAAAGTGAAGTAATGTACGGTGATAAAGGAGAAGTGCCGGAAGAAGAATACCTGATTGAAATTGGCAAAGCCGACGTAAAACGCCAGGGTTCTGATGTTACCATAGTTTCCTATAACAAAATGGTGAAAGTTGCGCTGGGTGCCGCCGATGAACTTGCTAAGGAAGGCATTAATGCCGAAGTGGTTGACCTCCGCACAATTCGACCACTCGATTGGCATACCATGGTGGAAAGTGTGAAAAAGACAAACCGTATGATCATTGTGGAAGAACAATGGCCTATGTGCTCGGTAAGTTCAGAAATCGCTTACCGCATTCAGAAAGAAGCCTTTGATTACCTTGATGCGCCAATCCTCAGGATTACCAGCGCGGATGCGCCCATGCACTATGCACCAAATCTTGCCGCCCTGGCCATACCTGATGTGCCCAGGACAGTGAAACTGGCGAAAGAGGTAATGTACCTTAAAAAATAATAAGAGGCCAATTCCCCGAAAAAACCGGATTCAACTGATTCCGGTTTTTTTTGAAATCATCCTCAGCATTTTCCTGGCAAATTTGCCATGCAGATCAATCTATTGAATGTTAAATCAAAACGTGGCTGGAAGCGATGGCCTGGAAATTGTTCACGTTTACCAGGGTAAAATTTAGCATAATGCAACGTTTTGCCATTCATTGGTTTTACTGCATAAATAGTATTATAATGAAAAAGACAGCTTTGTTGATTATTCCCTTTTTGCTTGTTTTTGCTTCATGCCTGAAAGGCTTTGATGAAGGGGATTGCTTCAGTTTTGCTTACGCTAAAATTGAAGAGGTTACAGGTCCACAAAGTGGAACGGTGGGTCAGAATTTGCAATTCAGTGTGGATTTTACCGTGGTGAATGGTTGTGGAAAATTCGAGAAATTTGAAGAAATAAAATCTGCGGATACTACTTATATCCGCCTGATTGCAAAATATGAAGGTTGTGTGTGTACACAGGAATTGAAGCATCTGGATACCACCTATAATTTCAGGCCTGAAAAAGCCGGTAATCTCTATCTGCGGTTTGTGCAGTCAGAAACTGAGTACGCTGAACGGATAATCACTGTTCAATAAAAAAAAAGAAAGATTGAAAGTTCGGATTACATGCTTATCTCCATAACATTCACCCGGCTAGTTGTTTTGCTTTGTAATCTTCACGTTCCGGTGAAAACACATCGGTGATCCTGCAGGCGGTCAATGCTTTTCCACGATGCGGTATATTGGAGGGAATGCACAATACATCACCAGCTTCAAGAATCATTTCCTGACCATCGAGTTCAAACCAGAACCGGCCTTCCTGCATCCACATTATCTGCGTATGCACGTGATGATGCAGCGGAATAGCGGATCCCTCAGTGATGCTCCAAATGGCCACCGTGTTGTGTGCATTGTGAATCATTTTTCCAAAATATCCCGGGAAAAACTCGAAAGGCTGAGTTTCATTGAGATTAATTTTCATAAAAGCATTTTTTTCGCGAACAATTAATGTATTTGAATAACGGGGCGGTGATCAAAACTCAAAAGATATTTTGAAATTCAGCAACCTAGGTGTCAAACGGTTAGGGATGGTAAAAGTATTGTTTGAAAAGTCTTTGATCAACGTGTAACTAATGGTGTTTCCCCTGTCGAGGAGGTTGAAGACCTCGGCGGAAATCCAGATGTTTTTCATTTTACGAAAGGGGTCATGGCTGCGCCTTAAATGTTGGTCACCTCCGGCAAGCCGGTACATAAAGCCAACATCTACGCGCAAATAGGCGGGAATTTCCATGGCGTTTCGATATTTGGTACTGCCCGGAATATTGTAAGGCAAATTGCTGCCATAAAGGAGTTGCAGGTGAGTGCGGAAATTATTGTCGGTGGTAAGGTAATCGCTGAAAAACAACCCAATGTTTAATCTCCGGTCAGTAGGTCTCCGCAGCCAACCTATTTCCACCTCCCGGGTATCCGCCACCACCCGGTCTTCCGTTTGCGGCCCGATAATCTCACCTGCAGCATTCAGGTAATTCAGGTAGAAATCGTTGTATAAATTTTCCCGTGCATTCATAAATCCAACGCTCAGCCAGCTTTCCGCGTCTTTTACTATTTCCCCAAACAACCTCCCTTCAATTCCCCAAACCCGTGCATCCGCGTCATTCATGCCACTGTAACGGAGGCGCACATTATCGATATCATACGAAACCACATGATTCATCAGTTTGTAATACGTTTCACCTGTAAACCGGAATGGGCGGTTCATCCAGGAAAAAACATAATCTATCGCTCCGCTCAATTGCCAGCTATCCTGGGCAAGCAAATCTTTATTCAACCGGCCGTCCGGATTGCGCATTTCGCGGTAAAACGGAGGTTGAGCGTATCTGCCGGCATTCAGCCTGTAAACAACATCATTCCTGGAATGAAGCGGGGCAAAACTCAGGTTTACACGAGGGGAGGCTATAAACTGGTGATTGAGAAAATTATAGTGGTAACGCATGCCCGCCTGAATTGCCCATTGGCGCCCGGATCCGAATGAAATGTTGTCCTGAATAAACCCGTGTAGCCGATTTGTAATCAATGTGTTGGATGCATTCAACGTGTTTTGGATCTGAAATGGTCCCGGGTTATTCGGCAGGCTGAAGCCTGCACTGTCCTGATAATTAAATTCATTCAGCACGTCTTCAATTCCTGCAATTTCAAAAGATTGCCCGGCCTGCAAAAAATGGTCGCCAAATCGCCAGGTTCCCCTCACTGAAACATTACTGATATTCATTTTGAGTTCGTTGCGGGCATACTGCAAAAATTCTCCTGCACCGAGCGGATTGATGATAAGACCAAAATCGGAAGAAGCCGGGTCAAACTCCCGGTCGCCGAAAAGATAACTTCCGGAAATGTTGATTCGCTCAGCTTCGCGGTTTTGCAAATGGCTCAGCATGAATTTATAACTGAAGCGGCTATTTACATTTTTTGAAGCGGTGAAACCGGCAAACCGGGTTGAAAATTTATCCTTTTCACGGCCGGAAAAATCTACATCAAGCCCCAGGTTCATCTGGAAAAAAGGTGTGAAAACCGAGGTGGTTTGCCTGCTCTCTTCCGGTAGTAAACCAAATTGAGTACTGCTCAGATTGCCTAGCAATTCCAGTTGCCATTTTTCATCCGGCTTCCATCCAAACAGCACCTGCACATCGCTGCTTGAAGGCATGTAATTTCCCTTGGTTTCCTGGGCGGTAAGAAGATTGCGCAGGCTCCGGTTTCGGGCTCCCGCAAGCCAGGTGAATTTTTTATTTCTACTCCCTTCCAGGTGTAAACCTTGTTCGAGTAATCCCAGGTAAAGGCTGCCTGCATTGTGGGTGGGAGTTTTATAATGCACATCAAGAGCGCTGCTCATTTTATCACCATATTTTGCCTGGAAACCCCCATTATAAAAATGGATGTTTTTTACAAGCGCAGGATTGATAAAGCTCAAGCCTTCCTGCTGCCCATTGCGGACGAGATAGGGGCGGTAAATTTCAAAATCGTTCACATAAATCAAATTTTCATCAAAAGCCCCTCCCCGCACATTGTATTGGCTACTCAGTTCGTTATTGCTACCCACCAACACCTTAATGAGGGCCTCCACCCCTGAAATTGGAGCTGGACTTAACTGTACAAGCTTGGGATTTATGCCGATAATTCCCGCAATACGCCCCTGGCGCACGGTAGTTACTTCCACGGGGGCAAGTACCGTTTCTCCCGGCATTAACCGGATAAATACTTCCTCGTCCTCATCGCGGTTCAGGAAAAAATTTTGCTTATGGGCCTGGTAGCCGGTATGACTGAATTCAAGCGCAAGCCCACGGCCGGCCCGAACCTGTATTTGAAATTTACCTTCATTGTTGGTGGATGTTCCTGTTTGAGACCCCATGATCTGAACAGTTACACCATTTAACGGGTTGCCCGAATTGTCATACACAATTCCCCTGATGGATGCAGTTTGTGCCTGGCCAAAGCATGCCCAAAGCAATGCCGCAAACAATAGAAAACCATAGCGTTGTTTCATACCTGACTGGAATGGCACTAAATTAATGAAACGAAAAA
Organism: Bacteroidota bacterium; assembly: GCA_023387985.1. Taxonomy (GTDB): domain Bacteria; phylum Bacteroidota; class Bacteroidia; order Chitinophagales; family Chitinophagaceae; genus Phnomibacter. The sequence continues at coordinate 240,938 of JAEWHC010000002.1, read as the reverse complement.
TGCCGGGTGCAAATTATTATAAAGTCTGTTTAAACCCCCTGGTTCATTTTTTGTACATTTTCTATAGAGTTATCTTTGAATGAATGCAGCAGTTAGAACCATATCACCGGTGGAGAGATCAGTATACAAGCGAAGAGGATGTGCGTAGCCCGCTTTTTGGCCGGGAGATTAACGAACGCGATTATAACGTGGTTTACAATTATGTTTTGCATCCTTACTGGGATAATTTCGGAAGTCATACACTTTTTCTTAAAATTTTGTATGCCGATTACCGTCGACATTGCTGCATTATTGAAATGATTGGGGAATGGAATGATGCCATTGAGAATGACATTAGCATTTTGTGGAAAGAGATCTTAGAACCCATCCTGGAGCAGGGCATTTCAAAATTTATTCTGCTTGCCGAAAATGTGCTGAATTTTCATAGTTCGGATACGGACTATTATCAACAATGGTACGAAGAAGTGAGTGATCGGGATGGATGGATCGTTTGCCTGAATATGCCTGAAAGTTCACAATATGATTTCAGAAAGCTCAAGTTGAATTATTACGTTGAACTCATGGAAATGCCGGATTGGCGGAAATACCGTCCAGAAATGGTTTACAAAATCATCAATGATAAAGTTAAAGCGAGGCTCAAAAGTTTGGAGTAGGGTAACGGTAATCTATTGGTGTATTACACGAATGATTATAAAAACATGGCCCGCAACTCTGTGGCTTCTCCAGGTTTCATTTTCCCACTTAAGACGAGACGCAATTGCCGCCGTTGCAAGGCCCCCTCATACAGGGTCTTTTCGGCTTCTGTTTCATATTCCACGTCAGGAACTGTACGGGGTTTACCATTGGGATCAAGGGCAACAAACGTGAAATAGGCCTGGTTGCTCTCATAGGTAAATTGTTGTTGGGTATCTTCCCCAAAAACAGTCAGGTGGATCTCCATGCTGGTATTGAAAGCACGCGTGATCTTGGCAACAATTTTCACATAATGACCAAGCCTTATGGGGTTTTTGAATGAGATATTGTCCACCGAAACCGTTACCACAGGAGCGCTGCAATGTTTGGCCGCGCAATATGCCGCGGCAATATCCATCCAGTACATCAGACGGCCGCCCATAAGGTTACCGAAGGTATTCGTATCGTTGGGAAGCACAAGTTCATTCATGAAATTGATGCTCTCTGAAACTTTTTTGGAAGCCGGCATATTTCCGCCGGTAGCTAGTGGATAGAAATTTTGTCGCATTTTTTTAAAAAATCAGGGTCAACATCCGCGCCAATTCCCGGCCCGGACGGCGGGATCAGTTTCAATCCCTGGAAAACCGCTCCTCCCACCACGGGGTCCATTGTATGGCCGAGAAGACAGGTGTCTAAATCATAATATTTTACATTTGGCGCAGCAAGGGCGAAATGTACTTTGGCCGTAAGGCCCAGGCGGCTTTCAACCATTCCGCCAATCATATTGGGCAAATCAAAGCTTTGACACAGGTTATGGATCAACAGCGCGTTGCGGATGCCGCCGGCTTTGCAGAATTTGATATTTACCGAATTGAAGGCCAGGATGCGCATTATCCGTTCAACATCATTTACACCGAAAACACTTTCGTCGGCCATTACCTGTACCTGGCTGATCCTTCGTAAAGAAGGCATTTTGTAATCCAGGTGCTTAGGCATGGGCTGCTCACAAAATTCAATACGGAAATGTTGCATACCCGTCAGGGCCAAAACTGCAGATTCAAAATCCCAACCCTGGTTGGCATCAACCCGGATTTTAATATCCTGCCCGACAACAGAACGCAAATCTTCCATGAGGTAAACCTCATCCTGGGCGTTTCTGCCGAGTTTGATTTTCAAAGTAGGGTTACCATATTTTTCAACGAAGGATCTGGCCTTACCCAGCATTTCCTCCTTTGGACCAAGGCCTACCGTAATGTCGCTCACAGGTTCTTGATAACTTCCCCCGAGATACTTGTAAAGCGGAAGATTTTCCGCCTTGGCCGCCAGGTCATGAAGCGCCATATCAAAAGCACTTTTTATGGTGGTATTGCCATAAATGTAGTCATCCAGCTCGGCCAGACGCTCGTCAATGGCAAGAGGGTCTTTGCCTGACCAGATCCCCGCAAAATCTTTTCCTACGGCCATGCAGGTACCCTGGGTTTCGCCGGTAACGGCAGCAAAAGGAGAACATTCTCCGATGCCGGTCAGGCCTTCATCGGTAAATACATTGATCAATACGTTCTCTGCTGCATAGGAGGTTCCGGTTGCTATACGGAAAGGCTCCATGGGAATGGAATATTTGTAAAGGTCAATTCGGGTTATTTTCATGATCTGGTTCGGAGTTGCAATATGGTCAATAATCTGAGGCTGGACAAATCAAATTAATTAATATGCATACCGGGCATCCATAATTTCTTATGCGAACACTGCAATTATTCTTTTTGTTTCCTTACAGATTAAAAGCCTTTCACCAGGTGTCATTCCACAGGAAATTTAACCCTTCAAAATTTGAAAAAGAATTGTTGTCCGGCAGCTGGGTTCTAACCTAACGGATATGGCCGGCATTTATTTCCGGATTTGTAGGTTTTATGCCTTTTCAGTATTACATCGTGCTTCATTCAGCATCTTTTTTCATTCGCTAAATTTATGTTTTCGCTCTTGGGACCGCATTTACTAAAAGGCCGCCAACCTTATCTTTGCAGCCTTATTTATGAAGCAAATCCGAAATTTTTGCATAATTGCCCACATTGACCACGGAAAGAGCACCCTGGCTGATCGTTTATTGCAGACCACCAATACGGTGAGTGACCGGCAAATGATGGACCAGGTACTTGATGATATGGACCTGGAACGGGAAAAGGGGATAACCATTAAGAGTCATGCCGTACAGCTGATTTATGAATATACCGGCAAGGATGAAAAATACATAACCGACAAAAAATACACGCTAAACCTGATTGATACGCCGGGCCACGTAGATTTTTCTTATGAAGTCAGCCGGGCGCTTGCTGCCTGCGAAGGTGCCTTACTGCTTGTAGATGCGTCACAGGGAATACAGGCTCAAACAATCAGCAACTTATACCTGGCCATTGACAACGACCTGGAGATTATTCCGGTAATCAATAAAATAGACATGGATGGGGCCCAGATTGAGGAGGCCGAGGATCAGATCATGGATTTGATCGGGTGTAAAAGAGAAGACATTTTGCACGCCAGTGGGAAAAGCGGAATTGGCATTGAAGCTATCCTGGAATCGGTAATTGAGCGCATTCCACCACCAAGCGGAGATCCTGAAGCTCCGTTGCAAGCCCTAATTTTTGACAGTGTTTTCAATTCTTACCGGGGCATTATTATTTATTTCAGGGTGATGAACGGTACACTTCGAAAAGGCGACAAAGTTGAATTTGTTAACACCGGAACAGAATATATTGCCGATGAAGTGGGAATTTTAAAACTTGGATTGCAGCCCGCTGCAGGTGTGGATTGCGGGAATGTGGGATACCTGATTACCGGGATAAAGACCGCTAAAGATGTGCATGTGGGTGATACGGTTACCCTAGCCGCGCAGCCAGGCGCACCCATTAAAGGCTTTGAGCAGGTTAAGCCCATGGTTTTTGCCGGTATTTTTCCGGTAGATACCGAAGATTTTGAAGAACTCCGCGATTGCATGGAAAAACTTCAGCTCAACGATGCCTCACTCACTTTTGAGCTGGAAACGAGCCAGGCCCTGGGTTTTGGTTTCCGCTGCGGCTTTTTGGGCATGCTGCATATGGAGATTATCCAGGAGCGCCTGGAAAGGGAGTTTAACCAAACCGTAATCACCACCGTTCCAAACGTGAGTTTCATTTGTACCACTACCAAAGGCGATGTATTAACCATCAGCAATCCTGCTGATATGCCTGAAGTGGTAAAAATTGATAAAATTGATGAGCCCTTTATCCGTGCCCAAATCATTTCAAAGCCTGAATATATTGGCAATATCATGACCCTTTGCATTGGCAAAAGGGGAATCCTGATCAATCAGGGATACCTTACGCCAACCCGTGTTGAACTTATTTTTGAAATGCCCCTTACGGAAATCGTATTCGATTTTTATGACAAACTAAAGAGCCAGACCCGGGGTTATGCCTCCTTTGATTATCATCCCATCGGATACAGGGAAAGCGATATTGTGAAGATGGACATCCTGCTCAACAATGAAAAGGTGGATGCCCTGAGTGCATTGATCCACCGCGGTCGTGCCCACGAATTTGGCCGTAAGCTTTGTGAAAAACTCAAAGAATTGCTTCCCCGTCAGCAATTCCAGATCGCTATCCAGGCCGCCATTGGCGCAAAAATCGTAGCCCGTGAAAACATCAGTGCGCTGCGAAAAGATGTGACCGCAAAATGCTATGGCGGAGACATTAGCCGTAAGCGAAAGCTTTTGGAGAAGCAGAAAGAAGGCAAGAAACGCATGCGGCAGATCGGAAACGTTGAAATTCCACAGGAAGCATTCCTGGCGGTTTTGAAGCTGGATGATTGATCACCAGAGCCAAATTCATGAATTTAGAAAGGCATGGATTTTTTAGCTGTTGTTCAGCATTTTTTAGTTCCTCTACACGGACTGTGGTCCCATTGAAGAGCTGAAAGCTTTTTATTTTCTTTCTCTGTATTTTGATTGAAGCGGGCAACATGAAAAGGCATATCCTTACATTGAATTACTGGAGCAGTACCTGGCGCAACATGTTGTATTGGGAAAAGCGTATGTTCCTTGTTATTCTCGGATTACATTTTTGCACCTCGGTTGTTTTTTTTGCAGATTTGGCTACTACGGTCGACGAATCGGATTATTTTGGATATTCATTACGATGGGCACGGCAGAATACAGCGCGTTATAAGCCTTTGGATGACTCCAAAACGCCTGTTGCTGCACCGGCGCTTACATCGCTTTTTTTAAAAAAATATTGGCCAGATGAAAAGGACATTTATGGTTTTCGCTTTTTAAGAATGGGAAGGCATTTTATGTACATCTATCTTGTACTGCTTGCATTTTCATTTTTGTTCACATTTAAAACCATTTGGCCCGGAAGTAAAATCTGGCCCATTCCGTTGGTCCTGCTCCTGTACGACCCGATGGTTTTTTCGTACAGTTCACTTGTAGGGAGTGACATTCCTGTCGCCGCATTGTTATTGGCCACGCTTTACTGCCTCCTGCGCTATTCCCGAACGGGCAGCATAAGGTATTTTTTGTATCTGAGTCTGTTTACCTCTTTAACCGTACTTGCCAAGGCTTCAATGGTTTACCTCATCCCCATGCTTGCATTGGCCTGGTTGTTCATTTTATGGAAAAAAAATAATCCCCTTCCCTGGAAGAAAGAAATTTTACGGTTGACAGCTTTGTTGGGTATTGTGTTATTTATTATTAATGCCACGTATTGGTTTGGAAAGTCTTTTTTTCCGGTAAAAGAGCTTCCCAGGAAGAGCGCCGCCTCACAGGCGCTGTATAAATACCTGGCTCCTTTTGAAAATTTTCCTGTGCCGTTGCCCTATGATTATGTTTCAGCTTTTGATGAATTGAAATTACATGCGGAATGGGGAGGTGGAAATACATCACTGGAGACCCATACTTTTATGGGGGTTTTTGTTCATGGTAAATATTTTGAATCAGGGCCCGTTTGGTATTATTACTTCTATTCATTCTGGTTTAAGCTGCCTTTGCTTACGATCGGGTTATGCTTCCTAAGCTTGCTGATTATATTGTGGCAACATAAATTGCGCTACCTTAATACTTCGCTAATATTGGTTTATGGCCCGCCTTTGCTTTTTCTGTTCATCTTGTCGTTTACCAATCCGTTCCAGATTGGGCTAAGGCATGCATTAATGGTTTATCCGGTTATTTATTTATTCGTTGTTCCGGCCATCCGATTTTTAGCATCGGCATCAAAATATATTTTGCCGGTACTTATGATTTTAAATTTTACAAGCCTGGCTATTTTCTGGCCCAATATCCTGTCTTACACCAATGAATTTTTGCAACCGAAAAAAGCATTATATAAGTATTTTGGTGATTCGAATATCAATTATGGACATGTAGCCAAATACTTGAATGAATATCTCCACAAACATTCAGAATACAAACGAATTACTGAATCGCCGGCTGCCGGGAAATATGCGGTTGATGTATCTGAAATTTATGGACCACGTAATTATCCACGTTCATGGTGGATCAGGCATTTTGAACCGTCGGGATTATACAGGCATAGTGTGTTGCTTTATGAAATTACTGAACAGGATTTGGAAAAATTGAAAGGCATTGAGCGGGGATCGCCCTGATTCTCTGTATAAATTCTGCCTAACTTTACACCGTTATGGTCCATATCGTATAACCGGGAAAATATTCTCCAATCGTCACCTAGAATTATGAGCAATAAATACGAAGACATCCATTTTATTGACAGGGCCAAACCTGTTTGGAGTTACAGCCGTTTTACTCCTGAAGACATCCAAAACTTTCACCAGGGTACGCTATACCGCGCATACGAACTTTTTGGAGCCCATGCTATGCAAGTATTGAATACGAATGGTTATTATTTTGCTGTTTGGGCGCCCAATGCCCAAATGGTGAGCGTTGTGGGGGATTTCAATAACTATACCGCACACCTGCATGATCTCTACCCCCGGCTTGATAAGACGGGCATCTGGGAAGGATTTATTCCCAATGTCTCCAGGGGAACATCTTATAAATACCATATCATCGGCGCAAATGATGTGCAGCTTGAAAAAGGCGATCCCTATGGTCTTTTTTGGGAAATGCGGCCGAAAACAGCAAGTCTTACATGGCAAATCAATGACTTTGCATGGAATGATGCCGCCTGGATGAAAAAGCGTAAAAAGCACAACGCCCTCAATGCACCGTGGAATGTATATGAAATACATCTTGCAAGCTGGATGCGACCCGACAAGTATGACGAAGAAAGCTACAACAGCTACCAGCAAATCACCGAAAGGCTTGTTCCTTATGTCAGGGAAATGGGTTTCACCCATGTGGAGTTGATGCCGGTAATGGAACACCCCTATGATGGAAGTTGGGGTTACCAGGGTACCGGTTATTTTGCTCCAACCAGCCGGTTTGGCTCTCCGCAGGATTTTATGGCTATGGTCGACGCGTTTCACCAGGCAGACATTGGGGTTATCCTCGATTGGGTGCCCAGTCATTTTCCGTATGACAGCCATGGACTATACCTGTTTGACGGTTCGCATACTTATGAATACGCCGATATGCGCAAGGGATTTCATCCCGATTGGAACAGCTATGTTTTCAATTACCGCCGCAGCGAGGTTCGTTCTTTTTTGATCAGTGCCGGAAGGTTTTGGTTTGATAAATACCATATTGACGGCATGCGGGTGGATGCGGTGAGCAGTATGCTCAAGCTGAATTACAGCAGGGAAGAAGGAGAGTGGGAGCCCAATGTACATGGCGGCGACGGCAACCTGGAAGCGATTGAATTTCTAAAAGATTTCAATGCCATGGTTTACCGTGATTTTCCGGATACGCAGACCATTGCGGAAGAGGCTACTGACTGGCCCGGAATCAGCCGCCCGACATATGCGGATGGCATTGGTTTTGGCATGAAATGGATGATGGGCTGGATGCACGATACCCTGAATTATTTTAAAACTGATTCGATTTTCCGGCAATTTCAGCAAGACAAGTTTTCATTCAGCATGATGTATTTCTATGATGAAAATTTCATGCTTCCGTTGAGCCACGATGAAGTGGTACATGGTAAAAGCCCGATGATTTATAAAATGCCGGGTGATGACTGGCAAAAGTTCGCCAATCTGCGTGCGTTATATACGTATATGTTTACGCATCCGGGTGGCAAATTGTTGTTCATGGGCAATGAATTTGGAAGCACAACGGAATGGAATTACAAATCTGAACTTCCATGGGAACTCTTGCAATACGACTCCCACAAAATGTTGCAAAATTGCGTTAGGGATTTATTGCACATCGCAAAGGAAGAACCCGCCATTTTCGAAAAACAGTTTGAAAAGGGTGGTTTCGAATGGGTGGAATTGAACAAACGGCCTGAATGTATTGTGGGATATCGCAGGAAAGGCAAAAAGCCCAAAGACGATCTGGTGGTGATCCTCAACCTGACCCCAGTAGTGAGATATGATGAAATTTTTTACCTGGACGGCAAAAAGACGTGGCAGGAAATCTTTAATTCCAATGATAAAAAATACTGGGGCACCGGTGATGTTTTTAACCCGGAAGTGCGTTCACAGCTTGTTGATAAAGAAAGCAAGCGGTACGAAGTGCGGTTAAATTTACCTGCACTTGGAGCAATTATTTTGAAATGATGCTTGCGATTGGTTGATTTCAACGGTAATAATTCTACTGAATCCCTGAAAGCCTATAAAGGTTGCGCCTGGATCCTGATTTGCCTTTTTGTGCATTTTTTGCCCTGCTAGCGCAAGACGAGCGCATATTATTCATTGTTGCTAAAGAAAAGAGGCTGCCTTGCGGCAACCTCTTTTCTCAGGTATAGATTACCTTATTAATTGGCAGTAAACTGTCTTACGGCTGAAATGGGCGTAGCCGCCCTGAAGCCTGCGAGAATATGCATATAGTGCCGGCCAACATAGGCCGTCCACCAGTCAGCATAATCAACCATACTGCCGGATGCGTTACGCACCTTTAAAAGACTGTCCGGTGAGGAGGCATTGCCTTTTACCAATATGCGGTAATCAACACGTGCATAAGAACTGGACGGAGCAGTAATTACCTCACGCACCACAGGAATCATTTCCCAATCCGTGGCTTGTCCAAAACTCACGGGATCGCCTACATTGATCCAATCGCTTTTGGTCATCGATGCGCGGTCGGTCACGTATTGGTATTGGTATTGCAGCGTTTTATCGGTTGGCACGCCGGCAGTTTCATACAGAAAATTATAAAACCTCACCCATCCATAATTGTCCGTTGTGTCCGTTACATTTCTGGGATACGGAAACCCGTTATCTATAACCACGGGCGGCTTGGTGAAATCATGCACGAATACATTTTGTTTACCGCTCTGAAGGGTTACGTTCTGATCGTAAACCAGGTCCTGGTTTGCACCACGGTACAGTTTGATATTCGTATTTCCGGCAGGAGCATTAAAGAAACGGCCTACTGCACCACTTGGTACCGCATTATAGGTAGACAACGGTCCGGTTTGGTTTGTATAAAGCTTATCGTTTATTTCAACCTTGGTTATGTTATTGGCCGCTCCGGCAACCACGGGCACAAAGTAATGCAGCTGGAATTCTGCAGAACCAGGCTGGATGGTTTCTGAATCATAGGCGATTACATGCTTTTCACAAGCAGTAAAAGCCATGACCACAGCTATTAATGTTAAAAAAGCTTTTATATGTCTCATATACTTTATTGTTTATTGCTTATGAAAAAATCTATTTGGGCATATCTCCGGGATAGGCAAACCAGGGTATTGAAGTGTGATAATTCGGCGCTGTGCCGGATATCGGTTTCAGGGTTTCCAAAGATTTCAGGTTCCACATATATTCGGAGTTATACCTGGGTCTTACACGATAGGATGGCGAACCTTCATTCAGTACGTTGTAGGATCCTTTGCGATTGCCTACCTGCGCCGGAGCGAGATACAACCCTTTGTAAACCTTGTTTGGATCGGTATCCCATTTCATATCTACAATGCTTTGAGACCAGCCGTCACCACTTTTTGGATATTCGCCGGAGTAATCAATGTCGAAATGGTATTTGCGCATATCCACCCAGGCTTCAAGAGCGCCCCATGGGTAAAGTGCAACCCATTTCTGCATCATGATGTGTGACAAAGTAAAATCAGTCAATCCTGCAACATAGGGACCTGCAAGGTATTCGGCGGCCAGCTTGTCAAATGCGCCTCTTGTAATTTTATCTCCTCCGGTTGGGCTTTCTTCCTTACCTGGAAAAATATACCGGCTGGTGAATTCCATATCACCCCTTACGCCATTCTGAAAGGCTACAAAAGCATCAGCCTTGCGTCCCATTTTCCAAAGAGCTTCTGCAAGGCAGAACTGGATTTCTGCATAGGTGGTCAAAATATAAGGCGCATTGTCACGATAGATCCATTTTCCAATTCCATCATTTACTGCTCCCTGGAACTGGCTTACATTGTTTCTGCCATAATAGGAGGGAGCTGTACCAATTGGTCCGCTTTGGCTGGTAAAACTGCCGCCAAAATAACGGTAATATTTAACGCTGTCCGGGTCGTCTATATTCATAAACAACGGGTTACTCGTGGTTCCCAGCTTCACCGCAACACGCGGGTCGAAATGCCCCGTTTCGGTTATATTCGTATCCGTAATGATTTGGTTTTCGGCCAGCTCATAAGGCAGGTAATTGTTGCCGTCAATCCTCACTTTGTCTCCGGTTGTCTGATCATATTTGGGAACCGTTCCGGTAAAAACCTGTACTGCGTATTCGTGCTGGAAATAGGAGTAAGAAAGGTTGCCCCTTGCCGTACCCCAGAAGTTGTTGTAATCGCCGAAAGGGGCAGATTGTGATCCACCGGCAACTTTTACCGTAGCATCATCTGCCGGTGAGGCAAATGATTTTGCCGCAGCGGCAACAAGCTCATCAGCATATTTTGTTGTAAAATCTTTCTTGTTGGAAAGCGAAGCCAGATTTCTGACAATAACGGCATAAGAAAACTTAATCCATTTGTCTTTATCGCCGCCATAGATGAAATCGTTTGCACTGATTTTTGTTCCGTAATTGTGGTTGTCCGGTTTTTCCAGCAATTCAATGGCCTTGTAAGCCCATTCCCTTACCTGGGCATAGATTTCATCCTGGTAATCATATTCGTGCGAAAGCAATCCGGCAACATAGGCTTGTTTCATTGGGAGTTCACCATGGAGTTTGGTCATGGCATCCCAGGAAAACGCCTTCATAGCATAACCAATTCCCGCAAGAGTCCAGTCTTCAGCCTCCATGGATTGGTTTATCATATTTTCCAGGTTCATGCCCTGCAACCAGTAAACGGTGCGCCAAACCTCACCACCCGCATCGCTTCCAAGCGAATAATAGTTGGTTGCAAAAGTGGTGTACGAAGTGGTTCCCATCATTTGGGTCATCGGGCCTACCGCCCGGATATCCCAATAAAACCCCTGATAAGCCTGCTGGATACCGGCAAGGTAAAGATACCCTTCCACGTAGTCAGGAGCGTCAATGTTCCGGTTTACATCCAGGAACTTTTGGCAACCTCCTGCGAGTATCACCAGGGGAATTAAAATATATATTATCCTTTTCATGTCTGTTTCTTTTTAATTTAAGTTTAAGCTGATCCCTACAGTAATTCCACGTGGGTTGGGCAACGACCAAACGTCATAACCTTCACCGCCAATACCACCGGCCGCCGCAGAAACGGTATTTCCTACAGCATCAATACCCGAGTAATTGGTCCAGGTAAACAAGTCGTTTCCGATTACATAAACGTTTATACCAGAGAATATGCCGGTACGTTCAAGTGTTTTTGTGGGAATATTATAAGAAAGACGCAATTCCTGCAAACGCAGGTAATTTACTCCTGTTTCAATCCAGTCTTCATCGCCGCCTCCATAGACACCTGTGCGGTAATTGACAGCAATGCTGTTAACCGTCGGAGTTTTGGAATTTTCATTGCCATCGCGCAAAACGCCTTTGAACACCACCGGCTCAGACTCACGCATGGTTACGGATTCCCAACTGGTTCCCTGGCTGAGCATCAAACGCTTGGTACCATTAACCACCGTGGCTTTATATCTTCCGGAGAATAATGCCGACAAGCGGATACCTTTGTACGTAAGGGCTGAAGTTATACCAAAACGAAGTTTAGGCTCCCGGTCACCCAGTACGCTCCACCGTGAATCCACAATAGGTAAACCGGTAGTTGGGCTGATGAGTACATCCCCGGCCTCATTGCGTAGATAGGCCAGTCCGGTCAACGTGGTGATCGGATTACCAACCATTATCCCGGTGCGTATATTTCCGGAGTTCCAGGTGTAAGGATCATAGTATTCCGTAACATTTTCCGGCAGGTAATCCACCATGGATTTTGCCTGCGAGCCGTTTACACCTACGTTCCAGGTAAGCCCGGTGCGGCTGCGGACAACATCCACATCAACCAAAGCTTCCCATCCGCTTGTTTCAAAAGAACCGACATTCAGGGTATTCAATACAAAACCGGTTGCATAGCTTAAACGAAAGTTTTTAACGATCTGGTCGGTATGCTGGGTTTTATAATAAGAAAACATGGTATTAACCCGGTTATTCAGGAAGCGGGCATCAAAACCAATTTCACGTGCTGTGGTCATTTCAGGTCTCAGGTTGGGGTTGGGACCTGTAAATCCGTACCGAAAACCACCTCCGGTCGCGCTTGTGGGTCCAAGCTGAGGATCAATTTCCAATGGACCGGCATCTTTACCAACCTGCGCCCATGAGGCCCGCAATTTAAAGAAACTTAAGGCTTCAATGGAGCGGATGGCTTCAAGCTCCGTGAGTATGAAGGAAGCTTCTACTGCGGGATAGAAATAAGAATTGTTGTTGACAGGGAGGGTGGATGACCAGTCATTCCTGGCACGGAAGGTCAGGAAGGCCGTGTTGTCATATCCCAGTTCGAGTTGCCCGGAAATGGCCTGGATCCTCCTTACGGTATTCCGCTGGCTGGAGCTGACGGTGGCCGGATCGAGATTGTTGATCGACTGGAAATCCGGGATAATGAATTTGGATCCTGAAGTCACTTGACGAATCACTTTGTTCTGCAACTGGTGGTAACCGGCCTGTGCAGACACTGAAATTTTATCTTCCAGGAATTTATTGTTGTATCCGGCCAGAATATTGAGTGAAGGATCCTGGAAGTTGGCATGAACCAGGTCATAACGTCCAAGCCCGGCGTTGTTGTTTGAGTAATATGGGTGCCAGGAAGTTTCATAAGTCTGCATACCTACGTCATTGCCAAACTGGGCCCTCAGGAATGCGTTTTTGATAGGCGTGAGTGTGAAGGATACCATGCTCAGGAAACGATCCGATTTATCGAAGTTTTTGTTCTTATTCATGGCAAACAACGGGTTCAACAGATCAACATCTGAATAGTAATTCGGCTTTCTCATGAAACGGCCATCGTCAGACAGGTAATTGGCCATATTGTCTACCATCGGCCAGATCATTGCCCTGTAAAGCGGACCATCTGTGCCCCGCATGACTTTATTGTTGTTTGTATTCACGTATTGCAGTGAACTTTCAAAATTGAGCCATTCAGTAATCGCAGCCTTGCCTGAGAGGCTCAGGTTCAGCCTGTCGTAGGCTGTTGTTTTGATCACACCTTTTTGATCGAGGTAAGATACACCACCACGAATGGTTGCGCGCTCTGTACCGGCTTCTACACTCAGGTTATGTCTTTGCGAAAAACCCGTCTGCAAAATGGCGTCAATATTGTCATACAGATTCATTCCGGCAGGGTACTCACCACCATATTTCGCGGTATAATAATAATTGGTGGTTCCATAGGCGCCGTTAGCGTATTTGGTTTGCATTTCCGGATAGCCATACGCCTTATCCCAACGCAGGGAATTGCTGTAGTTAACGCGACCTTTTCCTGCACGGCCTTTCTTGGTAGTAATGATGATTGCACCATTGGAGGCATCCGAACCATAAAGCGCGGCGGCAGCAGCTCCTTTCAGCACGGTGATGGATTCGATGTCTTCCGGGTTGAAGTCATTGCCCCTTGAGGCGAAATCCTGGTTACGAACTGAATACGTTTCAGTGCCGGCCAATCCGATTGGGTTAAAAGAAGAGTTGTTCATGGGGATACCATCTACAACGTACAAAGGCTGGTTGCTGCCAGAAATGGATGTGATGTTCCTCAATACCACTGTAGTGGAAGCACCGGGAGCACCGCTTGTAGAGGTTACCTGCAATCCCGGTACACGGCCCTGGAGTGAGGAAATAAAGGCATCCCTTCCGGATTCATTGATTGCGTTGCCGCTGATTACCTGCACAGAGGAACCAACAGCACGGCCAACCCGCTTCATCCCGAATTCGGCAGTAACCACAACTTCATCAAGTGATTCTTTGCCGGGTATCATAGATACATTAATGGCATTGTTTGACCCAACTGTTGTGTTGGTGGTTTCAAAACCTACATAGCTGAACCGGATCACATCGCCCGGGTTAGCAGAAATGGTATACTTGCCTTCAGCATCCGTGAGTGTTGCCGCTCCGGTACGCACCACTGTAACGGTAACACCACTCAGGGGCTGGCTGTCGTCACCTCGCACTACACCGGTAATTTGCCGCTGTTGGGCAAATAAGCCGAGTGGTAGCAGGGCGGCAACCAACAATCCTAAGAGCAAGATTTGGAATTTGTTTCTCATAAATTGGTTGTTTTCGTGTTATAAAATATTTAGTTCAGGTTTATAAAAAGGTATAAGTTTCTCATCTTTTGGGTCCAGTTCGGTAATGAGGTAGTCAATGGATTCGAGTCCACAGATCTGGATGGGTTGAACTGTATTGAGTTTTTCGGAAATAATCATGCTGACTACTTTTTTGGAGGAGGCCACCATGGCTTTCTTTACCTGTGCAACCTGCCAGTCATTTTCGGTAACGCCCTTTTCGTCATCCAGTGCATTGGTACCCAAAAAACAGAGATCGGCATTAATTTCGCCAATTTGCCGGATGGCTTGCGGCCCTATAGTGATCTTGGAATCCTTACTCAATTCATCGCCAATAATCACCACCTTCAACCCGGGATGCGAAAGACATGCATTGACTACCGGTATGCTTCCTGTAAAAATGGTGGCATGAAGATCATGGGGAATATGCCGGGTCAGTTCCAGGATGGTGGTTCCTCCTGTGGTCAGGATTACCATATTGTTCCTGATCAGTTTCAACGCTTTTTGGGCTATGGTACCCTTGTGCGTTTTGGAATAGACCTGGTTGGGAATGGTTTGATACCCGTTAAATGCAAGTGAAAGCGCGCCGCCATGAACCTTTGTGCATCGACCCTGGTCAGCCAATTGTTGCAAATCCCTTCTGATGGTATCCTCAGAAACAGACAACTCTTTGCTGAGACTCAGGCTTACAACTTTATTGTGTAAGTCGAGCATGTGAAGAATAATGGCCTGGCGTTCCTTCTTGAGCAATCTCTTTGAGTTTTGGATTGTTAAAAGTAGAACAAAACCCGCAAAAACCTGCAAAAACCTGCAAAAAAAAATTGCATGTTGAAAAAATCTGGAAATCCGTTAAAAAGCAGGCCAGAAAGGAATAGCCGAAGCAATAGCTTTAGATGCTTAATCCTCAGCAATTTGGATGCACCCTCACTTACCCAGCACCCTCAACTTGTTTGGGAAACATGGAAAAACACGCTGAAAAACAATTTTGCTTTCTGTATGCCTTATTAAACCACGACATTAAAATCGCGAAGCGCTTCATTAAGGCTGGTCTTCAGATCAGTGCTTGCCTTACGCTCACCGATGATTAAAGCGCAGGAAACGCCAAACTCGCCGGCAGGAAATTTTTTGGTATAGCTTCCAGGTATAACCACACTTCTGGCCGGTACCCGGCCTTTATATTCAACGGGTACTTCTCCGCTCACATCTATGATCTTGGTACTCTGGGTCAATACCACATTGGCGCCCAGCACTGCTTCTTTTTCCACAATCACACCTTCCACCACAATGCAGCGGCTTCCAATAAAGCAACCATCTTCAATAATTACCGGTGCGGCCTGCAGAGGTTCGAGCACACCGCCGATACCCACGCCACCGCTCAGGTGAACATTTTTGCCGATCTGGGCGCAGCTTCCTACGGTTGCCCAGGTATCCACCATGGTGCCTTCGTCAACATAAGCGCCAATATTTACATAGGATGGCATGAGTACCACATTGGGGGCAATAAACGCCCCATAGCGTGCCACGGCAGGAGGAACGGCCCGGACGCCCTGTTCCTTATAATTTTTTTTCAACAGCATTTTATCGCGGTATTCAAAAGGAGGAATCTCAAAGGTTTCCATTGGCCGAATGGCAAAATACATCAGGATGGCCTGTTTCACCCATTCATTTACTTTCCAGCCATTATAATCCGGCTGCGCCACACGCAGTTGGCCTTTATCTATTTTCTCCATTACTTCTTCAACGGCGCCGGTGTAATCGACGTCTTTGAGCAATGCGCGGTCTTCCCATGCCAGTTCAATTTTTCTTTTCAGTTCTTCATTCATTGGTTTTCGGTTTTCTTTTGAAAAGCCAGTTGATCTTAAGGGTCAATTTAGATTCCACCCCACTGCTTCAGAGATTTTTCCGGAATACTTATTGCTGTTTTTTCAGATTGGTGCGCCAAAGTTCACGCAAATGATGGTATTTTAAAAATGCATAACGGGCACTCATTTGCGCTGCGGTTTTTCCGGCTTTTCCATCTTTGTATCCACCTCGCAGATAAAAATTTCTGAGGTACTGCAACCGGGGATAAATGTTGATCCTTAACCAGCTTGATTTTTTTCCGGCTTCAAAATATTTTTCCGCCATAAGCTGTGCATATGCTCCTGTTTTTCTAAGATAATGGGCCTCATCATCCAGGCTGTAATGGTGAATGGCGCCGGGAAGATTAAGCAGCTTCGAATTGTCTTTTCTTATCAGCTTTTCATGCACGGGGCTCTCATCCCATCTTGTTTTCAACCGGTTAAACAACCTGATCTTAGCGTAATTCCACTCTCCATGCAGCAACGTGGAGCTGCCAAGGTAATTGATGAACCTGACTTGGTAAACATCGCTTGTGTTTTTTGGGGTAAAATGACGAAGTGATTCTGAAAGGGTTTCATCCGGAACTTCATCAGCGTCCAGAAAAAGGACCCATGAATATTCGGCAAGGCCGAGAGCCTCGTTTTTGCTTTTGCCAAAACCTTTCCACGAAATACTGAAAACATGGGCTCCCGCTTTTTTCGCTATTTCAACGGTTTGGTCTGTGCTGCCTGTATCTGCAACCACCACATCATCGGTAAACCGCATGGCAGCCTTTATTGTGCGTTCAATTTTGGACGCTTCGTTAAGGGCGATCATTACAACAGAAATATTAACCATTTACGAAAATAAAGATCATATAAAAGGACTGCCGGATTGGAAACGGATAAATTTACTTTCTTTTGCACGATCAACTTCTTTAAATATGCGGATTTCCGGTTTTTCTTTTGTAAGAAACGGTTTTGATTATGAAGTGCCCTTCCTGGAAAGTATTCAATCCATATTACCGCTCTGCCATGAATTTGTAATAGCTGTTGGAAACAGTACCGATGGCACCCGCGAAGCGATAGAAGCGATCGGTTCACCAAAAATAAGGATACTGGATACGGTCTGGGATATGTCCAACAACGAAGCCGGGAAGATATTTGCTGAGCAGAGCAACCTGGCTCTTGACCATACCGATTGCGACTGGGCATTTCACATCCAGGCCGATGAAGTAATCCATGAAAACGATCTGCCGAAAATTGAAACCGCACTGCTTCAATACGACAGGGATAAAGAAGTGGAAGGCATTCTTTTGCCGTTCCTTCATTTTGCGGGCGGTTACAATTGGATCCGCACTTCCCGGCGCCAGCACCGCAATGAAGTCCGGCTGTTTCGCAGGCATTTGCCGGTCAGATCCTATAAAGATTCACAAGGTTTTCGTAAATACAAGAATTTTGAATCATATAAAAACGGCCTCGAAAAAGGTGAAAAGCTGAAAGTCGTAAAAGTGGATGCACCCATTTACCATTATACCCGTGTGCGCCCTCCTGAGCACTTCAACAAAAAGAACGAAATGCTTGGTTATTATTACCAGGAGGAGCGGGTAGGGGATGCTCCCCGGACCTATGATCCCATGACTGGTTTTGACCGGCTTGAGGAATTTAAAGGATCACACCCGGCCATCATGCAAAAGAAAGTGGATGCCCAGGATTGGGAATTTACTTTCGATCCCCAAAAAGCCGTGTGGCGCAAAAAAGACAAATACATTCAGCCAATTGAAGATTTCTTAGGAGTAAGGCTGGGAGAATACAGGAATTACAAATTGCTGAAAAAATAAGTTTTCTTGATCCGAAATGTGTTAACCTTATTATTTGCATGTCTGCAGGTTCATTGCCCTATAGTGAAAAACGCACGGTTTAAAACAATAATAAAGTTTCAGATTCCTCCTTTTTTGTGACTGCAGTGCTTACTTATCGAAAAACTTGAGGTTGGTTTTCGGATTCAGTTCTTTCAATGTTTCAAAGATTAACTGAATGGTATTTTCAATATCTTTTTTGTGCAGCATTTCCACGGTAGTATGCATATAACGCAATGGAATGGAAATCAAAACCGACGGGCAGCCTTCATTGCTATAGGCAAAGCTGTCGGTATCGGTTCCGGTGCTGCGGCTTAGTGCGCGCCATTGAATATCAATCTCTTTTTTCTTTGCAATTTCCTCTACAAGACCAAGCAATTTGGTTTGCACAGCAGGGGCATAAGCAAGGCTTGGGCCTTTGCCGCACATCACTTCTCCTTCAATGCTTTTATTGATCATTGGCGTGTTGGTATCATGCGTCACATCCGTTACAATGGCTACGTCCGGTTTAATACGCCTGGCAATCATTTCTGCGCCACGTAAGCCAATTTCCTCCTGTACAGCATTTACCACAAACAACGCATATGGCAATTTAATTTTTTGCTCGTGGAGCATGCGTGCAACCTCGGCGATCATAAATCCGCCAATACGGTTGTCAAAAGCCCGTGCGATCAGGTGATCGTGAGAAAGCTCATCAATGCCATCAACATAGGTAACAACAGAACCTACCTGGATCCCAAGGTCTTCCACTTCTTTCTTCGTTCTTGCACCGCAATCGAGCCAAATGGTTTCAATTTTTGGTGTTGGCTCTTTTTCGGTTCCGGGTTTGCGGGTGTGGATAGCGGGCCAGCCAAATACAGCCTTCACAATCCCTTTCCGGCCATGAATATTTACCCGCATCGAAGGAGCGATCTGGTGGTCACTTCCGCCATTGCGGGTTACATACATCAAACCGCCATCCGTTATCAGGTTTACATACCAGCTTATCTCATCGGCATGTGCTTCAATAACTACCTTGAAAGGCAATTCCGGATTTACGATAGCGGCAGCACTGCCATAGGCATCGGTGAAATAATCATCTGTATATGGAGCAATATAATCAAGCCATACTTTTTGTCCGGCCTGTTCAAAACTAACCGGCGAAGCGGTATTCAGGTAGGCAGTCATAAAAGCCATTGCTTGTGTATCAAGCTTGTAGTGGCCTTTTTTCTTATTGCTGGTGCCCTTTTTTGATTTGCTCATATTCATCATTTTACAATCAACAAATTTAGTGAACTATCCACACAATCAAAGTTTGAAGAATGATTTGCAAATCAAGCAAAATATAATTATTGTAAATATGCGGTTTTTTAATTGTGTACAGGGCCAGAGCAGCAGAAAGTAAAAAATGGATCCCCAAACAGATGATGATATTTTCTATTTGAAGGTTTACGCCCGACGCTCCAACGAGGGCGGCCAGGCCAGCCAGCGTAGCCAGTAAGACCAACACCATCAGATGCCTTGTATCAGTAAAATTCAGAATGTTTCCATGGAGCTTAATGCTGTCCACCGCTATATCTTTCAATTCAAATGGGAGGCAAAGAATAAGCATGAAAAATACCCTGAATACCAGCAAGGCCAGGTAGTAGCCCGGAGCTTGCATAAAGTGGATAATCCAGGGCAGGGAAGTGGCAATGGTCCAAATTAAAGCCAGTAAAACCGGCTTGACAATAAACAAAACTTTTTTATCCCGGATGGAATTAAGGGCGAAACTGTAAACCACACTCAAAAGCAAACACGCAAACAGGATGACGTGTTCCCCAAATGAAAAAGCCCATACCGCCGCCAATGCGGTGATTAATCCAACCAGGAAAATGATCAGGATATAACGGCCGCTTCTTTCTGCCCAGAACAACTGTTTGGGATTAAGTAATTCGCTGCTGACCGGAAGATTGTTTGAGAATTTATCATGTAAGGAATACCAACTGAAGACACCGGCACCCAGAATGACCGCTTTGATTATCAGCGATTCTTGCTGCGGCATAAGCAAACCACATTGAAACAACAGGGCTGCCGCTGCAGTTGCTATTACCAGGTTCGATTTGTATAAATATTGGAGCGTCCTTCAGAATTTTAGCTGCTTCTGATATAGAAGGGTTGGGGCGTGCTGATGGTATCGCTGTGATTGCCCTCGCCGTCAACTACCCAAATTTTAAAAGTGGTCGTGTCGGTGGAACCTATGCAGTAACGAGGGTAAAGCGCGTATGCACTTGAAACGCCATTGCTCATGGTCACTTCAATTTCCACGCCTTCGCCTGCGGGCGCAGTGTATCGCGGAACATCAAAAACATATTGATCTTCTTCACCGGGAACTGTGCATCCTTTCGCTGTTGGTATCATCCACAATTCAACAACATCACTCTCTTTATCGAAAGCTTTCAGATTCATACGGATC
Organism: Bacteroidota bacterium; assembly: GCA_023387985.1. Taxonomy (GTDB): domain Bacteria; phylum Bacteroidota; class Bacteroidia; order Chitinophagales; family Chitinophagaceae; genus Phnomibacter. The sequence goes on along the minus strand of JAEWHC010000002.1, from coordinate 220,419 downwards.
AAACCGCCATGGGGCACTTCCTGTTTGTCAATATCCATTAACTCAACCCTTGGCTTGGTCTGAATATCATCTTTCCGGCAGGACGCAAAAAGGATTGTCATTGCGAGAGCTGCGCAAATGGAGAAAAGAATATTTCTTTGCATAGGTACCATGTTGTAAATATACTCAAATCCTATTTGTGCAAAACAGGAAGTATTTTATTGACAATATTTTAAATCTTCGCCAGGATGGCTTCGGGGCAATGGCCCTGGAACTGTTTGAATGGCAACGTATTCACACCCCTGTTTTAGGCGATTTTCTCAAATCGCGCAGGGTTCCTTCGCCTTCATCGCTTCTTGAAATTTCCCCACTTCCCATATCCTTTTTCAAGACACATGATGTGTTCAATCCGTTGCTCAATGCAGGCACTGTTTTTTTAAGCAGTGGCACAACCGGAATGATTCAAAGCCGGCATCTTGTCCATGACCTTTCCTGGTATGAAAAGGTTTTCGAAAAAAATTTCCGGTATTTTTTCGGCGATCCCCGGGATCATACGTTTTTGTTTTTGCTCCCCTCATATATGGAGCGGCAGGGCTCAAGTCTGATCTATATGGCGGAAAGAATGGTGAAACTATCCGGTGATAAACGGAGTGGATTTTACCTCAATGCAAATGAGCAATTGAAATATCTTTTGGAAGATTTGGGTAATGAAAACCGGAAAACCTTGTTGTTTGGGGTGACTTTTGCCTTGCTGGATATGGCGGCTAGCCATCCCCTGCACCTTGGCCCGTCGATTGAAATATTGGATACGGGCGGCATGAAAGGCAGGAGGGAAGAGTGGATAAAAGAACAAGTGCATGAAAAGCTCATTTCAGCTTTCCGAAAAAAACGGGTCATGGGTGAATATGGCATGACCGAACTCATGTCACAAGCCTACAGTTTTGGAAGTGGAATTTACCAGTGTCCGCCCTGGATGAGGGTGTTTATCCGAAGTGAAGATGATCCCGGTGAATTGAAGGCCACCGGCCGTGGACAGTTGGTGATATTTGATCTGGCCAATATTGATTCCTGTGCTTTTATTGAAACCCAGGATGTGGGAAAGGTTTTTGACGATGGCCGTTTTGAGGTTTTGGGCCGGCTTGATGGCTCGGACCTGCGTGGTTGCAGTATGCTCACGGCATAGAAAAACGCCACGGTTTTCCGGGGCGTCTTTTAAAAAGAGGGTTCATTAATAAGCTTTCACCATAAACACACAGTCCTGGATCTTTTTGATCTGGTCGGTGCGCTTCAGGTTTTTAATATTGGACGATGTAGGAATCTGGAGATTATTGTAAGTGGTGTCTTCTTTCAGTTTCTGAATGGCTGCCGAAATATTTACCGCCTTGGTTGCATAAACCACTTCATCTGCTTTTTGATGGCGGGCGCTAAGAACACCAATGATGTCACCGTTCTTATCCAATACAGGCCCTCCGGAGTTTCCCGGGTTGGCGCTGATGGTTAATTGAATACTCAGGGAATCATCATTGTACCCGGTACTTGCGCTCAGGTATCCCCGGTTGTACACAATGGTATTTCTTGGGTATCCAAGGGTGAACAATTCTTCTCCGAGATCGGTAGCGGATTTGCGCAGGCTGTAAGGCAGTATCCCGGTATTTTTCCAGTCTTCATCTTCAATTTTGAGAATAGCCAGGTCATTTGCCGCATCAGCATAAATGTTTTTGGCCACGTATTCATGATTTCCATTGGAAACAATAAGGGTGGAAGCGCCGGAAACCACATGCAGCTTAGTGACAAGGTAACCATCCCCATCAATCAAAAAGCTCGTGCCGCCGGAAAGCTGTTCCTGGTTAGGGGATATGCCCTTGCCGTTTTCGCTGAGCTGAGCAAGCTTACGGTTTTGGGCCTGTTGGTTGTTGGCGATAATATTTACCTGCCTTTTCAATTGCTGAATATCGGTACTTGCTTTTGGACTGATCTGCTGCAAAATGGCTGTGGTCATCAACGTGATAATGCCGGCAATGGAAGCGGCTACAGCCACCACTTTACGGTTACGGATCCACCATTTTTTGAAAGGAACGATCTTTGCAGATTGCGGATGGGGTTCAATCAGGTTGCGGTCAACAAGGCCGGCGTGAATATGATTCAATTCCTGTTTGAAGTGCCGGATACGGCCGTGTTTTTTGAGTTGTGTCGCAAAGGCATGATGCTCAACCACCTTTTCATCCAGATCGGCATTGGTTTTGCGCATTTGCTCAAAAGCCAGCTTTTCTTCCTTGGTCATGGTGCCGTCCAGGTAGTTCTCAATAGCCTTTAAAATTTCAAATTCATTCATCTTATTCCTTATTTCAGATCCTGGCGGAAGAACATTTTCTTCAGGCGCATCAGGCATTTGTATTTTTGGTTCTTCGCATTATCGGCATTGGTATAGCCAAACTCCTCCGCAATCTCTGCCATTCCTTTTTTCTGGAAATAGAATGCTTCAAGTAAACTCTTGCAAGGTTCTCCCAACTGGCGCAAAGCGTTTTCCATTTGTTCGAAGTCATTGTCAAGCTGTTCTTTCAGTTCTATTTCATTGTCCACCGGAACCACCGTACCCTCTTCCACTTCTGAAGAAATAAAACGGTTCTGGTGTTGTAATTTCTTCAGCCATATCCTCCGGCAGATGCTGTACAGGAAAGTTTTTAACTGGCTTGTCAGCGTAAAGTTCCTGTCCCGGCTTTTTTCGTAGAGTACAACCATGGCTTCCTGAAACACATCGCTTGCATCATCATAGCTGCCACTGTTGTTCGTGATATATGCTTGCACCATGCTGAAATTTTCAGCGTAGATGGTTTCAATATCCTGGTGCTTACTTTTGGCTAATCCAATCAGCAATGCTCTATCCCTGCTTATCGCATCCACGTAAATCAAGTTTTAATTCCAAAGTTGTGCAATTGTAACCCTTTTTTAATCCGGTGATTTCCAAAAGTTTTGTTTAACCCGGTGGTCACAAAAATAAGTCAGCCCGCAATGGAAGAAAAGCAAGTGTTTGTTCCAGCGCAAATATTTTATTAAATGATGGCCTGCATTAAAAATATAATTTTTTATTCCCATGGGGTTACTTCTTGATCATCCCCGGAATAAATACCCAAACATTTAAAAAACTTACAAACAATGAAAAAGTTAATGCTGTTCGCACTCGTTGGTGCCTTTGTAGCTTGCGGAACTCCCGCTGAAGAAACCCCTGCCGTTGAAACTGAAGTAGAAGCTACCACTCCTGCTCCTGTTGAAAACGCACTGGATTCAGCTTCTGCTGCTTTGGATTCTGCTGCTGTTGCAGTTGATTCTGCTGCTCAGGCCGTTAAAGATGCCGGACAATAATTCAGAAAGACCTTGCATCCTGCGCCATAGCAGGACCTAAGATATTTTTATGGCAAGCAATCGTTAATAGCCGTCCTGATTCTTCAGGATGGCTTTTTTTGAATTGTTTTCTCAGGTTTAATATTCTTTCGAAAAGGCATGTGCCCAACGTTTAGATTTAGCAGTTTCCCACGGAGATGAGTACGGAGAATGCCCTGGCCTCGCCAGCGTTCGAAAGTTAACTGCTTCCGTAAATGCTTTTGTGACTGTTTATTTCACTACGTAACCCTGGTCATTGAATGCAACGTTTCAATTATATTAAAAATAAAAATTCTTAAAACAAAATTGCTTTTGAATGTTCCGTCAATTTATATTTGCACCGCAATGAACAAGAACATCCATTCCTTCGGTTTTTATTACTTCTTTATTTATCTGGAGAAAAAGGCCGGAAAGGATTGTGCATAAAGTAACTAAAAAGCAGAAAACGAAAACCCGGTCTAATGAAACAGGCCGGGTTTTTTTGTTGAAAAATCATGAAGAAAGAGCATACTAAAAGGCAGCAGCAAATTGCCATACAGGGATATGAAGGCAGCTTCCACATGGAGGCTGCGCGGCTTTTTTTTGGTGAGGAAATTGAAGTAGCCACCTGTGATAATTTCAGGGAAGTGGTAAAGCGCACTGTCGCCAATGTAGAAGTTGCGGCGGGGGTTATGGCCATCGAAAATTCGATTGCCGGCAGTATTTTGCCCAATTATGCCTTGCTCGAAAAGTACCCGCTTTGCATAGTTGGTGAAGTGTACCTGCAGATCCGCCAAAACCTGATGGCCAATCCCGATGTTAAGCTGGAGGATATCCGGGAGGTGCATTCTCATCCCATGGCGCTTCTGCAATCCATGGATTACCTGGAAAAATTTCCCGCCTGGAAACTTGTGGAAACCGGCGACACTGCACTCAGCGCCAAAAACATCAACCAATACAAGAGTAAATACCAGGCAGCCATTGCAAGCAGCTTTGCTGCTCAATTATACAATCTGCATATCCTGTCCCCGGATATTCAGACCTTAAAAAACAATTACACCCGTTTCCTGGTTATTAAGAATGAATCATTGGCTGCTGAGCCTGAAGATGCCGATAAGGCATCAGCGGTCTTCATAACTGATCACAGCAAAGGCGCACTTTGCAAAGCACTTGGGGTAATTGCGGATGCCGGAATTAACCTCAGCAAGCTGCAAAGCATGCCCATTCCTGGTACAGATTTTCAGTATGGATTTCATGCGGATATGGAGTTTAATGACCGCGAGCAATTGGAAAAAGTACTGCGGAAATTAAAATCATGTACAAGGACCCTAAAGGTTTTTGGCATTTATAAAAACGGAAAAAAAATATGATCCAACCGGCATTGAGATTGAATGGCATCGGGGAATATTATTTCTCCGGCAAGCTGCGGCAAATCGAAGAGATGAACCGCAATGGCGCCAATGTGATTAACCTGGGAATTGGCAGTCCTGACAGGCCGCCGCATCAACAGGTGATCGGGAAATTGCAGGAGGAAAGCAAAAAAGCGGAAGTACATGCCTATCAGTCTTACAAAGGCATTCCCGCGTTGAGGGAAGCGATGGCCGGGTTTTATAAAAATTCATACGGAGTCGAGCTCAATCCTGATACCGAAATCCTTCCCCTGATCGGCAGTAAAGAAGGGATCATGCATATTTCCATGACTTACCTGAACCCGGGTGATGCAGTGCTCGTTCCCAATCCCGGATACCCAACCTACAGGGCGGCTTCTGTTTTGGCTGGCGCAACTTGTATAGAATACAGGCTTGAAGAAGAAAATGACTGGCTGCCGGATTGGAAAGCCCTTGAGGCAATGGACCTTCGCCGGGTGAAGATTATGTGGGTGAATTACCCGCATATGCCCACCGGGAAAAATGGCAACCAGGAATTGTTTCAAAAGCTGGTGGATTTTGGCACCCGCCATCGCATCCTCATCTGTCACGACAATCCTTACAGTTTCATTCTGAATGATGCACCCATAAGCCTCCTGTCTGTTCCTGGAGCCAAAGCTTGTGTGCTGGAACTGAATTCATTAAGCAAAAGCCATAACCTGGCCGGCTGGCGCATCGGGATGATGGCAGGTAATGAAGAATTCATCAGGCAGGTGCTGAGGTTTAAAAGCAATATGGACAGTGGAATGTTCAGGCCATTGCAGGTAGCCGCGGCTGAAGCCCTTTCCTTGCAGAATGGTTGGTTTAAAAAAGTAAATGAAGTGTACGCCGGCCGGAAAATATGGGCAGAAAAGATACTGTCTACTACCGGCTGCTCCTGGGACGAAAACCAGGTAGGTTTGTTTTTGTGGGCGAAAGTGCCGGGGAATTTCCGGAATGCCGAAAGTTTTAGTGAACATTTCCTGCACCAGGCAAAGGTCTTCCTGACCCCGGGATTTATTTTTGGCGATGCCGGCGAACAATTTGTGCGTTTAAGCCTTTGCAGTACGGAAGATCAATTTGAAAAAGCGTTGAAAAGAATAGAAGCAACAAAATGAAAACAGCAATTATTGGTTTGGGATTGATTGGCGGTTCTGCCGCTCTTGTGCTGCGGGATAAAGGATTCAGCAATGAAACCATTGGCGTAGACAACAATACGGAACATGCACTCCAGGCGGTGGAATTGAATATTGTGAATAAGGTGATGCCGCTCGAAGCAGCGGTGAAAGAAGCGGATCTGATTATTATTGCGGTACCTGTTGACCGTGCACGCACCATTTTGCCAAAGGTGCTTGACCTTTTGGATAGCCACCAGGTGGTGATCGATATGGGCTCAACCAAGGGCACCATCGTGCATGATGTGGCCGGCCATCCGAAACGCGGCCGTTTTGTTGCCTGCCATCCCATGTGGGGGACAGAATTCAGCGGACCCACAGCGGCCACGGTGCGTGCCTTTACCGGGAAAGCCTCCATCATCTGCAATGTTGCTGAATCGGATGAAGATGCCGGTAAACTGGCCAGGAAAGTTTTGGAAACGCTCGGTATGTATGTTTTGTATATGGATGCGGAAGATCATGATGTGCATACGGCCTATATCAGTCACATCTCGCATATAACGTCCTTTGCATTGGCGAACACAGTTCTTGAAAAAGAAAAAGAAGAAAAAGCTATTTTTGACCTGGCAAGTGCCGGTTTTGAAAGTACAGTAAGGCTCGCGAAAAGTAATGCGACAACCTGGGTGCCCATTTTCCGGCAAAACAAGGAAAACCTTTTGGATGTATTGAATGAACACCTTACCCAGTTGCGGAAATTTAAATCATGCCTGGAAAAAGAGAACTGGGAATACCTGAAGGAATTGATCGAAAACGCGAATAAAATAAAGAAAATATTGCATTAATAAAAAGTGCACCAAATTACCATTATGTCAAATTTTGAATTATTAGGATTAAACCCCGTATTGCAGGAAGCTGTTGCTGCACTTGGATTCACCACGCCCACCGAAATACAGCAAAAAGCCATTCCGCGGTTGCTCGAAGGCACTACCGATTTTATCGGGCTTGCCCAGACCGGCACTGGCAAAACGGCCGCATTTGGCTTGCCATTGCTTCAGCTGATTGATGCAGGTACCAAAAAACCACAGGCCCTTGTAGTTTGTCCAACCCGGGAACTTTGCATGCAGATTGTTAAGGAAATTGAATCATTTACACCTCCGAAGCTCGGCATCAAGATCGTTGCGGTTTATGGCGGCGCCGCCATTTCCCAGCAGATCAAGGCCATTCAAAAAGGGGTGCAGATCGTTGTGGCCACGCCTGGCCGACTGATTGACCTGCTCGAACGGAGAGCGCTAAACATGAGTGAAATTGAATATGTGGTGCTGGATGAAGCGGATGAAATGCTCAATATGGGTTTTAAGGAAGACATAGACCGCATTTTGGAATTTACTCCAAACCGAAATAGCATGTGGCTGTTCAGCGCAACCATGCCGCCCCCGATCCGGCAGGTAGTTAAAAAGTTCATGACCAGTCCTGTTGAAATGTCAGCCGGAAAAATCAACACCGCCAATGTAAATATCGAGCATCAGTATTTCGTTACCACCGGGCCTTACCGTTATGAAACCCTCAAAAGGCTGATTGATTTTAATCCCGCCCTTTATGCATTGATCTTTACCCGTACAAAACTGGAGGCCCAGGAAATTGCTGAAAAACTTACCCGGGAAGGTTACAATGTTGACAGTCTTCATGGCGACCTCAGCCAGCCTCAGCGCGATAAGGTGATGAACAGTTTTCGCAACCGCAGCCTGCAGATGATTGTCGCTACGGATGTGGCTGCAAGAGGAATTGATGTTTCAGGCATTACGCATGTCATCAATTATGAATTGCCCGATGATCCGGAAATTTACACCCATCGCAGCGGGCGCACCGGCCGTGCCGGCCTCACCGGCATTTGCCTGTCGATCGTTACCAGCCGGGAGATGCGAAAGATCAGGATGATTGAAGACTTCATCAAACAGAAACTAACCCGCATCGAAATTCCGGAAGGAAGGGATGTGACGCGTAAACAATTCTACCACTCCATGGACAAACTCATTGAAACGGATATCAGCCATGGAGAATACGAAACACACCTACCTTACCTGCAGGAGCGTTTCAGCGATATGAGCAAAGAGGAAGTATTGCAGCGTGTGGCTTCTTTCCAGTTCGACCGTTTTTTGAAATACTATGAAAACGCGCCGAACCTGAATGCCCACCATATGGAATCCGGCAGGAATGCGAAAGATAAAGATAGGGGCAAAGGCAAAAGCAAGGAGCGTGAAAAAGACAGGGAAATTGGCGATAAAAAACGCAAACACAGCACCACCGATGCCAATTATAAAAATCTCTTCATCAATATTGGCACAAAGGATGGTTTTTACAAAGCCAGTTTTCTCCAGTATATTTTAGATCTGAGTGATGTGAGCAAAGAAGTGATTGGAAAGATCGATCTGAAAAATCTCAACAGCTATGTGGAGGTGGAAAAATCATATGCACGCCAGATGCTGAAAGCTATAGATGGAAAGACATACAAGGGAAGAAAAATAAGAATGAACGAAGCGTAATATCAATTTTATTATGGAACAAGCTATACCTGTAAATCAATCTGTAGCCGAAAAGCTTAAAAAAAGGCCGCTCATCATCAGTGGGCCCTGCAGTGCAGAGACGGAAGAACAAGTGCTGGCTACGGCCAAAGGATTGGCGGAGACAGGAAAAGTGGATTTCTTTAGAGCCGGAATCTGGAAGCCACGAACACGCCCGGGAAGTTTTGAAGGCATTGGCGCCAAAGGTTTACCCTGGATGCAAAAAGTAAAAGATCAGTATGCAATGCCGGTTACCGTGGAAGTAGCCAATACAAAACAAACTGAAGCCGCGCTGCATTTCGATGTTGACATGCTTTGGCTTGGAGCCCGCACAACAGTGAATCCCTTCAGCGTGCAGGAAATTGCAGATGCACTCCGTGGTGTGGATGTTCCTGTATTTATCAAAAACCCAATCAATCCGGATCTCGAACTCTGGACGGGAGCCGTTGAGCGCATTCAGAAAGCCGGTATTAAAACCATTGGACTGATTCACCGCGGTTTCAGCAATTATGGCAATTCCGAATACAGGAACGCGCCCATGTGGCACCTGGCCATTGAAATGAAACGCCGCCATCCGGAGTCTCCATTTGTTTGTGATCCTTCGCACATCTGCGGCCGTCGCGATATTATCCCCGAAGTTTGCCAGATTGCTGTTGACCTGGATTATGACGGGCTTATGGTGGAATCCCACGTGGATCCACAGGCCGCCTGGAGCGATGCCAAACAGCAGATCACGCCCACCGAATTATTCCAGATGCTCGAAGGCATTACATGGCGCCATGAAAACATTGAATCCACAGAATTTCACAGCCAGTTGGAAGCATTACGCCAAAAGATCAACCACATTGATGATGAACTGTTGCAGTTGCTTGGCGAACGAATGAAAGTTGCCCAAAATATCGGCCAGTATAAAAAAGACAACAGTGTGACCATTTTGCAAACAAGCCGGTGGAATGAGATCCTGGAGCGTGCATATATCAAAGGCGAACGCTTTAAATTGAGTAAAGAATTCGTTACGCGCTACCTGGATGCTGTACACATGGAAAGCATCAATCACCAAAACCGCGTCATGAACAGTTGATGTTATGGCAAAAAGCGATACCCGAAAGATCAGGATCAGTGGTTCCGAAGTAACCTTTTATTTTGGCGGCCGGTTTTCACAAATTCAGGATCCGTTAAATGGCAGGTCCGCGATTTTTGTTACCGATGAGCATATTTTTAAACTGCATCAGCCGGCTTTTCGCAATAAAAAAACCATTGTAATTCCTCCCGGGGAAAAGCACAAGCAGCAATTTACTGTAGATACTATTTTAAAAGAACTTGTAGTCCTCGGTGCTGACCGGTCCACCCTTTTAATAGGTGTGGGCGGGGGAGTAGTCACCGATATTGCGGGATACGTGGCTTCGGTGTTTATGCGGGGCATACCGTTGGCCTTTGTGCCCACAACCCTACTTGCCATGGTGGATGCCGCAATAGGCGGCAAAAATGGCGTTGATCTGGGTGTTTACAAAAATCTCGTGGGGAGTTTCCGACAGCCGGAGTTTTTGTTTTATGATACCGGGCTGCTCAGTACGCTGCCGCACACAGAGTGGGCAAATGGATTCGCTGAGATCATTAAACATGCCGCTATTGATAACAGGGCGATGTTTAAACAACTGCTTAAACACGACCTGCCATTTTTCCGTCAGCACAGTGAAGCACTGTCTGACCTTATCCGGCAGAATGCCCTGTTGAAGACGAAGATCGTCCGGAGAGATCCATTTGAAAAAGGAGGTCGCAAACTCCTCAATTTTGGACATACATTAGGTCATGCCATCGAAAATGACTTGCAAATTCCTCATGGTCATGCCGTGGCTGTGGGAATGGTTTATGCAGCTGAATTGAGTAAACAACTTCTTGGTTTTCAGGAAACTGCGGACCTTATAGAAACCTTGGAAAGATATGAATTGCCCACCCATGCGGCTTTTAATATGCCACTGGCGCTTGAGCGCATGATGACCGATAAAAAAAGGGTAGGTAAAGAAATGCATTTTGTTTTACTGGAAAGCCTTGGGAAAGGTGTGGTGAAAAATATTCCGGTAAAAGACTTTAAACGCTATTTTTCAAAAACTGCAGCATATTGATGGATATACGGGTTTTTCCTGGCAAAATAAATGGAACCGTTCAGGCCAATGCAAGCAAAAGCGTCATGCAGCGGGCATGTGCGGCGGCATTGCTGCATAAAGGCGTGAGCGTTATTTCCAACCCGGGCAACAGCAACGACGACACTGCCGCCCTTGGTATTATTGAACGCCTTGGAGCAAAGATCACACCGCTTGAAGGAAACCGAATCCGGATTGAAAGTCCCGGTTTCCCCCAACCGGTAAACGCTCCGGAAATTACTGAAGTGGATTGCGGGGAAAGCGGGTTGAGCATCCGGATGTTTTCGCCAATTGCGGCTTTATCAGCATACCCGGTAAGGATGACCGGTGGCGGCTCATTGAGCTCCCGCCCGCTTGGGCAAGTGGCAGACATGCTGAAACCGTTGGGCGTGCGGGTTGAAACCAAAAACGGAAAATTACCCATAGAAATCCAGGGGCCTTTAAAATCCAAACAGTTGATTTTGGATGGTTCTTTAAGTTCTCAATTTCTTACCGGGCTGTTGATGGCCTTTGCAGGTCTGGAAAATGGTGAAACTGAAATAAAGGTTACAAACCTGACGAGCCGGCCATATATTGACCTTACCCTGGACGTTTTGCGGAGTTTCGGATTGGCCGTTCCCGCAAACCGGGCCTATGAAAATTTTCTTTTTCCGGCCAAATCGCAAAAACAGGTGGGGATGGTGCATTACGAAGTGGAAGCTGATTGGAGCGGCGCGGCCTTTTTACTGGTTGCCGGTGCGATTGGCGGGCAGATAACGGTAAACGGATTGAAGCTGGATTCCTTCCAGGGAGACAAGAAGATCCTGGAGGCATTGCACACTGCTGGCGCAAATATAGAGATTACCGGCAACGCGATTTCCGTTGAAAAAAATCAATTGAAGGGTTTCCATTTTGATGCCACCGATTGCCCGGATCTGTTTCCGCCTCTTGTGGCGCTTGCCGCGCAATGTGATGGCCAAAGCGTTATTTCCGGTGTGAAGCGGCTGAAACATAAAGAAAGCGACAGGGGCCAGACCCTGAAGGAAGAATTTGAAAAGACAGGTTGCCGTATATTGCCCGATGGGGACCAAATGACAATAACTCCATCGCAAACCACTGTTTCTAAAGAGATGGTATTCCATTCCCATCATGATCACCGCATCGCTATGGCAGTCGCATTGTCTATTGCCGCTTCCGGACATTCCGGTGTAATTTTACATGCAGATGCCATCAAAAAATCTTATCCCGGGTTTTTCGCGCATTTGCAACAATTGGGAATCCAATCAGCAATCCTAAATGAAACATTATGAACCAGCTTGGAAATAGTTTTCGCCTCAGCATATTTGGAGAATCACATGGACCGCTTGTTGGCATAACTATTGATGGATTGCCCCCCGGCTTGCCGCTTGAGCCGGTCGATTTTGAAAAAGACCTTGAACGCCGGAAAGGTGGCACGCAAAAAGGCACTACACCCAGGAAAGAAGATGACCGGCCTGAATTTGTATCGGGATTTTTTAATGGCTTTACCACGGGTGCCCCATTGACAATGCTTTTCTACAATAAAAATACCCGCAGTGGGGATTATGAAAAACAGCGGGAAATTCCCAGGCCCGGGCATGCCGATTGGGTGGCCCATAAGAAATATGGTGGATTTGAGGATTTCCGCGGAGGCGGGCATTTCAGCGGCCGACTCACCGTTGCCATAGTTGCAGCCGGTGTGATCGCAAAAAAATTGTTGAAAGGCATAACGATACACGCTGAAATTTTGGAAATTGGCGGAGAAAAAGACCTGGAAACCGGCTTGCAAAAAGCCATTGAAGCCAAAGATTCTATTGGGGGCATCGTAGAATGTGTGGTTAAAGGCATTCCGGTAGGCCTTGGTGAACCATTTTGGAACTCTGTAGAATCGGTGATCAGCCATGCCGTTTTTTCAATACCGGCGATAAAGGCGATCGAATTTGGAGCAGGTTTCGCTGCGGCCCGTATGTTTGGTACTGAACACAACGACGCCATTTTGCAGGCATCCGGCAAAACCAAATCCAACCATGCCGGAGGTATCCTGGGAGGCATCAGCAATGGCAATCCCGTGGTTTTCCGTGTAGCCGTGAAGCCCACTTCTTCTACGCCCAAAGAACAGACAAGCTGGAACTGGATGACCAACGAAATGGAATCCTTCACCATTAAAGGACGCCATGACCTCTGCATTACGTTGCGCGTACCGCCGGTGCTGGAAGCCATGACCGCAATTGCACTTGCAGACCTTACGCTACAGCGCAAAAAGGTTCTTCAGGCAGCTGAGCAATCTTCAAAAGCAAAATCACCGGGCCAAAGCTGATTTAGCCGGCCACAAAACGCAAATTGCCTTAAATTGCGCCGAATCGACTTTTTGATTATGCAAAGTTTTCAAGAACTCTCCGAACTCTACAACCAATTTTTTGCTGACCCGCATTTTCCTGAGAAGCCCGGTTCCCTGTATGAGCCCAATGCTTACTTTCTGCAATCCGGCGGAAAACGCATCCGACCCGTCCTGGTATTGATGGGCAACGAGCTTTTTGATGAGATCCGGCCCGATTCCTGGTATATCGCCAATGCCATTGAGCTGTTCCACAATTTCACCCTGATGCACGATGACATTATGGACAATTCGCAAATGCGCAGGGGCATGCCCACCGTGCATGTACGCAACGGGTTGAATACCGCCATTTTATCAGGCGATGTTATGCTGGTTAAAGCATTTGAATACCTAAACAAAATTGAACGCAAGTACAGTAAGCAGGTTTTCGATGAATTTTGCCATGTGGCTGCCGAAGTATGCGAAGGTCAGCAGATGGATATGGATTTTGAACATGAGGATGGCGTGACGCTCGAAGATTATAAAGAAATGATACGCCGCAAAACCGCCGTATTGTTGGGGGCAAGCCTGCGGCTAGGCGCTGTTGCAGGCGGGGCAGGCAAAGGAAACCAGGAAACCATTTACAATTTTGGCGAGGCGGTAGGCATGGCTTTCCAGGTACAGGATGACTACCTCGATGCTTTTGCTGAACAGGCAAAATTCGGCAAACGAAAAGGAGGGGACATCATTCAAAACAAGAAGACTTTTCTTACCCTTCATATGCAGAATGTTGCTAACGATTCGCAAAAAGAACAACTCAGACTGCTCGAAACGAAAAGTGATGATGAAAAAGTGAACGGTGTATTACAGATCATGCAAGACTGCGGTGTGGATGAATGGGCGAAAAAATTAAAGCAGGATTATTACGACACCGCGATGGAACACCTGGACAATATTGCCGTTGTATCCGGGAGGAAAAAGCAACTCACCGAACTGGCAAATTTTTTATTGGACCGCGACCATTGATTTAAATATTCCCTATTTTTCAGACTGAAATTTAACCAACACAGCGAATGTCTCTATTCCGTAAAAAAAGCCTTGCCTCTTTAACGACCGAGAGTGCCCAGGACAGCCATGGGCATTCGCTCAACAGGGTGCTGACCGTAAAAGATCTCACTTTTCTCGGCATTGCTGCTGTGGTTGGCGCTGGGATCTTCAGTACCATTGGAGCAGCTGCAGCCGATGGAGGGCCGGGCATATCCATATTGTTTGTCATAACCGCGGTTACCTGTGGTTTTTCGGCCCTTTGCTATGCGGAATTTGCAAGCCGGATACCTGTCAGCGGAAGTGCTTACACCTATGCCTATGTAAGTTTTGGTGAGCTCATCGCCTGGGTGATTGGTTGGGCACTGATCCTGGAGTATGCCATCGGAAATATTGTGGTGGCCATCAGTTGGAGCAGTTATTTCGACAACCTGCTCCGCGGACTGGGAATCAATTTGCCTCTCTGGTTGAAATCGAACGGCACAGACGCAGCCGAAATGTACAGGGTTGCACTGGAGGCCAAAGCGGCCGGGGTGATCAGCGCCTCGCAGCAGGCTATAATTTCCGGCTATGAAGCCGCCCCACAGTTTTTTAACGGAAAACTTTTTCTGAATATTCCCGCCTTCCTGATCGTGATCCTCATTACCATGCTTGCCTATGTTGGAATGAAAGAAAGCAAGAAAAGCGCCAACGCGATGGTGATATTTAAACTGGTGGTGATCGTGTTTGTGATTATCCTCGGTTTCTTTTTTGTGAGGCCGGAGAACTGGGATCCTTTTTTGCCCAATGGCATGGAAGGCGTATTGAAAGGCGTAAGTGCGGTGTTTTATGCCTACATCGGTTTTGATGCGATCAGTACCACGGCGGAGGAAGCGAAAAATCCACAACGTGATTTGCCGAGAGGCATGATCTATTCGTTGCTCATTTGTACCGTTCTGTATATTTTAATTGCGCTCGTGCTCACCGGAATGGTGCAATACGGCAAATTGAATGTAGCCGACCCACTGGCTTTTGTGTTTGAAGAGCGTGGTTTCCACTGGATTGGTTATGTGATCAGTATCAGCGCGGTAATTGCCACCACAAGCGTATTGCTGGTTTTCCAATTGGGGCAGCCCCGCATCTGGATGACGATGAGCCGGGATGGTCTGCTGCCAAACCGTTTTTCAAACATTCACCCCAAATACAAGACGCCGGCTTTTGCGACAGTAATCACCGGGATAATCGTTTCCATACCTACATTGTTTCTGCCCTCGAGCCTGGTAACAGACCTCACCTCAATCGGTACGCTATTCGCTTTTGTACTGGTTTGCGCAGGGGTGCTTGCCCTGCCAAGAATAAAGAAATCCGGTGGCAAATTCAACCTTCCCTACATCAATGGGCAGTTGCTCATTCCCATAATGGTTGCCGGGTTCATTTACCTGTTCAGGGAAAGGCTGATGAATTCAATCACCCACATTACCAATGAAAACCACCAGGAAATCTTGTTTCTGGTTTTTGTACTGATTGCTATTATGACTGCTATCGTTACGTTCCGGAGAAAGTATTCGAGCATCCCCATAATCGGCGCCCTGAGCTGCCTTTACCTGATGATCGAGATACCGGTAGTGAGCTGGCTTTGGTTTTTTGTCTGGATGGGTGCCGGTCTGTTGATCTATTTTGAATACAGTCGCAAAAAATCGCTGTTGAACAACAAAAATGGAGGAACCTGAGCAACATGAAATTTGAAGTGGGAGACGAGGTTGTGGTAAAGCACAGCAATGAAGATGGTAAAGTGGTGGAGATCATCGATCAGAAAATGGTGATGGTAGAAGTAAGGGGCGTGCGCTTCCCGGTTTATACAGACCAACTGGATTTTCCATATTTCAAAAGGTTTACTTCAGGAAAATTTTTTAAGGAGGAAATCAGGCCGGTAAAGAAAAATATTGATCAGGTGAAGAAGGAAAAATCACCACTTAAATATGCGGTGGCGCCTGGAGTCTGGCTGCTCATTTTCCCGGTTTTCAACAAAGATGTTTTTGATGAGGATATTGTTGAGGAATTAAAGATTTACCTGGTCAATCAAACCGATAAAGGCCTGGCTTTTTATTTTGGTCTATACTACCAGCAGCAGCTGGAAATGGAAATGAACAGCGAGATAATGGGGCTTTCCGATTTTTACCTTGTGAATATTGATTTCGAAAAAATGAATGATCAGCCAGAAATGATTTTCGAGTTCAACCTGGTTAGTCCGGATAAAAAAAAGGTCGATTATTTTGAGGCGGTTTACAAGCCGAAGGCAAGGCAGGTTTTCAAACAAATTGAAAAGCTGAAGGAAAAAGGCGAATCTTTTTTTACGCATTTGTTGTTTGAAAAATTTCCTGACAGGCAGAAAATAGAAGCCGATCCAGTTGATGATTATGTGATACGCCAACTCAACAATGCCGGGTTTGTGGTAAGAGGGAACAAAAAGAACTTTTTGGCAGAATCGGCGCCTCCATCCACCATTGATCTGCATATCGAAAAACTGGTTGAGAAGCCCGGTTCCCTGGCAAGTCATGAAAAGCTCGCCATTCAGCTCAGGGCATTTGAAAAATGGCTGGGGCGGGTCAAAATGCACATGATGAAACATGGCTGGGTAATTCATGGTGTGGGCAGTGGCAGGCTACGCGATGAGATTCATGAGATTCTAAAACACGAGCCCGGAATAAGAAGTTTCGCGAACCATTTTCATCCATGGTTTGGGAGTGGAGCAACAGAGATATTTTTTGAATAAATCAAAAGCCAAGGTCAGAAACGATGCCTTGACCGAATCCAAAATGCCAAAGCCTGCCGCTAAAGGATGATTCGAAAAGCCGTTCTAATTTAAAAATAACTAAAAGTTCAAGTAGTTATAAGCCAGTGCGCCATACTTTTGCAAATCTACAACCGAAGGCTATCGCTCTCCGCCCTGGCGGAGGGAGGAAAGTCCGGACAGCACAGGGCAGTCTATCCCGGTAACTCCGGGACATGATTCATCATCGGGAAAGTGCCACAGAAAATAACCGCCCCGATCCGGTCGGGGTAAGGGTGAAAATGTGAGGTAAAAGCTCACGGAAGCCGGTTGGAAGGCCGGTTTTGGGCAAACCCTGGACGCTGAAATGCCATGTATAGAAGTGTTTGAAGGCGGCCCGCCTGATTCGCCACGGGCGAAACACTTCAGGGTAGGCAGATAGAGGTGTACAGCAATGTACATCCCAGATAAATGATAGCATCCGCCACGGCGGACACAGAATCCGGCTTATGCAGGTTGTAGTTTTTTTATGCTTTTTGGGCAAAGATGCAGAGGAAGTTCACGCGGGGCACACAGAGAGCGCTGTTTTGAATTATCCGGGGGCTGCCCGAAACATTAGCAGAATGATGGCATAAATCCGCATGGTAATTCAGCTTAAAAAGTATCTGAAATAAAACCTGTGTACTTTACTCTTTGCTTGATTAAAACAGCGCATATGGAGTTCCTGCCGTGGAATTAAACCTGACAAAAAAACCCTGCGCACTTTGCGCTCTTTGCGTGAAAATCAACCCGAAAAAAACCTGCGCAGTTCTCAAATAAACCCCAAATCCTCCAGCATATACCACGCCAGCATAATCATTCTTTTCTGTTCTTCAACCTGGCTGTGCTCGGTTTCAATATTCAGGTAAGGAATGCCCTTCAATCCGCAGTAAACACTCAATGAGCCGTCATCTGTTACCGTTTCTTCATTTTGCAGCACCACATTCTGGTCACGTTCTTTTAAATAATGAAAGAAAAAAGGACTGGTGGTATAAAAAAAATTGTCTTTATCCATCCTTGTATTCACATAAACATCGAGGGCTTCGCCGGCATAAGGGCCACCCGGTAAATAAGACTTCACATGCAAGCCTCCGTCCGGTGTATTGTTATGCAACGCGATAACCACTTTCCGGTTCTCTATGTATTCGCGGATAAAGAATTCGCCCAATTGCTTTACGACGATTGCAGCCGAATCGGAATAATTTCCGAGGCTTTTCAAAGTCGCCTCCACACCTGCCGTGCTATAGATCCGATTTGGATCGATCTCGAAAGTTTTTCCTTCCTGTGTAAATTTCAGGTTGCGTGATCCCAAATGTTTCCAGGTGGCTACGCATAGTGGCATGGTTGAAGGCAACCGTTTGATTGCATTCAGCGCCGTTTGTTCATTTTCATGCACATGCACCCAGGCGATGTTTATACGGGGGTTGGTTTCACCGTTGCAAATCTCTGCGAATTCTACGCGGGTTTGGGATTGTACGGCAAAGACGATCGTCAAAAACAGCAGTAAGAAAAATTTTCGTTTCATCATAGCTGTTAAATATACGTTTCTGATTAAATAAAGTTTGTTTTTGGATGAACCAGGTTATGGGTCGTTTCTGAAGCTTCCCTTTATGCCTGTTGCACATAGTATTTTGTATAGTGAGATTAGATAGGGTAAACATTTGGTTTTCTGTTCATTGCTATTGTATCGGATTTAATCAAATTGTAAAATCCACCAGCAATTTTTCAGAATTTCCATTTCACATAACTTTGCCGCCTATGACAATCGAGCATTTAAATGATATGAAGGACCGTCTAGCTGTCCTGAGGAGGTTTCTTTGACGTCGCGAACCGACAAGCAAAGATTACCAATGATAAACAACTAAGCCTTTCTTCAGGTTTTTGGGATGATAACAAACGTGCAACGGGCATCATGCAGGATATCCGGAACAACGAATTTTGGGTTGATCTCTACGAAGAAGTTTCTACAGCCGTGGATGATTTTGAGGTTTTGTTCGAATTCTGGAAAGCCGGCGAAGAAACTGAAGAGAACGCAAAAGCCGCTTATGATCTCGCCATTGTGAAACTGGAAGAAGGCGAATTCAAAAGTACCCTGAACGAACCCGAAGACGAGTTGCCCGCAGTGGTTCAGATCAATAGCGGGGCAGGTGGAACGGAGAGCCAGGACTGGGCGCAAATGCTGGCCCGGATGTACCAGATGTACGGCGACAAACAAGGCTGGAAAGTAACGGAACTCGACTGGAGCGACGGCGATGGCGCCGGGATTAAAACTGCAACTTTCCAGTTTGACGGCCCCTTTGCCTATGGTTTTCTGAAGGCCGAATCCGGCGTGCACCGCCTGGTGCGGATCTCCCCGTTTGACAGCAACGCCCGCCGGCATACTTCTTTCGCCAGTGTTTTTGTTTATCCGCTGGTGGACGATACCATTGAAATAGAAATCAAAGACAGTGAAGTGAAAATGGAAACCAGCCGAAGTGGCGGGGCAGGTGGGCAGAACGTAAACAAGGTGGAAACCAAGGTTCAGCTTACCCATATTCCCACGGGCATCGTAGTGGTTTGCCAGACCGAACGTACCCAGTTGGGCAACCGGGAAAGGGCCATGCAGATGCTCAAAAGCCGGTTGTATGAAGAAGAACTGCGCAAACGGGAAGAACTGAAGAACGCCACCAATGCCACAAAACGGAAGATTGAATGGGGCAGCCAGATTCGCAGCTATGTATTTCACCCGTATAAAATGATCAAAGACCACCGAACTGATTACGAAGTGGGCAACATTCAACCGGTGATGGACGGCGAACTCGATGGGTTTATCAAAGCGTATTTGATGATGCAAAAAGAGGAGGAAGTGTAGGGAGAGGAGGAGGTTAAGGTCGAGGTAGAGGTAGAGGTAGAGGTAGAGGCTGACGGAGAGGTGGAGGTAGAGGTAGAGGTTGAGGTAGAGGTAGAGTTGGTTTTTAGCGTGGGGGAAAAAGTTGCGTGTTTAACGCGCTTTGCGTGGGACACGTAACTAAAGTCGCATGCTTTGCCCCATTCCTGTTGTAAATTGCAGGGTTGACGATAGCGATTCATATTAAACATAAAATTTTACAGATATGTCACTTGGTACTTTTTACTACCCAATGCCAAAAAATGAACCGGTAAACAATTATGCTCCCGGCTCCCCCGAAAGGGCTGAACTCGAAAAAGCCCTGGCTGATCTGAAGAAGAAAGAACTCGATATCCCTCAATATATTGGCGGACGGGCAGTTCGCAGCGGTGAGCGCCGTCCCATCAATCCTCCGCATGAAAGAAACCATGTACTTGGATATTTTCACGCGGGTTCCAAACAACATCTTACCGATGCCATTAACCAGGCGCTGAAGGCAAAATCCCAATGGGAAGCCATGGCCTGGGAAGAAAGAGCAGCGATATTTTTGAAAGCCGCTGACCTGCTCGCCACCAAGTACCGCTACCAAATGAACGCGGCCACCATGCTCGGCCAAAGTAAAAATGCTTTCCAGTCGGAAATTGACGCCGTTTGTGAGCTCATTGATTTCCTGCGCTTTAATGTGCATTTCTTAAGTGAAATCTATACCCAGCAACCCATCAGCAGCCCCGGCATGCACAACCGCATGGAATGGAGGCCGCTGGAAGGATTTGTGTTGGCCATAACCCCATTCAATTTCACCGCCATAGGCGGAAATTTGCCATCGAGTGCTGCGATGTGCGGAAATGTGGTGGTATGGAAAGCTGCCAATGCGCAGATTTACAGCGCGCAGCTTTTTATGCGGATCCTGATGGAAGCCGGATTGCCGGCAGGGGTGATTAACCTGGTTTATACCAATGGGCCGGATACCGGCGATGTTTGCTTCAACCATCCTGATTTTGCCGGCGTGCATTTCACCGGATCAACAGGGGTTTTCAATCACTTTTGGAAGACCATTGGAGAAAACGCGCCCAAATACAAATCCTACCCACGTATAGTTGGAGAAACAGGAGGGAAAGACTTCGTGCTCGTGCACAAATCCGCCGATGTGGATGTGGTGGTAACCGCTCTTGCCCGTGGCGCTTTTGAATACCAGGGACAGAAATGTTCTGCTGCAAGCCGCGCCTATCTGCCGTCCAACCTTGCTGAGCGCATTAAAGCAAAACTTGTTGATGAAGTAGAATCTATGAAAATGGGTTCAGTGGAGGATTTTACGAATTTCATCAATGCGGTGATTGACGAAAAAGCTTTCGAGAGCATCCGCAAATACATTGACAAGGCGAAGAAAGACCGGAAGGTTAAAATTTTGACCGGCGGGGAATACAGCAAGAAAGAGGGATTCTACATTGAGCCGACCATTATTGAAACCCGGGACCCCAATTACGTGACCATGTGCGAAGAGATATTTGGGCCTGTGCTAACGATCTATACCTATAAGGCCGAAGAGTTTGACAAGATATTGAAGGTGGTGGATACCACATCGCCGTACGCACTAACCGGCTCGATCATTGCACAGGACCGTGCGGCCATTGAGCAGGCGACTGTCGCCCTCCGCCATGCGGCCGGCAATTTTTACGTTAACGACAAGCCCACTGGTGCCGTTGTTGGGCAGCAGCCTTTTGGCGGTGCACGTGCAAGCGGAACGAACGATAAAGCCGGAAGCATGATCAACCTCTACCGCTGGCTCAGCGCCCGTACAATTAAAGAAACCTACAACCCGCCCACGGATTATCGGTACCCGTTTTTGGGCTAGGCTAAGCGGACAGCTGGACTGCCGTATTTGGCGGCAGATAAGCCTCGGTTCTTAAGGCAATGGTTACTAATATTAATTTCAAATACCCAATACCTATTACCCATTAACTTTTATCTATCCCTGCCTTTGGCAACTCATGAAACAAATCCTAAACCATAAAGAGATCAATCTCATCATCCGCCGGTTGGCACATGAGATCGTGGAGAACCATGAAAACCCGGACAAGCTGGTGATAGTGGGCATTCAACCCCGCGGTGTTTTGCTGAGTGACCGGCTGATCCGGGAAGTGAATGCCTTGTATGACCGGGAAATACCTTATGGCCTGCTTGACATCACTTTTTACCGCGATGATTTCCGCAATGAAATGCACCTGCCTAACAAGACCAGGTTGAATATGGGCCTTGAGGGAAAGGAAGTAGTAATTGTTGATGATGTTTTGTATACCGGCCGTACCATCCGCGCAGCCCTTGATGCCCTGCTGGACTTCGGCCGCCCGGCGAAAGTGAGTTTATGCGTATTGGTAGACCGCAAATTTCACCGGGAAATTCCGATTCAGCCGGATTATTTTGGCAGGGCTATTGATACGATTTTTTCGCAAAAAGTGATTGTGAATTGGGCCAACGCAGGGAGTGATGATGAAGTGGGATTGGTGGAGAGAGAGGAAAGATTATTACATTAATTGTTCGTACACGCTTGTTTTTCTTTTATTTATAGATGCCAAAATATAGAATCTTATTTGTATTAGACAGTATCGCAACCGGTGGGGCAGAATTCAGCACATTATTGTTGGCGCGAGACCTGATTTCATCTGGATACAAAATAAAGATTGCTGTATTAAAGAAATCAAACCAGGTTTTTGAAATTGAAAAATTCAACTTAAAGGATACAGACTTATTCATACCAAAAAACTCTGACTCCAAAATTAATTCCAGTTTTAAATGGATTAAGCAGATAATCAAAGAATACCAACCAGAAATTGTTCATTCGGTTTTATTTGAATCGAATCTGATTTGCAGATTCTTACGGTTTTGTAACGGTGGATTTAAGCATGTTGAAAGCCTCGTTAACGCCTCCTACTCCAAAGAAAAGATGACAGACCCGAATGTTGCTAAATATAAAATTCTTGCTGTAAAATATCTTGATTGGATTACAGGAAAATTTGGGGTAGACCTTTACCATTCAAATGCAATTTCAGTCTCAAATCATTACAACGAAAAACTTGGAATCCCAATACATAAAATGATAATGATACCAAGAGGGAAGGGAATTTAATGAATTCCTGAAATCCGGAAATCACAAAACAGAATATAGAAAATTGCTTGGGATACCACAGAACTCCATACTGTTTATTAATACCGGCAGGCATGAACATCAAAAAGCCCAGGATATTTTGATCAAAGCGTTTGAAAAAGTTAGAGAATCGGGATTTGACGCTTACTTGTTGATTGCAGGGAGAGAAGGTAACAGTAGCAAGATGTTGCAGGAATTGGTAAATGAATCTAAACTAGGAGAAAGAATATTCTTGTTGGGATTCCGAAAAGATATAAAACAGCTATTAGCCGCCTCTGATATTTTTGTATTTCCTAGTCGTTTCGAAGGAATGCCGGGAGCACTAATTGAAGCATTAGCTGCCGGACTACCGGTTGTAGCCACTAATATTGACAGTATCGCCGAAGTGGTGAATAAACCAGAAAATGTCTTGCTATCCGAAGTGGATGATGTGAATACTTTAGCGGAAAATATGAAATTCCTTGCATCAGATTCAGTATTAAGGAATACTATGAGTGATGCAAACTTAAAATTATTCAAAAAACATTATTCTCTGGACGAAATCCTGAAAAGATTTATTGCGTTTTATGATCGTGTCGAGGCTTTAGATTGAATCAATTTCTCCCCGCCATTTTCAACTCACCCTTCAGGCCTTCATTAAAATCAATTTCTTCCAACAAGGATTCAATAGAAATATGCATCCGATACCTCCAGTAGTGATTGGGATCTGCCGGCACATTTATTCTTTCTTCAAGGGGATTTTCTCTCCTTAGTTGTCCAGTTGTGGCGAGCAGGTCCTGTACCTGGAAAATGCTCCACATCGCCGAACTGTGGATATGCTGGCGAATGATGGCCGTAGCAATCCAGGGTTCGCAATAAAAAGGCGCTTCGCCATGGTAACCCAAAACTTCATTGTAAAAACGCCGGGAACTTGCCGGATCTTCTTCCCACCATTCCCTTAGCGTACTCATATCATGGGTGCTTGGTGTAACTACACTCAGGTATGGCGCGTCGGCGGGATGGAACCAGCGGATATTTGGATTTTTGGGCATGCGCTGGATCTCAAGGCTCAGCAATCCCAGGTCCTTCATTACGCCCGGAACACAGGCAGGAACCATACCAAGGTCTTCACCGCAGATCATCATGTCGGTAGAGGCTTTCAGTTCAGGAAGCTTGCGCATAGCTTCTTCTTTCCAGGCCTGATCCTGCCGCTGAAAATAATAATCGTTGTAAAGTTCTTTCAATTTCCATTTCACATCGTCATCGAGCCATTGATAGCTTGTGGTCTGTTCCATGGCGATTCGAAAATGGTATTGATCAGCATCATCCTCCGGATTTTGGAGCAGAATGATATTGGAATGAAAATCGAAAAGTTTCTCTTTGATCCAGCCTTCAGTATCCGCATTTTCGCTAAACCAGTCCGCGATTTTGCGTTGTGAATCAAATTCCGGTTTAAAACGGAAAAATTTCCAGCCATCGTCTTCCAGGAAAGTTTCTTTAGCGAAAGTGGAAAAGTCGCCAAAAGCTTCATCTACCAGCAATGCAGGCATAAAAGGTTGGGTGTACCGCTTGTGGTCAAACCAGATGCCGCGTTCATTGAATTCGTTCCGATGAACAGGAATGGCCGGTACAAAAAAGCCCATAATGCCTTCAAGACTTTCAATGGGAATGCTCCATATCCGGAAAAATCCAAGGATGTGGTCGATCCGGAATGCATCGAAATAAAGGCTCATTTGGCTAAAACGTTTTTTCCACCAGCTGAATCCATCTTCGGCCATCTGTTTCCAATTATAGGTAGGAAAACTCCAGTTCTGACCATGCCGGGCAAAATCATCAGGCGGCGCCCCGGCCTGGTAATGCATGTTGAATAATCCAGGTTCCTGCCAGGCATCACAACTGTTGCGGTAAATGCCAATGGGCAAATCGCCTTTTACAATAACTCCCTTGCTGTGGGCATATTCTACAGCATCGGAAAGCTGCCGGTGCAGATGCCATTGGATGAATAAATGCATTTCAACCTTTCCGGCATCTTTAAAGTTTGGGCCGAACAATTTTTCGATTTTGGCTTCACTGAACTTCGCGAATTTTCCCCATTCAGAAAATGCCACGGTCTTATGTTTATCGCGCAGATAGCAGAAAGCGGCATAAGGTTTCAACCAGTATTTATGGGTTTCAAAAAATGCCAGGTAATCCGGATCCATGATCCATTCCGCCTTCATCAGCGCATAAAGGCTCCGGATATATTTCCATTTTTCCTGCAGCGCTTTTTCATAATCTAACTCAGCCAGGCTGTTCAGTTCTTTTTTCAATTCGGCAATCCCATCCAGTTGCTCCTGGTATTTTTCGCCTGCCAGTTTTTCGAGGTTCAGGTAGAGTGGATGCAGGGCAAAAGCCGAAATAGCGGAATAAGGGTAGGAGTCTTTCCAGGTCCAGGTGGCTGTGGTGTCATTGATCGGTAGCAGTTGAATAAGCTTCAGGCCTGTATCTCCGCACCAGTCAGCCAACGATTTCAGATCTTCAAACTCACCTGTTCCCAGGCCGTTTGCTGTCCGCAGGCTGAAAACCGGTATGGCAATGCCCGCGCCCTTGAACGGCGGTTGAGCGCCGCGCATGGCTCCGTCATGTACAATAATTCTCTGGTTTGCCGAATAGCCGCTAAGTGACCGGTTGTCACCGGTTTCGTAAGTCGTATGTCCGGTTTGATTATTGCGGACTGCATATTTATAGACAAGGGGAAAACTGGATTTACTCAGATCCAGGCATACCTCAAACCATCCTTGTGAAGTATGGTTCATAGCCAGTCCTTTGGTCTCATCCCAATGGCCAAGCTCTTCATTGTGGCCAAGGATGATCACCGTTTCGTCTTGTGAAGCTGTGAAATTTTTTACCCTGAAGCAATGTGTTGAGTGTTGATGGGGGGAAGGTTTGTTATGATGATCTTTATTCAGGAGAATTTCTTTGAAAGGTTCCGAGCTCAGGACATTTTGATAATCGCCGGGATAACTCCAGTGATCAATAAGGGCAATCCCGCCGTTGGCTTGCTGTTCCGGGGTAATGAATTTATCGGCAGGCCATTCCATTTGTTCATCACCGCCATCCTGGCGCAGGATGTATTTATAGCGAATCTCCTCACCGGCATTTACAAGGTCGAGCTGAGCATACCACGTATCGTGGTTCAGGTATTCCATTGGGATGGCTTTGGCAGCGTCCAAGTCTCCCAGTTCGGGAATATTTCCGCCGATAAAAAACCGCTGGCCATAGCCGGAACTAAACCGCAGGTAAAAATGAATTTTAGGCATATTATGGCCGAAACAAGTTGAAAATCAAAGGTAGCGGGTTTATTGTGTATTTTGTACACTTTGATTTATTTTTTTGTCCGTTCTATCGCACCACATAGGTAGGCATAGGTGCGCTGAAGGCACATAGGCAGATTGTTTTGCATTTGAAAAGCAGTATTGGCTGGAGTGGTTTGATGAATAGCCTTATGTTTGATGTATTATAAATTCTTTTAGAAAGAGAAGTTGAAAATGATCATACAAAAGTTGATAGAGGACTTGACATATAAAATCATTGGAGCTGCCATCGAAGTCCATAAGTGCCTGGGTCCTGGCTTAATTGAGCGTGTATAATGAAAAGTGCCTTGCGAGGGAATTGGAACTCAGAGGCCATCTGATTACCAGGCAACAGCGGGTACCGGTTCATTACAAAGGAATTGAGTTTGAAAGCCATTTGAGATATGATTTACTGGTTGATGATCTGATACTCATTGACACGAAATCTTGTGAAGGCATTGATGATATACATGTGGCAATAATGCTGACTTATATGAGGATGCATGAAAAGTGCAAAGGCATTATAATCAATTTCAATTGTTTGAAAATATTCAGAGAAGGACAGAAATCTTTGGTCAGTGAATATTTTGCACGCCTAGTGAAAGAATAGTGTTATTGAGGAGCTTTCCTGGGCTCTGTGCCTATGCGCTCCTAAGTGTCCTATGTGGTGAAAAGTACTATAATAAAGAATAGAATTGGGAGCAGCCTTCTCTATGTGCCTATGCGCTCCTAAGTCTCCTATGTGGTGAAACAAGCCATATTATTAAATGATCGATATATAGTATAAATAAAATTTTTAGCCTTTCTTCACAGATAATCAGTTTACAGGCATTTTTAAACCTCAGGTAAAAATTAATCTTTTGACGTAGTTTCGCAACCAAGATTGACAAAAAAAGGATAAAATCAGCAATATGACATACGACGTAGTGGTTTTGGGCAGTGGTCCTGGAGGTTATCCGGCTGCCATCCGTGCTTCTCAGCTCGGAAAGAAAGTTGCCATCATTGAAAAAGAATTACTGGGCGGCGTTTGCCTTAATTTCGGATGCATCCCCACCAAAGCCTTACTAAAAAGTGCACAGGTGAGCAACTACGTTAAGCATGCGAAAAATTATGGGGTCAACGCCCAGGGCGAACCGGATTTTGCAGCTGTCGTTCAGCGCAGCAGGGGAGTAGCCGATAAAATGAGCAAAGGCGTACAGTTCCTCATGAAAAAAAATAAGATCGATGTGGTGATGGGTTATGGCAAGATGGTGTCACCAAATAAGATTGAAGTAACCGCTGCCGATGGTTCCAAATCCACCGTGGAAGGCAAGAACATCATCATTGCTACGGGCGCCCGGTCACGGGAATTGCCTTCCCTGCCGATTGACGGCAAGAAAATCCTCGGCTATAAAGACGCGATTGTTTTGCAGGATAAACCCGAATCCATCATCATTGTCGGAAGCGGAGCCATTGGGGTGGAATTCGCTTATGTATACCACAGTATGGGTGTAAAAGTAACCCTTGTTGAATTTCTTCCACGTATCGTTCCGGTTGAAGATGAGGATGTAAGCCGGGAACTCGACAGGCAGTTCCGCAAGAACGGTATCGTCGTGATGACGAGTTCAGAAGTGACCAAAGTGGAACATACTTCCAATGGCGTAAAAGCCACTGTAAAAACCAAAAACGGTGAAGAGATTCTGGAAGCTTCCATGGTGCTGAGCGCCGTAGGCATCGTTTCCAACATTGAAAATATAGGGCTCGAAGAGTTGGGAATTAAAACAGATAAAGGCAAGATCATTGTGGATGCAAACCAGCAGACTTCTGTAAAAGGGGTTTATGCCATTGGGGATTGCACACCAGGTCAGGCGCTTGCCCACGTTGCGAGTAAGGAAGCCATAAACGCGGCTGAGCATATTGCCGGCCATAGCATCGAGCCCATAGATTACAACAATGTACCCGGTTGTACTTATTGTTCACCGGAAATTGCTTCGGTTGGCTATACCGAAGCCAAAGCCAAAGAAGCCGGTTACGAAATAAAGGTGGGCAAGTTCCCCTTGATGGCAAGCGGCAAAGCCAGTGCTGCCGGTGCCACGGAAGGCTTTGTGAAAGTAATCTATGATGCGAAATACGGTGAATTGCTGGGTGCGCACATGATCGGATACAATGTAACCGAACTGATTGCGGAAGTGGTTGTAGCCCGTAAATTGGAAACCACGGCCAAAGAGATACTGAACGCGATCCATCCCCATCCAACCATCAGCGAAGCCATCAAAGAAGCCACCGCGGTGGCTTATGGCGAAGCGATTGATATTTAAGATGATAGATCAGTAAACAGAGGCCTAACGAGCCTCTTTTTCATTCTTTGGCCATGCTTCGGCATGCAATTTACCTGGATAAAAGAGTTGAATATCAGGAACTTTAAATGAACGATAGGGCAAAGTTCTGTCGTTGTATTCCTGAAGTTTAACCTAATGGCGCAAAGCTTAAAAGGTTAGCCTTTTAAATTCGTGCCCTGAAAATTCACAGACTACTCAACCCTGAATTATGGGACTGAGGTGGCGAAGCTCACAAATGTTTTTGGAATTGATGCTAAGCGTTTAGTTGATGAATAAGCTACAGTTGCTATTTGGCCTGGTGCAGCTTTTCTTGTTGTAGTTTATAGTTATGGTTATCCGGCATTTCACTATAAGAATAAAAACCAATAAGGATATTGTGTTGAAAGAAAACCTAAAAAGGAATAGTTTGGCTATTGTCTTTCTGTAAATTGTTGTTTCCTGAATGTCACTTAGAAAAAAGGCAACCCAAGGCGTTTTTTGGTCCTCTATGACACAGGTTGGGACTCAAGGGATTTCCTTCATGGTTTCAATTGTTCTGGCAAGATTGCTTTTGCCGGAAGAATTTGGATTAATCGGGATGATAGCGGTATTTATTGCTATTGGCCGCATCTTGGTCGATTCAGGAATTGGTCAATCCTTGATCCGAAGTGCGCGTTCAACGCAAAAGGAATATACTTCGGCTTTTTATTTTAACCTAATCGCAAGTATTGTTATTTGCGGTTTTTTTTATGTTGGTGCGCCAATCGTAGGCGATTTTTATAATCAGCCCATATTGGCGAATATCGTACAGGTCTATTCAGTGATATTTTTAATTAACGCTTTTGGACTGGTTCAATATACGCTTTTGATTAAAAACCTGAACTTTAAAGCAGAGCTGCTCATAAATTTGCCGGGTCTGATTGGCGGGGCAATGGTAGGAATCTCCATGGCAATGAATGGCTACGGCGTATGGAGTTTAGTTTGGAGCGCGATTGCTGAAGCCATAATCAGAAATATTCTTTTGTGGCATCATTCCGGATGGAGGCCTTCCGGATTGCCCAGCTGGAAAGCGCTTCGACCACATTTGAAGTTTGGCGTAAGCATGGGTGCTTCAGGATTGGTAGATACTATTTTTACAAATATTTATCCAATACTTATTGGAAAATATTTCAATCCTGTACAGGTAGGTTATTATAACCGGTCAGATACTTTTAAGCAATTCCCGATCAATAATATTAGTAGTGTATTGAATAAAGTTAGTTATCCGGTATTTGCGGCAGTTTCACACGATAATCAAAGGCTTCGAAAGGGCTACCGCAGCTTAATGCATATGGTGATTTTTCTTGTCGCTCCATTAATGCTATTCCAGATTTGCCTCGCGGAGCCGCTTTTCAGGCTTCTGTTTACAGAAAAATGGTTGCCGGCTGTGCCTTTTTTTCAAGTGCTTTGTTTGAACGGCTTACTCTATCCGATTCATGCCTATAATCTCAACGTACTCAAAGTAAAGGGAAGGTCGGATCTTTTTCTTAAAGCAGAAATCTACAAAAAGATTGTGATGGCCGGTATCATATTGGTTTCAATTTGGTTTGGAATTATGGCCCTTCTTTGGGGTGCGGTTTTATCTTCAATAATTGCTTTTGTCATAAATACGCATTTCAGTTCGAAATTTATTGATTTCAGCACTATGTCTCAAGTGAAAGAACTGCTACCCTATGTAATTGCTGCTTCCTTGTGTGCAGGAGTAATTTACGTTCTCGATCAAAAGCTAGTAAACAGTTACTTGATAAATGATTTTATACGGTTGGTAATTGGAACCGGGATAGGACTAATTATTTATTTGATTTTGACAGTGAAATTCAATATGCCGGCTTTGCATGAAATGAAGAACCTTTTTAGGAAATGATACAAGTCACTAAAGCATTTCTTCCGCCTAAGGAGGATTACATAAGCATTCTCGATGCTGTCTGGGAGAGTGGGTGGATCACCAATCGAGGAATGCTTGTCCAGGAATTAGAAAATAAGCTTGCTGATTATTTGGGTGTTTCCAATATTATCATCATGAATAACGGTACAGTGCCCATTCAGATTGCCATTCAGCTACTTGGTAAAGACGCTGAAATCATTACAACCCCTTTTAGTTATGTTGCCACTACATCAGCTATCAGTTGGCAAAATTGTATTCCTGTCTTTGTTGACATACATCCTGAATATTTAACTATTGATGAAACGAAGATCGAAGACAAAATCACCGGCAGAACAAAAGCTATTTTGGCCACGCATGTTTTTGGCAATCCCTGCAATATAGAGGAAATTGCAAAAATAGCGAATACACATAACCTGATGGTTATTTATGATGCCGCACATGCCTTTGGCGTCAAATATAAAGGACAATCCATATTCAACTATGGTGATATCAGTACCTGTAGTTTTCATGCTACTAAACTTTTTCATACCGGGGAAGGAGGAGCACTAATTACCTCCAGTCAAAGCCTATACCACCAATGTTATTATAGGCATAATTTTGGTCACAACGGATTTACCGATTTCTTTGGAGTTGGAATAAATGGAAAAATTTCAGAACTTCAAGCTGCAATGGGATTGGCAATTTTGCCGTATATCCATGAGATCCTTTCAAAAAGAAAAACCCTGGTTGAAAATTATGAACGGAATTTGATGCATTTGCCTCAATTGCAATTTATGAAATTGAGGGATCTTACAGCTTGGAATTACAGCTATTTTCCTGTTATTTTTCCTGATGAAGAAACCTTATTGAACACAATGAACGCGTTAAATAAGTTGAATGTTTTTCCAAGGCGTTATTTTTATCCATCATTAAATAAATTGAACTACGTTCAATACCAATCTATGCCAATAAGTGAAGGAATTTCAAAATGCATTCTTAGCCTTCCTTTGGCGCATGACCTTTCTTATGAAGATGTGAATCAGGTTTGCAAAATTATAAGAAAGGTTTTTGAATAGTTGCCAAGGTTGTATTTGCCGGTGCTGTTGATTGCATCGTTTATGGAATTGCCTAAGGGATAAAGTTTCAATAATGGAAGTAAGCGTGGTAATGATTACTTATAATCATGAGAAGTATATTGAAAAGGCCATTAATGGGGTTTTGAAACAAGAATCAAGCTTTCCTGTTGAGCTCATTATCGCGAATGATTGTTCAACGGATAAAACTGATGCGTTAATTAATGCTTTAATAAAGGAATATGCCGGTCCTGTCAGGATAGCATATACCAATCACAAACAGAATAAAGGCATGCTCCCCAACTTCGTTTGGGCCCTAAGTAAAGCTTCCGGCAATTTTGTTGCTTTTTGTGAGGGCGATGATGAATGGATCGATTCTAAGAAATTAGAAAAGCAAGTCCAATTTATGAACCGGAACAAAGATGTTGTCATCTGCGGAACCGGTTCCCTGATGGCCAAAAATGAAGGACAGGCAATAGTTTATACTACTACAAATCATGGCCTGGTTTCTCTCGAAGATGTATTATACAGGAATCGGTTTACTACATGCACTGCCATGGTTCGAAGACAATATGTCCATATTCCCCCGTTTGAGAATTATTTTGACTTTTTTACTGGGGATTGGCCTCTTTGGGCTTCTTTATTACGTTTTGGAAAAGGCTATAATCTACCTGATTGTACAGCTCGTTATAATGTCCATCCGGGAGGAGCGGTATCAGGCCGAAAAATTGAGAAAGCTCTAGCTGATAAGATTAATGATAGGTATCAAATGGTTCGAAACTTTCCCGAACATAAAGCATTGATCAGGTCTTATGGGCGACGCATTGTATTTAGTTATTTAAAAATGGCCTTAACGGGTAGTGTGCCACATCTAACAGCGCTTTTAAAAAACCGTTCTAACCTGGTGGGATTATTTATTTAATCAGGCCGGTATTGGCATAGGAGAGCGTTTTTTGCCTGGTTTGTTTCAGTTTGTCTCGGAAAAATTTGAATTATTCAAGGTTGCCTAAAACCTGATTTTTGCTTATGCAAAAGATTCTATTTGTAATTGATTCTTTAGGCGGAGGGGGTGCCGAAAAATCCACTGAATTGCTTGCGGTTTTCTTAATGCAACGAGGCTGGGACGTCAATATCGCTGTTTTAAAAAAAAGTGAAGTTGGGGTAGAAGAACAAGTTAGGAATCAAGGTGTGGTTGTGCTGCACATTGCCGGGGATGATTTTTATAGGAGAAGAAAGAATCTTTCTAAGATTATTAAACAAAAAAAGCCTCAGATTGTCCATTCCATTTTGTTCTTGTCTAACCTGATTGTCCGATCAATCAGGCCTGGTAAACAGTTTATTCATATAGAAAGTTTGGTGAGTACTACTTATGCAGAGGAAAGGAAAAAGGATAGGAGGGTAAATCAAAAAGCGCTTCGTATTTTTAAGCTTATTGACAGGTTTTCGGCAGGTTTTGGAGTAGATGGGTTTCATGCAATCAGTGAAACGGTAAAAAAACATTATTGTAAGGAACTTGGCATCAATGCAAAGAAGATTCAGGTTATCTATCGAGGAAGGAAACCTTTTGGAACCAAGAAAATTGCCTCTTACGCAGCAGGTGATGTGCTTAAGGTTCTTAACATTGGAAGGCATGTATATGCCAAAGGGCAAATTTTTCTTCTGCAAGCCATGAAGCGAATTGTCGAATCCGGTTATCCGGTTAAATGCGTGATTTTAGGAAAAGAGGGTGAAGAGACAAATGCATTGAAAACTTTTTTAGTAAAAAATAATTTGCAGGATTATGTTGAACTTGCCGGATATCATCTTGACGTTGAAACTTTTTTGTTAGATGCGCATGTTTTCGTTTTTCCATCGCTTTATGAAGGCCTGGGAGGGGGCCTCATTGAAGCGCAATCGGCGGGATTGGCGCTTTGCTGTAATGATATAGAGGTACTTCGGGAAGTTTCCCCAGCAGATGATAAGGTTGTATTCTTCAACGTGAGAAATCCGGATACCATTGCAGAAAGTATTCTTTTCTTCTTCAATAACCCTGAGAAAATCGCTGAATATGGGGAAGCTAGCCTGAATAATTTTTATAAACGCTTCGATGAAAGTATCAATCATCAGAAAATGGAAGATTATTATAAAAGTTTCATGCGTTCAGGCTAATATCAAAATTTGATTCGCTTAGCCGGTATAACTGTTAAATGCCCTTGTTTATAATAAAAGTAAAGACAGCGCTACAGCCTAAAAAGTTTCGGGTGATCGGTAGTTTTCCGGATATGTTTTTGCATCGATACGGGTAGGCCGGTTGTTGTTAAGATGGTACCCTCAGATAGGGGTCTGCTGTGTTCTTTTGATTTGGCGGGAAACAGCCTTTTGGATCGAATCGAGTGGAATTTGCTATGGTTTAGCTTAGTTATGGAGTAGATGTGGCCATAGTTTGGTTTTCCCTTTGCGGGGTTTATGCTCAGTAGGTTGCATCAATTGTTTAGTTTTCGCCCCGTATTGTTACCCTGAAAGGTGAAAAGTGAGCCGTAATCCCCGGAAATGGCCTCTCAGGCCTGGCATTGGCGAAGTAGTTAGGAAGGAGGCATTGGTTTACTTTTCGAATGTTAATGTGCATTGATAATAAAAATGCTTTATTAATTATTTTCCCATACTAGCGATTCAAGGCCCATGACTGGGCTTTGGCAATGTTTTTGGAGGCCAGCCGGACGAAATTGCGTTAAAATTAGCCGAACTAAAACGGTGGTTTGGCGTGGTCTCATTTACCTTTGCGCCGCCTTAAATTGCTCAGGTTCAATATGTGACTGAGGTGGCGAAGCTGTGGGACAATCAACCGGCCGCTTTGATGTGCCTTTGGCCGTGTTCTTGCGAACTTTTGAAACCTACAACGCAATAAAAAACAATACCAGACAAATGTATAAACTCCGATACCTTTTCATTTTACTTGCGGTCGTTTTTCTCCAATCTTGCATCTCCTCTAAGGAGAATTTGTATTTTAATGACCTGCAACCTGGTGTGGATTCCATACTCATCAATGAGTTGACCCGAACCCAAAAAATCCAACCTTTTGACGTACTAATGGTGAATATAGGCGGAAAAGATGAGGTGTTGATGAAAGAATACCAGCCACCGGCTCAGTCTTCAGGCGGAAGCATGCAAGCAACGGGGGGCAGGGGCATGGGTTACAATGTATCCAAAGAAGGTTTTATAGATTTGCCTTCCATTGGCAGAATTCAGGCGGCGGGCTACAGTACTTTTGAATTGGCTGAGATTATCCAGCGTGAAGTGGCAAAGGATATCATTGATCCTTTTGTGCAGGTAAAGCAAATCAACTTCAGGGTAAATATTTTGGGCGCTGTGGGAAGTCCGGGGACAGTTACCCCAACAACTGACCGGATCTCCATATTTGATGCCATCGCTTCGAGCGGTGATCTCACCACGACTTCAAATAAGAAACGGGTTTGGGTCATTCGGGAAAAGGACGGTAAGAATCATTATGAATTGCTGAACCTGAACAAAGCTGAAATTTTCAGGAGTGAGTATTTCTTTCTTCAAAACAATGATATCGTATATGTTGAGCCGGGAAAATTTGCATCGTTCTTTGGGGTCAACGCTCCCGTTTTCGGCACCATTGGGGCATTTTCCGGGGTCTTGGGCCTGGTATTAACATTAGTAAATTTGAGAAAATAAACTGCATATGAGTACCCCCAATCCATGGGAATCCCATATTGAACAGCCGGCCAACGCCTTAGTAGCCAATACTGCCGCTACGAAACCTATTGCAAAAAGGTCATCTTCAGACATCAATTTACTAAGGCTGATCTCTCTTTGGCCATGGGTTTTGCTTTCAACCGCGTTAATGTTTATCGTGGCCAAATTGTATTTAAGGTACCAGGTGCCCGTTTATATGGCAAGCATCATGGTTAATATGGCTGAAGACAATACCAGGATGCCATTTGGAACAACCAGTCTTTTTGATACGCGTAACCCCATGAACGACAAAATCGATATCCTGAAAGCACCCACCACGTCCAAATTGCTTGTAGATACTTTGGGGCTTTGGAAAAAGGCAATACGGAAGGGCCGGTTTAAAGATCAGGACTTGTATGGCACATTTACCTGGAACTATTGGGGGCCCGGCTATGATCCGGACAGGGTATTCGCGTTTAGCATATTCCCTCAAAAAGATGGAAATGGGTTTACCTGGAAGATGGATGGCAAATCAGGCAACGGCAAAATGGGCGTTCCGTTTGTCATGGGCAGAGACAGTTTTGTGGTTTATGCTCTGGGAAGGTTTGATGCAGATGATGAAATTCTTTGCCAAGCATTAGGGAGTTGGAATACAGCTTTCAAAACAGCCGGTAAAATATGGGTAGGGCCTGGACGAGATGGGAACAGCGCTACCATAACCTTTCCGGATATTTTGCGAAACAGGGCGGAACACGTATTGAATGCCTTGATTGATGCGTACAATACGGTTACCATTGAGCACAAAAGCAAAGGGTTAAAGCAGAGCATCACGTTTATGAATGAACGCATTGCACCTCTGGGGGGCGAACTGGACAGTATTGAAACAGCAATGGCCCGCTACAAAAGTAGCCAGAGCATTGTGGGCACAAGTTCCCCTGGAGAATTGTACCTGGGGAATATGGCGGCGCTTGACCAGCAGGCGGCACAAATCCGCCTTCAGCGCCAAACACTGGATGCTGTTGAGAATTTTATCAACAACCCGTCAACCCAGGAAGAAAATGTGGCCCTCGTTGGAATTAATGATGGATACCTGCAATCCTTGATTGCCCAATACCAGGAGCTTCGGATTGAAAAGGAAAGGCTTGCCACGGTTGCGACACCACAAAACGAAACCCGGCGGCGTGTAGAAGAACAATTTGAAAACACCCGCGCAAATATTTCCACGCAATTGAACAATTACCGCAAAACCATCAATCTGGCACAGGCGAATATTGCCGGGCAAATGGGCAAGGCGCAGTCCATTGTCCGTTCAACCCCGGCTGCCGAAAAAAACCTGCTCGAGCGGCAAAGGCAACAAAATATTAAAGAAACCTTGTACCTTTTATTATTACAACAACGGGAAGAGGCCAGTATCGCTTTATCAAGCACCACATCCGATTTGCGCATTCTTGCCCCGGCGCGTGCCGGCAATAATGTGATTAGCCCGAAATACCTCACCATTTATGGAGGGGCGATTGGAATTGGCGTGTTGTTGCCGTTGTTGATTGGCTTGGGCCGTGAAGTATTGAACAACAAAGTTACCAGTAAAAAGCAACTGGAAGACATGGTGTCCGCGCCGGTGCTTGCGTCGATTGACCTGGCCGATTTGGGCGAAGGTGAAGAATTTGCTTTGGTATCTGACAATGACAGAAGCATCACAGCGGAACAATTTAGGGGCTTGCGAGCAGCGCTTGATTTCTACAGACATGAAGGTAAGGCTTTCACTATTTTGATAACGAGTAGCTATAGCGGCGAAGGCAAAACCTTTATTTCAGCAAATATTGCCAGGTCCTATGCCCTTTTGGGAAAAAAAGTGGCCCTACTCGAATTTGACATGCGAAAGCCCAAGTTAGCGCGTCGTTTGGGTATCTCAGTGGAGAAAGGGTTGAGTACGATGCTCCTTGGTACCCATAAGCCCAATGAGGTCTGGCTGCCTGATCCAAGCTCACCAAATTTGCATTTGTACCCCACCGCCATCATTCCACCAAACCCTAGTGAATTGATGAATTCGGTACATAATGCAGCATTCAGGGAATATTTGCTCAACAACTATGATGTTATCGTCATCGATACCCCACCTATTGGCTTGGTTGCTGACGCGCAACTGCTAGGAAAATGGGCGGATGTAAGTTTAGTTGTGGTAAGGTTTGGCGTTACGCCCAAAGATCAACTCGTGGAAATTGAAAGCTGGAATCAAATGAAACGGCTGCCAAATATCGGCACCATTTTGAATGGTGTAAAAACCACCGGCTATTATGGATATAGTTATTCACCTTATTATTATAGGAATAAATATGGGTATGAGTATTATACGACAGGTTCCGGGAATAAGGGAAAGAAAAAGAGAAAAAGCATTAAAAAGTAGTTTATATGTACGATAATAAAACCATACTGATTACCGGCGGTACCGGTTCGTTGGGAAAAGCACTGACCAAACATATTCTTTCAAATCATCCTGAAATAAAAAAGTTGATTATTTTTTCCAGGGATGAACAAAAGCAATTTCAAATGGCTCTGGATTATCCTGAGTCGCTTTACCCTCAAATTCGGTATTTTATTGGTGATGTTAGGGATAAAGACAGGCTTGTGAGGGCTATGAAAAGTGTGGACTATGTCATCCACGCTGCGGCAATGAAACATGTGCCTATTGCTGAATACAATCCGGAAGAATGTGTAAAGACTAATATAGACGGTGCTAGAAATGTGATCAACGCCTGTCTTGAGACTTCAGTAGAAAGGGTAGTGGCTTTATCTACCGACAAGGCTTGTGCCCCAATTAATCTTTACGGTGCAACAAAGCTGGCATCTGACAAGTTGTTTGTAGCCGCTAATAATATCAAAGGATGGAACCCCATTCGCTTTTCGGTAGTTAGGTATGGTAATGTAATGGGTTCAAACGGGTCGGTGATCCCTTTCTTTATCAGTCATAAAAGCAAAGGCTATTTGCCGATTACCGACCCAGAGATGACACGTTTCAATATCTCTTTGCAAGGAGGGGTCGAAATGGTGATGCATGCTTTGGAAAATGCATGGGGAGGTGAAATATTCATACCAAAAATCCCATCCTATCGTATTACCGATGTTGCAGAAGCCATTGCCCCGGGCGTGGAGCAAAGAGTGGTAGGAATCCGCCCAGGGGAAAAATTGCATGAGGAAATGATTACACCCTCCGATTCTTTTTATACTTATGATCTGGGCAAATATTACGTGATACTTCCATCCAAGCCAAATTGGGATATTCATAAGTTTGAGGCTGAATTACATGCCAAAAAAGTACCAGCTGGCTTTGCTTACAATTCTGCAACGAATGACGATTGGGAAACAGTGGAAAGCATGCGTGCCTTGATTAGGGAGCATGTAGATCCTGGGTTTTGACCTGAATTAATTTTTATACATTTGGATATTCCCACGCTTTTATTACGCGAATTTTTATTCAGTAAGCATTGTCTTTACAGCAAAAGGCCATTTCCAGCTTTATCTGGACGGCACTAGAGCAAGTCGGCACCAGGGCAATTAATTTTGGTGTACAAATTGTTCTCGCTCGTCTGATTGCACCGGAGGAATTTGGCCTGTTGGGGATGATTTTGGTGTTCAATGCCATCAGTAATTCCTTGTCGGATTCTGGCATGACTCAATCACTGATCAGGATGAACAATCCTAAGGAAAGTGATTTTTCCTCGGTATTTAGTATCAATCTTTCTGTTTCACTATTTCTGTATGGGGTCATCTGGTTCATTGCGCCCTATGTCGCCGAATTTTATAATCAGCCCAGGCTTACCAATATTTTGCGTGTTTATAGCCTGGCCATCGTGATCAACAGTTTTTTTGGCATCCAGCAAACCCGGCTGACGCATGCATTGAATTTTAAGTTCCAACTTAGGGCCAAACTGCCCGCACTCATTGTATCCGGTGCTGTAGGAATAGGATTGGCCCTGTATGGCCACGGCATATGGGCCCTGGTTTTTTCAGAATTGGCACTGGGTTTGACCCTCACATCAATTTATTTCCTTCAAACAAAATGGATTCCTAAACCGGGCTTTGACTGGGCAAAGATTAAAAATCATTTTAATTTTGGATATAAGCTCACAGTATCGGGGGTATTGAGCAGGTTAGTGTACAACATAGTGCCGATGATTGTAGGGAAATTTTATTCAGCTGCATTGGTAGGGTATTATACCCGGGCATTTACTATGAAGGATTTTCCCATAGCCACTATATCAGGAACTTTGGACAAAGTGGTTTATCCGGTGTTTTCTAAAATCAAGCATGATCCTGAAAAACTATCCGCTGCACATAGAAGAATGCAAATGCTAGTGATCTTAATACTTGGTTCACTAATGCTTTTTTTGATGTTGAGTGCGTATCCTTTGTTTGGATTTCTTTTGGGAGATAAATGGTTGCCCGCTGTTCCCTATTTTCAGCTGCTTTGCATCATTGGAATTCTGTACCCTATCAATAATTATAACACACAGATATACAAGATTATGGGAAGGACTGATATTACGTTGAAAATCGGCTTTATTTTTAACGGAATGCTGCTCACATCAATCTTGCTCGCTGCGCGTTTCGGAATTATGGCCATGATTTTAGCTCAAATATTAACATGGACCATTTCTACTATCATAAGCATTCGTTTTACAAACAAATTAGTAAACTACCCACTTTGGTTGCAAATAAAAGATGCGGCTAAAACTTTGGCACCCGCTTTTTTGGCAATATCAATCTTGTTTTTCTTAAAGGCTAACACTGTGGTATTCTCTCATTGGAGCTATTTGGTGCAATTTATGGTGATGGCAATCCTTTTTGTTATTATTACCGGTGCGATCCATTTTTTGGTACGTACAAAAGCCATGATTGATCTTGTAGTCATGCTCAAGGATTATATGGCAAAGCGTACAATCAATGCTGCCGGCCAATCCAGATTTATTAAAAATTAAATAAGATACTATGCATCCTATTCCATATGGAAAACAGCATATTACAGAAGAAGATGAACAGGCTGTATTAGAGACGCTAAAGAGTGATTATCTGACGCAAGGGCCTAAAATCGCCGAATTTGAAAAAACATTTGCGGATTACATTGGTTGCGAGTTTGCCGTTGCTGTAGCCAATGGAACTGCTGCTTTGCATCTTTGCACCCTGGCTTTAGGTGTAACGAACGGCCAGAAAGTGATTACTACCCCTATTACGTTTGCGGCAAGTGCCAACTGTGTGAGGTATTATGATGGAGAGGTGGTATTTGCAGATATTGATCCTGCAACTTATCTGATTGATCTTGAAAGTGTACGACGGCTTTTGCATGCTGCACCAAAAGGAACTTATTCTGGAATAATTCC
The DNA here is from genome assembly GCA_023387985.1 of Bacteroidota bacterium. Lineage (GTDB taxonomy): Bacteria > Bacteroidota > Bacteroidia > Chitinophagales > Chitinophagaceae > Phnomibacter. Next base: position 180,075 of record JAEWHC010000002.1, on the reverse strand, counting down.
TGTTGATTTTGCCGGAAGGGCAATAAATCTAGAAGAGTTCAAGGCTTTGGCCAATGAATACGATCTTTGGATTATAGAAGATGCTTGCCACGCTCCGGGAGGGTATTTTGTGGACAGCAAGGGCAAAGCTCAATTTTGTGGGAATGGCCAATTTGCAGATTTGGCGATATTCTCGTTCCATCCGGTGAAACATATCGCTTGCGGTGAAGGTGGAATGATTACGACAAACAATGAAGAGCTATATAAAAACTTGCTCAAGCTTAGGACCCATGGTATTGTAAAGGATGAAAGCCTGTTCATGAACAGTGTTGAATTCGCTGGGGGAAGAGATCGGTATCCACTATGGTATATGGAAATGCAAGACCTTGGTTTCAATTACCGTTTGACGGATTTCCAGTCAGCGTTGGGGATCAGTCAACTCAAAAGGGCAAATGAAGGGTTGGAAAAAAGAAGGGCGATTGCAAGAAAATATTATGAAGCATTTCAGGATAAATCCTTTGTGAAAGGGCAATCGGGAGTGGTAGACGGTCATGCTTACCATTTATACGTTGTTGAGGTTGAAGACCGGCTGGGACTGTATAATTTTCTGAGGGAAAGAAAAATCTTTGCACAGATCCACTATATTCCTTGTCACCTTATGCCTTATTATCGCACCCTTGGATGGAAGGATGGAGATATGCCTTTTGCTGAAGGTTACTATAGGAAATGCATCAGTTTGCCAATGTTCCCTAGCCTTACGGAAGAAGAATTGAGCTATGTGATAGATTCTGTTTTGTCCTATTATGAATTACAATAAGGTTCCTGGAGCCAGGGTAGGAGCAGACGATAAGTATGATAAAGATTCAATTGAAATGAAAAGCTCCAATGCTTACAAGTTGGTTTTAGGCACTGTTCAGTTTGGTCTGAATTATGGGATTGCCAATAGTGTCGGCAAGCCTTCTGATGATGAGGTTAATAGCATTTTAACTGTTTGCAGTAAATTTAAGGTACGTTACCTCGATACCGCTGCGGATTATGGTGATTCGGAAAATAGGATTGGAACGCTTGCGCAAAAAGAAAACAGTTTTGATGTAATCACAAAATTTAGTAAAGCGCCAGGCATTACCTGGAAACAATCTCTATTGAATTCGATTGCCAATCTTAAGGGGCAACGGATAAATACGATCTTGTTTCATTCCCACCATGACTATATCAAAAAAATTGGTGAATTGGACGAAATAGTGGAAACGCTCCAACGATATTCTATTGACAACCTTGGTGTTTCAGTTTATACAAATGCTGAAGCGGAGTCCTTATTGGATGACCCTCGAATTGGAGCAGTGCAATTGCCATTTAATTTGTTCGATAACAGGGTATTAAGTGGAGCAACGATCAAAGCCTTGAAAAATAACGGCAAGAAAATCTTCACGCGTTCCGTTTTCCTTCAAGGGCTGTTTTTTATGAGTCCTGCTGATCTGCCTGAAAAATTGATGCCGTTGGCCGGTGCACTAAATGAAGTTGGAAAGCTAGCCAGGGAATTCGGATTGGATCCAGGAGAAATGGCTCTAAGATATTGTATAATGCAGCCGGAAATTGATGGAGTCCTTATAGGTGTAGATAATTCTTCACAATTGAAGCAGAATTTGAACTGGTTAAGAAACCCGCTTCCTCATGAGCTTACCGAAAGAATTGAAGCTATCGGAATTGAAAATACTGAACTTTTGAATCCAGCAAACTGGAATATTCGATGAGAAATGTAATCCTAATCACCCAAGCCAGATCGGGCAGTACAAGATTGCCAGGAAAAGTCTTGTTGAAAGTACATGGACAAGAACTTTTAAAAATACACTTGGATAGAATACGGAAAGCCAAGCTGGTGAATGAATTTGTACTGGCTACCACAACAAATACTGAAGACGATGTGATTCAGGAGCTGTGTGAAAAATGGGGTGTGCGTTTTTCCAGAGGTTCAGAACAAGATGTGTTGGACCGTTATTATCAAGCCGCGAAGCCTTACAAGCCTGATTATGTGGTGCGGGTCACTTCGGATTGCCCCCTCGTTGACCCTGAAATGATTGATGCTGTGGTTGCCTTTACTCTAATTAACGACATTGATTATGGGGCTAATATCCTTAGCGAAAAATTCCCGGATGGCCAAGATGTTGAGGTTTTTAAATTTAGTGCATTGGAAAAGGCCTGGAATGAAGCTAAGTTGCAATCCGAACGGGAGCATGTGACTCCATTTATCAAGAAAAATTCAGATTATAATGCAGGAAATTTATTTACTGCAATGGATTTGCCTTCAAAAATAAACTATACAGGCGTCAGAATGACCGTTGATGTACCCCAGGATCTGGAATTGATACGCGTTTTAGTTGAAAAACTTGGTACAGGGGAAAGTTGGTTTACCTACGCGAATTATATTATTGAAAAAAATCTTCATAACTTGAATAGTGGTGTAGTTAGAAATGAAGGTTATTTAAAATCACTCAGAGATGACAAAAAATAAAAGGACCGGGCAAGATCTGTATAAAAAAGCCAAGCGACTGATTCCTGGAGGCACAATGCTGCTTTCCAAACGGCCTGAAATGTTCCTGCCTGAAAATTGGCCAGCTTATTTTAGTAAGGCCAAAGGATGTAAAGTTTGGGATATGGATGGCAATGTGTATACTGATATGAGCATTATGGGTATTGGCACAAATACCTTAGGCTATGGAAATGAATTCGTAGATAATGCCGTAATGGAAACAGTGAGAAAGGGGAATATGAGTACTTTTAGTTGTCCGGAAGAAGTATATCTTGCTGAAAAGCTGCTTGAAATTAACCCATGGGCTCAGATGGTTAGATATGCCCGAAGTGGTGGAGAAGCAAACGCTATAGCGATTCGTATTGCCCGTGCGGCATCAGGAAAAGACAAAGTCGCTATTTGTGGTTACCACGGTTGGCACGATTGGTATCTTTCTGCAAATCACAATCGGGGGGACGAACTCTCAGGACACCTAATTCCTGGCCTTAGCCCGAAGGGCGTTCCAAAGAATTTGAAAGAAACCGTATTTCCATTCCATTATAATAATTTTAATGAACTGAAGGAGATTGTCGATAGGGAAAACATCGGAGTGATCAAGATGGAAGTAATCCGAAACTTTGGGCCAGAAGACAACTTCCTTCAAAAGGTGCGTCAATTAGCAACCAATAAGAATATTGTACTCATTTTTGATGAATGCACAAGCGGATTTAGAGAAACGTTTGGAGGAATTTACTTAAAATACGGTGTTGAGCCGGACATGGTAATGTTTGGGAAAACGCTAGGAAACGGATATGGGATAACGGCCGTGGTCGGTAAGCGTGAAATTATGGAAGCTGCGCAAACAACTTTTATAAGCAGCACTTTTTGGACTGAAAGAATTGGGCCAACTGCCGCGCTTGCAACATTGGAAGAAATGCAAAGGCTGCAATCATGGCAGGTAATTACCGAAAAAGGTGAAAAAATGCGAAAACTCTGGCAATCTGTTGCAGATAATAACAACTTAAGTATAACTATCGCAGGCATTCCGGCTTTAAGCACCTACAGCTTTAATTATGAAAAGGCAACAGTCTATAAGACCTATGTAACCCAGGAAATGCTCAAAAAAGGCTTCTTAGCCAGTACATTGTTTTATGCGTGCACAGAGCATTCTGATGAACTAATTGAAAAATACGGGGAAGAACTAAACACGGTTTTTAAAATAATAAGCCAGTATGTTCAATCCGGGGAAAATATGGAGAAACTGCTTGACGGGCCAGTATGTCACTCTGGATTTAGTAGGCTAAATTGAAGAAGTGGTTTTTAAGAAAGCATATCGTGCACTGCGGCTAAATACTTTTTATGATGGCGATTTCAGTTTAGTGCCTATCCGATACGAAGACAGGTTGCTCATCATGAAATGGAGAAATGAACAGGTCTATCATTTAAGGCAGCAAGGACAGCTTACTGAATCGGACCAAGAAAATTATTTTCAAGGTATAATTGCCAAACTGTTCGATCAGGAGAAGCCTCAGCAGATACTGTTCAGTTTTCTCCATAAGGATCAATGCATTGGCTACGGTGGGCTAGTGCACATCAATTGGATCGATAGGAATGCAGAAATCTCTTTCCTTATGGATACCGAACTGCAAAAAAATAAATTTGGTGATTATTGGGGCGTTTTCCTGAAGATGATAGGAGGAATAGCATTTTTGAATTTGAATGCTCCACTACATAAAATCTATACCTACGCTTTCGATGTGCGGCCGCATCTATATCCTGTGCTTGAAGCCAATGGTTTTCGCAAAGAGGCGACCTTAAAGGAACATTGCTTTTTCGAAGGGAAGTTTATAGATGTAATATTGCACTCAAGAATCAATGAGGTGATTTCTTACAGAAAATTGACAGAATCAGATACTGAATTGATATTTAATTGGGCATGCGATCCGCTTACACGGAAGAATTCATTTAATAGCGATGATATACAATTTGACCAACATGTAAAATGGTTGAAGGAAAAGCTGGGTAATCCTCAAACGTATTACGTGGTAATGATTCGCAATGGCGTCGATGCTGGGCTTGTGAGATTTGATATCAGGAGGGCCGAACAAACAGCTACAATCGGAATTTTGATAGACAAAGGCTTTAGAGGTTTGGGGCTTGCTTCCAGATTTCTTGTTAAAGCGATTGAAGGTTTTCGCAATACGGGCCATTATGAAAAAATTGAAGCTTTTATAAAGCCTGAAAATGTGGCTTCAGTTGCCGCGTTCGAGAAAGCCGGCTTCATGAAAGTTGAAGAGTTATTGATAAACGACATTCCCGCTTTGAAATATGAATACAATTAATGGTACTTTTGTAATTGCTGAGTTATCAGCAAACCACGGTGGTAAATTGGAAACAGCAGTTGAAACTGTCCGAGCTGCAAAAAGGGCAGGGGCTGATGCAATTAAATTACAAACTTATACTGCTGATACGATAACGCTTGATTCAGATAAAGAAGATTTTATAATTCGAGGTGGAACATTATGGGATAATCAGCGTCTTTATGACTTGTACAAAGATGCATTCTTACCCTGGGAATGGCATTCTACATTGTTTGATGTTGCCCATGAAGAAGGACTGATCTGCTTTTCTTCCCCATTTGATATTTCAGCAGTGGACTTTCTTGAAGGGTTGAATTGCCCAATTTATAAGATTGCATCCTTTGAAATAACAGATATTCCATTGATTGAATATGTGGCTTCTAAAGGGAAGCCTATAATTATTTCAACCGGCATAGCAGAATTCGAGGACATTCAATTAGCTGTTGAATCTTGTAGAAAAGTTGGAAACGATGATATAACGTTGTTAAAATGTACATCTTCGTACCCCGCGCCGGTGGAAGAAGCCAATTTGATCATGATGCAGCAATTTGCCACTGATTTCCATGTAAAAGTAGGCTTGTCCGATCACACCTTAGGCATTACAGTTCCGATTGTTTCTGTAGCTTTGGGCGCCACGGTAATTGAAAAGCATTTTATCCTTGACCGTGCAATCGGCGGGCCAGATGCCGCGTTCTCCCTAGATGAAAAAGAATTTACTGAAATGGTGAATGCTGTCCGTGAGGCTGAAAAAGCTATTGGACAAATATCTTACACAACAACTGAAAAGCAAAAAGCTGGCAAGAGTTTTTCACGCTCGCTTTATATAGCTGAGGATGTTGCAAAAGGCGAAACGCTTACAAGGAACAACCTTAGGTCTGTTAGGCCTGGCTTTGGAATGCATCCCAAATTTCTTAATAATTATTTGGACAAACCTGCATCCAGAAATTATCAGAAAGGTGAACGTTTCGAAGGATAATTTTGCTTTTTTTAATAAATAGCTAATGAAGCTTTTTGTAATATCGACACCGGCGCAGGCATTCTTCCTCAGCAAGAGCAAAAACTTGATTGACGAGAATTCAGTTCTGCTCATTACACTTACGAGGAGGAGCCTTCTTAAGAATATGTTGGCATACCTTGAAAAATTCCCCTGGAAAGAAATCATTGTGAATGATCTGGTAGGGTTTGAAAAGCGGAAAGGCTACTATAAGGTATTCCTTTTTCAAACGAAGATGAGGTTTTGGCTAAAAAGGAAATTTAAGCAAATTGACAGGCTCTATATCGGAAGCTATGATAACCAGTTTCATTTGGGTTTGGCGGGGCTGCTGGAGAATAAGGCTGAAATATATTTGTTGTACGATGGCCTCCAGATGACGAGGGTATGCGAGGATAGGAAGGCATCTGTGCCTAAAAGCATTAAAGGATTTTCTAAGCTATTTAGATGGGCAAATTTTAAAGTGCCCAAACTAAGAACGATAACTTTTATATCCCCTTTTCATCTTAATGTGCCGGCATTTGATAAATTGATAAAAATTGAATTTAGTCATTTGCCTAAGCCAAGGCTTATTGAAAACATGGTCTATTTTGCTGGACAACCTTTTATTGATGAAGGAACGCTGAGTGAAGGATCATATCTCTCAAAGCTGCATTATGTTCAAAGTTTTTTTGGGGACAAAAAAATAGTGTACGTACCTCACCCAAAGGAGTCAGCGCATTCGGTGGGCCTTGTTCGTGAGCATTTTGAAATTGTACGCTTCGATAATATTCTTGAAGAGGTTTTTTTGAACAGCAAAGAGTTTCCAAAAACAGTCGCTTCCTTTAATTCTTCGATTCTAATCAACTTAACTTATTTGAGCGAAGAAGTAGAATTGTTCGCTGTTGAAATTCACGCAAAAGAATTGACCCGCCCTGCCTATATTAAAAGCTTCCCCATGGCTTATGCGTATTTTCGATCAATGGCACCCGATAGACTGAAGGTATTGGATCCTAGCCGCAAAAGCTTTCAATTATTTAATTGATTTCTAGCAAAGCATGAGAATTTTATTTGTTATTGATTCTTTGGGTACCGGTGGTGCTGAGAAATCGACGGAGTTGTTGTCTTATTATTTACTGGAGAAAGGATGGGAAGTCGCTATCGCGGTACTGAAATCTAAGAACCAAGGTGTTGAAAATGATGTGATTGAGCGTGGTATTCCTGTGCATACCGTAAAGGGGGTAAATTTTCTGGAGCGCAGAAAAACATTGGCAAAACTAATCCGTACATATAATCCGGATATTGTTCATTCTTCATTGATTCATTCGAATGTTCTTGTTAGGTCGATAAGAATGATGAAGAAATTCTTGCACACAGAAAGTCTGGTCAATACTCCTTATGATGATATTAGAATGCGTGACAAACGCATCAACAAAGGCGTAGCAAGATTGGTAAAACTAGTGGATAGCTTAAGCGCTGTCCGGTTTGTTGATCGTTTTCATGCCATTACCCAAACGGTAAAGGAGCATTACGTAAATCATCTCGGGATCAAATCAGAAAAGGTAGCTGTTGTTTACAGGGGCAGGAAGCCTATTGATGAAATTCATCGAGATGAATATGCTGCAGGTATGACTTTAAAGGTCTTGAATATCGGCAGGCATGAATTCCAGAAAGGCCAAATCCACCTGCTTCATGCTGTGCACATTTTGAAACAAAAAGGTGTTGATGTTCATTGTACTATATTGGGGAGAGAAGGGAATATGTCAAAAGAGTTGAAAGCATACGTAGAAGGCAATGACCTATATGATCGGGTTGAGTTCAGCGGTTATCATACCAACATCCTTCCTTTCCTGGCCTCTGCTCATTTGTTCGTTTTCCCTTCACTATTTGAGGGGCTTGGGGGTAGCCTGATCGAAGCCCAGGCGGCCGGGCTTCCTGTGGCATGTAGTGATATTCCAGTTCTTCATGAAGTTGCTAATGCAGGTTTCAATGCCATTTTTTTTGAAAGGGAGAACCCCGGGTCTATTGCTGACGCAATAAGCTTTTTTATTGAAAATCCCGATAAACTTAAGGAGTTTGGTAAGAATAGCCTGGTAAACTTTAGGAACAACTTTGTTGAATCGGAAAACCATTCGAGATTAGAGCGGTTTTTTATGGAATCTATCCGTGATTTTAATTAGGTTTATTTTTATTTCGAACAAATGGGATTTTAAAATGCCCTGATTCGCTGATATGAGAGTACGTGACATCTTTTATCAATTGATGGGGTTAGCTGGCCAGTCATTTAAATTGCCTTCACGAGGAACAGTCATCGCCTATCATGGTGTTCCAAATCCTGAACAATTCCGGAAACAATTGGAATTTTTGGCCCGTAATTTTTCTATTTTGGGTTTTGACCATTTCATAGAGGCAGTAAATAACAAAGCTTTCCATGACAAGCCTCCGTTGCTGCTTACTTTCGATGATGCAGATTATTCTTTTTACCAAAACGGTTTTCCACTATTGAAGGAAATGAAACTTCCATCGGTTTTGTTCGTGATCACCGAATTAATTGGTACCAAAAAACCTTTTTGGTGGAAGCGGGTGGAAATGGAGTACAAGAAAAAAGGTGTTGATCATGCCGAAGCAAGGGCGAAGGTGAAATCGTTGAAGGAAATGAAAAATGCAGAGAGGGTAGTGGAATTGGATGCAATGGAAGATTTTGAAAGCAGGCAGGTGGCCCTTGATGAATTAACCGAGATGTCCCAATCTGGAGTGATGATCGCGAACCATTCCCATACACACCCCATGTTCTCAAAGTGTGAAAGCGATGAGATCATTGAAGAGCTCCAGCAGGTAAAAGCGAACTTTGAGCAATGGGGCATTGGGCGTTATGATGTTTTCGCCTATCCAAATGGATCATGGGATAAGGTGAGTGAAGAAGTTATGAAAAAACAAGGGATAAAGTATGCTTTCTTGTTTGATCATCAGTTGATCAAAGACTTCCATCCGATGCGGATATCAAGAATCAGGCTGGATACGGATGATTCGATGGCTGAGCTAAAGGCGAAGGTATTTGGTTTGCATTCCTGGGTATTGTCAAAAACCAATAAAAAGTTGTTTGAGCGATAGGTATGCCTAAAATGGAAATAGAAATAACCGAAGTAGAGCCCGATGATACGTTAAAGGCGGATATAGCCTATCTATTGAAGGGCGCGTTGTCTCACCCCAAAGACCTAAGCTGGCTGGAATGGAAACATGAGCAATCCCCTTTTGGGAAGTCTAAATTTTTTCTTGCTCATGCGAACGGCCAATTGGTTGGCGTTCGGATTTTCATGCCCTGGCAATTCCATGGTCCTTCCGGTGAAAAAGTGACCTTTTGGCGGCCGGTAGATACGGCCACCCATGTGGATTTTAGGGGACAGGGTATATTCAAAAAACTAACCCTGCATGGATTAAAGGTCTTGTTTCCGGATCAAGACTTTAGAATTTTCAATACACCCAATTCCAATAGCCTGCCCGGCTACCTTAAAATGGGATGGAAGCTGTATCCTTATGATTATCCGTATTATTACGGCTTTGGCTTTTTTGGAAAATCAAAGCAAGAATTGTTTTATGGTAAAAAGCTGGATGAGGTTGAATTTTTTCCGGTCCATGAGTATTCGGCTAAAGACTATGAAACGGCAAAGTCAAAACAATTTTTGAGCTGGCGGTACGGTGCAAGCCAGTACCGATTTTCAGGGTTCATGGATGGTTCTGCATTGCTAGTTTATACGAAAGCCGCAAAATTGGGCAGACCAGTGGTTTTAGTGAAAGACTATTTTGGGCCGGTTGCCCTTAAGCCAAGTCTGATAAAAAGTACCTGTGCGGCTGAGGGCTGCCAGGTATTTCACATGGTTCAAAACAAGCATGAAAAATCCATAACCGGTTTAAAATACCAAAAAGGCAATAGTGATGTGGCGGTGCTCATCAAACCGGAATCTCAGGGATTCCAATTCTTTTTTTCTGCCGGCGACTTAGAGGGCGTAATGTGATGAAGGTATTGATGCTTGTTACAAAACGTCAACGGAGGGGAGCTGAAGTTTCGGCCTGGAACCTTTCACGGCAGTTGCAGAAACTGGGAGTAGAAATTGTGTTTGCCGGAATCTATGAAAACCAACAGAACGAACTTGTTCTTGAAGGTGCCGATAATATTGATTTTGGCCAATGGAACAATAAATTGATTGACCTGAAGATTGTACGGGCATTGGTAAAGCTGATTCATGACGAGAACATCCGAATAGTGCAGGCCAATGGCAGCGATACGTTGAAATACGCGGTTGCTGCAAAGTTTTCCGGTGCGAAAATCAAAATTGTTTACAGGAATATCAGCATCATCAGCACCTGGGTGAATTCAGTATGGAAGAAAAGATTTTATACGATCCTATTCGGAAATGTTGATAAAGTTGTTTCGGTAGGTGAAAAAGCCAAACAGGATTTCACCGCATTTTTCAATTATCCGGCCCACAAAATTGAATCCATCCACCGGGGAATTCCCATTCAAAAGGTTATAAGCGATAAAAAAAACCTTTTAGCTCCTTTGGGATTGGCGAGCGAAGATTTGGTGGCGATGCATGTCGGAAGTTTTTCTGCTGAAAAGAATCACCGGTTTTTGATAAATGCCTGGAAGCTGGTTGTTGCAAAAAAACCAAACGCTTCATTACTTCTAGTGGGCGAAGGCGCAACCATGGCTGAAATCCAAAAGCAGGTTTCAGGCGCGGGCATGAATTCCTCTGTACGGTTTCTGGGCTATCAGGCCAACGTACAAGAATGGCTGCATGCCGCTAACCTTTGTTGTTTGTGCAGCCTCGTGGAAGGAGTTCCCGGTGTATTGCTGGAAGCGGGGGCGCAAAAGCGGCCTTCAGTGGCTGTGAATGTAGGGGGCGTTTCAGAGGCTGTAGAGCATGGCGTTTCCGGCATTCTCATCGACACGCATGATGAAGAAGCGTTTGCTACTGCAGTTGTTCAGCTATTTGAAAACGAGGCATTGCAAGCAAAGATGGGCGAAAACGCCTATGAATTGGTGAAATCGGAATTTGATGAAATCCGGAATGCCCAAAAATTTATTGCGATTTATAAAGGGCTTGGACATTCTTTAGATTAGCATACAAAAAAACGAAATGCGTAAAATCAAGGTACTGCATATAATCAAATCATTGGGAAGGGGAGGAGCTGAGACATTGCTTCCTGAAACCATTAAGGTACATAATAGAGAGCAGTTTGAGTTTCATTGCATTTACTTTCTCCCATGGAAAAACCAAATGGTGGGTGAACTTGAGCAATTGGGCGTAAAGGTTATTTGCAAAAAAGCCAACAATAATCTGCAGATTGTTCGGAAGGCTTCCGAGGTTTACCAATACATTCTGGATAATGAAATGGATATTGTGCACAGTCATTTGCCCTGGGCCGGCTTTGTGGCCCGAAGGGTATTTAAAAAGCTAAAACGCCCCACGCTTTATACGGAACACAATCTACAGAACAGGTATCATAAAATAACGCGGCTGTTAAATAAAATCACTTTTAATTGGCAGTCCCTTGCCATTGCCGTTTCCACAGATGTTGAACGTTCAATTCATGAACATATTCATCCTGAGATACCCGTGAAAGCTGTATTTAACGGCGTCAATACCAACCATTTCACAAGGAATCCCGCTTCCTCTCGCGGAATCCGTGAGCGGTTCGGCATTCGGGAAGGCCAGTTGGTTATAGGAACTTTGGGCGTATTCCGTTTTCAAAAGAGGCTGGATTTATGGCTTGAAATTTTTTCCAGGGTACAGAAAGATCATTCCAATATCCGGGGAATTATTGTAGGAGATGGGCCTTTGAAAGGAGAGTTGGAGAAAAAAGTTGCCGACTTGGGGCTTGCTGGGTTGGTACACATGCCTGGACTACAAACTAACGCCGTGGATTGGTTTTCGGCGATGGATATTTTTATGATGTCTTCCGAATTTGAGGGATTGCCACTGGCATTGCTAGAAGCCATGAGTACCGAATGCGCGGTGGTTTCTACAGATGCCGGTGGGGTAAAACAAGTTATCCGGCACGAGATAGACGGGATGATTTCTGAAGTTGCTGATAGCGCTCAGTTGGAAAAAAACCTCCGGACCCTTATTGCAGAAACTGAGGTACGGTCAAGACTTTCGCGTGCTGCCAGGAAGCGCGTGGCGGAAAGTTACAGTATTTCACGGATGGTTGAGCAACTTGAAGATATTTACCATACAGTAATCAAAACATGAGTGAATTATTGATCAGAAGGGCTAATCGGAATGATTTACCGGGAATAATTGAAATATTCAGGATCTGTCTTCGTGAAACCGGCAATCCACCATCTATGGAGTTCTGGAAATGGAAACATCTCGACAATCCGTTTGGTGAATCCCCGGTTTTACTTGCACTTGTTAACGACCAAATTGTAGGATTACGCGCTTTTCTTTCATGGAATTGGGTTGTGAATGGCCGTATATTTCAAAGTTATAGAGCTGTGGATACCGCCACCCATCCTGACTGGCAACGAAAAGGAATATTTTCGACATTAACGAGCCGGTTGCTCAATGAATTATGGGAGGAAGATCCAAAGGTTTTCATTTTCAACACCCCAAATGAAAAATCAAAACCGGGCTATTTAAAAATGGGATGGCAGGTACTGGGAAAGCCTTATGTGAATGCTTTTTTCTATCCGTTTTCACGAAAATCTGATTCCATGCTTAGTTCCGCCGAATTATTGTTACAGCAAACTGATTTTGACAGCTTTAAATTAGCGGCATCCCCTAACCATAAAATTACAACACTTACTACTCCCGAATATTTGGATTGGAGATATAAGCAAATTCCTGATCGTAAATATGGCGCCTGGATTTATGAAGGAAAGCAAAATGTGTTTTTTATTTTTTACCTGCGTAAACGAAAAAGATTTACAGAGTTGCGGGTTGCTGACTATTTTGTTATGGAAGGCAGTCTAACGATGACTGAGAGAAGGAAAGCTTTTTATGCATTGGCAAAACAATTTGGTACCTATGTGGTGACCACATTATGGCCACGAAAAACTATTTTCAATAGTGTCCTTGAAAAATCCATACCAGACGTTACGTTGCGGCTTCCTGATGATGCGGAATCGAAGCTGCCGGGGTTTGCAGATATTGGGCACTGGGATTTTGCAATGGGGAGTCTTGAGTTATTCTAAGCGACAGCTATTTTAGTTGGTAAATCAAAAAAACAAACATTTTACCTATTGTGAAATATAGACGCCCCTTTGTAGCATTTTAACATGTGTGGCATATTTGGTCAAAACGCTCCAATTTCGGGATTTCAATTTCATACATTGAATGCATCCTTAAACCATCGGGGTCCGGACGACGGTCAAATGAGAGCTTCAAATGACATGAGCCTATTTCACGCTCGCTTGGCCATCGTTGATTCCGTGGGGGGGAAGCAGCCCATGGAAAGAGGAAACCTGTGCATCGTTTTTAACGGTGAAATATATAACCACCTCGAATTAAGGAAAGGCCATAACCTGGATTGCCAAAGCAGAAGCGATACGGAAACCCTACTTGCCCTTTTTGAAAAATATGGTGAAGCCATGCTGAATTTACTGGATGGTATGTTTGCTTTTTGTATTTTCAATAAGGAAAACAGGAAATTGTTTCTGGCCAGGGATAGGATGGGTGAAAAGCCAATGTATATCTATCATAAAGGCGAAAGGTTCGCATTCGCTTCAGAACTGAATACGCTGGCGGCGTTCTTTGATCTTGAGGTCAATGAAGAAAGCCTGAAAGAGTTTCTTGTAAAAGGATGGGTAGGGCCAGTTTCTTGTAAAAGGATGGGTAGGGCCAAAACACACCGTGTATAACAATGTTGAAATGTTGCCGCCTGGAAGTTTTGCCTGGTATGATGCTTTAAAGCCTGTCGAAGCCATTCAACCAGTCCGGTGGTGGAAACATGAAGAGATTTTGAATGCCAGCTCCAAGCTTGATTTTGAAGAAGCGAAAACAGCTGTGAGGGGTGCCCTCAGAACTGCTGTTAAGCGTCGGATGGAATCCAGTGATCTTCCGGTAGGTGCTTTTTTAAGTGGTGGAATTGATAGCGGATTAATTACAGCCTTAGCGAGTGAATTCACTTCTAGTTTGCATACGTTTACCTTTCGTTTTGAAGGAGGCTTTGATGAATCGCCCTATGCAAAATTGGTTTCAGAAAAGTTCAACACCATTCATAATTTACATGATTTAAACTACGATCATTTGAGGGATGACATAGGCAAGATACTACTGGCTTACGGAGAACCCTATTGTGATAATTCGGCTATTCCCACCTGGTACGTTTCACAGCAGGCAAAACAGAATGTGACCGTAGTGTTAAATGGTGATGGTGGCGATGAGATTTTTGGTGGGTATAGGAGGTATGTTCCTTATGTATGGCCTGCTCCAATGAAAATTGCTTTAAGAGGCTTAGGTCTGTTTCAAGGAATTTTGCCTACTCCAAAATCTAAAATGAGCCTTTATAATTATTTGTTCAGGGCAGCTAGGCTACAGCAAGCATCACCATCTAAAAAATACCTTGCGGGCACTACGGATTTGTATTGGGACAATTTAATGGGGAAATCGATTTATGAGGAAAAGTTTATGGATTGGCTTACCCCCATACACGCCAATACGAAATTATCGTCATTAAGGAAAGCATTTTTGAGTGATTATACCGGCTTACTGCCTGTTGTACTTCTAAAAAAGGTGGATATTGCCACCATGCAGCATTCGCTTGAAAGCCGCACGGTTTTTTTTGCCCCCGAGTTGTTGCAGCTAAGCGGTTCTTTCCCCGACGGTTATTTAGTTCAGCCCAATCAAACGAAAAGGATACTACGTTCGATCGCGCAAGACATACTGCCAGGCCCAATCCACTCACTTCCAAAGCGTGGGTTTGAGCCCCCACTTACACAATGGATGAGTGAGCAACTGAATGGCATAATGAAAGAATATGTACTGGCAAATGATGCTTATGGCCGGGATTTATTTGGCCATGCAACTCTGGAAAAGATGGTCAATCAAAAGCTTAATATCGCGCACTTCAGGTGGGCGAAGCTGGTATTTAGCTTGTTTAGCCTGGAATACTGGTTAAAACATCGTATTACAAAGGTGAAAAAAGGAAATTGAACTGAGCCTCATTATTTGTTTCATATTGATCACTGTTTTGGCTGCCCTTCTTATCAGGGTAATGGCTGATAAGCACCAGGTGGCCCCAAGTTATTTGTGGGGGCTATACGGCTTCCATTTGTTATTATCTACGGTTTATCTCATATATGCGCTGTATAACCCTTCTGATTCCAAGGAATACTTCAGAATAGCCACTAGCACAAGTAATTGGTTTGATTTATGGGGTACGGGTACGCCATTTATGAATTGGTTGGCCTGGCCGGTTGCCAATTTCATGGGCTTTAATTATGCCGCGACCATGTATTTTTTTAGCTTCTTTGGCTTCTGGGGTATTTTGAATTTTTACCTTGCAATCAAGGAACAAATTGGCCCATTGCCACCGGTAATGGGAAGTCTTTCATGGATCGAACTGATATGGCTTTTGCCCAATATCCATTTTTGGAGTGGGTCTTTGGGAAAAGGCGTATTGGCGTTATTTTCCGTTTCTTTGTTTGTATATGGCTTGAGCCGTTTCAATACCCGGCTGGTATATATTTTTTTAGGCGCTTTGCTTGCTTACATGATTCGTCCGCACCTGTCACTTGTTATGGTAGGTGGTTTTCTGCTTGGTGTGGTGCTATCCGGTAAATCCATCAATGGTTGGGTAAAGCTGGGCCTGGTTATTGTTTCTTCGATAGCGGCCTATTATTTCCTGCAGAGTTCTTTGGAAATTGCCACTGACTGGCAAAGTGATAATCTGGCTGATTTTTTGGAAAA
Source organism: Bacteroidota bacterium (assembly GCA_023387985.1). Taxonomy (GTDB): domain Bacteria; phylum Bacteroidota; class Bacteroidia; order Chitinophagales; family Chitinophagaceae; genus Phnomibacter. The sequence continues at coordinate 164,346 of JAEWHC010000002.1, read as the reverse complement.
CCGGTCTGCGAGCCTCCAACAGGCGGGGTCGGGAGTGGATATTTCCAACTACAATATCTTCATGAAGCTGTTTACGTTCTGGTTCAGGCCGTTGTTTGTGGATAGTGGAGGCGTGCTCGGCCTCATTACTTCTTTTGAAAACAGCATTTACCTATTCTTTTTATTCATTATAATACGATACGCCGCACCACGGTTTTCCCAATGGAACGGTTGGTATAAATCTGCACTATTCATATTTCTTTTTGGTTCCCTTGCGCTTTCCCAAATCACCAGTAACCTGGGAATTGCAATGCGCCAAAAAGCCCAGTTGATGCCTTTGTTCTTTTTTATTTATTTAAAGGCAATGGAATTTAAAGCAAGAAAAGAATCTGTTGCCGGCTAATGGATTTACCCATCTTCACCATATCCCTCGACTACGAACTCCATTGGGGTGTATTCGATAAACGGCATCGGCATTCGCGATTACAGATTTATGATAATACCAATGCGTTGGTTCCGAAATTGCTTGACCTGTTTGATCAATATGGCATCGGTGTCACCTGGGCAACCGTTGGCAGTTTATTCCTCAGGAATTATGAAGATTGGTTGCATCATGCGCCACTGCAGAAACCTGAATATCATGATCAGAAATATTCTGCATACAGGTTTGTGGAAGAGAACGGTATTGATGACTTGACTGAAAAAGCACATTTTGCCTCAAAAATGGTCAAGCTTATTGATGAATACCCGAACCAGGAACTGGCGACACATACCTTCGCCCATTATTATTGCCTGGAACGAGGACAAGACATTGAGGCATTTGATGCCGATTTAAAGGCGGTCCAAAAAGTTAGCCAGGATGTGGTTGGTAAAAAAATGAGTTCTCTCGTTTTTCCCCGGAATCAATTCAACCGGAAATATCTTGAAATTTGTTACCAAAATGGCATTACTGCCATTCGCAGCAATCCCGATTCCTGGTATTGGACGGGCATTGGAAATGATGACACCACGCTCAGCCGGAAAATCTTCAGGACCGGAGATACCTTCCTTCCGCTTGGCTCAAAAACCTACCCACTTTCTGCAATCAAAAAAGTAAAAGGTCTACCGGTTGCAATTCCTGCCAGCCGGTTGCTCCGGCAATTTGATCCCAAATTAAAACAACTAAACCGCCTGCGGTTAAACCGGATTAAAAGCGAAATGACAGCAGCAGCTCAAAAAAAGCATTGCTATCATCTCTGGTGGCATCCGGAAAACTTTGGCGAGCATCCGGTAGAATGCATGGCAGAGCTTGAGGAAATTCTTCAACACTATTCTGGTTTGAAATCTAAATATGGCATGAAGAGTTGGGCGATGCGTGAGTATGTTACGAATATTTAAAATTTGAATCTTAAATGCTGCAGGTTGCAAGTTAATTCCCCCTTAGATATTTTAATCCAACCCTATTTAAGCAGACACTAAATGTCCTCCCAAAAGCTTTTTCGGCTTGTAACTGTACCTCTATCATTCAAGCATTTAATCAAAGGCCAACCAAATCACTTTGCCTCCAAAGGTTTTAAGGTAAAGCTTTTCGCCGCCGATGGCCCGGAAAGAAATGATGTTGAAAATTACGAAGGCGTTCCTTACCATGTTGTAGACATGACGCGGGAGATCACACCGGTAAGGGATTTGAACGTACTGAAGAATCTGATCGCCATTTTTAAAAAAGAAAAGCCGGATATTGTTCATACGCAAACGCCGAAAGCGGGGTTACTCGGCATGATGGCCGCGAGGATGGCAGGGATTCCAAAAAGGATTCATACAGTTGGGGGATTGCCCATACTGGAAGCAGAAGGCATTAAAAAAAGAATACTCAACGCGACAGAGAAAATGACCTCCGCATGCGCGACGCAGGTATTGGTGAATTCGCATAAACTGGCAGAGATCATGGTAGAAAAATCGCTTTGCCCTGCGAATAAATTGCATGTGCTGGGTTTCGGAAGCAGCAATGGCATTGATACGGAATATTTTTCGCCCGGTCAGATTCCCCAATCGAAAAATGAGCTGCGTGCTGAATGGAGCATTCCGCCTGATGGGTTCGTTTTTGTTTTTATTGGCCGGATTGTAAAGGATAAAGGCATCAACGAATTGGCTGCCGCCTTTGAAGCGTTGAGCGGGAAACATCCACACATTTACTTGTTGCTGGTCGGACCTGAAGAAAGGCACCTCGATCCGGTGAAGGAGGAAACGATCAGCATGCTGAAGAATAACCCAAAGGTATTTATGACCGGCTACCAGCCTGATGTTCGCCCATACCTGAAAATGAGTAATGTCCTGGTTTTCCCGAGTTACCGCGAGGGTTTTCCCAATGTGCCTTTACAGGCCGGGGCTTTTGGTCTGCCTGCAATTGTTTCGGACATAAATGGCTGCAATGAAATTATTTTCCAGGGTAAGAATGGATGGATCATCCCCTCCAAGAATGAAACCGCCCTGCGGAATGCTATGGAATTCGCTATTGAAAATCCTGAGGAGGTCATTGCAGCCGGCTTGCGGGCAAGACCTTTTATAGAAAAATATTTCAGCCAGCAATTCATCTGGAATGAAATCGAAAAGGTCTATCGTTCACCAGTAACTTTTTCTCTGGAAAAACCAAAAGTCCCGGATTGGGATGCGCTTTAAAATGGATTTAACCGCGATTTGTTTGTCTCATGCGTATCCAGGTGAAATCCGTAGAAGGCTTAATGGTTATGCTATTCCATGCTTTTAAATGTTCGTGTCCTTCTGTGCCTACTGTGGATCTTAGTGAATTAGGTGGTTAAGCAAGATAATCTACCACAACTTATCCCGATCTATTCGGGATAAGGAAAATCAGGTAACCGGGGTACATAGCAATTACTCTTTATAATAAAAGAAATCTTTTGTAAATACTTTTCCATCAATTTCAGCATTATTATCCTTTGAACGCCTTTGATTTGAAATAATCCATTTCATTTCTCTAAATTGCTCTCCGTTGTATAAAACAACGGATTTTTTATTTTTAAGAAGGTTCAACCTCTTTGTAATGACTCAACAGCTTATGAAAAAACCAATCCTGTTCATTGCCTGCATATTGCTAGCTGCAAACTTTACATTTGCACAACCCCTTTCTCCCGATTTCTTCCTGGGTCACCAGGTCGGTGAAAAATTCACGCCCCATTTCAGGCTCGTTCAATATTTTGAGGCGCTTGCGAAATCAGCGCCAACTCAAACAAGGCTTGAACAATATGGCAAAACCAATGAAGGAAGGCCATTGTTGCTTATGGTTTTATCGGGTGCGGAGAACCTTTCCAATCTGGAAAATATCCGGCAGCAGAATTTGAAATCGATCGGGCTTGATGGCGGTGGCGGCAACAATACCGGTAAGGCCATTGTATGGTTAAGCTATAATGTGCATGGCAATGAAGCAAGCAGCAGTGAGGCGGCCATGATGACGGCTTACTATTTACTGACTGATCCCAAAGGCCAGGAATGGCTGAAGAATACGGTGGTGATCATTGATCCCTGCCTGAACCCGGATGGACGCGACCGCTATGTAAACTGGTTCAATTCGGTGGTGGGTAAAAACATGGATCCCGATCCAATGGCCCGTGAACATATGGAACCCTGGCCGGGCGGCAGGAGCAACCATTACCTGTTTGACCTCAACCGCGACTGGGCCTGGCAAACGCAGGTGGAGACCCGGCAGCGGATCAATGCCTACAACAAATGGATGCCGCATGTACATGTGGATTTTCATGAGCAGGGATACAATTCACCTTATTATTTCGCACCGGCTGCAGAACCCTTCCACGAAGTGATTACACCCTGGCAGCGCGAATTTCAAACCCGGATTGGCCGCAACCATGCCCGCCATTTTGATGAGCAGGGCTGGCTCTATTTTACCAAAGAACGCTTTGATCTCCTGTACCCGAGTTATGGGGATACCTGGCCCACCTACAACGGCGCCATTGGCATGACTTACGAACAGGCAGGACACAGCCGTGCGGGCCTGGGCATCATCACCAATGATGGCGATACACTGACGCTCAGGGACCGGGCACTGCATCACCACACTACCGGAATCAGTACTGTAGAAATTGCTTCGCAAAACGCGGCGGCACTGGCTTCGAATTTTGTGGATTTCTTTAAAAAAACAAAGGCCAGCGGCGTAGGCGATTACCGCACATTCGTGGTGAAAACGGGAAATTCGCTTTCCAAAGTGAACCGGCTGATCGAATTGCTGGATAAGAATGGGATTGAATATTCAGTCGGGCGAACGGGTTCTGCACGGGGATTTAATTATGCCACCGCCAAAGAGGAATCCTTCAACTTTGGCCGCAATGACCTCTTCATAAATACCGATCAGGTGCGTGGCACAATGGTAAAAGTATTGTTTGAACCCAATTCAAAAGTGGTGGATAGCGCCACCTACGACATCACCGCCTGGAGCCTGCCCTACGCTTACGGACTGCAGGCCTTTGGCTTAAAAGAAAAGCTCACTGGAAATTCGCCCGGTTTTGAATTACCTCAGCCCTCTTCCATCTCACCTGATGCTTACGGTTTCGTCGTTAAATGGAACAGTTTCAATACCGCCCGTTTCCTGGCACAGGCTTTAAAAGCCGGCATCAAAGCGCGGGTAGCTGAAAAACCATTCAAAGTGGGCAAGCAGGATTATCCTGCCGGATCGTTGATTTTTATCCGCACTTCGAACCAGGGCATTCAAACCTTTGGCCAAAGGGTGTTGGATCTCGCCAAAAAAGAAGGGGTTGAAATTGCCGCTGTTACTACCGGTTTCATGGATCAGGGCGCGGATTTCGGCAGTCCTGATGTGCGCACCATTCATCCATTGCGTATTGCCATGGCGAGCGGTGAAGGCACGAGTTCCCTGGGATTGGGAGAACTCTGGCATTTCTTTGAGAATGAACTCGATTACCCCGTCACCCAGATATTGCTGCGCGATTTGTCCCGGGCTGATTTACGGCGGTATGATGTGCTCATATTGCCGGACGGTTTCAATTACAGCGACCTGCTAAAAAAGGAAGGCGCCTTGCGGTCGTGGGTAAACCAGGGTGGTAAACTGATCGCCCTGGAAAACGCGGTTTCCCAACTTGCCCGTGCGGAATGGGGATTGAATGAAAAAGACGCGGAGGAAGCGAAGAAAGTGGATTCCTTATTGCTCCGCCGTTATGAAAACCGGGAAAGGGATGCCCTACGCGATTTCAACCCGGGCAGCATTTACCGGGTGACCGTGGATGAGTCGCACCCACTGGGCTTTGGTATCGGAAATCCTTATTATACATTGAAGGGCGATACCAAAGTTTATGCTTACACATCATCCGGCTGGAATGCCGGCGTGATCCGGAAGAACGCGCATGTAGCGGGGTTCGTCGGCTCCAATGCGCAGTCCAAACTGGAAAACGGATTGATTTTCGGTGAGTTGCCACAGGGCAGGGGTTCTGTGATATTCATTGCCGATGATCCGGTTTTCAGAAGCTTTTGGGAGAACGGAAAACTGTTGCTCTCCAACGCAATCTTCATGACGAATACAGGAAGCTCGTTTACTTTATAGGCGTTAACGTATAAATGTTTCTTAGCCAACTACAAAGGAATGTCGAATTCCTATGTGTGCAAAATCAATGTTTCCTGTGTGGTAAAACAGGTTAAATGAAACGGTCTGTTAGAATGCTACACTAGACTGACTATTTCATGCCCGGCATAGTTAGAAAGAAACCCAAAAGGCAGCTGAACCACTCAACTGCCTTTTTCAATTATGCTTTTAAAATCTTATTTCCCTATTTTGGCGAGACTTCAACCTTGGTATGCGCTTAAAATCAACGTGGTGATATTCACGCAAACCGTCCACTGCAAACTGCAAACTGTACTATTTTCCAATATAGTTCTTCCCACACTTCGCTTTGCCGCCGTTTGCCGCATCAAATACGGAAATGCCATGCGAGCAGGAGGTAAAAAGTGTGGCCGAGAAAGCCAGGACAGCAAGGAAGTATGCGAATTTTTTCATTTTCTTGATGGGGTTTTTTAAACCCGACGTCAAATAACGACGTTTGGAGTCGTAAAATTGCAATTCCTTTGCTGGATTTCAAAGGATTAGTGAAAAAATTATTAAAAGAAATCGTCAAAATATTTTAGAAACAAGAGAAGAATGCGTTTTAAAGCTTGGATATTGATCTTTTTATCGTTTGGTGCCATCAATCTTTTCGGGCAATTGCCCAGGCCCCTGACCTCGTCGGAAATTTTTCATGAATTGGAAAAACTGCCTGTTGTGGGCAGTGTGCTCTACGTAGCGGCACACCCTGATGATGAGAATACGCGGTTGATTGCCTGGCTGGCCAATGAGAAAAAATTGCGCACCGGTTACCTGAGCCTCACCCGCGGCGATGGCGGCCAGAACCTCATTGGCGACGAGCAGGGCGTGGAGCTCGGCATGATCCGGACCCAGGAATTGCTGGCAGCAAGGCGTATTGATGGGGGAGAGCAGTTCTTCACCCGTGCCACTGATTTCGGCTACAGCAAAACGCCCGAAGAAACTTTCACCAAATGGGATAAGGAAACCATCCTGGGCGATATGGTTTATATCATCCGCTATTTTCAACCGGATATCATCATCGCCCGTTTCCCGGCTGATGGCCGCGGCGGTCATGGCCACCATACGGCAAGCGCCATCCTGGCCAATGAAGCCTATGAAGCGGCTGCCGATCCCACGCGGTTCAAACAACATTTTGAGCATGGCGTAAAACCCTGGAAGATCAAACGGGTTCTTTGGAACAGCTTCAATTTTGGCAACACCAATACCATCGACAGTACGCAACTACGCGTGGAGGTGGGTCAGTACCTTCCTTTGCTGGGCGTGAATATCGGTGAACTTGCCGGAGAATCCCGCAGTGAACACAAGAGCCAGGGCTTCGGCGCAAGCCGGCAACGGGGCAGCCAGAATGAATTTTTCACGCTCACCAAAGGTGAAAAAATGGGCAATGACATTTTCGATGGTGTTGACCTCAGCTGGAACCGCATTCCCGGCACCGATGATATAGCCAAACAAATTGCCCAGGTGATTAAAGATTATGATTTCCAGGATCCTTCAAAATCGGTAAAAGCGTTGCTGCGAATACGAGATGACTTGAAACGCCTGCCGGATGAATTGCATGTTAATTACAAGATCCGGCAACTTGAAAAAATCATTGCGCAGTGTGCCGGAATTTACGCGGAATTCTATACCGACAGGCCGGTGATACCGGTTTCGGACAGCGTAAGGATGACCATGAACATCGTAAACCGCGGCAACGCCAAAGTTGAACTCCTGCAAAGGCTGGTTGGCCGCACAGTATTAAGCATGCGCGAAACCCTGCAAATCAATAAGCAGCTCACCCAACGTTTTGTTAGTCCGCTCCATGCCGGAATGATGGAAACACAGCCTTACTGGATAAGGGAAGGAATGACCCACGACATGTACCAGATCTCCAACCCCGAACTCTTGCAGAGGGGCGCAAACAAGCCGCTTTCGGGCACTCTGGTACTGAATGTGGAAGGCAGGCCACTCATCCTGGAGCTGCCCCTGCAATACCGTACTGTCGATCCGGTAAAAGGAGAATTATACAACCCGGTTTACCTCACCGAAGATTTTCTTCTGTTCAATCAACCCGGGTTGGTTCTATTCAAAAAAGATGGGAATGATTCCGCCAGGGCGAGAATTACCGTTCACCGCAATGCGAAAGGCTATTTGAATAAACCGGTGGTAAATCTTAAATCAAATAGTGGCGCCCTTGATCTTTCCTTTCCGGTGGACACTATAGAATGGGGGAGCGGAGGCATGAAAACAGTAAACCTACGCCTCAGCAATTATTTGAAAAAGCGCAATGTGGAGGAGGATTATTTGCAGGTCACCTTCAGTCCGGATGGTGAAAAGAAAGACCTGAGTTATCATAACGCCATGCGTAGTGTGGTATACGATCATATTCCCACGCAAACCTATCATTATGTGGATGGCCTGAAGGTGCTGAATCTTGACCTGAAACTTGGCGGACGTAACATCGGTTACATTGCAGGTGCAGGGGATAAGGTGGCCGAAATGTTGCGCGTGATGGGCTATACCGTCACAGAATTAAAGGAAACCGACATCCGTCCTGAATTCCTGGCGGGTTTTGATGCCATTGTGGTTGGAGTACGGGCATATAATGTTAACGATAACCTGATTGGACTGCAACCCCATTTGCTTGAATATGTAAAAAATGGGGGCAACCTTGTGGTTCAATACAATACCAACAGCCGCATTGGTCCCATGGAAAACAGCATCGCACCTTATCCGTTCAGTATTTCAAGAATAAGGGTTACGGATGAAAATTCCGCAGTGGAATTCCGCCTGCCCAATCATCCGGTATTGAATTATCCCAACAAAATAACGAACAGGGATTTTGAAAAATGGGTTCAGGAACGCAGCATTTACGAAGCTGCCGGAATGGATCCTCAACAATGGGCATTGCCGATTGCTATGCATGACGCCGGCGAAGAAGCAGGTGCAGGAAGCCTGGCCATCGCGAAATACGGCAAAGGGAATTTCGTTTATACCGGCCTGGTATTTTTCCGGCAATTGCCGATGGGGGTTCCCGGCGCATTTCGTTTATTTGCCAATATGCTGGCTCTCCCTCAAAATAAATGATATGGTGAAAAGAAGAAGTCCCGAGGTGTTGTTTCTGATTGCTGCAGTTATTGGCCTGATCGCTGGAAAACTGATCAAAAATTTTAAGGTAGGTGTATTGCTGGGAATCATTATCGCTACACTGGTTGCCATGTGGCCTGTACCAAAGCAAACCCGGAATAAACCTGTTGAACGGCTGAAAAAATAATATCTTTCGGCATTACAGCTGAACAATGATCCAAGTCAACGAATTGTAAATAATGCAGGAAGAAAAAAGATCATATTGGCGAAAATGGTATTGGGTGGTCTTTTTTATTTTAATCGCCCAGATCATCTTGTATTATTTCATTACGACCATTTATCACCATTAAACGCATCCGGATTTGAGTCTTATCGATTGGATAATAATGGCGGCCGCCCTGGCGGGAATCATTGGATATGGGTTGTACAAAAGCCGCCATCAAAAAAACCTTGAAGGCTATTTTCTCGACGGGCGTTCCATGCACTGGAGCCTGGTGTTGCTCGGCATTATGGGTACACAGGCGAGTGCGGTTACTTTTCTTTCCGCACCAGGTCAGGCCTACGCTGATGGTATGCGTTTTGTGCAATACTATTTTGGCCTTCCCCTCGCCATGATCGTTATCAGCGCTTTTTTCGTGCCCATTTATCATAAACTTAAAGTCATAACCGCTTATGAATACCTGGAAAACCGGTTTGACGTAAAAACAAGAACGTTATCCGCGTTTCTTTTTTTACTTGGGAGAGGCCTGAGTACCGGCATCAGCATTTATGCTCCCGCCATTATTGTTTCGAGCCTGCTTGGATGGAACATTTACTGGACGAATCTTTTAGTCGGAGGTTTACTGATCATTTATACCGTTAGTGGCGGTGCGAAATCGGTGGCCTACACCCAGAGAATTCAGTTTGGCATCATTATGACCGGGATGGCCATTGCCGCCTATACCGCCATCAAACTGATGCCGGATAATGTGTCACTCCACGAAGCCATTAAAATCGGGGGAGGCCAGGGAAAGATGAACATCATCACCACCGGTTTCGAAAGCGGCAGTTTTGCATGGGGTGACCGTTACAACCTGTTAAGCGGATTAATTGGCGGCTTCTTTCTTGCACTCAGTTATTTTGGCACCGACCAGAGCCAGGTGGGCAGATACCTAACCGCCCGCAGCCTGAAAGAAAGCCGTATTGGCTTGCTTTTGAATGGCATAGTGAAGGTACCCATGCAGTTGTCCATATTGTTTATCGGCGTTTTGGTTTTCGCTTTCTTCCAGTTGACCGAACCGCCGGTTTTCTTCAATCAAACGGTGGTGCAACAGGCCAAGCAGACCGCGTTTGCCGACAGCCTCACCAATATGGAAGGCCGTTATTCGGCATTGTTTAACCAGAATGCCGCATTGAGAACTGAGATCCGGACAAGTGCCCTGACGGATGCAGCATTGCAACACAGGCTGGAAACTGGAATTGCCGCTCAACAGCATTTGCGTAAGCAATACATCTCTACTTTGCACGAGGCAGTGCCGGGCGCGGAAGCAAGCGATACCAATTATATTTTCCTCTATTTTGTAACCAATTATTTACCGAAAGGATTGATTGGCTTATTGATCGCCGTGATCATTATGGCCGCATGGGGAAGCATTGCCGCGGCCCTGAATTCGCTTGCAAGCAGCACCATTGTGGATATCCACAATACCATAACCCGGCACACCACTTCCGAATCCATGGCCTATAAACTCAGCAAATGGTATACCCTGGGCTGGGGACTGTTTTGCATTGCGGTGGCCATGTTTGCGACCAATATGGGCAGCCTGATTGAAGCAGTAAATGTATTGGGTTCATTGTTCTACGGCGTTATTCTGGGCATTTTCCTGGTGGCATTTTTTATGAAAACCGTAAAAGGACATGCGGTATTTTTTGCCGCTATTATTGGTGAGATCTGCATTTTTCTCATTTATTATTACGAGCTCACCAGTTTCTTATGGCTCAACCTGATTGGCGTGGCGCTCATCATGTCAGTTTCCTGGATATTGCAGAAGACGGTGTTTAAAGGCGGGCATAAGAATTAACCTGGAAAATTTCAATTCCATCCGCCGGGTGCTTAAATAACATATGCAGTTTATGGCAAACAAATGAAGTCAAAGGTGAGGGGAGGCGTGGACACGGAAAACCGCACGCAGCGTCCCGAAATACCGGTAGCGTTTGGCTTGAATTTATTTTAGGAAAAAAAAGGTTCAGCCTTCAAACGAAAAGGCATTCCCGGTTAGCGGCACCTCTACCTTTACCTCTACCTCTACCTTTACCTCTTACCTCTACCTCTACCTGTACCTCTACCTCTACCTTTACCTTTACCTCTACCTCTACCTCCACCTCCACCTCCACCTCTACCTTATCCTTCCTTCAGTTGTTAACAAGTGTAAAAACTATTGGCCAATCCGCGCCTTTTCGGTGTTTCTTTACACATTGTAAAATTTACATTTATCATTTTCGTTTTCATCCCAAATAATTAAGGAGCGAATGTTTTTATTGTACCAAAATGTTGCAGACACCCTCGCCCAGGCTGCAGCAGTCGTTGGCCAGGAAGCCGAATCCGTAAACCTGTTTGAATTGCTGGTTAAGGGTGGTGTACTTATGATCCCTTTGGCCTTGTTACTCATCCTGGCGATCTATTTTTTTATTGAACGTTTCCTCGCCATCAAAAAAGCCTCACATATTGATCCCAATTTCATGAATATCGTTAAGGATCATATTGTGACAGGAAATGTGAAAGCGGCACGATCCATAACCAAAAACACCAACCATCCCATTGCCCGCATTATTGACAAAGGCATTCAACGTTTAGGTAAACCCATTGAAGCCATTGAAAGAAGTATGGAAAATGTGGGTCGTCTCGAAATGTACAACCTCGAAAGAAATATCAGCGTGCTGAGTATGATCGCCGGGATGGCGCCCATGTTTGGATTTCTTGGAACCATTGTTGGTATGATCCAGATGTTTTATGAGATCAATACTTCAGGCCGCTTTGAACTCAATACCATTGCCGGAGGTATTTATGTAAAAATGATCACCTCTGCCGCCGGGTTGATGATCGGTTTGACCGCTTATGTTTTTTACAGTTACTTGCATGCGCAGATTGATAAAATAGCAAACCGGATGGAAGTTGCGAGCGCCGATTTCCTCGATATCCTGCAAGAACCCCAACGCTAACGCATTATGAATATCCGTAGAAAATACAAACCGCATGCGGAAGTTTATACAGGGGCCCTGAATGATATCCTGTTCATCATGCTGTTGTTTTTCCTGATTGTTTCCACCCTGGCCAATCCCAATATTGTAAAAGTGGATACGCCAAGAGGAACAAATGATACCAAGGTCAAACAAACTGTAGTGGTAAGCATAGATAAAAACCGGCAAATGTATGTGCAGCAAAAGCCCATTACCGTGGATATGCTGGAAACTGAATTGCGCAACCTGTTGCAGCAATCCACCGATACACCGGTAATTGCCTTGAATGTAGACACCATCGCGCATTACGGCGACTTCTTCAAAGCACTTGAAATAAGCAAAAAATTGAATGCTAAAGTAGTGGCAAATATTACAGGCAATTAATAAGTTGCCCGCCTGAAAACTAATTTTGCCCTTTACCAAAACGCTTCATGCCTAATGAATAAAGTCCGGATAGGGGCCGTTAGTTACCTGAATACCATACCGTTGATCTATGGGCTTCAGTTTCCCCCGATTGCTTCCAAAATCGAACTGATCACTGCCTATCCCCGTAAGGTTGCCATGGCGCTGCTTGAAAATGAAGTTGACCTCGGACTCGTGCCCGTGGCCATTCTGCCCGAGTTGCCGAATTACCAGATCGTTTCCGATTTTTGCATCGGCGCCATCGACAATGTAGAAACGGTTTGCCTTTTTTCACAGGTGCCCATTGAAGACATTAAAACCGTTCATCTCGATTATCAAAGCCGTACATCCATCGCACTTGCCCGTATTCTTCTAAAGAATTACTGGAAGATTCAGCCTGAATTTGTGGCGGCTTCTCCTGGTTTTGAAACCCAGATCAGCGGAACCAACGCGGCAGTAGTGATTGGCGACCGTACATTTTCGCTTCGCAAGCACTGCAATTTTAAATACGACCTCGCCACCGCCTGGCATGATTGGACCGGGCTGCCTTTCATTTTTGCAGCCTGGACGGCTGTAAAAGAACTGACGTCAGAATTTATCCAGGAATTTAATGAAGCCAACAAGCTCGGACTGCAGAACCTCGATACCGTTATCGCGTCGATGCCGCCGATAGATTATGACCTGAAAACATATTACACCCAAAATATAAGTTATTCAAGGACTGCCGAAAAAATGGAAGGCCTGAAATTGTTTCACCGCTACCTGGCTGAAACGCCAATGATTAAATAAATGATTTTGGAAACAAGGTGCTATTTTGCACCGGTTAAAAATGAATGTAAAGTATGATGCAATTGATGGATAAACTCAGGGAGGCTGTGGAATCTATACGTAAAGTATATGGCGGGCCTGTTGAATGCGGGGTTGTGCTGGGTAGCGGCCTGGGAAATTTCAAAGATCAGATGGAGGTAGCCTGCGAAATCCCTTATGGTGATATCAGGCATTTTCCGGTTTCAACGGTAGAAGGCCATAAAGGCACCCTGATTTTTGGCACCCTGGGCGGCAAGCCAATTGTTTGCATGGCCGGGCGCTTCCATTTTTATGAAGGCTATAGCGCAACCGAAGTGTCTTTCCCCATCCGTGTGATGAAAATGCTGGGAATTAAGGCTTTATTCCTCACCAATGCAGCGGGTGGAATGCATCCGGGATTTGCAGTTGGCGATCTCATGATCATCAATGATCACATCAGCCTGTTTGCAAATAATCCGCTGTTGGGACCCAATGAAAAAGACCTTGGCCCGCGTTTTCCCGACATGAGCGAACCTTACAGCAAGACATTGATTAATGCGGCAAAAGAAATTGCGGAAAAACAAGGCATACCTGTTTTTGAAGGCGTTTATTGTGGAGTTACAGGGCCCACTTTTGAAACAAGGGCGGAATATAAAATGTTGCATTTGCTGGGCGCCGATGCGGTGGGCATGAGCACCGTGCAGGAAGTGATTGTGGCGCGGCATATGGATATACCGGTTTTTGCCATGAGTGTGATTACTGATCTCGGCATCCGCGAAGAATTGAATACCATCACTCACCAGGAAGTACTTGAAGCCGCAGCAGCTGCTGAACCCAGAATGACTTCCATTTTTAAAGAATTGGTACAGACCGTTGCTGCCGGTTAATTGAATTTGTCCATGAATTTTAAACCCTCAGAAATATTTTCTTTTTCTGCGGTTCCAGCGAACCGGGGTTTTAAGTTTATCTTGTTTTTCTTTTTAAACCTCACGGTGATCTCCGCCGGTGCGCAGGTGCGCCGGCCACCGGAAATCCGCGGTGGCGGTACGCAGGGCAGGCCGGGGCGTCCCGAATTGCCCGGAGCGGGTGGTGGAGACAGCCTGCAACGCCGCGATAACAATGAGGATTCAATCACCATTTTTTACCGGATGTACGACAGCAGCCGGGTGATCCGGATCGATTCCACCATTGGTGATTTTACCAAACGCTTTCCCATACCGAATAATCACGTTTACCTCGGCAGCCTGGGTGCTGCTACAAAATCTCTGGTTTTCGACCCGCAATTGAAAGCCGGCTTCGACCCCGGAATTCATGCTTATGATGTTTATAAATATACGGTTGCCAATACCCGGATATTTCAAACCACCAGGCCTTATTCCGAACTGGATTATTTCCTGGGTTCGAGGTCAGAACAATTGATTAAGATTCTGCACACGCAAAATATCCGGCCATACTGGAATGCCGCATTCGAATTCCGTTTTGCCAATTCACCCGGTAATTTTAAGAACAACAGCGCAAGCCATTCCAATATGCGGTTTACGAGTGCTTATACCTCAAAAAAGAGAAGATATTCCAATTTCCTGATATACCTCTCGAACAACCAGTCTGCCGCCCAAAACGGTGGCATCCAAAATGAATCCTATATTTTAAGTGACAACCGGGCATATATGCAGCAACGGTTTACCATTCCCACCTGGTTGGGCGGCGACGCGGATTTCCGTACGAATTTCTTTGCCACCAATGTGACTACCGGGTTGAAATTGAAGGAAAAAACATTTGTATTCCGCCAGAATTATGACATCGGCCAGCAAGATTCTGTGATCAACGCGGTTGACTCCACGGTATCCTATTTGTTTTATCCGCGCTTGAGGTTGCAGCATAACCTGAAGTTAACTTTACAGGATTACCTGTTCCAGGATCCTCTGGCAAAACCAACATCCCCTTACCTGGAAACTGTGTATATAGACCACTTTGGCCTGACCAACATTGACAGTACATTTTACAGCCGCGACCGCTGGCGGGATATTTCAAACGAATTTGCCATATTGCTCTACCCGCAAAAAGATAACCAGGAGCAATTTCTGAAAATGGGAGCGGGGCTGCAACTTCTGCAGGGAAGATTTGATTCCACCACAATTCAAAATTACCAGAATACCTTTTTATTTGGTGAATACCGCAATCGCACAAAAAACAGGAAATGGGACATCAATGTCTCTGGAAAATTATTTATGCTCGGATTCAACGGCGGTGATTATGAAGCTTCGGTTTCACTGCTGACCCAATTGGGATCAAATGCCGGCAGCCTGCTCCTTAGCTTCATGAACAGCAACCGGGAGCCAGGTTTTATCTACCACGGTGCAAGTGATTTTGTAGGTGAAAATGAAATCGCCTTAAAAAAAGAAAACTGGACCAGGATCAGCGGCCAATATATTTTGCCCTTGTTGAATGTTCGCCTGAATGGAAATTATTATATGGTGACCAATTACACCCATTTCAAAAATTACGGTGAAAGAGCACAGGAAGGAAGCCTGATACCCATCCTGCATTTAGCCGCTGAAAAAGATTTTAAATTTGGTCGGTTTTTTCATTTGTATTCCGGCTTTCATATCCAAACGGAAGGCAGCAATGTGATCAATCTTCCGCTGGTATATTCCCAAAACCGGCTTGCCTTTGAAGGACAGTTTTTCAAAAACCTTACACTGAGTTCGGGTATCGAGGTGAGGTATTATTCACCATATACCATGGATCATTTCAATCCCTTTAACGGGACTTTTTTTCCTCAAAATGCAGAGAAAATATCCAACAGGCCTGATTTAGCCGCTTATCTCAATTTCCGCATCAGGTCTTTCCGTTTATACAGTCGCGTGGAAAATCTGAACACCGTTGATCCCGGCCGCGGATTTCGCTTTGTGTCCAATAATTATGCTGCACCCTTATACCCAATGCCCGGATTGTTTATGAGGGCTGGTGTTTTCTGGAGTTTTGTGAATTAACCGGTATGGCAATATTTAGGAAAAATAAAAGCTTTTCCGGTTTGTTGTGGCTTATTGCCGCCATCTTGCTCCTGGAAATTTTAATGTTTTTTCCCGGCTGGGTGGAAACAATTTATTCTACCGGCATTTATCCCTGGTGGAGCAAATTCTTGCGGGTTTTATTTGGATGGATTCCCTTCAGCATTGGCGATATTGTTTTATACGGCGGTGGTATATGTTTAGTGCTTGTGCTGATCAGGCGGTTCATTAAAGAACGTTGGCGATCATTGGTTTGGTTGTTGAAAATCAGCTTGTTTCTTTATCTTCTTTTCCAATTGTCCTGGGGTCTTAATTATCACCGGCAGGGACTAGCGAAGCAACTTGATCTTGAGGTAAAGCCCTACACAGCGGAAGAATTGCGTATGCTTACAAACACGCTGCATGCAAAACTCTGGACTTACTCAGCGGATCCTCAAATGCTGAAACAGCAATGGCAAAAAAGCAGGGCAGAATTATATACCAATGTGGAGGATGCCTGGAAAATGACCCAACAAAAGTATACCTGGATGGAAGTATCTCCCCTGAGCATTAAGCCCCATTTATTTGGGAAATGGCAGGGTTACCTGGGATATGTGGGGTACATCAATCCGTTTACCGGTGAGGCCCAGGTTAACTTTCATGTGCCTGCCTATTCTTTACCCTTCACCATGGTGCATGAAATGGCGCACCAGGCAGGCTATGGAAATGAAAGGGAAGCCAATTTTGCCGCCTGGCTTGTCGCCAGGGAGTCGTCCTCAGCCCAATTGAAATACAGTGCTTACCTGTCTTTATTCAATTATGCCGTCTTCGAATTTTCACGAAGTGATACGGCATCGGCCCGTATTTTATACGATTCCGTACCCCTGATCGTGAAAGAAAATCGCCAGGAAATGGCCGATTTTCTAAAAAAATACGAATCGCCCCTGCAACCGGTGCTGGACCGCACTTACGCATTTTATCTGAGGAGCAATAAGCAACCCGAAGGACTGGCTTCGTACAACCGGGTAAATGCCTGGTTGATCGCTTTTGCCAGGAAAAATAGCTGGGAAGCATTATGATGGTCCTTCAGGAAATATTTACACATATTTATTCCTGCGCTTTTGATGGATTTCTACTCCAAAAGTGAATGGTTGTTTATATTCGCTGCAAATTTTTATGGCCCTTCGGCGGCCTTAAGTTCAAATTAACCTTATGAAGTTTAACAGGCTTAATAACATCGTTGGCTGGATTGTATTTCTCATTGCCAGCGCTGTTTACGTGCTGACTGCAGAAAAAAATGGCAGCCTTTGGGATTGTGGTGAATTTGTTGCCAGTTGTTACAAATTGCAAATACCCCATCCTCCCGGCGCACCGATGTTTGTTTTGCTCGGCAGGCTGTTCATTATCATTTTTGGCGATAATCCCGCTTCCGCGGCAAAAGCCGTAAATATCATGAGCGCCCTCGCCAGCAGCGCCACCATTTTATTTCTTTTCTGGACAATTACCCACTTTGCCCGCAAGCTTGTTAACCCGGTTGTAAACACCATTACCCGCAACCAGGCCCTTACCATTTTCGGTGCGGGTGTGTTGGGTGCGCTCGCTTATACTTTTTCAGATTCATTCTGGTACAGCGCCGTGGAAGGCGAAGTGTATGCCCTCAGTTCTTTTTTCACGGCTATCGTATTCTGGGCCATGTTGAAATGGGAACACCAGGTGGACCGCGATGCATCTACGGAAGCCGCCCCTGGCCACTGGAATGCTGACCGCTGGATCATATTCATTTTCTTCATGATGGGTCTGAGTATCGGCGTCCATCTCCTGAACCTGCTGACCATTCCGGCGATCGTAATGATCTATTATTTCAAACGTTACAACGTTACCCGCAACGGCATCATCTGGGCCTTCCTGATTGGTTGCGTTATTACCGGTGTGGTGCAGAAATTCGTGATCCAGTATTCCATTAAAGCTGCCGGTATGTTCGACATTTTATTTGTCAACAATTTCGGCCTGCCTTTTTTCTCCGGCTTTGCCTTCTTCTTTGTGCTGATGGCGCTGCTTATCTTCCTGGGACTGCGTTACGCACAGCGCAAAGGCCACTATTACCTGCGCCTCGGACTTTGGTGTTTTGCTTTCATCCTGGTAGGATACAGCAGCTATGTTACCACAATGATCCGTTCTTCTTCAGATCCTGCCATTGATATGTACAATGTGGACAATCCCATGAGCCTTGTAGGTTATCTCGGCCGCGAACAGTATGGCGATTTTCCGCTGGTTTATGGAAATGTTTTTACCGCCCAAAGCCGCAATGTTGAACAGGTGGAAGGTGCAAAGCGCTTCCAGAAAGGAACCGACAATTATATTGAGATCGGCCGCAAATACAACGAGAAATTTGCTTCCTCTGATAAAATGCTTTTCCCGCGGGTTTGGGACAGAAGCAATGATCAGTACCGGGCCGATTATTATGCGCAATTTCTCGGCATAGGTAAAATCCAGGATCCCAGGTATATGGATCCCGAAACGGGCCCCTACGAACGTAAACCCACATTTGGAGATAACATTAAATTCTTCGTGGGATACCAAACCTACTGGATGTATGTACGTTATTTCATGTGGAATTTCAGCGGAAAGCAAAATGATGTTCAAGGAGTGAACCCGGCAAATGTGAGAGATGGGAACTGGATTACCGGCTTGCCTTTTGTTGACAACCTGATCTATGGACCGCAGGATGAAATGCCGGAAACCATCAGGCAGAATAAATCCCACAATTCATTGTTCGCCCTCCCACTCATTTTTGGCTTGCTGGGTATGTTCTTCCAGTATTTCCGAAACCGGCGTGATTTTCTTGTGTCTTTCCTTTTGTTCTTTTTCACCGGAATGGCCATCGTCCTATACCTGAACCAGGCCGGAAATCAGCCACGTGAAAGGGATTACGCTTATGTGGGAAGCTTTTATGCTTTTGCTATCTGGATCGGGCTGGCCATTCCGGCTGCGGTGGCTCTGGTACGTGAAGACAACCGTAAGCTGATGAACCGCATTCTTATTTACATGGGTGCAGTGTTCGTTGTTGGTGGGGTATCGGGTGCCATGGGCAGCGGCAGCTTTTCCAAATTCATCGGTATGCTGCTAATCGGGGTTTTTGCCGCGGCCGTCATTTACGGAATTTTCTACCTGCTGAAAGCATTGAAAAAAGAAAATTCGATCACTACCGGGGCCACTGTTATTACGTTGCTCCTCGTGCCCGCCTGGATGGCTGTACAGGAATGGGATGACCACGATCGCAGCGAGAAAACCCTTGCGCCTGACCTGGCGGTAAATTACCTGCAAAGTGTTGCCCCTAATGCCATTCTCATCAGTTTTGGCGATAACGATACCTATCCGCTCTGGTATGCACAGGAAGTGCTTGGTGTGCGCAAAGATGTACGGGTGATTAATTATAGCCTGCTGGGCATCGACTGGTACATCAATCAATTGCGGTATAAAGTCAATGAAAGTGCACCTGTGGATGTGGTATATTCAGCTGATCAGATCCTGGGCGATAAGCTGAACGTGGCTTATAATGAAGAGCGTCCCGGATTCAATGGACCGCAGTCTTTACTGAATGTTCTAAAAGACTGGATTGGCACTACAGATCCTTCACGCTTGGCGAGAACCCAAGCCGGCGAAATGTATCCCATCTTCCCGACCAAGCAATTTTATATTCCGGTTAACCGTAGTGCAATGGTAGAAAGCGGAACCGTGGCCGAGCATGAAATCGGACAGGTGGTTGATTCCATCCGTTTCAATATTGACCGCTTTTACCTGGCGAAAAATGACCTTGCTGTTCTTTCCATCATCGCCGCCAATTTTGAATCGCGTCCGATCTATTTTACCACGAGATTTGAAGACCTGGGCTTTGGAGCTTACATGCGCCGCGATGGTATGGCTTATAGGATGGTTCCGATTGCCGGCGCTGAGGTGAATACGCCCTGGGCTTATGATAAAATGATGAAGGAATTCAGGTTTGGCAATGCCGGAACAAGAGGGGTTTATTTCGATGAAGAAAATCGCCGCCACCTCAACAATATCCGGATGGCTTTTGCAGATGTTGCCATGGCGCTGACTACACGTGGGCAAAATGATTCGGCTTCCCAGTTGCTGGATAAAGTTGATAAATCGATCGATCCAGCCAACATGCCCTATGGGTTAGTAAGCCGCGGCAATATGCACAACCAAACCAGCCTGATGATGCTCGAAGCAGCTTATCGGAGTGGCAACCGTGACCTGGCTGATAAGATCAGCCGTGCGGTGAAAAAAGACCTGAACGAACAAATGGCTTATTATAATGCTATTGGCAGTAAAGCTGATGGCATGACCGGTGAGGTGCAGCGGACACAATTGTTGTTGCAATTGATGGCCCAACTGGAAACGGCGATGGCCGGAACCGATTCCGTTGAACTTGCTCCGGAAATTGACTCGGCTCCGGTCCCTGCACCAACGATGATCCAGGAATAGGCCGGACAAAAATCTTTCTGTAAAAAAAGCATATCAGCCGGTATGCTTTTTTTTATCGCTCAGATAAAACCACATGCCACGAAAGTCAGGACTTTCATGGCATGGTAAAAGAAATATTTTCCTCTAGAATTAAGTAACGGTATTATTCTCTTGGGAACATCTTTTTGTAGAGATCAATTCCGTTTTCCACAATCTTCAACGCGGTTGCTTTATCGCCGAAATCCTCAACCACAACGGTTTTGTTTTCGAGTTTCTTGTAATCTTCAAAAAACTGGCGGATCTCCTTGAAGAAGTGAGGTGGCATCTCTTCGATGTTGCTCATGTGATTTACGCTCATGTCATGTGCGGCCACCGCAATGATTTTATCGTCGGCGTCACCACCGTCAATCATTTGCATCACCCCAATAACCCTGGCTTCAACAATACAAAGGGGCTGAACGCCAAAACTACTGAGTACCAGAATATCCAGCGGGTCTTTGTCTTCACCTAAAGTATTCGGGATAAAACCATAATTGGTGGGATAATAAAACGAACTGTAAATCACTCGGTCAAGCATCAGCAAGCCCGATTCTTTGTGAATCTCATATTTGGCACGGCTTCCCATCGGGATTTCAATAATGGCGTTCACCAAACGCGGTGCGCCTTCGCCGTGATGAACCCCATGCCAGGGATGACGAACATAATTGGAATTATTCATAAGGTGTTTTTTAAAAATCAGGACGACGGTCTCCATTTTAAACCGCTGTCCGTCCCGTTTTCAGGTTTTTGAGAATCCATAGCCTATTGCAGCTGCAAGGATACCGAGGATCACTGACAAACCAATGTACAAAATTAGTGTGCCGAGAGCATTCTGCCGAAAGAGTTGAAGGCTTTCGAAACTAAAAGCACTGAAAGTAGTGAAGCCTCCGCAAAACCCTGTGGCCAGAAAAAGCTGCCAGTTGAGTAAATAGCTGTGTTTAGAAAACTGCCCCAGCACGATGCCCAAAACAAGACAGCCCAGCATATTGACCACAAAAGTGCCGTAGGGAAAGGCCGACTGCATTTTTTGGGTCAGCCACACCGAAGTGCCGAACCGTAAGATGGCTCCTAAAAACCCGCCGGCGCCAACCAGGAAAACTTGCCAGAGACCAATGTTCATGAGCTTCGCTTTTTCAACCGGTTTGACAGATCAACCTTCCAGCCTTCACCTTCTTTCAGAATGATCAGTTGTGCAGGCCGCCCGTCATAGTTGTGTTCAAAATCGAGGTAAGTAGAATCCCCGCTTTCTTCTACTTCTAAAATATGTATGGGTAGATTGGAGATGCTGTCTTTGGTAAAACTGTTCATTTCCCTGAAGCGCATCATCAGGCTGTCATTGAAGAAGGCTTTGGTTGCCGGATCGTCGCTGATCATTTTGCCGGCAAGTTTGAAGTTGCCGCTATTCACTGCCGAAATGAACCGCCGTCCAAGGTCGAAGCCACTTTCAGCCGGCTCACCAATAGAATGGCAGGAGGTTAACAGTGAAAATCCCAGCAAGCAGCAGCACGTAATTCTGTTCCAATGATGCATTGGGCAAAAGTAAACCAAAAGGCATTCCGGCGAAAATGCAATCCTTACGCGTGGAAAATTTTGCGCTTTGGCCTTTGGCTGCTATAACTTTGTTCCCTAATTTTTCAAAATCGTGAAATCTCACGCCAATTCCCGCATTACCGGGGCAACGCTTCTCGTCGCTCTTGGTATAATTTACGGCGATATAGGAACCTCCCCGCTGTATGTAATGAATGCGGTTTTACATAATAAGGTGGTTACCGAATTGCTTATCACCGGTGCCCTGAGTTGTGTCATCTGGACCCTCACCTTGCAGACGACAATAAAGTATGTTTATCTGACCCTGCAAGCGGACAACAGGGGCGAAGGAGGAATTTTTTCTTTGTATACGTTGGTGAGAAGAAGGAAAAAATGGTTTGTGATACCGGCAATGCTGGGCGGTGCCGCATTGCTTGCGGATGGCATGATCACACCAACCATTTCCATCACTTCGGCAATTGAAGGTCTCCGCCAAATTCCGGCTTTTGCGTTTCTTCAAAGTGATCAGCGCACCATTATTTATATCGTACTCGGCATTATTTCGGTGGTGTTTTTTGTACAGCAATTTGGCACTAAAAGTATCGGCAAATTTTTTGGGCCGGTTATGCTGGTTTGGTTTTTAATGCTTGCGGTTTTAGGGATTTTGCATTTGGCTGATGACTGGACCGTTTTGAAAGCCATAAATCCTCGCTATGCCATTGAATTGCTTACCGTCTATCCAAATGGCTTCTGGATACTTGGAGCCATCTTTCTTTGTACTACAGGAGCGGAAGCCTTATACAGCGATCTCGGCCACTGCGGAAAAAACAATATTCGCATTTCCTGGGTTTTTGTGAAGATCTGCCTCATCCTGAATTATATCGGTCAAGGCGCATTTCTGCTTTCCCATTATAAGGGCACGATTTTCCCAACGGATGAAAACAACCCGTTTTTCGCCCTCATGCCTGCGGAATTTCTGCTTAGTGGAATTGTAATCGCCACCATTGCGGCGATCATTGCAAGCCAGGCCCTAATTTCCGGCTCGTTTACCCTCATCAGTGAAGCCATAAGACTGAATCTTTGGCCAAGGCATAAAATAAATTATCCAACCGATAACCGGGGGCAACTCTACATTGGTGCCACCAACCTTTTGCTGTATTTGGGCTGTGTGATGATGGTGCTCATCTTTAAGAAAAGCATCGCCATGGAAGGTGCGTATGGACTGGCCATAACCATTTGTATGATTGCCACCACCATTTTATTTGCCAATTACCTGATCCTCAAACGGGTGAACAGGGTTTGGGTATCGCTTTTTGTGGCGGTTTATTTCATAATCGAATTTGCTTTCCTGATCGCCAACCTGGATAAGTTTTCTCACGGCGGCTATGTTACCTTCCTGGTGGGCGGAGGACTCTTTTTTATTATGTATGTCAGCTACCGGAGCCGTAAGATCAAAAACCGTTATGTTGAATTTGTAAAACTTGCAGATTACCTCCCAAAAATCCAGGCACTCAGGGAAGATGCTGCTATACCAAAGTTTGCAACCCATCTCATTTACCTTACAAGTGCTGACAACCCTAAGGAAATTGAACACAAGATCATTTACTCTATCCTCAACAGAAGGCCAAAACGCGCTGAAATTTACTGGCTTGTGCACATTGACACCATGGATGCGCCTTATACTTCGGAATACCAGGTGGAAACAATTATTCCCGATGGCTTGATACGCATTGATTTTCACCTCGGATTCCGGATACAGCCACGTATTCACCTGATGTTTCGAAAGGTGATTGAAGAACTGGTTGCAAATGATGAGGTGAAAATCTCCAGCCGGCTGGAAAGCCTGGACAATAGCCTGGTGAACGGCGATTTTCAATTCGTCGTACTTGAAAAATACCTCAGCAATGAAAATCAATTGTCGTTTATAGAATCCCTGATTATGAAAGCCCATTTTCGCCTCAAGATTATTAGTCTGAGTGAAGAAAGAGCATTTGGGCTGGATACAAGTTCTACGCTGGTTGAAAAATATCCCCTGATTGTTGCGCCCGTTGCGCAGGTGCGGTTGACCAGGGTAGAAAGCGCGTCCAACAGCAGATAGCTGATAACAGATTTTATTTGTATACCTTGTATTTGAAATGCTGGAAGATATTTCTTTTTGGTGGTGGGCCGGTGGCGCTTTTGTTTTGCTGGTCGTTGGGGCTTACCTGGTTCAGGAGCGGTTTATTTTCAAGCCGGAAAAACTGCCCACCAATTTCATCTATAAATACGATGCGCCCTTCCGTGAAGTGAATTTTCAACCTGAACCTGGCGTCAATATTCATGGCCTGCATTTTTTTATCGACAATCCCAAAGGGTTGATCCTCTATTTTCATGGCAATTCAAGAAGTGTCAAGGGTTGGGCGAAATATGCCAGGGATTTTTACCGCTATCAGTATGATGTGGTCCTGGTTGATTACCGTGGATTTGGGAAAAGTATAGGCAAGCGAAGTGAAAAGGGAATGCTTGACGATATGCAGTTTGTTTACAGGCAGCTGGCCGGCCAATATCCCGAAGATCATTTACTGGTTTATGGCAGGAGCCTGGGTAGCGGATTTGCCACCAAAGTGGCTTCGGATAATGATCCCCGTTACCTTATCCTGGACGCGCCTTTCTTCTCTTTCATTAAAGTGGCGGAAAGATTTCTTCCCTTTTTACCGCATAAATTCCTGTTGCGTTATCACCTGCGCACCGATCTCTGGATCCGTAAGGTGAAATGCCATACCTACATCATTCATGGTACAAAAGACTGGCTGATCCCCATTTCACAAAGTGAAAAATTGCAAAAACTTAACCCGGAAATGATCACCCTGATCCGAATCGAAGGCGGCGGGCATAATAATTTACCTACCTTCCCAAAGTACCATAATTTTGTGCGCGATATTTTGCTTTATTGATCCGGATGACCAAATTGTATTTAAGATACCTGCTGTTGAGCATTCTCCTGAGTGGAGTGCTTTATTATTCCTTGCAAAACCGCATGATCTTCCAGGGTGCACCTGTAGAAAAGGAACATAAATGGCGCCTTGACGAGGTGCAGCCCGCCCGTGAGTTTGAGATCGCCTTTGACAGCTCGATGACCATTAACGTGGTTCAATTTATGCCAAAGGATTCCATTACCAAAGGCATTGTGCTGTATTTTCATGGCAACCGGCGCAACATTCAGCGCTATGTGCGCAGTTCAAAGGTTTTTACAGAACTTGGCTATGAATGCTGGGTTCCTGATTATCCCCAATATGGAAAATCAACGGGTGAGTTGAACGTGGAAAACCTGCATGAAATTGCACTACAGATTTACCGTATGGCCAATGCCCGCGTGGCTGCCGACAGTATTGTGCTGTATGGAAAATCACTAGGAACTGGCATCGCTTCCTACCTGGCCTCCAAAAGGGATGCCCGGGCGCTGTTGCTAGAAACTCCTTATTATTCCTTGTCTTCCCTCACTTCCGAATATGCTTTCATGCTTCCAACGCCGCTTATGATCCGCAACAACCTGGAGAACGGATATTACCTGGGTCTTACGGATGAACCGGTTACCATCTGGCATGGTACGCGGGACAAAGTGATCCCTTTGCAGGAACCATTATTACTCACCCGGTATTTCAAACCCGGCGACACGCTAATCGTTGTTCCGGGAGCTGGTCACAATGGCATACCTAGGAGCGATATGTTCAAAGCGAGCCTCCGGCAAATTTTAGAGAGACCTTAAGCACTCAAATATCCTGATCAGCGTTTAATAGCTGTTTAACCCCCGGCCATGAGAACCAAATTCCTGTTTTTGCTGTTTACCATATTTTGTTTCAGCTGCTTAAATGCACAGGACGTTATCATTCCTTTGCAGCCCGACACCACCAATAAGGTGGCAATCGCCCGGAACAATTTGCCTTCCAGCCAAATTGACATTCCCATAGTTCTTGACCTTAAACCCATTTACAAATTCGCGGATCAGATGGTGGACACGCTGTTCACTTCACCCAATTACCCCAAATCCTGGGAAATGGAAGGCTGCGATTTGCGCTATCAGTACCATTTCAAAAGAGGACCCCTGCGTTTTCGTACCAATGGCGATAAACTGATGGTTTCATTCACGGGTTTTTATGGCATCCGCGGATCAACACGCATTTGCACTGCCGGGGGAACGAGCCCCTGGACGCCTGCCTGCACATGTGGTTTCGGAAAAGAGGCACCGCGTAAAGTTGACGCGGGTTTCGTAATGCAGTTTAAGCTTCAGCCTGACTATTCTCTGCAGGTAAATAGCATTGTGGTAAACCCTGTCCCTGCCGATAAATGCGAAGTTTGTTTTTTTGGCCGGGATGTAACGCAAAAAATCGTGGACAGGGTGAAGGAAGAGGTTCAGCTATCGGTGGATGAACTCAAGCAAACCATTGCCGGCATAAACATCCGCAGCTATATGCAGATGGCCTGGGATAGTCTCCAAAACGGGTACAGGGTTCCGGGCATAGGATATCTCAACATAAATCCGGAAGCCTTACGTTTCAGTTCCATAGATACCCGCAACGATTCACTTTTTATTTCCATTGGCCTGAGTGCAACTCCGGAATTAAAGCCTGATCCTCAACTTTTAAAAAGACCACTTCCCAATCTCAAAGATTTCAGCCAGCGCAAAGGGTTTAACTTTTACATCGCCGAGTTGCTGCCTTATGATTCGTTGAATGCGCTGGTAAATGCCAATATTGCCGGAAAAGAATTTCAGGTGGGCAAGGGATTGATTAAAAAAACCATCCGGATTGATTCGGTGAGCCTCAAAGGCGGAGAGGAAAAAGTTTTTGTAAAAGTAGGCGTATCCAAATCGGCAAGAGGATTCTTTTATCTCGAAGGCAAACCGGCCTGGGATCCGGTTACGCAAAAGATCTTTCTCGATGACCTCGATTTTCATATGCAATCGAAGCAATTGCTACTCAAAGCTGCCAACTACCTGCTGGATGATTTCATCATTTCAAAAATCAGAGCGTATACCACGTTCGATCTGGATGACCAGGAAAATGGAATGCTCAAATCTGCAACGGAACAAATAAACCGCACGTTGTACCCGGGTGTCAAAAGTGTGGGAACGTTGAAAAAGATGAATCTGCACCAAATTACCGGCGCGTCTGACGGATTATTTTTGCAGGGTGCAATCGAAGGCGAATTGAAAATTGAACTGGACGCCGCTTTGTTATTGCAGCAATTTAAATTCTAAAGTAGGGTGGGCTTACCGGAACCATTTTCCAGTTGCGTTTCTTCACTTTTGCGGGTGCGGCTTTTCTTGGTAAAGGCAAAATATTTTTGAGAGAGGTAGCTGAAGCTGACCACAATGATGGTGTTGATGATCTGCGAGGGAGTAGGGTAGATGTGTAAAAGATCCACCAGAATTTTCAGGTTGATGTAATTCAGTACCACACTTCCCATCGCACTAAGAAAATAACGGATCAGCTGGTAACGTCTTTTCAGAATGCTACCGTCAAAAACGATGGTTGTGGCCAGGTAGAAGCCAATCGGAAAAGTGATCAGAAAGGCAATAATCATGGAAGCGATATGCGGGCTGATTACTACAAAAGGGAGTTCCAGGTTTTGCTTACTGAGAATGAAATTATAGCTGATGAAAAAGATAAAAATGCTCAGGGCGGTATTGCCGCCGCCACATGCGGCATAATAAAAAGTTTGCCGGGACATTAGCCTGGAGAAAAAAGGGTAAAACCAATCCAGAATTTGTCTGATTAGGCGGTTGATCATATTAAATGGGCTGCAAATGTAAGCATTCGGACCTTGAAAGGGACAGGCAAAAAAACCGGCCAGGCTCACTTGCCTCAGGGCGGTCAGAACAGGCGGCGGGCCTTAATTTCCAGGTATTTATTTACTGTGTCAACGGTCAGGCTTTCCGGCTGGGTCAATAGCGTGGTAATGCCCTGGGATTGGAGTTCTTTTCTCATCATTTTTTTCTCGTGGACAAACCGTTCGGCAATGGTTGCCACATAGATATCTTCAAGATCTTCGGCCTCTGCATTGGACGCATCCACAAGTTCTGAATTTTCAAAAAAGATTACCACGATAAGGTGGTGCCGCGCCAGCATTTTGAGATAGGGCAATTGCCGGCGCATACCCGTGGCTGATTCAAAATTTGTGAACAACAACAAAAGGCTGCGTTGTTTGATTCTTTTGCGCACCTGCAGATAAAGATTTTCAAAATCGGATTCCAGGAATTGCGTTTCGGTTTTATAGAGTGTTTCCTGGATCTGCCGCAACTGCAATGGCTTCCTGTCCGCAGCGAGAAAATCACCGGCTTTATGGGAAAAGGTCATCAGTCCGAAACGATCGCGACGTTGCAAGGCAACATTGGCCAAAACCAGCGTGCTGTTGATGGCATGATCCACCAAGCTCAGTTTATGAAATGGCATCTTCATGAGCCGGCCTTTGTCTATGATGCTGAATACCTGCTGGCTTTTTTCATCTACATAACTGTTCACCATCAGGTTCCCTTTGCGGGCGGTTGCGCTCCAGTTTGCTTTCCGAAGATCATCACCAATCGCATATTCCTTAATATGATCAAACTCCAGGCTCACACCTGTTTTTTTCACTCTTGCAATTCCTGTTTCCTCGGTTTTCACTGTTGCATTTAGCCAGTTTCTGCTCCTGAACTGAAGAAAAGACGGATATACTTTGCTGGTGCGGTGTTCCGCCAAAACCATTCTTCTTTCCAGGAAACGGATGGGTGTGGTGACGATGGCAATAATATGCCCGAATTCATATTCGCCCCGGGAAACCGGCCTCACCCGGTATTCAAGAAACTTTGTAATTCCAGGCGCGAAATGAAGAATATCAAAATGGTTTTCACGTTCCTGGAATTGTATTGGCAACTCTTCAATAATCCGCAAATGTATTGCTGACCGGAAATTATGCCTCAACCGGATGGTTATGTTATTGTAATCGCTGTTGCTTAACCGGTATGGCAATTCTCTTTTGCAGAATACTGTGGACCTTAACAGGAAAAGAAATACAAGATCATAGGCAACGAGGATCATGAATAACAAAAAAAGAAATATTCCGGT
Organism: Bacteroidota bacterium; assembly: GCA_023387985.1. Classification (GTDB taxonomy): domain Bacteria; phylum Bacteroidota; class Bacteroidia; order Chitinophagales; family Chitinophagaceae; genus Phnomibacter. Next base: position 135,190 of record JAEWHC010000002.1, on the reverse strand, counting down.
AACCATTGGCCACTTAAATAGCCAGACCAGAACAAACACGCCAGCGCAAAGAAGCAATCCCGCATATCCGCGGTTTCCTATATAAAAACTGTTGAAAAAATCAGAACTCGCCATTCAGGCTGAAAGATAATGATTGAATTGCAGAACTTGAATCTTCGGGCAGGCCGCGAAATCTGACTCTATTCAAATTCCTTTTATGGAAGAAAGGATTATAATTCGGGTTGAAAACGGAAACGCACCATGGCATTTTTCTGTTCATTGCTGCTCAGGCTGAGTGTAAATCTTTGCGCTCCGGCTTGTATGATCATCAGGGCTGTATTGGGAGGAATGGCTCCAAGATTTTCCGCCACCATTACAATTTCCTGCAGGTCGGTCTGCTCATTGAGTTCCACCTCCACGTAAATGGGGTTTGCTGACAAGGTTTGTTTATCTACGATTAATTTTCCATTGGCATATACGGAGATGATATCCCCATCAATCTCACCATTGTCATAAAAGCTTATAGAGAGTTTCCGCGAACCGGTTGATATGGTTTCCACCAATTCATTCTGCCGGTTTCTTACGGTGTTGCTTTCTTCATTGTTTTTTTTGGGTTCCGCTGGCTTTGTGACAACAGGTGGTGGTGTTGCTTGCGGTTTGGGTTGTTCCGGGGTTGTTATTTTAGGTTGAGGTTTATCGGGAACAGGATCCTTCTTGGCCACCGGGGGTTCTTTTTTCGGCGCAGGCCGGGTAACAGGCGGAGGGCCTTTGGCAGATTCGCGGTTGATAAGGTAATCATCCTGGCCGGGCTTGGTATTTTTTGCAGTTTGGTTGCCTTCCCGCAAAAAAGGTTCAAGGGTAAAATCGGTGTCGGGAACCCGTTCGAGCCGTACTATTCCCCCTCCGCAACTCGACTTGGTATCATTCATATTGACGCTTGAATAGCGGCCCTCTAGGAACTCTTTATTGCCCTCTTTGCGGTAATTCAGGTAGCAGGTCATCAGGCAGCCATCGCCCCCTCCCTGAATTTTGAGTTCAAGCATTTTGTTTTCAACGAGTGTCAGGGACTTAGTCGAAGATGACCATTTGCCTACAGATCCGGCCTTGCCGTAAAAACGGGTATCCTGGTATGAATACGTAACACCTTTTACGGATTCGCCTGTCGCTTTGATCTGAACTTCGTAACGGTATTTTGATCCGAAAAACTGGTATTCAAATTCGTTGTAAAATCCACCTCTCCAAATGCCGGTTAAATTCTGAGCTGATGCACTGAAGCCTGCCAAAAGCATGAAGAATAAAACGCTGCTGAAGATGATCTTTATCGTCTGAGTAGTCCCTTTTAGCATGAACGATAAAATTACGCTTCGCCTAAAAATTGGACTCGTTTCTGAAGTAATTGTTTGTTAATTTTGCGCCCCTGTTCAACAGGCAAATTTTAATGAGTATGCAAATAAATATAGCATTTCCGGACGGTGCTGTTCGCTCTTACGACAAAGGCATATCGGCGCTTGAGGTCGTAAAATCCATTTCGGAAGGGCTTGCCCGCAACGTGCTGGCAGCAAAAGTTAACGGTGAGGTGAGAGACCTTACGCGTGGAATTGAAGAAGACAGTTCCATACAGTTTTTGAAATGGGATGATGCAGAAGGCAAGAGCACATTCTGGCATTCAACCGCCCACCTGATGGCTGAGGCCATTGAGTTTTATTTTCCAAAAGTGAAGTTTTGGGTTGGTCCTCCCGTAGACAATGGTTTTTACTATGATGTCGATCTTGGTGATCATAAACTCACCGAAGAAGACCTGGAAAAGATAGAGAAGAAAATGGCTGAACTGGCAAAAACCAATTCGGAATACATCCGTAAAGAAATTCCCCGGGATGAAGCCATTCAGTATTTTTCAGATAAAGACGATGAGTATAAACTGGATTTACTGACCAACCTGCAGGATGGTTCCATCACTTTTTACAGCCAGGGAAATTTCACCGATCTCTGCCGCGGACCCCACCTGCCCAATACCGGTTTTATAAAAGCCATAAAACTTACAAATATTGCCGGCGCTTATTGGAAGGGCGACGAAAAAAACAAGCAACTCACCCGCATTTATGGCGTAAGTTTTCCTAACGCAAAAGAACTCGATTCATACCTGGCCATGCTTGAAGAAGCCAAAAAACGCGACCATCGCAAACTCGGAAAAGAACTGGGCATTTTTACATTTGATGACGATGTGGGACCAGGGTTGCCTTTGTGGTTGCCGAATGGTACAGTGATTATTGAGGAATTGGAAAGGCTGGCTAAAGACACCGAAGAAGCTGCAGGTTATAAAAGGGTGGTTACCCCGCACATTGCCAAAGAAAGCATGTACCATAAAAGCGGACACCTGCCTTATTATGCTGACAGCATGTTCCCGCCCATGGTTATGGATGGCGAAAACTATTATTTGAAAGCCATGAACTGCCCGCATCACCACAAGATCTACAGTACGGAACCCCGCAGTTATCGCGATCTTCCTTTGCGTCTTGCAGAGTATGGTACCTGCTACCGCTACGAGCAAAGTGGTGAACTGTTTGGCTTAATGCGGGTTCGGTGTCTGCACATGAATGATGCGCATATTTATTGTGCCAAAGAGCAGTTCGCACAGGAATTCAAGGCCGTAAACGACATGTATCTGAAGTATTTCAAAATTTTTGGAATCGATAAATATGTAATGCGTTTAAGTCTCCATGATCCTGAAAAGCTCGGCCAGAAATACATCAATGAACCTGAGCTGTGGCTGGAAACTGAAGAGCTGGTGCGCCAGGTCTTGAAAGATACCAATGTGCCGTTTGTGGAAGTAAAAGGTGAAGGCGCATTTTACGGACCAAAAATTGATGTTCAGATATGGAGCGCCATCGGGCGGGAATTTACCCTGGCAACCAACCAGGTGGATTTTGCACAGAGCCGCCGTTTCAACCTGAGCTTTACCAATTCCAAAAACGAAGCGGAAATACCCCTCATCATTCACCGTGCCCCGCTTGGAACCCATGAAAGATTCATCGGCTTTTTGCTGGAGCATTATGCCGGCAAATTTCCAACATGGCTGGCGCCCGAACAAGTGAAAATCCTCCCGATATCGGATAAGTTTTTGCCTTATTGCCAGGAAGTCCTTGCTAAAATGAAGTCAGCCGGATTGCGGGCCTCCATTGATGACCGCGGCGAAAAAATTGGAAAAAAGATCAGGGAGGCCGAATTGATGCGCATTCCGTACATGGCCGTGGTGGGTGAGAAGGAGGCAACTGAAAATGCAGTATCCGTAAGAAGACAAGGCAAAGGCGACTTGGGAATGCAGGTGGTGGAAACTTTTACTGAAATGCTAAAGGATGAGATATTAAATAGAAAATCGGAATAATTTTTGACAAGTTGTATTTTCGCACCCTAATCATATTTTTCAACTAAAACATTTGAATGGCATTTACACCCAGAAGGAAATTTAATCCTCGTTACCGTCAACCTGAACCCGAACATCGTATCAACGAAAGAATACGGGTACCGCAAGTCCGTTTGGTAGGCGACAATGTTGAGTCTGGTATTTATTCTACCCAGGAAGCTTTAAAAATTGCCCAGGACCTGGAACTTGACCTGGTGGAAATTTCTCCCAACAGTGATCCGCCGGTAGTCAAAGTAATAGACTATAAGAAATTCCTGTACGAGAAAAAAAAGAAGGAAAAGGAAATGAAATCCAATTCCAAACAAAGTGAGGTAAAGGAGATCCGTTTTACTCCGGGTACTGATGATCACGATTTTGATTTCAAAGCCAAGCACGCGGAGAAATTCCTCAAGGAAGGTGATAAAGTGAAATGCTATGTGCAATTCCGTGGCCGTTCCATTATGTTTAAAGACAGGGGGGAAGTACTGCTGTTAAAATTCGCGGAAAGATTAAAAGAAGTTGCCGTATTGGAAGGCATGCCCAAAATGGAAGGGAAAAGAATGATCGCCATTTTTGCGCCAAAGACTGCAAAGAAGAAATAACCCCCCGGCTCAATCTAAATATTTAAAAACCGGAAGCATCACGCATGCCCGGTTTTTTTTGGGATTGAAAGTTGAATTTTTCAGCTTCCTTAGGGCCGCCGGCCAAAGAACCGGAAGTAACCCATTTGCAATTGTCCAGTTTTTATTGCAATGAAATGCTGATTTTCTGCACACTGAACCACAGTGGGCAATAGCTGCTGCGGTCAGATGCAAGCGCGACTCAAAACAAAAAACCGGAAAACTGATCCAGTATTCCGGCTATTCTTGTAATCTCCCGAAGTATTTATTTAATCACCATTAATTGAATCAAGCTCTTTGGCTTGCTCAATCATTGAAACTACTTCCGCAAGGGAAGGCGTTTTACCAGACAAACCGTATTCGATATTGATCTCCACCAGTTTGCGGTGCAGGTTATCGGGATTGCGGAGTTTTAATTCTTTAACCGAATCTACGCCGGCAGCTTCGAGCAGTTCACTCGTTTGTGCACCAACACCTTTTAGACGCATGAGGTCTGCATGGTTTACCCACGTAATAATGAGGCTCTCAGGCAGCCCGGTTTCCGCGGCAATTCTTTCCCGGCCCCTTTTTGACGATCCTTTTTCAAGCAGGTCCATTGTGGTAATGATCTCAATCTGGTTGAGTTTGCGGGCATAGGTTTCGCCGATTCCTTCAATGTCTACGACTTTGTAAGATGACATATTCAATTTTTATAACTCGGTTTATGCTGCAAGTAAAGTAAATTTCACAATATCACCCAACAAAAAACCATCCTGGTTTTCAGGATGATTTTTTGGACCGTTGCCTTCGTAATGCTTAAGCGGTTCTGGGTTTTCTGCCGGCAGCACCGGAAGGCGCGTTGACAGATTTATGGTGTTTTTCATCTTTGGCTCCAAGGTGGCGGCCCTTTACAAGGTCTACCAGTATTGGCGCACCTACAAATACCGTTGAATAAACCCCGGTAATAACCCCAATCAGCATCGCGAAAGCAAAGCCCCGGGTCACCTCGCCGCCCAATACAAACAGGATGAAAATGGTGACAAATACCGTGAACGATGTCATCACGGTACGACTTAATGTTTCGTTGATGGAGCGGTTGATGATGGTCGCATTGTCAGCCGACCTCATCAGGGCACTGTTTTCCCGGATACGATCAAAGATTACAACGGTATCGTTCATTGAGAAACCGATAACGGTAAGTATGGCCGCGATAAACTGCTGGTCAATTTCAAGTGGGAATGGCACGATCTTACGCGCAAAGCTGAACACGATCAGTGTCACAAGCGTGTCGTGCAACAAGGCTACGACAGTACCCAGACTGAACCTCCAGTCACGGAAACGGAAGAAGATGTAAAGCATGATGCCCAGGATAGCAAACACCGTGGCATAAATGGCGCCCTTCTTCAGATCTTCCGATATGGTAGGCATTACGGTTTGTGATCCGATCTTGAAGTTGTTTTCAAATTCTTCAAAAGAAACGCCCTCAGGAAGGTATTTCTGCAGACCTGCGTACAATGTGCGTTCAACAGCTGAGTCAGCATGTGCACCCGCACTGTCGATCATGTATGACGTAGTTATGTTCAACTGGTTGCTTGAACCAATGGTCTTTACGATTGGCTGTTCGCCATCTAGTAAAGGTTCGAGATCATTGGCAACCTGTTCAATATTCTGGGCTGATTCAAAACGAATGGTATAGCTACGACCTCCTTTGAATTCCACACCCTGGTCAAACCCGTTGAATAATGTGGCGACACCCAGCAGAAGAATAACCCCGGAAATAATATAGGCATATTTCCTCCATTCGATGAATTTGTAATTGGCATTGCGGAAAACACGTCGTCCGAGCCAGCTGAAGTATTCCAGGTGCTTGCCACTTTTGGTAAACCAGTCAGTAATGGTACGGCTAATGAGGATACCACAGAAGAGGTTCAGGATGATACCCACGATTTGAACGGTGGCAAAACCTTTTACCGGGCCGAGCCCGAAGTACAATAATATGATGGCTGTTATAAGCGTGGTAATGTGCGAGTCCAAAACGGGAGCAAGCGAACGGTTATACCCGAGTTTGACCGCCGTTTGATAAGACTTGCCGGCTTCGAGTTCCTCCTTGATGCGCTCGAATATGATCACGTTTGTATCCACCGCCATACCAATGGTAAGTACAAGACCCGCAATACTTGGAGCGGTAAATGTATTGCCCAGCGACGTAAGGATGGCAATGGTAAAAATGATGTTCAGGATCAGTGCAACGTTAGCGATCCATCCGCTGCTGCGGTAATAAACCAGCATCAAAATGAAAATGAGCGCAAAGCTCAGTCCGAAAGAAATGGAGCCCGAACGAATGGCGGCCTGGCCAAGGGTTGGCCCGACAACCTGTTCAGCCACAATTTTGGCTGGAGCAGGGAGCTTACCACTTTTCAGCATTTCGGCAATGTCCTGGGCTTCTTTTACTTCATAGCTGCCTGTAATTTGTGAACTCCCGTTCGGAATGGGGCCGTTTACAGTTGGTGCAGTTTGTACAAAATCATCCAGCACAATCGCAATTCCTTTTCCTACGTTTTCTTCCGTCATTTTGGCCCAAATCCTGGCGCCGATCTGATCCATATTCATGGAAATCGAAACCCGGCCTCTTTCATCAAAATCCTGGCGGGCATCACTCACGTGTTCCCCTTCAAGTTTTGCGCGACTTCCGTCAACGGTTTTCAACGCGTAAAGTCCAAACAACCCGCTTTCCCTTTCATTGGCACTTCCTGACCAGCCGAAGGAAAACTTGAGGTTGCGTGGCAGTTGGTTGGCAAACAATGGATTGCGTAAACGATCGCCAAGCAATGCGGTATCTTTTGCGGCAACCATGCCTATAGCGCTTGGGTACACCACAGCGCCACTGGCATCCTGCTGAGGCTGAAATATTTGCAGGAAGAGGCTTCCAATGGGATTTTCGGCAGCAAAATTAGCGGCAGAAGTGTCAGCTGCCGCGGCTTGTTCGGCGGCTGCAAGGGCAGATGAATCTACCTGGCCCAATGAATCAACAATGCCTCTATTGCCTTTGAGGGCTGCGGAAAGCACGGATTCACCACGCTGCCAGGCTTCCCCGATCTCATTGATATTGTATAGCTCGAAAAACTGCAGGTTGGCAGAGCTTTGCAGGTAGCGACGAACCCTATCGCGGTCGGTTACCCCGGCAAGTTCTACGGTTATGATCTTTTTGCTGGGATCCGGATTGATGTTCGGAGAAGCTACGCCGAATCGGTCGATACGGTTATTCAGGATATTGAAGGTATTGGTAAAGGCCACATTCGCTTCATTGCGTAAATAGGTCAATACCTGTTCATCTGTGGACTGGAAATTGATCTTTCCATTGCTTTTGGCCGTAAAAAGCGGCGCGAGTTTATTGGATGGCGCTGCAGAACGGTAATGCTGTACAAAGAGATCAATCAGGTCGTCACCGGAATTTTGCTTTTGGTCGATGGCCCGGGTAAGGGCGGCATTAAAATCTTTGTCGGTGGTATAGTTGGCCAGGCTCCGCAACAAATCGCCCATTCCCACTTCCAAAGAAACGTTCATGCCCCCCTGGAGGTCAAGCCCAAGCCTGGCTTCCTGTTCCTTGGCATCTTTGTAGTTGGTACCCCACCAGGTGATCTTGCTGGCCCTGGTACTGTCCAGCAAACTCTGATAACGCTGGGCAACAGCCCTGTCAAGTGTATCCTGGTAAATCGTTTGTTTGAGCTTATCTCCGGGATATTTCACGGAAGCTGCGGGCATCACGGCTTTTACCTGCCTTTCAGCTCTTTCCATCATCTTTTTTTCATGGCTGTTTACAAACCAGGTGAAAGAAAGCTGGTACAAGCTGAAGATGATTAAGAGTACGGCAAAGAACCGTACCAAACCTTGCATTTGCATAAAATTACAGTATTATCCTGATATTAATTTTGGGCTGCAAATTTAGGGGAAATGATGCATTGCTTCACAGATATATTTTGATTTGGCTTAGTATTTTGACCTAATCAATAAAAAAAGCAACCAATTATTTCAAGAGGTTAATTTTAAAACACGGCTCAGGGCTCTAAACCAGTTGATTTTATCCTGTTTTTTTCACAGCATAATCCACAGGTGTGGAATAAACTTCAACGTCTTCCTCGTTTCACAATGGGATTTTTGCAATCATGATACGTACGGTCTTTGTTTTCCTGCTGTTTTGGACTTTGTGGGGCTGCAGTGGCAGTCGCCAGGCCAGGATCGCCGAATCAAACCGGCAAAAAGCGGAAGAGATCGTTCGCAAGGGCGGACTTCATGAGAACCAGGAGAAGTCCGCATCCTCAGAAGTGCTGATTCATACTTACAAAAATATTTCCATTGACGTACCGGGGTGGGCCAATCCGAAATTGGTTGAACTTGTTTCAGATTGGATTGGCACACCGTACAAATACGGTGGGAATGGAAAAGACGGCATTGACTGCAGCGGATTGATCAATAATATATATCCGCAGGTTTATGGCATACAAACAGAGAGGTACAGTGCTGCCATAGCCAGGAATTCCAAAGAAGTTAAAATCGAAAATCTCAGGGAAGGTGATTTTGTATTTTTCAGGATCCAAACGCGGGACATTGGCCATGTGGGTATCTACCTGTGGGATGGATATTTTGTCCATTCCACCACAAGTCGTGGTGTAATTATCAGCCGGCTTGATCAGCCCTATTGGAACAAATACCTTGTAGGGGCAGGTACAATAATCAATTGAATTTTTGGCCGTGTTATTCAGCGGAAATATCTCTGTTTTTCCACCAAAACCATGAGCATAATTCTATTTTACTTTTGGGTTTAGACCTACATTTGCAGGCCTAAAACAACTGTGATGCAATTAGCGCCCCGACTGACAAAATTCAATGAGCCCGAAACCCTGAAAATGGCAAAACTGGCAAGAGAGCTGCGTGCACAAGGCCATGATGTGATTGGCCTGAGCCTTGGTGAGCCTGACTTTGATACCCCGGCTCACATTAAAAAAGCGATTATTGATGCTATAGAAAAAAATTATTCCCATTATCCGCCCGTGGCGGGATATGCTGAGCTGCGGCAGGCCATTTGCCATAAATTAAAAAGAGATAACGGGCTTGAATACAAACCTGAGAATATTATTGTAAGCACAGGTGCGAAACAAAGCATTGCCAACATGGTTTTGGCCACTGTTGACGATGGTGACGAAGTAATCATTCCAACGCCATACTGGGTAAGTTACAGTGAGATCGTGCGGATTGCAGACGCAAAACCGGTACTGGTGAGGACCACGCCTGAAAATGGTTTTAAGATGACTCCCGCCGAACTTGAAGCGGCTATAACTCCCGCTACACGATTATTTATGTTCTCCTCTCCCAATAATCCAACGGGCGCAGTATATAACGAAGAGGAGCTGGCAGCACTGGCCGCGGTTTTTGAAAAATATCCGCAAATCTGGATTATGAGTGATGAGATCTATGAATATACCTGTTACAAGGGCGTACATAAATCGTTGGCCTCTTTTTCCGGATTAAAAGACCGTGTTGCGGTGATCAACGGATTCAGCAAAGGTTATGCAATGACGGGCTACCGGCTTGGGTACCTTGCCTGCGGCAACGTGAATCTGGTTGCGGCCTGCGAAAAGATCCAGGGACAATTTACAAGTGGTGCAAATGCAGCTACGCAAATGGGAGCTATCGCAGGATTGATGGAGAGCCTTGAGCCTACAAAGGAAATGGTTAAGGAATTTGCCGGCCGCCGGCAGATGGTTCTCGACCTGGTGAAAAAAATCCCTAACGTTTCGGTGGTTGAACCGGATGGCGCATTTTATGTCTTCCCTGATGTGAGCTACTACTTTGGCAAAAAGTCTGGTGATGAAACTATTGCCAATGCCGATGACCTCGCAATGTATTTACTGGACAAAGCTCATGTAAGTACGGTTACCGGGTCAGCCTTTGGCGAACCCCATTGTATCCGCATCAGTTATGCGGCAAGCCGTGCCGAACTTGAAAAAGGACTGGAAAGAATCAGGGAGGCCTTGCTAAATTTAAAATAGCCTGTTTTATTCAAAGGATTCAGTGGATAACATTATAATTTGATTATCAAATAGTTATTTACGATTAAAAATAGAATTATCGCTTTCAAACAATTTCATTTGAATTGGGAAATGCATTTGGCGGTAGGGCAGAAGGTCATTCCGCTCTTCACTTGTTACCCATAGCAACTCGCTGCATCCATACCTGCCGGCAACCTGGATTTGCGTAGTGCACGATGCTGACCGAAAGAGTTCTAGCGCCAGGTCAGGATTATTGTTGTCCTTTGAAAGATGGCTGAGCAAAATGTGGGTCATAAAGTGCGGACGGTGGTGGGTGAAAAGTTCAAAAGCCTGGCGGTTACTCAGGTGTCCGGTATCGCTGCATATGCGTTGCTTCAAAAAAGAAGGGTACCGACCGTTAGCCAGCATATCCTCATCATAATTGCTTTCCAGGAAGACCGCATGGCACTGCCTGAAATAATGTACCACCTGTTCGCAGGCGCAGCCAATATCTGTTATTACGCCAACCTTTATGCCATCATAGCTAATTACAAAACTATGCGGGTCATCGGCATCGTGCTTCTTAAGAAAAGGCATAATTTGTAAACCCAAAACCTCCACCAAAACATTGGTTGTAAAGGATCGCGAAAAATCCCGGATATCATCTGGGAGCCTTTTTGCCGTGGCGTGTGTAATATAAACCGGTAAGAAATGCCTCTTGACCAGTGTGGCCAGCCCGCGTATATGGTCGGAATGCTCGTGAGAAATAAACACCGCCCGTAATTTTTTAATGTCAAGAGACAGGTGCTTCATGCGCTTTTCAATTTCCCGGCAGGATATTCCCGCATCAATCAGTACAGCATCGGTTTCGTTGCCTACATAATAGCAATTCCCATTGCTACCGGAATTTAAGGATGCGATCTGAAGCGACATGGGGCAAAGAAACTGAATTCTTTCATTTGAATTACCGGAATGAAATACAGGTTATGTGCATTTGTAAACAGGCCGGGAATAGAATGGCCTGGTGAAGAATTGGAGATTGTTAAGTTTGTTTCGCAAACTTCAATCAATACCTACTTTTGCAAACGCATGAAAACAAAGTCCATCCGCAAAAACTCCGTCAACATCATTACCCTGGGTTGCTCCAAAAACCTGGTGGACAGTGAAGTGCTTAGCGGTCAGCTTCTTGCCAATGATTTCAGCGTTACACACGAAGCACGGAAACTGAATCATAATATTTCCATCATCAATACCTGCGGGTTTATCGACAAAGCCAAGGAAGAAAGCATCAATACCATACTTGAACAAGTGGATTTGAAGAAGCGGGGAAAGTTGGAAAAAGTATATGTTACGGGTTGTTTGAGTGAACGTTACCGCCGTGATCTCGCCGGGGAAATTCCTGAAGTGGATGACTGGTTCGGAACCATGGAACTTCCGCTTATTTTAAAGCGGCTGAATGCCGATTATAAAGCTGAATTGCTGGGAGAGCGCTTGTTGGGAACACCATCCCATTATGCCTATCTCAAGATTAGTGAAGGCTGCAACCGCACCTGCGCTTTTTGTGCAATACCCCTTATGCGTGGCGGGCATGTCAGCAGGCCCATTGAGGCGTTGGTTCAGGAAGCAGAAACACTTGTGGCAAGAGGGGTAAAAGAAATTATGCTCATTGCTCAGGAACTTACGTATTACGGATTGGACATTTACAAGGAGCGCCAACTTCCCCAACTTATGGAAGCCCTGGCCGGTATAAAGGGATTGGAATGGATACGGCTGCATTATGCTTATCCTTCAAAATTTCCGCTGGAAATTGTTGAAGTCATGAAGCGCCACAAAAATATTTGCAACTATCTGGATATGCCAGTACAGCATGCAAGCAACAACATGCTGAACGCGATGAGAAGGCAAATCAACCGCCAGGAAATGGAGGAGCTGATCGCAAACATCCGTAGGATAAACCCGGAAATTTGCCTACGAACAACGCTGATCGCCGGTTTTCCGGGCGAAACACCGGATGATGTGGAAGAGTTGAAGGAATTCCTGGAAAAGATAAGGTTTGACCGGGTAGGTATTTTCACTTACAGCCATGAGGAGGGAACATCTGCGTATGCGGCAGCAGACAATGTACCCCAGCTGGTGAAAGAGCAACGGGCACAGGAAATCATGGAAGTGCAGCAGGAGATCAGCTACGAAAAAAACCAGGCTAAAGTGGGTCAGGTATTTAAAATACTGATAGATAAAAAAGAGGCAGGAAGGTATCTCGGCAGGACAGAGTTTGACAGCGTGGAAGTTGACAATGAAGTTATTGTTGATGCCAAAGGAAAGCTGCTGGTTCCCGGGCAGTTTGTGGATGTGGTAATCACCAAAGCATACGATTATGACCTTGAAGGAGAGGTGGTGATCAATTGATCTTAGGTTATTCGGATCAGATTTCTTTTAACACATATTCGGTTCGGCAACACCGTTTGAATTGGCTAAATTAGCGGATTCATATACTGCTACGAGAACATGGAAATGCACGCTTCCCGGTTGACTTACCGGCAAACCAACAGTTTTGGAAAAATTGCTCTAGATTATGTGGAGCAAGCTGAAGCGTTGCGGGAATTTTATTCCTTTCTTCCCGATTTAGATGGGATAAAATGCGCCATAAATGCAAGGAAAAACTTTATTACAAACCGCAAGGTGCTTCAGGAGGTATTAAGCGCAGATTACGCAGAAATAGAACTTACCCCTACGCAGCAGGAAAATCTCAAGGCCCTGGCCTATGATTATTGCTTTACCATTACGACTGCGCATCAGCCCAATCTTTTCACCGGACCGCTTTATTCGCTGCATAAAATTTTTCACGTTATCCGTGTTGCCGAATATCTTAATGAGCGGCTTCCGGAAAACATTTTTGTGCCTGTTTATTATATTGGGTCTGAAGATGCAGATCTCCAAGAGATCGGTCATTTTTACCTGGGCGACGAAAAGATTGTTTGGGATACCGACCAATCGGGAGCTGTAGGCCGGATGAAATGCACCGGCCTGGAAAAGATCTTTGACCGGCTGCAAAACCAGTTTGTCAATGAACCTTTTGGCCCGGAAATACTTGAGGTGATCAGGAATGCATACCGTGAAGAAAATACCATAGCCCGGGCAAATTTTGAACTGCTCAACTACCTCTTTGCAAAATATGGTTTATTGGTATTGAATGCCGACAATCCAAAATTGAAAAAAGTCTATAGCCCGGTCATTCATAAAGAACTGGATGAATCTTTTTCTGAGCCGCTGCTTCGCCTGACTTCCGCGAAGCTTGCAGAGGATTACCGGGTACAGACAGAGGGCCGGCCGGTCAATCTGTTTTATTTGTTTGATGATGGCAGGCGTGAGCGGATCGAAAAAAACAACAATGGATTCAACATTGTAAATGCTGATGTTTTTTTCACGAAAGAGCAAATTCTTGACGAACTGGAAGACCATCCTGAGCGCTTCAGTCCAAATGTGGTGCTGAGGCCGGCATACCAGGAAACCATTTTGCCGAATATTCTTTTTGCTGGCGGAGGTGGGGAACTTGGGTACTGGTTGCAGTTGAAAGCGGTATTTACAAAATTGGGGATTCCTTATCCTGTTCTTTTGCTTCGCAATTCTTTTTTAATGATTAATGAAAAGAACAGCAGGCATTTGGCCAGGGCTGGCTTGCAAACAGAAGAGCTGTTTATGCCGGAAACGGAACTTCTCAATAGTAAAATCCCAAAAGAAGAGTGGGAGCGGACCGACCTATCAGAATACCTGATAAGGCAGCGGGATTTCTACAGGAAACTGCAAGTAATAGCCGCGGAAACAGATCAGAGCTTACAAAACCATGTAGCCGCTATGCATACAAGGGCTCTTAAAGAACTGAACAACCTGGACAAGAAAATAAAGCGGGCAATGCGCCGGAACCTCGGGGAAAAAAAAGACCATGTGGTTGCATTGAAAAGGGCATTATTCCCACATCAGCAATTGCAGGAACGAATAGAAAATTTTATCCCATGGTTTGCAAAATATGGACACACATTGCTTGAAGCGTTGCATGACAACAGTCCTGCCCTGGAACAGGAATTTACGGTTCTTGAAATCCGTTCATCAAGGTTCATGGAACGGCGCTGAATTTGATTTTGTTTTTAATTGCGGAAATTTAAATCTACGACGCAATGGCTTTCAATGAAGAAAACTTTACGGTTGTTGATTGGTTTAAAAAGATTCTGATCAAAAATTACGGCAATTTCAGCGGAAGGGCCCGCCGAAAAGAATTCTGGTATTTTAACCTGGGATTGCTGATCGTTTTGTTTCCGCTTATTGCCCTTATGTTCTACGCGCTGAGTGTTGAATTGATATCCCTTTTTATTGTGGCATACCTCGTTATTATCCTTATTTTACTGGCAACCTTTATTCCGGGTTTGTCTGTATCCATCAGGCGGCTGCATGATATCAATAAAAGCGGTTGGTTTTATCTTGTTTTCCTTGTGCCGCTGGTTGGTTCTTTTATTCTTTTGATCTGGTTCCTCATGGAAGGTACGCCAGGATCCAACCATTATGGTCCGGATCCGAAACGCGGGAGAATGCGTTTCGATTTTGAAAATTTGCACTTTACAGAATTGCCCGGCGAGGCACAAAACCATTAAGTATTCTCCGGAATATCGTAATGATTGGGATGGCCCTGGTTTCTCAGGTTCAATGCTTTTTCTATTACCTGTTTTTCCTGGATGGCCTTAAATTCCTTCAACTTATCCTCAACCACAGGATCAAAGTTTGCAATAATGCTTGCAGCGAGTATTCCCGCATTGCGTGAAGCATTCAATGCCACTGTGGCTACCGGGATGCCATTGGGCATTTGCAATATAGATAAAATAGAATCCCAGCCATCAATGGAATTTGATGATTTAATGGGAACGCCTATTACAGGCAAATGGGTAATACTGGCCACCATTCCCGGTAAGTGCGCTGCCCCACCTGCACCGGCTATTATCACTTTCAGGCCACGCTTTGCAGCACTTGCCGCGTAATCCATCATGCGTTGCGGCGTACGGTGAGCCGAAACTACCGTCATTTCATAATGCACGCCCATTTTTGTAAGAAAAGTTGCAGCATCTTCCATAATATGAAGATCGCTGTCGCTTCCCATGATTATGCCAACTAAGGGATTGTTCATACCACAAATATAATTAATCCGGCACTGGCATTTCAGCAAGCCAGCTTTAGCCCGTACTTAATCCACCAATTTTCCCATAAGGAAGAGCAGGTCAGCTTCAGCTTGTTTCATTTCATAGGTGGCGTTGATCAGGCGGGTTTGCGAATCGATCAGCAACAATTGAACCTGGCGGAGTTCCACAGTTGTAATACTGGCCTTGCGGAATCTTTCCATAGCGATAAAGTTGCTTTCCTTTGCCACCTCAAGGTTTTGCAATTCAAGATCATATTTATTTTTTGCATACCTGTAATTATACAATCCCGTTGCATACGCGGCATACAAATTATTCTTTAGCTGGTCTATCCGTATGCGTTGGTTGAACTGCTCTATTTCATTCACCCGCAGGTTTTGCTTTACTACATTCCCCTGAAAAATGGGGATGGCCACAGAAACCCCGGCTTGCGGACCGTAGGTGGTATTCCTTAAAGTAAATCCGGCGCTGTTGTTGGAATTGTTCAACCCTGCTCCGGCGTTCATTGAGACTGTTGGCAATCGAAGTGAATTGATTTCTGTACGCTGAACGGCAAGAATGCGCAATTGGTCTTTGGCAATCAGTACGGCCGGATTGAGACTATCGATGGAAGCCATGAAATCTTCTTTGAGCAAATCCGGATATTGCGGCAATGCATCGGAGGGAGTGAATACGTGAAAAGGGGACCGGTTTAGAAGCCGGTTAACTTCTGTTTTTGCGCGGGCAATATTGCTTTCCATCTGGATCACGAGTGCAGACGCTTCGTTATAATCATTTTGTGCCTGCAAAAAATCACTCTTGCTCGCTGTTCCGATATTCCACCGGTTTTCGGCAAGATTTTTTCGCTCTTCCATCAGTTTCATTGATTCGATTGTAGCATTTTGCTGTGCTTTAAAACGCAGGATATTGAGATAAGCCGAGATCATTTCATAAGCCACCTGGTTGGCCTCATCAAGGCGGCCCGATCTTGCCAGTACTTCAGCTATTTCGAGCCGCTCTTTCACCGCATTTACCCTGCCTCCGTTGTAGATTCGCCATACCGCGGAAACGGAGGCATTCTGCGACTGGAATGTGGCTCCGTTCCGTTTGATATTGGTACCGTTCGAGAGCCGCTGATCCAGGTTATTGCTGCTGATACTATAGCCCGTTTGTGCGCTTACCCCTGGATAGCGCCCTGCATTGCCCCAATTGTTCAGGGTTTCGGCAATCTCTATTTCGTTTTCCGCTATTTGCACACCGAAATTCTGTTGCAGGGCAAGAATTACCGCATCATTCAGGGTAAGAATTTCGCCGCCATCTGCTGCGGGATCCTGTGCGTGAATGCCGGAAACCAGCATAAACGCAAGCAATATTAAACCGGAGTATTTGGTTAATCGGGTTTTCATTTTCTATGGGTTGATATTAGCAGGTTCTGGAACGTTTTCCGCTTGCTTTTTGGTAAGCTGGTTCATAATTTGTTCTGCAGTATTCTTTTTCGGACGGCTCATGTAGGTATAAACAGCGGGCACTACAAACAAGGTGAGTATTAATGAAAATGCCAGTCCGCCAACGATTACAATTCCTAACGGTACACGGCTCGTAGCTGCTGCCCCAAGTGAAAGGGCAATTGGCAAAGCACCGAGCATCATCGTGAGGCTTGTCATAAGAATCGGCCGCAGACGTGCAACAGAAGCTTCAACAACGGCTTCCATTTTATTCAATCCTCTTTTTTTCTGGATTTGATTTCCAAATTCCACAATCAGGATACCGTTCTTTGTTACAATACCGATGAGCATGATGAGGCCGATTTGAGAAAATACATTGATGGTCTGGCCAAAGATCCACAGGCAAAGCAAGCCGCCGGCAAGTGCAAGCGGTACAGTCATCATGATGATGAGTGGATCAATAAAACTGTCAAACTGTGCGGCCAGAACCAGGAAAATAAGCACCAGGGCCAGGATGAGGGCGAAATTGGTATTGCTCTGGCTTTCAGCGAAATCCCGAGAGGCTCCGGTCAGCTCTGTAGCAAAAGTTTCATCCAGCATTTCTTCCTTAATGTTGTTCAGCTCTTCAATGCCATCGCCAATCGTGAAACCTTCGGCCATATTTGCCGAAATGGTAGCTGATTTATAACGATTGAAATGGAAGATGCTGGGAGCTGCCGCCTGTTCGGTAAATTTAACCAGGTTATCTATGGTGATCAGCTCGCCACGGGAATTTCTGACATAAATATTCTTCAGGTCGGAAGGATCGTCGCGGTCTCCGCGATCTACCTGGGCGATTACATAATACTGTTTTCCACTTTTTATAAAAGTACCCATCTGCCGGTTTGAAAGGGACATTTGCAAGGCCTCGGAAACATCCGCTACCCGAACACCCAGCTCATTGGCTTTAAGGCGGTCGACTTCAATCTGCAGTTCGGGTTTATTGAATTTCAGGTCAGAATCCACGCTTTCCAGAAGGGGGCTTTGTCTTGCTCTTTCCAGGAATTTCGGCAATACATCAACCAGTTTTTCGAAATCATTATTCTGCAGCACAAACTGAACAGCCTGGCCGCCCCTGCGGCTCTGCGAAATGGTTTGTTCCTGGGAAGGGAAAGCCCTGACTTCCGAAAATTGGCCAAGTTTGCGCTGGAGGTATGCGGCAATTTCCATTTGGGTGCGTTCCCGCTGATCGGGAGGCACCAGCATAACCCGCAGAAATCCAAAATTGGTATTTCCGCCGCCCATGAATCCCGGGGCAGTGAAATTAATCAGCACCTCTCGCTCAGGAATAGAATCCATGATGAACTTTTCGATCCTGCTCATGGATTTTTCCATGGCATCAAAACTTGTTCCCTCAGGGGCATTTACACTGATTCTTAGCTGGCTGCGGTCTTCAAGTGGAGCAAGTTCAGATTGCAGGGTATTGCCGAAGTAGAAAATCATGCCTGCACTGATAGCTACCAGCACCCAGGCCATAAAACGGATATTCATAAATCCGACCAGCCAGCGATGGTAAACATTTTCCATTCCTTTAAAGAATGGCTCGGTGGCCTTATAAAAACGGCCATGCCGCGGCCCCGATTTCGGGGTCAGCAAAACATTCAGCACAGGGGTGAGGGTAAGGGCCACTACAGAGGAAATGATCACCGCAGAGGCGACCACTATTCCAAATTCCCGGAATAGTTTTCCTACAAAGCCCTGGATGAATATGATCGGCAGAAAAACAACCGCAAGGGAAATGGAAGTACTAATTACCGCGAAATAAATTTCCTTTGAGCCTTCGAGAGCCGCCTGCCATTTGTTCATACCCCTCTCCATTTTGCGGTAAATATTTTCTGTTACCACAATACCGTCGTCTACCACCAGGCCGGTGGCCAGCACTATGGCAAGAAGCGTCAGCACATTGATGGTAAACCCTGAAATATACATTACAAAGAATGCCCCGATCAAACACACGGGTATATCAATCAGGGGACGAAAGGCCATATTTACACTTCGGAAAAAGAGATAAATTATAAGGATTACGAGGCCGAGGGCGATGAAAATAGTTTCCTGAACCTCCTCGAGCGATTTCAGAATCGGCTTCGTGGTATCCATGATGATCTTTGTGGAAATATCACCGGGCAGATCTTTTTTGATGATTTCGTAGCGCTTATAAAATTCTTCCGCAATGGAAATGTAATTGCTTCCGGGTTGGGGTGTAATGGCAAGCCCTATCGTAGGCACTGCGCTCTCCCTGAAAGAACTTTCAATATTTTCAGGTCCGAGCACCACTTCGGCAACATCTTTCATGCGAACAATGCCGTTTTGATCTGAACGAATGATTACATTTTCAAATTCCTCTTCGGTGTTCAAACGGCCGAGTGTTCTTACTGTAAGGTCTGTAGCTTCACCGGAAAGTTTACCACTCGGCAATTCCACATTCTCGCGGCGAAGAGCTGCGGCAATATCTGTAACAGTAATGCCAAGTCCTGCCAGCTTGCGGGGCTGAAGCCAGATGCGCATTGCATAACGCTTTTCACCCCAGATCTGGACCCCACTCACACCAGGTATGGTTTGCAACCTGTCAACCATGAAGTTGTTGGCGAATTCGGTCATTTCAAGCTGGTTCCGGGATTGGCTGCTTAACGCCATGGAAAGGATGGACTCTCCTGAACCGGTTGATTTACTTACAACAGGAGGTGCCTCCAGGTCCTGCGGCAATTGCCGTATGGCCTGGCTTACCCGGTCACGCACGTCATTGGTGGCTTCCTCCATGGGAATGCCCAGGTTGAATTCAATGGAAATGCTGCTGCTTCCCATGCTGCTGTTGGAAGTAATGTTCTTAATACCCGGAACGCTGTTGATCGCTTTCTCGAGTGGTTCAGTAATCTGGCTTTCCACGATCTCAGCATTCGCACCCTGGTAACTTGTACGAACATTTACCGAGGCGGGCTCGATCATAGGATAATCGCGGATACCCAAAAACATGAAACCCAGGATGCCAAACAGCAATATGGCCAGATTGATCACAATGGCCAGCACAGGCCTTCTTAAACTGAGTTCGGATATGTTCATGGATAAGGAATTAATTGGTTCTTAAACGCAGGTTTACTGCCTGGCCGTCTTTAATGCTCAGCAGGCCGGTAACAATTACCGTATCCCCAACATCTAAACCCCGGAGCACCTCTACATTGGCGGAATCGCGCAAACCGGTCTCCACCTGCCGGCTTACCGCTTTTCCTCCTTCAGCCACAAAAACGTTTTTATACCTGGTGGAAGGAATAATGGCTTCGGTGGGAACCATGATGGATTCCTGGGTACCGCCAATATGAATATCAGCCTGCACAAAAGAACCGGGCTTCAGGTTGGAATCGGATTGTCTTACCAATGCGCGTACAGCAAGGTTTCGGGTTTCTGCCGAGATCTGGTTTTCTGAAGCTATAATTGTCGCCGCATAAGTTTTACCAACCCCGCTCGGTTTCAGGCTTACGATCTGCCCCGGTTTCATATACATTGAGTACAACTCAGGAACATTGAATTCTACCTTGGTCTGGTTTACCTGGGCCACATTGGTGATCACTGTTGACGGTGTAACATAGGCGCCGAGGCTGATGTTGCGCAGGCCAATTCGCCCGCTGAAAGGCGCACGGATCTCCGTACGTGAAATATTTACACGAAGCAATTCCATGTCGGCCTTGATGTTGGAAACATTCAACCGGGCAAGGTCATAATCCTGCTGGCTTGTGCCATTGATCGCGAGCAATTCACTTTGGCGGCGTTCCGTCGCTTCCGCGACCTGCAGTTGCACAGCAAGCTTTTTCAACTGCGCTTGTAAGTCCCTGTCAAACAATTTCACCAAAAGGGAACCCCTGCCCACATTGCTGCCTTCCCTGAAGTGAATTCCCACAACACGCCCGGAAATTTCCGGATGGATGTCTGTGTTTTCGGCCGGCATAATGGTTCCGGCTGCTTCAATTTTCCGTTCCAGCGTTTGCGTCTTCGCAATTACTGCTTCATAGGTTGGGGTTGGTCGAGGACCGCCGCCGCCGCCCGGGCCTCCGGCTGCGGGTTCTTTTTTCCCTTTGCAGGAAAAACACAGGGCCAAAATGGCTACACTTAAAAAAAATAAACCTGATTTTTTCATATTCATTTAATCAGCTCTTTAGACGAGAAATGGCTGCAAAACTTTCACCTCGTTGGGAAATGGATTTGTTCTCAGCTTTCCAGCATGGCTTTAATCAATTTGGATTTTCTTACCACATCGTTCCGGTCGCTGCCCAAAACCGTTACATGACCCATTTTTCGGCCCGGTTTGCTTAAAGCTTTGCCATACAAATGCACAAAGCAATTTGCTGTTTTCAATACTTCAGCAAGTTGAGGATATTTTGCCGGGCCACTGTAATTCGGGGCGCCAATCCAATTGATGAGGGCGGAGGGTGAGGTGATCTCAATTTCCGGAACAGGGTAACCCAGCATAACCCGCAGCATGCAGTCAAACTGGCTCAGGGTACAACCTTCAATTGTGTGGTGCCCACTGTTATGCACCCGGGGTGCTGTTTCATTCACCCAGATGCCACCGTTACGGTCAATAAAAAGCTCAAGGGCAAACAGCCCGGGGCTGTCAAATGCCTTCATCAATTTTACCGCAATAGCCTCCATTTTCCAGAGTTGCTCTTTCTGCAGGTTTGCCGGGCAAAGCTGAAAATCCAACTGATTGAGGTGAGGATTGAAGATCATTTCCACAGGAGGAAAAAAATGAATGGCACCAGACTGGTCCACTGCCACCATTAAGGCAATCTCCTTGTCGATTTCTACTTTTTTCTCAAGTATGGCTTGTTCTTCAAAACCCTTATCGATCTCAGCTATTGAATCGAGAACCTGTACGCCGCGTCCATCATAACCCCCTTCACCAATTTTATGCACTGCAGGAAAAATATGATCATGTTGTTTCAAAGATTCCCTGGATTCGGTAATCACAAAGGCAGGAGTGGGGATCTGGTGCGCTTCGTAAAGCTGCTTTTGCAGTATTTTGTTCTTAATCGTTTTCAACACTGCCGGTCTGGGAATAATCTGAACGCCTTCTTTTTCAAGTTGAAACAGCGCGTCCACATTCACATTTTCAATTTCAATGGTTAGTACGTCAACCTGGCGGCCGAAGTTCAATACATCATCATAATCTTTTATATCTCCTTTGGTGAAATGATGGCAGAGGTGTGCCGCCGGGCAATGCGCATCATTTTCCATCACATAGGTTTCAATAGGGTAATTTGCTGCTTGCTGCAGCAACATTCTTCCAAGTTGCCCGCCACCTAAAATTCCAGTCTTTTTCATTGGTTGTTAAATCTTTTACTATTTACTTCCTGATCTGCGAATGAAGCTATTTTTGAACAATTAACCTATAAATGGTTTCCTGACGATGTCAAAAATATTGTTCAAATCTGGTCTCGCTACAATTTTTCTTTTCACCTTCACCATTGGGCTGCTTGCTCAATCGCCGGTCAGGGTAAAAGTAGATGGCATAGCTCCACAATTCAAAGACAGTCTGACAGCACTGATCATCAATCCACAGAATAACCGCCCGGTTGGCAACGCAGCTTTAATTCAAAAAGGAGCTTTCCGCATTGACGCTGAACTTCCGCAACAGGGGATTTATGTATTGATGCTTGGAGATCCCAACGTTCAGGAAAGCCTGAAATTTTATAATTTATTCCTGGATGATAACAATACGCGATTGAAAGTGCTGGACAATGATCCGGTATTAAAAATTGAAGAAGGGGAAGCGGCAAAGGCATTTGAAGCATTGCTGCGTCAAATTGGGCCGCAATTTGATGCCGTTAACCTGCTTAATAAAATGCGTGAATCTGCCGGTACCAGCGGTTATAACCCCGATAGCATACGGCTTGCGAAAAATACCGCCATTGAAAAAATCCGGAAAGAAGTTCCGGCCTACCTGCAAAAATATCATTCAACTGCTGTGGCGCCCTTATTGATCAATGTGATTGCTCCATTCAATTTTACTTACAGTGAATTGCATTCCTGGATAGAAATGATCGATGCGCATGCCATGAATAACCCTTATGGTCAAAGTGCCATTCAATACCTGGAAACAGAAGAACTGCTCGGATTCGGGCAAGCAGCTCCGGCATTTTCACAGAATACGCCGGAAGGCAAACCTTTTGAATTGGCGAACCTGCGTGGCAAATATGTATTGCTCGATTTCTGGGCAAGCTGGTGTGGCCCGTGCCGCATTGAAAATCCAAATGTGGTACAAGCTTACAATCTTTATAAGGACAAAAATTTTACTGTATTGGGGGTTAGTCTTGACCGCGATAAAGAAAAATGGTTGCAGGCAATTGAAAAAGACAATCTGACATGGGATCATGTGAGTGACCTGGGTTTCTGGAACAATGCAGCGGCAAAATTATACCGTGTGCAAAGCATTCCTCAAAATTACCTGCTTGACCCGGAGGGGCGGATAATTGCCAAGAACCTCAGGGCAGGCGAGTTGCTGGCCTTTTTACACGACTTATTTAGTTCAAACGGCAATTAGGCCTGCGCCGCCTGGAGCAAACAATTTTTTTTCAAAATAACTATCGTTTATATTTGCCCTTTAATGGGTCTTTCTACCAAACATTTGCTGGGTATTAAGGACCTCCAAAAGGAGGATATTGAAACACTTTTGGATACCGCCCGGCAGTTCAAAGATGTTTTACAGCGTCCGGTGAAAAAGGTTCCTTCGCTTCGTGACATTACCATCGTCAATTTATTTTATGAGAACTCAACGCGTACACGTATTTCTTTTGAACTTGCGGAAAAGCGCCTGAGTGCGGATACCATCAATTTTTCTGCAAGCGGAAGTTCAGTTTCAAAAGGGGAAACATTGCTCGATACCGTAAACAATATTCTCAGCATGAAGGTAGACCTTGTGGTAATGCGGCACAGTGCAAGCGGCGCACCACATTTTCTGGCCAAACACATTCCGGCAAGCATCATAAATGCAGGGGACGGTATAAATGAACATCCTACGCAGGCCTTACTGGATGCATTGAGCATTTCAGAAGCAACAGGTGGGTTGGAAGGGCGAAAGGTGGCGATTGTAGGAGATATCATGCATAGCCGTGTAGCGCTTAGCAACATTTACCTGTTGACAAAAATGGGCGCGGAAGTGGTGGTCTGTGGTCCGCCCACGCTCATTCCGGTTTACATGCAGGAGGCGCTGGGTGTTAGGGTCGAATATGATGTGGAGAAAGCCATAGCATGGTGCGACGTAGCCAATGTGTTGCGGATCCAACTGGAAAGGCAAAACCAGGTATTGTTTTCATCCCTGCGGGAATACAATCTCGCTTACGGCATAAAACGCCGGATGCTGGATAAACTAAAAAAGGAGATCGTAATCATGCATCCCGGACCCATTAACCGCGGTGTAGAAATTGACAGCGACGTTGCTGACGGTCCCGGCAGCATTATATTAAACCAGGTAGAAAATGGTGTAGCTGTGCGCATGGCTGCCTTATATTTGCTCGCAGGTCAGCACCAAAACGCCTGATTGAATTAACCAAATTATCGCCAATGCGTATCGCTTTATTCCCCGGAACTTTTGATCCCATTACGCTGGGCCACATTGATATCATTGACCGCTCTCTTCCCATTTTCGACAAACTCTTTGTTGGCATTGGTCGCAATGTCAACAAGAAACCCATGTTCAGTGAAGAGGACAGGATCAGGTGGATTCGCGAATGTTATGCCCATGAGCCAAAAGTGGAAGCATTGGCTTATGAAGGTTTGACGGTGGAATGTTGTAAACAGGTTGGCGCGAATTTTATCCTCCGGGGAATTCGATATGTCAGCGACTTCGAATATGAGAAGGCCATTGCCGATATGAACCGCAGCATTGAACCGGAAATTGAAACTTTTTTTCTTACCTGTTCTCCACAATTCATGTCCGTGGCAAGTACCCTGGTGCGTGATGTTTACCAAAACGGGGGAGATGTCCGGCAGTTTTTGCCCCAGCCTGTTATACGTTCA
This sequence comes from Bacteroidota bacterium, assembly GCA_023387985.1. Taxonomy (GTDB): domain Bacteria; phylum Bacteroidota; class Bacteroidia; order Chitinophagales; family Chitinophagaceae; genus Phnomibacter. The sequence goes on along the minus strand of JAEWHC010000002.1, from coordinate 110,536 downwards.
CTTTATAAATAATTGGGTAAATGGCTGCCCCAAGTATTTGGTTCAATGGCAATATTTCATTAGAACAGCTAAACCGGCTGTCCTCAGGAAATATGTCCGAATATCTTGAAATTGAATTTATTGAAATTGGACCAGATTTTCTTCGTGCACGAATGCCTGTAACCAGTAAAACCAAACAGCCCTATGGTTTGCTCCATGGCGGCGCTTCGGTCGTATTGGCGGAAACAGTTGGGTCGGTAGCTTCAGCAATTGTGGTCGACTGGGATCAATATCAATGTGTTGGCCTTGAAGTTAACGCCAATCATCTGCGGGCAATACGGGATGGATTCGTTCAGGCCACATGCCGTCCCGTTCATTTAGGCCGCAAAACCCATGTTTGGGATATCCGGCTGACCGATGATGCCGGAAAACTGACTTGTATCAGCAGGCTTACCGTAGCAATTATTGCAAAGAAGTTATAAAGAAGGTTATTCCAAATTCGCGGCAAAATCCAATACACTGCATACGCTTGGATAAGACTGATTCCTGATCATAGAAATTTTTGCGGGATCCATCCATTCTATATGGGTTATATCTTCTTCAGCCTGGGCAATTAAATCGTTGCTGCCCTGATTTTGCATCAGGAACCAAACGTTTTTTTTCAGGATCTTTTGCCCATTTTCTGTGTAAATATGGTATGTATTGAGAAGATGTTTTTGAATTTCCAAGTCCTCCAGGCCGGTTTCTTCGCGAACCTCCCGGATGGCGCATTCTTCAATGCTTTCTCCTTCATCAAGTTTGCCTTTAGGCAGATCCCAGCTTCCCCGGCGAAAAATAAAAAGCCATTCCCCATCCGCATTCTCAACTAGTCCGCCACCGGCAACAATTTGGGTGAAATAGGATTTGAATTTATCCCAAAAGAAATCCATTTGACGGGTCAGTATGATGATCGCGGTGGTGTCTTTGTCTTCAATTTCGGAAATGCACATCCGCAAATCATTCTCTGAAGGCTGATTGATTACAATCACTCCCGCCTGCCAGGCCATGGCCGATATTTCCTGGTCAACATAGGATGACAGGATAAAAGGTTTGTTTCCAAAATAGACTTTCCGGTAATTTTCCATTACGAACAATCCCAAAGCTATTTCATTTTTACAAAATATAAAACCCCGCAAACAGGTTGGTGAGAATAAATATGCACCTTTGCCGCTATGACAAATGCAAGCCGGCAGGCGGCCGAAAAACTGCTTAAACTGAAGGCGGTAAAACTGCAACCCGAACAACCCTTTACCTGGGCAAGCGGGTGGAAAAGCCCGATTTATTGCGATAATCGCAAGATCCTGGGGTTTCCTTATTACCGTGATTATTTCAAAAGCGAGCTTTGTAACCTGGTTTTTACCGAGTTTGGCGAAGCCGACCTGGTTGCAGGAGTGGCCACAGCGGGAATTTCCTGGGGTGCCCTGGTAGCAGACCAGCTCAAACTGCCTTTTGCTTACGTGCGGCCCAAACCCAAAGATCACGGAATGGGCAACCAGATTGAAGGCCATTATGAACCCGGTATGAAAGCCGTGGTGGTTGAAGACCTGGTGAGTACCGGAAAAAGCAGCCTGATGGCAGCAGAGGTTTTACAGAAAGCGGGAATTGAGGTTATAGGGATGGTGGCCATTATTACCTATGGTTTTCCGCAGGCGGAGAAGGCATTTGCCCAATCAGGCATACGCTTGTTAACTCTTTCCGATTATAACGCGCTGATTGAAGAAGCAGCATTGCACAACTATGTGGCATCGGATCAGCTTGAAGTGCTACGGCAATGGCGTGAAGACCCTGAAAACTGGAAAATCTGAATACCTGCGCAACTTTTTCAGCTTTGAAGCGTCTAAAAGTTTATGAGGGCAGTATTTACAAAAAGGCATGGGATATTTATGGCCTTGATTTTGGTCGCATTTGTTGTGTTTGCCCAGGCACCGGCAAACCAAAAAGCCGAAATCAAAACTCCCCAGGCTAAATGTCCTCCATGTAAACAAATTATCGAACGAATGGCTCCCCAATATGCTGATGGCCTTATTAAAGTAACGGTGAATGTTCAGCGTGGCACCACCCAGGTTGAATGGGATCCTGCCAGGACCAATATCCAGGCAATCCGTAAAGCCATTGCTGCCTGTGGTTTTGATGCTGACAATGAACCAGCAGAAAATGAGGTTAAATCGAGATTACCGGATTGTTGCCGTCATTAAACTGATTAAAACCTGATGAGCCGCTCCAGGTCCCTGCGGTCCAACGTCCCCGTCTCATTGATGGGGAATTCTTTTTTATAGGCGCTTTTGCCTGCTTTTGCTATTCCGGTCAACTGGTATGAAAGGGAAGAAGTAAGCAAAAGTTTCAATCCAAGATCAGTAATGTTTTGTTTTGACAACCTTGCCGTAACCGGCACGGGAGTTTCTCCATTACCCTGAATGGTGGTAACCGAATCGAGCCAGGCCCTGCCCGAGGGCTTATCATCCAGGATTACAAAACAATCGGCGTTATAAAACTGCAGGCTGTAAGCATTGGGGTTGTTTACGATCAAAAACGCATTAACCTGTATACTATCATCTCCTACAAAACTGGCTTCCTGAAATTGCCAATCTTTTATCTCAGGTTGGATGAACGGGGAACATGCCGTAAATAATAAAGCGAACAACAGGGCGGGAGGCAGTATACGAATGACTTTCATTTTTCAAAGAAACAAGAGATTATTCGAATATAATCGTGAATAAAAACGCAAATTTGCATACTAATTGCTTTAGTAGGGATACCCAATATGTTCCACGCGTATTCAGCTAAAGTCTTTAGTGCCGGTATGTTTACTTAAAAGATTCATTATTAATGCTTTAGTAATTCTAATTCACTTTATACTATATATAAGACTTAAGGTTTTCGTTCATAAAAATTCATGATAAAATTAGTTTTTAATAAAAATGAGTATTCTTAAGTTACTTGTTGACTATCAACTGTTTCCACCCATTGCTTTATTTCTTGCTTTAAAAGAGCCTAAGAATTTGGAATGGGAGCAAAGTGACCATTTTCAAAAAATGCAATACCGCAATCGTTTTGAAATACGATCAGCCACCGGATTGTTGATGGTCACCTATCCATTGGCCGGCGGAAGAGATCAGGGGGGAAAGCCGATGAATGAAATCAGGTTGCTGAGGGAACCCAAAAAAATTATGGAAAATTGGCGAAGCTTGTATTCTGCTTATAACAATTCACCATTCTTCAAATTTTATCAACCATCACTGGAGCCCTTGTTGCTCGATCCTCCGGAATTATTGACAGACTTTTGCCAACGGGGAATGGAATGGGTACTCAAACAGTTGAAGTGGAAAGTTGAACTCAGCCATACCAAACAATGGGAAAGAGAAATGCACACACTGGAAATTCTGGATTTTCGCGGTCACCTGCGCCCTTCAAACCGGTTGAAGTATGAAATGCCGGAATATTACCAGACTTTTGACCTGCCCTTTGAACCCAATCTCAGTATTCTTGATTTGTTATTCAATCTTGGACCGGAAGCCCGAACTTTTATTGACCGCAGCGTGCCTATTAAAAATATACCTCACTAAAAATCAATTTCGACGCCGGCTGTCTTAATTTTGAAACGGTATGAAAAATTGGCTTCTTTTGTTATTGCTAACGGTGTTTGCCGTCGAGCTTTTTGGACAATTGCGGCCACAGTACACCCAATATTTACAAAATCAATACATCATCAACCCGGCGATCGCGGGCATTGAAAACTACACAGATATCAAGATCAGCCACCGTCAGCAATGGATGGGAATCGCCGATGCGCCGGCGACCACCTATTTTACCATACATGGGTCTATTGGGGATACCCGCAGGGCAACCAATCCCACGAGCATTGTTCCGGAAGGGGAGAACCCCCGTGGTTCAAATTATTGGGACAATTACCTGAGTGCGGAGCCTCATCATGGATGGGGTGCAACAATATTCAACGATAAAACGGGGCCAATTTCAAGGTTGGCTGCTTACGGTACCTATGCGTATCACGTGGGACTAACCGAAACAGTATCCATCTCAGGAGGAATTAATTTTGGCGTAATCAGGAATTCTGTGAATATGTCCAAGCTTAATTTTGATGATCCCAATGATCCGGTGTTGAATTATGCCAGCGATTACAATAAAATTCGCCCGGATATCGGGGCAGGAATATGGATATATGGTTCTTCTTTTTTCACCGGGTTTTCGGTGATGCAATTGCTCGACCAGGGTTTGCATGCAAACCGTACCGTTGATTTTTCAGATAGCCGCACAATGCCTGTTTTTATCGGGTCTGCTGGGATCCGGTTTCTTGCCGGGGAAATGTTTAATGTGATCCCTTCAATTGTGGTACGCCATAGTAAAGGTTTGCCATTGGGGATTGACATCAATACCAAACTCCTTTATCTCGATCGTTTCTGGGCAGGCGCCGCGTACCGGATTAACAACAGCATATCGGGAATGGTGGGAATGCAGATCTCCCCATCATTCAATGTAGGTTATGCCTATGATTATACCACGGCAAGTTTTGGTCAGTATGCAGGAAGTACTCACGAAATCGTGGTTGGCTTTACCATTGGAAATAGATTTGGGGATATGTGTCCCACCAATGTCTGGTAATTGGCCGTTTTATTTTTTGCGCAAAGAAAGTTGATAAGCCACGCCATTTGTGGTACGGGAGGCATCTACGGAGGCCATGGTTGTTTTATCAATATTCCAGGTTCCGTTGAATTTTTGGAGTAGATCAATTCCCTGCGGAAAATTGGAGGTAATGGTTTGAGCAGAGGAATTTGCCGACCAGGTTCCGTTCACTTCCAATTGCCCGCTTTTTATTGCCGTAACTTTCCAATCGCGGTGAAAATCATATTCGTATCCAGAAAATTGCGCCGTGATGTTTGCTCCGCCTTCGGTAAAATTGGTGACGATCCAGTTATTGTCCACGATAAGGAATATGACGAAATCTTCGGCCTTATCAACCAATTTGTCTTTTGTACACCCTGAGGATAATCCCAAAACCAGCACCATTGCCAGCAATAGGGTTGGAAGTATAATGCGTTTGGTGGAAGTGCTTGCCATACTGTAAAAATAGGATGTTTAAAGGACTAAAGCATGCTTGGTGACTGAATTACCCGTGAACCCTTTTTATCATGAACCGCCATGGTAAAATCTGAATTGAGCGCATAGCAACCCGTTTCTCCATTTTTATTTAATGCGATAAAACCGATTTGCAAGGCTGCTGCTTTTTCCTGACCCCGTAATTTCACGAAACGTTCCACCACGGCTTTACATGCATTAGTGGGAGAGTAGCCATGGCGCATATATTCCACCACAGAATGGCTTCCAACCACCCGGATCACTTCCTCGCCGTTTCCGGTAGCCGTAGCAGCGCCAATTTCATTGTCGACATACAGGCCTGCTCCAATTATGGGAGAATCGCCCACACGTCCTGCCATTTTGTAGGCCATGCCCGATGTAGAACAGGCGCCAGCTATATTTCCATCTGAACCTATTGCCAACATGCCTATTGTATCATGTTGATTTTTAATTCTTTGCAGAATGTTTTCCACCGTTCCGGAAGGGCTGTAACTGCCGGTTTTAAGCCATTCTCCATAGTGTTTTTTGCTTTTTTCTGTCAGGAGGTTTTCAGGTTGGAAGCCGTTTTCAAGTGCAAATTTCAGCGCGCCTTCGCCAACAAGTTGTACATGCGGTGTTTTCTCCATGACCAGGCGGGCAACGCTTACCGGATGTTTGATGTGTTCTAGACACATGACAGCACCAATATTGCCAAGGTGATCCATTACGCAGGCATCAAGGGTAACTTTGCCATCACGGTCTGGCAGGCCGCCATATCCAACAGATTGATCTTCAGGATCGGCTTCGGTGATTTTTACGCCTGCTACAACAGCATCAAGCGCAGCGCTGCCCGTTTTCAAAAAATCCCAGGCCCGTGCATTGGCTTTTACATTTGGCGACCAGGTACTAATCACCACCGGTAAATTGCGTGAAGCATTTTTTCGAAATAAAGATTGTGAGATTCCGGTAACCGGAGTGAGGGCTGCTGCACCGAGCGCTACGAAATTTCTTCTTTTCATGACCGTGCAAAAATAAGGATGCCGCCGGGTAAAGGTCTCCGGGATTTTCAAAAGATATTCTAGCCTATAATTAATATTATGTTAAGTGGTATCTGATGAATCTCTCCCATCACTGCCTGTCTAAATTTTCTTTAGCTATCTACCCTATGATTTAAATTTGTATACTGCAGGGTAATTGGTTCGCGGAAGTCATCTGAAAGCCATTTTACCGGAATAATTTAAAATTTAAATCTCTGATAATATGCCCTACCGATCTATTCAAAATCTGCTTGATAACAACAAAGCCTGGGTTGCCCAAATGAAAGAAAAAGATCCCCGGTTTTTTGAGGATATGGCCGAAAACCAGAATCCCGCCTATTTGTGGATTGGATGCAGCGACAGCCGGGTGCCACCTAACCTGCTCACCGGCACAGAGCCAGGCGAGATCTTTATCCACCGCAATATTGCCAACATGGTGGTGAATACCGATTATAACCTGCACAGTGTATTGAAATTTGCTGTGGATGAGCTGCAGATCAAACACATCATTGTTTGTGGCCATTATAATTGCGGGGGCATAGCGGCTGCTATGAGCAAAAAGAGCTACGGCTTTCTCGATAACTGGCTCCTCAACATTAAAAATGTCATTCTGCAGCATAAAGATGAACTCAAAGCAGTGTTCAATAAAGATGAACGTGCAAAGCTTGTAACCGATTATAATGTAATTGAGCAGGTAAAGAATTTGGCACATACAGCAACTATACAGGAAGCCTGGAAAACGGAAGATGAATATCCCATCCTTCACGGGTGGGTTTATGATATCCATATTGGCGAACTAAAAGAGCTGATACAAATGAATAAACACAGCAAGCTCGATGACATTTTTGCTTTTGATTAACCGCTGTCCCGCAAGTAGTAATTAAATGCATCCGCGAACAACTTTGTTAGTTGCAGAAAATTTAAAATCATCATTTCCCCTGCAACCGGATTCAAACAGAAAGCCCCCGGCATTTATCCGGGGGCTTTCTGAAATAATATATAGAAAGGTTACAACTTGCTGTAAACGTCTTTCCATTTCTTCTCCTGGGCATCAAATTTCGCCTTGTCCGCAGCTGCTTTGGCTGCAGTTCTCTTGTCACCATAGATGATGATCAATTGGTCAACCACACGTTTGTAATTCTGCAATTCAATACCGGTGAGTGATCCATGCTTTGCGTAGCCTTCTGCTGCGTTAACGAGGAAGGGCAGCGCATTTTCAATTTCTACGTCGTAAGCTGCGCGGAGTTGATTCCTGGAATCAATCAGTTCTTGCGGAGGTGCGGGCATTTTACCGGTTTTGGGATCGGCTTTTTGTCCGCGGTTGAATTCCCTGATTTTTTCGGCAACTTCATCAAGCTGATCATTGATCTTTACACCCTTGTTGATGTAGTGGTTGCCAAGGTAATACCAGGCTTTGCCATCATTTGCATTTGCTTCGCCTGCAGCTTTCAGGGCAGCTACCATTTTCGCTTCCGTATCGTCGTAGCCAGGAAGTTTGGACGCATCTTTCTTGCGATCATTGAGCATGTCAAACAGGATGTATCCATAGTTTTCCTGCAATTCTTTATCGTCAGGATTATCTTTCACCAGTTGTTCCAGGCGCTTTGTTTTCTCTACATTATCTTCCATCGCCAAAACGAAATCAATTGGTTTATATGTAAAGAATTCACTGCTGGGATAGAGCTCAGCACCCAGGGTACGGAACTGGTTAAATTTAGCCTGGTCATTTTTACGGAAATAATAGTTCATCAGAAACTGGTAAAGGAATTCATTGTCTTCTCCGCCAATTTTTTTCTCCGCAAGTTTCAAAAAATATTTAACTGCCTCATCTTCCTTCTGGGCATTTTGGTAAGATGCCCCGGCAAGTAAATTGGCACTGGTATCAAATTCCATTTGAGCCAGTTTATTATTAATCAAAAATTCACTCCACTTAACTGTATTCTCAAAATCCTGGGCAGCCTGTTCGTAATTTTTCGCGTTATAGCTGGTTATCCCTTTATTGAAATAGGTAGAGTAATAAATGATCGGCGCATTGATGTAGGTTGGATTGCCGATGAATTCCATTTTAGGATCTACTTCCATATATTTCTGATATTGGGCAATGGATTCATTGAGCAAAGCCATTTTCTGGTTTTGATCTTCTGTAGCTTGCGCCAATGCGGCATTGATGGCGGCGTTCAGAATCTGGGCTTCGGGTTTAGCTGCTTGCTTAGGCTTGTTCATGATCGGCACAAGCAATTCTTTTGCTTTTTGGGCCTGTCCGAGCATCAGGTGATTTTTTACTTCATCAAACTGAGCGAAAACGGAAACATAGCCAAAGCATATGAGAGAAAGGCTTAATAACAAACGTTTCATTATTTATAATATTTGGTTTAATTGTGAATGAATGACTTGACAATATTTAATTTAAAATCTAATTTACTGCATTTTACTCATTACCCGGTGCACTTTCATGTCCTTCCTTGCCATTTTGGGTTTGGTTGTCTGAATTGCCGGCTTGGTCATCATCCGGACCTCCATTTTGTCCCTCTCCTTCCTGCTGTTGAACCTGGTTTTGTGGATCACTGCCCGCATTACCATTTTCCCCGTTGTCTTCCTCTTCTTCCTTATCGAGCCGTGTTACAGCGGCAATTTCATCACCGTCGTCAATCCGGATGAGTGTCACTCCCTGTGTGGCCCTGCCCGCTTCGCGGATGCTGCTAACACCGGTACGAATGGTGATCCCGGATTTGCAGGTAATGATTAAATCTTCCTCGTCTGAAACGTTGAGCATTCCCACGAGGTTACCTGTTTTTTCAGTTATATTGATAGTTTTAACACCTTTACCTCCGCGGTTTGTAACCCGATATTCATCCACAGGTGTTTTCTTGCCAAATCCTTTTTCACTTACAACCAATACGGTTTTATTTTCAAGGTCAGCTTTTTCGACACAAATCATGGCGATTACTTCATCTTTTTCGTCATCAAGGGAAATGCCGGAAACGCCGATCGCTCCCCTGCCCGTTGGCCTTACTTTTTCCTCCGGGAACCGGATGGCTCTGCCCGATTTAACCGCCAGCATAATCTGCGAATTGCCGGTGGTCAGCTTCCCTTCCAGCAGTTCATCTCCATCTACAATTGTGATGGCATTAATGCCATTAGCCCTTGGCCGGCTGAAAGCTTCGAGAGAGGTCTTTTTAATCACCCCTTTTTTGGTGCAAAGCACAACATAATGATTCTCCACAAATTCCTTGTCATTCAGATCGGCAACATCAATAATGGCTTTGATCTTTTCATCCTGTGGAATCTGCATAAGGTTTTGGATAGCCCTGCCTTTGCTCACCTTGTCCCCTTCCGGAACTTCATAGGCCTTTAGCCAGTGCAGTCGGCCTTTGCTGGTGAAGAACAAAATGGTATGATGGGTATTGGCCACAAACATGTGAACGATATAGTCTTCTACCCGTGTTTTGCTACCCCTTGATCCACGACCGCCACGGCGCTGCTGCCGGTATTCATGAGCCGAAGTCCGTTTAATATAACCCAGGTTGGAAATGGTGATCACCACATCTTCCTGCTCAATGAGGTCGGCCATGTCGATTTCATCGGCACTGTACTGAATCTCTGTACGGCGTTCGTCCCCGAATTTTTCCTTAAGCTCGGCCAGCTCGTCTTTTATAATGTTGTATCGCAGTCCTTCATCAGCCAGGATCGCTTTCAAATGCTCAATCAGCTTCATCAATTCTTCGTACTCCTGCCTGATCTTATCGATCTCGAGACCGGTAAGCGTCCTCAAACGGAGTTCCAGAATCGCCTTAGCCTGGATCTCACTAAGCTCAAAAGCTTCGATTAACCCATTTTTCGCCTCCTCGGGCGTTGCGCTTTCCCGAATGATCTTAATGGCGCGGTCCAGGTCATCCTGTGTACCAATCACCTTCATGTACCCTTCGAGAATATGGGCCCTTTCTTCCGCTTTTTTCAACTCGAACCTGGCACGGCGCGTTACCACCTCCAGGCGGAATTTCACAAATTCGCTGATAAGATCCCTTAAATTCAAAGTCCGCGGTCTTCCGTTTACCAGCGCAACATTGTTGATACCATAGGAAGTTTGAAGTTCAGTTAACTTGTACAACTGATTGATAATCACTTGTGGAACTGAATCTCTTTTCAATTCCAACACGAGCCGGGTCCCTTCTTTCAGGTTACTTTCATTATTTACATTGCTGACACCTTCAATCACTTTTTCGTTCACAAGGCGACCAATCTTGTCGGTAAGCTGATCGCGGTTTACCTGGTAGGGCGTTTCGCGAATAATGATCTTATCACGGCCGTGGTTGTCAGTTTCCACATCTGCTTTTCCACGAAGCACTACCCTGCCACGACCGGTCAGGAATCCCTGCCGGATGCCTTCAAAACCATGAATAACCCCGCCTGTGGGGAAATCCGGAGCCTTCACATATTTAATCAGGTCTTCCGCGCTGATATCCCGGTCTTCGATATAAGCGATGCAACCATCCACCACTTCACCGAGGTTGTGCGGCAACATATTGGTGGCCATACCCACGGCAATTCCACTTGCGCCATTAATCAGCAATTGCGGCAACCGGCTTGGCAGAACTGAAGGCTCCTGTAAGCTGTCGTCAAAATTTGGGGTGAAGTCAACAGTTTCTTTTTCAATATCATCCAGCATCAGCTGGCTGAGTTTCTGCAGTCTTGCTTCGGTGTACCGCATCGCCGCCGGCGGGTCACCATCCTGGTTGCCGAAGTTTCCCTGGCCATCGACCAGCATGTAGCGCATATTCCAATCCTGGGCCATACGGACCATGGTGTCGTAAATACTTGAATCACCGTGGGGATGGTATTTACCCATTACCTCACCAACAATACGTGCACTTTTTTTGAATGGTTTTCCGAAATCAAGGCCCAACTCATTCATTGCGTATAAAATGCGACGATGTACGGGTTTCAATCCATCCCTCACATCCGGAAGCGCCCTTCCTACTATAACTGACATCGAATAATCGATGTAAGATGCTTTCATTTGCTCCTCAATATTCACCTGGACTATCCGGTTTGAATCCTGAGTTTCTTGCGGTAAATTTTGTTCTTCCATAAATAAATAACCAAGTTTGCAAATGTAACATTTTCAATGGAGGTTACATGGGCGGATCTGCCTTAATGAAAAGAATTATCTATGTCTTATGTATTGAAATTATGCGGATGGTATCCTTCTGAAAATGATGCGTTTAGCGGTGATTTTGTACAACGGCATGCGCTTTCAATTGCGACTCAGATACCAGTGGTGGTTATTTATGCCACCAAGCTCACCAAAAGTGCTGGAACCAAACTACGGATTGAGAAAAAGATCAATGGAAACCTCACAGAATACATTGCATACTACCCGGGTTCCGGAATGTTGGGCAGGCTTTGGTCTCAATACTGGTACAGACTCATATTTAAGAAAATAGCCGGAGAATTGTTGCTGCAAAGGGGTACACCGGATGTGATTCATATCAATATTGTATGGAAGCCGGCCATGTGGTATAAAATGGCCAGAAGGCGGTTTCATTGCCCGGCAGTGGTCACGGAGAATTCGACAGAATACCAGTCTGAAGCCCGCTTCCATTTCAGAAACCATAACCCCTGGCGAAAAAAGCTGATGCGGGATGTTTTTCAATCCAGCCAGGCCTGGATTCCGGTTAGCAAACAGCTTGGTAAGGTATTGAGCGGACTGTTTGGAGAAAAACCGGTAATTGTGGTACCAAATGCGGTGGATACCACCCGCTTTTTCCTCCTGGAAAGAAAATTGACGGATAACTTCCGGTTAATTCATATTTCGACCCTGGCACACCAAAAAAATCCGGAAGGTTTTTTCCGGGTGATGGATAGGATCTTGGCGGAAAATAAAAATGCCTTGCTCACTGTCATCGGCCCAAAACCGGCAGAATGGATCTTGTGGCAACAAGAAAAAGAATACCGGCAGCAGCAGATCGAATTTACAGGTTGGTTACCTTACGATGAAGTAGCCAGGCAAATGCAGAAATCGGATTTGCTCGTTCTTTTCAGCCGTTATGAAAATCTGCCTTGTGTTATTCTGGAGGCGTTTTGCTGTGGGGTACCTGTAGTAGCAACTAGGGTTGGAGGTATCGAAGAAGTTGTAAAGGCGAATAATGGGGTGCTGGTAGATAGCGAAGATGAAAAAGCATTTTATGAAGCCGTGCTCGGCGCTATGGAAAACCATAGCCTTTATAATCGGGAGCAAATCGCCATAGAAGCCGCCAATAAATTTAATTACACAACAATCGGCCAACAGTTTGTTCACGCCTATCGCGAAGTTGGGGTAAAATTTTAGACATGGTAACAAAAACAGGCAGGGACATTTTCGTGGCGGCCAGCCTGCTGAAAGCAGGAGAATTGGTTGCCATTCCTACGGAAACCGTGTATGGCCTTGCTGCCAATGCGCTCAATGAAAACGCCGTGGTCAAAATTTTTAAGGCCAAGAATCGCCCGTTTTTCAATCCACTTATCGTGCATTGCGCAAGCCTGGAAGCGGCCTCCCCTTTCGTAAAAAACATTCCTGCCTGGGCAATCATTCTTGCAGAAAATTACAGCCCCGGACCCATTTCATTCTTGTTGCCCAAATCGGATCTGATCCCGGATCTTGTGACCGCCGGCAAGGAAAAAGTGGCCATTCGCATCCCAAATCACCCTTTGACGCGGGAACTCCTTAAAACCATTGATTTTCCGCTAGCCGCGCCAAGTGCAAATCCTTTTGGCTATGTCAGCCCCGTTTCCGCGGCTCACGTTAAAGAAAGTCTGGGTGGAAAATTGCCTTATATCCTGGATGGCGGAGAATCCAAAGTTGGCGTGGAAAGTACAATTGTTGAAGAAGCGCAAAACGGCGGCATCATCATCCGCCGTACCGGTGCCATTACCCCTGAAATGATTGAAACGGCTACAGGCATTAAACCCTTGTTGCAGACACATGGAGAAAATCCGGATGCACCAGGCATGCTGAAATCCCATTATTCCACCCATACCCCCCTGTATTTTGCTGACCTTCCCGAATTGCCGGAAAAGCCCGGCGGTTACCGGGTATTGTTGCTCGGCTGGGGGAATGCTGAGGAAAATTTGGCTATTCTTGCCGGCAAAAGCGAAATCCACAGCTTCGAAATGTTGAACTTGTCTCCTAATCACAATCTCGACGAAGTTGCCGCAGGATTGTTTACGGCTTTGCGAAAAGCAGACCAGGCTGATGTGGATTTCATATTTGCCCCTCAGTTTCCTTCTACCGGTCTTGGCCTGGCCATTAATGACCGCCTGAGGCGGGCGGCCCACCGGTTTTTGTAAAAAGTGAAGCGCCATGAATGCTTAAGCTCCAGATTTTAAGTTCCCATCCTTCATTCTGCTAATAATCCTTCCTGAAAAATGACAAAAGTCATTTTGACCTATGGGTTGGGTCATGAATACCGCCTTCAGGTATGAGTAAATTTACACATTCTTTACTGACCTAAATCAGGTTTTATGGCATCGTGGATCCTTTTCGTTTTCGCATTCCCGTTGTTGGTCAGCATCCTGCTGATCTTCAGTTCACGGCCGGTTCAAAAAATATTGGTGATTGGGAGTGGCGTGTTGCTTTCCGTAGCAAGCGTGGTGTTGTTTTTTATGGGTAAACAGGGAACATTCGTCCTGCAAACACCAGACTGGCTGAATACGGTTATCCTTTTTCTTGATTTTGCCCTGCTGGCATTTTTCTTTGTTGCGGCAGCAAAACAACGGAGTATTTTGGGTTATACCCTGGCCGCGCTGCAGATCATTCTGCTGATCTGGATCGTTATGAATCTTCCGCATGGCGGGCAGGCTGCATTTGTCATTGATAAGCTTTCGCTTTTCATGTTTATCCTTATTAATGTGGTCAGCAGCGTTATCGCCATATTCAGCCTGCAATACATATACAAGGAAGAATGTTCGCCGGCAAGAAAACGGTATTTTCTCAGCACCATATTCTGGTTTATGGCCTGCATGAATATGATTGTGGCCTCTGACAACATGGAGTATTTCTATTTCTTTTTTGAAATGACCACGCTGGCTTCCTATCTCCTCATCCGTTTCCGTCTTGATGCCGAAAGCCGCAACAATGCGCTGACAGCTCTTTGGATGAACCAGGTTGGCGGCGTCGCCATACTGGTGGCTATTATTTTCATATTGATCATTCCCGGTTATGGCCAGCCCTATTTCACCAATTTACTTGCTGCATTTCCACAGGTGCAGGTCATTCTGCCATTTGCATTCCTCGCAATTGCCGCATTGGTTAAAGGCGCTCAATATCCCTTCAATAAATGGCTAATCGGGGCGATGGTGGCACCCACCCCGGTCAGCGCGTTGCTGCATAGTTCCACCATGGTGAAAATCGCCCCATTCCTGATCCTCAAAATATCACCGGCTTTAAGTGGCTCATCAGTTGCTCTCGTGATCATTTTGCTCACCGCGTTTGTATTTATTTCCGCAGCGCTTGGCGCTTTGGCCCAGGACAATTTCAAAAAAATTCTTGCCCATTCCACCATTGCTTTGCTGGCCCTGATGATCCTAATGGGCGCAGTAGGTAGCCAAACGGCAATTGTAGCAGCCCTTATCCTGATGTTATTTCATGGCTTATCCAAAGCCTTGCTCTTCCTGAATGCCGGTGTGCTTGAACAGGTATTCCATTTCAAGGAGACTTCCAAAATGAATGGGCTTGGTGAAACGGGACCTTTCACCGCTATGGTCATTGCTTTGGGTTTTATGTCGCTGCTATTGCCACCATTCGGCGCATTCATCGGCAAATGGTTCAGCATCGAAACACTGGGCATGATGGCAGGGAACAGCAAACTGGCCGGCGCTCTGGTACTCGTGGCCATTGCTTGTGGCGGTGCCATTCTTTCCCTGCTTTATTTCAAGGTGATGGGCGCGGTTATCTCGAGACGGGGACATCGTGATGAAGTGCTGTTTGAAAAATATTCAACCCTTTACAAAACCCCCCTCCTGGTGTTGCTTGCTGCGGTTTTCATTTGTACCGTTTTCCTGCCGCTTCTGCTTACGGGCTATATCCTTCCGGTTGCCGGATCTGTTTTGGCAAATCCTGTAAATTGGCAATTCAGCGGATGGACGCTTGCACTGGCGGAAATTAAACTTCCTCTTGTGCCCATGATCGCAGCCGGGTTGCTTTTGCCGTTGGGCATCATCACGGCATTTTATATTTCCTTCGGCAAGGTGGACCGTGCACGGGAATATACCTGTGGCGAAAAGATCGAATACAATTTTTCATCATTTTATTTTTCCTCATCAAAAGCTGACCGCTGGATCCTGTGGATCGCATTGGCATTCTTCCTGGCACTGATTGTTATTGGCTTTTTACCCTTTGCATAAATAAATGAACGTTATGGATTACTTATTGGTAAAAATATTGCTTACAGTTCTCGCCCCGGTAATCGGCGGGCTGATCTATGGTTTTGAACGCGTTGTCAGGGCTCGCATGCAAAGAAGACAGGGTCCTCCCCTGTTGCAGCCTTTTTATGATTTCTTCAAACTGCTCGGCAAGCGTGCCATGATTGTACATTCTGCACATGCGTTCTTCGGCATTATGCACTTCCTGGCCATTTGGTTTGCCCTTGCTGTATTCATTTGGGGAGGTGATTTCATTCTCATTATCTTCCTGCATTTATTGGGCACGGCTCTGCTGATTGTTGGCGGGTTCAGCACCACTTCCATTTTCAGCCACCTTGGAGCAAACCGCAGCGCGCTAAGTGTGCTGGCTTATGAGCCTGTACTCATCGTGATCGCTGTTTCGGCTTACCTGCTCACCGGCTCTTTTGATACCTCCGCCTTGTTCGCCATGGAAACTCCCGTATTGTTTAAAATGCCTCTGGCTTTTGTGGCACTGTTGCTCATTTTACCTGTCAAACTGAAGAAATCGCCCTTTGACGTGGCTGAAGCACACCAGGAAGTTGTTGGTGGTGTTGAACTTGAATATTCCGGCATTTTTTATGAAGCCATTTATACGGCCAAATGGCTGGATTATGTGTTTTGCTACCTGCTTGTATTTATGTTTGGCGGAAGCAATATACTACTCGGGCTGGCCCTCGTTTTCCTTACTTTCTTTTACATCAACGCCCTGGACAATTCCACAGCCCGTGTTGATTATAAGCAAATGCTTCGCTTCACGTTTTATGTCGCACTGCCCATTGCTTTTGCAAATATGTTGCTCACCTTATATCAAATTATATAAACTGATTTCATGAATTTCGCCAAATACAGAAAAAAATCACCCTGGATCCTGCATTACAACGCAGGGGGATGCAATGGATGCGACATTGAGATCCTTGCGTGCCTGGGGCCAAAATATGATATTGAGCGCTTTGGGATGATCAATACCGGTAATCCCAAGCAATCGGATATATTGCTCATTACCGGCCCTGTAACCAAGAGATCGAGAGAGCGGCTTGTAGAGATTTACAGCCAGATGCCCGAACCCAAAGTTGTAGTTGCCTGCGGTTCATGCACCTGCACCGGTGGTGTATTCCGCGGAATGTACAATATTGAAGGTGGGGTAGATCAATATGTGCCTGTAGATGTATATGTACCGGGTTGCGGTACAAGACCCGAACAGATCATTGCAGGCGTAGCGCAGGCCCTGGAGATTCTTGGTCAGAAAAACAAAGAAATTGAAAAGCCGCTTAAACTGTTTAAAAAGCTGGTGTTCAATGGCTCGCAAATAAACCGCCGCTCAATGGCGGGAGAAATTGAAGTGCCTGAAGTTAAAAAAGCTGAGCTTAAACTTGAAGAAGTACTATGAAAAAAATAGAAACAAGCCTGGAAAGCTTGCAGGAAGATGTGCGTGCTTTCTACAATCCCGCCTTACACCATTTCATTTCGATGAATGGCGTAGACCTGGGCAGCAACCAGATGGAATTTCAATGGTTCTTTTGTGATTATGCCCACCCTTGCGAAGAAACGGTTTTTTACACCATTGATGATGCCGGCAAACAAATACCAAGTATCCGGAATATTGTAGGTTCAGCATGGGTTGCTGAGGCCGAACTCGTGGATTTGCTTGGAATCAGCATTGAAGGCACAAGCAAAGGCTTTGTACTGGAACCCGACTTTCAAACTGCTCCTTTACGAAAAAAATAATTATGGCAACAAATTACGAAATACCGGTGGGTGCGCAGCACATTTCTCTATTGGAACCGCTGCATTTTAAGTTCACCACCGAAAATGAAAAAATTGTGGATACCCAGGCGAATGTAATGTATGTACATCGCGGAATTGAAGAAGCGTGTTGCAGCAAATTCAAGTTCAGGCAGGTAAGTTTTGTTGTGGGAAGGGTGTGCGGCCTGTGTTCCATTTCGCATACCACCTGCTATTCGCAAACGCTGGAGAAAATACTGAAACTGGATGTTCCCCGCAGGGCGAAATATTTGCGCATGCTGGTGGTAGAGCTTGACAGGATACATTCCCACCTGTTGTGCTTAAGCCATGTGGCCGAAAATTCGGGTTTTGAAGCACTTTTTATGAAGACCATGCAATACCGTGAATTCAGTATGGAATTGCTTGAAGCCGTTTGTGGAAACCGGATACAATATGATTACAGCATAGTGGGAGGAGTCACCCGCGATCTGCGGCCCGATGTGGCAAAATCCATAATGGAAAGATTGAAAACCTTTAAACCGCAACTGGATGAACTGCTGGATATTTATACCCACAATTATACCCTCTCGCTTAAGAATAAAGGTGTAGGAAAACTTACCCGTGAAGAAGCCATGCGCCTGAATGTGGTGGGCCCGTTTGCTCGTGCCGCGGGTTTAGAAGTAGATGTACGTAATGAAACTGAAGATATCCTGCCCTGGAAAGAAGCCGGTTTCGAAATGGTTACCCATACGGATGGAGACGTGCGTGCCCGGAACCTTGTACGCCTGAATGAATTATATATTTCCATGAAAATCATTGAAAATGTAATCAATGGCCTGCCTGAAGGTAACCTGGTTGCCGAAACCAAAGCCTTTCCCGAAGGAGAGGCCATAAACCGGCTCGAAGCTCCACGAGGCGAATTGTTTTATTACGCCAAAGGCAATAAAACGCAGATTCTTGAAAGGTTGAAAATTAAGGCGCCTACATTTTCAAATGTGGCTGCCATGGTAGATGTTTTCAAAGGAAATGAATATGCAAGTGCACCCGCGATTATTGCCTCCTACGATCCTTGTTTAAGTTGTACTTCACGTTAATTTAAAAGCTGAAGCATCATGAAAATGTTTTTTAATGCGCTGGGAAATATGTTCAGGAAACCCGTAACGAAGGACTTTCCAAATGAGGACACTTTTAAGCCCGATGATTACCGCGGGCTGATTGAATTTAATGAGGAATTGTGTATCTGGTGCAGGCGTTGTGAAATGGCATGTCCTCCTGGCGCAATTGTTTTTTCCCAAGACATCGATTCGGGTAAACAAGAATATCATTACAGCCCTTATGTCTGCATTTATTGCCACGAATGTGTAAGATCATGCCCAAAGCCCGGTGCAATTTTACAAAGCGGCATTCCCGGTCATCCGGCAGTGCATGAGCAGGATGTAAACAACAAATGGAATAAATTATTTGATGAGGCCCTTGCAAGCCGGGAAGCATATTCTGCGGAGAAAAAAAGAAGGCAAGCAGCCGAAAAAGCTGCTAAACTCGCCGCCGGCAACTGATTTCAACGCACTGTTCTCTGAAATGAGAAAAGCAACACCAGCATATCATGCATGAGCTTTCCATTGTTCAATCTGTACTTTCCCTCGTGGAAAAACACATTCCGCCTGATCATAAAGGCATGGTGACAGCCGTCAGGCTACAAATTGGTGAATTGAGCGGCATTGAACTGGAGGCATTAAAATTTGCATTTGACATTGCCCGGAAAAACGGCAGAACCGATGAGGCCATTTTGGAAATCGATTTTGTTCATGGCAAGGCTTTTTGTCCGGATTGCAAAATAAAGTTTTCGAAACCAGCCCACTTTACTCCCTGCCCGCAATGCGGCAATTATTTTACGGACCTGTTGGCCGGCCGTGAAATGAAACTCCTGAGTTTTGAAATGGAATAAGTAGGGAAATTTTTTGAACAAAATGTAAAAAGGGCACCAACTGGCCGGAGAGCGGAAGCGCTTCATAAAAACTTGCGGCTTTTTCGCTATTTTGCATCTGCAAGTTATGGTCATCCTTTTTCGATTTTGCCCAACCCTTTTTATTGTTGCGTCAGCTTTTACCACAGCTTCGGCATCCAATCATGATACGCTGTATTGGAGCCGGAACAACCGCATTACCTGGGCAGATTTCCGGGGTGCCCCGAATAAAGGAAGCATAAACGGCGCGACTTCCGCAACAGGCATCATTTATTCGTACCGTTGGTCTAATGGCAATATCCTGGCCGACACAGATGCGTATTTTTTACGCAGCCGGTCGTGGAAAAAAGTTAACCAGGATCTGAATATCCTGCAGCACGAACAATTGCATTTTGACATCACGCGTTTTCATGCGCTGCGATTGAAACGTGCGCTGGAAAACATCCGGACCACTCCTGCGAATTTGCACTATGCGGTGCAGTTGGTTGTTGACCGAATTTTTGAAGAAAAAGATGAGATGCAAAGGAAATATGATGTGGAAACCCGACATGGAAGCCGCTTAAAACAACAGGCTGAGTGGAATCGTCAACTTGATGATTGGATTTCGGATTTCTGAATTATAATTTTGTATGTTATATTTCCTGGTTTGAGGTTTTAATACAATAGGTTGATATATGGGGCAAAAATTGAAATATTTACAAATTCATCCTAAAGACAATTTAATTGTTGCCCTGCAGGATCTGGACAAAGGAGAAGGGATTTCTATAGCCGGCCGCAATTTTGAACTTAAGGAAAAAATCCGCGCCAAGCATAAGTTTTATTTATGCGATATGCAGGCTGGCGAGGAAGCCAGAATGTATGGTGTGCTTGTTGGCAAACCCACAATGGCTGTGGAGCAAGGCAGTTGGGCAAATACATCAAACCTTCATCATGCGGCTGAAGAATTTGGATTCAAAAATGCGGTTTACCAATGGAGTGCGCCCGATATATCCCGCTTTGGTGGTCGAAATTTTATGGGTTACCATCGCAGCGACGGAAATGTAGGTACAGCAAATTACTGGATCTTTATCCCCACCGTATTCTGCGAAAACCGCAACCTTGATGTGATCAGGGAAACCATGCTTGAAAAATTGGGATATACAGCCACACGCAAATACCATCATTTTATGGAGCAACTGCTGGAGGCTTACAAAAACAAAGAACCCTTTACATCAGGCAACCTGGCAGGATTGAAAGCGCCAATATCGCATAAAGAAAGGCTATTCCCGAATGTGGATGGCATTAAATTCCTTACCCATGAAGGAGGATGCGGAGGTACACGACAGGATGCGCATACACTTAGCCGGTTGATGGCGGCCTATGCCAATCATCCCAATGTAGCTGGAATTACCATCCTTAGCCTGGGCTGCGAGCATTTGCAGGTGGATCATTTACTCGGCCATATAAAAGAAATGAATCCCCATTTTGACAAGCCACTCATTATTTTAAAACAGCAGGAATCTCCGGGTGAGGAAAACTTAATTCAAAACGCGATCCTAAAAACCTTTGAAGGCCTGGAAGAAATTAATAAAATTGAGCGTTCCCCTGCCCCGCTGAGCAAGCTCACCATTGGGGTAAAATGTGGCGGAAGTGATGGATTCAGCGGTATTTCCGCCAATCCCGCTGTTGGATATGCTGCGGACCTTATTGTGACACTGGGTGGTAAAGTTTTACTTGCGGAATTTCCTGAATTGTGCGGAGTTGAACAGGAACTGATTAACCGCATGCCCACAGAGCAGGTGGCAAACAAATTTATCCGCTTGATGAATGAATATGAAAAACAAGCGAGGTTTACAGGATCTTCTTTCAGCATGAACCCTTCTCCGGGCAATATTTCCGATGGCCTGATCACCGATGCAATAAAAAGTGCAGGAGCCGCAAAAAAAGGCGGTACAGCTCCCATTGCTGATGTGCTGGATTATACCGAGCCCGCAACAAAACCTGGCCTGAGCCTGGTTTGTACCCCCGGTAATGATGTGGAAGCCACAACAGGTAAAGCGGCAAGTGGAGCAACCATCATTTTGTTCACAACCGGCCTGGGCACGCCAACAGGAAACGCTGTTTGCCCAACGATTAAACTCTCGAGCAGCACTGCTCTTGCCAAACGCATGAATGATATCATTGATGTGGACTGTGGCGGCATCATTACCGGCGAAAAAACCATTGCCCAAATGGGAGAGGAAATTCTAGAGTATTGTATCCGGGTAGCTAGTGGTGAAGAAACTCCCAAAGCAGTGCAATTGCTTCAAGACGATTTTATTCCCTGGAAAAGAGGCGTTTCGCTTTGAGATAACGGAGGACTAATGATCGAATTCCTTTAATTTAGCTCAAATTCGTTTGGGATGTTCAGGTTAATGATCCTTCTGGCAAGTTTACTGCCCTTAAAGAAAAACGAGATTTACGATATTGTACAGATCAAGACCCCGCAGGGTGAGATCTGGGTATGGCTATTTGATGAAACCCCCATGCATAAAAAGAGTTTTATTCAGCTGGCAAAGGCCGGATATTGGGATTCATTGACCTTTAACCGCGTGGTACCCAATTTCGTGATACAGGGGGGCTGCCCCGATACCGAGGTAGGCTTCAATGATCCTGAATACCTTTTGCGACCGGAAATTGTTTCGTCTATAAAGCATGAATATGGAAGTTTTGCAGCCGGCCGCGACAACAACCCCGGCAAAATTTCCGCCCGCTGCCAGTTCTACATTGTGCAAAATAAAAATGGCCTTGCCCGGCTGGACGGCAACTACACCATTTATGGCAAAGTGATCAGGGGAATGGAAGTGGTAGAAAAAATAGCAGCGTTACCCCGCAATGAAAACGATGAACCTAACGTGCCGGTTTATATGGATGTTAATATCATTCGTAAAGACCACAAACAGCTTTTGAAAGCCGGCTTTGACCCAAACAATCGCTTCAAAAAATCTGAAAAATGAAAAACCGGATCGCCTTTTGCCTGCTGATCTTTGCCTTCACCATCAGCTCATGCCAACCCATTGATGATTCCGCTTCCGCAGAATTGACGGAGGAAAAAGAAAATATCGATTCCCTGTTCGGTCCACAATCGGTACCAATAGAGGAATGTTATCAGCGGATTAGCGGAAGAGACACCTTGTTTATTTCCATGATCATCGATGGTTCGGAGGTTACCGGCCGCGTTTTCGATAATTTCTACGAAAAAGACGATTCCCGTGGAACCATCAGCGGCTCATTCGATACCACTTCACAGCTCATTTATCTTTGGTCGCATTTCATCAGTGAAGGAGTGAGCAGCTACCGGCAACTCATTTACCGAAGAGAAGGAGACAGCCTCGTTCCAGGATCAGGTGATGAGATTCATGATGGCGATTCTGCCTATTTGAAAAATCCCGATACACTGGAATTCAATACCGAATTCAAACTCACTAAAATCATCTGTCCGGAAGACTGATCAGTTTCAGATCCTTCATTTTGGTTATAGAGCACCTACACATCATTCTTTCCAAAGCAAGCTGCAGTTTTGTAAGTTTGCATAAAAGGTATTTAACCTGAAATCAGCATTATGAACAAAGCAGAAAAATTTGAACTTGCCCAGGCCATTCAGTTCAGTGAAGGCAGCGTAGTGAGTAAAACCATTTTAAAACAAAAAGGTGGGAACATCACCTTGTTTTCTTTTGATGAAGGCCAGGGCCTAAGCGAACATGCTACCCCTTTTGACGCCCTGGTGACCATTTTGGACGGACAGGCACAAATTACCATAGGTGGTGAAAACCATATACTGAATGCCGGAGAATCCATCATTATGCCTGCCAGTGTTCCCCATGCCCTGCATGCGGCCAAAGCGCTTAAAATGATGCTGACCATGGTGAAAGATATGCCCTGATCCGTAGATAAAAAAAGTACAAAGGGGACTTAGAGAGGTTATGGAGCCAATTGGTGTCCTTTGTAAATTTTTTTCGGATTTAGTGCAACATATTGCCTTTTAGCGGTGTCATTTCAGCAGAAATTACGACATGATGATTCTGAGAATACGGACATATCTTGCCTGCATATGTATTATCCTCCTCATATGGGTTTTTGCCGGTGCATGCAGTAAAGACGCGCTGGGTGAAACCATGGACTCTCCTTTGGAAACCCTGCGCAATTCCCAATGGATAGAATCAGAAAACCGCCTGGATACCCTGATTTTCAAAAGTGCCGAGTTGCGGATGTTTGATTTGCGCAGGCCTGTTGATCCCATTAGAAATTTACCAGTATGGGGAGCAGGACTCTACGTTTACGAACTGAAAACTGACAGTATTGCCGTGCAGTATCTTGTAAGTTCCTCTTACAATGGCGATAAATTTTTGCCTTTCGGTGTTTCAGCAAACGGTCAAAAGCTCAGCATTGGCAATTTTTATGACAATCGTTTCCCGCCATCCAGGTTCATGCATTTTGACCGGCTGCAATAGCGTTTTCCTTATAGATGAATTTAAATAATGGTCTGCTCATGAAAATCCTTATTCTTTTTCTTTTGGCCCTGATATTTCTTGTATCCTGCCGAAAGGATAAGACAGTGGAATATTCTGGCCAAATATTATTGGCGCAAAGCCGACCTGAGCCGCTGGCCGGCCGTCAGCTTGATTTTTATCAGCCTGGTGGCAATGCCATTCTCATGGGTTCATCAAGTTCGTCAGCTACTACCACCACGGATGCGTCGGGGCGTTTCAACCTTACGTTTACCCCCGGCACCGGCTATTTTGCAGGTTTTCGATTTTCAAGCGACGCTCCTCTCCACATCATGAGTGATAACCGGTTTCCCCCATTTAGCATTGATAATTTCCATAGCAGCAATCACAACCCCGGACAACCCATTTACATCGGAAAAATTATTGATACCGCGATACTTAAAGTTTATTTTCTCAGCAACATTCATCCTGCAGACAGCATAGCTTTTTTAGGGTTTACCTTAACGGGGTCAACGCAAAAATTCTATTCAGGGATTAGCGCTGATTCATCAGAGATTTTGACGATTGATACGTTGTATGGGTTACTCATCACTGATTATGATGCCGGCAGCCGGCAATTTCGCAATTACAATATGCAGTTAGGCACATTTACAAGAGGCTCCGCAGGCAATATTGTAGTCAATAGCAACCCTCCTGTTGCAATGCCCGAAGGTGATGAAGCGAAAAGGGAGTTTATTTATTTTTACCGTAAGCGCTGATCCTACCTTATTAGATTGACAGGATGAAATAATGGCCATAAGGAATGATTATTGCAGATCGTAAAGAAACCTTGCCATGAAAAATATCCTGATTATCATTACCTCACATTCCGAAATGGAAAATACCGATGCCAGCACAGGTGTTTGGTTGGGTGAATTTACCGATCCTTATTATGAATTTATTGATGCGGGCTACCAGGTTACCCTGGCCAGTCCTGAAGGTGGTGAGCCACCCATTGATCCCATGAGCCAGCTGACAGAAATGATTACAGGTTCAAACCGCCGATTTCAGGATGATAACGAGGCCAGGCGAAAATTTGAAAATACACTGATGCTGGAAGCGATCAGGACAGAAGAATATGATGGGATATTTATACCTGGTGGGCATGGTCCTGTTTGGGACCTGGCCAGGAACGATCTTTCCGGAAGAATTATTTTGGAATTCATGAGGGAAAATAAACCGGTTGCCGCGGTTTGTCACGGCCCTGCGGCCCTTTTAGCTGCCGAAGCGCTGCAGCCCGGGTTACTGAAAGGAAAAAAAATTACCGGATTTAGCAATACGGAAGAAACCCTTGCCTTAAGAAGCAGAAACGTACCCTACAAACTTGAAACGCGCTTAAAGGAACTGGGTGCTGATTATTCCGCGACCATTATTCCTTTTGCCACGCATGTGGTTAAAGATGGATTGCTGATCACCGGTCAAAACCCCTTATCGGCAGGTCCGGCCGCAAGGGCATTGATCGATGCCCTTCAGAAAAGAATGAATTAAAGCGGCATTTAATAACTGCAGGAAGGGTACGTCCGGACTTACCTTAAATCGGATTTTTTAGTTTGTCATCAGGCTTTTGCTTCTTCAGCGGTTAGCATCCACTGTACGCCATATTTATCCGTAAATGAACCAAAATAACCGAAAAACTGCTGGGACATAGGCATTTCAATTTTTCCCCCTTCGGACAAAATTCCAAACAACCGATCGGCTTCTTCTTTGCTGTCGAGGCCAAGAGAAAGATAAATGTTGGTCCCTTCTACGAATTTGGTGGGTGCGCCTTCCCATGTATCAGAGGCCATCAATATGTTGTCGCCAACAGGCAAGGCTACATGCATTACCCGGTTCTTCACATCCTGCGGCAGCTGTTGATCACCAGGCATATCTCCAAAGCGCATAATGCCACCTTCCGCGAATTCTACACCAAGAGCGTTTTTATAAAAAGTCATTGCTTCCTCGCAGTTGCCATCGAAGTTCAGGTAGGGATTCAATTTGTAAGTCATAATGCTGTTTTTTTATTGTGATTAAAGGGTGTAAGATCTGATTTGGGGTAACCGAAAACCCAGGGTTCCGAACTTGCGAAATCTCTTTTGAGGGAAAGGGCAATAACTTTTTCACCTTCAGAAATTAAACTTTGTCGCTCTTTATTATTTTCCAATGATTCCCGTCAATACCTGTAAAAGCATTTTGATACTTCCAGCTTTGAACCGTGGGGTTCTGAATAACCGGTTGAGCCATTACCAGGTTCACCAGGTTATCTACCCCTTCTTTCCATAAGATTGTACAGGGTACGGAGATCGGTCAAAAAATTTCATGATGCAAATTAAAAAGTTCGTATCTATAGCCACTTCCTATTTCCAGTAAATTGTATTCATTGAAAATCCGAGCTGCCATTAAATCCAACTGACGTATTGGGGAAGATCCTGACCATCATCAACATTCCAAAGCTGAATACTCATTTTATGTAGATAGCTTTTGCTTACCCGGTTTCTCTTTTTGTGTTTCTTTTTTTTGCCGGAGATAGGCTTCAATAAGTTCCTCGGGTACAAGGTCAAGCAGCTCCTTTACCCCAATGATTTTGTGCTCTGTTAAAATGCTTCTCACTGCATGATCAACACCGGGATATTTTACAAGCCTTTCCAATAAGCCATAAACATTCACCATTTTCTTATAGGTGTTTTCAGCATCTCCACCAAACCAGGAACCATTGAAATGATGACTTAAATAATTTTTTGGAAGATCCTGCGAAAAATAAACGGATGGATACAGTGTCACGCCATGCCTGAGGTGTTGTTTTTCATCAGCGTAGCGGTTTGCCCCATATTCTTTTTCCAGCATTTCTGAAAAAATATCGGTATTGATACGCTCTTCAAAACCCGGCTGCTGATTATAATAATCCATAAAATCTTTTGCAAGTTTATGACCGGGTTCCACTCCCCAAAAAGCAGAAAAAGGCACGCCTTTCACCTCAAAACCACAAAGTGCAGTTTCCTGAAGAAATTCGTCAAGCGGCATTTTCAGTTCCATATCGGTATCCATGTAAAAACCGCCATACGTATACATCACTTTTGCACGCACATAATCCGATACAAAGGCCCACTTACCCTGTGCAAAAGCTTCTTTTACGTAGTTGTTGTCTTCGAGCGGAGCATTGCTTTCATTCCATTCTATGATCTCAAAACCGGGTTGAATGCGCTTCCACGAATCTATGCAATGATTGGCAAGATCAGTTTTCGGATGCCCGCCAAACCAACAGTAATGTATTTTTTCTGGGATCATCTCAATAAATTAAAATTTATGTAATCTGACAACAACCGTTCTTACATTCCACAGGCAAAACAATCACTCAATTACGGGATTTTTGTGCAAATTACAGCTGGCTTTTTGCTTCAAAAATCATGCTTCAAATTTTTCTGACAGGCTTATCCCAGAACTGAAGGATTAAACCGCTAAATTTATTCGTTGATATAAGCTCCACATATCAGTTAATGCGCGATAAACAATACCATCCAAAGTTATATGTAAATCTCACCAATCCGGAATGGATCAGGAATGCCACACTTTATGAACTGAATGTAAGGCAGTTTTCAAATTCCGGCCATTTTCGTGAAATTGAAGATGCGCTTCCACGGCTAAAAAAAATGGGTATAGATATCATTTGGCTCATGCCTGTGCATCCAATCGGCAAAATTAACCGGAAAGGAAGCCTTGGCAGTGTATATTCAGTCAGGGATTTCATGGCAGTCAATCCGGAAATGGGTAACGAGGAAGATTTTCGGCATCTTGTAGAAGCCATCCATCATAATGGCATGCACGTGATTCTCGATTGGGTGGCCAATCACAGCAGTTGGGATAATGCTCTGGCGCGTGAACATCCCGATTGGTATAAACGATCGGCCGAAGGAGATTTCATGTCGTTGCCCTGGCGGGATTACGATGACATTATTGTTTTCGATTACCAGAACGCTGATCTCCGAAAATATATGACATCCGCGATGAAATTTTGGGTTCAGCAATTCAATATAGATGGTTTTCGATGCGATCTCGCAAGTTTCATTCCGCTTGATTTCTGGGAAAATGTTCGCTTCGAGCTCGAAAAGATCAAACCGGTTTTTATGCTTGCCGAAGGCCAGGACCGTGACCTGCACCGGAATGCATTTGATGTAACCTACAGCTGGGATCTGTGGACCATTCTCAGGGATATCTGCACCGGCGGAAGCAGCCTGAATACACTTACAGCAGGCTATATCGCTGAGCATGTATCCGTATTTCCAAAGGCAGGCATCAGGCTGAATTTTATTGACAACCACGATAAAAATTCCTGGGAAGGCAATCCCTTTTCCAATTTTGGGAAAGGGCTGAAAGCAGCGATGGTGCTGCTTGTAATGATGGATGGTATGCCACTGGTATACAACGGACAGGAAGCAGGGCTCCAACACTCCTTAAAATTTTTTGAAAGAGATCCCATCCCCTGGCGGTATCATGAAAATGCTGAATTGTATGCTGCCCTTTTTGCGCTGAAACATCGCAACCAGGCTTTATGGAATGGAAAATGGGGTGGTGAAATGATCCGCATTGAAAACGACCACCCCGGGCAATTGCTTTCTTTTTTTCGTGAGAAAGGCAAGGATAGAGTAATCACCGTCATTAACCTGGGCAACCAGGCGGTATGTGCGGAATTGTACACCTCTTTTTGCGCAGGAGCATACACCGACCTTTTTAAAGGCGAACGCCTAACCTTGCCGGAAAAAGTGGCAGTAAAACTGGATCCCTGGGCTTATCTCGTAATGCATAATACATAATCTTCTGAGCAGTTCACCAATTATTTCCTGGTTATAAATAGACTGAAAAGATCAGGATTATTTCCAGATATTATTTTACTTTATTAAAACACAAACCTGTCATAAGTCATATTATCCCGAACTGTTGCTGAATATATTTGAAGATAATAAGCATAAATTTTATGCATAAAATCCGCGACAATTCTTCATCGTCAACCGGCTGTAAGCCCGGATTTTTTTCTACAAACTTCAATATTTCTTTATGCATACAAACAACACGCAAGTGCTTTTTGATGTAGAACCATTTCGTTCTTCTTTGCTTTCAACTCTAAGAAAGATCCAGCAGGAAAATAGGTTTATATCCAGAGAGCAAATTCATTTTCTTGCACAAGCATATAATATTTCGGAGGTGGAAGTGGAAGGCGTAATTGGATTTTACCATTTCCTGCACCGTCAGCCAACGGCAAAACACATTATTTACTTAAACAACAGTACCACTTCGGAAATAAAAGGCTTTTCGCGGATAAAAGAAGCGATTGAAAGAGAAACCGGGGCTTCACAAGGCCAGGTTAGTCGTGATGGCATGTTTGCGTTTTTCGAAACCCCGTGTATCGGGCTTTGCGATCAGGAACCGGCTGCACTCATTGATATGCACCCATTTACCCATTTGAATGCTGCAAAAATTAAATATATCATAAGCCATCTCAGAGCGGGAACGCCTACTTCGGAAATTTGCGACCAGCCTGAGGATAATATTCAATACATTCCTGAAACAGGTTCGGTATTTTTCAGCAATTTCCTGCCCGGAAGCGCATTAAAAAATGTTGTAACTAAAAAACCAGTTGAGATAATTCAGGATCTTAACCTGAGCATGCTGGCCGGTCGTGGTGGTGCATTTTTCCCAACCTGGCTCAAATGGCAAAGCGCAGTAAATCAGCAAGCAAATCCAAAATTTGTTATCTGCAATGCGGATGAAGGTGAGCCGGGAACATTTAAAGACAGGGTGCTGCTGACCAACCAGGCCGCATCGGTTATTGAAGGAATGATTATTGCTGGTTATACCATTGGCGCGGCTTATGGGATAATTTACCTGCGTGCGGAATATTTATGGCTTTCCGGCCAGTTACAGGAAATAATTGATGAATATTACCACCTCGGATTGCTTGGGAAAAATGCCGGCGGAATTGAAGCTTTCCATTTTGATTTGCGAATGGAGATCGGCGCAGGAGCCTACGTTTGCGGTGAAGAAACTGCCTTGCTGGAATCGCTTGAGGGTAAACGTGGTGAACCGCGAACAAGATGGTTTTTCCCAACTGAACGGGGATATTTGCAGAAACCTACACTTATAAACAATGTTGAAACATTTGCTGCCGTAGCCCGGGTTTTCGAAAAAGGTGTGGTTCATTATTCTTCAAAAGGGATCACCGGCTCACCGGGTACAAAACTGATCAGCGTAAGCGGCGATTGTGAAAAGCCGGGAATTTATGAAATTGAATGGGGAGTAACCGTCGCGGAATTGCTCGAGCTCTGCGATGCCAAAGACGCTAAAATGATCCAGGTGAGCGGACCATCAGGAGAACTTATTTCAGTTAAAGAAAAATTTCGCCGCATTTCTATGCTTGACCTGATGTCCAGAAAAGATATCCGCTGTGGCGGTGCTTTTACCGTATACAATTCAGACCGGGATATTTTGAAATTGCTTAGAAATTACGCTGAGTTTTTTAAAAAGGAATCATGCGGTATTTGTACACCCTGCCGTGCCGGAAATGTTTTACTGGAGCGCAAGCTGGAAAAAATCGCAAACGGAATGGCACAGGAAAAAGACCTGGAGGAACTGAAACACTGGTCATCGGTAATGAAGGCAAGCAGCCGCTGCGGACTCGGAAAAACAGCACCCAACCCGGTACTGTTTGCGCTGGAGAAATTCCCCTCCTATTTCCAGGAAAAACTCTATGACGGCAAAGAAACTGAGCATGGAATCATGCCATTTGACCTTGACCAGGCACTTTCCGATTATGAAATCTATAAAAATGCATGATATGGCAAACCGCGTAAGCATAACAATTGATGGATTGTCAATTTTCACCGCGCCCGGCAGAAACCTGGTTGATGTTGCCAAAGAAAACGGGATTTTCATCCCCTCTCTCTGTTATCATCCCCGCAATGAAGTACCTCCCGGAACCTGTCGTGGATGCATGGTTCGAGTAAACGGCAAAACCGGGCCTGCCTGCCTGGAAAAAACAAGGGCGGATATGGAAGTGGAAGTCAATACCGCTGACCTGAAGGATATGCGCAAAGCAGTTGTGGAAATGATGTTTGCCGAAGGAAACCACTTTTGCCCTTCCTGCGAAAAAAGCGGTGACTGCGACCTGCAGCATATCGGATATGAAATGGAAATGACTCATACGCGGTTTCCACATTTATTCAAAGACCGGCGGATTGATTTTGGACCGGAAAGAATGGTCATGGACTATGATCGTTGTATCAAATGCCACAGATGTGTGGATGAGATCCATACAGATGAGGGCAAAAAGGTGTTTTCATACATCAACCGGGGAAACGAAACAAAGGTTGAAATTGACTACAATGCCGAGGCTGCATTAAGCGAAGAACAGGCATTAAATGCAATGCACATTTGCCCGACAGGCGCCATCATCATTCGCGGGGTAAACTTTCCAAAACCTTTTGGTCAGCGCAAATATGACTTTACATCGGTTCAGCAGGATTACGGCAAAAAGCCATTGCGCCACCACCCTGTACAGAAGGAAAAGAAAATAATTGCTACGGTTTCACTCGCCGGATGCTTTGGCTGCCATATGTCCATCCTGGATATAGATGCCGGTCTGCTTGATGTAATCGAACTTGTTGAGTTCAACAAAAGTCCGCTAACAGATATCAAAACTTTCAACGGCCGTTGCCATTTGGGCATTGTTGAGGGTGGCTGCTGCAATGCCGAAAATATTGAGGTCCTGCGTGAATTCCGTGAAAAATGCGACATACTTGTTGCGTTGGGCGAATGCGCCATATGGGGAGGCTTGCCAGCCATGCGCAATACAGTTCCCTTGTCGGAATGCCTTGAAGAAGCCTATCTCAACAGTTTTACCAATCTGCCTGCAGAAAGTACGATCCCCTATCACACAGATCTTCCAAAACTGCTTGACAAGGTTTATCCCTGCAGTGAGATCGTAAAAATTGATTATCACATCCCCGGTTGTCCGCCTTCCGCGGAGCATATCTGGAAAATGGTGAAAAATGCCCTTTGGGGCGAAGAATATTTGATCCCTTATGCTGAATTTAAATATGATTAATCATGACACAAAAGATCACCATAGATCCGGTGACCCGGGTAGAAGGACATGGAAGGGTAACCATACACCTTGATGAGTTTGGAAAGGTAAAGGATAGTTTTTTACATATTGTGGAATTCCGGGGATTTGAGCGCTTCATCCAGGGCCATCCATACTGGCAGGTTCCTGCGATCGTTCAGCGGCTTTGTGGCATTTGTCCGGTGAGCCATCACCTGGCGGCTTCTAAAGCCATCGATCAGTTGGTAGGCATCGATCCCTCTGATTTGCCCCTGTCTGCTGAAAAACTGCGGAGGCTGATGCATTATGGCCAGGTTTTCCAAAGCCATGCACTGCATTTTTTTTACCTGGCGTCTCCCGACCTGTTATTTGGTATGGAAGCTCCGCCGGAAAAACGTAATGTAGTCGCCGTGGCTGTGGAAAATAAAGACCTCGCAACCAAAGGCATATTGATGCGCAAATTTGGCCAGGAAATCATCAAATCTGTTGCCGGTAAAAAAATACATGGAATAGCGACAATTCCTGGCGGAGCGTACAAAAACTTTACTCTTCACGACAGGAATTATTTCCTGGATGGAAAGGATATCCCCGCGGTGGATACAATGATCAGCTGGATGCTCGAAATCCTTGAATTTATTAAAAGCTATTTTACCAAAAACCGCGGACAATTGGATTCGTTTGCTCATTTTCCTTCGGGACATTTGGGCATGGTGGACGAAAACGGCGGGCTGGAATTGTACCACGGCAGGTTGAGGGCAATTGACGGTGTGGGAAATAAAACATTGAATGATGTAAGCACGGATGATTACCTGGAATATTTTAATGAGGCTGTTGAAAAATGGTCTTATATGAAATTTCCCTACCTCAAACATATTGGGCGGGAGAATGGCTGGAACCGGGTGGGGCCAGTGGCCCGGCTAAATGTATGCGACCATTTCCGTACGCCATTGGCTGAAAGAGAAAGGCAGCAATATTTTGCATTTGCGGGTGAAAATACAGTGAATGGAACAATGTATTTCCATTGGGCCCGCCTGATTGAAATGCTTTATTGTGCGGAAGAAATGAAGATACTGCTCAATGATCCGGACCTGCTTGGTGATGATCTTATCCGTACAGGCACACCCCGCAACAAGGGCATCGGTATTATTGAAGCCCCGCGGGGCACTCTCATCCATCATTATGAAGTTGATGATAAAGGAATGGTAACAAGGTGCAACCTCATTGTATCAACAACACACAATAATGAAGCCATGAACCGTTCGGTCAAATGGGTTGCTGAACATGTTTTGAGTAACCAGGCCATGATTACTGAAGGTATGCTAAACCAGGTGGAAACCGCCATACGCGCCTATGATCCCTGCCTGAGTTGCGCGACACATGCGCTGGGAAAAATGTCATTGCAGGTACAACTTTTCGATCACGCTAACCGGCTTTTGGATGAAAAGTACAAATAACAGGAAAAAAGCGCTGCTGATCGGAATCGGAAATGCAAGCCGTGGGGATGACGCGTTGGGATGGCTTTTTGCCGAACAGGCAGAAAAGCAACTATCCGAAATATTTGATGTTGAATTCAGGTACCAGTTACAGGTAGAAGATGCCGGTTTGGTAGCGGAATACGATCATGTAGTCTTTGCAGATGCATTTAGCGGAAAAAATGAAAAAGGCTTTCAAATTAAACCGGTAATTCCTTCATCCGTGTACCATTTCTCCTCCCACATGCAAAGCCCCGATGCCATTTTGTATTTATGCAATACACTTTTTGGCCGATATCCAAAGGCAGAAGTGGTTATGATGCAGGGTGAAGAATGGGATTTGGGCGATCCAGTTTCAGAATCCGCAAAACATTACCTGGAAGAGGCCTGGACTTATTTTCTGAAAAGGGTAAACTGACAATGGTTTGCCTAACCCTACCCTATCTTCACTTTTCCCAATTGCTGAAGCGAATACATGATGGAACTGACATGCAGTGATTGAATGATCTCATTTTCGCGAAGCATGCGCAATACCTCATCCATTTCAACTTCAAGAATATCCATTTCCTCGTTTTCGTCGTGGGCAATTTCATGCGTTTTTACGCATCCCGTGGCCAGGAAACAGTGCAGCCGGTTGTTTTGGGTGGCAGGATTTGGCGCAACCACGGCCACACGTTCTATGGAACCGCAGGTCAGTCCGGTTTCTTCGAGCAGCTCTCTGCGGGCGGCCTCTTCCGGATGTGTTTCATGAGGATCCATAATACCGCCGGGTACTTCAATGCTGAACGCACCGAGACCATAGCGGTACTGCCTTACCAGGATAACTTTTCCATTTTCCAGCACCGGGAAAACATTTACCCAGTCAGTATATTCCAGCACATAATAGGGATCCATTGGCTCCCCGTTTCCCTTAATCACTGCATCCGACCTCAGCTTAAACCAACTTTCTCTATGTATGTATTTTGAAGCGACCTGCTTCCAGGCTTTGATCATAATATTCCGTTTACCATTTCATTCTTTGTCTTAATGCATTGATTTGCGCCAGGTGGTGATTTCCATGCCAGGCATAATAGCCGATCAATTCCCATAGTGTTTGTGGCTCCTTGTATTCAGGGTGGATGAATTTTCGTTGCAGTGTGGCCGGTGTTGCTTCGCGGATGAGTTTTGTTATCCGCTGATGCAAGGCATAAAGCAATGTGGTTGCATTGTTCACGGGAAGCATGAGATCCGCAGTCTTTACCCATTCCTCCTGTTCATATGGTTTTATAACCGGAGTCTCTTCAGTTAAGGCAAGTTTAATACGGCAATACGCATTCAGGTGACTGTCGCACAAATGGTGCACAAGCTGATGAACAGTCCATCCGCCTTCCCGGTAAGGCGTCTGCAGTTGCGCCTCATCCAGGACCTGGATGGTTGCTTCGAGCCTCAGGGGAAATTGCGCTATGGAGTAAACCCTATCCTGCCATTCCATTTCAGAAAACGGCCTCAGGGCATAGCAGCCAATCGGGAATTTTATCGATTCAAGATCTGGCATATGCTGGAATTATTTAACAATATCTAGCAGTTCAATATCAAATACCAGCACAGAGCCTCCTGGAATTTGTGGTGGCCTTCCCTGTATACCATAAGCCAGCTCGTAAGGAATGTAGAACTTGAATTGAGATCCGACGGGCATCAATTGAAGGCCTTCAGTCCATCCACGAATCACCGCAGTAAGTGGAAACTCAGCAGGCTGGTCCCGGTCACGGCTGCTGTCGAATTTTTCTCCGTTCAATAAGGTTCCGGTATAATGTACACGCACTTCATTTGTATCTTTTGGCAATGCGCCGGTGCCCTGCTTCAGAATTTCATATTGCAGACCACTTGGTGTCACTTTTACTTCAGGCCTCTTTTTATTCTCTTCCAAAAAGGCCAGGCCGGCATCCACTACAGCCTGTGCTTTTTTGGCTGCGGCAGCCTGTAATTTTTCTCTCAGTATATTGTTGGCTACATCTGGTGTCATAAGCGCTGCTAAATTATTGGTTAAAACATCTTTCATTCCCTGGTTGAGGGCATTGTAACTGATGGCGTCAATGCCTTGCTGCTTGAAAAAACTTGCCTCCAGGATACCCAGAGCATAGCTCAGGCTGTCCTGGGCGGATTTGAGCGAGAAAGGCTCCGAAGCCTTGATGGCAGGCTTGGCGGGTGTTGCCTGTTTAGCCGGAGCCGCAGCTTTATTCTGCGCATTGGCCATTGCAAATGTCGTAAAGGCGAGGGCCGTTAGAAAATATCTTTTGTTCATATAGGTTTTAAGGTTTTTATACTATGGTTTTCTTGTTGCAAACCAGAATTTTGTAAAAATACAATTCCACAATTGGTGTTGACAAATTCAACGGAGAATTGTGGCGGTATTGTGAAATTGCGCTTGAGTCACCCAAAAAAAGTTTTTAATTTGACTGGTTTCAATGGCCGGATATCAGGTTGCGTTCCAAAATGAAAACTTATTTTTCGAAGCCAATGCCATCATATTTTTCGATGTGCGCATGCAATTCGTCCATCATTTTAGTGCTGCCAATAAATAACGGTACCCGCTGATGCAATTGTTGCGGCTGAAGATTGAGGATGTACTCAATCCCGTTGGTGGCATAACCACCGGCCATATGCACGATGAAAGAAAGGGGATTGCATTCATAGAGCAGGCGAAGTTTGCCGTTCGGTTTTTTTAGAGTACCCGGGTACATAAAAATACCTCCTTTAATGAGGTTGCGATGAACATCGGCCACCATGCTGCCGATATATCTTTCGGTATAAGGGCCACCTTCCGCTTTGGTTTTAAGCTCGCAGGTTTTCAGGTATTGCTGAACACCGAGGCTGAACTGGGTGAAATTTCCATAATTGACACTGTAAAAAACTCCATGTTCCGGGCATTTGATGTCAGGATGACTGAGGCAGAACTCACCAACTGCCGGGTCCAGGGTGAATCCGTTTACCCCACGTTTGGTGGCAAACACAAACATAGTGCTGCTGCCGTAAATAATGTAGCCCG
Source organism: Bacteroidota bacterium (assembly GCA_023387985.1). Classification (GTDB taxonomy): domain Bacteria; phylum Bacteroidota; class Bacteroidia; order Chitinophagales; family Chitinophagaceae; genus Phnomibacter. The sequence continues at coordinate 74,233 of JAEWHC010000002.1, read as the reverse complement.
CTGCAACCATCATATTTCCGGGTTGCATAAAATCATCAATGGTCGCCGGTTCACCTAACGGACTGATCCGCTTGTAAATAGAAAATATGGTTCCGATGCTCACATTTACATCAATATTGCCACTGCCATCCAGCGGATCCATCAGGAGAACATATTTACTTTGATTGTTCATGGGATCATCAAAAATCACCACATCCTCAATTTCCTCGCTGCCCACACCGGCACAATAAATAGAATGGTTCAGCAGATCGATCAGGGTCTTATTGGCAAATTCATCCAGCTTTTGAACTTCTTCCCCCTGTATATTTTCGGCTCCTGCAGCTCCCAGAATATCCACGAGTCCTGCGCGGTTTACATCGGCATTAATGCGTTTTGCTGCCAGGCCAATGGCACGCCATAAACCACTCAGTTCACCTGTAGCCGTAGGAAAATTTCGGAGTTCCTGGATGGTGAATTCATCCAGGGTCATAACTTTTCTAAAACCTTTCATATATTCATTTTTCTTTATTGGAGCCGGACTGAATCAGAACGATTCATCATGGCATTGCAATCTTGCCTGCAAAGTAAATGGTTTTTAGGCGCCGGAAGAAATGCGCGGGACCTAAACTACCGGATTCAAACCTTGTCGAATTGATGATTTCTTTGAAAAGCTGCAGTTAAATAAGCTTTACCTTTGCAAACCAAAAAATCAATATGCAGGTACATAAATTCGGCGGCGCCAGTTTGTCCAGCCTCGAACGGTATAAAAGCACTTCAGAAATCATAAGGGATGTGGTGGAAAAGCCGGCATTGCTGGTGATCAGCGCATTGGGAAAAACAACCAATGCGCTCGAAAAAGTGGCGGAGGCCTATTTTGCCGGACGCAAAGAAGAGGCGATTGAGCTATTTTACCAGGTGAAGCAGACCCATGAAAATCTTGCCAAATACCTGCTTATTACGGAAGGGCTGGCCTGTGAACAACGGATGCTCGATTTTTTTACCGAAGTGGAATGGATGCTGCATGATAACCCTGTGAAATCATTCGATTATTATTACGATCAGATAGTTTGTGTAGGTGAATTGCTGAGTAGCACATTATTAAGCCATTACCTGCAGGAAATTGGTGTGGCAAATGTTTGGATAGATGTACGGGATGTATTGAAAACAGAAGACATTTTTCGTGAAGCAAGAGTAAACTGGGAACAGACGACAAGGAATGTTGAATTGTACATTCAACCATTGTTAAATGAAGGCAAATTGGTGATTACCCAAGGCTTTATCGGGAGTACCGACGAAAACGAAAGCACAACCCTTGGTCGTGAAGGAAGTGATTTTTCAGCAGCCCTATTCGGAAATATCCTGAATGCCGAGAAAGTGACCATTTGGAAAGATGTGCCTGCTGTGATGAATGCAGACCCCAGGGTTTTTAAAGAAACCATCGAACTTCCGGAACTTTCCTACGCTGAGGTAGTGGAAATGGCTTATTATGGCGCCCAGGTTATCCACCGGAAAACGATTAAACCGCTTTTTGAAAAACAGATCCCACTCTATGTCAAAAGCTTTTTAGACCCAGCCCTCAGCGGTACAATTATTTCCCATAGTAAGGTTCAAGACCTCCCTCCCATAATGGTTATGAAAAAAAATCAGGTTATGCTGGAGTTCCAGTCAAAAGATTTTGCTTTTATCGGCGACGCCTATCTAGGGAAACTTTTCGAGTTGTTTGAACAAATCCGCCTCAAACCCAACCTCACCCAGAATGCAGCAATCCGGTATTACGCCGTTTTTGATGAGCATGATGAAAAACTTTCCGCACTTGCAGAAGCCGCATCCCAATGGCTGCAGGTGATGGTGCGCAAAAACCTGACCCTGGTAACTATTCGTCACCCCCAAAATGGCAAATTACCTGAAATGGTTGGTGGTAAAAAAGTAATCATTACACAGGAAAGTCCTGAAGTGGCGCAATATCTTATTGAGGATATTGCAAGCTGACGGATGCTGTATTTACACTTTTACCCTTAGATTCACATATTCTTTTACATCCCCTGCAGTAATGTCCTGCCCGCCCAGGATCACCAGGCGTTCGATTACATTACGTAGCTCACGGATATTTCCGGTCCATTCGTGCTCCTGCAGCAATTGCATCGCGCCATCCTGTATGGTCTTGGTAGCTATTCCATATTCCTGGCAGACCGAAGACAGGAAATGTTTGGTTAGTACTGGAATATCTTCCCTGCGGTCGTTAAGGCATGGAACATGAATATTGATCACATTCAAACGGTGATAAAGATCCAGGCGGAAACGCTTATTCTCTACTTCCTTCAGCAAATCTTTATTGGTAGCGGCTACAACCCTGGGATTCACCCTGATTTCCTTTTCGCCCCCTACCCGGGTGATTACACCTTCCTGCAAAGCGCGAAGCACTTTAGCCTGGGCATCAAGACTCATGTCGCCAATTTCATCGAGGAATAATGTACCGTTATTGGCTTGTTCAAATTTTCCTATACGCTGTTTTATAGCTGAGGTAAAACTTCCTTTTTCGTGTCCAAACAATTCGCTTTCAATAAGTTCACTCGGAATCGCTGCACAGTTAACTTCAATAAGTGGTCCGGTATTGCGTGCGCTTTTTTCATGAAGCCAGCGGGCAACCAATTCCTTACCTACGCCGTTGCCACCCGTAACCAATACCCTTGCTTCAGTGGGGGCAACTTTTTCTATGGTTTCCTTGATCTTTAATACAGTTTCTGAATCTCCCACGATTTCCTGCACTCCAGGAACTTTGCGCATCAGCACTTTTTTTTCAGCAACAAGCTTATTGGTATCGCTTGCGTTGCGCAGGGTAATGAGCAGCCGGTTGAGATCCGGTGGCTTGGATATAAAGTCGAAAGCTCCGCGTTTAACCGCTTCCACAGCGGTTTCAATGTTACCATGACCACTTACCATAATCACTGGTACGGAATCATTCTTTTCCCGAATGCTGGATAAAACATCCATTCCGTCCATTTTAGGCATCTTGATATCGCACAAAACAACATCAAATTCCTGGTCAAGAAACATATTCAACCCCTCTTCTCCATTTTCGGCGAGCTGCACTTTATAACCCTCATGCTCCAGGATCTCCTTCAGTGTATTTCTAATTGCACGTTCATCATCAATTACCAGGATTCGCGTATTTATTCTTTTTAAAGGCATTATTCAGAATGATATTTTTTTATTTACTAAGACTTTCAGCAACGAGTTCAGCTACATCTTTTACCTGCATGGAGTTCTCTTTTTCAGAGGCTTTAACGCCATCGGTAAGCATTGTATTGCAATAAGGACAAGCACTCGCCACCACCTCAGGGTTAATTTCCAATGCATCTTTTATTCTCTCCAGGTTTACCCGTGTATGTCCTTTTTCTTCTTCCTTGAACATTTGGGCACCCCCTGCACCGCAGCACAATCCATTGGACCGGCAACGCTTCATTTCCACCAGGTCTGCTTTCAGGGCTTCGAGTACTTTGCGTGGCGCCTCATATATATTATTGGCGCGGCCAAGGTAACAACTGTCATGATAGGTGATGGTTTTTCCTTTCAGGTCATGGTCTTCCCGAATTACGATCTTGCCCTCTTCAAGCAACTGACTGAGAAATGTAGTATGATGGATCACTTCAAAGCGACCGCCGAGCGCAGGATATTCGTTTTGAAATATATTAAAACAGTGCGGACAGGTGGTAACAATTTTCTTCACTCCATAACCATTAAGTGTCTGAATGTTCTGATAAGCCATCATCTGAAAGAGAAACTCATTGCCGGCTCTTCTCGCGGGATCACCGGTACAAGCTTCTTCCGTTCCAAGTATGGCGAAACCAACACCGGCGGATTCCAGGATATCAGCAAATGCACGGGTAATCTTTCGTGCACGGTCATCGAAAGATCCGGCACAGCCCACCCAGAACAACACCTCAGGCTCCTTTCCTTCCGCAACCCATTCAGCCATGGTTTTGATCGGCATAGCGTTTTGAATTAAAGCGGGAAGGTAGAATTTAATGGGCTTATTTCCTTAAAAAATTTTCAGGCATGATCAGGATGAAAGCAATATATTTCAATAATAATCAATGTTTTCGAGCAAAAACAGTTCTTCCACAGGCTTAGCAAATACGGCGGCGATCTTTAAAGCGAGAATAGTTGAGGGAATATATTTACCTGTCTCAATGGCATGAATGGTTTGCTTGGTAACTGAAATCAATTCCGCAAGTTTCTCCTGGGTGAGACCCGCAGCGTTGCGCTCTGCTTTTATCTTATTTATCATTATCCGTTATTCTTTTATTTTTCCATAAGATCCAATGGAACCGTGCAATAAAAAATACGAGCACTGTGAACATATTAACAACCAGGATGTAAAAAAATGGCAATCCATATATGAATAAAAACGCCAGGATCAGGATGATATAATTCACCAGTATCGCCCATTGCAAAGAGGTTTGCCTCAGGCGTTCAATATATTCGTCTTCCGTATGCTCACTGGAAAAAGCGATCAGCAATGCACCGGCAATGGTAAATATGCCTGTAAGCGTGGGAACAATATCCCATTTTACAATCCTGAATTTTCCGCTGGCTCCGAAAATCACTTCATCATAAATGGAAAATACCGGCAGTTCTAATTGAACAGCGTCTATACCGGTAACCAGGAGAATAGTTCCAAACAGACCGAAAGGAATGAAAAGGATCCAGCCCAGTCTCTTGAAGCGGTTGGGTAAAAGCAGATTCTTCATAGTCGCAATTTAAGACACCAAAAATACAGTTAAGTTTACATTTTGACACCTTTTATTTTCCAAAAGTCTCTTAAACCATAATTATTAGTTCAATTGAATAAAAAATAGGAAAACCACTTCGCCTGTATCATCTCCATGCCTGAATCACCACAATGGCTGATAATGCTTAAATTTGCCTGCAAGGCTTGCTATCAGGGACTTTGATATTCTAATGAATATGCTTTCCTTGGAGGTAAGTAGTGCGTATACTCTTACTTTTCGATTATCAACATTTAAAATACTTCAATTATGAATACATTACAGGCACCTGAGGCGAATGTTCAAACTGCCAAAGACTTTCTTCCTTTGTACGGGACAGATTTTGTTGAACTTTTAGTGGGAAATGCCAAACAGGCTGCTCATTATTACATGAGTGCATTTGGATTTCAGGCCTTAGCCTATGCGGGACCCGAAACAGGAATCCGCGATAAAGTGAGCTATGCCTTAAGACAAAATAAGCTTACCATCGTTCTTACTACAGCGCTTCGCCCCCACAACAGCATTGCCGACCATGTATATAAGCATGGCGACGGGGTTCAGGTTATTGCATTAAAAGTGGAGGATGCCCGCGATGCTTTTCATCAAACCACCATCCGCGGTGCAATGCCCTATTTAGAACCTACTGTACTTACAGACGCTGAAGGGGAAATGGTGGTTAGCGGAATTCACACCTATGGCCAGACCATTCATCTTTTTGTGGAAAGGAAAAATTACAACGGGATATTTATGCCTGGTTTCCGCAAATGGTCGAATTCGGATTTTGCACCAGAAGAAACCGGCTTGCTTTACGTTGATCATTGCGTGGGCAATGTTGGATGGAATCAAATGAACAAATGGGTATCCTTTTACGAAAACGTACTTGGATTTAAAAACATCTTGTCTTTTGATGACAGTGATATTTCCACAGAATATTCGGCGCTTATGAGCAAGGTCATGAGCAATGGAAATGGTTTTGTGAAATTCCCAATTAATGAACCCGCAGAGGGAAAAAAGAAAAGCCAGGTAGAGGAGTTCCTGGAGTTTTATGGTGACGAAGGTTGCCAGCATGTTGCTATGGCTACCAATGATATTGTGGCAACCGTTCGCGCATTGAAAAGCCGTGGCGTAGAATTTCTGCAGGTTCCCACTACTTATTATGATGACCTTACTGACCGTGTTGGTCAGATTGACGAAGATCTCGGGCCTTTGAAAGAGCTGGGCATCCTAGTTGACCGCGATGATGAAGGCTATTTGCTGCAATTGTTTACCAAGCCGGTTCAGGACAGGCCTACCCTATTCTTCGAAATCATTCAGCGCAAAGGAGCGAAAAGCTTTGGAAAAGGCAATTTTAAAGCCTTATTTGAAGCGATAGAACGGGAGCAGGAAGCCCGGGGAAATCTATAGTGGATAAGTGCATAGTTTTCACAAATAATAAAGGGGGTTTGCCTTACTTTCACACCGTTCTACGATTGAATTTAAGGTATGCAGTTAAGTAAGTACATCATCTATAGCAAAGCACCTGCCCTCATTCTGGCGGGTGCTTTTTCATTGTTATTTTCCCCGCTTTTTGCCCAGAACGGAATGGGTTCCCTCCGCAACCAGCCACAGGTTCCAGGTGATTTTATCAGCTTTCAGCGTTCTTTTAAACGCGTTAATGACGCATTTTCCGAGAAAGAATTTGCTTTGAAAAGTGAATTTGAGGCACGTAAAATTCCCTGGCCGGCAAAAAGTCTATACCTGCGCAATTTTAAATTCGATGGCAAACTGGAAGCCTGGATCCAGACCGAAGAAGGTGGACCTTACCGGCTTTTTAAATCCTACAATGTTTGCGCACTTTCAGGCAACTTAGGTCCTAAGCGGTTTGAAGGGGATTACCAGGTACCTGAGGGTTTCTATTATGTAAATGAGTTTCGTCCCAACAGCCAGTATCATCTTGCGCTTGGTGTCAATTATCCCAATGCAAGCGACCGCCTGCTCAGCAATCCTACCAAACCGGGGGGCGCCATTTATGTTCATGGCAGTTGTGTTACGGTGGGTTGTATTCCCATTACAGACGATCTCATAAAAGAACTCTATGTTCTGGCAGCAACCGTTAAAGCCCAGGGAAATGATTTTATCCCCATCCATGTTATGCCCATTTCTTTTTTGAATGAACGCAGCTCTGCGCATCTCGATAAATTCATCGAGGGCCGTCCAGAATATAAATCACTCGTTACGGTAATGGAAGATGTATACCATTATTTCAACCAATACCGCAGGTTACCGGTTGTTTTGGTCAATCAAAAAGGGGAATATGTGCTTGGTCAGAAATACCCGATCAACAGGCATCCGAAAAAAGCAAGGTTTATTCCAAATACCGAAGAGCGAAACCGACCGGCACTATACCGCGACATTAAGCCAGAGGAGTTTTTCACCTTCGTAAATAACCAGCCTAAATTCCCGGGAGGCATGCAGGCATTTACTGAATATGTACATGGAGTTGCCGATAAACTGGGCGAGTTTATTCCTGACGGCGGACCCAAACGCCTGTTTGTGGATGTGGAATTCGTAATTGACAAAGACGGAGTAGTGTGCAATGTAAAGCCAGGTATTCGAGCCAACAATGAAATGAACAACCGCATAATTGAAGAGTTCGAAAAAATGCCTAAATGGGAACCCGCACTCCGCCAGGATATTCCTGTACCCATTAAGCTAACGCAAAATTTGGTGGTAGAGGCCTGGCCTGCTGTTGCAAAAAAAGTTGAAGACGAATACGATTATTACGGAAACTAATTTCCCGGGGAGTCTTTTTTCGACTTGATGTAACTTGCATTGCAAATACTACCCGGTGTATCTCGGTGATAGATATAGCCCGGAAAATCCACTGTCGCTGTCCTGAAAAATTTCTCAGCCCTTTCCCAGAAATCGCTATCCGCGGCGTAACCGGCATGCTTGTCCAAGCCTCCGAGTTTAAAGAAGACGCTTTTTTTTCCAAAAAAGGTGGAACCAATATGGCATTGGGAAAGGTGGATGAGCCTGGTCGTATCCTTTTTATCAGGTACAAATTCATCTCCAATAATTATTGCCCCGCCTTCAATCAAGTCAACGTCTGCATGATCTTGCAGATATTGAATGCGTTTCTCTATGAAATCAGGTAAATATTCATCGTCGCTGTCCAGGAATCCGATGAAATCCCCTGCGGCAGCCATTAAACCGACATTCTTAGACAAAGATGTTTTACGGTTCGAATGCTTCATGTAGCGGATATTTGCATGTTGCTTCACAAAATCGTCAACCAGGGCATATGAATAATCGTTGCTTCCATCATCCACCACGATCAACTCTGCATTTTTGAAGCTTTGCCTGCAAAATGAATCCATTGCCCGTTTGAGATAATCTGAACGGTTAAATGTTGTCAGAATTATTGAAACCAGAGGATTTCCGTTATAATACAGATCGATCATTTACATCGACTTTTACCTGGCTAAAGTTCCGAATTCTTAAGCAATTTCTTTTGCCATCCCGGGAAACGTATAAGGGTATATCCGTCCCTTATACATTACCCTGCCCTGTTTTTTGTATCTTTACGCTGATCAAACTTCAATAAATGAATACCTACAAAAGCTCAAAAGGTGGAATTCTTATCCTGGTAATTTCAGTTATCATCGTTATGGGCCTGGCCATGTGGGGCCTGCCAATGTACAATGTGTGGCGCCAGGAAATGGCCGGCAGGGCGGAAATGGCAAAAGCTGAACAAAACAGGCGGATACTGGTGGAAGAAGCCAAAGCCAGGCTGGAAGCAGAAAAACTGAATGCTGAAGCGGAAGTTGCACGCGCCAAAGGAATGGCCGAAGCTATGCTGATTGAAAACGGTCAGTTGAATTCAGTTTATAATCAATATCTGTTTGTGCGTACGCTGGAAAAGCTTGCCGACAAGGGAAATCTGCCCCAGATCATTTATATGCCAAGTGAAGGATTGGTACCGGTAATGGATTTGAACAAACGACCTATGGCCCCCGTGGAGGCGAAGCCATAATTGCATCAATCCGGAACAACGTCAGGCATAATTCTATTTCTATGATTTCCCGGCAGACGCAATAAACCATTAAAATCATGTACCGCAATCATTTGATCAAATCGGTTCAATAATTAAACGAGGTTGAAAATTTGCTGTTTACCGGCGCGCTGAATCTGGCTATGGAAGGAGAACTCCTGGAAGCCAATAAAGCTACCAAAGAGGACGAGATTTTTAGTTTCAATTTGGAAATGGTCTAAACGGTTGAGGATCCTAATGTAAAGAAACTGGTGGAAATCATTAACCTGATCCGGAGAAGCATGCGTGCATTAATTAGCCTGAACAGCCTGACCGACGAGGAATTGAACAATGAAAATATAGAGTAGCCGGTCAGGTTGATTTTATCCGTGCTTTGAATCCCCATACCACGGTGAAGCGGCTGATCTCCGTACCTTCCCTGCTTTTGCCAATGCTTTTTGTTACAAGCGAAACGGCTTCACCGGTTCGTTTTGTTTTTTCAATAGCTTCGCGAATGGCATGACCATCGTCGCAGGTAAAATAAACCCGTTCAACAGCTTTCTTCTTAAATTCCCCTTCCAGTTTTGTAACCAGCATGCTTACCGGCGGATTGCTTTCATGTAAATGCGCCATGGCCAAAATTCCGGTGCTCATTTCGGCTGCCATAGCCTGGCAGGCGAAATAGGTGCTTCGGAAGGGATTTTTGGAAAACCATTTATAGGGTACCGAAACAACAGCGTGGTCTTCTTCCAGATCAATGAGCCGAACACCACTAAACCAGGCGCTTGGTAGATTCCTGATCATGAACAATTGAAACCAGGCGCTCTTTGCTTGTATTTGAAATTTGGAAAATGACACTTTAAATTCAAAATTAATCATTCGAAACCAAAAAACCTGTCCGCCTCCGGAGGTTTCAACATTCAAAATAAATGGTCAGCGGGCCCGTGCAGCCAATTAGCATCGACCTGAACAGGAAAAGTCATAAGTTTCCATTGATGCCTAATGACTTCACCTTTGATATGCCCTGTCCAAATGCACATAACCCCCATCTACATGAATCAACTGTCCTGTGGTATGGCTGCTCAGTGGCGAAAGCAGAAACACCGCCGTATCTGCTATTTCTTTCACCGTTGTCATCCGCTGTTCAAATGGAATATTTTTGGTGATCCCCTTCAATCGGTTTTCTGCATCATTAAACTGGTTTATCCATTTGGCATATTGCGGTGTAAAGCACTCAGCTACAATGATGGCATTTACCCTCACACTGTATTTGGCAAGTTCAACTGCCCATTCGCGGGTAAGGGCATTACGTCCACCATTGGATGCGGCATATCCGGAGGTGTTTCCCTGGCCGGTTTCAGCTGTTTTGCTCCCGATATTCAAAATGGAACCTTTGTTTTTTTTGAGTGATGGCAATAGGTAATGGGCCATTAGGTAATAATGAACCAGGGTATTGTGCAAACTGCGGATAAAATCATCATAACTCCCATTTTCCAGGCCTACCCCATCATTCAACCCGGCATTGTTTACCAATCCAAATACCTGGTTGCCCGATCTTGCCAATATTTCTTCACAGGCCATTTTGCATGCCTCATTGCTCGTCAGGTCAGCTTCCACACTAAAGGCATGCGGTGCCAGGTGATGAATGAAATCCAGGCATTCCCGGTTGTCCGCTGCATTGCGTCCTACTATTACGGGTATGGCCATTTCTGCCGCAAGGCTTTCTACAATACCCCGCCCAATGCCTTTGGCACCGCCGGTAACTACAATATATTTTTCGGCCAGTTCTAAATTCATAATTACAAAATCGTTATAATTTGTAAACTCTTTCAGCGTTTTGATAAAGCACTTTTTCCTTCACATCAAAAGGATACTTGCTCAAAAATTGCTCTACCATTTTAATCCAGCCATCATATCCTGTTGCAAGGAGCATTACCGGCCAGTCACTTCCGTACATTAGCCGGTCAGGGCCAAACAACTCCATGGCGATTTCAAGATAAGTCTGCAGTTTTTCATAGCGCACATTATCCCAGTCCCCCTCTGTAACCAACCCGCTCAGTTTGGCTGAAACATTAGGAAAAGCCGCTAGTTTTTCAAGGTCTGTTCTCCAGGGTTCCGTTTTGGCCTCTTTAATCAGGGGTTTTGCTAAATGATCGAGGACAAAATGCAAATCCGGAAGTTGTTCAACAAGTTTTACCGTGGCAGGCAAATGCCGGGGTAAAACGAGCAGGTCATAAGAATAGCCGTATTTCGCCAGTAAGGAAAGCCCTTTTACAAAGCGGTTATCGAGCATAAATTCAGGCTCTTCCGCCTGAAGGATATGGCGAAAACCTTTCAGTTTTTCAAAAATCCGGAGTTTTCCCAGTTCCATTTCCAGCCCGCTTCCTTTCAGGTCAATCCATCCCACAACGCCTTTGATGAAATCATATTCATCAGCCCAGTTGATGAGGCGGTAGGTTTCTTCAACCGACTGATCAGCCTGCACGGCAATGCATCCACTGATATTTTGCTCTTCTAAAATTTTCTGCAACGCGTCTGGCTGGAAATCATTTCTGAGTACAGCCATTTCATCTGTTATCCAGGCATCCTTTTCAGCTTCATAATTCCAAAAATGCTGATGGCTGTCAATGATCATGGCAAAACGTTTTTATGAAGCTACTTTTAATGAAGCTGAAAAATTTTTTCCATCAATTTCCATTTTTCGCCTGACGGAGAACCTGGTAATGGTTGCTGAAACTTCCACATCAATTCTTCCCATTCCTGAACGCGTCTATTGGATGCGTCGGATTCCGCCTTTCGCTCAAAACTGAAATTTTCCGTGGTTTCCATGATCATGAAGAGGCGGGTATCCCATCGGTAAATTTCCATGTTCAAAATACCAGAGCTTTTGATACTGGCTAAGATTTCAGGCCATACTTCGAGGTGGTATTTTTCATACTCCGCAATCAGAGCCGGATCGTTCTTCAGATCCAAAGCCAGGCAATATTTTTTTGTCATGGGAGAATTGGTGTGTAAGTCATGTTTTACTAAACGCCACTACTTTTTGTTTCGAGGTGCCGAGTCCGTCGATTCCACATTCCATTACATCCCCCGCCTTCAGGTAAACCTGGGGATTCATACCCAGCCCAACACCAGCTGGAGTACCAGTGGAAATAATATCACCGGGCAGCAAGGTCATAAACCGGCTTACATACGACACCAGGTAAGGCACATTAAAAATCAGGTTTTGGGTACTGCCGTCCTGCATGGTTTCGCCATTCAGTTTCAGCCAGAGGCGAAGGTTGTGTACATCTTCAATTTCATCTTTTGTAACCAGCCAGGGACCGAGAGGTGCAAAGGTATCGCAGCCTTTACCTTTATCCCACGTGCCGCCACGTTCCAGCTGAAATTCGCGTTCGCTTACATCATTATGCAAACAATATCCGGCAACATATTCCATGGCTTCATCTTCCTCCACATAGCTTGCCCGTCTGCCGATCACGATGGCCAGTTCCACTTCCCAGTCGCTTTTTACACTGTCCCGGGGCAACATCACATCGTCATTCGGTCCGGTAATGGAGGTGGTGGCTTTCATAAAGATGATGGGTTCTGCAGGGATTTGTGCGTTGGTCTCCGCCGCATGATCGGAATAATTGAGGCCGATGCAAACGATCTTGGATGGATTGGCCACCGGGCAGCCAAGGCGCACCGCCGTATCCACTTCTTTAAGCTCAGCCGGATTAAAATCCGTAACTGCATTGCCTTCGCTTAAGAACGAACCGTCAATTTCCGGTACTAGTTTGCTGATATCATAGATCTTGTTGTCAATCAGACATCCAGGTTTTTCGGCACCCGGTTCGCCCCATCTGCAATATTTCATAGGTTTTATTTCAAAATTCAAATTCCGGTGCCTGAAAAATTCAGTTGCTTATTAATTATTCAATTTAATAAATCCCCCGTCAATCGGGTAATCGCAACCGGTAATAAACGATGCTTCATCACTGCATAAATATAATGCCAATGCGCCAATCTCCTCCGGTTTTGCCATTCGGCCAATGGGCTGGGTTTTACTCAGTTTTTCAAACATCTCCGCTTCATTTCCCGGGTAGTTTTTTGCAAGAAAACCATCTACAAAAGGCGTATGCACCCTTGCTGGTGAAATGGAATTGCAGCGGATATTGTGGCTGACATAATCCTTTGCTATGGACAACGTCATTGCATACACTGCACCTTTTGTTGCGCTGTAGGCAAACCTGTCCGGGAGGCCGACCCAGGCAGCAATGGAAGCCACATTCAGGATCACCCCATGACCTCTTGCCATCATGCCTGGCAACACGGCCTTGCAGCAATGGAATACGCCTTTCACATTTATGTTTAACAGGCGATCGAAATCTTCTTCAGGTGTATCATGGGCTTTGCCTATATGCGCTACTCCCGCACAATTGACAAGAATATCTACTTCCCGCTCGCCGGCGAGTGCATTTTCAACCTGGTGAAAATCAGCGACATTTACCTCGAGTGTGCGGATTTTCAGGCCTTCGTCCGCCAGTTCATTAAGTAAGGTGGCATTATTGCCGGCATTCAGGTCCAGTACAGTTACCTCGGCGCCTTGTCGGGCAAAAGTGGTGGCTACGGCTTTTCCAATTCCACTTGAACCACCCGTAATGACTGCGTATTTTTCTTTCAGGGAAAACATGGGACACAATTTTTCAATTGGTGAAAGGTACAGCAATTTGAAATTTTTTGCTACCGGTAGCTTGCTTAATGAATTTTGGGATTTGCCGGAACCTCAATCCGTATCGTTTGAATCAAAATCCCATCAAATCAGGGTAGCGGTCTTTTATACGGTTCCATGCTTCCGCAGCGGCACCATTGCCCCAATCGTAAATGGTGAACTCACCTATACCCAGACCGGACGCGTCAGTCCTTCCTTCATGACCATAATTTTCCATCATAAATCCATAGTCCGCCTCGCCAAAAAATGGCCAGCGTTTTTCCCATTGCACAAGCGTTTGCGGATTGAGCGGAGTATACATCATGGTAAATGAAGCTTTCAGGGCGGCAATTCCCCTTTCCAGGTATTCCGGCTTATTTAGTGCTACTCCGTAACGGATGATCATTTCGGCAAATAAACTTTGCCTTGCATCATTCCATTCGCCGTCGGCATTCATTACGCCAAAGCCACCCAGGGTGCGTATGGCCATGAAAGGCGGTTGCCAGAGCGCTTGTGCCATAAGCAATTCATCCAAAACGGCCTGACCCTGCCGGAGATAGCCCCGGTCGCCGGTTGCTTCCCAGGCATTGAACAAGGCCTCGGCAGTCCAGAAAATGGAAAAAGTATTTTGCTTGAACATATTGTTGCGTTCCACTTTTCTGCCCACCAAATGGTCTGCACCATAACGGCTGCAAGACCAGTAGGTTTCAAAATCTTCCCATTGCCCCACAGGGATGACCTTTTGATTCACCGCTTTCACCGCTTGCACAGCGGCATCCAGGTATTCTTGTTTCTTTGTGATGTTGTAAAGTTTGAACAGCAAAGTGGCTGAAGCAGAAGTTTCGGGAGATTGCAACAAATGGGGCATGGACGAAAGATCTACCAATGAAAGCCAGGCCGGGAAAAAGCCGTCTTGATCCTGTATGGTGATCAACGCATCGGCATAACGTTGCACGTATTTAAGTAAGCGCTCGTCTTTTTCCAGTTCATTATACCAATCGAGCATCCAGCTTGCTGTAAAGCTCATATCGGCAATATGGTAAGGTGCCAATCGTGGATTGGAGGTGTAAGGATTCCGGTTGCTGTTGCCGAAATTCCGGGTTTCCCAGCCTTTGGAGCGGTGGTGCAATTGGCCATTTTCTTCAACCCACTCCATTTCCGTAGCGATTACAGAAGGGAAAAACCCTGACCGTTGTGGAAATGAAAGGGCGAGTTCTTTGGTCAGCAGGGCTTTTTGTCGCAGGCTGTCGTTTTGCGTGCGCCTGGCAAACCGGTATAAACCGGTAGCGGAACGAATGGAACTGAACCAGGCCTGGTTCCAGATGGAACGGAATTCCCGTTCATTCACCGGGCCGTGGTAATTGGGACTTTGGGTTGTATTTACAATAAAAACTGGTGCGCCAACCTGTTTGCCTTCCAATTCAAATTGCTGCCACACAGCCTTCCTCCAGTTTTGAAATGCCCAGGTATAGGTTTGCTCAACATAAGGCAGCAGGTCAGCCTGTTTCATGGGTTCACCCTGGCTGAACAAAGGCTTTCCCCATAGAGACCACATGAATTCCAGTGGCCGGCGCCAGGGATTCTGCAGATCTTCAGCAGACTGTGAATACATTAAATAAAAAGAAAGTTGCGCTTCTCCTTTGGGAAACCAGGCACCCGGGGCAGCCGCAAACAACACGTGTTCAGTCACTTTTGACTGGCTCATACCCAGTTCCATTTTGTTTTGCCGGGCATCCATATCCAGGAACCAGGGTGCGGGGCTGCCTTTTTGTAACAGATCCAGGTCGGGCACCATGGCAAGATAATTTTCATCATTTTTAAAAATGAGGGCAGGCGCACGGAAAACATGCTGCGCGATGATGTGTTCATTTTCCGGAGTTAGATGTGGAGCCCAATGGAAAGTGGCGTCAAAGGCAGGGAATAGCTCAATGCAAACCCGGTTTTGTTTGACGTTTTGGGCAGTTTCCCACTTCACCTGCACATGCATTAGTTCGTTGTTAATCTGACGGAATTTTATTGCCGCTTGCGCATTGCCAATTTCTGTGGCTTGTATTTTTTCCACAAAAGTTTTTAAAGCCACAGGCAAAGTTTGCCCATAAGCCGCCACGGTGAACATCATAAAAAACAGCAAAAAAACACGCAACATTTCTTTCTTCCTCCCTGCTTCTTCACCTGGCCAACCAGGCCGTAAGCTTGTATACTTAATATTTCAATTATTGAAAGGAGACAATCAACCGGAACTGTCCTCCAGGAAATCGCCAAAGGACAAGTATATGCGATAGCGTTTTTCCAGTATTTCCCGGTGCTCTTCTTTTGGTAGATATTCTTTTTCAAACCCCTGCCCCATTTTCTGAATAGCGTCTTCAATGCTGGAATAAACTCCAGCTACCGTTGCAGCCATCATGGTAGCTCCAAAAGCCACCGTTTGGGTGGATTTATGCACCTTTATAGACATGCCCATCACATCAGCAAGCATTTGCATTACAAACGGTGATTTTTTTGCTATTCCACCCAAACCGATTATGCCCCTGATCCCCACACCTTCATCTCCTAATCTTTCGGCAATCCTGCGCGAACCAAAGCAGGTTGCTTCCACAAGTGCGCGAAAAATCCGTGGCGCGGTTGATGCAAGGGTTAACCCTCCGATGCCGGCTTTCACCATCGAATTCAAATCCGGTGAACGGCGTCCGTTGAACCAATCTACCGCAAATTCATTGTCCAGAGTAAGCTCAATTTTGTCCGCTTCCTCACTCAGTTTTGCAAGTATGCCATCAGCAAGGCTCTCCTTTAAATCTTCGTCGTTAATGTGCTGCAGCGGCCATGTTATCAGGTTTTTAAACCAGGCATAAATATCGCCAAAAGCTGCCTGCCCTGCTTCCAGTCCCACCATTCCAGGAATAATCGAGCCATGCACCTGTCCGCTAATGCCGTGGATGGTCTTTCCTTCCATTTCATTTTCCGGCACTACCATCAGGTCGCAGGTAGAAGTGCCGATAACTTTGCTTAAATACCCTTCCGATACCTGCCCGCCTATTGCGCCTACATGGGCATCAATGGCGCCAATACCTACCAAAACGTTGGCCGGCAATCCAAGGATGGATGCCCAGTCTTCACTCAGGTGGCCAGCGGCCTGATCGACAGTAAATAAGGGGCCCGACATTTTTTCCACATAACCATTCAACAAGGGGTCTATCGATTTGAAGAAATCATTGTGCGGAAAGCCGCCGAGTTCACCCATCCATAACCCTTTATGCCCCGCCGCGCAAACACCTCTTTTGATGCGAATGGCTTCCGTTCCCCCGGTTAAAAGAAAAGGCATCCAGTCACAATGCTCCACACACCCAAATGCAGACTGCCGCACATCTTCATCTTCACGCAAAACGTGTAGAAATTTGGCCCAAAACCATTCGGAGGAATAGCTGCCGCCACAATAGTTTATATGTTCCAGGTTGTGTGCTTTTGCAGTGGCGTTGATCTCATCGGCTTCCTTTATTGAACTATGATCTTTCCATAACACGAACATGGCATTTGGATTGTCCTCAAATCCTTCAAGCAAAGCCAGTGGAATGCCTTGTTCATTTATAACCACCGGCGTGGATCCTGTTGTATCAATGGAAATGGCTACTACTTTTTCGGCGACCTCTTTACCCGCTTGTTTCAGCACATCAATTACCGTATGTTGAATTCCTTCAATATAATCCAAAGGATGTTGCCGGAACCGGTTTGTTTCCGGGTTGCAATAGAGCCCTTTTTTCCAGCGGGGATATTCAAATACTGAAGAGGCCAGCTCAGTTCCGTTTCCCGTATCTACCAGGATGGTGCGAACCGAATCGGTACCATAATCAACTCCCAACACATATTTTGCCATATCCATTTTAATTATTGAAAAACCAGTGAAAATCAATTTTCATTTCCCCATAAATGCGGGTCATTTCCTTTCGCCTTGCGCCAGGCATCCCGCCACCGGTGCATGTCTTCAAACCGTATGAGTGGTTTGGGCTTACGCATTTCTTTGGATGGAGCGGCCGGCAAAGCCACGGCCTTTTCCTGGTACCAGTATGCCACCGTAGCCAGGTCAAGGGTCAGGTTGTTATTGGAACCATGTTCGATGGTGCCTTTCACCGATTTTTCAAAAAAGATCGGGTCGTTCACAAAAAAGCGGTAAACATGTGTACGTCCAAGCCATCCCACATCATTATTTACCCTTGGATATCCAAAATAAGGGTGGATATAAGGTTCTTTCGGACACCAGGATGTATTGAAGAAGTCTTCTGTTCCGGTGCCAATCAGCGAAGGCGTTTTTTCACCATCAATGAACCACATATCATCCCCTTCGCCATACCACATAGGCGTTGGGCTGTGCACATAATAATTGATACCCACAAAATGGCCTTTACCGGTGGTTTCAATAAAGGTAAAATTATTGTCAGTGTCTTTATTTGGCCGCCAGGGACCGGTGAGTGCCCACTCTGTTTCTCCTTCCGGCAGGGCGTTGGTCAGTTCATGATTGTACCAGGCATGGAAGCGACCCATATCTTTTGGCAGTGTGACCATTTCATAATAATCCACATAAAAATAAAAAGCATGGATGACCTTATCGGTTTGGTTTTCAATTTCAATTTTTGCTCCTGTTGCAAAAGGCATTGCGAAATAGCTCACCAGGCTTGTGCCATTTAGCGGACCAGCAGCAAGAGGTGCGGCAGCGTAGTTATATTGTTCATCCCAACCTTGCCCAAAAAATGGTCCGATGGGCGATTCTACAGATGGATAGCTGTTGCCATCCCAAAACATCCGGATGATTACATCATTGCGACTCATATCCTGTGGCGGCGGGTTCATCGTTATCCAGATATGATTGATGATTCCTGAACCTTTTATGTCTGCAATGGTTCGCTTTTCGCCCGGTTGTATTGGCTCCAAATGGTCGCGGTTGCCTCCGGTGGGGTCAGTACTACTAATGCGTTTATTTTTCATGCCTGTACGCATTTTGGCCAGTTCAATCATTTCGCCGGTATGATTTTGTGCGGCTAAGTTTCCACCAATTGCCAAAATGAACAGAACAATAAACAAATTTTTCATAACGTGCGTTTTTATCGTGAGTATGTTGGTTAATTCAATTTTTAATGCACTATGCCTTCACTTTATATCCTTTTACAGCGTAGTAAAGAATAAAAAGGAATAATGGGATCGGAACAAAGAAACCCGGACTCATGCCATACATATCGGCAACAGCACCCATTATTGGTGGAAATACGGCTCCGCCGGCAACGGCCATTACCAGGTAAGAAGCGCCATGCTTGGTTTGAGGCCCTAATCCCCGGATGGCCAATGCAAATATGGTCGGAAACATAATGGACATGAAAAAGAATACACCATACAACGCAAAAAAAGATGGCCAGCCTAAATGCGAACCAACGATTGGCAAGAGCAAACAAACTGCGAGCGTATAAACAGCAAGTAGTTTGGCCGGTTCAAAATATTTCATTAACGCGCTGCCCGAAATACGGCCAATCATAAATAACAGGAAACCCAAAGACAAAAAATACGGACCATCAACCGGCTCCCATCGTGGATGTTGCGAGTGGTCGGTAACAAAATTGATGAGGAAACTAAAAATACCGGTTTGGGCTGCGACGTAGCATGCCTGCGCGGCCACACCCAAAGCAAAATGTTTATTTTTCCAAAGTGGTTTTTTGGTAATATATCGGGGATGCGCCGGATCATCTGTTACTTCAATGGGATCATCCGCACCGGGAGTGGCAGACATACCGTGGCCACCACCATGAGCCGCATTTTCATCTTCTTCGGTAATCTCCGGAAGATCCAAGCGGGTGAAAATAAATGCAACCAATAAAACGGCGGCGCCAATCAACAAAAACGGAAGTACAATTGACATCATCCGTTCACCTTCCACATGGCTTTGATTTCCGTATACATATAAGGCGATGAGCGGGCCAATCGTCCACGCCAGGCCGTTGAACGATTGGGAGAAATTGATGCGCCGTTCAGCGGTTTCAGGAGGGCCCAGCTTGGTTGTATATGGATTGGCAGCCGTTTCAAGTGTGGTTAATCCACTTCCAATGACCAGCAGGCATAAAAGAAACAACAGGAATGATTGCAATGGAGCAGTTGCCGCCGACAACAAAGCGCCTGCTGCAAAAAGCAGCAATCCGAAAATGACGCCTTTTTTATAACCAAATTTTTGCATGAAACGGCCTGCCGGTATCGCCATGATCGCATAGGCACCATACAAGGCAAACTGAATAAAACTGGATTGCCATTTTTTGAGATGCAACATATCCTGAAAATTCTTATCAAGCGTATCGAGCATGCCGTGAGCAATTCCCCAAAGGAAAAAAAGCGCACTGATGGCGGCAAAGGGTTTTGCATAGTTTATTCCGTCCTTTACAAATAACGATTGTTTATTAGCCATTTGATCGTTTTAATAGTTCCAAATTTTGAATATGATGATTTATGAAAATAATGAACTTAGTTCGATAATTTTAAAGTTGCCTTCATAAAAAAAACATTGTATGGCCGCCATTGACTCATCGTAAAATATAAATCCTTTCCATCGCTTTGCGGATGAATGAAGGGGCCATACAATCCGGGGTAATCTCTTGCCAGCATCACAGGTTTTGCGACCGACCATGGACCGGTAATTTCATCTGCATCACGCATTTCAATCTGCCGGCCTTTATCATTGAGATAAATAAATATCCATCGTTTAAATTCCTGATTGTAAATCAGCGATCCTTCCCCGATCGGGCCGGGAAAAATGGCAGTTGCAGCATCTTCATTTCCTTTAACCCAACCTTTTACATTGTTCCAATATTGATATTCTTTTTGATTCAGTATATCTTCATCTCTAAATCGGGCTAAATAGGGCGGGCTTTTGCGCAAAGAGGCTCCACCGATCATATAATTCCATTTGTCTTTACTTGCATAAGCCACAATTGAAAATTTGCTGTTCCTTTTAAACATTACCTGCGGGCATGCCTGCCAGGTTTTTCCCGTATCTGACGATCTGTAAATGGATGAAAAATTTGTCACCCAATTTGTCCAGGATTTCAGATCAAAATAATGAACGTATTCCACTCCTTTAATGCTGATTGCACCGGTTGGTATCGCCGTGTGCCCGCGGGGTGATTTGGTAAGCACTTCCACTGCATGACCATTTTTATCTGTGATCATTTCATCTATATCCAAACCATCTTCCAGGTTTTTGTCCGACGTAAATGCAAGTACGTTATTTCTCCATTCTGAAGCATCTTCAGGACCGCCTTTTCCCGGTTTGAAATCGTGGCCATAGGTATCGCCGAAGAAAATTCCTGTTCTCCCGTCGGCCATTGTCCAAAGTATTCCAAGGTCTGTGCCTCCTACTCCATACTGGGCGGTCAATCCGGAGTTTGGGTAATTTTCGCCGGGAATAGAAGAACCCGTCAAGCGAGAAAGCACCTTTAAACCGGATACCTCAATGCCTTTATCCGCAGAAATCTCCACAGGAAAAGTCGCACTGCCTTTCAACGATCCCGCCGGCTTGCATCCCCAACAATAAAATACACCCAGAAATACAAGCACAACCGGTTTGAATAATACCATTTTATAAATCAACACATTATTTGTAAAGAGGTCCATAAACGGCACACGCTCTGTAATCGCTGCCTTCCTTATCCATTCCAAACGATGCCCATGCAGATGGACGAAATACCTGTTCATCAGGAACGTTATGCATATTTACCGGAATGCGTAGCATAGAGGCCAGTGAGATCAGGTCAGCACCTATATGCCCATAACTGATCGCGCCATGGTTCGCTCCCCAATTGGCCATAACACTATATACATCTTTAAACGCGCCTTCATGGGTAAGTCTCGGTACAAACCAGGTAGTGGGCCATATGTAATCGGTACGTTTATCCAAAACTTCATGCACCTCATCAGGCAGGTCGATGGTGGTGCCCTCAGCAATCTGAAGCACCGGACCAATACCTTTCACGAGGTTGATGCGGCACATGGTTACCGGCATATTTCCTCTTGTGCGCATTTTAGACGAAAAGCCTCCACCCCGCATGTAATCACGGTTTGCCGGATGGAACGTGGTGGCAGATACACAGGCGTTCGCTTCTTTTTTGCTGATTTCCCAGAATGGTTTCATGGCCGGCATACCATCTTTTCGTTGTTCGCCGGTTCCATCGAGCGTAGCCGATCCGGAATTGATGAGATGGATGAAACCGTCTTTGGCAGCGCCTTCGGGTTTCCATCCGGTTACCCGTTCGGTAGCTTCAGGGCTCCAGTAAGTGCGCACATCTGCAAAAATTTGGGCAGTATTTGTCAGCAGGTAATTGAAAAGCATTGAGGCGCCGTTGAGGGCATCGTTTTCGGTGGCTACCATATAAGGGGCACGAATGCCGTTCCAGTCGAAAGAAGAGTTCAGGATGGCTTCACTGAAATCACCATTCGGCAAATAATCAGTCCATTGCCGCTGACCCTGAAAACCGGAAACAATTGCATCGTGTCCGTTGGCTTCTTCATAAAAACCCATTTTGCCAAGTTTGGGATTACCTTGCATCAGGTCGCGAAGGATGATGGTCATTTTTACTACAAATTCCCAATCTTTATCCAGCCCTTTTCTTCCTTTCATTTTATTGTTGTAATCTTTCCCCTCCCTGCAATTCTTTTTTACCCATTCAATGGCTTTGGCGTATTCCTTTTTATCATAGATCTCCAGCTCTATTCGCCGGAGAATTTCAGTTGAATCCACATATTCATTGCGCATGCCCAGGTATTCCTGGAAAAATTCAGGATTAACAATGGAACCGGCAATGCCCATGGAAACAGAACCTATAGCAAGATAGGATCGTCCTTTCATGATGGCTACGGCAAGCCCAGCTTTTGCGAATCGCAATAATTTTTCCCGCACATCTGCAGGTAATTCAGGGTCCCCCATATCCTGCACGTCTCGCCCATAAATACCAAAGCTTGGCAGCCCTTTTTGGTTGTGCCCGGCAAGGGTAGCCGCCAGGTAAACTGCTCCTGGCCTTTCCGTACCATTGAAACCCCATATGGCCTTAGGCAGCAAGGGATCCATTTCCATCGTTTCAGAACCATAGCACCAGCATGGGGTTACAGAAAGGGAAACCCCAACATTGCTTGCTGCAAATTTTCTTGCGCAATCAGATGCTTCCTTCACGCCGCCAATACAAGTGTCAGCAATTATGCATTCCACCGGGCTGCCATCGGGATACCGAAGTTCTTCGGCATAAAGCTGTGCCACCGCTTTCGCCATGTTCATGGTTGTTTCTTCCAGCGATTCGCGGATGCCGCCATAACGCCCATCTATGATCGGGCGGATGCCGATGCGCGGATAACTAAAACTTTGGGCCATAAAAAATATTTTTTGAGTATAAAAATGATTTAAAGCGATTTTTCAATTTCATCTAGCGAAACTCCGAGCAGGCTGATGGCCAGGTCATTGAGTTGCTGACGGCTCCCGGTAAACTGGAAAAGGCTGTGACGATGCGTAAGCTTTTCACCCGGCTTCAAAAATGCCGGCGGAGATACGCTTTCAATTTCGTAAAACGGCCCCATTTGGCTGCCATCATCAAGCGGACCGTCATTGTAAGCATTCATGGCATCGCCACTGTATGCATCTTTGGATGTGGTCCATTCCTGGTTTAAGTATCTGCTGCCGGGAGTGATGTCAAACTGCGCGATGGTAAGGAGTTGATTTACCGGGTCATAGCTTCCGGCAATATTTTTCACCCGGGCCGGGCCAACACCAATTTTTCCCCTTGATTTTCCATCGGCCTTAAAAAAGATGGTGCCGTTTTGCATTTTGATCCGGTCAGCAGCTACTTCCCCGAAATAATCAGTGGTGGCAATTTTTCCCGATCCACCTTCTTCATAAGGAATTACAATGATGCATTTTTCCGAAGGCATGAGCATGTCCAGATTCCAGATGCATGGGGCCCCTGTTTCTTTGGTCCATTCGTTCGGTCCGGTATTTTCAATAGAATTCACCGTAATAAATCCCACTGAACTTACTTCATCCGGGATGAGCGTATTCAGCTCTGCGGCCATAGCTTTTTTATCCACAATTTCCACCGTTCTGCCAAGTTTCATTTGCAGGCGGGTGCCGGCATAATTGGTGAGGTCGGCATCTTTAACCATGGAAACCGAAAAATGATTAGCCGAGGATTTTTCCCAGGGTTCAGTATCAATTGCCGCAGGCGTTTTCCAGTTATTAAACACCATGGAGTCTCCCTGTTTAAAATAGAGGGAAAACTTACCACCTTCGGGCCCCAGCCAGAACCGGTCGGCCCCGCCATACGCATTCATATGCGGATCGGGTTGTCCGGTAAAGGCCTTGTAATTTACCCAGCCATAACTCATCCCCGAATCGCCATTGGCTGTGGAAGTAAAAACCTTACCCTGGTACTTGGGCGAAACGATGATCTTGCTGTTGCCCGATTCCAATACGACAAGTTCACTGTCATGCTGCTGCAAAAATTGAAGATCGAATCCAAAGCTGCCTTCAGAAAACTGGGCCATATTGCCTTCTTTTTGGGATGAAGAATTGTTTGCATCGCAGGAAGTGAGAAAAAACGACACCAGGATAACCCACGGGAAACAGGATTTTATTGACATGTAATCAAAATTTAATTTCCAAAAAAAGATGGTTTAGTTCACTTCCAGGTCATTGCCTTTTGGCAAATCCGGGAATTTGTTGTGGGGCTCGGCCTGGTACCAATACGCGACCGTTATAATGTCTGAATTTTGTGGAAGATATCGTCCTCCGGGCCGCCAGCCGAGATCCTGAATGGTTACTTTCAGGTCTTTTTCAAATCGGATGGGATCCAGGATATGCCAGCGATACATGCCGAAGCGCATTTGGGAACCGTACAATCCATCTGGACGCAGGATCTGGTGAAGCCCTGCATAAGCCGTGGAATAGGCTTCATACTGACGTGTTCTTTTATTTTCAAAATTGTAGGAGCCACAAAAATAATCTTCAGTCCCGGTGCCCACGATGGTCGCGAAATCCTTGTCACCATCCATAAAGAATTTGATCTCACCTTCACCCCACCATCCGTTGTTACGAACACCTACACCCATAAAGGTTCCAACATAATGGCCCTTCCCTTTTATCCCATCCACTATCACATGGTCACTGTTGGTATGTGGCCCGCTGCGGCGATATTGCGCATGGAAATATGCTTCATCGGCGCCTACCTCGGTGAGCACATAATTAACCTGGTAATAAAGGCGCATTGGTTGATGGTCAATATTTTGCATGGTGATTTTAATTTCCCTGCGGAAAGGCATTTTCCAGTAACTGTTGAAAGCACTGCCGGGATTAACGGTCATTGCAAGCGAATTCATTGGAGAAAATTCATTGAATGCGGTACCGAAAAACGGACCAATCGGGCTTTCAACGGAAGGGTTAGTTTCCCCGTCATAATAAATCCGGAAAATCGAAAGATTGTTATTGCCGGTCGGCGTCATCCAGATATGCTGTATAGCACCAGGCCCGGTGATTTGTGCCATAGTAAACGTTTCTCCGGGTTCAATAATAATAAACGGATTCACTTTCCATCCAAGCCCCAGTTCGCGGGCTTCATTGGCGGCATTTGCCACGTTGCGCTTTCCTTTGTCTTTTACCGGGTCGGCCATACCGCCTTTTCCTTTTTCACCGGTAAAGTTCTCCGGGCTTATCGAACGGGTTTTAGCGTCTGACAACCTCGACAGGTTGCTCATATTCATGTCGAGGCCATTGAACTTTGCCTGGCTGAATGAAACACTGCAGATGAATAAAAATAATGGAGCAAAAATGAATTTTTTCATAAGAGGAAAAATTTTGAGTGATAAGCTTATTCGATTAAGCAAGATAGCTTGTTTTTTATTATAAACCCGGATCAGGCTAAACTTTTTTTCATGATCTCCCGGCAAGTCCTCCCGAACTGTCCTGGATAATTAAAGATGCCGGAACGGAGACTTTCTGCAATTCCATATTTGACATTTCCAGCTGGCTGAGCAGGAGCCTTACAGCGGATCCCCCAATGCCATCCATATCCTGTTTTACATAGGTAATGGGAGAATAAAAAAAATCATAAGCCTCGCTTTGGTCAAAACAAACAATGCCCAGCTGGTCAGGTACTTTTATATTCAGCTTGTTAATCACTTTTAATGCAGCTATGGATATGGAGTTGGTGGCACAGAACAAGCCATCGATTGACTTATTGAACAGAAGATCATGAATGGATTCATCTACCTCTTCATCCATTATTTCAAAAGAAACTTTTTTCAGCAGTTCTTCATTAAATGCAATGCCATTTTCTTTAAGCGCAAGTTTATAGCCTTCCACACGTTTCACCATATGAGACAGACGCGTTTCGTAAGCAATCATCCCGATCTTCCGGTAGCAGTTTTTAATGAGCAGTTCCACCGCTTTTTTAGAAATCTCCTGGTTATCGATCATCACCACATGGCCTTCGCTGCGCGAAAATGACCGGTCGATCAGGACGGATGGCACATTGCGACTCTGCAGGTCTTTCAATTTTGGCTGAAAACCATCTACAGGTGTAATGATTAAACCATCTACCTGCCTCGCCAAAAATGTTTCTATAAGATTGCCTGCTTTCTGGACATTCTCATCACTGCTTCCAATGATTACAGTATATCCCAACCTGCCTGCCTCATTTTCAATTATCCGCGCAAGGGATGCAAAAAAGGGGTTCGAAATATCAGCCACGATGAGGCCGAGCGTATTGGTCCTTCCATACTTCAGGCCCCGGGCAATTAAATTGGGTTGATAATTGAGCTTTTTGGCGGTTTGTTTTATTTTTCTAACCATCTCCTTTCCTACCCTCGCCTCTTTATCTTTTCCATTAAGCACGTAGGAAACCAACGCAGTAGAAACGCCAAGCTCACCGGCGATATCTTTCAAGGCAACCCTCTTTTTCATATAACTCAAATTGTGAATGTTTGAGAAACCGGTCATCACGTTTCACCGGCCTTATTTATTGCAGCTATTCCCTTATCAAAGTTACGCGGTCAAATGATATTTCAGGATTTGGAACACCTGCACGAAAAAGAATATTTGTCGGAATGCCTCTTTCCATTACTTCTGTGGTACCGAGCAGAATCAACTGGTTACCTTTTTTCTTTTCAAAGCTCACTTTCTGCCAGTCCTGCGACCGGGCTGCGTCAAATATTTTCACTTCTACCTGGTTGGTGCCTGCATTGTTGGCATTCAGGTAAATTTTATACTTGCCGGCCGGTATTTCATCGGTGTTAATGTTCATTGTCGTATTGGAATTGCCATGCAATACAGCATTGCCATCACGATGCTTGAAATCTCCATTGTAGGTTAAATGACGCATCAGTCGTGTGTAATAGGACACAGTATCCGGAATAAAAACATTGGTGTTGGTTGCTGCCGGCAACGTGGAGGCCTGCACGGGTTCACTAGCGTAATACATGCCTACCGAACTGTAATGTACCTGGCGGTTATTATTCTCCGGTCCATGTTCCATATTGTGATCAATGTTTTTATAGAAAGGCATTTTATCGGAAATAAAGAACCGATATCCCCCTGTCCGGCTCAGGGGCAAATTGTAATCCAGGCAGCCACTCACCGGTCCGCCGAGGCGTTCTACCCAACCACCAATTTGTGCATACCATCCGCCATTGAAATAATCTTCACTGCCAGTTCCATGTACAAGCAACTTCCCATCCACAATGGTCTGATCATCACCCTCGAAGAACTCAGTAAAATGTTTGTATTCAGTGGCCTGGCTGATCAGTACTGTACCAACATAATGCCCTTTGCCATCGCCTTTTAAAAATGACCAGGGTACGCCCATATCTGGCGCGTAATTGTTGTATTGCGCGTAAAAACGGCCTTCAATAGAAGAATCGCGCTTCTTGTTGGTGTAAAATACCTTTGAACGGATGTTGAGATCCGGTTGCGGATGATCAGGATTTTTGCGGTAAACCAACTCCACCTTCGCCCCGCTGTCAAAAGGCATTGGAATATAAGAATAAGCCTTAACCGCGTCGGCGCCAACCAACAAACTTTGCATGGACCTTTGGCCGAATGCATAACCAAAAAAATCAGCTACCGGCACCAATACCGCTGGTTGGGACTGGTTTTCCCAGGTGATCCTGAGATCCACATCCCGGTGCATACCTTCAAACACCCGGGCATGGCCAAGTTCTATTCCCACGATCCTTCCCCCCTGTTTGATTTCAGCAAGCTCCTCCGTTTGACCGGGTTTGATAATAAAATTTTTAGCTGCGTTTTGAGGCGCTGCAGCATAAAAATTATTTATGCTGTTTGATGGATCATCCCACAATGTCAACGCTTCTTCCAATAACTTTTTTTCCGTAGAAGTGAAATTGGGATCATACGTTTTTACTTTATAGTTGTTATCATATTCCCGGTACTGAATCTGGTGGAACATTAAATGCTGGCCGCGTAATACGATCTTACAACCCTTGCTGTATGGAATGGGAACATAGCTATAATAGCCACCTACAAGGTGATAATTTACCAGCGGTTTCAGAAAGGGTGCTACGTCGCCGGTAAACAAGTCCCGGAATCGGATGGATAAGCCGGGCTTTTTGCTGCCATCAAAGTAAAAGTCAAGTGTATCGTTTGTAGGTGTGGGTGTCCAGATTCTTTCTATCACTCCCTGTCCTTCTGCTTCGAAGATCACCAGGGTTCCATCGTCGTTTTTTCTCAGGTAAGAATATTTGCCGCTAAATCCGTCATCGTTTCCCCCGGTACGGTCATAACTTGAAATTTGCTTTACGAGCGTGCCGTTCAGGTAGGCCGGCATTTGCGAAATATCAGCGAGCCGCCGGAGCTCGGTGGAAAAGTTTACATTTTTTTGAGCGTTTAAACCAGAATAGCCTGTCAGCAATACAACTCCCAGCAATAATTTTTTTAGAATCATAATTGTTCAAATAATGGTTTAGAATTTAATGCTTCCGCCTTAATGAGGGAAGATGGCCGGATGCAAGTTTCAAAAACAGGTTCACCACTTAAAATTAATTCATTCCCAGGGCAAGCGTTTTAAAAATGAATACACATTTTTACTCAGAAAACATTTAGCCCTACACGTTATTTTTGCATCCGGCCATATGGGCTGCTATTGCGCCACTGCCATGGCAAAAGCGGTCAGATAATAAAACCCTGTGCCATTTCCATTTCTTTCCCCTGCGGTTACGGTTATGAAAATATTCCCATCTGCATCAGGTTGAATACCCGGTGTGCAGGCGGTATTGGAAATATTATTGTCTGCGTTGAGGTAAGCCGTTGCTTCATTTGCGCCACGTGAGGTAAATTTTGTTTCCCGAAAATCACCCACACAACAGCGGGAGCCAAAAAAACAGAGATCATATTTCTTACCCTTATCGAGGTTTGAAATCCTGATGACGCTTTGCTTGATCAACAAGCCTCCAAATTCCGTTTTTGTATTTCCGAAAAATGAATGTTGCGCAACGGACGGCGGCATTTGCCATGGATTTGCACCTAGAGTGCCGTTGCTGTTGATATTATTGAATCGTTCAATTGTGGTTAGCCTTGCTTTTGTCAACTGACCGTCAATATTGCGGAGATAAGGAATAGTGAAACCTGCTTCGGGGCTTGTCAGGCCGTTCCATCCTGTCGCGTCATCGCGTTGGGCCACATCAACAAGAACCGGTTTAGTAAGGTCCACAAGATCCACCGTTTGAAAGTCGGTGAGGTTGGTCACCTGGTAAGGTTTTTGTACCGCCTCGTGTGCCGCATGTTGCGCTAGTTCCATTTCGAGGGCAGACAATCCGAAGAGCTGAGGATTAAAGGTGTTGCCAATAACAGATTTGCCAAAGATGGCTTCATACCACGCTGCTGCAGCCGTGTATCGGCCGATTGCCAGGTTAAGATGATAGCCGTCACGAGTAAAGTTATCGCCCCAGAAACTGGTCCTTGCATTCTGAATGGCGGTACCGGCAGGCACTACCAGATCAGCATTCATGAGGGTTGCGGCTTTCTGAGTTGCATCGGCAATGGCATTATACATCTTGATCTGGTCGTTCTCATAATTCGCGAAACCAAAATGGTTTGAACTTTGCGCATATGCCCAGGGCTGATGGAGAATATATTTTGTTCGTGAATAGGCCACTTTACTCTTCACATAATTAACCAGCCCCGGAAGTGACGCCTCATAGGTAGGATACAATCCGGAATTTTGGCTTACCTGCTGAAAACTTATAAAATCCCATCGTTCGTCTTTTAGCGCGTCTTCAATGCTTATGTTATCCGTCGTGGTTTTGTTGCCGCCTAAAGAAATTTTGCGGTAGGAATAAACCTTTTTGTTTTCATTGGCGTTTTGCAAATGGTCTTCAAGTGATGAACCTCCAATGTACAGATTGGCTACGATCAACCTTTCACCCGCAGCCGTAGCTATCGGATGAAGGAATGTTTCTATGGCATCCTCTGAAAAGCTGTTGCCGATGGCGAGAATACGCGTTACGCCGTCCCAGGGAAGATCTTTAACGGTAATATTGGCTTTGAGTTCTATGGTGTTGTCTTCCGATGTAAAAGTAACAACAGCGTTACCTATTTTTTTCGCCAAAACACGAACCGAGTAGCCTGATGCCCGTTCTACGGCCGCTACTTCGGGATCTGAGCTTGAAAATTGGAATGGCTTCACAAATTTGTTGCCGTTATCCAGTCCCAGCTCAATGACCGTTTGATCACCAATGACCATTTCCACGTTTGACTTATCGAGAACCACGGTATGGCCTTCCATTGAAGGCGCTTCCGGTATTGTTGTTTTTGTACAGGAGGCAGCGCCCACAAAAACGGATAAAGTGATCAGCATCAAAAGCCAGGTGAACCTTTGTGCATTTATATTCAAAAAAGTTTTTGCTATTTTTCGCATAACTAAAAATTGATGTAAAGGGATTAATAGCCCGGTGCCTGCACCAGATTGGGGTTGATGTCAATTTGAGCCTGAGGTACCGGCCACAGATACATTTTTTTCGTGAAGATCTTATTTTTATAGAAGGTCCTTTTGAAAAATGCACGGGGATTGCTTTCATCATCAGTCCTTGCATTGCCGGTAAAATTCATTCCCCACAACGAGCGGTTCAGGAACTCTTCGCCTTTTTTCCAGCGCCTGATGTCATTGAACCGGATGCCTTCACAATTGAATTCAATGCGTCTTTCGTTTTGAATGAGCAATCGCATGGTTTCCTGGTCAAGGCCCGCGGGAATGCCGGGGATTCCAGCACGCTCCCGGATAAGGTTCAAATATTTCAGGATATCGGGGTTACCGGGATCGCTTTCATTCAATGCTTCGGCATAACTGAGATAGGCTTCTGCAACGCGGAATAAAATGCCGGGCTGGTAAGGATAGCGTCCCTCTCTGGGAAAGGCATCAACACTGATTCTTTTACGCACATTGTAACCATTCTGCGGCGCATCAAAAGAAAGCCTCGTATCGCGGCCACCCTGTACAAATTCAGCTGGACGGCTTTCAGGGCGAAGCCATGAATTGTCGAAAATTACCGAGACGTAAAACCGGGGTTCACGGTTGGTGTACATATTGTACGTATTGGCCAGCGTAACCATTCCCACATCCGGGCCGCCGCCACGCCATTGGGTGTTCCTTTTTTCAGCCTCAGTTGAAAATCCTTTTTCCACATAGCCGGATTGCGGGTGATTTATTGGATAGCCATTTTTCATATAAAATGCATCAACCAGTTCCTGGGAAACCGTCATACCGCCATTACCACCAATGCCAATTGGCAGGTGATGTGAATTCCAGCCACCAAGATCCGGATTGTCCGGACGACCCCATATGATTTCCCGGTTGCCGTCAGAAAATCTCCTGAGCGACATATTGTAATAAGACATGAAAGGATCGATGGATCCATCGGGATTGTATTCATAGTAAAGCTTGTAATTGGCAGCGTCACAAGCGGCAATCAGTTCACGGAAAGCAGCTGCCGCTTTTGCCCATTTGGTTGGGTCTGCGCCACCGAAAAGATTTGTTCCGTTGTTGTTTTTCCAGTTCGCCAGGTCGGGATTACCATTGAATAAAGGGCTGGCGGCAAACAGTAATGTGCGTGCACGAATGGCAAGCGCAGCAATGGAGGTCGCTTTACCCCAGTCATTGTTATCCTGGTATTGCGCCGGCAAACGTGTAGCCACATCTTTCAATTCCACATCAATCCAGTTCACAATGCTGTCATAGGGTGCCTGGGTAAGCATCAATTCGTCCGTTGATGCATTTACTGCAACAACGGTTTCCGGATCAAAAGGGACCGGCCCGTACAATTCAATCATCAATGCGTAATAATAAGCCCTAAGAAAACGCATTTGTGCTTTCATGTTGTCTACATCGCTTTGGGTAACACCGGCAATGGGTTGCATCCTTTCCAGGAAAATATTGGCAGAACGGATGCGCTTGGGCAGCTCCACCCAATAGTATGGATTCCAGGCAGAAGACGGGTTCCAGTCGCCTACAGTATAGGCGTACACATTACGCCAGCCAAATGGCGTCCATTCAGCCGGTATGGTCATATCATCGCCCATAATGTTGAATCCCTGGTCTTTAAAGTAGCCCCACATCGGGCTGGGAACTCCCGAATACACGCCGGCCATCCAGTCTTCAGCCCGAATCTTGTCGCTAAAGATCATATCCATGGTGAGTTGGTCATCCGGCATGCGATCAAGGAATTTTGTACAACCTCCTGTGGCAAATGCCATCAGGATTGTAGTAAACAGTATGATATTGTATTTCTTCATATACTTGTTTTTAATGCATTTGAAATTATCCTTCACGGTTTAAAGGAAGTTGATGTTCAAACCAAAAGAATAAGATTTCATAATGGGATATTTTAGTCCGTCGGTGGTTTCAAGTTCCGGATCCCAAAGCTTGAAATCAGAGAATGTAAGCAGGTTTGATCCCCTTACGAAAATCCGGAAATTGCGCATTCCCGCTTTCTTGATGAAATTCTCGGGCAGGCTGAAACCGACCTCAGCATTCCTAAGGCGCATGAAACTCATATCCCTCAGCCACCATGTAGAAGCCTGTTCGTTGTTTGCATTTACACCATAGGTAAGCCTTGGCCAGAATACATCCTGGCTGGGATTTGAAGGTGTCCACCTGTCACTTATATTCGTGTAGATATTGCCGGTTGCTCCGAGTGAAGAGCCGGGCATCCAGTTTTCACCACCAAGCATTTGCCATTGATTGGCAACGCCCTGCAAAAATGCGCCTACATCAATAAATTTATAACGAACGGTGGCTCCGAAACCAAATACCTTTTCAGGAATGCGTGTGCCACCAATGGGCGCCCTGTCCAAAGCATCCACCACCCCGTCACCATTCAGATCGCGGTAACGGATATCGCCGGGCCGCAGGACCTGGCTGAAGGTCTGATCAGGTAAACCGAGTTTCAATTTTCCGTCGGGTCCAAAATCACTTTCTGTAAACAGGCCCTCGGCAACCAGTCCGAACAACTGCCCGATTGGCGTTCCGGTGGCAGAACGATAGGTTCCCAGAATACCAAGGGGTTCGTCAATTTCAAGGCGTACATTACGTGCATAGGTGTAATTGGCCAGGGCGGTTACCTGCCAGTCATTATTAATGTGTTTGTTCACATTAAGCGACATATCGAATCCTTTGTTTTCTACCTTGCCATAGTTGGCATATACATTACGGATAAATCCTGCCGAACCCGGAACGTTATTTCGCTGCATAAAAATATCGCGGCGGTTTTCCTGGAAGAAGTCGATATTGTATGTAACTGCCCCTCTCCACAATCCGAGCTCCAAACCAATGTCTTTTTTAGTTACGGATTCCCATGTCAAATCGGGAACACCTACGTCCCCTTCGGCACGCCCAAGGCGGAAAATGTTGTTTTCAACACCCCAGCGGTAGTTGTGAAAATCCTCAATGGTTGAAAGGTAAGCGAACCGGCGGCCGCCTATATCGCTGTTGCCGGCTTCACCCCAGGATCCCCTGATCTTAAGATTGGACAGCCAGTCACGGGTTCCTTCCATAAACCGCTCTTCAGATATTACCCAGCCGGCGGCAACTGCAGGAAAGAAACCGAAACGTTTGCCTGGGGCGAAGTTTTCAGACCCGTTGTAACCGAAATTAAATTCAGCAATATAACGTCGATCGAATGTATAGGAGAATCGTCCGGAAATGCCCTGGTTCCTGAAGGGCAAGGGGCTGCCATCCAGGTAATTTTTTTGATTATAGAGCAGCATGGAATGAATATTGTGCCTGTCGGCGATCAGGCGGTCATAGAGTATCTGCCCTTCAAAATAAATGCTCTGATTGCCCCATTGGGAAGATTGAGCCGAACCCAGAAATTGTTGACCGTGGCTTTGTATCTGCAGAATGAGGTTTCCGTCCGCATCTCTTCCTGAAGCGGGTACATAATAGTCCGGGTCTTTGCTTCGCCTTACGCCGTTGGCGGAATATTTATCAAAAGCAAATGTGAGCTTTGCCCGCAGACCGGGGGTTATACCTTTTAAGTCCTGTTCAATGGCAGTGAGAGACTGGAGTGAGCTGACATTCCAATTTTCATAACCCCTTTGTGTGGCCCAGGCCCACGGATTTTCGCGGAAATTTATACGAGGGAGGTTTCCATCGGCATACATTGGCGGATGCAAAAAAGGCGGAATGCGTGAAGCCTGGTAAAAAATTCCAAAATCGGTTTCATCACCCGGAGGACCATTTCTTGTTTGGAGGTATCCCCCAAGATTTACACGCACCAGCGTAGTGGGCGTAACATTCAGATCCACATTGGAGCGCACATTATAACGATTAACTATAGTAGAGGAGTTCCATTCCTGGCTGGGATCTCTTTCAATAATGCCATTTTCATTAAAATACCCAAGTTCGAGGGCATAACGCAAAAAGGGATTACCGCCTGAAAGATTCACATTGGTGCGGGTATTGTTGGCATTGTCTTTAGATACCACGTCCCACCAGTCCACATCGGGATAAAGTTCTGAATCTTCACGGCTGCGGTATTTTTGAAGGATCTCTTCAGAAAACATTGGCGGCCGGCCGGTTTCGGTATAAAGCTCATTCATCAGTTCGATGTAGGGAACCGAACCAATGTAATCCGGCAGTTTTACGGGCGAAGTAATTGCTCTTTCAAAACGCACGGAAACCTGTGGTGGCCCAATCTTTCCACGTTTGGTATTGATCATGATAATGCCATTGGCGCCCCGTACACCATATACGGCGCTCGCTGCGGCATCTTTCAAAACAGAAAACGATTCAATTTCTTCAGGATCGATGTCGTTGATCGAACGTTCCACTCCATCTACAAGCACCATGGGGCGCTGGTTACCGCCAAATGTGCTGATACCACGAATCCAGAAATCAGAATTATTGTGCCAGGGATCGCCGCTGCGCTGCACGGCGATTACACCGGAAACCAGGCCAGCCAGATTATTGCTTAGCGAGCGGCTCGGCGTCATTTGCAATTGCTTTGGCTGCACGGTGGAGATGGCACCAACTACAGAAGCTTTTCGTTGGGTTCCAAAACCCACAACAACAACTTCATCGCCCTCGGCAACATCTTCATCCAAAGCGACATCTAAAATTCCACGGGGATTAGCAGGCAACACTTTTGTTTTATAGCCCACCATGCTGAATTCAAGTTGCGACTCGGGGCCTGCTACGGTCAGGGTATAAAGTCCGTTCTCATTGGAAGCGGTGCCATTGGTAGTTCCCACCTCCGAAACCGTAACTCCAAAAAGAAGCACCCCCTTCTGGTCTGTTACGCGGCCATTGACGGTGAGCGGACCTTGTGCAGAGGAATGCAAAAATCCAAAAAGGATTAGCAGGTTGCAAATCAGCATCCGGAAAATCTTAACTCCGGATTGAAATTTCTCAATTGGCATAAGCTGAGATTTAAATGGTTATATTTAATCGTTTAAGCACTATGGGCTATACTAATTTCAATACTAACTTTTTGAAAATCCCTTTCTGCTTATTCGATTAAGTAAAAATAGAAGATGAATGGGATTAAAAAAATATTAACAGAAATATTTTTTTAACTTTCTTATATATCACAGAAAATCAGCTTCATAAATATTATTATATTTATAAAAGTTACCCGTTCAGGTGAAAGTTCAATAAACCCAGAGAATAATTTACTCCTACCCGGTCAATTTTTTATTGGGAAAGAAACGCTCAAGCAACAGGTAGCATGTGAGCTCCTGCCTTGGTAAATGGAAAGGGCCTTTGAAAAGATTCCCTTTTGCAGTCTGTGCGATACGGCCATCGCGGTGCAGATATCCAAACCACTCGCCATGTACGTCATCATGGAAGTTTTCATACGCATATTGATGAATGGCTTTGTGCATTTCAGCATATTTATCCTTGCCGGTCAGCAGGTAGGCCAGTAGTGTCGCGATAATGGTTTCGTTTTGTGGCCACCAGAATTTCATATCCTGCCAGTATTCCTGCACCGGTTTGCCGTATACATCGCGGAAATAGAGCATGCCGCCATATTCCTGATCCCATCCACGCTCCCACATATAGTCAAGCATACTGCATCCCAATGCTACCAAATGGGGATCATTATTCCTGAGCATAGCTTCATACAAAATAAACCACGCCCCTTCTATGGCATGCCCGGGATTGAGCGTGCGGCCGTCAATATGATCGATGATCGAACCGTCAGGAGCAACCTGCTCCATCACGCAGCGGATATCGTGTTTCACAAAATCCCTTTCAATTTCCTCCATCCACTTTTCTATCCATTCCTCCGCCACAGCTGATCCTACATTTTCAACCAGTTGTCTTGCGGTATTGATCATGATCATCGGCACGCCTATGCCCTTTGCGGGACGAGTACCCGTGAATTTTGGTTGCAACCTGATCTCTCCTGAAGCGTATTTCACACATTTCTCGAACAAGTTCCTTGCGAACTCACCAGCTTCTTCATCACCACTTGCTTTAGAATAAGCCGCGGCGGCGATCACCGCAAAGGTTTCCGAAAAATAATAACGTCTTTTTCGGATCGGCCTGCCATCGCGGGTTACATGAAAGTACATCTGTCCATCCCAGTCAAAGCACTTATCCCGAAGGAAATGCAGGCCCATGCGGCTGCCTTCCAACCATTCCTGTTTGGGCTCAATATGATTGTACAGGCTTGCCAGTAACCAGCTAGCCCTTCCCTGGATCCAGACAGCTTTATCATCATCAATCAGGGTGCCGTCGGCATCACGCATCAGCAGGTAGCCTCCATGTTCTTTATCATAGGAACGCGGAAACCAAAAAGGCACGGTATCCCCTACCAATTGCTTATAATAAAAACGCTTAAGCTCAAGTAATTCGTTTTGATCGTAGCCCATGGTCAGTCAGCATTAACTCTGTCCAAAAAAGAATTTGAATTTCTGATCTCCGAAACCGGCACGCGTATAAAATACAAATTGCCGAGCCCTTCCCAAAGCAGGCCTACTTTATCTTCTCCAACAGGCGTAAGCACAGAATATCCATATTGGTTGCGTTCATCGATCAGCATACCCCGGTTCCATGCTTCACCCAGGTTGTTGCTGTATTTAATGGTCATGTTTTTGCGGGCATGCATGTCAGCTACATTGCTGAAGAACAATACATTGTCAACACTGTTGGTTTTCATTTTAATGATGCTTGCCATGCACACCGGGTCTATAAGCGCAGAGTAAGACGTTGGGTGTTCCGTCCATGTTTTACCTAAATCTGTAGTTGTAGCTACAGACCGGTACCTTCCCCTATTGTCGCGCATATTGAGCATGAGCGTACCGGGAGTTGTTTCCACTACCTGGGCTTCTGTGGTGTTGGATTTTGCACCAATGCCCGAATGCCATGTTTTGCCCTGGTCTTTGCTGTAAATGACGGTGCTGTGCGGCATTTTGTTTTCATCCCAGTACTGAGAAGGAAAAACCAGTGTGCCATCTTCCATTACAATGCCATTTCCTGGTCCGTTGAAATAAAGATGCCATATAGGATTTTTTACCTGTTCGGTTATGTTTATCGGTTCTGACCAAGTTTTGCCATCATCCGTTGATTTAACCAATACGAACTGGCCGCTGGAATCAGGGGACAATCCTGGCCTTGAATCCCGGATGGAATTGTTTCCCTTGCTCCAAAGAGCAGCTACCCATACGGTATTGGTGTTTTTATCAAACAAAATTGCGGGATCGCCAATGCCATTATTTTCATGAGGGGCACCCATATCCATGATCACTTTCATGGGTTCCCATGTTTGCCCGCCATCTGTGCTGCGGCTCATGCCCACATCAATATTGGCCGGCAGATCCCCGGATGTTGTATAACGGTTGTCGTAAACAGCAAGCAGTGTACCGTTATTTGTTTCGGTAATTCCGGGAATCCGGTAGGTGTGAATGTTTTCGTCCCAACGCTGCCGGATCGCAATCCCAATTCTGTGACCGTTATTTGGATTGATTTCAAGGATGGCAAAAGGTCTTTCATTCACCTGGAGGCTCAACGGTGTTACTTTCACCATCTGGTCAATATTGCTCCCTGCTTTAACGGAAGCTGTTACCCAAAAATTATAAACGCCGGGGTACAAGGTGGTATTAAAAGGAAAAGCTGCACTGGGCGAAAGCCTTGCGGAAGGTGCTGCTGCGCTGCCTGTCTCCTTCCCGTCAAACTTCGCCATGCCCAGGTAAGTCATTCGCTGAAAATTGGTTTCACCGGTATTGCCGGTAAGGTATAATCGCAGCGAATCCAGGTTTTCTGAAGCATGTGCATTTAACTGGATCCTAAGGTCAGAAAGTTCCACCGCTTCTGTTCCCGTGATGGCAACACGCACATTAAAAAGCGGGTTGAAATTTTCACGGATAAATACCGGTGCTACCATGTTTTTTGAAACAGCAGTAACACCCTCGACTTTTTGAAGTTGGGTTACCGTAATTTTTTTTCCGGGTGTGCAGCCCATCAGGGTAAAGAATGCGATTAGCATTAAAAATCTTTCCATCATCAGTTTGCAAGCTCCTTTTCTGCTTTTGGTTTTAAGAAAATAAGTTGAACCACCAGGGCAAGGCCAACGATTATGGCAAGCATGGCGAAATTCTTCCCAAGATTATCTGCATCGGCAGCTCTGCCAAGCCATGAAGTTACCAAAGCCCCTGCAAAAACACCAATCATATTCATCAACCCATATGCTGTTCCTTTCAGCCTGCTTGGCACAATTTGCATAAGGATGGGCATGTTGTTGGCGTCAAACATTCCAAACCCAATGCCGAATAAACTACCGGCTCCCACGAGAGCAAATAACGAGTTGCCATAGCCAAGCAAAAACAAACTTGGTATGGTAAGACCGAGACCAATTGCTGAGGTATAGATCCTTCCTTTTATATTTTTCTGAACCCACCTGTCTGATAATATACCACCAATCAATACACCAATAAATGAAGATACGGCAATCGTTATGGTTGAGATCGGGCCGGCTGTTGCCATTTCCATGTTCAGGTTTTCGCTGAATAAAGTCGGCAGCCAGTTCTTTGTTGCCCAGCCCGGCAAACTCGGTATTGCGAAGTAGAAGAGCAATACCCAGAACGAGATATTTACAAAAAGCATCCCCAATCCTTTCAACACAGGTATGGTTTCGGGCTTTGGAGATACAAGCGCATCATCCGGAATTCCGGATTTCTTTTCATGAAGTAAAAACACCAGAATGAGGGCATAAGCGATGCCTACCAATCCAAAATAATGGAAGGTTTGCTGCCAGGAGTAATTTGCCGCCAAAGTAGCTCCAAAGCCACCTAGCGCCTGTCCCATGTACAACCCGGTCATATGCAGTCCAACGGCAAGGCTGCGGGTTTTGCTCGTATGATAATCGGCGATTAGCGATAAGGCAGTGGGAATATACAAGGCTTCACTTACGCCCATGATGGCGCGCAAAACATAGAGTTGATTGAAATTGGTGGTGTAACCCATCATCCAGGTAACCGCGCTCCAAACGGCAAGGCTTCCAACAATAAGCCATTTGCGGTTAAGGCGATCGGCGATGATGCCGGAGACGGGGCTCATGAATCCATAGATCCAGAGAAATATCGCCATCAATCTTCCGAAATTCGTTGCGGATTCAAGCTCCACAATATCCATCATCATGCTCGGCTTCATAGTGCTGAGCATCTGCCTGTCAAGGTAGTTGAGCAACGCAACCACCCACAGCAAACCCACAACAACCCAGGGATAATATTTTTTATGCTGCATAGGAGTCAGAGTTTAATCATCCAGATATTATTGGTCCGCACACCGGCTTTTATTTCTCCCGAAGGTAGAAAAACTCTATCTTTAAAAGCAATCGCTGTGGTTGTTACCGGCGTTGGAAATGTCAACTCCCCAATCACTGACCACGCATTTGTTTCCGGGTTCCAGAAATAAACATTTCGGTTGAAGCCCGGATGATTTTCCTGCAGTTCATTTTTGCGAGCGGTCCTTTCTTCTTTTTCTTCCGGTGTTTTTGACTGCGCTATTTCCACCAGTGCGGCTTCTACCCGGCTGAAAGTGGAAGCGTCATCACCACCAAAAAGCAGAATGCCGCCGTTGGCTGTAACCGCTCCTGTGCCTGCGGCAAGGTTTAAGGGCAATGAAGCTTTTTGCTGCCAGGCATTTGCAGCGATGGTATACATAAACAAATGGTTATAAATATCGCTGATTCCGCTTGCTGTTTTTCTTCTGCCTGCAACCCAGGCAAGTTGTCCATTTTTCATGTTGAGGAAAACGCCATGCGATGCAGGTTCAGGGAGGTCCGCAATTTCCTGCCATATCGCGTCCTTTTTGCGTGAGTCCAGCTTCCACATTTTAGCGCTTGTTCCTTCAATGGATTCGCCGCCTGCGAAATACAGAATACCATTTGCCAAGGCCAGGCTACCATTGCTAACCGCCATGGGCAGGTCAGCCAAACGGTCTGATTGCAGGCATTTCCGGCCCTTATCCCAGGTAAAATACCAAACTTTATTCACCGGGCCATTTTCATTCTCACCCCCTGCGGCATAGAAACCCTTTTTATCCTGGGCGAGCCCTGCATAGCCCAGGTTTTCAGGCAGCTGAATGCAATCACTCAGCAATTCAAGACCGTTATTATTTAAATCATAAACAAGTAATTGGCTATAGTATTGTTTGGTGCCCCCTTTCCATGGAAAATTGTCCGGGAAATTGGCGCCTCCGCCAATAATGAATTTATCTCCGGCAAAACCGGCAACAGGGCCGGCAACCCCGGAATTCAGGTCTGGTACTTCACGGCTTTGGATTTGTGCAGCAAGTTTCCAATCCTGCGGGTGCAGGCTTTCTTTTGGCGTTTGTGCAACACCTGCAAAAGGTATGATCATGGCAACAATGGTTATCCAGCAAATGGATTTAAGCACTGCTTTATGGGTTTAAGATGCTTTTGAACGGTAGGAATCGAAATCAATTGAAGCGACATCGGCTTTAAAGTTTTCAAAATCCTCTGCAGACATATTTTTTACCGGCAGACGGAATTCACCGCAATCAAAGCCAACCAGTTTCATATAGGCTTTACCTGTGGCAATGCCGCCATATTTGCCGAGCAGGCGGATCATTTCGATACTTTGCATTTGCAACGCACCGGCTTTTTGCAGGTCATTATTTTCAAAAGCCTGGATCATTTCATTGTAAAGCGGAGCTGCGTAATTGTACGTACTCCCAACTGCGCCGCGGCTTCCGAGGCTTAGAGCCGGCAACATATTTTCATCCCGCCCCCAAAGCATATCGTATTTACCGTCTTTAAAATAAATACAACTCATGAAATCCATAAAGTCTTCATGGGTGTATTTTACGCCGGCAAAACTGGGAACGGTTTCATCCACTTCTTTCAGCAAGTCATACATCGCAAATCCCACACCGGTAAGTACGGGTATGTGGTAGTAATAGAAAGGCAAATCTGGCGCAGCATCGGCCACTTCTTTGCAACAGGCTGCCAATTGTTTTACGTTGGCCGGTTTAAAATAAAAAGGCGAAGTAAATGAAATGGCATCCATTCCAACTTCGGCAGAAAATTTCGCAAGTTCTTTGCAGGCTTTAAGTGAGGTTCCACCCAACAGAGGCATAACCACAAAGTCCGGGTCCTCTTTGGCCACCATGCCCCACGCCTCTATTACCGCTTTCTTTTCATCTTCGGTCATATTCACTCCTTCACCGGTTGATCCACAAATAAAAGCACCCGCAACATTATTGGCTTTTAGAAAAGCATAATAGCCAGGAATTAAATCAAGGTTGAGGCTTCCATCTTTATGCATTGGCGTAAAAGGTGCTGCAACAAGACCCTGGATCTTCATTTTTTTCATAATGGTATTTTTTGGCCGGGAGTATTGCACTCCCGGCCTTTTATAGAATCATTTTATAAGTGCTGTTTACCTGGGCTTAGAGGTAGTGTAACCTGGCGTTTGATCTACGAGCGGATCATTGGTCCATACACCCGTATTGATCGGCCACAACAGTTTATAGGCTTCTGTAGCTTCATCAAGTTCTCCATACGGATGAAGCGGTGAGATGAAAGCCATCGGCTTGCCTCCAACTTCCATTCTGCGCAAATCGTACCAACGCTTGGCTTCGAATACAAATTCCTTCATGCGCTCTTCAAAAATGGCGATCTCATTTGCATCACGGCTTCCATTCACAAACGGGTTGGGATCATTTCCTTTGAATGCACGGTCACGAATGGCCTGGATGTACTGGGTGGGGTCACCGCCTTGAGCATTGGCAATTTCAGCCAGCATCAGCAGGCGGTCTGCCTCACGGTATATGGGCCAGTCGCTGGTGAAGTAACGCTTGTTGGCATTGATTTCTCCCAGGAATTTGGTGAGCACTGTATTTCTCACGGTAACTTTTGGAGGATTTGTCGCTCTGTCCAGGCGGTAGAAATCGTAAAAGGTTACATCCCTTCGTTGATCACTGGGTTCATAGGCCAGAAACAGATCATAATCGTAGGCATAGCGCTGAATAATTTGCTGGCTGTTGGGCTGGCCAATATTCAACGGGTCAGACAATACATCACTGTTTCCTGTTGAATCTTTATAATAAGATCCGCTGAAATTGAAGAGGTCATAAGTGTAAAAGCTTACTGAGGGCATTTCGGCTTCGCCAACCGCATAGCGCAAAGCGAAAATGATTTCGCTGTTT
Organism: Bacteroidota bacterium; assembly: GCA_023387985.1. Lineage (GTDB taxonomy): Bacteria > Bacteroidota > Bacteroidia > Chitinophagales > Chitinophagaceae > Phnomibacter. The sequence goes on along the minus strand of JAEWHC010000002.1, from coordinate 31,597 downwards.
CCTTTTGTTGCGAAAGTATTTGCGAAATTGGCCTGGAGGGTGTAGCCGGTTATACTTTCCAGGGTGGCTTTTGCTACTCCCAGGTCAGCAGTATTGTCATACACTTTTCCGCTCCACAGGTAAACCTCACCTTTCAGCATTTTAGCTGCATCCGGATTCCATAAGTACTTACCGGTTGATGCCTTGCCATCAAACAGTTGAACGGCTTTATCCACATCGGATTTTACCGCTGCCAGCACTTCTGCCTCGGTACTGCGGGCAAGCCTGAGGCCAACGGCATCGGGCCGGTCAAGAATTACATCAGGCACCAGCCTGAGCGGAACCCCACCATAAGTTCTCAGCAAATGGAAATAGTAATACGCTCTCATGGCATAAGCTTGTCCCAGCAAATAATCACGTTTGCCGGCATCGGGGATAATGTTTGATCCTTCAACATTGTGCAGGAAAATATTGATATCCAGAATGCTGCCGTAGAAGCCTGCCCAGTTTGATATTCCGGGAGTTTGTTCGGAAAGGTTGTGTTCAATTACGTTTAACTCATTAAGTGAAACACCCATCCTGTCGCGGTTGTAGTATCCACCGCCGCGCATTTCACCGAGACGGTTGAACATGAACATCTGGCTTCTGAAACCATTGTGCAGGCCAGCCATGTAGTTGGTGGCCTGGGCTTCGGTTTTCCAGAAGTTGCCCTGGCCGTAATAATCTTCCGGCGCTAAATCCAGTTGCTTGTCGCAAGCCCCAAACGCGAAAGCGAAAAAGGCCAGACTGATATATAAATAAACTTTTTTCATTGTCATTGTTTTTTCCGATTAGAAAGTAATGTTGGCTCCTAAAACAAAAGTTGTGGGAATGGTATAAGCAGAGTTTTGTGAACCCGTTCTTTCAGGCAGATTCAGCAGGCTGTTTGTAATATAGCCCAGGTTCTGCGCAGTTGCTGAAATTGACACTTCACGCATTTTCACCACACTGATCCAGTCTTTGGGCAGGCTGTAGGAAAGGGTTACTTCCCGGAGGGCAATGTAGCTGGAATTTACCCAGAACATGCTGCTCGGTCTGTCAAAATTCTTACTGTTCAACTGGTCAGCCCACACATAACGCGGATATTTGGCGTTTGGATTATCGGGTGTCCAGGTCTCTTTCACAATGCTGGTTGCATTGAATTCACCCTGCATAGAACCCAGTGACCAGGCCTGTATAAAGTCGCGCTGAATATGCCCGGAAGCGAAATCCACCCGTACAAACAATCCGATTCCTTTATAGGAAAAGTTGGTATTTACACCACCTGTCCAGCGGGGAATCACCCGGCCAAGACTTACCCGGTCGCGGAAGTCAATGGTGTCGTTTCCATCAATGTCTTTCCATTTCATGTCTCCAAGCTGTGTAGCATAGAAATTGGTCAAGCCACGTGTAGCGATCAATCCGGAGCTGGCTATCCTGCGCCCTGCAGAGTTGCCCAGATCATAGGAATAACCGGCAGCCAGGTCGATCTTGTTGTATTCAGCAAGGTCTTTCGCGTCGCGGATAATGCCATCAGTAACATATCCGAATATTTCACCCCACTCCTGGCCTTCCTGCAAACCACCTACCCAAACGACCTGGCCGGTTTTGGGATCGTAGATCTGGTCGCCACCCTGACGATTATTTTCGTTGCCATTAAAAGGCAGTTTCAATACTTGGTTTTTGTTCCAAGCCGCATTGGCATTCACGGTCCAGCGGAAATCGCGGCGTTGAATTATACGCGCCTGCAGGTCAAACTCCACACCCCGGTTGCGCATGCTTCCGTTATTTGTTCTGATGGATGAGATACCGCTTGTGATCGGCAGACCGATGCTTGCGAGTTTATCATCAGTAACACGGTCATAATATGCAGCGGATAAATAAATCCTGTTTTTCAGGAAACCCATATCAGCGCCAACCTCAATGGTATTGCTCTTTTCCCAAAGCAGGTACGGATTTACCGGGTCGCCAAAAGTAAAACCGGTTACCCCGTTGTAAGGAGTGGTTGGGAAATAACTGCCCTGCACTTCATACAATCCAATGGCATTGCTGGTTCCTATACCAATATTTCCGTTTTTGCCCCAGCTTGCACGAAGCTTCAGGTAATTCATTTTATCGGTAAAATCACTGAAGAAATTTTCACGGCTAACTACCCAACCCAGGGAGAACGCGGGGAAAATACCCCATCTGTTTTCGGCACCCAGACGGCTTACACCATCGCGGCGAACAGTGAAGGTTGCCAGGTATTTGTCCATAAAATCATAATTTACCCGGCCAAACTGTGAACTGATGCGCTCCCGGTTGTGGTAACTATCGGTGCCACGCGTAAAGTTTTCCGCAGTATTTTGCGTGAGGCTCAGATCCATAAAATCATCGGTAGGTGCAAGACGCCCGCTTGCGCTCAGGCCCCTTGAGCGAACATCAAAGTATTCAGCGCCTATCATCGCATTGAGGGTATGGTCATTAAATGTTTTGTCGTAATTCAATACTGCATTTACGGTATTGTTCAGTCTGCGTCCAAAAGAAGCTGAACTGCTGCGGTCCCGGTTCCAGCCCGAGTTTGGATTGGTGTAGCTTAAGAAACCTGTACGGTAATCGCGGTTGAAAGCTTCATTGTATGCATCGTCAAAGTACATGATGCCGTTTACCCGGAAACGGAGCGAGGGGCTGAGAATGGCTGTGAATGCCTGGTTCATTGTAAATTTATCCGTTTGATTGTCGCGGAAAAACTGGTTGATGTTGATGAGCGGATTTCCGTCATTGGCATCACGCCCTAAGATAAGTTCCCCGTTTGGTGCAAACTCACGCAGCGTTGGAGGTGCGGAAAGCATACGTCCCCAAAAGGCGGCCTCCCCATTCGGGATGGTTTGATCGTTCCAGTTTGCACGCTGGTATTGAAAACCGCTTTCACTAATCAGCCAATCTTTGATTTTATACTCGCCGTTAATCACAAAACTGAGGCGCTTGTAAAATGTATTCAGCGTTAAACCATCATCTTTATAATACCCCAGGTTTGCGTAGTACTTGCCCCGATCGTTACCTCCTGTAAACCCAAGGTTGTATTCTTTCAGCGGAGAGGGAGAAGTAAATGCTTTTTTTCCATAGTTGAAATCCTGGTAGATCAGGTCATAATATTGCCCGTTGGGATCATAGGCACCTGCGGCATTGGTCGGAACGGCATCTTTGATCTGCTTCCATCCTTCACCAAGTAAAAACCGGTTTTGGTCATTTAAGCGCATCAGGCTCCACCTTCCGCGGCTGTCGTAGTTGCCATCCAGAGGTTCACCGGTAGTGGGATTAAAGTAAAGGTTGCCGGTACCATTGGGGCCAACATTGGCCAGAACATTGGCTGCACGTGAACCGGTTTTAATGGCTTCCACATTGGCCAAACGCGTCCATGTGATGTAATCTTCGGCACTCAGGAAATCATAAGGGGAATTAAGATAGTTCCAACCCTGCCTTACTTTCAGGTTGATGGAAGAGCCACCGGCTTTTCCTTTTTTGCTGGTAAGTAAAATTACCCCATTGCTTGCTCTTGCACCGTAGATGGCGGTAGCAGATGCATCTTTCAGAACTTCCATGCTTTCAATATCATCCGGATTGATGTCACTAAGACTTCCGCGTACCTGGCCGTCAAGCAAGATCAGCGGACTTCCGGATCCGTCGAAGTTGGTACCACCACGCAGGGTAATGGAGGGCATGGCGCCCGGCCGTCCGCTGCCTGTACTTACCCTTAACCCGGGAACTGTGCCGGCCAGTGCCTGTGCAGGGTTAGCACGCACCCCGGATTCGAGGATTTTACCATCTACCTTGGCAACCGATCCGGTCAGTTTGCTGCGGCGTACGGTTCCATAACCTACCACTACCACCTCATCCATTTTGGATTCCATGGGGTCCAGGTAAATAATTCCAATTGCCGCGGCTGCAGGCAATTCAAGCGGAGCGAAACCAACATAAGAGAATACCAGGATATCGCCTTCAGCGGCCGTTATTCTGTAATCTCCACTTGCGTTGGAGGATGTTCCAATGTTCTTTCCTTTAACAGTTACTGAAACGCCTTCCAGAGCCGTTGAATCCAAACCGGATAAAACTGTTCCTTCAAACACTGTTTGGGCATTCAGCTGTGCAAACAGGAAACAGAAACCTAACATCCATAAGAAACGGGGTAATGTTCTAATTTTCATAGGTCGTCACAATTTTTTATTATAGTATTATGTAGGACATAACAAAAATATGTATTTTTGTTAGTGTGAACTCAAAAATAAAAGAAATTCTATTAATTTATTTATTTAACAATTAAAAACATAATGCTTAAATCGAACACTATCTTTGTAGGTTAGTGTGATTTTCGTTAATTAAGCCCATGAATTCAATACTGAAGGAATTTGAAGAAATTGATACCCGCACCCTGGTGGACAAAGTAGAAGCCCGGCTTGTACAACTATTAAAAGAAAAAAAATTGAAGGTTGGCGATTCAATACCCAAAGAGGTGGAGCTTGCCGAAACACTTGGAGTAAGCCGGACTGTGGTGCGTGAAGCTATGTTGCGGTTGAGGATGATGGGAATGATCGAAAGCAAGAAGAAAAGGGGCGCCGTGATTACACAGCCAGATCTTTTTGCAGTGTTCGCCAAGGGCATGTATCCGCATATTATGTCTGAAGATTCACTAAAAGACATTTATGAATTGCGACTGATGCTGGAAGTAGGGATGGCCGATTCGCTGGTGCGCCGCGTAACCGACAAAGATCTTGAGCAATTGTATGAGATTGCCAGGGAAGAGCCGCAGGGAACTTCCAATGGTCTGTTCAATATCAGTTTTGAAGTTAAATTTCATGGGAAATTGTATGAAATTTCCGGAAATGAAACCTTACAGAAGTTTCAGCATATGCTGTTGCCCGTTTTTGATTTTGTACATGGCAGCGACTTGCTCGAAGATTATAATCAAAACAGTGAATTTGTAAACCATTTCCACCTGGTGGAATTGCTCAAACAGAGAGATGCGGAGGTATTCCGGACAGGAATGCGCAAACACCTCGACAGCCATTTCAGAAGAATGAACAGCCTGATGTTCAGAAAAAAAACCGATAAGAGAAAAATTTAACCGATAAATGATAACGTATGATCAACATTCTGAAGCCAATCGCTTTCGTTCTGATTGCCTTTGCCTTTAATCTCCATTATGTCTTTGCACAGGCCCCCGCCCTTATTCCAAAACCGGTGGAGATGCATGTGGGTTACGGCACATTTAGTTTAAGCAATGAACTCCCCTATTCTATTCCGCCCCAAAATGCAGAGATTGCATGGATGGCCGATGGATTTGCAAAACAACTGAATAATGCTCTTGGCTTACAGGCAACAGCCGTAAATGCCGATGAGGCTAAATTGCATTATAAGCTGATCTCCCCACGTGATGCAAAAATTGGAGATGAAGGCTATCACCTGAATGTAGATGAAAAAGGCATTGAGGTAAGTGCCAATACCGCTGCGGGTTTATTTTATGGATTACAAACGTTGAAACAATTGTTTCCCCCCGAAATTGAAGGCACCAACGGAGCATGTGCCGGAGAAATTTCCCTGCCATATGTTCAGGTTACAGATTTCCCCCGTTTTCAGTGGCGAGGTTTGATGCTTGATGTTACGCGTCATTGGTTCGACATGAACCAGGTAAAAGCGTTTATAGACAATATGGTAAAATATAAATACAACCGGCTGCATATGCACCTTAGCGATGATGAAGGCTGGCGGATTGAAATCAAAAGCCTGCCGAAACTCACAGAAGTAGGTGCCTTCAGGGCGCCTCGTACCGGCCTTTGGGCCGAATGGAGCAAGACCACTCCGGATGAGCCGAAAACCTATGGGGGCTTTTTCACACAGGAGCAAATGAAAGAATTGATCGCTTACGCAAAACAGCGGCATATTGAGATCATGCCTGAAATTGATGTCCCCGGCCACAGTTCAGCCTTTGTTGCTGCGTATCCCGAAATCAGTTGCACGCCTGGAAATTATCGCGTTGGCGATGGTTCCAAATTTGTGGATTGGGGAGTTCCGGGAGGTTTCCGGATGCATTATGACAATACGGTTTGTCCGGCCAAGGAAGTTGCTTATGAATACCTGGATAAGATATTTACCGAGATCGCGGAAATTTTTCCTTTCGAATACATTCATGTAGGTGGCGATGAAGCCTACCATGGGTTTTGGGAAAAAAGTTCCGAAGTGAAAAATCTGATGCGCCGTGAAGGACTTAAAAATACCGACGAGGTTCAGGCTTATTTTATGAAACGGGTATCAAAGATTGTGGGCAGTAAAGGCAAGAAGATGATGGGATGGGATGAGATTCTCATGGGCGGAGCTCCGGCCAATGCTGCGGTTATGAGCTGGCGCGGTGAAAGTGGGGGTATTGAAGCTGCCAAACAGGGACTGCCGGTAGTAATGTCGCCCAACAACCATGCCTATGTAGATCTTTACCAGGGTGATCCAATTGCTGAACCAAAAACTTACAGTATGGTTCGCCTGAACGCATCCTATAAATTTGATCCTGTTCCCAAAGGTGTTGATTCAAGCCTTATACTTGGTGGGCAGGCTAACCTTTGGAGTGAGAGACTGAACACTACGCGGCATATGGAATACATGCTTTGGCCACGTGGCTGGGCAATTGCTGAAAGTGTATGGAGCCGGCCCGAAGCCAAAAACTGGAACGACTTTATTTACCGTGCTGAAAAACATTTTGACCGCTTTGACGCAGCCGGAACCAATTATAGCCGCAGCATGTACGATCCGGTATTTACCGTGAGAAAAGGTACGGATGGCAAGCCAAGCGTAGCGATGCATACCGAGATTGAAGGCCTGAAGATTCATTATACTTTTGATGAATCTCACGTTGATGCCTGGTACCCAGTTTATGAAAAGCCACTAAGCATTCCCGCAGGTGCTGTTAATCTCCGCGTCATCACCAGCCGTGATGGAAAGATTGTTGGCAAAGAAATCACCATGCCTGTTGAAGAACTCAACCGCCGGGCAAGATAAGCAGGTAAAAACAGCTCCTGCTGATTTTTCACTAAAGCTTCCCGGTATGGAAATCCGCACCGGGAAACTTTTTTAGCTTACGCTTATGCATCATGATATTTTTATCAATCCGGGGAAATATGAAAAAGTAGAACGGACCATCGATATCATGAAAGCGAATTATGTTGGCATGCTGTTTTCCATTCCCTTTGTTTTGTTGTTGGCCCTTGCCTATTATCTATTCTGGCCCGGTAAATTCACTCTTTCTCATGTCATGAATAAGTTGGAATCCCTTACCTGGTGGCAAGGCCTTTCCAGTATTTTCAATATTTTCTGGATAGCCGTTGCCGGAATTATTCTGCACGAACTGATCCACGGTTTCACCTGGGCTTTTTTTGCGAAGCGGGGATTCAATTCCATTAAATTCGGCATTCTGTGGAAATATCTTACCCCTTATTGCCATTGCACTGAACCCTTGAGCGTCAGGGCATACCTTACCGGAGCCATCACCCCTGCCCTTTTTTTGGGCATTATCCCTTCAATTTTCGCCGTCATTTCAGGGAATACGCCGTTGTTAATCTTCGGCTTTTTTTTCACCGTTGCGGCAATAGGCGATTTTATGATTTTGCATCTGCTGTGGAAGGAAGAATCAACAGATTTTGTAATTGATCATCCTTCAGAAGCAGGTTGCTTTGTATACAGAAAAAAGATAAATAATTGAGTAGCCTAGTCAAGTGCCATAATATTTTTTGATGTTAACCCATTATCCGATCTCAATAAAAAATTGGATCAATTGAGGAAGGGATGCCTTACAAATTCTTTTTCACGATCAAACAAATATCGATATGTAGCAAGACGCCTGCTCAAAGTAAAATCCAGGTTAAGGGCGATATTGTTCATTTTGGGATTAAAATCACCCATCCATTGTAGCTCGGCAATTTCATAGGCTGTAGTACCCTGGATCACTTTGGCTGCCTCCACGATCATATAATAATCGAGACCTTTTCCCTGGTACCTGGGATGGATCCCGAAAATAATCCCGTTCATTTTTTTGATGCCATTGGTTTTTTTATAATACAGGAATTTAAGTTTCGCCCAAAGATTGAATTGACCATTCAAATATTTCAAAACCTGGTTGAGATCAGGAATACTCATATACATGGCCACTGCCTCATCCTTATCGTAAACCAGCCAAACGAGGTCGCGGTCCATCACGGACTTCATACTGTTGAACAATTTGATAGCGGCCTTAGGAGCCATTTCCTTTCCACCTTCATGTGAAGCCCAGGCCAAATTGTAGAGTTTGGCAAAATCTTCTGCAAATCTATCCAGGGATTTCATTTCCGGTCTCCGTGCTTCAATATCCTTGTTGTCTGCAAATTTTGCATGGCCCTTATAAAAGCGTTCATTCAATGGTTCCTGTACTGCACGGGTATAACAATTCTGGTAAAAGAAAACCTTGCATCCATAAGTTTCCAGGAGGTCTTTATAATAAGGGAAATTGTAATTCATACAATACAAGGGTTCGTAAAACCCCTCGACCACCAAACCCCACCAACGGTCACGTTCACCAAAATTGATGGGACCGTCCATAGCCTCCATGCCTTTGGCAGCCAACCAGTTTTTTGCAGCATCCAACAACAGGTTTGCAGCCTGTTGATCATTGATACAATCGAAAAATCCGAAAGCCCCTGTGGGTTGTGTATCGCCCTTATTTTTATAACGCTTATTGATGAATGCCGCAATCCGTCCAATTTTCTTACCCTGATCATCAAGCAGAATCCAGCGAATGATCTCGCCGTGACGGAAGAATTTATTTTTTTCCTTGTCAAAAACCATGTGAATATCCTTATCCAATGGCCGGATATAATTCTTATCATTTTTATACAATTCCACATTGACCAGTAGGAAATCGCGGGCCAGTTTTTCATTTGTTACTTCAATCAGTTGCATCAGCTAAAGTTAGGTTTATCGTTTATTATTTTCGAAAAGTCGTTGTTTTAAGGCTTTATCATGCCCATACACATCCGGCCTGAATTGCAGTTTGCCGTCATCTGCTTTCCAGGCAGTAAAATAGGCGATCAGCACAGGTATTTTATTTTTTACAGTTACAGTCAGTTCAGTTTTCCGGTTCATTGCGTGGCGAATACTATCTTCTGTAAATTCCGCCCGTTCGTCCAACACCCATTTGGCCAGTTCAAAAGGTTTTTCGATCCTGATGCAACCATGGCTGAATGCCCGGCGGCTTTGGGAAAAAGAAGATTTGGTTGGCGTATCATGCAAATAAATACTGTAATTATTCGGAAAAAGGAATTTCACTTTTCCAAGCGCATTCCATGGTCCTGGTTTTTGCCGCACCCGGGGCAAACCATCGCTGTAAGTTCCCACAATTTCCATATTTCGCCTGCTGAAATAACCCGCTGTTCTGCCCATTTCATTTTTTACAATACTGTAAGGCACATTCCAGTACGGCGCAAAAACCACGTATTTCATTTCTTCGTTGAAGATCACTGTTTTGGTTGCCGGCGTTCCTACAACCACATCCATGGTCAGGTTTTCACCGGCAGTATTCCTGGCATATAACCGGTAACCTGGAATGTTCACAAAAATGCTTTTGCCGGATGCCGGAAGCGGCAACCATCGTGACCGTTCGAGGTTTACAATAATCTGTTGGATCAGCGAATCAACCGGGGTGTTGATCGCCCGTTGAAATGCTGGTCCGGCCACAGAATCCGGTGTCAAACCATAACGTTCCTGAAACGAAACCACCCCTTCCGCGGTAAGTGTAGTAAAAATATTTCCCGTATCTGAACCTGCAAGGTCTCCAAATGCGAACAGCCTCCTTTTTATTTCGCCAATAAGTGCAGAGGAATCGCCAATGCGGAAACTTCCTTTGGTAAAAGCTATGCTGTCAAATTGATGGGATCTGGCCAGCGCGGTATATTTCACCAGGGCATCCTGAAGACCGGTAAACAGCGGATGTACAGGAAGATGCCGGTCAATGGATTCACCTTTGTAAAAGATCACACTGTCAAGGAAAGAATGGGCGTCCAGCTTGCGTTTTGGAATATACCAGCCAATTTTGGTAAGATCCAGGCTGTCATGTATTCCAAAAGCCCGTTCTGCATAGCGAAAAAAATTATGCGTTAACTGGATCTCTAGCATACTGACTGAATTCTTCTCAAATTCAGGTGTCGCAAGGGTATCATCCAACCATAAGTTGATGTGATCATCAAGTGCGGGATTGTTAAGTGAACTGTCGGCGGTAGTTTGACGGAAATTATTGAACAGGTTAATAAAATGCCTGGCCTGCTGTGCCATCCCTGAAGAATCGAACCATGCAAATTCATAGTTTCTGTCACGGTAAAATCCCAGTATATAGGCGCTGTCTACTGGTGAAAGATTATTTTCGGTAATGTAGGTGTAAAGCTTATTCGAGTCCAGGAACAGATCGATATAGGCATTTTCCGAAGTAATTGTTTCATCCACCGGTGCTACTGGTGGCAGGAGCGGTTCTTCTTTGCAGGCCAAAAAGCTTAGGACCAGGACGGAAAAACCGATAAAGATAATCTGCCCTGGCAGTCGCAGGTACTTACGCAACATCATGTTGTAGTTTTTCCAAATGGTTCATGATCTGCCCCGCATGTATGCGGCTGTTTTCAATAAACCACAAATGTGTTTCCATTCCACCAACAACAACGCCGGCAAGAAAAAGGCCGGGAATATTGGTTTCCATACTGAGCGGATCATACATAGGTAAATAACGTCCATCTTCGCTTAAAGTAACGCCCATGGATTGAAGCAGTTCGAAATTGGGTCTGTAACCCGTCATGGCAATCACAAAATCATTAGGAATGGTGATCAGTCCGTCCGGTGTCAGGACGTCGACCTCGCGGCTGCGAATTTCCTTAAGCTTGCTGGACGTAAAAGCTTTAATGCTTCCTTCGGCAATGCGGTTAACCACATCAGGCCGTACCCAGTATTTTACGCGTTCGCCCACATCCTCTTCCATCATCACCATGGTGACATGAGCACCTTTGCGATAAGTCTCCAGGGCAGCATCTACCGCGGAATTGTTACCTCCCACCACCACCACGTGCTGAAAAGCATAGTAATGCGGATCCTTGTAATAATGCGTTACTTTGGTTAACTCCTCACCGGGTATACCCATTTTATTGGGTATATCGTAAAAGCCGGTGGCTACGATCACATACCTTGTTTTGTATTGGGTTTTTTCAGATGTGATTTCGAAATGCCCTTCTTGCTTCTGAACCGATACCACTTTTTCAAAAAGTCTGATATTTAAATCAAACCACTGTGTGACCCTACGATAATATTCAAGCGCTTCGGAGCGGGTGGGTTTGAATTGAAGGGAAGTGAATGGTATATTCCCTATTTCCAAACGATCCGAAGTGGAAAAGAAGGTCATATTGGCGGGATAATTATAAAGGCTGTTTACAAGGCATCCTTTCTCCAGGATCACATAACTAAATCCTTTTTCTTTCGCTTCAATGCCACAGGCAAGGCCGATTGGGCCGCCACCAATAATGGCGATATCAAATTCCTGCATTATGCAAAGATAAGATACCTACCATGCGCATTGCATTTGTATTGCGCATGATTAGAAAGGTGACAGAATTATACCTGGTGTTTTAGAAAAAGCGTGAAGACAATCCACGAATTGTCTTTATAATTTTTCATCTACCAATTCCCAACCATAATTGATCCCTTTTTCTGTGGCAGGAACTCCATACTTCAGCCAAACCGGCGCGGCCTCTCCTTTCAGCAGCCAATCAAAGAATTGCTGCTCACGACGTTGAATATCCTTGCGGTTTTTGCGTTCAACCAGGTTATGGTCTTCGCCATTGTAATTCAGCATCCATACGGGTTTTCCTAAGCGACGCAGGCCGGTGTACAACTCGATACCCTGGTACCAGGGTACAGCGCCATCGTTATCATTATGCATTATAACGAGGGGCGTTTTCACCTTGGGTAGGTAAAATAAGGGTGAGTTCTGGATGTACAGATTTTGTTTTTCCCAGAGGGTGGCACCTATCCTGCTTTGAGTTCTTTCATATTGAAATTGGCGGTTAAGGCCGGTTGTCCAGCGAATGCCGCCATAGGCGCTGGTCATGTTGGCAACAGGCGCACCTGCCCAGGCAGCCGCAAATAACGGTGTTCGGGTTATGATATAAGCAGTCTGGTAGCCTCCCCAGCTCTGACCCTGTAAGCCCATTTTCGTGCTGTCCACATATCCCAGTTTCACCAAATGCCTGGCACCGCTCACAACATAATCATATGAACTTGGACCAGGATAACCTGTACGGTAGCTTATATCCGGTGCAAACACCACGTAGCCCCGGCTCACAAAAAAAGGAATATTCAGGCGGCTTGGCGTTGGAGCCGGTTCCTGGTAATTGTAGAGTCCATCGGAAAGTTTTTCATAGAAATAGGCGATCATGGGATATTTCTTTTTCGCATCAAAATCTTCCGGTTTATATACAATACCCTGAGAGGTCTTTCCGTCATATGCTTTCCAACTAACCAGTTCGGCCGTGCCCCAGTTGTATTTGGACTGTTGTGGATTGGGTGAATGAACAGGCGCAGCCGCCAGAAGATCTTCGGCTATTTGTGCCGAGCCGGCAATGCGGATATCGGGACTTTGCTGGTAATTTTCTACACTATAGCTCCATACATCGGCATTTTTTGCCTGCGTAAACCTGCTGAATGCAAAAGGGTAAAATTTTGCTTTTTCAAGTAGCGGTACCAGGTTTTCTCCCCATGTGGCAATTATAAAACTGTTTTGCTTGTTGGATTTATTCTGCATCGCCAATACATAGGATTTGCCGTTTTCCATCCAGTTTTCAGTACGGTCCAGATTGCGGTAACGAATTTCTGTATTGTTTTTTCTGCCCCATCCCTTGGTGATGTTTTCAGGTGCTTTTGATGAGGTAACATCCAGTTTCCAGATATCATATTTGTCGTAAACAAAGAAACCCTTTCCATCCAGGTCCCAATCCAGGAAGCCATATGGATTGGGGTCGGTAGGCATATCAAATTCCTCATTGTGCCAGTTCACTTTCACTGCTTTGGAAGGAATGTATTCTTTGCCTCCGGCATAAGTATGCCATTGTTTATCATCGTTGTCATACCACACCACATGCTCACCTTGCTGATCTATACCGGCCACTGTTCCATTAAAATCTTTTTTTACCAGTTGCTGTGATCCGGTTTGCGGATCAAGCCTGTACAAATCTCCAACCGTGCGGCCGGTCCATTGGCGCGCAAGCCTGCCAGATTTATCATCCAGTACAAAGAAATACCGGCCATCGCCTTTGCCGCTTTGGCGAATCTGACGGAAATCTTTATTGTCCCATTTTATAAAAGCGTTTTTGGAAATGTCAAAGACCACCAGCTGGCTTTCCCGCAAGTCACGGCTTACGCTCCGCAATTGCTGCGTCTGCAGGTCATCATCCAGGTAATGCCAGATATCGAGATCCACTCTTTCAAAATCAGGAACAGTGGTATCCTTCGGCATTCTGACAGGTGTCATTCCTAAAAACAGCCGGTTGCCCTTATCACTGAAGCTAAGGCTGTAATTCTCACTTATTGCATAATCTTCAGGCAGCCAGGTGTCTTTTTTCTGCGCCAATACCTTTGCATTTTTTTCGGAACCATCATAATAATAGAGCCTGAAAAATTTTTGAAGCGCTTTTTCCACACTATCCCTTTCCGCCACAAAGGCCAGCTTTTTGCCTTCATTGTCAAGGCTCAGGTTTCTAACATCATTGAATTCGGAAAATACGGTATCCGCTTCCTGAACTGTGGTATTAAAATAGACCACTGCATTTTTGGCGAGGCTGTCTTTTGAATCCAGGGCAGTTTCCATCGCAAGGGCCATGCCTTTTTTGGCAACTGTGAACTCAAGCACATTCGGAAATTTAATCTCAGAATTTGTCGCGGGCTGCCACCATACCAGGGTTGTGCCTTTGTCCTTATTCGCTGAGCCCCTGACCAGTTTGGCAGAATCGCTATCATCGGCAGCGAAAACCTCCTCCGGGTCACCGATTTCATCCATGAGCTGATAGCGTTTTTGTATTTTTGCCGGCAATTTGCGAAGCTGGGCTTCAAGGCTGTCAATTACCCGCCGTGCACTATCCAAAGCGGCTTTATCGGGGCTGAGGCGACGCACATTTCCGCTCTTTTTTGCCGTATCCGGCAATGTCTTTTCCAGGTGATAGGCAATCCATTCTCCTCCTTCGTCGGGAATAGTAAACGCTTTTACCCGGTCAAATTTCTGCAACTGCCGGTCAGCCAGCCGCACGATAACCATACTGTCTTTTGGCATGTCGTCAGGGCGTTTTTTAGCAATTCTGGCTGTACGGGTATCGAGAAAAAGCGGACGAATTTTGGCCGCGAACAATGTGTTCCCAGAACTGAAAGAACCCCCGTAACCACGTGGGATCTCTACTTGCCAGCTTTTATCGGTTGACATCAGTACCATGCGGCCATCACCTTCCTGAACCCTGATCTCAAAACTGAGGTATTTTCCATCATTGCTGAGTTTAGCATTTTGGATACCTTCCCAACTGTCATATACATTATGATCAAGCGGTGGCTTTTGAGCAAAACCTTTAAAACCGGAGAGAATAAATAGAACGAACAACAGGCAATATGTGCGCATAAGTTTGGTATTTATTGGCACCTTCAATAGGTGACTGTTACAAATATTAATGAAAATTCTGAAACAACCTCAGCATAAGACGATATCACCTGCCAATTCCTTTGCCTGTATACCACGGAAATTGGATCCGATTTTCAGAAAGATACTTTTTTATCCGCTTTGAAAGACGATTCAATTTAATATTCCATTTATCGACATGCCACCTTTATCATATATTGTATTTTTAAACTACCTATTTAATCACGGAAAAATTAACCAATATGGCAGACCAATGGCTGAATTCTTTAATCACTTCCACCCCGCAGGAAGGATTTGAACTTGCGATCACGCTTTCCCGGAGAGGGGTAAAATATACCCAACCCGACACGGAGGTACTTCATAAACTGCGTGGAGATTATGCAAACAATGCGGACAGCCTGACGGCTGCTTCGCAGGTGGTTGCCATCAATTTTCAAACCGTGGCGGCTGCAAATAACTACTGGAGGAATTCCTGAAATAAAAAAGCCGGCTGCTTTGCAACCGGCCCTAAGTTATCTATGCTTCAATCACAATGCGGCAATTGCAGCATCGTAATCCGGTTCATTAACGATATCGGATACTTGTTCAGTATATACAACTTTGCCTTCGGCATCAGTAACCACAACCGCACGGCTCAATAGGCCCTGGAAGGGACTGTCTACCAAGGTGGTGCCGTAGGTGCTGCCAAAATCGCCACGGAAATCAGACAGCATTACCGCATTTTCAATTCCTTCGGCAGCACAAAATTGCTTGGCAGCAAAAGGCAAATCTTTGGAAATATTCAGGATTACCACATCATCCTTTTCGGAGAGTTTTTCATGAAAAGACCGCATGGCTTTCTGACAAACACCGGTAGCGATACTGGGAAAAATATTCAATACAAGTTTTTTCCCCTTATAATTGGAAAGACTTTTTTCGTTGAGTTCAGAGTCAACAAGTTTAATGTCTTTAAGTGTTTCCCCTTGCTGAGGCAAATCACCTGCTGTATTTGCAGGTTCGCCTTTAAATTTAATGGTTGCCATAATAATTAATTTAGATTGCGTCAAAAGTAATTCATAAACCGCTGATAGCTGTTTCACAAAACGGGAAAACTTGGTGGGTTTATGGTTTATTAACTATTCCGCCGAATACTTAGATTTTCCACCCACAAAAGTCTTTAAAACCCTGGTGGCCAAAATTTCTTCATCGCTGCATTTCAATAAATCATTGCTCAAAATGATGAAATCGGCATATTTCCCAACTTCCAAACTGCCCAGATCTTTTTCCTGTTTTTGAGCGATGGCATTTGCCAGGGTATAAGAATAGATCGCTTCTTCCCTGTTCATTTTTTGTTGAGGATAAAATGCGCTGCCATCTGGCAATTTGCGGGTAACGGATGAATAAAAATTCGGGATCGGATCCTGGTCTTCCACAGGTACATCGGTTCCATTATTTACCAAAACCCCGGCATCAATAAACGAACGCCAGATATAAGCGCCATTTTCTGCTCTTTCTGCACCGAGCCTTTTCAAAACATAAGGCGCATCGCTTGTGCAATGCACACCCTGCATGCTGGCAATGATCTTGTTTTGGGCAAAACGGGCAACCTCCGAAGGGTGTAAATGTTGGGCATGCTCTACCCGCCAACGGTGATCCTGACTGGGATTTTTCCTGATCTGTTCTTCATAAATATCTACGATCTCGCGGTTTGCACGGTCGCCAATGCAGTGCACACAAAGTTGAATATTTTTATCCCAACACAACTGCGCGATGGCTTTCAATGAATCTATGTTGAAAGTGTTTTGCCCATAAAATCCTGAGCGATCTGAATAGGGCTCAAGCAGCCAGGCGCCATATGAGCCCAAAGCCCCATCAAGGCTTACTTTAATGGCATTACAGGTCAGGTGGCCATTCCCTTCATTCAACACCGGAAAGGTTGAAAGATTTTTTTCCATGTTCGCGGGACCAGTACGGATCATTACCCAATGGCGTAATTTCAAATCACCTGACTTTGCTTTTTCGCGCATCCACTCCAGCAACAGGAAACTGGAACCGGCATCTGCAAAGGATGTAATCCCTTTTTTCAGGCAGTCTTCTTCAGCCAATTGAAATTGACGCCACCAGATTGTTTTATTTCCCTCTTCCGGAGCACCGGCACTGGAGGTGGCCATAGCTGCAAAAACAGGGTCCATGGCTTTTTCTTCCAATGCACCTGTAAGTCTGCCGGTTTTATCTTTTACAATATCCCCTCCGGTTGGGTTAGGCGTGCTGCCATCGATTCGTGCCAACGCCAACGCTTTCGAATTTACGTAAACGCTATGCCCACTGGCATGTGTAAGCACTACCGGATTTTCCGGAGAAATGGCGCTCAACGCGTCATGATACGGATAGCCTAAATAATTTTCCGCAGGCGTGGTTGTCCATTTTTCCTGGTGCCAGCCGCGGCCAACAATCCATTCGCCAGGTTGCGCTTTGGAAACGGCCTCCTTCACCATCACAACGATTTCATCAAAACTCTGGGTCTTGGTGAGATTCAGGTTTTCAAGCGAACTTCCCAAACCATGAATATGCCCATGCCCTTCCATGAAACCAGGCATCAGGAATTGACCGCCGGCGTCCATTACTGCAGTTTCAGGTCCAATATATGCCTTTGCGTCCGCATCGGATCCTGCAAAAATGATCCTGCCATCCTTTACCGCCAATGCCTGTGCTGTTGGAGACGATTTGTTTACTGTATAAATATTGGCATTTTGCACAACGAGATCAGCCATATTTTCAGATCCGCCGCATGAAAGAAGAAATAGCAATGACAACGCCACTAAAGTTGTTTGGAAGATAGAATGCATAAAAGCCTGGTTTT
This sequence comes from Bacteroidota bacterium, assembly GCA_023387985.1. GTDB lineage: Bacteria > Bacteroidota > Bacteroidia > Chitinophagales > Chitinophagaceae > Phnomibacter. The sequence continues at coordinate 14,057 of JAEWHC010000002.1, read as the reverse complement.
TAATTTTAAGTTGCGGAACGAAAGTATTGAAATTTAAAAATTAAAAAATCGAAAGTTCGGAAAAGAAGGTTGGGCTATTCCAGGTTCAGTTCGCCCGGAGCAGCAAATTGCCGTTCCAAAAAATTCCATTATTTCCTAATCAATTCCTAACTTCCGTCAAACTTAACTCAATGCGCAAAATCTGCTTCTTTGTCGTTTTTCTTTTTTCAGTTTCAACCGGTTTTAGCCAGCCAAATTATGTTCCATCAACGTCGAATTTAGCAGCCCGCGAGCAATTCCAGGATGATAAATTCGGCATGTTCATCCACTGGGGAGTGAGCAGTGTTTTGGGTAATGGCGAATGGGTAATGAACAACCGGAAGATCCTGCGCAAAGATTATGTTTATTATGGTCGGGTTTTCAATCCGGTGGATTATGATCCCGAACAATGGGTATTGGCTGCCAAAAATGCGGGAATGAAATACATTGTTTTTACTTCTCGCCATCATGATGGGTTTTCTAATTGGGACACCCAACAAAGCGATTGGAAAATAACCAACACGCCATATGGAAAAGACGCGTTGAAAATGCTTGCAGACGCTTGTAAAAAGCATGACATGAAATTGGGTTTGTATTATTCCACGCTTGACTGGTATCGGGATGATTATCCATGGCAAACCGGCCGCACCGGGCAAGCCAGCGGACGCACGGCCAAAAGTGATTACAACAGCTACCTGCAGTTCATGAAAAACCAATTAACCGAATTGCTCACCAATTACGGTCCCATAATGAGTATTTGGTTTGATGGGCATTGGGACCAAACCAACCTGGAAGGACACAACGACCGCAGCAGCCGTTTGGATTGGCGGTATGATGAATTGTACGGGCACATCCATAGCGTTTCACCATCCACATTGATTGGCAACAACCATCATCTTGATGTAATACCAGGTGAAGATTTTCAAATGTTTGAACGGGATTTGCCCGGTGAAAATACCGCCGGCATGAGCTTCCAGAAAGCCGCCGAAGATGTGCCGGTTGAAACCTGCGAAACCATGAACAGCAGCTGGGGGTATAGCGTTACAGATACCAATTACAAAAGCAGTAAATCCCTGATTCAAATGCTTGTAGGCGCAGCAGGAAGAAATGCCAATTTATTACTCAATGTCGGTCCGATGCCACATGGCCCGGTTCAGCCTGAAAATGTGGACACCCTAAAAGTGATAGGCGAATGGATGGCAAAATATGGAGAAACCATTTATGGCACAAGGGGAAAAATAATTGACCCGCAACCATGGGGTGTTCTAACGGGGAAGGATAAAAAAGTGTTTGTTCATATTCTTAGAATGCCGGACGCTAATTATATTTTCCTGCCGGGGTACACCCGGAAAATTCATAGCGCTTCATTATATGGCACCACTAATCCTATCCCTTTCTCGCAAGTGAAAGAAGGGACATTCATTTATCCCGGTTATAAGGCAGGAACAATTGATCATATCATACAACTGAATTATAAGTAATTCATTGAAATTTTTCATCTGCTAAAAACACCACCATGTTGCCAATACCAGAATCATCTTTTAAATTACCCGAACAATCCGTGGTCATTGAATTTTTCTATGGAAAAGATGAATTGGACGATTTGCATGCACTGGATATAGAATTGATGGAGTTGATCGAAAAAAAAGGAGTCGGCGTTTACGATTTTCATGAAATCAACATGGATGGAACGGATGGCCGGTTGTTTATGTATGGTGATAATGCGGAAATCCTTTTCAAAGCAGTTTGGGAAAAACTCAAAACCGTGGACTTTATGCAAGGTGCCGTTGCCACTTTGCAATTTGGCCCGGAAACCAACGCAAAATCAATTGAAATTGAAATTTAATTTTATTGATTCCTGGAATTGATTAACAGCACCCAATCCCTTCCTCCCGCAGGCGGAATAAGCATTATGGAGCCATTTTTCAATCCGGATTTCACAGAATGGCAATCGCCCGTTGCAGGATTGAACCATTTGGCGGTTTTTCTGCCGCTTTTCATGCGATCCAGATCTATTGATACAACTTTAGGTTGAGGCAGATAAATCATTGCCTGTGTATCTCCCATGCAGAAAAATGGATTGCCGTGATTTATCCCGAAGGAATTTTGCAGATGGATCAACCTGGATTTGCGCAGTTAAGTTAAGGTTCATTCCTGCAAAAAACAGGAAACACATGATATATTTCAACACCAGATTTTTTTTCAAATCTATATTTTTTAAGATGGGATAAATAGCCCGAAGGATAAAGCAAAAAGACGCAGTGTCCCGCGTCTCTTCTTGTATTTCATTTGCCGTTGAGCCTTTAACTATTGACTCTTTCAGCATCTGCCGCTTCATTCCGGAAGACCACTACTCCATCAAATACATCCACCAGTATGGGGTTGGTGCGGTCGATATCTCCTGCCAGGATCCTTCGGCTCAAATGATTTACGATTTCTTTCTGGATCAGGCGCTTCAATGGTCTTGCCCCAAACTGCGGATCGAAACCGTTTTCGGCCAGGAAGTTAATGGCATAATCAGTAAACATCAACTCAACTCCATTGTCCCTCATCAGCCGTTTCAATCCTTCAAGCTGTATGCGGATAATCTCACGTATCTCTTTTTTCATCAGGGGGTGGAACATGATGATTTCATCCACACGGTTCAAAAATTCCGGACGGATCGTCTGCCGCAACAATTGCATTACTTCAACTTTGGCCTTTTCCTCGGCATCTTCCAGGGTAGATTCGGTCACTCCTTCAAAGGCTTCCATGATCATATCGCTGCCGATATTGCTCGTCATAATGATGATGGTATTTTTAAAGTTTACCGTGCGGCCTTTGTTATCCGTCAGGTGGCCATCATCCAGTACCTGAAGCAATACATTCCACACATCCGGATGCGCTTTTTCAATTTCATCGAGCAGCACCACACTGTAAGGTTTGCGGCGAACGGCTTCTGTCAGTTGGCCGCCTTCATCATAACCCACATATCCGGGAGGCGCACCAACCAGCCGGCTGACAGTATGCTTTTCCTGGTATTCGCTCATATCAATCCGGACCATCATGCTTTCATCAGCAAATAAATATTCAGCAAGCGCTTTTGCCAATTCGGTTTTACCCACGCCGGTAGTTCCGAGGAAAATGAATGACCCTATGGGTTTACGAGGATCAGACAAACCGGCACGGCTCCGGCGAATGGCATCAGAAACGGCGGCAATGGCTTCATTTTGTCCAATCACGCGCTGATGCAATTCATCTTCAAGCAAGAGCAATTTGTCTTTTTCACTCTGCATCATTTTTGAAACCGGAATTCCGGTTGCTTTGGCCACAGTTTCCGCGATATCCTCAGCATCCACTTCTTCTTTCAACATTCTTTTTTCACTAATCGCATCCAATTCTTCGGTATGCATGGCAATCGCTTCCTCCTGCTCTTTTATCAATCCATAGCGGATTTCAGCTACACGGCCATAATCGCCATTCCGCTCTGCCTGTTCGGCTTCCAACTTCAATGATTCAATGTTGGCCTTTGATGTCTGTACTTTTTCAACAATCTCTTTTTCCTGGTTCCATTTGGCCAGAAATGTATCTCGAACCACAGCGAGGTTTGCGATTTCGGTGTTCAGTTCTCTTAGTTTCACTTCATCATTTTCCCGCTTTATCGCCTCCCGCTCTATCTCCAGCTGCCGTATTTGTCTTTCCAGTTTATCCAGCTCTTCGGGCATGCTGTTCATTTCCAACCGAAGTTTGGCTGCACTTTCATCAATCAGATCAATGGCTTTATCCGGTAAAAAACGATCGCTTATGTAACGGTTGGAAAGTTCAACCGCGGCAATAATCGCTTCATCTTTAATCCGCACGTGGTGGTGAGTTTCGTAGCGATCTTTCAGGCCCCGCAATATCGAAATGGCATCTTCTACCGAAGGCTCATTAATCATTACTTTCTGGAAACGGCGCTCGAGCGCTTTGTCTTTCTCGAAGAATTTTTGGTATTCATTCAATGTAGTAGCTCCAATTGCACGAAGTTCGCCACGTGCCAAAGCCGGTTTCAGGATATTGGCAGCATCCATAGCTCCTTCGCCTCCACCGGCACCCACAAGGGTATGGATTTCATCAATAAACAATATGATATTGCCATCGCTTTCTGAAACTTCTTTGATCACGCCTTTCAACCTTTCCTCAAATTCACCTTTGTATTTTGCACCGGCGATCAATTGTCCCATATCCAGGCCATATATGATCTTATTGCGGAGATTTTCGGGAACATCCCCGTTTACTATGCGCATGGCAAGACCTTCGGCAATGGCAGTTTTACCTACACCAGGCTCACCCACCAAAATCGGGTTATTTTTACTTCTGCGGCTGAGGATATGCAAGGTTCTGCGAATCTCCTCATCTCTGCCAATCACCGGATCGAGCTTGCCCTGCCGGGCCATTTCGTTCAGATTCCGGGCATATTTGTTTAGCGCGTTGAATTGTGTTTCATGGGTTTGTGAACTTACGGTACTGCCCTTTCTAAGATCCTTGATTGCGGTAACCAGGTCTTTTTCATTCAATCCCGATTCCTTTAAAAGCTTAGATGTATTGTCATTGCCTTTGAGCAGTGCCAGTAGTACATGTTCAGGGGCGACAAATTCATCACCAAATTCCTTCAACACAGAAGCCGAACGCAGGATGGCATTGTTTGCTTCACGCCCTACCATTTGAGCAGGATTGGCCGACCCGCTCACTTTTGGTAATTTCTGAATAGCTTCATCAAGTTTGGTATCCAGTATATTGATCGCCACATTGGTTTTCTTCAAAAGGTATTCTATGGGGGAATCCTCTTGTTCTATTAAAGCTTTCAGCATATGCTCGGTCTCAATATTCACCGCGTTGTGGTTAAAGGCAACCTGCTGTGCAGCAGCAATCGCTTCCTGTGCCTTGATGGTATAATTGTTCAAATTCATATTAATGTAATTCGTTTATTCGATTTAATGGTATTTCAATTTATAATTCATTCTTATACATCAAATCTTATCCCACAAAATTTGTACCTGAAAGCATGTCAGCAAGTTATTGTGCCGAACGCCCGTTTGTCATGTTAAACGCTGAAACTCTGCTATTTTTACAGCGAAAAGCAGGAAAATCTACAAGCAATTTTGAATATTGAAAACGAGATAAAAGCATTGGCGAAGCAATTGGGCTTCGATTTCTGCGGCATAGCCAAAGCAGGCTTCCTGGATGACGACGCCCGTCGGCTTGAGCATTGGTTGAAGCAAGGCTATCACGGAACGATGCAGTACATGGAAAATTATTTCGACCTGCGAACCAACCCCGAAAAACTGGTGCCCGGCGCGAAATCGGTGATCACAGTACTCAAAAATTATTACCCGTCAAAAAACCAGAATGCCGGCGCACCGCTCGTCAGCAAATACGCATTTGGTATAGATTACCATGAGATTATCCGGCCTAAGCTGACAGAATTTTTGCATGAATTGAGAGCACGGTACGGTGCAGTTCAGGGAAGAGGCTTTGTAGATAGTGCCCCGGTTTTAGAACGTGCCTGGGCGGCCAAAAGTGGTTTGGGTTGGGTAGGTAAAAACGGGAATCTGCTCACCAAAGGCAGTGGCAGTTTTTTCTTCATTGCCTGCCTGATAACGGATTTGGATTTAAGACCCGGGCAACCCATCCTGGATTACTGCGGCACCTGCACCAAATGTATTGAGGCATGCCCCACCGATGCCATACTGCCTGGCAGGATAATCGATGGCAGCCGATGTTTGAGTTATCTCACTATTGAATATAAACCCACTGAATTTCCCAAGGCAATGGACCTTGATTTTGCCGGCCGGATTTTCGGATGTGACATCTGCCAGGATGTTTGTCCCTGGAACCGCTTCTCCATTCCCCACCATGAACCTGCATTTGAGCCGAAGCAGGAACTTTTGGAAATGGACTGGATTGACTGGCACAATATGGATGAAGAAAAATTCAGGGAAATATTCCGAAAATCCGCTGTAAAGCGTACCAGGTATGCAGGCATCAAACGGAATTTGGCTTATCTGGAGCAGTCAATCCAAAAGAATCGCTAAAACCGGAGTTTATGCACATCAATTGCATAAGTAATTCGTTTGAAACATTAGACCAAAAAATACATTTACCCTTCAGTCAGTCATATTACACCGGATGAGGTTAAGCGCAACAATAGAATTTGAAAAAGAAAAAAACAAGAAAGCTCTTGCTTATACATTGGCCACAGTGGGGCTGATGCTGTTCCTTTTATTTATCATCAGTTGGCAGATTCCACCAATTTATCCGCCACTTAAAGATGAAGGCATTGAGGTGAATCTCGGCAACGGCGAAACAGGTTGGGGAGATATTGCACCAATGATTCCCGGCGACCCTGCACCCGAAGCTGGAGATCAGCAAGCGGCTTCGCCCATGAGCAGCCCGCCGGCTCCCTCCATGGCAAGTACCCATTTGGAAAACAATTCGCCTGATGCTGTAGCCATACCTAAGACAGTTGCAAAAACCACCTCCAATCCCAGGCCAGTAACCAACCAAACCGTTGCAACCACCAGGCCTTCCGAACGCCCGCCCGCCCCTCCCCGTCCACGGGCTACCATGAGTGGTAGTTATAGCGGCGGAACCGGCACGGGTGGGAACAGTCAGGATTCATATAATAATGTCCGCAACCAGGGCATTGCAGGTGGAACCGGAGACCAGGGCAGTCCAAACGGCAATATCAATAGTGATAATTATAACGGAAGTGGCGGAACAGGACGCAGTGGCGTATCCATAAGCCGTGGATTAACCGGCCGCGCCATTACCCGTTTTCCAAGCTTTGAAGATGATTTCAATGAAAATGCCAAGATCGCCGTTGACCTTAGGGTAGATGCAAACGGCCGCGTTACCAGCGCGTCTTACCAAAGCCGGGGAAGCACCAGCAGCAGCAGCCAACTGAAAACGATCGCGCTGCGCAAAGCCCGTGAATTGAAGTTCAATCCGGGCGAAGGTGAAAGTATCGGAACCGTGGTATTTAATTTTAGGCTGACGAATTGATGCGGAAGTTCTTCGCCCAAAAACTTTACACTTTTGCAGAAACAAAAACCATGGAAATTCCTGTTGGAAGTGACCGGAGCCCCCATTGAATCGCATGGGTCTTCAATTTGCAATGATTAAGTGTGCTTTTACATCCTTTTAATCTGCCTGGATATATCCTTTTCTCCCTTAAATAACCTAATTTTGCAGCCCAAATTGAAGTTTCTATGAGTGGAGCGTTAAAAGAAGTTCGCAACCGCATTAAGAGTGTTCAAAGTACCCAGCAGATAACCAAGGCCATGAAGATGGTAAGTGCGGCCAAATTGCGGCGTGCACAAGATGCCATCATCCAAATGCGCCCTTATGCCGTCAAACTGCAGGAGATGCTGAGCAACATCGTCAGCAATACCGAAGTGGAAAGCGGTGGTTCCCTGGCGTTGGAACGTCCCGTTGAAAAGGTTTTGATTATAACTATTACCAGTGACAGGGGGTTATGCGGTGGGTATAATTCCAACCTTATAAAACTTACCCGCCAGATCATAGCCGAAAAATATTCGGTGCAACATGCCCAGGGCAAAGTTTCCATCTGGAATATTGGCAAAAAAGGCTGGGAATCCCTGACCAAAGCCGGCTACCACACCGATGCACAATTTAAGGACCTGTTTCATCAACTCGAATTTGAAAATGTACAGGCTTGTTCGGAAGCAGCCACACTTGCTTTTCTGAATAAAGATTTTGATGTGGTGGAAATAGTTTTCAGCGAATTCAAAAACGCAGCAACCCAAAGGGTTCAGACCGAACGGTTCTTGCCCATTCCGAAAATGAAAAAAAAGGGTGAATCCACCACAAAAGCTGATTTTTTGTTTGAGCCGGACAAAGAACAACTGGTTGCGGAATTGATGCCAAAAATTCTGAATACCCAGCTCTTTAAGGCAGTACTTGATGCCCACGCCAGTGAGCACGGCGCCAGGATGACTGCAATGGACAAGGCAACTGAAAATGCCAATGAACTCCTTAAATCACTGAAGATCAGTTATAATCGAGCCAGACAAGCAGCCATTACCACCGAACTTACTGAAATTGTGAGTGGCGCTGCTGCATTGAAAGGCTCCTGAGCATGCATGTTGGCGCTACCTGTGATCTAGAAAATGTTGAAATCGGAATGTTCGTTTTTGAATTATCTTGCCGACCGAAGTCCCGGATTTCCGGAACTTTAATGCTAAATAATTTCAGGTAACAGCCAATGGAAATTTCTGCCATAATACCGCATATTGAAGCGTTGATCTTTGCAAGCGACAAACCATTGCACGCCGAAGAGATCCGGGATCTCATCAATAAAGCTATGGGCTTCCTGGACGACCAGGCAACCGCTGAACAGGTTGAGCAGGCGCTGGATGGCATTTGCGAAAAATACAATTCAGTATTCTTTCCTTTCGAAGTAAAGAAAAGTGGTGGCGGTTACCAGTTTCTAACAAAACCTGCCTATCATGAAACCATTGCGGTGTTGAATGGCGAACGTTATCTCAAAAAGCTCAGTGCATCCGCTTTGGAGACTTTGAGCATTATTGCTTACAAGCAACCTGTAACCAAAGGAGAAATAGAACAGATTCGGGGTGTGAATTGCGATTATGCCGTTCAAAAATTGCTGGAAAAAGAATTGGTGATTATAACGGGAAGAAGAGAAAATGCTCCTGGTCAGCCACTTGTTTATGAAACCAGCAAAACGTTTATGGATTACTTTGGGATCAATAGCAAAGATGACCTGCCCAGGCTCAGTGAAGTAGCTGAACAGGTATCCATCCCCACCGGTATGAATCCTTTGGAAAGCACTTCTGAAGCTATTGAGCGCATTTTTTCCGGGAATGCCCATCCTGGCACTGAAAATCATGAAGAGATGGAAAATACCATTAAATCTGATGATGGCGAAGATGTACAACAAAACGAGGAAGAACTTGATGAAAGCATTCCAGGCAATGCCATCATATCTGATGACGGAGATGCTGTTTATTCTGAAGAGCCCGTAAAAGATGAACTTAAGCAGGATGAAACTATTCAGGATACGCCGGAAGATATGCCTCCGGGTGATGTGGCAGAAGTAAATACTAAAGAAAACAACGATCAATCCTGAGACTAAACCCATCGTCCTTTGATTGCGGCCAAAATAATCAATACATAATGGAGCAAAATTTAGATGATGAAATTCTGCTGAAAGCAGCACAACAATTTGATACGCCCCTTTTTGTTTACCATGCCGATAAAATAATCGAACAATGCCATGCCATTCAGCAGGCATTTAAAGGTTTCAACAACCGTGTCTTTTATGCGGCCAAGGCTTTGACCAATCCCCATATTTTAAAGCTTATTCACCGCCAGGGTCTCGGAGTAGATTGCAGCAGCATCAATGAAGCGAAAATAGCGATAGCCTGCGGTATACCTCCCGGAGATATTTTATACACGAGCAACAGCATTTCATTTCAGGAAATCGAAGAGGCGGTTTCGCTAGGCGTTCACATCAATGTAGACAGCCTGAGTGCCATGAAAAAATTCGGGCAGAAGTTTGGTGGCACATACCCCCTGGGATTAAGAATCAGGCCAAATATTATGGCTGGCGGTCACCTGAAGATCAGTACCGGCCATGTTGAAAGTAAATTCGGGATTGGTATTGAAAAACGTGACCGCCTGGTGGAGATCATGGAGCAATACAATATGCGGATCTCCTGCCTGCACATTCATACAGGAAGTGAAGTGGAGGATGCCGAGGTTTTTGTGAGTAGCATAAACCTGTTGCTTAAGTGGCTGCCATTTTTCCCTGATTTAAAACAAATTGACCTGGGCGGTGGTTTCAAGGTGGCTTATGAACCTGGGAAGAAGGTAACGGATATGTTCCTGCTTGGTCAACTGCTTGAAAGAAAAATAAAAACCTGCACTGATGAACGGATCCGGAATATGGAGATCTGGTTTGAGCCGGGAAAATTTATTGTAAGCGAAAGCGGTTATCTGCTTACCCGCGTAAACGTACTTAAAAGTTCTGGTCAACTTAAATTTGCCGGAGTGGATTCTGGTTTTCACCATTTGATAAGGCCGATGTTTTATGACGCTTACCATCATATCCGTAACATCAGCAACCCAGGGGGAGAAAAATCGGCATACAATATTGTGGGACAGATTTGCGAAACAGACAATTTCGCCTGGCAACGGCCGGTTGCCGAAATCTGTGAAGATGATGTTCTAGCTATTTTTAATGCCGGCGCATACGGTATGGTTATGGCAAGCAATTACAACAGCCGTTTTCGTCCGGCGGAAGTTTTAGTAAGCAATGGCCAGCTAAAACTTATACGTCGGAGGGAGACAATGGAAGATATCCTATCTACCGTAGTACCTTTCGACAGTCAATAACAAAGGCATTGTGCATGAAATTTTACCCTGAAAACGCATTGCAACAAGTTGAATTCGACAAGGTTCAGGAACTGTTGTTGAAAGGGGTGCGCACAAACATTGGCCGGGAAAAAGTAAAATCACTGCGGATCCACACCCATATCGACTATGTGAACCATGAGCTTTCGCAAACCGAGGAATATCGCAACATTCTGTCAGGCGGTCATAGTATCCCTATGCCGTTTATAAAAGATATTTCTTCCGATATCCATTTGCTGGGTATTCCAGGCAGTATGCTTACGGGCGAACAATGGCTTGGAGTACTTGACCTTTTATCGAGTATCGAAGGGATTTTCCGGTGGTTTGATCACGACCGCAGGGGAGCCTTTCCTTTTCTGAGCAAAGAACTTCAGGACAAATATTATGAAAAGGCGATGGCCGAGTCCATCCAGATGGTACTGGATGAGCAGGGAGAAGTAAGGGATTCTGCCAGCCCCGAACTTTCATCGATCCGGCAGAGCCTGAATTCAAAACGAAATGAATTGCGCCGGTTATTTGACAGAATTATCCGGCAATATGGCAAACAGGGTCACCTTGCCGATATAGAAGAGAGTTTTATCAATGGCAGACGGGTATTGGCGGTTGTGGCCGAAAGCAAACGAATTGTAGGGGGCGTAATCCATGGCGAGAGCGACAGCAGGCAAACGGTTTATATTGAACCTGAAGAAACCACGCCGCTGAGCAACGAAATTTTTTCGCTGGAACATGAGGAACGAAAGGAAATCCAGCGAATTCTTCGCCAGCTCACGGCTGACCTTCGGCCTTACAAATCTTTACTGCAGCAATACCTGAGCGTTATAGGCCATTTTGATTTTGTACGCGCAAAGGGCAACCTGGCCATTGAAATGAATGCCATAAAACCACTGGTAAGAAAAACGCCTCATCTTTTCCTAAAAAAAGCATATCATCCCCTACTTTTTCTTTACAATAAAAAGGCGGGAAAAGAAACCGTTCCGGTTGATCTTAACCTTGACGGCGATAACAGGATCCTGGTGATCAGCGGACCGAATGCCGGGGGAAAAACAGTGACCATGAAAACGGTGGGTCTCACACAGGTAATGCTGCAGGCCGGATTGCTTGTTCCCATGAATGCCCTTAGTGAAATGGGAATATTCAGGCAATTGTTTATTCATATTGGCGATACGCAGAGCATTGAATCAGACCTGAGCACATACAGCAGTCATTTGCAGCATATGAAATATTTCCTGGAAATGGCTAATGGCAAAACATTATTTTTCATAGATGAATTGGGCAGCGGCAGTGATCCCAATCTTGGTGGGGCATTCGCAGAAGTGATCATGGAAGAGCTTGCAAGGCGTAACAGTATGGGTATTGTAACCACGCATTACCTAAACCTTAAGGTTATGGCCAACCGCGTAAAAGGGATCATCAATGGCGCAATGCAATTTGATGAACAACATCTTGCTCCATTATACAAGCTGATCATTGGCAAACCGGGAAGCAGCTATACTTTTTCGATAGCGGAACGAATTGGTTTGCCTAAACCATTGATCAACCGTGCCCGTATACTGGTTGACGACAATCAGTATCAACTTGAAAAATTGCTTTCCAAGACAGAACAGGATTTGCAAAGGGTAGAAAAAAAAGAAGACAGCCTCGAAAGGTTGCTCAAAGAAAATAAAGCCCTGAAATCCAAACTGGAAAAAACACTCCAGGCTGAAGAGCACAAACAACAAGTAGAATTGCTGAAACAACAAAACCTTATCCGGCAGGAAAAGCTTGAATATCTGAAAGAAATGGAGCGGAAGCTTAAAGCTTTTGTTATTGACTGGCGCCGGGCTGATGACAAAGATGAGGTCATGAAGAATCTGCATGCATTGCTGTTTAAGCAAAAAGAACGTATGGCAGGTCCTTCGAAAAAAGCCCGTAAAAAAACTGAACTGCCTGTTGATTTCCAGGAAATTCAAGGGGCCTTGAGTGTTGGTGATGCTGTGAAGATGAAAAAGAACAGGCAAATTGGCACGCTGGAAGAGATCCGTGGAAAAAACGGGATCGTCAGGATTGGGCAAATCCCTATCACAATTAAGCTTGAAGATTTGCGCAAGGTAATAATGATTCCTACCCCGGAAAATCCGGAAACCGGCCACTGATTCCGGGAAGACTTTTTCAGGATAATAAAATCAAAACGGCACCAATAAATGATGCCGTTTTTTAAATTAACCCCTAAATTATAACTACTGGCCTATAATCTAAAATTTAAATGTCAGACCACCCTGCACGCTGCGATTGAATGCATCAAGCCGCCGGTCCGAATCAATTTTTGTCAGTCCATGGTCGTAAGCAACCTGAATGCCAAGTCCATTTGGAAACTCGTAGCCCAGACCCGCCCGGATGCCTGCATCAATGTCGTTAAACTGATTATTCATGTCGTAATCTTTCTGAAAGAAATTAAAACCAAGCGTTCCGGCTGATACGCGCAGTTTTGAATCGGCCAACAGTGAAACCCTTGGCCCCGCAAAGAGGTTCAACCCGTTGTAATTGTATTTCAAAAGCACCGGCAGATCAATATAATGTTGTTTCAATCTTGCAGTTACATTCCCGCTAAGGACTTCAGCACCTTTCACTTGCAACTTTCCTTTTACCTGGTAGCCTCGCTGGTTATACTCAAGGTTAGGTTCAATGCTGAGGCCTGCACCAAGCGGAATATTGACAAACCCTCCGGCATGCCAGCCAAGCAGGTTTTCTGTATTCATAATTCCACCGGTAAAATCGATAAGCTGTTTGAGGCTTTCGTTGGCGTCTCCGTTAATCTTTGAACCGGTAATTCCGCCTTTAATGCCGAAAGAGGCTGATTGCGCCGAGGCACCCATTGCAAACAAAAGTGCCAGTACAGGAATGATTAGCTTCTTCATAAATACAGGTAACGTTGTTTTTGTTGACGTTCATCTGCATTTAGGGCAAGAAATTGTTAAGGGAGATAAAAAGGATTGAAATAATATGTTAAACGATGCTATTATTAAATTTTGGCGGACAGGCTATGAAGGGGTTAATCTTTAAATGGCATATTTACTGTCGGGTTGTGGAAAAGCCGGGCGGCTATTCACATTCATTACTGAAAAATCTTAACAAGTGCAGATTTTTAGTGGATAATTCGGTTATGAACGAGTGGAAACAATCAGGAGTGATAATTTGGCAACGAATGCAAAGGCCACCTATCTTTAGACTACCAATTTGATAAAAAGCCAAGGTCTCCGGGCCGGCAAATTTACACAAATTGACTGGAAAACTTGATCCTCTCCGGAGGAAAATTTCCTAAAGCACCAGGTTCGTTACAATCCTACAAAAACAGCTTGGTGCTTTTGCCCCGACATAAGTAACTTAAGGAAGCTTAAAACGCAAGCCATAAGTTGATATGTATAGAAGCTTAGCTAAAATTGTGGAAACACAATCAGCGGCTAACCTTCAAAAAAGCATCGGGTTAGTAAGTATCGAGCGGTAGCAATACCAATCATTATTTTTTTCCGGTGCTTTTTCTCCCGGCATTTTCAACTGCGGGAATGTCCACTCCGGTGGCCAGGAACAAAGTTGACTTGCATAGAAGACTTCGGATTTCCTTCGGGATTGAAGAACCTTCAAAAAAA
>JAEWHC010000005.1 GCA_023387985.1 Bacteroidota bacterium | reverse complement strand
TCTGCAGCACGGAACCATAAGGAAACAGTTCTGTCGCCTGTTGGCAACTGATCGGCTGGAACCCGCAGATAAGAACCATTGGCACCATCGAACGCATAAGCTGCTGATGATTGACCAAAGCGGTCGGCGGTGGATGTTAATCCGGCTCCGACATACGTTGGATGAATATTGTGGCCACTTTGATCGGCCGTATTGCCATTAAATGGCAGGTAAACCTTTAAAGTTTGTGCAGGTACAGCCTGCCCAAAGAGCATGGCCATAGCGATCATCAATACATTGATTTTTTTCATAGAAGGAGTTTGGGTTTTTTGGAAGTTGATTGCGTAGTAATTTAATTGAGGGTTTGTGTGTTCTAAAAGGCCAGTTAAATTGCTGGTTTAACAGGGGGTGATGTTCTGGTTGCAACCTACCCTACTTGTTGCTGAATTAAAATACCTGATTTTTAGTATTTTTTGTTGTGACCTTTAACAAGCAGTTGAAAAGCGTATTTTTAAAGTATGCATAAATGGCTGCTCACTTTTTTGATAGGTAATTTATGGTCGGTTGCCATCTACAGCCAGGTACAATTGCAGAGGAACGGCCAGAAGGTGGAGATCTCCCGGGCCGGGATACAATATTTGTTTACCGATACGATGCCCTATACCACAGAAGCTGCCGAAGATCTGCTGACAAAGGATTGGTTGCCCTTTTCCGAAGCAGTGCGCATCAGTTATCAGCCCAATATCCTTCTGCTGAAGATCCCACTGCCAATGATAGCCGATACCGGTTCCTATGATTTACTTGCCGTTGAAAACCCACACCTGAATAAATTAAAAATCTGGACCATTCGCAAGGGCAAATTCATAAATTCCTATCCTCTTACGGGGGATCATTACCGTTTTTCTTCGAGAACTTTACCCGCCACCCATTTTGTATTCCCATTAATAAAGCCTGGGACACAGGCGGACACCTTGCTGCTTGCTGTTGATAAACGTTCTTCAAAAATGGATATTCCGCTCCATTTCTACCAGGAAAAGTATTTTTACGCTTCCCAGTCAAAATCATACCTGGTGAAGGGCCTGATATGCGGGCTGCTGCTGCTGCTCATCTTTTTTAATTGCTTACTCTTCCTTAGTTCCACCGAAGCGGTATATGTTTGGTATGGCTTGTACCTCCTCGCGATTTTAATTTACTTTACTGCTGATTCCGGTTTGCTGTTCCAGTTTGTATACCCTTCGCAGCCGCAGATAAATGATCTCGCACGGCCTTTTGCTTTTGCATCCTCCCTGTTTCCCATGCTGCTGTTTTTCAATTCCCTGCTCAACATCCGGGAACATGCGCCGCGTCTCTACCAAATCAATAAAGGAATCCTTTTCCTTTACCTGTGTATTTTTCTAATCGCATTATTTTCCAGTATCTCAGGCGATCACCTCCATCATGGCCTATGGCTAAGGGTCAATGCGGTTGTCTCGCCGGTCATTCTCCTCGTAGTTTTATTGGAGTCTGCAATTCTTGTTCGAAAGGGTGTAAGATTTGCCTGGTTTGCATTTTTATCTTTTTTAATTTTCACCCTGGCCATCACCATTTATGCATTGGGGCAAAACAAGCTGCTTCCCGAAACAAGGGTGGTTTTAAATGCTCAATACCTGGGCATCTTCGTGGACTGTTGCATTGTGGCCTGGTCACTTGCCTGGCGCTATTACAGTTTCCGCAACGATGCCAGGCGTTTGCGGTCAGAGTATAAACAGCAGCAGAAACAAATATTTTCAGAAAGTATGAACTGGCAAAAAGAGGAAATGCAACGTTTTTCTTCGCTCTTACATGACAATGTGGGAGCACATCTGGGTTTTTTGCGGTTAAAAGTCGACAAGATGAAATTGTCCGAAGCGGGGAAGAAAGAAATCGCCGACATGGTGAGTGCCCTGGGGGATGAGGTAAGACATATGAGCCACCAATTTTCCCCGCTTCAATTACAAGATAAAGGACTGTATGCTGCAGTAGAAGAAATGGTGGAGCAGACCCGTACAGGAAGTAGCATAGCCTTGCAGTTTGAGTGGCTCGGCAACAGGCAATCGCTGGACGTTCAATACGAACTTGTTGTCTACCGCATTTTACAGGAACTCTTTCAGAACCTCCTTAAACATGCGCAGGCAACAGAAGCGATTTTACAAATCATGCATGAAGAATATTTGTTCGGCATCTACCTGGAGGATAATGGTATTGGTTCGGCCAATATGGGTGAACCACAAACGGGGATTGGCCTTAGGAGCATCGAACAATTGGTGAAGCAGCTGAAGGGCAGATTTGCTATCGCAACAGCTCCAAAAAAAGGTTTTTCTATTTCCATTGAATTTCCGATCATTACCTGATGATTTTTTATATAGCCATTGTAGACGACCATCGCCTCTTTGCCGATGGCCTGGCCAACCTTATCAGGGATGATAAAAGCCTCAAACTGGCCTTTACCGCCACGAATGCGGATGAAATGTGGAAACAATTATCCCAACATGCGGTAGACATCCTGCTATTGGATGTAAACCTGCCGCCCCATAACGGGCTAAAGTTACTTGAAGAAGTGAAAGCACATTACCCAAGCACTAAGGTGATGATCCTTTCAATGTACCAGCCTGCCGACATCCGGCTTTCTGTTCAGCAATTTAACGGTGATGCTTATGTGTTGAAGACATCGGGACAGGAAGTACTCGAATATGGCATCGCCTGTTTAAAAGAAGGTAAAAAATTCTTAGATCCAGGCATTGTTGCCCGGGAACAATCTCAGGATCTGTTCACCACCCAGCTCAAACTCACCCGCCGCGAAAAAGAAATAATCACACTAATCGCCGCAGGCAAAAACAACAGGGAGATTGCTGCTGAACTCTACCTCAGCGAGCTGACCATTCAAACCCATCGCCGGAATATCAGCGAAAAATTAGGGGCCAAAGGAATGGCAGCATTGATCTATAAGTCTATTTTAATGGAAAATAATTCCCCGGACAGAGATGCGGGTAATTAAGATTGAGCAGTTGATAAATGTTCTTTCGTCAGCAAGCAGGGTCTCTTTTTACCGGGCGAAGCAGCGTGCTCCCTACCTGTACGGAAAGGATGCCTGACTTATGCTCACCGTTGCAAAATTTTCCCAAAAGCTCCCCCTTGCTTACACAAATTCCGCCGCAAACCGCTCCCGATCCTTTGCGACTACAAACTGCAAACCGACATTCCCTAACTTTGCACGCTCAAAAGAAAAACTATGAGCCAGCATTTGAGCGAACATGAAGTACTGAGAAGGGAGACCCTGAACCGGCTGAAGGAGGGAGGCATTGAACCATTTCCCGCAGCACTTTATCCTGTCAGTCATTTTTCAACAGAAATCAAAGAGCAATTTACGGAAGAAAGGAAGCAAGATTTTGCTTCGGTGTGTGTAGCAGGGCGCATTATGACCATCAACGATAAAGGCAAGGTATTTTTTATAAAAATCCAGGATAGTAAAGGAATTATCCAGCTTTATGTTCGCAGGGATGATTTGTATCCGGGTGAAGATAAAAGTGAATGGGACCTGTTGGTAAAACGAGGACTTGACCTCGGTGATTTCATAGGGGTAACCGGATTTGTTTTTGTTACCAAAACCGGTGAAACAAGCATTCATGCCCAAACCCTGACTTTATTGGCGAAAAGCCTGAAACCCTTGCCGGTGGTTAAGCGCGATGAGGAAGGCCATGTGTTTGATGAGGTTACCGATCCTGAATTCAAATACCGTCAGCGCTATGCTGATTTGGTGGTGAATCCGGACGTAAAGAAAACCTTTCTGCAGCGTACTAAATTGATGAACACCATCCGCGATTTCCTGAATGAGCGGGGTGCCATTGAAGTAGATACGCCGGTGCTTCAATCCATTCCCGGTGGAGCAGCTGCCCGTCCGTTTCTGACGCACCACAACGCGTTGGACGTACCCATGTACATGCGAATAGCAAATGAATTGTATTTGAAAAGATTAATCGTTGGTGGTTTTGATTGGGTGTATGAATTCAGCCGGAATTTCCGCAATGAAGGCATGGACCGTACCCACAATCCTGAATTTACCATCCTGGAATGGTACACCGCTTATAAAGATTATTTCTGGATGATGGAAATCACTGAACAACTACTTGAAACCGTTGCATTAGCCTTGCACGGAACTACTGAGGTTCCGCTGGAAGATAAAATCATAAATTTCAAAGCGCCATTCAAACGGATAACCATTATGGATGCCATCAAAGAAAATACCGGAATCGACATTTCTGCGATGGACGAAGATGGTTTGCGCGAAGTTTGTAAAAATCTCCATATCCATACAGATGCTACAATGGGTAAAGGGAAATTGATTGATGAGATTTTCGGCGAAACCAGCGAGAAAACTTTCATACAGCCAACCTTCATCATGGACTACCCCGTAGAGATGAGCCCACTAACAAAAAAGCACCGTAGCAAACCCGGATTGGTAGAGCGCTTTGAGCTGATGGTAAATGGCAAAGAACTGGCGAATGCATATAGTGAATTGAATGATCCCATTGATCAGCGTGCACGTTTTGAAGAGCAAACAAAACTTATGGAACGCGGTGATGATGAAGCGATGTTTATCGATTACGATTTTCTCCGGGCCCTGGAATATGGTATGCCTCCGACTTCCGGTATTGGCATTGGCATTGATCGTTTGGTCATGGTGATGACCAACAAGGCCAGTATACAGGATGTATTGTTTTTTCCGATGATGCGCCCGGAGAAGTTTGATGAAGCAGATAAAGACAGGGAAAATAGGGGGAACGCGGTTGGCGCAGGTTGAGCGGATGAGTACAGATTTTATTGATTTGCAGAAACGCACAATTACTATTTTTTCTATGCGCCTTTGGTCACGCGGGGTTTTACGTGGTAAAGCATTAAACGCGCCTATTTAAATATGTTTTCAAGAAATTAATTAAAGACATTTTCCATTACCTGCATATCAATAACGCGTTTAAGGGGTAAGTTTTATGTTTTCTTCTTATTATTTAGCATGCCTATGCCTATATGATTTCTATGCACATTTTACGTGTTATCAATAAATCATGTTTTCATTTTTGTTGAATATCGAACACACATAAATGCGCCGTCCAAAAAATATTTACCGGACAATATTTTGGCACATCGATGTGCTGTTCGTTTTTTTTATTTTTACATTTTTTGACCTTAAACTTTTATGCAAATAAAATATATCCAACAAATAGCCTCGGGGCTATCCTTACAAACCCGTTTCATTGAAAACGTACAAAAACTTCACGATGAAGGGTCCACCATCCCATTCATCAGTCGTTACCGGAAAGAGCAAACCGGCAATATGGATGAGGTTAAGGTAGGCAAGGTTATCGCTGAGATCAAATATTATGACGAACTGGAGAAAAGGAAAGAAACGGTTCTGAAAACCATTGAAGAAGCCGGCAAATTGACACCGGAATTAAAAGCGCGGATTGAAAACACGTACAACTCCAACGAACTGGAAGATATTTATTTGCCTTTTAAACCTAAACGGAAAACCCGCGCTACTGTCGCCATAGAAAAAGGATTAGAGCCACTGGCAAAAATTATTTTTGAACAGGAAAATATTGATATTGGAAAAGAATCGGAAAAATACCTTAGTGAACAAGTAAAAAATATTGAGGAAGCTTTGCAGGGAGCCCGTGATATTATGGCGGAATGGGTTGCTGAAAGTGAAAAGTCAAGGAACCTGCTGCGGAAGATATTCGAAGAAAGCGCTGCCATTTCCTCCCGCGCCATGACAACAAAAAAAGAACTGCAAGAGGCGCAGAAATACCGGGATTATTTCGATTACAGCGAAAGTCTTGCGCAGTCGCCATCGCATCGTATACTGGCAATACGGCGAGGGGAGAAAGAAGGTTTCCTGATCATGGAGCTTTCAGTTGAAAAGGAGGCAGCGATTGCCGCGATCAAAAAGGAATTTGTGAAGGCGTCAAATACGGCATCGAAACAACTTGAGTTGGCTATCGAAGATGCTTATGGCCGCCTGTTGAAGCCATCCATAGAAACGGAATTTCGGGTGAGTAGCAAAAACCGGGCAGATGAAGAGGCGATCCATGTGTTTGCAGAAAACTTGCGTCAATTGTTGTTGGCTTCACCGCTCGGCCAAAAGCGTGTGATGGCCATTGATCCCGGCTTTCGCACCGGTTGCAAAGTGGTCTGCCTTGATGAGACCGGCCGGTTCCTGGAATACAAAACCGTGTTTCCGCACCCGCCACAAAATGAGTGGTTGGCTGCAGCAGAAACCCTGAAGCAGCTCGTTAATAAGCACCGGATTGATGCCATTGGCTATGGTAACGGAACGGCGGGTAAGGAGACTGAAAACCTGGTTCGCAGTATTGATTTTGACCGACCCGTTTCCATTTTCATGGTAAACGAAAGTGGCGCTTCCATTTATTCTGCCAGCGAAGTGGCGAGGGAAGAATTCCCGAACGAGGATGTAACCGTTCGCGGCGCGATCAGCATTGGCAGACGATTGTTGGATCCGTTAAGTGAATTGGTGAAAATTGACGCAAAAAGCATAGGAGTGGGTCAGTACCAGCATGATGTAAATCAGAAGCGTTTAAAAGAAAGCCTCGACACCGTGGTAGAAAGCTGCGTGAATTTTGTGGGTGTGGATGTGAATACCGCAAGTAAACATTTGCTCAGCTATGTTTCTGGACTAACCGCGTCAACCGCGAAAAATATAGTGGAATACCGCGTTCAGAATGGTCCGTTCAAAAAGCGGCACGAATTATTAAAAGTGCCCTTGCTCGGTCCGAAGGCATTTGAACAATCTGCCGGTTTTTTGCGCATTCCAAATGCCGGGAATCCATTGGACAATTCGGCTGTTCACCCGGAAAGCTATCATGTAGTTGAAGCCATGTCGGAAAAACTAAGTTGTTCGGTAACCGAGTTGATTCAAAGTGCAGACCTGCGCAAACAATTAAATCCAAAGGATTTTGTCAGTGAATCGGTTGGCCTGTATACCATTACCGATATTTTGCATGAATTGACAAAGCCGGGTCGTGATCCGCGTGAGGCCATTGAGGAATTCCGCTTTGCTGAAGGAATCTCATCACCTGAAGATCTGAAAACCGGTATGATCATCCCGGGAATAATTACGAACATCACCAATTTCGGTGCCTTCGTGGATGTGGGTGTTAAACAGGATGGATTGGTGCATATTTCTCAGTTGGCGAATAAATTCGTCAGCGATCCCAACCAGGTGGTTAAGCTGAATCAAAAAGTAATGGTAACGGTTTTGGAGGTGGATGTAAAAAGAAACAGGATTTCATTAAGCATAAAGGAAGCAATGCCGAAAAATGAAAATCAATCGGCTAAGCCGGCGGGAAAAAACTTCAATTCAAAATCAAAGCCAAAACCTGAAAAGGATTTCCAATCGGGCTTGGATGCGTTGAAGAATAGGTTTAAGAAATAAATTCCATTTGCAGGTTGCCATGTATAAGTCGAACAATTATTTTAGGGTTGAAATTATTATAAAAATAAAATCATTCCCATGTTGCAAAACCCGAAAAGGTGAAATTATTATAGCCTCAACCCCCAAGACGTGAAATTTAAATGGCATAGTTTATCTAAAGCAAAAACCACGAAAGGGTGAAATTATTTTATACATTTTACATTCATAGTTTGCGCTGTTAAAGGCTCTCAATCCCCATCAAAAATTCATTCAAATTTTCACTCGTTTCCAAATTCAATTTCTTCCTTAACCGGTAACGGCTGATCTCAACGCCACGCACCGAAATGTTCAGCATGCGTGCAATCTCTTTCGTATTCAGGTTGATGCGCAGATAAGCGCAGAGTTTCAGATCATTCGGGGAAAGTTGAGGGTATGTGGCTTTCAATATATTGAAAAAATTACTGTGCACGGTATCAAAGTGCTGTGAAAATTGTTCCCAATCCTCTTCGAATGATTCATCCGCATCGAGAGATTTGATCAGTGATTTCACTTCTTTTTTCCCCTGTTGGCTGGGCAATTTTTTGTAGAGGTTTTCCAGGTTGGATTTCATTCTTGCCATCAGTTCTCCTTTTTGCACCAGGTGCATGGCATTATTTGCCAATTGTGAATTCTTGAACCGGATCTCATCTTCCAAAACCTGGTTCTTCAATTGCATAAATGTTTTTTCTGCCTGGTCCCGTTCCAGTTCATGAATGTATTTGAGTTTACGCTGTTCTTCATTATGACTTAAAATCTGCCGCATCAGTTTCTTCTGTTGTTGCCGGTATATGCTATACATTACCGACAACAGGAAAATCAAATAACTGATCTTCGCCAAATTCGTAAGATACCATGGCGGTTTTACCGAAAATTCAAAGGAATCTGTAATGGACTCTAATCCGGATGGCAGGCGCAGTTTAACTTCAAATACATAATTTCCTCCGGGCAGGTTGGTATATTCTTTTTCAGACCTCGTGCTCCATTCGCTCCAATGGTTTTCAAAATTCTTTAAGCGGTAACTGAATTCCGGCTGGTTATTGGTGGCCGTATGCGGAGAGGAAAAATGAAAAGTAATGTTGCGTGACCCCGGTGGGATTATAGGGGCTTTTTTCAGTTTACCCTCAAGAAATCCGCCAAAAAGGAGGCTGTCTTTATTGCCATACATCACCACGCTGCGCAGGTAGGCCCGCCTCGACGATTGGAAAGGATTGTATTTGGAAGTATTGAGATGAAAGATCCCGTTTTCCCCTGCCAAAAACGTATTGCGATCATTATAAGCATAAACCAGTTCAAAACCGCTCAGCAGCCGGTTTTGTATTTCCGGAATCTCAATCACCCGGTAACCCTCCGTAGTTCTTTCCAGGTAGCCAAGATTTTTTTCATGCACAAACCAGATCTTTCCTGACTGATCCTCATGCAGGTAACGAATGCTTTTGGTGCCAATAGAATTCATGAATTCGGGATGAGGACCGAATCGTCCTATTTCCGCATTAAAACGGTAAAGACCTCCTTCCGTTGCTGCGATTACCTCATTGTTGATGTAAAAAACAAAATTGTTCAGCAGGGAAGGCAGCCCGTCTTTTTTGGAAAAGGGACCGGTGATTTTCCGGTTTGTTTTTTCAGGTCCTATACGGAAAATTCCATGATAGGGATGCGAAATCCAGGTGTTTCCCGCATCGTCCTGTTCCACATAGCGGCTTGACTCACGAAAATCCGGTGCGATTGAGCGAAGCCCGTTAAGGTTTTCCGACATGATTTTAAGGCCTTCATAGGTACCCAGCAAAAGGTCGGAACTGCCGTTTTCCTGCTGAAAATTCCAAATGCCCGTTTGCGGCGAAAGAAGCCTCGCCTGGTCATTTTCAATCAAAAAAGCCCCTTCATGGTGGCCCATATATAAATTGCCTTTTAATTCTGAAAGATTCCATACCTGTCCCTGTGAATGTGCAACCCGGTGAAAGGCCGATTTTTCGTAACTGATATCTTTTAAGGGATCAACAGGTGTGGAATATAATCCGTTTGAGGTGCCGACATACAAACGGTCCTTGAAAATTCTCGCTGTATAGCCTGAATTACCGTTCCTGGCAGGATCGATCAGCTTCAATGCGTTATTTCTTCCTACGAGAGCGATGCCATTGTCCAGTCCAAGCCAGATGTTCCCGTTCCTGTCGGCTGATAGTGCAAGCACATTTTCATTTCGCAGGCCTTCCTGTAAGGCGTAATGTTCAATTACATTGCCGTTGAAATCAATGATCTTCAGTCCGGAATTCGTTGTGCCGAGGGCAATTGAACTGCTGTCGAGCAGTTTGACCGTGTACACCTGGTCGCCCTGCCAATTGTTTGAGCTGGTGGCTGCACTCACCTGGTTGTCCTGCCATTTGAACAGGCCATGCCGCCGGGTAAAAATCAATGCCTCATTGTTTTTGCCGGGCAGTATTCCACAGATAATTGCATAATCCGGAAAACTGAAAGTGGCGGAAACAGGGCTGAACTTTCCGTCTTTCAAAACAAGTAGGCCTTTTTCTGAATCCTGAACGAAAAGATCATCGTGAAAATCGCCCAAAAAATGCCAGGTTCCCGCAGTTGCATAAGTTTTGCTTTCTCCGTTACCTACCTGGTATATGTATTTGTTGGTTCGCAGAAATACAGCATCCTGGAAATCAACCAATTGCCACACATCCCCAAAGCCGCCTGCCGGACCCAGTGAAGGTTTGAGATCATAAAAAACAAGAACTCCATTTTCATTGGGTTTAAAATATCCAAATTCGTCCTGTCCGCCCACATAAATACGGTTGTCTTTAACCAGCACCGAACGGACGATGGTTTTACCCGGCAAGGGAAAAAGTTGCCAGTCAAGACCATTGAAAGTTAGTAAACCCTCATTGTTGGCAACCAGCAAAATCTCGTTATAGTAGGATGCGAAACTCCAATTCTGCAATCCGGCCCGGTATCCGGTTTTTGAAAAATTAAATATTTCCGGCAGTCCGATGTTCCGCTGGCCAAGTGAAACCATGCAAATCAATAGTCCCGGAATCAGCAGAAAGCCTCGCATTGTTATAATTTCTGAATAAACCTACGTATTTTTTTTTGATGTAGTACAAGTGAAAAATAAAGTTATTGATAATCAATTAATTGTATTTTTCATGATGTAGTGTTGATGTAGTACATTTTTTGGAAGGCCTCAAATCGTGTGGTAATTTTATCCTTTGAAACCAAAAGAAAACCTTTTGAGAAAATCCAAAATAATTGCTTTATGAAAGAAAAGATCAAATGGCTGTTTTTTGCCTTCTTGCTTGTCCTTTCTCCGGCTCTTTCTGGTCAATCTGTAAGTGTGACCGGATCCGTGGTTGAAGAGGAATCAGGATTGCCCCTGCCGGGTGCAACGATACAAGTAATGGGTACACAGCAAAGTACGGTATCTGATGTACAGGGCAGTTTCACCATTGCTGCTCCTGTAGGATCAACATTAATTATTTCATATGTTGGAAAGGAAGAGTTCCGTTATACGGTAACGGCAGCTTCCGCCCAGGGCACAGTTTCCGTCCTGATGAAATCATCCACTGCCGATGCTACGCCCGAAGTGGTTGTGATTGGTTATGGTACCCAGCGGGTTACAAAAGTTTCCGGGGCCATCAGCACCATCAAGCAGCAGGATATCCAGAAACTTAACCCTGTTCGCGCAGAAGAAGCTTTGCAAGGCCGGGCTGCAGGGGTGAATGTGATCCAGGGTGGTTCGCCCGGATCCAGGCCGACTGTTCTCATCCGCGGTATTCCGTCATTTTCGGGAACCGATCCTACCGTTATTGTTGATGGTATTCCCCAATCGCTAAGCGACCTGAACTCGATCAATGCCAACGATATTGAATCCATCAACGTATTGAAAGACGCGGCGGCCACTGCCGTTTACGGCGTGAAAGGTGGAAATGGCGTGATTGTGGTAACCACTCGCACAGGCAGGAAGAATATGAAGCCCGAGATCAATATCAATTCCAGTTACGGAGTGCAGGAAGTGATGAATTACCTGGGTGTTTTGAACGCTTCAGAATACGCTGCAATGGTTAACGAGGGGAGTACCCTTGCTGGTGGAAACCCCGTTTTCACCGATATATCCCAACTGGGCGTGGGAAGCAACTGGCAGAAGGAAATCTTCAAAACCGCGCCATTGCAAACCCACAATATCAATTTGCGTGGCGGAAGCAATAATGTTACTTATTTTCTGAGTGGCGGTTATCTGAGCCAGGGAGGTATCGTTGGCGGATATGATAAATCACGGTTCAATCGCGGAACATTAACGGCCAACTTCGATATAGATATCAGCCGCAAGGTGAAATTTATTTTAAATGCTACAGGCGTTATATTGGATGGCAAAGGCGTGCAGGAAAACAGCTTTAACAGCATAATCGGGTCTGCATTGAATTTTGATCCTACTGTAGCCCTCCTGAATACCAATCCGGATGTGCCCGGAAAATACGGATACAGCAATCTGTTGCTGAGTGAGATTTTCAACCCGCTCACCAAACTGGACAATACCTACAATCAAAATAAAGGCAATAAACTATATGGCAAGTTTGAATTCCAATATAAGCCGGTCACCAGTTTGGTGTTAACCTCCCGTTTTGGCTACACCAAATATGATGCGAATTCAAAGAGCTTCAACCCATTGGTTTATTATGGCCCGTTGAACGTGGAAAACACCATGTATGCAGATGGAAGCGCGCTTCCTGAAAGGCACAATTCCGTATCGCATGAAAAAGTGAGCAACTTCAACTATACCTGGGAAAACTTTGCAAACTATAACCTGAGGCTGATGGAAGATCACAATTTTGATTTTGTGGCCGGTATGAGTATCGCCCGCATTTCAGGAAATGGTGCAAGTGCAAGCCGCCAGGATGTACCCTACAATAGCTGGACTTTTGCCAACTTTTCGGCAGCGACAGGAAGCAACAACGCCACGAACAGCAACGCATTATCCGGTGGATATTACCAGTATTTCCGCAACAACCTCAGCTATTTTGGCCGGATGAATTATGACTATCTGGATAAATACCTGGTGAGCGGTACTTTCCGCCGCGATGGCAGTTACGCTTTTGGTACCGACAATAAATATGGCGATTTCTTTTCGGGTTCATTGGGCTGGGTAGTCAGCAAAGAAAATTGGTTTATTAATAATGCCATCAATTTCCTGAAATTGCGTGCAAGCTATGGCGCGGTTGGTAATGAAAACGTTAGCCCGCAGGTGGTGCAGATCATTACTGGCGGCCCGAGTTATGGCTCCACGGCGAACAGCAATGGCTATAATTTCAACAATATATTTTATCCCGGAAGTACAGTGGGCTCTGCAGCCAATACCGGTTTGAAATGGGAGCGCCAGGAGCAGATCAATGCAGGGTTCGATTTGCGGTTTGGAGACAGTAAATTCAGCCTGAGTGCAGATTATTTCATTAAAAAAGTAAATGGTTTGCTGTTCACGCCAAGCGCCTCATTGTATTTGGGCACCGTTCCTCTGCCAACGGCAAATATTGGTTCTACCAGATCAGATGGTATCGATGCGACTTTGGCATACAACAACCGTACGCCTTCCGGCTTCGGCATCAATACCTCACTCACCTTTACCACAGCTAAAAACGTGGTGACGGCAACCAATGAAGACGGTTCAGCCAGGATTTTTGGTGGCAGTTATTTTAACGGCCAATCCCAAACAGTTACGGTTTTTGAGAAAGATCAGACTCCCGGTTATTTCTGGGGATGGAAGACAGATGGTTTGTTCCAAAATTTTGAGGAAGTAACCAAATGGGCAACACAGCCTGGCGCGCAGCCCGGTGATATCCGTTTTGTGGATGTGAATGGTGATGGCGTGATTAATGCGGAAGACAAGACCAAAATTGGAGATCCCTTCCCCCAGTTTACATTGGGATACAACCTGGGATTGGATTACAAAGGGTTTGATTTCACCGCTTTTCTCTATGCTTCTGTAGGAAATGATGTTTACAGGGCTTATGAGCGCAATGCAAACTATTCCAACAAAGACCGCCGTGTGTTGGGACGTTGGACAGGCCCCGGAACTACAAATGATGCACAAACGCCCAGGTATTCCTTTACGGATGCCAACAGCAATATCCGGGTGAGTGACCGTTATGTGGAAGACGGCTCCTTCCTGAAATTGAAGAATGTGCAATTGGGTTATACCATCCCCGCTTCGGTGATGAAAAATTATTTCAAATCGGTACGCCTTTACGTGCAGGTACGTAACGCCTTTGTATTAACGAATTATACCGGATTTGATCCGGAGATCCCCGGGGGTATTTTAGATACCGGGGTGGACAGGGGCGCTTATCCGCAGGCAAGAACATATTCGGCCGGAATTGATATCCGTTTATAATCACCCACTAAAATTTATCGTATGAAAACAAAATACTTATATATAGCAATTGTTGCAGGGCTGATGAGCCTTGCCGGTTGCAGCAAGTGGATTGATTATAATCCACACGACGATTTTCTGATTACCGAGCAGGATTACCTGCAATCTGAAAGCGATTACCGCACCATGGCCATTAGCGTGTATTCTCCCTTGCAATGGTTGAATCAGCGGGTAGTGGTAGGAGAAATTGCCAGTGATAATGCTGTGGCCGGTGGTGAAAATGCTTCAGATGTTTTGAATCTTCAGCAAATAGACGATTATACGCATACGCCGAATAATGGTACACTGCAGGAGCTTTGGAGGTCGGCTTATGAAGGCATCAACCGGGCAAATTATATGATACAGTACAAGCAAACCAACCTTGGCGGCGAAACGGTGGATTTTGCCGGGAAAGAAGCCTTGTACGGTGAAGTATATTTTCTGAGGGCTTATTATTATTTCGAATTGGTGCGCATGTTTGGCGATGTTCCGTTGTTTACCGAGAAACGACTTGGCCTTTCTGATAGCCGTACGGTACAGCGTGCTCCCAAAGCGGAAGTGTATGGAGCTATTGAACAAGACCTTAAAGCGGCCATTGCGGCGCTGCCCGCAAGCCAGGTTCAAAAAGGACGCATCACCAAATATGCGGCACAGGCCTTATTGGGTAAGGTTTATTTATATCAGCAAAAATATGCCGAGGCTTCCACGCAGTTTGAGGCGGTGATTAACGCCAATGCATTTACGCTGGTTCAGGATTATGCATCTATGTTTTTAGCAAGTGGTGAAAACGGGCCTGAATCTGTATTTGAAATTCAATATACCAATACCTCGCCTTATTACAACTGGGGCGGTGCAACCCGTGGACAAGGAAACTACGCTGTGCAGCAAACCGGTATCCGTGGACTGAACGGCACAGCAGCCATGCCTTATGCACCGGGATGGAGCACAAACCTGCCTACGCAGGATCTTGCAGCAGCATTTAAGGCAGGCGACCAAAGAAAGGAAGCTACAATTCTGGATATCGAAGCCTATAAAGCAGCCCATCCGGAATTCAACATCACTTACCAGGTTGCACCATTTAAAAATACCGGGCTGTACAATCAAAAATACCTTCCCCGCAAAGGCCAAACAAGCGGCCAGCTTGAGCTCAATTACCTCAACAATTTCCGGATCATCCGTTATGCAGACGTATTACTCATGGCAGCAGAATCTTTGGTGAAATCAGGTGGCGATGTGGCTAAAGCTAGAGGTTACCTCAATCAGGTCCGCGAAAGGGCATATGGCAATTCCAGTCAGAACAGCACGGCCAGCGGGGATGCGCTTTACGAAGAAATCCTGGCTGAAAGAAGGGTTGAGCTGGGCATGGAAGGCGACCGGTTCTTTGACCTGGTGCGTACCGGAAAAGCAGCATCTGAAATTCAGGGCTTCCAAACCGGAAAACATGAAGTTTTCCCGATACCCGAACTCGAAATTGAAATTTCAGGATTAACTCAAAATCCCGGATATTAAAATTGATTAATCAGCATAAACTTATTGCTATATGAATAATTATTTGAAAACCATGCTCATCCTGCTGTTTGCCGGCATCTGGGCTTCCTGTACCAAACAGGAATGGCTGGACACTTCGTTTGCAACAGGCGCAGCGGAAGCCCAGAAAATTGCGGCCTTTTACAACATCACGCAGGACAATACGGGAAAAGTGACCATAACTCCAAATGCAGAAGGCGCGGTGAAATACGAAATATTTTTTGGTGATGGCACCACGACTCCCAAAACCTTGGCGGCCGGGGAATCCGTGCAGCATGTTTACAGAGAAGGTGTATTTCCGGTAAAAATTATCGCATACAACATCAGCGGAAAACCAACGGAATTTACACAGAACCTTACGGTTTCATTCCGTGCGCCGGAAAACTTTGAAGCCAGGGTGGCCGTTGATGCAGTAAACAATTTCAAAGTGAATGTTTCAGCAAAAGCCATTTATGAAACCAACTTTGTAGTTACATTCGGAGATGTGGAGAATGAGATCCCGCGTTCTTTCCAGGAAGGGGAAACAATTAGCCATGTTTATGAAAAAACAGGAAAATATACCGTAAAAGTGATTGCCTTAAGTGGCGGTGCTGCTTCCGCGGTTTACGAGCAGGAGGTAACCATTGTTGATCCCATCCTGCTTCCGTTGACCTTTGAATCTGCAACTTTAATTTACAAATGGGATGGCTTTGGAGGCGGTGCGGTAACCATTATTGATAACCCGCATAAAACCGGCATAAACACCAGTAACCGTGTTGGTCAAATGGTAAAATATGCTCCCGAACCATGGGGTGGCGCAGTGATTGGATTGAGCGAATCCATGAATTTTGCCAGCAACAAATTTGTACGCATGAAAGTATGGTCGCCGAGGGTTGGAGCTAAAGTGCTATTCAAAGTGGAGAATGCTGCAAACACGAGTTTAAGCTTTGAAAAAGAAGTTACCACTACCGTTGCCAACGAATGGGAAGACCTGTTTTTCGACTTTTCAGAGATCAATACAACCAATACGTATGAAAGAATTGTGCTGATATTTGAGTTGGGTACTCCTGGCGACGGATCAGCAAACTTTACTTTCTTGTTTGATGATATCCACCTGACCAATACGCGTCCGCCAACTTTGGCTTTGCCATTGACCTTTGAAGGTGCAACCAGTTTGTACAAATTCAACAATTTTGGTGGTGGTGATGCTTCGGTGGTAGAGAATCCGCATAAAACAGGAATCAACACATCTGCCCAAACCGGGAAAATGGTTAAACGGGCAGGTGAAGGTTGGGGTGGTTCTGCCATCGCATTGGCAAAAGCGGTTGATTTCAGCAAAGGAAAATTCTTCCGCATGAAGGTGTGGTCGCCACGCGTAGGGGCAAAGGTTTTGCTGAAAATGGAAAATGCCGCGGACAACAGTAAAAATTTTGAATTGAATGTTTCGACAACTTTGGCGAATGCCTGGGAGGATTTGGTATTCGATTTCAGCGCGGTTCCGGCCAACGCAGATTTCAGCAATATTGTTTTCATTTTCGACCTGGGAACTCCGGGCGATGGTTCGGCAAATTACACCTGGTATTTTGATGACCTGCGCCAGGTAGCAACAGCCGGTGATGTGTTGATGCTGCCATTAACTTTTGAATCTGCAACATTGGATTATGATTGGCTTGGCTTTGACGGAGGAAACGTAGCGATCGTTGACAATCCCGCGAAGTCTGGAATCAACACAACCAACAAAGTAGCCAAAATGGTGAAAAACGGCGGTCAGCCCTGGGCGGGTGCCTACGTGGAATTGGAAGGCGCTATTCCCTTTTCTGACCCTGCCAGGATGGCCATGAAGGTATATTCACCCAAAGTGGGGAGCAAAGTGCTGTTGAAAGTGGAAAACCGGGATAACGGAAATGTTGCCTTTCAAATAGAATTGACTACAACCAAGGCCAATGAATGGGAAGAATTGATTTTCGATTTTAGTGAAATCAATCTTTCCAACAGCTACCATAAAGTGGTTGTGATATTTGACAATGGAACTGTGGGCGATGGCGGACCGAACGCTACCTGGTATTTTGATGATATCACTTTAAAATAAATCAACCATGAACAAAACTAAAAATTACATCTTATCGATATTGCTGTTCGCGGTGGTTGGTTTCGCACTGACCTCCTGCGAAAAAGAGGAATATGCCTTTGGAGGCATCAAAACACCTGCGAACCTGACCTTAAACACGCAAGTGGTTGGTGTGAGTACCGCCAATCCGAATGGCGACGGTACGGGCCTTGTAAACATTACAGCGGCCGCGGAAAACGCATTGAGCTACCGCATCAATTATGGCGATGGAAAGACGGCTATGGTTCCGTCCGGCATCATAACCTATAAATACAATTCGCCCGGCGTGAATAGTTATAATGTAACGGTTACCGCCATAGGAACGGGCGGTGCCTTATCTACCATTACCAGGGAAGTAAAGGTTTATGTTGCATTTAATATACCGACGGACATTATGCAAAATCTGACGGGCGGAGCCGAGCGTACCTGGATCATTGATTCTGAAGCCCCCGGGCATTTTGGAGTAGGGCCCAATGACGCCTTCTCCCCAATATGGTATGCGGCCGGCCCGGGCAGCCGTGAAGCATGTGCCTATGATAACGAGCTTACATTTAAAAAGACAGGAGACAATACCATTTCACTTACAAGAGCCACTCAGGGATCAAGTTTTTCTACCGCCGCCAGCACGGAATACTATGGGCAAGCGGGTGGCGATGGCTGCTATGGCATTACTGCGGATGGTACGGTTAACCTGATGTTCTTTGGCGCCAGTTCCGGCTCCACTTCCGCAAACAGTACCGGCATCGCTTTTGAAGTACCCGGCAGCGGTGTGCTCGCTTTCGGAACCGGAAGTAACCAGTATGAAATTTTATCACTGAGTGCAACGAGCATGATGCTGCGCAATATCGGCGCCGACGGAAACTCGTGGTACCAAATATTTAAAGTGAAATGATGCGATTTATTTTGGTATCCATATTGGCAACATTCCTCGTTTCTGCGTCGTGTAGTAAGAGCAATGGCAATGCCGATCTTCCACCTTCCAACCTGGTGGTAAAAGCAACTGTGGCGCCGGGCAATACCGGAAATGTAGATTTTGTGGCAACAGCAACCAATGCGGCCACTTACCAGTTCGAATTTGGCAATGGCGCTACGGCTACCGAAGCTTCCGGAAAACTTACATACAAGTACCCCGAAAGCGGCAGTTATACCGTGCGGGTAACCGCCAAATCTGCAACAGGAAAATCCGTGGTTGAAACTACGAATGTAACGGTGACCGTGGAAATGAAAATGGTTTGGAGCGATGAGTTTACAACACCCGGAAAACCCGACCCTTCCAAATGGGTTTATGACATAGGCACCGGAAGCAATGGATGGGGGAACCAGGAATTGCAATATTATACTGATCGTACGGAGAATGCCGTAGTGGCCGATGGGATGTTGCGGATTACTGCCAAAAGAGAGAACTATGGCGGACGCGAATGGACATCAGCAAGAATCAAGACCCAAACCAAATACACAGTAAAATACGGGAAGATCGAAATGCGCGCTAAACTGCCTTCAGGTAAAGGTTCATGGCCGGCTTTCTGGACACTTGGCGAAAATATCACCTCGGTGGGCTGGCCTGCCTGTGGTGAAATTGACATTATGGAGCATGTGGGAAATCAGCAAAATACCATTCACAGTGTTTTGCATTTCCCGGGAAATTCGGGTGCAAACCCCATCGGTAAAACCATCCAGGTTCCAACGGCGTCAACCGAGTTCCATGTGTATGCGGTCGAATGGAATGCTACAACGATCAGGTTTTCAGTTGATGGCACGGTTTATCACACATTCGCCAACCAGCCAGGTTTGCCTTACCACGCGCCTCACTTCATCATTTTGAATTTTGCGATTGGCGGTGGCTTTGGTGGTACGGTAGATCCGGCCTTCAATGGCGATACATACATCATTGATTATGTAAGGGTTTACCAGTAATGATCCATTAAACCAGTGTCCATAGGTGTGCACAGCTGGAACAGGATAAATATTGGAGTTTAATCAAATGGGTTAATTTTTTCTAAAACGGCCGGAGTAGGACCTGGCCGTTTTCCATTGCCTGAATCCGCCATTTTTTTCTGAAAAAATAACAGAAAAGGCGAAGGAAAAAGTCTTTGGTGACGTCAAATATTCAAATGGCAGAAACCCTTAGTTGAGGGTTCATGGATTTTTGATTAGCGGCCGGTGATTTCACTGGCCGTTGTTGATTCCGGAACCTTTGTCCCCGACTGATTTAATACCCAAACTCGTCTAAATCCCATCATGCATTCAGGACAATTGTTAAACAATGCAATTGGTTTTATTGATTCAATATGGCAAAATCTATAAAAAGGAACAAAGACGCTATCCTGCTGCGAAGTTTCCGCAAAATCCACCGATGGACCGGCATTTTGCTGTTTGTTTTCTTTTTCATTATGGCCATCACCAGTATTTTACTGGGGTGGAAAAAACACAGCTTTGGGTGGGTACAGGCAAAAACGCATACCGGAACATCCACCGATCTTTCGCAATGGCTGCCTGTTGATAGTTTGCACAAACTAGCTATTGGATATCTTCATGATTCTGTAGATGCTTCTTTATCTACATCACTCGACCGCATTGACGCCCGTGCTGACAAAGGCATTGTGAAGTTTGTTTTTAAAGATCATTTCTGGGGTTTGCAACTGGATGGCGCCACCGGAAAGCTGTTGTTTAAAGAAAGACGGCGCGCTGATTTTATTGAAAAAATTCACGATGGTTCCATTCTCGATTTTTATGCCAATACGCCGGATGATTATTTTAAACTGGCCTATACTTCCATCATGAGCATAGCGCTGTTGTTGTTCACCGTTACTGGCTTCTGGCTTTGGTATGGGCCAAAACGGTTCCGAAAAAAACGCAGAAGCTGAGTGCTTTGGTACTCCGTAGGATCCTGCTTTCAATTACAATTTCAGGGTTCCAAAAGTTTCAAGCTTGCAGGCAGGCATGATACCATCATCCACTCTAATTTCCGGAACTGGTGGATCATTTATTCTGCAAAATTCCGCATCATTTCGCAATCGGTCCTTCGGCGGCGTTGATGCTGCCCTCGGTGTTGAATACTTAAAGAGGCTACTGCTGCTCTGTTTTGCCTCAGCGCTGTTTTTCCTAAAAAGAGTCCGCCTTCAGGAATTTTGTTTTTCTTATGGGTTAACTTGCAGGAAATCTTATGTTATGACCACCGCGATTATCATAGGCCTCCTGGTCCTGCTTGGCCTGTTCATGATTTTTATTTTCAACAAATTTGTGCGTAACCGCAACCTCGTGAATGATGCCTGGAGCAATATTGACGCCGGCCTGAAGCGAAGGCACGATTTGGTTCCCAATCTTGTGAGTACCGTAAAAGGCTATGCCCAGCATGAAACTTCCACCTTTGAAAATGTGACAAGGGCGCGTAATGCGGCAATGCAGGCCGGAACCGGCGATATCAATAGCAGGGTAGATGCGGAAAATGCCTTGAATGCCGGGCTCAAAAGCCTGTTTGCCCTGGCGGAACAATATCCTGAATTGAAGGCAAATACGGCTTTCCTTGATTTACAGCAACAACTTGGACAGCTGGAAGAAAGCCTGGAACGCACCCGACGTTATTACAATGCTACGGTGAGGGAAAACAACAGTTTTGGCGAAGGCTTTCCGGGCGTATTGTTTGCCGGCCTTTTTGGTTACAAACATTTCAATTTCTTTGAAACTGCACAAGGAGAGAAAGCTGTTCCCAAAGTTGAATTCTAAAATGATTGTTATGCCACACTCATTCTTGCGAACCGGGCTGCTGCTGCTTGCTGTTTTATTTGCTCTGGGTCTTGCTGCCCAGGATCGAACCCTGCAGATCAATGATTTGGATGTGGAGATCCGGATCCTGAAAACGGGGGATCTGGAAATAACCGAAAATTACACTGTTGAATTCTTTCTCGAGCACCAGGGCATCTGGCGCACCATACCACGAAATTTTCAATACAGGCATGAAAATGGTTCTGTCGAAAACAGGAAGCTTTCCATCAGGGATATTGAAGTGCCGGACTGGAAATTCAAAACCGAGAGGAGTTCCGGCAAAGTTGGCATTCGCATTGGCGAAAAGGGAAAATACATTGATGGAGTACATAACTATACCATTCGTTATAAAGTTTCCGGGGCAATAGTCCGGGAAGAAATGATGGACGTATTTTACTGGAATCTCCTTGGCAACGAATGGGATATTGCAATCAATAAAGTCAATTTCAATATTCAACTGCCTGAAAACCTGGCATTGCCGCAGGGGAATTATGCGGCCTATACCGGCTTCCGGGGTGATACTACATCAGCCGTATTTAATTACGAAAGTGGTATTTTCCAGGGCAGCTCAAAAGAAATATTGGGAAATGGAAAAGAAATGACCGCCCTGATAAAATTCCCCGCGAATTATTTTGCCTTCCCAGGCGCAGCAGAGAAAGCCATGAATGATTATGGCATACTCTTGCTTTTTCTTCCGCTTGTTGTTGTCTATTATTTTGTTTGGGATCGTTTCGGAAAAGACAAAAGACTGCCGGTTGCAGTTGAATATTTTCCTCCTGAAAAACTGGATCCTGTTCAGGCCGGGTATTTGGTGGATGGCAAAAAGGACAATTGCGATATTACCTGCCTGATTCCTTATTGGGGAGCCAAAGGATACCTGAACATGCGGGAGGAAAAAAAACCGGGTTTGTTTGGTAAAAAAGAGGTCACCCTTACAAAAATGCACGAACTTCCGCAAGGATTGAATCCCTATGAGTACACGGTTTTCGGCGGATTGTTCGGTGGCCGGAGTGAAGTGAAAATTCATGATCTCAAGAACAAGTTTTATCAAACCATGATTGCAGCAGGCACTGACCTGGGCAAGGTCATCCGGCAAAAAGGCTATTATGAAAGCCGCTCCGAACGGATGCGAATCCTGGCGTTTATTTTCTTTATTCTTTTAGGCATTGCCGGGTTTATTTTTTTAAAAGAACAGCTTGCCACAGCCATCATCTGGGGTGTAATTTCACTGGCCATGGCCATTATGGCCTATTTTCAGCTACGTAAACTCTCCCCCCGCGGGGAGGAACTCAAACAACGGATATTGGGTTTCCGTCAATTCATGG
This sequence comes from Bacteroidota bacterium, assembly GCA_023387985.1. Lineage (GTDB taxonomy): Bacteria > Bacteroidota > Bacteroidia > Chitinophagales > Chitinophagaceae > Phnomibacter. Next base: position 603,165 of record JAEWHC010000005.1, on the reverse strand, counting down.
AGAAGGCTGAAAAACCGAGACTGGAAATACTGCTGAAAGAAGATCCTTCTTATTTTGAAAAGACATTACCGTTTGCAGTTGCTTTCGGTCTTGTAAAAAAATGGACCTCCAAATTTGATGGCTTATATGTTCCTCCTCCGGGGTGGTATCACAGTACGCATAACAATTTTAATGCGAACAACATTTCGGGTTTTACAGATTCATTCACAAGATCCATGTCAAGCATGAGTGCCAGCATGGTGAGTTCTCCCGGAAGTGGTGGAAGTGGAGGAGGCAGTGCGGGTGGCGGTGCAGGCGGCGGCGGAGGTGGCGGATGGTGAAAAGAATTCCTGCAGGGTTTATTTTTGACGATATCCATGTTCTTTTTAATTTCAACTTCCGTGAAGTTTTTCAGACACCTTTCCTGTATTATCTTTTTGCTGATTGCACAGCATGTGTTTTCTCAGGCATCACTCATGCCGGTGGGCCTAACCACGGAATACATGATAAATCCGACCGGACTCGAAGAGCAACAACCCCGATTTAGCTGGACTTTCAAAGCAACAGATCCGGCCAGGTACGGTCAGCGCCAAACCGCGTGGCGGATCCTGGTAGCTGATAAAAAGGCAGACATTCAGGCAAACAACGGAACCATCTGGGATTCAAAGTGGCAGGCATCGGACAAAATGCAGCTTATAGAATACGGAGGCACGCAACTTCAATCCGACATGCGTTATTACTGGAAGGTGTTGGTGAAAGATGAGCAAGGCCGGACTGCTGTCAGCGAAACCGCCGTATGGACAACCGGGCTGATGAAACCTGGAGAATGGACAGCGCAATGGATCGGGTCTTCACAGGTATTCTCCCCTGGCGTTTTGGATTGTAATGTTGATGATCCCTGGCTGCGCAAATCATTTAACCTGGAAAAACAGCCTGCAAAAGCGAATCTGTTTGTAGCGTCTGTTGGGTATCATGAAGTGTATGTTAACGGTCAAAAAATGGGTGATCATGTTTTGGCCGGTGCCGCGACCGACCATACAAAACGGGCAGGTTATATAGTGTATGACATCGTATCCGCATTGAAGCCCGGGGAAAACGTGATCGCCTTTTGGCTGGGCACTTCCTGGTCCATTTTCGCACCTTACAATAAGCCTCAACGTCCCAGAACTCCAATGGTTTCAGCACAGGTAAATGTATATGATGAATTGTCCAGGCATCTTCTGCGGCTGGAAACGGGGGCAGCCTGGAAGGTACATTCCAGTCCCAACCGGTTGCTTGGTATATGGGCAATGCATCGTTACGGCGGAGAAATCTGGGATGCCCATAAAGAAATTGATGGATGGAACATGGCTTCATTTGATGACGCTGAATGGGAAAATGCAACGGTATATGATCCGGAACTTAATATTTCGGCACAGGAAGTGCAGACCAATCAATTGTTTCATGAGCTCAGGCCTGTTGGGTTGGAGGTGGTTGAAGAGACGTACCGCATTGATATGGGTGCAAATTTTGCCGGGTGGATGCGCATTCCGGTAACCGGCAATCCTGGGGATACAATACGGTTTTATTTTTCCGAAAGAGAACAGGATGAAATGACCTTTAACCTGTACAGCATGTTTGTGATCGGACCTTCGGGAAAAGGTGTATTTCAAAATAAATTCAATTACAGCAGTGGCAGATGGATAACCGTTAAGGGATTAAAGCAGCCGCCGGATACTTCCGCCATAAGGGGATGGGTGGTGCGCACTGCTTATCCCGCCGTCTCCACTTTCCGATCTTCAAATGCACTGCAAAACTGGATTTATTCGCGCAGTTGCTGGAATTTTGAAAACCTAACTGTAGGCGGATACGTGGTAGACTGCCCGCAACGTGAACGGTTTGGTTATGGCGGCGATGCACATACCACCTCGGAGGCGGGAATGTTTAATTATAATCTTGGTGCATTTTATACCAAGTGGATGCAGGACTGGCGGGATGTGCAGGGTACGGAAACGATGACCGGCAATATGGATGATGAAAACTGGGCTCGCAAGCAGGTAGGAAGCGGCCGGATATTGGGCGACGGTGTTTTACCGCATACCGCGCCAACCTATCATGGCGGGGGCGGCCCGGCATGGGGAGGCATTGTCGTTTCATTGCCATACTACGTATACCAGCATTATGGCGATACACGCATCCTGGAAAGGAATTTTGAACTCATGAAGGGTTGGCTGGAATTCCATCAAGCCCATACCAACGATGACCTGCTGCAACGTTACGGTGGGCAGTGGGATTTTCTCGGTGACTGGCTCTGGCCCAATGCCACTGCGGAAGGCATGAATAACGACAAGCCGGAAAATCTTTGCTTCAACAATAGCTTTTATGTATATAACCTGCGCACCGCAGCTACCATTGCCGATATAATCGGAAAAAACGCCGAGGCGGAACAATGGAGGCTACAGGCACTGCGTACTGCAAAAGCGCTTCATGCAAAATTCTTTAATGCCGAAGAATATAGTTATGCGGATGGATCTCAAAGCAACCTGGCCATGGCGCTATTGGCAGATTTGCCTCCACGGGAATTGGCTGACCGGGTATGGAAAAGCCTTGAAGACAATATCCTTATCGCGTCGAAAGGTCATATTGGTGTGGGCATTACCGGTGGTTCTGTTTTGTTTAAATTGCTCCGGGAGCATGGCCGGGATGACCTGATCTATTCCATGACCTCTAAAACAACCTATCCTGGCTGGGGATATATGCGGGAAAATGGCGCGACCTCCATTTGGGAAATGTGGGAAAAAGATCTGCCTGGCCATTCATTGCTGCATAGTTCCTATCTCTATGCTGCGCCCTGGTATATTGACGGGGTAGGAGGTATAAAAAAGGATCCCGCGTCACCTGGTTTTCAGCATTTTGCAATAACCGTTCCGGAGATCCCTGAACATGAGCTCAATAAGGCTGAAACACGTTTTGACTCACCCGCCGGGTTAATCAGCACTTCCTGGCATCGCCGTAGTGGCAAGCTCACACTCAAGGTCACGGTTCCGCCAAACACTTCGGCGACGGTTTATTTTCCATCACAAAAGCCTGAAGCAGTTGTGGAATCATCGGGAAAGGTCAAAGCAGGCCCGAGCCTAAAAGATAAGGCAATCTTTACTGTGCCGGCAGGAATATACATTTTTGCTGACGGCAATTGATCGCACTCCAGTGGCCAGTGGCCAGTGGCCGGTTGCCTGCAAGCAGTAGAGTCAGTGAACCGCGAGTTCCGTGCTCATGGCGTGAACTCTACTTAGTAATATTGCGAGAAGTAGCTGTGGATTGCGGTCGGAAATTTGTTATTTTTTCCGCTGCGGGTCTCCACGTCTTCCCACCGCCTTATTGTTATTTAAGTGCTGATAGAATTAATTTGGTTTGCTTAAATGTATTCCTGATTGCTTTCTCCCTTATGGCTGCATCGCTGCTGTGTATCAGTTCAAAATATTCAACTGGTACAACCTGCCACCATAATCCATACTTGTCTTTACACCATCCACAAGGCCCTTCTTCTCCTCCATCAGCAGTGAGTGCTTCCCAGTAGTAATCAACCTCCGCCTGGTCTTTGCAATTGATCACGAGAGATATGGCTTCATTGAATTTAAACATTGGTCCTGCGGCAAGAATGGAAAAATCTATTCCTGCAAGTTCCATTACAGCGGTTTCAAAACTGCCGGCACTTCCATTACCGTCTCCATCAGGCATATTTTCAAAAAGCCGGTAGTCTTTCATTTTGCCATCTTTAAATATGGACAAATAATATTCAACCACTGCTTTTGCATCTTTTTCCACCCAAAGACAAGGTGTGATTTTTTGATTGTTCATGGCTTTACTTTTTGATTGTTATTGATAATCCTTCATTGCGCAGGTTGCCTTAACTCAGTTGAATTCAATTTCAGCAGGTTTGTATGAACGTTGCGTGAATTATTGGGCAGCATTACCCCAGATTTTTTACTTTTTAACCTTTCTTACACTCCTGCAATCCGTGTTTTATATTCTGCCAGGGCCTCATCAAGCCGTTCTTTAGCCGTCTCATCGCCGGGTACGTTATGCGAAGGATGGATATACAGTTTTACACCCCGTTCGGCAAGAATTTCGGCTATTGTGGTCACCGTCATCCATACGCAGGTAATGAAACCCATGGTTGACAAGGGCCCGATTTTATCCTGGTGGTTCTTCAAATCCACAGAGGCATCACCAATGGGAACGCAGGTATCCACCACTACATCAGCAAGATCGAAAATGGTTTTACCGCTGGAGTGGCGGGTTTTCTTTCCCCTTGCTTCTGCGGCTGATCCAAATACCACCACCTTCATTCCTTTTTCTTTTGCGTCAATGGCAATATCTATATTCACATTGTTGATGCCGGAATGCGAAAAAAGCCACATCACGTCACGGTCATCAAAATTGTAGCCCTTCATGATTTGCTTTCCATATCCTTCCACCCTTTCAAGAAATACAAACTGGTGTACCCCCATTTCGCCCACGATGCGGGTGAAAAAGGTAAGCGGCAATTCGCACATAGGGTGAAAGCCCACAAAGCCACCAATCCGCGGATACATCTCTTCAATGGGAATGGTGGCATGGCCGCAGCCAAAAGTATGAACCCACCTTTTTTGCTCAATGCAATCGGCCATCAGGGTCGCGGCCTGCATAATGCTTTCCGATTGTGTGTCTTCGATCTTCTGCATAATATCCCTTGCGTTATTAAGCCACTGTTTTGCTAACATCATGATTGTTGTATTTTTTAAATGATTGTTTTTATTGATGGAATTTTTTTTGATTTTGCGAATGCGCTGTCCAAAATGAATTTGCATAAAATAGCCAGGGCGATGGCTTCCGCAAGAATAACCAGCGTAAGTTTATCGATGCCGTAAAATTTGGATATGTAACCCATTGCATAATTGATGAGCATATTGCCTGCAAGGGCGACGGTAAGCACGAAACTGAATGCTGTAGCGGACATTTCTTCAAACCTGCCGCCCACAATACCAAACATCAAAGGGAATCCCGCCGCCATGCCTGCGCCTAAAATGACAAGGGCGGCAAGTGCGGGTTCGAATGATGCGGTAAACAACAACAGCAGGCTGCCGCCCAGCATCAAGATTACAGAAAGCCACAAGATCTGTTTATCAGTGACATTGCGCATTGCGGTGCCGATCAGCAAACGCATTGCGGCCATACCCACCACATTGGCTGTTAAAGCATACAATGCGCTTTTTTCAGAAACGGCAAGATCATCGATGAGGTAGGTGGTTATCCAGTTGTGAATAATGGCTTCCATACTGCTTTGAAAAAACAGGAAGAAGGCCACAAGAATCAGCAGCGGACTTTTCAGCATTGCCGAAATATGTCCCCATTCAATGCCTTCCGCTTTTTTGCCCGGGGGAAATTTTACAAATAGAGCGGCGATCAATACCAACAGGGAAAGAAAAGCTGTGCCCAGCAGGATGGTGTCAAACTCAACACTGCCTTTAAGCAGGCCCAAAACAAGCGGAATGCCGAGGGCTCCGATGGCAAAAAACACACCGAGAATGCTCAGGTTGGCCCCCTTATGTTTTTCACTGATATCCGCAACGAGTGCATTGGTTGCGCCATTTACACATCCGCCGCCAAAGCCAAACAGAAAAATAGCCGGCTTCAGCAGGGAGAGATCTTGCAGCATGGCAATTGCGGTCAACCCGGAGGCGATCATCAAAAAGCAAGTGACCAGTAAGGATTTGTAGCCATAGCGATCGCAGAAATAACCGAAAAACAGAGACCCGGCAAGAATGCCGAAGGGTAGGATGGCAAAGAGTGCACCTGCTTCAACGTCATTTAATGAAAACCGTTGGTGCAGATCGGGCAATACAGCGCCAAGCGTTATGAGCGTAATGCCGAACAGCAACATGCCGGCACAAGCCATTGTAAAATTCACAGTACGGTTAATGGTCATTTCCTGCGATTTTTTCAATGGTTTGAACGGCGGCGCAGGCGGCACCCAGCAGACCTGCATTTCGTCCTAAATCCGTGTACGTTATCTCGCAGCGTTCTGCGGCAAGTGGTTGGGCATTTGCTTTGGCAAAGCGTGAAATTTCCGGAACAAAACGGGTGGCGGCACCAAATACCCCGCCACCAAAAATGATCTTTTGCGGATTGAAAATGCTTATGAGGTTCGCTGCTGCGGTTCCCCACAATGCAATGCAACCATCAATGGTTTGGCGGGCAACGGGGTCATGTTCATAATGTTCAACAATCATTTCTGCGCTCAATGCGCCTCCGGCTTCTTTCAACATTCCGCCGTATTCAGGCCATTCTGCCATAAGGGCCCTTGAAAGTTGTACCATTCCTTTTCCCGATGCGTATTCCTCGAATGCACAGCTGGGTTTTTTGGCCCGTATCGGAACAGGCGAAGGGAGGCGCATCCAGCCAATGGCGCCGGAAATATCCTGAGCGCCTTGAAGCACTTTATTATTGCAAAGGATACCGGCGCCAATGCCCGTGCCCACTGCCACATAAATCGCATCGGTGCAATGTCTTGCTCTTCCCTGCCACTGTTCGCCCAGGATATAACAGGTACGATCGCTTTCAATTTGCACCGGCAAGGCGCCGGCAATTTTCTGGATGAAATGCTGTAATGGAAAATCACTCCAGCCAGGGATATTGGGCGCCCACACTTTTCCTGTTTCTTTCCACACAATTCCTGGAACGCAGACACCAATGGAGCCAATATGAAAGCGGTCATCTTTTAAAATTGCGGAGAAATGGCTTTTCAATGAAGTTGCAGGATCCGGGATGGTTGCTTCTTCCTGCTGAAATAGAATTTGGCCGTCTGCATTCAATACGCCGTAATGGATTTTTGTTCCGCCAATGTCTGCAGCAAGAATTTCCATAATGATTTACCGGAATGACAGGCCGGGTTTGGGTTTTTCAGATGCAATGATGCACCGCGAATTTAACCCATTTGCCAGGTTTCACCCAAGACCAATTGATGCCAATCCCTTCCCTGCTGGCTATTTTTCTAATACTTCATTGGCACGGTAGGTGTGACTGGGTTGTTCCGGCTACTTATTGCTATTTTTGGATTCATGATCATGAAAAAAATATTCATACTGTTTGCCGCGATGTTGCAAATGGGCTTGGCGTTTGCCCAGCTAAGAACCAATCCGGCTTCCATGGGCCGTGTTGGAAGCCCCAATGACGTTACCCTCGCTACACAATCCGGGCTTGTGCTTGTTGGTGGTGGTGGCTGGGTAGAACCTGCAATGAAATGGATGATTGCCAACAGCGGCGGTGGGGATGCAGTGGTGATCACGGCTTCCGGTGCAGAGAGTTATAACAAAGATTTCTTTGAACTGGGTGGTTTGAATTCAGTCGAGGTGCTAAACATTACCAGTCGCGAACTGGCTGATGATGCCAAAGTTGCGTCTGCCATCCGCAAAGCGGAAATGCTCTTTATAGGAGGTGGCGATCAGTCGAGGTATATGCGTTTCTGGCGTGGAACCCAAACAGAAGCGGCCATCAATTACCTGCTGAATGAAAAAAAAGTTCCGGTTGGAGGCACAAGTGCGGGATGCGCTATTTTAAGCGGTATTTATTACAGTGGCGAAAATGGCAGCGTTACTTCTGATTCTGCTTTGCAGAATCCCTATCATGTACGCTCCACGCTCTACGATAACGATCTTTTGAAGGCGCCATTTTTGAGCAATGTGATTACTGATCAACACTATAGCGAACGCAATCGCGAAGGCCGGCATGTGAGCTTTATGGCCAGGGCAATGGCGGATTTTAAAAAGCCGGTTTATGGCATTGCTCCGGATGAAGCTACTGCGGTGGTAATTGATAAAAAAGGAATGGCAACGGTAATGGGCCGGGGCAATGGTTATTTTCTGATTCCTTCCGCAGGAATGGCAGAAAATGTTACTGCAGGCCAGCCCCTTAACTGGCTTAAAGATCAGCAGGCGCTTCGTGTTTACCAGTTGCCGGCAGGTATAAATGGCCGTTTTAATGTTGCTCAATTTGCAGATGCTGATGCAAAAGGCGGCACCTGGTATCATTGGTATGTAGACAATGGAACACTGTACAAAAAGAAAGAAGCCCGCAAAGGCGATGTGGTCATGGTAATACACGGTGGTGCCGGCACCATTACAAAGCAAAACATGACGCCTGAAATGGAAGCGGATTTTACAGCAGCGCTCACCGCATCGCTTAAAGCAGGCTATGAAGCATTGAAGACCGGAAAAACGAGTGTGGAAGCCGTGGAAGCTGCAATATTGATTATGGAAGACCACCCGTTGTTCAATGCCGGTAAAGGAGCCGTATTTACCAATGAAGGGCGCAATGAACTCGATGCAAGCATTATGGATGGGAAAACCATGGCAGCCGGATCGGTCGCCGGGGTAACTACAATTAAGAATCCAATAAGCGCGGCCATTGCTGTTATGCAGAAATCTGAGCACGTTATGATGATTGGCAAAGGCGCCGAACAGTTCGCGAAAAATGTGGGGCTTACCCTGGTCGGGCCATCGTATTTCTTTACCCCGCACCGGTGGGATGCCTTACAAATGCTGAGGGCAGAAGATTCCCTGAAAACCCAACTGGACCACAGTTCCACTGAAACTAAAAAATACGGCATCAAAAAGCAGGATCACAAGTTCGGCACTGTTGGCGCGGTGGCGCTTGATAACAATGGCAATCTGGCAGCAGGTACATCTACCGGCGGTATGACGAACAAGAAATTCGGCAGGGTAGGCGACGCGCCAATCATTGGCGCCGGCACGTATGCCGATAACCAAACCGCGGGCATAAGCAGCACAGGGTGGGGTGAATTTTATATCCGCACCGTGGCCGCACATGATGTGAGCGCCCTGATGGCCTATAAAAACATGAGCGTTGAAGCAGCCACAAATGCCGTTATCGAAAAAATTGGCCGGCTCGGCGGCGATGGAGGCATGATCGCCCTCGATAAAAACGGGAATGTGGCCATGCCTTTCAATACGGAAGGTATGTATCGGGGAACTGTAACCAAAGAAGGAAAGATTGAGGTTTGGATTTACAAGTAAAGAGCGGATTCCCGTGAAAGACCGGTTCGCCTGGTAAAATAGGGATGAACAAGGTAGTGAAACAATTGGGTGCGGTGGTAGAAAAGGAATACAAGTTTTTAGCAAGCTGGTGGAAACAACCATTTCCTGATTGAGGTTTTCTGATCACCGTGTGGTATCCACAAGTCTGCCGTCAGCCGAACAAAAAAAGGCGTACCGAAGCACGCCTTTAATATTTATTCAGTCAATCAACAATCAGTATCCTGCATTTTGCGCAAGCGTGCCTTTGCTTGCATTGATTTCACGCAGCGGAATGGGCAATACCATTTTCGGATCATTCCATGCAAAACCGTCACTGCTCAGTTTCAGACGCTTCAGGTCATGAACGCCTTGACCTTCGAATGCGATTTCCAGTTTGCGTTCTTTCAGTATGTCGGCCAAAGTCACACTGGCCAGTGGCGGCAATTCTGCATGATTTGTCCGTATGCGGTTAACATCCTCAAGCGGAGTGGCCCCTACTGTCGTCCCAAGGCGGAAATTGGCCTCGGCACGTGTCAGGTACATTTCAGCCAGGCGAACGATGGGCAGGTTGGAATAGTTGTAACGCCATTTACCAACACGCCATGGCCCAGATCCTACGCGGGTTCCGGCACCCTGGTAAAACAGGTCAAGCCGGGCGTCATTTTCTTCGTACATATCGAGGTGCTTGGCGTTCACAGAAACGTCGCCTTCACGTGCGCTGTAGGCGCCGATGCTGAAATACAGGTGCATATAGTTAACGCCATCCTGTGAGCTGACCATGATGCGGAAAATGTCTTCCGGTGAAAGGGTTTCGGCATCCGTTGCGCTTAGCCGTCCATTGTTAAAGGCTTTGGCATAGGGTGTTACCAGCCGGTGACGTCCGTAAGTGATCGCCCTGTTGGCGGCATCTCTTGCACCTTCATAATTGGCCATTTGCAGGTAAACCCTTGAAAGCATAGCTGCGGCTGCAGGTTTTTGAGCGTAGTTGCCATTGGTTTCAGGCAACAAAGATTCAGCCTCAGTCAGGTCAGCCAGGATCTGCGCATAGGTTTGCTCAACGGTGCTGCGGGGTACATAACTGGCTTCATCCACCTTGCGGGTAGGCGTAAGTACCAGCGGCATGCCTGGATTGTTTCCTCCGGCCGCATAAGGTTGCGCAAACAGTTTGACGAGTTCGAAATATGAAAGGCCACGTAAAAACAACGCTTCACCTTTCACGCGATTTCTGTCCGGTTCATTCACCACATCAATGGCGCTGAGGATGTTGTTGGCCAGGTTAATGGTATTGTACCCGGCCAGCCAGTTGCCGCTAACAAAACTGTTGTTTACCAAAATGGCCTTGTTGGCTACTTCGCGGGGTTGATTATACGTTCCTTCCCACGTTATTTCGCCGTCTTTGGCGAGCAATTCGGAAAACAACTGCAATTCACCGCCCAAAAAGCTTCCGCTGCTGAGACCATCATAAGCGCCGTTCAGGGCTTTCTTTACGTTTGCATCAGAAACCAGCACCACCGATTCGGCAACAGATTGTTCGGGTAAAATATCGAGTTGCTTATCGCATCCTGCAAGAAACAGAAAGGATGAAGCAAATAGAACAGCTATATATTTTTTCATGTTTTTCATTCTAATGATTGAAGATTAAAATCCAAGGTTAAGACCAAAGGTTACCGATTTCACCTGTGGTGGCGTATAGAAATCTCCACCCTGGTTGCGGTTGCCGGCACGGTAGTCTGAGTTCACTTCAGGATCCCAGCCGGGATAATCGGTGAACGTAAGCAGGTTGACAGCGGCAATATAGATTCTTGCACTTTGCATTTTCAGGTTGCCGAGTACCGATTTGGGCAGGTTATAACCAAATGTCAGATTCTTCAGGCGGACGTAGCTTCCATCGTAAATGTATCGGCTTGAAGCTGCGATACCGTTTCCATAGCCAATACGGGCTTGGGGTACATCAGTAACATCACCTGGTTTTTGCCAGCGGCGAAGCTGGTCAACGGTTTGGTTGTCAAACCAGTCGGCACTGGCAGACATAAATCCGCCGGCACCATTCATAATGCTGTTGCCATACACACCCTGGAATAGAATACTGAGGTCAAAACCTTTGAAGCTAAACGTGTTGTTTAATCCACCAATCCAGCTGGGGTTTGGATTGCCAACAATAAAGTCCCCAGCGTCATTATAATCATTGGTGGTGGTTTTGCCATCTTCCGTATAATAGAGGGCGTCTCCATTCTCCGGGTCCACACCGGCATATTTGGGCCCGTAGAAGACGCCAATGGCTTCACCCACGATCATGGAATTCAGGTAACGTCCGTCGTTTCCGGGAAGTTTGTCCTGGTCGCCGTCAAGTTGCGTGATCTGGTTGCGGTTTTTAGATAAATTGAGGCTTGTGTTCCATTTAAAATCCTTGCTCGTAACGTTGGCAGAATTCAGCACAAATTCAAAACCGTTATTCTTCATGGCTCCAATGTTCACCGTTTGGCTTGAAAAACCGGTTGTGCCGGGAACTGGTACGTTGTAGATGAGATCCCGGGTCTGGCGCACATAATAATCTATCTCACCGGTGAGGCGGTTGTTGAATAAACCAAAATCGAGCCCGATATCGGTTTGTTCAGATTTTTCCCAGGCCAGTAGCGGGTTCGCCAGCTGGCTGGTGGTGAGGCCGGAGGAGTTGTTGTATTTTGAAGCACCCCAAAGCCCGAGATGGGAAAAGTTTCCAAAACCCTCAGCGTTACCGGTGAGGCCCCAGCTACCACGCAATTTCAGAAAACTCAAGGTACTGGAACCGCTGAGGAAGCTTTCTTCGGAAAGGATCCATCCGGCGGAAACCGCGGGAAAAACACCATAACGGGTATCGCGACCAAAACGGGAAGAACCATCTACGCGTCCACTCAGGGTAAGCAAGTATTTATCATCAAATTTGTAGTTGGCCCGCGCAAAATAGGAGAGGAATGAAGATGCGGAACCGGAAGAAGAACCTCCGGTAATTTCACCGGCGCTTGCAAGGCGGTTGAGTTCATTTACCGGGAAATCCTGCCCGGTAACCCAAGCCGATTCAGAGGTATATTTCTGGAAAGACATACCTACGGTTGCGTCGAGATCATGCTTCGCGCCAAAGAGTTGGCGGTAATTAAAATAGTTGTTGGTATTGTAGTTGATGGAACGACCCCATTCGCTTTCGCCATAGCCATTAATGCCCTGGCCGGTTAAGGCTTTGGGACTGGCATAATACTGCCCTGAACTGTTGGCATAATCCAGGCCGAATTCGGTATTGAAGACCAGGCCATCAATGATTTTGTATTTCAGGAAAGCATTTCCCAGGTTACGAAGCAGCACGGAAGAGCGTTTTACTTCGTCAACTTCCAATAGGCCATTATAATAAGTGGTGACCGGCGTGGTGCTCAGGTTGCCATTTTGATCATAAACCGGAGTTATGGGTGCCAATGCGGTCAACTGCAAAGGAGTTTGGAAACCATTGTCTGCGGTGATGCGGTTGGTAATTGTGCGGCTCAGCCCCATATTGACCCCAATCTTCACTCTTGCGCTTGCATCGTGCTCGAGATTCAGGCGACCGGAAATTCTCTCAAAATTGTTTTTGATCATAATTCCGTCCAGGTCGGTGTAGTTGCCGCTGGCATAAAACCGGGTGCGGTCGTTACCACCCGAAGCATTTACATCCAGGATTTTTGTTGCTGATTTATCGTTATAGGCCAGCTTTTCCCAATTGGTATTGGTTTCCTGGTTCCTCCAGTTTGTATGACCGGAATAGCGGGTAAAGCGATTTTCCACAAATTCAAGCCATGACCCACGATAGTCGGCCGGATCCAGGGGATCTATGCCTTCAATTTGATCGCTGTTGATAGCCGCTTCGCGAAACAGCTCAATATATTGGGCCGTATTCAGGAATTCCCGGTGGCTGGTGGGTTTATTGAAGCCATACTGGGCATTCACATTCAGGCGGGTACCACCGGCGCGGCCTTTTTTTGTCGTAATCAGAATTACCCCGTTTGCAGCTCGCGAACCGTAAATGGCAGCGGCAGAAGCGTCTTTTAAAATGTCGAAAGACTCAATATCGTTCAGGTTCAGATCGGTGAGGTCTTCCTGGTTGATGGGAATGCCGTCAACCACATATAGCGGTGAGTTGGAAGCACTGATGGAGCCTGCACCGCGGATACGTACTTTCACGCCTTCTCCAACGCGGCCACTAAGGGATTCTACAAAAACACCTGCTGCCCGGCCCTGTAATGCCTGGTTGATGTTTGTGACCGGCGTATTGGCCACCTCAGTTCCCTTCACCTGGGCGATGTTACCGGTAAGGTCCTTTCTGATGCGGGTACCATAACCGACAACCACAATATCGTCAAGTGTTCTTCCTGATCCTTCGGAAAGGGTGATTCGCAGATCACCGGTTACAATGTTTACCTGCACCGCGTTGTAACCGAGGCTGGAAACTTCAAGTCTTGAATACTGGTTGGGAACCGACAACGTGAAACGACCGTTTTCATCTGTAACTGTCCCAATCTGGCTTCCGACAACAACAACTGAAGCACTGTTGATAGGGTCGCCGGCTTCATTGCTTACCGTACCGCTTACTGCACGGGATTGGGCCCATACTAAGGATACACAAAACAATCCGATGGCCAGCATGAAAAATTTTTTCATTCGCATGTTAGTTTTAGTTGATAAATAAAAATCCTGATTACGGGATAGAGGCTCTTCCCTTCCATCAGGGCTGGGGAAACCTATTAGATGCTTTCCGCTTACAATCGCAATATATATGTTTTGATAACAAAAAAAATCAAATTAAAAAAACTGCGGACAAATAAATTCCGGGAATGCCCGGTATGATAAGCTTCTGAAACAACGGGCTGAAACCAGTTATAATGACTTTTGTTTATAAGTTTCCGGCAATTCCATTAAATTACCCCTCATAAAAAAAACCGGATAGATCTTCCGGTTTTTTGATATTGGTTTGATTTTAATTTATTCGAAGGGCATCTTCACTACTTTCGCTTTCAGCAATCTTCCCCGTACATCAATAAAAATTTCCGTTTCGAATGGAGTAAATTCCGTTTTTACATAACCCATGCCAATGGCCTTACCGAGTGAAGGAGCCTGGGTTCCGCTGGTTACAATTCCGATTGTTTCGCCGTTTTCATTTTTGATTTCATATCCGTGGCGCGGAATGCCCCGGTCAATCATTTCAAAACCTACAAGTTTTCTGCTTACACCGGCTTCTTTCCTTGCTTTCAGAATTTCGCTGGCGGTAAATTCCTTGGTGAATTTGGTGATCCATCCCAGGCCGGCCTCCAACGGGTTGGTGGTTTCATCAATATCATTTCCGTATAAACAAAAGCCTTTTTCCAGTCTCAGGGTGTCACGGGCGCCTAGCCCAATGGGCTGTATGCCTGCATCTTTTCCAGCTTCAAAAATGGCATTCCAGATTTTTTCGGGATCGCCTTCCTTGTCTTCAAAATAAATTTCAACCCCACCACTTCCGGTGTAACCTGTTGCACTGATGAGCACATTGCTTACTCCTGCAAATTCGCCTTTTTCGAAAGTATAATATTTTAGGTTAAGGATGTCTACCGGTGTGAGTGGCTGCAAAACCTTGCAGGCATTGGGTCCCTGGATGGCCAGCAGGCAGGTCTTGGGGCTGATATTGTGTGCCTCCACATTATTGGTATTGTGTGCAATAAGCCAGTTCCAGTCCTTTTCAATATTGCCGGCATTCACCACAAGCATATACACATTGTTTTCCTCGATGCAATAAACAATGAGGTCATCAATTATTCCGCCTTCTTCATTTGTAAAACAACTGTATTGCGCTTTTCCCGGTTTCAGCTTGCTGGCATCGTTGGTACAAATCCGCTGGATGAGTTCGAGGGCATCCGGTCCTTTCAAAATGAATTCGCCCATATGGCTTACATCAAATACTCCTACGCTTTTACGAACAGCCTGGTGTTCTTCATTAATCCCTTTATAACTTACAGGCATGAAAAATCCTGCATATTCCACCATTTTTGCGCCAAAGCTTTCATGAATTTTGGTAAACGGAGTGGTTTTCATGGCAACGATTATTTTATTGATCAGTAAAGGTAAATGGTTAGTTACTTAGATGGTTGAATTGATAAGGATTAGTTGGCTGATGGTGCGCACTGTTACTGCCACGCTCCATCCACTGTCGCTGTTTTGCCCGCTGCCAGCTGTTTCTACGCATTGCCCACCGGACCTGCCGCCCACTTCCAGCCAACTATCTCCGGGGGCTTCTGTACCTGATAATCAGAAACGCAATAATCGCCAGCACAATAAAAGGCAGCCATGATCCGAACTGGTATCCGATCTTGTACCCGGTAGCGGTTGTATCCACCTGTAAAAAGAAATTCAGCAACATAGCGCAAAGAAAAGGAATATTACGCTCCATAACCGGGTTGAGGTGGTGGTTTACCGCAAGCATATGGTTACACACACCTTGGTAGCCCGGATCACTTCCATTCCACCTACCTTATCCGTTCGCTTTAATATTAAAACCGAAGTTTCAGCGGAATGCAAAAGCGCAGCCACATCCGGACCTTGTAAACAAAAAAGCCGGAGAAATTTCCCGGCTTTTCTGATTCCAATTTATAAAAAACATTAAACAGTTTATCCTGCGTCAGCTACCACTTCCCGAACTTCAGGGATCATGCGCTTCATCATGCCTTCAATTCCCGCTTTGAGGGTGATCATTGAACTAGGGCATCCGCTGCAGCTTCCCTGCATCACCAGGTTCACTACGCCGTCTTCATAGTTTTTAAACTGAATGGCACCACCGTCCATTTCCACAGCAGGTCTTACGTAATTTTCCAGTAATTCTTTAATGCGTTTAACCACATCATCGTCATCGCCGGAAATGGCATTGGAAGCATCCGATTTGCCCAGGTGTTTGGCTAATTCCTCTTCGTTAACGATTACACCACCATTTTCGAGATATTCTTTCAAAAACTGTTTGATGGCTGGAATAACATCCATCCAGTCTTCGGTGCCTTCCGTTTTGGTAAGGGTAACAAAATTGCTGGCAATAAACACGCTCTTAATAAACGGAAAAGAAAACAATTCCTTGGCCAGCGGAGAGGGGGCGGCGCTTGCCTCATCAGGAAAATCTACACTTCTGCCGGGCAGCATGAGTTTGTTGGCTACAAACTTCATGGTTTCAGGGTTCGGTGTCATTTCCGTGTAAATGCTGATAACGGGATTTCCGGTCTTTATCATATCTGTTGCTTTTAAAAAGATCAAACTTGCTCGCAAAGGTAACCAAAGCGGCTTTAGTGGTCTTGCTTCCGGAATGCAACAAAGGGCAAGATTTGGTTAATTTCCTTTTATCGCAAGGATTCCAGCCCCTTAGGGCACCGGTTTAAGTATTTCTGCACCATGATAACGGCGTCGCTCCTGCATTTTGAACACGAAATTGCTCATAACCGTACCAACCAGGGCTCCCATCACCACATCACTGCTCCAATGTTGCTGCTGTTGCATGCGGCTTATACCTATGGCTGAGGCCGCACCATAACCGGCCACAGCAACCCACCATTTTTTTCCACTATGCAGATAAGCCATGGTTGCCGTACTAAAAGCCAGTGCCGTATGACCGCTGGAAAAACTCCGGTGTTCCCAACCTACCAATGGACCGTGCCATTTTGCAGCGCCGCGAAATTGATCGGGGCGCTCCCGGTGTGTGAGGTGTTTAAGCAGCAATGTAGCGCCGGCGCTAAATACCTGTGCCTGTAAATTATCGGTGCCAAAATTCGTTAGTGGCTTATTTTCCGTCAGGTAGCCAAAAAGGATAGCTGAACCGCTCAGGCCAAACTGTAAATACGGGCCGCCAACAACATCCCCGGTCTTACCCAATCCGCGGGCAAATGGACCGTTCCAGTTCATGATGGTGGCATTAATGGGTTCATCAAAGATCAGCATAGATCCCACAAAACTTGCGCCGGCACCTACGGCCACCCACTGTTCTCCTTTCCATTGTAAAGGGCGTTCTACCAGTTCAAGCGTATTCCAGTAATAAGAAGGAAAATACGCTGAGCTATCCTCACGTCCGGGTTGTCCCATAGCTGTATAAGGGAAAATCCAGAATAAGGCAAGCACCAACTGTAAATGTAGTATTCGTCCCACACGCATTTTTAACAGCGATAAAATTAATTGAATTTTGAAAACTAGAATAAAACTGCTGTTAATAAGACGGTCTGGCAAATATGTATTTATTTTGAAAGATGGCTTTACATATTCACATCCATCCCGAGAATCCACAGGAAAGGCTGCTCCGGCAAGTTGCAGATATGCTGGACAATGATGGGGTGATTATCTACCCTACAGATTCAGTGTATGCCATTGGCTGCAGCATCAAAAGCCGTAGAGGCCTGGAACGTATCGCACGCATTAAGCAGACCGATCCTTCAAAAGCCTTGCTGAGCTTCGTATGTCACGACCTTAGCAATCTTAGCCACTATGCAAGCCAGCTTTCCACCCCGGTATTCCGGTTGTTGAAACAATACCTGCCCGGCCCCTTCACTTTTATTTTGCCGGCAAGTCGCGAAGTGCCAAAACTGATGCAAAGCAAAAAATCCACCATCGGATTAAGGGTACCGGAAAATCGCATTGCTACCGCTCTCGCTGCAACCCTTGACCTGCCGATTCTGTCGGCATCGGTGCCTGTGGATGACCCGCAAATCCTCGCCGATCCGGAACTTATTTTCGAACATTTTGAAAAAATGGTAGACATCGTTGTCGACGGCGGAATAGGGGGTATTGTGCCCAGTACCGTGGTTGATTTTACAGGGGATGAGCCGGAAGTGATACGGCAGGGGAAAGGAGATTGGCAGGGATGATCCGGGTTTCCCGGTCAAAAAATAGTCGGATTGAAATGCAGACAATCAGTGCCAGCTCCAGGATGGGTCTTCGGTGTAGTTTATGTGGTTTTGTGCGGCAAGTGATTTAAGGAAAGTTTTGAATTGCTGCGGATTATCGAGCTTATTTGTGGGAATAATAATGGGATCACCGGTCGCGGGCCTGATGAAAACATACTTCGGGATCTCGGTAATCAACTCCAGGTTTTTGTAAGGTAACTCATTCTGATGTTCACCTTTTGCCATGAGCAATTTATTCCCGAGGAAACGCAATTCTACTACATGCGATGGGTGCTTGCCCATATTTTCGCTGAGCTGTTTATGGGCATACCGGGCATAACGGTTCTTATATTGACGTTGAAACAGAAAAAAATACAGCAAGGCGCCCAATGCCACACCAGCTGCCAGTGAAATATTGGCAGTGGCCATAAAATAAATCATCATGATCCCGAAAACCAGGCCAATGAAAATATTGGTGCGCCGCCGGCTCTTTTTAATACGTACAGATTGGGATGCTTCATAGATTTTCTGATACATGTAATCCGGCATCTCCAGTTTATAATTCAATTTCATATAAGGTTTATTGCGGCCTGTTCACCATTTCGTACAGCCGTATTGATCAATCGGCGAGTTCAAAAATTTCTCCCTGCTTCGGATGAAATTGAAAACTTCTGCGGTGATGTTCGGTCAGGCCAAAATTTTCCATCGCCAGCCGGTGTTCGGGTGTTCCATAGCCTTTATTGCATTTCCAGTTGTAATGCGGATATTCCGTGTGCAAATTTTCCATGAAGGCATCACGGTGGGTTTTAGCCAGAATGCTCGCAGCCGCGATATTGGCATAATTGGCATCCCCGCCAATACAGCAGGTGTGCTTTATGCCTTCAAAAGGCCGGAACCATTTGCCATCCACATTTAGGAATTCCGGCAGCGGGTTGAGCTGCCTGATGGCAAGATGCATGGCTTCATAGGTGGCCTGCAGAATGTTGATGCGGTCAATGACTTCCGGGAAGACCATAGCCACTCGCCAGCAAATTGCAGCATTTTCAATAATTGGGCGCAAAAGATTCCGCTCTTCAGCGGTCAGTTTTTTGCTGTCGGTAAGGAGGGGATGATGAAAATCCCGGCGCAGGATTACCGCGGCCGCAGCCACAGGGCCTGCAAAACATCCACGCCCTGCTTCATCCACCCCGGCCTCCATCAATTCCTGCTGAAAACAATTGTGGAGCATATATGTTTTTACTTCCCGCATGGCGCCAAAGGTAATTTTTTTGATTGTATGCGGTAAAGCAAAAAAAGGTGAATGGGTGACGAACGGGAATGCAGGTAAAAATTCAAACGTCTCAACGGATAAACTGTGAGCAAACAACCTGCAACCCTCTACCTTTGACCGCCGGAAAAGGTAAGTATATGAATGAACTCGGGCAGCCGCTTGAAAATGACAAAGCGGTATACAACTGGCTGATGATTGGTGTTGTCATGGTGATGATACAGATCGCCATTGGTGGCATCACGCGCCTTACAGGAAGCGGATTAAGCATAACAGAATGGGAAGTGGTGACAGGAAGTTTGCCGCCAATCAATGCGGCAGACTGGGAAGTGGAATTTGCAAAATACCGGCAAACGCCGCAATACAGGTTGCTTAATGCCGATTTTTCACTGGAAGATTTCAAGTTCATCTTTTTCTGGGAATGGATACACAGGTTTTGGGCAAGGCTGCTCGGGTTGGTTTTTGCTGGGGGATTTATTTATTTCCTGGCAAAAAGAAAATTCAGGCCCCATATGGTGAAACCGCTGGTCCTGTTGTTTGCACTCGGTGCCCTGCAGGGCCTCGTTGGCTGGATCATGGTTGCAAGTGGTCTCACCGGTGACGCTGTCTATGTAAAGCCTACCAGGCTGGCCCTGCATTTTGTATTCGCACTCGGTTTGCTTGCCTATACCTTCTGGTTTGCCCTTAATTTGAAAATACCGGAAAATTCAAGGGTGAAAAATAAGGCTGTGCGCAATTTCGTGCTGTGGCTGCTTTTGCTGCTGGTCGTCCAGTTTATCTACGGCGCCTTAATGGCCGGTCATAAAGCCGCATCCGTTGCCGCTACATGGCCCGATATCAATGGGCATTACCTCATTCCCGCAGGAATCTGGCATCCCGCCAAGGGCATGCTCAATTTCATTGAAAACAAAGTGATGATCCATTTCCTGCACCGCTGGCTGGCTTATGTCATTTTTATTTTGGTATTTATTTTTTACCTGAGGTATAAAAAAGAACCGGGTCCTCTCGGCAAACTCAGTGTGCTTCCCCTGCTTACGGGCATCATGCAGCTGGCATTGGGCATTTTAGCCGTGCTCACCAGCAACAACATCATTGCCAGCGTATGGAACGCATTTGAATGGATGGCGCTGTTGCATCAGCTCAACGCCATGCTGCTCCTGTTGTGCCTGGTTTTGATATTGTTCCTGAGTACGGGGGAAAAAAAGGGTGCAGAACCGGTGGAAATGCAATTGCAGAATTAATTCCCCGGAAGATCGGCCTTCCATTGCAACATGGAAATGCCTTCAGGTTTAATGTAGAAATTTCCAGGATTTCCCTGCTATATTCGTACATGGAAGAGCCAAATGCGGAATTCCAAAATGTGGATCAGTCATTTCAATCCAATCAACTTATTTTTCAGTTTCAGGCGACCTCTTCTGGGGAAATGCATTATTTTGCCGGATATTGAAGAATAAATGAATATTATAAGTCCGGCAATACTGCAATATGCCAAACTGCGCGCTGATGGCCTGACCCACCATATTAAAGAACCCCTTGAAGCGCAGCGGGAAGTTTTTCAGCACCTCATCAGCCAGGCACAGCATACTGTCTTCGGCAGGGAGTATCGCTTCAATCATATTTTCCGTCCGGCTGAATTCAGGTCGGCAGTTCCCATCCACGAATATGAAGATCTGAAGCCGTTTATCGAAAGGATGATGCAAGGCGAAGAAAATGTGCTCTGGAATACGCCTGTGCAGTGGTTTGCCAAAAGCAGCGGCACCACAAGCGACCGCAGCAAATTCATTCCTGTGAGTGATGAAAGCCTTGATGAAAACCACTACCAGGCCAATAAAGACCTGCTTTACCTATATCATCTCAGTTATCCCGAATGCCAGCTGCTCAACGGCAAAGGCCTCGTGATTGGCGGTAGCCACCAGGTGGCTGAATTAAGCAAAGATATTCAGTACGGCGACCTGAGTGCCGTGTTGCTTCAAAATGCCCCGTTTTACGGCCAATGGCTTAAAACTCCACAATTGGCCATCGCGCTGATGGACAATTGGGAAAATAAGATTGAAGCCCTTGCCCAAAGTACAATACAGGAAGATGTGACCTCGGTAAGCGGTGTGCCTACGTGGACACAAGTGCTTTTCAAACGGATTCTTGAAATAACCGGCAAGGAAAACATCAAGCAGGTCTGGCCAAACCTGGAGCTCTACTTTCATGGTGGTGTATCGTTTTCACCATACCGGGCCGCATTCGAAAAACTGGTTGGCGAGCCCATCCATTACCTGGAAATTTACAACGCCAGCGAGGGCTTTTTTGCAGCGCAAACGCATGAAGATGAAGTCGGGATGCTGCTCTTCCTGGAACATGGCATTTATTACGAATTTTTACCGGTGGATGAATATGGGAAGGAAAATCCGAAAACCATTGGACTGGACCAGGTTGAAACCGGAAAAAATTATGCTCCGGTCATTTCTACCGTAGGAGGGTTATGGCGTTATCTCATCGGCGACACCATCGCTTTTACTTCCGTTTACCCATTCCGTATAAAAGTAACCGGACGTTTGAAACATTATATCAATGCTTTTGGGGAAGAAGTGATTATTGACAATGCAGACCGGGCTATTGCTGAGGCAAGCCGGCTTACCGGCGCGATTGTTCGCGATTATTCCGCCGCACCGGTTTATTTCAGCGACAACAGCAATGGTGCACATGAGTGGCTGATTGAGTTTGAAAAATTACCAGTTGATCCGGAAAAATTTGCAGATGCGCTTGATGAGCATTTGAGAATGGTGAACAGCGACTACGATGCCAAAAGATATAAAGACATTGCCTTGCGTAGACTGATCATGCACGTGGTGCCTGACGGTGGCTTTTCTGACTGGCTTCGCTCCAAAGGAAAACTTGGAGGGCAGCATAAGGTTCCGCGCCTGAGCAATGACCGTAAAATCATTGAAGAAATTAAAGCACATTTAAATATTAAATGAATATGAGTAAATTACTGGAAGGCAAAACCGCCATTGTAACCGGTGGCGCAAGAGGAATCGGGGAAGCGATCGTAACGCTGTTTGCGCAAAATGGCGCCAATGTGGCATTTACTTATGTAACCGACAGCAGTAAGGAAAGGTCGGAAGCACTTGCAAACAAGCTGAGTACAGAAGGGGTAAAAGTAAAAGCCTACCAAAGTAACGCCGGGAATTTCCAGGCTTGCGAAACACTTGCCGCCAATGTACTTTCGGAATTTGGTTCCATTGATATTTTGGTGAACAATGCGGGCATCAGTAAAGACAACCTGCTCATGCGCATGACCGAGGAGCAATGGTCGCAGGTAATTGATGTTAACCTGAGCAGTGTGTTTTTTATGACAAAATCGGTTATCCGGCAGATGATGAAGGCGCGCAAAGGAAGCATCATAAATATGAGTAGCGTTATAGGCGAAATGGGCAATGCAGGACAGTCGAGCTACGCGGCCTCCAAAGCCGGTATTCTCGGTTTCACCAAGAGCATTGCCAAGGAATTGGGTAGCCGCAATATCCGGTGCAATGCGCTTGCTCCCGGATTTGTGGAAACCGATATGACCAGCTACCTGAAAGAAGGTGAACAGGCCGACCAGTATAGAGCCGGCATTCCACTCAACCGTTTTGGAACTGCTGATGATATTGCCGAAGCCGCTCTGTTTCTCGCCAGCGATAAAAGCAGCTACATTACGGGCCAGGTGATCAGTGTTTGCGGAGGCCTGAATATTTAAGACCAATTGCCATGAAAAATTTATTTGTTGTTCGCCATGCAAAAAGCAGTTGGGAAAGTGCTTTCGTAAACGATCATGACCGGCCGTTGAACGCCCGCGGAATGAGCGATGCGCCGGAAATGGCCCAACGCCTTGCAAATGCAGGTTTCACTATTGGGAAAATTTGCAGCAGCAGTGCCAGGAGAGCTTTTACTACTGCGGAATTTTTTGCCGAAGCCCTGGGATTTGAAAAGAAAGACATACAGGTAATCGCGGAACTTTACCATGCCCCGCCATCTGAATTCTGGAAACAGGCAAGACAACTGCCGGCAACGGTAAGCTCAGCCATATTTTTCAGCCACAATCCGGGCATCACCTTGTTTGCCAACGAAACCGGAGTACTCCGGATCGACAATATGCCGACCTGTTCCGTGCTCGGTATTTCCTTTAATGCTGCGGAATGGAAACAAATTTCCCCGGAAAATGCCAATTTGCTCCATTTTGATTACCCGAAAAAAGCTGACTAACCTTTTAGTTCCTGAAGAAACGAGTCAACCGTTTGCAACAAGAGCGCATTATTCTTAAATGCAGGGATCCTGAATTCAAAGGTTTGCGCTGCCGTTAAGGCATGTTTCAGATCAAATGCAGGTTGCCGGAACCAGATGCCCCGGCCTTGTTCCTGCATCCGTTTTGCGAGGTATTCCTGTTCGGTTTGGCCTGGCGTTGGAATGTAAATGCATTTTTTCTGCAAGGCAGCCATATCCATCAGCGTACTGTACCCGCCGCGTGAAATGATATACCGCGCATTTTGAATCATGGAGTCCATTTCACCAGATGCCAGGTGGTTGAACATGATGAGGTCACCGGAAACCGCCGGCAAGTTTTTCTCTCCGGGCAATCCCCGGATAATAACCAAAGGAAAATTGAGCTGGTCAACTTGTTGAAGGATTTTCTCCTCAAGCAGCGTGCGCTGTGGTTCAGGGCCGCTTAGCAAAACAAGGTCATACAGTGCTTTTTGTTCCCGCATGGCTGCATGTTCAAACCGCGTCAGCCATCCGGTATAGAAATGCGGCCTTTTCACAAAGCGGTTGACTCTGCTCAATTTTCCCCCAAGCGATACCGCTTCATCCGGCAGGTCGGGTATCCAGATGGAATGGAAATGATTAAGCATTGCGGCAAATTGCATTTGGATCGCCTTACGAAGCATTTGCAGGCCACGGGGCAACTGGGGCTCCACCTGATGGGTGAGTATAACAGAAGGAATTTCAGGATGATAAAAGCCGTACCGGTTGTCCGAAATGATTGCATCCACTTGGTTATGCATTAGAAAATTCTTCAGCCAAAGGTTTTCATTTTTGGCAATCTTAAGAATGCCCGGCGTCTGGCTAAGTATTTTCAAAAAATTATTGCGACCCGAATATTCAATTCCATAGCCGGGAATTTCGACAAAACGCATGTTGGGAAAAGCTTGTTGTAACAACAATAAACCGGCTCCAGACGTGGCCATGGTGACGTTACATCCCTTTTGGGATAAAGCGGTTACCAGGGGAATGATGCGTGTGGCATGACCCAATCCCCAGTCTAAAGGGCTGATCAGAATATTCTTTTCCAAAAAATTCTTGTTTTTGCAAACTTTTGTACATTTTTGAATAAATAAAAATCTATTTCGCTGCGTTAAACAGATAGGCCACTCAAATTCAACCGTTGACCGGCGCAAACACTCCTCTTATTAAAATATTTTTTTATGTACAAAAGGTATATTATTGTTATTATTGTATCTGCTATATTGGGATTAACGGCTTGTGCCGGTGGAAGTAAGTCAGCACAAAATTGTGGATGCCCTCAACGCTCCGGAATGGTTGGATATTGATATTTTCCCAAAGGGCTATTGTTTGGAACCTTACATATTCTCTGCTTGCTTTAAAGGATGGCCATATGATCAAAATGGGAAACATGAATCTGCTTGTCAACCAACGTACCCGCCGCACCATACGGGACGCAGATTTAAAAACCGATGTTTTTGGCGGACAACTGGAAATAGCCTTCCGGCTTGAAAACCTTTTGAGATCTATGGAAATCATTGATATCGTGCGATATCGCCACATTACCACAGCCAAATCTGTTAACCTGTTTCTTGATCAGAATGGGGACAACAAGCCATTCGGTTTTCTCATTCATTTATCCTGAGATTTTTCAAAAAACCTGTTGCACCACTTCTTTAATCACCCGGGGTTTCCCCAATGTATAATAATGAAGTACCGGGACACCGGCTTTTTTCAGTTCCTGAGACTGCGCGGTTAGCCATGCAATACCTGCCTGTTCAACTGCTGCATCGGTTTTGCAGTTCAGGATTTCACTACTCAGTTCATTTGGAATATCCACATGAAATATCCGGGGCAACAGGGTAAGTTGCTTCCGGCTGGTAATGGGTTTCAAACCCGGAATGATGGGAACGTCAATTCCTACTTTTCTGCAAGAGTCCACAAATTCGAAGTATTTGGCGTTATCGAAAAACATTTGAGTCATGATATAAGCAGCACCACTATCCACCTTTGATTTTAGATAAAACAAATCCATTTCACGGTTGGGGGATTCAAAATGTTTTTCCGGATAGCCGGCAACACCAACACAGAAGTCTGTTTTGCCGCCATTTATAATATCATCTTCAAGATAAATTCCCTGGTTCAGGTCCATTACTTGTTTGAGCAATTCGCTGGCATAATGATGGCCTTCAATATGGGGCATAAAGCTGGGTTCATTTTTTTCTGCATCCCCGCGCAGGACCAATACATTGTCAATGCCCAGAAAATTGAGATCGATTAGCGCATTTTCCGTTTCCTGCCGGCTGAAGCCACCGCAGATCAGGTGCGGCACAGTATCTACCTGGTAATGCGTGCGCAAACTGGCGCAAATACCTACCGTACCAGGCCGTTTTCTTACTTCCACCCTGAGAAAGCTTCCGTCGGACTGGCGTTTGAATACCGATTCAGCACGGTGATAAGTTACATTAATCCACGATGGCTTGAATTCCATAAGGGGATCAAGATGGTCGTATAAACTGGAAATGGTTTTGCCTTTCAAAGGCGGCAATACTTCGAATGATACAAGGGTTTCACCTGCAGCCTTTTCAATATATTCTGTAACCTTCATGTCTTGCTTCGTGATTTCAAAATCGCGAGCAAAGGTAAGTTTTTCAACAAAACATTAATGGCCATGCCTGATGGCGCCCTTTAACCCCGCCTTAACCGGCCATGAGCAGGCCAAAGCGCCGGAATAACCAACCCATAACCCTAATTTTGCGGATTCGAAGTTTAGCACGAATGATCATTCAAACCAACAATCTCATTAAAACGTATAGCGGCCGCACAGTGGTTGATCATGTTTCAGTAAATGTGAATCAGGGAGAAATTGTAGGTCTGCTCGGCCCGAACGGCGCCGGCAAAACCACCACATTCTACATGGTCGTTGGACTCATCAGGCCGGATGGCGGAACGGTTTATCTTGACCAGGCCGACATAACTGCGCTTCCCATGTATAAAAGGGCACAAATGGGTATTGGTTATCTTCCACAGGAAGCCAGCGTTTTCAGAAGACTGAGCGTGGAAGACAATATCCTGGCGGTTTTGGAAATGACAAACATGAAAAAGCACGCCCGGCATGATAAAATGGAAAGCCTGCTGGAAGAATTCGGTCTTACACACGTTCGCAAAAACATGGGCGATTCGCTAAGCGGTGGTGAGAGAAGGCGTACAGAAATTGCCCGCGCCCTTGCCGTGGATCCTAAATTCATTTTGCTCGACGAACCATTTGCAGGGGTGGATCCTATTGCGGTTGAAGATATTCAAACCGTGGTTGCCAGGCTCAAATACCGCAATATTGGTATTTTGATTACCGACCACAACGTAAATGAAACCCTCAGCATTTGCGACAGGGCTTATTTGCTTATTGAAGGCAAGATCTTCCGCCACGGATCAGCCCAGGAACTTGCTGATGATGCACAGGTTCGCCGGCTTTACTTAGGTACAAATTTTGAACTGCGGCGTAAAGAATGGATCATTGAAATGGAACGCGACAACGCACTGAAAAGGAGGGAAGGTGCACAGGCTGTTGAGCATGACCCAAATCCGGATTTGCCGGAACAATTATAATTTATGTTAGAAGCTGGTAAGTTTTATGAATTGCCCATTTTGCGGATAACCGCAAGCGGAGCTTTTTTGGATGATGGTGGTTCGGGCATTTTGTTGCCGGGAAAGTACCTGAAAAAAGAATGGATATCAGGAACCGTGGTAAGTGTTTTTGTTTACCATGACAGCGAGGGCCGGCTCGTGGCCACAACCGAAAAGCCCCTGGCCACAGTTGGTGAGTTTGCCTACCTCAAAGTAGAATCCCTCGGAAAATATGGCGCCTACCTGAACTGGGGATTGCCAAAAGACATGTTTGTTCCGCACAGTCAGCAGCGCCAGGAGATGCAAGCGGGCAAAAAGTATCTTGTTTATATTTACCGCGATGAAAAAACCGGTCGGCTGGCGGCCACTGAATACTTCAATCAATGGCTTAAAAAACCGGAAAAAGATTTGCGGTACCTGCAGGAAGTTGAACTCATCGTGTTGCGGAAATCCCCGCTGGGTTACCAGGTAATCATCAACAACCAATATGAAGGGCTTATTCATTCGGCGGATGCTTATACAGATTTGAAGAGCGGGCAAAAGCTTGATGGTTTCGTAAAAAATATACGCGAAGATGGCAAAGTGGACGTGGTTCCCGGCAAAGCCGGGTATGAAAAAGTGGATGATTTTACCACAACCATTCTGGAAGAATTACGGAAAGCCAATGGCGTGCTTCCTTACAACGATAAATCGGCGCCCGAGGATATTCATGCAAAATTCGGAGTAAGTAAAAAGACGTTTAAACAAGCCCTCGGTGCTTTATACAAACAGCGCAAAATTGAAATGCTTGAAGCAGGCATTAAACTGGCTGAGGATTGAACTTCCGGCTATTGTTTAAAAAAATAAATCCCCGGGGTTTCCCGTTTTGCCCATTGTTTTTCCACGGTTATTTTTCAGCGCTGCTCAATACGAAATCCTCAATAACCGGGGCGAAATGTTTGTGCTCAAGTTCCAGGATACGAGCAGCAAGGGTATGGGCATCGTCTCCAGGCAACACCGGAACAGTGGTTTGGAATAATTGGGTGCCGTTGTCATATTTTTCATCTACAAGATGAATAGTTAGCCCGCTCCGGGTTTCGTTATTTTTCAATACCGCCTCATGAACATGGTGGCCATACATTCCTTTGCCACCATACTCCGGAAGCAAAGCCGGGTGAATGTTGATGATTCGGTTTTCAAATGCCTGTATAAGTTTTACCGGAACTTTCCATAAGAAGCCAGCTAGAATAATGTAATCGACAGCATGGTTTTCCAGCTCTTCAATATGGGCATCTCCGTCAAAAAAACGGTTTTTATCGAGGAGCATAGTGGGAACACCATAGTTTACGGCATGGTGCAAAGCACCGGCACCTTGTTTATTGCTCACCAGCAGGCTTACCTGGATGGAATTATGATTCTTAAAATATTCGAGGATCTTTTGTGCATTGCTGCCGCCACCGCTTGCAAAAATCGCCAGGTTTATTTTGGTGTGCTGTATCTCAGCAGCCGACCGGATTATACCAAACTTCGTCCCCATTTTACGGAGGTAATTTCTGAAAAACCGCCACTGCCCGAAGGGAATGCTGACCAGTAGAACACAAGGGGGCCAGAGCAGGGTAACTATAATGAAATAGAGTGTGCCGTAAAGCAGGGTACTTTCAATTGTAAAAAGGTCCATAACCTTTCTTCCCAGGAAGCCACAAAGGCTTCCACCGATGGAAAAGGTGATCAGCACCAGTACAAGTTGCACAGTATTTACTTTCCATTTTTCCTGCAAACGTTTAAACATGGGCGCGAAGATCATTAAAATGTTTTTTATAGCATAAAGGCATTTATGCAAGAATAGAATAATTTACAATTATTAAACATTAATGTTGTGTATCTCATTGATATTCATTCGTTAGTATACGGTTTTTATGCGCTTTAATTTTTTTTTGACATTTAAATCCAATTGTCATTGTGGTGTCATATTTTTGCCCACTAAAGTCAGGCAGCATAAGCCGCTGCCTGACTGCTTATCAATATCCGTGTAATTATGACTAAACTACGCAAAGCGAGTACACTACTAATTAATCTGATTATTGTTTCGGTTTTAATGGTGGGTTCTTCATTCGCTCAGGATGGACAAGCCTTATTCAATGCCAATTGTGCCAGCTGCCACAAAATGGATGCAGACCTGGTTGGTCCGGCGCTCGAAGGTATGTCGGACCGATGGCCATCCAAAGAATTGCTCCATACCTGGATCAAAAACTGGAATACAGCTGTTGAGACCGGGGATGCCTACGCTGCAAAGATGGCAGCATGGAGTCCCGCGGCGATGAATACTTTTCCGAACCTTTCGGATGCAGAAATTGATGCCATAATAGAATATGTAAATACCTGGCAGCCCCCGGCTGCTGCACCGGCTGCAGGTGCCGGCGCAGGGGCGGTAGTAAAGAAAGAAGGCAACAACAGCATGCTTTATGGCCTCATTACGCTTGCCCTTGCCATAGTAGCCCTCGTATTGCTTGGCGTTAACCGCAACCTGCGTAAGCTGGCTGATGATAAACAAGGCCTTCCGGTTTACAAAGATGTTCCGGCCTGGAAGAACAAAACTTACCTGGCATTGGTATCTATCGCATTATTCATATTTGCAGGCGTATTTATTTCGAAAGGGGCCATTGATCTTGGGCGAAGCAAAGATTACACCCCGGTGCAGCCCATTTTTTACAGCCACAAAGTACACGCCGGAATCAACCAGATCAACTGCCAGTATTGCCATACCGGTGTAGCCAAAGGCAAACAGGCCACCCTGCCTTCCATCAATGTTTGTATGAACTGCCACCTGGCCATCACCACGTATACCGGTGAACAGCTTTATGATGAGCGTGGCAACCCGGTTGACGGTACCGCGGAAATTGAAAAACTTTTTGAACTGGCTGGTTACAGCAAAGGCTCGCCATGGGATCCTTCCCAGGCCAAAGGAGTGGAGTGGATTCGTATCCATAATCTTCCGGATCACGTTTATTTCAACCACTCCCAGCACGTAGTTGCCGGCAAAGTGGCTTGTCAGACCTGCCACGGTGAAATTCAAAATATGGATGAAGTTGGCCAGTTTGCCGACCTGAGTATGGGTTGGTGCGTAAACTGCCACCGCGAAACAAAAGTTCAGTTTACTGAAAACGGTTTTTACAGCATCTACGAAAAATTCCATGAAGATATGAAGAGTGGAAAACTGGATAGCGTAACCGTAGAAATGGTAGGTGGTACAGAATGTCAGAAATGCCACTATTAATTTTCAATCCAGCAATCTAATTATTCATCTTTTATTCAATTCAGGAATATGAGCAATAAAATCTGGCAAAGTTTCGGAGCGCTAAATGAGAGTAAGAACCACAAGAAACAAGTTGCCGATGAATTCAGTGAAGACCTGCCCATTGAGGCCGCTGATCATGGCTTTTTGAATGCCAAAGCCCCGCGTCGTGATTTTTTAAAATACCTCGGATTCAGCACTGCCGCCGCTTCTTTGGCTGCAAGTTGCGAAATGCCGGTTCAAAAGTCCATACCGTTTGTAAATCAACCTGCAGAATCAACGCCCGGCATTGCGAACTGGTATGCCTCCACATTTGTACAGGAAGGATTTGTTGAACCGGTACTCGTGAAGGTCCGGGATGGTCGTCCAATAAAGATTGAAGGAAATGAACTGAATAGTTATGCCGATGGCGGTACAAGCGCCAGGGCGCAGGCTTCGGTTCTCGATCTATACGATACTACCCGTTTGCGTTTTCCAGCCGACATTAAAGAAGGCAGCCTGACAGAAGTTTCCACTTTTGAAGCTTTTGATCGCTCGGTAACCCGTGAATTGGGCAGGCTGAATGGATTGCCTGTGGTTTTGCTCAGTGGTTCACTGGCCAGCCCTTCTTCCCGCCAGGTAATCCAGGATTTTCTGGGCCGTTTTCCGGGAAGCCGTCACGTGGTATATGATCCCATCAGCTACAGCGGAATGCTGGATGCCAATGAAGCATCTTACGGGCGTCGTGCCATCCCTTCATATCGTTTTGATGTGGCCAAAGTGGTTGTGGGCCTCGGTGCCGATTTTCTTGGTACCTGGGTGAGCCCCGTGGAGTTTGCGCAGCTTTACGCTAAAGGACGCAAGTTTAATGAAGAAACTATGGAAATGCCCAAGCATTACCATTTTGAAAGTATCATGAGCATGACGGGTGCAAATGCCGATGAACGTTTCGTGCATAAGCCTTCTGAAGCCTCCGCTGTAGCCGCAGCATTGCTATCTGCTGTACAGGGAAGTGCTGTGAACCTGGCCAATGCCAAACTGAAAGCCGGTATTGAAAAAGCCGCCAACGACCTGAAGGCCGCCGGAGGTGCCGCACTGGTGGTTTGTGGAAGCAATGATGTAAATGTGCAGTTGGTGGTTAATGCCATCAACGAAGCCATAGGGGCAAACGGACGTACCATTGACTGGAATACACCATTTACAAGTCGGCAGGGCAAAGACAGCGATATGCATACGCTGGTTGCGGATATGAATGCCGGTCGTGTTGGTGCGCTGTTTATATTGGACACCAACCCTGCATATAGTTACCCCAATGCGCAGGCTTTTAAAGAAGGACTGAAAAAAGTAAAACTGAAGGTATCATTCAGCCCCAAACTGGATGAAACCACTGAACTCTGTACCATGGTGATCCCCAACAGCCATTACCTCGAAAGCTGGGGTGATGCGGAATATAAAGCGGGTTACCTCTCTTTTATACAGCCTACCATTTCGCCGCTGTTTAAAACCCGCCAATGGCAGGACAGTTTGTTGAAATGGGGAGGTACCCCTGTTGCTGCCTCTGCGCCGGCTGATACCACGTCCACAACAGCAGGTACTGCCACCAATGATAGCAATGATTATCTCACATATCTGCGCAATTTCTGGACTCAGCGTCTCGGAGGGAAAGCCAACTGGGAAAAAGCCCTTCGTGATGGTGTGGTAATTCCCCCAACTGCCGGCACTGCAGGTGGTTCCGGATTTAATGGTGGTGGAGTTCAGGCTGCGCTTGCCGCAATCGCCGCTCTGCCAAAAGCTGGTGCAGGAACCTGGGAAGTACAGTTTTACGAAAAAGTATCAATGGGCAGTGGGGCACAGGCCAGCAATCCCTGGCTCCAGGAAATGCCCGATCCGGTTACCAAAGCAACCTGGGATAACTATGCCATGATCTCTGCCGCAGCCGCAAAAGAATTGCTGGGCATTGATATCACTAAATCCCACGAAGCTGACCGTTACGAGGTGCATCCCAAGAAACCGACCCTGATGATCACAATAGGTGGTAAAGAAATTGAGCTGCCGGCTATGATTGTTCCGGGAACCGAGAAAAACACCATCGGTATTGCCCTCGGTTATGGCCGCAGCGGAAAAGCCGGTGTGGCTGCAAAAGGCGCAGGAAAGAACGCTTACCCGCTGTTGGCAATGTCATCAACCGGGGTGGCTTCATACCATATGCCCATAACGAAAGTTGCCAAAACCGGCAATACTTATGAGATTGCCCAAAACCAAACGCATAATGTGTATGAGGGCAGGATTGAAGTTGTAAAAGAAACCTCGCTGGCTACTCTCAGGAAACATCCGACGATGTTTAAAGATCAACGTGATTGGCTGGTCCGGCATTACTCCAAGAAATCGGGAGATTACCGCAACGAAGCTTCTTTATATGATCCCAGGCTGAACGACCGTCCTGGTATCCACTGGGGAATGAGTGTTGACCTCAACGCTTGTAATGGTTGCGGTGCTTGTATTGTAAGTTGCAATGCTGAAAACAACGTGCCTGTTGTTGGCAAACGCGAAGTGCTTCGCGGCCACGATATGCATTGGATCCGCATAGACCGCTATTACCTGAGCGATGAAAACAATCCGGATGAAGTGAAGGATGTGGTGTTTATGCCGATGATGTGCCAGCACTGCGACAATGCGCCCTGCGAAAACGTATGCCCGGTAGCAGCTACCAACCACAGTAGCGAAGGACTCAACCAAATGACCTATAACCGCTGTATCGGTACCCGTTATTGTGCCAACAACTGCCCGTATAAAGTACGTCGTTTCAACTGGGCCGACTATACCGGTGCCGACAGTTTCCCCAATAACCAGGTAGGCCACATCAGTGATGTTACCATGGATATGAACGATGATCTTACCCGCATGGTGCTTAATCCTGATGTTACGGTAAGGGCACGTGGTGTGATTGAAAAATGTTCTTTCTGTGTGCAGCGTCTGCAGGAAGGCAAACTGAAAGCCAAAAAAGCCGGTCGCCCGGTAATTGATGGTGAAATCAAAGTGGCTTGCCAGTCCGCCTGTCCTACAAATGCAATTGTATTTGGCGACAGCAATGACAGAGACAGCAAGGTTTCACAAGAAAGAGCACATAGTCCGCTTCGGATGTATTATGCGCTTGAGCAGATCCACGTATTGCCGAATGTAAACTATATGGCCAAGATCCGGAATACAGATGAAGTGCTTGAAAATACCACCGCGTGGATGGGTGAGCACAGTGAAGGAGAAACAGGTGCGGAAACCATTCCTGGCAATCATGAATAACGGTTTGATATAATTAATAGTATAACTGCAAGGCTCAAGAGGGCCGGTAAGGAAAAGCGAAAAGCATATGTCAGTATTAAAGTACGAAAGCGCGGTCAGGGAACCAATAGTTGATGGCAACAAAACCTACCATCAGGTTACTGAAGACATCATTCGTCCTATTGAGACGACCCCGTCGAAATTGTGGTATATCGGCTTCAGTATCGCGGCCGTCTTGCTGCTTTTTGGGATATACAGTGTATATCGCGAGGTAACCTACGGCGTTGGGGAATGGAACCTGAACAAGACCATTGGGTGGGGCTGGGACATCACCAACTTTGTGTGGTGGATAGGTATCGGTCACGCCGGAACGCTGATCTCTGCCATCTTGCTGCTCTTTCGCCAGGGTTGGCGTACAGGAGTAAACCGGGCTGCAGAAGCGATGACCATTTTTGCCGTTATTTGTGCCGGTCAGTTCCCGATCTTCCACATGGGTCGCGTATGGATGGCTTTCTTCGTAATGCCCTATCCCAACACCCGCGGACCGCTTTGGGTTAACTTTGTTTCCCCGCTGCTTTGGGACGTATTCGCGATTTCAACCTACTTCACCGTATCGCTGTTGTTCTGGTATTCCGGTCTGTTGCCCGACCTGGCCACCGTAAGGGACCGCGCAAAAGCAAAATGGCGCAAGAATATGTACGGCTTGTTGGCATTTGGCTGGACAGGCAGTACCAAGCACTGGCAGCGACATGAAAGCCTGGCTCTTGTACTTGCCGGCTTGTCAACACCGCTGGTTCTTTCAGTACATACCATAGTGTCTTTTGACTTTGCTACTTCGGTTATTCCGGGCTGGCATACCACCATCTTCCCACCCTATTTTGTGGCAGGGGCCATCTTCTCCGGTTTTGCCATGGTGCAAACCCTTATGCTCATCACCCGCAAAGTATTGTCACTCGAAGAATACATAACCGTGGAACACGTTGAAGTAATGAACAAGGTGATTGTACTTACCGGCTCCATTGTGGGAATTGCCTATCTAACCGAATTGTTTATGGCCTGGTACAGCCAGAATCCTTATGAAGGATACGCATTCTGGAATACCCGCGCTGACCTGTTTGCGCCATATGGCTGGAGCTATTGGGGTATGATGGCCTGTAATGTGCTCAGCCCGCAAATCTTCTGGTTCAAAAAACTGAGAAGGAATATTGTACTTACCTTTTTTATGAGTGTTCTGGTGAATGTGGGTATGTGGTTCGAGCGTTTTGTAATCATTGTAACCTCCCTCTACCGTGACTACCTGCCATCTAGCTGGAGCTATTATTACAGCCCCTCCATCTGGGAGATCGGGTTCTATCTTGGCACATTCGGATTGTTCTTTGTATGCTTTTTCCTGTTTGCCAAATGGTTCCCCGTAATTGCAGTTGCAGAGATAAAACATATTCTGAAGAAGAGTGGTGACAACTATAAAGAGGAACAGGCGCCGCTGGAAAGAAAAGACGTGTATGACTTTGAGCATACCATGGCTCATTAGTTATACCAGGAACTTCTTAAGATTTAAGATATAGAGAACCAGAAAAAACGAATTATAATTTTATAACTGAGCATATGGACGTTAGAAAATTTGTTGTTGGATTGTTTGATGATGAAAAAGTGCTGTTTCCGGCCGTAAAAGAGGTACGGAAGGCAGGCTTTAAGCTTCACGATGTGTATACGCCTTTCCCGGTGCACGGATTGGACAAAGCCATGGGCCTGCGTGAAACGAGCCTGCATACTGCCGGGTTCATTTATGGCATTACAGGCACCACCATTGCCCTGAGCTTTATGGGCTGGGTATTTTCCAGCAACTGGCCCCTAAATATCGGCGGTAAACCCTATTTTCCACTGCCGGCATTTATTCCCATCACTTTTGAATTTACGGTACTTTGTGCGTCAGTAGGCATGTTCATTACTTTCTGCTGGCTTTGTAACCTGGGGCCTGGTGTAAAAAAACATCATTTTCATGAACGGGCAACCGATGACAAATTTGTAATGGTGATTGAGGTTGGTGATGATTCGGCGGAAGCCGAGGTAACTGCCAAACTGAATGCTGTTGGTGCCCACGATGTCAACACGCAGGTAACTGAGGCCGGTTGGTGGTACGGAAGCTATGCCAAGGAACAGGTATTGTATAAAAAAACGGATGCAGCACCTGTTGTATCTTAAGAATAAATTTTTTTGACATAACACTGAACATTACAGGATGAAAAATATAACCATTATTCTTTGCGGAGTGTTACTGCTGGTGTTAAGTGCCTGCCAACCTGCTGTAAAGCGGAAGCCAGGCAGTATTTATATGCCCGATATGGCTTACAGCCGGGCATATGAAACCAATGCCGCACACGGCAACCTGAAGGAGAAAGGCATAAATTATGATGCTGCTCCGGTTGCAGGTACGGTGAGCCGCAATACTGAGTATGTGTTTGAACTGGAGAAAGACAAAGTTGGTGATTTTACCAACTATGAGGCAAGTGTTGCAATTCCGAATCCCGTCACCAGCCTGACACCTGAAGAGATGGCTGAAACTGAAAGGATTTACCAGATCAATTGCGGAATTTGCCATGGTGCCAAGCTTGATGGCAACGGCCCGCTTTGGAAAGGAGGGGCAGGCCCTTATCCTGCCAAGCCCGCAACTTTGGTTGGTGATCCCTTGTATGAGAATATGCCAGCGGGCAAAATGTTTTACAGCGTTACCTATGGCCGCAACCTTATGGGAAGCTATGCTTCACAGCTTACGCCTACAGAAAGATGGCAGGTTATCCATTTTATTAAATCAAAACAGGGAAGTGCTGCAGCCGCGGCACCTGCAACTACAGATTCAACAGCTGCTGCTGCGAACTAAGGAATTCAAATAAACAGAAGAATACAATAAAGATACCATGGCATATAATTTTCAATTTGTACAACCAGCCGGAATGAAAAAATGGGGAATGGGCCTTTCCATCGTTGGTGGGATTGCACTGCTCGCCGGAATTTTCTTTTTGGCATTCAGCGCTGATGAACATGCTAAAACCCGCTTTTGGGCCGTATTGCTGCAAAACAGTGTTTATTTTCTCCTGGTCGTAAATGCTGCTATGTTCTTTTTGTGTGCCTGTACGCTGGCATGGGGCGGATGGCAGGTTTCGTTTCGCCGTGTAACTGAAGCCATTTCAGCCCTAACGCTTCCCTTCGGCATCTTATGCTTTATTGTGCTCATGGGTATTGTTTTTGGTCATCAGCATCATATTTACCATTGGCTTACCCCTGGCAACGACCAGATCATTCTGGCCAAAGGGGGTTTTCTCAATCCGGTATTTTTTACAATCTGGAGCATTATCGCAATAGGCGGTTGGATTGTATTGGGATGGAATATGCGCAGGATTGGCCGCGAAGCCGATGCCGGACCAATGACCGTTGAACAAGGCAAACGCTGGATGTTTAAAAACACTGTTCATGCATCATTTTACATCGTGTTGTTCGCACTCACAGTAATGTCATCAATTCCGTGGCTTTGGTTAATGAGTATTGACGCACACTGGTACTCCACGATGTATAGCTGGTATACATTTGCTTCAACCTTTGTAGGTGGCCTGGCGCTCATTATTATTTTTGTTGTTTACCTCAAAAATATGGGGCACCTGCCCTTTACTTCGGATGAACACCTGCACGACCTGGGCAAATTCCTGTTTGCCTTTTCCATATTCTGGACTTACCTGTGGTTCAGCCAGTTTATGTTAATCTGGTATGCCAACATTCCGGAAGAAACAGAATATTTCAAAGCCCGCTTATGGGGTGAGTTCCGGGGATTGTTTTTCCTCAACCTGATATTGAATTTCCTGGCTCCCTTGCTCATTCTGATGACTGCAGGGGCCAAACGAAACTATACCATCATTACATTCGCCGCCGTATTGCTGCTGGTTGGCCACTGGATTGATTTTTACATCATGGTAATGCCGAATCCTTTAGGCGCTCATGCACATATGGGTTGGTTTGAATTTGGAATTGCCCTTGGCTATGTGGGCATGATCATTTGGTTTGGTGGCAAAGCATTGGAAAAGGCTCCAACCGTTCCATTGCATCACCCTTTCCTCAAGGAAAGTGTGATCCATCATGTGTAACAAATGACGTTTTGGTACAAAAAAATTTTGTAATAAGCCGCTAAACCTTAATTTGGTGGCCTCAAAGGGAAGGCTTTATTTATTTTACTCTGAAAAAGAAAAAGAGAAGGTATGAATATTTGGTTGTTATTGCTTGTGGTTGCATTGGTTTTCCTGGTGATCTTCCAGATTGCCAAAGCCAGCGAATACGTTAGTTCGCTAAGGGGTGCAAAAGCAAGCCGGCACTCGAGTAACAGAATCAATGCCTGGCTGATGCTCGCCTTTATGATACTGGGGCTAATTGCAGCTTATTGGTGCAATGAAGCGCTCAAAGGCGATACGTTGTTTGCCCAGGGCTCTGCCTCCGTGGAAGGTGAAGAGTACGACCGGATGTTCATGGTCACTTTGTTGCTTACCGGTATCGTATTTGTGATTACACAAATTCTTTTGTTCTGGTTCAGCTTCCGCTATCGCGAGACGGAAACCAGCAAACCATATTATTATTCACACAACAATACGCTGGAAATAATCTGGACTACCATTCCGGCTATCGTACTTACCGTATTGGTTGTATTGGGTTTGAAACACTGGTTTAAAATCACCGGCAATCCCCCAGAGAACTCGATGCTGGTAGAGATTACCGGGCAGCAATTTGGATGGATTTACCGTTATCCGGGTGACGACGGTGTTTTGGGAAAGAAGAATTACAAATTGATCAGCGGTCCTAAAAATAACCTTCTGGGGCAAGACTGGGAAGACCGCGCTAACCACGATGACCTGCAACCCACCACCATGTTCCTGGTAAAAGGCGTACCGGTGAAATTGGTAATCTATTCAAAAGATGTTGTGCATTCGGTAGGATTGCCGCACTTCCGGCAAAAAATGGACGCGGTACCCGGAATTCCAACAACCTTATGGTTTACGCCGCAAATAACTACAGAAGAAATGCGCGCTAAAACCGCAAACCCTAATTTTGAGTACGAAATTGTTTGCGATCAGCTCTGCGGAAACAGCCACTATGCCATGCGTGGCGTAATAAAAGTAGTAAGCCAGGCAGAGTATGATACCGAAATGCAAAAAATCAAACCAACCTACCTCATTGCGAATCCGGACAAAGACGCCTCAGTTCAAACAGTAGCTGCGGCCGTTTCTGCAATTGCCACGGATACCACGCAGGTTCAATAATTATTCAATTCACCCTGGTTAACAACCACAAAACGGATATTAAAAAATGAGTGACGTGCATACCGGAAGTTTACATGTAGCCCAAGGTGCTCCTCATCATGACTTGCACCATAACGGGCATCATCATGAACAAAGCTGGATCACCAAATACATTTTCAGTACCGATCATAAAACCATTGCAAAGCAGTTTTTGATTACGGGTATTGTGTGGGCGATAATAGGAGGTCTTTTCTCGGTATTCTTCCGGCTGCAACTTGGTTTCCCTAATGAAACTTTCCCATGGATGGAGACCATACTGGGCCGGTGGGCAGCAGGAGGACGTCTGCAGCCTGAATTTTACTATGCGCTGGTAACCATGCACGGTACCGTACTCGTGTTTTTCGTATTGACAGCCGGGCTAAGTGGTACTTTCTCAAACTTCCTGATCCCTTTACAGGTGGGGGCCCGCGATATGGCCGCACCTGTAGTGAATATGATCAGTTATTGGTTCTTTTTCGTAGCCAGCATTTTAATGGTTGCTTCCCTTTTCGTACAAACTGGTCCTTTCTCCGGAGGTTGGACGGCATATCCTCCATTGAGTGCCATAGGCGATATGTCACCAGGTTCTAAAACGGGTATGGACCTCTGGATTGCGAGCATGGCTCTTTTCATTATCTCCCAGATGATGGCAGGCCTTAATTATGTGGCGACCGTGTTGAATCAGCGCACCAAAGGCATGAGCATGACGAGACTCCCGCTCACAATCTGGGCATTTTTCTTTACGGCTGTTCTGGGTTTGCTCAGCTTCCCTGTACTGTTGAGCGGTGTTGTCCTGCTTATTTTCGACCGTACACTCGGCACCAGTTTCTACCTGAGTGAAATTTTTGTACAGGCAACCCAAACAGCTTTGCCCAATGAAGGCGGATCTGCCATCCTGTATCAGCATTTGTTCTGGTTTCTTGGTCATCCGGAAGTGTATATTATTATTCTTCCTGCAATGGGTATAGTTTCTGAAGTGATGAGCACCAATGCAAGAAAACCCATATTCGGGTATATGGCCATGGTCGGCTCTTTGTTTGCCATTTGCGTACTGGCGTTCCTGGTATGGGCTCACCATATGTTCGTCACCGGCTTGAATCCTTTCCTTGGTTCCTTCTTTGTTTTGCTGACTTTGTTGATTGCTGTTCCATCGGCCATTAAAGTATTTAACTGGCTCACTACGCTATGGCGGGGAAGTATACGCTTTACCACGCCAATGCTGTTTGCTATTGGGTTTGTAAGTTTCTTTATTTCAGGTGGACTT
Organism: Bacteroidota bacterium; assembly: GCA_023387985.1. GTDB lineage: Bacteria > Bacteroidota > Bacteroidia > Chitinophagales > Chitinophagaceae > Phnomibacter. Next base: position 563,001 of record JAEWHC010000005.1, on the reverse strand, counting down.
ACAGGGATTTTTGTGGGCAATGCCTCACTGGACATTGGATTGCATGATACCTATTTTATTATTGCGCACTTTCACCTGGTAATGGGTATTGCGGGTTTCTTTGGCATGTTTGCCGGGGTTTACCACTGGTTCCCGAAGATGTTCGGACGGTTCATGAACCCAACGCTCGGGGCCATTCATTTTTGGGGAACCATGATAGCCGCCTATGTAATATTCTGGCCGATGCACTATACCGGTCTCGCAGGCATGCCACGTCGTTATTATGATTACAGCCAGTGGGAATCCTTCAAGCAGTTCGATGATCTGAATAAGGTAATCACCATTGCAGCCATTATCAGCTTCACGTTGCAGCTGGTATTTGTGGCCAACTTTTTTTATTCCATCTGGAAAGGCCGCAAGGTAACTACGCAAAATCCGTGGGAAAGCAATACGCTGGAATGGACTACCCCCATCAATCCGGGCCATGGCAACTGGCCTGGAGAAATTCCCGAGGTTCACCGGTGGGCCTATGATTATGGGAAAGATGGAGTTTCTTTTATTCCTCAAACAACGCCAGTGGGGGAGGAGGAAAAAAAACATTAAGAAATTTGTATAAGATAGGTTTGGAACCCTGCATTTTTTGCAGGGTTTCTGTTTTTAGAAAAAGGAAGCATTCTTCTTCCTGGGAAACCGCTTGCCGTTTAGTAAAACCTTCTGATTTATATTGAATGTTTTTCTGTGTCCTGTCAATTTTAAAATACATTTGTGGCCATCACTGATTTATGTAAATGGAAGATTTGAAACCCGGTAGCGAAAGGGCCAATAGCCGGATAAAGGATTATTTTAAGCTCATAAAGTTTACACTTACCCTTACGGTAGTTTTTTCAAGTGTGATGAGTTATTTGCTGGTGCCGAATATTGATTTTAATTTCAAAATGGTGGGGCTGTTGTTTGTCGCTGGTTTTCTCATTACTGGGGCCGCCAATGCCATTAACCAAATTTACGAAAAGGATAGTGACGCCGTAATGAAGCGCACCGGCGGACGTCCATTGGCGGCAGGCCGCATGAGTGTACAGCATGCCTGGATGGTGACCGTACTTTGCGGCGTACTCGGAATTGCCATTATGTGGTATTTCTTCAATATTTATGCCGCCCTGCTTTCATTGGTCAGCCTGTTTATTTACGGGTTTATTTATACACCTATGAAAAAAGTTTCCGCATTAAGTGTGCTGGTTGGTGCTTTTCCGGGAGCTTTTCCTTGCCTGATTGGATGGGTTGCCGGCGCGGATGCTTTTACTGCAGGGGGCTGGGTACTTTTTGCCATTCAATTCCTTTGGCAATTTCCGCATTTCTGGGCTATTGCCTGGGTGGCACACCGCGATTATACCAAAGCCGGGTTGCACCTGTTACCCAATCAGAATGAACCCACTAAAGTCACCGCTTTGCAAGCTATAGCCTATTCCCTGGCCATGATCCCCCTTGGATTTTTGCCGCATTATGTAGAAATGAGCGGAACATTCAGCATGTGGGTATTGCTGGCTGCAAATATTGCCATGGTGATCCAATGCATACGTCTTTACCGGGAAATGGATGTTAAGGCGGCAAGACGGGTGATGTTCAGCAGTTATATATATTTACCGGTAATTGTAATCGCCCTGCTCGCTGACAAACTCTGAAAAGCGGAAACCTGTAAACCTGCCCAATCCTTGCTTAACCCTATCTTTGTTTAATATGAATACGCTAAAATCTGCAATGGCTATGCCCGGACAAAAAGGAATTCATCCCCATAAATTGATCATGTGGCTCCTGATGGCATCCGTTATTATGATGTTTGCCGGACTCACCAGTGCATATATTGTAAAACGGAACCAGGCCAACTGGCAGGGTTTTGATCTCCCCCTGATTTTTTGGTACAGTACGGCCGCAATCATGCTCAGTAGCGCAACCTTATATATGGCTGCCCGTAATTTTAAAGCGCAGAACCGCGCCGGGCATACACAATGGATGGTAATCACTATACTATTGGGTGTGGGTTTTATTGTGATGCAGATAATGGGTTTTGCGCAACTGGAACAGAACGGCATCCGGCTGATTGGAACCGGAAGTAATGTCAGTGGATCTTTTCTTGCAGTTATTGCAGGTTTGCACCTTCTGCACGTACTCGGTGGTGTTATAACGCTGCTTGTATTGATGGTGAGGAACCTGAATGTTCAAAACAGGAATTACAGTGCCGTGCCCATGGAAGTAATTTCTACTTACTGGCATTTCATCGGTGCATTGTGGCTTTATCTCTTCGTCTTTCTGCAAATTGTAAGCTGACATTGATTGAAGTACCTTATTATTGCATTATGGAATGTTGCAAAAGCATTCCTGGCCAGTACATTCATCAAAAACGGTTAAGGAAAATTGAGAAAAAATTATGGTGAACCGCGCTATTTCAATTGCAGGCACTTATTTTTGTCACTATCTAACTCTATTTTAAGCATCTATGTCTGAAATCGCATTGCCAGCCGGCCACAAATGGTGGAGCGGTGGAAAGAGTCCCTTCAATATCAGTTATGGCAAAACCATGATGTGGTATTTCCTGTTGAGCGACAGTTTCACGTTTGGCGCATTCCTCATCAGTTATGGAGCCATTCGATTCAGTGCTGACTTTTGGCCTGATCCAAACCTTGTGTTCAACGCATTCCCGTTTATGGGGCATGCCAACCTTCCATTGTTGTTTGTGAGTGTAATGACATTTATCCTCATCCTTAGTTCGGTTACAATGGTGATGGCGGTGCATGAAGGACACAAGATGAACAGGAAGGGTGTGGAAAAATACCTTTTGTGGACCATTTTGGGTGGTCTGGTCTTCCTGAGTTGCCAGGCCTGGGAATGGACCCATATGATCACCGGTAAAACACCGGTGCTGATCGATGGCGTGGTTCAGGAAATGGGTACCACCATCAGTGCAAATTCTTATGGCCCTGCAGTAGAAGGCATGATGCATAATGGCGAACAGGTTTATTTGCCCGGCCCGAGATTATTTGGCGGTTTCTTTTTCGGCATAACGGGATTTCATGGAGTGCACGTTTCCGTGGGCGTCCTTTTAAATATTATTGCATATCTCAAAACCCGTATGGGCGTATTTGACCGGGTCGGTCATTATGAAATGATAGAAAAAACAGGGCTTTACTGGCACTTTGTAGACCTGGTATGGGTATTTGTTTTCCTGTGTTTTTATCTCCTGTGATCAGCTGGCTCAACCTTTGTTCAAACTAAGAAAAAATTAATATGCAAAACGAAGCAATACCTTCCACACCTGAAATCACCTACCTGCATCATGCAGATGACGATACGTTTATAAAGACGGTAAAAAAGGTAACCATCATGCTTACCATTTTTACTCTTATTGAACTTGCCTGTGGGCTCACCATATACTTTATTGGAAGAGGAAACCCTTTTGCCGTGTACCTCATTCACGGATTGGTGATCATTTGTACGTTGATGAAAGCCTTTTACATTACCTCCTATTTTATGCACCTTGGTGATGAAATACGGAATTTTATTCTGACCGTGCTTACCCCCCTGGCACTTTTCATTTGGTTTATCGCCGCTTTTCTTTGGGATGGCTGGAGCTGGGGTGATTTGAAACGTACGGACGCAGGCAGCAAACCCAAGACAGAAAAGGTGGCTCCCGCAGCAATTCCGCCGGGCGCTCAAAAGTGATTTAGTTTTTCTTTTTTTTTCCGCTTCATGTTCTGCATGGAGCGGTTTTTTATTGTGCTAAATCCGAAGATTACATTTTCCGCTCCGGCACTAAACCAATAATTTTGCGGGCAATGAACAAGTCGGCATGGATTGGTATTGCAATAGCCCTGTTGCTTCCGCTGGGAGGGTATTTTGTAATGAAACTGGCGGGTGAAAATGCCGTGGACATGCCGCGCCGCTATTTTGTTGATCGTATTGACACCCAGGTAAAAGACGGGAAAACAACCCACGATACCATTTACCACCGGTTGCCTGATTTTAATTTCATCAACCAACTGGGCGAGACCGTTTCCCTGCAGGATATGGAAGGCCGCATTGTGGTGATCAATACATTTTTTACACGTTGTCCGAATATTTGCCCGGCACTTACCCGGAATGTACGCAAACTGCAACAATCCTTTGAAAATCCAAAACGAAAGAAATACGGCGACAGTTCGATTGTGTATTTTCTGTCTGTGAGCGTTGATCCGCAACGGGATAGCGTAGAGGCCCTGAAAAAATGGGCCGACCGCTTTTATGTAAACAGCGATTCGTGGAGTCTTGTTACGGGAAAAAAAGAAGTGATTTATCCCTACCTGCTGGATGAATTGAAATTATCCACCAGGGATGGAGGTGAAGTGGATTCCAATTTCATCCATACAGAGAAACTGGTTTTAGTTGACAGGGATCACATCATTCGCGGCTATTACAGCGGACTTGACAGTACGCACTTGCAACGGCTTGCAGAAGATATCGGCAAGTTGTTTTTGGAGAGAGACAGGAATAAGCCATCTGTTTTCAGGCAGTTCATTCCCGTTCTGCCTTTCCTGATGGTGATTCCTGTTTTGGTTTTTTTGCTGATGTGGTGGTTTAACCGCAAACGCTCGGAGGAAATTTATTAACCGGATTATTCTAATTGAACGAAAATAAGATTATGCTTGGACCTGTATTAAAGCCCAATGACAAAAAAGCCCGCTGGATTATTTTTACTTTATCTGCCCTGATATTTGTCGTTATAACTTTCTTAGGAAGGGTGGAGCTGGGCCGGGATCTGCCTTTTGACGTTCATATTTTCGCAAAATTCAATGCGGTCATCAATGCGGTGGTTTCCGTTTTGCTTGTAGCGGCATTGTTTTCAGTAAAGATCAGAAGGTATGAATGGCATAAGCGGTTGATGATGGCGGCCCTCACCCTGAGCGTTATCTTTTTGGCAAGCTACGTTGCGCATCATTTGCTTGCCGGCGATACCCGGTTTGGCGATATCAATCTTGATGGTGTGGTAAGTGCTGAAGAAAAAGCTGCTGTGGGAAATGCCCGCACCTTTTACCTGATCGTATTGCTTACCCATATATCATTGGCTGCGATCATTCTGCCTCTTGTACTCTTCACTACCTACCGCGCACTGACTGCAGATTTTGAAAAGCACAAAAAGTTAGCCCGCATTACCTGGCCCATTTGGTTTTACGTGGCGGTATCCGGCCCCGTCATCTACGCAATGATCAAACCCTATTACGGATAGATATCGGGAGCTTTGATTAGGCTGTTCGTTGAACAAACCGCGCATAATTATCAAGGATGGCCTGCCAGCCTTCACGCTGCAATTCTGCAGGATTCTCATCTTCGGCATCAAATAGAACCGAAACATGAACCCGCTCATTTTCATCAAGAAAATTTATAAAAACATTCCGGCCATCGTCCAATTTATAATTCAGCATATCAAAGGGATCCACTTTGGTGAATGAGCCGGTAAAATCAAAGGAATTGCTTCCGTCTTTGGCGGCCATTGTATATGCAAATCTGCCGCCTTCACTCAGATCCGCAATTGCCCTGGGGCAGTGCCAGTCTTCTGTTGCAAAATTCCACTGTTCAATGCTTAGTGGCTGAGTATAGGCATTCCAGGCCTTCTCTTTTGAAACGCCTTCGAGCGTGGTGGAAATTTGTATTTGCCCTGTGCCGCCGGTTTCTGCCAGCGTGCGCACACGGGCTAACGCTTTCGGACAGGTCGCTTTCATGAATTCTGCAAACGATGAGGTAGTGTCCAGGATCATTTTCAACAAAGTACCGCTTTCCTGTTCTTCAAGATCATATTGTTCAATTGCCCCATACCAGCTTTCGCCTGTTGCAATTTCCTGTTCCTGGAAATTCTTGATTTCGCCAATATGCTTGAAACGCATTTGCTCTTCCGGTGCCATCCTTACCACATCCGAATAAATGCCCGAGCCATCGGGTCCCAGGAAATGGATCCTGCTGCCTTCACGAAACGCGCCAACTGCATAGGATCCTTCTGAGTACACAGCTGTCCATTTCCGGTAGGTAGCATCTTCCCAAAGAATACTCCATACAACATGTGGCGAAGCATTGATCATCTGTTCAAAATAAAGTCTTTGCATTTTAAAAATTTTGTAGGTGAGGTCAATTACAATGCCAATTCCGAACCCGGATCCCAGAACAATTTTTCAAAATCCCCGACGGTGTCTTCTTCAATGTTAATTCCTTCCTTGTTCAGCAATTGCTGCATACGCTCAGGATTTCCGAAATGCATTTTGCCCGTCAACCGGCCCTGGCGGTTTACCACCCGTTGGGCAGGTACACTTCCAAAGGCATGGCTCGCGTTCAACGCCCAGCCTACCATCCTTGCGCTGATGCCGCTTCCCAGGTACCGGGCAATTGCCCCGTAGGTTGTAACCCTGCCCTCCGGTATTTGCCGCACAACATCCCACACATCGGTAAAGAAGTCGCGGTGCTTCCGGGAAAGGCTTTTTTCAATGGACATAGAGAGCAGATTGAATGACGAATATCGCCAGATCAAATATAAAAAAAGATTATTTTTGAAAAGGTGCAAACGAAGCCTTGCATTCCGCAGGAACGAACGCTGATGCAGCCCGGTGATGCATTGAACAGGTTTAAGTTATTTTAACAATCACAAATCCACGCTTTATGCTCAAGAAAATTTTACTGGCAATCGTAGTTCTCCTGGTGGTGATACAATTTATAAAACCCAAACGCAACTTGTCGGCAGACCATACCCACCATATTTCCACCAAATATGTAGTTCCGGATAACGTTAATGTATTGCTGCAGAATGCCTGTGCCGATTGCCATTCAAACGAAACAAGCTATCCATGGTATGCCAATGTTCAACCCAGCGCCTGGTTTCTGGCCAAACATGTAAATGAAGGCAAGGAGCATTTCAACCTTTCGGAATTTTCACATCAGAAAATTGGGGATCAGCTTCACCAACTGGAAGAAATGGCTGAAATGGTAGAAAAAAAAGAAATGCCCTTGAAAAGCTATACCTATTTCGGCCTGCATCCGGAAGCGAAAATTACCGATGCAGAAAGGCAGGTGCTGATCGATTGGGCCCATTTGCAAATGGAAAAAATAAAAGCGGAATACCCTGCAGACAGCCTGGTCAGGCAAAGATGAGCTCAATCAAACAGTGTTCGGGTAGTTCCGGGAATGGAAGGTTTTGTTTTTCCGAGGTGGAGATAGGCTTTATCGGTTACTTCTCTTCCTCGGGGGGTTCTTTGTAGAAATCCTTCCTGGATCAGAAAGGGTTCATATACTTCTTCAAGTGTGCCGGCTTCTTCCCCCACCGCTGTGGCTATTGTGGTGATGCCAACCGGGCCCCCTTTGAATTTTTCTATAATGGTGGTTAGGATGCGGTTGTCCATATCATCAAGGCCATGTTCATCAACCTGCAAAGCTTTGAGGGCATGCTGGGTTATTCCGAGGTCAACTTTTCCATCATTTAATACCTGTGCAAAATCGCGTACCCGCCTGAGCAAGCCATTGGCGATACGTGGTGTACCGCGGCTGCGCCGGCTTATCTCTTTGGCGGCATCTGCATCAACATTCACACCCAAAATTGTCGCCGAACGCTCGATAATCTTTTGCAGCGTCTGATGATTGTAATACTCCAGCCTGTTTTTTATGCCGAAACGGCTGAGCAGTGGAGCGGTGAGTAAACCGCTACGGGTAGTGGCACCAATCAGCGTAAAGGGCTCAAGATTCAACTGGATGCTTCTGGCACTGGGCCCCGAATCGATCAGGATATCAATCCGGAAATCTTCCATAGCCGCATATAGATATTCTTCCACCACCGAGCTCAGCCGGTGTATTTCATCAATAAACAAAACATCATGGGCCGACAAACTGGTCAGTAAACCGGCAAGATCGCCGGGTTTTTCAATAACGGGTCCGCTTGTTTCCTTTATTCCAACGCCAAGCTCGTTTGCTACGATGCGGCTTAGGGTGGTTTTGCCCAATCCGGGCGGACCGTGAAATAATACATGGTCCAGTGCCTCCCCCCGGATCTTTGCCGCGCGAATGAAGATCTTGAGATTTTCAATGAGCTGGGGCTGCCCGCTGAACTCCGCAATCAATCCCGGCCTTATGGAATTTTCAAACTCCTTGTCGGCAGTATTGGGGTTCCCTGTATTGTGAATATGCGGATTAGACATGCTCGCAAAGTTCCGTTTAGATCTTTAAAATTAATGAATGATCATTTAATGGTTTTGAGCAGTTCTTCAACTGCTTTCTCCAGTTGCTGATCTTTGCCCGTAGCGACTACGCCATACTCGTTTTTCACTTTGATGTCCGGTTCTGTCTGATGGTTTTCAAGATAGGGACCATCAACAATTTTTACGCCCATTGGCGGAACACCCCACCGGATATTTGGATTTTGAAGAACTTCCCACCCCGCAAAAGTACAGGTTCCCGGTACGGGCATACCTACAAGTTTACCGAGATTCAAAAAAGTGTACATATACGCGTAGCAATGACCATCGCTGTAATTGGCCTCATTTGCCAGGCTTATACTTGGTTTGTTCCACCGGAAAGTGGGTTCATAGTTAACGATTTCGCGGTCGTTACTGTACTGCATAAATGGCTTACCACTTAACCACATAGCCAGGTCGGCCACCAGGTCGCCACCGCCATTGTTTCGTGTATCCACTACGAGAGCATCTGTACCGGCGAATTTTCCCATGGCTTCATCTACAGCCGTGCGAAAGGCTCCGTCGTTCATTCCGGGAATATGGATATAGCCAAGTTTTCCTTTGCTGAGCCGGGTAACTTCATCGGCATTGCGCTTAACCCAGCGCTGGTACAGCAAACGGTTTTCCTCACCAAGAGATACAGGCCTGATCACAAATTCCTTCATTTCATTATTGCGGCCAATGGAAACGAGTACAAATTGATTCTGTTTGCGATTCAGGTAGCGGCTCAGGTCGGTATCGGGCTTGATGGTATCGCCATCAATCGCAATGAGGAGATCTCCCTTTTTTATATCCCATGTGTTTTTGTCAAGCGGACCATTCACAAGTACTTCTTCAATCTGCATTCCTATTCCACTGTAATCCGGATTGTATAATAGCCCAAGGCTCGCAGTGGCATCCGCATTCGGATTCAGGCTTCCATACGATGATCCGCTATGGCTAACATTCAGTTCACCAAGCAGTTCGCTCAGGAGCTCGGAAAATTCAAAATCATTGCCAACAAAAGGAACCTGCCGTGCATAGGAGGCTGCCATTTCATCCCATTTTATTCCGTGGTAATCATTTTTGTAATAGATATCTCTCGTACGCCGTACCACATGGTCAAACATAACCTGACGTTCGGCTTTTTCATTCACAACCATATTGCCGTCAAGGGATACCCGCTCCACTTTTCCATCGGCCGCCCCGATTTTAGCTATGCCGCCGTCCAGTTCAAGAAATATTTGCTTTTCATCTTTACCCCACTGCATATTGCCTGCCCTTGCGGCATTAACGGGAGCCAGTATTTTGGTTTCTTTTGTACGCAAATTGGTTTTCCAGAGATTGGCACCTTTTTCAAAACGTGATAAATAATACAGGTTCTCGCCATCTTTATCGAGGAGTGCGTCGCTCATGCTGCTACTGTGCACGGTTAATCTTTCTTTACGGAATTCCAGGCCCGGCCAGTCGATCTTTACTACCGGTGTACTGTCTTTTTTGGCTTCCGTTTTTTTCTTCGAAGTATCTGCTTTGCTGCGGATATCTTTTGCCAGTGCATAATCATCTTTGCTCAGCCGGAAGGTATCCCAGGCGCCTTTGTCAAAAAATAGTCCAAATACATCATTTTGGGAACCCCCGCTGTTGGCTTTGCCAGACAAGCCCTCACGGGTGGAAAACCAGTACATCATTTTACCCTGCATTCCCCATTTGGCATTGCCATCGCTGAAGCCGCTTTGGGTAATATTGGTCAGTTGGGTTTTACCATCGGCACTCAGGATACCGATTTCACTGTTGCCGATTCCCGGCTGACTGAATCCAGTGAGCAGCCATTTGCTATCGGGGCTCCACTCCACAGCATGGCCATTATCACCCCAACTCAACCATTGTTCCGGTTTTACCAAAATAACATCACTTTTCTTTTCAAGGCTCCGCAATTTCAGGGTATTGAAATTTTCGGTATAGGCCAGCAGTTTTCCATCGGGGCTGAGTGCCGGTGCCTGGAGGCTATTCTCATTTTGCACCAGTTCGGTTTCTTTAAGCAACGTGCTGGCATAAAAATATGGCTCATCTCTTCTAACGATCTCAGATCTGAAAATCCGGAAGCGCCCGCCACGTTCACTGGAATAGACCAATGCTCTTCCATCTTTTGACCAGCTCATGCCTCTTTCCGCTTCCGTGGTTTTGGTTACCTGCTTGGTTCCGCTGCCATCGGCGTTGGTTACAAAGACGTCACCGCGGTACACAAAAGCAGCCTCGCGGCCATTGGGCGAAACGAGTAACTGGCTGATGCCCGAACGAATGGGCAGATTGGTAACCGATCTTCCCCGGCCATCATTGGCTATCTGAATGGCAACTTTTGTGCTTTGCCCGTTTTTGTGCAGATAGATTTCTCCATTGAACCCAAAACAAAGATCTCCCTGGTTGGAAGCAGTGAGGAAACGTACGGGATGCGTGCTAAAGCGGGTGATGGCTTCGGGGTTTTTTCCGGCTTCATTGGTTTTAAAAACATTGAAACTGCCATTTTGCTCGCTCAGATAATAGAGTGCATCCTGGTTATTTACCCATACAGGATTCCGGTCTTCACCCGCAAAAGCGGTGATTTGTTTATGCGTTTTCGATTGCAGGTCATACATCCAGATATCCCGGGCTACTGAACTGGTGTGATGCTTGCGCCAGGCATTTTCCTGGCCTTTTTTATCTTCATAAAACATCCGGTTGCCTGCAGCATCAAAACTAACGTTTTCGGCAGGCGTGGTGAGGATCTGCATGGCTCTTCCGCCATCACTTTTGTATAGTTCAGGCATATAACCGCTGGGATACTGCCTGTTGTCCACTGCGTCTTGCCGGCTTGCGCCAAAAACCACGGTTTTATTGTCGGGCAGTATGGCGTATGGATATTCCGGCGCACTGTGATAAGTGATACGTTTGGCTTCGCCACCGGTCGCTGGCATAACGAACACATCGAAATTGCCGAAGCGGTCACTGGCAAAGGCAATGCTTTTCCCGTCCGGGCTCCACACGGGCATAAAATCATGAGCTTCTTGTAGTGTTAATGGCAATGCCGTACCGCCTTTGGCATCTACACGGTAAATGTCACCCTGGAAAGTAAAGACGATGGTGTTTCCATCAGGTGAGATGGCAGGATAACGAAGCCATAAAGGGGATTCCTGCGTAAAGGCCATCTGGGAGACCAACAGCAGCATTGGAAATAATAGCTTTCTCATAGTTGATATTGCGAAAAGGAAGCAGGATTTTTATTAAAAATACCGGCTGTAAATATACTCAAGCAATTTTATGCCCATAGTGTTTCTTTTAAAAAATCCCCCATTTACATATCAATGGCATTTCTGGAATTCATGGCGTGAAGTGCATATTTTTCGCGCAGGTATACTTTGGACCGGATAACTTTGGACACTTAATTTACTTTTTTTAGGTTTGTAAAAATTTCGGATATGGAACAACACGTTCAGGATGAACAGGGTTTACGGTATGATAAGCGTTTTGGCAAGAATACCCTGGGAACGGGCATTGCCCTACTTGTTTTGGTATTGTCGTTAGCTGTTCTGGCCGCCTGGTGGTTATGGAATAAGGGCGATTCAGAAGCAGATCATTATCGCTTTGGTATGGAGCAGGTTGGTACCCGGGGCACCGGCAGCAGTGGCGGACCCGCAACCCCCCAAACGATCAATCCCCTCCAACTTGGAAAACTTGATAGCCTCGGAAACTTTATGTACGAAACCGGTGACATGGTCAATATTGAATTGGCTGATGGCACCTCAATGCGTGTTGGGAGCAGAAGCACCGAAAAAAAGCTCTATGATTTTCTGTTTGATGCTAACAATGTGGTGGATACCGTGGACAAGACCAAAGGTTGGATTTCACTAGACCGCGTATTTTTCGCAACCGGTTCCTCCACTTTGACTGAAACCTCGCAGGCGCAGGTTAACAACCTCGCCGGCATATTAAAACAATTCCCTGGTGCCACCATTAAGCTCGGTGGCTATACCGATAATACCGGAGACAGTTCGGCCAATCTGCGCATAAGCCAGTCAAGGGCAAATGCAGTTATGGCGGCACTGAAAACAGCCGGAGTTGCCAATGGACTTGAAGCCGAAGGCTATGGACCGCAGCATCCGCTGGCAGACAATGCAACTGCTGAAGGTAAAGCTATGAACAGAAGGGTGGACGTAAGGGTGACAAAGAAATAGTTGATCATCGACAAATACTTATAATAAAAGGCTGGATGATTTCCGGCCTTTTATTTAATGATAGCTTTCTCAAATTTCCGGGTGTTCAATCTGGTCATAAAATCCGCCGAAATTATTTTCCCTTACACCGGCTTCTTTGTAAAATTCACCCGGGAAACCCAGGTCTATTGAACTGATCTCGTTCAATGCATTCAAATGATGATCAGGAATGACGAGGTCGGGATATTTCAGGTTTTCTTTAAACTGGCTTAGTTTGGTGGCGCCAATAATGGGTATGGAATCAAAACCCTGCTGCCTCGTCCAGGCCAGCGCTACTTGTGAAGCCGGCACTCCGAGCTCCCCTGCAATTTCAACGACCTTTTTGGTTATAGAAACTGCCCTGTCGTTCAGCCGTTTGCTGTCCGGTTTAATCCGACCGGGATCATTGCGTAAATACTTGCCCGTTAATGCCCCGCCGCCCAACGGCGCCCAGGGTGTCACGGTCATGCCATAATGTTTGGCCATGGGGATCAGGTCTCTTTCCGGGGTGCGTTGTATCAGGCTGTATTCCACTTGTAAAGCCACAATGGGAAGATAGCCCCTCCACCTGGCAATTTCCTGGGCTTTGCTGACCAGCCAGGCCGGCGTGTCGCTCATGGCAATATAATTTATTTTCCCCTGTTTTACCAGGTCATCGAGACCGCGCATCACTTCTTCCATCGGCGTCAGCCAGTCCCAGATGTGCAGGTACAATACATCGATGAAGCCTGTCTTTAGCCGGCGCAGGCTATTCTCCACACTGCGCATCATGTTCTTGCGGTTATTTCCGCTTGCGTTAGGATTGGTGGTATTGTCTTTCAGGCTGTATTTTGTGGCAACTATCCAGTAATCGCGATCGCCTTTATTTATGAAATTTCCCACAATCTCCTCTGTCATGCCGTCCTGATAACGGTTGGCGGTATCCAGAAAATTCCCGCCGGCATTGCCAAAGGCTTCCATAATTTCAAAACTCGGTTCCTCGGCTATTCCCCAGTCGTTATGGGTGCCAAAGCCCATGGTGCCCAGGCAAAATTCAGAGACTTTCAACCCGGAATTGCCCAATAGTTTGTACTTCATTGCTATTTATTTGAATAGCGATGAAATTACACAAAAACTAAGGTGTTTAAAGGAGAAAAAGAAAATCTTATTTGAAAAAATCGAGCAGGTGGCGACTTAAGCCGCGGAGATTGACATTGGTTTGAATGGTTTCCGTATCAATAGGGGGACTAAAAAAATGACCAGCCACTTTTGGCGCAACCATGTGTGCATCGTGCCAAACCCAGTAAAAAGCAATGGCGAGGATTAGCCCGATGGTGATTTGGACGCTGGTTTTAAAAAAAAGCCGTTTCATGTTGTGCAGTTTTTAAAGGGATCGGGTACAAATATAAGAAAATGCCTAAGATCTGCATTCCGCACACCTTAAACTTAATATTAATTTTATGAACGGTAAAAAATTCAAAATCTTCACCATTTATCCTGCCAGCGATATGGGTTTTATGGGATTGGCATTTTCAAAGACTGCTTGTGGGATATTTCTCTTTACTGTTCACTTTCTTAGCCCTGCAAATGGTAATTTAGCAGGTGAATTTCAAGTAACCATTTCAAACCAATGAATAAGAGACCATGAATGAGAAATTTGTAACCAGGATCGGTGCTGAATTACAGGAGATTGATGCAAGCGGCTTGTTTAAGCGGGAACGGGTGATCACCACGCCTCAGGGTGCTGAAATAGAGATCGAGGTGCCCGGCAAGGACGGCACAATTCAAAAGGTATTGAACTTTTGTGCAAATAATTACCTTGGCCTGAGCAGCCATCCGGAGGTGATTGAGGCTGCGAAGAAAACCATTGATGCGCATGGCTATGGCATGAGTTCTGTAAGATTTATTTGCGGCACACAGGACATCCACAAAGAGCTGGAGCAGAAGATCAGCAAATTCCTGGGTACAGAGGATACCATTTTGTACGCCGCTGCTTTTGATGCGAACGGCGGTGTGTTTGAACCCCTGTTTGGTGAGGAGGATGCCATCATCAGCGACGCCCTTAACCATGCCTCGATTATAGATGGTGTGCGGTTGAGCAAGGCACAGCGTTTCCGTTACAACCACAACGACATGGAAGATCTTGAATCCAAACTGCAGGAATCCGCTTCCTGCAGAAGCCGGATCATTGTCACCGATGGCAGTTTCAGTATGGATGGAACCATCGCCCAACTCGATAAAATTTGTGAACTAGCGGATAAATACGACGCGGTGGTTATGATCGATGAATGCCATAGCAGTGGTTTCCTGGGCAAGACAGGCCGGGGAACACATGAATACCGCAATGTAATGGGCCGCGTAGACATTATAACCGGAACGCTTGGAAAAGCCCTGGGTGGAGCAAGTGGCGGGTTTACCAGTGGACGCAAAGAAATCGTTGAAATGCTCCGGCAGCGCAGCAGGCCATACCTCTTCAGCAATACCTTAGCCCCGAGTATCGTGGGTGCAAGCATAGCCGTACTGAATATGCTTTCAGAAACCACCCATTTGCGCGACAAGCTGGAGGACAATACCCGCTATTTCCGTGAGAAAATGACGGAAGCAGGATTTGACATTAAGCCGGGAGATCACCCCATTGTACCGGTGATGTTATATGACGCCGTGCTGGCGCAACAATTTGCAAGCCGCATGCTTGAAGAGGGCATTTATGTGGTTGGTTTCTTTTTTCCGGTGGTTCCACGCGGACAGGCCCGCATACGGGTGCAATTGAGCGCCGCCCATGAACAGCACCACCTGGATAAAGCCATTGCAGCTTTCAGTAAGGTGGGTAAAGCGCTGGGCGTGTTGAATTAATCTTTAAAATATTTGACAGCAAAATGCTATAGCTACTTGATTTATTTCAAAACCGCCTACATTTGCAGCCCGGCAAATAAGCCGACGGACCCTTAGCTCAGGTGGTTAGAGCATCTGACTCATAATCAGAGGGTCGCTGGTTCGAGCCCGGCAGGGTCCACAGTTTTTCGAAAAACAACAAGGGCGCACTTGCCCTTTTTTATTGCATAGTATGACGCAATTCCGCCCCGGAAATTTTCAGATTCTGCCGGTGATCATTAAAAACCTGCTGATCATCAACGCCATTGTTTTTTTGGCGCAGATCACTTTTGACGGCATCTTTCCCGGTGGAGGGTTGGATGTAAAAGTGGGATACATGGCGGATACTTTTGCCTTGCATCATTTCTATTCGCATCTGTTCAAACCCTGGCAATTGATCACCCATATGTTTATGCATGGCAGCCTGATGCATATTTTCAGCAATATGTTCGCGCTATGGATGTTTGGCAGTGTGTTGGAAAACATGTGGGGGCCAAGGCGTTTTCTGATATTCTACCTGGTTTGCGGCCTTGGTGCCGCGCTGTTGCACCTGGGTTTTTTATGGTATGAAAATATTCAACTACTGGCCTCTTTTACAGATTTTAAGGAGAATCCAACCCTTGATGGGTTTATCCGGTTTTACAATCAATTTCGTGCAGAAGGAGGGTATGGGGGAAATACGGCTTACCGGATTGCCCGGGCCTGGCAGGCCGAACCCAATAACCTCCAGTTGATGGAACAAGCGGTAGCCTCGGCTACCGATCATGTGAATTTCCGGCTGAGCCAGCCTACGCTGGGTGCAAGTGGCGCAGTGTTCGGTTGTCTCGCCGCATTTGGATTTCTTTTTCCCAATACGTACATCTATCTCTACTTTTTTATTCCTATCAAAGCCAAATGGTTTGTATTGCTTTACATGGTTTTTGAACTGAGCATGGCTATCCGCAACAGCGCAGGTGATAACATTGCCCGATGGGCCCACCTGGGTGGGGCAATTGTGGGGTTGATCCTTGTGTATATGTGGCATAAACAGAACAAGCTGAGACGTTATTGAAGAAATGAGGACAGTATATCCTCATGAGAAAACGATAAAATGGGAATTCAGATCTGCCTGGGATTTTCCCCCGGATGTACCTAAAATGTTAATGAATCCTTAATCCTTGTTACAGGTAACTTAAATTGTTCATTTTCGCGCAGCATAATAAAATTTATTACTGTCTTATTTTACAAACCAAAACTGACTAAAACTTAGATTTTTTTAGCCAAAACAATAAATTTCTTTCACAAAACGCGCTTTTTGAACAAACTGACAAGGTTGCGTTCAATCACATAAACACTAAATTTTTTTAGTAATTAAACCCCATAGTATGAGAAAACTTGTATTCCTCTTTGTGGCTTTGTTTGCAGTTTCGCAAGCCTGGGCACAAACCAAAACCATTACCGGCAGAGTTGCCGATGCTTCAGACGATGCTATGCTATCCGGAGTAACTGTTTCTGCGGTTGGCAGTTCAGTCGCTACAACAACCGATTCAGATGGACGCTATACCATCACTGTACCTGCTTCAGTTTCCGCTTTGCAGTTCAGTTCCGTTGGATACGTAACCATTACCCGGGAAATCGGAACCCAAACCGAAATTATTGTGGCCCTTGCCCGTTCTGCCAGCGACCTGGATGAGGTTGTTGTTGTGGGATACGGAACCCAGCAAAGGCGTGCATTTACCGGAGCAGCTTCAAGAATTGATGCCAAAGAATTTTCGAGCCTGGTTACGCCTTCCGTGGATAAGCAGCTGGCCGGTCGTGCAGCCGGTGTTCAGGTAACCACTTCAGGCGGCCTGGTTAATACCCCCGCCCGTATCCGTATTCGTGGTATGAACTCCATTTCCGGAAACCTGGCCCCACTTGTTGTTGTTGATGGGGTACCGTTTATAACCGGTAATTTGGGCGCTTCTTCCAATACCAATGCGTTTGGTGACATCAATCCAAATGACATTGAAAATATCGAGGTGTTGAAAGATGGATCTGCAACAGCGATCTTCGGTAGCCGTGCTGCCGGTGGCGTTATTATGATTACAACAAAAAAAGGTGTACGTGACCGTATGCGCATCAATTACGATGTTACAATGGGCATAACCAATCCAAAAAACACATTTGATTTGTTGAACGCGAGTGAATTTGTAACCATTGCCAACGAAAAAAGAGGTAATGCCGGATTGAGTCTTAATGCTGTGGAAAATCCAGGTGTAAACACAGACTGGCAAAAAGCAGTTATGGTGGACAATGCTTTCAATCAAACGCACAATTTGAGTTTTGCAGGTGGTACCAACAGATCATTGTATTATTTATCTTTTGGGTATTCTGATCAGCAAGGGGTGATCATCAGCAATAAAAATACCGCTTACCGCCTTCGCTTTAATTTTGAAAGTGAGCTGAACCGCTGGATTAAAGTGGGCAACAATGCCACGCTGGCCAAGCAGATTGACTTTGACCAAAACAACGGTGCGAATTCACTTGGCGGAGCAATTGCTTCTTCACTGCGCCAGTTGCCCAATGTTTCCCCTTATGCCGATGATACGGAATCCGGGTTCAATATCAACTACCCTTTGACAAACTCTTTGAGGACTGCCCCGAACAGGCAGGGCGTTGATGATAACTTCTTCAATACCGCCTTCACCCTGCGCAACAATATTGGCAGTTCTGACAAACACCGTATTGTAAACAATACTTTTGTTGAAATTACCCCTTTCAAGAATTTCAGGTATCGGTCAACATTTACGTTTGACTTCTTGTCTGATTATAGCTTCGACAGCTGGGATCCCCGTCATGGAGATGGCTTCAGCAGCCAGGGTTTATCCTATAATGCTCAGCAAAACTTCCAGCGTACAGTATTCCAAAACTACATTAACTACAATGTATCGGCCGGGCAGCATAACTTTTATATCACAGCAGGGCATGAATTGCAACAGGATCTGACCAAATGGTTTAGTGCGCAAGGAACACAGGTAGCTGACAGGTTCTTTATTTCAGAAAACGTGATCAGTGGGGCAGCCCAGGTTCAATCCGTTGGCGGTAACTTCACCAAAAGCGGTATCGAATCCCTGTTTGGCCGTTTCAACTATGATTATGCCGATAAATATTTCTTCCAGGCATCAATACGCCGCGATGGGTTGAGTGCCCTCGCTCCTGAAAAGCGATATGGCAACTTCCCGGGGGCCTCGGTTGGCTGGAGAATTTCCGGTGAAGATTTCTGGGCAACCAGTGGCTTGTCCACCGCTGTAAATGATCTGAAACTGAAAGCTTCCTACGCCGTGGTGGGCAATTCAGTGGGAGGATTTCCATACCTGAGCACTTTTGCAAACCGGCCTTATGGTAACCTTTCGGGCCTTGGGCCAAGTTCTGTGGGTAACCGCGAATTGAGTTGGGAGCGCAGTAAAAAATGGGACGTGGGTCTCGAAGCTGCTCTGCTTAATAACAGGTTGAACTTAACAGTAGATTACTTCCTGAATGATATTGATGAAATCATTTTGAATGTTCCAACTCCTCCTAGTGCAGGTGTTCCGAATAATTCCATTTCACAGAATATTGGTACTTCAAGAAACAAAGGCTGGGAATTTGCCCTGAGTGGAGACATTGTGAGAAACCAGGATTTCACCTGGGGCTTTAACGCCAACTTTACCACAGTAAATAATGAGATCACCTCATTGTACAGCATTGCAGGTGAGCCTGTGGAGCTGATCCCGAATGGTGCGCTTAATATCATTCAGGTAGGTGAGGCGATCAATGTGATTCATGGCTATCGTTTTGCCGGGGTAAATCCTTCAAATGGCAATCCAATGTATTACAAGGCCGATGGACAAATTGTACAGCACAATACCGGGGCCGTTACCGGCGCGCCTACAAACAGTTACCGTTTTGCAAAAAGCATCGATGACCCCACCTTTGGTGCATCCGCCGGTGCAGCCCTTAGCTTTGATGACCGTACTGTTTTGGGCAAAGCCATTCCAACATGGTTTGGAGGCTTTGGCAATAATTTCCGGTACAAGAATTTTGATGCTGAATTCTTCTTCCGTTTCAGCGGTGGCAATTCCATCATCAATATGACCCGCCAGGAAATTTTACTCAACCAGCAATTCCAGAACAATGGTGTTGAGATTCTTCAAAGATGGACAACCCCCGGACAGGTAACCAATGTACCGAAACTGTATAGTGGAAATGGGAATGCCATCAATCAAAATGGCCTTGCAGTTTCCCGTTTTGTAGAAAGCGGTGATTATCTGCGTCTGCAAAATGTGGTTGTGGGATACAATTTTAATCCAGAAAGATTACGTACAGGAACCAACGGATTTGTTTCAGGTCTACGTGTGTTTGTTCAGGGACAAAACCTGTTTATCTGGACAAAATACACCGGATCTGATCCTGAGAATGCAAGTGAACTTGGACAGGATTGGGCTGTTTCACCCCAGGTTACCATTTTTTCCGGAGGCCTGAAGGTTTCTTTCTAACACTTGATCATTAAAATTAAATTTGAAGTTTATGAAAATACTGAATATAAGATCTGTTTCCATCGTTGCCGCAATGGTTATTGGCCTGGCGGCATGTGAGAAGCAATTGGAACTGGCGCCATATAACGCCTTTACCGATGAAAGCGTGTTCACCACGCCTGAGCGTGTAAACCTGGCCATTAATGGAGTATATGATGCCGCCCAGAGTGGATTCTATAATGGTGCAATTGACCGGGGTTATCCCTTTGGCGCTGCCAACGTAGAACAAGGGGACAACCGTGGAGAAGATGTGGTAAATCTCCAGGCATTCTATCAAATTACCTATCAAAGTACATACACGCCTTCTTCGGCCAATAATGTGAACCACTACAATTCAACCTACCGCCTGATCAACTTTGCGAATGTGGCCATCGAAGGCATTCAAAAAGCTCTTGATGGTGGAATTATTGCCCAGGACGTAGCTACCCGCGCCATTGCGGAAATGAAGTTCCTTCGGGCCCTTTCGCATCATGAACTTTTGATGCATTTTGCCCGCCCATACCTCGATGGAAATGGTGAGAATTTGGGAGTAAACTACCGTGATTTCCCGGTGAATTCCGGTGCCGCTGTAGATGCAGTAAGGGCTGATGCAAGACCAAAAGTTTCCTTCACTTATCAAAGAATCCTGGAAGATCTGGATGCGGCCATTGCCGATTTGCCCGAACAGCAACCTACAGCTTCTCTTCGCAAAATCCGCGCCGAAAAAGGAGCAGCAATTACCTTAAAAATGAGGGTATTGATGCATATGGGCCGTTTTCAGGAAGCAAAAGCCGAGGGTGATAAACTGGTTCCGGCATCCGTAAATCCATTAAGTCCCACTTCGGTTATTAGTCCCATTGGAGGTTATGCGCTTACCGCTTCTCCCGAAGATGCATTTGCTTCAAACAGCGTATCCTCAGAGAATATCTTTACCATCAAAAATGATCCGCTGGATAATCCCAACGTGAATGGTGCCCTACCAGCCATGTACGGCCCCGCCAACCTGGGTGGTCGTGGTCTCGTCGCCATTTCTCCCATCATTTGGAATCGTTCTGAATGGCTGGCTGATGATGAGCGTCGTACCACCCTTTATGCAATGGGATCAAATGCTGCGGGCAACCAAAGCGTTATGACCACCAAATATCGTGACTATGTACAACGTGGAAGCAATAACCCCATTTTCCGCTATGCCGAGGTCCTGCTTATGCTTGCTGAATGTGAAGCCAGATTGAATAATACGGCCAGAGCACTCGACCTGCTTAACGTAGTACGTAACCGGAGCCTTGCAAATCCCGCAACTCAGCAATATTCTGCTTTTGCAAATGCTACCGATTTGCTGAAAGCGATTTTGCTCGAGCGTCGTTTTGAATTCGCAATGGAAGGAAAACGCTGGCATGATATACACAGGCTTTCCAATGATCCTGTAGCTGAAGTAAGAATTGCCGGTATCCCTGCAAAATTGCCCAACGGCGCTGATGGCGCTGCCATTTATGGAATTGGTGTTGCTGTTAATCCGACCTGGCCTGCAATTCCCTACAGTGACTATCGTTTCATTTGGCCCATCCCTGTAGATGAAATCACCCAGAATCCGGTAATCGTACAGAATCCTCAGTACTAAACTGTTTCTGACAAGATAAAAAAATGCCAGCCTAAACCAGGTTGGCATTTTCTTTTGCAAGCAATCCGCCGTTCGAAAAATGTTTTTCGGATCAGCATTGACAATTATTCAGAAATTTTGTCAGTCATGCTTCACCCGGCACATCCTTTGAAACTTTTATATTCCTGATTGTCTGCGAATGATAACTATTATTAAAATTAAAAAAATATGACTAAAGGACAAATACGGGTAAGTTCAGAAAATATCTTTCCCATTATTAAGAAATTCCTCTACAGCGACCATGAAATTTTCATCCGCGAGCTGGTGAGTAACGCAGTGGATGCCACACATAAAATGCAAACGCTTGCAAATGTGGGTGAATTTAAAGGTGAACTTGGTGAACTCAGAATTGATGTAGTGCTGGATAAATCCAATAAAACCATCAGCATTTTCGACCGGGGAATAGGTATGACCGGGGAGGAAGTTGATAAATTTCTCAACCAGGTGGCGTTCAGTTCCGCCGAAGAATTCCTGGAAAAATACAAAGGGCAATCAGAAACCTCTATTATCGGGCATTTTGGCTTGGGATTCTACAGCTCCTTTATGGTTGCTGACAAAGTGGAAGTTTTTACCAAAAGCCGGAAGCCAGACGCTGAAGCCGTGCGGTGGGAATGTGACGGCAGCCCCGAATATATCCTAGAACCTACGAGTGAACGCGCAGAAAGAGGAACCGAGATCCGCTTACATATAAACAAGGAAAGTGAAGAATTTCTTGATGGTTGGCGGGTGCAATCCATTCTGGAGAAATTTGGAAAATTTCTCCCGGTGCCTGTTTATTTCACCGACCTGGAAGCTGAAAAAGAACTTGCGGAGCAAAAGAAAGAACAAGAGAAAAAAGAGGGTGATGATGGGGAAGTGATCGAAGAAATTGAAGAGAAAAAGCCCATTAACAATACCAACCCGGCATGGGTAAGAAAGCCCGCCGACCTTTCTAAAGAAGACTACGAGAACTTCTATAAGGAACTCTATGGACCATTCAGCGAAACACCTTTATTCTGGATACATCTCAATGTGGATTATCCCTTTACGCTGAATGGCATCCTTTACTTCCCCAGGATCAAGCAGAGCTATGAAATCCAGAAGGATAAAATACAACTGTACAGCAACCAGGTATTTGTAACGGATGAAGTAAAGGATATTGTTCCGGAATTTCTAATGCTTTTGCATGGGGTGATTGACAGCCCGGATATTCCGCTTAACGTTAGCCGCAGTTACCTCCAGGGAGATCCAAATGTGAAAAAGATCAACAATCACATCACCAAAAAAGTTGCGGATAAACTGGAAGAGATCTTCAAAAATGAAAGAGCCGATTTTGAGTCCAAATGGGAGAGCCTTGGATTGTTTGTAAAATATGGAATGCTTACAGATGAAAAATTCTTTGATAAAGCTAAAAAGTTCGTTATATTCCAGGATGCAGGCGAAGATAAATTTTACACCCTTGATGAATACAAAAAAGAGGTGGAATCTGCACAGGTAAACAAAGATGGTAAAACAGTAGTGATATATACTTCCGATCCGGTTCAGCAAAATACTTACCTGCAGGCCGCAAAGAAAAGAGGTTTTAAAGTGATCAAGCTCAATGATCTGATTGATCC
This sequence comes from Bacteroidota bacterium, assembly GCA_023387985.1. Taxonomy (GTDB): domain Bacteria; phylum Bacteroidota; class Bacteroidia; order Chitinophagales; family Chitinophagaceae; genus Phnomibacter. Next base: position 539,970 of record JAEWHC010000005.1, on the reverse strand, counting down.
GAGTTGGGTGGGGCAGATGGAGCACAAATTGGACAATGTGCAGTTTGTGCGTGTGGACGCGGATATTGCTGAGAACCTGGTGGATAAAGGCCAGGAATATCAGTCAGTACTCAGCCTTGAACAATCCAGCTCACTGGTGGACCTGTTCAAAGGCCTAATGAAAAATGAACAGGCTGTAGTGGAGGTGAAAGGACTGAGTGAAGATGCAGCTCCGGTTATTGCCACCCGGCCTGAGTGGAGCAGAAGGATGAAAGATATGGCAGCTTTAGGTGGCGGAGGCATGATGGATTTTTACGCCAAAATGCCGGATGAAGTCAACATAACGCTTAACGGGAACCACCCGATCCACCAGCAGATCCTGAATGAAAACGATACGGAAAAGAAAGAAAATATGAGCAGGAACCTTGTGGATCTTGCCTTGTTGAGCCAGGGCATACTAAAAGGTGAGGAATTGTCTCAGTTTATAGAACGCAGTGTAAAACTAATGGAAGCAAAAAAAAGCCCGATAATTACATTGGATTAGTTGTTGGAAAATCGCATATTCAAAACCGGGTTTAGCAATAAACCCGGTTTTATTTTTCTGGGTCATAGACCAATACAGCGCCTTCTATATATTTCATTTTTTTGAAATGCATGATTTCCTCAAATCCCGCGTTCATCCAAATTTCTTTGCATACGGGGTTGGCATACAGTAAAGTCATTTTTCTGGGCTTTTCAATAAGGCTTTCTTTTACCCTCAATATAAAAGAATTCATCAGCAACCCTTTAAATGGATTAAAGAGAAAAATCGTATCAATGGAATGAGGAACCTTGTAGAGAGCGGCATTCCCATGAATCAGCGTAACTTCGACATCCGGGTATTTATTGCTAATTTTCCCGGCTGCATATTTTGAATCCTCCAGCAGGTAAGGGACGATATCCAGGCCAAATAATTTTCGGAATCCAAAATATGCGGCCATTTGCAGCGCCCTTCCCCGCCCGCAACCCACATCCAGGAATCCGGTACTTTTTTCAGGATGATCAATAAAAGCGAGCAATCGTTCCGCCGCATAAAAACTTACAGGCTGATAAATGCTGGTGTCCGGTAAAATATCCGGATCTATTTCTTTTTCCAGGTTGTCGATGGAAAGGGTAGAAGAGTCGTATTTTTTTTCTCCGTTTATTTCATTTCTTATGAGAAAAATAGCAAGGGGAAGATTCCAGTTCCATGCAATAAACCAGAAATAATCCAGGTAGTTGCGCCAGTTCATGAATAAATGAAATTGGTTTCATCTGAGGTCTTGATATCCAGCACCCGCAATTGAAGTCTGCTGATACCGTTCCATGTATTTAAGTCAAGGGTATATACCACATCCAGTGGCACATTGGGTTGTAGCAGGTTGAATTTTCCTGCCATCCCAAATCCAATGCCCTCCATAACTGTAGCCCCTTGTTTGAGACTGAATTTTACGTGGTGTTCCTTCACGATCTTTGAAAAGCCATTTTCGTAAACATTGCGGGTAATGAATACCGGCCTGAGGTTTTCAGGACCATAAGGTTCCATTTGCATGAGGATGTTGTAAAATTTTTCATTGAGGTCATCAAAAGCCACTTCGGCATCAATGGTAATCTCCGGAATCAGCATTTCTTCGGTTATGGTGGCATTCACCACTTCTTCAAATTCACGGCAAAAAGCTTCTAGGTTTTCCTTTTTAATGGTTAAGCCGGCGGCGTAAAAATGGCCACCATAGTTGTCGAGCAAATGGCTGCAGGAATGAAGGGCTTCATAAATATTGAAATTCAAAACGCTTCTTGCAGAGCCCGAAATTTTTTCGCCACTATCGGTAAGAATAATGGTTGGCCGGTAAAACTTGTCGATCATCCGGCTTGCCACAATGCCTACAACGCCTTTATGCCAATGCTGCTGATAAAGTACTGTTGTTTTTTTAGAGTGCTGTTCCGGGTCATCGGTCACCATGGCGAGTGCCTCTTCTGTAATGGTGAGGTCTGTTTCCTTACGGTCTTTATTGTCATCATGCAGCAATTTGGCGAGTTCTTTGGCCTTTTCATAATCCGGCTCGATAAACATTTCCACCGCCTTGCGGGCATCGTCCATTCTGCCTGCCGCATTTACCCTTGGCGCTATTACAAAAACCAGGTTATTCACCTGCACAGGAGATTGCAATCCGCTAAGATCCATAAGCGCCTTAATGCCTGTTGAAGGATTTATATTAACCTGCTGAAGTCCAAAATAGGTGAGGATACGGTTTTCACCTGTCATAGGCACAATATCCGCAGCGATAGCTGTGGCCACAAGGTCGAGATACCGTGACCATTTTTCCTCAGGCAGGCTTAAGGTTTTGCATACAGCCTGGATCAGCTTTAAGCCAACACCGCAACCGCATAATTCTTTATAAGGATATAAACAATCTTTTTGTTTGGCATTGAGAATGGCTACCGCTTCCGGCAAATTTGCATCCGGCATATGATGATCGCAGATGATAAAATCAATCCCGTTTTCTTTTGCATACTTTACCAATTCCAAGGCTTTGATGCCGCAATCCAGCGCAACGATCAGTTTGCAGCCGCTGGAAATGGCATGATCAATTCCCCGGCGGCTTACGCCATAACCTTCATGGTAACGGTGAGGGATATAAAAATCTACATGCGGATGAAGCGAAGAAAGAAACATGTGCATGCAGGAAACGCTTGTAGTGCCATCCACATCATAATCGCCGTACACCAAAATTTTTTCATTGCAATTAAAAGCCTGTTGTAAACGCTCCACCGCTTTATGCATCCCCTTCATCAGAAATGGATCATGCAATTCGCTGAGCGATGGCCTGAAATAAGATTTTGCTTTTTCAAAATCCCCGGCTCCTCTTTGCACCAAAATTTTACACAATACCGGGTGTATGCGCAATTCCTGTCTGAGACCGGTTATTTGCTGGTTATCTGCAGTTAGTATTTTCCATCTTTTATCCATATCGCCTGACGGCGAATAAACGGAAAATTTATCAATAAGTTCTTTGTGTAGTAAAATTTACAAGCTCCATCAGGGCATCGCGGGTATCAGAAGGGCCAAATTCATCCAGGATCTCTGCTGCTTTCCGGGCATATTCCGTCATTTTTTCCTCGGCATATTTTATTCCTCCGGCTTTCTGGACTTCTTCGATAAGCCAATTAACCTTTTCCGGAAGCGTATTTTCATTTTTCAAGGTATAAATCATTTGCTTGCGCAGATCAGGAGAGGCATTGTTTATGGCGTATATCAGCGGCAGGGTTAATTTTTGTTCTTTAATGTCATTACCGGTAGGCTTTCCTACATCAGCTTTGCCATAATCAAAAAGGTCATCCTTCATTTGAAAAGCCATACCCACCATTTCACCAAACTGCCTGATTTTATCTGTTTTTACTTTGTCGTGGGTAGTGCTCCATGCACCCACTGCACAAGCCGATGCCAGTAAAGAAGCCGTTTTGCTCCGAATGATTTCGAGATAAATATCTTCATCCAGGTTAAGTTTCCGGGCTTTTTCGATTTGCAAAAGTTCGCCTTCACTCATCAATTTTACCGCTTCGGTAAGAATGCGTAACGCTTCAAAATCGTCATTTTCCAATGAAAGCAATAAACCCTTGGTCAGAAGAAAATCGCCAACCAATACGGCAATCTTATTTTTCCAAAGTGCATTAATTGAAAAAAAGCCACGGCGTTCAAAGCTATCATCCACCACATCATCATGTACCAGGGTCGCGGTATGTACAAGCTCTACCAGTGAGGCCGCACGGTATGAATGCTCATTTATTTCGCCAAAAAGGCGGGCGCAAAGCAATACAAAGCGTGGGCGGAGTTGTTTGCCTTTCCGGTTTACCACATAATGGGTAATACGGTCGAGCAGGGGAGCCTTACTCTTTAGTGAAGCCTTAAACTTTTGTTCAAAGACTTTTAGTTCTCGGTCAATTATGGGTGAAAGTTTGGCCAATCTCTTGCTTTGGCGGCAAAATAAGAGCAAATTTTACCAATTGTTTCATTGATTTTTTGTGGAAGGCATTGGATTCTTATGATTTTCCTAGTGATTCATTCACAATTTTGTTTGTTAATATCAATTCAGGCTTTATTTTTGCTCTGATTACGCAGAATTTAATAATCACAATTAATCATTTTATGGCAAGCAAAAAGTTTACACTGTTAATGGCTATGATCATTTTTGGCGTTACAGCCGGATATAGCCAGCTTGGTGGAATTCTCAATTATCACGATTCTACCAAGATTAGCGAGAAAAAGCTCCCTCAGTTCAATGAGTGGAAAAACAATCAACACCCCTTTCCCCCGGTTCCCCGTCACATGGCCCAATGGTCAATTTTTGGTGGAATGAGCCTTTTGGATGGAGATACTCCTCCGCTGCCCGGATGGCAAGTTGGTGCTTCTGTTCGTAAGGCTCTCGGCTATACCGTTTCATTAAGAGGTTCTCTGGCTTACGGAATCAATAAGGGCCTGGACTACCGTCCGAATGGATATACCTATAACAATCCAGCCATTGCCGGTGTTCCGTATTTTATCGCGAACCATCGTACCGAACTTATTATGAGTTCACTGGATATGATTTTTTCCATTAATAACATAATGTTCCATCGTGCAAACAGTAAAGTAAATGCTTACCTCTTCCTTGGCTACAGCCCTTTTGCTTATAAAACCATGATGGACCTGCAGGACGCCAATAAAGCTGTTTATAACTGGGATCAAAGAATCAGCAATCCCACATCATTCTTCGATCAAAGCCGTAAAGACATTCGTGATTTCCTGAAAAATGACGCGAACGGATTTGATGGTACTTATGAAACTCCGGCAATGGTGAATGACCGTCGTGGAAACTTTGGCAATGAAGAAAGAGATGCATGGCAATGGCGTCACGCCTACACTTTTGGTGGTGGCCTGGAATTCCGTCTTGCTCCGAGAATGTCGCTCTCACTTGAAGCGAAATACACCAAAACCCCGGATGACTACATTGATGGCTGGTACCTGGGTGAGGCTGGTGCGCTCACACCTGAGAAAGACAACTTCTTTTTTACAAACGTTGGTCTTAACTTCAACTTCTAAACCTTCGAGAATAGGTGGATACTCAAAAAACTATTATCGAAAAAATAATTGAAAAGTATATGAAAAACATTAAATATTTTGTTCTGGCTGCAATGACCTTAAGTATGTCATTGTCAGCAACAGCTCAAACTCCGGAAGTTCAGTGGGCCAGTGGTAATAACCGCGGTGTTTATGCCGGACATAACGCAGCTCCCAACTCCGATGAGTATAAAAGAAAAACCGGTTCCAGCGATACAAAAGTTGCCCCATTGTGGTGGTACAATCCGCTTGGATACCTCTATAGCGAAGTAAGCGTTCCTTCCGTTATGAAATTCCCCAAACCCGTGTTGGATGATTCTGATGGCGATGGTGTTATCGATCAGTTTGACCTGGAGCCCAATACTCCGGCCGGATGCCCTGTTGATACAAGAGGCAGAAGCCTGGATACAGATGGCGACGGTGTTCCGGACTGCCGCGATAAGGAACTGATTACCCCAACAATTTGCCAGCCTGTAGATGCCGATGGTATTGGAAAATGCCCGGATCCGGAGTGCTGCAAAAACATCAAGCCTGGTTGCGGAATTGGTAATCTACCAAGCGTAAGCTTCGCTGCCAACAGCGTTACTTTCAGCGCAAGTGCAAGAGCAGCGCTGGATGCAGCTGCCGCTCAAATTATGGCTAACCCCGATTGCCGCATTTGCGTAGTGGGTTATGGTGGCGCAAGCAAGCGCGAGCAGCAATTGAGCTGGGATCGTGTTAACGCGGTTATCAACTACATGGTTGAAAGACAAAACATCAGCAGAGATCGTTTCGTATTCAAATATGGCGAAATGGGAGATGGTAATGTAGTTGACCTGCAAGATTGCACAGATCAGGAAGGTGGAACCAACATGGTGCCCGCCCCTCACCCGCACCTGCAAAGAACAAGATAGTACGGTGACTTTTTGCATAATCATGGCCCTGCCGCTTTCGGTGGGGCTTTTTTAGCAAACCCAGGTTTGTACACAGATTAACTTTTTAATGGCACAGTATTCTTGCAGAATGAAGGAAATTCGCCGTTCTCAAAAAGGGCAGCTTCAATTGCGTATGAAGAAAATCTGGATAGTTGTTTTGGTATTTGGGCTCACTGCCTGCAACGGGTATAATAAATTGCTGAAAAGCACGGATTATAACCTGAAGCTGAAAAAAGCAGATGAATTCTTTGCTGATAAAAAGTATGTAAAGGCACAAACGTTGTACGAGGATGTGATGCCCGTTTTAAGCGGTACACCACAGTATGAGGAAGTTTATTATAAATGGGCTTATTCCACCTTTTATCAGAAAGATTACCTCAATGCGGAGAATATCTTTAAAACTTTCCTCGAACGTTTTCCGCAAAGCAAATTCGCGGAAGAGATGGAATATATGAGGGCGTATTCCTTGTATAAAATGTCTCCCAAGCCTGAGCTGGATCAAACAAATACCACAAGAGCAATCACCTTTTTGCAAACCTTCATCAACGGCCATCCTAACAGCGACCGGGGAAAGGAAGCGGAACGCCTGCTCGATGAATTAAGGGGAAAACTGGAAACGAAGGATTTTAAAAGCGCGGAACTTTATTACAACCTCGGTTATTACCGGGCAGCAGCCACTGCCTTTAATGAATTGATGTTCAATTTCCCCGATTCTGACCGTGGCGATTACTATAAACTGAAAGTTATTGAATCTTTTTATAAATTTGCAGCCAATAGTCTTGAAAATCTTCAGGAAGAAAGGTTTGAGACCGTTTTAAACGAAGCGGCCGATTTTTCTGACCGGTTTCCGGAAAGCAAGCTGGTGGCAGAAGTAGACAAGATCAGGGCCGATACAGAAAAAAATATAAACCGAATTAAAAATGAGCAAACTGCGCAGACAAATGGTGGGTAGCACCCCCAATATTCTTGAAACCAAAAATCTCCTGGAAATAAAGGCAAAAACTGGAAATCTTTATGAGTCCATTGCAATTATTGCAAAAAGGGCCAACCAAATTAATATATCCATTCGTGAGGAACTTCACAATAAATTGGAGGAATTTGCTTCGCATACGGATAGTCTTGAAGAAATTCTGGAAAATAAAGAGCAGATTGAAATTTCAAAAGCCTATGAACGGATGCCAAACCCGTCATTGCTCGCCACCCAGGAATTTCTGGATGACAAAATCTATTATCGTCAAAATGACCAGGATCTGTTTGGTTAAGCTTTTGCCGGTAAATACCTGATTTCAGCGAACGGTGATGTGAAATACATCACCGTTTGTTATTTTGTGTACATATCCATTGATCATGAAAGGAAAAAAAATCCTGTTGGGGATCACCGCGAGCATTGCCGCATACAAAACCATTTCTTTGGTCCGTATGTTGATTAAGGCAGGAGCCGAAGTAAAAGTAGTTATGACCCCTGCGGCCGCAGCGTTTGTAAGTCCGCTGGTTTTGGAAACCCTGAGCAGAAATCCTGTTTCGTATGATCTCAGTAAAGCTGCAACCTGGGCCAACCATGTAATGCTGGGAAGATGGGCGGATTATATGCTGATTGCACCAGCATCGTGTAATACCCTTGCCAAAATGGCATCGGGCATTTGTGATAACCTTCTGCTAGCGGTTTACCTCAGCGCGGCTTGTCCTGTTGCGGTTTCCCCCGCAATGGACGAGGATATGTGGAAACATCCATCGACCCATGAGAATCTGAACAGGCTTCGCAGTCATGGGGTAAATGTCCTTTCGGTAGGAAGCGGGGAACTGGCGAGCGGCTTATTTGGCGAAGGCAGAATGAAGGAACCCGAGGAATTGTATGAATTTCTCAATACGAAGTTGATTTCCAAAGTATCCGGTACCTTATCGGGTAAAAAGGCGATTGTTACAGCGGGACCTACATACGAAGCCATTGATCCGGTGCGTTTTATTGGTAACCACTCTTCCGGCAAAATGGGGATTGCCCTGGCCACCGGACTGATGCAGGCAGGCGCGGAAACCTTACTCATTTTGGGGCCGGGTACTGCAGCGGTTCCCGATGGAATGGCTGTCATAAGAGTGACAAGTGCAAGAGAAATGTTTGAAGCGGTAAAAGAAAACCATGGCGAAGCAAATGTGCTGATAATGGCTGCAGCAGTGGCGGACTACCGGCCGGAAACCCCCTCGACTCAAAAAATAAAAAAAGGGGACCTGGCACTGAGCATTAACCTGGTCAAAAATCCGGACATCCTTTCCTGGTGCGGGGAAAATAAAAAATCGGGTCAGTTTTTGGTCGGCTTTGCTCTGGAAACTGAAAACGGCCGGCAGAATGCGCAGGAAAAAATGAAAAGGAAAAAAGCCGACATGATCATTTTGAATTCTCTTGAAGATAAGGGAGCCGGCTTCGGCACAGACACCAACAAAGTGGTTATATTTGAAGCAAGCGGAGACTCAACCGAACTGCCTCTGCAAAGCAAAAGCGATATTGCAAAAAGAATTGTAGAAAGAATTTATCAAAAGCTCAATGAATAAAAAATCAACAGGTTGGAGGGGTATATTGATTGCCTTGCTCTTGTTTGCCGGCCTTTCGGGCAGCAGCCAGGAACTTGATGCAAAAGTTACCGTCTTGTCCAACCAGGTTTCATCGCAGGTGGACAAAAAGATCTTTACCACTTTGCAAAATCATTTGATGAACCTGTTGAACAACCGCAAATGGACGGAAGACAACTATAAACCTGCTGAAAGAATCCAGTGTAATTTCATCCTCAACCTTTCGCAACCCCAGGGTACAGAGGCCAATGTTTACAATGCCACATTGATTGTTCAGGCAGCCCGCCCCGTTTACAACAGCAGTTATACCTCGCCTTTAATCAACTGGCAGGATGAGGATGTACGCTTCAGGTATGTTGAATTTCAACCTGTGGAATACAATGAAGGCCGGCTTGGGAGTGGAGATGCCCTGGCAAACAACCTTGTCGCAATTTTTGCCTACTATGCCAATATAATTGTGGGCATGGATTACAGCAGTTTTGGAATGAAATCCGGGGATCCGTTTTTCAAAAAGGCCAATGCCATTGTAAATGCGTTTCCTTCTTCCAGGAATATTACGGGCTGGTCACAATTTGACGGCCAACGCAACCGGTATTGGTTAACCGAAAACCTGCTCAACAACCGTTACCAGGTTTTCCAGGAAATTATTTATAATTATTACCGTAAATGCCTTGATCAGTATTACGAGGACGAGAGAATGGCACAGAATGAATTGATGAATGTATTAAATCAATTGAACCAATTCGGGCAAAGCAATCCCAATACCATGATCATGCAGTTTTTCCTTCAAAGCCGCTCCGATGAAATGATTGGAATGCTCAAAAAAACAAGTCCGGATCTGCGGCAACGTGCCATAACTATTCTGGAAAAGGTGGACATGACCAATTCAAAAAAATACCAGGAGGAACTGAAACAGTGAAGACACTTGTCCGGCTTTTTACACTGCTGTTCGTCATTGCAACCTTTATTGCCTGTCGCGCCAATTACAGGCAGCTTTCAATAAATGACATGAAACTCGTACTTTGGGACATGATCCAAATGGATTCTTTTAATGAAAGTTTTTTAAAGCAGGCTTATAAAGACAGTTCAGATACTGCCGCTGCAAGGTTTTATGCTGAAGTTTTTGCAATGCATAAAATTAAGCCGGAGGATTTTTATAAAAATTTTGAAATTTACAAGAACAGCCCGGTGAAAATGAAATTGTTGCTTGACAGCCTTGATGCCTACAGCGAAAGGAAACGAATGCAGCAATACCAGGAACGTTCTGAAAATCCAAACTTAAACGCACCATTGAAATATGAATAAAGTATATGACGATGCGCTCTCCGCCATGAAAGATATACAGGATGGAAATACCATAATGATTGGAGGATTTGGCTTAAGCGGACTGCCGGAAAATTGTATTGCTGCGTTGGTGGAAAAAGGGGTAACAGATCTTACCTGCATATCCAATAATGCCGGTGTTGATGATTTTGGCCTTGGGCAATTGCTGAAAAAGCGGCAGATAAAAAAAATGATCGCCTCTTATGTAGGCGAAAATGCCGAATTTGAAAGGCAGTTGCTTTCCGGGGAAATGGAGGTTGAACTCATTCCGCAGGGAACGCTTGCTACGCGCTGTATGGCTGCCGGTTACGGAATGCCGGCAATATTTACCCCTGCCGGTGTTGGTACTGAAGTGGCCGAAGGAAAAGAAATCCGGAAATTCACCATGTTTGGAGAAGAAAAAGCGTATTTGCTGGAATATGCTTTTGAAGCCGGTTTTGCCCTGGTTAAAGCCTGGAAAGGCGATACCCAGGGAAATCTTATTTATCGCTTCACTTCCAGAAATTTCAACCCCGTTATGGCCATGGCCGGTAAAGTGACCATCGCGGAAGTGGAAGAACTTGTTCCGGCAGGAAGCCTGGACCCAAATGAAATACATACCCCCGGTATTTATGTGCACCGTATTTTTCAGGGCCGGCAATATGAAAAGCGCATCGAACAACGCACGGTGCGGCCACGCAGCTAAGATTTCTCCCTCAACAAACGGTTGTATTATGCTTGATAAAAATCAAATCGCCAAACGCATTGCAAAAGAATTGCAGGATGGCATGTATGTCAATCTCGGTATCGGGATACCCACGCTTGTGGCCAATTACATTCCGGAAGGAATGCAGGTTGTTCTCCAAAGCGAAAATGGCCTCCTGGGCATGGGTCCCTTTCCTTTGGAAGGAGATGAGGATGCCGATCTGATTAATGCCGGCAAACAGACCATAACAACGGTGCCAGGTTCATCATTTTTCGACAGTGCCATGAGTTTCGGAATGATCCGTGCGGGAAAAGTAGATCTTACTGTGCTGGGTGCTATGGAGGTGGCTGAGAACGGCGATATTGCAAGCTGGAAAATACCCGGCAAAATGGTGAAGGGAATGGGGGGTGCAATGGACCTTGTTGCGAGTGCAAGAAATATCATCGTAGCTATGCAACATACCAATAAACTAGGGGAAAGTAAGTTGTTGCCCAGGTGTACACTTCCACTGACGGGAATAAAATGCATAAAGAAAATTGTTACAGAATTGTGCATGCTGGAAATAACGGATCGCGGATTTGAGCTTCGCGAATTGGCCCCCGGTGTAACTGTCGACGAAGTGAAAGCCAAAACTGCCGGTACACTGATTGTTGAAGGTGAAATTCCGGAAATGGTTCTTGATTAGACACTGCCGGTTCTTTGTATACGATAGATTTTCCATTCCAAACTTTTTTTGACCTCCTGTAAAGGAATGGGTCGTGACGTGTGCAGGATCAAATAAATTTGAACAAAACCTGATTATGGAAATGACTACCACTCCCGGCTTCGAGGGGAAACCTATCCAAAGCTATCTTGGCTTGGTTACCGCGGAAACCATTATTGGCGCAAATATTGTCCGTGATCTTTTTGCCGGCATACGCGATATTGTCGGTGGACGAAGCGGTTCATACGAAGAAGTGATCAATGAAGCAAAAACAGTCGCGCTTGGCGAACTTCAGGATAAAGCCCGGGCATTGGGTGCAAACGCAATTGTGGGCATCGACCTTGATTTTGAAACCGTAGGCCAGGGCGGAAGTATGCTGATGGTGGTGGCAAGCGGTACCGCGGTAAAAATATAGGGCTGAAATCTCAACAACTGCGCAGCCGGAACATGGTTCCGGAGTTGATGCCATTTTTTTTATATTTGAACGGATATCGTTAAGTCTCCAAAAAAAGGGTATTCACGCCTTTATGAAAAAATACTTTTTCAGCTTCTTGTTGTTTTCGCCGCATTTACTGACCGGGGCGCCCTTGCAGGATACAGCTATTTGGGCACCGAAAGTAATTGGTATTCCCCCGAGTGATGCCTATATCGGGCTCTCATTGCTGGAAAACGGTGAAATACGTCATTACAATTACGGTGAGCAGGCTGAACCTGGGAGTTTTTATTTATCAAGTACCGATAAAGGCACGACATGGCGCAAAGTGAATATCCCAGGGGAAATCCCTTTTGCGGATACGCGCAGCCCGTTAAGTGGTGAATACCTGAGGCTAATGGCAGCGCCGGGTATGGGAACATTTGCAATAAGAACAGAAGGCGGAATTAACGGAAACCGGCAAATGATCAAGATTTCGGATACCATGGCCATAATGCTTAAGCCTCCGGTTTTTATAAATAATGGAAAACGTGTATTGGTAGCCGGCCATTATGGGTTGCAGCGGGGATTGCCAAGGGCCTGTTTTAGTTTTATCTCCGATGATGATGGCCTTTCCTGGCAACGCTCTTCACTTGTAACGACACCCGACCATAATGGCGGCGGGTTTCACAACGGTATCCGTTGGAATCATGGCGCTGCCGAACCAACGGTGGTGGAGTTGAAGGATGGCAGGCTTTGGATGCTGATCCGCACTTCACAGGATCATCATTATCAGTCATTTTCTTCAGACGGCGGCCTGACATGGAGCGCATCCACGCCTTCCCCGTTTTATGGAACCATAACCATGTCAACCATCGGGAGGCTAAACGATGGCAGGCTTCTTTTTCTTTGGTCGAATACCACGCCATTACCCGAAGTAAACAACACCAATGGTGTTTGGGACGATGTGTTTACAAACCGGAATGCCATTCATGCGGCCATTTCTGCAGATGATGGTAAAACCTGGAGGGGTTTCCGGGAATTGTTCCTGGATGAAAGACGCGATGCGGCTGATTTTGGTACTACACCCGGCATTGATAAAAGTGTGCACCAAAGTCAATTTGTCGAAGTGGGTCCGGGTGAAATTCTGGTAAGCCTCGGGCAGCATCCGCTTCACCGTAAAATGATCTTGTTCAATGTAAACTGGTTGCTGGAAAAAGAGCGATTCTGTGATTTTTCGGATAGCCTGAATCAGTGGAGCGTTTTCAATTATTACAAAGGCATTACAGGTCATTGCGGGTACAACCGTATGCCCGGATGCACCATCGAAAATGGAAACCTGAAAATCCAGTATAAGAAAATGGATACATTGCTTTCCTCCCAACGCGGTGCGGTGTGGAATTTTCCTGCCTTGCGAAGGGGCACTTTTACCGCTTCCTTACAGTTTCATGATGTGCAGGTAAAAGGTGAGCTGCTGCTCAACGACCGTTGGTTTAACCCTACCGACACCGTAGCACGGTACTTCGCGCCATACAAAATTCCGCTAAGTGCCAAAGCCCTGAAAATAAAAGATACCAGCCCCCATATCATCCGCGTTGAATTGGACCTGAATAGCAGGGGGCGGGAGGCTTCTGTATTTGTTGACAATAAACTACGGATGAGTGTTCCGCTTGAAAACGGATCCTTACATGGTTTATCCTATGTACATTTTCTCGGCGACAACGCAGAAAATGATGCGGGTTATTCCATTGAATGGGTAAAGGCAGAAGAAAAGCAATAATGCCTGCCTATTGTATAAATACCGGTTCAGGGGTTTCTTCTTCCATTTGACCGATCATGAATTGAATGGCGGCTTTTCCTTTTTCTCCCATATCCAGGCTAAAATCATTTACATAGAGTTCAATATGGTTACGCATTACATTTTCACTCATTTCCTGGGAATGCCTCTTTATATAATCACTCAATTGCGGGTAAAGTTTGCGGGAATATTGCAGGCTTTCATGAATCAGCCTGTTCACCACGTGCGCGATATTTCGGTCTATATCTTTCCGGATAATGATCCCTCCAAGGGGGATGGGATTGCCGGTTTTTTCCTCCCAAATTGCACCCAAATCGGCCAGTTTGTGTAAACCCTTTTGCTGGTAGGTAAAACGGTTTTCATGAATAATTACTCCGGGTCCTTTTCTCTCCAGTACAAAATCTTCAACTTCATCAAAGGGGATAAATTTCTTGTGCAGGATATTTGGAAAAGCGGACTTCAACAAAAAATGCGCGGTGGTATCTTTTCCGGGTATTGCAACCAACGAATTTTCTACAAGCGCTTCCAGAGAAATGCCCGGAGCCATAGGTTCTGCCGATATCAGCAAAGGCCCCACACCATATCCCATGGCCCCGCCGGACCGAAGCAAATGGTAATGCGGACTCCACCTGGCATATGCGCCGTAACTGATCTTTGAAATATCCAGCTTCCCTTCAGCGGCCCATTCATTCAATGTTTGCACATCTTCTAGTACGGGTTCAAATTCAAAACCTGTTGTATCTAACCGGCCGTTTACCAGGGCATCAAATATGAACGTATCGTTAGGGCAAGGGGAAAATCCCAGGGTCAGCTTTTTCATTGAGCATAAGATTGGAATTTCGCCAGTACGGTAGGGATGGCATTGTTCAGGTTTTCAACTGCTTCCTGCATTTTCCAGCGGCTTTTATTTCGTTCGCCTACCAGATTGCTGATGGAACGGATCTGCAAATACGGCTGATTCAGCTTTTCGCAAACATTATGCAATGCGGCGCCTTCCATACTTTCTATATCCGCATTCCAGTATTTCTTCAAGGCCTGGTTAAACTTGTAATCATCTGTAACGGTATTGGTGGTAATGGCGCTTACCACAGGCAGTTCAATCTTATCTAAAACCGGGTGTCGGTTTTCTATCCATAGATGATTGTTCACAAATCCCATTTCCTGGAGGCTTAGGAAAGCTTCATGCTGATAGGCACCAATGTCCCCGAATGCATCTTTGTTTACTGCTACCACATCGCCCATATTGTAATAGCCGTAGCTTCCGGCAATGCCAGCCTGTAAGACCAGGTCATAGCGGTTATGCGTAAGTTTACGTGTGAGCTCAAAACTGGCTTGTCCTATACCCAGGCCGGTTATGAGCACATCATGTTTCGGACCGCTAAGCAAGTAGCTATGGATTTCTTTTTGGGTGGCACTGACCAGCAATATTTTCATTTCAGGCATTTTATTTATGCAAAGCGCAGGCATCCGGTTACCGGCTGTAGTTCGGCGCTTCGCGGGTTATTTCAATATTATGCGGATGGCTTTCACGGATACCGGCATTGGTTATGCGCACAAACCTTGAATCTTTTTGCAAAGCTTCAATATCAACTGCTCCACAGTAACCCATTCCGGCACGCAGGCCACCGGTAAATTGATGAATCACTTCACTCAAATTCCCTTTAAATGGAACCCGACCTTCAATTCCCTCCGGAACCAGTTTTTTCAAGCCATCTTCAACATCCTGGAAATAGCGGTCGCTGCTGCCTTTTTGCATGGCGCTGATGCTGCCCATACCACGGTATTGCTTAAACTTACGACCTTCATAAATTATGGTTTCACCCGGACTTTCCTCGGTTCCGGCAAATGTACTTCCCATCATTACGGTATCTGCGCCGGCAGCCAGGGCTTTTACCATATCTCCGGTATAGCGGATGCCACCATCTCCAATTACGGGGATTCCCATGGGTTTCAGTACGGAGGCGGCTTCCATGATAGCGGTGATCTGGGGAACACCCGCTCCGGCAACGATACGCGTTGTGCAAATAGAACCCGGACCAATGCCAACCTTTACGGCATCAGCGCCGGCCTCCGCCACCGCTTTAGCGCCTTGTGCAGTGCCCACATTGCCCGCAATGATCTGGAGATTCCTGAAGTTTTTGCGGAGCATCCTAATGCTGTCCAGTACGCCCTGGCTATGGCCATGTGCACTGTCGAGGGTCACTACATCTACCCCCATTTTTTCTACGGTATCGGCACGCTCCATAAGGTCAGCGGTAATGCCCAGTGCGGCGCCAACGCGCAGTCGTCCAAATTCATCTTTATTGGCAAAGGGATGATTCTGAACTTTCTGAATATCCCGGTAAGTGATCAGCCCGACAAGGGTACCGTCTTTTTTTACCACCGGTAATTTTTCTACTTTATACTGGCTCAGGATCTTTCGCGCCATCACCAGGTCGGTACCTGTAGGAGCCGTGATCAGGTTCTCACGGGTCATAGCTTCCGTCACTTTTTTGCGGGGATTGTCCTCAAACCGCAAATCTCTGTTGGTGAGAATGCCTACAAGCTTATTGGCATTGTTTACAATCGGAATTCCGCCTATCTTATTTTCCTGCATCAGCTTCAGGGCATCTCCAATAGTCGCATCTTCAGGCAGCGTGATGGGATCGATGATTAGTCCGCTTTCGCTTCGTTTAACCTTGCGCACCTGCTCCACCTGCTGCTCGATGGTCATGTTCTTATGTAAAATGCCGATGCCGCCTTCCCTTGCCAGGGCTATAGCAAGCTGCCATTCGGTTACTGTATCCATTGCTGCACTCAATATGGGAATATTGATGTCAATATTCCGCGTAAGCTTTGTACGGATATCCACCTCACGGGGCAGCACCTGGCTTAATGCCGGAACCAGCAAAACATCATCGAATGTGAGGCCTTCGCCAAAAAATTTCGTGGAAATGTCGGGAAATGTAGAATTTTTCTTTGCCATGTGCAAAGGTAGGATTGCAGAATAATTTATTCAAATGCAAAGCACTTATTAGGAATCTCTTAATGGCTTAAATACCGGATTAAAACAATCCGGTAATTCTCCCATCATCATCCATGTCTATATTTTCCGCTGCGGGTACAGAAGGTAAGCCGGGCATTCGCATAATATCGCCCAGGATCGGGATCACAAAACCGGCTCCTCTTGCATATTCAAATTCACGTACCGTTACGGTAAATCCGGTAGGACGTCCAAGTTTTCGTTCGTCATCACTCAGGCTTTTTGGCGTTTTGGCCATGCACACCGGCATATTTTCCATGCCCAGTGCCTTGATGGTTTTGAGGTTGTTCTTGGCTTTTACACTGTATTCCACTTTATCGGCACCATATATATGTGTCGCGATTTTATGGATCTTTTCTTCAATCGGGCTTTTCCAGTCATACAAAGGTTGGAAATGATTGCTACCACCTTCAACTGAACGGACAACGGCCTCTGCCAGTTCGATAGAGCCCTTTCCGCCTTCCACAAAAGACCTGCTCACCACACATTCGGCCTCCATTTCCCGGCAGTAATCCTGGATCAATTCAATTTCTTCATCTGAATCGGTCGGCGTCCAGTTAATGCATACAATTGGATTGATGCCGAATTGCCGGATATTTTCAATATGCTTCCCGAGATTTGGAAGCCCTTTCGATAGCTTTTCAGGATCAGGGGTTTGAAGCTCGGATTTTTTTGCTCCGCCATGGTGGCGCAATGCTTTAATGGTCGCCACCAGTACAGCAGCTTCCGGTTTAAAGCCGGCTGTCTGGCATTTAATATCAAAGAATTTCTCAGCTCCAAGATCTGCGGCAAAACCCGCTTCGGTAATTACATAATCGCCAAAGGTCAGGCCCATGCGCGTTGCCAATATGGAATTCGTTCCCTGGGCAATGTTGGCAAATGGCCCACTGTGCAAGATGGCAGGATTTCCTTCAAGTGTTTGCACCAGGTTTGGTTTTATGGCTGTTTTGAGCAATGCAGCCATGGCACCCGTTGCTTTCAGGTCACGGGCATATACGGGATCGCCGCCAAAAGTGAAGCCCACGAGGATATTGCCCAATCTTTCTTTTAAGTCAGCAATGCTTTCACTCAATCCAAGGATGGCCATAATTTCGGAAGCCGGAGTAATATTAAAGCCATCTTCCCTTGGAACGCCATTTGAAGCGCCCCCCAGGCCTACCACAATGCTGCGCAATGCCCGGTCGTTCATATCCATCACCCGCTTCCATACCACCGTACGGCCATCAATGCCCAGGTTATTGGTCTTGCTTTGAATGTTGTTGTCAATCATCGCAGAAAGCAGGTTATTGGCTTTCTCAATAGCGCCGAAATCACCTGTAAAATGCAGGTTGATGTCTTCCATGGGAATTACCTGTGCATAGCCACCGCCTGCCGCGCCACCCTTGATGCCGAATACCGGTCCAAGACTGGGTTCACGTAAAACAGCAATGGTATTCTTGCCAATCAGGTTCATGCCATCCACAAGTCCTACGGCCATTGTGGTTTTTCCTTCGCCATAGGGTGTGGGTGTAATGGCAGTTACCAATACCAGGTGGCTTTTTGACCCTTTTTCGCGGTCGATTAAACGCAAAGGCAGTTTGGCCTTGTATTTTCCATAATATTCAAGATCATCCGCATCGATGCCCAAACGGGCGCCAATTTCTTTAATATGACGGATTTTAGCGGATTGGGCGATGGTCAGATCGGATGGAACATTCATGGTCATGATGCAAGCATTTAATGAAACTCAAAGTTGATCCAATATGCTTTTTCATTCAATGACTTCGGTCAGGTGTTGGAGTGATTCTTGGTGGCTTTGAAAAACAATTGTGATCCGGCAAATGACAGGTGGAGGCAAGGCATGGCTTGTTTTTACGAAATGCTGTCAACAGATGGATGTAAGGCAGGTAAAATCCTTTCCCGGTGCGTAGAAAAGTATTGGTTATTCTCCAAACAACCGCCGGGCCTTCTCCAAATCCTCCGGCGTATCTATCCCAATACCCCTCGAATTCACTTCTACCATCCGGATGGGTATTCCGTTTTCCACCAAACGCAATTGTTC
Organism: Bacteroidota bacterium; assembly: GCA_023387985.1. GTDB lineage: Bacteria > Bacteroidota > Bacteroidia > Chitinophagales > Chitinophagaceae > Phnomibacter. Next base: position 521,418 of record JAEWHC010000005.1, on the reverse strand, counting down.
CAGCTTTTCCAGTTTTTCCAGGGTGGTTTGCGGCCATTTCGTAAATTGGAGAAGCATTTGTTTCCGATAGGCATAAACACCGATATGGCGGTAATATATTGCTTCCAAATCCATGTCGCGGTGGAAAGGGATGGGGGAGCGGCTGAAATAAATGGCGTCCCCATTTAGACCAGTAACAACTTTCACTATGTTTGGATTGGTGATATCCACCTCTTCTGTAATGAATTGCATCAGGCTGGCGACCTGTACTTCCTGATTTTTATCTTTTAAGAAAACAGCAGTCAGTTTTTGAATGGACTCAGTATCTATCAATGGTTCATCTCCCTGGATATTCACTACCACATCCAGATCCATATCTGAAATGGCTTCTGCAATCCTGTCGCTTCCACTTTCATGGGATTTCCGGCTCATTTCCACCAGGGCGCCTCTGCTCTGCATTTCATTGAAGATGTCCTCGTTGTCGGTTATTACCAGGACTTCATCAAACAAACCGGTAGCTTTTGCATTTTCCCAGGTATGTACAATCACAGGTTTTCCTGCAAGCAGTTGCATCAGTTTTCCCGGAAATCTCGTGGCTGCATAACGTGCCGGTATTGCTGCAATTATTTTCATAGGATGTAAATCGCAAAATTCTGAATTCAACATTCAAAAGGCAAAAATAGCTTAACAACCATTTGGTGGGCGGAGTTTTGTCATTGAGGCTCTGGAAATGTTCACAGCCAAAATTCACCCTTCAACAAGCTTAGGGATGCATTTAGCTCACTATCTAAACCATTTCCACATCATAAACCACAACCTTACTCCATAAATGGCTGCAATCATCAACGAATTTTTGGTGAACCGGATGATCCTGGTAAATCTTTTGGTCTTTCAGATCTTTAAAAAACAATAATTCGGATACACCGTAACTGTTGTCAATTACATGACGATCCTCTGTGGATGCAGGAATGCCAATCCGGATTTCCTTCACTACTTCTATTTGCTTCAAAGTCCGTAATCCGGAAATCAGTTTGTCCCGGTCCTCCTGCGACCCAGGATGCTTCAGCCAGAAAAAAACATGATGGCTAATTTGCGATCCGGTTCCGGAATAATTGTTGAAATGGTTTTTGGACATGCCGCAAGCTGCCAATGAAGCAGATGACAACGCAGCAACTGCCAGGAAATTTTTACGATTAATTTTTTTCATTGGTATTAGGTTTTTAGCTGACAGTAAAAATTAATTCTTCTGACCTGGAGCAGTTCGTGGTGATATACCTGCACAATCTTATATATCTTACTCCAAATTCGGTTTCAGCCATTTTTCAACCACCTCCAGTGGTTCATTTTTGCGCGTAGCATAATCTTCCAATTGATCGCGGTCAATTTGCCCGATGCCAAAGTATTTGCTCTGCGGATGGCTGAAATACCAACCACAAATGGAAGATGCCGGCGCCATCGCCAGATTTTCAGTAAGAACAATTCCGGTTTCACCTTCAGGGTCCAGCATATTGAACAACTTATATTTTTCGGTATGGTCGGGACAAGCCGGATACCCCGGTGCCGGACGGATCCCCTGGTATTGTTCACGGATCAAATCTTCATTGGACAATTGCTCGCCCGAATTATATCCCCAATGAACCTGGCGTACCTGCGCATGCAACCACTCCGCCGTTCCTTCAACCAACCGATCTCCAAGGGATTGCAGTAAAATGCGGTTGTAATCATCATGCTGTTGCAAAAATTCCAGCACCTTTTCTTCCACGCCGCGAACACTTACCGCAAACGCGCCGATATAGTCATTTCCATTTGGATTGATAAAATCAGCCAAACAATAACTGGGAAGCGTAGCTGCTTTATCAGCCTGTTGCCGGAGAAAACAAAGCCGGGTTTCCTGGGCGTTGACCTGAATCAACACGTCATCTTCTTCCGCTTTGGCGGGCCAGAACCCGATGCGTGCACGCAATTCAAGCCATTTTTCACTTTCAATCAAATCCAGCATGTCATTGGCATCTTCATAAAGTTTTGTAGCTGCCTCGCCTATAACTTCATCTTCCAATATGGCCGGAAAATTTCCGTGCATTTCCCATGCAATGAAAAACGGCTTCCAATCGATGAAGTTCTTTAAATCCTTGAAGGATGGTGGATCGATGGTTCGTCCACCGGTGAATGCCGGGTCGTGTTTTACAAAACCAGACCAATCAATGGGCGTTTTTCTTTTCCTGGCTGTTTCAATGGGGATAAGCTTTTTCTTGCCGCGCTTTGCCTTGAATTGTTCCGCTAGCTGAAGGTAGGCGGCTGTGGTTTCGCTCAGGAAGCTTCCCTTTGTTTGTTTGTTGAGCAGGGCGCTTGCCACCTGCACGCTGCGACTCGCATCCAATACGTGAACGACATGATTTTCATATTCCGGGGCAATTTTTACAGCAGTGTGCATGCGGCTTGTTGTGGCGCCGCCAATCAGTAGCGGAATATTCAACCCACGGTCATTCATTTCCCTGGCCACGTGCACCATTTCGTCAAGGCTTGGTGTAATGAGACCGGACAAGCCAATGAGGTCCGCTTTTTTTTCCTTGGCTACATCTAAGATTTTAGTTGCAGGCACCATCACGCCAAGATCGATTACCTGAAAGCCATTGCATGCCAGAACCACACCAACAATATTTTTTCCAATGTCGTGCACATCTCCCTTTACGGTTGCCATTACAATAGTGCCCGTATTGCTGTCCGTTATTTCCTTGCCTTCATTTTCTTGCTCAATAAAGGGTTCAAGGTAGGCCACGCTTTTTTTCATTACCCTTGCACTTTTTACCACCTGTGGCAAAAACATTTTTCCTGAGCCAAAAAGATCCCCAACTACGTTCATGCCCTGCATCAGCGGTCCTTCGATAATTTCCAGGCCTGTAGAAAATTCATGCCTTGCTTCTTCGGTATCCTGTTCAATGTAATCGGCAATGCCATTCACCAGCGAATGGACGATCCGGTCGGTAACGTTTCCTTTCCGCCAGGCTTCATCTTTTATGGTTTCCCGGCCCTTTCCTTTTACCTTTTCAGCAAAAACGATCAGCCTTTCAGTAGCTTCATTCTCATCGTTTCCGATATTAAAAATGACATCTTCGCAAAGCTTTTTCAGCTCAGGTTCAATTTCATCATACACAGGCAACTGACCTGCATTTACGATGCCCATATCCATACCTGCCTTGATGGCGTGGTAAAGAAAAATACTGTGCATGGCTTCGCGCACATGCTCGTTGCCCCGGAATGAAAAAGACAAGTTGCTCACTCCGCCGCTGATGTAGGTATGGGGCAATAGCCGTTTTATTTCTTTGGTGGCTTCTATAAAATCAACAGCATAGTTGTTGTGCTCCTCGAGGCCGGTGGCAATAGCGAAAATATTGAGATCGAATATGATATCCTCCGGATCAAAACCCACGATTTCTGTCAATATCCTGTAAGCACGGGTACAGCATGCCACCCGCCGCTCTTTGGTATCTGCCTGCCCTTGTTCATCGAAAGCCATTACAATTACGGAGGCGCCAAAATCGCGGCAGATTTGTGCCTGTTCAATAAACTGGGTCTCACCTTCTTTCAGCGAAATGCTGTTCACCACGCATTTGCCCTGTATGCATTTCAAGCCTGCATGAATAATCTCAAACCGGCTGCTGTCGAGCATTATGGGAATTTTGGCAATATCGGGCTCACTTTGCAGGAGATTGAGGAAATCGACCATCGCTTTTTTGCCATCGAGCAAAGCGTCATCCATATTCACATCAAGGATCTGCGCTCCGTTTTCCACTTGTTGGCGGGCAATGCTCAGGGCTTCTTCAAAATCTCCGGAACGGATCAACCGGGCGAATTTTTTGGAACCGGTAACATTGGTTCTTTCGCCAACATTTATAAAATTGGATTCCGGCCTTACCACAAGGGCTTCCAGCCCGGATAGTCTTAAATAATGATTTCTGCTCACGCTTCCTCTGTTTCTGGTGTTACAATCAATTCGGCCGGCAGTCTACGGGGTTTGAGGCCTTTCACCGCAGCGGCTATTTCACGAATGTGTTCAGGCGTAGTACCGCAACAGCCGCCTACCAGATTCACCCAGCCATTGCCCGCCCATTCTTTCAGGAAAGCGGCGGTTTCTTTGGGTTGTTCATCGTATTCGCCCATGGCATTGGGCAAACCGGCATTGGGATAGGCGCTGAGGAATGCGTTTTCCGCCAGGCCACTCAATTCTTCAATATGGCTGCGCATGTCTTTTGCGCCAAGGGCGCAGTTAAGGCCAATGGTAAGGGGGCGCGCATGTTTTACGGAAATGTAAAAAGCCTCAAGGGTCTGACCACTTAGCGTTCTTCCGGAAGCATCGGTTATGGTCCCGCTGATCATCACCGGGATACGGGTGTTGTGTTCACGCTGATAACGGGCGATGGCCGTCAAAGCAGCCTTGGCATTCAGCGTGTCGAAAATGGTTTCCACGATCAACAGGTCAACACCGCCATTCACCAGGCCGCTTACCTGCTCGTAATAGGCTGCATCCGCTTCATCGAAAGTAAATGCACGGTAACCGGGATTGTTGACATCCGGTGACAGCGAAAGTGTTTTGTTCATAGGCCCGAGGTCGCCGGCAACAAAGGCCACCCCTTTTTCCTTTCCCTTGTCTGTTTGCAGAAATTCTTTAACTGCCTGCCTGGCTATTTTGGCCGCAGCAACATTTATTTCGTAGGCAAATGCTTCCATGCCATAGTCGGCAAGCGAGACTTTTTGCGCATTGAAAGTATTGGTTTCAATAATATCTGCACCGGCTTCCAGGTATTGCAAATGAATGTTTTTGATCAATTGAGGTTGGGTAAGGCACAAGAGGTCATTGTTCCCTTTCAAATCTTTCGGCCAGGCTGCAAACCGCTCACCACGGTAATCTTCTTCCCTTAGTTTATGTTGCTGGATCATGGTACCCATGGCGCCGTCGATGATCAGGATGCGTTCCTTCAGCAGTTTGCGGATATCTTTTTCCATTCGTTTTAATACGTTCATTTCAGTAAACAAAACCGGTTAACGGAAAAAGTAGAAATGCAATGCTGAGCCAGCGAATGTATTGTTTATTAGTCCCGTTCCGGTTAACGCAGGCCGAACAATAAACAAATCCACCTGCGGCTGCAAAAGTAGCACTAATGCCGTTCAAAAGTCAAAACTAGTAGTCAAAAGAGCCGGTTTATGTTGCCGAATTCGGTAAAACATCTTCCATCTGGAACCAAATAACCTGTGCTGCACTTAAATATCAAAACTCAATAACCAAAAAAACAATTTATTCCAAATTTTTAAACTTACAAACCACTCAAGATCATCAACGCATTTGATGCCATTGAATATGGAAAATCTTGAAATAGACCCAAATGTTGAGACAAATTCAATCCAATCCTGCGGGCTGTAGGATCAAGTCCATCGGCTGAGAAATTGCTCCAGAAGAAAACCATTTTATTTTCGAATAATGGTCAACCTTATTCAGGGATGGGCAGCAACCCGCAACAATCCACCTCATCCCTGCACAACTCCATCCACCGGCAACCGGTTCATAATACTCCTCGCCAGCGTCATTTCGTCAGCGTATTCCAATTCGCCGCCGAAGGCGATTCCGCGGCTGATGGCCGTTATTTTTATTGGAATTCCTTCCAGTTTTTTATTGATGAAATAAATGGTGGTATCGCCCTGGATATTGGCATTTAATGCAAAAATAATTTCTTCGGATTCTTCAGTTTTGATGCGGTTGAAGAGGCTTTCAATATTCAGTTGATCGGGACCAACGCCATCCAAAGGGGAAATGACACCACCCAGTATATGGTACAACCCGCTGTAGTGTTGTGTGGCTTCGATAGCCATCACATCGCGAATGGATTCCACCACGCAGATCTGCCGCTGATTGCGCCCGGGGTTGCTGCAGATTTTGCAGAGGGGATCATCGCTCACACTATGGCAACGCTCACAAATTTTTATATCGCGGCGCATTTTCATTATCGTTTCTGCAAAACGCTCTACATCCCGGGTTTCGGTTTTCAGCAAATGCAAAACAAGCCGCAGCGCTGTTTTTTTGCCGATGCCGGGCAACTTACTGAATTCCATTACCGCGTTCTCAATCAATTGAGAAGAAAAGTTCATGATCCGAATTTAGCGATTACAAATTGATTTCAAATTCGTTTTCCCAGTTTGCCCGAACGCTGACCGTTCCCGGTATGGGGAAAACCATTTCAGGTTGGTTCTTCAGCCAATAATTGCCGCTATCCCAAGCCCCATTGCCGTTGGCGTCTTCCAAAAGGCGCATGGTATAGCTGCCGGGCCGGAAAAGACGTACCTGCATTCGCGCAGCAGTGATGGGCAGGCTGAAAATGATTCGGTTATTTTCTACAAACTGCAAGACAGGATTATTGTAAGCCTGGTAGCCGTTCAAAATCAGGCGTACCTCCCCGTATTCGGCTTCTGACTTGGTCTCAAACCGGGCTGTATCGGCAAGAGCATTCACCACGCCATTGGTATCCCGAGCAAATTCCGGATCCATGTAGAGATCGAAAACCGTTTTTTCCGGCCATTTGGCAAAAAGGTTTACAATGGCGTTGTTGGTGGTATCCTGTTCCAGCTTGTCAATAGGATAAGCTAGGCCGAGGGTATCGGTCAGCCGCAATTTGGCGGAGTCGAATGAAGCGATGGGACGGTTGAACGCAATGGCCAAAGGATTGAGTAATTCCTGTTTTTGCGACCGGCTGGCACTGATTTTTGCCCTCAGTATTTTTTCTTCCGGCGCAGTACTTGTTTCTGTTCCGGTGGTGGTGGTCTTTGCCTCTTCTTTTTCTTCAGCAAAAAACCGCAGATCAATATTTGGCGTAACACCTGCTGAAACCGTTACCGGTTCATTCTTGAAGGCTACCAGGCTTTGCGGGCTGGTATATCGGAGGAATCCTTCATTCTTAATGGCATAAATATAAAAAATGCCCGGTGGCAAATGGGTAAACTTGAATTCTCCCCTGCCATTGGGAATGGAAACAAAATCGGGATTGGTTTTGGCAATGGCCGAATCTTCTGACGAGCGATAAAGCATTACGGTCATTGTGCTGTCGGTTTGTCCCGTTTCGGCATTGTAGACGGTGCCAGCTACTTCCAGCGAATCGAGATAACTGCCGGTAGAAAACACGTAAGCGAAATTGGGGTAAGGGTTGTTTTCATTCACATCCTGTATGTAGTTGCCAAACTGGATCTGGTAAGTGGTATTGGGTTGCAGCGTGTCATTGATGCGAATGGTGAGGTTGCGCAGGTTGGCGGTAATTGCCGGTGGCCGCCGTGGTGGCGGGTTTACCACAATGTCATTCGGGTTTTGATTTCCGAGGCGGATGTATTCGTCAAATTCGAGAACAATGCGGCGGGCGGTGAAGTTGGTCGTCTGATTTTCGGGACTTGCGCTGATCAGGGTAGGCGCAATACTGTCCCTTGGCCCACCTGTGGGTGGAATGATGTTGGCACAGCCCGGGCTGAAAAAAGCAAGAAATGCACCGGCAATCAGTACAAAAAGCAGGAATATTTTTTCTTGTTGAAGCAATGTTTTCATGCAGTGTGCAAACTTACAGGAGAATTGGCTGTTTGGGGATTTTGGAGGTGTTAATTGAATGAGGAGGAATCTCTTTGTTCTGCCCTCAAAATGGAAACGCCTTTGCAAAATAAATAAAATCTGTCTGCGGAATTTTTTCTACACCCAACTGCCGCATAATGGTCACCAACTGTCCGCGGTGGTAGGTGGCGTGATTAAATATATGCGTCAAAACCTGCCACAGCGGCTGACTGAAAGCATTGCCTTGTGTATTGCGGTATTGCAGATTGGATACCAAACTTGCTTTGTTCAGTGAATGCGCACAATAAGCCACCCAAAGGCGGGATTGTTCCAACCATCCATTGCAGGCGCCGCGAAAATCGGGATGAAATTCCCTAGAAGGAACCAGCAACTGATCATGCATGCGTACCCGCTGCCACCAAATGCTTTCGGCATCCCAGATATGCACGAGGGTAGGCATCAGGCCCCGAAAACTGGAAGGCAATTCCTTTGTCCAATCTTCTTCCGGAAGGGCGAGCATGCATTCCACCAATTGGCGGTTTGCCCAATGGTTGTAGTCGGCCAATTTTCTGAACAATTCCTGCATAATTCCGGATTTATGATCATAAACCTAGAAAATATTTTGATATTTACCGGCACGGTGTGCCTGCATTAAAAATTAAATTATGTCAGAATCTAAAATAGCGCTGAAAGGATGGAGCAGTACAGCCATTCACAGCAAAGAAACCGATCCACCGCTAAGCGCCCATCTCAACCCGATATTTGCCACGTCCACATTTAGTTTTGATACCGCGGAAGAAGGCATGGACCGCTTTGCCGGCAAGGAGAAACAGCAAATCTACAGCCGTTGGGGTAACCCGAGTTTCCGGGAGGCGGAAGCCAAGATCAGCAGCCTTGAAGCCTTTGAACTGCAGGGGGATGATGGCGGGCCAATGCAACTGAAAACCCTGCTGCATGCAAGCGGTCAGGCAGCCCTCAGCACCTGTTTCTTCAGCAACCTCCGAAGTGGAGATACCTTATTGAGCCATCCTTCGCTTTATGGCGGCACCCATGAATTGTTTCATAAAGTAATGGCGGATGCAGGTATTCAAACCCTGATCGCCAACCTGCACGATCTTAATATCGCTGAAGAAGTTTTTCGTGAAAATAAGATCAGCCTCCTCCATATTGAAACACCCGCCAATCCCACCATTCAATGTTTTGATATTGCCGGCCTGGCAGCAATCGCAAAGCGTTATGGTGCAATCGTGTCGGTTGACAACACTTTTGCTACGCCATACCTGCAACAGCCTTTCCGGTTTGGGGTAGATTTTGTGGTCCATTCCACCACCAAGTTTTTGAACGGCCACGGAACCGCCATTGGTGGCGCACTTGTTGGCCGGGATATTGAATTCATGAAAACCAAGGCCTGGAAATGGTACGCGCTGCTTGGCGGAAATGCCAATCCATTTGATGCTTTTCTGCTTACCCAGGGCATGAAAACGTTAGAGATCCGCATGCAGCGGCATTGTTACAATGCATTCGAAACCGCCAAATTTTTGAATTTCCATCATAAGGTATCGAGGGTGAATTACAACGGGCTCGAAGATCATCCCGATTATGCAGTAAGCCAGAAACAGATGCGGCACCCCGGCCCAATGATGAGCTTTGAACTGAAAGGCGGATTGGAAGCCGGCAAGAAATTTATTGATGCCCTGCAAATGTGCACCCGCGCTGTTTCGCTCGGGACACTCGATACCTTGCTCAGCCATCCCGCAAGCATGAGTCATGCCGGACTAAAACCCGAAGAACGCCACGCATATGGCATTTCCGATGGACTCATTCGCATGAGCATTGGAATTGAAAACATTGAAGACATTTTGGAGGATTTAGACCAGGCTTTGGAAAAAACGTAATTGAATACCTCACCCAACTCCACTCCTCGCCCGGGTTGCTTTGCGCTTGGCGTGACAAGAGAGGGGCTGGTTTCCGGAATAACGAACATGAAAATAAATATCAGACCTGCAGAAAAGCAAGACTGCCTGCGGTTGCTTGAACTGGTGAAAGAACTTGCTGTTTACGAAAAAGCACCCGATGCGGTAACCGTTACCCTGGAACATTTTGCAGAATCCGGCTTTGGCCAAAACCCGGTGTGGTGGGCATATTGCGCCGAGGTATATGGCGAAGTGGTGGGTTTCGCCCTTTGGTACATCCGATACAGCACCTGGAAGGGGCAGACCATGTACCTCGAAGACATTATCGTTACCGAAGCCATGCGCGGCAAAGGCATAGGCAAACTTCTCTTTGATAAACTCATTGAAATAGCCAAAGAAAAAGGCTTCAAACGCATGAGCTGGCAGGTATTGGATTGGAATGAACCTGCACTGAATTTTTACCGTAAATACAACGCTGCTTTTGATGGGGAATGGGTGAATGGGAGTTTGGAGTTCTGAGACTGGAACTAAACCTCATTTTAATCTAATTCAAAGTCTGCTTCAAAATTGCAGAGCCTGGTCTTTTGCTGCCCAGTGGAGGTTTCACTGCCCACTGTAACAAACCCTGACCTATATCATATTTCAAAATTTGCTCACCCGTTAACTTCACAGCAATACGTAATTGTTCACTAAAAAATATATGACTATGAAAGCCCTGGTTTATCATGGCCCAGGCAATAAAGCCTGGGAAGAAGCAGCAATGCCAAAGATTCTTCAACCAACCGACGCTATTGTAAAGATCGTGAAAACAACAATTTGTGGTACCGATTTACATATCATGAAAGGCGATGTACCCGCTGTAACAGAGGGCCGCATTCTGGGTCATGAAGGTGTGGGCATAGTGGAAGAAGTAGGCGAAGCCGTTCAAAATTTCAAGAAAGGGGATAAGGTATTGATCTCCTGCATTACCTCTTGTGGCAAATGCGAATATTGCAAAAAACAATTGTACTCCCACTGCGAAGATGGCGGTTGGATATTAGGCCACCTCATCAATGGCACACAGGCCGAATACACCCTCATCCCGCATGCGGACAACAGCCTGTATCCCGTTCCGGCAAATGCCGATGAGGAGGCCCTGGTGATGTTGAGCGACATCCTGCCCACCGGTTTTGAGATTGGTGTGGAATATGGTTCCGTAAAGCCCGGTGATACCGTGGTAATCGTAGGAGCCGGCCCTGTAGGCATGGCTGTTTTGCTGACCGCGCAATTCTATTCCCCTGCCAAACTGGTGATGGTGGATATGGATGAAAACCGCCTGGAGGTAGCCAGGAAATTTGGAGCCAACGAAGTATTGAACCCAACAAAAACCGATGTACAGCAATGGGTGAAAGACAATACAAAAGATGGTGTGGATGTGGCCATTGAAGCGGTAGGCATTCCTGCAACGTTTGATATTTGCCAGAAGATCATCAGACCGGGTGGACATGTGGCCAACGTAGGCGTGCATGGAAAAGCAGTAAGCCTCGAAATACAGGACCTGTGGATCAAAAACATTACCCTGACAACAGGGTTGGTTAATACCAATACCACAGCCATGTTGCTGAAAACTGTTGAAAGTAAAAAATTAAAACCCGAACAACTGATTACGCACCGCTTTAAGCTGGATGACATTATGGAAGCTTATGAAGTGTTTGGAAATGCAGCAAAAGAAAAAGCGATGAAGGTGATCCTGAGCGCATAGCGAAATCTGGAAACTGTTTTCATGTTTACATATAAATTGGCTTCAACCTGAATGGGTTGAAGCTTTTTTTGCATCTTTCGTGGTAAAAATGCAAGTTTTATTTTCAGAAAGTAAGACAATGATTTTTAGCCTTCAATAGGCTTGCGGGGGTTGGCCGGTTTAAACTGCATTAGCCATGCACAATGAGGCAGGGGATATAAGCCGGTGAATTATCCCCGGGCTCCTTTTTTGTTTACCTTTACAGGCTCAAACGACAACGTTCCCTATGAATATCAAACTCAGTAAGGCGGCCGAAAATATGCAGGGCAGCGAAATTGTAAAACTCGGTAATGCTATCCGCGAACGGATTCGGCTCGGCGATAAAATATACAACTTCACCATCGGAGATTTTAATTCGTCTGTTTTTCCAATACCCGCTGTGCTTGAAGATTATATCATCCAGGCATATAAAGATGGCTTTACTACTTACCCGCTTGCTGAAGGTGAAGTTGACCTGCGTGAGGCCGTGGCGGCATTTTATGCGGAAAAACTGGGTATTGACTATGGATTGAATGAAATACAGATCGCTTCAGGAGGAAGGCCGCTGATCTATGCCACTTTTCACACCCTTGTTGACCCGGGAGATAAAGTGGTTTATGCTGTTCCAAGCTGGAACAATAACCATTATACCAATATCCACCAGGGCGAACATTGTGTAATTCCGGCCACTGCAGAAAATGCATTCATGCCAACGGCAGCATCCATTGAGCCGCATTTAAAAGGTGCGGCACTGCTTTGCCTTTGCACGCCGCAAAACCCAACGGGCACTACGCTGAGTGACCCGGAACTGAAGCGGATTTGCGAACTGGTTGTGGAAGAAAACAGCCGGCGCGGGGAAGGGGAGAAAAAACTCTACCTGTTGTTTGACCAGATGTACTGGACGCTCAATTTTGAAGAAGCCGAACAAAGCAACCCGGTAAAACTTGTGCCAGCCATGAAAGACTATTGCATTTTTGTGGATGGTGCAAGCAAAGCTTTTGCTTCCACCGGAATTCGTGTGGGATGGGGTGCAGGACCGGCCATGGTGATCGCCAAAATGAAAGCCATTATCACCCATATGGGCGCATGGGCGCCAATGCCGGAACAAAAAGGCGTAGCGCATTTCCTTAAAAATAAAATCGCTGTGGACAATTACCTCGATGGATTTCGCCAAAAGATTCTTTATCGATTACAGGAAATCCATAAAGGCTTTCAGCAACTCAAAACCGAAGGCTTTCCGGTTGAATGTATCGCGCCGCAGGCAGCCATTTACCTCACCATCCAGTTTGACCTTGCAGGTCGCAGCTCTGCTGACGGCACAATACTCAAAACCCAGGAAGAGGTAACAAATTACCTGCTGGAAAAAGCCGGGCTTGCGATTGTTCCCTTTTATGCCTTTGGCAACGACCACAGCAGCAACTGGTATCGCCTGAGTGTGGGCACCTGCAAAGAAGAAGATATTCAACCCATGTTTGAAAAGCTGAGAGAGGCGTTGAATGGGTTGACCTGAAACTCCTTACTCCACCACCAGGGGGTACATCCATTAGAAAAGGAGCTTTCCGAAGTCCGGTTTCTATGGTAAGTGCAATTTATCCGTTTGAATAAATCAACTCCCCGTTCCTGATCATTGCTGCTTTTGTATAAGGGTGCTCCTGGGTTTTGCGGGCCGTCATAATGTGCAGTACTTCCCATCCTTTGGATTTCAACCAATCGGAAACCAGTGACCGGTGGCAGCTCCACCAAACCGCTTCCGAACACATAAAAGCCACGCGTTTTTCCTTAGCCAAGGTGATCAAGGCGTTCATGCCGCTCACAAAATCCTCCGTTTCCATGTAATCGGCATAGCCGCGAAAAGAATCCAGCCGCCAACGGGTATTTTTCGAATCTTTTTTGACCTTTCTCCTTCCGCCAAGCCGTTCGATGTGGGTGTACCCAATGCCCATTTCTTCAACCGATTTTTGGATTTCAGCCGAGTTGAACTGGGGATATTTTCTTGAACCCGGAAACCTGCGTATATCCGCCAGCCACTCAATGTCAAATGTCTGCAGCATGCCCAGGAATTCCTCAATAGGATGATTGGAATGGCCTATGGTCCAGATGGTGCTTTGCTTGCTGATAACCCAGGTCTGTAAACAAAAATGATGCAAAATCCACGATCTAACCTGCCTTTTCCTTTTCCTCTTCCTCTACCTTTCCCTTTCCCTCTTCCTTTCCCTTTCCCTTTACACTACCCTAATACCCCCGGTCATTCTTTCCTTCCATAAAATTCATGAAAGCGCGGTTGCAAACCCGGTTGCCGCCGGGCGTTGGGTAGTTGCCGGTAAAGTACCAATCGCCGGTATTGGTCGGGCAGCTTGCGTGCAAATCTTCAATGCTCTGATAGATCACCTGCACCGGAATATCGAGATTTGGTGGTGAAACCAATTGAGCGATTTTGTCACTCAACTCCTGAACCGTAAACGGCTCATATACTTTTCGAACGAGGTTTACAGTATGTAACGTGTTTGCGCGTTGCAGTTCTTTGCATTCGCGGTAGATGTCGGTAAGCAATGCGCGCTGATCTCTTTCTTTCAGCAACGCCAGCGCTGCCTGGAAAGCAATAAAATCGCCGAGTTTACTCATGTCAATGCCATAGCAATCCGGATAGCGGATTTGCGGCGCCGAGGAGACCACAATAATCTTGGTGGGCCGCAACCTGCTGAGCATCCGAATGATGCTGTCACGCAAGGTTGTCCCGCGAACGATGCTGTCATCAATCACCACCAACCGGTCTTGCCAGGGCCGAACCGTACCGTATGTAATGTCATAAACGTGTTGCACCATGTCGGCACGGCTTGCATCTTCGGTAATAAAGGTGCGCATTTTCACGTCTTTAATTGCGATCTTTTCCTGCCGGATGGTCCGGTTGATCATTTCGCTGAGACGAACCTCATCCACTTCATTGCCCCAGGCCAGGATACGCTGCACCTTAATCTGGTTGAGGTATTCTTCCATGCCTTTAATCAGTCCGATATAAGCCACTTCGGCGGTGTTGGGGATATATGAAAAAATAGTATTGCGCAGATCATAATCAATGGCTTCAAGCACAGGCCTGCTCAGGCGGTGACCAAGGGTAATCCGTTCGCGGTAGATTTTTTCGTCGTTGCCGCGGCTGAAATAAATGCGCTCAAAGCTGCAGGCGCGCCGTTGCTGCGGCTCCATTATTTGTTCAATGCGGTATTTGGCGCTTTCCTCAATGATCAGGGCCTGGCCGGGCATCAGTTCTTTTACTTCGTTTTCCCCGATATTGAATGTAGTGCGGATAGCCGCTCTTTCACTTGCCGCTACAATTACATCATCATCCACATAATAATAGGCAGGACGTATGCCATGCGGATCGCGCAGGGAAAATGCACCTCCATTGCCCAGCAAACCCCCAACATGATAGGCGCCGTCAAACAACTGCGCTGATTGCTGCAAGACCGTTTTGATGTCGGGGTTTTCTTCATTTTTTTCATCTTCAATTTTCAGGAAATGATGGATCACCTCCATCATTGCGGCGAGATCGCTCTTTTTTTGAAAATCGCTTGGCTGAATGTGCACCAGGGAAAAAAGATCTTCGGTATTGATCAGGTTGAAATTACCGGCTAGGGCAAGATTACGTGCAGGTTTAATGTTACGCTTAATGAATGGATGGCAATAGGCCACATCATTGTAGCCTTGTGTGCCATAACGCAAATGTCCCAGCATCAACTCACCCAAAAAGGACATGTGCCCCTTGGCAAGTCCCGGGTGCTTAAGCATATCCGGTTGATAGATCTCCAATTCTTTCAATTCGTTGCCGATCTTCTGAAACAGTTCAGCGATCGGTTGATTGGCAATGCTTCTTGCGCGTTGCAGAAATGGATAACCAGGTTGTGCATGCAATTTTACGGTTGCGATGCCCGCCCCGTCCTGTCCGCGGTTATGTTGCTTTTCCATCAGCAGGTAAAGCTTATTGAGGCCGTACATCACGGTTCCGTACTTCTGCAGGTAATAGGAAAAGGGCTTGCGCAAACGAATAAGAGCCAGGCCACATTCATGTTTTATTGCGTCACTCATTGGTCAACCATGGGGGAAAGCGCAAAATTAGGTGTTATGGGTGGTTACAGTAAATTAAATCAAGGTTGGTAAATTCACAAATTCCTGATCCAATCAATTGCCGGCCGCAACCAGTCGCGGTTATCCAACTTATTTACCAGGCCAAATCCATGGCCGCCTTTTTCGTACAGGAACAGCTCATATGGAATATTATGCGCTTTTAGTTTGGAAGCAAAATTCAGGCTATTGGCTACCGGTACAGCAGGGTCGTCTTTGGCATGAACCCGAAAGGTGGGAGGTGTTTGCCCATCAACATGCAATTCATTGCTGAAAAAATTGATCAGTTCTTCACCGGGCGCCTGGCCCAGTAGGTTGCGGCGGCTTCCCAGGTGGGTGAGACTGTCCGTCATGCTGATCACCGGGTATATCAATACCATGAAATCGGGCCGCAGGCTGTGATGTACCTTTTCATTACCGTGGCCATGCTTTATTACGGGGTTTTGAAAGTGGGTGCCAGCAGTTGCAGCGAGGTGTCCGCCGGCAGAGAAACCGAGCAAACCGGTCTTGTGCGGCATGATATTCCATGCCGCGGCATTTTCACGAATGGTTAAAATCGCCTGCTGAGCATCCTGCAATGGTCCAATGGATTTATTCTCAATTAAGCCATCGGCCGGCAGACTGTAGCGGATAACCGCGGCAGCTATTCCTTCGGCATTCAGCCTCCTGGCTACTTCGTTGCCTTCATGTTCGAATGCCTGGACCTCATATCCACCTCCGGCAAAAATAAGAACACAAGGCACGGGTTCCATGGTTTCGGGCAGGAATAAAAACATGCTGGGATTCGCAATGTTTTTTACCAATGGTATGCCATCGTCGCTTTTCAGGAATGTTTCCTTCATTTGGGTTTGGCGTCCGCCGGGAATGGTGCTATCGTATAATGGTACTTGCATTTGCGCTGTTGCATTGATGGCTATGGCCATCGCCAGTAAGACCAGCAGCACCGGTCGGGTGGTCATACAGTATAATTTTTTCTAAAATAAAGAAGGACTCATTTTACCAAAAATAATACATTCCAACTGAGGCCTGTCACCAGGCCGACTAACTAAAAAAGGAAGCAACGAGTATTTCGATGCTTCCTTTCAGTTTGAAGTTGGAATTGTCTATAGGTTATATATATTAAATTTTATCTAATCCAGTTTCGATGCCAGCCACAAAAATTCTTTCAGGAATACGTCCACTGCTTTTTGAAAGCTTTCATCGAGCAAATTTCCTTCAGCATCAAATTTCTCATGCATCCGCGGAACGATCAGCATATTCGGACAAAGCACGCCAAACAATGCGGCGATCATCAACTGCATTTGCTGAGAGGCACGCATGCCACCCAATGCGCCATCGGAGGCGGTTACAATACCAAAGGGCTTATGGCTTTGCTTGGGAAAATGATCAAACATGTTTTTTAGTGCAGGGCTGTAACTGCCGTTATATTCCGGCGTCACCAGGATATACCCTTCGGCTTCAAACATTTTTTCTCCCAGCGCCTTCCATTTTTCAGGCACATCCTCAGGTTTGCTCCATCCTTGCTGAAAAAAAGGCAATTCATTATCACGCATTTCGATTAGCTCAAATTCATGATCTGGATGTTTTTTCAATGTCTCGAATAAAAATAAAGCTACCCGCCTGCTCACGCTTTCTTTCCGCGGGCTGCCCGAAATGATCTTGATCTTCATAATCGTTATTGGTGTTTTTTTATTTAGGCCAATGCCCCAAACCGTCCATTTTCAAAAGCTTCCATTGCTTCCGTGATTTCCTCTTTGGTATTCATTACAAAGGGTCCGTACTGCATAATGGGTTCATTAATGGGTTTGCCACCCATAATGAGCAAATGGCTTTCATTATTGCTTTCGATGTCCATGGCGGAATGCTGCGGGCTCATCAATACCCAGTCATTACCGCGTGCCTGGGTATCATTGATCATTACATGGCCGCTCAGTACAGCGATCTGCAGGCTATCGCCTTCGGCTACGTCAAATTTCAGGCTCCCGCCGGCAGTCAGTTTTACATCCCAAAGTTGAATGGGGGTGAAGGTTTTGGCCGGGCCTGTTGTATCTCTAAAATTCCCGGCAATTACCCGCAGGCTCCCACTGTTGTCTTCAAGTTCCAGAACGGGAATATCGGCATTGCGGATATCCTGGTAAGCAGGTGGAGTGTTTTTATTTGCAGCAGGCAGGTTTACCCATAACTGGGCCACATGAAATTCTCCACCTTTCTGGCTGAATGCTTCAGCGTGATATTCTTTATGCAGAATGCCACTGCCCGCAGTCATCCATTGCACGTCACCAGGTCCTATGGTGCCCCGGGCACCCGTACTGTCTTCATGGGTAACTTCACCAGACCAAATGATGGTTACCGTTTCAAAACCTTTATGCGGGTGAGCGCCTACACCCCGCGGATGACGGCTGGGCAAAACCTGCCAGGGTTCATTGTAATCCAGCATCAGGAAAGGCGTTGCCATTTCTTTTGCGTCTCTTGGTATCATGCTTTTAACCCTGAATCCGTCACCTACCGAATGAGTCCTGTCGGCAGGTTGTATCCGGGCTATTCTTTTTAATTTGTTCATTGTATTTAATTTCCAGATACATGTATGTACATATATCAGACCAAAAAAAATGGCCTGCCATTCTTACCGGATTTTTTCAAGCAATTCATTCAGCAAACGGGAATCTTCCTGGTCCAGGCCAAACATTTCATCTTCAGTTTTTTCAAGTAATGTGGAAGCAATCCGCAGTTTTTCGAGGCCTTGCGGAGTAAGTCCAAGATGGGTTTCCCGCTTGTCTTGTTTACCACAAGCCCTTTTTACCAGGTTCTTTGCTGTCAATCTGTCTGCTATCCTGGGAACATTGCTGTTTTTTTCAATCAACCGTTCTGCAATTTCCTTCACGCAAAGACTTGATGTATCCGATCCTTTTAAAATACGGAGTACATTAAATTGTTCAATGGTAAGGTCGATGTTTTTCAGGGCCTTTGCAATGGTTGACTTCACCAGGTAAGTGGTGTACATCAGGTTCAATATGGCTTTGTGTTTATCGCTCCTGAAATTTCGTGTCTTTAAGCTTTCTTCCAGTTTCATTTATGCTGATTCAGGGAAAAAATTAATAGAAAATGCAAAGCTACGCATTTTGGTGTAGGTACATCTATTAATTTCCCTAATGCGAATTGGAAGACCTTTTTCAACAAGTTCCTATCGGTTTTGCGCGCTGGCATTCAGCCAGGGGAGAAGATTGCCGCAAGCGGTGTATTCCGGATCAACGTAAATGAAATAACTGTTGATCTTGTCGTCAAACCAATTATTGAGCACATTCATCCTTTTTTCATTCAAGGCCCGATCGGCGATCTTGTTATAATCTTGTTGCAGGTTTTCGCGGTGCGGCTCTGTCCGGGTACGCAGGTATACAAAACGCACACCCTGGCGGCCACGTTCATCGGTAAACACCTGGGGCTGGCTATATTGTCCAGGCTTGAGGTTATTTAGTAAGGGAATCAGCTGGCGGTCCAGTTGATCGATGGTAACCATGGTTCCCTGGTCGGCCCCCAATACCCAGCCGCCGGTAAATTTGTCTTCATCGGCGTTACTGTATTTCTGCACGGCCTCACTCCAGTCCATTGTTCCGGCAATGAGTTGCGCACGGGCCGAATCTAGTCTTTCCGTCGCTTCGTCGAGTTCGTGTTTTGTAATTGGTGGAATCATGAGAATATGCCTGACAATGGCGTCATCTCCGTTACGGCTAACTGTTTGAATAAGATGCAAGCCAAAGCTTGATTTAACCACGTTGGAAATCTGTCCTTCGCGAAGCTTAAAAGCGGTAGAGAGAAAAACCGGATCCCAGTTGCCATCGGCACGGTTGATGGTGTACTGGCCGCCATTATCCTTGCTGCCCGGATCTTCACTGTACAATTTGGCCATTTGTTCAAAACGCACGGTGCCGCTTTCAATTTGTTTTTTGATGTCGTTCAATTGTTTGGCGGTATAGCTTTCAATATCGCGATGAGCCTTGGGATAAAGCGTAATCTGCCCAACTTCCAGTTCACTTTCGTAAAAAGGCAGGCTGTCCGGATTGATCTTTTCATAATAAGCTTTTACCTCATTGGGGGTAATGCGCACATTTTCGAGGATTTTCATCCGCATTTTATTTGCGAGTTCACGTTCCCGGTAGGGGCGGCGCATATCCTCTTTCAATTGAAAAACCGTGCGGCCACTTACTTCTTCCAGGATCTGCTGACTGCCAAGGCGGCGGATTTCACTGCGAATCTGGTTTTCGAGCAGGCCTTCAATTTCGGCATCGTCAATGGGCAGTGAATCTTTTTCTGCCTGCAATACCAGCGCTTTTTTCACCAGTTCGGCTTCAAAAAAAGAACAGATGGGATCTGGAGGAAGTTCCATTTGATGCCGGCGATAGTCACTGATGGCATTGGTGAGATCGCTGCGCAAAATGATGCGATCGCCCACTTTACCAATGATCTTATCGGCAACTACTCTTTTCACCTGTGCTTGTGCAACCAGGCCACCCATCAGAAACAGGGCTAAAATCAGGAAAAACTTATTCATATGCATGTGAAACGCTGTAAAATTAAGGGAACCAATTGCCCTCAACCCGAAAGCTTTGCAATTTAAGAGAGTTTTTGCAGCAAAATCAATGGCGGAAATGGCGTTTGCCGCTCATCACCATAGCCAGGCCGTTGTGTTTGCAATAGTCGATACTGTCTTTGTCGCGAATACTGCCGCCGGGTTGTATGAAAACTTCGATTCCTTCGGCATGTGCAATTTTCACGCAATCATCAAAGGGAAAGAAGGCATCGCTCGCCAGCACCGCGCCATCCAGGTCAAAGCCGAACTGTTTCGATTTTTCAATAGCCTGGCGAAGCGCGTCTATGCGGCTGGTTTGCCCGCAACCTTTTCCCACCAGCTGCCGGTCTTTGGTAAGGGCGATGGCATTGCTCTTGAGGTGTTTACAAATGAGGTTGGCAAAATGCAGTTCTTCTTTCTCCGCATCAGTGGTTTCGCGGCCCCCTACTTCTTGCCAGGTATCTGTATTGCCAGCATCCGTATCCTGTTTTAATGTACCGCCCAGTAAAGATTTAGACGACATGCCGGGTTCCGGGTAAGCATTCAATTTAAGTAAGATCCGGTTTTTCCTGGTAGTCAGCATACGGCTGGCTTCAGCGGAAAATCCGGGAGCGATCAATACCTCAAAGAAAATTTCGCTTATGGCTTCAGCAGCGGCCTGGTTCACGTGGGCATTGGTGATGAGTACTCCGCCAAAAGCGCTTTCCGGATCGCCTGCAAGTGCTGCTGCCCATGCGGCTTCCACCGTGTCGCGTTGTGCGGCACCGCATACATTGGTATGCTTGAAAATTCCGAAAGTTACCCCGCCTTCCTGGTCCTGGAATTCAGACATGAACTGCATGGCGGCATCAATATCCACCAGGTTATTGTAACTCAGTTCCTTACCATGCAGTTTCTCAAAATACCTATCCAGGTGGCCGGTAAACGATGCGGATTGGTGCGGGTTTTCGCCATAGCGCAATGGTGTTTCCGCAATTTTACCCGAGAAATAATCAGCAATCGCGATATCGTAATGCTTCACCACTTCAAAAGCTTTGGCTGCAAAAGTCTTACGTTGTTTCAAAGTGGTTTTGCCACTTTGGTTCTTCAAAATTTCCACAAGCTTTGTATAGTCATCTTTTGAAGAGATCACTACCAGGTCAGCGAAGTTTTTTGCCGCTGCGCGGATCATGCTTGGTCCGCCAATGTCGATCTTTTCAATGATTGCCGCTTCTTCGTTGGTATTGGCCAAAGTCTCTTCAAAAGGGTAGAGGTCAACAATCACGAGGTCGATTTCCGGGATCTTGTATGTTTTCATTTCCTCCAGGTGCTGTGCATCGCTTCTTTTGCCAAGGATGCCGCCGAATACCACTGGATGCAATGTTTTTACTCTGCCGCCCAGGATGCCCGGGTAACCAGTGAGGGCCTCCACCGGGATCACGGAAAATCCCAAATTTTCGATATGGGTCTGGGTACCGCCGGTACTGTAAATGGTAACGTTGTGTTTTTGAAAAACAGGCAGAATTTCCTCGAGTCCGTCTTTGTAAAATACGGAAATAAGAGCAGATTTTATTGGCTTATCCATGGTTGAATTGTGAATTGACCAGCATCAGTTGCCGATGGTGAACGCACCATCTTCGCCAATGCAATGCAGCGGCAAATTTAAGCTATCCGCAGCATTGCGCCATTCGGCAATTTGATAAGGCCTTGCCCCGTTCAGCAAAACGATTTGCCCCGGAGACGTGTAATCAAGCAATACCGCAGGCTTGTTGCGGTTGTTGCGGCCCACCAATAAAATATCTGTCTTTGGCTTTGGCGCTGCGGTATTTATGTTTTGCTGCGCAATGAAAAAGTTGAGCCGGCCTGTTTTAAAGTTTGCGTTGCCATCTTCTTCAATCTCCTGCGTCCGCAGGGCATCATACTGGTAGTAAATTCGGGTGGGCAAGAGGTGAAAATTGCGTAAATGATTTTCCTGCTGGAATTCGGGATCGCCGATAAAAATGGCAGATTTTCCGTGGACCCAATCAATGGCCGGCCTGTTTCCCGGCGCGTTGAAGATGATGATTTTTTCCTGCTGATGGCTTTGCCAGGACTGATGTGCACGCAAACCGGCCACAAGCATCATGCAGCCAATGGCTCCCCAAAGCGCAGCAGTATTTTTGCGCAACAGCCAGAATCCCGCCATTGAAATAGCTGCCACAAGCAAAATGGCCTGCAATAGACTAACCTGGATATGACCAATGGTGGCATTGGGCAAAGCGGCTACCCATTGAATGCTCCAGGTGAATAATTCGAGACAAAAGCCGGTAAAAAGTCCTATGGGTTTGGCAATAAATCCCGTCCAGCCGAAGGCAAGCAAAGCAACCAGCAGGTATACGCATAAGGTGCTAACCGGCACGGCCAGCAGGTTTGAGAGCAGGAAATACGTGGGAAACTGGTGAAAGAGGTAGATGACAATGGGGGTTGTAAATATTTGGGCTGTGAGGGTAATGGCGATCATTTCCCAAATTCCTTTGAGCATCTTGTTTTTCGGTTGCCATTTATTGCGAAGCGGCAAATAAAAAATGGCGATGCTCAGTACGGCGGCAAAGCTCAACTGGAAGCCGGCATCAAAAAGGCTCTGCGGATCGATCAGCAGCAGGATAATGCCCGCAAGCGCAAGCAGGTTAATGGTGTTTCCCTTACGGTTCCAGAGCTGTCCGGTTGCCAGAATGGAAAACATGATGGAAGCCCTGGTAATGCTTGGGGCTGCACCTGTAAGAAATGTAAAAACCCAGATTATGCCCAGTGTTATGGCTACCCGGGCAAACCTGCCGTTCCGGGTTTTGCCCAATGGCCTGAGTACAAATAGCAGCATTACGTAGATCATGCCCAAATGCATGCCACTGATGGCGATGATATGTGCGGTACCGGTGGCGGCAAATTGTTCAACCATGGTCTTGTCGAGGTCAGCCTTATACCCGATGATCAGGGCTTGTGCAATGGCTACCTGGCTTTCGGGTTTTATGTAGCGGCGAATGGTGCGTAAACAATAATCCTGCAGGCTGAGCACCATTTCCCGGAACCGACTCCCACTTTGTTCTCCGGTATATTGCCAGTCGCCTTCCCGCAGAAAAACCTGGTAGAAAATGCCTTTGCGCCAGGTAAAAGTTTTATAGTCAAACCCACCGGGATTTCCGGCGTTGCGGATCTCCTGCATATTTTTTGAAAAACGGATGACCGATCCAAAATGAGGTGGAATGGGGAGGCTGTCGCGTTGCAGGTAAAGGATCACCTTTCCGGAAACAGGAACCCGCCTGCCATCCGGCAGTTCCAAAGCAACCCGGGCATCGGCTTTCCAGGTTTTTGTTTTTGGCTGACCAGGTTCGAGTAAGGTGGCTACAATGGCCTGGCCAGGCTTATAATGCCTGCCAATGAAATCATGCCGGTTGGCAGGGCTTGTGATGAACACAAGGATCCATCCTGTTACTCCGATGGCAAAAAGGCGGGTAAGCCCCGCCGCAAGGCTGCGTTTTGCGGGAAAAATCAGCGGCACCAGCCACAGGGTAATGATAATGAAAATTGCCGGAAACAAATGTGCAGGGCGCGCAGGAAAAAACATTTCACCTACAAGAATGCCCGCTGCCAATGCGATGAACACACGGGTGAATGGCGCCGTTTTCCAGAATGGAATATGAAGCGAGTATTTCCTGTATTTTCTCCCGTACATGGGGGAAAGATATTCCCACGCGGGAAAATGCGTGGGCGTACAAATACGCAACTTGCTTTATTGCAAACCGGCCAGTGCTTTTTGTTGAGCGCATTTTAACGCATGGCCCAAATCGGCAATCAGGTCGTCGGGATTTTCAACACCAACCGAAAGGCGGATCATTTTCTCACTTAATCCCAGGGCTTCTTTTTCCTCTGCAGGCACATCGGCATGCGTCATGGTAAAAGGATGTTCTGCCAGGCTTTCGGTTCCGCCGAGGCTTACAGCGAGTTTTATGAGTTTGAGGTTATTTAGAAACGCGAAGGCTTCCGCTTCCCCGCCCCGGATGTCGAAACTGATCATGGCGCCTTTGCCTTTGCACTGGCGGTTGAAAATTTCCTGTTGCCTTGCATTTTTCGGGTATCCGGCATAATAAATTTTTTCCACGGCAGGATGCTCCAAGAGAAATTCCGCCACATGTTCAGCGCTGTCGGCTTGTTTATCCATACGCAATTTCAAGGTTTCGAGACTCCGCAAAAGGAGCCAACCGGTATGCGGGCTGATCATGTTGCCCAGGAAAGTGCGCAGGGTTTTCACCCGGCCAATCAGATCCGTATTGCCGAGTACCGCGCCTGCAATTACATCGCTGTGGCCGCCTATGTATTTGGTGGCTGAATAGAGGATGAGATTGGCGCCATGATGAAGGGGATTTTGCCAAACCGGGCCCATATAGGTGTTGTCAACAGTAACAATAACCTGCCGGCCGTCGCTGGAAAACCGATCGGCGAGTTTACGGCACATTTGCAGGTCGATCAAGTCGTTTGTGGGGTTGGCGGGTGTTTCCACATAAACCATGGCAAGCCGGTTTTCGCCTCCGGCTGCAAGCACTTTGGCTTCAATGGTTTCGAAATCTTCATCAGGTCTGAAGCCGAGGGTCTCAATACCCCATTTGGGCAAAAAGTGATGGATGAAGTGATGGGTACCGCCATAAACCGGGTTGCTGAACAGCAGCAGGTCGCCGGGCTTCAGAAATTCCATCATCACCGTACTGATGGCGCTCATGCCGCTTTCAAAAGCCGCACAGGCTTCGGCATCATCCCAAAGTGTGAGCCGGTCTTCCAGAATTTCCATATCCGGGTTGTTCAGGCGGCTGTAGATGAGGCCTGCTTCCTCATTGCGACGGGGCTCACGAAGGCCATATGCGAGCTCAAAATATTCTTTGCCGGCTTCGGCACTTTCAAAAGCAAAGGTGGAGGTAAGAAAAACGGGACATTTAATGGCGCCCTGGCTAAGCTTTGGTTTATAACCATAACTCATCATCAGGCTTTCCGGCGAAAACTTCTTTTTCATGGCAGGCGTTTGTGCAAAGTTAATCAATCCCGTCTAGGCAGGGGCGTAGAGTATCAGCAAATCCGGGAAAATGCATTTCAAAAGTGCCTCCTTGCTTTGCCGGCAAGCAATAAAATTCTTGGACAGCCCATTGTGAAATTTACCGCTGAATCAGTTTCTCACCGGTTTTCCACCTTTCAGTACGCTCTGAATCCGCTCCAGGGTTTTCTTTTCGCCGGTGAGGCTCAGGAAAGCTTCGCGTTCTATATCCAACAGGTATTGTTCGCTTACGAGACTGGTTTCACTCAGGTCGCCGCCGCAAATCACGTAGGCGAGTTTTTTCGCGATCTTCACATCGTGATCGGTTACGTAATTTCCCCGGCGCATACCGTTCAATCCGGCAAGCATGGCGCCAAGCGCGCCGCGACCCAACACTTTTACATCGTTGCGCACCACCGGTTGCACATAGCCTTCACCATACATTTCCAGCACAGAAGCTTTGGCGTCGGCAATCCGGCGGCCCTGGTTTATGCTTACTTCATCAATTCCTTTGCGCATGATTCCCAATTCGTAGGCTTCAAAAGCGCTTGTGGCAACCTTGGCCATGCCAATAGTAAAGAAACGGCGTTTCAACGGCTCCATTTCCAGTTCACCGTCCACGAATTCATCGCCGGCACGCATTGCGAATTCCTTGGTTCCCCCGCCACCCGGAATGAGTCCAACACCCAATTCTACAAGGCCGATGTAAGTTTCCGCCGCGGCCTGGATTTTATCGGCATGCAGGCTGAACTCGCAACCTCCGCCTAGCGTCATACCATGCGGGGCGATTACAACCGGAATGGCTGAATGCCGGATGCGCATACTGGTATTCTGGAACATGCGAACCGCCATATCCAGTTCATCGTATTCCTGCTCGATGGCGAACATGAAGATGAGCCCCACATTGGCGCCCAAACTGAAATTGGGGCCCTCATTTGCGATGACAAGCCCCTTGTATTTTTCTTCTGCAATGGCAATTGATTTTTGAATGCCCTGCAATACATCCGCGCCAATGGTATTGCTCTTGGTATTCCAGCTTAAGCCGAGTACATCATCCCCAATATCCACCAACTGGCAGGCGCCGTTTTTCCAAATGGTTTTTTCTTTCAGATCACTAAGGATGATAAAGCTGTCACCTCCCGGTACCTGCTTGTAAGTTTTGGTTGCCGGATCATAGGACAATTTCTGGCCATTCTCCATTTTGAAGAAGGATTTATTTCCTGCAGCGATAAATTCATCCACCCAGGGCGCTACGGTATGCCCGGTTGCCTTCATGGCTTCGGTGGTTTTGGCAACACCGGCAAGGTCCCAGGTTTCGAACGCGCCAATATCCCAGCCGAAACCGGCTTTCATGGCATCGTCGACACGGTACAATTCATCACTGATCTCCGGGATGCGATGGCTGATATAACTAAAAAGATGGTAATGAAATTTCCGCAGAAATTCCCCGGCTTTATCCTGTGCGCCTAAAAGCATTTTCAGCCTTGGCTTCAGATCTTCCATTTGTTTGCCGGCTTCGATGCTTGCAAATTTTGGTTTTGATTTGGGCTTGTATTCGCCGGTTTTCAGGTCAAGGGTATAAATCTCCGATTTGCCTTCCGCATCTTTTTCTTTTTTGAAGAATCCGATGCCGGTTTTATCTCCCAAACGATTTGTGTCAATCAGGTTTTGGAGCCAGGAAGGAATTTGGAACAGTGCTTTCGCTTCGTCCTCCGGCGCGTTTTGGGCCACACCCTGCGCAACTTTTGCAAGCGTATCGATTCCAACCACATCTGCGGTGCGGAATGTGGCGCTTTTCGGGCGGCCTATTGCCGGACCGGTGAGCGCTTCAATTTCATCAATGCGCATATCAAGTTCATCCATCACTTTGAAGATGGACATCATGCTGAATACGCCAATGCGGTTGGCAATAAATGCCGGTGTATCTTTTGCCAGTACGGTGGTTTTTCCCAAAAAACGGTCGCCGTAATCCATCAGGAAATCAACCACCGCCGGATCGGTTTCGGGCCCGGGAATGATCTCCATCAATCGCAAATAACGGGGCGGATTGAAAAAGTGCGTGCCGCAGAAATGTTTTTTGAAATCATCGCTTCTGCCTTCGCTGAGCATGTGGATGGGTATACCGGAAGTATTGGTGGTGATCAGGGTGCCGGGTTTGCGAAAATGCTCGACCTGCTCATAAATAATCTTTTTGATATCCAGCCTTTCCACCACCACTTCAATCACCCAATCGCAATAGGCAATATCCTTCATATTGTCGGTAAAATTGCCTGTGACCACCTTTTTAGCTACCTCTTTGGTGTATACCGGGCTTGGGTTGCTTTTGAGCGCAGCGGCGAGGGCATCGTTCACCAATTTATTTCTTTCTGCCGGTTTGGCGCTGCTTTCAAAATCCTTTGGCACCATGTCCAAAAGCAGGACCGGCAAGCCAATGCCGGCAAAATGCAATGCGATGCGGCTACCCATTACTCCACTGCCTAAAACGGCCACTTTTCTGATATTTCTGTTCATACGGCAAATTTGAAAATATGTACTGCGAAGGAAATAAAAATTAGTTGCATAAACAACTATTTTTTCCTCCCGGCGGCTTCGCGTACAGAAATTTGTAGAGCCATTTTACACAGTAGCCTCACACTTCAAATTTTAAACAGATGTTGTCCTGCTCTTCCGCCACCACGGTATCAATTTGCCAAATTCGCTTTTGGCTTTTGAGCCGATAAAAGTTAATTTCGCAACCAATTAAACTACAAATAAATAATGGCGAAACTTTCGGATATTGTTGTACAGGATGAACAGGAAACCAGGGCAGGTTTTGGTGAAGGCATTTATGAACTGGCCAAAGAAAACCCGAAAGTTGTGGCGCTTACCGCCGATTTGGCGGGATCGCTAAAACTTGGGCCATACATCAAAGATTTCCCGGATCGCTTCTTCCAGGTGGGCATCGCGGAGGCCAACATGGTTGGTATGGCCGCAGGGCTCACCATTGGCGGCTATATTCCTTATACCACCACTTTCGCCAATTTCAGCACCGGAAGGGTTTATGACCAGATCCGGCAAAGCGTGGCCTACAGCGGCAAAAATGTAAAACTCTGCGCCAGCCATGCCGGCCTCACCCTTGGGGAAGACGGCGCCACGCACCAAATACTCGAAGACATTGGATTGATGCGGATGCTGCCGGGCATGACCGTGGTGGTGCCTGCGGATTTTAACCAGACAAAGATCGCCACTAAGAAGATCGCCGAAGTTGACGGGCCGGTTTACCTGCGTTTTGGCCGCCCCAAATGGCCCAATTTCACCAGCAGAAATGGGGATGACTTTGTCATCGGAAAAGCACAGGTGCTGGCGGAAGGAAGTGATCTGAGCCTTTTTGCCTGCGGCCATATGGTTTGGATCGCCATTGAAGCGGCGCGTGCATTGGAAAAAGAAGGCATTTCGGCCGAAGTGATCAACCTGCATACCATTAAACCTTTAGATGAAGATGCCATAATAAACAGCATTTCCAAAACCGGATGCGCCGTTACTGCGGAAGAACACAATGTGTGGGGCGGAATGGGTGAAGCGGTGGCCCATGTAATCGCGCAAAACCATCCGGCTCCGGTTGAATTTGTGGGTACGCAGGATACATTTGGCGAAAGCGGAAAACCACTGGACCTGCTGAAAAAATACGGACTTGACGCTGAACATATTGTAGCGGCTTGCAAAAAAGCACTTACAAGAAAGAAATAAACCATCCGGTAATCCCTTCCGAGTTAAACCCATCCGGGAAATTGCGGTCATTTACCCTGCGCATGTCCATGGAAGATTCCATCATATTAGAAAAATACCGCAACCCGGCCACGCGGGATGCCGGCTTTACAGAACTGGTGAAAAAATACCAGCAACGCCTCTATTGGCATATCCGGCGTATGGTGGTGGTACATGATGACGCGGATGATGTGCTGCAGAACGTTTTTATCAAGACATGGAAAGGTCTGGAAAATTTCCGTGAAGACAGCAACCTCTACACCTGGCTTTACCGCATTGCCACCAATGAAAGTCTCAGCTTTCTGAAACAACAGAAAAAGCATACCGGCCTGTCCGTATCGGAGGAAGAACAGGTGATGCTTGAAAACAAGCTGAAAGCGGATGAGCATTTTGATGCTGCCAAACTGGAATGGAAACTACAGTTGGCAATAAACCAATTGCCGGAAAAACAAAAACTGGTATTCAACCTGCGCTATTACGATGAAATGCCTTATGAGGAAATGAGCAAGGTATTGGAAACTTCTGTTGGGGCCCTGAAAGCGAGTTACCATCATGCAGCCAAAAAAGTGGAGGAATACATTTTGCGTGAGTCTTAAAAACGGGGAAAAATTTGTTAATGCGTTAAACCTACACATCCAAACAGGGTCATATACACGTTATGAAAAAGCATCCGGAAATTGAAAAAGAACTGAGGGAAAATGCTCCCGGGCTGGTTGATTTGCCGGCCTACATGCCTTTTTCGGTGCCGGAATCGTATTTCGAGGCCCCGTCGGTTTTGGCATCGCAGGTCATCCGTAAAGCTGATGGCAGTGCTGAGTCCGGAAAAGTACCTCAGCATTATTTTGAAGACTTTGCGGACAGACTGATGTTAAAATTGCAACAGCCACACGACGGAACCCCGGTGCAGCAGAAAGAAAAAATTGGAGAACCTGCCCGGATTCTTTCGTTGTGGAACCAAAAATGGATGCAAATCGCCGCATCGGTTTTGTTGCTTGCCGGGGTTTTTTCTATTTGGAAATTCTTACCTCAAAATAATTTGACCGGCACTGCCCCGGCAATCACTCAAACTCAAACCAACTGGGTACCTGATGCAATTATGCTTACAGAGCTGGAATTGCTGGAACAAACCGCAGAACACCGGAATACCGGTGAGGAATTTCAGACAATCCCGAATTATGTGATGGACAAATCGGCCGAATTGCCTTCGCTTGAAGGATATAGCCTGGAAGACATCCAAAAAGACCTGGAAAAAATCGCATTTTTAAACGGAGGATGATCGATCCTTTAAAACATTAAAGCTTGAAACGAATTTTCACCATACTGCTCATGGGTTTGCTGAGCCTGCAATTGCATGCGCAGAAAAGCAACAATGAAAAGCAGGAAAAGCTGGAAGCTTTGCGGATTGCTTTTTTTACAAAGCAACTGGAACTATCGCCGGAGGAAGCGCAGAAATTCTGGCCGGTGTACAATAATTATCAAAGTGATTTACAGGCAGTAGTGCGCAAACAACGTTCCGGAGAGCTCAGCAGCAACAATTACAATAAAGAAATGGTGCAGTTGAGAAACAAATACCGTCAGGAATTTGTGGATGCGGTTGGCCCGGCCAAATTCAACCGTTTGCTGAATGCCGAACGCAACTGGGGCGAAATGCTCCGCAATGAATTGCAGCGTAGAGGTGGCCCAAACCAGGGAAAAGGTATGGGACCAGAAAAGCGCGTGGGCCCGCCGGCTGAACGTAAAGGCCCACCACCCCGTTCACAGGGCAACCGGGGACAGGGAAGAGGGAATTAGGTGCGTATCCGGTATGAGGTATTTAAAGATGAAGAATCATTCCTACTTATAGGCCAAAAAAAAACAAAGGTTCAGGAAAAGAAGGGTTGCGAAACAGTAGAATCTGCATATGAACAAATCTGTTTGTTGACCTAATTTACAAACATTTGAGCGTGGTGTGAATCAAACCAGGTGTTTAGCTCAAAATTAAATTTTTCTCGATGGTACAAGCTGACTCCTGGCATTTACCCTTGTACACGTTGGCTTTTGCTTAAATAAAAATCCAATTCTCCAATTAATATCCTCGTTCCTCCTTACCTTTGCAGCCAAATTTTGGGACTGGTATGCGTCGTTTGAAAATAATTCTTGCTCTTCTCATCATTTTTTCTTTGCCTGCCGGTTTAACCCATGCTCAGGAGCATGCAGGGGAAACAGCAGCACAGGAAGAGGAAACTGAGGTTAAACTTGATCCGGGTAAAGTAGTCCTGGACCATATTATTGATGCTCATGAATTTCATTTTGCCACTTTAGGGAATAAGCATTTTACCCTTCCGTTGCCCATTATTTTGTGGTCAGAGGGCAAGTTGCATACATTTATGAGCAGCAAGTTCCACCACGGAACCGACGCGCATGAAGGTTTCATGATCGTAAACCACGACATGAAAGATCGGGTAAAGGCCTCCGGCGGCGATCCCAATAAATATTTGCTGAATACCATAGTTGCGGTGGATGAAAACAAAATGCCCCGTACTGATGTATCGGTTGTTGACCTGAGCCTGACCAAAAATGCGACCCAAATGATTGTTGCCAGCATTTTACTGGTGATCCTGATGGTAAGTATAGCCAATAAATACAAACGTGAAGGCCCGGACAAAGCGCCAAGCGGAATTCAGGGCTGGGTAGAGCCGGTCATCACCTTCATCCGCGATGATGTGGCCAAGCCTGCACTCGGTAAGCGCTGGAAGACCTACATGCCCTTGCTGCTGAGCGTATTCTTTTTTATCCTGATCAACGCCCTAATCGGCATGCTTCCGGGTGCGGCAAATCCCACCGGTAATCTCGCATTTACAGGCGTTCTTGCTTTGATCAGCCTGGTTGTGATTTTGTTTAGCACAAACAAAGGCTTCTGGGGACATGTTTTCTGGTTTCCCGGTGTGCCCATACCCGTCAAACTGATGATGTTGCCTGTGGAACTGATGGGAATCATCACCAAGCCATTTGCCTTAATGATCCGTTTGTTTGCGAACATGGTTTCCGGTCACGTGATCATTTTGAGCTTCGTATTGCTCATTTTCATATTTGGTGCAATGAATACAGCCTTGGGATTTGGTACAAGCCCGATTTTTATTTTGCTTGCGGTTTTCATATTCGCCATCAAAATCCTGGTGATTTTCATTCAGGCTTATATTTTTACGAACCTTACTGCAGTATTCATTGGGCAAGCTTTCGAGCATGAAGGTCATCATGAAGACGGAAAACATCAAGCACATTAAAGAGATATAAAGATTTTTATTAACCAAAAAAACATCAACTATGCAATTGTTGAACACACTGTTGGATGTTAGCATGAGCCACCTGGGAGGCGCCATTGGTGCCGGTCTGGCCGCTATTGGCGCCGGTATTGGCATTGGCCTCATTGGTAAAGGTGCGACTGAGTCAATCGCTCGTCAGCCAGAAGCCGCTAACGACATTCGTGGTGCGATGATCCTGACTGCAGCTTTCGTTGAGGGCGTTGCCCTTCTTGCTGCCGTTGCCGGTCTGCTGGCTGTATTTAAAGCCTGATCACGAAGATCCAAAAAAGCGTGAAGCTGCATCCCAAGCACAGGGCGGCGGATGCAGTTTCTTCCCGCAAACAAATTGAACTCTATACCATAAACCATATATAAATAGCATATGGAACTGTTACAACCCGGAATAGGCCTGATCATATGGACATTCATTGTTTTCCTGATCATTTTGCTTCTGCTCAGAAAATTTGCGTGGAAACCCATATTGAACATGCTGGATGAACGTGAGCACAAAATTGCAGACAGCATTGCAACCGCCGATCGCATAAAGGCTGAAATGGCCCAACTGAAAAATGAAAACGAAGCCCTAATGGCTAAAGCCCGCGAAGAAAGAGCTCAAATGCTGAAAGAAGCCAAAGAAACGCGGGATAAAATGATCAACGAGGCGAAGGACCAGGCGAAGCGGGAAGCCAATAAAATTATTGCCGAATCACAAATTGCCATCAACAACCAAAAGATGGCTGCAGTGATCGAGGTTAAAAACCAGGTGGGCATGATGGTGACAGAAGTTGCTGAAAAAGTGTTGCGCCGCGAATTGAATAACCGGGGCGATCAGGAAGCCTATATAAAGCAATTGAGCCAGGGAGTGAACCTGCAATAATTGATTAAAAAAAAAGTAGTAATGGTCATTAATTCACGGATAGCTGGGAGATACGCCAAGAGCCTTATTGATATTGCACTGGAGACCAACCAGTTGGAAATCGTAAAACAAGATGTTGATTTTCTGGCTGCCGCTTTGAAAGTTAGTCCGCTGTTGGGCAATGTGCTAAGAAGCCCGATCATTAAATCTGACAAAAAGATTTCGATTCTCCGGGAGATTGGTAAAGGGAAGGTTTCGGACATTACCCAAAAATTTATGCGTTTGCTTGCCGTAAAAGGCCGCGAAAACGGGCTGCCCGAAATCCTGAATGAATTTATTACGCAATACAACACCCTCAAAGGCATACATAAAGTTAGGATTACCACGGCTTCACCCATCAGTGATGAACTCCGGACCATCCTGGTTAACAAGCTGAAGACCGATACAGGCATTCCGTTAATCGATCTCGAAGAAGTGGTGGATGAATCCATCATTGGCGGATTCATCATGGAATATGACAATAAACGGCTGGATACCTCGATCACAACCGAACTGCGCGATGTAAGGCGCCAATTCCTCAACAACGATTATATATACAGGGTACGATAACAACCATCGTATCGATACAAACTTAAACCGGCCTGCGCCGGTTTTTTGTTGCATTGTGACTTATGAATGCCAGCTTTTTATTTGACCGTCCGGTCATACAGAAAAAAAGGCCGCCCGAAAGGCGACCTTTAAAAACCAGTTTAGTTTGAAGGGCTTAGTAGCCCGGATTTTGAGTTAAGGTTGGTGTTCCGTCAATAGCGCTCAGGTCAATTTGAGTCAGCGGAATCGGGAAGTACTCATTTTTTCCGGTAGTGAATTTGCCTTCAGCAATATCTGAAGTAAAACGTTTTTCAAAGGCATAAAAGGCATTCATCACCTGTCCGGCAATTCCCCAGCGGGAAATGTCAAAGAAGCGGTGGCCTTCCATGGCCAGTTCCAGTTTCCTTTCGAAATAGATGGCTTTCAACGCAAAATCCTTATTTGCAAATGAAGCATAAGGCTTCACCAGGTAATTAGCAGCCGGTGTAGCGGAGAATCCTTTTTCGGGCTGGCTGGCATCCAGATATTTATATACCACAGTTTGAGGAGTGCCTGCACGATTTCGTACGCGGTTTACATATTCCAAGGCTTTTGCCAGGCCATCGGTTTGAGCTTCAGCTTCAGCAGCCAGCAACAATACATCAGCAAAACGGATGATGTTAACGTTAATAGCAGATCCGGGTGCCCAGGATGATTTATCCCAATACTTATCTGAAGTCACTTTCCAGAATACGTTTTTCAATGGAGAGTATGGACCGGCATTGTTCTGGTCGCGTATCCAGGATTGACCGGGATGGTAACCCCAGTCTTTATATGGCAAGCCCCTGCGTCCAATTGTCCAGTCGATGCGTGGGTCGAGTGTTCCACTATACGGCGTAAACGGATCGGTGGATTTAACACCCAGGTCATGGGTTACAATAACATCATTGTAGTTATCGAGATATGGAAGGCCGCTGGCATCTGTGCGATAGGAGTTAGCCAGATCAATCGTAGGCTGATAGAACCCGCAACAACCGAATGGTCCGCCATAAGGGAAGTTCAGCATAGCGCCTTTATACGCATTGTTGATATCACCTGCACCATCATTCACTGACATCTGAACCTGGAAAACGGTTTCCTTATTGTTTTTGGTTGCCGGATCGAAATTGTCTTCAAAACGCGCATTAAGATCATATTTCACACCGGCGCTGTTTGTACCGTTGTTTATCACATCGGTGAAAACAGCTTTTGCTTCACCATACTTTTTCTGGTATAAGAGCGTTTTTCCGAGCATGGCGCCTGCGGCCCATTTGTTGGCACGACCAATTGAAGGTGCGGTACCGTTCAGGTTATCATAGGCAAATTTGAAATCAGCTTCAATATTTGGCCAAATGTCGGCCGTATTGGGCTGTTTGTATTCCGTGGTTGTTTCGTCGATCCAGGGCACTTTGTTGAACATTTTTTTCACTTCGAAATAGCCCAATCCACGTAGAAAACGCGCTTCACCTTCAAATGCTTTTTTCTCGGAATCTGTCAGGCCTTCGGCTTTTGGCAGGATCCTCAAAACCGCATTGGCACGGGAAATTTGTTCAAAGCGTCCATTCCAATGGCTGTTCATGAAACCATTGCTCGGGTCCAGTGTCCAGTTGGCAATGGTATTGATGGGCGGCTGATCACTCGCATCACTTCCTTTGTGCGCATCCCCACCCGCTACAGAACCATAGATCCAGTTGTCGGGGGAGGTTTCCCATGTACCGCCACCGATATTGATGCCATCTAATGACGCATAAGCGCCAACCAGTAATTTGTAAAGACCGGCAGAGTTTGCAAGAACCTGCTCATTGAGTGCACCCTGCACCGGCCTGTCCAGAAACCCTTTTTTACAGGAAACCAGGATCATGCTGCCTGTAATGATCACAGTGGCAATGATCAGGGTTTGTATATTCAATAGTTTTTTCATATTATAATAAATTGAATTGATTAGAAAGTTACGTTTACACCAAACAGGTATTGCTTAGGATTGGGATACATACCCTCATCTCTTCCAAAGTTAATTGGACTCCCATAGAGTTCCGGATCCAAACCGGAGTAATTGGTAATGGTAAACAGGTTGGTTGCCTGTACGTAAACACGGAAGCGCTCGATTCTTTGTCCAAATACTGAAGAAGGAATGGTATACCCTAGTGTCATGTTCTTATTGCGGAGGTATGAGCCATCTTCAACAAAATAGGAGTTGACAACGTTTCCTGAGCTGAAGGATGAACTGTTTTCCTGGATGGCAACTTTTGCATTTTGATTGGTAGGCGTCCATGAATCATAAAGGGCGGTTTTGCTCTTGCCACCATTGAAACTTGGATAAAAATCGGTCCACCACTTTACCTGGTTGTAAATATCCGCACCTGCAACACCGTAGAAGAAGGTACTGAAATCAAAATTCTTGTAGGTAAATCCGAGATTCAAGCCATAGGTGAAATCCGGGTTAGGATCTCCGATAATCTGACGGCTATCCGGGGTAACGATACCGGCGCCTTTATCATCGTAACGGAAACGGCCAACGGCAGCTTCATTTTGATAAACCGCAGTAGCATTGCCGGTTACTTTCCTGGCTTGTTCGTTTGCAGCATCTATTTCTGCCTGGCTGTTCCAGAAACCTACAATTTTATACCCATAGAAGGTACTTACCGGGTAGCCAACCATATTCCTTACCACGTCGCCTGTTCTTGTTCCACCCGTAGTGAAATACGTTTGGGGAGGTGCAATTTTAATGATCTCGTTTTTGTAAGTTGTAAAGGTTCCTGAAATGTCCAATCTGAAATCATTGGTGATTTGTGGCCGCGCATTGAACTGAATATCAACACCCTTATTACTCATTGATCCGATATTAACCGCTGGAGGAGTTGCCTGCCCCACAGTTCCGGGGTAAGTAGGTGTAAAGAGTAAGTCTTTGATATTTTTCTGGAAATAATCTGCTGAAATGCTGAAAACGCCACCGCGTAATGTAGCATCAAACCCGATATTCCAGTCGATGTCGTTTTCCCATTTTGCATCCGGGTTTGCAATCCGGCCCTGCCGAAAACCTTCGACGCTTGAATTGGAGGTACCACTTATATCATAATAAGTACTGTTGCGGGCGGCCACAAATGTTGCATAAGCGTTGTCGCCGCTAACATTGAATACGTTGCCGCGAATACCCCAGCTCCCCCTTATTTTCAGGTCCTGGAAAAGATTGGTATTTTCCATAAATGATTCCTCAGAGATTCTCCATGCTGCACTAAATGCCGGGAATGTTCCCCATCGGTAGGTTAGCAGTTTTGAAGTGCCATCATGGCGAACCGTTCCGCTCAGTATGTATTTACCGGCAAAGCTGTAATCAACCCTTCCAAAATAAGAATTCAGTGCATCGAAACCCTTACTGCTGTAATTGGTTGGATTGGCCGAACCTGTGGAAAGTGTGGTAAAATTGGGATTAAATGAGAAATAGCCTTCCGTTCTTCCCCCATTTTCGCGCCAGTTGGATTCATAAGCTTCCGTACCGGCCATTAACTTCAGGTTATGCTTATCAAAAACTTTGGTATAGGTTAGTATATTAGACCAGGTCCAGTTATATCCGCTTCCTGCCCACAAATTGTAACCATTGTTTTTATTGTCCTCAGCATTCTCATAGGAAGGATAGCTGAAGCTGTTTCCTTCATAACTGTACCTTTCGCCACCGAAAGTTGTACGGAAAGTGAGGTCTCTGAGAATATCCACTTCCGCAAACACATTACCAAACAAGTTATCTGTCAGCCCGCGGTTGTTTCGGGAACGGTATTGTAATGCAACAGAGTTCCAGGCATTACCCACCTGGCCGCCATATGTACCTCCAAAATTCCCCATGATGTCATAAACCGGAATGATGGGTTGCATACGGTATGCATATCCAATCCAGTTGCCTTCTTCCTGCAATCCTATTCTTGGGTTATCGGTCAGGCTGTACATCAGATTTTCGCCGACGCGGAGGCGGGGCGTGATATTGTATTGGCTATTCATACGCAATGAATACCTCTTCATATAGGTATAATTTACGGTGCCCTGATTATTCAGGTAGTTAACCCCGAACAGGAAATTTCCGTTTTCGTTTCCGCTGGTTACGTTGATGCCATGGTTATTATAAGGTGCCGGATCTGTAATTTCATCAAACCAGTTTGTGCCAGATTTATTGGCCTTAGTAATTCTGTAAAACTTGTTGTAGTCAGCAACGCTGGTATATTCCGGAATTACAAAATACCGGCTCGGGTCCACTTCGGGGCTTCCTTCTTTAGCGCCGGTGGGAAATAAATAATCCGGAAGTACCGGAGACGCACCCTGGCCATACAACGCATCATTTGGAGTGAATGGAATACCTGTACGGTCAGCGGTGTTTTTCAGTGCCATCCACTTTAGTTCGGCCATTTCCTGGGGATTCAGGGTATTCCAAACGTTTCCACTCAGGGGCATTTGCACACCTGTAGTTCCGTCATAGGTTACTTTCACTTTGCCGGAACCTTTTTTGGTGGTAACGATGATGATACCATTACTTGCCCGTGACCCATAAATTGAGGCCGCACCCGCATCTTTCAAAACAGACATGGAAGAAATGTCGCTGGGGTTAATGAAGGCGATGTTCTGCGTTGGCACTCCATCAACAATGTAAAGCGGGTTGTTGTTTCCAAAACTATTAACACCACGGATGGTAACCCTGGGTGCCTGACCAGGAGATCCACTACCAATAACGGTTACCCCGGATGCCTGCCCCTGAAGTTGTTCAGCGGCATTGGAAGCCGGTTGTTTCTTCATTTCTTTAATATCAACAACCGCGATTGAACCCGAAAGGTCTCCACGGCGTTGCGTACCATAACCCACAACAACCACCTCGTTGAGGTTGGAGGTGGTTTGCCGCATGACAATCTCAAAATTTCCACCCTGCCCAACAGGGATCTCCCTGGCTTCGTAGCCCACGGAAGTGATGATGATTGAAGTCCGGTCATTGGGAACGGTGATTGTAAAGCTGCCATCTGTTCCGGTCAGCTCCCGGATATTTGTACCCTGCACTTCAATGGTTGCAGCCACTACAGGTACCCCCTTTTCATCTTTTACGGTGCCCCTGGCAATTTTTTGGGCAATGCCAGCCTGCGCAATGCACAGGAATAAGGCGAGAAGGGAAGAAATTACACCAATTCTTCCCATCATGCTCTGTCTTTTTTTCATAAGCAAATGGTTGTTAGCGATTATTTTGATCATTGAAAGTATAAATAGAAATTGTACTTAAATAATAAATTATTTAACAAAATTTTCATTGGATTCTAATACTTTCTATTTGTTTATTTTCAGCTACCAGAAAAGTTGTAAAATTTTAAATGAACTCTTTTATTAATGTCTTTGTCTATCAATGTTTTACAAATGCGATGTCTGCATATGTTTATAAATCGCTAAAGCATAAAAAAAGGACTGCGTTTATGCAGTCCTGAAATTTTCACATTTGAATGAAATTATTTCGCCGAAATATAATCACGAAGATGGCCAATCGTTTCTTTCTGCCTTTCTATTTTGGCTGAAACCACATCACTCATACTAATGATCCCGATCATTTTTCCTTCGTGAAAAACAGGGATGTAACGGAGGTTTTTGTTTTCTGTCATGTATTGCATGGCCGTATCCAGTTCGTCGGAGGGAGAAAGAGAAGGAAGATCGGTACTCATAATCTCAGCAAGTTGCGTATTGGTGGAGCTTTTGCCTTCCAGGATTACTTTGCGGCTGTAATCTCTTTCTGTCACAATGCCTTTATAATCTCCGTCTTCCATAATAATAACTGACCCAATGTTCAGGTCGGCCATCAGTTTTAACGCATCAAGTACCGAATCGGTGGGCGACATGGTTACATTTTCTCTCTTTTTTTGACTCAGGATTTCGTGAACTTTCATGGGATTGGATTTAACGGTGAATTATTCAACATTTGGATTCCCCGGTCGGTTTATTTCGCGCCTCGATGATGTACAAGAGCGTGCCGGGTTGTAAATGGAGTTTATTTGTTTTTAGGTATGCACTAAAGTAAGTACTCTGCTCAAATAAGCAACCGTTTGTTGAAAATATTTTGATTTCTACCCGCTTAAAGGCTATGATGCTGAAATAAAAAGGCAGCCGGCAAGAACGCAATTGTCCGGGCCAGGTTTTGCATTACCAATAAAAACACCGCACGCTCCGTAGCATACTTCTGCGATTGAGCCGCCCGCCACTAAAACCGCCTATGGATTGATTGAATTTGTACCCAATTTTAATGGTTGCACTCCAATAGGCATCATTTTCTTTTGGATTGCCCCGTGGCCTGGTGTTCCGTGGCGGGTTAATGATATAGCTGCGGTTATAAAGCTGAGTCGCCAAAATGGCCTGATCTGCAGGCAGGTAGTTGTAAAATAAAGAAGGATCCACCCAGTTGGGCTCATGTACGTCATCCAGATAATCGGTAAATGTTGTCCGTTTTAAAAGTTCTGCACGAATATTAAAGGTGGGGGAGAGATTGAATAAAACCCCTACACCAATTGGGTAAGACCAGCTGTAACGGCGGTAAAGTTTGCGATCCGGATATTCGGCAAATCCCTGTCCTTCCAATCGCAAAGGCCTGAGGTCTATCCATTCGCTGCCAACAAGCGCCTGCGGATTGAATCCAAAAATACTAAAACCTGCAAGGGCATAAGGAAGGGTTTTTGCGGGTTCTCCACTGTTAAATAAATTGGTGAAATAAATTTCACCAAGCAGTGACGCTTCATAAATATTTGACCGGAAATTAAGGTTGCGTTCATAACGGCCATAGGCGCTGGGAGCTACTGCATCAATATTCAGGCTGTCGTGGCCTTCTACGCGGCCATAGTTCAATTCCATCCTCAGACCATACTTATCATCCATAACCGCATTGCCATAAAGTCCACCGGTAAATTTTGTTTTGCGAAGCGTTACCCCGGCAAATGGGCCCTGGTATTCATGTTTATTGCCCATAATGTCACTTACGGCATTCATTCCACCCAGTGTCAGGCCTGCTTCTACCTGGAGATTGTCCCATATGCTGGTTCCATAGAACTGTCCGCTGCCGGCCACCGGAAGGAAGATGCAAAACATTGCAAAGATCAGCAGGCGATTGTTAAGTGACATCCCGTGCATAGTGTTCAGTAAATGCGGAACAAAATAAGCGAAAATCCGATTGCGGCAAAAAATCAGTTTTTGCTTTCTGCCATTCC
The DNA here is from genome assembly GCA_023387985.1 of Bacteroidota bacterium. Classification (GTDB taxonomy): domain Bacteria; phylum Bacteroidota; class Bacteroidia; order Chitinophagales; family Chitinophagaceae; genus Phnomibacter. The sequence goes on along the minus strand of JAEWHC010000005.1, from coordinate 480,781 downwards.
TTTTCTGTTAGCCACCCTTTCTTTGGCGTGGTAATATTTACAAATATTCTTCAAACCACAGGTATTGCACATGGGGTTACGTGCTTTGCACACATACCTGCCATACAAAATCAGCCAGTGATGAGCCTTGTGAATGAGTGCGGTTGGAATATTGCGGACCAATTGTTGCTCGGCCTGCAGTGGGGTTTTGGCATTCCGGGTTAATCCAAGCCTTGCACTCACCCGGAAGACATGGGTATCCACCGCCATATGGGGTTGTTTGTCCACTACACTGGTAATCACATTCGCTGTTTTCCTGCCTACACCCGGCAGTTGCATCAACTCTTCACGCGTCATCGGCACCCTGCCGCCAAAATCTTCCTCCAGTTTTTTGCCGAGCCCGATCAGGTGCCTGGTTTTGTTGTTGGGGTAGCTTACGCTGCGGATATATTGAAAAACTTCCTCTTCAGAAGCTTCCGCCAGGCTTTTCGGATTGGGAAAACGTTCAAACAAAGGCGGTGTAACCATGTTGACCCTTTTATCGGTACATTGGGCAGATAGCACCACGGCTACCAATAATTCATAAGTATTGGTAAATTCAAGTTCGGTTTCGGCTATGGGAAAGTGGTGCTCAAAAAACGCGAGAACCATTTTGTATCGTTCCGTTATTCGCATCGCGTATGCAAACTACGAATTTTCAGGCAGTTACGGCTTTGTCAGCATAAGCGAGAATGGCGTCAACAGCTTGTTTCCGGGGTCTTTGAACGGCTTTGTCAAGCATGGCTTGCAATTCATTCCATTCGAGGAAAGCTTCAGCGTTTTCGGGATTTTCCATGAATTTCCTGCGTTCCTCGGGTCCCATTTCAAAATAGAAATGGATGAGTTGATCGTGGGTAAAAATGTTCATAGGCTTTTCTGGTTTTTTAAGGAGTATATACCAAAAAACGCCGCTACATATTAAATATTGTTTCAAAAATGATATTTCCCCAAAATGAAATTATTGGGTTGCAGGCGCTGCCGGTTCAAAGAGAAAAATATCCTCATTATCCCGTTTCATGAAATACTTTTCCCTGGCATATTTTTCCAGAATTGCCGGGTCATTTTGAAGACCGAGCAATTCGGCTTCGGACTGGGCGATTTCTTCGGTATAGTATTCAATCTTTAGATTCAGCTCATTCAGCTCACTGGTTTTGCGTAGCTGATGCGAAAAATCGTTGCGGTCAAAAAAGAGCATCCATACCAGAAATGCGGCAAACGCCAGCAGGTACCGGTTGAAAATAACAGCTATGATTACCCTGAAAAAAGCCATAATGCAAATATTAATATGGATAACGGAGCAAAAGCAGTTAAAGTATGCACATCTTCACATGAAAAACTCTGCCTGTTTATTTAGCAGGCTATTGGTTGGAGAGTGCGGAAAGTATTTTTGACGTATTTCTCTTCTGGCGCATCAGGTCAACCCATTTAACGCCACTCAACAATCCCAAAAAAGCCAGTACGATTCCAACGGCAAGGGTTTTGGGATGTGGATCCTGGAAATAAATGATCGAGCCAATGATCAAAGCAATCATGAAAGGGATCAACAGGATCTGGAGCCCATCAATAAAGGGCATTAATTTATCCGTTTTCTTATTTGAAGTCCTCATTTCCCTAAATTAATTCATTAATACCAAATAGCCTCCCGGAGACAATACGTTTAACAAATCCTAAGATAAACCCGTCGGTTTAGCGATACTAAGCACCGGTTGGATTGAAACAGGGACCTTAAGCCAGGGTTTAATTGAATACGGATGACTCATCGAGTTCCTTTGGATCATTGGTAAGTATGATCAGTTTATCGCCGGCAAGTAGCCGTGTTGTACCCGAAGGGGTAATAAATTCACCTCCTCTTTTAATTATGGCAATATTGGACTCGGCGGGAATGGTAAGGTCAATGATTTTTTTGTTGGTAGCCTCGGTAAATTCGGTCAGTTCAATTTCGCGTATCTCCGCTTTTGGCATTTCTGCCTTCTTGCGTGCTTTGATCAATTCGGCTTCCTCTTCCTCCGGAGATTTGGCCACTTTGAGCCACTTGCTCATTGGTCCCAGTGTTGTTCCCTGTATGGTAACAGATGTTACTGAAATAAAGAAAACAATATTGAAAATCATATTTGATTTTTCGATACCCGCAAGCAGGGGGTAGGTGGCAAACACGATGGGAACCGCGCCCCGCAGCCCCACCCAGGAAATATAAAGGCGCTGGTTCATGCGCATTTTAAAAGGGACGAGGCTGATGAGAACCGCCAGCGGCCTGGCTACCACGATCAGGAACAAGGATACAAGCATCCCGATTCCGGTTACAGCAATTACCTGGTTGGGAAAAACGAGTAAACCCAGGGTAAGGAATAAAACGATCTGGGTGAGCCAGGCAAAACCGTCAAAAGACTGCAAAATGGTTTTTTTATGCACCAGGCGCTGGTTACCAAGAAAAACACCGCAAATGTAGATCGCCAGGAAGCCGTTGCCGCCCACGAAATCAGTAGCGGAAAATGTAAGGAACATCAGGGCCACAAGCAGAACGGGATAAAGACCCTCATAGCTCAGTTCAATGCGGTTGATGATGAATTTGCTGAGGTAGCCAAAGGCAAAACCGGCCAATAACCCCACAATCATTTGTTTTAAGAATTCGAAGATCACCGCCCACACACTTTGCTCAGGAATATTGATTAAACCGATAAAAGCAACGGTCAATACATAGGCCATGGGGTCATTGCTTCCGCTTTCAAATTCGAGGGTCGGCCTCAGGTTGTATTTTAGTGAAATGCTTTTGGATCGCAAAATGGAAAATACCGCGGCTGCATCGGTTGAGGAGACAATGGATCCCAGCAACATGCTTTCCAGAAAAGTGAAATCGCTGATGTAATAAACAAAAATACCGACAGCAAAAGCGGTGAGCAACACCCCAAACGTTGATAAAATAATGCCCTGCCTCCAAATGGGTTGAACAGATTTCCAGTTTGTATCCAAACCACCGGAAAACAAAATGAAGTTCAGGCAAACCACACCAATAAACTGTGCGATAGCCGGATCGTTGAATTCAATGCCTAAAAGACCGTCTGAACCGGCAAGCATGCCAATGCCTAAAAAAAACAATAAGGTGGGAACGCCGAAACGGTAACCGGTTTTTCCTGCAATTACACTGAAGAGCATCAATAGTGAACCAATAAGAATGATGTTCTCTGCAGTTAGAACCATAGGAAATTATTTGTAAGCGAAGGTTACAAATATAAAATATCCGCTCCAGAATGCCCGGCTAATAGCTGCATTTTACAAAAAATTGCCAGTTAAAATAAAAGGTATTCTGCCTCGTTTGAAAATCAAAAATTAAATAAATAGAATATACGCCTTATTCAAAAGGCAGAATACGGTAACCGGCCATCATGACGGTTTCCATAATTTCTTCTTCCTCTGCGCCGCTGGATTCTACCGTAAGGATCTTTTCGGGATTCTCTGTATCGACAACCCATTTTTCGATGCCTTCTAGCTTGTCAAGATGGGGCTTTACAGCTGCTATGCAATTCTGGCAATTGATATTCGTCTTAAATTTCAGTATTGAATTTTCCATAATCTTTTTTTATAATTTGAATTGATTTCATTTCTCATTTTCTACCGGTTCGTCATTGGCTTCTATCCAATATCCATCGGGGTCCTGAAAATAAATTTGCCTGATGCCATCTCCTCGTACCGAGAAAGAACCGGGCTGATTTTTGCTGTCAACGAAGACTACCTGCTTTTGCACCAGGAAATCCATAAACCGGTCAAGATCTTGCACTGCGAAACAAATATGGTTCCGGCGGTGCTTGTTACCGGAAATATCCATCCCGCCGATGAGGTGCAGTTGCAAACCATCGCCCATCGAAAGCCAGGCATGATGATCATCCTTAAAAGGATCAGGTATTCTTTCAGGCAGGAGGATACTCTCGTAAAAAACCAGGCTTTTTTGCAGGTCTGAAACATAACGGGCAATATGGCTAAAGCGTTTTTGCATTTGAATCGGCTACTTCATTAAAAAATCAACTGGCTACGGAAAGGTATGCATTATACATAGGAGCAATTTAGAACAAATAATAAGCCGGTGAGGCCACCGGCTTATTATTATCATATTGTTTCAGATATGCAGGATGACTTTTACCAGCTTATGCATTCTTGAATTCTGCAACAAGATTTTGCAGGCTTGCCTTGGCATCACCATAAAGCATACGGCAATTGTCTTTGAAAAAAAGGAGGTTTTCAACACCGGCAAAGCCTTTGCCTTTGCCCCGCTTCATTACGATTACGCTCCTGGCTTTATGGGCTTCAATAATGGGCATGCCCCAAAGCGGGCTTGTTTTATCTTCCTGGGCCGCAGGGTTCACTACATCGTTCGCCCCTATAACCATGCATACATCCACCTGTTCCATTTGCGGGTTAATCATATCCATTTCCACCATGGCATCGTAACTTACACTGGCTTCTGCAAGCAGTACATTCATGTGCCCGGGCATACGTCCCGCAACAGGGTGAATGGCAAACAACACTTCGGTACCATTGGCTTCCATGGCTTCCATCAATTCGCGAACAGCATGCTGTGCCTGTGAAACGGCAAGCCCATAACCCGGAACGATCACTACTTTATTTGCGGCTTCCAGTTGCAGGTAAACGTCCGGAGCTTTAATCTCTTTCATTTCCCCAATCACATTCGCAGTACCCGCTTTAGCTGCTGCTTTCTGCAGCCCGCCCAGGAAGACATTGGCCACCGACCGGTTCATGGCTTTGACCATAATCAGGGTGAGGATAATGCCACTTGCCCCAACCAATGCCCCGGCTACGATCAGCAGTGTATTCTGAACCAGGAAACCACTTGCACAGGCCGCGATGCCGCTGTAGCTATTCAGCATACAAATCACTACCGGCATATCGGCGCCGCCAATCGGGATGGTTAGCAAAATACCGAGAGTAAAAGCAGCCAAAATGAATGCTCCAAAGTACCAATAGGCCAGGCCGGTGTTGATGTTGAGGGCAAATAAAATACCGCTTACCAGCATTATGGCCAGGAACAGGCCTGTCACCAATTGCTGACCGTTATATGTAATGCTTTTGCCGGAAATGAATTTTTCTTCCAGTTTGGCCCAGGCGATCATTGAGCCGGAGAACGTGAGCATTCCAATAAACCCCGCAAAGAAAATGATGATGCCGATTCCCCAGTCGAGTCCACCGGCTTTTGCATGAAATTCGGACCATGCCACAAAGAAGGAAGCAAGACCACCAAAACCATTGAGGAGACCCACCATTTGAGGCATGCCGGTCATGGGCGTGCGGTAGGCGAAAAGCAACCCGATGGCTGTGCCGATAATTGCGCCAATGATGATGTAATCGTACCTTATCACCTGCGCATCCATAAGGGTAACCAAAATGGCGGCAAACATGCCCAGGCCCGAAATGATGTTTCCTTTACGGGCGGTTTCGGCTGAGCTCATGAGTTTAAAACCCATGATAAAGGCAATTGCCGCGAGAATGTAAACCAGATTTATGAGTAAAGTATTGTCCATGATTATTTTGAATTTGCCTTTTAAAAATACTCAGGCCCTGAGTTCAATAATTTAAAGACAGTTTATATGGGGGAGTAGACAGGTCTGCATAAAATTCAGCAGTTATTTCTTTTCTTTTTTCTTAAACATTTGCAACATGCGGTCAGTCACAAAATATCCGCCAACCACGTTGATCATGGCGAGCAGTACTGCAACGCCTCCAAGTATAGCGGCGAAGTCATTATTCTCGGACCTCGCTAATGCCGCCATGACCAATGCACCCAGAACGGTGATGCCACTGATGGCGTTTGAACCACTCATCAGCGGAGTATGCAAAAGGGATGGAACCTTGGAAATGATTTCGAAGCCCAAAAAAATGGCGAGCACCAAAATGAATATTAAAAGGATCAGGGTCATTGTCTCCATAGCATGAATTATTTTTTATTGAAGTTTTTAAGCATCGCTCCCTTTTTTGTAACGAGGGCGGCATCAAGGATTTCGTCTTCCAGGTCCAGGTCGAAGGTTTTGTTTTCCTTATTCCAGAACTCTTCAATGAGGTTGTACAAATTGGCACTATACATTTGGGTTGAATGGTAAGCCGATTGTGCGGGCATATTTTTTGCACCAATGATAAAAACCCCGTGCTTTTCAACCGTTTCACCAGCAAGGCTTCCTTCCACGTTGCCGCCGGTTTCGGAAGCAAGGTCTACAATTACTGAGCCCGGTTGCATGCCTTTGATCATATCATCAGTTATTATCAATGGAGCCTTTCTGCCAAATACCTGCGCGGTGGTTATGATGACATCACTGAGTGCACATTGTTTGGCCATACCCTGTCTTTGCATCGCGAGTTGCTCCGGCGTGAGCGCCTGCGCATAGCCATCTTTATTTTGTCCTGTTTCGCCCAGGTCAATTTCAATAAAGCGAGCACCCAGGCTTTTTACCTGCTCGGCCACCACCGGGCGGGTATCAAACGCATCAACTCTTGCACCAAGCCTTTTGGCCGTGGCAATGGCCTGCAGCCCTGCGACGCCAGCCCCCACTATGAATACCCGGCTCGGCTGAATGGTGCCTGCCGGAGTGGTCATCATGGGTAAAACTTTTTGCAATTTGTTGGCTGCCTGCATTACCGCGGAATATCCCGCAAGGCTGGCCTGCGAACTCAGTGCATCCATTTTCTGCGCTCTGGTACTGCGTGGAATCAATTCCATGCAAATGGCATCTATATTTTTGGCGGCCAATTCTTCAATCAATTCCGGATTGTCGAAAGGTTGCAGATAACTGATAAGCAAAGCACCGGCTTTCATCTGGTTTAGCTCATTCAATTCAGGTTGCCTGAGCTTGAGCAAGATATCGGCATGCCATACTGCATCACCGTCTCCGGTTTCTGCACCCGCCTTTACATACTCTGCATCTGGTATAAAAATGGTTTCACCTGCCCCTTTTTCAACCAACACCTGGGCGCCAAGGTCAATCAATCTTTTTACATCTTTGGGCAACATGACTACCCGTTTTTCAATAGTTGGATTTTCTCTGGGTATTCCAATAAGCATAGCGGTAAAATTAAGGAAAAAGAGCCCTGTAATCACGGGAATTGATCTTTTCGAAAACTATTTTTACGGAACAGCTTGAAAACATGATATAGATCAGGATTCAACCTGAAATCCCTTTGGTTTTGCCCTGCAGATAAATGGAAAATGCTCTCCTGTATTTTCTCCCGCTTGCCGGGGCATCGCGATTGGGTTAGTTTTGTTCATATTCAATCCATACTTTATGAACCTTGAGAAACGCCTAATCGCACGTGCTGGTAATGTTTGTGAACTATGCCGCAGCGCCGGTCCACTGAATTTTTATGAACTGCCACCGGTATCAGGCAAAACGGATGAGAATACTGCCGCGGTTTGTGCTGCTTGCCTCGCACAGATTGAAAACAGAGCGGAACCCGATGCGGCCCATTGGCAGCAGGCATTGGCAGATACGATTTGGAGTGAACACGTACCCGTGAAAATACTTTCCTGGAGAATGCTCAGCCGGTATCAAAATGAAAGCTGGGCCGCCGACTTGCGGGATATGATATACCTTGAAGATGCCGATTTGAATTTTGCTAAAGCAAGCGGCGATCACGAATCAGCCGGTGCGGATGACCTTCACCGCGACAATAATGGATCATTGCTGAAAGATGGTGACACGGTGGTGCTTACACGCAGTCTTGATGTAAAAGGTGCCCAAATGAATGCGAAGATGGGTACAGTGGTAAAAAACATCCGGCTTGTACCGGAAAATACCGGCCAAATAGAAGGGAAAATAGATGGGCAAACCATTATAATACTTACGAAGTACCTGCGTAAGCAGGGAGCTTAAAGGAGAAGAATTCAACATACAAAAGGGAAAATCCAACAGGCACCCGCGGACCCTGTCTGCCGGTAAACCCGCGAAAACAGGCAAATTTAAATGGCAAAAACTGCAAGTTTTGCCTGGTTAAATTCCTGACAGGGCTGCATTAAATTTTTAGTGCAGAAACGCTTCAGCTGTTGGCCGATGGTGCGTATAATGCACGGAGCCTGTTAACAAGGGTGTCCCTACCGGAAATTTCATAATCATATTTTTAATAATATTTTGCTATTTCCAAAATTTGAATCAAATTTATCTCACCAATTTTTACTGAGATACCTTAGGCTTATCTGACAAACTGAAATACGTGATAAAGTTCAACCAAAGCGAAACCAAGTGGAAATTGCCGGCTCCTTTTCACTCCGGCTACCTTTGAATACGTGGCACGCATGTCACCTTCTTGTCAGATATTGATCCACCCACAAATACATTTCTTTTTCAGTCAGAAATGAAAAACAGCCACATCGAACCCAAATAGGCTACCGGTTTTTTAAGGCCCCAGGTATTTTTTCTGATGAAATTTTGCCGGTGAGGTGCAATACTGATTTGGAAAATTGCCATACCTGTGATCAAATAAATCCTGGTACTCCCTTTTTCATCATCCAATAAAACTCAATTTATGCTCCAGTTTATCTTATGGTTTTTATTTGGCGCATTCGTGATCACTTCTTTCATATTTGTCATATGGTCAAGATCATTGAAAAAAAGAGCCATGCGAAAAGTCGCGGCGATGGACACCACTACAGTACAGGACTGGCCGGAAGACTTCCTGGAATCAAAACGCCACCGGATGGATACTCTTGCAGATGACACGGTCGACTTTATTTTAGCGCGCAATGACCTTGACCTGGTCAACCATTTGTTTGCTTCCATTACCAGGGACTCCGCCCGGTTGCCCGACAATGCGCCGATAGAATTGAAAGATTATTTTGCGCAAAGCGGACATCTTCCCGAATGGGCCGATCTTGACCTGATCAGGCTTGGTCAACAGGTATATATCCGGCACGGTGTATGGATCAGCCTGCTGCTTTGTTATAAATCATTACCGGAATGTTATACCTGTGCCAAAGGTGCAGAAGTATTGCACCGGACAGCGAGGCTGAACAACCATCATGGATCCACCAACACCTATGCCCGCCGTATAGCTGAGACAGCAAAATTTGTAATGTTCGCCATGAGCCCGGGTGGCCTGTTTTCCTCTGGCCGCGGAATGATTGCTACCCAAAAAACCCGGCTCATCCATGGAGTTATCCGGCATTATATTCAGAAAAACGACTGGGATGCCACAGAATATGGAGAGCCCATCAACCAGGAAGACCTGGCAGGAACGCTGATGTCATTCTCAGCCTTGATCCTGGACGGGCTTCCCAAAATCGGCATAGAACTGGAGCCGGTTGAAAAAGAAGCATTCACGCATTGCTGGAATGTGATTGGGCACATCATTGGACTAGATGAAGATCTGCTTCCATTAAACGCAGCGGATGCGTTAAAAATGGGAAATACAATTTTAGCCCATCAACAGGCGGAAAGCCCTCAGGGTACCGCGCTAATGGAAGCCTTACTTGATTTCCAGGACAAGAAACCCAATTTTCTCATAAGTCCCAAAATCAATGATGCCATGTTCAGGCTTGCAATGGGCAATGAAATGGCAGACCTCCTGCATGTTCCCGGAATTGACCAGCAAACCATAGAAAAATTGGGAAGAAAAATTAAGCGGATTACCGGATTCATGGAAACAATGGATAAAAGCCTCATCTTTTCAATGGTGATTCAGTTCGTCAGCAGGATAGGCCTTAATTTTTTTCTCAACAGAATGGGCAGTTCAAGCATCATAAATTTTTATCTGCCCGAATCTCTCACCAAAGACTGGCGCACATTGTCTTTAAAATTCCGCTGAAATGAAGCAGGATCTCATAAATTTCCAGGACTACCCGGCCATTGGATTGCTGTTCAATGGAGTCGGATGTCTTTTTTGGGTTATCGCCTATGCTGTGCTGGTCTGGGAGATCCGGAAAAAGAAATTCGTAGAAATGCCCGCCTTTATTGCAGGTGCAAATATTGGATGGGAATTCGTTTGGAGTTTTATCTATCACCCCAACACCGGCCTGTTGTATGCGCTTAGTTACCAGGCTGCTTTTCTGCTTGACTGTTTTATTTTCTACAGTGTGTTGCGCTATGGCACCAAGCAACCTATGACTGATGTAGCGAAAAAGCACTTTGCTTTTTTTTGTGTAGCCAATTTCCTTTTTTGGATCGCGTTTTCTTTTTTATACAGAAACGAGGGATACGATACGATGATTGGCGCCAATTCAGGCTACATTATCAATGTGATCCTTTCATTGCAATGCATAGCGATGTTGCTGCAAACCAAAGACACCAGTGAGTTCTCGATGTTGCTGGCCTGGTCGCGGATGCTTGGTACCGGCCTGATTACCGTTTCCATGTTCATTTTCTATCCTGAAAATCAATTCGTGCAGTTATTGGGTGTAACTTGTTTGGTGCTGGATTGTATTTTTATTTACATATTATGGCAGCGGCATGGCAAATTGCTCAATCTTACGGCAAAAGCAATGACATGATCAAAAGAATAATAGATTATTTTATTCCTTTAGCAAAACGGAACGAAGACGGAGATATGCGCGGCGAGCGGATCTTTGTCACAGTGGTACTGATATCCACAATTTTTTGCCTGTTTGGTATTAGTACCGCTATAGAAATTCAGCTTCACCTGGTTGCTTACATTCTTCTTTTCAACGCGCTGTTTAACGTGGTCATTCTTTTTGCCTATCGCAATGCGGTCTCAAAAAATATAGCCGGACATTTTTTTCTGGCACAATTTCAACTTGCATTTATGGCCCAGGCATGGCTGCAGGGCGGGGTAATATCGCCGGCTACAGCAGCTTTCTTCCTGCTGCCTGCCATTGCCATGCTCATTTTTGGAAAACGGGGCGCTTTCATCTGGATAGGCATATCCTGCCTGGTAATTGTTGCATTGTATTTTATTGAAATCCAAATGGGGGCACCCGAAATTATCTATCCGCAAAACAAACAGACTGAACTGTTCTTTTCAGCTGTACTCACAACCAATATTTGTATTTTTCTTATTTTGTTGGTTTACGAAAACAATAAGAATAACGCCATAAAGGAACTGGATAAACAGCACAAGGATCTGGTAGCCGCACAATCACAATTGATACAGACTGAAAAAATGGCTTCCCTTGGTGAACTTACTGCCGGCATAGCTCACGAGATACAAAACCCGTTGAATTTTGTAAATAATTTCGCCGAGCTTAATGATGAAATACTGGTTGAATTGCAGCTGGCATTGGAAACAGGAAATATGGATGAAGCCGCTTATTTGTCAAAAGCAATTAAAGACAATTCGCAAAAGATAAATCATCATGGAAAACGGGCCGACTCCATTGTAAAGGGGATGTTGCAGCACAGCCGCGTGGGTTCTGGTCAGAAGGAGCCGACAGACATCAATGCGCTATGCAATGAATACATACGCCTGGCCTATCATGGCATGCGTGCGAAAGACAAGGACTTCAATGCCAGAATTGAAACCCGGTTTGATGAGCATATAGGAAAATTAAATGTGGTGCCGCAGGATTTTAGCAGGGCTCTCCTCAATATGATCAACAATGCGTTTTATGCTGTAAACCAAAAGCAGAAAAAAAATATTGCGGGATACGAACCTGAAGTGACCATAAGTACCACAAAGGAAAAAGAGGCAGTTAAGATCTCCATCGCTGATAATGGCGATGGTATACCTGAATCCATAAAAGATAAGATCTTCCAGCCTTTTTTTACAACCAAACCAACCGGGCAGGGAACAGGACTCGGATTGTCACTGGCTTACGAAATTATACAGGCACATGGAGCCAGGTTGATGGTTGATAGCCAGGAAGGCGTTGGCACCAGGTTTATTATTAATATGAATAAAAACAGTATTTAAATATATTTGAAGAAGGATTGCGCAGGGAAATGAACGGTCAGGCAATGTTTAATCAATACACGGAATGCGCATCTGTTTTGTTAAATGCATCCTCTTAAACGGGTAATTGGGAATTGAAATGGCCTTTTTGTGTTTGTGAACGAAGCAGGGTGAGCACTAAAAATTGGTTATTATGTTTTTTGAATTGGTCATCGCTATTGTAATAACGAGTTATTTGCGAAAATCGTTATCCACAAAAAATCTTTTTCCGGAATTAGACCGGATGCTCAGTTATATTTTTTACGTGGCCATAGCCCTCATGGTTGTCAATATCGTAAATGCGCAATTGAATTTTATTACAAAATGGATGTCGCATTTCCTCTTGTTGTTTCTGCTGTACATTTTATACCTGAAGAAGGAAATGGGAAAGGTTAAGGCGGTGCTTTACGCCGTTGTGCCCTTCGTTATTCTTTCATTAGTTGAAGACTTTGCCCAGCTTTTGGCAAAAGATCAGCTCGCAGGCTTTAAAACGGTACTGAAGGTAGGCGTCAGTTTTTCTTTTGTCTGGATGATCGTAATGTGGTTAATTACCACAAATCAGAATAAAGCGCTGGAAAAAGTAAAAAAGAAAGCCAGCGAAGAGGAAGCGCAGAAAAAACTGATGGAATCCATGAAGGAGCAATTGGAGGTACAGGTGGCAAAACGCACTGCTGAACTTACCCATCAAAAAGAAGAATTACAGGCGGCATTGGAAGAGCTGAAGGCCACCCAGGCACAGCTCATTCAATCTGAAAAAATGGCATCGCTTGGTGAGCTTACTGCAGGCATTGCCCATGAAATACAGAATCCACTAAACTTCGTCAATAATTTTTCAGAAGTAAACCGTGATCTGATTGGCGAGTTGAATGCGGAACGTTTAAAGCCCGAAGCAGAAAGGGATGTCCAGTTGGAAAACGAGATCATCAAAGACCTTAAAGAAAATTCAGAAAAGATAAATCATCACGGAAGGCGTGCCGACTCTATTGTAAAAGGGATGCTGATGCATAGCCGTAAAAGTTCGGGGCAAAAAGAACCTACTGATCTCAATGCGCTATGTGATGAATATTTGCGCCTGGCCTATCATGGCATGCGGGCAAAAGATAAATCGTTCAACGTGGCTTTTGAGTTGAAGGCGGATCCCGCGCTGCCTAAGATTGAAGTAGTGCCCCAGGAGATCGGCAGGGTAATTCTAAACATCATCAATAATGCATTTCAGGCTGTGCAGGAAAAAAAGGAAACTGCCGGTGCGGGCTATCAGCCAAAAGTTGTGGTAACTACAAGGCGCAATGATCCGCTGGTGGAAATCCGGATAACCGATAATGGTTTGGGAATTCCTTCGAAGATCAGGGATAAAATATTTCAACCCTTTTTCTCCACAAAAGAAACCGGCAAAGGCACCGGCCTGGGTTTAAGCATTTCTTACGACATCATTAAAGCCCATGGAGGCAAGTTGCAGGTTGCAAGTTGCAAAGCCGGGGAAACCGAATTTTTGATCGAGTTGCCCCTCGGAAATTTTCAGGAGTGAACGCGCCAACCTTTCCGGCTGGGCAGCTATTTAAAAGTTATACCTTCCTGCTGAGATCAACCTGTCGGCTATCCTTCTTCGGGCAGCTTTAGAATTGAACGGGCCGTATTTGGTAAACCGTTTAATGCCCAGCAACATCATCCGTTGTTCATCACCTTCGGCAAAAGCGTTTATGGCTTCTTTTCCGGAGCGGAATGCAAGGTCCACTGAATCATTCAGGTAGCAACGCATGATGTCGTCATAAATCGCCGCTTCGTTATCTCCTTTCAATTCGCGGATTTTTTTACAACGCATCAATGCACTTTCCGCCTGGTAGGTTTTGATGGCCATATCGGCAATGTTCATCAGGATTTCCTGTTCGTTCTCCAATTCAAGCATCAGCTTTTGAACCGCGCCTCCAGCCACCATCAGTATGGCTTTCTTTATATTGGCGATGGCCTTGTCTTCCGCGGCATAGGGACCCTCATCCACATCGCCAAATTCAGGAATACTCATCAATTCTTTCATCACTTCCATGGCCGGGCCCATCAGGTCGATTTTGCCTTTTAGCGCACGTTTCAAAACCATATCCACACTCAACAGGCGGTTGATCTCGTTGGTGCCTTCATAAATGCGGTTGATGCGGCTGTCGCGGTAAGCGCGGCTGATAATATATTCATCGCTGTAGCCATTGCCACCATGAATTTGTACGCCTTCATCCACCACATAATCAAGGGTTTCGCTTCCATGTACTTTTAAGATCGCGCATTCTACGGCATATTCCTCAGCAGCGCCCAGAGCAGCTTCAGCAAAGCTTTTGCCTTCGGCATTCAATTGCGCTTCCTTATCCTGAATGAGTTTGCTGGTGCGATACAATGCGCTTTCATCCACCCAGGTACGAATGGCCATTTCTGCGAGCTTATATTTTATTGCACCAAAATTGGAAATAGGCTGCTTGAACTGTTCACGGGTAACGGCGTATTCAATGGCGATGCTTGCGCTGCGTTTTGCACCTCCTAGGCAGGCAGCATCCAGCTTTAAACGGCCAATGTTCAGGATGTTAAAGGCGATTACATGGCCGCGCCCAATTTCACCCAAAACATTTTCAACCGGTACCTTACAATTTTCAAAATACAATTGAACCGTACTGCTGCCTTTGATTCCCATTTTCTTTTCCTCCGGGCCCTGTGTAAAACCTTCCATACCCCTTTCTACAATAAAGGCGGTAAACTGTTTGCCATCTACTTTGGCAAATACCGTATACACATCTGCAAAGCCGCCATTGGTGATCCATATTTTCTGGCCATTCAGCAAATAATGCTTTCCATCTTCGCTCAAAGTGGCTGATGTCTTGGCGCTTAACGCATCGCTGCCGGCATTGGGTTCGGTAAGTCCATAGGCGCCTTTCCATTCGCCCGCTGCCAGTTTCGGTATGTATTTCTGTTTTTGCTCGTCCGTACCGAAATACAGGATGGGCAGTGTGCCAATGCCGGTATGCGCTGCCATGGCCACGGAAAATGAAAATCCGCCGCCCATGCCTTCTGCCACCATCGTACCTTCAATAAAAGGTTTTCCCAATCCGCCGTATTCCTCGGGAATGCTGATGCCCAGCAAGCCTTGTTCACCGGCTTTGGTTACTAGTGATGCCATGAGGCCGGGTTCAAGCTTATCAATGCGATCAATATGGGGCAGTACTTCTGCTTCAAGGTATTGATGGCACATATCCATGATCATGCGCTGCTCTTCCGAAAATTCTTCGGGGATGAATGTGGTTTTATAATCGGGTTGTTTTACAAGCCATTCGGCTCCGAGCAGGGGATTTATAGCGTGGTTATTTTCCATACTGTCACTGTTTTTTTTATTAGAAAGTTTGGTTGTTGTTATGATTGAGGTTGTCGTAAACTTGCGTCAGTACTTTGCGTGTAATCTCAAGTTCTTCCTGGGAGACGCCTTGTAACCCTTCAAGCAGGGTACGGTTGGCCAGGTCGGTGGTGGACTTTTTCAGCGCCTTTCCTTTTTCTGTAAGAAAAACAAGGTTGACCCTGCGGTCATCCGGGTTATCTTTCCGAACTACGAGATTTTGCTTCTGCATGTTGTCCACAAGACGGGTAATGCTGGGTTTGTCGCGAAAAGTACGCAAAGACAATTCCTGCTGGCTTACCCCGTCTTCTTTCCAGAGATGGACCAGTACGCTCCACTGTTCCACGGTGATCTCAATGCCTTCGTCGCGAAAATGCTTTTGCAACCTGCGGGCAAGGGCCGTATTGGCCACCCCGGTGATTACAAAATACAATTCGCCTCTTTTAAATTGGTTGTTTAGCATATAGTTGTTTATGCAACTAATCAAAGATAAGGGGAACACGGGTTATAGCATGTTATATCCATAATTTTTTTTTGGTTCTGGATAGAACAGCCATAACGTGAAACTGAAAACCGGTGACGGATAACATATTATCTTGCATTATGCTTTTCCTCATTGCCGCTTTTATCCTCTTAGCCGGTTATGCCGCGCTGATGGCCTGGTACCGTTACCATTTTTTAAAATGGAAAGGCGGAGACGAAGCTTATGATCAGCAACAACCATTATTTAAGATCAGCCTGATCATACCTGCGAGAAATGAAGCCCACAATATCCCGGCATTGTTCAACAGCCTCATGTTGCAGGATTATCCCGCAGATTTGATTGAAGTCATCCTGGTTGATGATCAGTCCGATGATGCCACACGGCAGGTGGCCGGAGCGTACAGCGGGAGGTTAAACAATCTGAAGATCCTTCCGCTTCCGCCGGTCACCGGATTTGTATCCCATAAAAAGCGGGCGATTGAACTGGGCGTGCAAAATGCTGTGGGTGAGATCATTGTTTGTACCGATGCGGATTGTATTCTTCCTCGGGAATGGTTAACAACTATGGTACAGCCTTTCGCCGAAGCTGAAGTGCAGTTTGTGGCAGGACCGGTGAAACTGATGGGCAAACCCGGCACCCTTTTTTCGTTCCAGCAACTCGATTTCCTCACGATGCAAGGAATAACCGCGGCAAGTGTTTCCGGAAAATTTCATTATATGTGCAATGGCGCCAACCTGGCATACCGCAAAACGGCGTTTCATGCGGTCAATGGTTTTAAGGGGGTGGATAAATTGCCAACCGGCGACGATATGTTCCTGATGTATAAAATGGTGCAGGAATTTCCGGCCGGAGTGATCTACCGGAAATCGCAAAAAGCCATTGTGCAATCGCAAGCCCCGGCAACCTGGTGGGCTTTTTTGCAGCAACGCATTCGCTGGGCGAGCAAGGCGGCTTATTATAAAGACAAGATCATCATTGCGGTTTTGGCCTGGCTTTATATTTTCAATGTCATGCTGCTGTTGTTGTTCTTTGCCTCATTGTTCAGCGTTAAATTTTTGCTTGTCCTGCTGATTCTGCTGTTTGCAAAAATTCTGGTGGAAGCCTGGTTTATGAAGCCTGTGCTGAGGTTTTTCAATGAGATTGATTTTATGCGGAGTTTCCCTGTCTTGCAACCTTTGCATATTCTTTATATAGTGGCATCTGGCTTTTTGGGAAGGTTTGGAAGTTACCGTTGGAAAGGGAGGAAGGTGGAGAAGCCTTCGGCCTTGGATAAAAGTTGAAGAAAAAGAGAGAATCAATGGGGCATTTATGCGTGAACAGTTGCGTAATGAAATCCGATGTGCATTGTACAGCAATGAAAATTATTATGGAAATACAATCAATTTATCAGCAGGCCATATTATTTGCTGCTGCCAAGCATGCTGAAAATAATCAAACCATTCCGGGTACAAACCTGCCCTATGTGGTGCATGTCAGCAATGTAGCCATGGAAATATTGATGACTGCCCATCATGATCCTGAATTCGATTTAGCTTTGGCCATTAAGCTCGCCCTACTGCATGACACGCTTGAAGACACGTCTGCAAGCTTCGATGAAATTGCCCGTAATTTCGGAACAGAGATTGCCCGGGGCGTTGCTGCCCTTACCAAGAATGATCAGCTTCCCAAGGCTGAACAGATGGCTGACAGCCTGAGCCGGATCCGGAACTTACCGAAAGAAGTAGGGATGATAAAGCTCGCCGATCGGATCACCAACCTGCAGGAGCCTCCAGGGCATTGGAGCATGCAAAAGATTAAAATTTACCTGCAAGAGGCAGGTGTTATCCTGGAACAATTAAAGCATTGCAATGATTTTTTGGCCAGGCGGTTGGCAGAAAAAATTGATGAGTACGGGAATTATTGCGACATCACTTCGTAGGTGAAGGTAATTTCCCCGCTCAGTCGCCTGCAGCGGGCCATGCGGCGCCGCAGGGATTCAGCGGCTACCATGTTGCGATATATTTGGATTGGCTTCGCCGATCCTTTTGTTGGGGGATGCAAATCTACAAACCCGCCCCTGCTCCGCAATAGCCGGATTTTTTTATGCTATGCTTCTTTAAATTAAGGCAGGATTGGCTTCGCCGATCCTTTTGTTGGGGATGCAAATCCACAAACCCGCCCCTGCTCCGCAGTAGCTGGTTTTTTTGTGCTCCGCTTTGCCCAGGGCAAGCCCGGGCATGCTGCCTACAAAAATGCCCGCCGGCAAACGCCGGCGGGCATTTTTATTTGCTGTAGGGGGAGGATTCGAACCTCCACGGAGAAGTTAGCAACAATGCATCGTGGTTTCGGAAAGCTATTCCGTCCGATTGGTGGTCAACCCCAGTCGGTTCCGCTGCAGTCGGAATCGGCGTTACAAAGTGTTTATCCCTGGCTCTCCACCCCCGAGACAAGAGGGCATGTCTGCCAAAAAGTTTCATCACCCCACAGTATTTAAGAACTTCACCAAAAAAAAATTGAGCCTTAATAAGGCCCCAATCGCTTTGTGGAATGCAAATGTAGCCTCCAAACCTCTTATTCTTCCAAATGCTTCAAGAAATCTTTTTTTGTTTCAATTATTTTTAACAAATTGCCGCTTCTACAATATTTCTACAAAGAATTAAACAAAATGGCTGCAAAACTAAACCTGGATAAACTCGATTATCAGATTATTCAACATATGATGGAAGATGCGGAGATTTCTTATGCCGACCTGGGAAAAAAACTCTTCGTAAGCGGGGGAACCATTCATGTGCGGATAAAAAAACTGCAGGAAATGGGCGTGGTAGATGGTACGCGGCTGCACGTAAATACCCGCAGACTGGGATACAATGTAATTGCTTTTGTAGGGATTTTTCTTGAAAAAAGCTCACTCTACGATTCGGTTTTTAAAGACCTGATGGAACTGCCGGAAGTGGTGCGCATCAACTATACCACGGGCAATTATGCCATGTTCATTGAGATCGCCTGCCGGGATATAGACCAGCTTCGCTTTGTATTGCATGATCAGATGCAACGCATCAAAGGCATTGAGCGCACCGAAACCCTCATCAGCCTCGAAGAAAGCCTGAACCGCAATATCCAGGTTTCTCCTGACGACGAACGCTGAGGTTTTTCCCTGGAGTTTTAAACGATTTTGGGCTTTCAGTGATCCCGGAATCGATGAATTTGCTGAATTCATGAGATCAATGATCTGCTATCGATTCGCGGTTTGAATGTTCCTGTAGCCAGGTCAAATTCCAGGTGTATTCAGAATGCTTCTTTTACAATGGCCTCCTTATCCACCCCCAGGGATTCAAGGTTTTTTTCCATGGCATCCATCATGGGTTCCGGACCGCAGATGTAATAATATTTGGTGGTGGAATCTGAATATTTTTTGATGATGTCGGCTGTAATAAATCCGTGTTCATATTCTGCTAAGTCATCATCCGATAGCACATTGATGAAATTTTTGCCCAGCATTTTTTCAAAGTGCTCTTTCAGAATAATGTCTTGTTTGGATTTGTTGGCGAAAAGCAATTTATTATTGCCGAGCTCATTCTTTTTTTCTAGGTTTTTCAAAATGGCTATAAACGGGGTTACCCCCGCTCCACCGGCAATAAACATGCCTTCGCCTTTATAGAGAATGGTCCCGAATACTTCATCCAGCAATATGCGGTCGCCTTTTTTCAGGTTAAGTAATTCATTGGTTACACCCTTATGCGCAGGGTAGGTTTTTATGGTGAATTCAATGTCCTCATCTTCGGGCAGTGAAGTAAAAGTAAAAGGCCGGATCTCATTTTGCCAGCCATCTTTATTGATGGCAAAGTCAACCGCCTGTCCGGGCTGATACTCCAGGTTCCCGGGTTTTTCAAGTACAATGCGCAATACATCGTGCGTTAAATAATCTACGGATTTTACATTGAGATTGTGTTTCATGATCAGGCAGACTGTGGCAAGGCGGGACGGGCGTGAAGCTGGAAAACCTGGATTGCCTGTTAAAAGATCAAATATTAAGCCGGGGCTTTTCCAAAGTTAGGAACACTTAAAACTCAATAATTTGTGAAATGCAGAATTTATAGGGTAAGTGAGCTCCCCATTTTTCTTTCCTGGATGTTTGCTGATTATTTCAAGTTTACCCGATCTCGAGTTCATATTGGGTCAGTAATCCCGGCAATCCGGTAAGAGAGAATTTTGATTTCTTAAGGCGATTATTTACCGGATCGATGATAAAATTGAAAGCGGTCCTGAAATCCGCTTTTTCAAGCCTGGTGTGGTCAAAAACTGAACGATTCAGATCACAACCATCAAAAACTGAAAAGGAAAGATCCGCTTCTGTAAAGTCCGTTTCCTGCATTTCGCAGTGCTTAAAAGAGGTTTTTGGAATTTCAGCCCTGTAAAAAGAGGAATGGGTAAGACGGCAATGATCGAATGAAAATGATAATCCCAATTTGCTGCAATGGTCAAAGCGGATACCCAGCATTTTGCAGTCTTTGAAAAGCGCATCCCGCAGTACGGTTTGGTTCATTACCACCATACTTAAATTGCAGCTGTTAAACAGGCAATCCACGAACCTGAAACCGGAGATATCCGCATTGCTGAAATCACAGTTCAGGAACCTGCAGTTTTCATATTCCCCTTTTTTTAAGGGATGTTCATTATACTTCAGTTTCTCATAAACCCGGTCAGCTATATAAGTTTCCATGGCAGATCTT
Source organism: Bacteroidota bacterium (assembly GCA_023387985.1). Classification (GTDB taxonomy): domain Bacteria; phylum Bacteroidota; class Bacteroidia; order Chitinophagales; family Chitinophagaceae; genus Phnomibacter. The sequence goes on along the minus strand of JAEWHC010000005.1, from coordinate 460,332 downwards.
GATATTTATCGATCGACATAAGGCGCAATGACTTTGCGCGATTATTGCTAAGGTAAATCTTCCTGTAACCGCGGGTTAAAGCTCATCATCCAGTTGATACCGAACTGGTCAGTTAACATGCCAAAATAATCGCCCCAGAAAGTTTCATTAAGCGGCAGCGTAATTTCACCGCCACGAGCCAACGCAGAAAATACCCGGTCGGCTTCTTCTTTGCTTTCCGCTCTAATCGAAATGGAAAAATTATTGCCCGCTTTAAATAATGGCGCAAAACCTTCACCGCAGTCGCTACCCATTAAAACAGAATCGCCAATGGGCAGAGAGACATGCATGACCAGGTTTCTGTCCTTTTCAGGAATGTGAGCGCCAGGCTGGGAAACCATTTCGTCAAATTTTCCGAAATAGAGAAATTCGCCACCGAAAACGGACCTGTAAAAATTGAAAGCTTCTTCGCAATTGCCGTTGAAGGTTAAATAGGTGGATGTGGAAGCCATATGGGATATTTTAAAGATTTAAGCCAGGTAGAGTTTTATTACGCGCATGGACGGCCAAAGTTTATTTTTCGCCTTGCTTTGATAAGATTCTTTCTGCACTTTCTGATGCGACAATAAGCCCTGCCGCCATCATGATGATGTCTTTGATCACCAGTCTTCCGGCACCGGATAAATAAGGAAAACCATGCTGTGGAGTTGGAAAATCGCCGCCAAGATCCGGTACATAAACTTCCGGTGTGGTAATGAGAAATGACAGGGTGACTAAGGCCATTCCAGCGGTCATCAAGCCCCCGGCAAGTCCCGGTTTAGGAAACCAGATACCAAGTAAAACCAGGAAGCCGATGATACAGATAAACGTGCCGAGCCCGTAGGAAAACGCATAAGTTCCGTTTGTTTTATGCCATTGAATGTTTTTTTCTACGGTTTTCCCTTCAGGATTTTTGTACAGCATATATTCAGCTACAGTTTTGCCTTGTTCATTCACCGCGGTTTTGCCGGAATTGTGGTAAAAGAAACTGAAAAAAGGGCTGTTGGTTACAAAAGGTACAATGCCATCGGCCTCGTATTGAAAAGCTTTGAGTCCGCCGATCCAGGCCATTACAATAAATATGGCAATACGGGCGAAGTTGACGAACTGATGTTGGAAAGAAGCAAGTGCCTGCAGAAAATTTCTCATAAAAGGTATCGTAAATTTTTAATTTCATTCCCCAGATTCAAAACGGATTGATAATCTATGGAGCGCCAAAGATTATCCAATGCATTGAAAATCCAACGCGAATTAAGTTTTTATTTCAGGAAATTCAGTCGGATTCTTCCAGTTGAAAAATCTCCTCCACAGGCGTGCCAAACAGCCGGGCCATTTTTAGCGCGAGCAAAGTTGAAGGCACGAACTTTCCATTTTCAATTGAATTGATGGCTTGCCGCGACACCCCAATTTTTTCCGCAAGCCTGGCCTGTGTCCAGTTTTTTTTAGCGCGTTCAACTTTAATGGTATTTTTCATGGCTTGACAAAGATAGGAAAGCCAGCGTTTAGGTCATGTATTGTTGTCATCGGGAGCGGGTAGCTCCCCGCTTCTACCTTCGTTTGATGAAAAATGGAATTTACCCGGAAATTACTTTTTTTCTGCCGATAATAATATAGATAATACCGGCGATGAGGTTAAAAAAAACAAATGCAAAAACCCACATGAATTTTTCCGACCGGTTTAGATTCCTGGAATTAAGAATTTCGTACAATGCGCAAACTACGAATACAATAGCCAGGATCATTGTAACGGTCAGCCATACTTCACTTGAGCTGCTATGCGAAATTTTCTGGTATACCCCAATGCCACCAGCCAAAAAAGCAAGGGCAAAGGATACCGGAATAATGTAGTTAAGGTTCATAGTCAGTGGCTTATTGCGGAAACCATTCCTGTAAATATACTACAACGGGTTGCACGTTTTAGGGTTATGTTTTATTTCGCCGGTTAATGTCAGTCCGTAATTTCAACAATATTTCCTTCGGGATCAAGGATTACACTTTCGTAATACCCATCCCCGGTAATGCGTGGTTCGCCTGCAACGGTATATCCCGCGGCCTTCAGTAAATTGGTCAGTGAATCGACTGCCTCCCTGCTGCCGGCTGAAAAGGCCAGGTGCACAATGCCCATTCGCTGATGATCATAGCTCTGCTGATTGTCTCCGATTCCCGGTTTCTTCATGAGTTCTATCCGGCTGCCGCTTTCAAAGCCGATGAAATAGGATTCGAATTGTTGTTTCTCATTCCTGTATTTTTCATTGGCCATGCCGTTGAAATATTTTACGTAAAAACTCAACATTTTTTCGAGATCATTTACCCAAATGGCTATATGGTCAATTCGCATGATGATACGGTTTGAAATTTGGAAGTCTTCAAATCCATAGCATAATTTGAGGATTCCTTTCCTGACAAATAAAAATACATTCAATTCGAGTTCAACTAATTTATTAACTGTAAACCATGCAAAACCGCAAGCGGTACTGAAATAAAGAAATGATGTATTATTTGAATTCCTGCATCTCCACAAGGCGATGATAATATCCGCCCAGATCCATCAATGAATCGTGCGTCCCGCGTTCTACAATTTCCCCTTCCTTCATCACCACAATTTCATCGGCATGGCGGATGGTGCTCAGGCGGTGAGCAATGACAAGGGTAGTGCGGTCCTGCATTACCCGGTTAATTGCATCCTGCACCAGTTTTTCGCTTTCCGTATCCAGCGAAGATGTGGCTTCATCCAAAATAAGTATCGGGGGATTTTTTAATACTGCACGCGCTATGGTAAGCCTTTGCCTTTCTCCTCCGCTGAGTTTGGTTCCGCGGTCGCCAATGTTTTCGTCGAAACCACCTTGCCGGGTTTGAATGAAATTTGCCGCATTGGCTATGGCTGCCGCCTGTTGCAATTCGGTTTCAGAAGCTTCGGGTTTGCCAAGACGGATATTTCCCGCAATGGAATCATTGAAAAGAATGGCTTCCTGTGTAACAATGCCCATCAGGCTCCGCAGGCTGTGGAGCGTATAATTTTTAATATTGGTACCATCGATCAGCAATTCACCAGACGTTACATCGTGAAAGCGCGGTACCAGGTCTGCGAGGGTGCTTTTTCCTGCTCCGCTGCCCCCCACAAGAGCTACGGTACTGCCTTTGCGGATGCGGAGATTGATGTTCTTGAGAATTTCAAATTCTTCATATTTGAACCCCACATTACGGAATTCAATTTCATTTTCAAAACGCTCGAGCTTTTTGGCCTGAGGAGAATCTACCACTACTACATCCGCTTTGAGAACGTCTTCAATACGGCCGATGGCGGCACTGCCTTTCTGCATGTTGTAAAAACTGGTGCTCAGGGCTTTTGCAGGGTTGATGATGTTGTAAAACAATCCAAGGTAGGTAATGAATACAGATCCCTCGAGCAGCCGATTTTCAGAAAGTACGAGGTAACCACCAAAAAGCAGAATACAGCAAAAAACAAATATGCCCATCACTTCGCTCATGGGTGAAGCGAGGTCGCGTCGATAGCTGATCTTATTTTTTGAGGCCAGGAGTTCATCATTTGTTTTGCCAAATCTAAAACGCAACAGGTTCTCTGCGGCAAATGCTTTAACCACACGAAGTCCGCCAAGGGTTTCTTCCAGTATGGTTACCGATTCACCAAGTTTAATGGCTGCGGCCATGCTTTGTTTTTTCAGGCTCCGGCTGATGCGTCCGATCACAAAGCCCATGACCGGTAAAACGATAAGCAAAAACAGGGTGAGTTGAGGGCTCAGAATTAGCAATGCTGTCAGGTTGAGGAGCAGTTGAACAGGGTCGCGTATCCATCCTTCCAGCGTTCCCACCACACTCGTTTCCACTTCATTAACGTCATTGGTGATGCGGCTGATGAGGTCGCCTTTTCTTTTTTCGTTGAAATACCCGATGGGCAAATCCAGCATTTTATTGAAAAGCTGCATGCGCAAATCATTCACCACACGGTTTTTGAGGGGGTTGAGGATGTATTGCGATAAATAAAGAAATGCGTTCTTCAAAATGATGGAGAGCATCATAAATCCGCAAATAAGCAGAAGCAGTTGCATTTTGCTATGTGTTGCTGCGTAGCTGGCCATTGTACGGTTGACCCAGTTTATCAACCCGGAGCCTTCGGAACTGTTGAGCAGGTCTAAGCTTGCCGACTGGCCGGTAAAGATCAATTGCAGAAAAGGCATGAGCATCCCGATGGAGGCAATTGAAAAAACGGTGCTGAGCACAATAGAAACCAGGTAAACAGCCAGTTCTTTTTTGTGTCCGGATATCAGCGAAAATATGCGGGCATACTTCTTCATTCGTTTTTAACGATATACTTTGGCAGCAAAGTAACTACTTTTACAAGCCCAGGGGGCATAGAAATTGAACCGGTGAAATTTTAAACAAATCGTTATGCAAGAATCAAAAAGACAAAAGCAAATAGCTGCCCTGCTTCATGAAGAACTGAGCGGCGTTTTCCATAAACTGGGATTGAATATTTCCGCAAACAGCATGATCTCCATTTCCAAAGTTGCGGTTACCCCAGACCTGGCCGAAGCCCGTGTTTACCTGAGCTTTTTCCAGGTGCCGGATGTTGAAGCTACCATGAAAAAAGTAGAAGACCGTGCCTGGGAAATAAAAAAAGAGCTGGTGAGCCGGGTAGCCAAGCAACTGAGAAGAATGCCGGAGCTGAAATTTTTTCATGATGACACGCTGGACTATGTTTTTAAAATGGAAAAATTGTTTGATGGTATCCATAAGGAAGAGGATAAAAATGAAGAATAATCCGGCCTGAACCATGCGGAATTCAATCGTTACCAATTTATTTTCCTGGCGCTATTTCAAGGCAAAAAAGAACACCAATGCCATAAACGTTATATCCTGGATCAGCGTGGTGGCCATTACGGTGGTTACGGCTGCCCTGGTTGTGGTACTCAGTGTATTCAATGGATTTGAAAACCTGGTAAAAGAACTTTACTCCGATTTTTACAGCGATATCAGTGTTACGACCAAACAGGGTAAGTGGTTTTCGCCCACACCGGAACAGCAGGAGGCATTGCAAAAACTGCATGGTGTGATCACTATTCAACCTATAGTGGAAGAACGGGCCATCCTGATGGATGAAGATGAAAAAAGCATCGTTTGGCTGAAAGGCGTTCCTTCCGGTTATGGCCAAACCAGCCGGGTGGATCAACACCTGGCCGGTGGTAAATTTGAATTGGGCGATTCGCTCAGTCCCGGTGTTGTACTCGGCATTGGCGTGGAAACCACTTTGCAGATCATTGCGGGGCGAAGCCTGTATCCGCTAACCATCTACCTGCCCAACCGCCATGCCTCTAATCCAACAGATCCAATGGAATCGCTGCATTCGGCAAATGCCTATCCGAGTGGCAGTTTTATGATCCAGCAGGAATTTGACAACAATTACGCATTTACGCATATTGGTTTTATGCGGTATATGCTGGATCTTGGTGAAAATGAAGTGAGCAAGCTGGAACTCCAGGTGAGGGGATCGGTTTCATCCATCAGCAGCCAGGTGCAGCGTATCATGGGCAACGAATACAATGTGCAAACCCGCTACCAGCAAAACCAGTCGCTTTTTGCGGCTATGCAAATGGAAAAACTCATCATTTTTGGTGTTGCTTTTCTCATTCTGCTCATTGCGGCATTCAACATCATGAGTACGCTAACCATGATGGTGCTCGAAAAGCAAAAAGACATCGCCATTTTGTTTGCACTGGGATCAACCGGCAGGCAAATCCGGCTGGTGTTCATCAAACTCGGGCTGATCCTGGGCTTTGTGGGCGCCCTTACCGGCTTCGTTATTGGCATACTGATCTGCCTTGGCCAGCAGCAATTCCACTGGGTAAAACTGGGAGGAAATAGCTTCATTATCGATCATTACCCGGTTTCAATGCGGGGTGGCGATTTTGTAATCATTGCCCTGATCATTATTACCATAACTGTTTTGGCCGCCATAATTCCCACGCGCAAAGTGAAAGCGTTTGCCAATCACAGCACATTGTCGTTTTAGGATGTTGAGTGGTAATAAATACTGGAAAACAAAAGAGACCCATCTGGCGTTATACTTTTTGCAGACAGTATCTTAGCCTGCTAAATATTTTTTATAGTGCCTGAGCGGGAGTCATTTTTTTCCAGTTTTATCAATTTCGCCTTTAAGCAGGCCATTTTACATCAGAAAGTTCTGGTGCTTACTGCATTTCTGGTTTTGCAAAGTGTAATTGCTGATGCACAGTTTTACCTTGAAGACAGTACAGACCTGAATTATTCTGATGATTGCCGCAAGCCCGTACCATTGGTTACGGATGCGATGACACTGCGGTTGCGGATGATCGCGGGAGCAAAAGAAGAAGTGCTCATCAGTTATTTTTCCACAACCGAAGAGCCCAATCCCGCCCAGATTTTGGGTGTTTTGAAAGAAGTAGCTGAAAAAGGGGTGCGGGTTAAATTTATGGTGGATCATATGAACAACAAGTTATCCCCCAATATGATGAAATATCTTGGACAGTTGGGGGTGGAGATCCGGTTTTTCAATGAACCTGTACTCCGGAATATTTTTCGCATTGACCGGCGAATGCATGATAAACTGCTCATCATCGATCGCCAATACCTGCTGGTAGGGGGCCGAAACCTCGACCAGAAATATTTTGAGCCGGATCTCAATGTTTCCGGCACGTTTTACGATTATGATGAAATGTATGCCGGCGAAGTAGCCCGCAATGCCGCAGAGTATTTTTTAGCCCGTTGGACCAGTTCCTGGACAACCCGTGCCAATCAAAAACGCATTGTGCGCCTTACCCAATCGGAAGCGCAGGTTGAAGAATTCATTTTGCTGGAAGCGCAGGCCCAGGCTGCTTACAATCTTCGGCTCAGCCAGAACAGAGATAAATCACTGGAAACCATGATCTCGGGCTCTTGCAGTAGTGTTGAATTTGTCTCAAACCGCCCGAAACGCAGAAGGCGATGCCGGGATGTTGAAAAAGCATTCATCTCGGAGATCGATAAAGCCCGGCATACTGTTGATCTGCAGAATGCCTACATCTTATTTACCCGGCCGTTTAAGATCTCGATACGCAATGCGCTCGACCGCGGTGTAAAGGTGCGTGTGCTCAGCAATTCACTGCAGTCGTTTGATATTCCGGTTTTTTATGGAAGTTACCTCAATTTACGTCCAAAATTGCTGCGCTGGGGCGTGGAAATCCACGAATTTAAAAAGGCCCAAACCATGCATAGCAAAACAGCCATTATTGATTCTTTTACCACGCTGGTAGGCAGTTTCAACCTTGATCCGCGTTCAGCCAAACGCAACAGCGAGACAATGGTGATTGCCAGGGATTCTGCGGCTGCGCTTTCTCTTACGCAATATTTCGAAAATACCCAGGCGAATTCCTGGAAAATTCTACCGGATGGCATGCCCGAAGGGGAAACGGAACGGCATCCGGATACGAAATTCGGAAAGCGGCTAAAGGTTACGTTGTGGCGATTTACGATCGGGCCACTGGTGCGGGATTTTATGTAAAGGGATGCTCCTGATGAAGGGAAACCCATTAACCATCCAATTAGCTGGTCTCATTTTTCGATTGCATGTAGTACAACCCATGCTTTGGACAATATCCATGAACGCCGTTCGCAATTTTAATTAAACCATGGATGATCAAAAATGCTCCAGGTGCCGTTTTCCTGCCGGTTGATTATGCGTTTGGCAACCACGTAGCGGTGGTGATTGTAGCGGTCATAATTGGCATCAGCAGGATTAAGACTGCTGATTTGCACGTAGCCATCACCAGCCTGTATAAATTGTTTGTTGCCAAGATAAATTGCAGTATGTACGATGTTGTACCGGGTAGAATCGTCTGCATATTTTCTCCCGAAAAACAACAGGTCGCCTTTCTGCAGATGGCTGAAACCGCCGGTTGAATCAACCGCTTCGCCGGTAACATATTGCTGCCTTGCATCCCTGGGTAAAATTATACCGTGCATGAGATAAGTGGTTTTGGTCAGTCCGCTGCAATCCAGACCGCGTGAAGACGTTCCGCCCCAGAAATACGGTACGCCGGTAAAACGTTTGGATATATGTTCAATGCTTTCGCCGCTCAGCTGGATCGAGTTTTTCCAATCATCCCAGGTTTTCACTGCTGAAGCATGAATGTACCCGCTTCTGCCATCAGGAAAAGTAACCGCATAATGACCTTTCTTTTTTTTATGGCTGCTTAACCAAAGGATATTTCCCATAACCACTTCAGATACAATATCGCGTGATTTGCCTGTTGCCGTAAATACAAAAGCGTTATTGTTTGTGACTATTGCCCTTGCTCCCTGGTTTTTGCGGTGCATTTCCATTGAATCCATTTTTGCCAATGGACTTGAGGTCCACCCTTCATACCCTTCCGGCGTTTGCACAAGATGCCAATTGCCTCTTTTGGCCACGATCTTCAGTGGGGTTCCCATAAGTACCTGGGTAGTCATTTCAGCAGGATACCGGGGGTTATGCCGTAAGTTGATCACCGAATGCGAAGCATAGGCCCAGACCTTGCTGCCCAGCGCTTCACCTCGAACAACCAAACTATCTCCACCCGCTGCAGGTTGGGCAAAAGCCGGTGTAAAAACAAGTGTAGCCACAATTAGAAATAAAACAGATCTCATCAGAAAACGGAAGGTTGGATTAAACGGATAAAGGTAGGCAAATCCACCTGAATCCGGCTGCAAGCTCAGCCAGCCACTATTGCCCCGGATGATATTTCTTATCCAGTTGTTTTTTGTACTCCGGATGTTCTTTCATTTGCCTGCCCACGTAAGGACAATAGTTCATTACCGGCAAATTGATCTCTGCTGCAAAGGCAAAAGCAGCTTTTACCAGGGCCTGGCCTATGCCTCTTCCGGATAATTTTTCAGGCACCACAACATGTGTAAATGCGATGTTTTGCTTTTTGTAGTAGCGGTATTCCAGGTAGGCGGTCTGCCCTTGCTCCTGGTATTCAAACCGCATTTTTTCCTTATTGTTTGAAACTTCCATAAAAGTTTAATCACTGTAAGCTACTATTTTCCCCCGGTTTTTCAAGATGACTTCGCACTTTTTGTCACCAATATCCAGCCTAATGCGCACTAAATTAATCACCCCGAACCGCTCAGTATTTTAACCGGGCTATTTTATATCGGCTTTTTAATGGAGATTTGTACTTGATGTAATGGCTTCATGAAATACAACACCAACGAGATCAGTGCACTGCAACAGCTCATAAAGGCAGGGGATATCCATGCGTTCGAGCGGCTTTATAAGCTGATGTTTCCGGGCTTGCACCAGTTTTGCGCCGGATATGTTGGTCAACCAGAGGCTGCCGAAGAGATTGTGAATGACATCATGTTGCGACAATGGTTGCAAAGGACAGAAATCACCGCAATTTTGCATTTGCCCGCATACCTGTTTACGGCAGTACGTAATGCTTCACTCAATCACTTGCGGTCGCGTTCAGGCATGATGGTTGTGCTGAATACAACAACCGATGAAACGGAACTCCAGAGTTGCCCTACCCCTGAAGAACACCTGGAGTGGAAAGATCAGCTTGCCCGTTTTCAGCAATTTGTAGATGGTTTGCCCACCCAAAGCCGGCAGATTTTTAAACTGGTGAAAGAAGAGGGTTTTCTGGTAAAAGAAGCTGCCGCCATTCTTGGATTATCACCCCGCACCGTGGAAACCCAGTTATACCGGGCCTTTAAGAAAATGACCGAGGTCTTTCCGGATATGAAACGTCCCGCCAAAAAATAGTTTCATCCACACGTCCAATAATATTTTCAGGTCTTGTAAGTAGTTATGATACGTTTTGGTGTCTTAACATTAAACGTAAAAGCTGCCTAATGGGAAAAGAACAGGCGATTGAATGTTTTGTAAGAAAATTGCTCAACCAGGCAAGTCCTGATGACTTGAATTTACTGGAGAATTGGCATGCCACTCATCCGGAGTACCGGGAACAATTCCGGCTACTTGAAAAATTCTGGAATAATGCTGACCGCATGGATTATGCTTATGTAGAGCGGTCTTTCTCAAAACTGATCTCAAAAATTGAAACCATTGAAGGGCCGGTACCGGCAATTTCCGCAGTTGTGGCTCCTGCGGTATCGCGACGACCGTTTGTTTTACGGCTAGTGGGTATAGCTGCAGCCATACTGACATTTGTTCTGCTTTCCTGGCTTGCCTTAAATACAACGCAATGGAATAATGCCGAGCCGGTAACAACTGAGCAAACTGGCTGGATTGTCAGGCACAATAACCGGGGCATCCGGAGCATCATTAACCTGCCCGACGGAACCAAAGTCTGGTTGAATGCGGATAGTCAGCTCGAATTCCCCCCGGAATTTAGTGGCAGCCTGCGGGAGGTGGCGCTAAATGGTGAAGCCTTTTTTGATGTGGTGCACAAGCCGGAAAAGCCCTTTGTCATAAAGCTCAACCAGGGATCAATACGGGTACTGGGTACATCGTTCAATGTTCGTGCTTATGATGGCGAGGAGAAAATTGAAACTTCGGTTTCCACAGGAAAAGTTGCTTTTATTCCCCGCTATGAAGGTGTACGTAGGCAGGACACTTTCTATATTACTCCTGAAAATAAGATTGCATACAATACCAAAAGTGAAGAAGCGAACCTTCAGGCAACTCAGTCGAGCAAAGACCGCTCCTGGATAGAGGGCGAGCTAAATTTCTACAATGCGACACTTCCGGAATTCGCCCTTTCAATGGAACGGAATTTTGGACGCTCTATTTATTTCGCTGTTGAAGATCTTGACCGGATCCGCATTTCAGGCTCTTTTAAAGATGACAGCCTCGAAGACATCCTGTTTTATGTGAGCCGCCTTACTGGTTTGCAATACAAAATTGAAAATGAAAAAATCGTACTCTATGAATAATCAACTACTTAACCATCCAAAATTGCTGAATTATGATGTACATCCGATCTAAAGTAATCAGGGGGGTCATGAACCGGAGTTTAATCATTGTGTTGATGCTGATGCTTATGCATTCCCTTGTATCCGCACAGTTCGCATTTGCCTCGCTCAATGATTACCAACATCCTGAACGGGAGGAATCCTCCACACCACTGATCACGCTTAAATTGAATAACGCCACCATCGGCCGTGCAATCAGCCTGATTGAGCGGCAGTCGGGCCTCGGATTTATTTACATGAATAATGAAATTGATGTAAATAAGCGGTTTTCTATCACTGTGAAAGATCAGCCGGTTACCGAAGTTGTTGAGCGCATCTTTGGGCCGCTTGGAATCCGATATGAATTTGTAAACAATAAAATCATTTTGCGCCAGAAGCGGAACGGTCGCCTGAGCGGAATAGAAAGCACTCAACCCTTGCAGGATGCCAATACAGGTACCTTTTCGGCTTCTATACCCAGTTTTCCCGTCTCCGGCGTGGTTACCGACCCTGACGGCAATCCGGTATCCGGAGCTACGGTAATGGTTCGTGGCACCAATCTGGGCACTGCCACCGATGAGAAAGGTGCGTTCAGCATTTCAGTACCCGATGAGCAGGCCGGTGGTCGGATAGATGTTTCGGCGGTAGGCTACGGTCCTCAATCGGCGATGATTATTCGTGGCCAGTCCATTACCATTGTGCTGTCGCCTACGCAATCTCAACTGGACGAGGTGGTGGTAGTCGGTTATGGCACTCAACGCCGGGTGTCGGTTTCAGGCGCGGTGGAAAGCATAAATGCCGCTGACCTGGAGGGCAGGCCGGTACCCAATATGTCGCTTGCCCTGCAGGGAGCAGCCGCCAACCTCATTGTGCAGCAGAACAATTTTGAACCTGGGCAGACTCCAAGCATCAACATCCGGGGAATTTCCACGCTGGGCAGCAACGCACCCCTGGTGGTTATTGATGGTTTGGTGAGCGATCAATACAGTTTAAACCTGTTAAACCCAAATGACGTAGAATCAATTTCAGTGCTGAAAGATGCGGGCACTGCCGCCATTTATGGCTCACGTTCGGCAAACGGGGTAATTCTGGTTACCACCAAAACCGGTAAGCGCAATCAAACCGGTCAGCTCCGCTATTCCGGAACTTATGGTATACAGTCACCAACATTTACTTATAAGCCGGTGGATGCATGGGAAAATGCTTATTATAAAAACATTTCGCTTGTAAATTCAGGCCTTGCACCTGCGTTTACACCGGAGCAGATCAGGCAGTTTCACGATGCAGGCAACGGCGATTGGTGGGTGGGGAACATTATGCAAAATGCGCCACAACAATCGCACACTGTTTCATTTTCCGGAGGTTCAAATTCAAATACCTATTACATTAGCCTCGGGTACATGAACCAGGCCAGCAATTTTGAAGGCCGCAATTACGGGTACAGCCGTTACAATGCGCGCCTCAATCAAACCATGCAGGCAGGTAAACTGAAGTTTACCACTTTACTGAATTATGCCAAGGTCATTAATAAAGACCATGCGTTCAATTCCGGGTTCCTGATTGTTGACGCAAGCCGTGTTCCGCTATATTACAGTTTTAAAGATACACTCGGCAGATACCTCACCAATCCGGTTTCCGCGGAGCTAAATCCACTGGCGATTTTGAACGAAGGAGGATACCGCAAGTTCAATGATGATGAATTGCTTGCCAATTTTACTGCGGAATATCCGCTTACGGAAGCGCTGAAGTTTAAAGCCAATGCGGGCGGTACCATGAACAGCTTTATGAATTATGAAAAGGCCAACCCCGTAAGATTTTATCCGGGAGGCCAGTTTGGCGTGGATTCAAGAGTTACCGACCGGTCAGCCAAAAACCTGTTGTATAACCTGCAGGCGCTGCTGGATTACAACCAGACCTTTTCCAATAGCCATAATGTTTCCGGATTGCTGGGAACATCATATGAAGATTTTCATCACGAAGGATTTGGCCTGTCAAAACAGTATACCGATCCGGTGTTGGGGATACCCATTTCAGGAACGGTAATCGACCCCAACTCAATGAATTCGGTAAACGATACTTACGAATGGAGATTGCTGTCCTATTTTGGAAGAGTGGGTTACGATTTTGAGGAAAAATACTATGTACAGTTCAATATGAGGGCAGATGCGTCCTCCCGCTTCACCGAAGCCAACCGTTGGGGTTATTTTCCATCGGGAAGTGTGGCCTGGGTGATATCGAAAGAACCCTTTTTTGAGGAATTAAGCAAAACCATTCCTTTGCTGAAATTGCGGGCATCATACGGTATTTTGGGCAACCAGAATGTGGGTGCCTATCAGTACCAGACCACATTTTTCAATTACACCAACGCCTATGCGTTCAACAATGTTCCGGTTGGCGGCTCCGGCTTTACGTTTGGCAACCCATTGCTCACCTGGGAAAAAGCGGAAACCGCTAACCTTGGCATTGATATGACTTTGTTGCGGCGCAGGCTTGATTTCAGTTTTGACGTGTTTAATAAAGTAAACCGAGACATCCTGGCTCCGCGCTTTGATGTGCTGGCCATATTTGGAGCCGGAGTTTCCGACTTTAATGTGGCTACTGTGCAAAACCGCGGCTGGGAGGCCAAACTGGTTTACCGTCATCCCGGAAAACTCTTCAATCATACGTTGAATCTCAATGTAGCGGATAATTTGAATAAGGTGATCGACCTCGGTCCTGATGCAACTGGTTTCTCATTGCCCAAAGAAGAATTTGAGATCGTAAGAAAGATTGGGCAACCCATTACCGTTTACCAGGGTTATAAGACCAATGGCTATTTCCAAAACCAGGAAGACATCGAGAACTACCCCAATTTTGCAGGTCGTACGGTTACACCCGGTGATGTAAAATTTGTTGACCGCAACGGGGATAAGATCATTGATGACAATGACAAATTCATCCTGGGCAACCCCTTCCCCCGCTATACGTTCGGCCTGAATTATGTGGTTGAGGTGGCAGGCTTCGATCTCAACCTGTTCATACAGGGTGTGGGTAAACGAGCACAAATGGTGCGTGGCGAACAGGTAGAGCCATTCCACTTTGGGTATGGAGGCACCATGTATGCGCATCAGACCGATTTCTGGACTCCCACAAATCCAAATGCCCGCTGGCCCAAACTTGCTGAAGCCGGCTCGGCATCCAATCTCAACAATTACCGTACGGGCTCAGACCTTTATCTCTTTAATGCGGCTTATGCGCGGTTGAAGAATGTACAGCTCGGCTATACCTTGCCGCAATCGGTGGTCAACCGTTTGAAGATGGGTAAGGCCCGCGTTTATTTAACCGGGCAGAATTTATTTACACTTACCGAACTCGATTTTATTGATCCGGAGTTGAGCGAATTTAACAGTGACCTTAATGTGGGTGCAGGGGCCAACAGTGCCCGAGCTTATTTCATGCCACGGTTTTTTGGAGTGGGCTTAGACATCACCTTTAAATGATACGAATATGAAAATGAAAAAATTATATATCAATCGGGGCATTTGCCTAAGCGGGGTTCTAATGGCAATAGCCTTGCTGCTTCAGGGATGTGCCAAGCTGGATCTCGCACCCCGCGACCGGTATTCGGAGTTGACTTTTTGGGAAACCTCAGAAAATGTTAACAGCGCATTAAATAATGTTTACAACCGCATGTACAATTCCGGGCTTGTATTTGACGCGGAAGGATATTCCGATAATGCCTACAGGCGGGGTGATGCCATTGCCACGGGAAATTTTACCCCAAGCAACGGGCGCTTTATTGGAGATTGGGGCTGGTATTACGGCGGTATAAAAGCCACCAATATTTTTCTTGAAAATGTAGATAAGAATAAAACCCTGGATCCGGCAATGATTACCCGGATGAAAGCGGAAGCCCGGTTTGTCCGTGCGTGGTTGCATTTTAATCTGACCAAATGGTGGGGAGATGTACCATTGATTTCAAAAGACATTAGCATAGAGGAAGCCAAAACCATTTCCCGTACACCGAAAGCGGAAGTAATCAGCTTTATTCTGAATGAACTGGATCTGGCTTACGCGGATCTTCCCAAGCGGGAAGCTTACGGGCAAGCTGATCTGGGGCGCATTACCAAAGGTACTGCCCTTGCCTTAAAGTCAAGGGTGCTGCTCTACCAGGGCGACCGCATGGCTGAAGTAGTCAGCGTTTCGGAGCAACTGATGAACCAACAGGATGTGAACGGCAACTATTCCCTGGCACCAGATTATACCGCACTTTTCAGTACGGAAGCCGTGAACAAGACTCATGCTGAATCTATGCTGGCTATCCAGTATGTTCCAGTGGTTCGCACCTGGGGTTTTCTTTTCGATATGGTCCCACTTTCTGCCGGAGCACGTACAAACG
The DNA here is from genome assembly GCA_023387985.1 of Bacteroidota bacterium. Taxonomy (GTDB): domain Bacteria; phylum Bacteroidota; class Bacteroidia; order Chitinophagales; family Chitinophagaceae; genus Phnomibacter. Next base: position 445,007 of record JAEWHC010000005.1, on the reverse strand, counting down.
GACTTGCTCCATCTCAGGAACTGGTTGACAGCTACATTATGCTGAACGGAAAACGAATTACTGAAGACGGTTCAGATTACGATGCCGATGAGCCGTTCAAAAATCGCGATCCCCGGCTGCATGCGACCATTGTTTACCATGGTTACGAATGGACCAACCCCAATGGTACCAAACAAATCATTTATATTGAACCCGGTTCAACACCTGCGGGACAATCCGCGGCAAATGAATACAGCAATGCCGGACAGGGAAGCCAGACCGGTTATTACTGGGCCAAATATTGGGATCCAAAATACACGGCACCGGGTATCAGTTCCGGCAACAACATTCACCTCATCCGCTGGGCCGAAGTGCTGCTTAATTATGCGGAAGCTAAAGAGGCACAAGGTCAAATGACCAAAGAAGTATGGGATAAAACCATCAAACCCATTCGGCAGCGTGCAGGATTTACCGATCCGGCCGCGCTAGAATTTCCAGGTGGAGGAAACCTTCGTGAAATCATTCGCAACGAAAGAAGATCGGAATTTGCGTTGGAGGGTCTCCGTATTGATGACATTCGCCGCTGGAAAACAGCAGATGATGTGCTGGAAGGCTATTTGCATGGGGCAGCTTATGGCGACCCTGCCACTGATGAGGGTCATATACGTGTGCAGCTTCGGACTTTTGATCCGAATAAACATTATCTGTGGCCCATTCCGCCTGAAGAGATCGGCAAAAACCCTAACCTTACCCAAAATCCCAATTATTAATTTCAAAATCCATCATCATGAGAAAATATTTTTATTTGTTTCCTGTGCTCGCGGTTGCTATGATGGCCCTGCTTGCATCATGCGCTAAAGAGAAAAATGAAATAAACCTGAACCTGAAAGAAGTTACCAATTTTATTTCACCGGCAGATAACAGGCACCTGATGCTAAACCCTGCCGCAAATCTTACCGAAAAGTTTGAATGGCAATCTACAAAAGCTGAGGACGGATCACTCGTACTTTATGAAGTAGCGTTTATAAAGAAGGGTGGGGATTTCAAACAGCCGCTTTACGTTTATCCTTCTGATAACAGAGGTGTATCCCCTTCGCTCACACTCACCCACGGCCAATTGAACCAACTGGCAGCGCTTGCCGGTGCTGACTTTTTTCAAACAGCTGAACTGCAGTGGACCGTACTGGCATCCAAAGGATGGAATGTGTTACAGGGAAGTGAGACCAGGAATATTTCTCTGGAAAGGCCTGCAGGATTTAAGGAAATACCAACCGAATTGTACGTAACCGGAGCAGCAAGTGAAGGCGGAACAGATTTATCTAAGGCTGTAAAAATGACCCAGCTTGCGCCAGGTGTATTTGAGGTTTTCACCAAGCTTAAGGCTGGTGAGTTTAAATTTGTTGATGGCAAATCCGGCACACCAAAATCCTTCAACCTCAAGCAGGAGGGCAATTTGCTTACCATTGGCGTAGATGGGGTTACTCAGAATCCTGCAGAAGGTGTTGCCTGGATTAAACTGAACTTCAACGATATCAATGCCTGGGTTGCCCAGGTGAAGAAGGTTGAACTCTGGTATTGCTGGGACGGGGAATTTTGGTTTGATATGCCATACGTGGGCAATGGTACCTGGAAGAAAACCGGGCATACCGTGGAAATGACCGAAGTCCCCTGGGGACGTGAAGAACGGCACAAATACCGGATGACTTATACCACAGGCGGCCCGGATCAATATCATTGGCTGAATTCAACTTTTGGTGATCCTCCGGGGCAGGATGGACAATATCCCAGCACCATTCAATACCGGAGCATTGATATGAATCGCAATAATGGAACCCAGTGGGATTTTGTATGGAAATGGGACCGCAATTACCTGCCTAACGGCAGTATTGCCGATTTCTGGGTTAGCCTTAATGCCGATGCGCCATACCACATGAACTACCAAAAACAATAGAAAAGAGACGGTTGAAAAAAACTTAAGCTTGCCGGGGGCCAAAGCGCCCCCGGTTCACTTTGGTCAGTTTGGTTTTAACGTACCGCAAACCGGGCCTCCGGCAAAAACAAGGTAATTTTATAACAATGGAAATCACGGTGAAAATGAGGAATAATTACAATGGAATTTATTTAAACATCCTGGTTTTATTGATGGTTTTGTTATCATCCTGCAAGAAAACTCCTGACGATGAGCCCTGGGTGCCACCACCACCACCTCCCACGCAGCATTCGTATGTGTGGTCAGCCATTGCCGATTCCGCCCAGGCTTCCATTCCTGCATTTTATTCGCCGTCGGGAAATTTTTACCAGGCTTCCAATGTTTCATCGGCATGGGTGCAATACTGGCCAAGTGCACACACACTTGACGTATTAACGGACGCGTATTTAAGATCTTCTTCCAAAGCTGCCATTAAAGCGCAAATGGATAAATTGCTTGAGGGCATGTATAAAATGAATGGCAATACCTGGCTGAATTTCTATTACGATGATATGCAATGGATGGCCATATCTAGCCTCCGGGCTTATAAGGCTACCGGCGATTCGAAATTCAGGCAGATTTATGAAATTTTATGGCCGGATATTAAAAATGGATGGAGTTCAGATCTTGGAGGGGGCATATGGTGGAGAAAAGATAATCCTTCTAAAAATACCTGCTCAAACATGCCGGCTGCCCTGTTCGCAGCCCGCTTATACCAGGAAACCAAAAACCCGGATGACCTGGAATGGGCGAAGAAAATCTATACCTGGCAAAAAAATACACTTTATGATGGTTCGGGGTGGTTGCTCGACAACATCACAAAGGACGGCGTAAAAAACCTTCAATGGAAATTTACCTACAACCAGGGAACCTTTGCGGGTGCAGCATTGGAATTGTATAAAATCACTTCCGAAGCGGCTTACCTCAATGACGCGATGAGTGCGGTAGATTATGCTATAAATTCCGGTTTTCTCACCTCAGGTGGGATCTTAAAAGATGAGGGGGGTGGAGACGGAGGTTTATTCAAAGGCATACTGGTAAGGTATATGACCCGAATGATCCTTGAAGGCAATTTACCCCCTAATAAGAAAAAGGCTTATGCTGATTTTCTGCTGGCGAATGGAAAATCACTCTGGGATAAAGGCACACTAAAAGGAAATCCAACTTTATTTAACAGCAATTGGGCAGGTAAACCCGGGCCTTCGGTGGATTTTACCATTCAACTGAGCGGCATTATGCTGATGGAAGCGTTGGCCGAACTGAGTGCAGCCAAAATTATTTGATTCATTGTTTTTTAGTTGTTCCAAAAAACCCACGGAAATCCATTTAAGCAGGCATTAATTACTGAACATGAAAGCAAGAATTTATTTTACCATATTGACATTTGGGCTTATTGTGCTTTCGGGATGCGCGTCCCGGAAAACGGATCTGTCAAATAACGAATGGGCGAAAATTGCACGGAATCAATACAATTACATAGAAGAAGCATTTTATATTCAAGCCAAAGGATTGTATGTGGAAACGCTTGACAGTCTGAAGCAGGAGAAGAAAATTTATTCATACCTCTGGCCTTTGTGCGCATTGATACAGGCGGCAGCGGAAACAGATGAATCGGGCATTACTGGCCATTTTCTTGACAGTATCCATCACCGGCTACTGCCGTATGGCTCTTACCGTCCACCGGTGTTTGCTTATTCTTCCTATCCTGAAAATATGCGGCACGATGATCGTTTTTATGACGATAACCAATGGATAGCCATCGCCTTGCTGGACGCGTACAACCGTTCTTCAAAACCAAAGGAAGCCTGGCTGCAGGATGCAAAACGGATCTATGATTTTCAGATGTCTGGATATGATAGCGTGCTTGGCGGAGGAATTTACTGGAATGAAGGAGAGAAAAAAAGCAAGAATACGTGCAGCAATGGACCGGGCGCTCTGGTGGCCCTCAAGCTTTACCAGGCTACAAAAAATCCTGAATACCTCAGCATCGGCAGGGAGATCTACGAATGGACGCAAGAGAATCTGCAGGATACGGACGGTATTTATCTTGACGCCGTAATTATAAATCCCATGCGGATTGACAGGCGCAAATTCAGCTATAATACCGGAACCATGATGGAGTCTGCTGCCATGCTGTACGAAATTACGGGCGAGGAACATTTCAGAGCGGAAACCGAAAGACTGGCAGAAGCGGCTTATCAGCATTTCCTCATCAGTCAGCAGGGCAGGGGCAATGTATGGTTTAATGCGGTATTGATGCGGGCTTATGTATATGCTGATAAATTTCTGAAAAATCAATCGTATAAAGAGGCCTGGAATGATTATGCCAGGAAACTTTCGGAAGCTCCACCAAAAGTGCAGGGCACAACGCCTTATCCACATTTATTGGAAGAAGCGGCAAAATTGGAAATATGGTCGGTGCTAAGCAGGTGGAGTTCATTGTAGCTTTTAAATTTCGTGTGAATTAATCCGGACTATCTATCTGCAGAAGGAACTGGATGGGCGGGAAATTCGAACCATGTATTTTGGCATAGCAGTGAGAGATTGGGTTGCCTTAATACAAAAAAAACCGCACAATGCGGTGAAATTTGTTTGATATCCTGGTGTAAAGGAGGGAGTTATCACTACCTGGCTATAAGGATAGAGGCGTAGCTCAAACTTGCGTTAACCCGCAAGTTTTAATTTGCCCATAAGCCTCCGGAAAAGATAGCGAATGGTAACAGCCCATTCATAAATTCTCCGCTTCCAGCTTTTCCTTGGTGGAACAAGTTTTAGTGAACTCAAACTGATATGTGGTAAACCGTTTGGTGACATGTGAGAAACAATTTGATTTGGTTGATTGCTAATTTACAAGAAGGCAAATCAAAATGCAAGCCGGAATACTTAAATTATGTAAAAATTTCGTCAAAAGGCACCTATATTGCAAACCAATTTATTTATTGATATGAAGATCAGGGTAACCTATGACAAAGCCAAGACATTACAGGCCCTTCGTTACCATTTTTTGAGCCGCATGGAAGTAAGGATCCTGCTTATTGCCGTCAATGTTTTTGCAATTATCGCCGCGGGACTATACGCCTTCAAAATGGTGCGCCCCGGTCCATTCATGGTTTCTTCCGTGTTGTGGTTTCTCCTGATGCTAACCTTCTGGTTTTGGATGCCTCGCATTATTTACAGCAAGAGCCGTACTTTTAAAGATACCATTGATATGACTTTGAGGGGTGATGATATTTTACTGGAAACAGCAGGCGGTTATATAACCTGGCCCTATGAGCGTTTTAAATATTACATGGAAACTCCCGAATTTTTTCACCTTTATATGAATGATAAAATGTTCTGGCTCCTTCCTAAAGATTCGGTGGAAGATGCCGGTCAGGTAATAGCGGATGTACGCGCTAAACTGGATGAAAAAATTGGCCGCCGAAAATAACCAATGCACAACTTTCCCCTTCATATCGACATTGAGCTATACCATTCGGTATTTTCCAAATATCCGGAAATCAATGAAGTGATTGTTTATGGCCAGGAGATTGCAAATGAAGGCCAGGCACAAGGAATAGCCATAACGCTCGTGGGAAACCAAATCACCCGCCAGCTGGCCCAAAATATTTCATCGGAAATAAAAGAATTGCCGGTTTTTGCACTTGCAGAGATAGAGATTTCCGCTTATCAGTCCCTCGATTGCGGAAAGCTGCTCAAACGCATAAAGGAAACCGGAAGGGTATTGTATGCAAGGGTGGCTTACGAATGAAGCCGGTCTGTATGCAATTCCGGCTAGCGAGTTGGTTCATTTAAATGAACAAGGCATATACTTAAGAGCTCAGCAAATTAAAATTTTTAGTTTCAGGCATTTTAATCAACGATTCAGGTAATCATTTTCAGAAATACATTCCGTAAAACTTAATCCGGCCATCTGAATACATCAGTGCAGGTGCGGGAAATTTCAGTGAATTCAGTACAAAGAACAAGGAGCGCATCCATTTATTGTTGGTGGGAATACGCATAAAATCAATATCTGGCGCCAAATACCATTGGCGAACCCTTTTGTGGTGATTGGCGTTCAGTGGTGCCCCGGTATCCGGATCCATCCAGGTATTGCCATAGCCCCCAAACATTCCCTGTGCGCCGTAACCTGCGGCAACATTCAGCCACGCCGGAAAATCAGATCGTGGAAAAAAGGAACGGATATTCGCACTCAGCCAATAAGTCTGTCCATTGTAATCTTTCAGGCCCCTTTCAGGAAGACTATTTCCAAAAAGTTCGTCGCTTCTTTTGTTCAGGTAATTTTCGCTGTAGGCCATTTTATGGAAACCAAACTTAAACGACAGGCGTTGTTCCTTCCAGGCGAGTTCCTGCCCGATCAGCATTCCGGATCCCAGCATATTGGAAGCCACATCTGACCAGCTCCAGCCCCATTTGGTGCTACGGCCGTCCAGGAATTCAATGGCCGTCAGGAATCCAAAACCGCCAAGGCCGCCAAGCAGCACTTGTTGTTTATGCGGCAGACCGGCCCATTGCCAGGCTGCCATGCTTGCCCGTCCAAGTTGAAAAGCTGTCCAGGCATGACCCACTTTATCTACCTGTAACCACTCCCTCGAATCATTATAACCATGAAGCGGCCCCCGGTCGTATTTTGTATACCAAGCCTTGCTGAGGACCATCAAACCTCCTCCATACGCTGCCACATGTAAGCCGGTGGCTGCAATCAGCCTGTTCTTGTCAAATCGCGGATATTGAACACCCGTACCAGGCAAGGCTTCACCCGGCTGAAATTGAAGTGCTTTTGTTGCTTGCAAAGTATCCAGCGTCCCTAGGCCGGCAACTTCAATAAGCAACGTGTCCGCGAACAGTATGCGGGTAAAAAGGGTGTCCAGCGTGTTCAATCTCACGAGCTCAATTTCAGTACCAGCCGGCAAATACAAATAAGCACGGATGGTATCTACATGATCCATTTTTACCCAAAGAAGTTGAATATTCCTGTCTTGGGGAATCCTGCCGGCAAGTGGAGAGCCGTCTTCCGTATTGTAAAAAACAATTACGGCGTGGCCAGGATAGACCGGCTTGCCTGTGATGGTATCAATGCGGTTAAGTTTTACTACATCCAGCAGCGTAGTGTCGGGCTGAATGATGCGCCCATACAATGAATCAAGCCGTCCGGTCCGGATAATTTCGACAGTTTCCCCGGGGGGGTCGAATGGCAGCAGGTGCAAAGTGTCTACCTTGTCCATCCGGGTGATAGTCAGATGTAGAGTATCATTGGTTTGGGCGCCTAAAAAAGTTGGAAATACAAGGAGCAAAAGAAATGCCCAAAAGCTGTTGGTGGTAAAAGAGTGTGAAACAACGGCGCTCAATTTAATTATATTGGTGATTACAAAATTATTTGATCAAAAATAAGCGCTTTGCAGAAAAGCATTATGGAATTAGCAAATTTGAAAAAAAATTCTGACCTTCATTCGCAATAAATTAATGACTATGGATGCGGCGATTAAAGCGAAAATAGACAGCTGGCTGAACGGCTCTTTTGATGAGGAAACCAAAAACTACCTGAAAGATGCATTGCAAAATAATCCGGATGACCTGATGGAAGGGTTTTATAAAAATCTTGAATTTGGTACCGGTGGACTACGCGGTATAATGGGCGTGGGCACAAACCGCATGAATAAATATACCGTGGGCATGGCCACCCAGGGCTATGCCAATTATTTGAAACAGGTTTTTGGTGAGGGCAACAGCGTGGCGATTGCCCACGACAGTCGGAACAACAGCCGCTTTTTTGCGGAGACCACTGCAGCCGTTCTCGCCGCGAATGGTTTTAAGGTTTATTTGTTTGAATCGCTTCGGCCTACCCCGGAACTGAGTTTTGCCATCCGCTATCTGGGCTGCAAAGGAGGAGTGGTACTAACCGCGAGCCACAATCCGAAAGAATACAATGGCTACAAAGCTTATTGGGAAGATGGTGCACAATTGGTGCCACCTCATGACACAAATGTAATTTCAGAAGTTGAAAAGATCACCGATGTGGCAGATGTAAAATGGTCCGGGGGAGAAGACCGGATCCGGCTGATTGGTGAGGATTTGGATAACGCTTACCTCGATATGGTAAAAGGCCTTAGCGTTTATCCCGGCGTATGCGAAAAACAACACGACCTTGGCATTGTCTACACCAGCCTTCACGGCACAGGCATCAAACTTGTTCCCGCCGCGCTGCAGCGTTTTGGTTTCACCAATGTTCATGTGGTGCCGGAGCAGGCTGAACCCAATGGCGATTTTCCTACGGTAAAAAGCCCCAATCCTGAAGAAAAAGATGCCATGGCCATTGGGCTGCAGCAAGCCAGGGAACGTGATGCCGATATTTTGCTCGGCACCGATCCGGACGCTGACCGTGTAGGCATTGGCGTGAAGGACAGCGATGGCAATTGGGTTTTGATGAATGGCAACCAGACTGCTGTGCTGGCTTTCAATTACCTGATGGAATCCCGCAAATTGAGCGGCGCGGCCCGCCCAAACGATATGGTCATCAAAACCATTGTAACCACCGACCTGATTAACCGCCTTGCCGAAGCCTACGGTGTAAAATGCTACGATGTACTCACCGGGTTTAAATACATCAGCGAAATGATACGAGAAAAGAGCGGCGTGGAGCATTACATTATTGGAGGAGAAGAAAGCTATGGGTTGATGATTGGTGACAAGGTACGCGATAAGGATGCGGTAAGTGCCGTTGCCATGCTTTGCGAAATGGCCGCTTACGAAAAAGAGAAGGGGCGGAGCCTCTTCGATAAACTGCTGGATCTTTATGTACAACATGGCTGTTTCCAGGAACACCTCATCAGCATTACCAAAAAAGGGATGAATGGGCAAAAAGAAATCGCTGATATGATGACGCGTTACCGCAATGACCCACCCCAGGAACTCGGGGGCGTTAAAGTGGGCCGGTTGCTGGATTATGAAGCCCAGGAAGGCCGCAACCTGGATACGGGTGAAACATTTGCCATTTCGCTGCCAAAAAGTAACGTACTTCAATTTGTGCTGGAAGATGGAAGCAAGGTGAGCGCCAGGCCAAGTGGTACCGAACCGAAGATCAAATTCTATTTCAGTGTGAGTGGCTTACTGGACAAAGCGGAAAATTATAAGGCCGTTCAGGCTGGATTAATGGACAAGATCAATAAAATGGTGGAGGATCTGCAGCTTTGATCCCGGGATGATCTTTTTCATTGGATTCATTTTTGTAAGTATTGAAACAGCGAAGTGCCGTTAATGATCCGGATAGCCCTGCATTGTGCCTCCGGCATTCCGGATTATTATCGGAAGCGACTGACTCATTACACTAAAAGGGAAAAGCTATGAAAACGACAATCAGCATGATATTCACTTTAGTGACGTGCTTTTATATAATGGCATGCAATGAAAATGAGCAATCCCAGGTACCCAAAACCCCGCTGGAATCGGGCAAAACAGAAAATAAGGTAGCAGAAGCCCTCGGTTATGTGCCTAAACAACGGCAGTCTGATGTATTGCAATCGCTATACCAGTCCATTGCCGACACAACAGCTGACCTGAAAGCAATAGAACAGCTGTACAAAACGGTTTACAATTCCAAAACGGATTCGCTGAGAACGTTCAACGGTTTTACCTCAAAAAATGAAATGTATTTTAATGAAGCAGGCGGCCTCATTAACAGCATGAAAGATGAAGAATTGAAAAGCCGCATGCTGGATGCCCTCTCCAAAAGAAGAAGACTGTATGATGCCCAGTTTGCCGCGGATTCGGCACTGTTTAAATTAATCGATTCCACTTCAATAAATATTGAAGATCTCCGCAATTCGATCAAAATCCTGGTAACGCTGCCGGTAATGGAAGAGTTTCAACAAAAAGGGCATCCATCAAATGTGCCGATGCAGGGCTACCTGATCGAACAACAGAAACTGGTGGAGAAACTTAAAAGCACAACCCCGGCAAAGGCAAACTGAGGGGTTGTTCCTGGAATCCTTAAACCTCAATATCAGCCCGCTTTCGTAAGTGACTGGAACAATCCTTCCAAGGAATTGCCTTGTCGCAGGGCGGTAATGTTCAGGTTGTTTTGGAGGCTCATTTCCAGAATCTGCGTTTTGGCGGCATCAAGGTCATTCGCCACAATTTTCCAACGATAGATGTCAAGTTTATCAACCGAATCAACTGCAGGCAAGCGCTCAAGCCATTGCGCTTCAAGAGGCTCTTTAAATTCCACCTGCAGTTCATTGCCCTGTCTCAATTTTTTCAGATCTTCCAGCGAGGTATCGGCGATCAGGTCGCCGCGGTTGATGATCAGCACATCATCGCAAATGGCTTCAACCTCCTGCATAATATGTGTACTCAGCAATACACAATGCTGCCTTGAATAATCGCTGATCACTTTACGGATCTCTACAATCTGATTCGGGTCAAGGCCGCTTGTAGGCTCATCCAGGATAAGTACGGCCGGTTCATGAATGATTGCCGCCGCCAGGCCGACACGTTGTTTGTATCCTTTACTTAATGCACCTATCTTTTTTCCTGATTCCCTTTCCAAACCAATACGCTCAATCACTTCCTGTATCCTTTTGGCGGGTTTGCCCAGTTGGTGAACAGAAGCAATGAAAGAAAGGTATTCACGCACATACATGTCATAATAAAGCGCGTTGTTTTCCTGCAGGTAGCCAATCCGTTTTTTAGATTCCAGGGGTTGTTCCAGCACAGGAATGCCATCAACCCATATTTTACCGGCATCTGGTTTGAGGTAACCGGTGATCATTTTCATAGTCGTGCTTTTGCCCGCTCCGTTTGGACCGAGAAATCCAACCAGCCTGCCGGTCTGAGCCCTAAACGAAATGTTGTTGACCGCCACCTGGCTGCCAAATGTTTTGGTGAGGTCAGATACTTCAATACCCATGTCTGCAAAATAAGGTTAAAGCTTTGGCAACAATTTCCAAAATTTTCGACCTGTTGGCTCATCCGTCGCTGTTTTTTCTGAAAGAGAAAACCATAGCAGTGCCTTAGGCTTAACTTTAAACATCAATCATTATTATGCCCAACAGATTAAAACTTGAAACCAGTCCCTACTTGCAACAACACGCCAACAATCCCGTTGACTGGTTTCCGTGGGGTGAAGAGGCTTTTAGGAAAGCCAGGGAGGAGAACAAAGTGGTATTGGTAAGTATTGGCTATTCCTCCTGCCACTGGTGTCACGTTATGGAGCACGAAAGTTTTGATGATCCTGTGGTGGCAGATTATATGAACAAGCATTTTGTGAATATAAAAGTGGACCGCGAGGAAAGACCCGATATCGACCAGATCTATATGGATGCGGTTCAGGCCATTTCAGGTTCAGGAGGGTGGCCGCTCAATGTATTTCTTACACCGGAGAAAATTCCTTTTTTTGGAGGAACCTATTATCCGCCACACCGCGCATATAACCGCATTAGCTGGCGCGAAGTTTTGCAGAACATTCATGATGCCTGGCTAAACACACCCGAAGAAATATTGCAACAGGCCGGTAATCTATTAAAATATCTCCAAAATGCCAATCAAACGGATATAGCGCACAGTTATCCAACAGCTGCGGGTATGCTGAAAGCGGCAGATCAGGTAATGAAACAGGCCGATAGAGAATGGGGTGGTTTTGGCCGGGCCCCTAAGTTTCCGCAAACCATGACGATAACCTGGCTGTTGCGGCAATACCATTTTATGCAAAAGCAGGAGAAATCCGGTACCTCTGGCGATTCCGAAGCATTGCTGGATCATGCTTTGGTTTCCCTTGACAGAATGCATAAAGGCGGAATATACGATCACCTTGGTGGCGGTTTTGCACGCTATAGCGTAGACGCGCTATGGCATGCTCCGCATTTTGAAAAAATGCTTTACGACAATGCCCTGCTGATCTCCGCCTACGTGGAGGGCTGGAAACTAAGCCAAAAAAAATCGTTCCGGCAGGCCATTCACGAAACCATAGGATTTGTACTGCGCGACTGGCTGGCGCCTGACGGGGGTTTTTACAGCGCTTACGATGCTGATAGCGAAGGCACAGAAGGTTTATACTATACCTGGGAGAAAAGCGAAATTGAAGCCCTGTTGAATGAGGAGCTTGCCGCTCTTTTTTGTGACCATTACCATGTAACAGAGAAAGGCAATTGGGAAGAAACCAACATTCTCTGGCTTAATCGCAATGGATGGCCGGATGAAAACACAAATGCAAAACTGGAGGAAGCAAAAAAAATTCTGCTCGAACACCGCCAGAACCGCATCAAGCCATTGCTGGATGACAAGATCATCCTTTCATGGAATGCAATGATGCTTACGGCAATGCTGAAGGCCTGGCAGGTTTGGCCTGAAAGGGAATGGATGGAAGCCGTAAATAGAACGGTCAATTTCATCGAAGAAAAATTCAAAAATGATGACGGCGGTTATGTGCACCATGTGAAGGATAAGCACCGCGGGGTGCGTGCTTTTCTCGATGATCTTGCGGAATATGGTCTTGCCTTATGCGAGCTCTCTGAAACCACCGGTGAGCTCAAATGGCTGGATAAGGTCCAGGAAATTGTAAACTATATTGAAACCCGGTTTGCTGCATCGGATAGTGTGTTCTTCCATTTTGCAGACATCCATGCTGAAGATCTAATTCTCCAGAAAAAAGAACTTTATGACGGGGCTACCCCGGCAGCAAACAGTTCGGCTGCTCACCTGTTCTGGAAGGCCGGCAAATTGCTGGGCAAGCGGGAATGGATTGAACGGTCTGAAGCTATGGTGGCTGCGGTAACAAATGCCATTGAGGGATATCCGACAAGTTTTGCCAATTGGGGAATGCTTGCCCAGTTCATGGCTCATGAATATAAAGAATTGGTCATAATCGGGCCTGAAGCAGAGTCCAGCAGGAAAGAAATTTTGAAATTATACCGTCCGGAAAAATGCCTCCTTTCTTCCAAAAAAGAGGTCGTTGAAGAAAAATATCCACAAATAAGCGGAAAATTAATTAGGAATAACCGCACTACATATTATGTTTGTGAGGATTTTGTATGTAAAAATCCGCTAAATTCCCTGCAAGAGGCATTGCATATAATATAATCAATCCTTATTTTGCGGCCATATTGCAGGGTTGCAACCCAAAAAATTAGAGGGTAACATACTTTGGAATAAATTTTGACGTTTGGGTATGAGGTTGAAATAGGTTCCGGAATGGCTGTTTCAATGAAAGATTAAGCGGCAAGACACATTAAAAAATAAGAAACGCTAAACATTTCTTTATCAACGAGCAATGACAAAAAGATTCATCTACTTCGGCATCTTCGCTTTACTGAGTATAGGTATGGTTGCCTGTAATAAAAAAGGGAAAACCAAAGGCTATGTCACAGATGGCCAGGTGCGTGGTGTTGCACCTTCCACCAAACCCGGGATCTCCCGCCCGGTTGGAATGGTGATGATCCCTTCGGGCACCTTCCATATGGGTCCAAGCGATGAAGACGTAACCTATGCGTTATCCGCACGCAACCGGCAGGTTTCTATCCAGGGCTTCTGGATGGACGCCACTGAGATCACCAACAACCAGTACCGTCAGTTTGTGAACTGGGTTCGCGACAGCGTTTCGGCCAAGCAGCTCGGTTATGTAAAAGATGTGGATGGTGTGGAATATGTGGATTGGGACAAAGCCTCCACAATCAATTATGCGGATAAAGCAACCATTGAAAAACTGGATCCGCTGATCATTCCACCACCGGACCGTATTTACGGTAAAAAAGAAATAGACCCCGAAAAGATCATTTACCAGGTTGAGCATTTTGATCTGAAAGAAGCCGCGAAAATTGAAAACAAAAGCCAGCCCAGGAGTTCTTTCCTGATCAAATACGCGCAAAAAGTTTATCCAGATACGCTGGTATGGATGCGCGACTTCAGTTATAGTTACAATGAACCCATGACCAAAAAGTATTTTGGACATGCTGCTTTTGGAAATTATCCTGTTGTAGGGGTGAGCTGGAAACAGGCAGATGCCTTTGCGAAATGGCGTTCTGTCTATCTCAACAGCTATCTTGACAGCAAAGGCCGGCAAACAGAATCCGATTTTCGCCTTCCGAGTGAAGCAGAATGGGAATACGCAGCACGCGGCGGTCGCAGCCAGGCGCCATTCCCCTGGGGTGGTATGTACCTGCGTAACCAGAAAGGTTGCATCCTGGCCAACTTCAAGCCCGGCCGGGGCAATTATCCAGAAGATGGCGGATTTTATACTGTTCGTGCCGATGCATACTGGCCCAATGATTTTGGCTTGTACTGCATGGCTGGAAATGTGGCAGAATGGACCGGGTCCTTATTTTATGAAGGCGCCTATACTTTTCAACATGATATGAACCCTGACATCCGCTGGAATGCAAAAGATTCAGATCCACCACGTATGAAGCGTAAGGTGGTACGGGGCGGAAGTTGGAAAGATGTAGGTTGGTTCCTGCAAACAAGCTCCCGCAGCTACGAATACCAGGATACGGCCAAGTCTTATATTGGTTTCCGTACAGTGATCGATCTGCCGATTTTTGGTGAAGGCGGCATGGACAAAAAAACCATGAGGGCGATGAACAAAAAGATCAAATAGTCGGGGACATCAAAATCAGTATTCCATAAAAAAATTAATTAAGCGGCTGAATCAGGAAGCAACCGCACCAACTTTATAACCCTTCCTGAAAGCAATAAACAATCGTAAAACCTCAAAAAACAAACCTTTATGGCAGGTGTTTCCAGAAGAACAGAAGTAATCGTAAACGTAATTGTTTGCCTTGGAGCTGCAATCGTAATCTTTGGAGCATGGGCAAAATTGCTGCACAAGCCTTTTGCTGATCTTATGCTCACCATCGGTCTGATGACCGAAGCATTTATCTTTACGGTATATGCATTTATTCCCCCGCCCTACACCCAACGCGGGCCTTTACCCGTAACAGCGGATACAGGCGGCAACCCGGCTTTGAAATCCCTGGACAAAATGCTGCAGGAAGCAGATATTACACCGGCCAATCTCCAGAAATTGAGCTCAGGTTTCAACCGCCTGGGCACCACCGTAGAAAAAATGGGCGAAATGACCGATGTGGTTAAAGCCACCGGCGACTTTAATGCAAGCGCAAAGGCGGCCAGTGAGTCTATGAACAACATCAGAACGTCAATGGACAAGACCGTTTCTGCCATGGACAACTTCAACCAGGCAAGTGAAAGCACGCGTAATTTTCATATGCAGTTGCAGGGCCTCAACAAAAACCTCGGTGCGTTGAATGCCATGTATGAAGTAGAACTGAATGATAGCAACAACCACCTGAGAACGATGAATAAGTTTTGGGGTAATCTTTCTGCTATGGGCGAAATGATGTCCGGCAGTGTGGAAGACGCCAAATCTGCCCAAAATGAGATCAGCAAACTGAGCAATAATCTTTCCCGCCTGAACAGTGTTTATGGAAATATGCTCAACGCCATGCAGGGCCGCGCTTAATTGCTGTGAAATCTTTGAACAAATCTCGAACTGATTTACGAATAGCTAAAAACGAATTGAATTATGGCTTTACCTAAGGAGCCGCGGCAAAAGATGATCAACATGATGTACATCGTACTAACAGCCATGTTAGCGTTGAACATTTCTGCTGAAATTCTGAATGCCTTTAAAACTGTGGACAACAGTTTATTAAACTCAAACGAAGTAATCAAAACCTCGAACGCCACCATTTCCCAATCACTTGCGGCACAAATGAAAGAAGCGGAAACCGCGGCCAAAGCAGCGATTTGGAAACCCAAAGCGGATTCTGCCATTGCCATTTCCAATGAAATGGTTGCTTATATCGAGGAATTAAAAACCAAATTGAAACAAGGTTCAGGCCTGACCATGGAAGATGGAGTTGAGAAATTCAAGGAAGATGACCTCAATGCCAGCTCACTCATCATGGAGACACAGGGTGAAGGAACAAAACTTCACGACGAACTCGGAAAATTCCTGGCCCGGTTAAAGAATGTTCTTCCTGCCGATCATCAGGAAAAAGCAAAGCTTGACCAGTTGCCAGTCGACCTGACCGTTCCCAAAACCCAGAGCATGGGCAACAATACCTGGTCTTCTGCCTATTTCCGCATGTCGCCGACTATTGCATCCATCACCATGTTGAGCAAATTTCAGAATGATGTGCTACGTTCAGGGAACCTGGTTGCCGAATATGCGCAAAACCAGATTGGAAGGGTAGAAGTGGTAATGGATAAATTTGAGATTTTAACCAGCCAGAACTCCACCTACCTGCTTCCAGGCCAACCACTGGAAATCAAAGCCGGTATCGGTGCATTCAGCTCTGCCGCCAAACCCACCATTACAATTGGGGGCGTATCGCAAGTTGCTAACGACAGCGGTTTTGCACGTTATACCACCACTGCAGGTGCAGGTGGAAGCAGCATTCCGGTTACAGTGGAATTTAAAGATCCGAATACCGGTGAAATGGTAAGAAAGTCAACTACCGTAAACTATACCGTAGGTCAGGCTTCCGGTGCATCCATCTTCCTGGAAAAAATGAACGTGATGTACGTTGGTGTTGATAATCCATTGCTTATTTCTACGGGTAGTGGAAGACGTGAAAATGCAAGGGTAAGCTTCACCGGTGGTTCCATTCGGGCGGCAGGTGGAGAGCGGTATATCGCCGATGCCAAAAACGTTGGTCCCGCTACCGTGAATGTAAATGTGGATGGGAAAAACTACCCATTTGCCATCCGGGTAAAGCTTTTGCCCGATCCCATTGCCATGGTTGGTACGCTGAAAGGAGGAAAGGTTTCTTCTGCACAATTCAAAGCCATGGGAGGCCTTATCGCCCGCTTGCAGGATTCAGAATTTGAAGCACCTTTTTCCGTGCTGAGCTACAGGATGGGTGGAAATGGTTCAGGATTCCAGTCCTATACTGAAGATGCCGTTAGCGGAGCCCGCTGGGGCAATAACTCTGTAGTAGCACAGTGCAGGCCCGGAAGTACCATTTATATTGATGACATCATGGTGAGAGGGCCGGATGGGCGTAACCGTAAATTGCCGCCAATCGTTTTCCAATTGCAATAACAGGAATTGGTTTACGTTTTGTAATAAAGAAAAACCCCGATCCCGCATCAGGGAAAGCCGATAAAAGAAAAAGAATGAAGAAATTAGCCCTATTAACCTGTGCATTTGCCACGTTTGTCCTGGTTTGGCAAGATGCCGATGCACAGAGAGCTTCCAGCCGCAGAACCAATACCGGCCGGACCAATACTGTGGCAGCAACCGCTCCTGCGCCTGCAGTGGTGGACACTCCTGTTGTACAGGTAAATGCGGATACCCTGCCTTTACCGGGGATGTTGCCAAGCAGAAGGCCGGGAACCACTGTGGTAGGTGTGGACGTTATGGAAAAAACGCCGTTACCTTACGATCAGATCAGGCTGGACGATGTGGTGTACAAACAAGTTCTGTGGCGCGAAATCGTGGTTGATGAAAAAATGAATCTGCCTTTCAAATATGACGGGCAAGATGATTACGGCAGCCAACGTTTGTTCAATATTTTGTTGCGAGCAATAGGCAATGGGGATGTAACTGCATTCAGCAATGTAAACGATCGGTTTACCACGCCAATTACTACAGGAGAAATATCTACCATGCTTTCCGGCCAGGCCTATACCATTCAGATCGTGGATTATGACCGCGATCCCGACGGTTCGCTGGGTTATATGAAGGATACGGTCATCCGTGATGAATTTGACGAAAATACCATTGTTGCTTACCGCCTAAAAGAAGAAGTGATTTTCGATCGCGAAACAAGCCGAATGCATTTTCGTACCATTGGCATCGCACCGGTGAAAGTGGTGAGAAATGATGATGGATCAATACGTGGAGGCATTACCCTGTTTTGGCTTTATTATCCGGATCTTCGCCCGATACTGGCAAGACATGAAGCTTACAATGCGCGTAATATGGCCCTGCGTATGACCTGGGAAGAAATTTTTGAAGCGCGTTACTATACGAGTTACATTTATAAATCTACCCTCAACAACCCACGCGATCTGCCGCTGGCCGGCCTGATCCAGGATCCGCTGCATCGCTTGCTTGAAGGAGACAACATTAAGACAACCATATTCGACTGGGAACAAAACCAGTGGTCGTACTGATCAATAGTTAGTTGATAAAGAAAGCTAAACCGGCTCCATTTTTGGGGCCGGTTTTGTATTGCCTAACTCGTCATACCTAACGCGTAAAAGAATCCGTTTATGGTTTGGTATTGGATTTGGCGTCAAAATATTGCCGGACTTTCTCAGCCCGTGATTTGCCTGCGATTTCAGCAATCTCCTCCAGTGTGGCCGCCTTTACCTTTGCGACTGAACGGAATTTTTGAAGGAGTTGCTTTGCGGTTTGCTCCCCGATGCCGGGTATGCTCTCCAATTCGTTCTTAAAGGTGCCTTTGCTTCGTTTGTCGCGGTGAAAAGTGATACCAAAGCGGTGTACCTCATCTCTTATGGCGCGAATGAGCTTGAGGCTTGCACTATTGTATGGCAGCTGCACTGATTCCATGTCGCCGGGGAAGAAGATCTCTTCGATGTTTTTAGCAAGTCCCACCACGGTGAACGGCACAGGGTTTAGCTCCAGTTCGGCAAATGCTTTCATGGCCGCGTTTAACTGCCCTTTTCCGCCATCAATGATCACGAGCTGCGGAAGCGGTTCCTCTTCCAGTATTACCCGCTTGTACCGACGGAAAACAGCTTCTTTCATACTGGCGAAATCATCAATACCTGTTACGGTCTTGATGTTGAATTTGCGGTAATCCTGTTTGTGTGGCCTTCCATTTTTAAAGCAGACCATTGCAGAAACCGGATAACTTCCCTGGAAATTGGAGTTATCGAAGCATTCGATATGCAACGGAAGCTCATGCATGTAAAGGTTTTGCTTCATTTCCTGTAAAACGGGGAGCATATCCCTGCCTGAAGCTTCTTCCAGGTGCAGGATCCGTTTTCTTTTCACCTCTTCACGGAAAGCTTTGGCATTCTGCTCGCTCAGATCGAGCAAATGCTTCTTGGTTCCGGCTTTAGGTATGGTGATGCGGGCATCCGTTCCGGGGAAAGGTATGGAAAACGGCACCACGATTTCCGGCGCGTCACTCAGAAAAGTTTCCCGGATCTGGGCAATTGCAAAGGCAAGGATCTCCGCATCAGTCTCGTCGGTTTTAACGAGCAGGCTTAATGTATGTGTTTGCACTACTGAGCCATTCCTTACCATTAGAAAATTCACAAAAGCTTCGTGATTTTCTTGCAGCAGGCTGAAAACATCCAGGTCTTTAAGGCTTTGACTCACGACCACCGAACGGCTTTGATAGTTTTCGAGGTGCTCCAGTTTCTTCTTCACCGCCTGGGCTTTTTCAAACTCCAGTGCAGCTACATGCTTAGCCAGCAGTTCGCGGTATTTGCGTACCACACCGCTGAGCTTGCCTTTTAATATTTCCCGCACATGCTGAATACTTTCTATGTAATCTTCTTCAGTTTGCAGGCCTTCGCAGGGCCCGAAACAGTTGCCCAGATGGTATTCCAGGCAAACCCGGTATTTGCCCCTGGCTATTTTTTTGGGCGTAAGGTCAAGTTTGCATGTACGTAATGGAATATGCTGACGAATGAAAGCCAACAGTTCCCGTACCTTTCCGACACTGGTAAAGGGACCGAGGTATTCGCTGCCATCGTTTATTTTTTTGCGGGTAAGAAAAACACGGGGAAAATGTTCGTTCTTGATCACAATAAACGGAAAACTTTTATCGTCCTTCAGATCGATATTGAATTTCGGTTGCAGCTCTTTGATCAGGCTGTTCTCCAGGAAAAACGCATCCTGCTCGCTGTTTACAATAGTGAATGATATGGCGGCAATGTTCCTGACAAGTTCATGGGTTTTATATCCCGGCAGCCGCTTATTGAAATAGGAGCTGACGCGCTTGCGGATATTTTTGGCCTTGCCTACGTAAATGGTACGACCATCCTTGTCTGCATACTTATAAATGCCGGGTTGTGCCGGCAGACCTGGCGCTATTTTCCTGAATTCTTCAATGGTCATTTCCTTTCCACTTTTCTAATCCACGAACGAATCTCCAGGGGGGGCATCCCAGGTATACCTGGTAATGCGTTGAAGATTTTCGCCGTTTTGCAATTTGATCTCCTCCACGAGCTGGCATCGGTAATTGTGCACCCAAAGCAGGTTCTGAAATACGCTGCTGTCTCCCCGGGTGAAAGCTCTGCGGATATTTACGGTTTTTACCCTTTGGGTGGCAGGGTCGAGCAAAATATCGGCCTGGCGAAGTTTGGTTTTTTCTGCCAGGGCCACAATGGAAAATGTTATGGCATCCACCGACAGGTCTTCAAATGCATTTTCTTTAAAATGTTTTTTCAATTCATCATTATTGGGGTCTTCCTCAAAAAACGGTTCAATATCCCGGTGCAGCAACTGCCTGTCAACATAACTGCTATCTACGGTCCGGCCATTCAATGTCCGGATCATTTCAAGCGCAAAAGGCATCGAATCCACATAAGCCAGTTGTCCCTCCAGGTATTGGGGAAACGGATAGAAATTGCCATCAAATCCTGAATCGGCCCCAAAAGAAGATCCGGTTTCATTCGCACCACGGTTTTTGCCGGTATTGCATGCGGCAATTGTTCCGGCAATAACCATCAACAATAAAATTTTTTTCATGTACAGAAAATTAGCCGCGATGGCTTACCCGCAGCAAGGTAAACGAATTCAGCCGGTCTTTGGGTTTGCTAAACCTTAATTTTTAGCCTGTTGTCCAAGGGCAATGCGGAAGCCATAATCTATGGGATGCTCCCGTACCGGGTACGCTGAAATGGCGCTTGAAAGGGTTTGATAACGCAGTTGAGGACCAAACTGCCATGAGTATGTTGAATTTTTTGGATTGACCTGGAAATAAATACCAATGCCGCTATTCACGTTGAACTTCCGCATCATATCCGGCATATTTACGTAATGGCTGTGATCTGTGCTGATCATCCAGCCCGCTTTGCTCAGGTTGGCTGTGGGCTGCAGGTTAGCAGAAAGCAAAACCGAGGTATTGCCAACTTCGCCAAGTTGTACCATCAATCCAATTGGAATTCCTATCTGGAAAGCACTGCTGTTGAGCGAGCGGGGTTGGCTGCCATTGAAATTGTTCAGTTCGGTATAAACAGATAGCGTATCGATTCGGTTGCCATGGTTCAGGGTAAGATCGGTCAGGCTGCTGGACGGGCTCTTGAATGCACTGATCACATAATTGCGGTAACCAAGCACCAGCCCAGTATTGAAAAGTACATTTCTGGTAATGTTCCGGGCAAATGAAGTACCAATTTCAACACCCACGGCCGGGCGGTGATTGACCAGCCGTTTAATATCAAGATTTCGTGGATTGAGGATCATGGAATTACCAGGCTGCATAACAGGTTCTTCTTTCAGCATTCGGTAGCTAATGGTTGGTGCAAAGTAGAAATAGGTTTTCCAGCGGTTTGCCGGTTTACTCAAATCCATTGTTATGCGGGCATTTGCCAATTGGTCAACGGTTTGCAGACCTGGTTGCGGAAGGCGTGTAAGGTTGTCGGAGGTTGCCAAATCCTTTTGTTGGGCGGTGAAGGCCGGATTTTCGTTCAGGTGAAGCCTGGGTCGGAACTTTTGAATAAGCTCTTCAGCAACCGGTACCGGGGCCACATCGCGCAATTCGATAGCAATTGCCGGCCCGGCGGCAGCAATGGTTTGCAGGGCTTCAGAAGTTTGAGAAATCCGCTGCAGATGCTGAACGGTTTCTTGTTCACCATCAGGTTTGCCAATTACATCGCTTACTGTATTTTTCACAAGCAGATCGGGGTGGGCAACGGGGGTGCGGTTAAAATTATCCAGGTCAACAAATGGTACGTTAGGTGATGTGGTAATTTTTTGGGTTGCGGTAAGTACCGCGGCATTAGCTGCACCACGTTCCTGGGAGAACAGGTTCTCATCTGGCTTCACAAACAGAATGCTGGTCAGTACCATCAGGCAGATGACCAGGGCACTGATATAAAGAGATGGCCAGCGTGTGGAAGGTTTGATCTGTTTATTGATATTCCGCCATACCCGGTCATTCGGATACATACGCAACCCGTCTGTGGTCTCCCGGAGGTAAGACTCAAAGTTTTGCGGATGTTGATACCTTTTCACGGCGTGAATGTTTTTAGTTTTGGTCTGAGGAGATATTACCTGAACGCGGGAAGCATCTCCTGTGCTAATCCCGGTTGACGAATGATTTTACGGTCGATCAATATTTGTTCCAGCAACGCCTTCGCACGGGTATACTGG
The DNA here is from genome assembly GCA_023387985.1 of Bacteroidota bacterium. Lineage (GTDB taxonomy): Bacteria > Bacteroidota > Bacteroidia > Chitinophagales > Chitinophagaceae > Phnomibacter. The sequence goes on along the minus strand of JAEWHC010000005.1, from coordinate 422,745 downwards.
CTGCGGCTTGTACTTTCAGCGATATCCAGCATTTCCCCAATCTCCCTGTGGCTGAACCCTTCAATAGCATACAAGTTGAGCACTGTTTTATAACCCGTGGGCAACAGCCGGATACATTCGGTTACTTGTTTCGCCTGGATGAGGGAGTGAACTGTTTCCTTAACACTGGCATCAAAAGCATGCTCAATATCCACCACTTCGTCAAATTTCCTGTTCTTTTTCAATGTATTGATGCAGGTATTGACGATGATCCGGCGGATCCAACCCTCAAACGAACCGTTTCCCTTAAAAGAACTCAGTTGAGAATAAACTTTGATAAAACCCTCCTGCAGCATATCCTCAGCGTCCTCGCGATTGGAGGCGTACCGGAAACAAACTGCCATCATTTTAGGACTGTATAATTCATACAGTTCCCTTTGGGCAATTGGGTTACCGTCGAGACATTCTTCTATCAAAACTTCTTCTATCATGCGTAGTTTGAGAAAACTACACTAAAGTAGACAATTTGGAGAAATTAATGCTGCTTCTAAAAAAAAATTACCAATAAAAAACAGCCGGATACCCGTTTTTTCGGCTAAAATTACACTCGCATCATGCGGAAATTAATTGTCACCAGGAAATCCTCAGGCTGAAAACAAAATTTCTGCCGGGTGCGGAAAGGCCGGAGGCGAATACGCGGTAATTGCGGTCTGCAATGTTTTCTACGGCAAAATGCCCGGTCAGTAGCTCGGAAGCTGCAAAGGAACTGCGGAAATTGACCGTTGTCCAGGAAGGCATTCCCTCTGGCGTGGCATACTGCGCATTGTCCTCGCCATCAGGATTATAATCCGCAATTCTTTTCCAGCCGTTGTACAACAGCCATCCTTCAAACAACCACCTGGAGGTCGTAAAACGGATATTGGTCTTTCCGAAAAATGGAGGGATGTGGTCCAGCGGAACCATTTCTCCACCGGGTCGGAAATACCGGCCGTTGGTAATTGAAGCTGTACTTCCAATCAGCCATTTTGTGGAAGGCTTCAGTTGGAACGAAATATTGCCACCGGCCAACCGCGCCTTTGCAGCATTTTGTGCTGAAAGGGTTTGATACCTCACCCCGTGGTAATCCATAGAATCTTTTCCATTGACCTGAAAGACGTTCAACACTATAGCATCCCGAAACCAGGTATAAAAGGCGGAGGCTTCAAACTGAAGTCCGGGCGTTGGTTTCCAGGTAAAGCCTATTTCCGGACTGATGGTTTTCTCCGGTGTAATGCCCGGGTTGGGTACCACAAGTTGCCGCGCCGAAGTGCTGCTTTCAAATATTTTGGTCAGGTCGTCAACATTTGGAGCACGAAAGCCTGTGGAGATACCTGCCGTTAAGCGCATATCGGCTGCAGGCATATATATCAATCCAATATTACCGCTGAAACCTGCGGGTTTTTGCCTCAGATCGGTAAACGGCCTGAAAGACGTGGTGGAATCCAACACCTGGCTGCGGAGAAAATTGGTCTGTACCCTTATGCCATCATTTAGCACGAGTTTATTTCCCGGGAATTTATACAAGTGCTGAAAATACGCCGCGTAAGAATGGAAACTGTTTTTTTCAGGATATCTTGTGTCAAGTTTTCCGGTTTCCGCGGTTATAATATCCAGCGTAAATGCCCGGGACGTTACGTTGTTCCATTGAAAATCCAGGCCGGTATGCAATTCGTGGTTCTTCCAGAATTTGCGCAGGTCGAAATAAAATCCGCCGACGCCAAGGTTCTCTATCCGGTTTTGCCGCAAGGGATTGAAGAGCTCCCGCTGGTAGCGGCTTTCCTCAACATCCTGGTAACTTGCCGTGATGCGCAGATCATTGAACCAGGCATGCAAACGCCGGGTATAGGTATAAGCGTAAAGGGCTCTTTTTTGCGGACCATAATACCATTCGGCATACCGCAGTCTTCCATTCCGGGTATCCTGAAGGCGATCGTACCGGGGAATGTCAGAGCTGTTGCTGTACTGAATATTGATCAGGTGCTGCTGATTGGCCTTGGGCTGATAGAGCAGTTTTGCAGTAAGATCATATTGCCGGTAGCCACTGAATATTTGAATACGGTCATCCGGATTTGCGAGAATGGTATCACGGCCATTTATGCGGCCGGCATAAGAACGCCGGCGTCCGAAATCCGGATATTTTTCCGGGTAGCGACTGCCCATTTTCAAATCACCAAAATCACTTACGGTTACGCCAACCAAAGCTCCCCACTTAAGGCCACCTATACTATTGTGCACATGCAATGATTTTTCGTTGGCCGCGGAACCATAACGGGCCGAAGTGCTTCCTTTCCAAATGGTTTTGCCTTTTTCGTTGGCCAGCCGCGGGTCGATGGTTTTAAAAGCCACCACACCACCCAGGGCATCGCTGCCATGCAAGGTACTTCCGGGGCCAAAAATCACTTCCGCACGTTCAAGCATATTCTGGTCAATGGTGATCACATTTTGTAAATGCCCCGAACGGTAAATGGCATTATTCATTCGTATGCCGTCCACCATCAGCAAAATACGGCTTGCTTCAAAACCGCGAATATTCGGGCTGCTCCCACCCAGCTGACTTTTCTGCACAAATACACGACCGGTATATTGAAGCAGATCACCCGTGGTTGGCGTGTTGGCCAGTTCAATGGAGGAGCGGGTGATTACATCAATGCGTTGAACGATATGCTTGCGTTTCTCATTAAATTTGGTTGCCGTAATCACGACTTCTGCAAGGGATGAATCCCCTTCGGGTTGAAATACAGGCGGTTTCTGCCCAAATATGGAATCTGCCAGAAAAAGGAAGAGCACCGCAAAAACAAATCCTGTTCGGTTCATGAATTCGTTCAGCAATTATTAGAATGGCTAATTTACGGTTCGATTATTTCTGAGGCTGCTTTCCTGGCCCAATCAGCCACAATTTTTCGTTCAGCATCCGATATGCGGGCTTCTTCATGCAATAGCATATAAGCTTTCAATGGCATTTCCCCTTCTGAAGTCACTTTGGCAATTTCTTCAAGCAAATGCCGCTGGTAGGCTTCTCGGGTTTTATAATTGCCTTCAGGTTGCACGGTGGCAAAGGTTTGAAAATTTAAACGGGCTTTACCATTCCGGATGTCGCGATCCATGAGCCATCCGCCGGGTTGAATGTTTGAATACCAGGGATAATTGGTGTAATTGCTGTGGCAATCGTAGCAAGACTTACGGAGGATACGATTCACTTCATCGGGCAACTCCACGGCCTTGTCCATTGCATTGCGCATATCCGCATTCTGATTGTCTTTGGAGGGCTGCAAAAACTGGATGCCTACCAGCAGCAAAAACAGGATAATCAAAATGGTTTTGATAAGCGGCCACCGGCTTTTTCGAGTTATTTCCTCCCTTGTTTCGCTCATGCAACAAATTTATCCGTTATGCACCAGAATATTTCCTGTCATTTGAGAGGGAATAGCTACTCCCATTAAATGCAGCATGCTGGGGGCAATATCGCCAAGTTTTCCTTCCGATACAGATCCTTTCCACCAATTGCTGATCACAAACAAGGGAACCGGATTCAGGGTATGTGCAGTATTCGGGCTGCCATCGGCATTAATGAGATAGTCGCTGTTGCCGTGGTCGGCAGTCAGAAAAATGGTATAATCCTGTTCAAGGGCGGAAGTGACCACCTGTCTTACGCAATCATCCACCGTTTCAACAGCGGTAATTGCTGCATCCCAAACACCGGTATGCCCCACCATATCGGCATTGGCAAAATTGAGGCAGATGAAAGCATATTCACCGGTAGCGATCTCCGGCAGCAGAACAGCCGTCACTTCACGGGCACTCATTTCCGGTTGCAGGTCATAGGTTGCCACTCTCGGGCTTTGAACGATAATCCGCTTTTCGCCTTCAAATTCTTTTTCTCTTCCTCCGGAAAAAAAGAACGTGACGTGTGGATATTTTTCTGTTTCAGCAATCCGGATCTGTTTCAGCCCCTGGCTGGCTACAACTTCTCCAATGGTATTAGTGAGGTTGTCGTTATCAAAAATTACATGAACGTTCTGATAGGTTTTATCATACTCCGTCATGGTGGTATAAAACAAATTCAGGGAGCGCATGTTTTGTTCGGGCAATTCCATTTGTGTGAGTACCTGGGTGATCTCGCGGCAGCGGTCGGTACGGAAGTTAAAGACCAGTACCGAATCATTTTCCCTGATGGTTGCCGTGGGCTTGCCTTCCGAATCGATAATGACCGTGGGCAAAATAAATTCATCCGTTATGTCTTTCGCATAACTGTTGGCCACCGCTTCGGTTCCGTTGGATGCTTTTTCGCCAATGCCGTGCACCATAGCATCATAAGCCAGTTTCACCCTTTCCCATCGCTTGTCGCGGTCCATGGCATAATATCGTCCGCTTACCGTAGCAATTTTTCCCGTTGAAATTTTGACGTGCTGCTGCAACTCTTCCATAAAACCCAGGCCGCTTTTGGGATCGCAGTCCCGTCCGTCCATAAAGGCGTGAATATAAACTTTTTCAAGCCCGTACTGCTTACACACATCCAGGATCGACTTCAGGTGATTGATGTGGCTGTGTACACCGCCATTGCTCACCAGTCCCAGCAAATGGAGGGCCGTATGGTTATCTTTCGCATATTGAATGCTGCGAAGCAATGCGATATTTTTCTGAAATTCACCTTCTCGGATGGCCACGTTGATGCGTTGCAGTTCCTGGTAGACCACACGGCCAGCGCCAAGGTTTAAATGCCCTACCTCACTATTGCCCATCTGCCCTTCGGGCAAACCAACGGCTTCACCGCAGGTCGTTAAGGTAGTGTTTGGATATTTTGAGTACAAGCTGTCGACAAATGGAGTGTTTGCGGCACGGATGGCATCGGATCCCTCAACCTGGCCCAGTCCCCAGCCATCCATAACAATGAGCATTGCCTTTTTCATAATCTTTATTTCTTAGCCCGCAAATTTACTGCATTAATGCGGAGCACATTTTAAAAGGATATCAGAATGATCTTCAATTGCCAGGGTCAACAGGGTTTATGAGCAAACTCATTTCATCTGAAACCGTGATTCCTTATTTTTGTTTACCATGATATTTCCAGATCTGTTCCAGGAAACCGCGCCAATCAAACCATCGAGAAAAAAGCCGATGTATCCCATCTCTCCGCAATTGCGGACCTACCTGGCCAAGCACGGCAGGGAGAAGAAAACCATGGTGGAATATGCAGATCTCATCCGGTTTTCTTATTCGGTACCGCTGAAGGATAAAGCCGGCAATCTGACCATGTGGGAAAGCGTAAGTTATGATGGGCGTGAATGGGACTATTTGCGGAGCGTTTTGCTCGATACCTATGCGACGCTGCGAATGGAAGGAGATTTTTCCTATATTCCTCAACTGGACCTTGCAAGGATTGATTTTTGCCGCTTTGGAAATTCACAGCCTTTCCGTATCCGGATCATAAATAAGTACAATGACAATTATGACCATTACTATGTAAAAATCGCGGACGCGTCGCGGATTTACGGGCTCGAACTGGAGCACATACTTTCCCCAAACCGGATCACTTTTTTTACCCACCACAACACGCTTGTGGAAGAACACATCATTGGCATACCGGGCGATGTATTTGTGGATGAATACCTGAAGGATGGTAACCTTAACCGCATACGGCTTGCCAAGGAATTTGTGAAGTTCAATGAACGTTGTTTTGTCCGCCTGCTCGGTGATATGCGCAGCTACAATTTTGTAGTAAATGTAATTCCCGATGTTGAAGATCACCAGATAAGGATAAGGGCTATTGATTTTGACCAGCAGAGTTATGAAAGCCGCAAAAACCTATACCTCCCGCAATTTCTGAAAGAAAATTATCCGCTCGTAAAAATCGTGCTGGAGAACCTGAATGCGGACACCATCGAACAGTACCAGGTGGAAGAGCGTTCGCAGATGGCATTCCGGATGGTTGCCGCACGTTACCGGCTGAAAGAGTTGCTCGACATAATGGCCGAAGATGAAATAAGCACTCCGGAAAAAATTGAACAACTGAAAACTGAACTCGCTGATTATTTCATGAATCCGGCTTTCTTGAAATGCACCACGATGGGCAACCTGGTAAAAACCACCATGAAACAATTGCTGCAGAAAAGCCTTAGGCTGGTGCCCCATGTACGGCGAAAATCGCAGTAGGGATAACAATTAGAAATTGGGTGCCAGTTTGTGCTTGGTATAAAAGTCAATGATGTAATCTACAACCTCTTCGGGCGTTTCCACTACAGTAAACAGATCAAGGTCCTGGTCTCCAATGAATTTGCCTTCCAGTAAAGAACCACTAACCCAGTTGACCAGCCCTTCCCAATACGATTTACCAACGAGCACCAACGGCACTTTTTGCATTTTAAAGGTCTGGACCAGGGTGATCACTTCCCAGAATTCATCCATGGTTCCAAAGCCACCCGGCATCATCACAAAGCCCTGGCTGTATTTGGTAAAAATGGTTTTTCTAACGAAGAAATAGTCGAACAGTAAATTCTTATCCGGATCAATCCATGGATTGTTGTTTTGTTCAAAAGGCAAACGGATGTTGAGGCCTACCGATTTTCCACCCGCGATGCTTGCGCCTTTGTTTCCTGCTTCCATAATGCCGGGCCCACCGCCGGTGATGACGCCAAAACCCGCCGATGCAATCTGCCTTCCGATTTCAATGGCCACTTCATAATATTTGTCACCAGGTTTTGCCCGGGCGCTGCCGAAAATGGAAATACAGGGGCCAATACGACTCAGGGTCTCAAAACTTTCCACAAACTCGGCCATGATTTTGAAGATCTGCCAACTGCTGTGCGCCTTACTTTCTGACCATCTGCGTGGATTTGTGGAAGAAACTACTTCATTCATATATTATTCAATTTCTCTGGGGTGAGGCGATGGGGGTAGCCGCAACTTCATTTTGGGGAGAACTTAAAGATAAGAGGTACAGCCCTAAGAACGTTATAAATCCGTTGATCACCAGCAGTTCGATGCCAATCTGGTAGCCGCCCAGAATTTGAGGTACATACAAATGCAGCAGGTAGCTGATCAAGGGGGCCAGCAAGGCCACCACCAATACCCTGTAGCCATCCCTGAATTTGCGCTTTGTTAGAATTCCGAAAGCAAACAGCCCCAGCAATGGACCATAAGTATAGCCGGCCAGGTCAAGGATCACATCAATCACACTCTTGTTATCAATCCATTTAAATATAAGGATGCAGAGGAGGAAAATGACCGTAAAGGAAAGGTGCACGGTTATCCTGGTTTTTTTCCGTTGTTTTTCCGTAAGATCGGTACGGCGCTTCAGGCCCAGGAGATCAATACAAAAACTGCTTGTTAATGCGGTAAGTGCACCATCCGCACTGGGGAACAAAGCCGAAATAAGGCCAATGATAAAAATAATGCCCACAGCCGGAGGCAGGTAATTCAAAGCGAGGAAGGGAAACAGGTCATCACCCATTACATTTTTGCCGTTGAGCATAAAAGCGGATCCGGCTTCCGTAACTGCATATCCTGCTCCCTGGTCCATGGCATAGAGATAAAGCAAACCACCGAGCAATAAGAAAAGAAAGATTACAATGGCCATGATGGTGCTGAAAGTAATCATGTTTTTTTGTGAATCCTTGAGATTTTTCACGCTGATGTTTTTCTGCATCATTTCCTGGTCAAGGCCGGTCATGGCAATGGTAATAAACGCCCCGCCAATAATGCTTTTCAGAAAATAATTCCGGTTCAGCAGGTCGGTGTTGAAGATGCGGGTATATCCTTTATCTTCAAGTACATTCATTGCTTCGCTTGCGCTGAATCCAAAATGATTGAGGATAAAAACAATTACCACGATCAGGCCGGTGAGCATGCCCACGGTCTGCAGGGTATCTGTATACACGATTGTTTTTACCCCGCCTTCGAACGTATAAAGCAGGATCATGAGCAGAATGAACAGAGTGGTTACGAGGAAAGGAACACCCATAGCGTCGAGGATAAAGATCTGGAGCACATTGATTACCAGATAAAGACGGGCAGTAGCGCCTACCGTACGCGAGGTTATGAAAAACAGGGCCCCTGTTTTGTATGAAATATTGCCGAAGCGGTGTTGCAGATAGTTGTAAATTGATGTGAGATTGAGCCTGTAATAAAGGGGAAGCAACACGAAAGCGATCACGAAATACCCGATGAAATACCCGATAACCACCTGGAAATATCCAAACGCGTAAAAGGTGTTTTCGCCAATCAGTTTGCCTACTGTTCCAGGAACACTTACGAAGGTTACCCCGCTTAGGCTGGTACCAATCATACCAAACGCAACCAGCATCCAGTTGCTGTTGCGGTTGCCAATGAAAAAACTTTCGTTATCCGCGTTGCGGCTGGTATACCAGGCAACACCCAGTAAGATCAGGAAATAGGCGAAAACGATACCGAGAAGAACATACTGATTCATAAGCAGCGTACGGTTTTAAATAATTGGCCAATTTAGCAGATTTCACCGAAGCATAAACATTCTTATTGTTTTTTATTATTCAGGAATTATGTGAAAAACTTTTCAAAGACAAGACCTGAAGGTGTGGTGTATTTTGATATCTTGCAAATAATCTTCAAGACTCTTTATGAAATTGATTGCAATGTTTTGCGGTTCGCAAAGCGGGAAGGATGAAATATATGCAGTGCATGCCAAACATACGGCAAGGCTGCTGGTAGAAGCCGGTTATGGGATTGTATATGGAGGCGGAAATACCGGCATCATGGGTATGGTGGCCAACGCCGCACTGGAAGCCGGTGGTTTTGTAAAAGGTGTTATCCCCACAGCTTTGCAGGAAATGGAAAGATGCCATTCGGGCCTTTCAGAACTTATGGTGGTGGAAGATATGCATGCCCGGAAAAAACTCATGTACGAAAGTTGCGCAGCGGCCATCATTTTGCCGGGCGGCTTCGGTACCATGGACGAACTTTTTGAAATGCTCACCTGGAATCAGCTTGCCATACATGACAAGCCCATTTTTTTGCTGAACAGTGGCGGATTTTATTCCGACCTATTCCAAATGATGCAGGTAATGAACCGACAGGGTTTTTTATATGGAGAACCGGTTGAAGACATTCATATTGTGAGCCTGCCAAGCCTGTTGCTGGACCGGCTGGTTGAAATTGTTCCCGTCGGGGCTGCCGATGGAGTTTAAAATATATAACCAATATTGAAGAACCAGGTTTTACCGTAAGGTGTTTTGTCGTTGTTCAGCAAATCGTATTGGATGCTTAAAGCGGTTCCGCGACCCTGGCTGCCGAGAACGACACCTCCGCCTACAAGGAATGAAGGCACAAAGCTGCCTTTTTCTTTCTGGTCCGCATAAGTATCGCCTTTGAAATCAAGCTTGCCCCAGCGGTAATTGAGTTCAGGTTGGGCCAGTACAAACAGGAAATTGAGCGGATGTATCCTTCCAAAAACATTTAAACCTGCATATCCGAGTTTATATCTTGAATCATCAAAGGAATAATAACTGTAAGCCTGGGAACTGTAGATAAAATTAATTCCTGTGCCTACTGTTGCCCAGTTGGTCACGCGGTAACCCACCTGCGGCGACAAACGGATAAAGGTATATCCATCACTGAATGCCGCCCCGGCCTGTCCACCAAACACCAGTTTGGAGCGGTCAAATTTGGAAACAGGTTCAACCTGGGTTTGTTCTTCCTGTGCAAACAGGGGGCTTGTTGCGAATAATAAAACAGCAATAAATAAGTTCTTCATAACGTGATAATTAGGGATTGGCAATATTCCGAAATTAACGGAAAATTTCCTGCCAAACCTGCCGGTCCGGTCCAAAAATTTGGCCAAATATTCTTTGACTACGGTTTATTGAACAATAATGTTTTGAATCAGCCGGGTTTTGTTCAAAAACGCATTCATTTGCAAATTGTAAAAATGGATCCGCGAAAGATAAATATCCGGGAATACAGTTACACCCTTCCGCCGGGGCGTATTGCTGTGCATCCCCCCGAAAAACGCGATGGCGGCAAATTACTGGTCTATAAAAATGGCCGGGTATCAGCAGACCTGTTCAGGAATTTGCCTGAGCATATTTCGCCAGGATCGCTCATGGTGTTCAACAGCAGTAAAGTGATGGCGGCCCGCGTAATATTTACCAAAGCCACGGGAGGGCAAATCGAAATATTCATCCTGGAACCCGATGGGCATCATGGGGAGATCAGCCAGGCTATGCAAACCACAGGCAGCATTGAGGCATGGTGTCTTGTGGGCGGAGCTTCAAAATGGAAACACGGCCTGCGCCTTGAAAAAGATATGGTCATCAATGGCCGGCACCTGAAATTATATGCAACCATTAGCCACAAGGAAGAAAACCGCTTCAGGATAGGATTTAGCTGGACTCCTGAAAATATTCCCTTTGCGGAAATCCTGGATTCTTTCGGGCAGGTTCCTTTACCTCCTTATCTGCACCGCGATCCGGAAGAGGAAGACAAGATACGTTATCAAACGGTTTATGCACAAAAGGAAGGATCGGTAGCAGCGCCAACCGCCGGTTTGCATTTCACCCCGGATACATTGCAGGCGCTGGCTAAAAGGCAGGTTGATATTTTATATCTTACGTTGCATGTGGGCGCCGGCACTTTTAAACCCGTGACCGCGGAAAAACTCGAGGGCCACGAAATGCACGCCGAATACCTGGAATGTACTCCGCATTTACTGGAAAAGTTGCTGGAGCATGAAGATGTGGCAGCGGTGGGAACCACTTCCATGCGATGCATAGAATCGTTGTACTGGCTCGGCGTAAAATTACTGAATGATCCCGGGCTTGAAGCCGGCTCACTGTTTCTCAGCCAGTGGGAATTATACGACGAACCTCTTTCATCCTCTGCTGCCACGAAGGAGCAAGCATTGAATGCTTTATTGAACTGGATGGAGAAGCAAAGTATAGCGCATTTTTATACCCACACTGCGTTACTAATCGTTCCCGGTTACAAATTCCGGGTAACCCGAAAACTTGTCACCAATTTTCATCAGCCTCAAAGCACATTGTTGCTTCTCGTCGCCGCTTTTGCCGGTAAAAACTGGAAAGAAATCTATGATTTTGCACTGGAAAATGATTTCCGTTTCCTCAGTTATGGCGATTCCAGCCTGCTGATGCCCGACGATCAATCAACTACTTCAAACTGACTTTCGTGAACGAGCTCTGCATTATAATGAATACGCAGAGTCATCAGAAGATTCTGGGGCATTGACCTTACAGAAATATTGAGTATGGCTGCCTGGAAACGACCCTGGCGCAGCCGTTCCGAACCGCTTACAATTTCATAGTAGAGTTGTTTTCCCCGGTTTTCCAAAGGGATCTCAATGGGTATGTACGTTGATACCTTTCGGGGGTGATTGATCTGAAGCGTCATGGCCAGTTTACTGCAGTCTGTGGCTCACGTTAAAAGCCGGTGAAGAAAGATGCCGCAAATTGGGATATTTTATTCATTAAACAATGCAGTAAGAAAAAAAAGTATATGATTTTTCTTTAATTCGTCGAAAAATGCAAGAACAGCCATCTTATTATTTCGCGGTTCGGTTGGCGAGAGGCAATTCGATGGTGAAATTGCTGCCTTTGCCGGGTATGCTGTCCACTTTAATTCGACCTTTGTGGGCGTCAATAATCGTTTTTACATAGCTCATGCCAAGGCCAAAGCCTTTTACGTTGTGCACATTGCCGGTATGTGCGCGGTAGAATTTCTCGAAGATCTTTTTCACTGTTTCCCTGCTCATGCCAATGCCTTCATCATTCACACGAATCACAAAAATTTTGGGGGTGCTGTGGGTGGTAATGGTAATCTTCGGCGCCTTGTCGGAATATTTAATGGCATTGTCCACCAGATTGTTCAGCATATTGACAAAATGGCTTTCATCCACAAATATGGTATCGCGGCTTGCATTCAGTTGTTCGGTAATGCTGCCATTTTTCTCTGCAAGCACCAGGCGGTAATTTGAAATGGTCTTTTGAATCAGTTCATGCCCGCTCACTTTCGCCTTCTGCAGCGAAAACTCTTGTTTTTCCAATGCGGCAGCCTGCAATATTGTTTCCACATGCTTGTTCATCCGCTTGTTTTCTTCCTTAATGATGCCCCTGAAGTAATTCAGCTTTTCGGGATTCTCCAGCACTTTCTCATTGTTAAGCGCATCTACCGCCAGCGAGATGGTAGCCAATGGCGTCTTGAATTCATGCGTCATGTTGTTGATGAAATCGGATTTAATCTCACTCAGTTTTTTCTGGTTAAGCATGGTGCGCACCGTAATGAAAAACGCGAACATGATGAAGAGCGTGAATATGATAGCGCCGATAAAATCGTTGAAAGATTGCTGCATAACCAGGCTTTTGAAATCCGGGATAATTACCCATAGGGTTTCATAAGGCGCCATGCCTTCTGTCCAGACGCCGGTTGGTGGCTCAATGGGCAAAATCCACTGCACATTGTTCACCGAATCCCGTTCCGACTGCTCAAATCCAGGGGTCATCATTTCAATGCCCATGATGGTGAGGTTGTTGGTAATGGCAAATTCAAAATGCGGAATCGGGATGTTTAGGTCGCGAAATGTCCGGCCAATCTTTTCCTGAATTTCAAAAAGCGTGAACCGGTCTTTGATCAGGGCAGGTCTGAACATATCAATAGGGGCAATATCCGAACCCAGGCGGAGTGTGGATTTATGCCGCTGCCGCAGCGGGGTGGCACCTGACATGCCCGTTGAAATTTCTTCACCAACTTTCTGAATGGCATGGGCCACCCGCTCATTCATTTGCTCCTGCCGCACCAGCACAAGGTTTTGTAACCGGTTATACTGAATGTAAATAATTCCGATCAGCGAGATGGTGATCAGGACAATAATGATGGGCAAGATCTTGCGAAGAGACATAGGTATGCAAAAATGCAATTCATATGTTAAAAAGAATGATAAAAACACGCCCGGTTTGGGAATAAGTAAAATATAAAATTTGCAGCGATTTAGTAAATTGTGGGGTCATCATACGTATCATAAGGATAAAATGTTCAACAACATGAAACCGATTTCTCAAGGACAAATTTTAATAGCCGAGCCCTTTTTAAAAGATCCCAACTTTTTGCGGACAGCTATTTTGCTTTGCGAGCACAATGATGAAGGCAGCTTCGGGCTGGTGTTGAACCGCCTTACAAATGTCAGAATGAATGATGTATTTCCGGCACTCACAAACCATGATATTCCATTGTTATATGGCGGTCCCGTTGAAACCGAATCCCTGCATATGCTGCATACATTTACAGAATGGGCGGAAGGGGGCATAGAAGTTTGCAGGGACGTTTATTATGGCGGCGATACGGTGGCGATTATTGATGCCCTCATCAACAATCAGCTGGACCTGAGCAGGATTCGTTTTTTCGCTGGCTACAGCGGATGGGGCGGCGGTCAACTGGAAGTGGAAATGGATCTGGACAGCTGGCTGACTGTTCCTGCCAATTTCGATATTATTTTCAACTCGCCTCCAAATGAAACCTGGAAGAGGGCCGTACAACTGCTTGATGAAAAATATCATCCCATTATTCATTATCCCCTTGATCCGCAGTTGAATTGAGTTTGCGCGTTGAAAGTTGCGAGGATGAGGTCAGGCTATAGATTGAAGCCAGGATGGAGAAAGAATTACCCGATCCTCAATGAAAACTTATAATCCGCCAAATGGCGGTGGCCCTATGTGCTAAACCCCTCAGTCGGTCCGGCGCTAATTGCTTAAATTTCCCTGTCTAGACTGAAATTCTCCAGTTCATTGGCTACGGCGGTAAGGAATGTTGCACCGAGTGCGCCATCGATGATGCGGTGATCATAGCTGAGGCTGAGGTACATCATAGAGCGGATGGCGATGCTGTCGCCCTGGTCAGTTTCAATAACGACCGGGCGTTTTTTTATGGCGCCTACGGCCAAAACTGCCAGTTGGGGCTGGTTGATGATGGGGGTTCCCATAAGGCTGCCAAATGTGCCTAAATTGGTAAGTGTAAATGTACCTCCGGAAGTATCATCGGGGCGCAGTTTGCCCGTGCGTGCCGCTTCCGCCAGTCCGTTCACCTGTTTGGCAAGGCCTACAAGGTTTAACTGGTCGGCATGTTTAATCACCGGAACAATAAGATTGCCGGTTGGTAATGCGGTTGCCATTCCAAGGTTGATGTCCTTTTTCACAATGATGCGTTCGCCGTCAACACTGCTGTTGATCAACGGATATTTTTTCAGGCAGCGCACAATGGCTTCCATAAATAATGGAGTGAAGGTGATTTTGGTGCCTTCTCTTTTTTCGAATTCTTTCTTATGCTTTTCGCGCCACAAAACAAGATTGGTTACATCGGCTTCAGAGAAGCTTGTCACATGCGCCGAGGTGTGTTTGCTCTCGATCATGTGTTTGGCGATCATTTTGCGCATCCGGTCCATTTCGATGATCTCCACATTGCCCGCGGTCACCGGGTCAAACCTTACCATCTCCTGCGCTCCCGGCGGTTTAGGAGCGGCAGGCTGACTTACCTGTACAGTGTTGCCCTGTGCTGAGGCCTGCTGCTGGCTTGCCCGGTTTTTGAGGTATTCCAGAATATCTTTCTTGCTAACACGGCTGTCCATTCCCGTGCCGGGAACTGTTTCCAGCTCAGCCATGCTTATCCCTTCTTCCTGGGCAATCCTCAAAACAAGGGGACTGTAAAAACGGGCGCTGCTGGCGGCGACAGCCGTACGTTGAGCGGCGGGTACAAATGGAACTTCTTCAGCTTCTTCTGCAGGCTGCTCAGACCTTTCAACCGGAGCGGACTGCGCGACAAATTCCGGCACTTCCGCGGCTTCCGTCTTGCCGGATTCAATACGGGCAATCACTATGTCGATGGGTACAACGTCATTTTCCTGGAAGAGTATTTCTTTGAGCACTCCTGCAGTTGTTGACGGCACTTCACTGTCCACTTTGTCGGTTGCAATCTCCAAAACAGGCTCGTCTTCCATAATGGTATCGCCCGGTTTTTTCAACCACTTTAATATCGTTGCTTCCATGATACTTTCGCCCAGCTTGGGCATAACCAAATCGACCAATGCCATAACAATCGCATTTTATTTAGTAGACAAATGTACGTTTTAGACTGCGGATAGAAGCATGAAACAAAGGATTATAAGTTGAAGCAAGAAGTATAAATGGTTGGTTGCCCCGGAATAATACAATGGGTGTCAAAACAGGTCAATAATCTGCCCTGGACAATATTTTACGGAACCTGGCAATATCAACCTCTGCGGGCAATGCATCGCTTCCAACTATTTTTTCGGTGAGTAAGCAAGCAAGCCATGGCGCCAGCGAAACGCCTTTGGTGCCGAGTCCGTTTAGAATTCCCAGGTTTGGGAAGAGTGGGTGGAAACCTGCAAAAGGCCTGCGATCAACTGTTGTGGGACGAATGGCCGCAAAATGACTGAGGATTTCAAACGGGACTTTCAGGAAGGATCGCAGCCAGCCGGACAGGGCCTGGTAAAAAGCAGGGTCGGGTCCTGTATTTGAATATTGGTGCAGGTAATTGCTGCCTGCCCACCAGGTATTGTTTTGCCAGGGTACAAGTGCAAATTGTTTTTTATACAACGCATGTGCAGGAAGTTCCGGGATCTTCAGGATAAGGCACTCGCCCTTGGTGGGGCTGAAGGGCAGAAGGCTGAACAGGGGATGGGCGGCCGCTGCGGAACCAGTGGAAAATATGACCTTGTCATTGTTTTCCAGCCATATTTGATAATCCATTGTGTCCGTTTTTTTATTTTCTAAAAGCTGCCGCTCTTCAAGAAAAGCACGCCAGGATTTCAACATGGTCTGCAAATGCACCAGGTAAGCGCCATGGATACATCCGTAACCAAATGGCGCATTGAAAAAACGGTCAGTCAGCTCCTGGTCTTCAGGAACACTCAGCCGGATGTCGTTTTCAGCAAAGCGTTTGTCAAACACCAGTTTGCGGTCGGGGCTGCTGAAAAAATCATAGATGGGGATCTCTTCGATTAATGATTCATTGAGAAGATTTCCGATAGCGGAATATTGTTTAAAAGCAAAGGGGAATAGTGTTTCCGACATCCAGGTTTCCACCATTCTTCTGCCGGTTACGGGATTCATAACACCGCCTGCTATGCGGCTGCTGGATTGGGGATCGCCATCGTCGATCACGCGGAATGGCACACCTTTTTTATACAGAAAATAGCTGAGCCAGGTACCGGCGAGGCCCTGGCCGACAATATAAATCATCGTTTAAACCTCTGATCAAAATTATACATAAATCCGGGAGCGCGGCTTCGAATGGAAAATTGCAGAAACAAACCGGGTATTGAGGATGCAGTTGCGTTAGATGCTCAATGCGTTTTTGACGCTGCCCTGCCCTTGTTTTGGCCATTGTTTCTGCGGCCTTCATCTGTACCGGAACGGTTGGCCATACGGAGGAGCAGGCTGTCGAATTTTACTGATTGTTCGGCGTTGCATATGTTTTTTATGCGCTGAAAATGCCGGAAATATTGTTTCTCGATTTCCGCTTGTTTGTGCCCGATATCCTGGGCAGCAGCAGTAACGGTGCTGTCGGAAGTATCACCACCTTGCAACAGGCTGATCATGTTGCGCCGGCTTTGACGAAGCTCCCGGTTGGGACCGGCCATCAGGCTGTCGCGCATGGTTCGCAATTCAAGATAGCGGGCAAGCTGTTGATCATCGAATCCTACTTCATTTTTCAGCAATTCGCCCATGCGTGAAGCAGGCGATTTCGGGCTTTCTTTTTTACGGAAGCTGCCGGTAAAATAAAGCAGCATGGCGATGTTCGTCAATAGCAATACCCCGATGAAAATGAGCAGCATGCGCGGATTAATCTTGGAGGCCATTATCTGTTTTCGGTATTTTCAAAGGAATAAAAATTGGAAGGGTTGTGCTCTCTTGCAAAATACTGTTCGGTTTCCTGCAGGCGTAGCGCCACTTCTTCGGCTTCCGTATGGTTGGCCACAATGAAATTGAGCGCCAGCACAAGAACAACGAGCAATATAGCGAGTTGCGGGCGGGTAATTACCACGGCCAGTTTTTCCCAAACGGTCATTGAAGATTCCTGCATTTTGCCCAAAATACGGGTAAATAAATACGGACTGGCCTGAGCCCGCTGCATGTCGTCCAGGCTTTGCAGGGCATCTTGCACTTTATTGTTTACTTGTGTATTCATTTACGAACTGGTTTTACAAATTAATAGACGTTTATTATTCAGAAAACTGTTGGTAGAATTCTGTTAATTGCTTTTTCAGGTTGGTTTTTGCCCTTTGGAGCAAACTTTCCACGGCAGCTACCGAAACATCCAGCACTTCCGCCACCTGTTTTTGAGGAAGGCCTTCCATTTTCGACAATACAAACGCGGCTTTCTGCTGTTCGGGTATTTTATCCAGTGCTTTGAAAAGAGCAATGGATGCCGATTTTTTTTCTTCAAGAATCCCGGGATGGATAAAATCCGGCGGGTCAATGATCATTTCATCTTTATCCCCAAATAAACTGAATATATATCCAAATCTTTTCTTTCTTTTCTTGCTGCGCAAATGATCAAGGCTTTTTGTCACCGCAATGCGGTAAAGCCAGGTGCTGAGCTTCGATTCGCCTTTGAACTGGTGAATGGCTTCATAGGATTTAATGAAAACCTCCTGGGTAATGTCTTCGGCGTCCTGGTCATTCTGCAGCAGTCCCAGCGAGGTATTGAAGATCATATCCTGCCAGGTGGTCACCATGTGCCGGAAAGCTTCCTGATCGCCGCTTTTCAAGGCTTCCACCAAATCTTCTTCCTGCCAGTTCATCGGGGTTTTTAGAAATTTCCTCTAAAGTTACCTCTTTCATGGTTGTCGTTTGAAGGTGCCCTTCCTTTACCGAAATTTCTGAGTGTGTAGGTGAAGGTGAGTGTGAAGTATTGGGTGAGCACATTCGTCTGCACATCCTGCAGGTAAGTTTCCCCAACCGAACGGGCAATGCTCTGGTTTTGCTTCAGCAGATCAAATACGCTCAGCTTCAATTCACCACGCTGGTTGTGCAGGAATTTCTTTCCCGCAGCGGTATTCCACAACAGGAAATTCTGATTAAAGCCGTCTGCCAGTCCTGAATAGCGCTGATGACTGATGTCATTCAGCAGGAACCATCCGTTGCGGGTAAGCAGGTTAACGCGCAGGCCTGCACTGTGGTTATAGTATTTGTTGTTTAGGTTGGGCTGAATGCTGTTTTTTACATTGCTGAAATTTCCGCTGTAGCTGAGGTTGAAATCCACATATTCGCTGATGTTTGAACCGATGTTCACACCGGCAGTGTAGGTATAACTGTTGCTGAAATTCTGTACATTGTTGATAAGCCCCGGCGAGCGGTTGTAGGTGAAACCTCCATTGAGGTTGAGATTGGATTTGATAAATTTGAGCGGAAAACCGTAATTCATCCAGCTTCTCAATGAATAACGCCCATTCACATTCACCGGTTTGCGCAATTGTGCTCCCCTTCGCAGGATAATGCTTTTTTCAAGCAATGAATCCGCACTCGCCACCCAGGTCGCCGTGGTTATGGTATTGTCTTCCTTATTGCCGAAAATACCAACGAAGAAATTTGTCCCTTTTGCGGGATTAGCTTTGTTGAACCGGGCAAATAGTCCATGGTTATAACTGGCTTCAAGGTCGGCATTTCCTACTGAATAAGCCAGCGGGTTGCTGATGTTGTACACATTCTGAAGCTGGCTCACATTGGGCACGTCTACCGATGTGCGGTAACCCAGTCTCAGGTTGCTTTGGCGCGTGAACTCTTTTCTCCAGAAAACGTTTGGCAGCCAGTTGTAAAATTTGCGGTCAATGGACAGTGACTGCGGGAAGGTCTGGTCGCTGAATAATCCGGTTGTTTGGAAATTCACGCCAAGGCTCAGGCGGCTTGCGCGGTCGCCAATGTTAAAGCTGGTGCCATATTGATTTTCCACGGTTTTGTTGTCGAATACATTGCTTTGGATGCTGTCGAGTTCGCTGTAGGCAAATTTCACATTGTCCCAGTTCATATTCAGCCGGTCAGCGGTATTGTTGGAAACACTCGGCGCAAAACGAAGTTGCCATTGAATTTTTTGCGAAAGGGGCTCTGTATACTGCAGGTTCGCCCGCATCCTGTGGCTTCGGGTTTCGTAATCGGTATACTGCTTCAGGGTATCTTCACCATAGGTCGCTCCGCGTACATAACGCGACAAGGCATCCAGGTAAGTATCGCTGCCGTTGTTATTGAGCCAGTCAGACAGTTCCAGGCTGATGGAGCGTCCACGCTTGCCCAGGTTGCGAACATAGGTCAGGTTATTGCTCAGATTCATGCCCTTGCCCTGGTAATCGGTGGTATTGAGGCTGCTGTTGATCAACGCGCCCAGTTTGGTTTGGGTGAGTCCGTCAACTGCAGAAAACCGTTGATTACTCTGCACACCCATATTCCCGCGGTAAGTCAGGTTATTGAGGCTGTCGATTTTGTATTCCATGCGGAAATTTACCCGGTGGTTGAAATTGTCAGTAAACCGGTCGTTTTCTTCAATATAGAACTGGTTGTCCCCATTGGGTAAAAATGTTTCGCGGTTGGTTTGCTGAATCACATCTGTATGGCTGTTGTTGAAGAAATAACTTCCGCTCACGCTCATCTTGTCTTTGAGCCAGCTGTCCATATAATTGATGCCAATGGCATTGGTCCGGGCTATGCCCGGCTGTTGGCCGATCATAAAGCTTCCGCCGCCACGGCCCCAGCCGCCGCCACCCATACCCCCTCGGCCGCCTCCTCCGCCACTAACACCCAGCAGATCCTGGTCGCTGAAGTTTTGCTGGTTGACATTGTTGAACAAACCAATAATATTTATTTTGCTCTTGTTGTTGAAGAGGTTCACATTTCCGCCGGCGGCATAACGTTCGTTGGTTCCATAACCCGCATAAATCCGGCCAAACTGGCCTTTGCGCATGTCTGCTTTGGTTACAATGTTAATGGCTTTCACCGTGTTTCCATCATCATTTCCGGTGAGCCTTGCCTGGTCGCTCAGCTGGTCGAAAATCTGGATTTTGTCCACAAGTTCGGCAGGCAGGTTGCGGAGCGCGGCGGCGGCATCTTCACCAAAAAAATCGCGGCCATCGAGGGTTACGCGTTGCACGTTTTCACCCTGCGCAGTCACCTGTCCGTTCTGTATAATAATGCCTGGAGCTTTTTTCAGCAGGTCTTCAGTAGTGGCATCCGGGTTCACTTTAAAAGCTGCAGCGTTCAATTCGGTGGTATCTTCTTTCAGCCTTGCCGGTGGCGTAGCGCCAACAACAGTCACACCGCCAAGGGTGGTTTCCATTGACCGGTAAAGGCCAATCTCCGAAAGATCAACATCCGCATTGGTAATGGTAAACATGCGCAGGCCCGGATCATAGCCGGTATAGGTAATGGTAAGGTTGTAACGCGAAGGAGGCAGGTTCGCCAGTTGAAAATTGCCGGCCGAATCCGTAGTGGTATTGCGGTAAAAACTGGTATCGTTTACCCCGCGAAGAATAACTGTACTTCCAACCAGGTTAATGGTAGAGTCTGCGTCTTTTACATGTCCCTTTACAGAAAATTGTTGCGCGTAAAGTGTTGTGGTGAGTAAAATTCCAATAACGGTAATAATAAACTCCTTAAATGTCGTCATCATAAGCGTTTGACGCCGTTTTGGTTGAGCTCCTTTTACGAAAATTTTACATTAACACATTCTTTTAAAAATGAAAACACCGAATTCGCTTCTAACCATTGCTGAAACATATTAACAATGCGTGGTTAAAGCCTGCATTTACAAGGATTATTATGTATATAATCCCGGTTATTTTTCGTAAATTTGCACGTTATTACAGCCGGCAATGCCATGCTTTATTGAGCATGGAAATCTGAATCAACATGTGATGAAAACCCAGGCTGAACCATTAGTAAAATTATTGAAAAAGGAATGCCGGCAATACCGGATTGTTTATGACAATTAATCGATTTTTTTTTGAACCGCTGCCAGGAACCGGTTATGGCGCAGACAGCATACAGGTTCTCGAAGGCCTTGAGGCGGTAAGGAAACGCCCTGCCATGTACATTGGTGATGTGAGCGTAAAAGGGTTACACCACCTGGTGTACGAAGTAGTTGACAACAGTATTGATGAAGCATTGGCCGGGTATTGTAAAAATATCCATGTTACCATTCATGCCGATAACAGCATAAGCGTGCTCGACGACGGCCGTGGAATTCCAACCGCTATACACAGTAAGGAAAAGCGCAGTGCGCTGGAAGTGGCCATGACCGTTTTGCACGCCGGCGGAAAATTTGACAAGAACACCTATAAGGTATCCGGCGGATTGCACGGCGTAGGGGTGAGTTGTGTGAACGCGCTGAGCGAACACATGCGTGTGGAAGTGCACCGCGAAGGAAAGATCTTCGAGCAGGAATACCAGAAAGGGATTCCTGCTTACCCGGTTCGCGTAGCGGGCGAAAGCCATAAAACCGGTACCATGGTGCATTTCTGGCCCGATGATTCCATCTTTACTACAACTACCTACAGCAAAGACATCCTGGAAGCCCGCCTCCGTGAGCTTTCTTACCTCAATAAAGGCATACGCATTACGCTTACGGATATGCGTAAAAAAGATGAGGAAAATGGCAGCGCCACTGGTCCGTATTTCAAGGAGTATTTGAGTGAAGGCGGTATCGTGGAATTCGTGCAAATGATTGACAAGAATGCCAACCGCTCCGTGCTGCTGCCAAACCCCATTTTTTGTGAAGGCCACGATACGGCGACCAATGTAATGGTAGAAGTGGCCATGAACTACAATGATGGATACAGCGAGAATATTTTCAGCTACGTAAACAACATCAATACCATTGAAGGTGGTACCCACGTGGCTGGCTTTCGCCAGGCAATCACCCGTGTGTTCAAAAGCTACGGCGAAAAAGAAGGCATGTTTGAAAAAGCAAAGGTGCAGATTGAAGGCGATGATTTTCGCGAAGGGCTTACCGCCATCATCAGTGTGAAAGTACCGGAACCGCAGTTTGAAGGGCAGACCAAGACCAAATTGGGCAACAGCGAAGTGAGTGGCGTGGTGCATTCCACCTTCGCTTCGGTATTGCAGCATTACCTGGAAGAAAACCCGCGGGAAGCCAAAACCATCATTCAAAAAGTGATTCTTGCGGCCCAGGCCCGTGCGGCAGCCCGCAAGGCCCGCGAAATGGTGCAGCGCAAAAGCGTACTCAGCGGCGGAGGTATGCCCGGCAAACTGGCCGATTGTTCTGAAAAAGATCCGGCTAAAACCGAACTCTACCTGGTGGAGGGTGATTCAGCTGGCGGTACCGCCAAACAGGGCCGCGACCGCAGTTTCCAGGCCATTCTGCCCTTGCGCGGTAAAATCCTCAACGTGGAAAAAGCAATGGAGCACCGTATTTATGACAACGAAGAGATCCGCAATATGTTTACCGCCCTTGGTGTGAAGGTTGGTACCCCGGACGACCCCAAAGCGCTCGACCTGAGTAAACTTCGTTATCACAAGCTCATCATCATGACCGATGCCGATGTGGATGGAAGCCATATCGCCACCCTCATTCTTACCTTTATTTTCCGGTATATGAAGGAATTGGTGCAGAGCGGATATGTTTATCTTGCACAACCTCCGTTGTACCTGGTGAAAAAAGGCAAGAACCAGGAATATGCCTGGACGGAAGAAGGCCGCCGTTTGCTGATTGAGCAACTTGGCGGAGGATCAGAGACCGGAGTATCGGTGCAGCGCTATAAAGGTTTGGGCGAAATGAATGCCGAACAGCTATGGGAAACCACCATGAATCCCGAAAACCGTACGCTGAAGCAGGTGACTCTTGAAAGTGCCGCCGAAGCCGACCGTGTATTTAGCATGTTGATGGGCGATGAAGTGGCGCCAAGACGTGAGTTCATTGAGAACCATGCGAAGTATGCCCGGTTGGATGTTTAAAAGTTGAGGTCAAGGGCAAGGTTTAGGTTGAAGTTGAGGTCGAGGTAGAGGAAGAGGAGGAGGTAGAGGAAGAGGTAGAGGTAGAGGTAGAGGTAGAGGAAGAGGAAGAGGAGGAGGAAGAGGTAGAGGAGGAGGTAGAGGAAGAGGAGGAGGTAGAGGAAGAGGTAGAGGCAGAGGAGGAGGTAGAGGAAGAGATAGAGGTAGAGGTAGAGGAAGAGGGGATGTAAGCTCGTTTATTGGCGGTTGATTATTTTTGTTCCATGGCATCTCATCAACAAATCGCTTTCCGGGAACTTCAGCAATGGCGCAACAAAATGCAGAAGAAGCCGTCGTTGATGAACAAGGCAACGCGTGGCCTGCAGAAGCGGTGGAATAAGATCATACCGGAAAAAGTGCATGAAGCCATTACCAAAGCCATAAAAGAAATGATTCGTGCCATGCTTTTTGGCGCTTCCAAAATTTCACCGAAAATTCTGGCTGAAGCCAGCCTGAAAGAGCGTGAAATGCGGGCATTAAAGAAAATCAAATCCTATAAGACTGTAGGTGCTGTGGAAGGCGGCCTTACCGGAGCCGGCGGCTTCCTTTGGTCGCTTGCCGACCTGCCACTCCTCCTCGGCGTGAAAATGAAACTGCTCTACGACCTCGCGGCCGCTTACGGCTACGATTACAAAGACTACCGTGAACGACTATACATGCTCTATATCTTTCAGCTTGCTTTTGCCGGGCAGCAACACCGCAACAAAATTTTCGAAATCGTAGACAACTGGGATTTCCACAAATACCAGTATCCCGAAGACATGAACAATTTCGACTGGCGTAATTTTCAACAGGAATACCGCGATTATATCGATTTGGCCAAGATGGCGCAAATGGTGCCGGTAATTGGTGCTCCGGTAGGCTTTATCGCCAACTGGAAACTCATTCATCAACTGGGCCGTACGGCAATGCAGGCCTACAGGCTGAGGTGGTTTAGGGAAAATTTGTAAAAGTTGTAGCGGGTTGTTGTAGGTTGCTTTCTTGGTTGCATTCCCGATGGATCGTGAGCAGGTTAGTTAAGTTGCAGGTTTGGCTTTACTGCCCACTGCCCACCGAAAGGGTTGCATTCCCGATGCATCGGGAGCAGGTTAGTTTAAGTTGCAGGTTGGGCTTTACTGCCCACTGAAAGGGGTTGCGGGTTAGTTTAGGTTATGCGCCTGATAGATAACATAAGCCTGTACACTGCGGTGAATGATCGGCGGATTAAGGGATCATAGCTCGCTAACCAAACTTTTCAATTGAGCAAATTCGCTGTTGTTTACAACTTTTTTGAAATTTTCTGCTGTAATCATACGAACTACAACAAGTTGCTTCTCCGGTATGAGGATGAGGTTTTGCCCCAAATACCCGCTTGCCACATATCCCACAACGCTGCCAATATTTTGAATTTTCCAATTGCTTTGGGGTATTGATGAAAGTATTTTTCCTACATCTGCTAATTCATCTCCGCTGTAAATACGCCTTGCCCTTGATCTCAATTCGTTCATGCCGCCTTCATAGCTGCCTTTCAGTTTTTGTAGAAGCCGGAATGTAGATGTGTCAACGGATTCTCGAAATGGCGCAAAAAAATCTTCATCTATTACGATGGCTTGTTTTTCAAAAAGCAACCACCATTCAAATCCGTAATTGGTGTTACGTTCGGAGGGGGAAAGCATTTGATCAATCCATTCTTTGCTTAATAACTGTTTGCCATGCCAGGTGCCCTTGTTTAAAATGAGTAATCCGATTTTTGCAAAATCTTCCGGCAGAACATGAAAGCCTGACATTCCTAAAGGATTGCCTGCTTTGTCTTTTACCCAGGTGAATTGTTTGATACCCAGATGAGAGAATAGATGTTCTTTCAGGAACCTATCCATTGCTACTCCTGAAGCTTTCTCCACAATACCCGGCAACAAATTGCTTGCTTTATTGTTGTATGAAAATCGTTTTCCCGGCATATCATCCAATTCTGCAGCCAGGGCCAATTGAACAACGTCTGGAGCTACTTCTATTTCTACTCCGGCATTGGGAACATTTTGCAATCCTGAGGTATGATTCAACAGGTGCCTGATGGTAATGTTCTTCTTATTTCCTTGTTTCCATTCCGGATAAAAAGTATGAACCGGGTCATCAATGCTTTTTATGAGGCCTTTATCAACAAGCATACCGATGGCAATGCTCACAATGGACTTAGATGCAGACATCGCTTCTATCGGTTGAATGGGTTTCCCAAAATAGTTTTTATAAACGAGTTCACTGCCTTTGTAAATGAGTAGTGCATTGCTGTTGGTTCTTTCGCTTTGCCTAATTATGCTGTCAAGAAGCGATTGGTTTAAATTTTGTGCGAATAGTTCCTGCACAGAAAACAGGAATATAATTATCAAAAGTCTTTTCATTTGCGGTTTTAGGAATGAATATAACAGGTTAGTCAATTACGGCCAACGTCACGGTTATTGCCATTGTGCAAAAAACGGAGTTCCTTTAATTGCAGCTTCCCGAAGCCGAATTTATAGATTAATGTTGATATTTTTTTATCCGCTTAATGTAAGATTTCAAGGGTAGAGACAGGGGAAGAGGAACAGGAAAGATTACGTTGGCATATGGTTGCATGGCATCATTTCCGTTGAAAGCCGTCATGTCCGGTCTGCCAAAATAAAAACTTCCACATCCGTATAATATCCTCGGGATCTGAGCCTGCACCCGCATGCCCATTGTTCCAGTCCACCATAAATAAAGCCGGTCTGTAACTTTGCTGAACATGCTGCAATTTTGCGACATAGCGGGCATTATTGTGTAGTGGAACAATGTAGTCGTTGGCACCATTAATTACGAGCATAGCCGGTGCAGACTTGTCAGGTACTATATGATAATAGGCGCTTAATGAATATCTTGATTGAAAGCCGGCTTCCGTATCCAAAGGCCCAAAATCATTCTGACCTCTTCCAAACGAAGGCCCTTTATTGGTGACAAGGTCAGGAATGCCTACCCGGTAAACCCCTGCGCTGAAAAGATCGGGACGTTGTAAAGTGGCGAGGCCTACATTGAGAGTTCCACAGCTGGTTCCGGTAATGGCCTGTTTGTCTGCACTGGTGTATTTGTTTTTTACAAAGTATTCAGCAATGTCAACAATATCATTTATGGAATTCATTTTTGAAGGATAGGCTCCGCTTGCATACCATTGTGCCCCCAATTCACTGCCACCCCTAATGTGAGCCGCTGCATAAATTCCACCCATTTCCAGCCATACCAATAGATCAGGCATAAAGACAGGATCCATAGAGGAACCGAAACACCCGTATGCATCGATAAGCAACGGCAATGGTTTTTCCTTAAGCGTATTTATCTTTTTGTGTACTAAAGAAACAGGAATAGAAACACCGTCTCTCGATGGCACAGAAAAGACTGTCGTTTCATAGGCGTTCGTGTTTATAGCTGTTTTATCGCTTTGAAATACAGCGGTTGTGGTGTTGGTTAAATGATTGATGGCGTGGTACACGTAGTTTGTTGTCCAGTTTGTTGTTACAAAAAGCAGGTCGTTTTCTCCCAGTAAATTGAATTCACCTACCGAACCCTCAAAAGCCAATTCCATGTCTTTTGGTTGCATCTCCGAAGAGCCCATTTTCAGGATACCCTGTTTTCCCGGAGCCGTATATTTAATGTAAATGGTATTTCTTCCGCTTATAATGGAAGGATCACCGGTGCTCATGGCCAATATTTTGTCGCTTTCCTTATGCACAACAACCGGAGTACTGCCAGTTTTTAAATCCACTTTTATCAATTGCATATTTGGAACAGCATCGTCAATGGCGTATAGCTGATCTGCTGATGCAGTAAAAGTTCCATGGTTCGATGTATAATCTTTTAGTTTTATCCATGCGGTTGCAGCGCCGTTTAGTTGCGAATAATGAATGGCATAGGCATAATTGTCACCTTTCCCGGCTCTAATCCGGGCAATGAGATACGGGGAATGTGGAAATGAATAAATGTAGGGGGTCTCATACTCCCTGATTGGAATATTCCTGGCCACCTCAAATCCAAAAATAGCCGTATCCTGTCCATTCTCGTCTCCTAACCGGTGAAGTTTCAACTGGCCGCGATAATACTTTTCCTCTTCCTGATTATTGCCGGGGGCCTGGGCATAAATGAGGCCCTTATCATCAGGCAACCATGCCATGGAAACACCACTTGCATCATTAAACATAACCGGCCCAATACTGTCTTCTAAAAAGGTTTTGGACTCAAGGTTAAAGAACCGGATATGCGGGTTCGATTCCCCTGATTCCACCAGCATGATCGCAACGATTTTTTTGTTGTATGCAAAGGCAAATTTTTGTGCAGTATACCTTTTGCCATTCACGGTAAAAGGCATGGCAATTATCTTTTCCTCATTTTCATCACCACTGGTCTTCTTCAATAACCATCTTTTATGATCAGCCATGGTTTTAGAATAGTAAATGTCGTTTCCCTGTGTTCCTCTTACAATAATATCGTTTTGACTGGAGCTATAAATTTTATCCAGTAAGCCTTTTATGATGTCATCTCCACCTATACTGTCGAGCACATTGTTGGTGAATATCCCCTGGTTTTTTGCCCATGCCAACATCTCCATATTATTTTCCGGCCGGGAGAGCCAGGCATAGTTGTCACTTAGTTTTTTATTATAAATAACCGTATCAAAAGCTTCTGACCTGGTCGAAGGATAAGAAAGTACGGATTGGGCGCGTGATGGATTGCCCATGGTGCAGAAGGAGAGGACCAGAACAGAGAAAGCGTAAATGGATTTGAAAATCATTTGGTAAGAATTGGGTTTGTTTCGAATTCTAATTTGTTGCCATCGGCAAAGGTTTTTTTCAGGTGCATAATTGGTTTTGTGTCTGCCGGGAAAAGATACCGGTTAAAATGCTTTGCTGAAGATAATATTTGAATCTGAATGTTTCATTTCTTATCCGGGTCACTGCTGAGATTTGATCAGGTCTATTGGTTTTTCGTCCATCTGTCCCGTTGCCCCTTTTCTAATAGTCGTTTTCACTTTAGTTGCTTTTTTCTGCCAAACAATCGAATCATGAGTCCAAGCAGTATAAAGGTGAACATCTGGCCAAACAATGCGTGGTTATAAAAACCTTCATACGCTAGCCCGTTGCTTACCATCACCCGGTTGGGGAATGTGGTTTCATTCCTTTTTTCTTTTGGCACATAGCGTACATAATAGGGCGCAGCTTTTAATTCCTCTTCCGTAGGCAAGGGATCACTGGTTGTGT
Organism: Bacteroidota bacterium; assembly: GCA_023387985.1. Lineage (GTDB taxonomy): Bacteria > Bacteroidota > Bacteroidia > Chitinophagales > Chitinophagaceae > Phnomibacter. Next base: position 394,499 of record JAEWHC010000005.1, on the reverse strand, counting down.
ACAATATCGAAAACTGATGTTCTGTACTGTCGACAATGCCGTCCCGTATATACGAAAGCATAATTGCAATACTGGCAACTGCTTTACCCGACATGGGTTTGAATTCCAGCCATTCAACCGAACCCTTCACGGGGATACTGGCTTTTTCGTATGCCTGATCACGCCAAAACGACTTTGTGCCAAGTAGCCCGGAAAGGATACCAATAGAAATCAATACGACGCTTATGATCTTCATGGATTACTCACTGGTTGAGCACTGTGTGCAACGGGTAACGTAAAACGGTTTCGGGCTTTGCATTGGTGGGCTTTTTATTGTTATTCCATAGCTCATTGTCATCCTTCCTGTAATTTACTTCCGGTTAAGCAGTCTGTTTCATGCCGTCCCGAATTGCAGCTTCAAGTACGTCAATATTTATGTCTTTAAGTGTCTTGAACCTGATACAATAGCCGGTTACGCTTGCTTTACCAATTGTTTTTCCATATGTTTCAGGTAAATACGTTTTGTCCTTGATGCCCATAATGTAAACAGATATTCCTGTGGTGTTTGCACCAATACCAACCTGGAAAAAATCTTTGGTTCTTCCATCTGCATATTTTCTGGTGAGAAGCCCATATCCAATATTGGGATTGGTAACGATTTTCCCTTTTTCATCTTTACCGTCTAAAAACCATAATTTGCTTTTCGGAAATTCGTTAAGTATGCGCATGTGCAAAGCATGAATGTCTGAACGTTTTGCGTCAGGTTGTGAAGCGATGTAAGCCATGATTTGTTCTTGAATGTTCATTTGATGGTGAATGTTTCTTTTATGATTACCGGTAAACAGTTTGCGGATTGGTGTTTTGGCGGATTTTTAGCACAAAAGTTCAATCGAAGAACTGCACTTGAATTTTACCAAAAAACTGTCATACGAAGCACTAAACACACCATTACTGTCTGCCCCCGCCTTTGCAAATACTTTGATATGGCAGGCTTTGTTTTGGCTTCAGGGATATGGTCACCATTTCGAAATTTTTCTATACTCAAGTTCGATGTCATCCATACTTGTTTACCGATTTTTTTACTTCCTTAAAGGTGGTTTGTAGGGTTTTATTGGACCCTTCAAAAGCTGAAAGGAAAATGACCACCGTAACCAATAGCCCCAAAAACAGACTTACTTTTTTTATTGTTATGTGTTAGGTATATTTCCCCTACTCTGTCAATTGGCTTTTCGGATACCGCCTTTCAAATATAATTTTAGCAAGTTAAACAATAAGCGAGCACCGGTAATTAATTTATTTGCATTCCCAAATGACAATGACTACGGCAGTAAGGCAATGCAGGTGAAACAATTCCTGATTACTGTCCGGATCCACTATGAATACCTGAAAATCCACTACTTATTATTCGCTTTCTCAATAGCCTTTGTTATAACATCAATATCTGCGTTTGCGGAAATTTGGAAAATGCTGATTTTTAAAACCCACGCGGGAATGGATTGCCAGGTGACCTTAGTTTAAAGCATGAAACTGCCTTTGCCTCGCATTCTCCTGTACGAGAAATCATAAGTAAAACCCACTTAGGATATTTTACCGGTTTCGAACAATGCCTTTTTGGTAATCGAAAGGCTTCATTGTCGGTACGCTTTACCCAACGAAGCCTTATTTGTTTGTGCCAGTCTTTTTGTTTCGGGTATGGCCTTTAAGTCGATTCTCGTCTGTAATTAAGATGGTTTTTGTTTGAGTGAGGTGGCTTTATCCACCCCAACGAAAGTGCACACAAGACCTGCCAGTGTAAGCAAAGTCCTGACCCAGCCCATTCTTCCCCATTCAGATGCTGCTTTTTTGAGTGTTGCTGTATCGGCCAATGGCCGGGAAAGAAACATCACATCATTCCTGGGATAAAAATAGGTAAAGGTTAAGACCATTGAGGTTATGTAGCAAAGGATGGCTATGCCCAAAGCTAACCGGATGGAAGAATTTTTCCAATATAAAATCAATGCCAGCACAATCAATACCATATTGGCCGGATCAACCAACTGAAAAAAAGTACCTGGGTTGGCGACCACAAAAAATTCCCTGGTTGCGGTTATAGATTGAGGTATATTGCTTTCCCAGTTGGCTGCATTAACTATGGAATTGTACATAAGGGTAAAAAATAACCCGCTTGAAAACGCAACGCATGCGTAAAGAACTATTTTTCTCATATTTCATCTTTTTTATTTCTGCGAAACTATATATGAAAAAAAAGCTGTGATAGTAAGAAAACGACAAAAGTCACATCTTGTCCCAATCCAACTGAAGCCTCACCTGTGTGTTTGATAGCTCTTTGTTTATGACTGTAGGAGTGAGCCTGGCGAATTCCTTGAAATCTTTGATAAAATGTGTTTGGTCATAATAACCCAATTCAAAAGTCAAATCTGTCCAGGAGGTTAATTTTTTACTTTCGAGAATCCGATATGCATTATGAAACCTGGCTATGCGTGCATACAACTTTGCAGGCATGCCTAACCGTTCTTTGCATTTTCGCTCAAAACTACGCACACTCATACAAGCCATTCCTGCAATCTTGTCTAAATTCGCATTGTAGTTTATCAGGAGATGCTGTAGGGCATCATCAATTAATAGTGGTTCTTTTATGCGAGCCAGCTTGCTGAGAAAATAGGACTGTACAATACCATCCAGGTCGTTAAAAGAAGTAGTATCGTGAGATTTATCTAATAGATCTTCAATCTCTCTGCCTATAACTTCCCGGGCACTGTAACCATTGTCGAATATTTCCGTCATCGGAATATTCAAAAACCGATTGAGTCCTCCAGGTTGGAAAATAATGGATACGGCTGTATGGCTTTCTTCTACCATTAGTTTGAAGGGTGTAATTTGTGCTCCTGTCAAAGTACAAGAGGTAACCGTGTTTAGAATGTTTTCTCCGGATTTTTTTGACTTAAACCGCGTATAAAGATTGATGAACATTGCCTGGTATGGTGAAGGCATATAATTAGCCTCCATTTTAAGGGGAACATTGCCAAAATCAACCTTTATTATAATGATATTCCGTATCAGCGAACGTAACGCAGGATGAATATTGCGTTGTTCTGTACGAATATTTGGCATGAGGTTGTTCATTTTTTACTGTCAGAAGCAAGATAATCAATAAGCAGGCACTGATAATTAATTTAATTGCGTTCCCAAATGACAATGACTACGGCAATTAAGCCAATGCAGGCTGAACAATTCCTGATTACTGTCCGGATCTTTCACAAATGATATGGGCAAAGCTGATTTTTGAAACCCTAAGAAACCCGGGAATGGGTTGCCAGGTGATCATCCTTTAAAACATTAAATTGCCTTATGCCTCATATCCTCCTGTAAACTTCCTCAAAAGGCACCCGTTTTCGCTCGCCCCAAATGCCTTCATTGCCTTTACGAATCCCGCAGGGGATGATCATATTTATTTCTGCTCCGGCAGGAAGATCCAGGATTTTTTTCACCCGGCTGCTGTCGAAACCTTCAAGGGGGCAGGTATCATAACCCGCATAGGCCATGGCAATCATAAAAGTTTGCGCGGCAAGGGCACAGGTTTTATGCACCACTACACGCATATCGCATTCTGAAACTTCACGCACCATCGGGCGAAAAGCGCCCATTCCATTGGCCAGCAACGACCGGAAGGCACCCCACAAACCGAAACCTTTTGAATAAATGAAGGGCATCAGCCTGCCGTAATAAAGCTTCCTGTTTTTGAATCGGCTTTGCTGCCGGTCTGTGGGGCTGCTGCGCTGAATGTTTTCCATTTCAATTTCAAGAACCTTCCGGGCGCGGTTGCGGTAAAGGTCCTGGCGCGTGACAAAGACCACGATCTGTTTTGCCGTTTTTGTGGAAGACTGATCAAGGCAGGCATGGGAAATCCGGGCCATGATACCCGGGTCGGTAAGGTGGTAAAATTCCCACAACTGCATATTGGAGCTGTTGGGTGCGAGTGTGGCCAGTTCGAGAAAGTATTTTACTTGTTCGGCATCAATTTCTTTTTCCGCATCGAAGACGCGGACGGAACGTCGGTAATGCAGAGCCTCAGCAAGATCCATTTGAATGATGTTTATAGGGTTTGTTCTTCGGGAGCCAGGTTATGGCTTTGCAAATTACCACAATATAATTTAAAGCAATAACGCATTGAATGGCTGAAATCACTCCGCATAATTTAAAAGGGGATTTAAACAGTCAATTCTGTGTGTCCAAGAGCACTTCATTTTTTCTGTCCCGAAGATGCGGGGTCAAGCGGTGGTGAGTTGTTCAGATTCTTGCCGGGAATATTTCAACACTTGAATAACGATATCGTTTACAATATGCACAGCAGGCACCTAGGTGCATATAAAATGCTGTTGATATGAGCTGCTTTAATTGTATTATTCAGCATTTTCCCGTATCACCTTTTCAATAGTTGAAAGAAGGGAAGATTCACCCGCAGCATCCTGGGAAATTTCCCAGATCATCAAACCGCCTGCCTTCTTCAGGGCGAGTTCAGTTTTTCGGCGGATCGTGGGAATGCCATTGTAGTATAACGCGCCCCCGCCATCAGGAACCAGGAAATCTTTTTGTGCAGCATCTGTAAAAGTTGAATCGATTACACGGAAACCCAAACTTGAGGGGTAATTGCCGCATCCAAAACAATAGCCATAAAAAGGCAAACCCAGGTTCAGGTCTTTTTTATCAAAACCACGCTCCTTCAGCCAATAATCCAATTCGGCTACTGCCTGCTCATAAGTGGAATGCGGGCCAGGTTCATCGGGGCGCCAAGGTCCTGTTTGATCGTAACTCATTATGTTTATGAAGTCAAAAAGTTTTAGGGTTTGGGTGTTCATTTCTTTGCCTTTCCAGGTAGCAATGGCCGCGGTAATCAACTTGCCGTTGCTTCTCAGGGCAGCATGAAGTTCATGGATGAAGGCATCATAATTTTCATCAATTGCATCATTCTCCAGGTCAACGTCGATGCCGTCAAGGTGGCTTTCCACGCAGAGCGCAACCATGTTTTTTACCAGTGATTGCCGGTGTTCATCCTTTAAAAGAAATGAATAATTATTATTGGCTGTTCCGCCGCCAATGGACATCAAAACTTTCCTTCCATTGGTGTGAAGCTGACTAATGAAATTATCGAAATTTTGCGGAGCTTGTAAATCTCCTGCAGAATCGGGGTTGACAAAAGCGATATTGACATGGGTGAGTTTTTCCAGTACCTTTTGATCCGGAATGATTAGAGAATCATTTCTTGCGAAAACATATCCCACCACCCTGAATTGTGAATAGCCCGACATGGTAAAACTAAGGAAGAGAGCGATCAGGGTAATTTTTTTCATAATGATCTTCTGAAATTACAGCATGAAGCGAAGGTACAGGGCTACAGGGCGGAAGGAATTGCTGCTTCAATGGTGTTGCGGGTTTTTTATTATCTTAGTCCGCATGCGTTCATCTATTTTTTTATCGTTGTTTTTCGCATTTGCCTGCAATGCGCAACAACACCGCATTGTGGATACTTCACCGACTGTTTCGCCTAAAATAAACGAAGTCCGCCTGATCAGTGACCGTTTCCGTTTTACTGAAGGACCGGTTGCCGATAAACAAGGCCGGATATTTTTTACTGATCAGCCAAATGACCAGATCTGGATATATGATCCGCAAGCAGATTCGGTGTGGTTGTTTTTGGAGGGAACAGGTCGCGCCAATGGATTGGATATAGATGCTGAAGGCCATTTAATTGCCTGCGCGGATGAGCAGGGCCAATTGTTGCAAATTTCCCCGGATGGAGAAAAGAGGGTGTTGCTAAACCAAATTGATGGCAAACGGATGAACGGGCCTAACGATCTTTGGATTGATGACAAAGGTGGAATTTATTTTACCGATCCGTTTTACAAACGGTCATACTGGGCGCATCAAGATCAACCGGTGGAAACTGAAGGGATATATTATTTACCCCCCGGAGAGGGTAATGCTGTTGCTGTAGATACAGCGTTGAAAAAATCCAATGGAATAATTGGCACCCCGGATAACCAGGCACTTTACGTAGCCGATATCGGGGATAACAAAACCTATCGTTACACTATCAATGCAGATGGCTCATTGTCCAACAAAACCCTTTTTGTGCAGCAGGGTTCCGATGGAATGACCCTGGATAAAAAAGGCAACCTTTACCTGACCGGAAATGGAATAACCATTTACAATCCTCACGGCAAAAAGATCGGGGAAATTGCGGTGCCTGCACCATGGACGGCAAACGGGGCTTTTGCAGGCCGCAATAGCAATCTGCTGTTCATTACCGCAGGCAAGGGCATTTATATTGTGGAACTCCAATTCTAACCGGTTACCTGAAAAAACCTGGTCCCCGTCCAATAAAAAACCCTGTTCATCGGGGAACAGGGATTGTTTATTGCGCCGGCAGGAAAAATTTACTTTAATTTTAACTCACCTTCGATTCCGCCATCATCTGTTCCAGCTCCCTTAAGGGCAGAGAACACCATTTTTATTGCAGAAATGATTTTTCCATTTTTGGTATCCCAATAATGTCCGCCTGCCGGAGCCACCTTAATTACAGTAACTTTCGGATCATCTTTGCCATCAAACCAGGCGTTGGCAAAATCGGTCCAGTATTTTTCAATTGTTTCCCTGTCAGTATGGATCGAAGCGTGTCCATGAAGAGCCACAAATTCGTATTTGCTGGTATTCTGAAAAGTGAGTGCAACACGGTTATCCTGCTGAATATCCTTATTGCGGTTGCTTTCCGATGAGCTCAGGAACCAGAGATTTCCCTTGTCGCATACTTCCTGTAGCGCCATGGGCGTCACATTATCCGGAAACTGATTGAGGTTGGTATGAAACATACAAATGTTTGCGGCCTTAGCCAGTTCCCTGATCTTTTCAATGGCATCGTTATGCTGCAGGTCCTGGGTTGGTTGATTGTCGATGTCTGCCAATTTTATTGTTTTTTGTTGTGATAATTCCGGTTGCAGATCAAAGTGATGAGCAGCCGTACCGTTGTGTTCTTTCGGCGGATTCATTAGGTCAAAATTGGTGCCAATTAATGCCTCACCCGTTGGTTTTGCATGCATTTTCCCTGTCGATGGACAAAAACAAAAATTCCTTTTTTAATTGAATTATGTTTCATCAATAAACAACTCATTTTTTTTTGAATGCGCACAGGTTTGCATTATTCCATTCCATTTTATACTTTTAGTGTTAAAACAAGCCCCTGGTCACCGTTTTCAAAGCCATAAAAAAACCCGCAGAAATTGCGGGCTTTTTTTTAATCCGGTATTGACGGGAATCAATCCAACACTTTGATCTTGATGTTGCGGAACCAAACATTGTCGCCATGATCCTGCAGGCCGATATACCCTTCGCGGTTTGGCCCTCCGGCTTCAATAAAGTTGGTCCAGCCTTTGAATTTGCTGGCATCCACCATTTTTTTCCAGTCATCGGTCCACAGGTGGTATTCAACCACGTTTGCACCATTTTGCTTGTGGACTACGGTGCCTTTGTAAACCATGATGCCGCCGGTATTCCATTCACCAAATGGTTTGGAATTTTGGGGAACTGCGGGAATCAGGTCGTACAGTGAAGCCGATTGGCGGTTGCCGTCTTTGCCCAGTTTGGCATCGGGGTGGTTTGCATTGTCAAGGATCTGGTACTCAGGCGAAGATTTCCAGATGGGATCTCCTTCAATTTCCTGTCCCAGGTAAAATACTCCACTGTTGGCGCCCTTATCTACTTTCCACTCGAAGGTCATTTCGAAATTTTTCAATTTACGATCGAGAATTATATCTCCGCCATTATCGGCACCGGCTTCACCGGCGCCGCTTCCCTGGATATGGATTGCCCCATCCTGGATGATCCAGGCTCCGGGAATATCGGTACGTCCGTAGCCACGCCATCCGGCAAAATCTGTACCGTTAAATACGGTTTCCCAGCCGGTTGTATCCTCAGCAGTTGTCATAGTGGTTTCTTCTGTTGCAGTCGTGTCTCCGGCTGCGGTTTTGTCTCCAGCGCTGTTGCAGGATACCAGGATGAACCCGGATAAGCATAGCGCCGTAAATAAATAAGCGATTTTTTTCATGGATATAAATAGTTTGTTTTTAATGATCGGGTTTTATGCCGGCATTGCAGGCAATGAAAAACCATTATGGTAAGTATGCTTGATCAGTTCGGCTGCAAACGCGTTGGCATCCACCGGATCGGTCCAGGTTTTGTCGAAAGTCGGGTGGCCGTCCTTAATCTGGAATCCATCTTTAATGATGGTGCGAATCTTCGCGTCTTTTGGAATGTTGGTGAAACGCATGTTCTGTCCGTCCCATTCCAGCACCTGGTTGAGGCCTTGCAGGCGCACAGCAAGAACGCCCATTACCACCATTTCATTCAAGGGACCAGCTTCGCTGAACGGCGAAGAAGTCGGAACGCGGGAATCGGCACTTTCTTTACATGCACGCACCCAGTCTGTTTCGTGGTTGGTAGGCACTTTGCGCAATACATCGGGAGCAGCCGGGTTTCTTCCGGAAACCAGCCATGGATTAACGCCGTAGCAACCGCAGATGAGGGTATCTTTTGTACCATGGAAGATTACTGCGCCGCCCTGGTCATTCAGGTTCTTTCCGGCAGGTACACCTGCAGGACGCGGAGGAGTGAGGCCGCCATCATACCAATGCACTTCCACTTCTGGCATATTTACTTTTGCCAGGTTATCCCGTTTGGGGAATATGAATTTTACATATTCGGCATTGGGTGCAGATTCACTCAACAACATGGTGGAGCTTCCTTGTACATGGGTTGGATACAGCAGTTTCAGGCCTTTGGTTACAGGCTGCAAAATATGGCAGGCCATATCACCTAAAGCACCTGTTCCAAAATCCCACCAGCCGCGCCAGTTCCACGGTGTGTAAATTTCATTGTATGGACGCATTGGGGCGGGCCCAATAAAGTTTGTCCAATCCAAGGTGGAAGGAGGGGTTTGTGCGGCCGGACGGCTGAGCCCCTGTGGCCAGATCGGCCGGTCGGTAAATGCTTCAACCTTGGTTACTTCGCCAATTTCGCCATTCCATATCCAGGAACAGATTTTGCGGACGCCTTCACCGGAAGCGCCCTGGTTGCCCATTTGGGTGGCCAATTTGTACTTGTCAGCAAGCTTGGTAAGCAAACGTGATTCGTAAACACTATGGGTCAATGGCTTTTGAACATACACGTGTTTGCCGAGCTGCATAGCCGTGGCAGCTACAACTGCATGGGTATGGTCCGCAGTGGCTACAACAACGGCATCCACGCCCTTGCCCATTTCATCAAACATTTTGCGGAAATCATAGTACTTCTTCGCATTGGGATAGTGATCGAAAACGCCGTTGCGGGCAGTATAATCCCAGTCAACGTCTACTAGCGCGACAACATTTTCTGTAGGCATGTTTTTGAGGTTGGCAAATCCCATACCTCCAACGCCTACACCGGCAATGTTTAGTTTATCGCTTGGCGAAATGTGCCCAGCTTTTTTGCCCAGTACACATGATGGAACAATCATAAATCCAGCCGCTGCAACACCGGTGTTCTTTATGAAGTCTTTTCTTGAAATTCTTGATGACATGATTAGAAATTTTGGTTTAACAAGTTGGAAAATTCACGGTTGTTAGACTAATTGGTTTAAACGATTAAAATTAGCACCCCTTTAGCTTTTGCTCAAAAAAATTATTTTAATACAAATGGCATTTCAACTCAAGTTTTTAATCAAGGTGAAATGCCTGGCCGCGGGGCTATTCTTCCCAAAAACGCAGGTCGGTTTTCGGGATTCCTTTAAAGCCCAGGAAATTCACGCAGGAAGAAATATATTCATCATGGCAAGGTTCGGTTTTCACCAGGTCGGTGCTGAGGTATTTTTTGTTGCTGTCTGAGAAAACAGTTACTACAACCGAATCGGGGCCGAGCTGCTCTTGTACCAGGATGGCGCCGATCAGGTTTGCCCCGGAAGAGATGCCAAGGGCAAGGCCGAGGTGATCGGCAATTTTTTGTGCCATCAGTATAGAATCGCCATCCGAAACCTTGATCACTTCTTCGAGCTGGTCCAGCTTTACAATTTCGGGTATAAATTCATCTGAAATGCCCTGGATCCTGTGGCTGCCCACCTTGTAACCCGTGCTGAGCGTAGGCGATTCAGCGGGCTCGAGCGGATGCACTTTTATGCCCGGAACTCTTTTTTTGAAATAATTGTTCATTCCCATGATGGTTCCTCCTGTTCCCACACCCGCAACAAAGCCGTCCGGTTTTTTGCCGATAGAAGCCAATTGCGTCCAGATCTCGGGAGCGGTGGTTTTTTCATGCGCCTCGGCATTGTATTTATTCTTGAATTGCTCGGGAAGAAAACAATCGGGATTTTCCCTGGCCATATTTTGTGACAGGGCAATGCTACCTAAAAATCCGCCTTGTTCTTTGGTCATGAGGATAATGTCAGCACCCAAACTGCGGATGATATCTTTCCGCTCCTTACTCAGCCATTCGGGCATAATGATCTTTACCGTGTGACCAAGCGCTTTGCCAATGGCGCTGAAAGCAATGCCGGTATTTCCACTTGTGGCTTCCACAATAATCGCTTCGGGTTTGATGGTATGGTGTTCATAGGCTTTCTGCAGAATGTACAAAGCCATCCGGTCTTTGATGCTCCCGGTGAGATTGTAATGCTCGAGTTTGGCGTAAACCTTCCGCCGCTTTTCTTTGTATTCGTAACAGATTTCAATCATCGGCGTATTGCCGACAAGATTCCACAAGTGCCTGAATTTCTCAAGCTCCAGGCCTGGTTCGGATATTTGGTTCATTATGAATTGCAATTAGGAAAGAATAGCCTCAAAAATGGCTGAATTTATTTAACCTGCCTATGATTGATATCAGAAACGGGAAAAATCATTGTTTCTGCCTGTAGAGCTAACAGCCTGACCAGGTTAGAAAAACCTGCACGACGGTCATTATTCAAGCATTTTCAATTCCATTTCGGTAAAAATGCGGGATTGCATGGCCCGGTCCTCAGCGGTTACCCCATCCCTTCCCCTGAGCCTTGTTGCTACATGCAGTTTAGAATGGAGCATCTCCACTTCCAATTGCCCGGGCGATACCGTTTTAATACCCTTGTAAATGAGCACGGCGCTTACAGGATCAGCAGATTCGTCTTCGAGGGATTTATAAACTTTCATGAAAGTAACGGGAGGCAAATCCATTCCATCTTGCAGGTTTTTTCTTGTCTTGTTGATGCATTCCATCAGTTCCCGCAGAGCCTGGTAAGGCCGGTAAACATACCAATGGCCTTTTTCGCCGGTTGCCAGTTCCGTAGTGGAATAACCGATCAGTGGCCCCAGGGTTCCAATAAGTGATAGCGATTTATTAGACGGCACTACGATGGGATCAACAAGAAAAATGCCTTTCACATTCACATTGAAGACCCCTGAGTTCAGCGAATTGAGTACAAGGGCCCCGCCGGTAGAAGAAGCGGCGATATAAATTTTGCGGTAGCCTTTGGCAACAAGGTCCTGGTATTCAATTTCAATGGATCTTCCCCAATCTTCCCAGGTGGCATTTTTAAACTCATCATAGGTTCGGCCATGCCCGCCGAGCAATACCTGCGAAACCAGGAAGCTGCCTTTCTGATCTGCGAATTCACGCAGCTCATCCCATTCAAATGTTGTTGCAGTAAATCCATGGGCGGCAATAATCACGGGTGTATTTTTCTGTACTTCAGTGGGGTTGGGAAAACGACTGGAGATCAGGTAATCCTGTGGATTGCTGAGTGAAAGGTCAAAAATCTGGTCACCATCAAGCATGGTGGCATTGTCAATTTCAGGCTCTTTGGAGCAGGAAATGAAGATGGTGGAAATAAGCAAAGCCGCTAATATTTTTCTCATAAAGACTTCATTTTTCCGAAAGGCGGTAATAAACTTTCAAGAGGGCAAATGCCGGGAACAAGGTGCCCGGTCCTTTAATCCCGTTGCCGGTGATGATATTGTATCCATAGGAAAGCGAACTGTTGACCGGCGCTTTCTTGAAAGCGTAAGCCAAACCGGCTTCGCCCTGGAGCATAAACGACGTTTTGGGCAGATCGTCGAAAATATCCGATTCATAACCGGCATGAAAAAAGCCGGTATTCATTCCGGCAAATAGCTGTAATGCTCTTTCTGGCCTGAACCGCCAGTCTGCGCCCACCGTGAAGTTACCCTGTTTTATGGCATTTGAACCAATGGCGCTTCCCAACCGGCTGGTTACATATGCTGCCTTTAGATGCAGGCGGTTGTTCAATACTGAAGGGGAGCAATAATCAACACCAATTCCATTTTCGAGATAAAGCTTTATGGTCTGTTGAAAGACCGGGCCAAGGGCAATGTTTTTTTCCTGGGCATTCGCTGAATGGACGATCAGCATAATGGCCATCAGCATGAAACAGTTGATCTTCATAAAGCATTTTGGCGGATTTGTAATGAGCCAAACCAGGTGGTCAGCCGAAATCTCGAATAGGGTTTCTCGCCACCATGCCTGTCTCATTTATGCAAACCAAATTTACTATAGCTCAAAGCATATAGCAATCAAATCTGCAAAAATTAATTCCTGGCCGGAGTGCTTGAAATCAAAATTTATGCCGTGCTGCGGCTACGTAAATTACATTTACCTGAAGGCGGGAAGCAGCCGCTACCTGATAATTTTTTTTAGTTCAATATCAGTACGGTAAAGTGTGGTACGGTGGATCATCTTATGACAAACGCCGTTTGCGTATTGAAACTCATTTGTTGATCCGTCGGGGAGCTTCAATTTATAAACCTGATCGCCGGCCTTCACAATGGGAAGGACCTTTTGGAACATATTGGTATATACGAATTGAATATTTACAGGTTCATGAAAATACATATCGAGGGTGGAATATTTCACCGGGCTCAGGTTCAGCCATTGTTTCTCATCATCAATGGCCAGGAGGTATTTATTGCCCCTCAGTTCAGTAAGGATATTGTTCTGAACTTTATTGTTTACAACCCTGTATATAAATCCGCTTGTCAAAATTCCATTTTCAAAAGCATTTTCTTCTACAACCACAACAAGGAAAATTCAACAACCATCTGCTTTCTAAAAAAACAAAGTACCTTTAAGCCAATGACCTTAATCCAATTTCTTCAAAGGTTCTCCAGCAATGAAGCCATTCCGGGTTCCATTTGGATCGATTTCGATACGGAATGGATTAGCGGCATTGTAAACAAAACCAAACTCGAGTATTTTCCGGAAGAGCGATCCGGTAATCTCTGCTTCGCCCACAACAATGCGGACCTTCAGGATGCTTATAAGTTGAGTTTCGGCAACCAGGACCTGTTGAATTATGCCTATGGAATGTGGGCATCAAAACCTGGAAGTGAAATATCGTCAGGGCGACAAATGACAGAACTGGATGTACCACTTCCTAAAAATAATGAGGCCTTTTGGGAGATGGTGAATATTGGAAAAAGGTTGAGAAACGGCTCCTGAATCATGGGGTTTCCCTGCAAGTGCAATAATTTTATTTCCGCATTCCTTTTCAAAAAACCCTGTTCAGGAGTTTTAAGGAAAATATCGGTCATGTTGTGATTGGTTTCAGACAGCATAGAAAATAATACTTTTATGTGTTGGGTTCTATTATCCCAGATACTGTTTGGGACCAGGGAAAAGCTTTCAAGATTATACGTTCCGGTATTTTTAATCAACATCAGGGCTTGAGGTGTTTGGTTTACTTGTTTTTGAAATCCGCTTAGGCAATTTGTACCGCTCTTGTATTTGGGATAATTCAGTTTCCTTCCTCCTGGCCGATGCATTTTTCTATTACATTTGAAAACAAAACCGGTAGAATGAAAAAGATCAGCATCATTGTCCTGGCCATTATGATTTCCATTTCAGGGCTCAGCCAAACTGTTGTAACGATTGATACCTTATTGAAATACGCAATCGTTGAACAAAAATTGATGATGCCGATGCGGGATGGTATCCGTCTTGCAACAGATATTATCCGTCCAAGAACAAACGAAAAAGTTCCCATTATTTTCAGCCGTACACCTTATAATTTCAATGCCTATGGTGATGGGGAAGCAAAATCAACCGGGTCCTACCGCGAAGCGCTGGAAGCGGTGAGGCGGGGCTATGCATACGTGATCCAGAATGAGCGGGGACGGTATTTCAGCGAAGGTGAATGGGATATACTGGGTACACCCCTCACAGATAGCTGGGATGCCTTTGACTGGATGAGCAAACAGCCCTGGAGCAATGGAAATATTGGGTTGATTGGTTGCAGCTCCACGGCGGAATGGCAAATGGCCGCGGCCTCCCTAAACCATCCGGCAGTGAAAGCCTTGGTGCCACAAGGTTTTGGTGCGGGTGTTGGCCGGATCGGTGAACGATTTTATGAGCAGGGAAACTGGTACCGTGGCGGCGCTACGCAAATGTTGTTCATTGCCTGGCTCTTCGGCGTGCAAAATGATGCGGTTCGCCCAATGTTCCCAAAAGAGGCTACGCAGGAACAACTGATCCGCGCAAGCCGCTGGTTCGATCTTGCCCCGCAAAGATCCCGCGTTGACTGGTCTTTGGGGCTGAGCCATCTTCCCGTCTCCGGCATCATTAAAAACCAGGAAGGCCCGGCCGGAATCTTTGATGAGCTGATTAAGCGCAAGCCCAATGATCCGGCATGGTATGAAGGAGGTTTATGGCACGACAATATGGATTTTAAAGTTCCAGCTTTTTGGTTCGTGAGTTTGTATGATGTGGCGTCAAGTCCCAACCTTGCCATGATCAATGCCATAAAAGATAAAAACAAAAACAACCCGGCGGTTGCAGACAATCAATACCTCATTATAGCACCTACGTTGCATTGTTCGTTTACACGGGCTGCGCCAAACACCATTGTTGGCGAACGCAGTGTTGGGGATGCCCGCTTAAATTACCAGGAACAGATCTACAAATGGTTTGACAAATGGCTTAAAGGGATTGTCAATGATTTTAGTGATAGCACTCCTAAAGTGCAATATTATACTATGGGAAGCAACCATTGGCAAGCTACGGATCAATGGCCGCCGGCAGATGCGGAAATGCAAACCTGGTACCTGCACAGCAATGGAAAGGCGAATACCATGTATGGCGATGGTAAACTGCAGCCCACGCTTTCCCGCGGTCCGGGGGATAGTTATGTTTTCGATCCCATGCATCCGGTGCCGAGCTATGGCGGCAATGTGTGTTGCACGGGAAATGCGGTACAGGGTGGAAGCTTCGACCAGCGGAAAATGGAAACCCGGAATGATATCCTGGTTTATACCTCAGACCCGCTGCAGGAAGACCTGGAAATAAGTGGGTTTATTGAAAGTACGTTGTATGTGGGCAGTGACGCGAAAGATACCGATTTTACGCTGAAGCTGATTGTGGTGGATGAAGAGGGCAAAGCCTGGAATCTGGATGAAACCATTTTGCGGGCACGCTACCGCGAAGGCTTTGATAAAGAAGTTTGGATGCAAAAAGATAAAGTTTATAAACTCGAAATGACCCCCATGACCACGAGCAATCTTTTTAAAAAAGGAGAACGGATACGCATTGAAGTCAGCAGCAGCAATTTTCCCCGTTTTGACCGCAATATGAATACCGGCGGCAACAATTATGATGAAAAAGAAGGCGTAATTGCCAATAATAAAATTTACCATACTGCGCAGTATCCATCGCAGGTGAGGTTACCTGTGGTAAAGAAGTAAGGGAAAGGCTTCGCCGATCCCTGAGTGTGGGAGTCAAAAGAAGTTTGAGATGTATTGCGCTGCGCTTATTTTTTCATGCGCATTCGCTTTGCCGAACCGCTGCACATAAAAAAATCCGCCTGAAGGCAAACGCATGCTCAAATTTCTTTTGCGGAGAGAGGGGAGTGGCTTTCGCCTATCCCTGGGGTGGGGGAGTCAAAAAGAAATTTGAGATGCATTGCGCTGCGCTTATTTTTTCATGCGCATCCGCTTTGCCGAACCCCGTTCGCCACGCTCTGCACATAAAAAAATCCGCCCGAAGGCGGTTGCATGCTCAAATTTCTTTTGCGGAGAGAGGGGGATTCGAACCCCCGGTACAGTTGCCCGCACAACGGTTTTCGAGACCGCCCCGATCAACCACTCTGGCATCTCTCCAAACAGGCGCGGCAAATATAAAAATCTATATTGAAATGCAAACTTGTTGAATTGCCCGGGCAGCCAAATATCCACCGGGCTTTTTTTGCAAGCTTCGCGGTAGTGAAAATCAATTCATTTATCAACATTTTCCTGTTTTTCAAGGCTTCCATTGCCTTTTCAAAGAAAAAATTCAATCTTTGGGCCGCATGCGTAACTTTGGCACAATATTTTGAGATTAGGTACAGAACATTCCAAACCTCAATATTATGACAAACAAACTCAGACTCATTCCGGTTGCCTTGCTCAGCCTTGCCATCCTTTTCCTTATTGTTGGATTTATGAATCCCGGTCTTATGGGCCTGGCCAAGCTGACGGGAGCTATTGCATTAATACTAACCGTATTCTCCACATTGGATCTTAAATCATCAAAAAGTATGTGGGACTAATAATCAAACTTTTTTCACTAAACAAAAATTAAACTATGAAAAATCTCGTTCAGAAATTCACGCTTAGCGTTTTCGCGGCATTTGTTTCTCTTTTTGCCCTGGCACAGGACGGCAAGGCCCTCGATGTTGACATCGATGTGGACAAAGGTGGTGACTGGTATTTGCAACCCTGGGTATGGGTTGTAGGTGGTGCTATTTTTATTTTATTGCTTGTAGCAATGTTGCGCAGTGGCAAAAAATAATAAGAGAAATTCCATATAAAAAAGACCGGGCTAAATGCCCGGTTTTTCCTTATATATACAAAAGGAGAATATTTTAAATTGCTCAGGACTTGTGTTCAATTTCTGAAAAGAATTTATCAAGTGCGGTAATCATGCTCGGCGAATTGGGCAAAGGCGCTTTGATGTCGAGCCTGAAACCGGCTTCATGGATGGCTGTGTGGGTATTGTTACCAAAGCCACCAACATAGGTTTCTCCCTGTTCAAATCCAGGTACGTTGTCAAACAAGCTCTTTACACTGCTTGGCGTAAAGAAACAAATGACATCATAGGTACGCTCTAGCAACAGATCACGGATATCTGCACTTACGCTCTTGTATAAAAACGGTGTGGCATATTCCACATTGTGATTTTTAAGCCAGTTCTCGATTTCACTATCCTGTTGATTTTCGCTGCAGGGGTATAAAAAACGTTCATGATCTTTGTGCTTATTGATCACATCAAATAAGGATTTATTTGTGCCGTCGGCACCATAAAATACTTTACGCTTTCTGTACAGGATAAATTTTTGAAGGTACAGGGCGACAGCCTCGGTAATGCAAAAATATTTTGTATCCTGCCCGATTGAATTCCGGGTTTCTTCCAGGATCCGGAAGAAATGGTCAATGGCATTCCGGCTCGTAAAAATTACCGATGTATAATCTTTAAAATCTATTTTTTGTTTTCTGAATTCTTTGGCGCCTATGGGCTGCAATTCAATAAACGGCGCAAAATGGAGTTTAATCCTATGCTTTCTTTCCAATTCAAAATAGGGCGATTTCTCTGAGTTGGGTTTTGGCTGCGAAAGGAGAACCTGCATCCCGGCAACAATTCGTTTCATTTCTTCAGTCTGTGGGTCCATTGAGAGGTTGTTGTTCAAGTGTCAAAAAAACTCATGTTCAGGCAGGCGCAATATGCGTGGTTGCCCATTTCAAAAGCACCAACACCGGAACTATTTCGAAGGCACAAAGGTAAACAAAAAAATGAAGGGGCTTTAATTTGAGTTCCTTTCCTGCCATTCTCAGGCTGCTTCCATACCGGAGAAAAAACATGCCCGCCACCATAAACAGGCCTAAAATCCAGAAGACGGTTTGCAGCGATTCATTGGCGAAAAGGTAGATGACAATGAAGGGCAGTACAAAAATGGCGAGCATTTTATTGATGAGAAAAACGATAAAAAGGTAGTTTGAGAAAAATGAAGCCTGATTGAGCATCCATCCTGCAAGGAAATTAAAAAAATATTTTACCAGGTAAATAATCGAAAGGATCAATGGAAAAAACAGCCACTGCTGCCACCATTCCTCAAACGGCACATAGAATCCCCGTTGCTTAAGCAATAAATAAAGAAAAGTGCCAAAATTCAACACATACAAAAAATTTAATAAAAAACCGGGCAGTGTATTTGCGGAAAGTCGTTCACGTAAGGCGGATTGCTGCAAAGTGCTTTTGCGAAAAATGCGGAACATATCCTGAATATAATTGGGGTATAATAAACGCACCAACCCGTATGCAAACAAACTGAAAGCCATCCAGTAAAACCAGAAGTCTTTATCTGGTGGAACAAATTTGGTATGCAGTGAATAAATGATATTGCCATCCTGAGTGATGCCGGGATGAAAGCTGTAAAATTTCTGCAGATCCAGGCGGGGCCCATTTAGAGCAGTGCCGGAAAAAGCATTCAAAACCGAATCCGGCAAAATAAGGGAATCTGCAGGCTGCCGGGCATTGGCGGCTACCATCCATAAGAAAAAAACAGCGGTCGCCAGCCACTTTTCTATACCCCGTTTCCCCTTGATTAATGCCATGCGGCAAAACTAATATTTATAAAGAAGACTCAACAGCGCGAAAAAAGAAAGGGTTAAAACCTGTTGGTAAATCCCACATGGAGCTTGGTTTGCCGCAGATTAAAGGGTACGCCGCTTTGTTTTCCGGCCGCCAGACTAATCTGTATACGGCTTGTGCCCGCTTCCAGCTGCATACCCAGGCCTGATCCTAGAAACCCATCAGTACCCGCCCCGCCGGCCCTATGGTAATTGGCTACCCCGGCATCCGTAAAAGCGAACAAAAAGCTGTTGCGGCCGGTTATCCAACGGAATTCCGTAGTGGCCACGGCATACCCCCTCGCGTAAATGCTTTGCTCATCAAAACCCCGGAGCAGGTGAAAGCCTCCCAGGCGAAACAATTCGTTCCGGTAATATTGCGGGCTTTGCAGCCAGCCCGAATTCAGACTATTCTTAAGCACAAGGCCTGTGCCCAGCGGGGTATATTTTTCCAGGTTCAATAAGGCCGTAGCGGTAAACCCGTTGAGGCTTACCGTATCGTACAAACGCGCAAAATCAAAATCCGGGTCTTTGAGTTCAAGAATGGTAGCATTGGGAATCAGTTTTTTCATGCCGCCCAGGAGGCTCAATTCCATAAACCATCCTGCACGGGGATTGAATGCATGATCGGTACGGTTGGCCAGCCAGGAAATACCAAGCTGCCGGATGCTGAGGTCAGCCACGGCGGGTAGCCTGCGGTTATATTTCACCGATTGGGTGTCTGTTTCTCCCACAATATTTTTTTGAAATTGCACAAATACCTTGACCGTTTGGCGCCTGGCAAGCTGGTAAGGAACGCCGAGGCGCGTATGAATCTGCAGGAACTGGCTGTCTTGTTTGTACAATTCAAACACGCCATCCACGCCATAACGGCTTTTGAACAGGTACCATTGATTATAGGCCAGTTTCAACCGGGGCGATTGGGGCTGTAATTGTTGCCAGATGGCGTGCATGGTTTCTCCCTGTCCAAAGGCGTTTCTCAGCAAAAAATCGGCATCACCCGTAATCAGCATTTTGTTTTTTCCGGATGGTTGTGGCTGGGGCATTGCGCCAATAATCAGGTTTATGTTGTTGTTTTTGCTGCTTTTCAAAAAGATTTTCAACCGCCCGCCATCGCCGAGCATATTCCACTCCGACGGCTGTTCCAGTTCTGCAAATTCGAGGGTTGCCAGCCGGGCGTCAATTTCATAGAGATTGCCTGCATCAAATGCCGTTCCGGGTTCAAGCTCCAGGTAGCGGTACAAAAAGGCCTCGTCAATTTGCAGCGTTCCTTCCTGGTCAATGCCGCGAAAAAGGTAGGGCTGGCCGGCCTCCACTTTCAACAGCCCGGTTGCCCTAAACCCGGTTACCTGTAATTCGGCAAATGTAAGCAATGCAAAAGGATAGCCCTGCGATTCAAGCTGCCGGTTGAAAAAACGGATAAGGCTATCCGGGGTCATACGAACCGGCACCGGGGGCAGGGTAAGACTAACCGGCCATTGCGTCCCGGAAGTGTCGGTCTCAATTTTATCCCATTCGTACAAAGGTCCGGTAAATACAAAGGCATTCACGGTATTCGCTTTCCAGGTAACCGAATCAACACGGGCTTCCCAATAGCCTTTATCAGCCAGCAGGGTAGGAATTAGGGCAATATAATTTTCGGCTTTCAGGCTGTCCGGGAAGGAAGAAGGCGTTTTGGTATTCTTTGGCAAACCATTTACCAGCATGCCTACGCTTTTTTGCGCAAGCCCCTGCAATGTACCTGGACAAAGCAGGAGAAATATGAATAACCATTTTACCATTTCTAATGACAAAAAAACGAAAGGCAAACCATTTTCTTGCGCGCAAGCAGATATAAAGATAAAGTCCTGGTTGCGCGGGAAAAAACCGCCCCAGTAATTCTATGTTCAATACGTTATTTTCGTACCTGAGGACAGCATTATGCGGGAAGCATTATTCATAAAGAAAAACCGGGATAAATGGATACGCTATCAGCATGAACCTGACAGTGAGCCGGATGAACAAGCAGACCGTTTCATAACGTTGCTGGATGATCTCGCCTATAGCAAAACCTTTTATCCGCAAAGTAAAGTCACGCGCTGGATCAACAGCATTGCTGTGAGCATATACCAGAATATTTACCAGAGCCATCGGGAAAAATCGAAACGCCTTATCACATTCTGGACTACTGAACTGCCTTTACTTTTTTACAAACACCGCAAGATCCTGCTCTTCGCTTTTTTATTTTTTGGTGTTTGTGTGGCCATTGGAGCCATTTCATCGGCCAATGATGACCTTTTTATTAAAGCGATTTTGGGTGAGGGCTATGTGCTGCAAACAGAAGAAAACATTCAAAAAGGCGATCCTTTTGGAATTTACCGCGATTCAGATAAATTCTCCATGTTTGTAATGATTGCGGTTAACAATATACGCGTAGCACTACAAACCTTTGTAGCCGGAATATTTTTTGGTATCGGAACCTTATATCTGCTGCTCTACAACGGCATTATGGTTGGGGCATTTGAGCAAATGTTTTTTGCTAGGGGCCTGGGGCTACAGTCGCTCATGGTAATCTGGATTCACGGAACCCTGGAAATTGCCTCCATCATAATTGCCGGGGCTGCAGGTTTGATCATGGGCAACAGCATTCTTTTTCCGGGAACCTTTAGCAGGTTTACATCTTTTAAAAAAGGCGCCAAAGATGCCTTGAAAATCGCCATTTGCCTGGTGCCTTTTTTTGTATCAGCCGCACTGCTTGAAAGTTATGTCACCTACCTTATGAGCAACACGTACAGCAACCTCGGCGATTTCGGGCTCCCCGTATGGGCTGGCGTTCTCATATTGATTGTATCGGCTTCTTTGATCATTTGGTATTTTGTAATTTATCCGGTACAGGTTCATCGAAGTCAGTCAAAAAAAAGAACACAAAAAAGCAAGGCGGATTATAAAGCGGTTGTATGGCAGGATTAAAATTTTGCCTGGCAACAGCCTGGCTCATCTTCTTTTTTCTTTGTACAGATGCTGCCCGAAGTCAGGGCACAGACAGCTTGCGGGAAATTATTGCCCCGCTACCGGATTATTATGATTCTTTGGACCCGGAAGAAAATGTGGAGATTTACACCCCGGGAAACCAGGAAAAGGCTGGTACGAAAATGCAGAGCTTAAAAGAAATCAGCCTCGCCGATTCTGCTGTGAAAGTGCTTGGCCGCAACGAGTACAGTTACATGACTTACCTCGACAGTTTGCTGCGCAACTCCATAAAATCTCCTGAAATGCCTAAGAAAGAAACGCAGATCGACTGGAGCTGGGTGGAATGGTTGCTTTGGATAATTGGCGGTGCCGCAATGATATGGCTGTTATTCTTAATTTTCGGAGAGCGGGTTATTGGCAGGTCCGGCAAAAGACTGGTGAAGGAAAACGCCTTTGAGGATAAAGCAAAACCGGGAACA
Organism: Bacteroidota bacterium; assembly: GCA_023387985.1. Taxonomy (GTDB): domain Bacteria; phylum Bacteroidota; class Bacteroidia; order Chitinophagales; family Chitinophagaceae; genus Phnomibacter. The sequence goes on along the minus strand of JAEWHC010000005.1, from coordinate 372,430 downwards.
TTCCTAAGTGGAAGAGAGAAGGCTGAGCAAAACGGCGCGTATCGCCTTGCCGTAAGATACTGGTTCCTGGATACCCTGGAAAATATGGCCCGCAAAGAGAAGATTATCCTTCAAAAAGAAGCTACCAACGCTCAATATTTGCGGCAGCTGAAAGAACCTGCATTGCGCAATGGATTTAAAGAGCTTACCGTGCTTTTCGAATATGTTTGGTATGGCGAATTCCAACCCGATGCTGAACAATACAATTACATCAACCACCGTTTTCGTCAATTTCATAAACAATGGCTCGGTTGATCCTTTACATATCGCTTGTTTTGTGCGGCTTTTGGCTGTCTGCCTGCGGCAAAGAAAAAGGTCGGGAAATGCCCAACATGCAAATGACCCTCTTACCCGGTGATTCGCGGCCAATGGGCGGACAGGTAGCCCGGCAGTTTCTTGAGCATATTTATAACGATGGAGAATTTGGGATTGTAGATCAACCTTTTGAAAGTTGGTTGCGGAATGAAAACGGTCATTCCTTGCCAAGAAATGAATTGTATGTACTCATATCTCCAAAAGTGGCTTACTGGAAAGACGAAGCCCTTGCCATGCGGGCGTATATTGAAGCGGGCAACACGTTGCTTATGGTTACGGATGAAATTACCGCAGATATGGCGGAAACTTTTGGATTACGCATCAACAATTCCATTGAAGTTTTTTTTGGCCCGTCACTAGGGGATACCTGGTTGAGCACCACCGATTCAGTCAGCACAGCCCAAGATTTGTACAGTTATTTCTATACCCCTTTCAATAAAGAGATCGTCGCGGATTCTGGTGTGGTCATCACCGAAAAAATTGCCTGGAGAAATCCTTCCATTCCTTCAGGCGTAAGGCAAAAAATTGGAAGAGGGGAGTTGATCTTTGTTACAAATGCCGCGGGTTTTTCCAACTATTTTTTGTTGTCCAAAACCAATTACAATTACCTGTGGGACCTGGCTGCTTACCTGCCTGATAATCCAACTGCCCTGTATTTTGACGAATACGCTTCCAGAAACCTCTTGCGTCAGCCGGGTAGCACTTCCCTTTTTTCCGTCTTGCTGAAAATTCCTCCATTGCGGTGGGCATTCTTTATTCTCCTGGTCACCGGGTCGCTTTACGTTCTCAGCAATTTGCGCAGGAAGCAAAGAGTTATTCCGGTTCTGGCACCAAATAACAATACCACCGTGGAGTTCGTAAAAACCATCGCCAATCTTTATTTCAAAAAACACGACAATTCAAATATTGCCCGAAAAGTATCGCTTTATTACATGGAAAAGCTGCGAAACCGGTACTACCTGCCACCCAACATTCATCCGGCAGATCTGGCAGATATCATTCATATGAAAACCGGCATGGACCTGGAAGAATGCCGGGAAATGAATTTCCTGATGCAACTGGCCAACCGTTATGAGCACCTTACCGACGATCAGATGATCCGGCTGTATCAGCTTGTGCGAAAAAATATGGCTACCTGAGATTCCCCGCATGGGCTGGCTGCTTAACTTTATCCTAAACTTCAAAGCAGCCACTAAAAATTTCCCTTTCTATTTTTAGTGCCGTCAACTTTAACCTACCTGTGTATGAAAAAATCTTTTCCATTGGCATTGGCTTTTTTATTGTTTGGCTGTATTGCTCAACGGCAAGCGCCTTTGCCTCTTCAAACCTATATTCTTCCCAATGGCTGGCAACTGACCCCTGCGGGGAAAAGTGTGCAACTGGGTGATCTGCCATTGAACATGGCGGTTTCTCCTGATGAAAAATTGCTGGCCATCACCAACAACGGACAAAGCACCCAATCGGTGCAGTTATTCGACCTGGAAAATCAAACATTGCTCGATACCCGTGTGGTGGATAAAAGCTGGTATGGTCTTAAATTTTCACCCGATGGCAGCAGGCTTTATGCAAGTGGCGGTAACGACAACATGATCCTCGTCTTTTCTACAGGGGGCAATAAACTGGCCTACATCGACAGCATTGTGCTTGGTCCCAAAATGAAGCCATTGATCTCTCCTTCCGGAATGGATATTGATCCGGTCACCAACACGCTGTTTGTGGTTACCAAAGAAAACAATGTGCTTTACCGGATCAATCTCAGTACAAAAGCGATTATGACCACCACCTGGCTTCCTGGCGAAGCCTATGCGGTATTGCTTAGTCCTGACCGGCAAAAGTTGTTCATCAGTTGCTGGGGATGCGATAAGGTGATGGTTATGAATCCGGATTTTGGGAACCTGATCGGTGAAATTCCTGTAGGTGACAATCCCAATGAAATGACCATTACCCGCGATGGCCGCCGCTTGTTTGTGGCCAATGCAAACGATAACAGTGTCTCGGTAATTGATGTGGGCAATTTCCGCGTAATGGAAACTTTAAACGCAGCCCTTTTTCCCGATGCGCCGAGCGGCAGTACTACAAATGGCCTTGCATTGAGTGAAAATGATGAAATCCTTTACATCGCCAATGCCGACAACAACTGCCTTGCCGTTTTTGATATTGAAAAATGGAATGAATCCCAAAGTGAGGGGTTCATTCCCACGGGCTGGTATCCCACCAATGTGAAAGTGGTGAAAGGAAATATTTATGTAACCAATGGCAAAGGGTTTCGCTCTTATCCCAATCCCAATGGTCCGAGTCCCTATAAATCTGGTCAGCGTGTACTGCATCACCAGGGCGATCCCAACAAACCGGCAGGGGTTGAATACATTGGTGGCCTGCTCTGGGGCGACCTGAGCATCATTGCTGAACCGGAAGATAAAGCGCTTGCCGCTTACAGTGAGCAGGTTTATAAAAACACCCCATACAGCAAAGAAAAAGAATTGCTTGCAGAAGGTGAGCCCGGAAATCCAATACCGATGAAAGTTGGCGATCCTTCCCCCATTAAATATGTATTCTATATCATTAAGGAAAACCGCACATACGACCAGGTATTGAGTGATATTCCCGGTGGAAAGGGCGATACCTCGCTATTGCTTTTTGGTGAAGAAATCACCCCCAATCAACACAACCTTGCCAGGCAATTTGTGTTGCTGGATAATTTTTATGTTGATGCGGAGGTGAGTGCCGATGGGCACAACTGGACCATGGGTGCTTATGCCAATGATTTCGTGGAAAAAACCTGGCCCACCAGTTACGGCGGCCGGGGAGGCGGATACCCCGGCGAAGGAGCAAATAAACTGGGCAACAACCGCGATGGATTTTTATGGGATCATGCACACCGGTCTGGTGTCAGTTTCCGAACCTATGGCGAATTTGTGAATAATGGGAAAGGCACACTTCCTGTTCTTGACGGGCATGTGGATGTGGATTTCCCAGGGTATGATCTTTCCATCAGCGATACATTCCGCTTTCGCAAATGGCAGCATGACTTCGACTCATTGGTGGCGGCCGGCAAATTGCCGCAATTGAGCACTGTTCGTTTTGGCAATGACCATACCGAAGGACTTCGTCTTGGCCGACCAACACCCAATGCCCATGTGGCCGATAATGACCTGGCGGTTGGAATGTTTTTGGAGCACCTGAGTCAATCGCCCGTCTGGAAAGAATCGGTGGTGCTGATCGTGGAAGATGACGCCCAAAACGGCGCTGATCATGTAGATGCTCACCGGAGCACAGCATACCTTGCCGGGCCTTATGTTAAGCGTAATTTTATTGACCACACCATGTACACGACTTCCGGATTTTTGCGAACCATTGAGCTCATCCTGGGCATGCCGCCGATGACGCAATATGATGCAGCCGCCATGCCTTTGTGGAGAAGCTTTACAGCCACACCAGATTTTTCAACTTTCCGTCATGTTATTCCCAATGTAGATCTGAAAGAAAAAAATGTTGCCCTAAACAAATGGCAACGCCTGAGTGAAGGCTATGATTTCAGTAAGGAAGATGCGGCTCCGGATATTGAATTTGCCGAAGTATTATGGCATGCCATCAAAGGAGAACATGTACCTTTCCCCGGTCCGAAAAGGGCAGCGTTTATTAAACTGAATGGCCGCGATGAAAAGGAAAAATAGAACAGGAATTTTATGGATGGCTTTAATGGCTTTATTGCTCTATTCGTGTAACGAAGGGAGAAAGGCGGCAGCCCAGATGGATGAACACGATATTGCAGAGATCGTGGTGCCGGAAGTAAATTCAATAACTCCGGATTTCCGCACCTGGTGGAATTACCATTATGAACACATTCGGCTTAGCCGGAGCTTCCAAGGCCAGGATGCCGATGGGAAACCATTGAGCCGGAAGGCGTTCGTAAATAACCTGACAACAGGCCGGTATATTCCACTGCTGGTGGGAGGTACAAGGATCCGGCCGGTTTACCGGTTGGCGCAGCTCGATGGCTTGAAACATGATATCCGCAAAACAATTTCTGAAGAGGCCAAAACGCAGCTTGAATTTCTTGATGCCGAAGGCCGCCCATTCCCGGAGTTTAAATTCACCGACATTGAGGGAAATATTTTAAGTTCGGAAAACACCAAAGGCAAACTGATGCTCGTGAAATGCTGGTTTATCAAATGCGTGGCATGCGTTGAAGAATTTCCAGAACTGAATCAACTGGTGAAACAGTATGAAGATAAAAATGATATGGTGTTCATGAGCCTGGCCCTGGATAGTAAAGATTCGCTTCAGCCCTTTTTAAGACAGAATCCTCTGGCATACCACACCATTGCGGACATGGCTGAATTCACTTCGGACAAATTGTTTGTTTATGGTTTTCCAACGCATTTCTTAGTTGACAGGGAAGGGAAAATTTACCGGAAATCAACCGATATTGAAGATATCAAAATGGCGCTGGTAGAAATTGACGAGGCCGGTATTGAAGCCGCACAGAATAATCCTGGCTAAATTCATATGTGTGCTGTGGAGGTTTTTCCGGCGGCAGCCGGGAAAAATAGAACTGGTAATTGAAGCGCTCCTGAAAAAATTGGCCCCGGAATAAATCCCGGGGCCTTACATTGATATTATGCTGGCTTTATATCAATGACTTTTTTGCTTAATGGCTTCTTTGCAAATAAACGCTGATAAGCCCACATAAGGCTAAAGGTAGGGATGAAATCCAAAAATGGCAATGCTTCTTCAGCAAATGCGAATAATCCACCGTATTTGCCTTTAGTTCCTCCAAAGGCCTTGAAAAATATAAGTCCACTTAATGGCGCCCAAATAAGGTCACTGGCCTCTCCCAAAAAAGGTACAGCAAAACTGATATAACCAATCAGGTCCATAGTTAAGCAAAACGCAAGCGAGGGCTGATTGGTAAATTCCGGTAATTCAGCATTTGCACCGGTTTTGTGGTTGAACAGGATCTTGTTTATGGTTTCTTTCATTTTGATCGTTGTTTTAAGACCGAACAGCTGTTAAACGTGCAGTCAGGAAAAATGTTTGACTGAATGTAAAATGATGTGTTAATACACGGGCGAATCCTTCATACCGGATAATTAAAATCAAAAGATGGCGTGGGATTAAAGGCTCATCATATCCTTAAACTTCACGGTCTGCCTGCGGCTAACCTCAATCTTATCCCCCCCTTTAAGTTCAAGCAGCAGCCCTCCGTTGAAATAATTCTCCACTTTTTCCACCTGCTGCAGGTTTACGATATGTTTGCGGTTGGCCCGGAAAAAAATTTTGCTGTCAAGCCTTTCCTCCAGGGCATTCAGTGATTTTAAAATGAGCGGCCGGTTATTGCCGAAATATACCTTGGCATAATTGCCCACGCTTTCAAAAAGCCGGATATCGCTCAGTCGCACAAACCAGCAGCGTTCGCCATCCTTCACAAAAACCTGGTCTTCACCGCTGAGTTTCCCTTTTTGGGCCGCTTCTTCCACATTTTGTTTTTCGGCCTCTACCTCTTCAATGGCTTTATGCACAGCTTCCTGCAGGCGCCGCGGATCTATGGGCTTTAGCAAATAATCCAAAGCATTTACTTCAAAAGCTTTTACCGCATATTCATCGTAGGCTGTGGTGAAAATGACATGGGGTGTCTTGTCCAGTTCCTGCAACAGGTCAAAGCCGGTTTTGCCGGGCATGTTGATATCGAGAAAGATCAGGTCCGGTTCCTTTTCCTCAACTTTTTCCACCGCCTCATCTACATTTCCGGCTTCGTCAATCACTTCAAGCTTTGGAAATTCTTCCAGCATCCGTTTCAATTCCTGGCGGGCAAGACGTTCATCATCTACGATCAGGCATCTAAGTTGTGTATGCATAATTCTAAATTTTAGCGATAGCCTGTACAGGCATTTTTATATTTACTTCCACCTGGTTTTGTGGATTATTGAATATTTCAAATGAAGCCGCGTTTCCAAACAGCCAGTTGAGCCGTTGCCTGGTGCTGCTGAGCCCGAAACCGGCCGCATTGGATGGGTTGTACTGCGCACCTGAATTTTTTACCACCAATTCATAATGATCATTTACATAATCGCTGATGATTTCAATTTCCCCGCCATGCAAATGGTTGCTGATGCCGTGCTTAATGGCGTTTTCCACCAGGGTTTGCAGCATCATGGGGGGGACAGGTTGCTGAAGCGTGTCGTCATTAACCTGCCAGTTTACCCGCAACCGGTCTTCAAAACGGATCTGTTCGAGTGTGAGATAATTCTTCACAATGTTCAATTCTTTTTCAAGCGGTACCAATTCGAGTTTATCGCTGCTCATGCTGCTGCGCAAGAGATAACTCAATTCGGTAATCGCGGTTCTTGCCCGTTCCGGATTTTCATCAATCAGGGCGCGGATGCTGTTGAGGGCATTGAAAATGAAATGTGGATTTATATGGGCCTTTAATGTTTTGAGTTCAAGCTCTTTCACAGTTGACTGCAGCTTCATTTGGTTGAGCCGGTCGCTTTGTGCTTTTTGGATATAGTGATAAGCCAGGTATAACAAACTCCAGATGGTGAAGAACAAACCGGCTCCCAGGGTAGTACGGGCAAACTTGTAACCGAAGGTTGTACCAATCAGGTATTCCTGTTCCCAGCCCATCAGTGTCTCCACGGTTACCACTACAGCGCTGTATATCATGGAAAATGAAATGGTGAGTACCGCCATCCACAACACCTGTGTGCCGATGGGAAAATTCATCAGTTTTGATTCATGAATTACAGAACGCATGAGGTGGGAGATCAATAAGCCGGCAATGGCTTCACAAAAAACCGTATGAAAATAATAGGGATAATCGGAATAGTAATAGTTGATGGAGTAGTAATAAAAAGTATAAAGCAGGATATAGGATCCCCATCCCCCCAGTTGGGCAATCCAGTAATATGAGTTCCTGTGCCTTAGCATTTTCCAGCAGAATGAATGTAATTCAACCTTTTAACGCATAAAATTAAGGCGCTGCGCCCTCATCCAACAGCGTTTTTGCTGTTTGGTTAAAAAGCATTCTGAACGGAGAAAATGAGGGATGAGAAAGAACCTTTGCGATTGGCCGGAAGGGCGGTTTTAATGAAATATAGTTTTACACAGGCACTGTGTAAAAATTGCCAAATGCAGGTGGGTTAACAATTACGTAATTTTTCAACAAGGTTATCCACAGCTTGTGTGCTTTACCCGCTTTCAATTATGGATTGACGGCCTTAATTTCGTTAGCCCTGCCTGAAAGCAGCCTACGATTAACAACCACTTTTTTCTAACTTATATTTTAAAAATTTCAGTGCGCATGTCTAATAAGTCAGCGGTTCATAATGGCCTCCGCTTCAAAAGGCACTACACCAGGGATGACATTAGTCCATTCGATTTGTTTGAGTACGAATATCGTACCTCCATGATCAAAGAAGCCAGCGGCAAGATCATTTTTCAGATGGATAACGTGGAAGTGCCTGCCCATTGGAGCCAGATTGCAACCGATATTCTTGCCCAGAAATATTTCCGCAAGGCCGGGGTGCCTAAAGCCGATGGCAGCACAGGAAGAGAAACCAGCAGCAAACAGGTAGCGCACCGTATGGCCGATTGCTGGAGACAATGGGGTGAGAAATACGGTTATTTCGCTTCTGAAAAAGACGCGCAGGTATTTTATGACGAACTGGTATACAGTATACTCAATCAGAGCTGTGTGCCCAACAGCCCGCAGTGGTTTAATACGGGTCTGCACACTGCCTATGGCATTACCGGAAAACCCCAGGGCCATTACTTTGTGGATCCGGCTGATGGCAAGACAAAAAAATCAACTTCAGCGTATGAGCGCCCACAGCCACATGCCTGTTTCATTCTTGGGGTTACCGACGATCTCGTAAATGAAGGCGGCATCATGGATCTCTGGCTTCGCGAAGCGCGGATCTTTAAATACGGAAGTGGCGTAGGAACCAATTTCAGTTCCATTCGCGGCGAAGGAGAGAAACTGAGTGGTGGCGGCAGCAGTAGCGGTTTGATGAGTTTTCTGAAAATCGGGGACCGGGCCGCCGGAGCCATCAAAAGCGGCGGAACAACCCGCCGTGCAGCCAAAATGGTTTGCCTGGATCTCGACCATCCTGAAATTGTTGAATTTATCGACTGGAAGGTAGAAGAAGAGAAAAAAGTGGCGGCGTTGGTAGCTGCAGGCTACAGCCATGAATATGAAGGCGAAGCCTACCGTACGGTAAGTGGACAAAACAGCAACAACTCGGTACGCATTCCCAATGCCTTTTTTGAAACCCTCGATCAGGATGGGGACTGGCACCTGAAAGCCCGTACCGATGGGCATACCATGAAGACCATTAAAGCCCGGGAGCTCTGGAATAAAATATGTTATGCTGCCTGGCGCTGCGCCGATCCCGGAACCCAGTATGATACCACCATCAATGAATGGCATACCTGCCCCGAAGGCGGAAGGATTAATGCATCCAATCCCTGCTCGGAATATATGTTCCTTGACAATACGGCCTGCAACCTGGCGAGCTCCAATCTCCGCCGTTTCTTCGATGAAGAATCCGGAATTTTTGATGTGGAAGGTTTTGAATACATCTGCCGGTTGTGGACGGTTGTTCTGGAGATCAGTGTGCTGATGGCACAGTTCCCGAGCAAAGAAGTGGCCAGGTTGAGCTATGAATACCGCACCCTGGGCCTTGGATTTGCCAACCTTGGCAGCATGCTGATGGTAAACGGCATTCCTTACGATTCCAATGAAGGACGCGCAGTAGCAGGAGCCATCACCGCCATCATGACGGGCGTGGCGTACAAAACCTCCGCGGAAATGGCGGGCATACTCGGCGCATTTCCACGCTATAAAGAAAATGCTGAGCACATGATGCGGGTAATGCGTAATCACCGTGCCGCGGCTTATGACGCAACGGATGCCTATGAAGGGTTGAGCCTTAAGCCGATGGGTATCGACAGCAAATTCTGCCCCGATTACCTGCTGAATGCAGCATGCAAAGCCTGGGACGATGCCGTGATTCTTGGTGAAAAATACGGCTACCGCAATGCCCAAACTACCGTAATTGCGCCAACCGGCACCATAGGTCTGGTAATGGATTGCGATACCACCGGTGTAGAACCCGATTTTGCACTGGTAAAATTTAAAAAACTCAGCGGTGGCGGTTATTTCAAGATCATCAACCAGAGCGTGCCTATGGCATTGAAAAAGCTGGGTTACAATAGCCGCCAGGTGGATGAAATCGTTAGTTATGCAAAAGGTTCGGCAAGCCTGCAGGGCGCACCGCACATCAATCCGCAAACGCTGAGTGAAAAGGGTTTGCTCGGAGAGGAGATCCAGAAACTCGAAGCCGGAATGGTTTCGGCATTCCACATCAAGTTTGCCTTCAATCGGTTCAGCCTGGGAGAAGCCTGCCTGGAACGCTTAGGATTTACACCAGATCAGTACAACGACTGGAACTTTAATATGCTTGAAGGGCTTGGCTTTAGTGATGCGCAAATCCAGCAAGCCAATGAATATGTTTGCGGTACCATGACCATTGAAGGTGCGCCTCATCTAAAAGAGGAGCATTACAGCGTGTTTGACTGCGCCAATAAAAATGGCGAAAAAGGACAACGATTCATCCATGCGCATGGCCACATTAAAATGATGGGAGCCTGCCAGCCTTTTCTGAGCGGGGCCATCAGCAAAACCATCAACCTGCCGCATGAAGCCACGGTTGAGGAAATTGCCGAAAGTTACCGTCTGAGCTGGGAACTGGGATTGAAAGCCAATGCCCTTTACCGCGACGGCAGCAAGCTCAGCCAGCCATTGAGCAGCAAGACCGATGACAAGAAAAAAGAGGAAACCGAAGCTGAAGAAGAGGTGACAATAGGTAAGCCGCATATTGTTGATCTTAGTGAACTCACGGTAAATGAATTGCTGCATGAGGTGAACAAACGCATGCAGGCAAGCCCGGATACACAACTGAAGCGGCAGCTTGCCACCATTGTGGAAAGAAGGACACTACCGGCCAAGCGTCACGGGTTCAATCAAAAAGCCAAGATCAACGGGCAGACCATTTTCCTGCGTACCGGCGAATACAGCGATGGTACGCTTGGAGAAATCTTTATTGACCTGGCTAAGGAAGGCAGTACTCTGCGCAGCCTGATGAACTGCTTCGCCATTTCGGTGAGTGTGGGCCTGCAATACGGTGTACCACTGGAAGAATTTGTGGACAAATTTGTATACACCAAATTTGAACCCGCAGGTTTGGTTGATCACCCCAATATTAAATCCACAACTTCACTCATCGATTTTGTATTCCGTTCACTCGCTTACGAATACCTCAACCGTACCGATCTCGTGCATGTGCTGGATAAGCCCGTTATTGGCAATACCGGAGATGAAGTTCCAACCGAAACTTTTGGAGAAAAAAAAGTGCCTGAGATCAGCAGCGTTGTGGTAACACCCGGTGCCGGCAAAACAACTCAAAAATTTGCTCCGAAAACGGAAACTGTAAAAGTGACCGTGTCTCCGGACACCAGCGATTTTGCCATGCAGCAATTTAATCAGCAAATGCGTGCGCAGCAAAGCGACGCACCCAGCTGCCACGTTTGCGGAGCCATAATGGTACGCAGCGGAACTTGCTACAAGTGCAATAACTGCGGAGCCCAGGGAGGATGCAGTTGATAAAAATCCGGCAACCAAAATCCAAAATAAAAAAGCTGTCCGCACCGGGCAGCTTTTTGCTGCAATACAGGCAAGGAAAGTATTCGGCACCGGCTTGGTGATGCATGAAACCCTGAATTCGATGGATATTTTTCATCCGTATAACTCATTTAAGTTAAACTGGTTGCAATTTTCTACCTAAATTTATTGTTGCATAGTTTTTGATTTAAACGGCCCCATGTGATCATCTTCAAATCCGATGGCCAGTAAAGGCGCAAGGAAAATAATAAAAGGCATTGGCATCCTGCTGGGAGCAATCATTGTATTGCTCCTGTTGACATTGGTTTTTGCCAACAGCCCAATGGGGCAAAGGATCATTAAAAACCAGGTGGTAAAATATCTCAAGGCCAAAACAAATACCGAAATCAGCCTTGGCCATTTACGTGTGATTTATCCCAGGGATTTTCTGCTGGAAGACTTGTTTATCCTCGACCTCAATAAAGATACCTTGATCTACACCCAGCGGCTCGCCGCTGACATCAGCATCCCCAAACTGTTATTTCAAAACACGGTGGAAGTAAAGAACCTGGAGATCAATAAATTGCGGGCGAATGCCCTTCGCCAGGATCCGGACACCGTATTCAATTATTCCTTTTTGGTGCGGGCTTTCGTTGCCGAAGAAAAAGAAGGCAGCCAGGATGAGGCATCTGCACTCAAATTCGCGTTGAATAACCTCAAGCTTACTGATGTACAGGTGCGGTTTAAAGACGATGTGATAGGCAATGAAGCCACAGCCATGATTGGGTTACTGCAAACCGCAATCAATGAATTCGATCTGGAAAAGCAGACCTACAATATTGATAGCCTCTTCATTGGCGCTTCCGGTCTTTTTTATAAACAGTATAAGCCGCTTACTGTATTGAAGCAGGTGGTAGAAGAGGCCATCGACAGCTCGATGCGGAAACAGGCCGGCAACCTGCCTCACCTGCAATTTGGGGATGTCCGTTTCCAGGACCTGCGTTTGAATTATGACGATGCCTTAAGTGATACCCGCGCAAATTTTGAATTCGGCCATCTTAAACTGCAGAAACTGATTGCCGATTTAACCAATTCGCGGTACCAGGGTGAGGAAGGGCTCATCACGAATTCTAAAATGATTATTTCTTACCGGCCAACGGCAAGCAATGAGGCTGCTGTACAATCAACGGCCGATTCGGTAGCTGAGAAAACTTTCAGCCTGGCCATGCGGAAATTGTCACTTGACAGCAACCAGTTCAAATTTGACAATCTTTCCAAAGCCAGGCAGCCTGGCAAAGTGGATTTTAACCACATGAATTTTAGGGAGCTGGGTTTTGACGCTGAAGGCATCATCCTCAATGATTCGGTCGTAGCGCTCCAATTGGAAAAACTTCGGCTGATTGATACGAGTGGTTTTGTGCTCAGTAATTTTTCGGGGAAAGCCCATTACGGCAGCCGTGAACTTACGCTCGATAACATCTTTATTGAAACCCCGCAAACCCGGATCAGGAACACCACACGAATGGAATATGCAAGCCAGGAGGCTCTGGCAAAAAACCCGCAGCATGCCGATGTATTTCTGAACCTTCAGCAATCGCAGATTTCCCTGCGGGACCTGGCCTATTTTATGGATGTTCCCGCTGAATACCGTAATGAGCGTTTCTCTGTGAATACCACCCTTACCGGCAAGTTGGGCAACCTGCACATTCCCAACCTCCAACTCAGCGGTTTCCGGAATACACTAGCTCATATCTCCGGGGAGATAACCGGGTTGCCGGATATGGATAAAGCCCGATTCGACCTGAATGTGCATCGCATTTACACGACACGAAACGACCTGCTTGCTTTTATCCCCCGTGAATCTTTGCCTGATGCCATTAACCTTCCGGGATTTATTGATATGCGGGGAACGCTGAAGGGAAGCCTGAATAATATCCAGGCAAACCTGCGCACCAATTCCAGCTTTGGCGGAGCGAATATAAACGCCGTGTATGATGCCCGCAGAAAGGGTGCGGAGAAATACAATGCCGATGTGGCATTGCAGAACTTTCATCTTGGGAAATTGCTCAAAAGAGATGATGTGGGAAGAATAACCGGACGAATAAAAGCGGATGGCACCGGCATCGATATGAACACAGCGAGGGTCAATTTCAACGCGGATATCCGGTCAGCGGTTTACAATGATTATACCTATACCAATGTACTTGCCCATGGTACGATGGTAAACCAGGTTGTCGACCTCACCGCATCATCCACCGATCCCAATTCAGCATTCGCGTTCAATACCGTAATCGATCTTCGCAATCCGCAACCCGGACTTGCCGGAACCTTCGACCTGAAGCAAATTGACTTGCAAAAGCTCGGGTTTGTCGATCAGGAATTAAAAATCAGCGGCCTTGCCGATCTCAACTTTTCGAGCATCGATCTAAAAACCCTCCATGGCGATGCCTTGCTCACAAGCCTGCAAATTGCCACCAATGGCAGGGTAATCAACCTGGATTCGCTGAGACTCGAGGCGCGTTACCTGCAAGGCCGCAATTCGCTGAAAGCATTGTCAAAAGCGTTTGATCTGGATATGGACGGGGAGTACCAGCTTGACAACCTGGCACAAGCTTTCATAAATGAAGTGAATGAACATTTTCAGATCGCCGATTCAAAGCCAGTTCCCGACCAGGATGTAACCATACGCCTGGAGGTAAAGAATGATGATATCGTGCAAAGTTTTGTGCCTGAAATCACGAGGCTAGCACCGGCAAGTGTTTTCGCAAGACTCGATACGCGAGCTGATTCGATGCGGGTAATTGCACAAGTGCCTGATCTTGAATATGGTGATTACGTGGGGGACAGCATCAATGTGCATATAGAGAATAAAGGCGACCGGCTTGATTATACGGCAGGCCTCAATCGCTTGATAAGCCCGTCGTTTAACCTGCACCATACCGCATTGTACGGCAACATGGCAGACGATGTGCTCGACGCAAACCTGGTGACCAAAGACCGTGAGGATAAGAACCGGTATTTTGTTGGTGGCCTGATTCGGGAAGACGCAGGAACCTATTTATTTGAAACCGATCCGGACCGTATGATCCTCAATTACGATGTGTGGGTAGTAAATCCCAGCAGTTTCATGCAGTTTGGCCGGAAAGGTGTCGTCATCAATGATTTTTCGCTGAGCAACGGCGAACAATCCTTAACCGTGAACAGCACTACGGACATACCCAACGGGCCTGTGGAAGTAAAGCTCAATAATTTTGAGGTGGAAACCCTTACTAAAATTACGGGCACGGATACCACACTGGCATCCGGCACCATTAACGGCAATCTATTGGTGAAAGATTTCATGGAAGGAAAATCGCTGAAGTTTGAAGGTGATCTCACCGTTCAGAATTTGAGCTACCGTACCGATTCGTTGGGAAACCTTGCCATCCAGGTGGATAATTATTCCACCAATGCCTACAATATTGATGCAAGCCTGACCGGGCGGCATGAAATTGTGGCAAAAGGACAATATATAACTGAACCTCAAAGCGCAATGGATGTGAAGGTGGAACTCAACAAACTGGATCTTTCTCAATTGGAAAGTCTAAGTCAGGGTCAGATTCTTAACGGCAAAGGAGACATTACAGGCGAATTGTCCCTGAAAGGCGAGCTAATGCGACCCAATGTGATCGGACATCTTCAATTCGATAGCACGAGCTTTATTTTGGGTATGCTCAACAACAGGATGATCATCCACAATGAACGCGTGAATTTCAGCGACCGGGGTATTGCCTTTGACCGTTTCACCATTTTAGATTCACTTGGGCAACCGGCCATAATTGATGGCATGATCCACACCTCAAATTACCGGGATTTTGCTTTTGACCTCACGGCAGAAACCGAAAATTACCTGTTGATGAACAGTACCGAGGCAAATAATGAGCTATTTTATGGTACCGCTTTTGTGACAAGCAGTGCCAGGATAGGAGGGGATTTCAACATGCCGCGTATTGAATTCGACGCCATGATTGAAGATGGCACCAAATTCAGTTTTGCATTGCCGGAAGATGATCCTGTGGTTGTGGAACACGAAGGAATTGTGCGATTCATTGATATGGATGCGCCACCATTTAACCAACGTAAAGCCCTGGAAGCGGACACGCTCATCCGAACCCAATTGCAAGGGATGGATATTTCCGGCAACATTGAAATTGACAAGGATGCCGAACTCTCGATCATCGTCGACCGTCAGAACGGCGACCAGCTTGATGCTAAGGGTGAAGCTCAATTGAGTTTTCAGATGGATCAGAGCGGTAAGATTTCCCTTACGGGAAGATATGAACTGAGCGAAGGCAGCTATAATCTCTCCATTGGTGGCATTCAGCGCCGGGAGTTTGAAATTCAGCAGGGATCTTCCATTCAATGGGTAGGCGAACCTACCGAGGCGAATGTAGATATTACAGCCATCTACCGGGCCAATGCATCCCCAATGGATCTTATAGCGGATCAGATTCAGCAATTTGACCAATCGGTGAGAAATACCTACAAACAGCGATTGCCCTTTTTGGTTTACCTGGAAATGGACGGACAGTTGCTGAAACCGGAGATCAGCTTCCGGCTCGATATGCCGGAGAATGAAAGAAACGCGTTTAATGGGGTGGTATATACCAAAATACGGCAAATAAATAACAATGAAAATGACCTCAACAAGCAGGTTTTCGCATTGCTTGCCCTCGGCCGTTTTATTAGCGACAACCCTTTTCAGAGTCTTGCGGGGGCTACTCCGGTTTCTTCAATTGCAAGACAAAGTGTAAGCCGTTTGCTTACCCAGCAATTGAATAACCTGGCATCAGATCTCATACGTGGAATTGATATTGACTTCAACCTGCAGAGCATTGACGATTATTCAACAGGCCAGTTGCAAAGCCGTACAGATCTTGAAGTGGGGTTATCCAAATCATTGCTCAACGACCGGCTGAGGGTAACGGTAGGCAGCAACTTTGCCGTGGAAGGACCCCGGCCACAAAACAGAAAATCGAGCGAAATAGCTGGAAACGTTAGTGTGGAATACCTGCTGAGCCGTGATGGCAGATACCGCCTGAGGGCCTATCGCCGCAATCAAACGGATGGCATCATTGAAGGTGAAGTAATTGAAACCGGCTTAACGTTTGCAATTGTGGTGGATTACGATCGCTTCAGTGAATTTTTTGACAGCTTCAAACCACTGCCCCGGGAAGAAAGACGCAGGTTAAGGGCGGAAAGGAGGGCCGAAAATGATTAAACAAATTCAACATATTCTGGTGCTGGGTGCATTGGTTTTCTTCCTGGCTTCCTGCAGCAATACAAAATACCTGCAGCCTGGCGAAGTGCTTTATACCGGGGCGGATGTGAAGGTGAACCCGGAAAGCAAGAATGCTAAAAACCAACGAAGCCTGAGAAAACAATTGGAAGAGCGGACCCGTCCCGAGCCGAACTCGAAAATTCTGGGCTTGCGTTTGCGGCTCTGGGTTTACAATGTGGTGGGCGAACCAAAGAAAAATAAAGGAACGAGGCATTGGTTGCGTAATAAATTTGGAGAAGAACCGGTGTTGATGCGGGAAGTGGACATCAGCCTGAATAACCGGGTGTTGCAAAGCTACCTCATGAGCAAAGGATACCTGCATGCACAGGTAGAAGGGGATACCCTTATTAAGGGCAAGAAGGGAAAAGCAAAATATGTAGCAGAGACCGGTATTCAGTATAGCATCAATAATGTGCAATTTCCTTCCAGTTCCACAAGCGAAATGGATTCGCTGATTTCAGGCATGCAAAAAGAATCTTTGCTGAAAGCAGGAAAGCCTTATGACCTGGACAATATCAAACTGGAACGGATACGTATTGATGACGGGCTGAAACAGGAAGGCTATTTCTTTTTCAATCCTGAATACATTATAGTGGATGTGGACAGTACGCTGGGAAATGGTACCGTGAATATGTTCGTGAAAGTTAAACCGAATACGCCGGTTGAGGCGCTTAAGCCTTATTACCTCAACACCATCGCCATTTATCCAAACTATACACTTGAACAGGATTCGGTGATTCGCCTGGCGGACCGGAAAAACTGGAAGGATTTTGTGATCATTGATCCCAAAGACACTTATAATCCCAAGCTTTGGGATAACCTGGTGCGCTTTCACAAAGGGGAAAAATACAACCGGCGCGATCACAGCCTAACGCTCAACAGATTGGTGAACATAGGTACATTCAAATTTGTAAAAGCAGAGTTTGAACCCATTGATACATTCCGCAGCAACAAAATGGACCTGGATATCATCCTTACTTCCCTCAAGAAAAAATCAGTTACCGCCAGCCTGACGGGGGTTACCAAATCAAACAATTTTGTGGGATCAGAAATTAAATTTAACCGCCTTAACCGCAATTTGTTCAAGGGCGCGGAATCTTTTCAGCTTGGGCTGGGTGCCGGTTTTGAGCAACAAGTAAGTGGGCAGGTGGGTGGTGTGCGGTCCTATTCGTTTACTGCCAACGGCAAGCTGACCTTCCCGCGATTCCTGGTACCGTTTTTTAGCATTGAAAGTCACTCATCTTTTGTACCCAAAACCCATATCAACCTGGGTTATGAGATGTTGCACCGGGCTTTGTATTATACCCTCAATTCCGCAAAATTCGAATATGGATACAATTGGAAAGAAACGCAAACCAAGGAACACATCTTCAACCCGTTATTTGTAAATTATATTCAACCGTTAAACGTCACAGACAGCTTCAATAACATGCTGGTCAAATTGCCAAGCCTGCGCAATACATTTGAAAAGCAATTCATCATTGGCCAGAATTACAATTTCAACTTCAACAACCAGATCCTCACCCGTAAAAGGAATCAGCTATTTTTTAATGGCAATATTGAAACTGCGGGAAACCTGGCTTCATTATTTGCCACAAAAGACGCCAATGGTGTAAAAACCCTCTTCGGTTCACCACTCAACCAATATGTACGCCTGGAAGCGGATTTCCGGGATTATTTTAAACTGACCCCGGGCCTCACTCTTGCCGGGCGCGTAAACCTGGGCTATAGCAATGCTTATGGAGCCTATCGCATGCTGCCTTTTGTAAAGCAATTTTTTGGCGGGGGAAGCAGTGATGTGCGTGCATTCCGGGCAAGATCCCTTGGCCCCGGACGATATTTTGCCAATATGGACAGTGTGCAGTTGTTTGCCGACCAGGGTGGAGACATGAAGGCACTCTTTAGCCTCGAAACCCGTTTCAGGATTTGGAAATTCCTTCATGGCGCGTTGTTTGCAGATGCAGGAAATATCTGGTTGCACAATGAGGATACCCTCAGGCTCGGAAGTGGCTTCAACCGCAAAGAGTTTTTTAATGATCTGGCAATTGGCGGTGGATTCGGTTTGCGGGTGGATGCCAACATTTTTGTAATCAGAGCCGACCTCGCATGGCCCTGGAAAAAGCCCTGGCTCCGGGGCAGAGAACAATGGATTTTGGGTGAAACCAATTTCTTTGACCGGCAGTGGCGAAAAGAAAACCTCATCTTAAACGTGGGTATCGGATATCCGTTCTGATATGTTTAAAAAATTGAAAAAATACCTGAAAAATCCCAACAGCAAGATCCGGATAATTTATGACCTGGTGAAAGGAACGATTACGGGATTTATTGAAGACAAGGTGCCAAAAATGGCCGCCTCTTTATCGTATTACACCATTTTTTCAATTACCCCTTTGCTGGTGGTCATCATCAGCATTATCAGCAAGGTTTATAAACGGGAGGCTTTTGAGGGTAAATTGTTCGCTGAGCTGGCCAACATCGTGGGTACGGATGCAGCAATGCAGATTCAAACTTTTGTGGCCAACAGCAACCTGACCGGGAAAAATACCCTGGCCATCATTATTGGCGCAGTGTCACTTGTACTGGGCGCTACAGCTGTTTTTGGCGAAATCCAGGACAGCATCAATTATATCTGGAAAGTAAAAGCTGTTAAACGCAAGGGCATCGTAAAAATGATCATTGACCGGTTGATCTCTTTTTCACTGGTAGTAACCGTAGGATTTTTGCTGCTTGTTTCTTTGATCGTGAGTGTGGCCACAACGGAGCTGGCCAGCGCTTTAGCTTATTATTTGCCCGAAGGGCGTACAACACTGCTCTTCATTATAAACAATCTAGTTACCCTGATTATAATCGGTTCCTTGTTCACCATTATTTTCCGCGTATTGCCGGATGCAAAAGTGCGCTGGAAATCTTCCATCGTGGGGGCACTGGTAACCGCGGTGCTTTTTATGGTTGGCAAATACCTTATTGAAGTCTATATCGCCAGCAGCAACCCGGGTAAGGTTTACGGTGCTGCAAGCTCGATTTTCATTATGTTGTTGTGGGTTTATTATACGGCGTTTATCCTTTATTTCGGAGCGGAATTTACCCAGGTTTATGCGGAAAAATTCGGGCTCGGCATCAGGCCGGCGGATTACGCTGTCTACCTTGAAGTAATTGAGAAAGAAAAAGAAGTAAGCGTACTGCCAGATCAACATCCTGAGTATACCGAAACGCCGCCGGATGCAGTACCGGCACTGAAAAAAGAGGAGCGGGAAGAGCGAAAAAAAGAAAAGGAAAAAGAGGAAAAGGAAAAGAAAAAAGACCAGGAAAATTGATGCGGAATGCTGTTCGTTAAGTCATGGGTTCAGGTAAATGATCCGGCAATCGTCAGTTTACTCAGGCCAGGATCTGGTAAGCGGCAAAACTAAAAGTATAGGCAAGAAAGGACAACACGGCAAGCTGGATTATAGGCCATTTCCAGCTTCTCGTCTCCCTTTTGGTAATGGCCAGTGTGCTCATGCATTGCATAGCCAGCAGGTAAAACAACAAAAGGGAGACACCGGTGGCAAAACTATATACCTTGCGCCCGTCGGGCCAGGTGGCTTGCGCCATTTTCTGGGAAAGTGTTGCGGTGACTTCTCCTGATTCGCCTACGCTGTAAAGTGTGGCCATGGTTCCAACAAAAACTTCGCGGGCAGCAAAAGAAGTGATAAGCGCGATACCAATTTTCCAGTCATAGCCCAGTGGCCTGATTATTGGCTCAATGGCTTTGCCCAATATTCCGGCATAACTTTCCGCAAGGGCGTCACGCTGAAATTCTTTGTTCAGTTCACCTTTATTGGCGCCGGGAGCTGCTTTCAGGGTTTCATACCGTTGTTCAAGCGCAGTCATTCTGCCCGGAGGGCCGTAGCTGCTTAAGAACCAAAGCACAATGCTGATGATCATAATAATCTTTCCGGCATCTACAACAAAAATCCTCGCCTTTTCAAACATGGTATTTACCACATTCTTCCATCGTGGTGGACGATAGACAGGTAGTTCCAGGATGAAATAGCTTTTTTCTTTCAGGTGGATAAACCATTTGGCCACCCAGGCCACGGCGAGTGCAATAAACAACCCAAAGAGGTAAAGGCCCATCATGACAAGTCCCTGCAGACTCAGGAAACCCAGATAAAATTTAGCCGGAATGATGAGGCCAATGAGAATGGTGTAAACGGGCAGGCGCGCACTGCAACTCATCAAGGGTGTGACCAGGATGGTCAACAGCCTTTCCTTTTTATTTTCAATATTTCGTGCACTCATAATGGCCGGAATGGCGCAGGCAAATCCCGAGATCATGGGCATGATGCTCTTGCCGTTGAGCCCCGTTTTTCGCATGAGTCTGTCGGTAAGGAAACTGATGCGGGCCATGTAGCCCGTATCTTCCAAAAGGGTAATCAGCCCGAACAGGATGGCAATTTGCGGAACGAAGATGACAATGCCTCCCATGCCGGCATAAACTCCATCCACAAGCAAATTGCCCCACCACGAATCTGGCAGCATGGATTTGAAAAAAGTACTGGTTTCAGCGAAGAAAGTTTCGATCCAGCCCATAGGATAGGCAGCAAGCCAGAATATGCTCTGGAAAAGCAGGAAGAGAACCAGTAACAAGATAACGTAACCCCAAAAGCGATGCAAAAACAGGTTGTCGAGCCGGTCGCTGAACATTTTTCGGGCAAGGGGATCTTTTTCTACCACCGTTTTTTTCATGATCTGCTTGATCCGCTGAAACCGGAGCAGGATCTCATCCGCCTGAACCTTGGTATGATTGAACTGGTGCTTTTCTTCAATCCGTTCAATTTTATGCTGGATATCCGGGGGCAGGTCGAAATTTTCGTGGTTGATGAGGTAGTGGATGGATTTGTAATCGCTCAGCTCCGGCAACAGTTCCCGCATTTCGCCAACCGGCGCCGCCGTCAGTTCATTGAGCGGCAGAAAACTGCGTGCCTGCCAGGTGTTGTCGGCAGCAAAAGTTTCAATGGCCCTTTTGAGTTGCAGACTGCCTTTATTTTTTCGTGGATTGACCGGTACAACAGGTACACCCAATTCAGTTTGCAGCCCCTTGATATCTACCTGGATACCTTTTTGCCTTGCGATGTCGGTCATGGTAAGCGCCACGATCATGGGTAATTTCAGATCCAGCAGCTGGGAACAAAATAACAGGTTGCGTTTAAGATTGCTGGCATCGGCAACAAGAATAACGAGATCAGGTTGCACTTCAGTATCTTCCTGGAGAAGCACCCTGTAGCTTACCCATTCATCCTCTCTTTTTGGATACAAACTGTAACTACCCGGCAAATCAATGATATACGCATCAAGCCCTTCATTGATGTGGCTGATTCCGGTCTTTTTATCAACTGTTACGCCCGGGAAATTGCCGACTTTTTGGTTCAGCCCTGTCAATGCGTTAAACAAAGAAGTTTTCCCACTGTTCGGATTTCCAACCAACGCAATATTCAGGTTTACCTTGCTCAACGGTATTGTTTGAAACGTTTGTTATTCTTATAAAAAAAGTACGCAAATGTACAGGATGGCATTCCTAAAAAACCCCCAATAATGGGAATGAACTTTGCCGGATGGGTAATTTCTGATTTTCCCGATCCGGCATTTAAAAAAGCCGGCCGTATTGAGCTGCCGCATCCAGACCTATTTGCCCGGCAGGGAATTTTTTACAATTTGAAAATCTCCACCAGAATGGTTTAATTTGCATTAAATCGCACAGGATATGAAGATTCCTTTCTTTTATATTACCATTCTGATCACCATTTTTATCATGCTTCTGTTTGTCAGGAGCCTCGACAGCGGGCAGGGCTGGGCCATTGTGCTTTCCATTTTGGGAATGGCCCTCTTCGTGGTGCTGAGTATTCTTTCTTTGTACTACCATATGGGTCAGCATAAGCGCAAAATTTCGGCGCTCGATCATCCCGATGAAGCCCATCATTGATATTATTAATTTTTAATTTATTGCCTGCCCGTTGCGCAGGCATTGTGGCATGTATTTTTTAAGTACTTTGCCCATATGAGTACCTATTTTCCTGCTCCTAAAGATGCGTACCGGACTTTCATGGCCCAGGCAGAATTGAAATCCGCCGACCTGGAACATCGGCGCAAGATCCGGTTTAACATGCATAAATACCATGCAGCGGTACAAACCGGTATCAGCCAGTTTACCAATCTCCCATATGTTCGTGAATTTGCAAAAATCCGGAAATGGCAGGCGATTGAACATTTACACGAACAACTTTTGCAGTTTGAAAAACAGGCGATAAAGAATGGCGCTGAAGTGTATTGGGCAGCAGATGCCGCTGAAGCCAATGAGATCATCGGGCTGATCTGCCGGGAATACAATG
This sequence comes from Bacteroidota bacterium, assembly GCA_023387985.1. GTDB lineage: Bacteria > Bacteroidota > Bacteroidia > Chitinophagales > Chitinophagaceae > Phnomibacter. The sequence continues at coordinate 349,725 of JAEWHC010000005.1, read as the reverse complement.
CCAAAACGGTGGTGAAAAGCAAGAGCATGGTCACTGAAGAAATTCACCTGAATGATTTTTTGGAGAATATCGGTATCAGGAGTATTGAAACTGACCTGGGGGAATATATACAACAGCTGGATGAAGAGCCGCCTTACCATATCGTTACTCCGGCTATGCATAAAAGCAAGGAAGATGTGGCACGCCTTTTTGCAAATAAACTGGGCTGTGAACCCAATCTCAGTCCTGAGGAACTGACGCAGGTGGCCAGGTTCCATCTGCGAAAGCAATTCGCAGAAGCGGAAGTGGGCATTACGGGTGCAAATTTTTTGATAGCTGAAACCGGTTCCATTGCACTAACTGAAAATGAAGGGAATGCAAGGCTAAGTACCACTTTCGTCAATGTCCACATTGCCATTGCCGGAATTGAAAAAGTGATCCCGTCGCTAAAAGACCTTGCCATTTTCTGGCCTCTGCTTTCCACTTTTGGAACCGGCCAGAAAGTAACCTCTTACAACACCATTATTTCGGGTCCCGCAAAACCTGGTGAAACCGATGGACCAGAACGGATGGTGATCATTTTGCTGGACAACGGACGAACCCATATGCTGGCCGATCCCAAAGTACGTGAGGCGTTATTTTGCATCCGCTGCGGCAGCTGCTTAAATGCCTGTCCGGTATATCGCAATATTGGCGGGCATACCTATGGGGTAACCTACAGCGGGCCAATCGGTAAAGTGATTACCCCCTGGCTGGAAGGCTGGGAGTATAAGCACCTGAGCCATGCAAGCAGCCTTTGCGGCGCTTGTACCGATGCCTGCCCGGTTAATATTCAACTGCATGAATTGCTGCTTTACAACCGGCACGAAGCTGTCAGGCGCGGTCGATCTGCACTGGCCGAAAGGCTTGCCTGGAAAGGCTGGAAAACCGCATGCCAAAGCCGGGCATTGTTCAATGTTTCCAATGGCAGGCTTAAAACAAAAATGGTAAGCAATCTGTTTACCGTTTGGACCAAACACCGCAATAAACTTGAATTTGCACCGAAAACCTTTAACGAAATGTGGAAGGATGGCGACCTGGGGTGAGTCGGGATTTCTAGAACAACACTGCGGATTTCTTCTATAAAAATACCGAACGGTAGATCGTGATTAAACTCATGATGATCACAAGGAAACCAACGGTGATAAACATTTTCTTTACCGGTAGTTTTGCCGTTAGCATTGCTGAAAATGGTGCAGTGATTACTCCTCCAATCAACAGGCCAGCCACGATGTGCCAGTGTTTGATGCCGATCAGAAATACAAAAGTGAGTGCACTCGTAAGGGTAAGAATAAATTTCACCACCGTGGAGCTGCCCACAACGTAACGGGGAGTCCTGCCATTTTTAATAAATGTTCCGGTAACCAGGGGACCCCAGCCTCCGCCTCCAAAACTGTCGATAAATCCTCCGATCAACCCCAGTGTTTTTATTGCCAGGGGTTTTTTGCGGCGCCTTTGTTTTTTCTTTTTGAAAGCATTTTTGAGAATATTCACACCCAGGTAGATCATGTAAGCGGCCATAAACGGCTTAATGATCTTCGCATAGTTTTCGCCAAAATAACTAAGCGCCACTGCACCAAGAATAGCGCCTATAATGGCGGGAACAGCCAGGGCCTTCACCATTTTCTTATTGATGTTACCCAGTTTCCAGTGACTTATGCCGCCTGCCGCGGTGGTAAAACTTTCGGCGGAATGGATACTTGCGCTTACCACCGGTGGCGGAACGTTGAGCATCAACAGCGTGGTGGTACAAATGACCCCATAACCCATACCCATGCTTCCGGCCACAATCTCAGCCAGGAAACCAACCAGCAACATCCAATAGAAAATGTGGTTGTCGCGGGCCAGGAATTCCCTGACTTCCGGAAAAACCTCGAATGCGTAAAGCGCATATAGGCTCAGGCCGGTAATAACCGCAGCTCCGATTAAGATCAGGTAAAGATTGATGCGTTTACGGGCCTTTTGCAATACCACGGTTTGATCAACGATCTCTGACGCTTCCGGTGATGCCTCCTGGAATTCAATCAGCCGCTCATCGGGATGTTCGAGTGGGATATTTTTCGCAGGTTTGGTCAAAACAAATTGAATTTAGCGTTTGGGGTTTTAAAATGCGGACCCTATCATTCGAATAGTACTGCAGCTACGGTGCTGTTGCTTGTTTCATCTACGAGTATTGCGCTGCCGCTTCCTTTCAGATCCCGGAATGAATCGAAAACAATTGGTGAAGCGGTTTTCAGGCGCGCCCTGACGATCTCGTTCAATTTTACTTCACCATCCACAGCAATGCGCTCAAGCGTGTTAACATCTACCTTGTATTCAATATTCCGTACAACGGTACGTACCATGCGGCTCTTATGCTGCAGAAAATACCTGTTCCCCTGTTGCAGCGGTTTATTGTCCATCCAGCAAAGTAAGGCATCAATTTCGCTGTCAATTTTAGGTGGATTTTCAATATGTACAAAACTGTCGCCGCGGCTAATGTCAATATCATCGGCAAGCTGGATGACTACAGGCTGTGGAGCAAATGCTTCTTCCACTTCTGTACCGGCAATTTCAATTTTGCTTATGGTGGTTTCAATGCCCGCGGGAAGAATGCTGATCCTGTCGCCTTTTTTATAGATTCCGCTAATGATCTCTCCTGCATAACCACGGTAATCATGCAGTTCGGCGGTTTGCGGACGAATAACGTATTGAACCTGGAAACGGGCATCTGTGAAATTGGTATCTATCCGTACTTCAACATCTTCAAGGAATTCAAGGAGGGAAGGACCCTGGTACCAGGACATATTGGTTCCCTTATCTACAATGTTATCGCCATGCAGCGCGGTGATCGGAAAGAAAGTAACGTTTTCTAATTTAAGCTGACTTGCCACAGCTTTGTAATCGGCAACGATCTCTTCAAACCGCTCCTGAGCATAACCTACAAGATCCATTTTGTTGATGGCTACTGCCACATGTTTCATTTGCAGTAACTTGGCAATTATGGAATGCCTGCGGGTTTGCTCAATCACACCCAATCTTGCATCAATCAATATGACCATCAAATGGCTGTTGGATGCACCGGTGATCATGTTGCGCGTATATTGAACATGGCCGGGTGCGTCGGCAATGATGAATTTTCTCTTAGGAGTGCTGAAATACCTGTAGGCCACATCAATGGTTATGCCTTGCTCACGTTCTGCCCTCAGGCCATCGGTCAGCAAAGCGAGGTCAACCCCATTTACGTTTTTGTTTTTTGACTGCTTTTCCAGGGCTTCAAGCTGATCCTGCAAAATGCTTTTACTGTCGTAAAGCAGGCGTCCGATCAACGTACTTTTTCCATCGTCTACGCTGCCGGCAGTTATGAAACGAAGTATATCCATGGGGTATAATTATTCGGGATTTGGTTTTTAAGTTTGAGGAATTTCTTATTGGGCGTAATGGATTGTAAAAGGGTTAGTCATAACACGTTTTCAGGTTCGTTCAGTCTGGTTGGATAAAGCGCGCTACACTAATTTTGTCCATTACCTGGTGATTTGGGAATTGTACTTATTGATTTCAACACGCTGCTGGGGTCTGATGTTTAAAAATACCCACCCTTTTTCCGGTCTTCCATCGCGGCTTCCGTCACTTTATCATCAATCCTTGTTTCTCCTCGTTCGGAGATTCGGGTAGCAACGATCTCATTCACCACTTCATCAATGGTTAAGGCTTCACTAGCCACCGCAGCAGTGCAGGTCATATCACCCACTGTACGGTAACGTACGCTTTTGGTCAGGATCTCATCGGTTTCATCAATGGCAATAAAATCCGAAACAGCGATCAGTTGGCCCTGGTGCGAAATCACTTTACGCTCATGGGCAAAATAAATGGAGGGCAGGTCGATTTTTTCATGGCGGATATAATTCCAAACATCCAGTTCGGTCCAGTTGCTTATAGGGAATACCCGTACATTTTCGCCCTTATGAATGCGACCGTTGTAAATGCTCCAGAGTTCCGGCCTTTGCAGTTTGGGTTCCCATTGGCCAAATTCATCGCGTACAGAAAAAATGCGTTCCTTGGCCCTTGCTTTTTCTTCATCGCGCCTTGCGCCACCAATGCAGGCATCAAAACGAAATTCTTCAATGGTATCTAGTAGGGTATGCGTTTGTAACCAGTTGCGGCTGGCAAATTTTCCTTTGGGTTCGGTAAGTTTACGTTCGCGAATCGTGTCTTCCACTTTGCGTACCACCAGTTGCAGCCCGAGCTCTTTTACCAGGTTGTCCCGAAAATCAAGGGCTTCAATAAAATTGTGGCCGGTATCAATATGGACCAGCGGGAAAGGAATTTTCCCGGGTGCAAATGCTTTTCTCGCCAGGTGCACCATGGTGATAGAATCTTTGCCACCACTGAACAGCAATGCCGGTCGCTCAAATTGGGCCGCCACTTCGCGCATAATGTGGATGCTTTCGGCTTCGAGCTGCTGCAGGTAATTTAATGTATGGGTTTCCATAGAGTTTTATGTCTTTACATATTCCAGCAGAAATGTGCAACTGAAACTGTTTATATTTTAATGCCTCAAATCAAGATTCCTCCATCAGGGGCGAGAAACCGACATGGTTCGTGGGTATAGCCAGGGTTCGTTCGCTCGTACCCCCATGCTTCAGGCCTCAACACTCCAACCAATCTTACTGGCTGCCGTTCCCATTTTCAAGCCTCACCGCATGCAGGCCACACTCTTTCTTTGAGCTTTCCCACCACCACCGGCCTGCACGTGCATCCTCGCCGGGTTCGATCGCCCGGGTACAAGGCGCACAACCAATGCTCACAAAACCTCTGTCGTGCAGCGGATTATAGGGTACATCATGGCTTTTTATGTATTCCATCATTTCTTCAAAACTCCACCGGATGAGGGGATTGAATTTCCACAGTTGCCGGATTTCATCCCATTCCAGCAATTTCATATCATGCCGGTTATCGCTCTGTTCGGCCCGTAAACCCGTAACCCAAACTTTCGCTCCGGCAAGCGCCCTGTTCAATGGTTCCACTTTACGTATGTAGCAACAGCGTTTCCGGTTTTCAACCGATTCGTAAAAGCCATTGATCCCATTTGTATTTACAAATTCTTCTACAGCAGGGGCCACCGGAAAATAAACCTGGATATTGGTTTTATAACGTGCATTGGTTTTTTCCAGCAAGTCATAAGTTTCGTAAAATAACCTGCCGGTATCAAGCGTGAAAATACGGATGGGAATATTGTTCTTCAGGATCGCATCCGTAATCACCTGGTCTTCCTGACCAAGAGAGGAGGAAAATACGCATTGCCCTGGGAAAAGCCCGGAGATCATGCGCAGGCTTTCTGCAAGTCCGGCTTGTTCTATTGTTTGAATTTGCTGCTCACTGATCATCCTCAACATCGTAGAAGTGCGCAAAGATAACAGTTGAACTCCACTAATCTATTATCCCGGTGGACTAATGAGGCTATTTTACCATTTGAAAACATTTCTGCAACAGGCAATCAAAAGCACGGATTTTCTACAATATCCTGAAGGCCAGAAGGATGTTCTTCACGCAGATCATTTACCGTTCGGTGCTCGAGAATACCGAGAGTTGCATCCCTCACTTCTTTTGCCAGGTTATGAAGAGAACAATTGGTTTCATCACAATCTTCGCAATGTTTGTAAAAATAAAGGCTGACGCAGGGCAAAATGGAGATTGGTCCATTCACAATCCGGATGATGCTTGCCAGCTTTATGGTAGAAGGATCCTGCTCAAAAAAATATCCTCCGCCTTTTCCTTTTTTGCTACCCAGGAACCCGGCTTTTCGAAGTTCCAGCAGGATGCTTTCCAGGAATTTGACGGGAATTTTTTTGGATTCAGCGATTTCTGCGATCAATATGGGCCCTTGGCCATGCCGCGATGCGAGGTAAGCCAGGGCTTTGATGGCGTATTTGGATTTTTTGGATAACAAGGTATGGCTTAGGAATTTGTTATTTGCTATCGGATATTTTGGAAAGACCTTCTGCTTTGTACCTCTTATTTAGTAGTTTTTAGCGTATTTTCAAACAGCTTATAAATCCGCTTGTATTCATCTGTCCAGCTGCTTGGTTCCACAAATCCATGGTCTTCCATTGGGTAAATCGCCAGTTCCCAATTGTCTTTCCCAAGCTCAATAAGGCGTTGGGCAAGTTTTATGGCGTCCTGCGCATGCACGTTTACATCCACAAGCCCGTGGCAAATCAGCAGGTGCCCCTTTAAGCCGTCGGCAAAATAAAGTGGTGAGCTTTTGCGGTAGGCAATGCTGTCCTCAACCGGCGTATTCAAAATATTGGCCGTATAGCCATGATTGTATTGGGCCCAATCGGTTACAGGCCTCAATGCCGCTCCGGCCGCAAATACCTCCGGTTCGGTAAACATGGCCATCAACGTAATGAAGCCCCCATAACTTCCACCATAGATTCCAATATGTTTTGGATTGACGCCCTGTCGCTCAACCAGCCATTTAGCCGCATCCACATGATCGCTCAGGTCCAACCCACCCATGTGGCGGTATATTCCTGTACGCCAGTCGCGTCCGTATCCCGCGCTTCCCCGATAATCAATATCCATTACAGTGTATCCGTTATCTGCCAGCAGGTTATGGAACATATATTCCCGGAAGTAATTGCTCCACCATTTATGCGCATTTTGCAAATAACCGGCGCCATGCACAAAAATCACCGCGGGCTTATCCGGGTGCGGAGAGGCAGATTTAAACAACCTTGCATAAACGGCTTCACCATCGGCCGCATTAAAAGTGAGTACTTCAGGGTCACGCCACGGATAAGATTTGAATTCTGCAGATTGCGCTTTATCGGTGATCTGCCTGGCAGGAGTTGCCCTTTTAACCGTCAATGGATTCTGCATCAGGTATAACTCCGTCGGCTTGTTGGAATAGGAATGCAAGATGGCCAGGTTTTGTTCGTCGGGAGATAGCGTCACCTGGTTGCTACCCGTCATGGTGGTGATTTTTTCACGGCTTCCATTCGCCAGGTTCAGGCGGTAAAAATGTTTCTCCCCGGGATGGATTTCATTTGTCGTGATGTACAAATGTTTTTTATCGTTGCTCAGTTGCGCAGTTTGTACTTCCCAGTTTCCGAAGGTCACCTGCCGCTGCTGCCCGTTTTGTAAATTGGCCACATACACATGCGCATAACCGCTTTGCTCCGTTTGAAACCAAACGGTATTGTCATCTATCCAGGGATCAGAGGATAACCTTGAACCCGGTCCGCCGATCCAGGCATTATTTGTTTCACGGCTGATGAGTTTCAGTTGTTGTGATCCTTTATTCCATGCCATCAACCACCGGTCTTTATTGTCAATTGAACGCATTTCAAAAACGGCATGCCCGCTGTTTGGCGACCAGATTGGCATTGAGAATTGTATTCCGCGTACGGCAGATTTCTTTTCCAGTGCTTCTTTTTGTTTTGGATAATCAGCGAAATAACCGGCGATATCTTTAATGCCGGAAACTGAATCAATCTTCACTGAATAAACCGTATCTGCAATGCGGTCAAAAATATAAAGTTCGGTTGCTTCAGGTAACGCGCCCACTTTTTGACGGGAATTCAAATCCTCCGTGTAACCCGATTCGGTAACATAATCCGGGACAATAGTGCGTTTTCCACTGTTCATCCTGGACAAGCGGTAGCTTACATATCTTCCATCGGGGCTGATATTCATTCCCGAAATGCTCTTTCCGGAAATTTTGATTTCGCGCATTTTATCCGGCTCCATCACTTTGCGGTAAGCCTCAGTAGCTTCTCGTTTTTCTTTCCGCTCCCGCAAAACATCAAAGGTTTCCAATTGGTCGCGACGGAGCCATTTATCCTGTTCATTATCCGAACTTTCACCACCCTCGCGTCCACGGCCAAAGCCTGCGGCCGCAGAAGACCCTGTGGAGAAATTGGTCAATTGTTCGATTTGCCCGGTTGAAATATTCCAGGCGAATAAATTTTGATCTGCGTTGAACACAACCTTTGTATCATTAAAACCGAATTGAGGATCAGATTCACGGGCAGTCGTTTGGGTGATGCGCACCGGGTTTTTTGAAGAAGATGATTGATAATAAATATCTCCGTCTTTTGCGTAAACCATTGCGGTTCTTGCAGTATTCCAGTTTGCCGCTCTATAACCCACCATATCTTTTTTCTGCGGGATAGTAGCCTTCACTGGTGTGGAATTGATGAGGGTTATATAGTACAATGAATCGGCAGGCTCCTTTCCAGGATTCCAGTTGAAATACAATATTTTTCCATCCGTACTCCATTGCGGTGAAGAAGGAGAAGTACCGATCCAAACGGGGTCTCGCATGATCTTTTCAACAGTTAAAGGAGCGAGTTGGGCACTTACCAAAAAACTGCACATAACAAATCCTAAAGCGATGGCTGATCCTTTTGTCATAAACGGGCTGTTTAAGGGCGTGAATTTAACCCAAAATACCCATTGACACATTTGCCGGTTCGCATAATTTCATTTCGCCCAGTATTCCCGCATTTTTCACCGCTTCAAAAATGAACGGGGAAGATTTTCAGGCCACACTTTTTTTACCAGGCGGTTGCCCACAGGGTGTAGCGAAATCTGAAAACCTGCAGGAAACTTGTTGGCAAGGTGTGTCGCTCAATGCCTTCTCGCCTTCAGTTGAAGGCGAAAGCCAAGGTTCACCAGGTAAATTCCGGCCAGCGTAACCATAGCGCCAATGAGCAACATAAAACTCCATTTTTCTCCCAGCCAGAAGTGTCCTACGAATACTGTGACAATGGGATTTACATAGCCATAAATGGAAGCAAGCGAAGAGGGCAAATGCTGCAACATGTATACAAAAGCGGCAAATGCCAGCATGCTGCCAAACCCAACCATATAACTGAGCGCCCACCAGCCTTCGGCGGAAATTTGCTGGAAAGGTGTGGCATAGCCGGCCAGCAGGCAAACGCCTACCAGGATGACTCCTGCCATAAACATTTGCCATCCCAGGGCGTAATATTTATTGAGGCTTGTTTTGATTTTGGAGGTGAGTACGGTGCCTGAAGCCCAGGTAAAAGCAGCCACCAGGCTTAATACGATGCCAATGTAGAAATCGGCATTGGTAAAATCGACCAGGTACTCATAAAATACAATGGCCACACCGGCAAATCCAAGGATAAGTCCGAATGTGGAGGTTTTGTTGGGTTTATCAGTGCTACCCCGTGCAAAATCAATGATGGCGACGAACAAGGGAAACGTAGCGCCGATAATTGCGCCCAGTCCGCTGGTAATGTATTTCAATCCCCAGGTAGTAAGGCCGTTGCTGAAAACAAACAACAAAAGGGACATCAGCAATATATTGCCCCATTCTTTTTTTGAAGGCCAGATGGCTTTGCCCAATGCAGAGAAAATGATCAGGTAAACTGTACCCGCCCACAACTGGCGCAATCCCGAAAAATAGAGCGGGTGAATGCCGGTGTTTATCCCGACTTTTGAAGCCACCCATGTCGTGCCCCAAACGATAGAGGTGAGCAGCAACGCGAGGTATGGCAATAAATTTTTACCAGAGGAAGACATAGTTTCTTATCTAAAAAAGGAGGCCGGCTTTTACACGCGACCTCCCGGAATGATTTAGAGTGTTTTATTTTACAAGGTCCGTTTTACTTCTTCTTCTTCAAAAGCTACCACTACATCACCGGCCTGGATATCAGAAAAGTTTTTGATGGTCAGCCCGCATTCCATACCGTGCACCACTTCTTTTGCATCGTCTTTAAAACGTTTCAGGCTCGCCAGTTCGGCAAAAGCGCCTTCCTGTCTCGGATAGATCAGCACTTCATCACGGTACAAACGGATTTTAGCATCCCGCTTCATCTTACCGCTTGTTACATAACATCCGGCCACCACTGCTTTATCAAAACGGAATACTTCGCGAATTTCCACAGAAGCCACTTCACGTTCTTCAACTTTTGGTTCAAGCAGACCTTCCATGGCCGCCTTCACATCATTGATGGCATTATAAATAATGGAATATTGCTTAATCTCAATGCCTTCATTTTCTGCAAGACGGCTCGCCTGTGCATTGGCACGTACGTTAAAGCCGATGATGATGGCGTCGGAGGCACTTGCCAGGGTAACGTCGTTTTCGCTGATGGCACCTACGCCTTTCAGAATAACCCTAACCACGATCTCTTCGGTGCTCAGTTTTTCCAAACTGTCACTTAAGGCTTCCACAGAACCGTCTACGTCGCCTTTAATGATCACATTCAGTTCTTTAAAGTTGCCGAGTGCAAGTCGGCGGCCAATCTCATCAAGGGTAATGTGCTTGCGAACCCGCATGCCTTGTTCACGCAGAATCTGTCCGCGCTTATAGGCAATTTGCTTGGCTTCGCTTTCATCTTCGTACACCTTGAATTTTTCTCCCGCCTGTGGCGCCCCGTTCAGTCCGAGGATCAACGCCGGCGTGGATGGACCGGCTTGCAATAAACGTCCGTCACGTTCATTCGACATGGCTTTTACGCGGCCAAAATACTGTCCGCTCACGATGATGTCACCGTTTTTGAGCGTTCCATTCTGTACAAGTACCGTGGTAACATACCCGCGGCCTTTATCGAGTGAAGCTTCCACAATGGTTCCGTTTGCTTCCCTTTTGGGATTGGCTTTCAGTTCCTGCAGGTCGGCTTCCAGCACAATTTTCTCCAGCAGCTGGTCAATATTCAAACCTTTTTTAGCACTGATCTCCTGGCTCTGGTATTTACCACCCCATTCTTCTACAAGCAGGTTCATTTGTGAGAGTTGCTCATAAATTTTCTGGGGGTTGGCGCCTTCCTTGTCTATTTTGTTGATGGCAAAGATCATGGGCACATTTGCCGCCTGGGCGTGGCTGATGGCTTCCTTGGTCTGGGGCATTACCGCGTCATCCGCGGCAATAACGATTACAGCAATATCGGTGATTTTGGCACCACGGGCACGCATCGCGGTAAAAGCTTCGTGGCCCGGCGTATCAAGGAAAGTTATTTTTCGGCCGGTAGAGGTCATTACCTCATAGGCGCCAATGTGCTGGGTAATTCCTCCGGCTTCACCACTCACCACACTTGCATGACGAATATAATCGAGCAACGATGTTTTACCGTGGTCAACGTGACCCATAATGGTAACAATGGGTGCACGGGCTTGCAGGTCCTCCGGAGCATCTTCAAATTCATCTTCTTCTTCCTCGTGATCATCGAGATCAACAAATTTCACCACAAAGCCAAATTCACCGGCAACGAGTTCAATTACTTCGGCGTCCAAACGTTGGTTGATGGATACCGGCAGGCCCAGGCTGAAACATTTGGCAACAACTTCGCTTGGCGAAACGTCCATAAGGTTGGCCAATTCGCTGGCACTCAGAAATTCCGTTACTTCCAGCACATTGTCGTCCAGGTGCGTTTCTTCGGCTTCATGTTGTTCGCGTCTTTCACGTTTACGTTTTGAACGGACCCTTCCGGCTTTCCCCCGTTCTCCACCTGCTGCAATACGAGCCTGGGTTTCCTTCAGTTTTTTGGTTATTTCATCCTCATCAATTGTACGTTCGGTATGGGGTTTTCCTCTGCCATGACTTTTGCCTCCTTTATGGCGATCGCCGGGCCCTCTATGTTGTCCGGGTCTTTGAGGCCCTTGCCCGGGTTTATGATCAGGCGTTGCCGGTTTAATGCCTTCATCGCCTTTTACGGGTATGCGTTTGCGGCGGCGGCGACTGGCGGCATCGGAAGGTTTGGCGGGTTTATCCTGAGTTTTGGAAAGATCGATCTTTCCCAGAATTTTCGGACCGGTGAGTTTTTCCACCTCTATATTTTCTATATGTTTTTCAGTTTCAATCTCTTCAGCCGGAGACTGGGCAACCGGAGGTTGGACGGGCTGGGCTTCAACAGGCTTTTGGGCTGCTGGTTTCACCGGCTCTGCCTGCTTTTCTTTTAGAGGTTCGGGTTTCTTAATTTTCTTTGGCCTTGTACTGCTGTCGATCGTAGAAAGGTCAATGGTGCCCAACACTTTTGGTCCTTCAATGGTGGTTTCGGGCAATTTGGTTTCAGGTTCTTCCTCTTTGGGCGCTTCCACGGGTATTTCCGGCGCTTTTACGGGCTCCTGTGGTATTTCCGGCTCCGGTTCCGGCTTGGGTTCCGGCCGAGGTTCAGGCACGGGTGCTGCCGGCGGGGCTTCAGGTTGTCTGATTTCGGGTACAGGCTCCGGCTCCGGTTGTTGCGCTGGTTCCGGTTTTTCAACCGGTGGCGGCGGTGGCGGAGCAGCTTTCGCGGGCTGTGCGGTGGTGGTAACCATTTCGGGCTCTTCTTTCCTCACCCGTGAATCTACGCCCGGGCTTTTGGGTAAATCAATAAGGTCACTCTTAGCCTTGGCCACTTTATCGCTTTGGAACTCCTTTTGCAACGCCTCGTACATACTGTCGGATAAACGGGCTGCAGGTTTGAGTTCCTCGCGGTCAAATCCTTTCGCGGACAAAAAATCCATAAGGGTATCCTGGCCAATGTTGAATTCCTTGGCAGCGGCTAACAGTCTGGGTAATTTTTTTTCACTCATTCGGTCTTCATGCAGCCCCGGCATAGCTGCTTTTAAAATGTTTAGCTCGGTTTTTCTCTTTTTTATTAATGCGCAAAGGTAATGCCGGTAACCTTTAATTCTTATTCTCTTTCAAATTCTTCTTTCAAAATCCTCAGTACTTCGTCCACCGTTTCTTTTTCCAGATCTGCCCTGCGCTCCAGATCAGCCGGATTCATGGCCAATACGGCGCGGCCGGTGTCGAGGCCAATCTTCTTAAAAGCATCAATCACCCACAGATCGATTTCATCGGAAAACTCATCCAGGTCAATGTCATACTCATCCTCTTCGCCTTCATTGTCGCGGAATACATCGATATCGTAATCGGTCAGTTCACAGGCCAGCTTAATGTTTACGCCTTTTTTGCCGATGGCCAGGCTCACCTGGTCGGGCGGCAAAAATACATCGGCCCGCTTGAGCTCCGGATTGAGGCGCATACTGGTAATTTTTGCCGGTGTGAGCGCACGCTGGATCAACAGGTTGGTATTGTTGGTCCAGTTGATCACATCAATGTTCTCATTTTTCAATTCACGAACCACACCATAAATCCTGCCTCCTTTGATGCCTACACATGCTCCTACCGGATCAATGCGGTCATCTAGGCTTTCAACGGCTACTTTTGCCCGTTCACCCGGCTGGCGCACCACTTTTTTTACATTGATGAGGCCTTCGGAAATTTCAGGTACCTCGATTTCCAGCAATTGTTCCAAAAAGCTCGGATGGGTACGGCTCAGAATGATCACCGGGTTATTGTTTTTAAGCTCTACCTTTTTAATGACAGCTCTAACGGTATCGCCTTTTTTCAGAAAATCCTGTGGAATCTGCTCCGATTGCGGTAGGATCAGTTCATTGCCTTCCTCATCGAGCAACAGCGCTTCTTTACGCCAGGCCTGGTACACTTCCGCAGTAATCAGGTCGCCCACGCGGTCTTCGTATTTCTTTACCAGCAGGTTTTTCTTCAAGTCATTGATGCGGCTTGCCAAGGTTTGCTTGGCGGCCAGGATAGCTCGCCGGCCAAAGTCCATAAGGTCAACCTCTTCATAAAGTTCTTCACCAATTTCGTAATCATCATCAATGCTCATGGCTTCCGTGAATTCAATTTCCGCCAGGGGATCTTCAACCTCGCCGTCCGGCACGATCATCCGATGACGCAGGATCTCCAGGTCGCCCTTTTCGGCGTTGACGATCACGTCAAAGTTTTCATCACTTCCGTATTTTTTGCGCAATAGCGTTTTAAATACGTCTTCCACTACTTTCATCAGGGTTGACCGGTCAATATTTTCCGTGTCTTTGAATTCCTGGAAAGCTTCGATGAGGTTAATGCTTGCCATTTTTGTATGTCATTTTTAAAATGCCGGCTTTTGCCGTTCTTGTTTAAAATTTAATTTGAATCGTTGATTTTTTTATTTGATCAAAAGGAATATCGCGGGTTGTAATTACAGCTTTTTTGCCTTTTCCCTCCGTTATTTCCAGCGTAATATTTTCATCTGCCACGTTTTTAAGGTCACCTTCGGCCTGCGTTCCATCCTGTAATTCCACCAGCAACGTCCGGCCAATGTTTTTTACATACTGGCGGTGCAAAAGCAAGGGTTCGTCTACCCCGGGGCTGGAAACCTCGAGGCTGAAATCCTCTTCGCCAAAAAGGTTTTCCTCTTCAATTTTTTTGCGGAGCTGACGGTTGAACTGAATACAATCCTCTACACGGATGCCTTTATCGCTGTCCAGGTAAAGCTTGATGTTGTTTGTCGGCTTAATCTTGCTTTTTACCAGGAAGAAATCCGGACTGCCCTTCAGTAATTCGTTCAGGTAACCTTCAATTTGTTCCAAATTCCTGTTGTTATCCATATTTTTAGTCTGACAGGTAAAACAAAAGGGAACGACGCCGTTCCCTTTCCTCTTTTCTATTTCCGCCGCAAAAATAAGACGATTTTATTTCCCTTCAAAATAAACAAGGAACCGTTCATGGATTTTGGCCTGTGAAACAGGGTGCATTAACAAGGGAATAACAACAAAAAGGGGTCCTGGTTGTAATTTTACCGAAATGAGTTACATTTTAGGAGCCATATTGCTTTACCTCTTGTACCGCTTCGTCGTGGTTTTCGTGCTGCCGGTTACACGGGCTTCTTACCGAATCAAGCAACAATTTGACAAGGTAAAGCAACATATGCAGGAACAGGCCAATGCTGCTTCTGGCACAGGGAATGGTACGGTTGCCGGTGAAAAAAAAGCCGAATTCGACATGGAGGGAGAATACATTCCCTTTGATGAAGTTAAAGAATAAATCCCCCGGTCTTCATGAGTTATAATTTGTTTCTTGATGACTTCAGGATGCCTGAAGATGTCCCTTTTCATTATGATCCCGCGGAACATCCCGGTATTTATACATTGCAGATATGGGATATTGTGCGCAGTTATCGTGCGTTTGTAGATCATATTTTGCATTACGGCGTACCGCAAATGGTTTCTTTTGACCATGACCTCGCTGCCGAACATTATGCCAATGAAATGTTTCTGGATCCCGTTAAATACAAGAGCCTGTACAACAGTTTTAAAGAGAAGACAGGTCTGCATTGCGCAAAATGGCTTAAGAACCATTGTACCGAAAACAGGCTGGATCTTCCGGCGGTGATCTTATGCCATAGCCGTAACCCGGTGGGGCGAGCAAACATTCTGGAGGTATTTGGAGTATCCGGAGGTTGAGGTTCTATGGTCCGGCACCGCGTCAGGAAAGAGGCCGCTTTGTATTGTGGAGGTAAAAAAATATATTTACCCTTCAAAAACAAACACAATGGCCGAAATCAGAAAAGAAGATATCAAACAGGAAGTATTTGATCTTTACGATGACTATGCACATAACCGGATCACCCGGAGAGATTTTGTTGAAAAACTGTCTTTTTATGCTGTGGGTGGTTTAACAGTTGGCTCACTGTTGAGCTTTATGTCACCAAATTATAAAGACCATGTACAGGTGGGTCCCAATGATAAGCGGGTGGTGAGTGAATACATCTTTTATAATTCGCCAAAAGGCGGAGGGCGGATAAAAGGCTTACTCTGCAAACCGGCCGACGCCATTGGGAAATTGGGTGGGGTAGTGGTGGTGCATGAAAACCGTGGGTTAAATCCTTACATTGAGGATGTATGCCGAAGGGCAGCCGTCGCCGGATTTCTCGCCCTTGCTCCCGATGCATTAACGCCGCTTGGAGGATATCCCGGTACGGATGATGCAGGCCGGGAACTGCAGGCTAAACGCGACCGCAACGAAATGCTTGAAGATTTTATTGCCGCATTTCACTACCTGAAGCAACATCCGGAAAACAACGGCAAAGCCGGTGTGGTAGGTTTTTGTTTTGGCGGATGGATAAGCAACATGATGGCGGTACGCATTCCGGAACTTTCGGCATCGGTGCCTTTTTACGGCGGGCAGCCGCCATTGGATGAAGTTGCTAAAATACAAGCACCGTTAATGTTGCATTACGCATCGCTGGATACCCGGGTAAATGAAGGCTGGCCGGCCTATGAAGCCGCATTAAAGCAACACGAAAAAGAATACCAGGCCTGGATGTATGAAGGCGCAAACCATGGATTTCATAATGATACCACGCCACGGTATGATAAACAGCAGGCCGAATTGGCATGGGAAAGAACAGTGAATTTTTTTAATCAGCATTTGCATTGATTCGGTTGGAATTATAGGTCGAACGTTGGTTACTGCAAACGGAATCCCAATTTCCCCGTTTATCTTCGCCGGATGGAGATCCGCACAGTTGAAGTTACCCGTTATATCGCGCCATTGCGGGAGGGTGGCAGTTTGCCTGCGATTGCAGAAGCGGACGACGGATTTATGTACAGCCTGAAATTTCGCGGAGCAGGACAGGGAACGAGGGCGCTGGTCGCTGAAATGATTGGTGGAATGCTGGCAAAAGAGGCCGGCCTCAAAACGCCAGAAATTGTTTTTGCTGAACTTAAAGAGGGGTTCGGACGTACTGAACCGGATGAAGAGATCCAGGATCTGCTGAAAGCATCAACAGGGTTGAATATCGCCATCCATTACCTGAGCGGTTCCATTACCTACGATCCGGCCGTTAAAACCGTAGATCCCTTGCTGGCCTCGAAGATTGTATGGCTCGATGCTTTCCTGATGAATGTGGACAGGACGCCCAAAAATACCAATATGCTTTTGTGGCAGAAGGAATTGTGGCTGATTGACCATGGCGCATGTTTATATTTTCATCACAATTGGGATAGCTGGCGCGAAGCGGTCACAAAACCTTTTGTCCAGATCAAAGATCATGTTTTGCTTCCGCAGGCAACTGAAATGGAAAAAGCGGATTATGAATTGAAACAAAAAATTACTCCCGATA
This sequence comes from Bacteroidota bacterium, assembly GCA_023387985.1. GTDB lineage: Bacteria > Bacteroidota > Bacteroidia > Chitinophagales > Chitinophagaceae > Phnomibacter. The sequence continues at coordinate 332,797 of JAEWHC010000005.1, read as the reverse complement.
TCATTGACAAGCTTATCAGCCTTATACCCGCAAACTGGATTAACGATTATGGCGAAGGCATTGAGCCGGCAGCAATACGTAAGGGTTATGCTGAGTTTCTGAAACGGAGAATTGAAAATGCTGAAATATTTTTAAACCAGATCCTGAATGACCGGTAAATTACTATATGAATATGCCGTGATCCGGATCGTGCCCCGTGTGGAGCGGCAGGAATTTTTGAATGCAGGCATTCTGCTCTATTGCAAAGACCGGAAGTTCCTCGGTTGCAAATGGGACATAAACGAAAAAAAGCTTGCCTGCTTTGATGTTGAAGATACGGCAGTCATCTATCAGCATCTAAAAACAGTTGAGGATATTTCTGCCGGCCAATGCCATAATCATCCCATCAATCCACTGGGTATAGCGGAGCGTTTTCGTTGGCTGACCGCGGCACGCAGCACGGTAATCCAGACATCAAAAGTGCATATTGGATTTACTGCAGATCCTCAAACAGAGTTGGAGAAATTGTTTGAATTTTATGCCGGTTAAAAAGGTGAGCAGTCCGACCGTGCCGAGGCCTGACCACTCAACTTAAGTGTTAGATGACAGGTTGGCTAACCACAACATGCACTTCCATCAACACATCCGATTTGATCGAATTCGTGATCAGGCAGGCTTTTTCGGATTTTTCGATTACTTTCTGCGCCAGTGCACGATGCTCCTCATTTTCAACCACAATGGTTGGCCTGAGCACAATCTTGCTCATCATATACTTGCCATCAACTACCGAAAGGGTTCCGGTTGCATCGGATTTGAAATCCACAAAGGGCAGTTTGAAGTTTTCCGCAATGGCCAGGAATGTGGTCATCAGGCAACTGTTTACGGCGGCTACAAAATAATGTTCAGGGCTCCAGATATTTTCCATTCCTTTTGGAAACTCGGGGGGTGTAGCTACTTCTAAGGTTTCGGTCAGTTTTTCAGAACTCAACGTTCCTTTTCTTTCGGTTTCGAATTGTACCGCTACTTGATAAAAATGTTCTTGGGCCATTATTTTCAGTTTTTATTTATGAATCAAAGGAGGTTTGAGTATCCGCAATGAACCGGAGATCTTGGTTACGGATCAAACCAACTGTACTTTGGTCAGATGAAGAGCATATGGGTGTTTTCGCCATGCGAACGGTTATAAAAATCACCCACTGTCAATACGCCATCGAGTTCTTCAATGAGATCTTCTTTTGTAAAATGGAACATATCCATCGCCAGTTTACAAGCCCATAATTTGGCTCCCGAAGCAGAAAGGATTTCCAGGAATTCCTTTACGTCGGGCATATCCAGCTTGGTCATTTCTTTTTTCATCATGGTGGTGGCCATGGCTTCCATTCCCGGCAGACCACCCACCATGGTGGGAATATGCATAGCCGGGTTGCCTACTGTTGCTACCCGAAGATTTTCAAGCCTTTTTTTGTGTATGGCCTCCAGGCCGAAAAAGGTGAAAAACATTTCTGCTTCAATGCCTTCCATTCTTGCACCATTGGCCAGCACAAAAGCGGCATACACATTTTCTATAGTTGCCTTCGACAGGATGATCATCATTTTTTTGATCTGTCCGTTATTGTTTTCCATTTCTCCGTTTTTTTTAGGTGATTTAAATGCAGCTTGCTGGTTTGGGAATGCCGGCGATCTTGGTGGAGATTTTCAACGGACCCTGCGGAAACAATTCATAGAATTCTTTAATGGTCGTCACCCCGCTTGCACCTACTTTGCGAATGGTAAGGGGAACTTCATTTTTGAATTGATCCTGCAGGTATTCGATCACCACTTTATGTTTGGGCGTCAGATCGATTTTGTATTCTGAGGCGATTTCTTCGGCAACATCCCAATCCCATTGGGACAAATTGGTGAGATATCCTTCTTCATTTACTTCGACAGCTTTTCCGGCTAATGTTTTTTCCATAATGATGTGTTTTTATTGGTTTTGTTCAAATTGTTTTCCCTTGGTACTCATGGTCGCGGATACAAATGGAATGGGTGTGCCTTTCAGCAACATATTCCAGTAAATCCACCGGAAAGCAAGCTTGCCATAATGATTAATGCGGCTTTCTTTCAGCAGGCGCAAAGGCCCTATGCCGGCAAACGGAAATTTTCCTTCCACCGGCTCGTGGGTATAATTAAAATCAATGAGCAGGGCTTTTCCGCCACCGGTTTCCACAAAGCAGTTGGCATGGCCGTCAAATGCTTCCTTCAGTGGATCGCCGTGAATGAAACGCATAATGTTTTCAGTAAGAATCTCAGCCTGGAAATGCGCAACCGATCCGGCTTTTGATGCCGGGATATCCGAGGCATCACCGATCACAAATACGTTGTTGAATTTTTTTGATTGCAATGTGGCTTTATAGGTAGGAACATAGTTCAATTCATCACCCATACCACTCCGCGCAATCGCCTCACTGCCTTTATTGGTCGGTACGGTTACGAGCAGGTCAAAGGGAATTTCCCGGCCACCATAATCAACAATTTTCTTTTGCTCATTATCAACGTGCTCGATCGCGAAATCGGCTTCAATCTGAATGTGTTTTTCTTTGAGCAAATGCTCCAATGTTTTGGTTGCCCTGGGTTTGGTAAATGCGCCGCTCAATGGGGTTACATAAGTAATATTCACCTTGTCGCGTATGTTCTTTTCTTTGAAAAATGAATCCGCGAGAAATGCAAATTCCAATGGAGCCACGGGGCATTTAATAGGCATTTCGGTAATGTGCACCACCAGGTTTCCGCCCTGCCATTCACGGAGTTTATCCCGAAGGGCAAGAGCGCCCTCAAAAGTATAAAAGTCAAAAACCGATTTCTGCCATTCGCCGCCTTTCATGCCCGTAATTTCCTCAGGTGCGATTTCCGAACCTGTGGCGATGATCAGGATATCATATTCAAGCAAATCACCGTTTCCAAGCGACACGGTATTTTCTGCCGGATTGATCTTGTCGATTTTTTGACGGATAAGCTTTACCTGTTTGGGAATGAATACATCGATATTTTTCACCACATCTTCCGGTAAATAACTGTCGAAAGGAAGGAATAAAAACCCGGGCTGATAATAGTGATTATCACGTTCGTCAACTATGTTGATCTCGAATAATTTATTATCCAGTTCTTTATGGAGATGGTTGGCCATCATGGTACCTGCAGTACCGGCTCCCAATATCAGAATACGCTTCATTCCGCTGGTTTTGATTTATGATGCAAAGATATTTTGCGGCCGGTGACCCCCTCAGTAACCCGGGTCACGGTGGTTTGTGATATATATCAGGGTTTCGGAAAGGGTGTAGTTTGAATTGAGTTCTGATCCGGTGTATTTTATAGGTTTGGCCGGTTTGCGCAATGATATCGCCGGTTCCGGAAGCGAAATATGTTTTCTCTCCAGGAGCCAACCGCCGGCAATATTTTCTCCGTAAGGGAATAGGCTATTTCGGAGATCATTACAGGCAAATAAGAACCTTCAGGATTATTGCCCATGCAAATGCCGGCCGATATGCTTACCGTAGAGCAACAACTTGAAGATCTGCCGCATGATATGGAATCCTATAAATATGCCCGTGGGAATATATACGATTTTTCGATTTGGTCTGAATTGGAATGGCAGGATCCAGGATGAAAGGACCTCCCGGTAGAGATTTTAATGGAACAGGGAACTCCCTGAATGCCTGCTAAGTCCTTTGTGATGCAAAAGCTGCTATTTCCGTTTTAAGGCTTTGCAGGTAGTCAATATCATCGTATCCATTCATCAGGTTATGCTTTTTGTAGCCATTAATGAAAAAAGATTCTGCTTCGCCGGTTGAAACAATGGTGATCTGTTGCGCGGGCAGGTCCACTTTCATCTGCGTGTGAGGATCGGCTTCAATTGCCGTAAAGATTTTGTTCAGGAACGCTTCGGTTACCGTTACAGGAAGAATGCCCACATTCAGGGAATTGCCTTGAAAAATATCCGCGAAAAAACTGCTGACCACACAGCGGAATCCATAATCATAAATGGCCCATGCGGCATGTTCGCGACTGCTGCCACAGCCAAAATTTTTTCCGCCCACCAGAATCTTGCCGGAATATATGGGATTGTTGAGCACAAAATCTTTCTTCGGGTTTCCGGCCGCTTCATAGCGCCAGTCGCGGAACAAATTCTCACCAAATCCCTTGCGTTCGGTGGCTTTCAGAAAGCGCGCCGGAATGATCTGGTCGGTATCTACATTTTCAATGGGCAGCGGCACAGCGGAAGAACGTAAAATGGTGAATGGCTCGTATGACATAATTTAAGATTGGGCGTTCAGAAATTCAAAAGGCTGAGGTTTTGGCCTTTGCGCCTTTTAACGATGCATTTGGTGTTTTTGAGACGGATGGTATTTACAAAAAGTCTCTGGGATCAGTAACTACCCCGGTAACCGCGGCGGCTGCAGCTGTTAACGGGCTTGCGAGTAAAGTGCGGGCTCCGGGGCCCTGCCTGCCTTCAAAATTCCGGTTGCTGGTACTCACCGCGTATTTGCCTGTTGGAATTTTGTCGTCATTCATAGCCAGGCATGCACTGCAACCGGGCTGACGAAGTTCAAAACCGGCATCAAGCAAAGTTTGCAGGATACCTTCTTCTTCAATTTGCTTCAAAACCCGCTGGCTGCCAGGTACGATCCAGGCTGTAACGCTTTCGGATTTATGACGACCCTTCAGGATTTTTGCAAACTCCCGGAAATCCTCAATCCGGCCATTGGTGCAACTGCCCACAAAAACATAATCCACTTTCTTGCCCTTCATGGCCTCACCTTCGGCAAAGCCCATATAACCCATGGCCCGGTTAAAACTGTCCTGCCCGCTGCCGATGGAGCCGGCAGAAGGAATGTTATGCGAAATGCCCATACCCATTCCGGGATTTGTACCATAGGTAATCATGGGCTCTATTTCGGATGCATCAAAGAAATATTCTTTATCGAACTGGGCGCCAATATCGGTTTTTAATGTCTTCCAATAAGCAAGCGCTTCTTCCCAGGCTTCACCTACAGGTGCCAATTCCCGACCTTTCACATACTCAAATGTGGTAGTGTCCGGAGCGATCATTCCGCCGCGGGCACCCATTTCAATGCTCATGTTGCAAACGGTCATACGCCCTTCCATACTCATGTTCTCAAAAACGTCGCCGGCGTATTCCACAAAATGGCCGGTAGCGCCCGCAGCAGTCAGTTTGGATATGATGAACAAAATGACATCCTTGGGAAGAATGCCTTTCCCCAGTTTGCCATTGATGGTAATGCGCATACTTCTGGGCTTGGGTTGCATAATGCACTGGCTGCTTAAAACCATTTCCACCTCGCTTGTGCCAATGCCAAAAGCGATGCAACCAAAAGCGCCATGGGTACTCGTATGGCTGTCTCCACAAACTATGGTCATGCCCGGTTGGGTGATCCCATTTTCAGGACCAATCACATGCACGATGCCGTTGCGCGGATTGCCAAGTCCCCAGTGGGAAATGCCATATGATTTCGCGTTTTCCTCCAGTTCATGCAATTGATTGGCGCTCATCGCATCTTTTACCGGCAAGTGCTGGTTGATGGTTGGCGTATTGTGATCCGCCGTCGCGAAAGTGCGCTCCGGGTATAGTACGTTAAGCCCACGGGTACGCAAACCCCGAAAGGCTACAGGGCTGGTGACTTCATGAATAAAGTGCCGGTCGATGAACAATACATCCGGACCATCGGGAATACGCTTTACCACATGCGCATCCCAAACTTTATCAAACAATGTTTTTGCCATATCGTTTCAAAACTTAAGTCAATTGCCGCGGGGCGTATTGGGCGAAGTGCATGGATTGCGGGGCATGATTCGACAAATAATCCCTGGCAATCGTTTTTGAGGCGGTAAAGGTAGGATTTTAGGGGAATTCTTCATTGGGGCCAGCCTGCCTGGACTAGCACCTTAAATTCCAATATTATCCATACCGAATTTTTTAAAACATTTAGTTGACAGCCGGGTTAACAAAAACCGGATGAAGTTCCTGACTTCTAAATGTCTGTGCTTTTGTATGCAAAACCTCCCGCAAAAATTAGCGCCCCACCTGACCGTTCAAGTTGGTCGGAAATGATAAACATTGCGGAAACCTTGATCAATTATTAAAGCCAGTTCTCCTCACCATGCGAAACTATAAACTGTGCTCGTTTTGTACACTTCTCCCGGCCTCAGAATCGTATTGGGAAAGTTGGGTTGATTAGGCGCATCGGGATGATGCTGGGTTTCCAGGCAAAAGGCGGTACGGAAATCATCTTTAAAACCGCCGATCAGGTTGTTTTGGCTTTGCATGAAATTGCCACAATAAAATTGCAGGGCAGGTTCTGTGGTGTAAACATTCAGTACAATGCCAGATTTGTCGCCTTTTGCACGGGCGGCGTGCGTAAGGCCATTGGCTGCTTTGGTACCATTCAATACATAATTGTGATCGTATCCTTTGCCGAATCTTAATTGTTCATTATCCGTTTCAATGCGCTCACCAATGGTATGGGGTTTCGTAAAATCAAAGGGCGTATTGGCTACCGGTTCGAGTTTCCCGGTTGGGATCAGCGTGGAATCAACGGGCGTGATATTGTCGCCAAAAATCTCCAGGGTATGTCCGAGAATATCACCACTTCCGGCGCCATTGAGGTTAAAGAAAGCATGATTGGTCATATTCACCGGCGTGGCCTTATCAGTGGTTGCTTCGTAGTCCATGTGGATATCGGCTTTGTCCTGAAGGGTAAAGGTTACTTTTACATTTAAGTTACCAGGAAATCCGCCTTCCATATCGGGTTTGAGATAAGTGAGCACGAGGGAAGAATCATTGGGTTGGCTGGCATCCCATACTACATCCTGGAATCCATGGCTTCCACCATGCAAGGTATTTTGTCCATTGTTTTGTGCAAGCGTGTATTCAGTTCCGTCAATAGTGAACTTTCCTTTAGCGATACGGTTTGTAACCGGCCCGATGGTTGCGCCGAAATATTTCTCGGCCGCATTGGCGAAAGCATTCACGCTTTCCATGCCAATGATCACGTTGGTTGGCTTGCCGTCTTTATCCGGCACCAATAATGTTACGAAGCGACCACCAAAATTGGTTATGGACAGTTCGGTGCCGTAATCGTTTTTTAACGTATAAAGAGCAGTAGCTTTTCCGTTAATGGTATCGGCAAATTTTGCACGATCGACCAATTCCTGACCCGTATCTTTCATTGCTTCAGTTTTTGTTGTTGAATTGTTGTTGCAGGCAAAAATGGCCAGGCTAAATACTGCCGGCAGAAATAAACTTCTCTTAAACATTATATAGTTTTTTTGGGGGTATAAAGAAAAGGAATTTATTGATTTTAATTTGAATTATCGGGCAATGCGGCGACTGCGCTTTTCTTTCCGCTTTATCACCGCAAGGTTTTACTAATACATATTGATCGGGAAATGCCCTGGATGCGGCAAGCAATCCAGTCAACACCCATACATGTCTTGCATCTTCAAACGAGCCACTTAGTCCATGATAAATAAACGTACCGGTAAAAGCAAAGCCAAGCCCGGTTACTAAAACGCCTCGCCTGGTTTCAGTTTTTTTTTGGGCAAAAAAACGGATAGCAGATAAAACAATAGTAAGGAGAGCGCAAAAATTCCAATGGTTCCCAGCTGCGCAGCTACATTAAGAAAGAGCTGATGCGGGTCAGTAATATAGTGTATGCCATATGGTGCGCTATAGCTTACCAATATAGGATCTACACCCAATCCTATGCCGGTTACCGGGTATTCCCAAAAGGTTTTGATTGATGCAATCCAGGAAATAATTCTACCCGATGGTTCAATTACTTCAGGAAAATTTGTAGGAGAAGGAAGTACTGAAATGAAAAATAATATGGCTGCCAGAATTCCTCCAATTAATCCGGATTTTGAAAGCAATGGATTTTTCTTCTTATTATGAATCCAAAGCAATAAGCCTGTCACCAGTAAGCTTCCGCCAATTCCCGGTGATAAAGTGAAGATGGTTGCAACGGCCAGGAGGATAGAAAATACCAGGAGGCCTGTTCTTGAAAACCATTCAAACACATACGCAAACCAAACCAGTACAGGGCCAATAATAAGGTAATTGGAAAGCATATTGGGATTATTGAATGTGCTTTGAATTCGTGGGTAAGTGCCTGGCGGAAGTGAGCCCCAGGTAAAAAGCGTGCGTTGCAAAATGGGATTGTCATTATCAAAATAATACAATAGCAAGCTGACTAAACTTACCGCGCCAACGATAAACATTCCCGACATCCAAGCCTGGGCCACTTTTTTGAATTTTTCAAAAGAATCAGTAAGGTTGAAAGCCATAAAAGCCAGGCCGGGTAGATAGCTGTTTGCCACCAATTTCTTCCAGCTCAATGCCGGATTTTCAGAAAAAAGCGTAGACAACAGCAAGGCAAAGAAATAAGCAATCAATGGAAAATAAAACCAGGACCTCCTTACCGTCTTTTTACCGGTAACTACATAAATCGAAAATACCAGGCCGGCCAATACAAATAATATATCCGAAAGTTGGAGCTGAAAATAAACAGGAAACAGGTCCGGAAAATTGATGAATGGCAGCAAAAACACCATAGAACAGAGTAAATAGAACGGAATATTTTTTTAAGCGTTTCCTGCATATTTTTTCATTTCCTGTTAGCTTGAAAAATAAACCGCCATCCCGCGAATTTCAGGATGACGGCAATTACAAAACCAAATGACGCTTAAATCATTTCTTCACTTCCGTTTTCCACGCTCACCACGTAAGCGGTCAACGGCAGACCCATATCTTTTTCGTAAGCTTCTTTTGCATTGGCTACAAGTTCTTCAATAGCTTTTTCTTTAACAATATTAATGGTGCATCCGCCGAAGCCGCCACCCATCATACGGGCTCCGAGAACATTGGGATTGTCACGCACAAAATCCACCAGGTAATCCAGCTCTTTGCAACTCACTTCATATTCCTGCCTCAGCCCGTCGTGGGTTTGGTACATCAATTTGCCAAGGGATTCCATTTCACCATGTTTAAGGTGTTCTTTAGCTTCAAGAATTCTTTCGGCTTCACCTACCACATAATGGCAGCGGCGGTAAACCACTTCATCTGCATCTTTTACATATTTGTCCAGCATTTCCTGGTCCACATCCCGAAGGGTTTCCACATGCGGATGATACGCCTTCACCAGTGCTACGCCTTTCTCACATTGTGCACGGCGGGTATTGTATTCGCTGCTCGCCAGGCTGTGTTTCACATTGGTATTGAGCAAAACCACTTTCAATCCATCCATTCTTAATGGCACATGTTCATATTCCAAAGAGCGGCAATCCAATTTAACGGCATGGTCTTTTTTCCCCATCACACTGGCAAACTGATCCATAATGCCACACATAACACCGGCATAAGTATGCTCGGCCTTTTGGGCCATTTTCACCAATTCCATTTTTTCGAAACCGAGATTGAAAATATCATTTAATGCATAGGCAGTCGCACATTCGAGTGCTGCCGAGCTTGAAAGGCCCGCACCGAGGGGAATATCGCCGCCGATGGTCATATCAAATCCTTTCAGCGCGGCATCACGTTGTTTCATCTGGTCAACCACACCCAACGGATAGTTGCTCCACTGGCCACGGGGACCGGGTTTTACTTCGCCCAATGTCGTATGAAATTGCTCATCATAATCTTCAGCATACAGATTAATCTGATCATCCTCTCGTGGGGCGATTGCCACATAAATGGCTTTGTTGATGGCAGCAGGAAGTACAAATCCGCCGTTGTAATCGGTATGTTCGCCCAGGAAATTGATGCGGCCCGGAGAACGGTACACACGGGGTTCGCCTTCAAAATGCTTTTTGAAAATGGCTGCTTTTTCGTTTTTCATAATATCGGTATTTATTTTTTTAGCAGAATTTACAAATTTCGCTAAAATAAACCGGGCGGGTAAGAAAATAAAATTAGAATCGGAAACCGCAGCAGGTTAATGATGTTGCCGGCCATATTAAATAAAATTTGGCTACCAAAGGCGATAAAGCTTTTTAAATTCCTGTTATCAAAGTCGTATTTTCGCCTGATAGCTTGTGATAAGCTTGTATTAAAAATTTTAAACAACTCAAATGGATTCAATATTTGTATTGATCGGGATCGGGTTGGCCGCATTGCTTGTTGGGGTGTTCCTGGGTAAAATGATATTTGCCGCAAATACACGCAGACAGATAGAAGATGCCAACGCGCAGGCAAGCCGCCTGCTGGCTGATGCACAGAGCAGCGCCGAGACCCTGAAGAAAGAAAAACTACTGGAGGCGAAAGAGAAATTCGTTCAGATGAAAGCCGAACACGACCGGGAAGTTTTGGAACGGAATAAAAAGATTGCTGAAACCGAAGGCCGGCTGCGGAGCCAGGAACAAAGCTTCAGTTCAAGGCAGGGAAACCTGGAAAAGCAGATTAAGGAGAATGAAGCAATTAAGGATAACCTGAATCGCCAGATCGAGGTGGTCAATCTGAAGCGCAGCGAACTGGAAAAGCACCAGGAAGAACACATCCGCAGGCTGGAAAAAATAGCACAGCTTACTGCCGAAGAAGCCAAAGCCCAATTGGTAGAAACGCTCAAGCATGAGGCGCAGACACAGGCCGCCGCACTGCAGCAGGAGATAATTGAAGATGCCAAACAAAAAGCCGGCAAAGAAGCCCGCAAGATTGTGATACAGACCATACAGCGTACGGCTGCAGAACAGGCCATCGAAAATGCGGTAACGGTTTTCAATCTTGAAACTGATGAAGTTAAAGGACAGATCATTGGCAGGGAAGGCCGGAATATTCGTGCCATTGAAGCCGCCACCGGTGTAGACCTGATTGTAGACGATACGCCGGAAGCCATCGTATTGAGCAGCTTTGATCCCCTCCGGAGAGAAATCGCCCGCCTTAGCCTGCAACGCCTGGTAACAGATGGAAGAATACACCCTGCACGGATTGAAGAAGTGGTGCACAAAACCAAAAAACAGATTGATGAGCAGGTAATGGAAATAGGGGAGCGAACCGTAATTGAATTGGGCATCCACGGACTGCACAAAGAACTGGTGCGCATGGTGGGCCGTATGCGTTTCCGCAGTTCCTATGGGCAAAACCTGCTGATGCACAGCCGCGAAACCGCTAACCTCTGCGGAATTATGGCAGCCGAGCTCGGACTCAATCCCAAACTGGCCAAGCGTGCGGGTTTGCTGCACGATATCGGCAAAGTGCCGGATGAGGAAACCGAACTGAGTCATGCCTTGCTTGGCGCTAAACTGGCCGAAAAATACGGTGAACATCCGAGCGTGGTGAATGCCATTGGCGCCCATCACGATGAAATGGAAATGACCTACGTGATCTCGCCCATCATTCAGGCCTGCGATGCCATCAGTGGTGCCAGGCCAGGAGCACGCCGCGAAATTATGCAGCAATACCTGGAGCGCATCAAAGACCTTGAAAACCTTGCCATGTCGTACAACGGCGTGGAAAAAGCCTATGCCATACAGGCTGGCCGCGAACTGCGGGTAATTGTTGAAGCCGAAAAAGTGACCGACAAAGAAAGTGAAAATCTTTCCTTCCAGATCGCCCAGAAGATCCAGAATGAAATGACCTACCCGGGACAGATCAAAGTGACGGTTATTCGCGAAAAGCGGACAGTGAATGTAGCCAGGTAGGCAGACCGGAGAACTAACTCAGCTAATTCTGGGGTGAGGGCGGATTCCATCCTGCCTTACCCTGCAAGCTGATTATTTCCACATCCGGTCATAAAATTCCTTCTGAAGCTTCAGCGTTTGTGTGTCGTTCTTAACGGTTTTTATGGCCTGAATGAATTGATTGATGGTATTGTCAGCAATCAATTTTCCAAGCTTTGCATTCGCCACACTGCCATCACCGGCATATTGGTTTGGGTAATCGGCGTACCACCAAATGCCGGTGTACAGATTGGGTAAAGAAAGCCTGCCTTGCCGTGCACCTGATTCAATTTTGGCGCTGTCTATTTGTACCAGGTCAGGACGGAAATACATCATTTCCGCTGTTTCCCTTTCTCCTGCATGCTGGTCGGTACGCGGATCAGATTTTCGCATTTCTGCCAGTTTCCGGTTATATGTTGTGTCATTTCCCGGTTGGAAAAAATACACCGCGTAATCCCTTTCTTTTTCCAAACGCGTTTGAATAAAATAGCGGATCATATCCGGGTTGCCCCCATGGCCATTTACGATGATGATTTTATTGAAGCCATTTCTCGCGATTTCTTCACAGGTATGTTCCAACAGGTCCCAGGCTACCCTTGATGGGAGGGCAAATACGCCGGGTTGATGTTTTGTTTCATTCAACTGCCCGTAGAAATAATCCGGGAACACCACCGCGTATTCCTGTTGCGTTGCGCGCAAAGCATATTCCCTTGCCCTGATCAGATCACTGCCCATGGGCACATGCGGTCCATGTTTTTCCAACACCCCAAAAGGAAGGATACAGGTGCGGTTGCTTTTTTCCAAAGCATTGTTCCAGTCTGCTGCGGTTATTTCATCCCATCGTTGGGGCAGGGATTGGGAAATGGTTGGGAAGGAGAGTAGAAACAGACAGCATAAGGTAAAAATGAATGAACTGAATTTTTTCATGATGGGTTTCGTTTACACAAATGTAGTGAGGACATTTAAGGATAACTCACTGAACTTGCATGTATTTTAGTGAGCAATTGTATTCGAAGTTTCCACTTTTATTATTGTTTTGGCAAAGCGGGCCATAACTACCGGAGCTCATTATTTCTAATGTTCAGCAGCTCATATAACTTCCGGTTTCCGCAATGACCGGTTTACGCGGAATGGGAATTGTTGCGTGATTGCAATTGATTGCCTTATGGGTGAAATTCCTCCAATATCTTCCCTTCAAATCCCTTCAATTCCATTTTTCCACCGCTCAGTGAACTTCCATTAAACAAATCCCGGAACCTTAATGCCTCCGGCAAATCAAAATCCGTATTTTGGTTTGAGGCATTAAGAATTACCCAAACCGTTTTGCCATGGCCAACGCGTTTGTAAGCCAGCATACGGTCGGATGAGGGCAGCCATTCCAGTGTGCCGCTTTGCAATACGGGGTTGGATTTGCGAAGGTTGGCGAGCTTTTTATACCAATCAAAATGTTCGGCATTATAGCCCACCGGTGAACGGTTTATGGTAAATGGCGAAGTTTCATAATCGAAAACCATACCGGGCCACCATAGCGGTTTGCGGCAGTCAGGGTCATCGGCCCCCCACATACCGAGCTCTTCGCCATTCCAGATATGTGGCGCGCCAATAATGGTAAACTGGTGCATGAGGTAGAGTTTGGCGCGGGCATAGGTTTCGGCATCGGGCCGGCCAATTTTGTAAGAGGGATCGGCATAGCCGTTCGCATTGTATTTGTATTTGCCGCCATTGAAATAGCAGGTGAGCAGCCGCGGCGCGTCGTGGGTGGCATTCACATTCATCATAGCAGCGGCATAGCCGGGTTTTAACCGGTTCCACTGATAATCGAGGCTGTCTTTTACCTGTTGGGAAGTAATGGGAGCTGAGGATTTGGCAAAGAAGCTCCTGGCCGGGCGATAAGCCTGGTAAAACATTACGGCATCAAAAACATCACCATTTGTATAGGGCCTGGGATCCATCAGCCGGTCGGGCCATTGTTCCCACCAAATCTCACCCACCAGATAAGCTTCGGGATTGATAGATTTCACCAGACTGCGGTAATCCCTCCAGAATTTGAGGCCGATGTGGTCTGCAACATCAAGGCGGAAACCATCAATTCCTTTCGATACATCGCCGTCGGGTGCCAACCACCGCCTGGTAACATCAAAAATATGCTGCTTCGGGCCGGGGGCGATATCGCCTTCATAAGGCATGCCGATCCTGCGGGTAGTGGTAATATCCGCTTTCTTAATTTCCGGCAGGGAGCTCAGATTCAGCCACCCTTCATATGCAAATTCATTTTGCGGGGTATTGACATCGTCAAATTCCTTAATGGCATACCAGTCTTTGTATAGCGATCTTTCCTGGTTTTTTACAATATCCTTCCAGGCCCAGAATTCAACTCCGGTATGGTTCCAGCTATAATCGAGGATCACTTTCATTCCGCGGTTGTGCAATTCCTCCACCAGTTGCAGGAAGAGCTTGTCGGCCTTGGTCCATTTCCATGTGGAAGGATCATTGGGATCTTCGGTGGCCATTATGGCCAGATCGCCTTTGGGGTCAGGACCGAAATGCACATCGATGTGATGGTAATAACGTGCATCGTATTTGTGCAGCGAAGGCGCATCGTTCAGCGGATTGAAATATATGGCTGTTATGCCCAGTTCCTGCAGGTGATCAAGCTTGTCAATCACACCCTGCAGGTCGCCGCCATACCTGCGGTACTGCATGGTTTCGTTCAAAGAGCGGCCAGTATGCGCTGCCCAGTTTTCCTGTTTATACCAATCAGACGTCCATTCTGTTATCGTCCAATCATCCGGAACAGGAAAAGATGCTGAGGCGTTCCGGATGTTTTCAGGTGTTGGATCATTGGAGGGATCGCCATTGTAAAAACGCTCCACAAAAATCTGGTACCATACCATTTTTTCTGCCCATGGGGGAGGGCTCGCTACCGGGCTTATACTTTTTTGATTGTTCATCACTTTGCAAGATGAAAATACCAGGAGGATAGTGAAAATTAAAATGCGTTTCATGAGGTAAATTAATCATATTGCCTGAAAGGCAAATGCGTTTCAACAAAGGTATTATTTAACAGGGAGGTTCGGGCATGCGGAGGATTACAGCATATCGGTTATTGCCTCAGTGCAGCATTCATTGCGATGTCTCTTTTGGCTCAGGATGTTCTGGGGTTCCGATATTGGGATGGATATTCAGCGAGCTGTCGTGGCCCATCGTCCCGCATTCAGTCCAGGTTCATCCATAAATTATTTCCTGCTTTTTCCATCAATTACCTCCCATTCATTTATTTGCGGATGCTGATGGCTTTCCTGCGCAATGCCCTTGAAGCGTTCGATGATCTCGGGATGTTCGTCCGCCACATCGTTTTCTTCGCGGCGATCGATGGAAAGGTTGTACAATTCCCATGCAGCATGGGGGTTGGAGATCAGGTTTCGGCGTATGCCTTTCCAGTCTCCCTGCAACACGGCCTGCTGTCCACCGTATTCCGGAAATTCAAAATACAAATAGGGATGCTGTGGTTGTTTTGACCTGCCGAGCAATGAAGGCAATAATGAAATGCCATTTACCGGATATTCCGGTTTAATGTTCAGCAATTCGGCCACTGTGGGCAGCAAATCGAATTGGGCCGAAATATGGTCGTTCACCTGGTTGGGTTTTATTTTTCCAGGCCATCGGGCAATAAAGGGCACACGAATCCCACCTTCATAAAGCGAGCCTTTCAGTCCGCGGAATCCGCCGTTGCTGTTAAACACTTCAGGCCTGGCACCCCCATGATCACTTGGGCCATTGTCGCTGCTGAACATGATGATGGTGTTGTTGTCAATACCGAGCGCTTTTACCTGGGCCATGATCTCGCCCACATAATGATCAAGCGCGCTGATCATGCCGGCATAGGTGGCGAGCGGATGAAAATTGGGCAAATACCCACGGCGTCCGTAGTAAGGTTCGTCACCCGGGATTTTACCAATATAGGGTTGCGCGAATTTCTCCGGCACCTGCAACGAGACATGCGGAATGGTGTAAGCCAGGTAGAGGAAAAATGGTTTCGATTTGTTTTTCTGAATAAAAGCCTGTGCCTTTTCGGTTATTTTTTCCTGTGAATAGTCTTTCCCAATGAACGGTAAAAAATCGGCCTTCTCCTTCCTGCCGGAATCCAGCGTTTGGTGCGGATAGATATATCCGTTATTGAGGGTATCCCATCGTTCATTTTCCCATAAATGGGAGGGGTAGAAGCTATGGGCCTGTTTCTGATCCAGGTAACCGTAAAAGTAATCGAAACCTTGTTTAAGTGGATGCCCCGAAGTACCGGGTCCGCCGAGCCCCCATTTACCGCAAATGGCCGTGGTGTAACCGGCTTTCTTCAACAGGCGCGGCAGGGTTTGGATTCCTTCAGGCAGGGGCATTTGGCCTGCTTCGAGACTGTCTTCAAAACCACCCAGTTCATAGTTACCGCGGATATAGGATTGTCCGGAATGTTTGCCGGTAAGCAACATGGCCCGCGAAGGCGCGCATACCGGGGCGCCTGCATAATGCTGTGTGAAACGGATACCCTGCCTTGCCAGCAGGTCAAGGTTGGGGGTTTTAATAATCTGCTGACCATAGCTTCCCAGTTCGCCATAACCAAGATCATCGGCATAAATGTAAATGATATTGGGTTTTGCAGGCAAAGAAGTCTTTGGTTGCGCTACTGCACCTATGGTAAAAACCATGACTCCTGCCATCAGTAAAAACAACCGGTTCCACAACCTGTTCATGTCTCGTGATTTTGGGTAAAGTAAACAAAAATCAATAAAATGTTTTTCTCTTTTATTTGTCGATAACTTGAGCATTTGAACAAGAATAGTTTACCAGGTTGTAAAAAAAACTTACATTGCTTTGGAAATAGTATTCACCTCAAAAACTTTTAATTATGAGTTGGTTAGTTTGGATTATTTTCGGCCTGATTGCCGGTTTTGTTGCAAAATCCCTTCATCCAGGTAAAGATCCCGGTGGTTGGATTGTAACTATTTTGATCGGTATTGCCGGCGCATTATTTGGTGGATGGCTCGGCTCTATGCTTTTGGGTTGGGACATAACCGGTTTCAATTTCAAGAGCTTGATCCTGGCAATAATCGGATCAGTGCTGCTGCTCTGGTTATATAGAATGTTTACCAACAAACGGTAAAAGTACATCCCGAAATGAATGAAAACAGGCAGAGATTTCTGCCTGTTCTTTTATTGGTTTTCTTATACTGCAAAACAAAAATGCCACCTCACAGAGATGGCTTTTTTGTTAATGGGATGTATTAAAAGAACATTAACCGTTATCGTCTAACCGGTATTTTGATCATAGTTCCGGCTGCTACAGATTGGTTAACCTGCATCCCGTTTAATATGGCAAGTTCTTCGTACCGGCTTGTTGGTATATTCCATGAACCCAGGGCTTGCTGGAAAGTCATATTCCGCGGTACCGATTGCAAGGTTATCCTTTCGGGCTTAATGTTGATCTTGGCAGGATCTGTCAACGTCCTGAAACTTTGCATATAGCTCTGGAAAAGTTGAGCATATTGCTGAAAATTTTGCGGAGCGCTTACACCGGCGAATTGATAAACGATGTTATTGTGTTGTATAAAATAAGCAAGCACCTGTACACCGGCAACAGATTGTCCCTGCTGGTTTTGCTGCACCTGCGTACCTACGAGTGCCAATGCCGGCAATCCATTTACGGATATTTCTCTCGATTCAGAAACCTGAAGGTTGGCGCCCTGGACCAAAGCCTGAGCGGCTGCCTGGGGCGTATTCCCCTGGCCCATACTCAGGAACAGCATGGCAGTACCATCACTCGGTGCAAAAGCGACACGTGTTGGACTATTTTGATATTGCCAACCGGCCGGTGTATTAAACTGAAACCGCAGATCGGGATGATAAAAAACGCCGTTTTCACGAAATCCCTGGCGCGGATCTTCGCCGTAAACAATATTTTCGATGGTCTTCAAATAACCGTTGCGGTTAACGATCAATTGTTTGGTAGGATTGGCCTTTTGCCAGTCCTGTGCGAGTTTCGTTACCCTCGAAAAACGGTTTCCCGGATCCGGGTGCGTGCTCATAAATTCGGGTAAGCGGCTATTGCTTTTTGAGGTCATTTCGCGGTCAAGGGTCTGAAAGAATTTTGCCATTTCCTTGGCATCGTAACCGGCCTTGCTGCTGTATTCCACACCAAGGGCGTCTGATTCCATTTCCGCGTCGCGGCTGTATTTCAGCATCAGCAATTGCAGGCCCTGGCTGGCTGATTCGGCAAACTGGGCCAGTTCGGGTGCCGCGATAATGGCGGCAATCAAGCCGATCTGGCTGAGGGTCGCCTTGGTCATCTGGCTTACACTGTGCCGGGCGGTTACGTGGCCGATCTCGTGCCCGAGTACGCCGGCGAACTGGGCTTCATCATTCATGTAACCCATTATTCCACGCGTGAAATAAACAAAGCCGCCGGGTGTGGCAAATGCGTTGATTTGATCACTGTCCAGTACGCGGAATGTCCAGTTGAGATTTGGCCGATGGGATAAGCGCGCCATAGCCTGGCCACGATCACGAATAAAACGCTGAATGGAACTATCCGGATACAGTCCGAATTCTGCAACAATTTGCGGATCAGCTTCCTGGCCCATCGCGATTTCCTGCTCTTCGCTCATCAATACCATTTGTTTTTTACCCGTTACAGGATTGGTGGCGCAAGAAGAAAAGAATCCGGCAACGGCAATACCTGCTACCAGGCTCAGCGTCCGGAGTTGAAGGAATGATTCTATTTTTTTAAACCTCATGATAAGATATTTAGGTTATACAAAGGAATTCAATCTATAGGAAAAATCGTACCAACTTCGACGAACCTTATAAATATACGTCCGTTGGGTCTTTTATATGGCTAGGCATTTCAATTATTAAGAACAGACCGGCAAGTGCAAACCACAAGGAAAAATCGGAGACCTGCTCGTTTTTCAATATATTTAATCCGTTTCCCGATATGCCCTAAAAATATTTCGTTCAAATACAAATTGTGGTATATGTTTTGAATAACATAACAGTTAGAATTGAATTTTTCTTAAACCTCTAAAAAAAGGAAACCATGAGTGAAGAACAAAAATCAGGCGGTCTTTGGGACAAAATAAAGGATAAAGCTTCCGATGCCTGGGAAGCGACAAAAGACGCTGCTGAAAAAGCCGGTGATAAAGCCGAGCAAGCCTGGGATAAAACAAAAGACAAAGCTGCAGATGCCTGGGAGGACACCAAGGATGTAGCTGATGACGCCGGCGATAAGGCAGAACGGGCCTGGGACAAAACAAAAGATAAAGCTGCCGATGCCTGGGACGATACCAAGGATGCGGCAGACCGTGTCGGTGATAAAGCTGAGCAAGCCTGGGACAACACCAGGGACAGGGTTGCCAACGAGGCAGATGATGCTGCTGATCGTGTAGGAAGCGATGCCGAAAATTTTGGTGACAAAGTGGAGAGAAAAGCTGAAGACCTTGCCGATGCCGCAGAGCGCAAAGCCAATCAGGCTGCCGATGCAGTTGAAGATGCTGTGGATGACGCTGCAGATGCGGTTGACCGCGCTGCCGACGACGCCGCCGATGCTGTTGTAGACGATACCGCTGATGACATCAGAGATGCGAATGTGTAAATAGTAAAACACCTATATGTAAATCCCCCGCTAATCATTGCGGGGGATTTTTTTTATTTCAAAACGGAGTGGATCTCCTTCGGGCCCGAGGTCAAGAAAAAATCCTTCCTTTAATTGAAGACTGTCCATTATCCTTTTGGCCGTTTGGATATCCTTTGCCTTGTTGATGGTTCGGCGTGCATTCCATTCAATTATTTTTTCATTTGTACGGCTTGAAAAAATGAATGCAGCGTCTGGAATGTTAGCGCTGATCTTTTTTCCTGCTTCCGCGTAAACGGTGTAAGGCAGTCCTTTGAGCGATTTGTTGCCGGGCAGGTTTATGGTGAAATATATAGCGAGCGAAAAGACGCAAAGCGTTACAAAAATCCAGCGGTTTCGATGATTTATGAGATTGGTGTCGTAACGTAAAAAAACAAACAGGAAGGTGCTCAATCCGAATGCCATCCAGGCAAATTCATGCACCACCGACCAATCCAGGAAAGCCATGTTATAAATGCCGGTAAAGACAAGCAGGAATATCGGCCACCGCGGTTTATGGGATTTGGCTTTGCCTTTTAAAAAAATCCAGGCCAGTAAAAGAAAAAGCGGGAGGAATGCGGTGAGGAGATGCTGCAGAATCTGCTGAAGAGTATGGCCAACATGTTGGGAATTTATACCCGCAAAACCCCTGCTGGAGAACCGCGAAATCCAGTAGTCTGCTACCTGATCAAACCCAACATAGCTCGCGAAGTGCAAAAAAATAACCATTACGCCAGTAAATCCCGCTAAAAAAGCAGTTGCTGCAATTTTTAATCTTGTTTGTTTTTTCATTTTCGTCAGCATTGCCCACCAAAAAATTGCAGCCAGCAAAAACACACCGTACCATTCAAAAAAGATCAGCAAAACCCCGGCAGCAAACAATTGGGCGTACCATCCGGCAGTAGGTTCGGACAAGGCTGTTGAGCGCTCATTCCAGAGTAAAAGGATCCACAGCACAAAAGGCATCATTATGCCTACCGTCACATACGCAATGCCCATATACCACAGCGGTGCGGGCATTATGCAAAATAAAAAGGAGAGCCTGTGCGCAGGTCCAGGAAGCATGCCCGATTGAATAAATAGCCGGCTGAGCAACACAAAGCTGAGCAGCCCTGCAAAAATGCTCAGGATCCGAAGCCAGAGCGCTGTTGGAGGCAAATTGAAGGTATTAAAAAATAGATAGGGTAGAACATACCATCCTGCACCACTTGATACATAAACATGGTTATGTTCTTTATCGAGAAACGGACCCTGCTCAAGCAATTTATTGGCATCCCCCTGGAAATTCATCAGCGGGGTAAAATTGAAATGTCCGCCACCACCTGCCTGGTTCCAACTTATGGCATTGATAAGAACAACTGCCGTGTTGAATTCAAAATGCTTGGACACAGGGCGATCTATGGCTGGCATCCTGAAGAGCATGAGCAAAAGGATTAAACCAAAAAGCTGCTTGTATGTTTTGAGATCATATTTCATAAACAGATCAAATATTCGCAAAAGCCAGGATTTTCAAGCGGGTTCTAGTTATCTGTTGCCTGCGTTGTTTGCATGTCCGTATTATTTTTCAGGGATGAAAATACGTACATCATAAAGCCAAAAACCATGCTTTGGATACCGATGGAAATACAGAAACCGGCAGGAATGATGATGCGAAAGATTTTCACCGGATCTAAAGGACCAAAACCCGATGCTTTCCATTGCCAAACGGCTACGGCAGATAAGAAAATTCCCGAAAGAAAAATAATGCTCCCGAGGATCAGGCTGTTTTCAAAACTGAAATAGCGGTTGATGTCGTTCACAATTTTGCGTTTTGGATAGATGCCCATTTTGTGGCCGTGGAGTTTTGCAAAAAGATAAAACTGGAACAATTGAAATCCCACTACAAAAAAAATGGATGCATAATAAAGGGTATGGATATCCAGCACCAAATCCGAAATGCTTACGTAATTGAAAAGCAGGATGCTGCCCAAAAGCAAGCCGGCAATCATGAAAAACAACGACGGAAAGAGCAGCAACCATTTTGGACTGAGCAGCAAAATGAGTTTAAGGTGTTTCCAACCGTCCTGCCAGGTACTCAGGTGAGGCTTCCTGTCGCGGCCATCTTTGCGCAGGTCAACCGGCACTTCGCGGATATCCAGTTTTTTAAGTCCGGCTTTCGCGATCATTTCACTGGCATATTCCATACCGCCGGATTGCATCTGCAATTTCACATAGGCATCTTTTTTTATGGCGCGCATTCCACAATTGAAATCCCCAAGGTTTACGCCAAAGGATCTGCGCCCGAGCACCGAGATAACGGGTGTGCCCAGGTAGCGGTGTAAAAACGGCATTGCGCCGGAGTCGATATGGCCTTTGAACCGGTTTCCCACAATGAGGTCTGCCTGATGATGCATTTCCGGAATAAAATGCTCCAGGTTCCTGAAATCATAACTCATATCCGAATCAGCAAAGAAAACCCAATCATAACGCGCCGCGGAAATTCCTGCATGCAATGCCGAACCATATCCTTTCTGATTTACACGGATCACGTTTGCTCCTAGTTCCTGCGCCAGTTGCTGAGAGCCATCGGTACTTCCATTATCCGCGACAATAATCTCCGTGTCATGCACACCGGCTTTTTCCAAAGCCGTTTGCGCTTCTTTAATGCAAAAACCAAGTGTTGAAGCTTCATTCAGGCAAGGCATTACTACAGAAATGGAAATGGGCATCAGTATGGTTCGGCTTGAGAATGGCTAAGATAAGCGAAATTGAATTGGGGAACCCATTATCCGCTCAACTGACGGCCCTGAGCTCTCATTTTTCTTTGCACCGACATGGATGGAACCTTTCCATTTTTTGCCGTTCGATATCCACTCCCTATTGAATAAAATTTTTACAGGGAGTGTTGTTATTATTGTAAGTAAGACTGGGTATTGTTCATATTCAATATATATTATTCATACGTTTTGAATTCGATATAGCTTAGACCCATCCATTATATTTTTAACTTTAAATCTAACCATTACGTTGATTGTATTATTATATCAATGTTTAGTATAATTTCAGGTATAGTTATGACATTCAAAATTGAAAAATACTTTTTAAGAATGAGCAATAAGTATTATCCCAGCAGAGTATAAGATTTAAATATTGCTAGCAATATAGCGTTTGCTTCTTTGCTGGCCGACGATTAAAATTTCATCCTTTTGAGTGCTATGAGCAGCGATTTAGTCATTTCAGCCTTAGTTCATAACTTCAACTTCTGTTTTTCAAATCAGCGGCGGTTACTGGCCGGACGTTCAGTGAATGGCCATTCAGCAGCATGGCGTGAACCTTATCCGCCACATTTGACAAACTTACGATACCTGAATACTTATGCATTGAGTGCTTGTATTTTTTATCTTATAAACTGACAACAATGAAAAGCAGAATAACCAAAGGCACATTTGTTCTTTTTTTCCTGGCAAGTGTTGCCTATACCAACGCACAAGCTCCAATCAGAGTTACTTTATTGGGAACTGGTGCGCCGGTGCCATCTATTGAAAGGTTTGGTCCGGCTATATTGGTTGAAGCAGGAAACCAAAAACTTTTATTTGACTGCGGAAGAGGCGCTTCGCAAAGATTATGGCAACTACAAATTCCATTGGGTAAGATCAATACATTGTTTCTTACCCATCTTCATTCTGATCATGTTGTGGGTATTCCTGACCTATGGCTAACGGGGTGGATACCGGCGGTTTATGGCAGGAGGTCTGCTCCGCTTCAGGTTTACGGTCCCAACGGTACAAAGGATATGATGGGTAATCTCGCTAAAGCCTTTGCCTGGGACATCCAAACACGCAGCAAGGAAAACAATAAAGCTGACAGTGGAGCAATTGTAATTCCTTCAGACATAAGCGAAGGATTCGTTTGGGAAAGCAATGGAATAAAAGTAACGCCGTTTATTGTAAGCCATGCGGACTTTATTGATGCTGCGCTCGGTTACAGAATTGATTACGCGGGACATGCTGTTATTCTTTCCGGTGACACACGCTATAGCAACAACTTAATTAAATATGCTAAAAATGCAGAGGTTATCATTCATGAAGTGGCGGCTGCAAATGAACAATCCAGGCAAAATCCACTGATTAATCAAATACTTGGCTTTCATTCATCGCCGGAAGATGCGGCCAAAGTATTTGAAAAAATAAAGCCCAAACTTGCAGTTTATTCACACGTCGTATTGCTGACAGCCGATCCGTCTATACCGCCACCTACAATTACGGATTTGAAAATCCGGACACAAAAAATTTACAACGGTCCTATTCAGGTTGGCGAAGATCTTTTAAGTATCGAAATTGGCGACAATGTCAGTGTGTCTAAATATGCTGGTTCAAAAAATAAACAGGCTGAAATTATTAAGTAAAAGCAATACGACCCCGAAACCAAGCTATCTGCATTGGCATGACGCGAGGTTAATCAATAGGCATCAGGATTCCCACTTTCTTCTGTTTGGTGAAAGTTTCTATTCGGCTTTTTTTTGTTTACCTCAACTTTGGGTTTTTCAACCGGCTTTTGCACCGGGCTGGAAAAAAAACAGACAAGAAATGCGGGTTATTTCCCAAACACAAATACATTGTTGAGGCCGAGCTGAAAAGTCTTGTGCGATAGAAGCTTAAACCCGGCTTTTGCCGCCAGTGCTATCGTTTGCATTGCATCAAATTCATGATGATCATCAATGCTCATTCCATCCACTAACGCGAGCTTATTCAACATGCTCAGTATGGAATCCACCTTGCTATCCGGAACTGTACAAATCAATAGGCCACCGGTTTTGAGGTGGGCGTAGCAGGCGCAGAAGAAATCTTGCAAATCCACTTCCGGAATATGCTCGACTACAGCAAGTGCCGTTATTGCATCAAATTGTTCATGGGTTTGAAGCGCAGCTGGAAAGGATCCCGGAATAAGTTGAACGGTTCCGTCAGCAATTGTTTTTGCATTTTCGATCAACAAGTCAATACCTGTACCGGTAAGATGCTTATGCTGCAATTGGTTGAACAATTCTCCCTGGTGGCAACCAATATCCAGCACCCTAGAGAAATCCGGCAAATGGGCGCCGGCTTTTCGGATTCGTACTTTCTGGAGATATCGATCAAGCCATTTCATTGATGAAATGCATTTCCGGTTGTGAAATAAGCTCCGCCTCAATTCACCACAGATCCATTGTCAATATCGTCGGGCGTGTTGATGAAATGCAATTTACCCGATTGATCTTCGGCCATCAGGATCATTCCATTGCTTTCAATGCCACGCATTTTACGCGGGGCGAGATTGCAGACCACCACCACCTGCCTGCCAGGCAGTTCTTCAGGAGTAAACTGCAAAGCAATACCGCTTACAACGGTCCTGGTTTCAAAACCAAGATCAATGGAGAGCTTCAGTAATTTATCGGCTTTTTCCACTTTTTCGGCCGTTACAATGGTTCCCACACGCAGGTCAAGCTTCGCGAAATCATCATACACGATTTCCGGTTTCAAGGCGCTATGGGTTTGCGCTGGCCCTTCAAGGGCTTGCGTTTTTGCGGTAGCTGCATTATTCAGTTTCTGAATCTGCTTTTCAATTTCTTCGTCCTCAATTTTGCGGAACAGCAATTCCGGAGCACGCAACGTATACCCGGTGCTGAGCAATTTCATTTTTCCGGCATTGTCCCAATCCAGCATCCTGTCCACCACTTTCATCATGTTGAGCAGTTTAGTCGCCGTTCCGGGAAGGAAGGGATTGATGAAAATGGCCAGGTTGGCACAGAGCTGCAGGCATACATGCAGGCAATTATCGATCTGTGCCTGGGCATGTTGCTTTTCCTCTGCGGAGGCATCCTCCTTCTGCAAAACCCTGGCCTTAATCCAGGGCTCCTTTTTCTGCATATACTGGTTGCCTTTTCGTGCAAGATCAATTACCTCGAACAAGCCATCACGGAACTTGTATTGCTGCAGCGCCTCATCAATGGAGGTTTTGGCTTTGCCAATGTCACTGACCATTTCGTGGTCTGTTTCGTCCACGACATTGGGATGCAGCGCCGGAACTTTTCCGTTGCAGAGTTTATGCATCAGCACAAAGGTGCGGTTGACAAAATTCCCGAATATGGCTACGAGTTCACTGTTGTTGGCGTCCTGGAAACCTTTCCAGGTAAAATCGCTGTCTTTCGTTTCAGGCGCAATGGAAGTCAGGTAATAGCGCAGTGCATCCTGGTCACCGGGAAAATCTTCCAGGTATTCATGGAGCCATACGGCCCAGTTGCGGCTTGTGCTTACTTTTTCGCCTTCCAGGTTCAGGAATTCATTCGCGGGCACATTATCAGGAACTACATATTTTCCATGGGCTTTGAGCATGGAAGGGAAGATGATACAATGAAAAACAATATTGTCTTTTCCAATAAAATGCACAAGTTTAGTGTCTTCCTGCTGCCAGTAATCCTGCCAGGTATCAGGCAATAATTCCTTCGTGGCGCTGATGTATCCGATGGGTGCATCGAACCAGACATAAAGCACTTTGCCTTCCGCATCCGGCAGGGGAACTTTTACGCCCCAGTTGCTGTCACGGGTCATGGCCCGGCTCTGCAGGCCCGCATTCAACCAGCTTTTGCACTGGCCGTACACATTGTTTTTCCATTCTTTATGGTCTTCCAGTATCCATTCCTTCAGCCAGGGTTCATAGTTTTCCAATGGAAAATACCAGTGTTTGGTTTTTCGCTTTACCGGTACCGCGTTACTCAGCGTACTGCGGGGGTCAATCAGTTGTTCCGGACTTAGTGAACTGCCGCATTTTTCGCACTGATCGCCGTACGCATTCGGATTACCACAGATGGGGCAGGTTCCGGAAATGTATCTGTCCGCAAGGAATACCTGTTTTTCCTCATCGAAATATTGTTCGGTTTCTTTTTCCTCAAAAAGGCCGTCATCATAGAGTTTCCTGAAAAAATCAGCACTCGTTTCATGATGTATGACGTTTGAAGTCCGGCTGTAGATATCAAAAGAAATACCGAGCTTTTCAAAGCTGTCTTTAATGAGCGCATGGTATTTATCCACTATATCCTGTGGTGAAACGCCTTCACGCATTGCACGAATGGTAATGGGAACTCCATGCTCATCACTGCCGCCGACAAATACAATATCTTTTTTTCTGGCACGTTCCCATCGTACATAAATATCTGCAGGAATATAGGCTCCTGCCAGGTGGCCAACATGCAATGGGCCGTTGGCATAAGGCAAAGCCGCTGTAACCAATATTCTTTTATAATCGCTCATATATTTTTCTATGGATCAAATTTGAGGCTGCAAAGATAACAAGGAAGTCAAAAGTCTAAATTTAAAAGTCAAATGCCGTCACCTGGGGAACTTGCGGTTCCGCCAACTGAGATCCTTCCAGGCTGTAGGTTTTTCAACGAATACCCCATCGCCCAAGGCATTTATCCGGCATGATCATAGGCCTTCTTTAGCCAGCCGGTTACCTCCTCGTCTATGTTATCAATGGAGGCGACATTAATCCTGTGCGAACACATGCCGCCGGGTTTGAGGCCTTCCAGTTTGCCTTCAGGTTCCTGGCCTTTAAGATTTATGCCTATTTCAAACCGGTCCCTGGTGGCCGGCGTTAAAAGCGCGAATTGCTTTTTTCTGCGGATGCTCACATTGGCCTGCTTTGGTGCGATCTCCACATCATTACCAAAGGTGGAAATTAAGCTGACCAGGTGATCATATAGCGGTTTGAAATGCGCTTTGCCGTTGTATTGCGCAGCTACCAGGTCTTCTTTATTTTCCACAGATGCTGAATGCGTGCCTTTTGCGCTCAAAGCGACGAGGTTGGCAAAACCGTGGGTAAATCCGTGTTTTTCCTTTAGGAATTTCATAATCTCCCCATGCTTTGCAAAGTTTTCTTTTTGCGCGATGGCCACCCATTCTTCCAGCGATTTGCCGGTATTTTTCTTCAGGTTTTCTATAAAAGTCTGCGTTCCTTTTTCCATTTTTTATGTATTGAGTTTGATTAAAACCGTTGCGATGACAAATTGGTTCTGCAAATCTAAATATCCAGCCTGATTGTAATTTTTTTTAATGGATTACGCCTCATCCAAACTGCCAACTGCTGACTGCCGGCTGCGCCTTATCTTTGCCGCCCTAAAAGAATGAGTGAACATGGCTTTTAACAAGCGGAATAAAATAAAGGATATCCTGGCATCTGATACAACCATTTCAGGGAAGGAAGCAATTGTTATGGGTTGGGTGCGCACTTTTCGCAGCAACCGGTTTATAGCGTTAAATGATGGCAGTACAATCAATAATCTGCAGATCGTGGTGGATTTCGAGCATACAGATGATGCCTTGCTCAAGCGCATCACGACAGGTGCTTGCCTGAAGGTGACCGGAAAAATTGTGGAAAGCAAGGGCGCCGGACAAACCTGGGAATTGGTTGCTGATGCCATAGAGGTATTGGGTGACAGCGATCCTGAAAAGTATCCGCTTCAGCCCAAAAAGCACAGCCTGGATTTTTTACGTGAGATCGCCCATTTGCGCATGCGCACCCAAACTTTTGGAGCGGTTTTCCGTGTTCGGAACGGACTGGCCTACGCCATCCATAAATTCTTTCAGGATAAGGGATTTGTGTACTGGCATAGCCCGATTATTACGGCAAGCGACGCGGAAGGCGCCGGCGAAATGTTCCGGGTGACTACTTTGCCGCTCGACGGCACAGCACCAAGACTGGAAAATGGCCAGGTGGATTTCAGCGAAGATTTCTTCGGCCGCAGCACAAACCTCACTGTGAGCGGTCAGCTCGAGGGGGAATTGGCCGCTATGGCCTTTTCCGAAATTTATACTTTTGGACCCACATTTCGCGCAGAGAACAGCAATACCACACGCCACCTTGCAGAGTTTTGGATGATTGAACCGGAAATGGCCTTTTATGACCTGGAAGACAACCAAAACTTGGCTGAGGAATTTATCCAATACATCATTAAATATGTAATGGAGCAAAATGCTGATGATTTAAAATTTTTGGATAACCGGCTGAAAGAGGAAGAAAAAAACCTTCCGCAGGATAAACGGAGCGAAATGGGTTTATTGGAGAAACTGGAATTCGTGGTGAACAACAAATTTGAACGCATTACTTATACCGAAGCTATTGATGTGCTGCTAAACTCACCGGCATACAAGAAGAAGAAATTCAAATATGATGTCAGCTGGGGCATAGACCTGCAGAGCGAACATGAACGTTACCTTGTGGAAAAGCATTATAAAAAACCCGTTATCGTGACCAACTACCCGGCAGCTATCAAAGCATTCTATATGCGCCAGGATGATGGTTGCGAGCAAGGTAAAGAAACTGTGGCTGCAATGGATATCCTTGCACCGGGTATTGGGGAAATTGTTGGTGGCTCACAACGGGAGGAACGTTTCGATAAGTTGCTTGCCCGTATGGAAGCGATGCACATTCCGGCGGAGGAAATGGATTGGTTCCTCGATACCCGTCGTTTTGGCGGATGCCCGCACAGCGGCTTTGGCCTGGGCTTCGAAAGGGTGGTGCAATTCGTTACCGGTATGGGAAATATCCGCGATGTGATTCCTTTTGCACGCACGCCCAAGAATGCGGAATTTTAAAGTACTTTCCGCTTCTGATTAAATATTCAATTGCACTCTTCATTGCCGTGATGAGCAGGTGAGATGCAAAGCCAAAATATCCGCCGATTAACCGGCGGATGATTTTATGGTGAAGGCATTCGATCAGCCTTGACTTAATTTGCTTGGATCTACCGCCTGCTCACGTTTCCAGATGGGACCATTTTTTGAGTCCTGGCGTTCAATGCTCCCCGCATCGGCAAGTGCTTGCAAAACCGCTTCAGCTTTGTGACGCGGAGTTTCTGTGAGCTCAGCATATTCACGTGTGGTAAGGGTGGGAAAACTGCTGAAAATGCCTTTCCAGGATTTATCATAATCGCTGCGTTCGGCATCCCTGTTCATCTTATTAATGGCTGCTTCATAATGCGCATAAGGCCGGGCGCCATAAACAATTTCCAAGTTTTCGTTTCCATCGGTAAAGTAAACCGTAGGAAATCCGCGGACATACATTTGCCTGGTAAGGTGCAGGTCATCTTCAAATTTTTTGATGGCATCGCCGGATACATCCGATTTCATTTTTTCGGCATCCAGGTTGGCGTAAACCGCAGCGGCTTCTACAACTTCCCAACGGGCGATATTTTGTTTTTCAAGGAAAAGCAATTCCCTGAGTTTTCGGAGGAAGATCACCGCTTTTTCATTGTCCTGCATTTGCGCGGCTTTAAAAGCGATACTTGGTGGATACGAGGAAGCCAAAGGATCTTCGAGCCATACGTCTCCATCTATTGGCATGTCATAGTGTTCACTTACTTCTTCCCAGTGATGGGCAACATCGGCGGGCCCGTTCATGCCGCCGGCAGAATACCTGAAATCGGGCAAAAGGCCACCCATGCGATATTCAATTTCGAGTTGATCACCGTATTCCAGTTTCATTTTGCGAAGCTGAGGTTCGATACCCCAGCAGGCCGAACAGATGGGGTCAGTAAAATATATGGCTTTCAATTTTTTGGCTTCAGGCACTACTGCCGGTTTTTCTTCCAGTTTCTGCGCCATTCCTGGAATTTCGCACACCCCGGTTTCGGGATCACAGAATAGGGAATTGGCTTCGGAAAGTTCTTCAATTTCCGGCATTTGTTTTATCTCGGGTTTCTTGTCCATAATTATGATTCAATATTGAAGACCAAAATTAGAACAGCCCTCCATTCAGGCAGTTAACACAGGTTAATTTTGGCTATTGCCTTTGGAGTTAAGATCATTTTTCAGAAATGATTCGCAATTTGAACATTGTCGCGGGCATACAGCGTAATGCGCAGGTGCATGACCATATTTCTTCCCATACCGTTAATTCCACTTCCGTGAAGGCGGTAGTCCACATTAAAAATATTCTGCAGACTGATGTCCAGTTCAACATTGTGCAGGCAATAGCCGGCATAGGCATTTGCTACCTTCCAGCCCGGAGTTCCGCCTGCAGGAATACGGTTGTCGCTTTTGTCTCCGGCGGCAAGCCTGTCCTGCATGGCTGCTGCAAGGAGCTCCGCTTTAAAATACGATTGGCCTTTTTCAAATTTACCGGCGAGTTGACCAAAAGTTGGTGGCATGCGGCGCAATGGCTCTTTATCGGAAATATTCCAGCCTTTTTGGATGGCCAGGTTTCCCCGGAAGGAGAATGCAGGGGAAGCCTGGAATTCTGCCGATAATTCAAATCCACGGATGAAGCCCGCCCCGGCATTTTGTTTCAGAAATACCGGGTATCCATTCATCTCCATTCCGGGTTGCTGTACCCGCGCAACCAGGTTTTTAAGATTCAGGTAGTAGGCTGCTGCATGCGCTTTCAGCCGCGGACTGTTGTGCCGGATGCCGGCCTCGTAATGGTAGCTTTTTTCGGGTTTGAGGTCATAAGCCGGCAGTTCATACCGAAAATCTACGATGCCAAGACTGCCAAGATCATCGATATTGGGCGCACGAAAACCGGTGCTGAAATGGCCATAAAAGCGGGTATTGGCACTGAGGCTATACAGCAAAGCGAAGTTGCTGACCAGAGCGGATGACGTGATGTTCACTTTTCCCAGCTCGTTATTGGGGATCATGGACCTGGACCAATTATACCGTAAACCCGTGTGTGCCTGCCATTGCTGATAGCGGAATTCATGCAGCGAAAAAACAGCTGCCTGCTGGTAGCCGGACCGGTCAGGATAAAGCGCTCTTTCATGCAACGGAATGCCCTGATCCGGAATGATGCTGCGGCGACTTCGCAAATGATCCTGGTAGAATTCAACCCCGGATTGGGAAGTCCACCCCTTGCAGAAGTTGTGCCTTAGATTCAACGTAACGCTGTAGGTATTTATGTTTTCTTTTTCGCGGGTGTATTCATCTGCATGTTTGCGCCGCATTTTTCTTGTTTCTCTTGCGTTTTGTGCGGCCGCGGTAACGGAGAGCTGCCTTAAATAACGGCGGTTAATGTTCCCTGAAAGATTCACATAACTCAAATGCCGCGTCTGCGGATCCATTTCATGATAAGCATAATCTTCAAGTTTTATTTTATGGTAAACCGGAACATCGTCCTGGATCACCGATTGATGGAGTGCACGCAGTTGCCATCCTTTGCTTAACGAAAACCTCAGTTGTGCGTCAAAATCCTGTTCAGCATAACCTGAAGGCGTTTGCCTTCCCGTGGTATCGCCGCCCACAAGATCTCCAAACTGTTTGTATCCGTATCCGCCAAGGAATGCGACCTTTTGGTTGCCGGTTTCGATTTCGGCCCTTCCGGAATATTCCATATTTTTTGAGATCATCCGGGCATGGATGGTCGAAGCCAGAAAATTTTCGGTTCTGAATTCCGGTTTTCTCGTCAGCACGTGGATGATTCCGCCAATCGCATCGCTGCCATACTGCACCGAGCCGGTTCCTTTCAGCACCTCAATTTTTTGAATGGTATGGTAATCAATGGTGTTGAAATACTGGTTCGGCCCGTAGCGGTAAATGGAATTGTTCAGGCGGATGCCATCAATTAGCAACAGGGTTTGGTTTCCCGTGAGCCCGCGGATGAAGGGTGAGCCGCCTCCGTGATTGGTTTTCTGTACAAAAACTCCGGGTTCACCCATCAGCAGTTCGGGTGTAGTGCGGGGCATTTTTTGACGGAGTTCTTTTTTGGAAATTATTTGGGCGGTGTAGGGCTGATTTAGAGCTTGCGCAGACATTCTCGAAGTGATAAAAACTTCCGGAAGGGTGGTGTCTGCATCAGGCAAAAGCGGTAAGAAAGGTTGACTTACAGCAGCCCAGGGAGCCAGTACGATAGCCATCATCATTAAAATACATCCTATTCTCCTCATGAATCGCTGGAATTCAGAATTCACGGAAAGCTAAGCATATCGCGGCTTTTTTCCTATTTATTATTGGAAGCCAGCGGTATATCCAATTCGCTTTCATCCCGGGGAATGATTTTTTCAAATTTATTTTCCGGTCATTTTCCTGTAATGCGGTATGTTTTTTCCGAGAATAATATCGTGGTGTGCAATTTGTGTGGAAGCCGCGCAAACCGGGTGAACAATTCCTGAGCCCCCGCGGTTTTCCGCCGGGTATTTTTTTTGCCAGGAAGCCAGTAAACTATCTCCGGAAAAAAGAATATCGTCCGTGTAATAGGCATTGATCACATCCGGCTCTTTGATGGAAAAATGAATATGCGCCGGGATGACATCATCAGGATATGGTGCAGGCCTGATGGTATGCATGCGGTAATACCCTTTTTCATCGGTTTTTACCAATCCCCTGATATGTCCATGTGCTTTCACTTTATCATCCATTCCGTCTTCGGCAGCATAGAGCCCGTTTTGGTCTGTTTGCCAGTAATAAATAATTACATCCCGGGCCGGAGTGCTTTCATTATGCTGGAAGACGGTTCCGGTCACGATCAGTTTTTGACCTTGAGCAAACCATCCTGCACTTGTATCAATGGCATCTATGGTTTCAGGCATTCCGGTGTACATCAGTTCGCAACCATCACACCCACCCCCTACGGGTAAATTTCCCGTGGCTTCTTTGGAAATGGGCTGTTCCGTACCGGAAATGCTTCTGCACTGGGCGTATAAAAAAGCGATGAGTATGAGGGCCCCGATGCGCATGGATTTCCAGGGTTTTGAAGGGCTAAGATAAATAACCTGACAATACTGCCATGTCGGTCTTTAGGGCCATCGTCAACATTTAACTTCACCGATCTCTTTCCAGGAAAATCATTAAAGCCACCGTTGAGTGGCTATCTAATAAATTTGTTCAATTCCAAACTAAAAAACCGCTCTTACTGCACCATTATTTTTATGGATAAAATAGAGCTTCCGGTTTTCGTAGTAGTTGATTACTCCGGGTTTTCCCGGTGCATAAACAGGCTGAAATTCTACCTCGTTAAAAATGCGCATTTCAGGATGATTAAGCTTTATGAGCAAACTATCGGAAGAACCGCTCAATGAATCCCGGGCAAGCGCTTTTACCAGCCGGTATGCAAATTCATAGCCTTTGGAGGCCATATCGCTCGGCCGGCTGTGCTGGCTGTTGTTGTACCTGCGGTTGAACGACGTGTAGGCTTCGGCATTGCCCATACTGCTGATGAATGGCGTACTCAAAAAAACATCGAGTCCGTTATAGTCTTTTCCGGTAAAATCGATACCATCCCAGGTGGGCATTCCCAAAATGGCCACAGGATAGGTAACGGAAAGGGGTGCGATCATTTTGGCCAGGCGTCGGGCGAAGGCGTCTGTCAGGGTCGCGCCCCAGATTATATTGGTCCGGTTGCTGTCGAGCAAAGGCAGTATCTGTTGAATTGAAAAACTGTCGTTCAGGGTATGGAACTGCAAATTCAAACTCTGCGAGCTGTCCTGGGCCGCGGCTTCGTCAATCCAGGCTTTCAGGTAAGGCTCGGCATTTCCCCTGCGGGTCATCACCAACAGGTTATCACGGCTGTGCATTTTCTTCAAGAAACGGTAGGAAGAAAAAATATGGGTTTTCAGGGTGGGATTGAGGATGTAGAGGCTTGGATTTTCTACAATTCCTCCATCATTTGGAAAAGTGGTGGAAATGAAAGGAATGTTGCGGTTTCTAGCGAAATCTGACATTTCCCGGAGGTCAGCGGTATTCAGCGCAATGCCGATGAGCATGTCTGACCTTCTGAGCGCGCTTGATTGAAAAATGCCCTGAAGACCGCCATTCGGCCGAGTGTCGATTACCTGGATATGGGCGTCTATGCCTTCCTCATTCAGTGAATCAATGGCCAGCCTTAGTCCATTATAATATTCCAGGTAGGGCAGAACGTTCCTTGGAATGTTGTTGCCAAAACGGTAACGGTTATTGGGAAATAAGCTGTCCAGTTGCAAGGGAATGAGAAAAGAAGCCACCGGCCTGCGGTATACGCTGTCTTCAGCAATTGACTGGGGCGCTGCCTGTACGGTAACCGGAGCAATCAGTGCCGCCAGGAGGATGAGCGTAAGAAACTTTTTCAACGAGGTTGATTTTTTAATGATATACGTCTTAAATCAAATTATGCGCCGAAAATAGGTGGAAAAGCAGGTTATTTGGGTAAATGAATCTTTAAATTCCACAACACTTAGAATAATCCGGCAAGTTGGTCAAACATTCCCTTACCTTTGCGCTCCAAAATTTTTTATATGAATACAATTACTATCGAAGGACAACTGAGGACCGACAGAGGCAAAAATGCCGCCCGCCTGCTTCGCTCTCAGGGGCTTGTGCCTGGTGTAATTTACGGGGGCGCAAAAGAAATCAACTTCCAGGCTCCGGCTACTGCATTCAAAAACCTGGTTTACACCGGTGATTTTTTGCTTGCGGATGTCGTGCTGGATGGCACAACCTACCAGTGCATTCTGAAGGACCTGCAATTTGATAAGGTGAGCGATGAACTGATCCACGTTGATCTGCTGGAATTGGTTGAAGGCAAAAAAGTCATCGCCAACATTCCGTTGAAGTACACCGGGAGTGCAGCAGGCGTTCGTGCAGGTGGCCGGCTGGTTACCAAAATGAAATCGCTTAAGGTAAAAGCACTGCCAAAAGACCTGGTAGAAAACATTGAGGTTGACGTTTCCAATCTGAAGCTGAATGGAAACATTCGTGTACAGGATGTTAACATTGCCGGACTGGAGATCATGAACTCACCGCGTATTCCCCTGGCTTCAGTGGTTACAACCCGTCAGCTTCGCCAGGGCGAAGGTGTCGCAGGCGCTGAGGAAGGTGAAGGTGGAGAAGTAGCGGCAGAAGGTGCGGAAGTACCGGCAGAAGCCTGATCATTTTAACCGTATTGAACGAAGGCCCGATGCCCGTAAATGGCCATCGGGCTTTTTCTTTCTAATCGTTATTTTTGAAAATGCAGCAATTTCTATTGACCGGCCTCGGCAATGTGGGTGAGGAATATGCCCATACCCGTCACAATATTGGATTTGATGTGGTGGATACTTTTTGCCGCAAGTACAATGGCGAATGGAAGCTTCAGCGCCACGCCTTTGTGGCCGAAATCAAACTCAAAGGTCGCAAGGTGGTGCTCATAAAACCAACCACTTATATGAACCTCAGCGGAAAGGCCATGAAATATTGGATGGATAAATACAAGGTTCCTCTTGCCAATACCATGACCATTGTGGACGACCTGGCATTGCCCTTAAGCAAGCTGCGCATACGCCCTTCCGGCAGCCATGCCGGCCACAATGGGCTGGCCAATATTCAGCAGGTTTTGGGTACTGATGTCTATCCAAAGATGCGTTTTGGCATTGGGGATAATTTCAGCCGCGGAAAACAGGTCGACTATGTACTGAGCAAATGGGCCCCGGGTGAATTTCCGGTGGTGGTAGTAAAAATTGATGCCAGCGTTGAGGCACTCGAAACGTTTATACTGCAGGACATTGATGCGGCAATGAATCAATTCAACAGGAGGACATTTGAGTAAACAGATTCCTGTATGGTTTTCAGGAATTCCACATGGGCATCATGAATGCAGATGAGATTCATGTGAATCGAATTCATGATTTCAGGCTAATTTTGATATATGAAAATCATTTGCATTGGCAGGAATTACGTTGCCCATATCCAGGAGTTGGGAAACCAGGTTCCGGAAGAACCGGTTATTTTCATGAAACCCAAAACCGCTATCATCAGCCCGGGGCAAAACATGCAATACCCGCATTTCAGCCGCAACCTGCATTATGAATGCGAACTTGTGCTGCATATCTGCAAAAACGGGCGCAATATACCCCGCAAACTAGCGCATGAATTTTTCGATCAAATCACTGTGGGCATCGATTTTACCTGCCGCGATCTGCAGGATAAGCTAAAGCAAAAAGGGCTTCCCTGGGAAAAAGCCAAAGCATTTGACCAGTCTGCGGCCATTGGTCATTTTATTCCGGTGAGCGAATTGAAACATCCTTCCAATATTGATTTTGCGTTGCAGAAAAACGGTGAAAAAGTGCAACACGGTCAATCTGAGCTGATGATGCATTCATTTGACGATATTCTTAGTCATGTAAGTGAATATTTTACTTTGAATATTGGCGACCTGGTGTTCACGGGAACTCCTGCTGGTGTTGGTCCATGTGTGCCCACCGACCGACTGGAAGGATTTATTGAAGGACAAAAATTGCTGGACCTGGAAATCATTTGAGTACTGCCTGCCCATGCTGCCCGAACCGCAAACCGGAATTCACTCTTCATTGTAGATCCGTTTAACCCGGCCGCTAATTCCGGTCATGATCTCATACGGAATGGTTTCCGCTTGTGTGGCCACCTGCTGAATGGATTGGTTCAACCCAAAAATTTCCACGTGATCACCGGGGTTTACTTCCCCAATCTCTGTTACATCAAGCATTGTCATATCCATGCAAATATTTCCGATGGCCGGCACGGGCTTTCCGTTTACCAGCATAAACCCATTTCCGTTACCCAGCTTCCGGCGGTACCCATCGGCATAACCAATACGCACCGTGGCAATCACTGAATCTTTTTGTAATACGGTATGCTGGCCATAACCCACCGTTTGACCGGCTTTTAAATGTTTGACCTGTGCTACACGCGTAAAGAGACGCAAAACCGGTTCGAGTCCATCTACACCGCCATAAAGGCCAATACCCAAACGGACCATATCAAAGTGCACCTGCGGATGTCTCGCTATGGCATTGGTATTGGCTGCATGTTTCAGAAAGGCATAGGGCAGTGCGTTGTCCATAATGCCGGCCGCCTTCAAAAAGCGGTTCATTTGTTGCAGAGTAAAGTGATCGTGCTCCGGTTCTTCGCTACTCGCGAAATGGGTGAATATGGATTTCACCTGCAAATAATCCTGAGCCTGTAGCGCATCCGCCAACTGAATCCATTCGTGCTCAATGAATCCAAGCCTGTGCATGCCGGTATCCATATCGAGATGTACGGGAAAGCGGTTCTGACCGGAGCTTCGGCACCATTGAAAAAAAGCTTCCAGGATCTCAAAAGAATAAATGACCGGTTCGAGGTTGTATTTTTCAAGTGCGGCAAAAGAGTCGGCTTCGGTATTGAGCACCATGACCGGAAGGGTTATACCGTTTTGCCGCAGGGCCACTCCTTCATCCACATAGGCCACAGCCAAGTAATCCACGCCGGCGAATGCCACCAGTTTGCTCACTTCGCGGGCACCGATACCATAACCAAAAGCCTTCACCATCACCATCATTTTAACACCGGGTTGCAGCAGGCTTTTGTAATGCAATAAATTCCGCTGCATGGCCGAAAGGTCAATCTCCAGTACAGTTTCGTGGCGGAAGGCCTGCAAAGCCCGTGCAATTTCTTCAAACCCAAATCGCCGGCCGCCTTTGATCAGGATATCTTCATTTTCAATGTCCACCTGGTCAAGTTGCTGAAGCAAGGCTGCCGTATGGGAAAATGTATGAACCTCCAGGTTTTTTACAGGCTGATCCGAAAAAATACGGCTCATCTCCGGGCCAATTCCCAGCAGGCGTTGTACACCGGTTTGGCAAAGGAGGTCTGCCAGCCTTCCATAATATTCCCGGGCCTGGTTTGATGGTACGGAAAGGTCACTCAGTATAACGGTCTTGCGGTTGTGCCGCCCATCCCGTTGCAATGCCTGTAAGGCCATTGAAAGCGAAGTGAAATCGTTACTGTAGGCGTCATTCAGGATCCTGCAATTTCTTATGCCTTCTTCCCATTGCAGGCGTAAAGGCAATTTGCTGAGTTTCAGCACCCTTGTCTTAATCACTTCCAGGGGAAGGCCACGGAATAACAGGAAATTGATCACGTGCAAGAGGTTGAAAATATCTACCTCGTCAATTACCGGCAGCGGGAATTCGATTTGGTTTCTATGGTAAAGCGCGGTGATCCTCGTCTTGTTGGTGCTGGCTTCGCGGTCCAGGATTTGCAGGCTGCTGCCTTCGCGCATTCCCCAGCTGATCAAAGGAATTTTTAGGTTTTGCAAAGCTTCCCAAACCAGGTCATCATCCGAATTGCAGCAAATGGCTTCACAGTGGTTAAAAAGTTTGAGTTTTTCATGCAATTTGGCTTCGCGGCTTTCAAATCCGCTGTCGTGGGCATCGCCCAGCATAACAAACAAGCCAATGCCGGGGCGGATGATTTTTTCCAGCTTTTCCATTTCACCAGGCTGAGAGATGCCTGCTTCAAAAATGCCGGCTTCCGTATATTCATTCAGCGTCCAAACGCTTAACGGTACACCTATTTGTGAATTGAAACTTTTCGGGCTCCGGGCGATATTGTGGTCTTCTTCCCAAAGCTGGCAGATCCATTCTTTTACAATCGTTTTGCCATTGCTGCCCGTAATGCCGGTTACTGGTATCCGGAATTGTTGCCTGTGCCATGCGGCAAGCGCCTGCAGGGCATCTGCAACATTGTCTACCAAAAGAAATGCAGCCTTCTCTTGCCATGTTTCGTTTGGCGCATGCTGTACCACAAAGCTCCGTACCCCGCGCTGCCAGGCATCCGGGATAAAATTGAAACCATCACGCCTCGCCGTAGGGATGGCAAAAAATAAAGTGTCGCCTGCAAACTGAATGCGCCGGGTATCTATTGAAAGATGACGGATGATGCCATCGAAATTTCCCAGCAAACGGGCGCCGGTAATTTCCTGTATTTTTTGGATCGTATAATTACTGATCATGCATCACCCATATAATCAGGATCTCTTTTTTCCGGATCTTCAATTTCTTCCGACCTGCATTTTTTGTCCACAAAAATGGAATAGGCCACGGCGCCAGAAATACAAAGCAGGATAACGCCCAGTGAAATACCAACCTGGACACCTTTATCCGGAACGAGCATGTTGAACCAATGTTCGCCCAGCATTTTTATTCCAATAAATACGAGTACAATGGCTATGCCCTGTTGCAGGTAATCGAATTTATTGACAGCCCCACGCAGCAGGAAGTACAAGGCGCGCAAACCAAGAACAGCGAAAATATTGCTTGTGTAAATCACCATGGCATTCTGGCTGATGCCCATCACCGCGGGAATACTGTCCAGTGCGAAAACGATATCAATGGCACCCAGCATCACCACTACCACGAAAAGTGTAGTGTAAAACCGCTTGCCGTCCTCATGAACCAGGTATTTTCCACCTCCATCGTGCGGTACAAGGGGAAGCATCTTTTGCATCATGCGGTAGGGCATGGATTCACGTGGGTTAAATTCCTCATCTTCTTTGGCGGTAAACATTTTATAACCTGTATAAACCAGGAATACCCCGAAAATATAAAGTACAAAATGAAAACGTTCTACAAGGGCGACGCCAATGGTGATGAAAATTACCCGGAACACAATGGCCAGGATGATGCCCACAAGCAGGGTACGGGAATAATGTTCGGGTTTTACTTTGAACGCGTTAAAGATGAGGATGAAGACAAAAATATTATCGATGCTCAAGCTCCATTCCATCAGGTAGGCGCTCAAAAATTCAAAAGCCAGTTGATAGCGACCCGGATGATGGCCGCTCACAAAAACTTCTTCGCTCAGGTTTTTTCCTTCAAACAACAAAAAAACGAAAAAAGCCAGCGCAAGGCTGATCCAGAAAAAGGTTTGGATCAAGGCTTCCCTGATGGTAACCACATGCCCTTTTTTGCTGAAGCTCTTAAGATCAAAAAAGAGCGCAATACTGATCACTACGCCAAAAACCAGGTAAACAATTTGAATGGTACTCATAGCATGCACAAATTTATCGGCTATATTTTTTTCTTCTCCAAATAACAAAAGCCAGTCCGAAAATCCCAAGCAGTAAAACCGGCAAAGCCACATTGGCCCACTGAATGGCCGGTTTATTGCTTTCCAGTTTTTTAGGATCAAGTACCCTCAATTGAAAGCTTTTGCTTCGGGAAGCCATGATCCCTTTTTCATCAGTCATAAAATCAATGGCGTTCATCAAAAAATCTTTATTGGCAAATTCGTATTGGGTATAAGGATTTGAGCCCATGGGCATTGGCCCTTCGCGGGTAAAGGCGTTCAGTACCCAATCACCGTCACCGGTAATCATAATCATTCCGGGATTTACGCCTTTCGGTAAAAAAGGCTGGCCCCTCGCTGCAAGTGATTCTGCGGTAGCCCCGGGCAAACGGTTGGCATATAAACTTTGGAATTTTCCGCTCAGCATAAGGGCGACAGGAATGTTTTTATCAGGGAAAGCGGAAGGATTTTCCAGCATCTTCAAAACTTCTACCGTTACAATTACAGGGGCGTTGGTGCGCTTGCTGGTATTGCTGGTGGTTAGTAAAATATCTTTTTCAATACCGTCTGCTTTTACTGTATCTACACTGTTGGGAAATTGCATAACCACGGCATCCAGGTTTTTGGCAACGGGGTGATTGCTTTGGCTGTACAATAACGGAAAATAAGGCCAGGGCATTAGTTCGATCTGGGGTTGATTGCCGATCATGCCTACCGTTTGCGGAAGCATATCGCATTGGGCATCTTCCACAAGATCAAAATTGATGCGGGCGCCATAACGGAACAGGAGGTCTTCAAGTTTCAGATCGCGGGGGAAGGCCGTAAAGTCTCTTCCGGAACGTATGAGGCTGTCCATGTCGGCATTCAGGCCATCAAGCAAAAACATCACCCTGCCTCCGCGCATGATAAACTGGTCAATCTTCAGTTTTTCTTCATCCTTGAAACTGAGCTCAGGCTTAACAATCATCAGTACATCAATGCTGTCGCTGATAAAAGGTCGTTCTTTAATATCAATGACAAAGAAATTGAAACGGCTTTGCAAATTACTACTCAGGTCAAAAGTATTCGGCCCGGTCGGTTGTCCATGACCGGTTTCATAGGCAATAACGGGCAGTGGGGCGTCAGACAATGCCTGCAAGGCCGACATGAAGAGATATTCCATCTGGGATTCGGCATTGTTGATCAGCTCATACTGAAGTGCCGCGTTATCGGGATTCAGAAATCCTTTATTGCCCTGGCCTTGCAGAAGGTTTACAGTTGTCATCCTGTCCTCCTGCTGCAACAAGGCAATGGGATAAACAAAAGCCGCCCTGGTGCCGGTTTGGGTAATTTCATTTTGTTTTACTGCGTTCTGTTTCAGCCATTCCGTTTTCAATGTATCATTGACCGGGAAACTTTCGGCATCCGTCATAAATTCATCAGGCGTTACAAAACGATAAGTGATGTTTCCCTGGCTGCGGGATTTGAGTTCCTTCAGAAAAAACTCCGAGGATCCCGCAAGTTTGCGAAAAAATACTGGTAAAGGATCACCTTTCAGCAGAACGGTGATTTGGGTTGGTTCCTGGGTTTCGCGAATCAGTTTTTTACTCGCTTCGCTTAGCGTATAGCGGTTTTCTTCGGTAAAATCAAGGCGCAGGTTAACCATTGAACTGGTGACAATGAGTGCTGCAGCAAGGATAAGGGCAGCCAGCCATCCGTATTTGTATCGGATCAGTCTATTCATCAGTGCAGGCTCGTCTTTTTCATGGTCAGGAATAAGAAAAACGCGGGCAGCACAAAAAAGTACACCAGGTCGTGCAGGGTAAGTAAGCCGCGGCTGATGTTCATATAATGATCTTCGATGCCAAGCATGCTCAGCCAGTAATCGGCGCCGCCGCTCAGTGCCGGAATGGCGGCGATGGCTGAAAACCCCTTATATAGAAAAAAACAAAGGAAGGCGGCCAGCAAAAACGATGCAATGCTGTTGTTGCTGAGACTTGAGCACCAAATGCCCATTGCCGTAAAAGATGCCGCAAGCAGGATCAACCCCATATAAGAACCGAGGATGGCGCCGGTATCTACGCTGCCGTTAATGCTCAGTATTTTTATGGTTATCCAGTAAATGAGTGTAGGTAAAATGGCCAGTAAAACAATACTGAATGAACCGAGAAATTTGCCCAGAACAATTTTTCCGTTGGGCACGGGCCGTGATTTCAGGATCTCCCAGGTGCCGGCCTTGTATTCATCACTGAAGCTGCGCATGGTTACGGCCGGTACCAGCAACAGCAATACCCATGGCGCCAGTTCAAAAAATTTGTCCAGGGTGGCATAGCCATAATCAAGGAGGCTGGTTTGGGGAAAAACGAAAAGCAACAGCCCCATGAACAAAAGGAAAAGGCCTACAGCCAGGAAACCAGTAAGGTTGCCAAAAAACGCGTTGAATTCTTTTTTGAAAATGGCCGTCATGAAGTGCCGCAAGATAAATACCTAAACGCTGATTTGACCCCCGTTGATCGAATTCCAACAAATATTTGATTTTTTAGGCAGGCTCAGTTGCCAGGGGAGGTTGCCCGCATAAAGATTTGGATCTCTACCGTCCGTTCATTTTCAACCCCGAATAACTGGTAAAAGCAAGGGCATTATCGATTTTCCAGCGGGGCGGACCGCATGTTCCAATTTTTAAAATCAGGTATGTTATTTGATTAGTCAGTGTAAACAAGGATTCAGCAAAAAGTCCACCTTTAATAACTGCCTGGCAATCATTGCCAGCAAACAGTTCAGCACCAATTTAAAGGCTACCATTTCCGGTAGCCTTTAGTGCTGGAGGTAATATTGTATGAAAATAATTTCCCATTCCCATTAAAAAGCTCCAAGCATTGAAGCGTTTTTATACGGTTTTGAAAAAGCTTGGCTGGACCCGGAGCAGGATGGAACGCCGTGGGGATGACACATGCGCATCCACGCTTCCGTCATGGTTGCATGCCAACCGCAGCCCGGAGACATCATCTGCAGCAGGTGTATGATGTAGGTTAGCGCCGCGAGAAAGCATCGGATTCGAAGCATAGAGACGGCAACAGAAGCCGATATGGAGAATAAGAAAACTCCCGCCACAGGCAGGAGCTCCACTTTTCAGGTTTAAGAATGCTATTGCAGAATCACTTTTTCGGTGGCTACCTGCTTTCCGCTGCTGTCGTTGAGGCGAAGCAGATAGAAGCCTTTGGCATAATTGCCCACATTTACGTGTTCGGTTTGGCCTTTTACCCTTACCTGCACGGCACGTTTCTGCAATACATTACCGTTACTGTTCATCATCTGCAGATCGTAGCGACCGGGTTTTACCTCGTTAAAAGTGAGGATAAAATGATTTTCGGTTACCGGGTTTGGAAAGGCCTGGATGACCATGGCCGGTAATTCCTGCGGTATATTTTTGAGTGCTGCGGATTGTGTACGGTAGCTGTGCGCGGAAGCGAGATCGGAGGCATTCATCCATTGGTCATCGACGCGCTTTTCGGCCTGCATGCTAAAGAGATCTGACAGTACATATTTGACCCCGGAATGGATGGAAGAGCCGAGGACGATCTCATTTTTATCATTAACCGCTGCACCATTTACAGTAAAGTTGGGTTCAATGCCTTTGAGCTGGCCGAGGTGCGTGGCGATGCGGGTTTCCGGATCGATCTCGTATACACTTTTACTAACGGTAAACAGGTACAATTTGCCATTGTCGGCCGCGATGAGATCACCGCCCCAACTGCTGCACTGGTTGTGGATGCTGGTGCTGCCGTTTTTGGTATCATCCATCAGGCTGCCAAGATTTTCAATATGCACGCTGTTTCCTGTACCAAAACGCATAAAGGAATAGCCATCGTTGCTGATGGCATAACCTGTGCCTTTATCGTCAATCACCATACGGGTAATGTTTTTGCCTTCACCGTCAATGGCCCTATCGAGCAGATTGTAGGCATCGTCATAAACCACAACGGGTTTTTGCATATTGCTGGTGTTGAGGTCTATGTAACGTATCCCCCCGGTACGAAACATGGGCGCGAAATACAAACGGTTGTTTTGCCTGTCATAAGCGAGTGCCGCAATGCCCTGCTGGCCGGGAGTGGCATCATTACCGCTGCCATTGAGGGTAAGCTGCGTTTTGGTTCGTGTCTGCGCATCGAGGAATAAAGAAGGCAGGCTTCCATCGAGTAGCAAGGGAGATTGTCCGGGTCTATCAGATTGGAGAATCAACTGGTTCCAGTTGGTGGATCCGGGCTTGCTGCCGCTTACGGCAAAAATATTGTGCTGGGCAAAGCTTGTGGTGGCGGATCCAAGGAGTAAAAAGAGTATAAGTTTTTTCATAGCCTGGATTTTCAAAAAGGAAATTAGACTATTGAACCGGAAAAATCAAGAGATTGTGATTAATTTTAAAAATATTCCATGGCCAGGGTTGATTCACGCCTTATCCATTATTCTAACAGGATGGCGATTTGCCGTATTTCTTTTCAGCGCTTATCAAAATTATCCGAAGCGGATTTCACGCTGCCATATTGCAGTAGCAGGGTTTTAGCTTTTTCGTAATCGGTGATGCCGGTACGTTCCATCAACATTTTTACTCCCCGGTCCACGAGTTTATCGTTGCTGAGCTGCATGTTCACCATTTTGTTGTCTTCCACGCGTCCAAGCTGTATCATCACCGTGGTGCTGATCATATTGAGAACCAGCTTTTGTGCCGTTCCGCTTTTCATGCGGGTGCTTCCGGTCACGAATTCGGGTCCAACGATCACCTCAATCGGGAAATCCGCAACCTGGCTTACGGGTGCCCCGGCATTGCAAGTAATGCTGCCGGTGATGATGCCGCGTTTCTTGCATTCCTGCA
The DNA here is from genome assembly GCA_023387985.1 of Bacteroidota bacterium. Taxonomy (GTDB): domain Bacteria; phylum Bacteroidota; class Bacteroidia; order Chitinophagales; family Chitinophagaceae; genus Phnomibacter. The sequence continues at coordinate 287,844 of JAEWHC010000005.1, read as the reverse complement.
AAGCGCCGATCACATAGGGTGTGGTTCCGCTGGCGGCTATGCCCACCACCACATCAGCAGGATTAACGCCATAAAGCTCAAGGTCATCCCAGCCTTTCTGGTCATTGTCTTCGGCAAATTCCACCGCTTTAAACATGGCCGATTCGCCGCCGGCAATTAGTCCCAAAACCAGTCCGTGGGGAACCCCGAAGGTAGGCGGGCACTCGCTGGCATCCACTACGCCAAGTCTTCCGCTAGTTCCGGCACCAATGTAGACAAGCCGGCCGCCGGCCAGCATTTTTTCAGAAACCGCACTCACCAGGGCTTCAATCTGCGGTAACGCTTTTCGTACCGCAGCCGGCACCAGGTTATCTTCATCGTTAATGTGCCCCAACACTTCGCCAATCGACATTTTTTCCAGCTGCCGGTATTTTGAAGGTTGTTCAGTTGTTCTAACAAATTCTGTAGAAATGCTCATGATTCTTTTTCTGTTTTTCGATGGTATGCCAGCAATCCTTCCATGGGTGAGGAATAGATACGGCCAAGTTCTAGCTCGAATGAATGGCAAAGTTCGCGCAAAACATCCTGAAAATGCCAGGCAATTCCACCTGAAAAATGAATGGGGTAGCTCCAGGTCTCAGGATATTTGTATAGATGCACAATGATGAATTCACTCAATCCATCTTCAATAATGTTTTCAATCATGTAATGGCCGCGGTTCTCTCCAAGAAACGGCGTGAAAGAAGCCAGGAAACGGTTGGGCCATGGTTCTTTATAAACGTGATGAATGATCTCCCGGTAAGTGAGGTTGTATTTCGTGGTGAACAGATGCATCAGTTCATCATCAAAAGTGTTGTAAATAAAGTACTGCAGTATTTTTTTACCGAGATAGGCGCCGCTGCCTTCATCGCCAAGTATAAATCCGGGTGCCGGGTTATTGCGCACAATTTTTTTTCCGTCGTAAACGCAGCTGTTGCTGCCTGTTCCTAAAATGCAGGCAACGCCGGGATCATGCCCGCATAAGGCATGGGCCGCGGCTTCGAGGTCGCTGTGAATATCGATCTGGCTGCCGCTGCCAAATGCATGGAGAAAAGCCGATTTCATCTGCGCCCGGGTTTCCGCACTACCGCAGCCCGTTCCGTAAAAACTGATCTCTTCGGGCAAACCCTGCTCCAATTGCGGAATCACCTGCTCCTTTAAAAAAGAAGCAATCTGTTCTCCGCTCAGGTAATAGGGGCTCAGCCCGGGGGTTGTGAAATCCAGGTCGCCATCGGAGGTGCGGTATACCCAGGTGGTTTTAGTTGCCCCGCTATCGGCAATCAACTGCTTATTCAATATCTACAATTTTTGTTTGAACTTCCGTCCTAACTGCAGGTTTTCAAAGGTTTAAAGCTAAGCTATTTAATAGTCAACCGGAAACAGTAACCTATATTAAAATTTTTACGATTTTTTTGGAGCCCTGGTCCATTTTTCAGGTCAATTCCCAATAAGCCTTCATTCTGTTCATCAATGTCTGCAAGGAATAACTATTTTCGCAGCGTTTTATGAAGCAAAGGTCTCTTACTCATTACCAGGTTGCCCAACCTTTATTGCTGGCGGTTATTCTGGCCATTGGAATGTTTTTTGGGTTCAAACTTGCGGAGCGTAGCGGCCGGACCGCCGGTGACTTCTCAAAGCGGGGTAGCGGTACGGTCCAGGAAGTGCTCGACCTTGTAAAATACCGTTATGTAGACTCGGTTGATCTCGATTCGCTGGAGGAATTTGCCATCAGCAATATTCTGGAACAGCTTGATCCGCATACTTATTATATTCCTCCCTCAAGCCTCGCAGCAACCAATGCCACACTGCAAGGTGAATTTATTGGTATTGGCATTGAATACCTGATCGTTAATGATACCCTCAATGTGGTGTATGTAATGGAAAATGGTCCCAGTGCCAATGCTGGTTTGCACACGGGTGACCAGATCATCCGCATCGGCAATGACGATCTTACCGGAAAGAATCTTGAAAGTGACCAGCTTTCCAAACTTATTCGCAATAAACCGGGAACAGTTGCCGACCTGCATATTTTGCGCAACGGCAAACCTTTGCAGGTGGCCGTAACCCGTAACCTGGTAAGCGTGCCGAGCGTGGATATAAGGCAAATGCCCGCACCCGGAATAGGCTACATTCATATCGCCCGCTTTACAAACCGCACCTACAAAGAATTTATGGATGCCATTACCGGCCTTCAGAAAGAAGGGATGAAAGGCCTCATTCTGGACCTGCGCGGAAACCCCGGAGGCATGATGCAGGAAGCTACTTATATCGCGGATGAGTTTTTGGAAGATGGACTGCTTATCGTAAGTACCAGGGGCAAATCCATAACCAATAAAGAAACCTTTGCCACGAAACCCGGAGTGTTTGAGCAGGGCGAGCTGGTGGTAATCATTGATGAATTCAGCGCAAGTGCAAGTGAAGTGCTTGCGGGGGCATTGCAGGATAACGATCGTGGGGTTGTGATCGGCGAGCGCAGTTTTGGCAAAGGCCTTGTGCAGGAGCAATACGATCTTTCCAACGGTGGCGCATTGCGGCTGACCGTTGGGCGCTATTATACCCCAACGGGGCGCAGCATTCAAAAACCTTTTGGCGGCAGCCGCGTGGAATACGTGCATGAAATCATGCTGCGCAATGTGCCCGATTCGGCATGGGATGGAGACAGCTCCAAGACCTATACAACCAGGAAAGGAAAAAAATTGTTTGGCGGGGGTGGCATCACCCCGGATATAGTTATCAATCCAAGACAGATTTCTCCGGATTTGCCGCTGACGCTTATGCCGGATGCAGACAGCATTTATAAATACAGTTTCCTTTGGTATAGCGAGCATGTGGATGAGATCCGCAAATTTTCACATGCTGCCGATTTCCTCAGGAATTATGAAATTCCGATTGGTGCATGGGATGCTTCAACTTTTAAATTTTCGCAGGGAGACACTTCGATGAAAAAGCTGGATTCACTCCAAAAGCGAATTGTCATACACCGGGTGAAGGCCAATATTGCCCGTTTCAACTGGAGAGGCGACGGATTTTTTGAGGCCAACAGAAACCTGGATTCTGCATTTCAAAAGGCCCTATTCCTAATTGAGAACCCAAACCCGGCAAAGTGAGAACCATAAAGCAAATTTTAAATGCCGTTTTGGGAAAGCCCCTCTATTTGCGCCTGGTGAGCTGGTGGTTCATTTTCTCTTTCAGAAAAGGCTGGCTGCGCGGGAACCCACAATACCTTACGCATTATTTTGTAGGTAAGCTGATTAAAAAAGGATACACCATTATCGACATAGGCGCGAACCTGGGATATTATACTACTGAATTCGCCCGGCTAACCGGGACATTGGGAAAGGTAATTGCTGTGGAACCGATAGCGCTTTACCGCCAGGTGCTGAAAAAAAATATCCGGCCTTACCGGCAAGTTGAGGTTTGTCCTTTTGCCCTGGGCAAAGTGGAAGGCCTTGTACATATGGGATTACCGGGTGAAGATGATCACCGCCACGGGTTGATGAAAGTGCTGAAAGATGATGAAAAGAAAGCGGCCCGCAAGGTCTTTGAAGTGAAAATCAGGAATCCGCTGCAACTCTTCGGCCACCTGCCGGCCATACATTATATTAAATGCGACATCGAAGGTTATGAAGTTCCGGTGATCCCGGAAATGGGCAGCCTGATTGAAAAATTCCGGCCCATCATACAGGTGGAAACAGATGGCGAGAACAAACAGATTTTACATGAACTTTTTACCGGATGGAAATACCGCAATTTTTATGTGGGCGAACAGGGACTTGTACCCTTTGATAAACCGGAAGAATTGCTGCCCGGTGACCTGATCGCCATACCAAAAGAACATCCGGTGTTGAGAGAGTTGGGATTGTAGCCATAGCGCCAAATCCTGCGGCTGACTGTCCGGTCTCTGCACTGCTTGAAAATTTTCCTCATTTTTCACTCTCCAAGCAATTCATCCAGGTCACGCCTGTGTTTTTTGGTGGGTCTCCCAATTTTGCTGAGGCGTTTTCCGGTATGAAAACTGCTAGCCTGGTAGCCGGCCTTTTCTTTTTCTTCAGGAGGAGTGAGGTCGTTGTAATATTTAATGGCTTCGCTATAAGCTTTTCGGGTTGGCAAAAGACCGGTAACTTCTACAATGCGCAAACCCGTTTCCGTCCTCAGTTCATACACATCCCCAATTTTCACATGGCGCGACGCTTTTACAGACTCACCGGCAAGCTTAACGCGGCCTTTGGCAATACTTTCAGTGGCAAGATTTCGGGTCTTGAACATGCGTATGCTCCAGAGGTATTTATCAAGCCGGAGTTTTTCGGTTTCCATTTATTCTATTTGAATATCGCTACCCGTTTGGTTATTGGATCTAACCACGAATTTCGCGAATTTCATGAATTGGAGCAATTTATCTGGACGGTGGATTTCATTGCAGGCTTTGCGTCCAGCATATTAATGCCTCCCCGGGTTTGCTGGAATTGTTTTAGAAGGGGCGAACTGAATTCGTGGAAGAATGCTTGAAGCATTGATTGCGGCCATTTCTGTACATTGCCCGAAGGTGCGCCTGTTCAGCTTTCTTCTTTATTATTCCATTTACAATGTCATCGGCCATTCCCATATCAACAGCATAGTATTCAAAAAAATGTATCTTCGCCGGAACAATTTACGCATGGCAATTTGGCTGAGAAATGTTGTGATCGCTGATCCCCGCTCTGGAATTAAAGGAACGAAAACCGGCATTTTTATCAACAATGGAAGAATCGTTTCCTTTAGCCGCCCCGAACATTTACCCGAAGGCACTGAAGAATGGGATGCGGAAGGTTGTTTTGTTGCGCCTGGCTTTACAGATGTTTTCAGTCATTTTTGCGACCCCGGCCTGGAGTTTAAAGAAACCCTGGAAACCGGCGCAATGGCTGCAGCGGCCGGAGGGTTTACCCGGGCTTTTGCCATACCGAATACAAAGCCACCAATCGATTCCAAATCGCAGGTGGAATATATCATCAATAAATCGCTGCGGCTGCCCGTGGAAATCATTCCACTGGGGTCCATCACCAGGGGATGCGAAGGAAAGGAACTGGCCGAAATGTATGATATGTGGCAAAGCGGCGCCAGGGCTTTTTCTGATGGAACACATTCTCTGCAAAACAGCCAGGTGCTCACCAAAGCGCTGCAGTATGTAAAGGCTTTGGATGCGGCCATTGTACAAATCCCCAACGAGGAAAGCCTGAGTAAAAATGGCCTGATCCATGAGGGTGTGGTCAGCACAAGGCTGGGGTTGCCCGGCAAACCGGAGCTGGCTGAAAACCTGATGCTGAACCGCGATATCGAACTTTTACGTTATACCGGCAGCCGGTTGCATGTAACGGGGGTGAGCACTGCAAAAAGTGTGGAGCAAATCCGGAGAGCTAAAGAAGAAGGTCTGAAAATCAGCGCCTCGGTTTCTCCCTACCATTTGCATTTTACCGACGAAGATTTGCATACCTACGACACCAACCTGAAGGTGAATCCTCCTTTGCGCAGCGCAAAAGATGTGGAAGCCCTAAGGGAAGGTTTGAGATCTGGCATAATTGACCTGGTGGCAAGTCACCATCAGCCGCACGAATGGGACAGCAAGACCTGTGAATTTGAATATGCGCGTTATGGGATGGAAGGCCTGGAATCCACAGTCGCAGCGGCACATTCCGCACTGGAGTTTAACGCAGAAAAGATTGCTGAACTTTTTGCCCTTGCACCGGCGAAGATTTTCAATCTGCATTTGCCCGAAATCAAGGAAGGTGCCGAGGCCATGCTGACGCTTTTCAGCTTGGGTGACACTTATCCTTTTGCCCAGGACCAGATTCGTTCGGCTTCAAAAAACAATGCCTTTATTGGCAGCAGCTTTAATCTGAAAATTGCCGGCATTATCCGGAATAACCATTATTACAAATCTTAAAAAACCAAATCAAATGTTAGAGAACAAAACGGTCATGTCGTCCACTACCAAAGGACTTTATCTCGGCCTTATCGTAGTCTTGTTATCGGTGTTGTTGATGGTAACCATGACAATGCAACAGCAGCAGAAACTTAGCTGGGTGAGCTTTTTGATTATTATTGCCGGTATCATTTGGGCATGTATTAAATATGCAAAGGATATGAACGGAAATGTAACATTTGGAAATGTGTTTGCGCATGGCTTCAAAACCACAGCCGTTTTGACTATAATATCTATTTTATATACCATTTTGGCGATTACCATTATTTTCCCCGAAATGAAAGATCAGGCGCTCGAAATTTCACGGCAGAAAATGGAAGAGCAAGGACAATTGAGCGATTCAGACATCGACAAGGCGGTGGACTGGACCGGCAAATATTTCACAGCATTTGCAGTAGGTGGTAGTTTGATAGGATATTTATTTATGGGCGCGATTGCTTCCTTGATTGGCGCGGCCATTGCTAAAAAAAATCCACAGGCCAATAATCCGATGATGTGATTTATTGGAGTACCAGGTACTGATTGTCATCCCATATCTAATACCATCCCCTTACCATCCGAAAGCCATTATGGATCTGAGTCTTGTAATACCCTTATTAAATGAAGCTGAAAGCCTGCCCGAGCTTGAAGCCTGGATACGCAAAGTATGCGAGGAAGAGGGGTTTAGCTATGAGATCATTTTTGTGGATGACGGCAGTACCGATGAAAGCTGGGAAGTAATAAAAGAACTGCGCCGGGCCAACAACAAGGTCAAAGGCATAAAATTCCAGCGCAATTTTGGAAAAAGCGCTGCGCTGCAAACGGGTTTTCGCGAAGCCACCGGCGAAGTGATCATCACCATGGACGCGGACCTGCAGGATAGTCCCGATGAGATTCCCGAGCTTTATGCTATGGTGAATAACCAGGGATTTGACCTGGTAAGCGGCTGGAAAAAGAAGCGCTATGACAACAAACTCACAAAAAACCTGCCTTCAAAACTTTTCAACGCGGCTACGAGAAAAGTCAGTGGCATTCCTTTACACGATTTCAATTGCGGGCTGAAATCTTACCGCAGAAAAGTGGTAAAAGGCATTGAGGTTTACGGCGAAATGCACCGGTACATTCCGGTTATTGCCAAATGGAACGGATTCAGAAAAATTGGTGAAAAGGTGGTTGAACATCGTGCCCGCAAATATGGTACAACCAAGTTTGGATGGGAGCGTTTTATCAATGGCTTTCTCGACCTGGCGTCCATAACTTTTGTAGGAAAATTTGGGAAACGCCCCATGCATTTTTTCGGTTTGTGGGGTGTGATCATGTTTATCGCAGGGTTTGGCATCAGCCTTTTTCTCGTCATCAATAAACTGATTGATCCGAAATATTTCCTGACGAGCAAACCCACTTTTTACATTGCCCTCGTCATGGCAATCATCGGCGTGCAATTGTTTATGGCAGGCTTCATTTCCGAACTGGTGGTACGCAATGCATCAGAAAGAAATGTATATTCGGTAGAAGAAAAAATTGGACTTTGAAAATAGCGATTATTGGTCCCGCACATCCATTGCGCCCGGGAGGCATTACCAGCTTTAACGAGCGGCTTTGCCGCGCTTTTAACGCAAAGGGCCATGAAGCGGAAATCTGGTCTTTTTCGTTGCAATATCCCAACTGGCTTTTTCCTGGTTCCAGCCAGTTTACCAACGCACCGGCACCTGAAGATTTGCGCATCCATTCAACCATCAATTCCATCAACCCGCTCACGTGGCATAAAACAGGAAATGCCATTGCCGCTGCCAAACCCGATCTTGTTGTAGTGCGGTACTGGCTGCCATTTATGGCTCCCGCATTGGGTGGAATTTTAAAACGCTTACGCAAAAAACATCCTTCAGCCCGGATTGTATGTATTGCCGACAATATTCTTCCCCATGAATCCCGCCCGGGTGACAAAATGCTTACCCGTTACTTTGTTGGTAAAGTGGACGAGTTTGTAGTAATGAGCCATAACGTTTTTCAGGATCTTAAAACCTTTACCACGAAGCCTGCCAAACTGGTACCGCATCCGCTTTATGATCATTTTGGGGAAATGGTTGAAAAAAACATAGCCCGGAAACACCTGAAAAATAAATGTGGACTGGCTGTTGAAGAAGAGGATGAGTTGATCCTGTTTTTTGGATTAATTCGTGCTTATAAAGGCCTCGACCTGTTGCTTGAAGCCATGCGGCTTTTGCCGGCAAACATCAGGCTGCTGATAGGTGGTGAGTTTTATGAAGATGAAAAAAAATATGAAACCTGGATGAACGATCCCCGGTTAAAGAACCAGCTTATTCCCTATACGCAATTTGTTTCCAATGAAGAAGTAAAATACTTTTTTTGCGCCAGCGATCTTGTTGTTCAGCCTTATAAAAATGCCACACAGAGCGGGGTTACGCCCGTGGCCTATCATTTCAACATCCCGATGGTGGTAACCAATGTGGGCGGCCTGGCGGAAATGGTGCCCAATGGCGTCGCCGGCCTTGTTTGTGATCCGGAACCGAAAAGCATTGCTGAATCCATTAAAGAATATTTTAAGATCGGAGGCGAATACTTTGCTCCCGGTATTAAAGCGCAAAAAGAGGATATGAGCTGGGACAACATGGTTGATGAACTGACCACACCAGCAGACAAAGTAGAAACTAAGGCATTAGGGACAGATTATTAATGATCTTCTGGGTTTTGAAAAGCCAGGTTGAATTCTTCCCAATCAATTGAACTTTACTTCCGGTGTACTTTCAACCACTCTTTCAATCGTCTTATCCGCAATCCCGCTTCCTGGTGCAATTGCCTTCTCTTTTTTATTTGAATTATCTTTGCCCGGTAAAATATTATTGATACCCTTATGGATGCAATTCAGGAAATTATCGGCCGGTCTGTCGCTGTTAAACAGGCGTTGCTAAATGATGAAAATTTAATGGTACAGATAAGGGCTGCTGTGGATCTGATAAGCGCAACATTCAAAAAAAATGGGGGCCGCGTTTACTTTTGCGGAAATGGTGGCAGCGCTGCCGACGCGCAGCATCTTGCTGCGGAGCTGAGCGGAAGTTTCTATGACCGCCAACGGAAAGCTTTACCTGCGGAAGCCCTGCATGGCAATAGTTCTTATTTAACAGCGGTAGCCAATGATTTTTCCTATGATCACGTTTTCAGCCGCCTGGTGTATGGATACATGAAAAAAGATGATGTATTGGTGGGCCTTAGCACAAGTGGTAACAGTATGAACATTGTAGAAGCGTTTAAGGCGGCAAAACAAAATGGCATAAAAACGATTGGATTTACCGGTAAATCCGGTGGCAAACTGAGATCATATTCAGATATCCTGCTGAATATGCCTTCTGAGGATACCCCACGCATCCAGGAATGCCATATGTTGCTGGGTCATATCATTTGCCAGCTTGTGGAAGCGGAACTGTTTGCTGAGTAAAGCAAATGCAGGATGCCGGTTATTAACGTTTACGCATTGATGCAGGAAACCGCGAAATCATGCCTGAAAACAAATTTAGATAAAAGCACAAATGGAAATTGACCAGATACATACCCTATTCATTGACCGCGATGGGGTGATCAATATTGAAAAAGAAAACGACTACATTCATTCCTGGGATGAATTCGAATTTTATGATGATGCCACGGAAGCATTTGCGTGGTTTGCCAAGGTCTTCGACCGCATTATTGTTGTTACCAACCAAAAGGGCATAGGCAAAGGCGTTACGGTTGAAGAAAATGTAGCCGTCATACATGAATATATGGTTCGTGCAATTGAAGCATCCGGCGGACGTATTGACAAGGTCTATTATTGTGCGGATACCGACGATGAAAGCTTTAACCGCAAACCCAACCCGGGGATGGCCTACCAGGCATGGGAAGATTTTCCGGAAATTGTTTTCGCCGAATCGGTAATGATCGGAAACAACCTGAGCGACCTGCTTTTCGGCCGCAATACCGGCATGCATACGGTATTTCTGCGCACTACACAACCCGCACTGAAAATTCCTGACGGCCTTGCCGATATGGAAGCCTCGAGTTTGCTTGAACTGGCCCGTAAATGGGGCTATACAGGCACCTGAGTAATTTTTTGGGGCTGTTAAATTATATTGGGTAACATTTTCTTTGGAATGTCCGTTAATATCTTGCATCTATGAAGAATTTTATTGCCGTCATTGCTGTCTACCTTGCTCTGTTTTCCTGTTCGCAGGAGGGCTTTGCGCAGGGAAGGATCAGTAATCCGGATTTAAAGAAATTGCGAATGCTGGATGACAGTCTGCGGCAGTTTGGCAATAAAATGCTTGATGCTGAATTGTCTACCGACAGGCTGAGGGCGGACAGCTTGTTTACCCGTGTTCTTGTTCGTGCGCTTGTCGTGCCCTTTTCTTACCAATTCAGGTTCGACAGTATGGATATGGCACCAATCGTTTATCCACAGGACAGCAGCTTTCGCATCATCACCTGGCATGTGCCCTATGAGCTGGGAAATTTCCGGCAGAAAGGTGTGATCCAGATGAATACAAAAAATGGCAGCCCGAAATTGTTTCCGCTTTTTGATGTATCGGATTATGATACTACCCTGCAATTCGGAATACGCAAACCGAATAACTGGGTAGGTGCCGTTTATTACCGAATCCTTCAAAATGAGGATAATGCAAGAAAGGTCTATACCTTGCTGGGTTATGATGAAAACAGCAGCCTGACAACCCGAAAATGGATTGATTTCCTTCAGTTTGATGAAAGTGGCGAACCGATTTTCGGCGGCAATTTCATGAAATTCTCACATGATTCCATTTACAACCAGAGGGCTTCGAGGTATTTATATGAGTATAAGAAACTTGGAAATGCCCGCCTCAATTTTGATGATGATGAAAATGTAATCGTGCTTGATCATCTCATTAGCGAGACCGGTGAAAAAGATAAACGCTTTACGCTTATCCCCGGTGGAGATTATGAAACTTTTAAATGGCAGAATGGTTATTGGGTGCATAACAACAAATGGTTTATGGAAAATCGTGGTGATGACAATGCTCCTTTGCAAATGACTATCCTCGATGATAAAGGAAATGTCAACCAGGCCGCCATTGACAGGCAAAATGCTTTGAATTTGGAAAAGGAAATTTTGAACCAGGCCGAATCACTGCCTGCTCCCGTAAAAGCTGATCCGGCAAAATCTCCTGGAAAAATCAAGAAGAAAAAGAAAGACAGGAAAGATTGATTTCCTTTGCATTTATCATTCAATAACCAGGATACTGCCTGCAATTCCCGGAAGGTGATGCATTACTTTAGAGGCCTGCTTTGAGTGAATGGCAAACACTGAGGTTTACCGGTCTCCGGCTATTCCCTCTACCAGAATGTACTTGATACGTTGTTCTTTCAGATTATCTTCGTTCCATGTCTTATTCATCCTTAGAAAGTTGTTTGACCGACCTGGAAAAAAATGGGCAGTTGGTTCGGATCAAAGAAGAAGTTGACCCTTTCCTGGAAATGGCTTCTATCCATTTACGAACTTATGCAGCCCAGGGTCCGGCCCTACTTTTTGAAAATGTAAAAGGAAGCCGGTTCAGGGCAGCAAGCAATATTTTTGGCACGCTTGACCGGAGTAAATTTATTTTCAGAGACACACTTAGCCGTGTTCAGCAGATCATCAAAATAAAAAATGATCCGTTGCAGCTTGTGCGGTCCCCTTTAAAAAATATGGGAGCGGCCAGCCTTGCACCTACAGCGCTTCCATGGCGCAACCCAGGCAGCAGACCGGTAATGGCGCAAAAAATCAATATCAGTGATATCCCGCAAATTGTACACTGGCCAAACGATGGGGGCGCTTTTATTACCCTGCCGATTGTATACACAGAGGATCTGGACAAGCCCGGCATAATGAAAAGCAATATCGGTATGTACCGTATTCAAATGAGTGGAAATGAATATATCCCTGACGAGGAAGTGGGACTACACTACCAGATCCACCGCGGTATGGGCATTCACCAAACCAAGGCGAAGAAAAAAGGTCAGCCATTGAAGGTGAGTTGTTTTGTTGGTGGACCGCCATCTCATACCATTTCAGCTGTAATGCCGCTACCGGAAGGATTGAGCGAGATCATGTTTGCAGGAATACTGGGCGGCCGAAGATTTCGATACACCTATCACGACGGCTACGCCATAAGTACCGAAGCCGACTTTGTGATCACAGGCGAGGTGTATCACGAACAAAACAAACCGGAAGGGCCTTTCGGTGATCATTTGGGTTATTACAGCCTCGTACATCCCTTCCCCGTGATGAAGGTAAAGCAGGTTTTTGCCCGCCAGAATGCCATATGGCCATTTACAGTAGTGGGAAGGCCACCACAGGAAGATACCAGTTTCGGAACGCTGATCCATGAAATTACCGGCGATGCCATTAAGGAGGAACTGCCCGGTGTAAAAGCCGTGCATGCAGTGGATGCGGCAGGTGTGCATCCTTTGCTGCTGGCAGTTGGTACCGAACGCTATACCCCGTACATGGACACCGGGGAACCTTCAGAAATACTTACCCAGGCCAATCATATATTGGGTACAAATCAACTGAGCCTAGCCAAATTTTTATTTATTGGTGCAGACGGCCAGGGTAAATTGTCGGCACATGATATTGAGGCATTTTTCATGTTTATGCTGGAACGCGCAAATTTTAACCGGGACCTGCATTTCCAAACCCAAACCAGCATGGATACGCTCGATTACAGCGGAACGGGGTTAAACAAAGGAAGTAAACTGGTAATTGCAGCCACTGGACCAAAAATCCGGGATCTGCTAACTGAAATTCCCTCATGGATGCATGATTTCAATGCGTTTGAAAATCCGCGCATAGCCATTCCAGGGGTGATAGCGGTGGAAAGCAAGCCCTTCAGCAATTACCGGGAAGTGGCAATTGAAATGAATGAACTCGTTTACGAATGGCAGGCAAAAGGGCGAAACCCGGAGCCTGCAATGATTGTGATTACTGATGATGCTTCTTTTACTGGGGAAACCCTCAACAACTTCCTTTGGGTAACCTTCACCCGCGCCAATCCGAGCCATGATGTTTATGGCGTTGGGGAACATTATCATTTCAAACACTGGGGCTGCAGCGGCCCGCTGATTATCGATGCAAGAATAAAACCGCATCATGCCCCGCCGTTGATCGCGGATCCCGAAGTTGAAAAAAAAGTGGACCGCTTTTTTACCAAAAACGGACCATTGGGAAAATGGGGTTGATTATGTACCAGTAAAAAAAGAATTAAACCTTTAAAATAAGCTTATGGCGAACCGCAGAAAGTTTATTCGCAACCTGGCATTTTCTACAGCAGGTATCGCAACCGGCGGTAAAGCATTGGTTGCAGCTTCATCTTCATTGGTGTTTATTCCGCAAACCAGTCGCAAACTTAATGTGGCCCTCATGGGGCTCGGCAGCTATGCGAGGCGGGTGGCCGATGCTATGCAGGATTGCAAAAATGCCCGTATTGCTGGATTGATCAGCGGAACGCCGGCAAAACTGAAGGATTGGGGAGAGCGTTTTGGCGTGCCTGAAAATGCCCGGTATAATTACCAGAATTTCGCGGAAATCAGAAACAACAAAGAAATTGACGCCGTGTATGTGCTCACACCCAATGCGCTCCATCATCCCAATGCCCTTGATGCTGCAAGCGCGGGTAAACATGTGATATGCGAAAAACCTATGGCGGTAAATGCCACTGAGGCCCGGGAGATGACTGAGGCATGCAAGAAAGCCGGGAAGCATTTGCTGATCGGTTACCGTATGCATTTTGAACCGCATACTCTGGAAATTTTTAGAATGCGCAATGCAGGTGAATTGGGAAAGATTCTTTATTTCCAGGGGCTTTCCGGGTTCAGACTGGGCAATCCCAACCAGTGGCGGCTCAAACGCGAACTTTCGGGTGGAGGGTCGATGATGGATATTGGCATTTATTCTGTGAACGGGGCTCGCTATATGGTTGGGGAGGAACCCATTTGGGTAACCGCGCAGGAAACCAAAACCGAACCGGAAAAATTTAAGGAGGGCGTTGATGAAACCATCCAGTTTCAATTGGGTTTTCCATCCGGCGCGGTGGCGTCCTGCCTGTCTACTTACAACATGAACAATCTCGATAGGTTTTTTCTGAACGGTTCGCAGGGATTTGCAGAACTGGCACCGGCCACAGGCTACGGACCAATACGCGGACGTACGCACAAAGGAGAAATAAATTTCCCGCATGTTACGCACCAGACTTTTCAGATGGACGAAATGGCCGCGATCATTTTGGAAAACAACAAGCCGGTCATTCCGGTGGATGGACTGGAAGGCTGGAAAGATATGGTTATTGTTGACGCGATCTATAAGGCCATTAAAGATGGAAAAAGAATCGATCTTGATTTGAATTATTGAAGAAGCAGGGATGAAAATACGGGTGTATTATTTTTTTGGTTTAATGTTTTTCATTTTGATCATAATGATCCGGCCGGGTAAGCTGACCGCCCAGCCACATACAGATGATCTGCTGAAAGAAATGTTAGGTACGAATACGGCGCCTGCCTTTCAACAGGTATTGCAAAATCCGCAGGTATATAAATTGCAAATCATTTATACAAAAATTGACCGCGACAAAAACAACAGGCCGCATTTTCAATCCTATTATTTTAATTACGACAGTACACTTTATTTTAACCCGGCATCAACAGTTAAACTCGCTGCAGCCGCCCTGTCACTCGAAAAACTGAACCGCATTAACCGAAAAGGCATAAACAGGGATACCGGCATGGAATTCGACAGCGCCTTTTCCAAACAAACGAGGTTGGTAATGGACAACACTTCCCCTTCCGGGAAGCCGAATATTGCACATTTTATCCGCCGGGCATTGATCGTGGGCGAGAATACTCCCTACAACCGCATGTATGAGTTTGTGGGTCAGCAGCAATTTAACCGGCGTCTGCATGCAATGGGCTATTTGAATACCCGCATTACGCACCGTTTCATTCGATTGAACGAAGAGGAGAACCGCCATACGAACCCGGTACGGTTTTACGACGAAAAAGGTAGATTAATCTATACGCAACCTGCCGCATACAATCCCGACCGTTTTGAACCGGGACCAAATGAATGGTTTGGCAAAGGCTATATGGATAATAACGACAGCCTGATTACGGGGCCTTTTGATTTTACGAACCGTAACCGCATAAGCCTGGGAGCGTTGGATAATATAGTGAGGTCAATTATTTTTCCGGATGCCGTTCCGGAGCATCAGCGCTTTGATCTCAGGAAGAGCGATTACCAGTTGTTGCGGAAATATATGTCGCAATATGCCGGGGAAAATAATTTTCCGAAATATGATGGGGAAAAGTATTATCCAGGTTTCGCGAAATTCTTTTTCAGAGACAGCGCACACAAATCCATTCCGGAAAATATCCGTGTATTCAATAAAACCGGCTGGGCTTACGGATTCCTGACGGATAATTCCTATATAGTGGATTTTGAAAACAAAGTGGAATTCATGCTTAGCGCCACCATTTATGTGAATAGTGATGGAATTTTGAATGATGGCGCCTATGATTATGAAACCATTGGTCATCCGTTTTTATACCAACTGGGTCAAACGGTTTATACTTATGAATTGCGGAGGAAGAGAGAGGCTGTCCCGGATCTGAAAGTTTTTGAAATCAAATATGACCGCAGGGTAGTGGATGACAGGCCGGTTATAAGTTCCGTAGATAATTAATTATGTTGCCGGAATAATAATACCATCTTTCCATAATCATTCCGTACATTCTGGTTGTTGGCTGGGTTAAAATATTAGGGTAAATATTCAGGTAAAAAAATACCATCCTGAAAAAGATGGTATTTCTTTTATCTTAGGCCTGCTTTATCCAAGCAATTCGCCAATTTTTATTTCTACCTGTTCCTTCATCATTTCCTTCGCGGCATTGATGATTGCATTCATATCGTAACCAGCTTCGGCAAACAGTTCAGCAGGCTTGCCATGTTCGATTAAGCGATCAGGAATTCCCAGGATCTTTACTTCTGCATGATAATTGTTTTCAGCTATGAATTCCAGTATAGCGGATCCAAATCCACCAACCACGGTGCCGTCTTCTACGGTTATGATTTTGTGGTAATTACTGAAAACCTCATGCAATAAATCTTCATCTATGGGTTTTACAAAACGAAGGTCGTAATGGGCGGGGTCGATGCCGTATTGGTTGAGCTCAACAATAGCAGATTTTGCAAAATTTCCGGGATGTCCAAAACTGAGAATGGCGATATCCCGTCCGTCTTTAAGTTTGCGTCCTTTGCCGATCTCCACTTCTTCCATAGGTTTTTTCCAGTCGGGAATCACACCATTTCCGCGGGGGTAGCGTATCACAAAAGGCAGCTCGCTTTTCTCCAGTTGTGCGGTGTACATCATATTGCGGAGCTCTATTTCATTCATTGGCGCTCCGATGATCATATTGGGAATACAGCGAAAATAAGCGATGTCGTACGCTCCGTGATGCGTAGGGCCGTCTTCTCCAACAAGGCCTGCCCGATCAAGGCAAA
This sequence comes from Bacteroidota bacterium, assembly GCA_023387985.1. Taxonomy (GTDB): domain Bacteria; phylum Bacteroidota; class Bacteroidia; order Chitinophagales; family Chitinophagaceae; genus Phnomibacter. The sequence goes on along the minus strand of JAEWHC010000005.1, from coordinate 271,333 downwards.
AGATCACCGGCAATTTCTGAATGGCAACGTCATGCACCACCTGGTCATAGGCTCTTTGCATAAAGCTGCTGTAAATGTTGCAAAATACCTTCATGCCCTGAGTGGCAAGACCGGCGCTGATGGTTACGGCATGCTGCTCGCAAATGCCCACATCAATGGCGCGTTCTGGCATTACATCCATCATAAATTTCAGGGAGCTGCCACTTGGCATCGCCGGGGTAATGCCCCAGATTTTATCATTGGCATTTGCCAGCTCTACCAGGGTATGTCCAAAAACATCCTGGTATTTCGGTGGCTGGGGTACATCAAACTTTTTCGAATAAATTTCCCCGGTCACTTTATCAAAAAGGCCAGGCGCATGCCATTTGGTCTGATCTTTTTCCGCAAGGTCATAGCCTTTGCCTTTCACCGTAACTATGTGTAAAATTTTTGGCCCCGGAATTTTCTTGAGGTCATTTAGTGTATCTACAAGTTTAGTTACATTATGGCCGTCAATTGGACCGAAATAGCGCAGTTTCAATGCTTCAAAAAGATTGCTGCTTCCGCTGATTGCACCTTTCAAACCGTCGGCTATTTTATGAGCCATGGCCCGCGTAACTTTTTTGCCTACTGGCAGTTTGCCAAGGGCATTCCACACATCATCCTTCAATTTATTATAAACCGGGCTGAGTGAAATATCAGTCAGGTATTCGCGCATGGCCCCAACGTTAGGGTCAATGCTCATGCAGTTATCATTTAAAATAATCAGCATATCGGCATCGCTCACACCGGCATGGTTCATTGCTTCAAAAGCCAGGCCGGCCGTCATGGCACCATCACCAATCACGGCAACACTTTTGCGGTCTTCACCTTTGTACCTCGCCGCCAACGCCATACCCAATGCCGCTGAAATGGAGGTGGAAGAATGTCCAACCCCGAAAGTATCGTATTCACTTTCGCTGCGTTTTGGGAACCCGCTGATGCCTTTGTATTTGCGGTTGGTAACAAAACTGTCGCGTCTGCCGGTGAGGATCTTATGGCCGTACGCCTGGTGACCAACATCCCAAACCACTTGATCGTACGGGGTATTGTAAGCATAATGCAGGGCAACGGAAAGTTCCACTACACCCAGGCTTGCACCAAAATGCCCGCCATGAACACTCACTACATCAATAATATATTGCCGCAATTCATCGCATACCTTCAGCAGTTCCTCTTTTTTCAGCTTGCGCAGATCGGCGGGACTGTCAATGGCTTTCAATAAAGACCCGGGTAAAATTTCCATATTCTAAAATAATTAAGCAATTGGCAAAGATACTATCTTTAAGTAAATTATTTATCCAAAGATCCTGTGGCATTTATCACGCCGATGAAGGGTGTGTAACCATTCACCATAAAGCGATTCCGTACAAAAGGCCCGCTGACAAAAGGGTATTTTTTCTCACGGAGTAAAACAACATGGCTCCGCTGCACACCCTGTGCATTTGATGCAGGTGAAAACTGGAAACCAACCAGAATATCTGCAAACTGTGAAAGGGGGTAGGCCAGGAAATCCGTTTGACCCCAGCCATATGGCGTATACAGGCGATAGGGCGTGTTTTTTATGCTCAGCACCCGTTCATAACCATCATAAAATCCGACCCGGTTCAGGTGTTTGATTTCTACCTCTTTCAATTCAATTTTTCCCAAACGGCCTTGCAGGAATTCCATCAAGGGGAGTTCAGGATTTTCCGGAAGACTGTCAATCAGGTTGAAATGGCCCACCAGGCTGTCAATCTTTAGGAGTGATGGGTATAAACTATCGTAAAGCCGCAGTCCGGTGAAGTCCGCGTATTGTTTCACCTTTTTCATCACCGGGTAGCGTGGATCAAAATAAAGGAAATTCCCCTGGAAGAATTCTTCTTTATCCAGGTTGCCGGGGCTTTTTTCGGATTCTGGATTCTTGGTGATAATTATGGGCTTCAGTGCATAAGCTACGGGGGCATACGCCGAATCAAGCCAGGCATTCATGGCCACCATGGGCGGTATAAAATGGTCGCGGCGTTTCGTCCTTGCTTTTCCGGAGCTTGAGAACTCCGGAAATGCGGTCAGGTCATGGTTCTGCCCGTGATCCCAGCGTACCATGGCGCTGCCTGTAAAATCGAGGGGCTTCAGGTTAAAGCCTTTCGCTTCAACCCTCACCGGCATGATTATCCCGGACGGAAAACCTTCAAATGCCCATACTATGGTTTCCCCGGAGTTGGGATACATAACCTGGCCGGAAAATTCAAGCGTAACCGGCAGGATAGCAAAAAGCAAATTGTATTTTCCTTCAGGCAGCGAATCCCCGATGATGAGGGCTGCTTCCGCATTTCCATCTTTTAGTGGATAACGCATCTGCCAGATGTCTTCATGTTCATTTTCCAGGGTGACTGCGAATAGCGCATCCGGCATTTGAACCCCTTCTTTGCTGAAATTTGCCTGTAACAAAAGCGTATCGCCCTTTTTGAAAATATCCTGGCTGATTGCTACCCGCAACCGGGGAGGCTGGGCAAGGGCCTGGAAGGAAAAAATCAGGAAAAAAAAGTAAATAAACGCGGTCTTCATTTCATGCGATTCATTATGCGGCTAAAGTACAATTGAATGAAAGAATGGCTATAGAATTCAGAATCCGGAAAAAAAATAGCATTTTTGTCACAGTTGAATATGAAGCACGCATTGTACAATAGCATCCTGCAGAAAAAACTTGTTGGCCTGAAGGGTTTCACCATACTGATCGATCCAGATAAAGTGAACCTCAAAAGCCTTGACCGGCTTGTGGAGATTAGTGTGGAAGCCGGGGCGGATTATTTTTTTGTAGGAGGCAGCCTGGTGATCAACAATATGCTTGACGAAACCATTCAGCATATCAAGGCTTCCTGCGATATCCCGGTCATTCTTTTTCCTGGTAGTCCGAGCCAGGTCAGCCGTTACGCGGATGGTATCTTGTACCTGAGTCTGATCAGTGGGCGCAACCCGGAATTATTGATCGGCCAGCATGTAATCAGCGCACCTGTTGTTAAGCAGAGTGGTTTGGAGATTATGCCAACAGGGTATATGGTTGTGGATGGCGGAGCCCCTACCACGGTTTCATACATCAGCAATGCCTCTCCTATACCCGCGGATAAAAGTGATATAGCCGTTTGTACGGCAATGGCTGGTGAAATGCTTGGAATGAAACTCATTTATATGGATGCCGGAAGCGGGGCAAAGTCACCAATACCGGAAGAAATGATCCGCCAGGTGGCTCAAAATGTGGCAGTTCCCATCATTATCGGTGGAGGAATAAAAACCCCTGAAAAAGCATTTCTGAATTGCCAGGCCGGAGCGGATGTTATTGTGGTGGGCAATGCCATCGAAAAAGATCCGGCTCTGGCCCGCGAACTCTCTGCCGCTGTTCATGCTACCCGGTCAACGACGGAAAAAGCCTGACCATTACCATTTCGCAATGGTTGTTACCAGGTGCTGGCCCTTCTACCATCCCCAAAGCACTGAGGAGATAAAAGTTCGTAAGGGGCAATGAATTTATACGGATTACCCGATTTCCTCTAGCGAAAAATGACGTACTTTGTAAAGCTTCAAAATGAAAAATATATGAATATCAAAGAAAAACTGGAAGCGAATAAAGAACGTTTCCTGGATGAACTGATTGATTTACTGAGAATTCCCAGTGTGAGTGCGCGTAGCGAACATAAAGAGGATATGGTACGTTGTGCCGAAGCTGTGCGCAGCCGGCTTCAGCAGGCGGGAGCCGGGCATACGGAGATTTATGAAACGGCAGGGCATCCCATTGTTTATGGGGAGATTATTACTGATCCTTCGAAAAAAACAGTGCTTGTTTATGGCCATTATGACGTGCAGCCGCCCGATCCCCTTGACCTTTGGAACAGTCCTCCGTTTGAACCGGTGATCAAAAACGGAAAAATTTATGCCCGTGGAAGTTGTGATGATAAAGGACAGTTTTACATGCATGTCAAAGCTTTGGAATTGCTGAAAGATGCCGGCGAATTGCCAACCAATATCAAATTTCTGATCGAGGGTGAAGAAGAAGTAGGCAGCCCCAACCTGGCGACTTTTGTTAAAGAAAACAGGGACCTGCTGAAGTGCGACGTAATTCTCATCAGCGATACAGCCATGATTAGCCTGGACACCCCAAGCATTGATGTGGGTGTACGTGGTCTCACCTACTTACAGGTGGAAGTATCTGGTCCCAACCGTGATCTGCATTCCGGGGTTTATGGCGGAGCAGTGGCAAATCCTGCAACCATTCTTTGCCAGATGATCGCCAGCCTGCATGATGAAAACAACCACGTGACCATACCGGGTTTTTATGATGATGTTGTGGAAGCCACTCCGGAAGAAAGGGAAAAATTGGCCGCCGCGCCTTTTAATATAAATGAATACAAAGAAGACCTCGGCGTAAAGGAACTCTGGGGAGAAAAAGGTTTTACCACCAATGAGCGTACTGGCATCAGGCCTACGCTTGAAGTCAATGGAATATGGGGTGGTTATACCGGCGAAGGATCAAAAACCGTTTTGCCGGCCAAGGCTTTTGCAAAGATCAGCTGCCGTTTGGTACCAAATCAAAACAGCCATAAAATGGAAAAACTCGTGAGCGAACACCTCGAAAAAATTGCACCCGACAGCGTAACGGTCAAAGTTAGCCCACATCACGGCGGTGAACCTTATATGACACCCATCGACAGTGTTCCATACCGGGCTGCAGCAGCGGCAATGAAAGATGTATTGGGAAAAGAACCCATACCGGTGAGGGGAGGTGGAAGTATTCCCATTTGCAGCCTGTTTGAAGAAGAACTTGGGGTAAAAGTGGTATTCCTGGGCTTCGGACTTGACAGCGATAACCTGCATAGCCCGAATGAAAAATTCAACATTGAGAATTTTTATAAAGGGATAGAAACCATTCCTCATTTTCATAAGCATTTTGCGGAAATGAGCGCTTAGCCAAAAATGAATATTCAAATAAATGCCGTTTGGGAAATGCCCAGGCGGCATTTTTCAATTCGATCTAAAAGCGGCTGAACGTTTTTTCATGGTATGATTGTTGAATATAAAGGCGTCGTAAACCGGCTTCAAATGAAGGGTAAACATATATTTTTGGTTCTAATTTGGTTTAAAAAGCAATAGCTCCGATTTGAGTCGAAATATTATCCCCATTCATAGATAAAATTGGGAATATCAGGCATTTGTAGCCAATTTTGATTTCTAAAAACTATTAAACTATGTCATTCAACATTCTAGATGCCGCTAAAGCATTATTTACCACACAACTGGTAAATAAAGTGGCCGGAAACCTCGGGGAATCTGAAAGTACGCTAAACAATGCTTTTGGCGCAATTATTCCAGCATTACTTGGTGGCCTGGCCACTAAATCAGAAACTCCCGGAGGCGCGGGTTCTATTCTCAACATGATCCAGACTGTAGCCACTCAATATGGTGACAGACAACCCGAAGTAATTGCCGAGGATCCTTCTCTGTTAAGCAGTGGTTGGGAAATGGTTAAAGGACTTTTCGGTTCACAAAGCGATAATCTGCTGAGCAAGCTGGTTTCCCACAGTGGTTCTAAAGTGAGTTCAATTACCAGCCTGCTCGGGCTTGCAGCGCCAATGATCCTGCGAATGCTGGGAAGGCATGTAAGCACCAATGGGCTAACCAGCAGCGGACTCGCATCACTATTTGCGGATAACAAGAATTCCATCATGAGCGCCATTCCCGGCGGCCTCGGACTTGGCAGCATTTTCAGCAATGCTTTTTCTGCTCAAGGCCACGATGCTCCGCACAGGGCTGATCATGAAACCGAAAGAGTGACTACGTACGAGGAACCAAAAAATGATGGTGGAAACAAATGGCTGCTACCGCTCTTACTGGTGGTTGCGCTTGGCGCCCTGCTTTGGTGGTTCTTCAACAGAAATAAGCCTGCTGAAACAGATACCGTAACCGTTACTGATACCGCGGATACAGCAACTCCTTCTGCAACTTATGCTGACCCCGCAACACTGGGAACCTATGACAGCACAAGCGGCAACTTTATTTACAATCGCGGGAATGATGTTCAACTCCAGTTTGGAGATAAAACGCTTACCGTAGGTGAGAACAGTGCAGAAGCACGGCTTTACAGATTCCTTACCGATTCTGGAGTTTCTGTAAATGAAGCGGATAAAACTCAAGGTTGGATAACGCTGGATCGCGTGTATTTTGAAACCGGACGAAACGTGCTTACCGCAGCGTCACAGGAGCAGCTCCGCAATATTGCTGATCTCATGAAAGCTTATCCCAATTCCACAGTGAAATTTGGAGGCTACACCGATAATACCGGAAGTGATGATGTAAATATGCCCCTGAGTGCCAACCGTGCAAAAGCGGCTATGGATGCTGTTGCAGCTCTTGGTATTGATGCAGCGCGTATGGCCAGCGAAGGTTATGGTTCACAGCATGCCATTGCGGATAATGCCACTGCAGAAGGTCGGGCATTAAACCGCCGGGTTGATGTGCGCGTTACTGCAAAATGATTATAAGGAATTAAGTTCCTGAATTTGTTCAAAACAGCTACCCGAACCGGTAGCTGTTTTGCATTTTTAGTCCCTCGAATTTTTCCTGATTTTGTGGTCGGAGAATGCCGGGGCATTTATCCACCGTTAACGCCCTTGATTACCTGTTCGTACAATTTTTCATATAGCGGTAAAATGGCCTTTATATCAAAACGTTCTGCCTGTTCGAAAGCTTTCTTTTTAAATTCCAGTAGACGGTCATCATTTTCCAGGATCTTAATGGCATATTCCGTCATTTTTTCAATATCGCCCACAGGCGCCAGGTAACCTGTTACTCCCTGAATATTGATCTCCGGCAGTCCGCCGGCATCAGAACTCAGCACAGGTACACTCGCTGCCATAGCTTCCAGGGCGCTCAATCCAAAACTTTCATATTCTGAAGGCAGCACAAACAAATCACTGATCGCAAGAATGTCTTCCATCTGCTCCTGACGTCCTACAAACCGTACATCGGATTCAAGATCCCAGTTGCGGCAGAGTTCCTCGGCTCCAAAGCGTTCCGGACCATCTCCAACCATCATCAGGCGGGCCGGAATTTGCTCTCTTACATTCCTGAACATTTCCACAATATCATTTACCCGCTTAATTCTCCGGAAATTGGAAGCATGGGTGATCACCCTTTCCCCGCTGGGAGCAAGCGCTTTCTTAAAGGCATCAATGGGTTTGCGGGCAAAACGGGCTACATCCACAAAATTGTGAATGACGTGAATATCCTTCACCACACCGAAATGGTTGAGGGTTTCCTGCTTGAGATTCTGGGAAACCGCGGTAATCGCATCACTTTCATTTATGCTGAAGGTAACAACAGGTTCATAGGTCTTATCGCGACCCACCAGGGTGATGTCCGTACCATGCAAAGTGGTAATTACCGGCAGGTTCTGATTGTATTTGGTGCGTATAATCTGTTTGGCAATGTAGGCGCTCAGAGCATGCGGAATAGCGTAATGCACATGCAATAAATCCAGCTGATTGTTTATGGCCACATCCACAATGGTACTGGAAAGGGCCGATTCATATGGCGGATAATCGAATAACGGATACGTATTGATGCGAACTTCGTGGTAAAAAATATTGGCACTGAAGTTGGCGAGCCTCACCGGTTGGCTGTAGGTAATGAAATGTACCTGGTGCCCTTCATTGGCCAGGGCCATACCGAGTTCCGTAGCCAGCACCCCGCTGCCGCCAAATGTTGGATACAATACTATTCCTATTCGCATAATTGGCACGTAAGGTAAATCATTAAAGCTTCATAAGAATGGAACCTGATCTAAAAAAAATGGAATACCTCTTTTAATACCTGCAGTTTTTCTTTCGGATATGAGGCTGTTCGATCGCCCGGATGATGCACCTAAAGGCACCTTTCCACACAAGCGGTCTACGGGGTACCACATGCACATTGCGCACTGTGCCCGCACCATTCGCTAACATCTAAAATTCAACGATTCTTCAACGTGGAATCAGATTTGGGTTTATTTTCGCATCAAAATCTGATACAATGAAAAAGTTTGCTTTTTTCACTACAATGGTTATCCTCGTACTTGTTGCGATTTTTATATGGTGGCGGTACTACTTTGTTTTTGGAGAGGGGGTAAAAGCAGGTGAGTTGAATTTTGTGGTGAATAAAGGATACGTATTCAAAACATGGGAAGGAAGGTTAATCCAGACCGGTTACCGTTCACGTGTTCCGGGGGCAATTCAAAGCAATGAATTTGAGTTCAGTATTGCCAGTGATGCTGTGGCTGAACAACTGAAACTAAGCAGCGGCAAATTTGTGGAACTTACTTATAAAGAATACCTCGGCGCATTGCCCTGGCGGGGAAATACAAAATACATTGTGGATTCCGTTATCTCCATCTCAGAAAAGCCGTTAACCTCTCCCTATTAAAAAAATAGCCGGCCTTTTGTGCAATCCGGACAATGGAATTTTTTTCCATTGCGCAACAGTAAACGTTTTGATCCACTGGTATTTCCCTGTGAGGTCAGCAGCAATACAAAACAGGGTGGAGGCATTCAGCGTTGATAGTACATCTTCAACGAGTTTCACATTCCGGTAAGGGGTCTCTATAAAGATTTGGGTAGCTCCGGTATGCAGGCAATTTTTTTCCAGTTTGGCCAGCGTTTTTTTCCGGGCTTCCGTTTCAACGGGCAAATAACCATGAAAACTGAATTGCTGGCCATTTAATCCGCTCGCCATCAGCGCGAGCAAAATGGAAGAGGGACCTACAAGAGGGAACACTTCAGCGCCGGTTTTGTGAGCATGAGCTACCAGCAACTGGCCAGGATCTGCAATGCCCGGGCATCCGGCTTCGCTGATGATGCCAATGTGTTGGCCACGCATCAAAAAATCTTCCAGCTTTTTCAATTCCGCAGGGTTTACCTCCCGGATATTTATCCATGCATAATCGTCAATAACGATCTCTTTTTCAAGCAGCTTCAGAAACCTGCGGGTAGTACGTTCATTTTCTACAAAAAAGGCCGAACACTGTTTTACCGCAGGCAGAATATAAGCCGGTATTGTTTCAAGCCCATCCACATCAAGCGGGCTTGGTATCAAATAGACTTTTCCGGTTGAGGACTCATTCATTTTTGTGCGTTTGCCGGTAAATGCTGATGGTGGCGGCAATCACCGCATATGCCGGTGCGAGTACCCAGCCTGCAACAGGGAAGAGGTGCATAACATAAAACACCATGCCGTTGCCAACGGCCAGACCCCGGTGGTTGGCAACGAATTTGCTGCTTTGCGATGGCTTCATTTCCTGTCGTTCAAGACTATAGTCGAGCATGCTGAAGCCATAATAATAACTTTCCACGATCAGGCTGAGGACAGGCGCCGCCCAGCCAATTACGGGAATGAGCGCCAGGATAAGGATGGCCAGCATATAGACCGTTTGCCAAAGGGTATTTCGAATGGCCAGCGCAATGCCACGCAAAATATCTCGTAGCATTTGCCTGTAGTTGAATTTAAATTCCTTTTCATGCAATATGGCATCCGTTTTTTCGCTCAAATAAGCGAAGGCTGGAGAGCCGAGGATGAGCCAGAAATATTTGAAAAAAGAAAAATAAAAGACAAGCAAAATGATGGTAATGATGATCTCTCCGAAACTCACGAAAAAATTGAGCAGGCCAGAATCGCTGCGCTCCAACCAACCGTGCAGACCGGTGGCCTCATTAAACCAGTGTATGGCTTCACTGGCAGTGGTTACAAATAAATAAATTCCGCCGGAAAAGAACAACATGTAAAAAAAACCCGGCAACAGCACCCATTTCCATAAGCGGTGCTTCCGTATAAAACGGTGTGCGCCTGAATATGCTTCAATTGCTATAAATATCTCTTTGAGCAAGTATTTCCTTTTATGATCGCGACGAACTGACGCAATATTACCATATTATTGCGCAAAATGAACCTGAAACCCATTCCCCTTTCTTTTTACCATACTTCCGATGTACAAGGCGTTGCCCGCGACCTGCTCGGTAAAATTTTAATCACCTGTTTTGAAGACCGCACCACGGCTGTACGCATTGTGGAAACAGAAGCTTATAATGGCGAGGTGGATCGCGCAAGCCATGCTTTTGGTCGTCGCTATACGCCCCGAACCAAAGTAATGTATGAAGCGGGCGGGCTAGCTTATGTGTATTTATGTTATGGGCTGCACCAAATGTTCAATGTGGTTGCGGGGGAAGAAAACAATCCCCTGGCCATACTGGTAAGGGCCGGCGAACCGCTTGAAGGAAGCAGCACCATGCTGGAACGCCGGAAAATGAAACTGATTACTCCTGCACTTACAAACGGCCCCGGAAAACTCGCTTCAGCCCTGGCCTTGCATACCCGCCATTCGGGAATGCCGCTCAATTCGGAAAACCTTTTTATTGCGGATGATGGCTACAGGCTGAAAAAGGATGAGCTTGGCATTTCGCCACGGATTGGGGTGGATTATGCGGGGGATGATGCTCTATTGCCTTACCGATATTTTATAAGGGGTAATTCTTTTGTTGGCAAATTTTAAAACATTCAGGCTACCGGATTTAATTTCAATGCAACTTGCTTCAATCCGTATCCCTTGCCGGTAAAATAAGTTGTTTTGGTAATATTTATGGTTGTGACTAAAATTTCGGGCAGGCTACGCCCACACCGCCCAGACCACGCCTGCCTATATAGATCAGGGAAATCTCGAAACCGCCCCGGCTGTTGCTGGCCGATTTCAGACTGCTGACGTTTACATCATAGGAAGCTCCAAGTCGCCATGTGCTCCATTCCAGGCCAACATAGGGAATGAGTGCATCCTTAAGCCGCATAAAGGCACCAGCATAAAGTGTGGCCGGGTTGGCGTTGTCGTAATTGTTTGTTTTAATGCCCAACGCACCGCCAAAGATCAGTTCCTGGGCACCCCCCTGGTATTGCCACAATGCACTGGTGTGCAGCATGGTCATATCGTTCAGCGGCTGCCAGGTTCCGCCATGAATGCTGTAGCGGTGGTTAAGCTGAAAATCGGCTCCACGAAAAGATTCCTTCGGCCGGTTGATGTGGTAAAGCGATCCGCCGGCATAATAATTCAGGTCATTGGCAAATACTCCGGTGAACATAACACCGGTATTGACATCAAAATAATTGATGTTCATCTGGCGTGGATCAAATATTTCGGCTGTAATGCCCGTGAAACCGTCACTGCGTAACTGGTCTTCAAATTTAAGGTTGGCGGTGTTCAGTCTTTTCTGAGCGTAAGTTCCCTGGAAACCCACTGAAACGCTATGGTATCCATCCTGGTCGAGGGATTTTGTATATCCAATTGAAAAGGTGAAATAAGAGTTTTTCAGTACACCATCGGCCTGCTGATCAACCAGGGCAAGGCCGCCAATGGCCAGGCGATCAATATCCGGTATCGTGCCTTTGAGAATGGGTGCATCCACGCTTAGTGAATAGGTTGTAAAAGCGCGGTTGATGGTGGGCCATTGATTGCGGTAGTTGCCGGCAGCGCGGATATCGCCGTCAAAGCGACCGGTAAATGCGGGATTGAGTGTGAGTGGAGAACTGAAAAACTGGCTGAAATGCGGATCCTGGGCATACAATGCCAAAGCCATAAAAACAGTTAATATGAGCAGTAAGGTTTTTTTCATAAGAATTGCTTCAATGATCAGGATTGGGTTTTTGCCCCAAATGCCAGGTCGCCAGCATCTCCCAAACCGGGCACAATATATCCTTTTGCTGTCAATTCATCATCAATTGCGGCACACCAGATTATCGCATCCGGACACTCGCGCTTTACATATTCAATACCTATCGTGCAGCCAATGGCACATACAATATGCAACTGGCTGGGTTGCCCGCCCATTTTCAATTGCTCAATGGTTTTTACAAGTGACGCCCCAGTTGCAAGCATAGGATCGGAAATGATAAGCACACGGCCATCAATGTCGGGCGAACTCATGTACTCCAGCCGGATCACAAAACTCCCGTCTTTTCCGTGTTTACGGTAGGCGGAAATAAAGGCATTATCGGCATGGTCAAAATAATTCAGTAAGCCCTGGTGCATGGGTAGCCCTGCACGTAGAATGGTCGCGAGAATGGGTTGACTTGTAAGACGAATACAGGTGCTTTCTCCCAATGGAGTTTCTACATTGTATTCCTCCCATTCAAGCTGTTTGGAAATTTCGTAGGCAATGGCTTCTGCGATCCTTTCCAGGTTGCGGCGGAAACGCATCCGGTCATTTTGAACATGAACATTTCTCAGTTCACTCATCCATACCTGCATTACACTGTTTTCTCTACTTAAATTGTGCACCATAAGCTGAAGGTTTGGTCTTTGCAACCAGGCATTCTGGAATGCGATACTGACACTCTAAAACGCCTGGATGTTGCATATTATTTATATTCACACCCAATTCTGTAAATATCCAACCATCTGCATTATTTTGGAAATAAAAATTGATCATTCATGAATTACCGGGCAATAGGTTTAATGAGCGGAAGCAGTTTAGACGGACTTGATGTTGTTTTTGTCATATTTGATGAAATAGCCGGTAAATGGACATGGGAAATTGAAGTTGCCGAAACCATTCCTTATTCAGCGGAATGGGCTTCCCGTCTGAGAAATGCGATCAGCCTCAATGCCCGTGACTACGCGCTGCTTCATGCGGATTACGGGCATTTTACCGGAAAAGCATTAAATGGTTTCATTGATCGGCATCAATTGCATCACCGTGTGCAATTGATTGGCAGCCATGGGCATACCACTTTTCATGAACCGGCTCTGGGCATGACTGGACAGATTGGGGATGGATCAGCCATTGCTGCGGAAACGGGGATTAATGTGGTCAGTGACCTGCGGGCCATGGATATTGCGCTTGGCGGACAAGGCGCGCCGATGGTGCCGATTGGCGAGCAAAAACTTTTTGCCGATTACAGCCTGTTTTTAAATATAGGCGGTATTGCCAACATAGCTGCACATACCGGCAATTCGGTAATAGCTTATGATGTTTGCCCGGCAAACCGGGTATTGAATATGTGGGCGGCAAAAGCAGGACTGGAATATGATGAAAATGGGGGACTGGCGTCAAAAGGAACGCTTAGGGATGAGCCGTTGGTCAAAATGAACGATCAGGAATATTACCGGCAATCGTGGCCAAAATCGCTTGCCAATGATTTTGGAACCGGCGTGATCTTCAAAATCCTGGAAGACGCCAATTTATCCGTTCCGGACGGCCTGCGTACAATGACGGAACACATCGCCATCCAGCTTACGCGCAGTGTGGGCAGGCTGTTGATGGAAATGCCGGATGGGCCGCATAAAATGCTCGTAACCGGTGGTGGGGCATTCAACAAATTTTTGATTGAACGCCTCAGCAGATCATTGAGCCCGATGGGAGTGGAAGTGATTGTACCTGAGCCTCAAACAGTGGCCTTTAAGGAAGCATTGATCATGGCTTTTTGCGCCATTTTACGCTGGCGCGAAGAAAACACGTTGCTTGCCTCGGTAACCGGCGCCAAAAGAGACAGCATCGGGGGTACAGTGTGGATTGGACAGAATGCATGAACCCAAAAATTTATTCCAAAACCAAAAGCTTGAGGCGGTACACATCTTTGCTGTTCTCGCCAATAGCTACGCCATAATATATACCGGCTTGCAATACAGCCGGAACCGGAATGGAATTGACGGCATAAGGCAGGGGAGATTTAAGAACCGGCCTTCCGGAAATATCGTAGAGAACCAGATCAAGGGCGGTACCGGTTTCATTGATGGCAATAAGTTCCTGCCCGCGTTTGACAGGGTTACTGAAAAAATAGATCTTCTGAACACCTCCATAATACAGGTGGGCAATTGAAGAATAATAAGGAGTGCCATTTGCCAGGGTTACACGGGCAAGGTAACGGTTGATACCGGCATAGAGCTGGCTGTCACGGGCACGCAGCGTGAATTCCACTGGATCCGTGACCTCATGAATTCTGACGGTGTCGTTGTGAATCAATTTTAAGAACTCAACTTTTTTTACCCCGCTTAAACTGCTTAAATAGATTTCAAGTTTGCCTTCCCGCATTTCAGCAATCGCAAATAAACTATTGATAAAACATCCCGTGCCATAATCAACAGAATGAATTACTGGTGCAGGCATTCCGGAGACCGTGCCAAATTTAGGAACCACAGTATAATATTGGTAGGTTGCAGTCCTCAAAATGCCCATCGAGGTTTCAGCTGTGCTGAACAGGCTGTCAAGTTTATTATCGCCCAGTCCATACACTGTATAACGGTCTGCTTTATCAATTTTATTCCACACCAGTTCGAAGGCATCATCGCAATTGAAGCCGGTTCGCAGCCTGAGTGGAGCATGTATGTAAAAGCTATCACTAAAAACGGAAAATCCTGTACTACGCATTTCCAAAATCCCTCTTGTTGTTTTCCCAAATTGAGGCATCCACGCCATACCGTTTTTCTGCAGGGAGACATCGGCAATATGGGATACCGACCCTGCGGTGAGATCATGAAAATAGAGCGCAGCCCCGCCGTCACGATTTGTTGACCAGCGAATGGTTGCGCCATCGTCATTGAATGGTTCGGAGGACAAGGGATTGGTGAAATAAAAATAACCGGTATCACGCGTTACCCAGGCCAGCGCGAATGCCTGGTTTTGAGATTGGAGTTTCCGGTTTGAAATGACGATCGTGTAAATTCCTTCGTCCAATGCAGTGTGCGAAATTACTTCCAGGTTGTTCAGGGTGTCGGGCTTTCGTGTGGCTTCAAGGCTGAGGCTGTCGGCATGTGCGAAATGATTCAGCACCCATGGCCGCATTGTATCGCCGCCTGCAGAAATCAGCATCAAATCAAGATCGTTCACCAATGCTTTTTCGCTTCCAGCGGTTGCAGCCGGATCTGTCCAGCTTAATGCCACACGCAAAGCTATTTTTTTACTAATATGAATTGGATATTCCCGTTTTTCATTTTCTCGGATTTCACCGGTCGCGAAATTTTTTGAATTAATGATTTTCAGAGACTCGTAAACATTCAGCTCTCCGTAACCCATTTTGAAATCAGGGCCTTCTCTCCCTTTATCATCTGCACCGGCAATGAGTATTGCCTTGGTTAATGCGGCTTTGGCCGGCTCATTCATTTGCTCCAGCGCATGGTAAATGCGAGCAGCTGCGCCACTAACCAGGGCCGCGGCACCCGAAGTGCCGGTTGCCCCAAAGGCGGAAATTTCTGGCTTGAGGCGACCGTCATACGCAGGACCCGATGAACTTTGCGGTGAATATTGTCCAAACGAGTCCAGTGCGGCGACGGCGATGCTGTTTTTACTCATTTTAAAATTCCCTGTAAGGTTTGCCCAATGCGTAATGCCTTTGTATGGACCTGTTTGGGAAGTGGTTGTGCCGGAATTGCCGGCCGAAAAAACAAACTGCACATTTTGGCTTGTGAAAGCGGCGTGGTCATACGCCGTGGCTTCAATGCCATACTCATTTTCGATGCCGACGCCATAGCTGTGATTGCTGATGTTTTTATCAAAATAAAATTCAGGAGCCTCTGGCATAAATCCGTCAACGTTAAGTGGCAGGAGAGTCGCCAGTGGTGCCGCGCCTCTTGCCTGCCATCCGGTGTAGCCTGCACCCAGCAACATGCTGGCCACTTCGGTGGCGTGCTGGTTTTCTTTTAATGATTCTTTCCCGGTGAGCAATACCCGCCCTTTATAATCCGGGTCCTCCAAGTCAGGTCTTTCTTCTTTCAAAATAATGTTTTGATCCTTTCCGTTCACCTCCGGAAAATTTTGTGAGGCATAAAGCAATGCAGAACTGGAAGGATCATATCCCGGAACCTGCATTTCGAAATGCACCCGGCGATCTGTTTTTTGTATAAACACCACTTCGGGGTTACCGGCAATACTGTCTGCCTGAACAGCAGTCATTTTTAGCCAGGCAACATGATATTCGGGATCTATTTGCAAGATCTGATTTCGCCAGGCTGTGAAAAAGCTATCCGGGCGCTCCCGCAACTGAACCATGAATACCTGGTAAGCACTGTCTGCAAACAGGTCGGGAACCTGTAAACTGATGCTGTATTTGGCATTATGTTCCAACGGCTTTTTATGCTGCGCAATACAAGAAAGCGTAGCTGCAAGGATGAATAAAACCGTCAGAATATATTTCACATCCGCAATTTATTCTTTTGGAAGATTCCTGAAGCAAAATCACCAAAATTTGCCCGGGCTGACCCAGAAGGATATCCCCTGGTGTGCCGTTTAGTTTGTCGGAATAAACGGGACAATCCAAGAAAATGGGATTTGCCCACCTTAAGACCATTTAAAAATTTAAGAATGTTCAAATTGAAGGGATAATTGAAGGTAGATATTGGATAAGTTATAAAATTTGGTGATTGTGCTTTGAACTTTATTTAAAAACTACAACTTTTAGGTAAAATCTACAAGCCATGATGAAATTTAAAAACCTCCTTTGCCTGTCATTTTTTGCTTTCGTATTTGCCTCTTGTCAAAAAAATGAGGCCATGGAAATTTCTGAAAATTATGTCTCCGAATCGGTTTTAGCACAAATCAAAAACCTGGGATTTAATGCCGAAGGAGTGCAGAAAATTGACGAAGGATATCTGGTGGAAGGCGACATTGTTCTTTCTTCCGAATTCCTTAAATCACGCAACGATGAACAGGTATTGCGCATTGCGGAATTTGAACAATACCATACCTCCAATCTTGTGAAAAATTTGCCACGGACCATAACCATTTCCGTTGACAAAAAGCTGGGTTCAAAATATGCGACCCTTGCGCGGCAGATGACCGGCCGTTATAATGCGCTCAATCTTAGCATTTCCATGCAGGTGGTAAGTGGCAGGGGAAATATTCATTTTTCCGCCGCACCTTTAAATGCCCAGTATCTTGCTTCTGCCGGTTTTCCTAACTCCAAAGGCGATCCTTACAGCAGCGTAAAGATCAACAATGCTTACCTGGACCGAAATAACTGGAATGATGCGTCTATCGTAAGCATTATGGCACATGAAGCGGGTCATTGCATCGGCTTCCGCCATACGGATTACATGAGCCGCCAGTATAGTTGTAACGGTAGCCCCTACAATGAAGGGGCAGGGAGCGTTGGCGCTATCCATATTCCCGGAACTCCAACCGGTCCGGATAATAACAGCTGGATGCTCGCATGCATTGGCACAAATGAAGACCGGCCGTTTAACAACAATGACAAGGTCGCTTTAAACTATCTGTATTGAGTTTGGTTGCCTGTGATGAAAAACTCCCGCCTTCATTGCGGGCTATTGGAATTTTAACCTGGTGGATCCCGTTATTTACAGAAAGCCCGATCAACCGTGTTTGGGTTTGAAACAGTCAACCCACAGGCTGCAGTGCTTCCAGTGATGGCATTTCCGCATTCAACTCTTCCTCTGTAAGGGAATGGTTCACCAATTTTCCGGCAAAATAATCCTGGTATGCACTCATATCCAAAAAGCCATGACCGCAAAGATTGAAGAGAATCGTTTTTTGAACGCCTTCTTCTTTGGCTCTTTTGGCTTCACGGATTACCTGTGCAATCGCATGGTTTGCTTCAGGCGCCGGGATAATTCCCTCAGTGCGTGCAAACAATAAGCCGGCATCAAAGCATTCCAACTGTTGAACAGAATACGCTTCAATCAATCCATCTTTTAATAACTGGCTGCACAGTACACTGGCTCCATGATAACGTAAACCGCCGGCATGGATAGCTGCCGGAGTAAAATTGTGACCTAAGGTGTACATCGGTAGCAAAGGAGTATAACCTGCAGTATCTCCAAAGTCGTACATAAATTTTCCCTTGGTCAGTTTTGGGCAGGATGCCGGCTCAACAGCTATGCAGCGAATATTTTTTCCTTCGGTTATGTTGTGCCTTAAAAACGGAAATGATATGCCTGCAAAATTTGATCCCCCGCCAAGCGGTGCGATCACAATATCGGGGAAATCACCGGCTTGTTCCATTTGTTTTTCTGCTTCGCGGCCAATAATGGTTTGATGCAACAATACATGGTTTAAAACGGAACCCAGTGAATATTTTGTAGTGTCATCTTGCAATGCCATTTCAATGGCTTCGGATATCGCCATGCCCAGGCTCCCGGTTGAATCAGGTGTTTTTTCCAATATTTCCCTTCCCGCTTTTGTGCGGTTGCTGGGCGATGCATATACATTGGCGCCAAAAGTGTTCATCATCACCTTGCGGTAAGGCTTTTGCTCAAAGCTGATTTTTACCATATATACATCGCATTCCAACCCAAATTGCGCACAAGCATAACTCAATGCTGTGCCCCATTGTCCGGCACCGGTTTCGGTGCAAAGTTTCTTTACCCCCGCAATTTTATTGTAATAAGCCTGTGGTACGGCTGTGTTAGGTTTATGTGAACCGCTCGGGCTAACGCCCTCATATTTATAATAAATCTTCACCGGGGCATCCAATGCTTTCTCAAGTTCTGTAGCTCTGAACATCGGTGTTGGACGCCAGGTTTTATAAATATTGCGCACTTCCTCCGGTATAGCAATAAATGGCTCCGCAGAAGCTTCCTGCTTGATCAGATCCATTGGAAAAAGAGGCAGCAGGTCTTCCGGGCTGATGGGCTGTTTTGTTGCAGGGTGCAAAGGAGGCAATGGCTTATTGGGCATATCCGCGATAATGTTGTACCACTCATAGGGCATCTCATTTTCGGAAAGCAGGTATTTTTTGATCATAACAACTATTGATTTTGCTTGGTCTTCAAATATACTTACTGCAAAGTCAACTAATCATTGTAAAAAAAATCCCGGTTTGAAAGGCATGGAAAATGCCATTACCTATTACGATTGACCCTTTATTTTAACCCAGGTTCAACTGCCAGAGCGGTATTTGGTTTCACCCCATAAAAACACATGAAAAGCCAAAGAGATTCTTGATTTAACCGGAGTATTTCAACTGGCTTAATAGCGCATGCAGATAAACTAAAAAACCGCTGTTGTTTATAATGCTTATAGCAGTGTGGGATCCAAATTCTACAAAGAGTGCCTTTTTATCGTTACGGCCATTTCAGAAAATTTCTAACGCAATTGCCGTTTCGTTATCAAATTTTTAGGATTGATGTTTTTGAGAAAACGCTTTTGATGAGACATTAAATTTTTCAGTGCCTGATTGCTGGATTGTCCAAAATTCTAATTTGGATTTCTAAATCAAAAACCATGATAAATTTTAAGAACTTGTTTTGTGTTGCAGCAATTGCTGTAACCTTCGCTTCCTGCCAGAAGGATGAAGCCCTGCTTGCTGAGCAGGATGAAACCATCTCAGCGTCCGTAGTTGCGCAAATCAAAGCCCTGGGTTTCGGTACCCAGGATATCCAGAAAATTGATGAAGGTTATTTGGTGGAAGGCGATATCGTTCTTACCCACAATGACCTAAATACCAAGGCCGATCAAAAATTGCTGAACGTGGCCAATTTTGAACAGTACCGTACCAACAACCTGGTTAGTGGTTTACCAAGAGTGATCAAAATCGGCGTTGATTCAAAACTCGGTAGCAAATACGTGACTTGTGCACAGGCGATGATCAGCCGTTACAATGCTGAAAACCTGCAAATCACTATGCAGTATGTTACTTCTGGTGCCAACATTACTTTTGTAGCAGCTCCAAGAAGCGCTCAATATCTCGCTTCTGCCGGCTTTCCCACCAATGGGAATCCTTATGGAACCGTAAAAGTAAATGCTTACTATCTGGATAGGAACGGCTGGGACAATAATTCAATCATTTCCATAATGGCACACGAAGCAGGCCATTGCATTGGTTTCCGCCATACCGATTATATGGATCGCAGTTATAGCTGCGGCGGCGGATATGCCAATGAAGGAGCAAGCACGGTTGGCGCGGTGCATATTCCCAATACGCCCACCACCGCTGATGCAGGAAGCTGGATGCTTGCTTGTATCGGGAAGAATGTGAACCGGCCTTTTAACAACAACGACAAAACTGCATTAAACTACCTTTATTAATCATTGCATGTTTTCCGTCGAAAAAGCCTGTTGTTTTCAGCAGGCTTTTTTATTCATCATACTGAAAATCAGAAATTTTATCGAACCACTGATATCCGTTTCTTAACCTGTAATAATTTAAATGTCCAATTCCCTTCAAATTTGCCGGGTTACCCTGGACCCAACCTGCGATTATAAAGGATAAGTAAACAAAATGACTGATGTTTCTTTTTACGCTTTGGAGCTGTCAAGAAAATTTTGACGTGAATCCCCAAGCTTGCTTTTATTTTGAATAGAAATCACAAAGCATAATTTGTGAACGGGAATGGAAAATCAAAATGTAAAAACCGGAATTATGAAATTGGCCATTATCGGAGGCGGCAACCTTGGATCAGCAATTGCTGAAGGACTTCTCAAGCGTGATTTTTATGCCCCCGCAGATATCACCATTACACGGCGAAATTTTCAGACACTCGCCCATCTTGCAGCTGAAGGCTGTCATGTACACAGCGATAACCGCAAAGCGGTGGAATGGGCCGATCTGATCCTGCTTGCGGTTAAACCTTACAATTATGCTGAAGTAATGGAGGGATTCAAAGACTTGCTCAATCCTTCAAGGCATGTATTGATTTCCGTGATCACCGGCATTTGGATCAACCAGTTGCGCGAAGCTGCCGGTAAGCTGCTACCGGTAATTCGAGCCATGCCCAATACCGCCATCTCCATTGGAAAAAGCATGACCTGCTTAAGCGCGAAAGATGTAAGCCCTGCGCAAGCTGATTATGTTAAGGGACTTTTTGACCAGGTAGGCCGTACGGTTTATATTGACGAAAAACTGATGGACGCTGCAACTGTTCTTGGCGCCTGCGGTACAGCTTTTGCACTTCGGTATGTGCGGGCAAATATCCAGGGCGGAATTGAAATTGGATTTGATGCTAAAACGGCCTCACTTATTGCTGCTCAGACAGTTTTGGGCGCCGCAGACCTGCTGCTCACCACCGGCAACCACCCCGAGCAGGAGATCGATAAAGTGACCACTCCACGCGGATGCACCATTGCCGGACTGAACCAAATGGAACATGAAGGTTTCAGTTCATCGCTCATAAAAGGCATCAGAACGAGTTATGAAAAAATTGGCAAATGAAAATCGGATTTTCTGTAAAAAAATTCTTGCCTTAAGTTTGCATGACCTTTAAAGAATTCTCCGGGTCATTTTTGTTGGAAACCAGTTCAGGATGAAAGTCCGAAGAAGGTTTCATTTTTACTTTGTGCAAACCAGGTTCTATGGCTAAATATATTTTCGTAACCGGCGGTGTTACATCTTCATTGGGTAAAGGAATAATTGCGGCAAGCTTAGCTAAGTTGCTGCAAGCCCGCGGTTTCCGGGTAACCATTCAAAAATTTGATCCGTACATTAACGTTGACCCCGGTACATTGAATCCTTATGAGCATGGTGAATGCTTTGTTACAGACGATGGTGCCGAAACCGACCTGGATTTAGGACATTACGAGCGCTTCCTGAACATTGCCACTTCGCAGGCCAACAATGTCACCACCGGACGCATCTATCAAACAGTAATCAATAAAGAACGGGCAGGCGATTATTTGGGCAAAACGGTTCAGGTGGTTCCACACATTACCGATGAGATTAAGCGCCGGATGCTGGAACTCGGTGCCGAAGGAAAATACGATATTGTGCTTACGGAAATAGGGGGCACCGTTGGCGATATAGAAAGCCTGCCCTTTGTGGAATCTGTCAGGCAATTGCAATGGGAGCTTCCGGATGAAGATTGCCTTGTAGTGCACCTCACCCTGATACCTTACCTGAAAGCGGCAAAGGAACTGAAAACCAAGCCCACCCAACACAGCGTCAAATTACTGAGCCAGGAAGGCGTGAATCCCGACGTGATTGTTTGCCGCACGGAAAAGCCGTTGAATTATGAGCTAAAGCGAAAGATCGCGCAGTTTTGCAATGTAAAAACAGAGGCGGTAATCGAAGCAGCCGACGCAGCAAGCATTTATGAAGTGCCGCTGGCTATGATGCGGGAAGGCCTGGATGTGATTTGTCTCAAAAAAATGAATATTACCAATTATCCTGAACCCAATCTGACTAAATGGAAAGGGTTTATCGATAAACTCAAATACCCAACATCCACAGTTTCCATTGGCCTGATCGGCAAATACATTGAGCTTCAAGACGCATACAAATCCATCCTGGAGGCATTTGTACATGCCGGTGCTGAAAATTTATGTAAAGTGGAAGTGGTGAATATCCATAGCGAATTTATTACGGAACAGAATGTGGACGAAAAACTTCGCGGACTTGATGGCCTCCTCGTAGCACCGGGATTCGGACAGCGCGGAATTGACGGTAAAATAATCGCTATTAAAAAAGCGAGAGAATCCGGCCTCCCGTTTTTTGGCATCTGCCTCGGTATGCAAATGGCCGTGATTGAATACGCGAGAAATATTCTGGGACTTGCCGGTGCCCACAGTACCGAAATGGATCCCCAAGCTGAACACCCGGTGATTGATCTAATGGATGAACAAAAACGGGTGACTGAGATGGGTGGAACAATGCGCTTGGGATCTTACCCTTGTGAACTTACTGAGGGCACAACTGCAAGCAAAATTTATGGCGGTGCAAAAGTTATACACGAACGCCACAGGCACCGCTGGGAATTCAACAACAAGTACTCACAACAATTTGAAGAAAACGGTGTGGTTTTATCGGGAAAAAATCCGGATACAGGGCTGGTGGAGATCATGGAATTGCCATCGCATCCGTTCTTTGTTGGCGTTCAATTTCACCCTGAACTGAAGAGTACGGTAGAAAATCCTGCTCCAACTTTCGTGCATTTTGTGGCAGCGGCCAAAGAGAGTCGCAAAGCCAGGGACATGAAGAAATCCGGAGCCCCGCAAGTCGTCACTGCAAGCTGATTTTTCCTGCGTAATCCGGGCGATTGATGAAAAATTCTCCCGCCTGGCTTGAATTTCAACCGGTTATATAAATCTTACTCGAGAAGTGGAGATGGTCTTACCTTTGCCGCTCAATTATTGAAAAAGAGATGGGTTTTGACAAGAATACTTTGATAGGTTTTGGGTTGCTGGCCGTACTTTTTATGGCCTATTTCTTCTATATGAGTTCAAACCAAAAAACGTATATGGAGGAGAAGCAGCGGCAGGAAGACAGTCTTGCTGCCCTCAAACCCGTGATCGATTCCGTAGCCTGGAGAGCTGACAGCCTGCGCATGGCTCATCAGAATGATTCCATTTCCGCGGGTAGTTTTGTATCTGCAGGAAATACCCCCGAATCGCTGATTACACTGGAAAATGAGCTCATGATCGCCCGGTTTTCAAATATTGGCGGATGGTTGAAAAATGTAGAACTGAAAAAATACAATAGCGAAATAAGTCAACGGGTTATCCTGGGTGGTCACGGTGATGTATTCAGTTATGCCTTAAACACTGAACCGGGCCAAAGTACCGAATCTTCTAAATTGCTATATACCCCTTCGCCGGTTACCCGGAATGCGGATGGGAGCCAGTCAATCAGTTTTAAAGTCAGCGGGGCCAATGGATCTGAACTAACCCATACGTTTACCGTACGCCCCAACGATTACCGGATAGAGGCAGAAATCAATGCACAACAGGCCAATCTGCTGTTTTCGGGCGGACGCATGAATATCAGGTGGAATACGCAGACACGAGTTCAGCAGAAAGACCTGAGTTATGAAAAAACACAGATGCGTGTAGTCTATTCCAATAAAGGAGAATACGATTACGAAAATGCAATGAGTGAAGTAGATGAGAGCCTGAAAGGCTCAACCGAATGGATTGGTGTTAAACAGCAATTTTTCAGTAGTGTGATTGAATCGGAAAACAAATTGGAAAATGTTACCGTGAAGCTTGTTCCAACCTCCGATACGGCAACGGTTGTGCTGGCAAATACGACGGTAACTGCAGGCGTACCCGTTTCGGGTACAACCGCTGCGGTTCCGCTGAGATTGTTTTATGGGCCCAATGAATATGACCTATTGTCAGGCTATAACAATGGTATGAACAATATTGTTGACCTGGGCAGCGGCATTTATGCATTTGTAAAATGGATCAACCGCGCCTTTGTATTGCCCGTATTCAATTTTCTGAGCAAACTCGTTGGAGGCCCGGGAGGATGGGCCATCCTGTTGCTTACCGTATTGATCCGCTTACTCATCGCGCCATTAACCTATTCGAGCTACCTGAGCGGTGCGAAAATGAAAGCCCTGCGCCCGGAAATTGAGGCGCTGAAAGCCAAATTCGGTGGTGACCAGCAGGCCATGAGCATGGAACAAATGAAGCTATACAGGGAGGCCGGTGTAAATCCGCTTGGTGGTTGTGTTCCGGCGTTGCTTCAAATCCCCATATTCTTTGCTCTATATGCCTTCTTCAACAGCAATATTGCCCTAAGGGGTGTGCCTTTTTTATGGGCTGATGACCTCAGCAGTTTTGATAGTATTTTCAACCTGTCATTCACCATTCCTTTTTATGGGGCACATATCAGCCTCTTTACCATCCTGGCTGCCATCACCAGTATGATGATTTCAGTATATGCCATGAGCACAACGCCCGATACGGGCAACCCCATGCTCAAGTATATGCCTTATATTTTTCCTTTCTTCATGCTGTTCATCTTCAACAAGATGCCCTCGGCACTCACATGGTATTATACAGTTTCCAATATCCTCACCCTCATTCTGCAGTTCATCATCCAGAATTACATCATCGATCATCAAAAGATTCTCGCCAAGATCTCGGCCAATAAAGCCAAGCCCAAATCCAAATCGAAATGGCAGGAGCGGATTGAACAAATGCAGGAAACCCAGAAGAAAATGGAGGATATGAAGAAAAAAACCGCCAAAAAATAGCACATAAAATTCCCGATTTTTAGCTGCCACTTAGATTGAACTGATAAAAAATACCCGGTTATCTGAAACACCGGGTTTTTTTGTGTCTAAAATTGGATATTTGAAAAATGGGAATTGTAGAAATCGTGGATGGTGTGATGCGTATCCGCTCGGTGCTGATAACCTATGGCAATGCTGCCAATGAGGAGATCACCGGGCGTATGCGCAGGGAAATTGAAGAAATGTGGAATGAACCCGGAGCTCTTATTTTAAATGATGGTGGAACGCTGCGGGTACATTTCGAAATTGAGGCACTCTGGCAGCCATCCATTTCCGCTTTTGACATCATTCAAAATCTTGATCCGGAGATCAATTTTTTCCGGATAGAAGAATTTGCCCATGGCAATATTTCGTTTGTGGATGGGCTGGGTTGCAACAGCGGATATTTCAAACTGGAAAATTTGTATGAAGGCTCTACTACAGCGGCGCATGAATATGGCCACACGCTTGGCCTGGATCATCCCCGCAATCTCGATATCCGGGGAGAAGGCGTTCCGGGCATCATGTACCCAAGGGGAACCCTTGTGGATCCGCAATTTCAATATGAACCCCATAAAGCTGCCGGGGATGTTGGGGGCACAATGCATCCTAAGTACCGGAAAGTAAAGGAGGAGGACGTGCTGGCCCTTAACCTGCACCGGCTGCGCTGGAAGGATGGTAAAGCCATACTTGGAGAATTTACCAATATATGGCATCCCGATCATGCCGATGTTCCTGCGAATTTTCGGTAGTTCGACCTATTAAAGCTATTTTTGTTTGTTCTAACCGGGTGTGGGTTAACTTTAAAATTCCAGCCTGATTAACAATAGTAAATGGACGACAATTACCGCCATAAAGGAATGAGGAGGCAATTGGTGGAGAGCCTTAGAATGAAGGGCATCTCAGATGAAAAGGTACTGGATGCCATGATGGAAATTCCCAGGCATTTTTTCCTCGATCCTGCTTTGGATAAGATCGCTTATGAGGACCGTGCATTTCCCATTGATGAAGGCCAAACCATCAGCCAGCCTTATACGGTAGCTTACCAATCCGAATTGCTCGAAGTAAAACCTGGCGATAAGATACTGGAAATAGGGACAGGCAGCGCCTACCAGGCCACCATTCTTGCGCAAATGGGCGCAGAAGTATTTACCATAGAACGTCAGTCCAGATTATATGAAAAAGTCCGTGAGACCTTTCCCTTTAAAGGCCGGTATGAGCAATTATTCTTCTTTTTGGGAGATGGATTTCTTGGGTTGAAAGAATATGCTCCCTTTGATAAGATCATTGTTACTGCGGCGGCCCCATATATTCCTGTCGATTTGCTGGTACAGCTGCGCCCGGGAGGTTACCTGGTGATACCTGTGGATGAAGGTGAGGCGCAACGCATGAAACGGCTTACTAAAAAAGATGATGGCAGTTATGTAGAAGAATTGTATGCAGTGTTTAGATTTGTGCCCATGCTTGAAGGAGAAAAATAAAAATCATTATATAAAAAAGGAATTATGAGCAATACACCGGTAATTAAGAAGGTAGTGATACGCAATGTTCGGTTTGGCGAAAATGTCATGGTTGTTGAACCCTCCAACATTTACGAATGTGTTATTGGAGATGACTGTTTTATCGGCCCTTTTTGTGAAATTCAGAAAGGAGTAAAAATCGGCGCAAGAACCAAAGTTCAAAGTCATTCTTTCATTTGTACCCTTGTTTCCATTGGCGAAGATTGCTTTATCGGCCACGGGGTGATGTTCATCAACGATGATTTCAGCAGTGGCGGCCCTTCAGGCGGCGATACCGCTAAATGGCGAAAAACTGTAATAGGAAACAATGTAAGCATTGGAACAGGCGCTACCATTCTTCCCGTACAGATCAGCGATAACGTGGTAATTGGAGCGGGATCTGTTGTAGTTAAAAGCATCACCCAACCCGGTATTTATGCCGGTAATCCGGCGCGGCTAATTCGCAGTCTCGAGGCGCCTTCTACCGATGATTCTGCTTCCGCTGAGAAGAAAGAAGACGAGGGGAGGTGGGTTTGAGTATCAATTTGAAATCAAAATAGCCGTTGGTTTACCTGCTTTATTCTGTTGGTATACCAGGCAGGCAGAAAGTGATTGCGTTGGACACCGCTGGAGAGGGTTTTTCCCGATCCGGCCAGACAACAAGCTGGCACCAACTTCTACAGCGAAATAAACACCATAAAGTTGGGTAAATCATCCCGCTGTTTAATGCGGCCAAAACCACAGCCGTAATAAAACGTGAAAAAAAAATCTCTACAACGAAATAATCACCCTTACCCTCGGCAAACTGTCCCCATCCAAAAAGTAGAAACGGCTATGCGGAATCTGCTGCTTAACCTTCTGAAAGAATTCAGGATAGTCAGCTTTCAATTGTTTTAAAGAAGCCGCCAATTTTTCCATTTCCCGGTATTCATCACCGTTCAACACTAGTACCGAATTTATTGCTTCGTGCAGTTTCAATTTCTGTAAAAGGGCAGTGGCTACCTCATTGTTGAGGTCGGCACGTATTTGCCCACGAAAATTTTGATAGCTTTCTGCATCAAGGTAATCCTTCCACTGCTCCGCAGCCAATTCAAACTGCTTTAATTCCTCTAGCCATTGCTGCTCATAGGTTTCCTGAAGTGCTTTCGCCTCCGCATAAGCAGCTTGTGCAGCTTTTTGAACATCGTTCAATTCCAAATTGGAAACTGGTGTCCAGTTTGCATACCCTTCAACAACAATTGGTTCAGCAACAGGAGCGGTGGGCAGTGCAGGTTCAATATCAATACCGGCAACCGTTCCGGCTTGCTCAAATTCTTTTGTGTGAATCGAAATTCGGGATTCAAAATTTTCACTTTGGGCTTCGGTTGCAGGTATATCTTCCACTTTGATTTCCTGGAATGCAGGTGCACCAATTTCGAGAAACGTCGCTTTAGGCGCTAATTCTTTATGATAGGCGACATGCAATTTTTCCTTCGGGAATTCATATTTCTGCGTGGTAAACAATTTCACCAATAAAACAAACAGGATAACTGATAAAGCGAATAGCACAGGCTTTAATGGAAAACGTGTACGGTTGCTGTCTTTTCCTATCAAACGCAAAATACGCTCGTAAAATTCCGAATGGGTTTCTTTCCCGGTGGCGGCTATGGCAAGGGAAAAGTTTGATTTCCATTCGGCAATCCGCACAAGGGCATTGGCATAAAGGATTGCTGGTGTGCCGTGGAGCATCACCAAATCATCACAGGCCTTTTCACTGTCTTTTTTAATGCTCCGGATAAACAGGTAAACAAATGGATTGAAAAACAAGATGCAACGGGCAATTTCCAATAGCATTTGAATCAGGTAATCGTGTCTTTTGATATGTGCCAGTTCGTGTTTGATCAGGCATTCCAATTCTCCGGGTCGCATATTGGTCAGGCAGCTCGCAGGAATTAATATCACCGGTTTCAAAAAACCATAGGTCGCAGGCCCATTCAGGATGCCGGTCAACTTGAGCACAACGTTCGTTTTCAACCCAAATTCTGCCGACCACTTTTCAATGTGCTCCAACCATTCATGGGGCGCGGCTGAAACCTGCTTTATTTTATGAAGCTGTTGAAAACGGAAAGCCAGGATAAAGAAATGAATCAGGAATAGAAGAAAATAACCATAAGCCGCCCATTGAGACAATCCGTAATGCAAACCATTTCCGGCAATCCGATCAAGTAACAGCATGCTGCCTGCCGGATAATTGTAATGAAGAACAATACACAAGATGAAAGCAGAAAAACCCATTCCAAATAAAACAGTCGCCAGGTCATGTCGCTGCGAAGGGGTGGGTTTTAACTGGTGCGAGGTAAATAAAAACAAAATCCAGGCTATCCCCATGATCCACAGGGAGTCGATCAAACCGGAAACAATCGCCTGGTAATAATTGTTCATCAGGTGGAATTAAAACTGGTTGAGCATTTTTTTGATCTCTTCAATTTCCTCCTTGCTGGGTTTGGAAGTTCCAAGCGCTCTAAGAATAAGCTTACCTGGAGATCCGCCAAAAATGCCGTTCACCATCTTGCCCACCAATTCAGTTTCGGCGCGGTCTTTATCGAGATCAGGCTTATAGATATGTACCCGCCGGCTGGCATCACGCGTTACGAGGCCTTTTTCATACATGATCTGCATCAATTTCAATGTGGTCGTATAACCACTCTGTTTCCAAACGCTCAACTTTTCGTGAACCTCACGTACAGTGGCCTGTTTTCTGGCCCATAAGATCTGAAGGATCTCCAGCTCACTTTCCGTAGGTTTGATATATCCTTTTGTTGCCATGGAGTAAAAATAAAGCAATCTGTTTTATTGCTACGATATATTTCGTAAAATATCGTTAAGCCGTTCATATGAGGTAATTTCCGCTTGATTGAAATCATGTCCAAAGCGGGTGAAAAAATATGTAAATTTGTTAGAATGGAATTTTTCGAAAATCTTGACCCGCTGCTCAGGGCATTTTATTACGTGGCCATTCCGGCCAGCATCCTTTTTGTGCTACAAACCATTATGGGTTTTATTGGCGCTGACAGCAGTGACGCGCATATGGATTTCGATTCGGTAGAAGGTCATGGAGCTATGCCTGATAACGTGTTTACGTTCAAAACTTTTGTGAATTTTCTACTTGGTTTTGGATGGGCAGGGGTTTCTTTTTTTAGTATCATTCCGAATACCTTTCTGCTGATCGTAGTATCGTTCCTGGTGGGAGTTGCTTTTGTTTATCTCATTTGGGTATTAATCAAACAACTGCTGCGGTTAACCGAAGACAATACCTTAAAGATCCAGGATGCCTTGAACCAGACGGCAGAAGTTTATTTACGTATCCCCGGTGAAAAAGCGGGTAAAGGAAAGGTATTGATCAGCATCAAAGGATCAATGCACGAATTGGAAGCTATGACCGAAAACGGTGAAATTCCTCAGGGAACCAAGGTAAAGGTGGTGCGTGTGGAAAACGACAACACCCTCATTGTTTCAGATATGTCAAACTATTTAGCATGGAACCTATAACCATTATTGTGGTGGCGGCCGTTGTGCTGTTTTTCACCATTCTTTTACTGATCAGCCGGTACAAACGCTGTCCGAGCGATAAAATCCTCGTTATTTATGGAAAAACCGGCGGCACTTCGGCAAGATGTATCCATGGTGGTGGCGCTTTCATTTGGCCGGTAATCCAGGATTACGCCTACCTTGACCTTAAACCACTTTCTATTGAAGCCAATCTCACCAACGCACTGAGCCGTCAGAATATTCGCGTGGATGTACCGAGCCGCTTCACCATCGCTATTTCTACCGAGCCGGACAGCATGAATACCGCAGCGGAAAGATTGCTGGGTTTGACTTCCGAACAAATCCAGGAATTGGCGAAGGATATTTTGTTTGGACAATTGCGTTTGGTAATCGCCACCATGACAATTGAAGAAATCAATACAGACAGGGATAAGTTTCTTGATAACATTTCAAAGAACGTAGATACCGAATTGAAAAAGATTGGCTTAAAGCTGATAAACGTTAACGTAACGGATATTAAGGACGAAAGTGGATATATTGAGGCATTGGGTAAGGAGGCTGCGGCAAAAGCGATAAACGAAGCGAAAGTCAGCGTTGCCGAACAGGAAAAGATCGGGGAAACCGGAAAAGCACTTGCCGACAGAGAAAAAGATGTCTCCATTGCAGAAACACACCGCGACCGCGATGTGAAAATTGCCATCACCAACAAAGACAAAGAGATCAGTATAGCCACTGCGGTAAGAGATGAAACCATTGGGAAAGCCGAAGCGGCCAGGGACACCCGGGTTAAAACCTCTGAAGCCAATGCAATAGCCATTCAGGGTGAGAACGAAGCCAAAGTGCAGATTGCGCAGAGCAATGCACACCTTCGGGAAAAAGAAGCGGAAGCTTTAAGGATCGCCCTTGCCTCAGAAAAAGTCCAAAGTGCCAAAGCATTGGAAGAATCCTATGTTGCAGAGCAAAAAGCGGAAACAGCCCGCGCAGAACGTGAGCGCAGTACGCAAAATGCCAACGTGGTTATTCCGGCAGAAATTTCAAAACAACGTGCAATTATAGATGCTGAAGCCGAAGCAGAAAAAATCCGGTTACAGGCGAAAGGAGAAGCTGATGCGATATATGCTAAAATGGAAGCTGAAGCGAAAGGCTTATATGAAATACTGACCAAGCAGGCCGAAGGTTACCGCGATGTAGTGGCTGCTGCAGGCGGCGATCCGACCAAGGCCTTCCAGTTGTTGCTGATCGAGAAATTGCCGGATTTGGTTCGCACCCAGGTTGAGGCCGTGAAGAATCTGAAGATTGACAAGATAACTGTTTGGGATTCAGCCCATGGCGGAGAAAACACCACTACTGCCAATTTCGTAAGCGGAATGATGAAAACCGTTCCACCTTTGAACGACCTGTTCAATATGGCGGGTCTGAACTTGCCGACTTATTTGAAAGGGGAGGGCGCGAATCAAGAGCTGATTGAAAAATCAAATAACCACGAACCCAAAAATGATGTGAAGGGATAAGCGGGCTTGATGTTGCAAAAAACAAAAGCCTTGGTATTTCCGGAGGAGTTTCAAAAACCATTTCGTTAAATGAAGAGGCCATAAACCATGCATTGAACGAACCCTCATCGTTTTCAGGAAATGCCTTATGCACGCTCATTGTACCTTGATAACCAAATGAACACCGTAAGCATGGCCATTTCTAGGCAGGAACTACAAAAGTTCAGTCAATCATTTTTTTTACTTCAACTCAAAAGTCTCCATAAACTTGGTATTGAAATCTCCTTTCAGGAAGGCTTCATTTTTCATGAGTTGCAAATGCAGGGGGATCGTGGTTTTTACCCCGTCAATCACATATTCGCTCAGGGCGCGAAACATGGTGTTGATCGCTTCTTCCCGTGTACGGGCTACGGTGATGAGCTTTCCGATCATGCTGTCGTAATAAGGCGGGATGGTATAGCCTGCATAGGCATGGGAATCTACACGCACACCGTGTCCACCCGGCGTATGTAATACTTTAATCACTCCCGGGCTTGGGCGGAAATCGTTATAAGGATCTTCGGCATTGATGCGGCATTCAATGGCATGCATGGTGGGATAATAATCTTTTCCGCTAATGGCAATGCCTGCCGCTATCTTTATTTGTTCTTTGATCAGATCATAATTGATTACTTCTTCCGTAACGCAATGTTCCACCTGTATGCGGGTATTCATTTCCATGAAGTAGAAATTGCGGTGCTTGTCAACCAGGAATTCCACAGTGCCTACTCCTTCATAATTGATGGCGCCGGCCGCTTTTTTGGCAGCTTCACCCATGTTCTGGCGCAGCTCCTCAGTCATAAACGGTGATGGGCTTTCTTCGATTAATTTCTGGTGGCGGCGCTGAATACTGCAATCCCTTTCACTCAAATGGCAAACCGTACCAAACTGATCACCGGCAATCTGGATTTCAATATGGCGGGGTTCTTCAATGAATTTTTCAATATACACCCCATCATTCTTAAATGCAGCCAAAGCTTCGGCTTTTGCTGTATCAAAAGCCTTCTCCATCTGGCTTTCTTCCCACACCACCCGCATTCCTTTGCCACCACCACCGGCCGTGGCTTTCAGAATCACCGGATAGCCAATTTCGGCCCCGGATTTCAATGCATCTTCAAATGTTTCGAGCAATCCTTCGCTTCCCGGAATTACAGGTACGCCGGCGGCGATCATGGTTTCTTTTGCAGATATTTTATCTCCCATTGCTTTGATTTGCTCAGGGGTAGGCCCAATGAATTTGATTCCGTTTTGAGCGCATATTTCAGAAAAGAGCGCATTTTCGGCAAGGAAACCATACCCCGGATGAATGGCATCAGCATTCGTAATTTCTGCGGCGGCAATAATCCGGGGGATATTGAGGTAGCTCTCCGTGCTTTGGGGCTTTCCAATGCAGACGGCCTCATCCGCGAAGCGCACATGCAGGGAATCTTTGTCGGCTGTAGAATAAACGGCAACCGTTGCTATGCCCATTTCGCGGCAGGTACGGATTACGCGCAGCGCAATTTCGCCGCGGTTGGCAATCAATATTTTCTTGAATGGAATAGGAGCGTTTGAATTCATATTTCCAATAGGGAAGGATCAACCGGGGATTTCCGGGTCAAAGGTTAATTAAGAATGGGTAGCTTTCCGGCTTGTAGCCGATAATTCAGGCCGGTTCAACCAAAAATAAAGGCTGGTCGTATTCGACAGGCGTTGCATCCTCTACCAGCACTTTTACGATCTTGCCGCTTATCTCGCTTTCTATTTCGTTGAAAAGTTTCATGGCTTCCACAATGCAAACTACTTTACCTACCGTTACCTCATCCCCAACATTTACAAAAACAGGTTTTCCAGGAGCTGCGCTGCGATAGAAGGTGCCGATCATGGGACTGCGAATGATTTGCGCATTATCGGAAAATTCTTTTTCATCCACTTTGCCTGCGGGCGCATGGCCTGGCATGGGTTGGGCTGGCGCCGGAACGGATGCTGCGACAACGGGTGCCGGCGCAGGAGCTGCTACGATCACTTCAGGCTTATCTTCTTTTTGTCGGATCGTGATTTTAAAATCAGCTTCCTCAATCATAAGTTCAGCAATGTTGGTCTTGTTAATGATTTTGACCAAATCCTGGACGATCTTGATATCCATATTATTTTGGGTTTCTAACTGAAAAAAAAAGTCAATACATTCGAATTTCGAAAATACATCACGTTTATACCATACTGCATTACAGAAGGCAAAAATGGTGAATTTCAACCAATTTTGGTCGAAAAACAGGTAAATCGATTCAAAAAAGATAAAAAATGGGCATAATCGCTATTTAACGCGCTCAACGTAATCAC
This sequence comes from Bacteroidota bacterium, assembly GCA_023387985.1. GTDB lineage: Bacteria > Bacteroidota > Bacteroidia > Chitinophagales > Chitinophagaceae > Phnomibacter. Next base: position 237,515 of record JAEWHC010000005.1, on the reverse strand, counting down.
CGGTTTTGGTATTGACGCGAATGCTTTCGCCTTCATTGATAAACAATGGCACATTCACCGTCGCCCCGGTTTCAATGGTGGCGGGCTTCAATGTACGGGTGGCTGTATCGCCACGCAGGCCGGGTTCTGTATAGGTAACCACTACTTCTATTTTGTCGGGCAATTCTACACTGAGTGGCAAATCGGTCTCTGTATTGATCAGCACAGATACTTCCTGGCCATCTTTAAGGAACTGGGGAGCATCAATTACATTTTCGGAAACGGTAACCTGGTTAAAGGTCTCTGAATCCATAAAGCTATAACCTGTTTCATCCTGGTACAGGTATTGGAAATTTCTTCTTTCCACCCGGACGGGGTGGATGGAATCACCACTGTTCCAGGTTTTCTCAATTGACTTGGTCGTGTCCACGCCTTGCAATTTGGCCCATACTTTGGCCGCCGCACGGGCAGTTTTGTTTTCGCCAAATTCAATGACTTTATACAAATTGTTGTCTAGTTTAATAATCAACCCGCGGCTGATATCGGAAGTATTGGCCATAAATTCGTTTTATACTTAAGGTGTCTGGCGGGCAAATATAATGCGGTGACGGGTTTTAATCCATAAAACTGCGTTTCAACTACAATAAAACCCGCCCCAATGGTAACGTCCGGCTGGCATTTATAAATGGCGGAAATAAGTATTGGATGGTTTTTCTGTTAACTTTACGCTTTACAAAATTTTTTTATGCTGAATAACGAGACCATAAAGGTAACCGTGGTAGGTGTTGGAGCCGTTGGCGCTACCTGTGCAGATAATATTGCACGAAATGAACTGGCAACAGAAGTGGTAATGATTGACATTAAAGAAGGCCTGGCTGAAGGGAAAGCACAGGATATGATGCAAACTGCTCAGCTCCTGGGATTTGATACGCGCATAACCGGTGTGACCAATGATTACGCGGCTTCCGCCGGAAGCCGTGTGGTAGTCATCACTTCAGGTATTCCACGCAAGCCTGGAATGACGAGGGAAGAATTAATTGGCACAAATGCCGGAATTGTAAAAGAGGTGGTGACCAATGTGCTGGAATACAGCCCGGATGCCAGAATTATTGTCGTGAGCAATCCAATGGATACCATGACTTACCTGGCACTTAAATCCACCGGCGTTAACAAACACCGCATTATAGGAATGGGTGGCACCTTAGACAGCAGCCGTTTCCGTTACCAGATCAGCCAGGCACTGGGTTGCAGTCCTTCCGACATCAACGCAATGGTTATTGGTGGCCACGGGGATACGACGATGATCCCGCTGATAGAACATGCCACCTGGAATAGCGTACCCGTTGCCGGTCTGCTGTCTGCAGAGCAAAAAGAAAAAATTGTAGGGGATACCATGGTTGGTGGTGCCACACTTACCAAACTGATCAGCACAAGTGCCTGGTACGCCCCGGGTGCTGCCGCCGCTTTGCTGGTGGAAAGTATTGTCCGCGATCAGAAAAAATTGCAAACCTGTTGTGTTTACCTGGAAGGGGAATACGGAGAAGAAGATATATGTATCGGCGTCCCTGTTGTGATCGGCAAAAATGGCTGGGAGCGCATCGTGGAAATGAATTTATCCGAATCGGAAAAAGAGGCGTTTGCCAAAAGTGCCCAGGCTGTGAGGAACATGAATAACGTACTGGAATTGTGACCAGCCGGTTATTAAATGGGCTCCCGCCGGCTTGATTAATTCAGTCGTTTATTTCCTTTTAAATGCCATTGGGTTTGACATTAAGAAAGACTGCCTGACGGGCAGTCTTTCTTAATGCAAAACCTCTATTTATTAACTAAACCCAAAAGGGAGAAAATCCCATTATTTCTGTACGGTTTTTAAAAGTGTGTTGGTCATCATTTTGCCATATTGAATGCTGGCATCTTTTTCGGCCATAGCTTGCTGATATTTGCTCTGGTTGATGTAGTCAAACATCCGGGCCATCATTCTTTCATAAGCGATTACAGCTTCTTTTTCCGCAATTTGGTTGGCTACCCGGTTGTCTTTGATTTGGTTGGTAAGGCCGCCCATCATTTTTTCAAAAGAGATCTGGCTTTTCAGTTCTTCATTCTCGTTACTCAGGCGCATTAGTTCAGCTTTCATTAACTCGTATTCCGAAATACTTGGCAAAGGAGCCACTGCATAGGTAACGGATTGGCTGGTTGTAGCTTTTTGTTTTTTGTCTTTATCCGAAGAATTGTTGGCTGCGGTGTTTGCCTGGGCGTTAAAGCAAACAAAGATTGCGACGGTGATTAATAGTGTTTTCATATTTTTAAATTATTTGTTTTTTATTGATTAATTTGGTACTGTAAAGATAAAAAATGGTTTTATTATTAAAATTTGCGGTGCTTTTAAAACCTTCATCGTTTGTCATGTATGTTTAGAAATTCTCAAATACTGAGAGTTTAACGTGTTGAAAATTTATCAAACACCTATTTTTTCCATTTATTTTAGAAACTTTTCAATAAGTTGCCAAATTTCCAGACTTTGACAGTTCTTTAATCCTGGGTCAGATACAGATGATGTGTCCAGCTTAATTTCAAAGAGTTTACTGAATCCGCCGATCGGAAAACTGGATCCGATAAGGGGGCGGTGTACAATTGCAGGTGTTTTCATAGTATGATGTTTTTCTATTTCAATTCAAAGGTACTAGGTAAAACATAGTACTATCTGAACATTGCTACCAATGGTAAATTTTTTTGGTTCATTTGCATTAGGATAGGCCAAACGGTAACCATACTCAATTAGACTCTTTCAGCCTGTAAAGCAGGTGAACTAATCGCTTGTTTTACACCGGGTAAATGCTGGATTTTGAGGAAAACTTATAAACGGAAAAATGAATGGATTAATGGTGTATTAACTGGGTTTCTGCAGGTACCTGCTGATTAGCTCAGCCAATTGCTGCATATCCTGATTCATCATGCATTTAAAATGCTTTTTCGGGCATTTATTAAAACCAATTTTGCTGCAGGGCCGGCAGGACAAACCTTTAACCTCCATTTGGTGGTTCCATACCTCTGGTTTACCATAATATGGATACATTCCAAATTCAGGAACTGTGTTGCCCCATATGCTGATGACCGGTTTTTTAAATGCTGCAGCCATATGCATCAGGCCGGTATCATGGCTGATTACCAGCTTGGCCTGTTTGACCAGGTAGGCACTTTCATTTAGTGTAAATTTTCCGCATGCATTGTATATTTTAATATCATCCTGCGCCGCAATTTGGTTGCCCTCAGCGGCATCCGTGTTTCCTCCCAGTAAAATGATGGGATGATGGATCATGCTGCACAAAGTGGCCAGTTTTTCCACCGGAAGTTTTTTGGTTGCATAAGTGGCGCCTATCACAATAGCGATATATCCTGCATGATGGCTGGCCGGCAGGTCCTTAGCGGAAACTTCATCTCCGGGGCTCAAAAAATAATCAAGTCCCTCGAAATCATTGGTCACCCCCAGTTTTTTAACGGTATCCAGGTAACGGTCCACTATGTGCACATCGGGCAACATATTCACGCGGAGGTTAACCATCAACCATTTTTGAAGGTTGAGTTTATTAAATGAGGCTGATTCAACCTGAAGAGAACGCCTGAGTGCGTAGGTGCGCAGGTTGTGGTGAAGATCGATCAGCAAATCGTATTTCTCTTTCAAGAGTTCAACCGTCAGTTCTTCACGGTTATTGTCCAGCAAATAGATTTTATCCAGGTAAGGATTGTGGCGGAGGACCGGTAAAAAAGCTTTCTTGGTCAGGTAATGGATCTCGCTACCCGGGTAATGGCGCCTGATGCAACGGATCACCGGTGTAGTAAGCACAATATCTCCGATGGATGAAAAGCGGACGATCAAAAATTTCTTCACGGTTTGCAAATTTAGGGTCATTCCGGTTTTCGATTTTCATCACCCACTTCCAGGTAATCGAGGTTTTTATGAAATGTCTCTTCGGTAAACAAGGCGGCAACCACGGAAATTGCCATGACAATTATTCCCGTAACCATTGCGCTCTGCACAAGGTTCCATCCCCAGGTCTGTCTGAAAAGATCCACGAAAAGAAGGTTGATGAGTACAAGAGATCCCCGAACCATATTCGGTATAGTGGTTGCGGCAGTTGCCCGGATGTTTGTGCCAAATTGTTCAGCTCCCATGGTTACAAAAATTGCCCAAAAACCTGTGGCAAAACCCAGCAAGGCACAAATAGCGTACATGCTGCTGTCGGTTGTATTTACCGGGCTGAAAAAAAGCACAATACCTATTGCGCTTAGCGCATAAAATATATACAGGGCTTTTTTCCGGCTTTTTAAAACCTGGCTTACCAAGCCTACCGAAATATCTCCCAGCGAAATTCCGGCATAAGCATACATTATTGCCCGGCCGCTATCCAGTGCATTGGTGCCATAAATCTCCGTGGCAAAACGGTTGCTGAGGTTTACGAGAATACCGATTACATACCATGTTGGCAGGCCAATGAGAATAGCAAGCATATATTTGCGGAAACGGCGGGCATTGGTAAAAAACATCAGGATATTCCCCCTGGAAACATTCATGACCTTTACCGTACGGAACATTCCACTTTCCGCTACGCTTACCCTGAGCATCAACAATAAGAATCCCAGGCCCCCACCAATCATATAACAAAGTCGCCAGTTCCCGGTAACCTGAAATGTAAAATAAGCAGCAAGCGCACCGCTCAACCCGATGCCGGCCACCAGGGAGGTTCCAATGCCTCTTTTTTCTTTGGGAAGCAATTCGCTCACGAGGGTGATGCCTGCGCCTAGTTCACCAGCCAGTCCGATGCCCGCAATTAACCGTGCCCAGGCATATTGTGGTACGGTTTCCACAAAGCCGGTCGCAAAATTGGCAACGGAATACATGAAGATGGAGCCAAACAACACCGAAATTCTGCCCCGCTTATCGCCGAGCACACCCCAAAGAATGCCGCCGAGCAGCAAACCGATCATCTGGTAATTGATAATACGCGTACTGGCCAGAACCATTTGGGCATCCGCTACACCGATAGCCTGAAGACTTGGCTCGCGGACAATGGTAAACAAGAGGAGATCGTAAATATCAACAAAATAGCCAAGTGCGGCCACTATGACCGGAAAGGAGAATACGCCTGCCTGAGCACGTGAATTCAATGGCTGATCGATTAATCAGCGCAATCTATTTAATTCTCCTCAATTTCTTCGGTTACGATTTTTTTCTTACGGTCCTTGGAAGTGAGGATCTTATAAAATACGGGAGCGGTTGTTACGGCGATGATGGCGATAACAATGATCTCCAGGTGTTCTTTCAGATCGTACCCAAAACCATCCATGATCCATTTTTGAAGATAATGTCCGGCAAAAAGCATGGAAAAAACCCAGAGAAAACTTCCGATTATATTATACAGCACAAATTTCTTATACTCCATTTTTACGATACCGGCAACTATAGGTGCAAACGTGCGGATCAGTGGTAAGAAACGTGCGGCGATAATGGCGAGAGCTCCGTGCTTCTCGTAAAAATCATGCGCATCATAAAGATATTTCTTTTTGAAGAGCAACCGGTCCCGCCAGTTGAACATCGATGGCCCGATTTTCCGCCCTGTCCAGTATCCCAGGAAATTTCCCAATATACCCGCAATGGATATAATTACGGTCAATACCATCAGTTGGAAAAATTCATGTTCAACATGGCCAAGGCCTACTATTTTCAAAAACTGATAGGCCAGTCCTTCTGTACCGTCGCCCATTTTTGTAGCATAAATTCCGGCAACAAACAAGAGGCTGTCACCCGGCAGGAAAAATCCTGCAAAGAGGCCGGTTTCGGCAAATACAATAAAGAGCAGGAGCCACAATCCACCGTTTTCGATGTAAAATTGAGGTTGCAACAATTGAGACCAGTGGAAAGCTTCGAGAAGTAGCACGTAAGATTTTTTGTATTCGGCGCAAAATAAACTGAAATCCCTTAACCGGAATAAAAGGAATTGTTAAGCAGTACTGAGTAAAGCTCAGGTTTCCCCGGCTATAGGATCTGTAAGCTGTCCTTCCCATTTGCTTACCGCTGTGGTGGAAAGCGCATTGCCGATCACATTGGTTGCCGAACGGAACATATCGCAAAAATGATCTATAGGTAAGATCAGCGCGATTCCTTCTATGGGAATATTGAACATTCCACAGGTTGCGGCAATCACCACAAGGCTTGCCCGGGGAACACCGGCCACCCCTTTGGAACTGAGCATAAGTACAAGCAGCATGGTAAGTTGTTCGCCCAGACTCAGTGGAACATTGTATATCTGGGCTATGAAAATGCTGGCAAAGGTCATATACATCATGCTGCCATCCAGGTTGAAGCTATATCCCAGGGGCAATACAAATGAAACAATTTGCTTGGGGTTCCCAAACCGTTCCAGTTCTTCCGTAAGTGCCGGAAAAACTGCTTCACTGCTTGTCGTACTGAAAGCGATGATCATCGGATCTTTGATGGCTTTGAACATAGCCGGCATGCGCCTGCCGAGAATGAGAAAACCTGCGACTATCAATACAATCCAGAGCGCAGCAATGCCTACCAGGAAGGCCCCGAAAAATTTTGCATACACAAACAGAATTTCTTCGACCCCGTTACGTGCTATTACCGCGGCAATGGCGCCAAACACACCAAGTGGTGCGAAGGCCATTACATAGCCAACCATTTTTAGTACGATATGGGCAACCACATCCAGGGCCCTTACCACCGGTTCAGCTTTTTCGCCATAGGCAGCCATTGCCACACCGAAGAAAATGGAGAAAACCACCAATTGCAGGATTTCATTGGTTGCCATGGCTTCTATCACACTTTTGGGAAAAATGTGTTCGATAAAAGTCTGGATCGTGAATTTTTGAGTGCCGGTCACCACAGCAGACATATCTCCCGCGGTTACGTTGCTCAGGTCCATGCCTTCACCAGGCTTGAAAATATTGACCACCACAAGGCCAATCAGCAGCGAGATCAGCGATGCGCTGAGAAACCAGAGCAGGGCCTTGCCACCCACCCGGCCAACTGCATTGATATCGCCCAGCTTGGCAATGCCCACCACCAGCGTGGTAAATACCAGCGGCGCAATGATCATTTGAACAAGCCGGATAAAAATGGTGGCCAAAAGCTGGATATTCATGCTGAAAGAGTGGATCAACTCCGGACCTGCCGAAGAATGCACGATCATGCCAACGGCGAGGCCTGCTATCATTGCACCAATGATCCAGATGGTAAGTTTGCTGCTTTTCATATCAAAATAAGTGGCGCAATTAACCAATTTAATCCCACTTAGAAATCAATTTGATTTATTATTTTTCGGGCGCATTTTGCATTTCGCTAAATACGACGAATGAAGCATCTTTGTAATACTTTGAAATACAGTAAATCAATTGCTTAACCCAATTACCGGTGCATGGAAAAAATTACGTGTTATGTAGTCGAAGATGAGCCAGTTTCAAGATCCTTGCTTGCCTATTTGATTTCACACTATCCGGAACTGGAACTCGTGGGGGAATTTGACAACTCATCCAGTGCCCTGGAAGCTTATCAAAAAAAACCGGTTGATTTATTGTTTCTCGACATCAATCTTGGTGAAATATCCGGAATTGACCTGGCCGGAAAACTGGATGGTGAGCCTTTCGTTATTTTCACCACTGCTCACCGTGAATTTGCCCCCGAAGCTTTTAACTTAAATGCTGCCGATTACCTGGTGAAGCCTATCGAAAAGGCAAGGTTCGACCAGGCCATAGAAAAACTCAAAAAATTGATGGAAGCCCGGCGGATTGCCGATGTGAAAGACAGCACCATTTTTATTAAGGACAGCAGGGGCATGATCAAACTAAATGTAAATGAGATCAACTACATTGAGGCTTTGGGCGATTACCTGAAGATCCATGTGGATGAACGGTTTTATACCATGCTCGGAACAATGAAGGAAATGGATCAGAAAATGAAGCCATTCGGATTTTTAAGGGTACATCGCAGTTATCTCGTAAACCTCAGGCACATTACCAGTACCGGTTCCAATTTCGTCATGCTGGGTAAAGATAAAATCAGGGTGTCCGAGAGCAACAAAGCCGACCTGCAGGCTGCAATCATCAGCCGGCGAATAATGTAATTTATGGCATTCAGGAACCCGATCTCATCAAAACAAAGGAAGACCACGGGTGCAGAATTAGGAGCTTTTATCCTCGTATTCCTGATTTTGACGCTGCTCATAGGCGCCATTCTTTATATTAATTTTTTTACCACGCGAAACATTACCAACCTGCAGACCAATACCCGTGTGGCAGCCGTAGCCTTCCATATGAATGCTACTTTACAGGAAATTGTAAACCAAACCAACCAGGCCGATTTCAGCTTACGCAAAAAAATTCTCCAGGGGGATCCGCTTTCATCAGTAATCCCAATTGAAGACACGTTGAGGAATATCCGGTTCAATGTACAGGGGTTAAAAACTTTGCATACCCAGGTGGATTCCATTATCTCCACCCGCGGTGAATTTTTTAACTTCCTTGAAGAGCGTCTTTTGTTGATCGAAGGGATGGTGGGCGACTTCAAATCGGGAAAAGTTAGGGGCGCGATCTATCTTTCCGATCACGAAAGAGATCTCAATGACAGCATTTACCGGCATGCTTTGCTTATCCAGTCTGCGCTTGAGCAAAATTTGAGCAGCAATATGGGTAAGGGGATCTTGCTGGCGGAAGACCTGGGGAAATCGAGCCGGATTTTTAGTATGGTCGTGGTGCTTGCTTTCGCTATCCTGGGAACCGTTTTATTGCTGAGGTTGCTTAAGCATGACAAAATTATGCGGGAACTCCAGATCTCGAAGATGAAAACTGAGGAATTATCGAAAGTAAAGGATGATTTTCTGGCCAACATGAGCCACGAAATCCGAACGCCTCTTCATGCGATCATGGGATATACCGACCTGTTGAAGAGTGGGGGTCTTAATGAAAAACAAAGCAGCCAGATCGACATTTTAAGAATTGCAGGGCAGCAACTGTATTCCGTTGTAAACGATATGCTTGATGTAGCCAAGCTGGAAGACGGCAAGCTCAGAATCGAGAAAAAACCTTTTGACCTTCCCGCCATGTTAACAGAACTGCAAAGCCTGTTTGAACCAATGGCAGTTGAAAAAGGCATTGAACTTCGGATTAAGATAGATGATACTGTAGCCCACAGGGTGATGAGTGACCCGGTAAGGATCCGGCAGATATTATACAATCTGATGAGCAACAGCATCAAATTCACAGAAAAAGGATATGTGGAATTGCGAGCTGCCGCGACGGATGAAAGCAATGGCATTCAACGTATGCAATTTGATATAACAGATACGGGTATCGGCATTGACCCCAAATACCACCAGGCAGTTTTTGACCGTTTTGAACAGGTTGCCGAAAGTTTCGATAATGCGCACTCCACAGGACAAAGAGGCACTGGCCTTGGCCTGAGCATCGTGCAGGGGCTGGTGCAATTGCTGAATGGAAACATTCAACTTTCGAGTGTGCTGAACCGTGGGACCCATTTCCGTGTGATTCTGCCGCTTGAAGTCGTGAGGGGGCAAAAACTCCCCGGCGAAGATGAAATAACCGATGTCTATTTTGATTTTTCCAAACTGCGTCTATTGATCGCTGAAGACAATCAGATAAATCAATTTTACCTGGAAAGCCTGTTCCGAAAATGGAAAGTGGAATGGGCGCTTGCGGTCACCGGTAAAGAAGTGATTGAATTATTGAAAAAAGACAACCGGTATGACCTGGTCTTCATGGATTTGCGCATGCCGGAAATGAACGGCGAAGAAGCTTTGAAGATCATGAAAGAAACGGGGTTGAAGACCATGCCCGTGATAGCCATGACGGCTCATGCCCAAATTGGCGATGATAACTGGCTGGAGCGTGCAGGTTTTGATGACAAACTGAACAAGCCATTTGATGCATTTGCTTTTGCCGAACGCGTGAAAAGAAACCTGCCCGAAGATAAAAGACGACAGGTCATTCCTGAAAACCATCCAGAACAAGCTGAGGATTTTCACCAGAATAACAGCTATAATTTACCGCCGCAAATGCAGGCCCGCCTCTACGCCATATTTGCTGAAACATTTCCGGCAAACTTGAAAAAGTTGGAAACCGCAATCATGGCGGATGACCATGAGCAATCCCATGAAATCACCCATATGATGGCGGGTTCTCTTGCCGTTTTTGGCCCTTCGAATGCTGTGCTGGAAAAACTGAATGCATTGAGGGATGCGATAAAAAGGCACGCTGGCGAAGACGAGTTGATTCCCCTGTGGAAAGTTTACCAGGCTTCAGCAAACAAGGCTTTGGATTTTGCACGCAAAAATGCGACTTGAACCTGCCCATTTGGTTTGGGCTGTTTTTTCGGGGATTTAATCGAAATGCTCCGGCGGCGGGTGGCTTTGGTTCGAATACCAATTAATTTTGTACTGAAGGTGGTGTGTCATTTCCCATTATTGATATCGCCTTTATTCATATAAAACATTACTGGCAGTGAAAACGACCCACGAGCAAATAAAGCAGGTTGCAAGTTTCCTGATCATCATGATCTGGGTGGTGGGTTTCATAGCCTTGTATTTCTTGGCAGCAGATCTTCAGGCAGACCACAGCAATTCCAACCTTCCTGCCTTAAGCAGTAAAACATTCAGGGGAAGCGTAGGTTTGAATGTTCCTGACAAATCTTTTGATAATGAAGGAATTAACAGCGAACTTCGCCCGGTTCAACATATTCGACCAAACCAGGAAATAAAAACCGGGAGATTTGAATTCAGTAGTAAGAATTCTTTTTTGAAATACTTTGAAAACCAATTCCCTGTAAACGATTTGCTTGCCCAGTATGACGCTGCCATTGCCCGTGCAGGTTCTGGCTCTACACCAGAGAAAATCGTAGTGGAAAGTGTTCCAAGTAGAAAAGGTGAAGCCTTCAACGAAAATTTCAAAGTCTCCGTTAGGTTTTCCATTAAGCCCGTACCGCAATGATTGGAAGACAACACTTCACGCTTTTCATCATCCTGTGTGCATTTTCGACTTTATTTACTGCCTGTTATTCGAGCCGTTATGCACATATAGATCTTCAAATGGAAAAGGCCCGGGAGGCCATTCATAAAGAGGATTCAACAATTGGTGACCTCCTCGACCTCAACAGTGAAAAGCTCAACCGGCAGTCTATCGATTCATTTACCTCAACTCGAATTGACGAGAAACTCGGCAATTTCAGCGAGCGCCTGGATGAATTGAAATCGGTTGCTAACGTTTATGACAGCATCATGAACGACAAACAAGCATTCAGAAAAAGTTACCGCAACATTTTGATCTCCGGCGTTCCCCTCCTTGTGGAAAGAGTCAACGAACCCAAGTCCAAAGAATTGCGGTATGTGATGTATGACATGATCTGGGATTTGCTGAACCGCTCAAAACAGAATCTTTTCCCGATGGCGGCATTTTTTGGACCCGGTGAGTACCGCATTCCTCCCGGCAACCAGGGTCTGGTCACCCAGCAGTTTTCGCCTTTACTCGATTCCATGGCGCTGTTTGCGAATAAATATGCGGCTATTGAGCGGGAAGCTGTAGTGAGCTTTTACGGATACGCGGATGAAATCAATATTGATCCGCACTCAGAACTTGGGCAAATGCTCATACGGGTAGGAGGTTTATCCAGCGGGGCGTTGAAATCTGAAATGAACGAGGTGTTGAGTGCTTTGAGGGCAAGGGCCATGTACGGGTCTTTTCGCTACCTCTACCAATCCAAAATGGATAATTTCCAAAATCCGGCCAACCTTATTCTGGTTAATGTGGTTCAGGGTATGGGGGAGAGCTTTCCAAATCCAAACATCACTGACTACCGGCCCGAAGATGAGCGCCGGCGGATTGTTTTATTTTATTGGGCAATCCTTCCTAAATAACCTTCAATGGCTCTTTTTTTGGTCGAATAATACCAATCGTTTATCGATAGAAAGAACATGAAAAAAAATCCCGGAATATATTTGTTTTAGAAAAAAAAGAAGGGTAAATCACCTGATTTGACATAAAGAAATTGGCGTTTCAAAGTTTGCGATTAACGCACACGCACACCGTGTTTCAAGGGTTAAACACGTATTTCAGTAAAGGTAGAGCCGGTCTTTTCCAGGACTGGCTCGTTTTAATTTACGCCATACTGTCGCCCAATATCTCCACTGCCCCATTCACTACGACAAGTTTACATAAAACGAATGATTATTGTCAACTGGCGCTTTTTTTGCAGCTTTACTGCTTCGCCAGCGTATACCATTGGCAAAAACCCGGGGGCTGACCGGTTTTGACAGCAAAGTTCTTTGATCGTGTAAGCATGTCGTGCGTTGGATAATTAGCACGCAAATCTGAATATTCAAAACACAAATGGCGATAACAATTTCGCTATGGCTGCCTAATCGGAGATTAGCCAGTCGTTAGGGCCGCGTTGAGCAGGCAGGCCTGAAGCCCAGCTCCGCAGCCGACTCAAAACAAAATTCAGGCTGCTGCACAGCAAGGCTGTGACCTGTGCAAAAGATTTATTCAGCTAAGGGTATTGTTGGTTGGTGCTACCCCTGCCTTACCCCGACAAATAATGTAGCAATAAACATGTAGAAAGCGATCGGCGGATTTGTTTGGACGCGGGTTCGACTCCCGCCAGCTCCACATAGAAGTAATGCCCTGGATTCCGGGGCATTTTTTTGGATAATAGCTGATGCCCTTACACTTTCATGATTGAATTGCATTCCGTTTTCACCCCGGCCAAACACCATTGATTTCAAACGACGATAAATATCCATAACATCTTTTTTACCGGGGGTTAATGTGCCTAAAGGCATAGACTTATAAAAAAGGAACAATAACCCATTAGGCTGATTTTCAAGGGCTTATGTTATTATTTTCTGCATTGCCGACTTAAATTATGGGAATAAACACCTACAATTGTTGATAAATTGAAGGTTCTGCCTGCGCTTGGTAACAATTCCGTAACATTGGCGGGTTAGCTTTGTTGTGACCAACCTCAGGATGATTATGAATGAATACATTAAAATCCGTCTGAACAGCCGGGACCTTCATGAAGGCTTCGAATTCAAACTAAACGTCCAGGATAATTATGTTCGCACTGTGAAGCCAAAATACAAAATGGTTCAGGTGCGAAGCCATTTTTTCAGCAGGATCCACTTTGACGTCCTGAATAATTATGGCCATACTCTTTTTCAGTTGCACGAAATGGGATTAAACAGCGGGCATTACCAGGTTAACGGAGATGGATTTACCCAGTATGAAGTAACGATTAGCAAGAACGCGGTGGATATTTTCTACCCGGAAAGTGATACCACTGTTTCCTTTACCATGGAAAAGAGCTTTGACCTGGATCCCAAGGGCCAGAAACTTCTTGTTGCTGCGCTTTTTGAGTGCCTGCTTGCCGATGTGCTGCATTCAGATAAACTGGCGTCAGCTTAGCGTTGTAAATCCTGCGCGCCTGTCCTATTTTTGTTGCCATGAGTGTTTCCATAGAACCATCATGGGCAAGCGCATTGCAGCAGGAATTTCCGAAACCTTATTTTAAGCAACTGGTTGATTTTATAAAGGCTGAAAAAGCCAGGGGCAAAGTCATATACCCGGCTGGCCCGAAAATCTTTAATGCCTTTGCTTTTTGCCCTTTCCACAAAGTAAAAGTGGTCATACTTGGCCAGGATCCTTACCACGGCCCCGGGCAGGCTATGGGGCTCTCATTCAGTGTGCCTAAAACAGCGGCGTTGCCGCCTTCACTTCAAAACATTTATAAAGAACTGGAACAGGATCTGGGTATTCCCCGTGCCAGCCATGGAGATCTTACTTCATGGGCTGAACAGGGTGTGCTGTTGCTTAATGCTTCCCTTACGGTGGAGCATGCAAGGCCAAACAGCCATGCCACATTTGGCTGGCATTGTTTTACGGATGCGGTTATCCGGGCTATAAGCGCCGGGACAGAACATGTGGTATTTCTTCTTTGGGGAAAATTTGCCGGGACAAAGGCAGCGCTCATAGATCAAAGCAAACACCTGGTGTTGGTTGCGCCGCATCCGAGTCCATTCAGCGCTGACCGGGGTTTTTTTGGATGCAAGCATTTCAGCCGCGCCAACGGATATTTGCAGGATAATGAAAGGCAACCCATAAACTGGCAATTGCCACAATAAATTTATCATGAATATTTTCAAAGAAATTTTCGGCCGGATATGGGCAGCCTGGGGCGCCATTTGGTTTTTGGTGACCATGGTGGTTATTGTCCTGATTCCCGCAGCCGTTACCCATTTCATGAAGGAACCGAGAGGTTCGCGGATATTCCTTGCTTTTTCAAGGGCCTGGATAGCGGTTTTCCTTTATGGCGTCGGTTGCCCTATGCGCGTTTATGGCAAAGAAAATTACGACAAAAGCAAGCTTTATGTGGTGACGGCCAATCATCAGTCTTTCCTGGATGTTCCCTTGTTTTGCCCATTTTTTCCCGGTCCGAATAAAACAATAGCAAAAAGCAATTTCGCAAAAATCCCTGTATTCAACATTGTGTATACCCGGGGGTCAGTGCTGGTTGACCGCAGCAGTGAAAAAAGCCGTCGCCAAAGCATGCAAAAGATGAAAGATGTGCTTGAAAAACAGCATCTGAATATGGCCTTATTTCCCGAAGGAACCCGCAACCGTTCGGCCAAGCCGCTGAAAGAATTTTATGATGGCGCTTTCCGGCTTGCGGTAGATTGTAAAAAGGATATAATGCCGGTGGTCATGCTGCATACAGCGTATGCACTTCCTCCCAACAAAACATTTTTTATGCAACCGCATCACGTGGAGATGCATGTTTTACCGGCTATTTCCTCAGCCGGGAAATCAAGCAGGGAACTGAGGGAAGAGGTGTTTCTGGTTATGTGGGATTTTGTGGAAAAAAGCGATAATAAAAGGCTCTTGACAAAGTAAACGATTGCTAATTATAGAATACCCTTGTTCTGTTCACTTTAAGATCACGCAATATGGATGATCGTGGGCTTATGGAAATATTGAAAGACCTGCGGAAACCGATGGGAACCACGTTTATGGACATCTGCCAGCAATGCAATTCCCTTGAAAGGAACATGGTCATTTGGCCGATTTCCCGGGTTTTAAGATCATAATAAAGGTTTGATCCCATTTTCCATTTCGGTGAAATATTGAATTCTCCCTGTAAATTGATGTTGCTGTATACTTCTGTCACAAATCCGCTGTAGTCCGCTTTTTGCCGCCGGTTAAAGTGCATGCCAAAACCAATGTTCAAACTCCAGGGAATACTGAAATCTGCATATTCGCCAGGATTGTTTCGCACGTATTCGCGCTGCATCATTTCTTCGTCAGGTGTCAGGTACATCCCTGATTCCTGGTTGTATTCTTTCTCCTGTTCCTCTTTTTTCCCTTTTTTGCTTTGCAGGCTGATACTCATATTTATCCCTCCTGAATTGATGCGGCCAAGGCTGAATTTATCACCATTCCAGGCATAGCGGTCAATTCTGCGGTCTAAAGAATCTCTCATATAAGGATCTATCGAGGTACTTCCATTTACACTCAGTTTTTCAAAAAGCGTTGTACCCATGGTGATGCTGAAAGGCGCCAGCCGGAATGAATCGGCCATAAAATTGTAGGCTGACGAAATGCCCATATTGTCCAGGATGCGGACCTTTTTCCATGCATTGTCGCCTGTTGTGTCTTCCCGGTTCCGCCGTTTCGCTTCAATATTATTTTGCAACCCGAAAGAGAGACCTCCAAATTCGCCGGGTGAAAATGCCTGGTACATGGTGCCTTCAAACACGCTGAAGGGCAGTTGCCGCCCTGTGGTATCTACCTGTGTGCGGTAATAGAATTTCTTCTGGAAATCCGGTTTATAGTTGGCGCTCACATTTGGCCTGATTACATGGCGTACACGCAGGTTTTTACCGAAATTGAAAGTGCCGAACACAGCGGTTTGCATCCCCATATTGAAGGTCATTTCGCGGGCAGCGTAAAAACCTTTGGAAATGGAGGTATCCACTTTTTTGAGGCCCTCGTTCCATGTACGGAGAACTTGCTGTCCATACCAGCGTTCGGTGAAGGAAACCCCGGGAGTAATATTGAACGGACCGAGTGCTGGGAGAGGCAATGAAATGGGAATGCGATGTTCAGCACCCCATTGAGCAGTATCGATAATTTCTTTAAACGAAGTTTGTTTCCCCAGTTCTTTGCTTTGATAAAAATTAAAACGGTTCTGGAACTGCCCCTGGTAACCAACACCAAATTTCTCATACCATTTAGCCGTGCCTTTCGGTTCCCGGGGACGAAGCGGGTAAAGGGTGGTTGCAGTGAAGTTGAGGTTGGGCAAAGAAATGGTGTATAACCCGGTTTGGTTATCCTGGTTATGATTGGCCGACACGTTCATGTTGTATTTGCCTTGTTTCCAGGTTTGCGAATAATTGATCGTGGAGTTAATCTTGTTCACAAAATTGAGCATGGGATTGTACACCTGGTTGCGGTTATATCCCGGGCTGCCGAAAGTAACATTGGCGGAAAAATTTGTTCCCGGCCTTGCCTTCGCATCCATGTTGTGGTTCCAGCTAAAATTAAAGGTATTGCTGTTCACATAGTCCGGGTCGCCTTTAAAATTCAAACGCGTTTTATTGAAATCAAATCTCAGGCCGCCGTTATACCGGTATCGCTTGCGGTAGTTGGGCGCAAAGTGAACGGCCCATCCGCCATAACTATAAATATCGGTAGTGAGCATTGCATCAAAATAATCGTTCAGCGCTTTATAATAACCAAGCCCGGTCATGCCAATGCCGTAGCTTTCGGTGGTATTGAAACTGGGGGCAATCAATCCTGAATGCCTTCCCTGGCTAAGCGGAAAAATGCCGAATGGAATCCCAATTGGCATGGGCACCCCTTCAAATTCCGGGTAGGCAATTCCGCTGTACGCCCATTTGTTATTCACCAGTTTCATTTTAGGAGCACGAAATGCAAAGTGCGGTGTATCAAGGTTACAGGTAGTAAACCTGCCGTTGGCGGCAAAATAGCTCTGCGCATCAATTTTTTTTATCCGCTCCGCAAATACAAACATTTCCCCCTGCTTTGTATAGGTGCTTTTCGTTATGCCGCGCTGTGTCCGGAAATTATAAAACAGGGAATCCATTTCCGATTCCATTTCACCATCTATCAATTTTGGCCGGTCAAGAACACCACCTGTACTGTCCACAGAATAATAAGCTTTCGCAATGCCGGTTTCGTTGTCCAGTTCAATTGTGGCTGCAGCGAGGTCAATTGTTTTATATTTTGTACTGGCTTTTCCGTACAGAATAAAAATCTTTCCGGGAATATCGAGAACACCGGAATCGCTGGCAGAATAAAATACAGGCGCTTCAAGGCTATCGGTGGAGAGCGGCAAATGGAAAGTATCAATACGCTCTACCGATGCCGTATCCTGCCTCGTAACAATACCAGTGGGCCTTCTTCTTTTTGTAGTATCGCCATCATCCTGCCGTGAACCTATTGTTAAAGTATCCCCCCTCTGCGTGTTTTCAGTATTCTGTGAATGCAAAAACATCGTTATGAACAAAAGTGGAAAAAAGGAGAGCCTTTTAAGCATCGGTTAAAGTTATTTTCACAGCTGTCAGAGTCGGCTATTTTTGTATAGAAAGCGAAATTAGGGTTTACCCTTACTCAACGACCAAAAGAATTGTTTAATCTGAAAAATAGGACATGCATAAATCGAACTTTCTTGGAGTTGCTATAATCATGGTTTTGACCGGTTTTTTCTGCCAGATTGGTTTTGCGCAGCAGACCGTCAAGACGGTTATTGTCGATCCCGGCCACGGAGGCTCAGATGGTGGTGCCCAGGGAAAGTATAACCGGGAAGCCGACCTGGCATTGGCAATCAGCCTGAAAGTACGTGATATACTAAAAACTACAGAACCGGGTATGAATGTGCTCATGACCCGTGAAACCAATATATTGCCCGGAAATCAAACCAATAAAAACGCAGCACTCCGCTGGCGTGCGGATTTCGCCAACCGGGCAAATGGAGATCTGTTTGTGTCCATTCATCTCAATGCATCACCCAACAATCAACGATACGAAAGAAGAAAAGTGGGAACCAAAGAACAAGTCGTTTATGTTTGGCAAGGCAAGGGTAAATCGCGCAAAAAAGTTAAACAAACCAGAACGGTCCCGGTTTATCAAAGTTTCCGTGTGGAACCCAAAATTAAAGGCACGCAAACCTATATACTTGCCCGCGACTGGTACAACCAGAAAGTGAACAGCGTTGGTAAAAGTGCTGAAGTTTTTGAAACCGGCGAAAACGATAGTTTGGATGCCGAAATGCTCCAGATGGACCCGGTGGAGGCCCGAATCCGCGCTTCACAATACACCCGCTATTTCTTCCAGAAAAGCCTGACGCTCGCAAGTTATGTGGAAGAAGAATTTGCAAAAGTTGGCCGGTACAGCTGGGGTGTTTTGCAAAGAAACTGGGAAGGCATCTGGGTGCTTCAGGCCACTCAAATGCCGAGTATCCTAGTTGAAACCGGATTTATAGATCACTTTGATGAAGAGGATTACCTGGCCAGTGAAGAAGGTCAGCAGGAAATGGCCGTAGCAATTGCCGCAGCCATAAGCCGGTATAAACAACTTGCCGAGCATCCCGTTACCGAACGGATTACCCAAAATGCACAGGTTCCGGAAAATTAGCCGTCCTGATCCTCATTTTCCTCTCCAGGGTTCTTGCCTGAGTTGGAAAAAGGGTTTTCGCGCATCTTAAGGTTTTTCCACTTTCCCCACTGAAAAAACGCCCTATCTGCTGCAAAACCGGGTATTTCTTCTAACTGAAAGATCTATAATGGTTTAAAGAAAGAAATGCCAAAATAACCTGGCTATCGTCAAATAATTATTTACTTTGTCCTATGGCGCTGAATATTAGCAATGAAACAAAAGTGGGCGTGCTCACTGTTTTGACCGTTACCCTGGCTGTGCTGGGGTTTAATTTTCTTAAAGGCAAAAATCCCTTGAATAAAGAAACGCTGATTTATGCGCGGTTCGACAATATTTCCGGACTGGTGGCATCTAACCCTGTGATCATGAACGGATTGGCGGTCGGCGCCGTTTACCAGACCCGACCCGGTGACCGCAAATTGAATTCAGTTCTGGTCACCCTGCGGATCACGGAGGATATTGAGATCCCCTACAATTCTGTTGCACAGGTCAAGAGCAATCCTTTGGGTACACCGGCCATTGAGATTACAAAAGGCGATGCCGCCCAGATTCTGCAGCATGGTGATACGATCAGCACACACACTTCTCCGGATTTTTTCGGATCAATATTCGATAAACTTGGACCAACCCAAAAAGCCCTCGACGGGGTACTGAACAATGTGGATAGCATTACGACCAAATTCAACACGACATACGATGAACAAATGCAAGCCAACCTTCGGCAAACGATTGCAAATCTTTCGGTAGTTTCAGCCGACCTTACCCGCACCGTGGAATCTATAAACCGCATGGTTGCAGCGAATTCAGCCAATATTGCAAAAAGTACCTCCAATCTGGCCGATGTAACTTCCACATTCTCCGGCAATCGTGATCGTTTCAATTCCATTGCAGCCAATCTGGATGCCACCTCTCAAAAGCTTGCACAGCTCGAACTGGAGCAAACCATTCAACGGCTTGACGAGACCATGAGTACGTTGCAGGTTACTGTGAACAAGCTCAATTCAACAGAAGGGTCACTCGGGGCACTGATCAATGAAAAGCGTTTATACAATAACCTTCAAAATACCGTGAACAGCCTAAACCTGCTTTTGCAGGATTTAAGGATGAATCCTAAACGTTATATAAACATCAGCGTTTTTGGAGGCCGCAACAAGGGTGAGCCGCTCATGGTTCCCATGATTACCGATACCACAACCCTGGAGCAATACCGCAGAGGGGAAGAGCCGGATTCCATCAGGATTCATTAAATTACATCATGCTGAAAATAGGAATTACCGGCGGCATTGGTTCCGGCAAATCGGTTGTGGCTTCAATATTCCGCAGCCTTGGTGTGCCCGTTTTTGATGCGGATACCGAGGCCAAACGGCTTATGGTTGAAAACGAAGCGCTTCGTGCGATTATTACCCGGATTTTTGGAGAGGCCGCCTACAATGGGAAAAACCTGAACAGAGAACTGATCAGTAAACTGGCATTTAATGATCCTTCAAGCTTGCAGCAACTCAATGCCGCTGTGCATCCGGTGGTGATTGCCGAAGGAATTGCCTGGATGGAAAAACAATATGCTCAGCGTTATGTCGTAAAAGAGGCTGCCCTGTTTTTCGAATCCGGATCTGCAGGTGAAATGGACTTCATGTTAGGCGTTTCTGCACCTTTAAAACTTCGCCTGAGATGGGCTATGAAAAGAGATGACGCTGATGAAGCCAAAGTGAAGGCGCGCATGGCAAGGCAAATCGATGAAAAGATCAAAATGATGCTTTGTGATTTCCTGGTTTACAACGACGACACAGCCGCTTTACTGCCGCAGGTGCTGGAATTGGACCGCCTCTTTTCTTCGGGAAAACTCCACAGGAAAAATCAGGATTCCGGAACCATTTCCTGACACAATTCCACAAGTACGCCGTTTGTCGTTTTGGGATGTACGAAGCAAATAAGTTTGTTGTCAGCTCCTTTTTTAGGTTCATCGTTCAACA
Organism: Bacteroidota bacterium; assembly: GCA_023387985.1. GTDB lineage: Bacteria > Bacteroidota > Bacteroidia > Chitinophagales > Chitinophagaceae > Phnomibacter. The sequence continues at coordinate 216,810 of JAEWHC010000005.1, read as the reverse complement.
GCCTGAATCCTGCCTTTTTCAGCCGCTCCATTTCTGCACGGATATCCGCTACATCGAATGCAATATGATGAATGCCTTCACCCTTTTTTTCAATAAATCCCGCGATTACTCCGTCGGATTTACTGCTTTCGAGCAATTCAATTTTGTTGGGGCCTGCTTGGAAAAAAGCGGTTTCAACGTTTTCGCTTTCTACCCGCTCTTTTTTATAACAAGGGCTACCCAATAAAGCCTCATAAACCGGGATAGAATCGTTAAGGTTTTTTACAGCAATTCCTATATGTTCAATCTTTTGCATAACAATGTTTTAATAGTCCCCTTCTCCGCTGTCAAAGGTGTTACGAATTCTGGAAATTTGAACTGATGGCCATCATCTTAACAGCTGGTTTGGGTCATTTTTTAATTAAATTTGCGACCTTAAATGCAAGATGTTCAGCCACTGGCAAAATACCCCTATAAATTAAAGTTGAAAATTATATAAATTATGAGTTTGACGTTCCCCATTTATTTAGACAACAACGCGACAACCCCTTGCGATCCAAGGGTAGTGGACGCGATGGTGCCTTATTTTACTCAGAATTTCGGAAATGCCGCCAGTCGCAATCATCCATTTGGCTGGGTGGCTGAGGAAGCAGTGGATTATGCACGCGAGCAGGTAGCCAAATTGATCAACTGCGATCCCAAAGAAATTATTTTCACAAGCGGAGCTACAGAAGCGGATAACCTGGCCATTAAAGGTGTATTTGAAATGTACGCGGCAAAGGGAAACCACATTATTACGGTAAATACTGAGCACAAAGCTGTGTTGGATACCTGCAAGCATATTGAAAAACTTGGTGGTGAAGTAACCTACCTTGAAGTGAAGCCTGATGGAAGGATTGATTTGAACGAACTTGAAGCGGCCATTACAGATAAAACCATATTGATCGCCATCATGTATGCAAACAATGAGATTGGTGTGGTGCAACCCGTTAAAGAGATAGGCGCCCTGGCTAAAAAGCACAATGTGCTGTTTTTCAGTGATGCTACCCAGGCTATAGGTAAAATTCCGGTGGATGTAAAAGCAGATGGAATAGATCTTGCCGCATTCAGCGCCCACAAAATGTATGGCCCCAAAGGAATTGGTGCACTCTATGTACGCCGGAAAGGACCGAGGGTAAAAGTTACAGCCCAGATTGATGGTGGTGGTCATGAAAGAGGAATGCGCAGTGGAACCCTGAATGTACCTGGTATAGTAGGCTTTGGAAAAGCTGCCGAACTTTGCCGTTTGGAAATGGAACAGGATTCGGCACACACGAGCCAGCTTCGCGATAAGCTCGAATCTGCCTTAAAAGAAATTGAGGAATCCTACGTAAATGGAAACCCTGATCACCGCCTTCCCCACGTAAGCAATATCAGTTTCAAATATGTTGAAGGAGAAGGGCTAATGATGGGTTTCAACAAAAACATTGCGGTTAGTTCAGGATCTGCCTGCACCAGTGCAAGCCTTGAACCCAGTTACGTATTAAAAGCTTTGGGTTTGGGTGACGATTTGGCGCATTCCAGTCTTCGTTTTGGATTGAGCCGCTTCACTACAGAAGAACAAATTGATTATACCATTGAACAGGTAACCCATACCGTTAATAAATTACGCGAAATGAGCCCGCTATGGGAAATGCATAAAGAGGGCATAGATTTGGATACCATCGAATGGGCACACCATTGATTTGCAGCCCATTCAAAAGCTGCATATTTGACAGTTTTTTAAACAATTATAAAAACAAGCATTATGGCATATAGTGACAAATTGATCGACCATTACCAGAATCCTAAAAACGTAGGAACCCTGGACAAAAGCAAAAAAAATGTAGGAACCGGTTTGGTAGGAGCACCTGAATGCGGTGACGTGATGCGTCTGCAAATTGAGGTGGATGAACTATCCGGTACCATTACCGATGCGAAATTTAAAACTTTTGGATGCGGCTCAGCCATTGCTTCAAGCAGCCTGGCTACCGAATGGTTAAAGGGAAAATCGGTGGATCAGGCGCTTCAGATTGATAATATGGAGATTGTGGAAGAACTTAGCCTGCCGCCGGTTAAAATTCACTGCTCAGTACTGGCTGAAGATGCCATTAAAGCGGCCGTGAACGATTACCGCGTGAAGAATGGGTTTGAAGCCCTGGAATTCGAAAAAGGCGTTCACTGATTGGATCTTCCAACGCTTAGCATTAGAAAAATTTCAGAGTAAGTAATGAACGTAAGTTTAGATAACGCAATAACCATCAGCGACAAAGCAGAACGCAAGATCCATAATTTGATGGACGAAGCGGGTATTGGTGTAAATGATGATTATTTTTTGCGTGTAAGCGTGGTAGGTGGAGGTTGCAGTGGCCTCACCTATAAAATGGATTTTGACAATGAAAAAAAGCCCATGGACCAGGTTTTTGAAGATAAAGGCCTGACCCTGGTTTGCGATCTCAAAAGTTTTTTATACCTGGTCAATACCGAATTGGATTTTAGTGATGGACTAAACGGCAAAGGTTTTTATTTTAATAATCCTAACGCCAGCAGGAGCTGCGGATGCGGCGAAAGCTTTGCTGTGTAAACCCAAATTGTTTTTGCCCCAAAAGCCGTTGCATCCGCAGCGGTTTTTTTATGGAATCGACGTTCTCAAATCCATTTTTTTTGGTGGGCGATGTTGATGATTTCTGTACGGCTGTTTACATGCAATTTGTCGTAGATTTTCACTACATGTTTTCTTACAGTTAGCGGGCTGATGAAAAGGATCTGCCCGATGGCTTTGTAATTTTTTCCGGAAGCCAGGTGTTTCAGCACTTCCATTTCCCTTTTGGTGATGCCTCGTTTTTCTTTGGACTGCACTGGGTTTTCGCTACCCGGTTCCGGCGATTCCGGCAACATGCGCAGCAAATCCATAGCCTTACGTGCCACGGAAGGGCTCATAGGGATATAGTTGTGTTCATACACATTGGTTATGGCTTCCACAAGATCAATGGCCGAATCATCCTTGAGCAGGTATCCGGAGGCGCCAATTTTTATCGCATTGAAAATGCGGTTGCTGTCTTCAAAAATGGTTACTACTATAAACCGCAATTCAGGGAACCGCAGCGACGCACGCATGATGGTTTCAATTCCATCAATTTCAGGCATTTCGAGATCAATCAGGATAATATCCGGCTTTCTGGCCGCAGCTTCCAGCTTTTCCAGAAAATCCAGGCCATTGGATGCTTCAAAGTCCACCACCAGTTCATTGTAGCCAAAAAGTTTTTGCCTCAAGGTTTGCCTGTTTATGGGTTTGTCATCAACTATCGCTATATGTATTTCCATATTCGTTCAGGCGGCTTTTTTCAAGATTATTTCCTGCCATTAACCGGCAAATCCAATTTGATACAAATGGCACACCCTTCTTTTAAGTGTCCGTTTATTTTTAAATCCAGGTCGGAGCGACGGGCACGCCATTCCATATTTCCAAGCCCATAGCCCTTTCCGTTATGCAAGGTCGTAAATCCTTTTCCATTATCACTCAATAAAATCTCGATCGAATCCGTACTGCTGAATTTCACATCCACCTCCGTTGCTTCACTATGAAGAATAATATTTTGCATTCCTTCCTGTAAAATTTTCAGGATATCCATCGCAACGAACGTGGGCAATGCGTGGTTTACTTCAATTTGGTCAACACTGTTATATGAAATATGCTCATAGTTGCGGAGCAGCTTGCTGGAAAAATTGTTGAAGTTTTGCTGGAGTGTTACCATATCCATTTCACGGGTACCCAAAACCCAGATTGTATCCCGCAAACTTGCAAGGATATGGTGCGCATTTTCCTTCATTTGACTGAGATGTGGGTTTTGTCCGGTTTGCTGTTGCAATTTTTCAACATTAGACAGTAGAGCCGATGCATATGCTCCAATATTGTCGTGCAAATCGCGGCTGATGCGGTTGCGTTCACGTTCAAGATTTTCTTCATGCTGCTGCTGTATCTTTTTTCTTATTTGCTTTTGCCTACCCAAAAGAAACATCAGGAGCCAGGTGGCTGCCACGACAATTAAAATCATACCCAAAATACCCCACCAACGTAAATAGAACGGAGGTTCAATGATCAGGGAAAATGCGGGAGCCGAGTCCAGGGCTGGGTTGAACGACTGGTTTCCGGCAATTTCAATATTGTAGTTTCCCGGCGAAAGCGAAAGCGATATCACCTGGCTGTTGTTGAGATTGATCCATTGTGGACCATGCTCTTTGATACGGTATTGATAGTTGTAATAAGAGGAACCAAATTTTCCGATTCCGCTGAATTCAACCTGTAACTGGTTGGTATTGCTGGCAAACGTGAACTGTTTCATATTCCAGTATGCCGTATCCTTAGGTGCAGGATTATTAGCTGGTCCTACATAGGTAAGCCGTATTGCCGGACTGTCTATGAAGTTCCGGATGTCTTCGGGGCGGAAGGAATTCAGCCCTGAACTTCCGCCGAAAAACATTTCGCCATCTTCAGACTCGTAAGCAGCGATCAAATTGAATTCCTCGCCCTGCAACCCATCGGCTTTGTTGAGATTTAACAAGTTGAGCTCGGGAGTTATGCGGGTAATTCCTCGGTTATGGCTAACCCAAAGATTGTGTGCATCATCAAGCAAAATGGCATTCACATGGTTATTGGGCAAGCCCGATTCCTGGTCAATATGATAAAGTTCACGGCCGAATCTGTCCGTTACTATTATACCCAGCTGAGTCCCGAAAGCCCAGTTGTCTCCCCATTTCACAAAGCTGTTCAATTCAAATCCTTCGAAAGTTTTATCGCTGGTAAAACCAGAAAAAAAGTTCTGCTGCCAGGAAGGATAAAATTCAGGTGCATGAAGTAAAACCTGCCCGGTTTGCAACAAGGCGGCCCAGCTTTCCTGCGACGCTGTTTTAAAATAAATTTCATTGTTGATCAGCCTGATCTCAAAAAGAGAATCGCTGCCATTATTATATAGCAGGCGGTTACCGGGTAGTGGCAGAAATTTACTGAAATAGCCATTTATTAATCCCTGCGACCTGCTGATCTCATCAGTGGGATAGACTTTTTGGATTGATTGGCTGGCAGAATTGTAGCGTAAAAAAAAATTGGTATTAAATGTTGAAATCAAAAATTCATGTGGTGCAATTTTACCAATGCCAACAATTGGGCTTGAAACTCCAAGATCGTTTTCTGTAAGTTGCCTGATAAGGTGTTGTGAACTGTCGTAAATGAATACACCATTTGCATAGGTACCCGAAAAGATCTGGTTGGTTTCTTTATCTACCAGTACCCGCATGCAATAATCAGCATGTGAATTAAAAGTTGAATATTGTTTTAATGTAGTAGAAGAATAATTTAGTGCGATCAATCCCTGTATATCGGTAAAGAGCCAGAGATTTCCTTTTCTGTCAATATACGTGGATTTCAAATGGCCGTTGCTGATCAAAGGAACGCCTTCCGAATTGATGAGTTTATTTTGATAAATCCAGGTATTCCGGTCTAATAAATGCACTTCGTTTGAGAAAGCCATCAGCAGTAAGTTGTCTGGTGTAACGGTAATGCTGACAGGTTCTCCGGGAGGTTCGCGGCCTATGAAAGGAGGGAATGGAATTTTATGGACTTTTGTAGTCAGGTGATTGACCAGGGTAAACATATTGTTTGACTGGTAGATATATTCTGAATCGCTGAGGGCAAAAAAATGGGTTGGTTTATCCGCAGGAGATTCCAGGAATTTCTTCTCCTTTGGATTTATTACATTCATGTAGTAAATGCCGGAATCCTCTAAAAAATAAAAACCGGAAACTGAATTTTCAATTGGATAAATTTTTCCGTTAAAAAGGTCTTTCCTGGCTAACTCTCCTGTTTTGCGGTCAATAAATGACAATTCCCTTCCATTAAAAACCACAGTTTCCGTTGCGGTGAACCCAACGAATTTATTTTTGCCCGTTACCACAGCCCCTTTTTCAGCAAACTGGCGGAATGTATACGTATCGGGTTGATATACGCTCAGGCCCCTGTCATGGGATATCCAAATTTCCAGGTCAGGGCTTTCCGCAATATCGTAATATTCATTAACCTGGAGCCATGAATTGAAAACCTCCCTGGTGATCTCACGGAAAGTGCGTCCGTTAAACCACTCCAGGGAATTCGTATTCAACAGCCACATGAACCCGTATTTATCCTCCACCATTTTCACTACAACTTCGTTGTTCAATCCATCCGTGCCGGAATAGCTGGTTTGGTTCACCCGTCTTCCAAAGGGTCGCGGTTCATAATGGCCCGAAAGGGATAAAGCAATGAAGAGTACGCACAAAACCAGTAAAACCGGCCTGCTCTTGATAAAGGGAGAAATGCTTGCTGTTTCTTTGCCCATCTGAAGATTGCTGGAAATAAAAATACTCTCTTTCGCCGATTGTAATTCTAATTCCTGTCACGAAGTAATCAATTTTTCTGTTGTATCTTCAAGTGTCCAGTTGTTTCCCCTGATGATTTGTGGCAATATGGTTTGCATCTGCTCAAGGGCAATGCGTTTGAGATCGCTTTGCATGGCTGCATTTATCACAACTTCTTTTGCACGGGCATTGATTCGGGTAAAATCTTCGCTTCCCAGTTTGTAAAATAATTCGTCTTCGATGCTGTAGTACCTGTAATCGGGTTCAACGCTCAGGATTTCAGGTTCCGGAACAGCGCTCAATCTTATTTTTTTATTTTCCTCATCAATTTCCCAAACCAGTTTCTCAAAATCGTAACCGATGAGCACTTTAGCCTTCACAATAACCAGCGCGCTTTTTTGAGCTGGTATAAAAGCCAGGAGTTTCTTCGTTTCCTTGTAGTCATAAATTTCACTGAACACACCCTCTGCGCAAACCACTTTAAATACCTTTTTCATGCTTTCAATCACCGTATGTGAATTTGCCGTCACCGCCACATTTGCTGAGGCCAGGCGGCTGCCTCTATACAACAGAAACACCATTACGGCGCCAAGTATGAGGCCGGCTAGCAACAAGCCCATGTTATGGTTGCCGCCAGGGGCCGCAGGACGCATGAACATAGTGTATAAAGAGGCGCCAAGATAGATGAGAAGTATGGCCAGCGCCACTCCGGTAAGAATTTTCCAGTTTTTGATTAAAGACATTGCTGCTAACTTGTCAAAGGTTGTACCAAACGAGATGAGTCAAACAAATGTACTTCAGTCTTAAGAAGTTAGAGGACCAAATCGCCAGATCAATTGGTCTTTCCGCCAAACCAGTCAATTTAACCTTTTAACAAGGTAATGGTTTATGAGAACGCTAACCACTAATCCCTACAACGCGTATATATTTGGTTGAAATTAAAAATATGAAATTTATCTCCCTTTTCATTCTTAGTGTTTTTCTCCATGTCACCGTTGCATTCGGACAATACTGGCAACAAGGCCAGTCTTTTGAAATAACAGCCACACTGGATGAAAAGGCGAAAACAGTTACCGCAAAATCAAAACTGCTTTACACCAATAACTCACCGGATACTCTGGACTATATCTGGTATCATATCTGGCCAAAAGCATACAGCACCAAGGAATCCGCCTTGTTCCGGCAAATCAATACAAAAGAGGATGCTGAAAAAATACTGGCTGATGCAAAGGACCTGGGCGATCTCACGGGATTGAATTTTACGGTAAATGGAAAACAAGCATCCACATCCGCACATTCAAATCCTCAATACGTAGATGTTATTAAACTTCTACTTCCTGAGCCGTTGTTACCTGGTAAGCAAATTGCCATTGAGACGCCTTTCATCAATAAACTGCCTTCCTATTTTTCCCGCTCGGGCTATGCCGAAGAACAGTTTATGGTCTGTCAATGGTTTCCACGTCCTGCAACCTATGACAAGAACGGCTGGCATGAAATGCCCTACCTGAGCAGCGGCGAATTTTACAATGAATATGGTGACTATGATGTTCGGATCACCCTTCCCGCAGATATGATCGTTGGGGCAACCGGGGTTTTGCAGAATGAAGATGAACTGGCGCAATACAAAAAGCTCGGAAAAGCCAATATGAGTTCTTCAGCAAGATTCGCTATGTATACAACATCGGGAAAGGGTTTGAAGACTTTACATTATAAGGCCGCTGATGTACCTGATTTTGCTTTTTTTGCTGTGCGCAACTACGCCATTCAATATGATACGATACAGTTGAAAAACGGCAGGGTAGTGGATGCCTTCACTTTTTTCAAACCGGAAAAAAAATCTCCCTGGACATCAAGCATCAGCATGGTAAAAGATGCCACACATTTTTACAGCAATGCCATTGGCGATTATGATTACCCAACGGTACAGGCCATTGAAGGTCCAAAAAACAATTCGAGTGGCGGAATGGAATATCCCATGATCACTTTGATTACCAGTCCCGATGCCAAATACGAAACTTTGGACGCGGTGATTGCCCATGAAGTAGGCCACAATTGGTTTATGAGCATGTTGGGAACCAATGAACGCGATCACGCCTGGATGGATGAAGGGTTGAACAGTTACTATCAATTCCGGTATGAAGCTGAAAAACACCGGTCTAATGCCCTTTTCGGAAGTGCGCTGCCCGCTGACATCAAAAAACTGCCTGTTGACCAATTTCAGCGTGTGATTTACGATAATTTTGCCCGCTTTCCTTATGAAGCACCCATCGACTGGCCGGCCGATAAATACGCAACAGCTGAGCAATATGCATTCAGTGTATACGTAAAAGCAGCTCTTTGGGTATATATTATGGAAGCGGGTGCAGGCCGTGAAGCTGTTGATTCAGTATTTCGCAATTTCTTTGCTGAATGGAAACACAAGCATCCCTCGCCGGAAGATTTTAAAGCATCTGCAGAGCGGACACTTGAACGTCCGCTGGATAATTATTTTCAAATGCTGAAACTGGAAAAAGGCTTCGGAGGTGAGGACGAAAGCAATTAATAATTTAGTTATTGTTCAAACCTGCCGTAAATTTTTGCCATACAGCAGCGTTGATGCTCCGCAAATTAAAAGCCCGGTTTTTTGCGCAGCAATTCAATTTTTTCAATGAATTCCCTCTTGTATATTTCATGATGTTCGCCGGTAGCCGGCCCGTTAAAAGCCGTTTCAATATAAGCCACCCTATGCTGCTTATCCAGGTAAATGGTGGTGGGAAAACTGCCGATTCTGGAAATTCCCGGTAAAGTTTTTTCCGTCATTTGCGGGTCACCCACACGTACTTCGGTGTTGAGGATTTCATAAGGAACCTGGTAGCGCTCTTCCAGTTTTTTCAGGCTTCGTGTAGAGCGTTCCCAGTCTGTTGAATATTCATAAGCCAGGCCAATGATCTCAACATCAGCCGGTTTTAATTTGTAATATTCCGTAAGAAATGCCGTTTCATCAAGGCAATTCGGGCACCAGGTACCGAGAATCTGTATGATGATGACTTTATTCTTGTAACGGTCTGCATCAAGAGCAACCCATTCACTGTCTGTATTCCGAAACCGAAAGTTCATGGTTCCCGCACCTTCACGAACCACTCCGGCTGAACTTGCATAATCCACTGCTACGCTTTCTTGCTTCAGGCCTGTCCATTCCTGTACGGGGTTATCGGCATAATAAAATTTTCCTTTGGTGATGGTATTCACGGGATCAACGGGCGCAATAAACAATGTGGGCTGCACCCCGTTGAACCCCGACAAATAGAGTGTATCATTGCTTACCTGCCCGCGAAGAAAACGGTAATCTCCGTAGGGTGTAAGAAAAGTACCGGTTAATTTTTCATCCTGCTGTTCAAAAATGCCGGCATACCCCACCGTTGTCGTATCCCGAAAGGGAAAAATTGCGGACCAGGTGCCGTCTATTTTCACTTTTGCCTGTTGGGCTTGCGAAAACCGGGGCATATCCTTCACCATAACAATTGGCATCTGTAATGAAGCAGATTCAATGCCGGCTTTGACCCAGGTCCCGGTTATTACATCATCGTGTACTCTCAACCGGAATTGTGATTCATAAACCGGAAATTCCAGAATCAATGAATCCCCGGCGGCATGCAGGTTTTCGAGCTCAATCCGTTCGTCCCCGTTGATCACGGTCCAGGTCGTATTCGTTCTTTTCTTTTCCGATTGCATTTCAAACGGGATCACAACGCCATCCGATCGAATAAGCATTGCACGCCAGTCGGCAGTTTGAGCATATGAGATAAGCGGAAAAGCAACATAGATAAAATATAAAATAACAGGTCTCAATTCACTTAAGGTTAAGGGGGGATTTTAAAATTGGATTTTTTTCTCGAGTACTGCAAATTCTAATGGCAACAGATGTTTTCCGTGAATGCCGTCTTCCTCAAAGGGTTCACGGCTGCCGGTATCGGTATACCCATAACGTTTATACCAATCAATCAATGTATGACGAAGAGAAATCACGGTCATGAACAAGGTATCTGCCTTCTGAAACGCAGCATATTCCTCCGCGGCATAAAGAAGTTTTTTGCCGGTACCGGAATTTTGAAGAGTTGGATACACCGCGAGCATGCCCAAATACATTCCTTCCGGTCTTTTTTGAAGGTTCACGCAGCCGGTTATCATCTCATCTTCCTTGGTGAATTTCAGAAAAACGCTGCCCGGCACGCTGTAGAGATCTTCGAGAATGGCGAGGGTAGTGCGTACATCGCCATCAATCAGTTGTGTTTCGGAAGTCCAGCCCTTTTCGGAGATCTTTCCGCGGTAAGCGGCATTCAGGATTTGCAGAATGCGTGGCAGGTCTTCCGTGGTGGCTATGGCAATATTCGGATCGGAGAAAAGCATGATCAGCGTTTGAGGCCTCCCAGAATCAAAATCTTATTCCATTCCACCGGCCTTACCGGTGATACAGACAGCCTGCTGATCCGCACCAATTCCATGTTTTTCAAAAGCGGGTCATCCTTGATGGTGGCCAACGTTACCGGCTTTTTAAAGGATTTGCCTGCTTTAAGATCAACTGCAACCCACCGTTCATCCGCTGTGGTTGGATCGGGATAGGATTCTTTCACCACGGTGGCGGTTCCCACAATTTCCAGACCTTCATTTGAATGATAGAACAACACTTCATCCCCTATTTTCATCGCGTTTAAATGTAATCGGGCAGCATAATTGCGTACGCCATCCCAAAAAGTTTGCTTGTCCTTCACAAACTGATCCCAACTGTATTTAAATGGTTCTGATTTTACAAGCCAATAAGCCATAATAATAATTTGCGGTCAAATCTATTAAAAATGTCCTCAATTTCTATCTGCGCAAAACGGCTTTCCGGCCATTGCGGTAAATAAAAATTACCTTTGCATCTCTTAATCTGTTTTTATATATGAAATACGGTGTGGTTGTTTTCCCTGGTTCCAATTGTGATCGTGATATGTTTGATGCTTTGAAAAATGATCTCGGGCAGGATGTGGAATACCTTTGGCATAAAGAAAAATCGCTGGAAGGGTTCAATCCCGAATCGGATGTTGTGGTATTGCCCGGCGGATTCAGTTACGGCGATTATTTACGCTGCGGCGCCATTGCCAAATTTAGCCCGGTTATGCAGGAAGTGGTTGAATTCGCCAACCAGGGCGGCAAGGTACTGGGTGTTTGCAATGGATTCCAAATCCTATGTGAAGCCGGGTTGTTGCCAGGTGCATTGTTGCGTAATGAAAATCAGCAATACATATGCAAGAATATTTTTGTAAAAAGTGAAGAAACAGGTGAAATCCATAAAATTCCGATAGCTCACGGCGAAGGTCGCTACCATGCTGCTGAAGACATCCTGGATGAACTTGAAGAAAATGGTCAGGTGATTTATCGCTACGTGGATGAATCAGGAAATGAGGCTGCCGGGAGCAATCCAAACGGTGCGATTCGCAATATCGCCGGAATACGCAACAAGGCCGGAAACGTAATCGGCATGATGCCGCATCCGGAAAGAGCATCCAATGCCGATGTAGGCAATACCGACGGGATTAAAGTGTTCAGAGAGCTTGGCCTGCTTAAATAAAAATAAAACCCTAAATGAATTCTTAACAATTTGGCCTTTGTGATCCGGGTAACTTAAGGAGAGCGACCTGCGTTTTATATTGCGAACTCCTTTTGAAATCACTATGATTATGAAAAAATATATTTTCTCTCTCCTGTTTATGATTTTTGGCGCACTTGGTGTTTCTGCCCAAATGCTGAACCCGGTAACCTGGACCTATAGCGCCAAAAAACTTAACCCCACCACTTATGAGCTGCACATTACCGGAACTTTTCAGCCTGGATGGCATGTGTATACCATTGACCATAAGGCCGATATTGGCGTGGCCACCTCGCTAAACCTGCAAAATAACCCGCTCGCCACTCCCACCGGAGCCATTAAAGTAATTGGAAAGCCGATTACGGCGAAGGATCCTTCCACAGGGGAAATGGTGAAGTTTTATGAAAATAAAGTGACGCTGGTTCAAACGGTTAAATTGAAAGCTCCCGTAAAAACTTCCATTAAAGGCGCGGTTGAGTTTATGGCTTGTGATGACAGGCAATGCCTTCCGCCTACCGAAAGAGAGTTTACCATTGCCTTGAATTGATAAAATTAAAGTGATTTTGGAAAAGCAGTGACGGAAGTTGCTGCTTCATTGTTTACGGGTTACGCTAATTCTGTCTTCAGATGTCAAATATTTTGTCAACAAATTAAAAAAGCCCACCGTTCACGATGGGCTTTTTTAAATTAGGCTGTCACTCTGTAATAGCATCCCGAATATTTTTGGTTTAGGCAATCGTCATAGTCTCAACACCAACAACTAACCGGTCAGAACCACAGAGCGACATTTATTTCTATCAGGATTGATTTCTCAGTTTCTGATGACAAATTTAAGTTAGCAAGCTGAGAGCAAAAACTATTTTGGTTAAAAAGCGGGTTAAAGTGTGATCTGTTTTTCACTGACCATTTTACGCAGGTTGATGAGCCCGTATCGCATCCGGCCCAGTGCAGTATTTATACTGCAATCAGTTAACTGGGCGATCTCCTTAAAGCTCAAATTTCCATAATGACGAAGCACAATTACTTCCCGCTGTTCCTCTGGCAGATAATCAAGCAGGTTTCGGATGCGCTCATGGGTTTGTCTTTTTTCTATTGAGCCGTTATGACTGTTTTCCTGTGTATCGAGCCAGTCGAATATTTCTTTTCCATCAGAATTCACCACGGACGGCGTACGCTTAACCTTTCGGAAATAATCCACACAAAGATTGTGGCTGATGCGCATAGCCCAGCTCAGGAACTTGCCCTCGTCGTTGTATTTATTATTGCGGATGGTGTCAATAATCTTGATGAAAACATCCTGGAACAGATCTTCTGCCAGGTACTTGTCACGTACCAGGAAGAATATAGATGTGTAAATACGGTCTTTGTACCGGCGCACCAATTCCTCCAGCGCCTGGTTGTTGCCGTTTTGGAATTCTTTAATCAGCATGGATTCCGAAGAATCGACAAAATTTGCCATGTGGTAACCCCCTTAAGTTTAAAGTCTGAAAAATGAGGGTAAAATTTTGTCGATAAGCGAAGGTTTAATTTTAAGACAGCAAAGTAGTTTATTCGTTTAACTATTTCTTTGATTGTTGTGTAAAAAAAAACTTAATAATTCGGATTTCAAAATTTTCCGGTTAAAAATTCGTGTTAGTGCCATTGTCCGCATTCCGGTTTGGATATAAATGGAGAAATTTGCTTTACTAATAAAAGGAAGAAGGATCAAGATATGGCCAGAAAACCAATGGCTAAACCAGCAATAAAAGAGTCAGAACCCATTTTTATAAAAGGCGCCCGCACCCATAACCTCAAAAACATTGATGTATCCATTCCCCGGAATAAATTCGTGGTGGTGACCGGTGTGAGCGGATCAGGAAAATCTTCGCTCACTATTGATACTTTGTTTGCCGAAGGCCAACGGCGCTATGCAGAAAGCCTCAGTGCTTATGCCCGGCAGTTCATGGAACGAATGGATAAGCCGGACGTGGATTATATCAAAGGGCTTTGCCCGGCCATTGCCATTCATCAGAAGGTGGTGAGCCGCACACCGCGCAGCACGGTAGGTACGATGACGGAGATTTACGATTACCTTCGCCTGCTATATGCCCGTATCGGGCGTACCATTTCTCCGGTAAGTGGCCGGGAGGTAAAGAAGGATGACGTAAAAGATGTGGTGGACTTCATAACCCGACGTGAAAAAGGGAAAAAAGTCTTGCTTCTTACCGGCTTTAAAAGGCATTCCAACCGCAAACCGCTAGAAGAGATCAACATTTTGTTGCAAAAAGGGTTTACCAGAATATATGGTGCAGGGGAAACTTTCAGAATTGAAGACATCCTGGACAATGCCCAGGCTTCGGTGGATTTTGAATATCTGGCACACAGCAATAACCCGGTTTACGTACTAGTAGACCGCCTGGTGACCAAAGAATTCGATGAAGATGACATTCATCGCCTGAGTGATTCGGTAGAAACAGCGTTTTATGAGGGTCTTGGCGAATGTTTTGTGGAAGCGGAAGGACGCAATGTCGTCAACTTCAGCAGCCGTTTCGAGCTGGACGATATGCAGTTCGAAGAGCCTGTTCCCAACCTGTTTAGTTTCAACAATCCTTTTGGCGCCTGCCCGGTTTGTGAAGGGTTTGGGCAGGTTTTGGGCATTGATCCCCACCTGGTGTTTCCGGATAAAACCAAAACGATTTACGAAGGAGCCATTGCTCCGTGGCGGGGAGAGAAACTCGGCAACTGGAACCTTCGGCTGATCCGTAATGCGGAGGCATCCGGAATTCCCATCCACAAGCCGTTGAATGAATTCACCAGGCAACAAATGCAATTGCTATGGACAGGAAATCAATTTTTCCAAGGGCTTAATGATTTTTTTGAAGAAGTGGAAGCCAACCTTTATAAAATACAGTACCGGGTTCTGCTTAGCCGTTACCGGGGCAGAACAGCTTGTTCTGCATGCGAAGGATACCGGCTTCGCAAAGAGGCCTTGTACGTAAAAGTCAACGGTCTGCATATTGGCGAGCTTAGCGGGATGCCGGTTAATGATCTCTACAAGTGGTTTTTACATATCAAACTGAATGATGCCGAGCAACAGATAGCAAAGCGTCTGCTCATTGAGATTGATACCCGCCTTAAAACATTGCTCGATGTGGGACTGGGATATTTAAGCCTCAACCGTGTGGCCAATACCTTGAGCGGAGGCGAAAGCCAACGCATTCAATTGACCCGTTCATTAGGCTCAAACCTGTCTAATTCACTTTACATACTTGACGAACCATCCATTGGCTTGCATGCCCGCGATACCGAAAGACTGATTGGCGTTTTGGAAAACTTGCGTGACCTGAATAATACCGTAGTTGTGGTGGAACATGATGAAATGATGATGCGTAAGGCCGACCATATCCTGGACATGGGTCCTCTGGCCAGCCACCTTGGAGGAGAATTGATTGCTGCGGGCAATTATGATGAGATCATTACCAATAAAAAAAGCCTTACCGGAAAATATTTATCCGGAAAACTTAAAGTGGAAGGCCGTGATAAAAAAAGGGTGCCTGATCGCTTTTTAAAAATAAAAGGAGCAAGTGAAAATAACCTTCGGAATATCAATGTAGACATTCCGCTTAATGTGCTTGCGGTGGTAAGCGGAGTTAGTGGAAGCGGAAAAACCACTCTGGTCAAGCAAATTCTTTATCCTGCTCTTATGCGGAATCTTGGTTTGAATACCGGACAACAGCCGGGTGACCATTCAGGTCTGGAGGGTGATCTTCGTGAAGTAAAGCAGGTTGAATTGGTGGATCAAAATCCTATTGGGAAAAGCAGCCGCAGCAACCCGGTCACTTATATCAAAGCCTGGGATGCCATACGCGATTTATATAGCGACCAGCGCATGAGCAAAGTGCGGGGTTACCTGCCGCGCCATTTCAGTTTTAATGTCGACGGGGGCCGCTGTGATACTTGTAAAGGCGATGGAGAGATTGTAGTTGAGATGCAATTCCTGGCTGATGTGCACCTTAAATGTGACAGTTGCAAAGGTCGCCGGTTTAAAGATGATGTACTTGAAGTGGAATACAAGAACAAGAATATTTATGAAGTGCTGGAAATGAGTGTTGACCAGGCGATTGAATTTTTTGCAGAGGATACCTCAATACGTAATAGCCTGCAACCTTTGCAGGATGTGGGTTTGGGTTATATCAAACTTGGGCAAAGCAGCGATACGCTCAGCGGTGGTGAGGCACAACGTGTAAAACTGGCGAGCTTTTTAGGAAAAGGTAAAAGCCATGGAAAGATCCTTTTTATTTTTGATGAGCCCACAACTGGTCTACATTTTCATGATATCCAAAAACTCCTGGATTCATTTAATGCCCTGATCGACCAGGGCAACACCATTTTGGTGGTAGAACACAATACTGAAGTGATTCGCAACGCCGATTGGGTGATCGACCTCGGACCCGGGGCAGGGGTTAATGGTGGAGAGCTTGTTTTTGCCGGCCCACCGGAAGAACTAAAGAAAAATAAACAAAGCCAGACAGCGAAGTTTTTGTGATGGTGAACTTTAATTTAACTGGGGAATACGCGAAACATTCCTTCCTTTTGTTTTGCGCTGCAATAGCCAGGAAAAAAACATTGCAAAAATGCTACCTGAAATAATTGACACAAGGGCAATGAAGTAAGGGTTGACCTGGTGGAGATCCAGCAGGTAATTTTCGGCATTCAACACGCCGCTATTGATTTGAGCAAGCAAATACCGGCTGTAGATAAGGCAAACCGTTACATAAATAAATGCGGTAGTTATAAACTGTGCCGCCCAGAAATCGGATCTCAATTGGGCATCCCGAAGCCTGATGATGCCGGTAGCCAAAAAACCCAGTAAAGGAAATAAAATAAGGAGCAATCCATACATCGGATTACCGGGCACCTCCCAAATGGTTCCAAAAAATTTGAGCTGGTTGCCGCTAAAAAGACGCATAATTTTAAGGGTAAGCGAAAACACCGTTGAATAAAAGAACTGCCCGAAAAAATAGAATGCCAGAACAACGATTATTTTGAGCAGTATTTTCATAATGGTTAACCCAAAGATATTAAGAAGGAGAAACTTTTTTTCCCCGCAGTTTTTTATTCAGCATAATCAAGATTCCCGCTGAATTATGTTGTTTTTTCTGAAAAATGAAAAGCCTCTTATTTTACGGCTTGCCATTTTCATTCATCAATAAGGAGAGCTTATAAATTTCGTGATTTTTATTGAGAGAAGTAATTAATGCCTGCTCCGGGCGCCGGGCATTGCCCTTTAGCTGCAGGCGCCTGTGGGTTTGCCGGCAGTCTCCTTTTAATTGCAAATGGTTGGGGAAGCCGTTTATTGAACAATATTTATCGCCTGCAATTTTTTGCACTTAGTGCAATGGAGTACCTTGCAGGTAATCAATTATAAACGCAAAAATGGACGCATTTCGAACCGAATCCGACTTGTTGGGCGAGCTTAAAGTACCCGCCAACGCTTATTATGGTGTACAAACTCAACGCGCCATCGACAATTTCAGGATATCCAATTTCAGGCTTTCAGATTTTGGCATTTTCATCAAATCCATTGCACAGGTAAAACTCGCTGCAGCGAAAACCAATTTTGAGCTCGGTATCCTTGATGAAAAAATTTACCTGGCCATAGCCTTTGCCTGCAATGAATTGGTTGAAGGAAAATATCATGATCAATTTCCTATTGATATGATGCAAGGTGGCGCAGGAACCTCGGTAAATATGAATGCCAATGAGGTGATTGCCAATATCGCCCTTGAACATATGGGTTATGAAAAGGGCGATTATCAGCATTGCCTTCCCAACGATCATGTGAATCTTTCGCAGTCAACCAACGATGCGTATCCAACTTCCATAAGGCTCGCACTTATTCGAAAAAATGAGCGGTTGCAAAGGCATGTACAAAAACTTGTGGATGCTTTCAGGGCCAAAGGGCATGAATTTGCCGATGTGGTGAAAATGGGCAGGACCCAATTGCAGGATGCTGTTCCTATGACACTTGGCCAGGAATTTGAGGCCTTCGCGGTGACTATGGCAGAAGAGATCAGCAGGCTGAAAACCAACGGTGACTTGTTCCTGGAAATCAACATGGGTGCCACGGCTATTGGTACCGGCCTGAACGCTGTACCAGGCTATGCGGCCAAATGTGCAGCAAATCTTGCCGAAATAACGGGATATCCTTTTGTTACAGCCCCCAATCTTGTCGAGGCTACTCCTGATACCGGGTCCTATGTTATTTATTCGGGATCTCTTAAGCGACTGGCTGTTAAACTGTCAAAGATCTGCAACGATCTGCGTCTGCTTTCGTCCGGTCCCCGAGCCGGCTTGAATGAGATAAACCTGCCCGCTATGCAGCCAGGATCATCCATTATGCCGGGTAAGGTAAACCCGGTAATCCCGGAGGTCGTAAACCAGGTTTGCTTCCGGGTGATCGGCAACGATCTTACCGTAACTTTTGCCGCTGAGGCCGGTCAGTTGCAGTTGAATGTGATGGAGCCTGTTCTGTGCCTTTCCATTTTGGAATCGATGATGTTTTTACAGAATGCCGCCAATACGCTTGTGGACAAATGCATTACCGGCATCACAGCAAATCGCGAGGTATGCCGCAATATGATCATGAACAGCATTGGAATTGTAACGGCGCTCAATCCGCATATCGGGTATAAAAACAGTACCGAAATCGCGAAAGAGGCACTGGCTACCGGCCGTGGAGTTTATGAGCTGGTTTTGGAAAAAAACATCCTGTCCCGGGAAAGGCTGGACGAGATTTTGGACCCTAAGAATATGCTCGGACCTGATGCTATGAATCCAAATTAACTGAAGAAGTCATTTCATTCCCGAGGCCATCCAGGTTGGTTTTAGTTCCCAGCCAGGCCATCATACCCATTCCCTGCTCCAGGCAATCCTCATCAATATCAAAAATGGGGGTATGGCCGCCTTTCACCAAGCTTTCTGAAGGGGTTCTTGCTCCAAGCCTGAAAAAGCATGCGGGGATTTCCCGGGCATAGTATCCGAAGTCTTCGGCACCCATTCTTTTTTCGGTCAGGAATACATTTTCTGGTCCGGCGTATTGTTCCGCTAAAGCACGTGTACGCTCATAAAGCGCCGGGTTATTGTACACAATGGGGTAGCCTTTATCAATAATCAGTTCTGCCCGTATATCCATGGCCTTGGCCAGGTGCTCCACCTGCCTTTGAAGCGATTCGTGCATTTTTGCCCGTACGTTTTCATTCATGCACCGCAGCGTTCCTTTCATGTTCACCTCCGAAGGAATAACGTTGGTGGTATTTCCGCCCTGGATGGCGCAAATACTGAGTACTACGGGTTCAATGGGATCGGTATTGCGACTTACCAGTTGTTGGAACGAAACGATCATATGCGCCGCAGCTACAATCGGGTCGGTGGTTAAATGGGGAGCTGCAGCGTGTCCTCCTTCACTGTATATGGTAATGAACAATTCATCGGCGCTGGCCATACTTGTACCCGGCCTGAAACTAAACTGGCCGACCGGTAATGGATTGTGAACATGCAACCCGGCAATTGCCTGGGGGCGTGGATTCTCCAATGCACCATCCCGTATCATAAGGCTAGCTCCGCCGGGGTTCCTTTCTTCTCCCGGCTGAAAAATCAATTTGATGGTTCCTTCAAATTCGTCTTTAAGATCTATGAGAATTTTCGCGGTTCCCAGTAAGGTTGCTGTATGCGCATCATGGCCGCACGCATGCATCACACCCGGTACGCAACTTTTATACAGCACATCATTTTCCTCTTCAATGGGAAGGGCATCGATATCCGCCCTTAATGCCATAACGCGACTTTTCGGATTTTTGCCTTCAACGAGCGCCACCGTTCCGGTTTCCGCCATTACCGTATAAGAAAGGCCCATTTTCTGAAGTTCATTCCGGATAAATTTTGCGGTTTCAAATTCCTTATAGCTCAGTTCTGGGTTTCGGTGAAGGTGACGTCGCACCTCAACAGCATAAGGAAAATATTCCTTTGCTTTTTCTTTTATCTTGTTCAGAAACATATTGACAATTCTCTTTTCGGGTGGCCAAGTTAGCGCAAAATGATTTAAGGTTGCCCGGTTTGACTGCCGGCAAAAAAATTGAATTCCAAATCGAAGGTCTGGGTTTATCCGGTCAGTTCAGGTTGCTTTCATTCAGCAGGCGGGCTTCTTCTTCAGGTGTTAGCTCAATCAGATCATTTACAACATACAGTTGATCCTTAAAGTGTTTAGCCATATCGCGTCTTACTTTTTCAGCATCTTCACGCTTCAGAAAATTGCCTGCCCTCAGTTTGAAAAAAGGGGTCTGGTAAGCAAGATAGGGTTTAACGCCAGGGAAATAGCGGAGAATATCGGCTTTGGCTTTGTTGGCGAGATTGCGGTCAGAGGTATTTAAAACCATGATGCGGAAGCCCTTATAATAGCCATTGGCGTTTTTATGTACCGCAAGTTTATTGATTTTGGATTGTTTGTCAGCAAGTACGTCCACACGGCTGTCTACACTCAGGGTAATGGTTCCCATAGTGTCGGATTCAAGTTGGGTTTGGGCATTTGCGATTCCAGAGAAAAGAAAGGAGGCAAAACCCAATGCAAATGCAGAACGAAGCATTGTTTTCATAGAACAAATATAGAGTTTTCAGCAGCAGGCCTGCCAATTTGCAAAAACCTTAAGAATTGCTTAGTAATTCGAATTGCCTTCTTTTTCTGATATCAGGGCGAGCCCGCTGCTTGTTCCCAGCCTTGTTGCTCCCGCCTCAGTCAATTGGTGCGCAAATTCCTGGGTGCGTATTCCACCGGATGCTTTGATTTGCACATGAGCCGGCAGGTGTTTTCGCATAAGTTGTACCGCCTCCACGGTGGCATGTTTCTCCGCGTAACCGGTACTTGTTTTCATAAAATCCACTCCCGCAGTTCCGTATATTTCGCAGCACTTAATGATTTCCTCATCGGTAAGAACACCACTTTCAATAATCACTTTAAGAATTTTCTTCTTTCCATGAACTACGGTCAACAAGTGATTGATCTCATTGGCCACGTATTCCCAATCTTTATTTTTTATGGCGGTATAATTGATCACCATGTCGAGTTCATCTGCACCGTCTACCATGGCCAGCACAACTTCAGCAAGTTTGGCTTCTATGGCAGAATAACCGAAAGGGAAGCCAATCACCGTTGCCACTTTTGGATCGGCAGGCAGATTCAGCTGTTGTTTAGCCAGTTTTACAAAAGGAGGGGGTACGCAAACTGCCGCAAATTTATGTATGCGGGCTTCGGTACACAAATCTTCAATCTGGCTTGCAATTACGGTAGGCTTTAGCAAAGTATGGTCAATATACTTCGCCAGGTTTTCAGCTTTTGATGTCATGTTTTTTATTTTCAAATATATTTTGAACAGTCCACTCTACCTTTCTTTCAAAAGGATGTTGCCTCACATTGCAATCTTCCTTAATACAGATAAAGCAGCTCGAAGGCAGGCAACCGTCGGTATGGGTAAATAATTCTATGGAATCACCAAATTCATCGGTAATCAGTTTTTGAAGCATGCTGATTTCTTCGTGGGCTTCAAGCACATTGAGGTACCAGGGCATGGTAACGTGGCAGTCCACATGCAATTTGCTCCCGTATTTTATAATGCGAAGATTGTGCAGATCGATCCAATTTGGACGGCGGTTCGAATTCAATAAGGTCACCATACGTTCCAGTAAAGCTTCATCCGCTTCATCCATGATACCTGCCAGGCTTTCGCGAAGGATCTTAATCCCGGTGACAATAATGATTCCGCCAAACAACAACGCAACTGCACTGTCGATCCATGCAATCTTTGTAATCATGACCACCAGCAGTCCGGCTATAATGCCTCCGGTGCTCCAGGCATCTGATTTCAAGTGTTTGCCGGTCGCGGTTATTGCTGGTGAATTGTTTTTTTTGCCGGTTTTTTCAGCAAAGTGGCCGGCACCAAAGTTAATGACTGCCGTGACGGCTGTAAGCATCACTCCCGAATCTATGCGTTGCAAAGGCTCGGGCGTGATCAGGCGGCTTATCGCTTCGTAAATAATCCAGATGCCCGCCACCAGAATGAGCCCCCCTTCTACCGAGGCAGAAATAAATTCAGCTTTGCCGTGTCCGTAAGGATGATTGGTATCGCGGGGCATTGCTGCTATATAGAGGCTGTACAGTGTAATTCCACCTGCCACCACATTTACAATACTTTCCAGCGCATCGGTAAAAATGGCCATGGAATGGGTGAGCAGGTAAGCGAGAAATTTCAGGGAAAGCAAAACAACACTAAGTACTACAATCCATCGCTGAACTTTAAGGGTTTGGAGCGCTACGTCTTGTTGGCTTCGGGGTTGCATTAAAGCAAAGTTAGGGATGGAATGATCTTTCTTCCCTTTCCGAGCATTGCGGCAACTCCGCAGTATTTTTCCAAAGACAGCTGAATTGCCCGCAACACCTTTTCCTCGGCTTCTGCCGGTGCATCCACGCGGTATTCGATTGAAATATCTTGGAACACCCGGGGATGTTCTTCAACCTGTTCTGCATCCGCAACAATTTCCAAGCGGGAAAAAGGAACCTTCATTTTGGTAAGGATCTCCACCACATCAATTCCACTGCATCCGGCAAGTCCGGACAACAATAATGATTTAGGGCTGTATGCAACCCTGGTGCCATCTGGATTAACATCCCCACTTAGTGAAATTTCATGACTTTCGTACTGGCTGGAAAAATTCATTCCGCCTTTCCATTGAGTAACTGTTTTCATATTGAGTAAGTAAGTTTGCCGGTTATGCGGATAATTTGCCTGCTGCAAAATTATACCTGTTTTCCACCTCCTGCCAATTCACCACATCCCACCAGGCTTTAATGTAATCTGCACGTTTATTTTGATATTTGAGGTAATAAGCATGTTCCCAAACATCGATGCCTAATAAAGGGAAACCACGAAAATCTCCAACGTTCATCAGTGGATTGTCCTGGTTGGGGGTACTTCCGATAACCAGTTTTTTATTTCCATCCAGGGCCAGCCAGCCCCAGCCGCTGCCAAAACGTGATGAGGCTGCGCTTGTCACATCTGCTTTCAGTTTATCTACCGAGGTCAGCTGGGATTTTATGAGGTTTTCAAAAGTTGAGGACATCGGTTTTCCGCCCGGGGCCATAATCTGCCAAAACATTTCGTGGTTGTAATGCCCGCCGCCGTTGTTGCGGATTGTGGTGCTGTATTTCGAAATGTTGGCCAGCAAATCGGTGACCTTTAGTGCGGTTATGCCTGCGGCTGTAGCCGCATCTTTCAGGTTTTTGGCATACCCGGCGGCATGGCGGCTGTAGTGAATCTCCATCGTTTGTGCATCAATGGAATTCTTCAACGCGTCATAAGCGTAAGGCAGGGGACGTTGATCATAGGAAGGATCATTGCCATAGGCAGTGCCTAAAGTGAGTTGCTGAACAGGAGTGCAACTTGTAGCCGTGGAAACAATGCTGCCTACAGCAATTACGCCAATACCTGCTTTTGTTGAAGAATCAATAAATTTTCTGCGGTTCATATATAATTTTTTTAGATGGAATAATTTTCCCGATTATTTCTGTATTTGCCAAATTTGCGCCTGAGCTGTTTCCAAAAGCGGAAATAAAATTCTTTATTAAACAACTGAGAATCATTCATTGCTTTTACCACAAGAAAAATGCCAACAGGGGTAAGCACTATGATCGGCAGCCAGATGCCAAATGCTACCGGCACCACGCCTTCCTGTGCAAGCTTGGTTCCAAGGGTATTGAGCAAATGATAAATGGCAAAGAAAATTACGGCCAAAACCAATGGCGAGCCAATGCCTCCCCTACGAATGATGCTGCCCAATGGCGCGCCAATCAGGAACATGACAAAACATGCAAAAGCAAATGCGAACTTCTGGTGGATGCCCAGCAAATATTCACGGGCAGATTTTGAATAACCGTCAAATTGGGACGTTACCATTGCATTTGTGCTTTTAAATCCAGTCACTTTGGAGTAGGCGCCTTCAATGCTCTGCGACAGGGCGCTGTCGGGAATGAGCTGTTGCATGCTGGTTGCCGGTGTATCAATTTCCGGAAAGGTGAGTTTTTCTTTTCGATAAGCGGTGTAAAATGAAAACTGGTTGGCGAATTGAGTGCCGAGTTGTCTGCCTACGGAATCGCGGATATGCATAACCGAGTCGCGAAACTGGTTGAGTTGTGCAGCATTCAGCATGCGGTATCCATCCCGGAAAATACTGTCGGTGGTTTCCACTTTCATGAAGCTGCTGAGGTCAAAAGTTTTTTCATATTCCTGGAAACCCAGCCGGATGAGTTCCGTATTGGTTGTTGATCGGGTACCTCTTTCTTCATAGCGTGTGCCGTCTTTAAGCAGGAATTTCAGGAAACGCTTATCATCACTTACCGACATGGTGCCGCTGTCGGCCAGGATAAGATTGTCCTGCAAATAATTATTACGCTCATAAATAATGATGTCTTTTATCTGGCTGCCTGATTCATTCCGGCTGCCGAGTTTGATTACAAAACCTTCAATACTGTTGTAAAAAACTCCAGGTTTGATGTCGAATGCCGGCTTGGAATAAACAATCTCGTATTTGAGTTTATTCAGCTTAAGATTTACAAAAGGCAACACATTGTTATTGAACAAAAAGGAAATACCCACAACCACAAGGGCCACAATGAGTATGGGACGCATAAACCGGCGGAGTGAAATGCCTGCAGATTTGATCGCTACAAGTTCAAATCGTTCGCCCAGGTTTCCGAAAGTCATGATGGTAGAAAGCAGCATGGCCAGCGGCAATGCTACAGGAACCCAGCTGGCCGCCACATACATGATCACTTCGGCAAGGGTAAGCATATCCAGGCCTTTTCCAACAAAATCATCGATCCACAACCAGAAAAACTGCAGAATGAGCACGAAAATGGCAATGAGAAAAGTAGCCAGGAATGGCCCGACGAATGCCCGCAATATGAGTTTGTCCAGCTTTTTTATCAACGCAACCTATATTTATGCTTATGCAAGCATCAAAAATACGTGTTTCCCCTGCAGATTGGGATCTGGCCAAAGACAAGGAAATTATTTTAACGAAGAACCGGGTAATGGAAGGCGTTGAAGCTTTCTTCAAAGAGCTTGGCCTCTTGTTTTACCTGAAATCAAAAGAAACCTTTGCCGTGTTGCCCGCACCCTTTCAAACAACTCCCAAAGTTTCAAAAGGGGAAAAACATGGCGGGCTTCCCTGGCTGATGCTGGATTACCCGCGGCATTTCAGCAATCAAGAGGGCCATTTTGCTGTACGTTGCTTTTTCTGGTGGGGAAACCATTTCAGCATCCAATTCCATTATTCCGGAAAATATGTGAAAATGGGCTGGCATGTTTCCCGGCTTTTGAAAACTATGGGCTGGCACTCAGGCATCCCCTCGGATCCCTGGTTTCAGTCGTTGCCTGGCGAAGATTGGAAACCGCTGCCCGAATATCCCGAACACCTCGACGAACGAAAAATCCTTAAAGCCAAAACGGCCCTGCCCCTGGAAAAAATGGAACAAGCGCCGCAATTCTTTATCAATAAATTCAATGAAATCCTACAGGCGATAGAGTCATCCGGTCAATTTCCCAGCCGGTGAAACAATTCCCGGATCTGGTGATCCCAAAGTTGTGACTGGTCTTTAACCTCACCTTTTTCTGCAAAGTCAGTAATTACCAGTATCGTTTGGTTACTTACTTCTGTTTTTTCAATTTTGAATTCAAAATACTCATTCACATCACCATGCAGCCAGCGGTACCGCACCAGCCTTTCGTGTTCACGCTCAAGCACCTCAGCTGTTTCGGTAGTACCGCTCCAGCTGAAGTACATCAGGTCTTCTTTTTCATCCACTTTGTCTGCAAACCATTCCTGTAAGCCATTACTGGTGGAAAGAAAATCATACAAGATTGCAGGGGAGCACCTTACCGGAAACTCTAATACAAACTTCTGTTTTTTACTCATTTAAAATATCCTCTAAGTGGTTATTATAAGGTTTTTTGGTCAACCGGCCAAATGGTTGAGTTGGCTGCAATAATAGAAAATTAATTGATGCATTAAAAATTTTTTGGTAAAAGGCCTGCTCTTAATGTGTAATGACTTGATTTCCTGCCGGAAAAATCGGATTGGGGATGCCATTAACCCCTAAAATATGGCTCGGAAATTTCGGAAAATTGCAGGATTACCTGCTTTTGCAGAAAATAGTTGTTGCGACATTGTGCCTGTTATGGCAATTTTTTTTGTGAAATCGTAAAGCATGCCTTTTCAAAAAGCACCACATTAACGGAATATAAAAAATTATCGGATACGTATTTATACTTACACACAAGTCAAAATAAGAATGTTATTTTGGATTGTCAACAAACAACATTTATAAACACACGCAGTTGTTTTTGGCGTCATGAAAGCAGCTCCTTTCACACCGGGAGCAACAACACCAACTTTGATAAACACAAAACCATTGTTCCATGAGTATGCGCCAGCTCAAGATTTCGAGAACGATTACGAACCGCGAATCTGAAAGTCTCGAAAAGTATTTCCAGGAAATTGCCCGGATTAAATTACTGTCGGTCGAAGAAGAAGCTGCTTTATCCAGCCGGATCCGGAGCGGAGATCAGACCGCTTTAAATAAACTTGTTTCAGCAAACCTTCGCTTTGTGGTAAGTGTAGCCAAACAATACCAGAATCAGGGGATCGGGTTATGTGACCTGATTAATGAAGGAAACCTGGGACTAATTCAGGCTGCCCGCCGTTTTGATGAAACCAAAGGGTTTAAATTTATTTCTTATGCTGTTTGGTGGATCAGGCAAAGCATTATGCAGGCTCTTGCCGAAAAAGGCAGAATTGTAAAACTCCCAACAAGCAGGGTAGGTACAAATCAGCGCATTCAGAAGACTACGATGCTGCTCGAGCAAAAACTGGAACGGGCACCCACGGCCGAGGAAATTGCTTCTGAACTGAATCTGCCGGAAAGTGAGATTAATTACAGCCTTCAGTCAGGAAACAGCCATATAAGCATGAACGCACCACTGGGCACTGATGACAGTGATCCCCTTGCTGATATGATGGAAGATTATAACATTAAGCGTACAGACAATCATCTCGAGTACCAGGAAAGTCTGCGAATAGAACTGGAAAGGGGCTTTAAAGCGCTGACGCCCAAGCAACGTGATGTGCTTTGCTCGTATTACGGCCTCAATGTGGAATCGCCCTGCAGTCTTGAAGATATTGGCGTAAAATATTCGCTTACCCGCGAAAGGGTAAGACAAATAAGGGATAAAGCGCTTCAAAAACTGCAAATGAATGGTCGCTGCCATCAACTGCGGCAGTTTCTGGGCTACTAATTGCTTTTGAATTTCTTATTTTTGCAATCTGCTAAGATGGAATCTTTTGATCAGGTTCCATCTTTGCTTTTTGGCGGAAACGCTCTGCCATTAAGGAAAAAACCAAAAATTAAGCATCAGATATGTTCGAATCACTTTCGGATCGGTTAGAATCAGCCTTTAAAAATGTAAAAGGCCAGGGAAGAATCAATGAACTCAATATTGCAAATACAGTAAAAGACATTCGTCGGGCATTGGTAGATGCAGACGTTACGTATAAAATTGCCAAGGAATTCACCGACCGGGTGAAAGAAAAGGCTGTTGGTGAAAAAGTTTTGCTTTCTGTAAGCCCCGGCCAGCAAATGGTGAAAATCGTGAAAGATGAACTTACCAGTCTGATGGGTGGTGAGGAAAGCGAACTTGATCTCAGCGGCAAACCTGCGGTTATCCTGATTGCGGGTCTTCAGGGTGGTGGTAAAACCACCTTTAGCGCCAAATTAGCCAATTATCTCAAGAAGAAAGGCAAATCACCGATGTTGGTGGCTGCGGATATTTACCGGCCTGCCGCTATTGAACAGTTGAAAGTTCTCGGGTCGCAGGTTGGTGTTGATGTTTATACTGAGGAAGGATCGGACAATGCGGTACTGATCGCCGCCAATGCGGTTAAGCATGCAAAATCGCACAACAAAAACGTAGTAATCATCGATACGGCCGGACGGCTTGCGGTAGATGAGGTCATGATGACTGAGGTGGGCGTTATTCGCGCTGCAGTGGAGCCCCATGAAA
The DNA here is from genome assembly GCA_023387985.1 of Bacteroidota bacterium. Lineage (GTDB taxonomy): Bacteria > Bacteroidota > Bacteroidia > Chitinophagales > Chitinophagaceae > Phnomibacter. The sequence continues at coordinate 188,670 of JAEWHC010000005.1, read as the reverse complement.
TATTATTTGTGGTGGACAGTATGACCGGACAGGATGCAGTGAATACGGCAAAAGCATTTAACGACCGCCTGAATTTTGATGGCGTTGTACTGACCAAACTCGATGGCGATACCCGTGGTGGCGCAGCTTTGACGATAAGTTACACCGTAGGTAAGCCAATCAAATTTGTTTCCAACGGTGAAAAAATGGATGCCCTCGATGTGTTTTATCCGGAAAGGATGGCACAGCGGATCCTTGGCATGGGAGACATTACATCGCTTGTGGAAAAAGCACAGGCGGAATTTGACGAGGAGGAAGCCAAAAAACTGGAGAAAAAGATTCGCAAGAACCAGTTCGATTTTGATGATTTCCTGAAACAAATTCAGCAGATTAAAAAAATGGGCAACATGAAAGATCTCCTCGGCATGATCCCTGGAGTAGGTAAACAAGTGAAAGACCTCGATATTCCTGACGATGCCTTCAAAAGTATTGAAAGTATGATCAAAAGCATGACTCCTGAGGAAAGAACCAATCCTGATTTGATTGACATGAGCCGTAAGAAACGCATCGCGCTGGGAAGCGGTAAAAAGATAGAGGAAGTGAATGCCTTCATGAAGCAATTTGATCAAATGAAACAAATGATGAAAATGTTCAGCAAAATGCCCATGGGCGGAGGCCTGCCGGGAATGAAAAACTGATTTGTTTTAGGAATTATTTCTTTTTCGATTTTTTCCTCAATTCCATGTTTTCCTATACCTTCGCATTCCCGCCTCTTTAAGCGGGGATTAATCCTATTGTTTAACGCATTTTAATTTCTATTCAAATGCCAGTAAAAATTCGCTTACAGCGTCACGGAAGCAAGAAACGTCCTTTCTACTACATCGTTGTTGCAGACGCCCGGTCTCCTAGAGACGGTAAATTCATTGCCAAGTTGGGAACTTACAATCCATTGACGGTACCTGCCACCATACAGGTTGATCGTCAAAAGGCCCTCGAATGGTTGTATAAAGGAGCTCAACCTACGGATACCGTTCGCCGCATTCTTAGTTTTAAAGGTGTTCTTTACCTCAAGCATTTGCTGAGAGGTGTGAAACTCGGACTGTTTGATGAAGCCGCTGCCATGGAAAAATTCCAGAAATGGCATGAAGAGCATGAAGCCAGTTTGTTGCGTAAAAGAGATGCCAACAAAAAAGATCTGAGGGCACGCCGCACGCCGCCAACCATTAAGAAGGTGGAAGCTGCTCCTGAGGTTGAGGTAGAAGCTCCTGCGGCTGAAGCTGCTGAGGCACATGTGGAAGAAACTCCGGTACAGGAGGTTGCTGAAACACAAGCCGAAACTGCTGCACCGGCTGACGCTGACCAAGAAACCAAAACAGCAGAATAAGCTGAATGGTTTCTGCCGAAAAAAACTTAGCTGCCTCCGGGCAGCTTTTTTTGGTGCCTGAAAGCCGGGTTTTCAATTTTTCCTTCTCTTTGCAATATGAATGATCTGGTTTCTATTGGCAAAATTGTTGGGCAACATGGTGTGGATGGAGGAATGATCCTTAAACATGAACTTGGGAAAAAAAGCGATTTTGAAGGCATACAAGCCTTATTTGTTGAAGAAAAAAAAGGCAGCCAAATCCCGTATTTTGTTCAAAAAGTGGTTGCACGTGATTCCGGAGAATCAATAATTCAGCTGGAAGGAATAGACAGCAGGGAGCAGGCGGTACGCTTTGTTCGCAGGCAGGTATGGCTCAACCGGAGTGATTTTGAAAAACTGGTTTCCAAAAAATCCCCGCTTTCACTGCTGGGATTTACGCTGATTGAAAAGGGAAAGGCCCTCGGTATAATAGAAGAGGTAATTGAACAGGCACACCAGGTTATCTGCATTACCAGCATCCTGGAAAAAGAAGTTATGATACCGCTGCATGATGATACCATAATTAAAATTGACAGGAAAAAGAAGACTGTGGAGGTGAATCTTCCCGAAGGGCTTATTGATCTTTACCTCGGCAGTTGACAGAGCACTTATGATTTTTTTCGTAGTTTTAGTTGCCAAAGTCATGCATTATGAAAACCCGTTTGTTGCTGTTTATTTTTATAATTTCAGGACATTCCGTTTTAGGCCAATACACACCAAAAATGCCAAATCATCCTGATTCCATGCCAATGGGTCGTTTCGTACAGGTACCAAATCCTGTTTTCGTTAAGAAAAACGCGCTGGGTGAAGTCTATCGCCTGCCACAGGACAATATGCCCCTGCTTAAGCCCTTTTTCGATGAAACCAGGCGGATGCCAGGTACTGAATCTTGGCATCCGAATGATTTTGATCCAGGTATGCGCAATTCCATGATTCCCTCGAGGCCATGCTTACCCGGAAATCTCCATGCGGAAATCCAGGATGAATCGAAAAAAGTAAATGAAGAGTTGTCAAATGATTTCTTTCCACGTCCGGGAAAAAGAAAATGATCTGCAGGGTCAGATCTCTTTCAGTGTTACATTTCTACCGACTTTCAACTCATGCACAACTCCTACTTTCATTGCAAGGTTAGGTTCATCATGGCTTACCGGAAAATCGAAACAAACTGGGAAATCATATTTTCTCAGACGATGCTGAATAATCTCTTCTGCGGTTTGCCCGAAGGGTTTATCGGTGTCCTTGTTTTCTGTAAATCCGCCGATGATCAGCCCGGCAAGATCTTTGAGTTTGCCGGCCCGGTCCATGTGCAACAACATGCGGTCGATATTGTAGAGGTATTCGCCTACATCTTCAATAAATAGGATAACGTTCTTTGTATTTAGGTCCCCCGGTGTGCCAATCTGATGAACAAGCAAGCTGAGATTGCCGCCAAGCAGCACGCCATTTGCTGTTCCTGTTTTGTTTAGCGGTGAGCCTGCGTGCTTATATTGGATTGGTTTTCCCCGAAGCGCGTCTTTTAATGAACGGGTCCATCTGCTGGTATCGCCGCCATTGTTGAAAGCCGCAGCCATAGGCGCGTGGAGGGATGCCGTTTTCATACGGGTATAGAGAAAAGAATGTAACACGGTGATGTCGCTGTAGCCGATGATCCATTTCGGTTTTTTACGGAATTTTTTCCAGCTGATGTCATCCACAATCCGGCTGGTGCCGTAACCGCCCCGTGCACATAAAATGGCCTTTATTTCCGGGTTGTCCAGCATTTGCTGCATATCCTCAAGACGTTCGTTATCCGTTCCGGAAAAATAAATGTCGCGTTCTCCCACAGTTTGCCCAACGCGTATTTTATAACCCCACTGCTGTAGCGTATTCTGGCAGATTAAAGTTTTTTCAACAGCCATGGCTCCGGCCGGGCAGATCAGCCCTATGGTATCACCTTTTTTTAAAAACGGGGGAATGGTTATTTTTCTATCCATACTATGCCTGAAATTTATTTACCGGCGACTTCAAATATGCGAATAAAATGGCAGGGTAAAAAGTTTTACCTGTTCATCATTTCATCTGCATAAACCATGGCACAGATCGTATTCATAACGAGCCACACAGCTGATCCCTATAGATTGCCCATTATTAATTAGCGGTTTCAATACTCAGTTTCTGCCCGCCATCATGCCCTGCAAATTCCGGTGCATATAAACATTGAATGGTAGCTATGCCATCGAGAAAAGTGCCGGCATGAGTCACCATAAGTTCATATTCCAGTGTATAGCTGCCCCTGGGCAACTGGCGGAAATAGTAATTCATTGAAAGATCTTTTGGCGACTGGTAAAACCAAAGCCCGCTCTGATACCGGTATCCGCTTACCTGGTTTATCGGTTCAAAACTGGCAGCCCGCAAGTCTTTGATATGTACATAGTCCATTTCACGATCCGCGCTAAACTGCAATACGATCCGTACCTTATCCCCGGTTTGCAGAAGTGTTTCCTCATTTACCGGCACAAGTTGAGGCCCTTTTTCGGTGTTTTCCTGCTTGTAAATTTTCTTACTCACTTTCAATCCGGTTTCAGCAGAGCCCACTTTATCCATTTCTTCAAAATATTGCCAGTAATAAGCTCCCCAGGATGAAATGCCACTTGCATCTCTGCCAGGAGCGGGCTTTACGGTAACCTGAATGTTGCCCATTTCCGGCCTTACTTTTTCGCCATCAATTGTTTCTTTTATATAGCCCAGCCCGTCGTTTGCCGTATTTGCCCTTACTGTCCAGTTGCCCGCCGTCATGGTTGCCTGGAGGTCTGCTTCCAGCCAGTTGCTGCCGGTAAGCAACAATGCATAAACAGCATCCGCTGTAGCTGAATTTGTATGCCAGTGATTGGTCTGCTTGTTTTTCAGCAGCCAGGTTTTCAGATCATTCAAGCGGTCAACATTATTTTCAAGTTCATAAAAAGCTTCCATCAGCAATGCATGATTTTCTATTGGGTATCCCCACCAATAATGCGACGGGTTGTTCAGTTCTTTCCAATACATGCCCATTTCATCACTGTACAGGCTGTTTTCCTTCAGGGATTTTAGGATCTGGTCAGCCAGGGTCGCATTGTTGTTACGCTTTGCAACAAGTGCCATGATCGCCTGACCCCGTAAATTCAACGATGTCCATTTTTTGCCGCTTTCCGACAAAATATATTGATATGCCTTCTGGTGCCTGGCCGGAACAACCACTTCATTAAAGAAACTGCGCATATATAAATAATAAACATGAATGGATGAAATGTTCATTCGTTTTGGATCGGCAGCCATTTTCATCCAACTTTCGTAATCCTCCTGCATTTCATTGTCGAGGTAGGCAATTGCTTTTTTCGCAAAACTCAGCAACTGGTCATCCATACCGGCCGGCCATGCGCCAAGTTTACGCAAATGACCAAGTTGACTGACGACATACATGGTCATATACCTGTCGTCAGGCATTCCTTTAAGCCACACCAGCCCACCATTGGGCGCCTGGTGTTCCTCCAGTTTCTTGAATGCGGCCAGGTGTTCACCAGCCAGCTTAGCCAGCTCGAAAAGTTCGGCAATTCTCTTTTTCTGTTCTGTCTCAGTTTTTGCCTGCAGTACCCAGGGTGTTTCTTCCAGCAAAGCCGATTTAAGCTCCTGGTTTTTTTCAAGATTGCTTAATAAATTAGTTGGTTCACTTGTTTTCCAGGTTTCAAAAATGGCTTTGAGTCGGGGAATGCTGTTGGCAATATGTGATGCCAATGCATTTGCATAAAACCGGTTCCAGGTACTCACAATGGTTTCGTCTTTTTGCTCAGCCAGATAAGGCAAAGCTTGCACGGCATACCATGTGGGGTTTGCCGTAAATTCCGCCGTCAGGCTTGAATGATGAAGCGTTTCGCTGTTATCACTTTGTAACAGCTTTGGCCAATTTATTGATTTTGCATATTGTTTGCGTAAGTAAATCGGAAGGGTTTCAATAACCAGTATTTTATTGCTCAAAACCGGTATTGCCATTTCCTCCCCATCACTTTGGTTTTCACTATTGGCCACAATACGATAAACCACAGGATCTGTAAACTGCATGGGTACTACAAAAGGGAATTTGGCCATCGTACTTTGCCGGCCAGCTACCGTAAAATATTGTTGCGGGATGGCATTGTTGAACCATCCGTCAACAGGCTGCATAGTGACCGCATTCAAAATCTCCAAATTGACCGTTCCGGTTATTTCGTTGTCTGTAGTATTGGAGATCTTGGCGGTAAATTCCATACGGTCACCCTGGCGCAAAAAGCGTGGTGCAAAGGGTTGAACCATCAACTCTTTCTGACTGACTATTTCTTTAGTCAACTGACCGGTTTCCAATGTTTCGCTATGTGCCAGGAGTTGAAGTTTCCAGGTGGTCAATGCATCAGGAGTGGTAAAAGAGAAGGATACGGAGCCATCTTTATCAGTCTGGAGATCCGGGTAAAAGAAAGCAGTTTCGCGGAAATCACTGCGAATGATGCCCCGCGGTTGCTGCTGCCCGGCAGGATCCTGTGGTAGAGGAGGCACCCCGGTGCTGGCTGAAGTATCGGCCATCGCCTGTGGAGCCCCTGTATGGCTTTCTTCGTTTACTGCATCGCTTGCCATAGCAACCTCGCCTTTTGCCATCGCCATGTTTCGCATTGCATAAAATTCTCTTCCCCTGCCGCTGAAGCTTTCAACGCCAAATTGTGGCCAGCTATAACCAATACGCATCAGGGCGGGATAATTAATTTCATAGGCATGATAATCTATGTCAGGACTGCGCTGGTAACTGCGGGCGATGGAAAACCCATCGTTGCTCCCCCATCTGAAAAAATAATGATTTGTCCGCCAGGGGAAAAATGTGCTCCAGCTGAAAGGCATAATGGCGTCGAGCGAAGCATCATACATCGATGCAAGCAATTCGGCCGCTACGGCATCTTTTTTATCACCAGATATTTTTATTTTCCAGGTTTCTAACTGCCCGGGTCTGATCTTATCGCGAAAAGTTTCAAGCTTTACATTCAATTCTTTGTTTGACCAGGGCACGCCAATTTGCCAGTTGGTCTGGTAGATCCTGTTTTGGTAAACCATTAAACGGCTGACCGCATATCCGCCGCGGTCTTCTTCTTTTACAGGGTAAACCAATTGTTTAAAAGGTGCCGGTCCATTGATAAAATGATAGTTACTAAGATCTTTCCACCGGCCATTCTCAAATTTCGTTTTGACGGTTTGCTCGATGATAAATGGCGAATTTGTTGCCGAGCCGAAAAGGAAGCTGGCATTTTGTCCGGGTAGCGCCACCGGTTTTTCAAGGGCATCATAAAGTACTGATGCATAAGGCATCTCACCTGTTCTTAACCGGTAAACCATAAATATGGTTTCCGCCACTGCTGTATCACCCCTGCCGGCAGATTGAGCAATCAGCCTGTAAACTCCGGGTGCTAAACTCTTTGAAGCGATTTCAACATGATACGTGCTGTCTCCGGTCAACAGTTTTTCCCAGGCCAGTTGGCCATTTTTCCAGGATGAAATTTCATCTTCATTCTGGTACGGGTCATTTGGAAAATATCGTTTGAATTCTGCATAACTCATGACCGAAGTGTCTGGCACCTCCCAAAAGCGTTTACGAAGGAGGAAGGCGGGCTCAATGAGCTTAAATACTTTTACGTTAATATCTGCAGCAACTTTTTCCCCCTGGACATTTACTGCAGTCAGTTGAAGGTTCCGAGTGCTGTCTGCGTCAAAACTGTTTCCCCCGGTCTCGTTGATATTGATCAAAGTGGAGATGTTGCTCAGCGAGACCATCCCCGTGGCGCTGCGGGTTTCCCCATTGCGATCGGTTACATCTGCTTCAACGGTATAATGAAACACCGGCTTCCACTTTTCATCCACACTCAAATCGGGAACAGCCAAAAAACGAATGGTGAAGTTGCCCTGTTCATCCGTAGTGGTAATTCCATTGGCCAGTTCCACTTTTTCCCTGCTGTAAGGTGGCCAGATTGATCGTGCAAAACGCCAGGGAAAATAAAAGCTGCTGGTGCGGTAAACCCGGTATTGTACGGGGGCGCCATCCACCGGGTTGCCCGCATAGGCTTCAGCCTTTCCGCTGATTTTTACTGAATCACCGAGCTTGTATGTTTCTTTTATTTTATCTATTTCCGCATAAAATTGAGGCCGTTTGTATTCTTCCACCTGGAAACCGGACTGGCTTTGGCGCTTGCCATAGACAACTTCAATTGTATATCTTCCGCTCAATCTGCCTGCCGGCAATTTGAAACTACCATTGACTGATCCGTAAGCATTGGGCCGGAGCATCAATGAATCGACAACCTGGTAATTGGCATCCTTAATCTGCACTTTTACAGTTTCGGGTGAATAACGTTTTGATCTGCCGGTATTTTTATCAATGGTGTGGCCAATTGCTTTGAAATACAATATTTGGCCGGGTCGGTACAACCCACGGTCAAGAAAAATAGAATATTCGGCCTGTTGCTCCTCAGTATTTTCCCTGGGTTCCGGCGCAGGAAAAATATAATCCCTTACAGCATTGGCGATCATGAGCCTGTCGTTGCCTGCCTTAAACTCGTAGAAGGTGCGCTGCTGCCGGTTTTCATCCCACGCCCTTGCGGGAATGGTTACTTTACCATCCTGGTTGGAGGTATGCGTGGCACCACGGACGACGGTTTGTTTTCTTGAAGTATAATTGTAACTGCCATGCCATAATTGTACGGTTGCACCGGCGAGGGGCTGACCTGTTGTTCTGTTTAGCACAAATACGTCATCGTTATTGTGAATATAGGCGATATCACTTACGTAAAACGCTGATGCCGCAAGGCTGTTTTTTTGCACGGCAAAACCAGGGTTCGAAGAAGCCAGAACCATATATCTTCCCTGTGGAAGCCCATCAATCCTGATCTCTGCATTGTGGTTTCTCAGGTCATCCATGTCCGGCAATGTTTGTGACCATTCTCTTACTGAAGCCATATTTACAAGGCGTTGCCACCAAAGCTGTTCATAACTGTTATCATTTTCGGACAGGCTTTCTGGAGTATAAGGAAGCCTGATTATTCTCAGCCAGACTGTTTTTAGATTTTTGAAGTCCATGAGCGCACGGAAAGGTTCCCCGATGGAGTTTACCATCTCAGTTCGAATACCTAAAGAGGGCTGTTTTAATTCACTTACTATATTTGATGCTCTTTTGCCCGCAGCTATCCCGGGCCAGGCACTGGCAACCGATTCAGCAAGGGACAGTGCTTTTACTAAGGCGTTCCGGGTTTCAGTATTTCCGGTTTCCGGGTGGTATGTACCACCCAAGTTGCGATACCATTCGGCCAGTTCAACACCCGCCGCTGCGCCGGCTTCTACATTTTTGAACCTTTCATATAAATCCTCCAAAGCGATCTTATGCAGGGTTTCCTTATTGGAAAAGCTGCCTTGATCCTTTGCGAAATTCAAACGCCTCAGATCCCAGTCCACCAGTGCCAATGTGTTGTTTGAAACTTTATGGAATTTGAGAATTTCCTGGTATAAATGGATGGTAGTCCATAATTTGGACCGGTTTCTCTCCGTTGAAAAGGACGTAGATATAAAATCATCCAGGGGCAGCAGCACGTCAGGATTATTGAGTTTGTAGTCACCAATTGCTACTGAAGTGCCGAAGATATCCTGTTCATAAAATGCAATGGCGTCCTGCATGAGCAGGTCGTAAAGGGTGGGGCGGAGGTGGGTGTCTTTTGCCTGGTTAGTGAAGGGCCTAATTTCGGCCAATCTTATTTTTTGCAAAGCGGGGCTATTAAAAAGCGACGAATCGTAATGCTTTCTGATCACCGATTCAAAATGGCCGGGCGTCCATTGTGCAACATCCGGACCTGCATCCTCATTTCGTTCAGTAAGGTTTCGGAGCACATGGCGCTGCTCATTATAATAGAGCTGGTAAAGCCCTGCAATGTTGCTGTGTATGATCTGTTTTGCCGGCTCGCCTGCCGTTTTCAATTCCTTCTGCAGGAAATCAATTGCGGGCAACCAGGTTTCCTCTTTGAGTTCTTTTGTAAGATAACCTTTGGCCAGTATTCCTTTTATATATTGATTTTCGTTCTTGGCTTTTTTGGCATATGCCAGAAGTTTGTCCACTTCAGACATTGCTGATTGCGGCAGCCTGTTTTGAATTAAACTGTCTATTTTTTTCCAGGTAGAAGTGTAGTTCATGGTACGTTGGGCATTCGCTTCATGCAAAAGAAGCAATGCGGTGAAGGTTAATACAACAAAATGGAAATTTCTGATCATGAGGCTGCAACTTTTTGGGTTTTGGCTACAGTTATTATTCAGCAATTTAATAATTTTTGAAGTGAAGCCATAATATAACTGCAATAGGGTTAAGACGGAAATGAACCTACTATTACATATATACGTTGCATAAAAAAAGCCGGATTATGACCGGCTTAACATTTTTCTGAAAACAGAACAAACTACTTACTGAACACTTCTTTCATGGTTTTTCCAATATCTGCTGGGCTTGCCACAACATGGATCCCGCAGTCCGCCATGATCTTCATCTTTGCTGCAGCAGTATCGTCTGCTCCTCCGATAATGGCGCCGGCATGGCCCATTCTGCGTCCGGGAGGAGCTGTTTGCCCGGCAATAAATCCAACCACTGGTTTTGTGCCATTTTCTTTTATCCAGTAAGCGGCTTCCGCTTCCATTCCACCGCCAATTTCGCCAATCATTACTATGCCTTCGGTCTCCGGGTCAGCCATAAACAACTCAACGGCTTCTTTGGTTGTGGTGCCGATAATGGGATCGCCTCCGATACCAATGGCCGTGGAAATGCCCATGCCGGCTTTTACAACCTGGTCGGCAGCTTCGTAAGTAAGGGTGCCGCTCTTACTCACAATTCCGATCTTGCCTTTTTTGAAAATGAAACCGGGCATAATACCCACTTTACACTCTTCGGCAGTAATTACGCCAGGGCAATTGGGGCCTATAAGGCGTGAGTTTTTTTCTTTCAGGTACTGTTTAATTATGACCATGTCCTGCACCGGAATGCCTTCGGTAATGCAAACGATCAGGGGAATGCCGGCTTCTGCGGATTCCATGATGGCATCAGCGGCATATGCAGGCGGAACAAAAATGATGCTTACATCCGCACCTGTGTTTTTTACAGCGTCATCTACCGTGTTGAATACAGGTTTATCAAGATGGGTAGTGCCACCTTTACCCGGTGTAACGCCCCCTACCACCTGGGTACCATATTCCAACATTTGGGTTGTATGAAAAGTGCCTTCTGTGCCTGTAAAACCTTGTACGATTATTTTAGAATCGCGGTTGACCAATACACTCATTTGTAAAAAGTTATGCTTGAATGATTATTATAGCCTGCAAAATTACGGCATCGCCTTTCATTATCATGATTTAATTGACTTTTACGCGGCTTCGCTAACCGGGGGCGACATCGAAAAAACACTTTCCGGAAAAGAAGCATTATTCCGTTTCCGGATCTGGGACCTTAGGGCTTTTATGGGTTTCTTCCCAAATCCGCATTTCTTTGGCATCTTTCAGAAATTCAGAAGCGAAAATGAAATCATTGAGGTGCTCATCTTCGCTGAAAATAATTTCTTTGCTTGAACCCACCCATTGAGAATGGCCCTGGTGCAGGTAGAGGATATTGTCGCCCATATCCATCACACTGTTCATATCGTGTGTATTAATGATGGTCACAATATTGAATTCGGCGGTCAGACTTTTGATGAGTGCATCAATCAGGATGCTGGTTTTGGGATCCAGTCCGCTGTTTGGTTCGTCCACAAACAGATATTTGGGCCGTAGCACGATGGCACGGGCGATGCCTACCCGTTTTTGCATTCCTCCGCTTAATTCAGCAGGATATTTCTTGTTGGCATCTACCAGGTTAACTCTTGCGAGAATGGTATTTACCAGTTCCAGTTTTTCGCGGTAATTTTTTTTGGTGAGCATGTCCAAAGGAAACATTACGTTTTGTTCTACCGTCATGCTGCTGAATAATGCCGAACCCTGGAAGAGCATCCCGATTTGTTGCCTTAATTCTTTCCTTTCATTCAGGTCCATCTGCAGCAGGTTATGCCCGTCATAAAGAATCTCGCCGCTATCCGGCCGGATTAACCCGACAATAATCTTCATCAATACCGATTTTCCACTTCCGCTTGCCCCAATAATGAGGTTACTTTTACCACGATGAAAATCATGCGTTATACCCTCCAAAACTGTTTTGTCGCCGAATGCCTTGGAAATGTTTTTAATCCTGATCATGTATTCAGCATTATTAGGGTAAGTATATAGTCGGCCAGCAAAATAAGGATACAGCTTACCACGACCGAACGCGTACTGCTCCGTCCGATTTCAAGTGCACCTCCTTTTACATTGTAGCCAAAATAGGCAGAAACACTGCTGAGAATAAAAGCGAATGTTACTGCTTTTACAAAAGCCACCAAAACATTAAATGCCTGGAAACCGCTTCTTAACCCGCGGTCATAAGTTTCGGCATCCATTATTCCGCCAAATTCACTTACGAGCCTGCCGCCCCAAAGGCTCACTACCAGCGATATGGCCACAAGCATTGGGATCATCAGCAGGCAGGCCAGTATTTTCGGAAGAATAAGGTACAGTTTGGTATTGATTCCCATGATCTCCAGCGCATCAATCTGCTCACTGATGCGCATATTGCCAAGTTCTGAAGAGATTTTACTGCCGATAACACCTGCCAAAACCACTGACATAACCGTGGGGCTTAATTCAAGCAACATGCTGTCTCTTACAACGACGGCTATGGTTTCCCTTGGAATAAGATTGGAAACCAGCTGATAGGCAGTTTGCACAACCATTACCATACCGAGAAACAAGGAGATAATCACCACAATGGGCATGGCGCCAATACCCACTTCCACGCATTGGTGCATGAACTCCTTCCAATACATCTTTGGGTTTTCCGGACGCGTAAACATCCCTTTGTACGTGAGGATATAATTACCGATGTGCTGTAGTAATGTCATGAATGCCGATTGTTATGATAAGCGTTCCCGGCTTGAATTGCAAAATAGCGGGATGCCTAAAAACAAAAATATCAATCCTTGGCCGGAAATGTATTAAAAAAAGAAAAGTTTAGGGATCCGGGATACCGCCGGATTAAAGAATTACCAGAGATTACGCATTTCTTCAACCATACGTTCAGCATTTTTTGGCGGTTTTTTATTCCAATGTGCATCATATTTTACAAAAATGGACAGCCACACCGCGCGACTGAGCCGCATGATATAGGGCATAAGGATCACCAGGACAATAAAATTGACCATCAACCAATAAAAAAGACTGTTGTCGTGGATGGAGATACCCATTACCACCCAATATGCAATGAATGTTGCTACCGATACAGCAATGGTAAGGGCGTAACTTACATAGCCGGTACCATAATAAAAACCTACTTCAATTTCCAGCGGTTGTTTGCAAACAGGGCAAAATTCCGGCATTTGCATATTCTTGCGGGGACTCAGAAAATGGATTGGATTTTTAAACATATTTCCCTTGCGGCAGCGGGAACATTTGCATTGGAATAGTGCAGACAAAAAGCCTGGTTGTTCTGTGATCTCAGCGGATTGTGAATCATCGTTTGACATTCCTGCAAAATTACACCAGATTCAGGGTCTTGTGCAGCCGGCAAATCAGTTTTGGGGAATCATTTTCTCCATGGCACTGCCCCGGCTCCCTTTTACAAGTACCGTATTGTCCTTGCCTGCATTTTCTATCCACCATTTTCCAGCTTCTTCAGAATTGGAAAACCACAGGAAAGGATGTGAGATCCCTTTATATTCTTCACCAACCAAAACAACAGTTTTCCAGGAATAATTACGGATAAGTTTTACCAGCTGCTGATGTTCATGGCTGCTGAAATCTCCCATTTCCTTCATGGCCCCAAGAAATAAAATTTTCTGCTTAGCCTGCATTGCGGCAAAATTCTCAATTGCAGCCTGCATGCTGGAAGGATTGGCGTTATATGCATCAAGGATATATACATTGCCATCAACCGCTTTCCATTGACTCCGGTTGTTTTGAGGGTTATAGGTTTCAACGGCATTCTTTATCTGTTGCAGGCTAATTCCATAATGTAACCCAACCGCAGCCGCAGCCAATACATTGTATTGATTGTAACTGCCCACCAGCCGGGTTTGTATACTGATGGTGTCACCACCCGTTTGGGTAAGTTCCAATTCCAGGTATGGATCGGTTCTCTTAATAACTGCGCTGACGAAATTGCCGCTGCCTGTACCGTACCTGACTAGTTGCTTTGAATTGAATTTAATAGAAAGTTCTTCAAGTTCGGCAAAATCGCTGCAAATGAAAATGGTGCTATGCGCATTTTTACTTAAAAAATCAAATAGCTCGCCCTTTCCTTTTTTAACGCCTTCAATGCCTCCAAAGCCCTCAAGATGGGCGCGTCCAATATTGGTGATCAGCCCTGCACCGGGTAAAGCGATGTGGCAATAATCCCTGATTTCCCCCTGGTGATTTGCTCCCATTTCAATCACGGCGATTTCTGCGTTATGCTGCATTTCCAGCAGGGTAAGTGGTATGCCAATGTGATTGTTCAGGTTTCCCCGTGTAGTATGCGTATTGTATTTCTGGCTAAGTACGGTATGACACAATTCTTTGGTAGTGGTTTTGCCATTGCTTCCGGTAATGGCCAAAAAAGGAATATGAAATTGTTTACGGTGATGTTTAGCGAGCTGTTGTAATGATTCAAGCACATCATTTACAAGGATGATCCTTTCGTTTGCCGGCTGGTGCAACTCGTCCACTATTACATAAGCTGCTCCAGCCACGAGTGCTTCTGATGCAAATGCATTGGCGTTGAAATTGGGTCCTTTGAGTGCAAAAAAAATATCACCGGGTTTAATGGTTCTCGTGTCAGTATTTACAGAGGGAAAACGGAGGTAAATCTCATAAAGCGCTTCTATTTTCATGGGTACAAATTTAGGCCACTTCTAAAAAGAAAAAACCGCCCCTCACAAGGAAAGGCGGTTGCATTATTTCAAAAACGTATTTATCTTCTTGTGCGCTTTTTGCTGAAGTAGTTACCGCTGCGGGTGCGATTGCCTTCAGGAGCTCCGAAATAGGTCATTGCGCTTCGGAAACCCACTGTACTGCTGCTTTGATCTTCTTCCAGGTGGCGCCGGGTTCCGGGGCTCAGCCAGTAAGGCATGTCGAGCCAGCTGCCGCCTTTAATCACACGGCTCTTGTCGCTGACGAGGGTAGTTACACCATAATTGTAACTTGCGCCACTCAGGCTATCGCCGTCAAGGTAGTCGATCGCATAACTTCTTTGGTAATTCCTTCTTTTGGCAAGAATTGAATCATCTTCAGGAACGTATACCGGGCGTCCCAGACTGTCTCTTTCATAGCGGGTTGTTGGGTCAGTACTGTTGGGATCGATAACTTTTAATGTGGTAAATACATTACCGCGATAATAGTTGAAATCATCACCCACTTCATAAGTGGCCGGACGGTAAACATCAGCAACCCATTCGTTAACATTACCACTCATATTATACAGGCCGAAACCATTGGGATAGTAGCTTTCAACTTCCGCAGGCAATGATGCTCGGTCATTCAAACCTCCGGCAATACCCATGAGGTCACCTGCTCCACGCTTGAAGTTTGCCATCATTTCGCCCTGGTAGCTTCCACGGCGGTTATCGCGAAGTCCGTTAAAGTTGTTATTCCATGAATACACCTGTTTGTTTGCTACCAATTCTTCTCCATCTTTTTTAGTTCCTTTTCCACGACGTGGATTGGGATTATTGGCAATGTAAGCCAGCGCTGCATATTCCCACTCTGCTTCCGTGGGCAGCCGATAATCCGGTGACATGATGCCATCTTCAAATGTTACGGTTGTACGGGGACGGCCATTGGCATCGAGCAGGGGATTTTTTTTGCTGCGGGCAGCATCTCCAGGAGGGGGAGTTACCATACCAAGCAAATACGCCTTGGTATTAAAAGCATCCTGGCCTTTGCCACTCATGGTTTTCAGTTCATTCTTGTTGATATAACCGGAATTGATCAGGGCGAGTTCATTTACCCGGTCGGTTCTCCACAGGCAAAAATCATGGGCCTGTTTCCAGGTTACCCCAACAACCGGGTAGTAATTGAAACTTGGATGACGGAAATAAAATTCTACATAGGGCTCATTGTATCCAAGTTCGCTTCGCCATACCAGGGTATCGGGATATGCGGCCCCTACAATTGCTCGGTAGCTTGGGTCGGCTTCGGGATCGAAAACGCGGTTCAGCCAAAAGAGGTACTCACGGTAATGCACATTGGCAACTTCCGTGCGGTCAATAAAAAATGAATTAACGGTGATCCGCTTGGGTACGTTATTCCAGTCCGCCATTACGTCTTCCTGGGTAGCTCCCATTACAAATGTGCCCCCTTGTACAAATACCAGGTTCGGTCCGGCCTTAATGTCTTTGGCCTTGGCCACATTAAAACCACCCTGATCCTTGTCATTATAATTCCATCCGGTAGCCATCGATTGCTCAGGCTTCTTTCTGAATGGATTGAATTTTGAATTGCAGGAGCTTCCGATTACAAGAATCACTGCGAACAAACATAAATTTTTTATACTCATGGTATCCCGGATACAATTTTTCAATAGTTACAAACGAATTCCTTTGTCCAATATTGTTTTGCTGCTCCAGCAAAAATCGGGCAGTCAAGTGGCGAAATTATTGATTCAGCATTATAAACCTAAAAAAGTGGTCAGTTTATATCCACAAAACCTGTAAAAATTTAAAGAAATTCACTTTTTTTATTCAACTGTAACACTTTTCGCCAGATTACGGGGCTTATCCACGTCATAACCTTTGGCCACACCAATATAATAACTGAGTAATTGCAATGGGATTACACTCAGCATGGGCCCTACAATTTCATCTGCATCCGGCACGGTAATCACATCATCGCTCATCCCTGAAATACTTTTGTCGCCTGCAGAGGCAATGCTGATGATCTTTCCCTTCCGTGCTTTTATTTCCTGCACGTTGCTCACCACTTTTTCATAAAAACGGTCTCGGGTGGCAACAAATACCACCGGAAGCTTTTCTTCAACAAGGGCAATCGGACCATGTTTCATTTCGGCTGCAGGATAACCTTCAGCGTGGATATAACTGATCTCTTTAAGCTTGAGGGCGCCTTCCAGGGCTGTAGGGAAATTATAGCCGCGGCCGAGGTAAAGAAAATCGGTAGCATCCTTATATTTTTCTGCAACTGATTTTATATGACCCTCCTGCTTCAGCGCTTCGGCCACTTTTTCCGGAACCGCCGCCAGTTCATGCATTAAATGCAAATATCTTTCTTCGGGTATTGTGCCTTTGGCCCGACCAATTTTAAGGGCCAGCATAGTCAGCACAGCCAATTGCCCGGTAAATGCTTTGGTGGAAGCCACCCCAATTTCGGGGCCACTGTGGGTATAGGCGCCGGTATGGCTTAAACGGGAGATGCTGCTGCCTACAGCGTTTACCACGCCAAAAATGAGTGCACCCTGTTCCTTTGCATTTTCAAGGGCAATAAGGGTGTCGGCGGTTTCTCCGCTCTGGCTGATGGCGATGATGACATCATCTTTGCGGATTATTGGGTTCCGGTAACGGAATTCTGAAGCGTATTCCACTTCTACAGGTATCCGGCAAAGTTCTTCAATCATATATTCTGCCACCAGTCCGGCATGCCAGCTGGTGCCGCAGGCCACAATTATGTAGCGGGATGCCTGCGTAAGCTGTTCCATATGCGATTCGATTCCACGCATTACAATCTCGCCTGTGGAAGGATGCAGCCGGCCCCGGAGGCAATCGGCAATGGTGCCGGGTTGTTCATGAATTTCCTTCAGCATGAAGTGATCATAACCCCCTTTTTCCACGGCGGCCAGTTCCATGTCCAGCTTGGTGATGTAGGGCGTAACCCGCTCGTTTCCGAGGTTTTTCAATATAAGTTCATCTTCCCGAACAATGGCCACCTGGTAATCATTTACATAAACCACTTCTTTGGTGTATTCAATAATGGGTGACGCATCTGAGGCCAGGAAATGTTCATTTTTTCCAATCCCGATTACCAACGGCGAACCTTTCCGGGCGGCAAGTATTGTTCGTGGATCTTCCTGGTCGATCAGTAGAATGCAATAGGCGCCCACAATTCTCCGGAGTGCGATAAGCAATGCTTCTTCAAGCGAACATTCATTTTGAAGGCGAATCTCCTCAATGAAATTGACCAGCACTTCGGTATCGGTATCACTATGAAATGCATAACCTTTTTTGGAAAGTTCCTCCTTTAGCGATACATAGTTTTCAATGATGCCATTGTGGATTATGGCCAGTTTCCCGGAGCGGGAAAAGTGAGGATGAGCATTGCGGTCGCTTGGTTCACCGTGCGTTGCCCAACGGGTATGGCCTATCCCGATTTGAGCTTGTGTAGCTTTATTTTCGGCAAAATTTTCCAGCTCCGCCACTTTGCCTTTCTTTTTATAAACATTCAACTGACCGTTGTGGATCAATGCTACACCGGCGCTATCATAGCCCCTGTATTCCAGTCGTTTAAGTCCTTTTAATACAATCGGATAAGCCTGCTTCCCACCTATATATCCTACAATTCCGCACATGAAAATATTTTTTTTGAGGCCGCTAAGTTAGCAGCATACGGCTGTTTTTAAAAAATCTAATAAAAGATAAATCTTTTTTCACATTTATTCCAACCCCATTAATTCGGATATTCGCTGCGTATGCTACGGTTAGCGATGAACAACTGGGTGGCCAAAATAGCTGCTACGCTGCTCAACTTTGGTACGGTGATCGCCCTGTCCCGAAACCTGGGGGCAGAAGGCCGTGGAATTTGTGCATTTTATGTCGTAATCTTTGCTTTTATCCTGGTTATCAATGAACTTGCCGCGGGATCCACGATCGTTTACCTTCAAAAAAATTATTCCTGGAAGCAGATGCGCCTTGTAGCCGCCATGTGGAGTTTTGCGGCTTCGGGGATAGTGACTACGGGTTTCTTTTTTTTTGGATATTTCGGATATACAGAGTGGGCGTTGATCTGGATCATTTGTGTGGTAAATGCCCTGGTGACTATCCAGTACAATATTTTGCTCGGAAAGCAGAAATACGTTGTTTTTAATTTACTGGCTGTGTTGACGCCAGCAACTGTGCTTGTATTGTTTGCCCTCTCGGCATTGTTAAAACAGGGTTCTCCTTTGCGTTACCTCCAGGTCATTCTTATAGCCAACCTCATCAGTTTTTTTATTGGATATTTTTATCTGCTGACCAAAGGTGAAGATGGTGCACCAGGGAAACCTATCCGGGAAGTGATTACAGTTGCCTTTTCATCCGGATTAATCAACCAGGCGGGCCATATGTTAAGCATTCTCAACTCGCGGTACATTTATCTCATTTTTGCGGCTACTGCGCTTGGCGTTTATACCAATGCCCAGTCGCTGGCGGAGTCCATGCTTCTTATCCCAGGCAGCCTTGGACAAATCTATTATTCCCAGCACGCTGATCATCCCGCAGGCAGCCACCAAAAGGCAAATAGATCATTCCTGTTTTTTTTGAAAGTGAACACCGGGATCATGTTGTTGGGCCTTCTTGCCATATTGCTGATTCCGGCACAATTCTATCAATGGATTTTCGGACCTGGTTTTATTGGCGTTAAAAGCTTTTTGTTGCTTACCGGGGTAATATCTGCCGCATACAGTGTGTTCCTGATTATCAGCTATTGGCAGTCAGCTCAGGGCCTGTTCATCAATAACCTGAAGGCTTCGGTAACAGGTATTTTCGTGAATATTGCGGGAATCGCAATACTATGGACAACAGGCAACCTCACCATCTTCAATACCTTATGGGTTATGCTTGCAGCCACGATAACGGTATCTGTATTTGCCCTTAACCAATTCAGAATTCAGCGCAACCGGCTGATGACTATAGATTAAGTTTTTTATAAGATTGAAGGCTGTCATCAAAAAAATTTTCTTTTCAAGCCTGTAGAACGCACCTTTGTGCCTGCTTAATGGAAAACATTCATCAAATATTGCCGCTACTGAATACAGGAAGCAAGCGGGTTGGGATCGTTTGTCATCAGAAGCCCGATGCAGATGCTCTGGGTTCATTATTGGGGCTCACGCTCTACCTTGAAGCAAAAGGTCATGAAGTTTGCCCGGTATCTCCGACGAACTGGGCCAATTATTTAAACTGGATGCCCGGTATTGAAAAATTGTCGGATTATGAGGCGCACGGGGATGCGGTGAATAAAAAATTCGCTGATATAGAATTTATTTTTTGCCTGGACTTTAACCGGCTTTCCCGTACACGCAATATGGAATCTTTGCTCAGGGAATCGGCAGCAGCCAAAATATTGATTGACCATCACCAGGAACCGGAAACGGAGCAATTTGCTTATGGGAGATCAGATGTACATAAATGCTCTACTGCCGAAATGGTATATGATTTGATTGTGGAAGCAGGAGATGACCAAATGATTACTGCCGACATAGCTACCTGCCTTTATGCAGGGATAATGACGGATACCGGCTCATTCCGTTTTCCCTCCACCACGGCAAGCGCTCATGCCATGGTAGCCCGGCTGAAAGAAACCGGCTTTGAGCATTCGCTTGTACATGATAAATTGTTCGACAATTTTCATGAAAACCGATTAAGGTTCATTGGCCATGTGTTGTTGCATCGTATGGAAGTGCTTTACGAATACAATACCGTATTGCTCAGCATTCCCAAATCAGATATTGCCCGGTATGATTTAGGCACCGGCGATACCGAAGGCCTGGTAAATTTGCCGTTTTCCATTGAAGGTATACGCATGGTGGCTATTGTTATTGACCGGATTGATGAAAGAAAATGGTCTTTTCGCAGTAAGGGTGATGTTGATGTAAACGTATTTGCCCGTAACTATTTCAATGGGGGGGGGCATAAAAATGCAGCCGGAGGCAATTCAACAGATAGTTTGGACAATACGGTCAAACACTTTTTTCAATCTTTAAAAACCATGAGGCATGTGCTTTGTGAACCCAACTTATATGAAGATGTTTCGTAATCTGTTATTTGCAGCAGCCGGCATGATGCTGTTTGCTGCCTGTGGAAATGCCGATTATTCTAAAACCAAATCGGGTCTGGTATACAAAATTTATAACAAAGGAGGCGCGCCGCTGAAGCCCGGGCAGTTTCTGAAAGTCCATATTAAAGCTATGGCCGGCGACAGTGTGTTGACAAACACCTATGCAAGTTTTCCGGCCTACGGTCAGTACGATAGTTCTCAACAGGACACCCACGATTTCATTGATATCCTTGGTAAAATGAAAGTGGGAGATTCTGCAATTTTTGTGCGCAGTGTAGATACCCTGGTAAAAAGAGGGATGATGGCTTATAATCCCCTTTTCAAGAAAGGTGGAACGATAAACGGGAGCATTACTATTTTGGACGCATTCGAAACCCGTGAAGAAATGACCGGAGACCAGGAAAATGAAGTGACCGCCATCAGGGAAAATGAAGTGCGTAACCTTGAGGAATTCCTCAAGAAAAATAATATATCCAACGCCGTCAAAACAGAAAACGGTGTGTTCGTTGTTATTGATCGTCAGGGAGATGGACCGAAGGTTGAAGATGGTACTTTGGTAAGTGTGTTTTACACCGGCAAACTTAAAGATGGCACTGTTTTTGATTCCAATGTTGACTCTAGTTTCGGGCATACAGAGGTGTTGAAATTCCCTGTTGGAGCAGGTCAGGTAATACCTGGTTGGGACGAAGGATTAAAGGAATTCAACAAAGGGGCTAAGGGAAAAATTTATATTCCTTCGATGATGGCTTACGGACCAGCTGCTCAGGGAGACAAAATTCCAGCCTTTAGCGATTTGGTATTTGATATCGAGGTTGTCGGTTTAGAAGTTCCTTCATCAAATTCACCCGGAGGCGGCTCAAACTAAATCCAAATACTATATATCATAGCAATAGTTGAAGGTTTGTAGAATGTTGTTTTTTGGATAAATGAATGATCGATTAGCATGAACTTAAGAATGATTCATTTGGTTAATTGGTTATTTGCTTATATCGGTCCTGTTGCGTTCACTCGTCACCACACGCATATAATGAATTAATTGAGAGTTGTGGAAAAAATTAAAAATTACTTGTTAAACCGGACTATTGCTCCCAAGTGGATGATATTCCTGCTGGATTCTATCATTGGGGCATTTAGTGTGATTCTCGCCTTTTTGCTGAGATTCAATTTCGATATTGCTCACGTTGCGGAATATAATATTTTCGATGAAATTTTCATTATTGTTCTTACGAACAGCCTTTTCTTTTATGTTTTTCGTACTTACCAGGGAATTATCAGGTTTAGTGGATTTGCCGAAGCTATTCGTGTTACCACGGCCTTGCTTTGCACATTTTTGCTGCTTGGATTTGTAAATATATTTATGTCTGTGGTTGACAATCCGCCAATTGTTCCCACTTCAATCCTGATTATCAATCTGCTTACAAGTTCATTTTTCATTGTTGGCTACCGGCTTCTGATAAAATACTGGTACCGCATGAGCCTGAATTCCGGTGAAAAAACCAAAGTCCTCATCTATGGCGGGGAATTACTTGCTTCCCAATTGAAAACAAATATTGAACATTCACTTGACCACAATTATAAGGTGATCGGTTTTGTGGATGATGATGAAAAATACATCGGTAAGGCCATAGATAATGTAAACATATACAGCTTCGAACATGTGAAGCCCTTGTTGAAAGTGTGGAATGTGGAAATGATTCTATTTGCAAAGCAGGAAATGCCTGCCGAGGTCAAGAACGCCGTTGTGGATGCCTGCCTGCAAAATAACATCCAGGTAAGAAATATACCGCCGATTGAGCAATGGATTCATGGCCAGCTGAGCTTGAGCCAGCTTGAGGAGATTAAGATCGAGGAATTACTTGGCAGGCCACCAATCGAGATCGCCAACAGCAAAATGAAATCCCTGCTGGTGTCCAAGAGGATTTTGGTTACCGGTGCTGCCGGTTCAATTGGAAGTGAACTCGCAAGGCAGGTTACTGCCCTTGCTCCACCCATGGTCATCTTATGTGATCAGAATGAAACAGGCCTTTATGAACTGGAGTATGAACTGAGAACAAAATTCCCCCAAACCGATATCGTCACACTGTTCATTGGAGATGTGCGGGATGAAAATACCATGGAAGCGTTATTCCGGCGGTTTCGCCCCGAGATCGTGTTTCACGCTGCAGCCTACAAACATGTGCCGATGATGGAATATCATCCAAGTGAAGCAATCCGAAACAATGTTTTGGGTACCAAAGTGGTTGCCGACCTTTCTATTGAATATGGGGTAGAACGCTTCCTGCTTGTCTCCACAGATAAAGCCATAAATCCCACTAACGTTATGGGTGCAAGCAAGCGCATTGCGGAAATTTATGTGCAGTCGCTGGGCAACCGTTCAAGAAAAGTGCGGCATCTTAACGCTACCAACCAAAGTGGTTCGGGTACCAAATTTATTACCACACGCTTTGGCAATGTGCTTGGGTCTAATGGATCTGTTATACCGAGATTCAAGGAGCAGATTCATGCCGGCGGCCCCGTGACTGTTACACACCCTGATATCATCCGCTACTTCATGACCATTCCTGAAGCATGCAATTTGCTGCTGGAAGCAATAACCATGGGCAATGGGGGCGAGGTATTTTTGTTTGATATGGGCGAACCGGTGAAAATTCTTGACCTTGCCCGCAAGATGGTTAAGCTGGCCGGATTTATTCCGAACAAGGATATCGATATCAAATTCACCGGTCTCAGACCCGGCGAAAAATTGTTTGAGGAATTGCTGAACAACAAGGAAGAAGTCATACCGACACACAATAAGAAAATACTTATCGCCAAAACGATTGAATACGACTTTTACGAAGTGAATAAGGCCATCGATACACTGATGCATGAAGCATTTCAGAATAAAGATGAAAATGTGGTGCGCCATATGAAGCACATTGTTCCGGAGTACATCAGTAAGAATTCGGTTTACCAATCCCTGGATGGCATGGTTCAGGAGGGAGCGATAGCATCCAATTAAATTAAAATTCCGGTCCCATAATGCTTTCAATTTTCCGTAAAAAAGCAAAAAACATATCCGGGCGCCTGGATTTTATAGGTTTCGACATGCATAACCATTTGCTGCCGGGAATTGATGATGGCAGTCCGGATACGGAGACTTCAGTTGAATTGATGGAGGGCCTCCTGGAATTGGGATATAAAGGATTCCTGTGTACGCCCCATGTAATTTCTTCGGTTTATAGCAATACTCCGGCTACAATTGAGCCTGCTTACCAGCAATTTCGCCTGGCTGCGGAGTTGAAAGGGCACCATATTCCTATCACCTTTAGTGCAGAATATATGTCCGATTACGATCTCGAAAAAAGGATTGCTACCGAAGAGATCATTCCTTTTCCCAACAACCATATCCTGATTGAAATGAGCTATGCGGTTGAATCCCCCAACTTGCGTGAAGTGATCTTTCAATTACAGGTCAAAGGCTTAAGACCTATCCTTGCCCATCCCGAGCGTTACGGATTTTGGTTTGGCAATCTCAATAAATTCAACGAGCTGGTAGATCTTGGAGTGGAGCTTCAGATGAATATGCTTTCCATTACCGGATATTATGGGGAAGGTGTGAAAAAAGTGGCTGAAAAATTGCTCAGCCAGCAACTTTATACCTGGCTTGGAACCGATTTGCACAATCATCGTCACCTGGAAGCTTTGCAGAACCTTGCCGGTGATTCCCGAATCATTTCCAAATTGGAAAAGATCAAAAACTTACGCAACAGCAGCCTGGCCTCGGTACTTGTCTAAATATTGTTTTCATAATACTTTACACCAAATTCCACCAGGAATTCTTTGATCCTTTCTGCATGCACGCACATTCCGGCATGCAAAAATGGATGATTGCTGACTTTAACCCTGCGTCCATTGTGGTCAATTTCCTGGTCGAAAATATCAAATCCCAGATGCAGGTGTTTGGTGGCATACTGCATACCGTAAACGATGCCGTTTTCATCAAATAATGGCGCACCGCTATGGCCCTTAAATCCCGGGGTACTCAGTTCGATGCCAGTGATCTTCATAGTTCCGCTTTCGCCAATAAACCGGGTGAGCATGCCTTCCACAGGAAATGAGGGTGAGTTCAGAATGCCCTGATTTGTCCATCCCATTTCATCGGTAGATTTATCATAACGAAAATTGGTGAATTCAGGAAAAGGAAATCCTACACGGCATAGCAGTTTACCTGGCCGGGGCATTTGATTTTTCTTGTTGAAGACCGCATAGTTTCGGTAAAGTATTTTTTGAAAGCCCTGGAATTTCACAATCGCAAGATCAAGTGTGGGGTGCATGTGCACCGTAATATTTTGGATGCGGTCGAAGCAATTGAGAATATTCGTTTTCAACTGAACGGAACTGGTCTCACTGAAACCGTATTCCACCATTAGGTTTGCTTTGCCTCCGCCTTCAATCTCATCAAAACGCAAGGCATTTACTTTTGTACGGTATTCCCGGTACCGGCGGTTTGAATTTTCAGACCGGGCAAGCAGGTTGGCCACATGTTTACAGGTAACGGCCTCACCGGTCTCATTTACGAAAAACAGGGTTGCTGCACCCGGTGTAATCTGGCCCTGGAGATTTCGGGTAATAATATGGATGGGTCTTGTATAAAGCAGTGCGTTTTCTATGGCATTTTCAAACATAGCCCCTATCGTTTATCCCATAAATTTACAACGTACACGGATTGGTGATGCGCTATTTAACAATTACTGTACCCAGCCGCCGTGTGATATCCATTTGCATATTCTTCAGTTCCTGCCGGATCTCCAATAAGCCTATCTGGGTTTCGGCATGGGTTTCAGTTTGCAATTCTTTTTCGTTTTCCTGAAGGGCTTTGATCAGTTTGCGAAGCTGGTAATGATCGAGGGTATTCTGCGTTTCATGTATGGGGGCATCTTCGGCGTTAAAGCCTCTGAGCTGTATGTATTTTGACCAGTGGCTGCTGATTTCGTATGGAAAATGAAAGAGGCTGATGGCCAGGCGGCTCAGGTTTTCATCGGGGTAATAAACAAAACTTTTTTCCGAGGGTTCTAGTCCGGCCGAATACCAGTCTTTATACAGTTGAAGCATTTCATTCAATTCTTTATTGTTGAATTGGAACATCTCCACACTACTGAAAATATGTTCCGCGATCGATTCGTCTTCATTAAATTTCATTAAGCCATAAGTCAGCAAACATTTAACCACGCCGCGTTCCTGCCATTCGGTTTCCATCAGCATGTCAATGATCTCATCACCTTCACCTGTTTCTTCCTCAGGTATTACTCTTGGCGCCTCCTGAATATTTCGCCTTTCTTCTTTAATTAACCGTTCCCGGATATGTTTATTTACCAGGTTGATCAGCCCATCTTCGTCGATCTTAAAAATGCCGGCAGCCTGGCTGATGTAATCCTGCTGACGCGAAAAGTCTTCGGCTTTGTCGATGCGGCTGATGCTTTCCGCAATCCGGTTCAGCAGTTCGCTTTTTTTGCGACTGTCATTTCCAGCCTCTTTGAGAGCGAGCTCGGTTTGAAACAGAATGAAATCCTTTTTGTGCTCCTCAATAAATTTTTGAACACGTTCACCGCCATTTTCTTTCATGAAACTGTCGGGATCATGGCCTTCCGGCAACAGAACCAGCTGAACATACAGGCCTTCTGATAATGCAAGATCCAAACCGCGTTGAGCCGCTTTGATTCCCGCGGCGTCACCATCGTACAAAATGGTCAGGTTTTTTGTGTACCGTTTAATCAGCCGAAGCTGATCTGTAGTAAGAGAAGTACCGCCGCTGGCAACCACATTTTCAATGCCACCCTGGTGAAGGCTCATAACGTCGGTATATCCTTCCACGAGCAGGCATTCATTTTTTTGCTCAATAGCCAAGCGCGCAAAATACAATCCGTAAAGAATCCTGCTTTTTACATAAATCTCGTTCTCGGGGGTATTGATATATTTTGGCGCCCTCTCTTTCGCCTTCAATAATCTTGCACCAAAGCCCATTACCTTTCCAATATGATTATGCACCGGAAAAACGATCCGTTCGCGATAATTATCCCGCAAACCATCTTCACGTTGCACCACAAGCCCGCTCTGCAGCAAAAGTTCAGGGTTGAACTGGCTTGCTTTTGCGGCCTGCGTAAATTTATCCCGCGTATTTGGCGCAAAACCCAACTGGAATTTTTCAATAATGGACTTGGTAAATCCTCTTTCTTTGAGGTAAGAATAGGCTATTGCTTTTCCATCTTCGGTATTCCACAATTCATTCTCGAAAAAGTGGAGCGCAAACTGGTTGATGATGTAAAGACTGTCCGCTACCTGTTGTTTTTCCTTGTATTCCGGATCATGCCTGGTTTCTTCAATTTCAACATGATATTTGGCAGCAAGCCAGCGCAGCGCTTCCGGATAGCTCAGCTTTTCGTGCTCCATTAAAAAGCTGATGGCATTTCCACTTTTTCCGCAACCGAAACATTTAAAGATTTCTTTTGAAGGGGAAACGGTAAAGCTCGGCGTCTTCTCATTGTGAAAAGGACAAAGACCAAGATAGTTGGCCCCCCGGCGTTTCAGCCGCACAAAATCACCAACAATATCCAAAATGTCAATATTGGAAATGATTTGCTGTACCGTTTGCTGACTGATCACCGGGCTAAATTAAGTTATTGCAAGATAGCAATGAATCGCATTTTGAGATCGGGACTGCTGGCATTTTTCAATATATTGCACGCCAATATAAATGGTGCATGTACCGGAATTTTTTTAAAAGAGTAATTGATCTTGTGGTTGCGCTCCTGGTGATGATCCTGCTTTCCCCGGTTTTCCTGGTTATTACCGTGTGGTTGTTTATCGTAAACAATGGAAAGCCATTTTTTGTACAGCAGAGAATTGGCCGGAACAATAAAGAATTCAGGATCCGGAAATTTAAAACAATGAATGATAACCGCGGAAATGATGGAGAATTGCTGCCCGATGCCGACCGTTTGACCTCCATTGGACGTTTTGTACGCAAAACTTCTCTTGATGAACTTCCTCAGCTTTGGAATGTATTTACCGGACAGATGAGTCTTATTGGTCCAAGGCCATTATTGGTAGAATATTTGCAGTTGTACAGCCAGCGTCAGATCAGAAGACACGAGGTACGCCCGGGCATAACCGGCTGGGCGCAGGTAAACGGCAGAAATGCCATTGGCTGGAAGCAGAAATTCGATTTTGATGTATATTATGTGGATCATTTGAGCTTTTGTCTCGACATGAAAATTGCATTTAAAACCCTGGAAAAAGTTTTTAAACAGGAAGGGATTAGCTCAGAAGGCCATGTGACAATGGAAAAATTCAAAGGAGGAGAGGAATGATATATTTATACGGCGCAGGAGGGCACGGTTTGGTTATCCAGGAAATTCTTCAATCCGTTGGAAGAACGGTGCTTGCTTTTATTGACGATTCCAATAAAAGCACGGTATACGGGGGCATGCCGGTTATACGTTCAAAGGATCTCAAAATACAGGAAGGAAGCTTATGCATTGTGAGTATCGGAAGCAATGCCCGGCGCAGGGAAGTCGTAAACAAACTGAAAGACTATGTGTTTGCCACAGCCATCCATAAAGCGGCAATTGTGGCGAGCACAGCCAAAATAGGACCGGGAACAGTAGTCATGGCCGGCGCCATCCTAAATCCACATTGCGTTATTGGTAAACATTGTATTATCAATACAAGCGCTTCAGTTGACCACGAATGCATCATTGGTGATTTTGTGCATATTTCGCCAAATGCCACACTGTGTGGCAATGTAAAAGTGGGCGATAACAGTTGGGTGGCAGCGGGTGCTACCATCATTCCCAATATTACCATTGGCAAAAACGTGGTTGTAGGGGCGGGGTCGGTGGTAATTCGCGACACGCCTGATAATTGTACCGTTGTTGGCAATCCCGCCCGCATCATTAAGAATGGTTGATTTGTCAAAATCTTGTTGAATAGCGGGAACACTCTGCCAAACAAAATTACATTTGCCCAAAATATCCGAGAAAATCAAAGTTTTATGAGCAGCAAAATCTGGTTGTCGAGCCCCCATATGGGCGGTACAGAATTGAATTATATCCACGAAGCTTTTGATACGAACTGGGTAGCCCCATTAGGCCCCCTGGTTGATCAATTTGAAGGCAATCTGGCCTCTTTTAACCAAATGCCGTATTGCACAGCCCTGAGTTCCGGAACAGCCGCTTTGCACCTGGCACTAATCGTTTTGGGCATAGGAAAAGGAGATTATGTGCTTTGCCAGAGCAAAACTTTTGCTGCCTCGGCAAACCCTATTACTTATGTTGGAGCAGAACCGGTATTTATCGATTCCGAACCACATAGCTGGAATATGGATCCTGAAGCTTTAAAAACTGCTTTGGAAGACCTGGACAGGCAGGGCAAAATGCAAAGAGTAAAAGCAGTTATTCCTGTCCATCTGTACGGGCATCCTGCTAACATGGAAGAGATTATGAATTTGGCAGCAGCATACGGCCTGGCAGTCATTGAAGATGCAGCCGAAGCCCTGGGCAGCAAATTGAATGGCAAACCTTGCGGCAGTTTTGGAGACATCAGTATCCTCAGCTTTAATGGAAACAAAATCATTACCACAAGCGGCGGCGGAGCCATGCTGGCTAAAGACAAGTCATATACCGAAAAAGCCTTATTCCTGGCGACGCAGGCACGCGATAAAGCCCCCCATTACGAACATACACACATTGGTTACAATTACCGCATGAGCAATGTGCTTGCCGGAATTGGTATTGGTCAAATGGAAGTACTGGAAAAACGTGTTGAGGCGCGCCGGAAAAATTTCGGGCGGTACCGCGAATATTTTAGAAAATGGGAAAGTGCGGGATACCACCTGGAATGGCAGGAGGAAGCGACAGGGGAATTCAGTAATCGTTGGCTCACCTGTATTCTAATTGATCCGGAGAAGAACCAGGGAATTAACCGGGAATTTATACGTACCGAACTGGAAAAAAAGAATATTGAATGCCGGCCTTTGTGGAAGCCCATGCACCTGCAGCCTGTCTTCAACCGTGCTGCTTATTACGGCGCTGATGTTGCGGAAAAACTTTTTGCAAAAGGACTTTGCCTGCCATCGGGAAGCAATTTGACCGATGCGGAGTTTGACCGCATCTTTGAAGCACTGGACGAAGTGTTCACCCAAAAATGAGCTAAGTTGCACCAATTATTCAGCCTACCTGTAAGTGTAATAAATACTGCCTTCCAGTTGTCCGTGTTTGTCGTATGCTTTTTCCGATGTCAGCAGGCTGCTTTCATCATATTCCATTTTCCATACCCGGTAATTGTTCGAACTGATCGGCACAACGGTTTTTTTAGTCATTTCGCCGTAATCATTGTATTCAAAAGTGATCATGGGAAGCACCCTTTTGGCAATGGGGTTAAAGCTGGCTACGTCGGTTAAATAGCCTTCGGCGTTGTAGTAATAATAATAAGTTGCAGTCTTTCGGCCATTTTTCCACCATTGTTCCTCCCCGGGTTTACCATTTTCAGACGGAATAAGTTTAATGACCGTGGTGTCTGTATTGTTTTTGATCCGCACCATTTCCACCGGGTTACGGTGATCATTAAAACGGATGAGGAATTTTTCGGTTATGGAAAAACTTTGTACAGTATCTGAAGAAGAGGAATACAGTTCCGTCAACAGGCCGGTCGGATCGTACCGGTAGGTGGAAATATTCACGATGCTGCCGCTGCTGTCATAAACGCCGGTAATACGGCCTTTTTCATCATATTGGCTGGTCATATATCCGGGTGAATTATAGGCCGACCGCGTGAAGAGCCTGAGCTGATTTTTGGGAAGATCCACCTCCTGCAGCAGTTGAAAGCTGGTGTCGCGTTCATTTTCAGCGGAGAACGATATAGCGCTGACTTCTTTTACGTTGGCCTCCTTCAGAAGGTTGAAGCGTTCAGCACCAAGCGCAGCACTTACCATGTGCTGATAATAGTACTGTGTATGCGCCGGAAAGTTTACCAATAATGCCATGAAGAAGCTCATGGCTACAAAGACTATTTTTGTAAGGTTCATTGTTTCAAAATTAATCGCCTGCAGCAGCTTTTTTTTGCAGACCTTCAAATTTGAAACAAAAATTAACCAAAATTGGATATCACGCCTAATTATTGAACATGAGCATAGGAAATAAGTTTGAAAGGTTATGGCAAATCATGAATGAACTGCGGGAAAAATGTCCCTGGGACCGGGAACAAACCTTTGCAAGTTTGCGTACCATGACCATTGAAGAAACCTTTGAACTTTCAGAAGCCATTTTGCAGCAGGATGATTCAGGTATCCGCGAAGAATTGGGTGACTTGTTTCTGCACCTTGTTTTCTATGCAAAAATAGCCGAGGAGGAAAACAGGTTCAGCCTTGCCGGGGTAATTGACGGCATTTGTGATAAACTGATCAGCCGCCATCCGCATATTTACGGTGATCAGCAATTGTCAACTGCTGATGAAGTCAAACAAAATTGGGAAAAAATGAAACTCAGAGAAGGGAAGAAGTCTGTATTGTCAGGAGTTCCCGAGGGGCTGCCGGCTACCATAAAGGCATGGCGCATGCAGGAAAAAGCCAGGAAGGTTGGGTTTGAGTGGGAAAAAATGGAGGACGTATGGTTAAAAGTCAAGGAAGAAATGGAGGAACTGGAAGAGGCCGTAAAAGCGGGCAGCAAAGAGAATGTAGAAAATGAATTGGGCGATGTGTTTTTTAGTTTGATCAATTATGCGCGGTTTCTGGAAATTGATCCGGAGAATGCTTTGGAAAAAACCAACAGGAAATTCAGGAAGCGGTTCATGCAAATGGAAGAGCTTGCAAAAAACAGAAACAAATCATTGACTGAAATGACGCTTGTTGAAATGGATGACATGTGGAACAGCATTAAAAAGGAGGAAATCTGAAGCTTCGTCAAACATATATCCTGGTGAATTCGCTTTTCTGGCTTGTACTGGCATTGTGGATTTATGGCCTGTCCATTATGGTACAAAAAATGTACAGCCATTTGAATACACCGGCCGCTTATACAAAAGCATTACAAAAAGACCTGCAGGAAAAGGAAAATGCTTTTTTTAATTTTCTCGAAAAAAACCCAATAGAAATTGAAAGAGCATCTCAGGGGAATGTTCAACAGGATTGGCTAAATGACCTTAGGGAATCGGGATTTCATTTATACATCTATAAAGAAAGCGACGGCAGAAACCGGCCGGTATTCTGGTCCAACAGCAGTGTGGTCATGGCCTCCAATCTTATAGATACCAGCCTGCGATCCGGCAAACTGCTTGAAACAGGTAATGGATTTTACGAGATCCTCAAACCTGTAGAATTCAATGCGGGCAGATCCTATACAGTTGTTGGGCTTATCCCAATTTACCATCAATACTTTATTGAAAATCAACGACTGCAAAATAACTTTCCCCGTCATCCACGAATTGGTGAAACGCATCGCCTCAGTTTGCAACCCACAGCATACGCGGTGAAAGGCGTTGACGGCAAAAATATATTTTACCTGCAGCAAATCTTTCAATCGGAGAACAATCCCCCCATTATATTTAAACTTTTATTGCAGGGCCTGGCTTTGATCAGCCTTATGGTTTTTATAAGTATTCTCTCTCTTTATTTTCTTTGGGATACTCACCGCGTGGAAGGCATGATGGTTTTTGCGTTCGGTTTTACAGTGCTGTTTCTTTTACAGATTAAGCTCAATTTTCCCATCAACCTGAATGCGTTGATCCGGATTTTTGAACAAGGTGCCAACGCTGAAAAACAGCAAGCCATTTTCCTGTTTATTGAATCTGCGTTTCTGACCTGGTTTACCGCCTTTATTTCCTCGAATATCCGCACGTTTCAATATGCCATTAAATTCAATCAGGCAAAGTTTGGCCGTACGGTGCCAGGCATCATGCTGGCTTTCCTTCTTGCGTTCATTCACCTCTATGTGATCCGCGGGCTGACATTGTTTTACCTGAACGACAGTATATCATTTGACCTCACCAATTTCATGACGTTGAATGTAACATCGCTGTTTGCTTTTATTACCTTGTTCATGCTGGCCATAACCCATTATCTCGCATCAGGTTTTGTGGTAAAGTATATGAAAAGCATGTGGAGAAGTTTATGGTGGTTTTATTTCGCGACCATTGCAGCAGCGTTGTTTTGGCTGAGCATCCCGGGAATTTTCGATTTGGAACTGCCCATGTTGCTTTCCTTAATCTGGTTGCCGGTGATATTGTTCATTCAGGCAAGGGTCTTTACCCGGCAAAATACAAGTTTTTTTGCTCAGCCGGTGGGCTGGTTGTTGTTGTACGCTGTTTCCATCGCGGCAATGTTAAGTTCACTTTCCGGTGCAAAAAGCGAAAAACGGCTGTACAGTTATGGAAAGACTTTGCTTGTACAATACAACAAGTCAAGCGATTACCTGGTTCGTATTGCTGCACAGGGCGCAAGGCAGTTCAACTGGAGTGAAGCACTCCAGAACAATCCGGATTCTGTAACGGTGCAGCAATTGAAAGAACAGGCTTATTCCAATCATTTTGGAAACTGGATGGCCGAATATGAGAAAGAAGTATACTTGTTTGACAAGGATGGCAATGGAATATACAATCCGGCAAAGGAAAGTTTTGCCAGCCTGAATACGCTGTTTGAAACCAGCAGGCGGGACGCGGATTATTCTTTCCTTGCATATTTCACCGAATCCTTCGAAAATTTCGGTTATGTAATCCGTTACAACAAAATGCAGGGAGGCGAATACGTTTTTATCGTTATCAAACCCCTCAGGGGATCATCAAAATCCCATGCGCCTGAATTGTTTAAGCAACTGCAGAATTACGCCATTGAATTGCCATCGGGCATCAGTTATGCCTGGTATAATAATGGCAAGCTCGTGGAGCAACACCGGCAATTTCCCTTCCCGTCGGTTCTGCCGGGCAATCAGCCCGCATTTTCAGAGTTTCACCAGCATAGAGGCAACAACGTGGAGCTGTGGATGAAGGCTGGTGACAACCGGGTGCTGGTGATTGCGAGCAAGCGTGAACCTTTACTTGATTTTGTATCCAATGTGGCTTACCTGTTTGCCGGCTTCCTCTTTCTTTACCTGATCGGATTGCCGTTTATTGGCATCATCCTGCATGTCTTTTTTTCGAAAACGGAGGTTCACCTTCCGAACCTGGACATAAAATCAAAAATGCGCATCATTATGATTGGTTTTTTGATAGCATCCTTCATCATTGTTGCAATTTTTACGATCAACTTTCTCAGAAATCAATTTCGTGAAGCCAGTAAGGAACGGCTGAGCTCATTGATGGAAACCACGGTAGCCAGCATCCTGCCTGTACTGCCATCAGATTACAGCTCTGCGAAGTATCTTTCATTTCAGCAGGCCATCTCCCAAATGGCAGGCGACCTGAATCATGATTTTAATGTGTATGATGTCAATGGACGCCTTTTGGCCACAACGCAAAATGTGCTGTTTGAAAGGCAAATCCTGAGTCCTTTTATGAATGCACGCGCTTTTTGGCCATTGCGCAGGGAGGAAATATTCCGCCTCCTGCAGGATGAGAAAATTGGCAACCTCGAATTCACCAGCATTTATCAACCTTTACGCAACAGCCACGGTGAGCTGTTTGGGTATATCCAAATTCCTTCATTCAGTTCGGAATATGAACTGCGGAGCCAGATCTCCCGCTTCGTGGTTATTCTCGTTAATATTATCGCGTTTATTTTTCTGATCAGTGGGATTATTGCCATCATTGTTTCCGCAAACATCACCCGGAGCATTCAGTTGGTGGCGGACCGGATGAATTCATTAAAGCTGGCAGGCAAAAACGAACCAATTGAATATAAAGGCAAAGATGAAATAAGCGTGCTTGTTCAGCGATATAATGAAATGGTTCAACAGCTTGAACGCAGTGCAGAAAAGCTTGCGGTAAGCGAACGCGAGGCAGCATGGAAAGAGATGGCCCGCCAGGTGGCGCACGAAATCCGAAATCCACTCACACCGATGAAACTGAGCCTGCAATTTTTGCAGCGGGCACTGGATAATGACCCGGATGAAATGAAAGAAAAAACAAAAAAAGTTACTTCCACCATTCTCCACCAGATCGAATTGCTTTCGAGGATCGCGTTGGATTTTCAGCAGTTTGCAAATATTTCTCAATCCAATCCTGACCATATTTCACTGCGCACCTTGCTCAAAAAAACTTACGAACTCTACAGTGCCCATCCCAATATGGAAGTGGAGCTCAAACTCCCGGAAAATGATGACCTGATTGTTTTTGCAGACAGCGCCCAGATGAGCCGGCTTTTTACAAATCTTATGCAAAACGCTGTGGAAGCCATCCACGACACTGAAAATCCACGGATAGCCATTCACGCCTCACGGCAGGAAAATTATGTGCTGGTAGAAATTAAGGATAACGGTACAGGGATTGAGGAAGATGTTCGCTCAAGCATATTCAAACCAAATTTTACAACCAAAAATACCGGAACCGGATTGGGGCTCGCAATGTGTAAAGCCATTGTGGAAGCTGCCGAAGGGCAGATCGGATACCATACCCGTTTAGGGTACGGAAGCGATTTCTGGGTACAGATCCCCGCATCAGGATAAACCCTTTGCTTTCCGGGTTGCAGATAAATAGTTTTCGAATTCGGCCAGTGAAAAAGAGCTTAGGTTTTGGCCCGGCATCACCATTGCTTTTTGTGCCGCCAAAACGCCGTAATAAACATGCCCGTAGGCTTCTGAAGCATGTGCATCCGGATTAATAGAAATAGGAATGCCGGCTGAAATTATTTCCGGGATATGGTGGTAATCAACATCCAGCCTGCGGGGATGCGCATTCAGTTCTATGGCTACGTGATTTTTTTTGCAGGCATCAATCACCGCAGCATAGTCGAGTGGATAACCGTTTCGGCTTAGCAGCAAACGCCCTGTGGGATGACCAAGAATAGAAACATATTTATTGGAAACAGCCTGTAAAATGCGTTGTGTGGCCTTTTCAGCGCTCATGGTCAATGCGCTGTGAACAGAAGCGATAACCAGGTCAAACGTGGCAAGTATATCATCCGTATAATCCAGGTTGCCATTACCCAGAATATCGGATTCAATGCTCTTGAAAACCTTAAATGGCTTGATGCGGGCATTCAGTTCATCGATCTCATGGTGTTGCTCAAAAATGCGCTCGGGACTAAGGCCGTTTGCATAGGCTGCTGACTGGCTGTGATCGCTGATTACCAAATATTCGTAACCTTCAGCAATGGCTTGCAGGGCCATCTCTTCAATGGAATTTAACCCGTCACTCCAGGTGCTGTGGCTGTGTATGATGCCTTTGATGTCGGTTGCCTGGATAACCTGGTTCAAACCATGCTCCCGAATTTCCTGTAAGGTATTAAAGTCTGTACGGAGATATGCTGGAATGGGAGGTAACCTGAGTCTGGCAAACAGGGCTGCTTCGCTTTCCAAGGTAAGCCCCTCCAAGGTGTCCAGGTCAGATGCTTCTATAAATTCCGGGGAACTGCTGTTTCGCACCACAGTATAATGGAATTGATTGGGCAATACCGTGTCGATCTGGATCAGTAAACCCGATTCATGCTTAAAAAATGCCCGGTTGTCAAGTGGCTGAACGTCCACGTTCAATTGCCAGGAAGGGCTTGCCTTCTCCAGAATTTGTTTATGGCTAACTGTGGTAACCAGTTCCACTACATTCACTACAATCTCATGTTGTGCAAATGCACCGGTGAAAGCGGTCTGATCTAAAGGGAACTGTTTTTTCAGCCATTGCAGTGTTTCTTCAGCTACAGGTTCAGCTTGTGCGAATAAAAACCAGCCTTTTTGGTTTTCCAGGAAATTAATAGAAGAAAGAACATTGTCCTGGGTTTTTTTTCCAAAACCTTTATAATTGGTTAACCGGTTCTCGGTACATGCATATTGCAATTCGCCAATACTGGCAATCCCCATTTCTTTCCAGATCAGGTGAAT
Organism: Bacteroidota bacterium; assembly: GCA_023387985.1. Lineage (GTDB taxonomy): Bacteria > Bacteroidota > Bacteroidia > Chitinophagales > Chitinophagaceae > Phnomibacter. The sequence continues at coordinate 152,166 of JAEWHC010000005.1, read as the reverse complement.
CTTTTTTGGACCAAGGCCTTTAATACGAAGCATTTCAATAACACCCGAAGGAATTTCTTCAATCAGTTTTTCCAGGCTGGCAAGTTTCCCGGTTTGAATGATCTCCAGAATTTTTTTACCCATGCTTTCACCAACACCTTTTTGCGCTATAATCTGCGAGAGGCTCATGCCTGCAAGAGGTTCAGTCAGTTTTTCAACCTGGAATGATGCAATGCTGTAGGATTTAGCCCTGAAACTGTTTTCACCATTTATTTCCATCAGCTTGCTTTGCAGGCTTAGGATATCAGCAATTTCAGCATTATGCATAGTTGGCGATTTTATTTTTAGGCGCCTAAAGGTATGGCAAACACCATGAGTTAATTTTGCCGGCTGCAGAATGATATTAAGGTTTTCGGTAATTCAGCGGAGTTTACCGCATTTGGTATATCGGGCAAATGAAATCAAGGACATAAAAAAAGTCCGGGTATTGCCGGACTGAATTTTCGCAGGAAAAGATGATCCTAGTTGCTGGACGAATTGCCAGGAGCAGCTTTTTTTGCAGCTCTTTTAGGAGCAGCTTTCTTAGGTGCAGCGGCCTTAGGAGTAGCGGCCTTTTTCGGAGCGGCTTTTTTAGCAGCGGCTTTTTTAGGAGCGGCAGCTTTCTTAGGAGCAGCGGCTTTTTTAGGAGCAGCAGCTTTCTTAGGAGCAGCAGCTTTCTTTGGAGCAGCGGCTTTTTTCGGAGCGGCAGCTTTTTTCGGAGCGGCCTTCTTCGGAGCAGCAGCTTTTTTAGGAGCGGCTTTTTTAGCAGCAGCTTTCTTCGGAGCAGCGGCTTTTTTTGGAGCAGCCTTAGCTGCTTTTTTTGGAGCAGCTGCTTTCTTAAGAGCAGCTTTTTTTGCTTTTGCCATTGTGTTCTAATTTAATGGTTAGTAAATAAGTAAAGTAAAAATAGTTAAAAAAAATAATATGCAACTTTAATTTGGTTAAAGTTTTTCACAACACAAGTATGCGAAAAAATACATGCTGTGCGCTGCTGAAATTGCACTCAATATTTTTACAGATTTCCGTATGCATTTGCTTTGCCGGCATACCGGTATTTCCATGGCGTGGCCGCAATAAAAAAGGCCGCACATTTGTGCGACCTTAAATTCTTTTGGTTTGCTTACCGGCCAGTTCAGGCTTCAACAGGAACAACCGAAATCAGTGTCTTGTTGTCCTTGCCTTTTCTGAATTCAACCATTCCATCAGTCAATGCAAAAATGGTGAAGTCTTTTCCAACTCCAACATTTTTACCAGGATGATAAACAGTACCCCGTTGACGAACGATTATGTTTCCGGCGATAGCAGGTTGGCCACCAAAGATTTTCACACCAAGTCTTTTGCTGTGTGAATCTCTACCGTTTTTTACCGAACCTTCTCCTTTCTTATGTGCCATGATATTATTATTTGAATATGCTGATTAAAGATTTGCTCAGGCAATGCTGCTGATCCTGAGTTGTGTGTACTGGGTACGGTGACCAATTTTTTTGCGGAATCCTTTACGACGTTTCATCTTAAAGGCAATCACTTTATCACCTTGAACCATTTCTTCCGTAATTTCTGCCTTAACCGTAGCTTTAATGGCATCACCCAACTGCAATTTGCCATCATTGCTTACCATCATAACGTCAGTCAGGTCAATGCTGTCCCCTTTTTTGCCATCCATGTGGGGAACATAGAAACTTTGTCCTTCTTTAACTCTGAATTGTTGACCACCGATCTTAACTATCGCAAACATGATTTCTAAAATTTAGGGACGCAAAAGTAGGGATAAACTTTCATTTCCCAATTATTTTTCATCCTTTTTTATGGTATGCGCTATATAATCCAATGCTAAGTATCCAATTTTTGGAGCTGTTAACAAATAAGCTCAGCCATGAAATCCTTAACTTCGCAAAATTCGCTTGCTTTTATCCACATGATGTACCTTAAATCCTTATTGGCCAAACCTTTTGCTGCCTTGATCAGCCGACAGATCCAGAAATCAGCCCAGAATGCCCTTGCCGATCAGTCCAGGATATTTCAACAACAAATCGAAGCCGGTGCCAAAACAAAATTCGGTGAAGATCATTTGCTGAAGGAAGTAAAAACCCATGAAGAATATTGCCAGGCTGTAAAGCTTCGGGATTATGAACAGCTTAAAAGCTATATCCAGCTTATTAAAGATGGCCGCCACAACGTGCTGTGGAAAGGCCTGCCTATTTATTTTGCCAAGACAAGTGGTACCACCAGTGGAGTTAAATACATCCCGATCACCAAGGATTCAATTGGCAATCACATCAACACCGCCAGAAACGCACTGCTTTGCTATATGTCGGAATCCGGAAACAACCAGTTTGTGGAAGGCAATATGATTTTTTTGACCGGCACACCGGAACTGGAAAGGGTAGGCAATATACCCACCGGAAGGCTGAGTGGAATTGTAAACCATCATGTACCCGGCTACCTGCGCAAGAACCAGTTGCCCAGTTATGAAACCAACTGCATTGCCGATTGGGAAACTAAACTAAATGCAATCGTTAATGAGACGGTGGACAAAAACATGACCCTCATTTCGGGCATTCCGCCCTGGATGCAAATGTATTTTGACAGGCTGCATGAAAAGAGCGGAAAGCCGGTGGGGGAATTATTCCCCGGATTTTCTGTACTGGTACACGGCGGTGTAAATTTTGAACCATACCGTAAAAAATTATTTGAGTCCATTGGCCGCGAGGTGGATACCATTGAAACATTCCCCGCATCAGAAGGCTTTATGGCATTTCAGGATACCATGCGTGAAGAGGGATTATTGCTCAATACAAACAGCGGTATATTTTTTGAATTTATACCGGCCGGTGAAATCTTCAATGAAAACCCCACAAGGTTAAAATTGGAAGAGGTGAAAACCGGCGTGAATTACGCGATCATCCTAACCAGCAATGCGGGGCTATGGAGTTACAATATTGGAGATACCGTAAGATTTGTTTCAACCGCGCCTTACCGTATTGTTGTTTCCGGAAGAATAAAACATTTCATCAGTGCATTTGGTGAACATGTGATTGGGGAAGAAGTAGAATATGCCATACTGGATGCCGCAAAAGAGTACAATGCTTCGGTAGTGGAGTTTACGGTTGCGCCAAATATCGCCCAGGACGAAGGCCAGAGTTACCACGAATGGTTTGTGGAATTTGGCAGGTTGCCGGAAGATATGCCGGGATTTTCTAAAGCTGTGGATGACCGTTTGCGCAAACGCAATGTTTATTATGATGACCTGATCAGGGGGAATATTCTGCTTCCGTTAAAAATCCGGACTGTGCAAACAAATGGATTTATTCAATATATGAAATCTGTTGGCAAACTTGGTGGCCAAAACAAAGTGCCGAGGCTCAGTAACGACAGGAAGGTTGCAGAAGGCCTGGAGCTATTTGCCAGTTGATGAATAGCCGTTCACAACTTACCTTTGCACACGATTTGAATGATTATGAACGATACTAAGAAGCGCATTGCAATATTCGGGTCAACGGGATCGATAGGCACACAGGCGTTGGAAGTGATAAGAAACCATGCCGATCAGTTTGAAGCAACTATTCTGACAGCAATGTCCAACCACCAGTTGCTGATCGAGCAGGCCCTCGAGTTCAAGCCGGCCATGGTGGCCATTGGCGATGAATCTAAAGTGGAAGTCGTAAAAGACGCGCTTTCGGCACTCGATTGTAAAGTTGTGGGGGGAGATGACGCGCTGACCGACCTGGCAGAATCTGATGTTTATGACCTCATGCTCGGTGCTATTGTGGGTTATGCCGGTTTGCGGCCAACCTTAAAAGCACTTGAATCCGGTAAAGATGTTGCGCTGGCAAATAAGGAAACCCTGGTGGTGGCTGGCGACATTGTGATGCAAATGGCAAAGGAAAAAAATGTTTCCATCATTCCTGTTGACAGTGAACATTCGGCCATTTACCAATGTATGCAGGGAGAAGCCGTGGAAGATATTGAAAAGATTATCCTTACAGCAAGTGGGGGACCATTCCGTGGCAAAAAGCCAAATTTCCTGGTGAACGTTAAACGCGATCATGCGCTGCAACATCCCAACTGGGTAATGGGCGCTAAAATTACCATTGACAGCGCTACCCTGATGAACAAGGGACTCGAAATGATTGAAGCCAAATGGTTGTTCAGCCTGAGGCCCGAGCAGATCGAAGTGGTCATTCATGCCCAAAGCATCATCCATAGCATGGTGCAGTACAAAGATGGCAGCATAAAAGCGCAAATGGGTATACCCGATATGAAGCTGCCCATTCAATATGCACTTGCGTACCCCTCGAGAATCCCGAATACCGAAAAACGTTTTGATTACCGCAAATACCCGCAACTTACTTTCGAAGAGCCGGATGTTCGAACATTTAAAAACCTCGCACTGGCCATTGAAGCATTGAACAAAGGAGGAAACCTGCCTTGTGTAATGAATGCCGCCAATGAAATCGCGGTTTGGGCATTCCTGAAAAACCGGATCGGATTTCTGGACATGATGGCTGTCGTCGAAAAAACCATGGAACATGTACACTTTGTGGAACATCCCACACTGGATGACTATTTTAACTCTGATGCCGATGCCCGCGAATACGCTGCTGAAATGGTTAAACTATAATCCACTTATCATAATTTGAACCGCTTTTGCGTTTTTTTCTCTAAACATTTAGTTTGTTTGCACCTCAAATTCCGGGAAAAAATCAGCTCCGGCATAAACTTTAATCGTTACCGAATATGTTGCTCGCAATAGAATGGGGTGTAGTTGGAATAAAAGTCGCACAATTGCTGTTGTCGCTTTCAATCCTGGTAGTGCTTCACGAATTTGGACACTACATCACTGCAAGGTGGTTTGGATGCCGTGTAGAAAAATTTTACCTGTTTTTTGATCCCTGGTTTTCCCTTTTCAAAAAGAAAGTGGGTGAAACCGAATATGGCGTTGGCTGGCTCCCACTGGGCGGTTATGTAAAAATTGCCGGTATGGTAGATGAAAGCATGGACAAGGAACAGCTCAAAAAGCCCGCGCAGCCCTGGGAATTCCGCTCCAAGCCGGCCTGGCAGCGTCTGATCATTATGCTGGGTGGTATCATAATGAACGTGCTGGTGGCTTTTGTAATTTATGCATTTATTTTAAACCATTGGGGCGATAAAAAAATTCCTGCGGAAAGTTTGAAATACGGTATTCAGGTAACAGACAGCTCGCTCTACAATATCGGGTTCCGGAATGGAGACAAAATCCTGGCCGTGGACGGAAAACCCATCAATGACTTTGAACACGCCCTCCGTGAACTTACGGTGGCCGGCGACAAAGCAACAGTATTGCGCGATGGTAAAGAAGTAACTTTTTCCATTCCCACTGATCTGCTTGGTAAGCTGATTGAAAATAAAAATAAAGGACGCATAAGCCTGATTGAGCCCCGATTCCCCGTAATTGTACAGGCTTTATCGGATGATTTTCCGGCAGCAAAAGCCGGGCTGAAAGTGAACGATAAAATAACCGGTATAGATGCTGAACCCCTGGTATTTTTTGATGAGCTCAAAAATGTATTGCTGACCAAGGCAAATGATTCGGTTACCCTTCATGTTGATCGTGCCGGTGAGCAGTTGAGTTTGCGCTCTGAGGTCGACTCTCTGGGCCGTTTGGGATTTCTGCCATATGGTGCAGGGCCCAATTACCGGCAAATGGATAGTCTCGGCTGGGTGGATCTGCAGGTGATCAAATATCCATTTCCCGCCGCAATTGGCGCGGGAGTGCAAAAAACCTGGTACGAACTCACTTATTATATTGACCAGTTTAAAAAAATCCTGCAACCCAGTACGGGAGCCTACAAGGGCCTTGGTGGTTTCAAAACCATCGGCAATGCGTTTCCGGGAGTATGGGATTGGGAGTCATTCTGGAGAATGACCGCTTTTCTCAGCATCATCCTGGCTTTTATGAACCTGCTTCCCATTCCGGCACTTGACGGAGGGCACGTCATGTTTACCCTTTACGAAATGGTAACCGGACGAAAGCCAAGCGAGAAGTTTCTTGAGTATGCGATCATCGTGGGTATGATCATCCTCTTCGCTTTAATGCTTTATGCCAACCTGAACGACTGGATCGGCTGGGGAAAATAGCAGCGGTTTAAGATGTATGGAAATAACCAGGCGTTGTCGCAAGGCAGCGCTTTTCTTTTCGGTCATTTTTGGAGGTATTTTATCATAAGATGGTGCGGCAATCCTATTTCTGAAAATCCTTCACCGAGGATGGTATAGCCGCAATGCGTATAAAAGCCAATTGCTGAGTCCCGGGCGTGCATACTGAGTTTTTTGAATCCTTGCTGCCGGCCAAAATCTTCGGCAAACTCAATAATGCTGCGGCCAATCCCTTTACCCTGCAAAGCAGGATGCACAGCCATCTGCCTGAGCCGTATGGTTTCCCCTTCGTTTGTAAGTATGCAGCATCCGGTCATGCTGCCGTCTTCAAAACTGCCCACAAGCCAGTCTGAATTTTCCCTGCTCAGGTCTTCAACAAACAGGTCCATACCCAAAGGCTTTCGTAAAACCATATTACGAAGAATAAGCATTTGATCATATTCGGCTGAGTGTGTTTGAATAAAGCGGATTTCCATGAACCTGTAGCTTTTAAAGAGGAACTGCAAAGTACATGAAAAACAGATTTTGAACCGGATTATCAGGCTTGCCGGTTTGATGAGCATTGTGGTTTATATTTGCGCAAACTAAATGAATATGGCCAATACAGACCCGGTATGGGAACTGCTGAACAAAGAACTGGAAAGGCAACGGCATGGTTTGGAATTGATCGCAAGCGAAAATTTTGCCAGCCTGAATGTGATCAGGGCAATGGGAAATGTTGCTACGAATAAATATGCGGAAGGTTATCCAGGCAAGCGGTATTATGGCGGTTGTGAAGTTGTTGATGAAATTGAAACATTGGCCATAAACCGGCTGAAAGAAGCTTTTAATGTGCAGTGGGCCAACGTACAGCCCCATAGTGGCGCCACAGCGAACGCTGCGGTTTTCCTGGCCTGCCTGAAACCCGGTGACCGGATCCTGGGGCTTGACCTGAGCATGGGCGGACATCTTACCCATGGAAGCCCGGCCAACTTCAGCGGTAAAATTTATGAATCACATTTTTATGGTGTGGAGCGGGAGTCCGGCTACGTAGATTACGACATGCTGGAGAAACAAGCCCGGGAACTGAAACCTAAAATGATCATCGTTGGCGCAAGCGCCTACAGCCGCGACTGGGATTATGCCCGTGTCCGGAACGTGGCCAATGAGATTGGCGCCCTGGTGTTGGCCGATATTGCCCATCCTGCAGGAATGATAGCTAAAGGCTTGCTGAATGATCCCTTCGAGCATTGCCACATTGTTTCCACCACCACCCATAAAACCCTTCGCGGTCCACGCGGCGGGGCACTTATGATGCGGAATGATTTTGAAAATCCATTTGGCATAAAAGATCCCAAAGGCAATACCCGGTTAATGAGCAGCCTGCTGGATCTCGCCGTCTTCCCCGGAACACAGGGCGGACCGCTTGAGCACATCATTGCCTCCAAAGCCATCGCTTTTGGTGAAGTGCTTACACCGGAATTCGGCACCTACCAGAAGCAGGTACAGTTAAATGCACAGGCACTCGCCAAAAGTTTTGTGGATAAAGACTATAAACTGATCAGCAATGGTACAGACAATCACCTGATGTTGATCGATTTGCGCAATAAAGGGCTGACCGGTAAAAAAGCCCAGGAAACCCTTGATAAAGCCAACATTACCCTGAATAAAAATTCGGTGCCCTTTGATGACAGGAGCCCGTTTGTGACCAGTGGAATTCGTATTGGTGTTCCGGCGGTTACCACCCGCGGACTAAAAGAAGAACATATGCCATTCATTGCCGATGCCATTGACCGGACTCTGATGAACCCGGATGATGATAACCTGATTGCGCAAACACGTAATGCTGTACGAGACTTTATGCAGCCATTCCCGCTGTATCCCGAATTGGGCTGACCGAACAATTAAAACCTTTTTATGATTCAAAGAATACAAACCCTTTGGTTATTTTTTGCCGCACTCGCCGTATCGGCTCTTTATACATTACCGGTTTACCAGGCTTTTTTTAATAACGGCACCGCTCAGTTTGTTTTGGTTCGCGAAAGCTATATGCTTTTTATAGTTTCTGCTTTTTGTGTGGTATTCCCTTTAATCGCTATATTCTCCTTCAAAAACCGGGGTCGTCAAAAGTGGTTGGTATTCCTGAGCATCCTGCTCAACCTGGCTTTTATTGCGCTCATTTACACTGAAGTAGGAAAGTTTACAGATCAAAACCCTGAAATGTTTCAGCGGGGCGTATACAAACCCGGCGCTGTATTGCCCATTATCAGCATTATCTTTTTGATCATGGCTTATTTTGGGATTTTGCGGGATCAGGACCTGATTAAAAAAGCAGATCGTTTAAGGTAGTTGATTCAGAAATAAACTTTCCGGCTCTGGATGGTGATCTTTCCGGATTCCTGCAGCGCTTTCATTGTGCGGATCACGGTTTCTACGCGAAGCCCCGTCATATTGGCGATCTCCTGGCGGGTAAGGTTTATCCTTTCAGGACCGGGAGACCGGTTGTGTGATTTCTTTTTGGTTTCCTTCAGCAAATTGAGGATCCGCAATTCCGGGCTGTAGGAACTCAGGTCGCGCATACGCTGGGCTTTGTTCATCAGGCGTTCGGAGACGTAAACGGCATACTGAAACAACAAATCCGGGTTCTCTTTTAGCATGGTAAAATAATGGTTACGGCTCAACCGAAGAACCACGGAATCTTCCACAGCTATGGCATCCGCAGGATAAGGCGCATTAATAAACAGGGGGGGTTCTCCGAAACTCTCCCCTTCTTCAAAAATTCCCTGGATAAATTCCTTGCCGTCTTCATGGTAATTGCACATTTTTATCTTGCCGGATTCCACCTTATAATAAAAACGGGCGAGGTGGCTTTCACGGAAAATGGCCTGATCTTTAGGAATTTTCACAAAGTTGGCGCCATAAGAAAGTAACAGCCCGGTTTCCGGCATGTTCGAATTGGACAATTCCTCCTGATCCGCGGAAAAAACATTAAAGTTTAGGGTTGTCGCCATGTCAATTGCTCAAATATATGTTTAATAAGAATACGGCACAAAATTGCGATAGTGTTAAAGAATGTTATACTTTTATGACTGCACTCATAATGACTATTGTCATTGAAGAGTATTCTTGCAAATTGAAAATTAAAACCCGAAATTTATGCGTCTTAAATTAATTGCGATTACAATTGTTGGTATCTTATTTTTTGCAGCCTGTGGAGGAGGTGATGGTGAAACCACCGCCGATGCCAATGCCCGGAACGAAAAAGCTGAGCCTTTAAATACAGGCAGTGACAAAGGGATTGGAAAATTCGATAACGTAGAACTTAGTGAAACAATCAATGCGGATATGGCTGCTGCCGGCGAAAAAATATATGATGTAAAATGTGCCAGCTGCCACAAATTGTCTGATGAGCGTTTGGTTGGACCAGGCTGGAAAGGCGTAATGAACCGCCATACCCCTGAATGGATCATGAACTTCTCCACCAACGTAGATGAAATGCTGGACAAAGATCCCACTGCAATGGCCTTGCTGGAAGAGTGTCTGGTGCGCATGCCCAACCAAAACCTTTCTGACGATGATGCCCGTCACGTGCTTGAATTTATGCGTCAGAATGATGCTCCTGTTCAGTAACAACAACCAAGTCTTTACTATTTCTGAATCATAAAAACATTTTATGAAACGATTCCACTTCGTGTTATGCGGCTTAGCACTAGCCGTTATTTCCATTTCTTCCTGTAAACCAAAGGGAGCCAAAAGTGCAGTTAGCTCCGACGCAGCTTCAAAAGTATATGTTGCTCCGGGCGAACACGATGAATTTTACAATTTTGTATCCGGTGGCTTCAATGGCCAGGTGAGCATTTATGGTCTGCCATCCGGCCGGATGCTGAAAAGCATCCCTGTATTTTCAGTTAATCCAGAAAATGGCTATGGATACAGTGAAGAAACCATACCGATGCTTATGACGTCACATGGCTTCGTACCCTGGGATGACCAGCACCACCTTGAACTTAGCCAGACCAATGGTGAGGTAAATGGAAAATGGTTATTTGCCAATGCCAACAACACCCCCCGCGTGGCACGTATTGATCTGCGCACTTTCAAAACCGTTGAGATTCTTGAATTGCCCAACAGCGCAGGTAACCACAGCTCTCCCTACGGTACAGAAAACAATGAATACATTGTGGCCGGTACACGTTTTTCAGTTCCTATGGATGATTCTGATGGCGATGTGCCGATCAATTCATACAAGGAAAATTTCCGCGGATCGGTTAGCTTTATTAAGATAGATTCTGCAAACGGAAATATGAACCTGGCTTTCCAGATCAGGACACCCGGATTTAACTATGACCTTGCCCGCAATGGTCGCGGACCTTCTCATGGATGGATGTTCTTCAGCTGCTACAACAGTGAACAGGCATACACACTGCTTGAAGTGAACGCAAGCCAGCGCGACAAAGACTTTATTATTGCCGTTAACTGGAAAAAAGCCGAAGAATATTTGAAAGCCGGCAAAGGAAAAGTGCAGCGTAATGTAAAATATGCACACAACAGACTGAATGAAGAAACCCATACAGCAACCCACCAGATCGAAACAGAAGTTACCGTTCTGGATTCCCGCGAGTTGCAGGATATGGTTTACCTTATTCCCTGCCCCAAAAGCCCCCATGGTTGCGACGTTGATCCAAGTGGTGAATATATCGTAGGCAGCGGTAAGCTGGCTGCACTGATTCCCGTATTCAGCTTTGCGAAGTTCCAGGATGCAATTGCCAAAAAAGATTTTGATGGCGAAGTGGATGGTATTCCTGTAGTTAAATATGAGTCTGCTCTTCACGGTGAAGTTCAGAAGCCTGGTCTCGGACCATTGCATACCGAATTTGATGCCAACGGCAATGCCTATACTTCCATGTTCGTAAGTTCTGAAATCGTAAAATGGAATGTAAAAAGCCTTGAAATCCTCGACCGTGTGCCTACTTATTATTCCATTGGTCACCTGATGGTTCCAGGCGGTAACACCCGCAAGCCTTATGGCAAATATGTGGTTGCTTACAATAAAATCACCAAAGACCGTTATTTGCCCACCGGGCCTGAATTGACCCAGAGTGCTCAATTGTACAGTATTGATGGTGATAAAATGCAGTTGTTGCTCGACTATCCCACATTTGGTGAACCGCACTATGCGCAGGCAGCTCCGGCAGATCTCATCAAAGCCAATCAAATCAAGTTTTACAAGATTGAGGAAAATAAACATCCTTATGTAGCTATGGGAGAAAAAGAAGCGAAAGTGGTAAGGCAAGGCAATGTAGTAAGGGTTTACCTTACCTCCATCCGCAGCCACTTTACACCGGATAATATTGAAGGCGTAAGGGTTGGCGATGAAGTTTACTTCCATTTAACCAACCTGGAGCAAGACTGGGATATTCCCCATGGCTTTGCAATTAAAGGTGCCAGGAATGCTGAACTGCTGGTAATGCCAGGTGAAACCCAGACCTTAAAATGGGTACCGGACAGGGTAGGAATTTTCCCGTTCTATTGTACCGATTTCTGCTCAGCTCTTCACCAGGAAATGCAGGGTTATGTAAGGGTATCACCCGCAGGAAGCAATGTGCCGCTGAAATTCCACACCGGCCAGCTTGCCGCTCCGGATACCGCATCTGTTAAACGTGTTCAGCCGCCGGCACCCGGCGCCGGAACAGCAAAACGCTGATAAAATCGCAGGTATATGTTTTCCATGCATATAACTGTAGCCTGACAAGACCGTTGAATTTAGAAGTCTATAAATGAGAAGTAAGGCCGGTAGTTATGCTGCCGGCTTTATTTCTTAAAACCAAAGAAAATGAAAACAACAAAATTGCAACCGCTTTCAAGGCTGCTCGGATTAATCGCCGGTCTGGCACTGATAGCATCTCTTTTCCTGCCCATCTGGCGAATTGATTTGATTGCTCCCCAATATCCGGAAGGCATATTTATGCAGATCTACGCAAATAAGCTTGGGGGAGATGTCGAAATCATCAACGGTTTGAATCACTATATCGGCATGGCAACAATTCATGAGGAAGATTTTGTAGAATTTAAAGTGCTGCCTTATATCATTGGTTTTTTTGTATTTATGGGGATTATGGTATGGTTGATCAACCGAAGATGGTTTCTCTATCTCACTTTTGGACTGTTTATGGTTTTTGCCGTTGCAGCGATGTATGATTTCTGGAAATGGGAGTATGATTATGGCCATAATCTGGACCCGACAGCACCCATTCAGATTCCCGGCATGGCCTATCAGCCCCCTCTTATCGGTTCTAAAGTACTGGCCAATTTTATAGCCTGGTCGTTCCCCGATACGGGAGGATTTTTCTTTATAGGCGCCGGAGTATTGTTGCTGGCTGCAGTCATACTTGAATGGCGTGCAATAAAAAAATCTAAAAAAGCCATTGCAGCTGCAAGCTTTGCCCTGATGATCTCCATGAGCCTGGTTTCGTGTAATCCCGGGCCAAGGCCAATTGAATTCGGACAGGTGGATTGCGCAAGTTGTAAAATGAAACTGATGGACAATAAATATGGGGTTGAGTTTCTGACCGATAAAGGAAAAGTCTTCATTTTTGATGACCTGGTCTGCGCAGAAAACTTCGCCATGTCTAACGACACCAAGGGCGGAAGCTTTTACGTAGTTGACTTTGCTAACCCTGGAAAGCTCATTAAATCTGAAGCGGCTTTTTATGCAGAAGGCGGTAGCTTTTCCAGCCCGATGGGCAGCAACACAGCTGCCTTTTCAAATGAGGATGTAGCCAAAAAAATGGCGGGCGAATCCGGGGCAACATTAAAAACCTGGACCCCCAGAAAGTAGTATGAAAATCAAAAGGCATGTATTGCTCATAACCGCTTTCGTTTTTGCCTGCATTCAGGTGCAGGGCAAAATTTGGTTGGTAGGCAAAAACACGCCTCATCCTGCAATTAAGCCTGTAATTGAAATGGCCGCTGTTGGTGACACTGTTGTGATTACTGCGGGATTGTACAAAGAAGGCAATATCCAGGTGGACAAGGCCCTGACCATCCATGGCATGGGCAATCCGGTTTTGGATGGTGAAGGTAAATACGAAATCCTGACCATTGAGGCATCCGGAACAATCGTTCAAAATATTACCTTCAGAAATACAGGATACAGCAGCATAAAAGAACTGGCCGCTATAAAAGTTCGCAATGTTACCGGCGTAACACTGCACAACAATACGGTAATCAATACCCACTTCGCCATTTACCTGGAGTGGGTTTACAATGCGGTGGTTTCGGGAAACCGTCTCGTTTCCAACAAACCCAACGAACTGTTGAGTGGCAATGGCATACATTGCTGGCGCGGAGACAATATCCAGATTTTTGGAAATACCATTGTCGGTCACCGTGATGGCATCTATTTTGAATTTGTTAATAACTCGATGATCCGTAACAATGTCAGTTACCTGAATTTCCGCTATGGACTGCATTTCATGTTCAGCAATTCAAATGTTTATTACCGAAACCGCTTTACCGACAATGGGGCGGGGGTTGCTGTAATGTATTCAAAAGAAGTAGATATGATCGAAAACCAGTTTGATGAAAACTGGGGCGCTGCTTCATACGGTCTGTTGATTAAAGAGATCAGCCGGAGCACCATTTCGGGAAACCGGTTTTTAAACAATACAACCGGTGTTTATATTGACGGATCAACCGGACTCAATATGGAACGCAATCTTTTCCGTAGCAACGGCTGGGCCATGAAGATTATGGCCAATTGTATGGAGGTCAGGGTATTTGAATCGGATTTCCTGGCCAATACTTTCGATGTTTCCACAAACGGCAAGGTATCGCTCAACCGGTTTGAACGCAACTATTGGGACAATTATGAAGGGTATGATCTTGACCGGAACGGGGTGGGAGACGTGCCCTACCGCCCGGTTAGTTTATACAGTATGATCGTTGAAAGAAATCCTCCCGCCGTTATGTTCATGCGTAGTTTTATGGTCAATATTTTGGACAGGGTGGAACGCATTATGCCGACCCTTATCCCGGAACTGTTGGTAGATGAAAAGCCACATTTGAAAAGGAATTTGAATGATTGAAATAAAAAATATATCCAAGAAATACGGACGACAGCAAGTTTTAGACAACATAACGATTTCATTTGAAAGAAATCAAAGTGTGGCATTAATCGGACCAAACGGATCAGGAAAAACCACAATAATCAAAACCATTCTGGGAATGGTGATCCCTGATTCCGGCACGCTAACTGTAAATGGTGAAAACGTAAGAGGCCACGAACGCTACAGAAGGATAATCGGGTATATGCCGCAAATCAGCCGGTTCCCGGAAAACATGACGGTTCGCCACCTTTTCCAGTTGATGAAAGACCTCAGAAAGGAAGATGGCAAAAGCATGGATGAAGAACTCTACAATACCTATGATCTGCGAAGCTTTGAACACAAAACCATGAAAACCCTGAGTGGTGGCATGCGGCAAAAAACAAGTGCGGCTTTGGCCTTCCTGTTTAACCCGCAGATCATTATCCTGGACGAGCCAACCGCCGGGCTCGATCCATTGAGTGTGGAGATATTAAAGAGTAAGATCAAAAAAGAAAAAGGGAATGGTAAAGTGGTGTTGATCACTTCCCACATTTTGAGCGACCTGGATGAAATCATCAGCGATGTGGTGTACCTGCAGGAAGGAACCATACGTCTCTATCATACCCTGGAGGAGCTGATGCAGCGGACAGGAGAATCCAAAGTTTCGAAAGCCATTGCCCATTGGATGATGTCGGGTGGTGAAAATAGCAACGGAAAAGAACAAAATGAACAGGTGATAAAATGAGGAAAATAATTAAATATATTCTGGTTGACATTCTTCGCAATAAAACCATTCTTTTTTATGCTGTGCTTTTGTTTGGCGTAACCATGGGCTTGATGTATATGACCGACGCGGGAAACAAAGCCATACTGAGCATTCTTAATGTTTTGTTGATCGTGCTTCCGCTGATCTGTCTCATTTTTAGCAGCGCCTACATGTACAATAGTTCAGAATTTATTGAGATGCTTGCGGCACAACCCATTAAAAGGAGAACCTTACTTGGTGGAATTGTAGCCGGGCTAAGCATATCGCTCTGTCTTGCACTTCTTTTCGGGCTGGGCATTCCGTTGCTCCTGTTTAATGTTTCTGCAGTAGGGTGGGTGTTGCTCATTTGTTGTTTGCTGTTATCCCTGGTATTCGTAGCCCTGGCTGTCTGTACAAGTATATATGTTCAGGAAAGAGCAAAGGGCATCGGGATTTCGATTCTCTGGTGGTTCTTTTTTACTGCCATTTATGACGCCATCGTATTGCTCATTTTATTCCAGTTTTCCGATTATCCTCTCGAAAAAACAAGCGTTGCTTTAACAGCGCTGAACCCGGTGGACATTACCCGTATTGTGGTGATGCTCCGCACAGATGTAAGCGCGATGATGAGTTATAGCGGTGCCGTATTTCAAAAATTTTTCAGCGGGGACAGTGGCTTTATTATTGGGATTGGTTTATTGTTGGTTTGGATTTCCGTGCCTTTATTTTTATCCTTCAGAAGATTCCTGAAGAAAGACCTGTAATTATTTATTATAATAATTGTTTTATGGCTCAACGAAAAGATATACAGCACAGGAAAGATATTGATCGGCTGCTGGAGGATTTTTATTTCCAGATAAAAAAAGATGACATACTGAGTCCATTTTTTAATCACTTTGATGACGCAGCATGGGCGCGCCACATGGTGGGCATGGTGGATTTCTTTGAAAACAGCCTTTTTTATATCGGGGTTTATGACGGAAGTCCGCTTGAGATCCACCGCCGTGTCAGTTCGCGGAATGAGCTGAACAAAAAGCATTTTGAGCATTGGCTCGATATCTTTTATGCCACAGTTGATAAACATTTTAAAGGCGCAAAAGCTGACCTGGCCAAGCAAAGAGCGCTGAGCATGGCCAAAGCAATGAGCATGAGAATGCGTTGAAAACCCTGGGGTATTTCATGGGTGTTGGCGTATAAATAAAACCGTCCGGAAGTGGACGGTTTTATGGTTTATTGGAACAAAGTTTCGGTTGTATCAATCCTGTTCTCAGGTCGAATCTATTGAGCCGGGGGAAGCAAAACTGCATCAATAACGTGAATAACGCCATTGCTGGCCGGTATGCTGGCTACAATATTGGCACCATTGATGGTCGTTTGTTCACCGTTTTTTGCAAAGGTGACATTCTGGCCATTTGCCTGACCAAGGCTGCGGCCATCAGTAAGGGATTCTACATTGTAAACGCCAAGGGAAACATGGTATTCCAGGATGTCGCGGAGTTTATTCTGGTTTGCGGGTTTCATCAGGTCATCGAGGGTACCTGCAGGCAGTTTGTCAAAAGCCGCATTGGTAGGAGCGAAAACGGTGAATGGTCCGGCGTTGCTCAAAGCATCAACATAACCTGCACCCTGAATGGCTTTAACAAGCGTGGTATGGTCTGGGCTGCCCACGGCAACCTTTACCACGTCTTTTTGGGAATCATCATCCTGAACCGCACTTTGGCCGCCCACCTTTGCACTGGCTGTTGAAGCAGGTGCCGTTGATGTTTCCTGTTCTGCAGTGTTGCAAGCAGTGGCAAACAATGCTCCTGCTACAAGCAGGGAAAGAATAGTTTTGTGTTTCATAAAATGGATTTTATATAGCTCACAAAATAAAAAGGACAACCGTTTCAGAATATGCGTTTGGTCATATTCTACACCTTAAATTACAAAATAAACCGGTTATTTTCTGTCCTTAACTGACATATATCATATTTTATATAATAATATGTCGCAGGAGCACTTGTGCGAGGCGAAAATTTGATTGCGTCAGGATTTGATTCTACAAGAAAAGCAACGCTCCCCAGCTTTTAATTTGATATGCTCAGGAGATGAGGTACATACTTTTTGCGTCTTATTTTTTTTTGTTCAATCACAATTATTATTTTTCGTTTTCAACGTGCATTTATGAGAAAGATATTTTCCTTGCTGCTACTGTTTGGATTTAGTGCCGGATACGGCCAGGTTGGTAAAACGCCGGTTCAAGTAACCGATATGATAAAGATTCAGCAGGTCCAGAATGTTTCTTTGAGCGACGATGGAAAAACCGGCGCCTTTACCATTACTTCCGTGGTGCCGGCAGAAACTGCAAATGAATACCGCTACGAAACCCAAGTATGGATGATCAGGCCGTTAAGCGGGGAAAAAGCGTTGAAAATGACCACAAAAGAAAACAGTTCTCAGGCTGTTATTAGTCCAAATGGAAAACACATTGCATTTACGAGAGCCATCCGTGGCAAAAACCAGGTCTTCATCCTCAATACCAGCGGTGGAGAAGCACGACAACTCACCTTTGTGCCCAATGGTGCATTTGCTCCAAAATGGAGCGCCAACAGTAAAAGTGTGCTGTTCGCCACTTCACTGAGTTACGCGGATATGCAAAAAGATTCTATGCTGAATGCCGGCAAAAACATTCCTGCATGGCCACTCGAAAAACCCGGATTAGAAAATAAAGACCTGAATGCTTATGCGGATGCAAAAAGTGATCCCAATGGGAATATGCTGGAAGTGCGTAAATACCTGGCGGTGAATGAAAAAGATAAAAAAGCAAATGTTTATACCCGGCTGAATTTCTTGACCGAGGCAGACTTGAGCCCGGTCATGAGTTTCAACCAGTTTTTTACCATAAATATTGAAGATGGCGAAGAACCTGTTCCGGTAACATCCGGGTTTTACCGTTTCAACAATGCTGACTTCACGCCCGACGGAAAAAGCATTCTTATGTCGGTGAATATGGATTCTGCGATTAATCCTGATCGTGCCGTATACGGTGAGATTCACCTGGTAAGCCGGAATGGCCGCAATCATCAGAGATTGCTCGCTTCGGATGAGTTGTCGTATTCCAACCCTCAACTGTCGCCTTCCGGCAAGTGGATGACCTATTCGACCTCCAAACCGCTTACCGTAAATGTTTCAAAATTTTACATTAAACCATTTCATGCACCGGAAACTGAAGCCACGGAAATAAAACTTGACCGGAATGTTTCAAACATCGTATTTTCTCCGGATGAGAAGTTCCTCTACTTTACTGTGCAACAACACGGGGGAACTGTGCTGCACCGTTACCATATTTCCGGCAAAAAGCTGGAAAAGCTTTCAAAAGAAGAAGAAGGCATTTACAGTCTTGACCTGAAGAACAATGTGATGCTCTATGCCAAGACGGCTGTAAATAATCCATCGGAACTTTTTTATGCTGATCCGGATCAGAAAAATGAAAAACAATTGACACAACTAAATGATTGGGTAAATGACCGGAAGCTATCATTTCCTGAAAAACACAGCTTTACCAATGAGCTTGGGATGGTGGTGGACTACTGGGTAATGCGGCCGGTGGATTTTGACTCCACAAAAAAATATCCGCTTTTACTGGAAATCCACGGTGGACCATCGGCGATGTGGGGGCCCGGGGAAAGCAGTATGTGGCACGAGTTTCAGTATTTTGCCAGTAAAGGTTATGGAGTGGTTTATAGCAATCCACGGGGAAGTGGGGGATATGGTGAAAGCTTCCTCAGAGGCAACATCAATGACTGGGGTAAAGGCCCTATGCGTGATGTGCTGAACGCCCTGGATAAAACGGTGGCCGAAGGCTGGGCCGACACATCCAAACTGTTGACTACCGGAGGTTCTTATGCCGGCTATCTGGTGGCGTATATCATTGCACACGATCAACGTTTTGCCGCAGCCTGCTCGCAACGCGGGGTTTATGACCTCGTCACTTTCTTTGGGGAAGGGAATGCCTGGCGGCTCATTCCATCCTATTTTGGTGGTTACCCCTGGGATCCCGAAGCAAGGGCAATACTGCACCGTGAATCACCCATTAATTATGTGCAGAACATTACTACGCCCTATATTATTTTTCATGGCGATAATGACCGACGCACAGGTTTTGTGCAAAGCGAAATGATGTACAAAAGCCTGAAGGTTTTAAACCGTCCTGTAGAATATGTGCGACATCCAAATGCCACGCATGAAATTACCCGCAGCGGCGATGTACGGCAACGGGTTGATCAGATGCTGAGGACCTGGGAGTTTTTTGAAAGATTTATCCATTAAAATTAAAAGTCACCCATTTTTTGATCTCCCAGGCATTCCGAAATCAGGGTCTGAAAATTTCTCCCGGTTTTCCCCATATAAAAAGCCACTTGCAAAAATGCAAATGGCTTTCATATGGTTTTTGACCAGGTACCTGGTACCCGGTACTTCGTACTAGTAATCCATTCCACCCATACCCGGTGCGCCACCCATTGGCGGCATAGGCTGCTTGGGCTCAGGTTTATCGGCAATCACGCATTCTGTGGTCAGAAGCATGCCGGCAATTGATGCAGCATTTTCCAGTGCCACACGGCTAACCTTGGTCGGATCAATAACACCGGCTTTGAACAGGTTTTCGTAAGTAAGGGTGCGGGCATTGAAACCGAAATCGCCTTTACCTTCTTTAATTCGCTGAACCACGATGCTACCATCGATACCGGCATTTTCAGTCAAAATACGAACCGGGGCTTCCAGGGCACGGCGAACAATATCCACACCGGTTTGTTCGTCAGCGGATTGTCCTTTGATTTTTGAGGCAAGACTGTCAACCGAGCGCAGGTAAGCAACACCACCACCGGGTACAATACCTTCTTCAACAGCAGCGCGTGTAGCATGAAGGGCATCATCAACACGGTCTTTCTTTTCTTTCATTTCCACCTCAGTGGCTGCACCTACATATAGAACAGCAACACCGCCGCTCAGTTTGGCTAAACGCTCCTGGAGTTTTTCACGATCGTAATCACTTGTGGTGGTTTCAATCTGCGCTTTAATCTGGTTTACACGTGCTGCAATCCCATTTTTTTCACCTTTTCCACCCACAATGGTGGTATTGTCTTTATCAATAATCACGCTTGCAGCCTGGCCAAGGTAGCTTACATCCGCATTTTCAAGTTTGTAACCTTGCTCTTCGCTAATTACTGTACCCGCGGTAAGGATGGCCACATCCTGCAGCATTTCTTTGCGGCGGTCGCCAAAGCCCGGAGCTTTTACCGCAGCAACTTTAAGCGTTCCACGCAGTTTGTTTACAACCAGGGTTGCCAGTGCTTCACCTTCAAGGTCTTCAGCAATAATGAGCAGGGGCCGCCCGCTTTGTGCTACTTTTTCCAGGATCTGGAGGATGTCTTTCATTGTGCTGATCTTCTTATCGAAGATGAGGATGAAAGGATTGTCCAGTTCAGCCTGCATTTTTTCGCTGTTCGTCACAAAATAAGGACTGATGTAGCCACGGTCGAACTGCATGCCTTCAACCACATCAACAGTGGTATCTGTACCTTTTGCCTCTTCTACGGTGATAACACCTTCTTTGCCAACTTTGGCAAATGCTTCTGCAATCAGTTTACCAATGGTTTCGTCATTGTTCGCAGAAATGGTCGCCACCTGCTGGATCTTTTTGCCGTCATTGCCTACAGTCTGGCTTTGGCCTTTAAGGTTAGCAACAACCAACTGAACAGCTTTATCAATACCGCGTTTCAGATCCATTGGATTTGCACCTGCGGCAACCATTTTCAGGCCTTCGCTGATGATGGATTGCGCCAGAACGGTTGCGGTTGTGGTACCATCACCGGCTACATCACCGGTTTTGCTGGCCACTTCCTTTACCATTTGCGCACCCATGTTTTCAATGGGGTCTTCCAATTCAATTTCTTTAGCTACCGTTACCCCATCCTTGGTAATGCTCGGGGCACCGAATTTCTTTTCCAACACTACGTTACGGCCTTTAGGACCGAGCGTAACCCGTACGGCATTGGAAAGCGTATCTACTCCCTTCTTCATTTTGTTACGGGCTTCGATATCAAAAAATAATTGTTTTGCCATAATAATTCAATATTAAGATTTTGGAAACCAGGTCAGTCGTTCCCGCTTGGGAAAAATCATCAGGCCCGGTTCGTTATAATGAGATTTTACTTTGGAGATGAGACATCTCTGCGGAATTCCGCTATTAAACAATTGCGAGGATATCGCTTTCACGCATGATCAGGTAATCCACACCTTCAATAGTAATTTCAGTTCCGGCATATTTACCATAAAGAACTACATCACCAGCTTTAACGGTAACGGGCTCATCCTTTTTGCCAGGACCGGCAGCAACCACAGAACCACGTTGGGGTTTTTCTTTAGCAGTATCAGGAATAATAATGCCACCGGCGGTCTTTTCCTCCGCAGGTGCAGGCTTTACAATTACCCGGTCATGCAAAGGGGTGATTGAAAGGTTTTTAGCTTTAGCCATAAGAATTCAGTTTTTTAATTTAAATGATTGAATAATCACGTGGGTTGCAGCCATTTTTATGCCAACCAAACCGCATTTTGGCGGTTAAAGCCATAATTTCAGCCATTCCATTTGAATTGATAAAGACTGCTGAATTTATTACAGTAATTATTGTCAAAAAGGCATGGAATCCAAGTCCGTTTCAATAATTATTTAGAAAACGAAATCAGGTGAATCCTGTGTTTGTTTATATATTTGGTAAGATGATCAAAAACAGTTTTCAAGGTAAAAAATTATCCTTTTGTCTCTTTTGGGGTACATCAGCATTGGCATTGGTTTTCATCTTTTTTTTCTGGCAGAAAAAAGAGGCAGCGGAAAATATTCCCTTATTTGAAAAGAAGATCGCCCGCAATATGCCGAAGGAAACCGGGGCTGATAAAGCCGCTGAGCAAAACTGGCGTATGATTCATGACCCTGCCACCGGTCAGATCCCTATGGAGCGGATTGTGGAGGCCAAACAATATAAAGACCTGCTGATGGCGTTGAAAGGCCGCAATCCACTGGGTCCTGTGCCAGATGTGGTGTGGACTGAACGCGGACCCAATAATGTAGGTGGCCGCAGCCGGGTGGTGTGGTTTGACCTTACGGATGAAGCCAATGGTTATAAAAAAGTTTGGGCAGCAGGGGTGAGTGGTGGACTTTGGCATACCAACAACATTGAGGCGTCTTCGCCGGTATGGGTTAAAGTGAATGATTTTTTTGACAATATCGCGGTGAACTCGTTTGTTCAAAATCCAAACAATCCCAATGAAATGTATTTCGGTACCGGCGAAGGCTGGTTCAACCTGGATGCGGTTGCAGGCCTGGGGATCTGGAAATCAACCGATCGCGGGGCAACCTGGAACCGGCTGATGAGTACCCGCAATTTTGTATATGTTCAGGATATGATCATTGATGGCCGCAACAACCTTTATGCAACCGTAAGACCGAGAGTTTCGGGTGAAGCGGCCGGCATTCAGAAATCCACCGATGGCGGTGCGACCTGGGTACAGGTGGCCGGCTCGCCGGTATTTGGTTCGAGCACTAGAGGCGCCGACCTGGAACTTGCCCCCAATGGCGATATTTATGCCACCATCGGACATCAAAGCGTTGGCCGTATTTTGCGAAGCGATGCCGGAAAGCATGGTACCAACGTAGGAAATGCCGGTACCTGGGACGACATTACGCCAGACCCGGCAACCAATGCCATTCTGACCAACATCAATGACGATAAATATGATCGCATTGAACTCGCTGCCGCACCCAGCGATGCCAAAGTGGTTTACGCCCTTTTTGAAGGGAACGGAACAAGCAATTGCGATTACATAAAGCAGTACAACGCGGCCACAAATACCTGGACCAGCAGAAGTGTTCCCACGATCATCGACCAGGGTTCCAATACCAATTTTGCCCGCGGGCAAGCCTGGTATGACCTCATAGCTGTGGTTGACCCTACCAATGCAGCCAGGTTTTATATTGGCGGAATTGACGGTTTACGCAGTGATAACAATGGGGCAAGCTTTAGCCAGAAAACCACCTGGAGCCTGAGCAGCGCAACGGGGTACACCATCAACCAGCGTGTGCATGCCGACCACCATATGTTCAACTATTCACCCAACAGCAGCAAACGCATGGTTATAGGCACCGATGGTGGCATTTATTTCACACCAAACGCAGATGCAGGAGGCACAAATATTTACCCGGATTTCCTTTCGAAAAACACCGGTTTTAATGTTACCCAATGTTATTCGGTAGCTGTACATCCCACAGATCCCAATTATTTTCTGATCGGCACCCAGGATAATGGTACCCAGAAATTTACACAACCCGGAATGAACAATACGACCCAGGCGCTGGGCGGTGACGGCGGTTACGCTTTTATAGACAGGGATGAGCCCCATATTCAACTGGCCACCTACAACAACAACAATTTTGTGATTTCCATAAACAGTGGAGAATCATTTTTTGGAAGAGATAAAAACGATGAAGGCGAATTCATTAACCCAATGGATTATGACGATGTGTCCAACATCATTTACGCCGCAAATGGCAGCGGATTGTATTTCCGGTATAAAAACCCGGAACGAGACGGACCATCCGAGAATATAACGCTCACGGCTTTAGGTAACCATTCTATTTCTCATGTGCAGGCCTCTGCCGTTGTGGCTAACCGCATATATGTAGGCACTTTTGGAGGCAGGGTGATCCGTGTAGACAATGCGAACGAAGGAACTACCAGGGCAGGAGAAATGATTTTCAACCAGATCAATGGGGCAATCAGCTGCGTGGCTGTGGATCCTTCAGATGAAGACCATTTGCTGGTAACAAGCAGCAGTTTTGGAGTGAACAGTGTTTGGGAAACCAGGGACGGCGGAAAAACCTGGACAAGCGTGGAAGGCGATCTTCCCGACATGCCGGTGCGCTGGGCAATGTTTGACCCACGCAACCGCAACTGGGCCATACTCGCTACGGAACTTGGTGTATGGAGCACCGATAACCTTGACGGAACCTCTACAAAATGGTCCGCCACCAACAGCGGCCTCGCCAATGTACGGGTTGACATGCTGCGCTATTCACCCGTAACCCGTGTACTGGCTGCCGCAACACACGGCCGAGGGTTATACACTACCCTGATTCCAACAATAGATATTGGACCGGCTATCAATTTTGAACGGGGAAGAATGGCCGTAAGGGAAGGGGATGCTTCCGGAACCGGATGCCAGGTTTACCAGGAATACACCGTTAAACTGAACATTACGAAAGCGCCCGCAGGCGATGCCGTAGTCGAACTTAAAGTGGCCGGTGGTTCTGCTGTACGTGGCAGAGATTATGATTTTACCTCCAATGGTAATTTTACCAATCCGTCTTCGCAGATAGTTTTCAGAAGTGGCAGTGGTGGTGCAGGAACCATTACAGTGAGAATCTATGATGATTCCGAACTGGAAGATATTGAAGATTTCCGGCTGGATTATACGCTTGGGGGCAACAGCAATGCGGTAAGGGGGGTAGATGCACAATCCATTTCTTTCGAAATTATTGACAACGATTCTTCACCCGCGCTGCCTGCATCGGTTAGTAATAAACTGGGTACCACAAATGTTGGTTTCAGCATTCCATTTGCTGCCCAGGCAACAGATGCTAAAACGCAAATGCTTTACACTGCCCAGGAATTGAAAGATCTCGGAATTTTCGGCGGCATTTTTACCAGTCTGGGTTTCGACGTTACCAGCAAGAAAAGTACAGGCGCTTATGAAAATCTCACGATTAAGATGGGCCATACCGCCCTGGCGACCCTTCGGGGCCAGAATTTCCAGGGAGGACTGACCACCGTATATTCCATTTCTTCCTATTCGTTGAAAGAAGGACCTAATGATTTCAAATTGCAGACACCGTTTGCATGGAATGGAAGCGATAATATCCTGGTAGAATTGTGTTATGATAACGCTTCCTCTAACCCGGCAGAAGGAACCTCCGGCGTGAATGATTTTACCGCGGTGACCAATACGGGAACCGTTACGGGTACCACCAATCCTGTTTTTTCAATTTGGGCAACTGCCAACAATACCAATTGTACGAATATTGGTAATGTGGCCACCATCGGTCAGGAATTCCAGGATATTGGCCGCCGGCCGGTACTCAGATTCAGCGCCAACGTTTCAGGCACCGTAATCGCCACTGCTATAGGGAGTCAACAGGTAAATTTTGGTCCCAATGCCCTGGTTTATGTTTACAATGACGCGGGAGAATTGATGATGTCAATGAAAAACCTCAGCGGTTTTGATTTTGGATGTGCACAGGTCAATATCGATCGCAGCGGTACAGGAGCGAAAGCGTTTACGAATAATGTTTCCGCAAATTATGTGGCGGATAAGGTTTTCAGCGTAATCCCCGGAAATCAGTCAGCAACGGCCGGATATGAGATCTCCCTTTATTATTCGGCAGCTGAAATAGAAGGCTGGCAACAGGCAACGGGTCAACTTTGGAGCAGCATAACCATTGCAAAAACCCAAAAGAAAGTTACGGAATATTCACCAGGATCCGTACCCGAAAGCGAAGTGGAAAAAGCCACGACCACAACCCGCGGCCGTTTTGGGGAAAATTATGTATTCACCTCCACCTTCAATACCGGATTTTCCGGCTTTGCCATCGGTATGTTTGGCCAGGCTTCTCCCTTTAGCTGGGTGAGCACGGCCGTTGTTATCGAAAACAATATGCCGGTTGTGCGCTGGTCAACAACCGGGGAAAAAGCGGGAACCATTTATGATGTGGAATGGAGCCGTGATCCTCTTTCAGGTTTTCAATCAGCAACAAAAGTAAATGGTACTGCGACGAGTGAACAGGCTACGAACAATTACACCTATACGTTTACACAGGCCAATACACCAGGTAAATATTATTTCCGAATCGGTAAAACCGAGCCTGGATTGTCACCGGTTTACAGCCAAACTCTGGAAATTGAGGTTAGGGGTGGGGATGGACAGGCCGTTTACGTGTTCTGGGCTACGGAGGGTTCAGACCTCGCCGTTAACCCGGGATCGATGATCAGTCAGCCTGTGCAATACCGGATCTTTGATATTCAGGGCAGATTGGTGAAACAGGGAGGGCCTTTTACCAATCAGCAATTGATCCATATTCAAACGGGCATATTGTCGCGGGGAATGTATTTCCTCGTGCTATACAATAATTCAGAAAGAAAGACCTTAAAATTTATAAAATAACCTGTTGCTAATCTTGCCGGATGGGGCAGGCAAAAAGGTGAAACCCGTTTCGTTCCCTTACATTTGCACGGCTTTTAAGCTGAAGAATTATGGTGAGCAGAAGAAATATACGAGTAAAAGCAATGCAGGTGTTGTACGCATTGGAAACCGGAGCGCTCGAGGGATTTGAGCCGGAACCGGCGGGTAAAAATAAAGCCGCAGCTGCTCCAAAAAGTCTCGAAGAAAAAGTATTGGGCAAAAAATTCAGCCAGACACTTGCACTGTTCAACTGGCAGGTATGGTTCCTTACAGAAGTTGCAAGGTATGCAGAATCGGATGCACGGTTACGCGCAGGCAAACATTTGCCGAGTGAAGAAGATCGGAATGTACCGGTAAAAATTGCTGGAAATGAATTGTTGTGGCGCATCCTGGAATCTGATTATTACCGCGATACCATGATGCAGTATAAACCGCAATTGCTGGAAAATGGCGACTGGGTGAAAAAGATATACCGGGTTTTGGCTCAGTCTCAGCAATACCAGCTTTATAATGCGGTGGAAGGCAGGAATAAGAAGCAGGAAAAGGAGATTATGGATTTTATTTACCATGAACTGATGCTTTGCAATGAAGATTGGGTGGCCTTTGCCGAAGAATTGTTTACCAACTGGGATGATGACGCGGAGATGTTGCAGCAGATCATGGCTTCTTTTCTTTCCAAGCCGGGCGTATTCAGCGCGGCGGCCATGCTGGATGAAGAAAAACAAAAGTTCGGTTTCAACCTCGTTGCCTCCGTTCGTGACCGTAAAAATTACCTCGAAAGCATTATACAGCCGAAACTTAAAAACTGGGATGCAGACCGGCTTGCCCTGCTGGATGAGATCATCATGCATATGGGCATTGCGGAATTTCTTTATTTTGAAACCATTCCACCCAAGGTGACGATCAATGAATACATTGATATTGCCAAAGCTTACAGCACCGAGCAAAGCGGGCAATTTATCAATGGCATTCTTGATAGTGTACGCAAGGATCTTGAACGAAACGGAGACCTGAAAAAAGTCGCTTTTAAAAAATAAACCCGGTTGAACAGATAAATCATAAAAACCACTTGAATAATCCGGAAAAAGGCGGGATTTTTGACCACAATATCCAATAGCTTATGAAAAGAATAGTATTTAGTGCCATTATTGCCTTTTCGCTGGCCGGTTGCCTGGGTGAAAGCGATTCTGCAAACCGCGTGGATACCGGCAGTTCAATTATTCCTCCAATGGGCGGAGACGTACTGAACGACAGCAGCAGGTTTACAACCATTCACTGGATCGATTCAGCCAAAAACCTGGGTTCAATAAGTGAAGGCCAAAAAGTGGAAATAGTTTACCGCTTTCAAAATACCGGTGACAAACCGCTGGTGATACAAAGTGCGATGCCAAGTTGTGGCTGCACCGTGCCCGACAAGCCCGATGCTCCAATTATGCCCGGAAAAGAAGGCAGCATAAAAGCGGTTTTCGACAGCAAGGGACGCCCTGGCGCCAACCACAAAACCATTACCGTGCTTACCAACACCAAGGGTACAACCAGCCACATTCTTTCTTTCCAGGTTGAGGTGGTAGGAGCCAGCCAGGCGGTAAGCAGAACAGAGACAAACATGAACGGAAACACATTCTAAATAAAACTATATATGATCGATTTAACTACATTACTATTTGTTGGCGGTGGCGGACAAGGGGGAGGATTTGAATTCGTATTCCTGGGATTGATGATCCTGGTTTTCTGGCTGTTCATGATCCGTCCGCAGGCAAAAAAAGCCAAAGAGCAGAAAGGATTTATTGAGCGTTTACAAAAAGGCGACCGCATAGTTACCATCGCCGGAATTCATGGCCGTGTACATAAAATCAATGAAGATGGCACACTTGAGCTTGAAATTAGCCCGGGCAGCTATCTGAAAATTGAAAAAACCGCCATAAGCATGGAATGGACCAACAACATCAACAAGCAGCAGGCGGCCGGTCCGATAACCAAAAGCTGATCCTTCTTTTAAAATTTTTCAGCCTCCGGTCACGGGGGCTTTTTTTATTAACTTTAGTAGTGCACAGGAATTTGGCAATAGTGTTCTCCTTTACTTTGTAACCCTTATGCGCTTTTTCTTCGCGTTGTTGATCTTGTCTGCCGGCATCAGTGCCTTGTATTCAAATGGAGTGGCTCCACCGGCAGCGGCAACATCCTTTTTAAGTTATGATCAGAATGTTCAGGATTCTTCCCGCGTCCTGTATGTTCTCCGTGCTGCCCGAAACAATTTTCAACGGATAGACTCGGTTACCTCGCTGGTTTCCCTTGCCGGAAATGTGGCCGTAAGGCAGGAAACCACCTTGTTTTATGCAGACAGCGTGGTGATCAACCAGCGCACCAATGTAATGCAGGCTTACGGCAATGTGCATATTAACGATAATGATACACTCCATACCTATACCAACTACCTCCGTTATCTGGGTGATGGGCAGATTGCTTATTTGCGCGGCAATGTCAGGCTTACGGACAATAAAGGGTCCACCCTTACCACACAGGAACTTACCTACAATATGAATACGGGTATTGCAGAATACCTTAAAAGTGGCCGGATCGTGAATAAAGAAACCATTCTCGACAGCCGTATAGCCAGGTATTATGAAGCCACCAAAGATGTGATTTTTAGTGGCAATGTAAGGATGAATGATCCGCAGTACAAAATGACGACCGATTCGCTGCAATACAATTCGCAGACCGAGATCGCCACCATCATTGCGCCCACCCATATTCTTGATGTGAAAAATAAACGGACCATTTACACCAGTAGCGGCTATTACGACCTGAAGAATGGTTCCGCCTATTTCGCGAGCCGGCCGAGCATTGTTGATTCTTCATTTAGCATCACGAGCGATGAAATGGCCTTTAACGATCGCGATGGTTTCGGACAGTTTAACGGAAATGTCGTTTTCAACGACACCATCAATAAACTCAGCATCCTCAGTAATCAATTGTTTGTAAACAACAAGACCTCATCTTTTCTGGCTACGCAAAAGCCATTGCTCATTTTGGAACAGGACAACGATTCGCTGTTTGTTACGGCCGACACGTTGCTTTCCGGGAGAATCACAAGCCTGACCCGGGAAATTCCTCCCATTAACGATACAGGAGTTGTGCAGGTAACGGATTTCGATTTTGAAGGCAAAGACAGTAGCATGAACCGCTATTTTGAGGCCTGGCACAATGTGCGCATTTTCAGTGATTCGGTTCAGGCTGTATCCGACAGTATGTTTTTTTCTGCCACCGATTCCGTTTTCCGCATGTTTCACAATCCCTATGCCTGGAGTTCCGATTCGCAGATATCAGCAGATACCATGTATCTGTTCACCAAAAACCGCAAAGCCGAGCGGTTGCTGGCTTATTTCAATGGCTTTATTGCAAACCGCCTGGAAGAATCAGCCTTTAACCAGATAAAGGGAAATACACTCAATGCCTGGTTTGTGGATGGCAATATTTCATACGTTAGGGCAAAAGGAAGGGCCGAAACCATCTATTTTGCCCTGGATGATGAGGATCGTTTTGTAAGCATGAACCGGTCTACATCGGATGCGGTAGACATGTTTTTTGAAGACCGCAAACCCACCAAAGTGGTCTTTATTGTAGGCCTCGAAGGGGTGGCCTATCCCATGACACAGATTCCCCCGGCCGAAAGATATATTGGCGGTTTCAACTGGCGCGATGATCTCCGGCCTAAATCAAAATTTGAGATGATCGGGCGATGATTTTGAGGGGGCAAGAGGACTGGGTTGTGCTGATCGTTTGAAATTTTCAAGTTGACAAGCGCCGGACAGAATTTCATCAGCCTTAATGGACATATTATCAACCAATCTGGCCGATTTCGTAATTTGCCACACAAACTTCGCAATTTCAATGACTCCCGAACGTGAACAACGGTTGAATTTCGTGCTGAACCACCGCCAGCCGGACCTGGTTGTTGTTCTGGAAAATGTATTCGATCCGCACAACATCAGCGCCGTTATGCGCACATGCGACGCTGTTGGCATCCAGGAATTATTCGTGCTTAACACCACCATTCCTCCACATCAGAAATGGGGTAAACGAAGTAGCAGCAGTGCAGCCAAATGGTTAACAATTCATCAATACCAACAACTTGATGATGTGATCGCTGCCCTTCGGCAAAGAAACATGAAGATTTATACAACCGGCCTTGGCAAAGAAAGCCGGAATCTTTATCATCTCGATCTCACTGCACCCACCGCGTTGGTTTTTGGGAACGAAAAATCCGGCTGCAGCGAAGAAATGATGCTTGCATCCGATGGCAATTTCCTGATCCCGCAGGTGGGCATCATTAAATCACTAAATATTTCGGTGGCCTGTGCAGTTTCAGTTTATGAAGCTTACCGGCAGAAAATGACAGCTGGTCATTATGATTCCCGGAAACTGGATGGTGATATCTTAAACAGGCTGGAACAGGAGTGGGGATTAACGGAAAATGAACCGAACGATTAAACGGTTCCTTCATTCCATACTGGTCGGTATATGTTCACTTACTTCAGCCAAGGCCTCAGCACGGTTCTCTTCGTCAATGCGCTTCTGGGCTTCTTTTTTAATCCGTGTAATGCTGGCATTCAGTTCAAAACCAACCAACAATATCAATGAATTGATGAAAACAATATTCATCAGGATAATTACCGTTCCAATTGAACCATAAACCTTGTTGTAATTGGCAAAATTGGCCACATATACCGAAAAAAGCCACGTAAACAGGATCATCAGGAGGGTAGCCAAAACGGTTCCAGGCGAAAACAGGCTCCATTTGTTTTTAATGGCGGGGGCATAGCGGTAGATCATCCCAATGGTAAAGAAGTTCAACGCGAAAATGACCAGCCAACGGCTGTAATCAATAATTTCTTCAACCCACCAGTAATTTAGTCCGAGCTTGCCCAGGATGAAGGATTTGATGTCACCCTGTGTCGCCAATACAAAGAGCGTTACAATAAGCAACACGATAAAAAAGAACGTAAGCTTAAAAGCCATCCATCTTTTTCCAAGGAAATGCCTCGACCGCCCTTCGAAATAACTGGAATCAAATGAGTCCATAATGCCCAGCATCGCCCTTGAACTGAAGAAGATGATGAAGAGGATGGAAAACCACATCAGGCCACTGCGTTCCGAAGCAAAAAAGTCGTTGATGATGCTGCTGGACAAATTGTAAAGTGTATTGTCACGAATGACGTCATCAAGTGTAACGAGCAGTTGAAAGCGCAACTCATCTGCATCGGGCAGTAAGGGCACAAGGGTAAATAAAAAGATCAGCACCCCTGGAAGAGCCATCAGCGAATTGAAAGAAATGGCCGCGGCTCTTTCATTCATGGAGTCAAGACTTGCCTGCCTGAATAAAAACGCAAGAACATCATAAACCGGTATACCGCCTGTACCGGGCAATTTTACCCTTTTGCTGTATAGCACGATTTTGCGTACAGCTTTTGATCCCAGTATTTTGTGTTTTATTCTTTGCATTCGGCATTATTTGCCATCCGGTTCTTCGGTCTTTTCAGCCGCCCTGGAGGCTTTCTCACGCTCCGCTTTCCGGGCCATCCAGGCCCTCAGGCTATCCTGGTAAATTTTGGCGTCTTTTTGATGTGCACTATAAGTGCTGTTGAATTTATGGGTGCCATTCAGTTCAGGATGAGCAACAAAATAAAGGTAATCCGTTTTAGCGGCATTAAGCACTGCATCAATGGAACTGATCTGCGGAATACAGATCGGTCCGGGAGGCAGACCCCGGTTGAGGTATGTATTGTACGCACCTGGTGTGCGTAAATCATTGTACGTTACAATGTTGCTTACGAAATCTTTTTTTGCAAACCGCACAGTAGGATCCGCTTGTAAAGGCATATTTATCCGGAGGCGGTTTAAATATACACTGGCAATGGTGGGTTTTTCCGCTTCGTTATTGCTTTCTTCTTCTACGATGCTGGCAAGGGTATAAACCTGGTGCGGTGTTAAACCCAGGGCCTCCGCTTTCTGTAACCGGTCATTTTTCTTCCAGAAGTCATTCTTCTCTCGTTCCAGCCTTCTCAGGATCTCACCAGGCTGTTGCGTCCAGTAAATGTTGTAGGTATTTTGTATGATGCCCGACATCCATGAATCATTACCGGCATTCATTGATTTCAAACTATCCGCGTTTTCCAGGAAATACATTACAGCAGCAGAATCCGATTCAATATAATTCGCGATCCTCCGTGCCAGTTGTTGCTTTGTTCGCATTTTACCAATCACCAGTGGCACTTCAGTTTGTTTTCCCGCTTTCAGCATATTTAGAATTTCCATCACCGACATGTCTTTTGCGATGCGATACTTACCGGGACGGATATCCTGGTAATACCCTTTTTGTTTTGCTGCCCAGTCAAAAAATCCTGGCCGCCTGGTGATGCTGTCTTTTTTTAAACGATTCAGCAGATCCTCTCTGGTGATGGTGGTTTTGGAAGGAATATATAGGAATTTGGTTTTGCCCGCAAACCCGGTGGAACCACCATAAAGGCTGAAATATCCATATGCCGCAACCGCGATGCCTGCCACCAAAAGAAATCCGATCAATTTTTTCATTCTTGAGAAATTTGAATCAAATAAGCATAAAAAATCCTGCTTGAAAAAAAGCAGGATAATATTTTAATAAAAATATGGATAATCAGGGATTCTGCGCAGGCGGTGTTGGGTTGGCTTGCTGACTGGGGGCGGTTTGGGTTCCCGTGGCAGGGGCTGTTTGAGTTGCAGGAGCCGGGGCGGTTTGTTGCTGAACAGGTGCGCCACTGGTGTTCAGCCGGTCAAGCGGGGTAGAACCTCCTGAGCCGCCTCCCATAAAAAAAGAACTGAACAGGCACAGAGCACCGATGATGGCGGCAAAAATCCAGGTGCCTTTTTCCAAAACATCATTCGTTTGTTTAACACCCATAAACTGGTTGCCCAGGCCGGCAACATTGCCGGTAAGGCCACCGCCTTTGGGGTTTTGCACCAAAATGATCAGTCCCAGGATAATGCTGGCCAGAATAACAACAATTACAAATAAAATGGTCATTGATTAAGCATTTAATTCTTGAATGCGGGCCGCAAAGTAACTGTTTTTTTCAGGATGAATCAAAGATAATTTCTCAAAAACCTCGCGGGCCTGATGTTTTTTGCCTTGTTTTAATAAAACCTCGGCCATGGCTTCGGTAATTACTTCCTGCTGTGCATTGGAAGCCTCGGCAATTACAGGGATTTTTTTTTCTTCCGCGTCCGGTTCAGGTGTGTTTTCCAGGGGTTTCATGGTTTTCAGCCATTGCGTAAAACTTCGCAATTGCCGGTCGAAGCGGGTTTTGGGCGGCAGCGAAGGGTCAATGCGGACCCCCTGGGATGCAAAATAATCGATGGTATGATAAGGCTGAAAACTGAGACCATCTCCACCGGGTTGAGCTTTCAGGTCAAGCTGGAGTAACGGCTGTACCGAACCATTTTCCGGGCTTTCCCCTTCCTTTTGATCTTCCGGTTTTTCGGGCTCCTTTTCTCCGGAGGTTATATTGCCCGCGTTTTCCATATCAGTTTCATCAGGCTCCCCTTCCGCCGGATACTGCTTGCCTTCATTTTCTTGCTGGTGCTGATTGCCGGATGAAGCAGGCATAGGCAATGCTGAAATCATTTCCGCGGCGCCGTTCTCCTCTTCCGGTATTTCATCAAACACCTCAATAGCGTCATCACCGCCTGCGGCCGCTTCAACCTGTTCATCAGTTTCACCGGGTATACCACTTTCTTCTCCAGGATAAAATGGATCTACAGATTGTGTTGCCGGCTCCTCAATGATGATCTCTTCCACCACCCAGGGCAGTGGGTCAGGTTCAAAAGGATCTTCCGTTTCGGGTATGCCAACTGGCTCTACATCGATTTCCTCTTCTGCCCGCGTTTTATCCAGGGGTTTATCCCCCTGGGTTTCCGTTTCAATTCCGGGGGACCATTCCTCGCTGGCAACCAGATTGGTTGTAGGTTCATAACTTTCGGCAGTCATAAAAGGTCGGAGCCGGGAAGGGTATTGGAAATGCATTAACCCATGCTGAAAGGCGTCTTCTCCAGTCTGGTCTTCTCGAAGCACCCCGATCCAGCCAATGGGATACCAGGGAAAATCATGTGTGAGCCCCAGCCATTCCTCATGGCTTTTTTGAGGCAAATGCAATGCGTTATGGAAAGAGGCAGGCTGCATGTACGGAAGAATTACCAGTCGCTAAAGATACGGTTAAATATTTCATCAGTTATGCCTTTGATGAGCTCATCACCCAGTTCATTTTCGGCTTCCTGCAAACTTGCGCCACTGCGAAAATCAAAGGCCCGGGACACGGAAATGTCCTGTTTTTTATTGTAAACATTATCAAATTTGGTAATGCTCACCGTTACGTTCAGGCGGTTGGAAGTGGTCTGCCGGTCGCTGATACCGGAAGTGGTGATATCGTAACTGCTTATATATCCGCTGATCACCCAATCTGCATTGGCATCATCCACCTGTTGCAATTTGGTTTGCTGAATGATTTTTTCCTGTAGACGTGAAGTGATCTGTGGGCTAAGAGATGGATTGATGTAGCGGGCCCGGTTCTCAATATAATTCACTTTTATGGTTTTAACATCGGGCGGAATGCTGACATCTTTAAAAGAATAGATTTTACATCCGGCCAAAACGAAACCCAGCATTGTCAACACCAATGCGAGGCGTTTATAGGTTTTCAATGTCATATTCTTTCAGTTTACGGTAAAGGGTGCGCTCGCTGATTCCCAGGTCTAAAGCTGCATCTTTCCTGCGACTGCGGTGTTTCTTCAGCGCCTTGATGATGAGTTCTTTTTCCATATCCGCAATGCTCAGTGATTCTTCAATTTCTTCATGCGGCGCAAAAGCCTCATTCACCTTTGCAGCCGGCACAACCACCTGGGTTGTGGCGCCACCCTCACTGTTCAACGGATAGGCCACCAGGTTATCTTCGGTTTCGCGAATCTGTTCCTGGAACATTTTCTGGAAACTGCCCTGGTTGGCTGAAGTGGGATTTGCAGCCATTTCAAAGAACAAACGTTTGATCTCGTTCACGTCTTTTTTCAGGTCAAAAATAAATTTGTAAAGGATCTCCCGCTCATTGGCAAAATGGGATTCCGTGACAAAACTGCCCTGGCTTCCGCTTGCCAGAACCGGCAGCCTGCTTGCTGTGGAATCAGGCAGAAAAGGTGCCAGATCGTTGGCAGATATCGGGCTGGCTTTTACCAAAACACTAATCTGTTCGGCAATATTTTTCAATTCACGGATATTTCCCCGCCAGGGATAATCCATCAACATTTTACGGGCGTCTTCTGTAAGCGTTACGGGGGTGGTTTGGTAACGCTCGCTGAAGTCGATCACAAATTTGCGGAACAACAGGGGTACGTCATCCCTGCGATCGCGGAGAGCAGGTATACGTATGGGTACACTGTTTAACCGGTAATAAAGGTCTTCACGAAATTTTCCTTTATGCGCTTCTTCCAGCAAATCTTTATTGCTTGCGGCAATCACCCGCACATCGGTTTTCTGCACTTTGGAAGATCCTACTCTGATAAATTCTCCGCTTTCCAGTACCCGTAGCAAACGGGCCTGTGTGCCCATCGGCATTTCACCGATTTCATCCAGAAAAATGGTTCCACCGTTCACTGTTTCAAAATAGCCTTTGCGACTGTCCACAGCCCCCGTAAATGCTCCTTTTTCATGACCGAAAAGCTCACTGTCGATCGTGCCTTCCGGAATGGCGCCACAGTTAACCGCAATGAAAGGATTGTGCTTGCGGGCACTCAAAGAATGAATTATCTGGCTGAAAACTTCTTTACCAACACCACTTTCCCCGGTAATGAGTACGCTGAGGTCGGTATTGGCCACCTGCACGCCAACAAACAAGGCATGATTGAGGCCGGGTGAGTTTCCAATGATATTGAAGCGGTTTTTTATGGATTGCAGATCTATACTCATCTGGATATAATTTGTTATTCAACAGCTTCGCCCAAAAGGGTGGCCTGTGTACAATCGGTTACATGAACATTTACATAATCTCCGCGTTTTCTGCCCAAAGCGCCTGCTTTGGGAAATACGATCACCTTGTTCTGGCTGTTGCGGCCCATCCAGTCCTGATCACTTTTTTTGCTGTCGCCTTCAATCAGCACACTGAACGTTTTGCCCAGATCCTGCCGGTTGCTGGCGAGACTCATGCGGTTCTGCAACTCCACGATTTCCGTCAACCGGCGTTTTTTTACATCATGGGGAACATCATCTTCAAAACGTTTGGCCGCAAGTGTTCCCGGCCTTTCGCTATACATAAACATATAACTCATATCGTAACGACTGTGCTCCATTATGGTAAGCGTATCGCGGTGGTCAGCTTCGGTTTCGCTGCAAAAACCCGAGATCACGTCACTGCTGATGGCGCAGTCGGGCATAATCTCACGTATGCGGTTCACCTTGGCCATATACCATTCGCGGGTATAAGTACGGTTCATTAGCTGTAAAACCCGGGTGCTGCCACTCTGTACCGGCAAATGAATGTATTTGCAAATGTTTGCATGTGCGGCCATGGTGTGCAGCACATCGTCAGTAATGTCTTTGGGATGGGAAGTGCTGAAACGTACCCGCAGCAAAGGCGAGATTCGGGCGACTTTGTCAAGCAGTCCTGCAAAGGTTACCGCCTCATCGTTGTCCTCTTCGCCGGTAAAATAATAGCTGTCCACGTTTTGACCGAGCAGTGTTACTTCCCGGAAGCCCTGTTCGAACAGTTGGCGGCATTCGCCCAAAATGCTTTCCGTATCGCGGCTTCTTTCCCGGCCACGGGTAAATGGCACCACACAAAATGAACACATATTGTTGCAACCCCGCATAATGCTCACAAAAGCGGTAACGCCATTGCTGTCAATCCGTACAGGCGAAATATCCGCGTAAGTCTCCTCACGGCTCAATAAAACATTTACAGCTTTTTGGCCGCCTTCAGCCTCTTCCACAAGACCAGGCAATGTGCGGTACGCATCGGGCCCTACGACAAGGTCAACCAGTTTTTCCTCTTCGAGGAATCTGGACTTCAACCGTTCGGCCATGCAGCCCAAAACACCTACCAGCAGGCCGGGTTTGGCTTCCTTAAGTTTGCGAAATTCAGTCAACCTCTTTCTTACGGTTTGCTCGGCTTTTTCGCGAATGCTGCAGGTGTTGATGAAAATGAGGCTGGCCTCCTGCAGATTGCGGGTCGGGCCGAAGCCATGGTCCTGTAAAATGGAAGCCACAATTTCGCTGTCGCTAAAATTCATCTGGCACCCGTAACTCTCTATATAAAAATGTTTATTGAAAAGTTTATCCGTCTGTGCATTGGGTTGCCAGGCTTCACCCTGCCGGCTTTCATCGTGGGTTTTGTCTGGTAACACAAAAGAAAAAACTGAATCGTTGTTCATCATGCTGGAAAATAGTTTTCAAAGATACGCTTGTTGCGACAAAATGGCAGTGTATTCAGGAAAGACTCAATAAATTTGGAATCTTTTATATCAAAGCTGCATTTAAAAGATACTATAAATTTGATTTTTTAAACAAGACCAAGAAAAATGGAACCTGAAATCCGTAAATTTTTTGCCATTTTGGCCAATATGATTGCCATGCTTGTGCTGTTTTTTGTACTCCATATTTTGCTTGGTTTACGTTTGGGATTACTGACAATCGATAAGGATGTAACGGTCTGGAACATCCTGTACTGGATTTTCCTTGTAGGGAGTTTTGGCTGGCTTCTCCGCTATATACTGAAGAAATGGAAACAATTTCCGGATCTGCGGCCGGATAAATATTGAAGCTTAGAAGGGCTTTGAAGCACGGGTAATTTCTTTTTTGCCCGGGGGGCCGGGCAATTTTTCAACCTGGAATCCCACTACGCGCAGATCGCGGAGGAACTGGCCTTTACAGCAATACGTCACAAGCATTCCGCCCGGATGGAGGTTGTCGAAACATTTTTGCAGGTTGGAGATTGCCCAGGGCTCAGGGTTTGTCACCGGGTCAAAAGGATCGAAAAACACACAATGGTATGGTTGCGGAAACACAAAGTCATCCAGGGTTTCGCCGTATTTGATAAAGGAGAAATGCGCGACAATGTTCTGCATTTCGCCGTGAGGGGAAGAGTGAAAGCGGAGAAACTGCTTCGCGAGAAATGGTTGTTTCAGGAATTCCGGATATTTCAGCAATTTGTACAATTCCGCTTCAAGGGGGAAGGGATCAAGCGTATGATAATTGATTTTTTTTCGTTGTTTAAAAGCTTCCATGTAGCAAAGGAATGAGTTGAGCCCTGTTCCAAAACCCACTTCCAAAACATCGGGTTCGTTGAATGCCTGCATTAACGGTTGAAGGCCACTTCGGATATATATATATTCACTTTCCTGAACGGCACCATAAATGCTGTGGAAGACAATATTTGTCCCGCTGAATTTAATGGTTTGCGATCCATCAAATGTGGTGACTACTTTTTTTTCCCCGTCCAAAGGACCTGGCATAAAAATTCCCGTTGATTATAAAAAGGGCATTACTTAATGCGTTGGTGTACTTACATCAAAAAGCATCGATTGTTGTTCGAATCAGACAAAGCTAACGAAAACAACAAATATGAATAAGTTGCAATAATTAATCCCAAAGTGCCACAGCAGTCCGGAAAGTATTGCATTGCGCCTGGACAATATATCCGGTTTTTTCACTGTACCCACCGCCCATCGCGACTACGAGCGGAAAACCGTTTTTGCGGCACCAGGTCATTACCTGCAGATCCCGGTTCCGGCAATCTTCCATACTGAGTTTCAACTTTCCGAATCGGTCCGTTTCCAAAACATCGGCGCCGCAGTTGTACATCACCACTCCGGGATCAGGAAATAATTCTTCCAAATTTTTGAGTGTTTTTTCCAATATTTCGAGGTATTCGGTACCGGCCGTGCCGTCTTCAAGCGCAACATCAAGATGACTTTTTTCTTTATGAAACGGATAATTGTGGCGTCCGTGGATGCTGCAAGTAAAAACGTGGGCGGAACCTTCAAATATCCTTGCGGTTCCATTGCCCTGGTGAACATCGAGATCGAGAATAAGTATATAATCCACCAGTTTTCTTTTCAGTAAATAATTGGCAGCCACCGCGAAATCGTTGAAAATGCAAAAGCCTTCGCCACGATCGGCAAACGCGTGGTGGGTGCCTCCGGCCACATTGAGCGCCACACCATATTGCAGCGCAAACATGGCACAATCAACCGACCCCTGCATTATGCGTTTTTCCCTCTCCACCATTTCCGGGGACCATGGAAGCCCGATCTTGCGCATTTCACCAGGGCTGAGCTTTCCTTCTTCAACGGCTTGAATATACTCCGTGCTGTGGGTTAATTGAAGAATTTCGCGGGTGCAAATTTCCGGCTCAAACAATTGCTCCGGTTTTATCGCGCCTTCATGCAAAAGCTGTGCGGGAATGAGTTCATATTTCTCCATTGGGAAACGATGTCCGGCAGGCAGTGGCAAAACAAAAGAAGGATGAAAAGCGATTTTGATCATGAAATGCAAATGTGGCGCTAAAGCTTTTAAAAATCTAAGTCATGGTTTGCTTTTGCGTGAAGTACCGGCCAGTTCAACGCTAATTTTCCGGCACCTCCGTGTGGGGAGGATTTTACCGCTAAATCCGGATCACCCGGGTGTCGCCAATCACAAAAACCGCATCCTGTTTCTTTGGCTTTACAGGAAAAGTGCCTGTAAAACTTCCAAAGGCCGGCAGGGTGCAGCAATTTTCTGAAAAATGAAAACAGGGGAGACGCAATCCTTTCATGCCCGGCCTTGCAAGCACAATGGCAGGATGGATATGACCGGTAATGATGCCATAATCCGGGTGATTCCGAATAAATCCCGCATCGCAATGATGCAGGAAGCGCAGATTGCGGAGCTGCAGTTCTGTGGAAGTTACCATTAGCATATTGCTGTAAAATTGCTCATTGAGAATGTCGTGGTTTCCTTTTACCAGGTGAATCGGGAGGGCCGGATGATCCATGCGCCATCGGGCAAACCAGTCGTGTTCTTTATTGGCATCGCTGTGAAAGAGATCACCAACAATGATCAGTTGTGATGGTTTATAAAATTGAATGAGATCAAATAACCGCATCAGGTCCTGTTGCATCAGCTTCTGGGGCACGGCGATTCCGCTTTTACGAAAATGTCCGCTCTTGCCGAAATGCAGATCACTCAGAATCAACGCATTTTCCTCTTCCCAGAAAATCGCCTTTTTCTCGCTCAACCAAAAGGTATTTTCCAGCCACTCAAATTTCAACATGGCGCAAATGTCGCAGATAAAATTCATGTATTTAATCTGTTTTGCTAAAGGCAAAGCAAAAATGAAAATTCAAAGACATTGCCCGCACGAAACGGGAATTTGGCCGAAAAGTCAGCATGTATTTCGAGTTGATAAAATGGTTATTTGGCCTGGTGCCGTCAGGCAACGCTGTTAAAGGAATAGTCCTTCAATTTGAATGGGGTTGACCATTCACTTCCTCCCCAATTCCCCGCTCAATTTCCTGATCCGCTCCTCCAAATTTTCGCTCGTGAGGCTGTTCCGGTTCAATCCATCCGCCACTATCGGAAAAGAGAATGGCGTGATTCGCACGGGAAAGGTGAGTACCACAGGGTTTTCGGAAATTCGCGTAAAGGCTTCCCGCAGGCGCGGTTCATCCATTTCCTGCTCGAACACTTCCTGGTAAGCCTGACGATAAAGGATATTATTGGGTTCGAATTCCTGCAGGACTTTGAAGATGAGGGAAGAGGAGGCCTGCAAATGTCTTGCTTTTTTTCGCTCTCCCGGCATGCCCTGGAAAATGATGCCACCAATGACGGCGATATCCCGGAATTTACGCATGGCCATCTCCACATGGTTTACGCTTTGCTGCATTACCTCAAAAAGACGGTTGGTGGTGAACAATTCCTGTACATTGCTGTCGTCCACTGGAATGGGAACATCACTCAGCAATTCAAAACCATAATCATTCATGGCTATGGAAAAACTGATGGGCATGATGCGGCTGATGCGGTATGCGAGGATGGCGCTCATGGCCTCGTGGATCTGCCGGCCTTCAAAAGGGTAAACCAGGAGATGATAACCTTCACGGCTTTCAAATTGCTCGATCAGCAATTCGTTATTGCGCGGAATATGTGAAAGGTTTTTCTGCAATTGCAACAACGGAAGAAGGGCCTGCATTTCGGCTGGAAATTTTTTCAGGCTTTTGG
Source organism: Bacteroidota bacterium (assembly GCA_023387985.1). Lineage (GTDB taxonomy): Bacteria > Bacteroidota > Bacteroidia > Chitinophagales > Chitinophagaceae > Phnomibacter. Next base: position 110,660 of record JAEWHC010000005.1, on the reverse strand, counting down.
AAGCCTCAACATGTTCAACCAGAACGCTGCACTGTTCAAATGTTTGGCGAAGTACTTTTCCCAGGTTGGCACTCAGGCTCATGCGGCCACCATTCCAGGCCGGTACGATGGCTTTCTTTTGATTGCTTTTGCGCACAAGAGCGGTCATGTCTTTAACCTGCACAAGCTCCACCACCTGCCCGGCCAGGGTGAAGGCATCACCCGGATCGAGGCGGCTGATGAAATATTCTTCCAGGTGGCCAAGGTATCCGCCATGCTGATATTTGATCTTCAGCATTACATCACTTACAATGGTGCCGATGTGCATGCGGTGGCGCATGGCCATCCGGCGGTTCGTGATGACATATTTGCCGTCTTCACCTTTCACCAGTTTATGGTATTCGTCGTATTGTTCGAGGGCATTTCCACCATGGGTGAGATGGGCCAGTACATTTTCCCATTCATCCGTATTCATTTCTTTAAAGCACCAGGTTTTTTTGGCTATTCGCAACGCTTCAAAAGGTTTGAATCCATCGCCGACTGCAAGCGTACACAGGAACTGGCAGAGTACGTCGAAGCACAGGGTGCGGGGCTGCCGGGTTTCGATCTCTTCTACTTCGATGGCTTTTTTTAAAGCGACAGCTTCCAGGATCTCCAGCGCATGTGTCGGCACAAAATAAATATGGCTGACTTCATGAGGCTGATGGCCCGCCCTTCCGGCACGTTGTAAAAAACGGGAAACCCCTTTTGGCGATCCTACCTGAATGACCGTATCCACCGGTCTGAAATCTACCCCAAGATCCAGGCTTGAAGTGGCCACCACAGCCTTGAGTTTTTGGGTATGCAAAGCTTCCTCCACCCAAAGCCTCAGTTCCTGTTCGAGGCTGCCATGGTGCAGGGCCATTGCCCCGGACAATTCGGGTGCTACATCAAGCAGGTGCTGATACCAACGTTCACTCATGCCACGGGTATTGATGAAAACGAGCGTGGTTTTACTCTGGTCAATTACGGGGATCATTTTGTCAGCCAGCTTCAGCCCCAGGTGGCCGGCCCAGGGATATTTTTCAATTTCATCGGGCAATACGGTATGCAATTGAATGTTCTTTTTTAGCCTCGCTTTGACGAGGGTTCCCTTCGTTTTGAGGCTATAAAGCAATACCTGCCGCGCTTCAGGCATGTTGCCGATGGTGGCGGAAATGCCCCAGATCTGCGGTGCAGGTTGCGGGTTTTTAGAGGCTAGGAATTGCAGGTAAGCGAGGGCAAGTTCGGTCTGTACACCCCGCTTGCTGCCAATGAGTTCATGCCATTCATCCACGGCAATGAACTGCAGGCGGGAAAAGAGTGGCCCATGGTTTTTTGAAGCGAAGAGCAGATGCAGGCTTTCGGGTGTAATGATCAGGATTTCGGGCATATTTCTTTTCTGCCGTTCTCTTTCGGCCTGCGGCGTGTCGCCGTTGCGGAGGGCGACTTTCCAGGGAAGGCCGATCTCATCAAGGGCTTCTTCCATGGCCCGGGCAATGTCTTTGGCCAACGCACGTAGGGGCGTGATCCATAACAGGCGCAAACCATTGGAGCGGGATTTTTTCCAGGTTAACGGATTTGCATATATGAAATGGATAACTGCCCCAAGAAATACGGAATAGGTTTTGCCAAAACCTGTGGGTGCGTTTACCATCCCGCTTTCGCCCCGCAAAATCGCTTCCCAGGTTTCCAGCTGAAATTCGAAAGGTTGCATGCCTTTGCCTTTGAGCCAATTGTTGATGAACTCAAGCCCCGCATTGTCAGATGCTGTTTTTAAAGGCATGCCGGCAAATTAATATAAGGGAGAGGAATATTGTGCACAAAAAAACTAAACTTCAAAACCGCAGAACAAGCCGGAAGCCAAAGCTATTTTCTCCCTGTTGCACCATGATGCAGAAAAAGTGACATTTGTATTATCGAAAACGGGCCGCTGCCTTCCTTATCCTTAATCTCAACCCGCGTACACTTCCCCATATTCCGGCTTCCAGTCAAACTTCCACCTTCTATGGCTCCACAGGTAATTGTCGGGGCGCTTGCGGATACTTTCCTCTACTTTTTTCGCCAGCAAAAAGGTCAGTTCATTTGGCTCAAAAGAAAGTGGATCGTCGGTAATCCATTCTGTTTCGCAATGGTAAACGCCACGCTTTACCCTGTAAAAATCTGCATAGAAAACGGCAGTGTCATTCCGCCGCGCATTCGTTTCCGGCCCCCGCAGGAAGGGTGTGGGTTTACCAAAAAAAGGCAGCCAAATGCCGCGGTCCGGGGAGGCCGGACTTTGATCGGCAACCAGAATGAGACAGTGCTGCCGGTCAGCGTAGGCTTTTACTTTTTCCTTGAAATCCGTTGCGGGAACAAGCAGTGTTCCTGTGCGTTTGCGCAAACCATATAAAACCTTATCCATAGCGCTGTTTTTCAATGGCATGTAAACCCCTATGAAAGGTAGCTTAATGTTATGGGACACCACGAGATTCGCCCATTCCCAGTTGAAAAAATGGCCCGACACCACGGTAAGGCTTTGAGACTTTTCTTTCCGTGCATTGATTTCTTCAGCATCTACAGTAAAGTGAGCGAATAATTTTTCATTACTCCACGAAAATGTTTTTATGGTTTCAATAAATGTATCGGTGAGGTTCAGGTAGAATTTACGCGCAATTTCCCGCCGCCACGCCTCCGTTTTCTCCGGGAAGGCGATTGAAAGGTTTTTCATCACCACTTCGTAACGGTATTTGAATACGCGGTGCATCAGAAATGCAATGAAGTCACTTAGCGCGTACAAGGCCGAAAGCGGAAATAAGGAAAAGAGTTTGATGATTCCGTAATAAACGTAGTACATGAGGTGTAAAGATAGATCAAGCGTAAATTATGGATTGAAATCTTCATTCCAATAGAGTTATTCCTCTACTAACGTTATGCGCTTTAAGAGAAGAGAAACGGCCATGGACGGGGCACAATTAAAATTTGCTTTGGCCACTGGCAGGCTAATACCTGTAAAAGTCGCACCATTCCTCATCACAAATCAATGGCCGTAATACACTGTCCTTAAAAACTTCCTCATAATCTATCCATTTTCCATCCACTTTTATTTTACGGTAAACCAGCCTGATGCCGTGACTATAATCTGCATACCAGTTTACATGTCCGGTATACAGTGGTTGAATGGGTTTTCCATCCGGTTTATGCCACCCATAAATCGCGATGCGGTTGGGCCTGGAATCCCGCAAAATCTTTCCGCTGATCACCACGTCTTTCTTTATGCCTGCAATCAGTCCTCTTCTGGCTTTACGTTGTCCTTCAATGATCAGGTGATGCTGCCACATGGTTACCGTGCTGTCGCGGTGTATGTACATGGGAACCGGTTCAAGCCGGACCACAGCAGCCTCATAAATATCATTGACCATTTTGCGGGTGGGAAGAAAGCAATTGAAAAGATCTGCAAGCTCCTGAGCACCGATCGCGGTGAGCGGCACCCGGGCCCAATCTTCCCGGGTACCTACTGAAAAATAATCAGGAGTAACATAATATGTCACCTTCATTTTTCTATGGCTGACGGAATCTTTAACGGATAAATGAACAGGGACGAATTTTTTAATGAATGCTGGAAGGTTGCCATTTTTCGCATAGTCAAGGGCCAGTGAATCGCGCTGTTTCCATTGCATCGTCATAGCTTGCTTGTAAAATGCCGTACCGGTTTTTTGCGTTTTGTTTTCAGCCTGCCCAAGGCCGGTCAGCCTGGGTGTACAGGAAATAAGAAAGAGGAAAATAAGCCAGCTATTGTTGCGAAGAGACATGACAGCAAATTTCGGAATGCAGAATGTATTTCATTCAAAGAACCCCGGGATATTTCACGCGAAGAACCCGATGAGTGCAAAGGGCCTGAAAAACAATATTCAGTGTTTGTCTAGTTTCGCTTTTTATAGTTGAGTATCGCCCAGGTATTCAAAACAATGGCGAATGCACCGACAATGGCCAGGTGAGGTGCAATAGAAGAAATTCCACTGCCTTTCAGAATGATCATCCGGATCACTTCAATGATATACCGCACCGGATTGAACCAGGTGATCTTTTGAGCCCAGTCCGGCATGCTTTCAATTGGTGTGAGCAATCCGCCCATCAGGATAAATATCATCACAAAAAAATAGGAAATCAGCATCGATTGCTGTTGGGTATTGGCATAAGTTGAAATGAGTAATCCAAAACCCATTATGGCGAGCAAATACAAACTCGTAAACAGGAATAACACACCGATGCTTCCCTTGATGGGGATTCCGTAGCCGAGCCAGGAGATCAGCAATCCAATAATCAGCACAAGTTGCCCGATGATCCAGAAGGGAATGAGTTTGGCCAGGATAAATTCATATTTTTTCACGGGCGTTACGTTGATCTGTTCAATGGTGCCGATTTCTTTTTCCCGCACAATGTTTAATGAGGACAGCAGCCCTCCAATGATGGTAATCAGCAAGGCGAGGATACCCGGTACCATAAATGTTTTGTAGTCCATTTTTTTATTGTACCAATAGGAATGCGTGGTGTGAATGAGCGGCAGGTCGGGGGACCGCGGCATTTGGATCCATTTCATCCTGATCTCATTATTGTAACGGGCGATGATTTGTTGCAGGTACCCGGATCCGATATTGGCCTTGGCGCCATTTACCGCATTGGTCGCCTGGAATATTTTTACTTCGCTTTCCCGCACCAGGTCTTCTTCAAATCCCGCCGGAATTTCCAGAATGATATCTGCTTCATCCCGGGCGATCTTTTGCATGGCTTCCTGGTAGCTGTTGTCATAAGAAACCAGTTTAAAATACTTGGAAGCGGAGATTTTATGAATAAGCTGATTGGAATAGGGACTCCGGTCGTGGTCCACCACGGACAAGTTAATATTTTTCACTTCATAATCCACCGCAAAAGGCAAAATAATAAGCTGCACAACCGGCATCATAAACATCAGCCGGAGCAGGATTGGGTCGCGGAAGACCTGCTTGAATTCTTTTTCCAGTAAAAAAAGGATGGTACGCATATCAGGCCAGGCGGAGTTTAAATTTCTTGAATGATAACAGGATAAAAAAGAGCGTCATACCGGTCAGAATGAGGACTTCTTTCCAGATATAGGGCATTCCTAATCCTTTGATCATAATATTTTTTACGATGGTAAAATACCAGCGGGCAGGCACTATATGACTGAATGCACGAAGCGGCCAGGGCATATTTTCAATGGGGAACATAAAGCCGCTCAGCATGATTGTTGGCAGAAACATACCAACCAACGCGATCAGCATGGCTGCGCTCTGGGTTTTTGAAATGGTACTGATGAGCAATCCGAGCGTCAGGGAGGTAATGGTAAAAATAAGACTGGTAGCAAGCAGCAAGGGTATACTTCCCGCAATGGGCACATTCAGTACCCAAACACTCATGAGCAGGACGGTAATGATGTTTAAAGAAGATATAATCAGGTAGGGAACTGCTTTGGCCAGCAAAATGAGAATGGGCGCAAGTGGAGAGGCCAGCAGCAGCTCCATGGTACCCAGTTCTTTCTCGCGAACGATGGAAATAGAGGTCATCATAGTGCAAACGAGCAACAGGATCATGGACATTACCCCGGGCACAAAATTGTAAGTGGCTTTCAGTTGCGGGTTATACAGCATGCGCACCTGCGGCATTATGGTATAGGGCATTTCCCGGTTAATCAGTTCTTTCTGGTAGGCGCCAACAATGGCATTGGCATACATCACCAGTGTAGTAGCCGTGTTGGGGTCGCTTGCATCGGAGATAAATTGTATGGTTGTGCCATTTTCATTGAGCAGTTTCTGACCGGCATGAGGTTCAAAAATCACGGCCATTTTTATTTTATTGTCTTTGAAGGCCTGCTCAACTGCTGCTATGTTGCTGAGGTTGTGGGTATGAGTGAAATACGTACTTGCCGCAAAACGGTTGGTCATCATATGTGTAAAGTCATCCTGTGCCGGATCAATGATTGCGATTGCCGCGTTTTTGACTTCATTGCTCAAGGCAAAACCAAAGAGGATGATCTGCACCAGCGGCATAACGATAAGGATGAACAAGGTTTTCCGGTCCCTCCAGATGTGGATCCATTCCTTTCGTGTAAATTGTCTGAATTGCTTCCACATAACTTAAACCTCAATTCTTTTTGCTTTCCTTGCAAGGTTCAGAAATACTTCTTCCATACCGGCGGCATCCAAAGCGGATTTCAAACTTGCCGGTGTATCCAGGGCCTCAATTCTTCCATCCACCATGATGCATACCCGGTTGCAATATTCCGCTTCATCCATGTAGTGTGTTGTTACAAAAATGGTGGTGCCGTTATAGGCTGCTTCATAAATCAATTCCCAGAATTCTCTCCGCGTAACCGGATCCACTCCGCCGGTGGGTTCATCCAGGAAAATAATGGGAGGCTCATGGAACATCGCCACAGAAAAAGCGAGTTTCTGCTTCCAGCCCAGGGGCAGGGAACGAACCAACGCATTTGCCGATTCCTGCAGGTGCAGTTTTTCAATGACCTGGCTCGTCTTTTTTTTGATATCCTTTTTTGACATACCATAGATACCGCCATAAAGCCGCATGTTTTCCCTCACGGTCAGGTCATCGTAAAGGGAAAATTTCTGGCTCATATAGCCGATATTTTTTTTTATTTCTTCACTTCGGGTAAATACATCAAAACCTGCCACGGTCGCCTTTCCCGAGGTCGGAATGCTTAGTCCGCAAAGCATGCGCATGGCAGTTGTTTTGCCGGCTCCATTGGCGCCAAGAAACCCGAAAATTTCGCCTTGTTTTACGTCGAAACTGATTGCATCTACGGCCACAAAATCACCGAACTTCTTAGTGAGATCTGCCGCGGTTATGATGGGTTTTTCATTCATGGTTTGTTCGCATAAGTTTCATAAAAATGTCTTCAATATTGGGTTCGATCTCCCGTACCTGCACATTTTGCAAACCAGTATCTGTCAGTTTTTCCACCAGGGCTTCCGCCTCCATAAAGCGGCTTTTTGACATAATGTGTATCCATTCCCCAAAGGGGTAGCTGTGTGCTGGGAGATTTAGTTTTCTGAGCTCATTGATCAAGGTATAGGTATTGGAAGCTTTTGCGGCAAGCAGGTAACCCTGGTTTTTTTGAATGATCTTATCCGGTCTGTCCACATCCATAAACCGCCCGTTTTGCATTAGGGCAACGCGGTCGCAAAGCCGGGCTTCGTCCATATAAGGCGTGGATACGAGGAGGGTAAGTCCCTGGTTGCGCAGTTTTTTCAGCATGTCCCAAAACTCTTTTCGGCTCACCACATCCACACCGGTTGTCGGTTCATCCAGGAACAAATAATCCGGCTTATGGATCAGCGCACAACTCAAAGCCAGTTTTTGTTTCATTCCGCCGGAGAGTTTGCCCGCCGGCCGGTTTCTAAACGGTTCAATCTGTGCGTATATATCTTTTACCAGGTGATAATTTTCTTCAACGGTAGTGTGAAAAATAGAAGCGAAAAAATTGATATTTTCTTCAACGGTCAGGTCCTGGTAGAGTGAAAAGCGGCCGGGCATGTATCCAAACAAATGCCTGATCTTTTTGAAATCGTTTACCACATCCAGACCTTGCACGGTTGCTGAGCCGGAATCCGGCAAAATGAGGGTGGTCAATATCCGGATAAGTGTGGTTTTGCCTGCACCATCAGGCCCGATAAGGCCAAAGATTTCACCCTGGTTTACATTAAAGGAAATACCCTTTAGGGCAGGAATAATTTCCCTGCCGTTTTTATAGGATTTTGATAAGTTGTTTACGGTGATCAATTGTTTGTTATTGAATTTAAGTTGTTTTTTTGAATGGAACCCGCCGTAGACAGAATTCATGATTTCAATCTACAGCGCCACCTCCGCGTACATTCCAATTTTCAGGAAACCATCATTCTGCACGGTTATTTTCGTGGCATATACGAGATTGGCCCGCTCCTCAATGGTTTGAATGGTTTTAGGCGTGAATTCCGCCTGGTCTGCAATCCAGGTAACGTTACCCGCATATTTACGCGAGCTGTCGGAACCACTGCCAACAAAAACGCTTACCTGCTGCCCGAGTTTTACTTTGGCGAGCTGGTCGCCGGTAACGTATGCCCGCAGAACAATCGTGGAGAGATCAGCCATTTTCAGGATGGGTTTTCCCGGCGCGGTCATTTCGCCTACATTGGCATAGGTTACGAGTATGGTACCGTTTATGGGGCTGCTGATCCGTCCGCGGTTTACCTGGTCGGCGATTATTTCCGCACGTTTACGAAGTGGTTCCCTTTCACTCATGACTGCGCGGTTCTGCGTGCCGGTGTTTGTTTGTGCTACCTGTATTTGCTGACGGGTTACCGCCATTTGTGAACGCAAGGTGGTGATTTGCGCAGTAAGGTCATCAAGCTGCTTGGGTGTTGCAGCATCTGCCTGTACAAGGGCTTCAAAGCGCTTTTGTTCTTTTAATAAATGCTCAAGCTGTGTTTCCTGCACCCGCAATTGATCGCGGATCAGCTTAACCTGGGGTTGCACATTTGCTGTTTTGTCCTGCAGTGACCGGATGGAGGCTTCCACCTGCTCCTGTTGCAGGGTGAGGTTGCCGGCATCAATTATGGCAATGGTGCTGTCCTGCGAAATGCGCATGCCCTCGCGGGCCGGCATCGCGATGATCCTGCCGGGAATCTCCGAAGACACAATAATCTCCTCGGCTTCAAAAACGCCTGAAGCATCATATTGGGGCTCACTGCTTTTACAGGAGAGAGCAAAAACTGTCAGGCCAAAAAATCCGATCAATAGCATATTCTTTTTCATTGGGTTTGTCCGGTTATGAGTTTATAATTACGTTGTGCCTGCAACAATTGCAGTTCATGTATTTTCTGCTGAAGGATTGCCTGGTTTTCGGCATTCACTTCGCGTATGTAATCATTGGCATTAATTACGCCATGATCGAGCTGGGCTTTGGAAGCTTCTTTAATTTGCTGCCGAAGTACAATGATCTCGCCATCGGTTTTCAACAATTCCTCCAACCTTTGCATTTTGGTTGCTTCATCATTGAGGCGGGCATTGGTTTGCATTATGAAATTTTCTTTTTGCGCCGCAATCTCACGTTGTTGTATGGATGCAAGTTTGTGGTCATTGTCCCTGGAATAAAATGCTGACAAATTCCAATTGAAGCGGATGCCGGTCATGAACATGGGGGAGAATTCATTTTTAAGCATGTTGAGCCCGGGATTGCCATAACCACCCTGGGCAAAGGCGCTCAGCTTTGGCCGGGTTCTTATATCGGCAAGGGTAGCCTGCATCAGCGCAAGGCTGTCCTGGGCGCTAAATAATTTCCATTCCGGACGGTTTTCAAGGTTGCGGTTAGCCATAAAGCGCATTTCGGGCTTTTCATCTGTAAGCACCACCGATGCGTCGAGATGCTGACCGGTAAAAAGAGAAAGCATTTCCAGGATGGCTAGCCGTTGAATTTCCAGCTCGCTCAATTGTTGTTTTATTTTTAATTCTTCGGTTTGCAACGTGGCAAGATGGGAGCGGAATGCGATTCCGTTTTGCACTTGGGCTTCTACTTTGTTTATGCCAAGGGCAATATCCTCCATCGCGGTTTGCATCAATTGCTTTTGTTCATTAACAAGCAGCCCGCTGAAATAAAGTTGTGTCACCCGTTCACGCATGGGTTCAAACTGCGCATCGGTCTGCAGGCTTTTTACAATGGCTTCCAATTCGGCCAGTTGTTTTTGCAGTCGGATGGAGCCCCCATCATAAAGCAGTTGGGAAACGTCAATGATGGCACGGTACTGATCTTTGTTAACCGGATCGATCTCAAAGCCGGGCAATTGAATTTTCACCGGCAATTCAGGCACCGCATTTTGCCAGGTGGCCTGGGCGTTCACATTCACCTGTGGTAAATAGTTTTTCCCGAGGTTGCTTTTGGCAACCGCCGCCCGTTCATTTGCGAGAGTCTTCTGAACAAGTAACGGAAAATGCATGGCCGCCCATTGTTCCACTTCGGCCAGACGGATCTGCCGGTTTTGGGCAAGCAAACCCAGGGGGATGAAAAACAGGGCCAATAACAGGCAGTTTATTTTTCGCTTCATTTTTTTCATAAATGATCAGGTTTTAAAGCGGCTAATAAAAATTGGGTGACAAAAACTTTCCGGTCTTCCATAAATTTTTTCATTTCCTGCTCTTTCAAACTCAGCAAATGTTGAATAATTGGCGTGGCGGCGAAGGGAAAAACACATAAACTGATCATACTGATCAACAGCTGTTCCCAATCCCATTTCCGGATGATTCCGGCAGATGCAGCCTTATCCAGCATAACAAACATTTGCTGAATGGCTTTAAGCGTATGGGCCGGAAAATTTTTTTTGAAAAAACCGACAGGTTGGTGCCTCAATTCTGAAAGCACAAATGCCGGTAAATAGGGATGCTGGTTGAGTGTGGAAATATAGAGATGCACAAAGCTTTGGATCTTTTCCGGGAAACCGCCTTCGTTGTGAATGATCTTTTGCAGTTGCGGAATGGTCTGGCTGATCGCTTCTTCGAAAATGCGCAGAAATAACTGGTTCTTGTTCCGAAAGTAGTAGTGCAGCAAGGCTTTGTTGATGCCGGCCTCATCGGCTATCCGTTGCATCCTGGCGCCAGCCAATCCATGGCGTTCGAACTCCTTTCTGGCGCTTTGTAAAATAGCTGATTCGGCCTGGGAGGTGATTTTTTTGGCGTTAACCATTTAGTTTAACCATTTGGTTAATAGCAAAACTAAGGAGAAAGATTGAATGATAAACATGTTTTTATCCGGGGGCATTGGGGTAAGTAAATTTTGGGTTACTTAGGCAGTTGAACGCCTCATTTGTATAAAACCGTTTCGCCCTGCCGGCTCCGCACAAGAGGCTGGATTCAGGCGGCAGAAAGAAAATGGATTGCTGTTTGGCCGCTTTTGGTGGATTGACCTCATCAGTAACAAGCGTTTACGCTGTTATTATAATATAAGTTCGAAGTTTTCGTGCAAATTATTAATGAGGATTATTAACAGGATAATTTTTATAAGGATAAGACAAATTTGCTTTTTTTCCAATAATTGCAAGCTTTGGTAATCTGCCGGCTTTTTTTTATTTTTAGCGAAATCAAATTGCCCCGTATGAAAACCATCCTGACAACTGCCGTTCTATTATTTTTTGCAGCCTGCGCACCCAAGCAACCGGCATTGCCCGATCCCATAACCACTACACCTGAAACATTGCAAGGTGCATGGGAAATGGTGTATAATAACCGCAATTACCTCATCATTGCCGACGAACATTATTTCATGTTTACCGAATACGACAAAGCCGGGAAACAATTTTACTACAGTTTTGGCGGTCCATATACGCTTGCCCCGGGCCGGCTGACCGCGAAGATCCAGTTCAATAGTGCCGACAGTTCGATGGTGGGCAGAACAATGACTTACAATATTCTTGGAAACAGTGAGCTTATGCAAACCAACCTCAGCGGAGTAAAAACGGAATGGGACAGGGTGGATAAAGGAAATGAACATATTGCCGGCAACTGGCGGATAACGCATTTGATGCGCGACGGAAATCTTGGCAATGAAATGCCTTTGCGTGCCCGCAGAACGCTAAAACTTTTATCCGGTACAAAATTCCAATGGGCGGCCATCAATATTGAAACCGGCGCATTCAGCGGTACCGGTGGCGGAAGCTATACCTTTAAAGATGGGATATACACTGAAAATATTGAGTTTTTCTCCCGTGACAACAGCAGGGTAGGCATGAGCCTGAGCTTTACAGATACGCTGCGGAATGCGCAATGGATCCATTCAGGAAAAACAAGTCAGGGTGCACCCATGTATGAAATCTGGAAGAAGATGGATGCAAAAGATCATAGTCAGTAATCTGTGCACAGAACGCGTAATCCTGATTTCCTGAGCACCGATAAAAATCATTCCTGGAAGGCCGCGGATTTTGAAATTATTCTTTTGAATTTTTCATGTGCCTGTGGCAATACGCTGTCACAGGGATTTATCTTTGTGCGTTAACGCATTTCATAACCCCATTACATGAATTATATTTTCTACCTCCTGGTTTTGTCAATTTTCGGATGTGCCTTGCAAATTCAACATAAACCGGCGAATGCTCAGGAATCTTTGATCAAAACAGGTGCCGAGCAAACCGAATTGTATGTCCCTTACCTGAAAGGTAAACGGGTTGCATTTATGGGCAATCCAACTTCGGTTATTGGAAAAACGCATGTGGTGGACAGCCTGCATAAACTGGGCGTTAATATCGTAAAAGTTTTTGGCCCTGAGCATGGTTTTCGTGGAAACGCGAGTGCGGGGTCTCATGTAAAAGATGAAAAGGACGCCGCTACCGGCATTCCAATCATTTCACTTTATGGCAGCCGAAATAAACCCACCAAAGAAGATTTAGCCGATGTCGATGTTTTTGTTTACGATCTTCAGGATGTAGGTGTGCGGTTTTATACCTACATCAATTCTATGGTGCGCATCATGGAAGCCTGTGCTGAAAACGGCAAGGAGCTTTTGATTCTCGACAGGCCCAATCCCAATGGTTACCTGGTGGATGGCCCGGTTCTCGATATGAAATACAAATCCGGTATTGGCATGTTCCCAATCCCCATCTCGCATGGCTTAACGGTAGCTGAATTTGCGCAGATGGTGAATGGCGAAGGCTGGGTTTCCTATGCATCATCTCGTACGGCAGCCCCGGATCCTGCCAAGGCCGGTTTGAAATGCCAGCTCAAAATTATTCCGGTAGCCAATTACCGCCACAGTATGCCCTATACATTGCCGGTAGCGCCTTCTCCCAACCTCAATACACAGCAATCTATTCTGCTGTACCCAAGCACATGTTTGTTTGAAGGCATTTACCTCAATCATGGTAGGGGCACTTACGATCCTTTCTGTGTGCTGGGTAGTCCTGAGCTTAAAGGGAAGTACGCATTTTCCTATACCCCTACAGGCATTAAGGGAATGGCCGAAACGCCCTTATTTATGAACCAGGTTTGTTATGGCCTGGATTTGCGGGGTTACGATACAGATTCGCTTCGTGAATCCGGGAAAATCAATATTCAATGGATTCTCGAATTGTATAAAGCTCATCCTTTCAAGGAGAAATTTTTCGACAGGAAACTGAGCAACCAGATGGGCAATATTGATGGATTGGTCGGCGATGGCAATTTCCGGCAGCAGGTAAAAGAGGGTTGGACGGAAGAACAGATTCGGGCAACCTGGGAGCCGGGTTTGACTGCCTACAGGGAAATGCGGAAGAAATATTTAATTTATGAAGATTGAGGATTTTGTCACAAAGACCGGCCTGGTTATTAACTTAGCTAGTTAGATTTTTATAAACCATAAGGGATTGTATTAACTCAGGATTCAGAATAAACACGATACGTTACAGGATTGCTATTAATCTATCATTGATAGGGTCCATATATTACCCATTAAAATGCGGTCATCCTTCACTCCTCACATATTCGTACGCCCGGGCAACATTTTCCTGAATCATCAATTTTTCAGACCGGTTTATATTGGTATTGTTCTAATGCTGATCCTGGCTTCGTGTAAAAAGCCTGAAGACGCTAACCGGCCCAGGCCCGCTGTCTATATTCAAAAGGCAGATGATGGGTACCATTTAATTCGAAATGGCCAACCTTTTTATATGTATGGTGGCGCTGCCCATTCAAATTACCTTGTGGAACTAAAGGAGGCGGGGGCAAATACGGCGAGGATTTATGATACAATAGATTTGCGCGCAACCCTGGATAAAGCGGACTCGTTGGGCCTGGCAGTGGTGGTCGATATACCCATGCCCAAGTTCAATAATGCCGTTATGTTTTATGAGGAAGATTCATTGTTTGAACAGGTCAGGGAACGGGTGGCAAGGGTAGTGCGGCAGCACAGAGATCATCCGGCCTTGCTCTATTGGAATCTGGGGAACGAACTCTATTATCCCTACTTCTATAAGCGCACAGCGTTTTTTAAAAAATTCAATATCTTAATTGATCTGATTCATGAACTCGATCCCAATCACCCGGTGAGCACGGTAACAATTGGAGCCAATAAGCTACGGGTGGTTTCCATTAAACTGAGAAGTCCTCAACTCGATTTTATTTCTTTCAATTCATTTGGCACCATCAACAAGTTTGCTGAAAAACTGAAACCCATTGCATCTTATTGGGACGGCCCTCATGTGATTACCGAGTGGGGGGTCAATGGGCCATGGGAAGCACAGCTAACTTCATGGCAGGCTCCAATAGAAGAAACAAGTACCAAAAAAGCAGAACAGATCATCAAGCGATACCGGGATTATATAGTTCCCTTAAAATATAACAATTCACTTGGAAGTTTTATTTTTTACTGGGGACAAAAAAATGAACATACGCCTACCTGGTATAGTTTATTTACAGAGGATCATAAGAAGACGCAGCCGGTTTTTGAGCTGTCGAAAATTTGGAGAAATGACCCAAATGCGATTTATCCCGGACCAGAACTTGAGTATATTCTGCTTAATCAAGAAGGAGCCGCAAAGAATATTATCCTGGATGCCGGAAGCCTGGCGGAGCTGGAAATAGTTTTACCTCAAAAGGAGCAGAAGAATCTGCAGTATCATTGGGAATTAAGAAAAGAAGTGTGGTTTAATACACATAACGACGTTCAAGTAGAAAATATTGATTTTAATGTGCAGGGAAAAAAGACAAGTTTTATTGTCCCCGATAAAGAAGGGCCCTACAGAGCTTATTTATATATTTCCAATAACACGGATTATGTTGCTACAGCCAATGTTCCTTTCTATGTTTTGAAAAATGAAGACGGAGAATAAAATTAAAGCCCCTAATACAACTGAGTCCAGGGTCATAAAATTTATGATCCTTATTGGGGTATTTAATATTTTCTATTTTCTATACTATGTATTTCAGTCAGAGAATATTGGCAATTCCCTGTTGTTTTCATTACTGGTTATTTCCATCATTTACAGCATTACCAAAAAGCTGTATATGTGGTATAATTATTCCAATATTTCGGTTCCTAAAACCAACGGCCAGATACCGGACTTTAAGGTAGATATTCTTACCACCTATTTCCCCGGAGAGCCTTATGAAATGACCACCACAACCCTGAAAGCAATAAATGCGATTACTTATCCGCACACTACTTATCTTTGTGATGAAGCGGACGATGCTTATTTGAAAAGATTTTGCCAGGAAAATGGCATTATTCATGTCACACGGGATAACCGCATAAATGCAAAAGCAGGAAATATTAATAATGCCCTGCAGAAATACGCCACGGGGGATATATGCGTAGTGCTTGATCCGGATCATATACCTGCCCCCAATTTCCTCGACTCGATTCTCCCTCATTTTCAGGATCCCGAAATCGGATTTGTGCAAATTGTACAATCTTATTACAATATCAAGGAAAGTCTAGTTGCCCGCGGCGCTGCCGAGCAGACTTTTCAGTTTTACGGGCCAATGATGATGACGCTGAATGCTTATGGTGCGGTGAATGCCATTGGAGCCAATTGTGTATTCCGAAGAAAAGCATTGGACAGCATAGGGGGCCATGCTCCCGGCTTGTGCGAAGATATGCATACGGCGATGCTTTTGTATGCCAAGAAATGGAAGGCGGTTTATGTCCCTGAAATATTGGCCAAGGGCCTAGCTCCATCCAACCTCACCAGTTATTTTAAGCAACAGTTAAAATGGTCAAGGGGAACTTTTGACTTGTTGGTGCATGTTTACCCAAGAATATTTAAGAACCTCACTGTTCGACAAAGAATTCATTATGGCATGTTGCCGCTTCATTATTTGGATGGTTTAATAATCCTGATCAATTTTTTGATTCCCATCCTTTCCTTATTTTTTTCCATTACTCCCTGGAAGGGGAATGTTGTTGATTTCTTCCTGGTATTAACTCCCATATTAGCCAGTACGGTTTTGATAGGAACCTACATTCAAAAATGGGTAATTGAGAAAGAAGAGCGGGGCTTTCACATTGTCGGAGGATTGTTGCATATCAATACCTGGTGGGTATACTTACTGGGTGTAGTGTATACCTTAATTAATAAAAAGGTGCCCTACCTGCCAACACCGAAGGAAAATGAAGGAAACACCAATTATAAAATTATCCTGCCCAATGTCATTGTAGCCATCCTATCCCTTGCAGCGGTATATTATGGGTTAAGCCGTGATCTGACGCCATTTTCCATCTTTATGGCTGGCTTTGCATTATTCAATGCCCTTATCATGGGATTTGGAATTTATCTGGCCAATAAAGTCACCAACGACAACAGGATTTTAAGAAATAACCTGAAATTTTCAGTAGTCAAGTCATTATGGAATATAAAAACTGCAGTCAATAATTTCGGCCACTCCGCTTTTACCATAATACGTAAATTGGCACTCCCACTCTTGTTGGTGCTTTTATTCTCCTCAATGTATATATTAAATAGAAACGAACTAAGTCGTTGGGAAACAGTGAGCCTGCCTCCCAGCTCCAAGTTAACGGGTAAGTACTTCGGTATTTATCAACCCGCTTCTGAAACGGGGCTAACTGATATGGCCCAGGTTAATCGGTTAGAAAATCAGCAAAACGTCAGTTTTAATCTCATTTCTTTTTACATCGGTTGGAACAGGCAAAGTATCGACAGTTTTCCACATAATCTGATGGCCGGTATCATCGCCAAAAACGCCATTCCCATGATCACCTGGGAACCCTGGACGGCTGCACTGGCCACGCAGGATCATGATCCCGAAATAGCATCCGGAAGAAAGGCCATGAAACATATTGCCGCTGGGCATTTTGATGAGTATATTATTGATTTTATCCAAATACTGAAATCATATGATAAACCGGTTTTTTTAAGATACGCTCATGAATTTGATAATCCGCATTATCCCTGGTCGGCATCTGGCGGCAACACGCCTGAAGAATTTGTTGCCGCATGGAAGCATGTGGATTCTTTAATTAATGCGGAAGGAGCGCACAAAATTATGATGGTATGGAATCCCTGGAGAGCGCAGCATATGGTGGACTATTATCCTGGTGATGAGTTTGTAGACTGGGTAGGTTTTACAGCCTTGAATTACAATGCGTTGAATCGCAATGGCAGGTCTTATAGTTTCAGTGAATTGTACAAACCCCTGAGAGATTCACTCTACCAATTTACCCGAAAGCCTGTAATGCTGGCGGAGTTTGGTTCCTTGAAAATGGATGAAAATCAAGATGAATGGTTGGAGGATGCCATAAGAACTATTCATGATGAGTATAATGAAGTATCTGCAATTGTGATGTTTCACAGCCCCCTTGATAAAAACATTCCCAAAAATAACTGGCACAAGGAAAGATATTTGGATTGGACTACCAATCAAATGAATCAGATCGCTGCGGGCTTTAAAGCAGAAGGCCCGGCTAACGTAGGCCTGGGCCTCAGAAAACCAGATATTGACCCACCACCAGGGTCACCACGTGCTGCTCTCGATAATCTAAAAGCAGTGAATTATAAGAAGGGTCAGGACTGGAGAAATAATTATTATGTACTAACCCGTGAAGTTGTGGAAAGTGATTTCAGGAAGATCCGCGAATCAGGCTTTAATACTGTGCAGTATAAAGCAAGTGATATATATGACTACAATATCCGCAGAGTTTCCAGGGACCTGGGGATGAAACTCATTTACCAATTCTCTCTTGAGCCTTACCTTGAATTGAATCGGGACCCGAATGGATTGCAAGGACTTCGGGATGACATAATGAAAAGGGTGAAGCGATTGAAGGATGATAAAAGCATTGTAGCCTATTCCTTTGAGTTTAATCCGGAAGACGCTTATAACAAGCCCGGACTTTTTGAACTGCAGGATGAATATCTCAATTTGCTGAATGTTGTGACGAGAGAAATTAAATCGGTAGATCCGGTTCGCCCGATCATCCTGGAATTAAAATTGAATGAAAATAAAGGAATAATTGAATGGGTTCGTTCAAATTTGCCCGTAGATTATTTTGGGCTTATCGCCACATCATCCACCGGTAGCAAAATAAAGGACGTAGTGGATTTTGCCTCGAACAAGGGTTTAAACGTAGTGATCAGCCAATTAGAACCGGGGGATTTACTGGCCAATGGCAGCGCGCTCAGGAGTCAGAATTTCATTATTTCAAACTGGCAGGATGAACACCACGGCAACTGGTTATCCTTCAACGGACTCGTGGATTTCATGGGCAACAAAAAGTATATATTGGGACAAACAGCAGCGCTTTTAAAGGGAACCGCTCCTCCTTCTCCACTTACTGTAAAAATCTTAAAACCTTCTATATCGCTTTTTCCGGGAAGTAAAGTGAATTTCAAAGCTGTCCTTCAGAATGGCCAGGAATGGTTATCTCCTGCTCTTTCTGGCGAAAAAGTTGAATTTGACTGGTTCCTTATCAAGAATGATCAATTTGGCAATCATTTGGCCATTAGGGATCTGGGTTCAGGGCAGGATATACAGATAATTATACCCAATGATTATGAGCATTACCAAATAAGGGTAAGCGCCAGGCGAGCAGGGAGTAAATATTTCAGCATTCATGTCAGTAGTTTACATACGCCACTGGAATAAGCTGGTTTTTGAATAATTCATTTGCTCCGTTTTCGAGAACGACACACACGGTTAATTTGGAGGAGATTTTTCATAAACCTTTCGGTAGAATGCATCAAATAGGTCAACAATAATATCTTTATTAAAGTGCGTTTTGACCATAACCTGGGCTGCCAGCGTCAAATCATTGTCTGGGGTGGCGAATGTCTTCAGGATGGTTTCGGCGAAGGCCACTTCATCCCCTTTGTTGATGAGGCGTCCAGTTATGCCATCTTTTACCAGCTCGGGAATTCCACCTACATTGTAGGCGATTACCGGAATTTTCAATGCAAAAGCTTCAAGAATTACTGAGGGCAGTCCTTCAATAATACTCGGCAACACCAGGAGATCGGCATTAGCAATGTAGTCCAAAGGATTGGCTACATAACCATGAAAAATAACAGCATCCTGAAGGTTGAAGCTTTGGACAAATCCTTCAATCTTGTCGCGTAATTTTCCATCCCCCAATAAATGCAATTCCGCTTGAGGAAGTCTTTTTCTTACTTCATTAAATATCCGGATGAGGCCAAAATGATTTTTTTCAAAACTAAATCCCCCAACATGCACAATTTGAAAGCGATCCCCACTTGATCCTGTTTTCAAATCCGGAAGTAAATCTAAATCGATACCCACAGGAATTGTTTCAATTATTCCATCATATTTCGGAAAAGTTTCGAGAAAATCCATTTTTGATTTTTCAGAAACGGAAGCGACTCCGGCACAGGCTTTACGCAAAACAGAGTAAAAATATTTTTTCAGTAAGGCATTTTTCAGATAATCGCCCATCACACTGGAATTTCGAAATATAATTGGAGGTTTCCATTTAAAGAGCCATTTACTGAAAACGCTGTAGCGGAAAGTATCACCCGAATTGGCCTGTACAATATCGTAGGGTTTTCGGGTAATAATTGAATTCAGTTTTTTGAATGCTTTATAATCAAATAGGCTACCGGAGGCATCCAGGGAGTAAACGCTCGAACCCGGAAATTCGAGTTGTTTTTGGTTTCCAGCAGAATACACAGTCACAACATCCACGCTGTGCCCCTGCTCAATTTGCCATCCGGCAAGATTTCTGGTAAATATTTCTACGCCACGATATTGGTTTGTTTGAATAATATGCAAGATGTTCATATATAAATCACCATATTATTATGTGGGCAAAACCATTGGGTAATAATGAAGGAATTTTGATCCACCAGAGTTTTCAAAGGTAGGTACAAATGGAATGAATGACCCGGCGTTCCGGTTTTGGCCATGCCTGGCATGCTTGCAACTTTTCCACATTTGGGAACTGTTCCGGAAAAGCGCTGACCCGGCTGGCATGTTGCATCCCAGGGGTACAAACGGGTTGCCCATCGATTTCAAAAATGGTTTGTTTCGCCAGGAAGCCCTTATTTTGGGCTACGATATTGATCATCTTAAGGGTTTCGATGCTAGGAAGGAGTGGGATGAGTTTCCAGGTTTTGCGATTCGGCAACACTTGCGTTTCAAGGGCAGGGATCGACCAGAAGGCGCTTGCAGCCATCAACTGCAAACGTTTCCCCAATTCGCCAATACCTGTTTCTCCACATTTGTTTATTTCCGCTCTGGGGTTTACTTTTGCAATCCTTTTAATTTTGGGTAATATACACATTGGGCAGATTCATCCTGATTTACAATAAGTTGTAGGCCGGCTCTCCGCTTATGCGGCAGGGCTCAATGTGTTATAAACCCGCAGATAAAGAAAAAACAAAGCGTATATATGTCTTCTAACCATCTTTCCGAAAGAATTAATTTTGGAAAAACCCAAAACCTGGCCCAAGCTCCCGACCTCCTGGGAATTCAAATCCAGTCTTTTAAAGAGTTTTTCCAACTGGAAACTACCCCCGACAAGCGGAATAATGAGGGCCTCTTTAAAGTGTTTAAAGAGAACTTTCCCATCAGTGATACCCGCAACATTTTCGTGCTGGAGTTTCTGGACTATTTTATCGATCCGCCACGCTATTCCATCGAAGAATGTATGGAAAGGGGTCTTACCTATGCCGTGCCGCTGAAAGCAAAATTGCGCCTGAGCTGTAATGATGAGGAGCATATCGATTTCCAAACCATTGTCCAGGACGTATTCCTTGGCAATATTCCTTATATGACGCCCCGCGGAACTTTTGTAATCAACGGTGCCGAAAGGGTGGTGGTGAGCCAGCTTCACCGTTCACCCGGAGTTTTCTTCGGCCAGAGTTTCCACCCCAACGGAACCAAGATTTTTTCTGCGCGGGTTATTCCTTTCAAAGGTGCCTGGATGGAATTTGCTACAGACATCAACAACGTAATGTATGCTTACATCGACCGCAAGAAAAAATTCCCCGTGACCACACTGCTCCGTTCTATCGGTTTCGAAACCGATAAAGACATCCTGGAGCTGTTTGGCATGGCCGATGAAGTGGAAGTAAGCAAAGAAAATATTTCTCAACTGGTTGGACGTAAACTTGCCGCCCGTGTTTTAAATACCTGGTTTGAAGACTTTGTGGATGAAGATACCGGTGAGGTGGTGAGCATCGAGCGCAATGAAGTGGTAATGGAACGCGACAGCATCCTGAACGAGGAAGCACTTGAAGAAATCATTGGTATGGAGATCAAAAATATCTTCATCCAGAAAGAAGATATTGGTGGCGATTTCACCATTATTTACAATACCCTCAATAAAGATACTTCCAACAGCGAACTGGAGGCGGTTCAGCATATCTACCGCCAGCTGCGCGGTAGCGACGCCCCGGATAATGAAACTGCCCGCGGCATTATCGACAAGCTTTTCTTTAGCGACAAGCGTTATGACCTTGGTGAAGTTGGCCGGTACAAAATTAACCGCAAGCTTGACCTTGACCTGCCACCAACCAAAAAAGTACTTACAAAAGAAGATATCATTTCCATCATCAAATACCTGGTTCGCCTGACCAACGGCAAAGCCGAAATTGATGATATTGACCACCTGAGCAACCGCCGTGTACGTACGGTAGGGGAGCAATTGTATGCCCAGTTTGGTGTAGGCCTTGCCAGAATGGCGCGTACCATCCGTGAACGAATGAATGTGCGCGATAATGAAGTATTTACCCCGGTTGACCTGATCAATGCCCGTACATTGAGTTCAGTGATCAACTCTTTCTTTGGAACTTCGCAGCTTTCGCAGTTTCTCGATCAGACCAACCCGCTGAGTGAAATCACCCATAAGCGCAGGATTTCAGCACTCGGACCAGGCGGTCTCAGCCGTGAGCGTGCCGGTTTTGAGGTGCGTGACGTACACTACAGCCACTACGGCCGTTTGTGCACCATTGAAACTCCGGAAGGTCCGAATATTGGCTTGATTTCCACCCTTTGCCTGCATGCGCAGATCAATGACATGGGCTTCATTGAAACCCCTTATCACCCTGTAGAAGAAGGAAAAGTCAACCTGAAAAAACTGAAATTCCTGAGCGCCGAGGAAGAAGATTCTGCAAAGATTGCGCAGGCCAATACGATGATGAATGAGAAAGGTGAATTTGTGGAAGACCGCATCATCAGCCGCGAAACCGGCGACTTTCCCATACTGGAAAAAAATGAAGTGGAATATATGGACGTCGCGCCCAACCAAATCGTTGGTTTGAGTGCCTCGCTTATCCCCTTTTTGGAACATGATGATGCCAACCGTGCCTTGATGGGCTCAAACATGCAGCGCCAGGCTGTGCCGTTGCTGCGACCTGAAGCGCCCATTGTGGGAACAGGAGTCGAAGGGGTTGCTGCACGTGATGCCCGTGTGCAATTGGTAGCTGAAGGCGATGGGGTGGTTGAATTTGTGGATGCAAACGAGATTCATGTGCGTTACAACCGCAATGATGAACAGCGCCACATCAGCTTTGACGGTGACCTGATGGTTTACCGTCTGACCAAATTCATTAAAACCAACCAGAGTACCAGTATCAACCATAAACCCGCGGTGAAGAAAGGCCAGGCGGTAAAGCGCGGCGATTTTCTTACCGAAGGCTATGCGGTAAAAGATGGTGAGCTTGCTCTTGGCCGCAACCTGAAAGTGGCCTTTATGCCCTGGAAAGGATACAACTTTGAAGATGCAATCGTGATCAATGAGCGCATTGTGAGTGAAGATCTTTTTACCAGCATTCACATTGAAGAATTTGAACTGCAGGTACGCGATACCAAACTCGGCGAAGAAGAACTGACTCCGGATATACCGAACGTAAGTGAAGAAGCTACCAAGGATCTTGATGAAAACGGAATTATCCGTATTGGCGCCCATATTCGCGAAGGCGATATCCTGATCGGTAAAATCACCCCGAAAGGCGAAAGCGACCCAACCCCCGAAGAGAAATTGCTGCGTGCCATTTTTGGCGACAAAGCCGGGGATGCCAAAGATGCGTCGCTGAAAGCGCCAAGTGGAAGCGAAGGCGTGGTGATCGACAAAAAACTTTTCCAGCGTACAAAAAAGGACAAAAACAGTAAAGTGCGTGAAAAAGCGGCTCTGGAAAAAATTGAGAAAATCCACCAGCAGAACGATACAGCCCTGCTGGAACTGCTGTACGAAAAACTGGGTGTGCTGTTGAAAGACAAAACCAGTGCAGGGGTGAGCAACAATTTTGGGGAAGTGCTTATTGGCAAAGGCGTGAAATTCAATGCCAGGAACATTTCCGGAATCGACTACCAAACTGTAAATCCGTTGAACTGGACCGGTGACGAGCATACAGATGAGCTCATCAACCAGTTGCTGCATAACTATACCATTAAGTATAATGAAGAGCTCGGGCGCTATAAGCGGGAAAAGTTCAATATTTCCATTGGCGATGAATTGCCTGCAGGTGTATTGAAGCTCGCTAAAGTTTACCTGGCTGTTAAGCGCAAGCTTAAAGTAGGCGACAAAATGGCCGGCCGCCACGGAAACAAAGGTATTGTTGCCAAGATTGTTCGCCCTGAAGACATGCCATTCCTGGAAGACGGAACCCCGGTGGATATCGTATTGAATCCCCTTGGTGTACCGAGCCGTATGAACCTTGGGCAGATCTACGAAACCGTTTTGGGATGGGCAGGTTATAAAATGGGCAAGCGTTACAGTACGCCGATCTTTGACGGGGCAACTCCCGAAGAAATTGCCGCGAACATTGAAGAGGCGGGTCTGCCGAAATTCGGGCATACCTATCTGTATGATGGGGAAAGCGGTGACCGTTTCGACCAAAAAGCCACTGTGGGCATCATTTACATGATTAAACTGCATCACATGGTGGATGACAAGATGCACGCAAGAAGCATCGGGCCATACAGCCTCATCACGCAGCAGCCTTTGGGCGGTAAAGCCCAATTCGGTGGTCAGCGTTTTGGTGAGATGGAGGTTTGGGCACTCGAAGCCTATGGCGCATCCAACATTTTGCAGGAACTGATCACCATCAAATCAGATGACATCATCGGCCGTGCGAAGACTTATGAAGCCATTGTAAAAGGCGACAATATTCCGCGTCCGGGTGTTCCCGAAAGCTTCAATGTACTCATCCATGAGTTGAGAGGCCTGGGATTGGATCTGACTTTTGAGTAGTGCCGTGCCTGAGTAGTGTCTGTGCCCCTCCAAAGGCGGTCAGGCGTCCGGGCTCAAAAGGAGTCCCATTGACCTGCACACGTATACTACAATGAATATCAATATTAACGGCTGCCGGTTCGGTAGCCGTTTTTTTGTAGTGCCTTGGCGGTCTCCCGCCTATACACTAAACCTGAATGCTAAGAAAGCATCGCGGTTAATGACAATCGCGTCATGAAGGCTGTAACCCCTCCGCCTTTTATGGAGAAATCGATCTGAAAATCTTCAAGCCTTACCTGGCGTAAAGAAAACTGTTTAAGGGCAGAAAGCAGGGCGGGATTCCTCAATGGTCCTGGCATATCAATGGTTTTTATGAGGATAATGGTAAGTGGTGAATTTCAGGTTCTATTCCAGCAATTCAATGAACCTTATGAACATCATCACAGTAAAAAATTGAAGACTTAAGCCTTCATAAACCCCATTTCCGTAACGCCTTAAAGCTGAAATTCATGAGTGGATACCTGTTAGCTGCTGGTAAATAAAAATGCCACCATTCCGTTTCGAGCGGCAAAAACCCGAAATGCATCATCACCGATTTCAGCATTTCCCGGTTGCGGATGTTTTCGTCAGGCAGGTGAGGGAAGCCTGCATGCGCTGTATCGGTAAATGAATCGTAACCGGTAGGCATCTTTAGTGGTTCGCCGGTTTTGAGGTCTGCAAGGCTGAGGTCAACCGCGATGCCCCGGTTATGGCCGCTTCCTTTTGCCGGGTTTGCGGCATAACGTTCGTCCGGTATAACCTCCCACATTTTGCGCGTAACCTGGTAAGGGCGGTAACCATCAAAAACAATGAGCTGCAAACCCAGTTTATGGAGCGAGTCCTGGACCATGCCTAATTTTTCCGCCGCGGTTTTGCGGAGAAAAATTGCAGGTTGATTGTAAAGTATCCTGCCGGTAAAATTGCCGGTGGTTGCATAGTGGATATCTTTTTTCAAACCTGGAATGAACTTTTCGAGGTCGACAAGCTGCATAGAATCAGGGCCCTGTTTCATGTGTTTCCAATCGGCAGCATTATGTCGTATTTCGAGTTGCGCGGGTAATTTCTGACTGCATGCACCCAGGAGAATCATTAAGAAGAGACAAGAACTGAAAGAAATAAGGAATGAACTTGAAGCTGACATGTTGACTTTTACTTATAAATAAATGACATATTGTCCGATATTCTGTTAAAAACAGGGACCTTTCACCGATTTTACCATACATATCTTGATTCCTGAAGATTCTGAGCTCAATTTTGCAAAATTATTTGTGAGAAGACTTGAGCACATAACTGCTTTGAACGATTATGAGGAAAAGGGATTTAAAACTAAAAGTAGAAAAGTTATGAATGAAATGAAAAACATTATCACCGCAATCAGGAAATCATCGATTGTAGTTTTTGCTGTGATGCTGATCAGTGGTTCAGTTCTGGCCTCAAAAGATGAAAACAAACCAGCAAGTGAACCGGCAAAAAAAGGTTCGGTGGTAAATGGGGTGGCCAGTTGGTATGGTCAGAATTTTCACGGTCAGAAAACAGCAAACGGGGAAGTTTACAATAAGCATAAGTTCACCTGCGCCAGCAATAAATACCCATTGGGTACCTGGCTGAAAGTAACCAATACCCGCAACGGCCGCTCGGTAATCCTGAAAGTCAATGACCGCATGCATCCCCGCATGACGCGCATTGTGGATGTAAGCCGTGCCGCCGCTGAAGAACTGAAAATGGTGAATGCCGGTGTGGTAAAAGTTATCGTGGAAAACCTCGGTAAAAGCCTTCCGGCTCTGCTGAACTAACTGATTTTATAAATGAAATGCATCGGGCCGCTCCTAACCAGAGCGGTCTTTCTGTTTCAAGCCGTCTTACCCGAATGCAGCTTCAGCTTCAGCTTTAGAAAAATGTGCAAAGTTTATTTTCAGCAATGAAAACCGCTATGATATATTTGAACAAATATTATTTCTTCATAGCCCAGACATTCTATTTTTGTAACCAAACAACAAATATCTCATGAGAAAAAATCTACTCCTTACTGTAGTTGCCTTCTTCTTACTTTACAGCGGTATTGCACAGGAAAGCAATCTTTGGCCCAATAAAAAAGGTTATTATTTCGGCGTTCAGGCCGGATTCCTGGACTTTACCACTCCGCAGCTTATCAGCAAGCAATCTTTTGTTTATGCTTCAGAAAACTGGACCAAGCTTAGTGACCAAAGCTTTTATTTTGGACTGATCATGACCAGAGGTCTTACCGATCATTTTGATCTGAATGTGGATTACCTGCTGGCAAGCGTGGCTTATCCCTATCGCCATACCGGGCTCACCGCTGCAGAAAAATCCTTGCTGCAGGAGCTTTTCATTTCAGTAAATGCCAGGTTGCTTCCGGATAATTTTATCGTGGTGCCTTATGCAACGCTGGGCATTGGCGGTTCGGCATATAAAGGTGGTAAATTTGACGCCTTAATGCCCGTAGGAGCCGGCCTTCAATTCCGCTTAACTGGCAAAACGTTCATTAAAGCGGATTATCAATATGTAATGCCTGTAACGGAAAGGGCCAACTATCACTTTCGTACCGGGCTTTCGCTGATCACTGATCTGTAATTACTTCGCAACCGAATGACAAAGGCCGGCAAACATTGCTGGCCTTTTCGCTCTTGTCGTTATTCACTTGCTATTTTGCGTCGGTTCCTGGTGTTTCATGAAAGGTTACGTCATTTGGTATTTCAAATTCACCTGCCGGCAGCACCGGATGCTCATCGATGCTCGTGGCCAGGAGCGTAATTTTACCTTCCTTATTGCCCATTTCCATTTTTAATGGAATTCCGTTCCACACAGAAACCGTACCGGCCATTTGGCCTCCATTAAAATTCATGCTATAAACAGTACAGTTTTTTCCGAGTATCGTTTCAGTTCCCGTTTCCCTGATATTGAGCTGCTGTTTAACCGAATCCGGAAGATTCCTGAAATTGATGTCCTGGTCGAGGGGAAGCCTCATTTTGACGCCTTCTGACTGACCTTCTGCCCAACTCCAGGCATAACCATCCATCACCAGTAAATTTCGCGTCAAGGTATCTCCGGGAATGCCCATTTCCATAATGCGCAATTCCTCTTCGCCATAATTTTGCCATTTCATTACCTGTGTACCCGACATGGGACCTGTGGCATATTCATAATTGATCTGGCCTTTTTCCATTTCGTATTTTCCTACATTTTCAGCCTTTACCGCACGGTCAAGCGGGCGACCTTCCTCGTCTTTTTCATTTACATCATAGTTATTGCAACCAAATGCCAGGCTGCCGAGCAACAGGAAGGTCAACAAGTAGAGGTTTTTCATTGCATGTGATTTATCACATTTGTTTTCTAAAACCATGCCTTTTTTTATAACAGGGCAGCATTCCGTCGGATTTTCTTATGCCAATTGATTGCAGCTCCGGGTATTTTATTATCAACTGCTTGCTCCGTGATCCAGATGCCGGCGCTGGAAAATAGGAAAACCACCGCGGTTTGCCAGATATCAGGCGCGGACAAATTGCCTCTGGTTGGTTGGCAGAAAGGTACCTGCAAAAATCCCCGGATAGACCGGGGAATGAGTTTAGCTAAGTTTATCTGGTAAGACGCAATGAGATGCTGCGGTCTTTTTTCCGTTCTGCATCGCTTGCATCTGGCGGTGCATTTGCAAACCGGCTGCCAATGCCTGCCGCTTGGGCGACCTGCTTTCCGGCACCGGCCTGTTCAAGGTAATTTTTTACGGCATTGGCCCTTTCGGTACTCAGCTGTATGCTGGTTGCTTCATCATCGGTATGGTCTGTATATACACCAAGTTCTACTTTCACCTGCGGGTAAGAATTCAGGATAGCCACCACATTGTCCAGTTGATCCCGGCTGTCGCCGGTCAGGGTTGAAGTGCCTGGTTCAAAATGGATATGGTCAAAATCAAACCAGGTATTTTGCAATGCTTCCGGGGACATTTCATCGTAATCCACTGTTTGCAAAAAATTCACCAGTTTCGTTTCAATGCCTTCTTTATGCTGAACGTGAATGGTTGCCGCTCCGGGCAGCGTTATGCTGGTAGAATTCATTACCGTAGCAATGGGTTCACCCCGGAAATGCGATAAATTTTTGCCTTTCGAGGTTGTTGCATGGCCGGTTCCATACATGCTTGCCAGCGTGGGTGCAATCACCAGACTCACAATGCTCATCAATTTTATGAGGATGTTCATGGAAGGACCAGATGTATCTTTAAAAGGATCGCCCACGGTATCACCGGTAACCGATGCTTTGTGTGGTTCGCTTTTCTTGTAATATTTTTCACCACTTATTTCAGCGCCCTTTTCAAAGCTTTTCTTGGCATTGTCCCAGGCGCCGCCCGCATTATTCTGGAACATGCCCATCAATACACCACTCACGGTAGCACCGGCCAAAAATCCGCCCAAAGCCTCCGGACCAAGCAAAAACCCAACGAGTAAAGGAGAAACAATTGCAATGGCTCCCGGAGCCATCATTTTTCGAATGGAAGCCTGCGTGGAAATGGCCACACATTTATCGTATTCCGGAATGCCCTTGCGTTCCAGGATTCCGGGTATTTCCCTGAACTGCCTGCGCACTTCCTCCACCATGGCCATGGCAGCTTGTCCAACCGCTCTAATGGCGAGCGATGAAAAAATGAACGGGATCATGGCGCCCACAAATAAGGCAGCCAGCACTTTGGCCTGGTAAATATCAATTCCGTCAATTCCGGCCACACCCACAAAAGCGGCAAAAAGGGCTAACGCGGTAAGCGCGGCGGAAGCAATGGCGAAGCCTTTACCGGTAGCCGCTGTAGTATTTCCCACCGCGTCGAGGATGTCGGTTTTTTCCCGCACATCTTTCGGCAGTTCACTCATCTCGGCAATCCCACCGGCATTGTCAGCAATTGGCCCAAACGCATCAATGGCCAGTTGCATGGCTGTAGTGGCCATCATACCCGCTGCGGCAATGGCTACACCATACAGCCCCGCACAAAGGTAAGAACCCCAGATACCCCCGGCGAGTACCAGGATGGGCAGGGTAGTGCTTTCCATGCCTACGGCAAGCCCGCCAATCACATTGGTAGCATGACCGGTTACACTTTGCCTGACTATGCTCATCACCGGGCGCTTGCCCATAGCGGTATAATATTCTGTAATAATGCTCATGAGCGTACCCACGGTAAGGCCGACCAAAATGGCGCCCAGCACTCCGTGATTGGTGAATTCGTGGCCGCGGAGGAGCATGGTTTCCGGCAGGATCCAGTAAACGAGGCCGGCACTGGCCAGCGCGGTCAGCACAATGCTGCCCCAGTTGCCCATATTCAGGGCTTTTTGAACCACATCTGTATTCAACGGGGTATTTTCTGCGATGCGCACCATCCAGGTTCCTACTATGGAAAACAATATGCCGGCGCCGGCGATCATCATCGGCAGAAGAATCGGTGCCAGGCCATTATATGCATCAACCGACACGGTTTCCGCGCCAAGTACCATCGTCGCGAGTACAGTAGCTACATATGAACCAAAAAGGTCAGCTCCCATACCGGCTACGTCACCCACATTGTCGCCTACATTGTCAGCAATGGTAGCCGGGTTACGGGGATCATCTTCGGGAATACCGGCTTCCACTTTACCAACCAGGTCAGCGCCAACATCAGCAGCTTTGGTATAAATACCGCCGCCCACACGGGCAAACAGTGCAATGCTTTCAGCACCCAGGCTGAATCCCGTAAGCACCTCAATGGCTTTGGTCATTTCCATGGCATCAAATCCATTGCCCAGGCCAAGAGAAGGCACAAAAATCTGCACCAGTACAATGAATAACGCGCCGAGTCCCAAAACCGCAAGACCCGCAACCCCGAGACCCATAACACTACCGCCGGTAAAACTTACCGCCAGCGCTTTTTTCAAACTGCTCCTGGCTGCCTGCGCAGTGCGCACATTGGCCTTGGTGGCCACGCTCATGCCAATCCATCCGGCAAAGGCACTAAAGAAAGCCCCGATCAGGAATGCAATGGCAATGCTCCAATGGCTGTTTTCATTGGCTATACCCATTACGGTCAGCAGGAGACCCGCAATAATGGCGAAATAGGTCAGGATTTTCCATTCTGCACGCAAAAAGGCCATTGCGCCCTCGTGGATATACTGGCTGATCTCTTTCATTCGATCGTTGCCCGCATCTTGTTTACTTACCCATTTGTATTTTATAACTGTATATAAAAGACCCAGGATTCCCATAGCGGGAACGGCAAACAACAGACTTGTCATATAGGAACGTAGATTATTTTGGTAGGCAAATATAAAGTGAAATTGCCTTTAGCACCGGGCATTTTTACGCATTTGGGGCGCAATTCCGGCATCCCCGCCTAAAAAAGGTTGAAAATCCCTGTATGGATTTTTAACCATCAGCACTGCAAACAAACGCCGTAACGCTCGTGAAGGACATTTTTATGGTGCTGAAAATGACCGAGGGTGATAAACCCGAATGCATTGGTTGAAACCTTTTCGCCATTCAACACGCCTGTGCGGTTCATTTCTTCCTCAGTAAAACTCTGGAAAAGCGCCAGGGTGGATCTGCGTAATAACATCATTTCCTGGGCCAGGTCATAGAGACTGCGGTGAGCGGCCGGTGCCTGCGCGGCATAAGCGTTTTCGTCAAAAGGAATGATATTGTGGCCATCATTGCGGGCGATCAGCATGGCGCGATAACTAAAAATGCGTTCACAATCAATAAGATGCTGAAGAACCTGGGCAAGGGTCCATTTATCATCGGCATAAGCATAGTCTGCATCTTCCGCGGTGATGCAATGAAGCAAAAGATTCAGTTTGTCAATGCTTTCTTCAAGAGCCTGGCAAATGTCTTCCTCTTCTACCAATGCAATATATTTCTGAAAGTATGCGGGGGCTTCAATCCTTGTGAGGGTGGTTAGCATGGTTGTTTTGTTTTGGACTACAATACATCAACAAAGAGGGTACCAAAAAAACGTATCCGCGTTATTTTTTTATTTCCAGGGCCATTTCTACCGCTACAGCCGCATTCACTATACCAGGTTGTGCGAATAGCTCATCCAGCACCTGCTGCCTGCGGTCATTCGGATCCTTGCCGGGAACGGTGACCATTTGTCCGGCGAACCGCCTGTCTGCGGAACGCTCAATGAGCTGTCTGGTCTGGTGGGCGGTAAGTTCGGGGAAATAGCTGCGCAACAAAGCGGCGATTCCGGCTACCACCGGGCTGGCCATGCTCGTGCCATCCATCAGCGCATACCGGTTGCCGGCAGGTACAGTGGAATAAATCTTTTTTCCCGGAGCCAGTACATCAACGGATTGCTTTCCATAATTTGAAAAATCGGCTACAATATCCGGGCCGATGGAAACATCACTGCTTGCGCTAACATTAATGAGGTTTACAGCTGTGGAGCCATCATCCAGCCTATCGGTAGGAAAGCTTGGTATCTCATCGGTGTTTTGTGCGTCGTTGCCACTGCCGGTTACGAGCAACACATCTTTTGATGCCGCATAACGGATGGCATCATCCACCCATGCCTTCCGCGGACTGAAGCCTTTCCCAAAACTCATGTTGATCACTTTCGCGCCATTGTCTACAGCATAGCGGATGGCGAGGGCAATGTCTTTATCGTGTTCATCACCGTCGGGAACGGCACGAATGGCCATAATCTTTACATTATCGGCTATGCCATCGATGCCCAGGCCATTGTTTCGCCGGGCGCCGATTATGCCACTTACATGGGTACCGTGGCGGGAAGTTGTAGCCATTACATCGCTGTTGCCATATTCGCGGCTGTTCCAATCGTAAGGATCATCACCCGTAATCATGCCGCGCATATCATAACCGGTTGCTGTACGCACGGTAGCCTGCGCCTCCTGGTGGCTGATGTAGGCGTTAAGCTCTTCAATAATTTCCGAATTTGTTTTTTCGTCTTCAAACTGAAGCATCTGGTACAGTTGGATTACGCTCATTTTGGCGCGGCTCTCTGCCCTTTCTGATGGTTCGTACAATTCCAGTTCCGCCTTGCTGTACTCCGGCCTGCCCATGCCTTTTACCAGCAATGAATCGTACTGTGCGAAGGAGTTGTATATGGCTTTTACCATGCGCAGCATCTGCCGGTCTTCATCGCTGAATTCCGCTTCTTTATCCGCTCTTTTCCAAATGGCATATTCTGCTTTTTCACCAGCGCTCAGGGAGGTGGTATCTATGGTTTTGCCTGCGAATTTTGGCGCGTATTTCTGGTAAATCCTGGTAATCTCCATGGATTCTTTGGTAACATTCTCTCCGGCGGCATTGCCGAGGAAATTCCAGCCGTAAACATCATCGATGTAGCCATTTCCATCGTTGTCTTTGCCATCGCCCGGAATTTCCCCGGGGTTGTGCCAAAGCACATTTTTTAAATCTTCGTGCGTGGTATCCACTCCGCTGTCAATTACCCCAACAATAACGGGAAGGGATTTACGACCTTTCAACAGGTCATAGGCTTTGTGGAGGCTGATACCGAGGTAACCGTCTTTTTCATAGTCCAAAAGGTGCCAGCCTTTTACAAAAGGCTTTTGCGCATTGAGGTTTGCCGTGAAGCATATAGAAAGAAAAATGAAAAGGAAATTTTTCATCGGAAATATTTAGGCTGTTTAACGTTTAAAAGCTTACAATGTTAATCCCTTCCTGAGAAAACTTGTGCAAAGGTTATTGTAATTGTAATCATCCCTTTCAGAATTGGCGGGAACCAAATTATTTTTCGATGGTCCGGAATCGCTTTTCCCGTTTATAAGCCAAATAAAGCCAACGGCCCCAGAGAATGACCAAAACAGGGTAAACAATAAATACGAGCTGATTGTAATAAAGCGCTTCATCAAATTCCAAATGATGAAAATGCATGACCGCTCTTGTCATGCCGCAACCCAGGCATTCCAGGTTCAGCAATAGTTTGGATGGGCAAATGGACTGACCTGAATCAAAAAAAGTTGATGGCAGCATATAGAGCACAAGCGGAAATGCAAGCAGAAGCAGGATCCAGATCTTATTCGCCAGCGGGTAACGGGAAGCAGGGTTAATGATGCGGATCAAAGCCATAAAATTGCCAAAGGTTTTTTGGTTTGGGAAAGTAACATTTAAAATTGAGGCGCCATATGCAGCGCCTCCATTATATTAATAACTATGTTGTTTTACCGTGCAGGATCAATAATATTCATCCATTTTTATCAATGCATGAATCAATCCCGGAATAATACAAAGCAGGCTGAGCAGTAAATTCACCCACCAGTTGGTGCCGGTGAAATCATCTTTTATACCCATCACAATCCAGGCCAGGCCAAAAATAGCCAGAACAATATACAGTACTTTGGGAATATCATCGCCGGGGGCATTGGCCAGTTGTTTTTTGACTAATTTTTGAGCGGATTTCAGTTGAATGATCTCTTTAACGGTGAGTTTCTTTCCTGTCAGTTCGGTGTATTTGCGTGGGGTGAGTTCAACAAATTCCTGCAGGTTGTTTTTAAACTGGTTGGTAATGGTGGCGTTCACCAATATGGGTGTGGTTTCTTTGATTGGGCTTACCGTACTTGCATTCACGGCGGTCAGCGGCAAAAGCCCCATTATGCCGATAAGCAGCAGGAGTAAACGTTTGGATTTCATGTAATAAAAAATTGATGCCGCCAAAAATAGCGGCATTGCGTTGTTAAATCAAGTTCCCTCATAAAAATAATATCCGGGGGAATTATAGCTGATCAAAGGTGGAACTGAATTCCCTGTGCAAGCGGCAGACTGGTACTGTAATTTATGGTATTGGTCTGCCTGCGCATATAGTTTTTCCAAGCATCGCTTCCGCTTTCGCGGCCGCCGCCGGTTTCCTTTTCTCCACCAAAAGCGCCGCCGATTTCCGCGCCACTTGTACCAATATTGACATTCGCGATTCCGCAATCACTTCCTTCCACACTCAGAAATTTTTCAGCTTCGCGCAGGTTGAGCGTCATGATGGCGCTGCTCAATCCCTGGGGTACGGCATTTTGCATGGCAATGGCTTCGCCGATGTCCCTGTATTTCATGATGTATAAAATGGGAGCGAAAGTTTCCGTTTTTACCACTTCCATGCCTGCTGTCACTTCGGCGATGCAGGGTTTTACATAACATCCGGTTTCATAACCTTCACCTTCCAGCACTCCGCCTTCCACAATAAAATGTCCGCCTTGTTTTTTGATGGCCTCTATCGCGTTCAGGTAACTGGATACAGCCTCCTTGTCAATGAGCGGCCCTACGTGGTTTTCGGCGTTGAGCGGATCGCCAATCTTCAACTGGCTGTAGGCATTCACCATTTTTTGTTTAAAGGTGTCATAAACCGATTCCTGTATAATCAGGCGACGGGTAGAAGTGCAACGTTGCCCTGCAGTGCCCACTGCACCAAACACACAGCCGATCAGGGCCATGTCGAGATCCGCATGTTCTGAAATAATGATGGCATTGTTGCCGCCGAGTTCCAGCAGGCTGCGGCCAAGTCTTGCGGCCACCGCTTTGCCCACTTCTTTTCCCATGCGTGTAGAACCGGTAGCGCTGATGAGGGCCACCCGGGGATCGGTGGTCATCCATTCGCCTACTTGCCGGTCGCCCTGGATGATACAACTCACGCCTTCGGGAACGTCATTTTTCCTGAATACTTCCTGTACGATCTGCTGGCATGCCACCCCGCAAAGCGGCGCTTTTTCACTGGGTTTCCAAACACACACATTTCCACAAACCCAGGCCAGCATGCTGTTCCAGCTCCAAACGGCAACCGGAAAATTAAATGCACTGATGATGCCCACAATACCCAGGGGATGCCACTGCTCATACATCCGGTGGCCGGGTCTTTCGCTGTGCATCGTTAACCCATAAAGCTGACGGCTCAATCCGACGGCAAAATCGCAGATGTCGATCATTTCCTGTACCTCGCCCAGGCCTTCCTGCAGGCTCTTGCCCATTTCATAACTCACCAGCCGCCCAAGGTCGTCTTTTTTTGCCCGCAGGGCTTCCCCAATCTGCCTCACCACTTCGCCACGGCGCGGAGCCGGCCAGGTGCGCCAGCTGGCAAATGCCGATTGCGCTGTTTCCATCACGGTGTCATATTCCGCTTTTGTGGTGATTCCGGTGCTGCCGATTTTTTCACCGTCAACCGGCGAAAAAGAATCTAGGCCGCTTACCCGGTCGCCAAGCCAGTCTGAACCTGTGGAAGTTCCCTTGTTTTCATCGCTTATCTGTAAACGCTCTAAAAATGATTTCATGATACTTGTTTAATTCAATGAATACTCAATACAATAACCGCAATTGCAATCCGGCAAAATTAAGCATTTTCGGGGCGAGGTGATGACGGCTTATGGCGCCGGATTCACTTTGCCGCGCAAAGTGAGCTGAAGACCGGCCATCGTCCAGCGCCGGGGCATTTGCGAACCCAGCAGATCGGCGTAGGAAGTATCATAGAGATTATCGGTTTGCAGAAAAACATGTATTGCCGGACGAATTTGCCAGCCTGCTTTGGCATTCACCAGGAAATAATCGCGGGTAACGGGCAGCAGAAATTCAGCGCCTTTTTGGGCTTTCCGCAGTTTATAGAGTGCTGTTACCGATAAACTGAGCTGCTTCCATTGGTAAAGAATATGGCCGTTCACCAACAGCCTGGCATGGGCGCTGAGGTAAAAACCCGGTTCGCCCTCCGGAGTTTTGGTGTCCATCCAAACAATCCCGATACCGGATTGAAGCCGGGTTTGTTGATTCCATATTTTTTGCCAGGAAAAATCGGTTTCCCAGCCCAGGCTTTTCACTTCGCCGGTGTTTTTGGCAAGGGCGAAAACTCCACCCGGTGCCAGGTTTTCCTTGCGCGGCATTTCCGCGTAAGGCGTTACCACATAATCGATCAGTTGCTTGTGGTGGCGGTAAAAAACGGTTGAGCTCAGGCGCCAGTTTTTCCTAAAGAAATCAATGCCGGCCTCGCTGCTCCAGGACTGTTCATGGGTTAAAAGCGCATTGCCGATGCTCCCGCTCCTGAGCCCGGTTTTGTTGTAATTGTTGTACCGTTCGGTAAAATCCGCATCGCGGAGGGTCCGGCCGCTGCTTGCGCGCAACTGAAAATATTTTTGACGGTAAGAAAGAGACAATTGGGGCAGGAACTGCCATCCGGCCACTGAATGCCGGTCCACGCGTAAAGCCGTTTCTGCCCGGAATCCTTCCGCCGGCATCCATTTAAAAATGGCAAAATTGCCCCAGTCCTGCACCCTGTGGTTGCCCCGGTCATTGGAAGTGATTTTCTTTTCTATGAATTGGGTGCCGGCAACAAGATCCCACTTGCCGCTTAAAGGCAAATGCAGCACGCTAAGCGCCTGTACCTGCAGGGACTTGTTGATATTCGGGGCCAGCCCGCTATTAAATGTATAATGATCATCTGATTGCTTTACGCTAAGCGCATTCCGCCATTCGAGGCGGTTTTTCTGGAAGCCCAGGTGGGCATGCTGCAGCCATCCTTTTACCGTTTCCTTTGCCGTATCGGAAGCAAAAGCCGTATAAAAATTTTGCGCAGCAAAATCGCGGTGATCCCAGGCGCTGCGTATTCCGGCCTTCCACTTGTTGTTGAACCTGTGCATGACCGAAACGGAAACCAGCCGGTTATCAAAAAAACCTCTTGTACCGCGTTGCTGCTGTCCATCCGCTTTCTGCCACGCGACTCCACCGGAAACAGCGGTTTTGCCTAACTGCAGCAATCCGCCACCGTTAACTTTAAGCAGGCCGAATTCTCCTTTGGCCATTGCCGCCTCACCCCGGGTTTCCTGTTTTGCCGCAAATGATTTTGAAATGATCTGGATAACACCACCTACCGCTTCCGTACCATAAATGGCCGAAGCGGCGCCTTTCAGCACTTCCACACGTTCAATTTCGGCCGGAGCGAGTGGGATATAGGCGTTAAAATGCCCGGTAATGGGATCATTGAGGCGCACGCCATCCAGGATGACAAGCACCTGCTGAAAAGTGCCGCCACGGATAACGATATCACTTTGAGTACCCATTGGCCCACGCTGCTGTACCTCAACCCCAGGCATGTAACGTAGCAATTCGTCAATGCTGTTCACCGGCAGACGGGCAAGCATCTCCCCTTGAATCATTTGCACATTGCGCCCCGATTGCGAAGCCGGAACCGGTGCATACCCGGCGGTAACGGTAACCGGGTTAAGTTCATAGAGGCTGTCGGTTTGTGCAAAACCCCGGTGGGTTAAAAAGAAAAGCGTGATCAGGATAAATTGCAGGTACTTCATTTGAAACAAAGGGAAGGCACAAAAATAAGCTGTCAGCCGGGGCGGTGAAAGCGTTTTATTTTATTATCCATATGCTGCGGAAATTGTAACTTGGCCACACTTAAAAACCCTGAACCATTTATGTACAGTCTGAAACGATTATTTGCGACAGCGGCCTTCTTCCTGCTCGTTTCCGGTTGCGGAGGCATTATGCAATCTTCAAAGGATACGGCGACCATTACCCTGCCGGAAAATTTTGCCTTGCGCACCATAGCACAGGATCTGGGCAACAACCGGCATATTGCCACGGGCCATAATGCCGACGTTTATGTGAAGCTCGGCCGCCTGGATAAAAAAGGCCATGGCATTGTGCACCTGAAATGGAATAAAAATGGAAAACAATTGCAGGTTGCCGATGCATTTGGTGATTTTGAAGGAACGGGAATTGTGGTGAAAGACGGTTTTTTGTATGCTTCGAGCGATGAAAATGTGTACCGCTATCGCCTCAATGCAGATGGCAATGTCATGAATAAAGACAACCCGGAGATCCTTATCACGGGATTGATTAACCGCAGGCAGCACGCTTCAAAATCTTTGGCGCTGGACGAAAACGGAAATATTTATGTAAACATCGGCGCGCCCAGCAATTCCTGCCAGGAGGCAGACCGCACACCCGGATCAAAAGGCATGATGCCTTGCCCCATACTGGATTCCGCAGGAGGCATCTGGCAATTTAAAGCGGACAAACTCAATCAAACGTATAAAGATGGTATACGGTATGCCACCGGTCTGCGCAATGTGGTGGGCATGGACTGGGATAAGGAGACGAATGCTTTATACGCCATGATGCATGGCCGCGACCAGTTGAATACGCTTTTCCCGGAGTTGTTTGATGAAAATAAAAACGCGGAACTTCCAGCCGAGGAATTTTTCAGGATTCGTGCGGGTGGAGATTATGGCTGGCCCTATTGCTACTATGATGGGTTAAAAGATAAAAAACTGCTTTCGCCGGAATATGGAGGCGATGGGGAAATGCAGGGGCGTTGTGCAAACGTTGAACAACCTGAGGTGGTTTTCCCCGCCCACTGGGGACCCAATGCCGTGCTGTTTTATACCGGGAATCACTTCCCTGAAAAATATAAAAATGGCGCTTTCGTGGCTTTTCACGGAAGCTGGAACCGTGCGCCCCTCAGCCAGGCGGGATACAATGTTTGCTTTATACCATTTAAAGATGGAAAGCCCACCGGTGAGTATGAAATTTTCGCCTCCGGATTTGCGGGTAAAACGGAATTTACCAATACACGGGATGCCCAATACCGGCCGTGCGGACTGGCCCAAACGCCACAGGGAACGTTACTTGTTTCCGATTCAAAAAACGGAAAGGTTTGGGAGATTTATTTTAAACCACCCAGGTAATTCCTGATGCCATTGAAAACCGATTTTAAGAAAACAGCGATTGCGGCCATTTTACTGAGCACGGGTATATTTTCTTTTTCATTACAGGATGGAGACAAAGCCGGCGGCAAAATCGTTTACGAAAAAAATTGCCTTTCCTGCCATATGGCAGATGGGGGAGGTGTTCCCCGTTTGAACCCGCCATTGATCAGAACGGAATATGTATTAAAAGACAAAAACAGGCTGATCAATTTGGTGTTGCAGGGAAGCAATGCCGGCCTGGTTATCGATGGTGAAAAATACAATAACCCCATGCCCCCGCATCCGCATTTATCCGACCAGGAAATCGCCGATGTGCTGACCTATATCCGGTCCAGTTTCGGGAACAGGGCTTCGAAGATTACAAGGCAGGAAGTGGCCGTACAGCGCAGATTGATGGAGTAAACCGGGGAAAAGGCGAAGGAAAGGGAAGAGGCAGCGGTAAAGATGTTGATTTGAAATAAGGATGGAAAAGGCGAAGGTAGAGGTAGAGGTAAAGGCAAAGGTAAAGGCAGAGGTTAAGGGGCTTTTCGGCGTTGTGGGATTTATTCGGATGTTGATTTGAAATAAGGATGGAAAAGGCGAAGGAAAAGGAAGAGGCAGAGGTAAAGGTAGAGTGGCTTTTCGGCGTTGTGGAATTTGCATGGACGTTGATTTGAAATAATGATGGAAAAGGTAAAGGAAAAGGAAGAGGAAGAGGCAGAGGTAAAGGCTAAGGCTAAGGTTAAAAGCGAATCAAACACAGCCTCCGGCGAACTGAAAACGGAATACTTTATACCATTTGGCCCCGGGATGGTAAAAAAGGATAAGGATTGCCGCGGTCTTGGGTCAGAAACGGTGGGTTTTTTAGAGGGGGAATCTTAAAGCTCTTACATGCATTGTGCGAATTTTTAAGGATCAAATTATTTCATAAATGATAACAATCGACAACTACCTGGACAGTCATTTTATCCACCGGAGTAATTGGCTTCGTGCAGCCGTTTTGGGTGCAAACGACGGCATCATTTCTATTTCCAGTTTGGCTATTGGAGTTGCCGCGGCAAGTTCGTCAAGAGAACCTATTTTGTTGGCTACAGTAGCCGGGCTTGTTGCGGGCGCCTTATCAATGGCGGCAGGAGAATATGTTTCGGTGAGTTCTCAAACGGATACAGAGCAGGCCGACATCAAAAGAGAGCAGCAGGAACTTTTAGAAATGCCAGAGGTGGAGTTAAATATTTTGGCCCAGATTTATGAGCAGCGCGGTTTGAAAAAGGAAACAGCGCTCCAGGTTGCTAATGAATTAACCGAGTTTGATGCACTTGGCGCCCACATAAGAGATGAACTTGGAATAAACGAAGTAACGAAGGCAAACCCCATTCAGGCTGCAATTGCCTCCGGAGCCGCCTTTACAGCCGGAGGGGCTTTACCTCTTCTCGTGGTACTCTTTGCACCGGTAGTGCAAATGGAGTATTTCCTCTATGGGTTTACCATTTTGTTTTTGATCGTGCTGGGAGCTGTTTCAGCGAAGACCGGAGGGTCGGTAATAAAAAAAGCCATTTTGCGCGTTGTGGTTTGGGGCACCATTGCCATGTTGCTTTCAGCCCTGGTGGGATATCTTTTTGGAGTAAACCTTTAAACTACATCCAACGTTAAAGCATTGGCGATGTGCTGGCATTCATGCACGTCAGCCGAATTTAGCACAAAAGCCCAACAGAATTTTTCTGTTGAGCCTTTGTACGTCGGCCAGCATATGCGCCAATGCAATGTTGTAAGCAGCCCGCCAACATTGGCGAATTGAATCTTATCGTTGAACTATTATTTTGTGGACATACCAGTTTTTCCCGTCAAATATTCGCAAAGTATAAATGTCATTTGGAAGACTTGTTACGGAAATATTAACTGATGTCAACCCATCTGTGAAATTCCTTTTCATTTTTGTGTAACCCATTTTATCTACTATTATAATTTGTCGTATTTCAGTAACACTTCGGCTTGATAATTCTAAATTGTTATCATCCGAAGGCTCAACTAAAATGTTTGAAGTACTGGGATTTGGCGATACTCTATAAGGTGAGTTGCATGGAGGCATTGTAGCCCCTACATAAGATTCAGCAGAAGCCCCACAAATATTTACAGCTTTTACACCAAAGTAATAAAAATTACCGCAACTTACGTTCCCGCTCATGGGCAAATGATAGTAAGAACTTGTAGTTGTCGCTTTAAGAACACCATCAAGATACCACCTGTAAGAAGTGGCTCCGGGAACATCGTCGACATCTAACATTACCCTGTTTGGAGGAGCATTCCAAGTCCAAGTAATTGGACCAGGCTTAATCGGGGAACCGATATTAATATCCAAGAATTCTATAACTGTGGTTCAACAAGGTAAAGTTATTGTTCCAGTTATTCTTACGCTCCCACTCGCTGTTCCAACTCTTGAAACTATACCCTGGTTATTGCTGTTTGCAACGGTAGCAATTAGCGTATTCGAGCTTGTCCAGTTAACACTTGCACCATTCGGTAAATTATTAATAAAAAAAGTTCCTCCAGAACAACTCAAATTGGTAGTTCTAACTACTGTTCTATTCCCATAAATACTTTGAATACCATCAATGTCATCTTGAGCTAAATATCTGTGAGATCCATTGTAAAAGGCGTTCATTAATGCGCAAGCTACATCGCTATGCCCCAATCCAAGTGCGTGTCCAATTTCATGAGCTGCTACAGTAACTAAATCCATGGGCTGACCGCTTGGCACAGGTCTTTCTGCCATTGTCCAATTTTCGGCATCATCAAAATGGACATCTCCCGCTAAAGCAGTAGTTCCTCCCGCCGGCGGTGGAAAAAAAGCATGAGCCAAAACTCCATTAAGCCCATCGAATGGATTACCATCGCCATGATCTCCAACTTGCCAAGATACTCGAATATCACCATTATTAGCTACTTCTGTGAAATTTAAATTCGCATAGTCCGCCCATAACTGAAACGCCTGCCTAACTGCATTTCTTTCATCATCATTTGCAATGTCGGCTGTCCCGTTAAGGAAGGAGAAAGTAATATTATTTCTTCCCCAAGTTCCACTTACTACGAAGTTGCCACCAGTAATTGGACCGTCATCATATTTCTGTTGAGTTAATCCAACTTCATAGGTTATTAAAAGAACAAGTATAAAAATTATTTTTTTCATGTCTTTATTGTTTAGTTATTTGAGTAATTTCTAAATAATACAAATCATCGCCTGCCATTTGAGGACTAATATTCTCGTCAGCATTAAACTTTTTTAACTGTCCGCTAATCTTAACATCTGTTCCTACAGTACGTAATTCTTTTGGTATATCGCAGGTCAAACCAATTATCTGAGTGTCTATATTTCCAATTAGGGTAGTGTCTATACGAAGTCCATACCTATTATATTTTTGATAATAGATAACTACCGCTGATTGTGCATTTATAGTGCTAAGGGAGGTTCGATTTTTTGAGCAAAAGTTGTCAGTAGAATCTTTTTTGCAATTGCTAAAATTAAAAATTGATACAACCAGTAAGAAGTGCAATAACGATGTAATTAAATTTTTCATGATAATGTTTTACTTTATAGACAATTATTTTATTTCAATCGTTGCATATTGGTGGAGAAAGTCCTGAATATTTCATGTCCGTTGTTTATTGTCTGTTTTGTTACCCAAACTTTTGGAATCCGTCATGGGTTGCTTACAACGGACAGGGCTTTCTGCTGTGCTGATATTCCGTGATTCTTCAGCCCGAACCGAAGATGAGTAAAGATATGTAGATGATGTTATATTATATAGCTCGGCTTTATTCGATCAGCCGGATATAGGATGATAGCGATAAAAAGATGAGAATATGTTCGTCAGCCAGCATAGCAGAAAACCTCGCTGTTGTAGGTAGCCCTTCTCTCTGTCAAACAAAAACAGGGCAACTATTTTGCTACCCTGTATAAACTCAATATGTCATTGCACTAATGTTGCACAACAATTTTAGTTGTGTGCCAAGTTTTGCCATCAAATATTCGCAATGTATAGACATCAGTAGGCAATATGCTGACAGAAATATTTACTCTTGTCATGCCTTTTGTAAACTTCTGTTTTTGTTTTAAAACGCCCATCTTGTCAATTATTTCTATTTCCAGAATTTCCGATGAATTTTTATTGTTGACTTTTGAATCAGTTACATCACTGGATTCAATATTAATATTATCTGAACTTGGATTGGGCGAAACAGTATAAGCAAAACCACAGGAAGGCATGGTTGCGCCTACATAAGATTCCGCAGACGTACCGCAACCGTTAACTGCTCTTACGCCGAAATAGTAGAAATTACCACAACTTACATTACCGTTCATTGGCAGATGGTAATATGATGCCGTGGTTGTTGCTTTCAAAACGCCATCTAAATACCACTTGTATGAAGTTGCCCCAGGCACATCATCAACATCAAGTAAAACTCGGTTAGGCGGCGCATTCCATGTCCAACTAATTGGGCCAGGCTTAGGGCTACCCACCGTGATATTTGATTTTGAAATTACTGTTGGATTTGCACCACAGGCATTGTTTATGGTTGCAGTAAGTGTAACGAAGCCTGCGTTCACTCTTGTTAGTGTTGTTTGAAGTGCATTAGGTGAGTTTATGGTAACAATTCCGGATGGCGATACAGTCCATGTTATCGTTGCCCCTCTCTGCAAACCCGGCACAGAATAATTACCTGATGTTGTGCAGAAAAGATTTTGCCCCTGGATGTAATAAGGGTTAGAGCATTCGTTTGAGCAGTTCAGCGTATTATTCAATTCTTCCATTTCGTTAAAGAGCCAATGTGAATTTCTTGCCGTAAAACGGATATGGGTGTTGTTGGATATGGATGGGTTGTTCTGTACCGTTTCCTGTGCAATAAATGTTGCGGAAGAAGAAGGATAGTTCTGGTTTGTACCGTTCACATATTTTTGAGAAAATGTATTTGTGTTGTATGGGCTTACATCTAATGCACTGCCCACAGGTACAAATGTAAAATTATATGATACACCTGCATTATAGGCATAAACGCCAAAATAGCCGCCAAGAAACGGCCCAAGCGGAAATGAAACATAAAGGCTTGCTGCAAATACAGGTAGATTTGTAAGTTGGTTTAATGCTTCTACATCAAGTAAGGGATAGTTTGAACCGGGAACACCGTCAATGGCAAGGTGTGTACCGGGGGCATAAGCCGTATTGTTGTATAGCTGCCTGAAAATATTAATAAAGCCAAATAGTTTTAGGTTATTGATTGTATAAACCCTTGCAATTTTATTGGTTGAACCTGCAGCTGGTAATGCGTAGGCTTCTACTTCTGCGGCCAATTTATAGGTTACTATTGGCACTCTGAAAAATAACAGTCTGCCATAAATACCGGCACTAACACCAGCACCAAGATTGATAAATGTTTTGCCAGGATTAAATAAAGGGTTGGCGCATTCATTTCCGTTGGCTGTTGAAATGAAACGGTAGGTGGGTTGGGGGTCAAATGTATTAAAAGTAACCATTGGCCTGTAAGTGGCATCTAAAAATGTATTGGTTGCAAATGAATTTGCAGTAGTAGCCCTGTATAGCAATAGCTGTTGGGTAGCCGGTGCATCTAATAAGCCAATGGCGTCATCATAGTCGGGGTAAATATCCCTTATTCCCGTGCCAAATAGTTCTACGCCTCCCATCATTCTAATCATGTACTGCAATCCCAACGGAACATTTGCGCCACGATGGGGGCTGTCATGAGTAATCAATAACCTTGCTTCTGTGGCAATACTGTTTTTTGTCATGTTAGCCAGTGCATACCTTGCACAAAGCCCGCCCATGC
Organism: Bacteroidota bacterium; assembly: GCA_023387985.1. Taxonomy (GTDB): domain Bacteria; phylum Bacteroidota; class Bacteroidia; order Chitinophagales; family Chitinophagaceae; genus Phnomibacter. The sequence continues at coordinate 65,960 of JAEWHC010000005.1, read as the reverse complement.
TAAGCCCCAATACCACATTTTGCTGGCGTATATTGCCAAAGCGGTTATCATTTACTTTGTTGGCATTTACACGGTTCATCACTTCCTGCACTATGGCTGCATTGCGTACAATATCGTCTGCACCATCCCAAAGATCTACAAATACTAAATCATATCCTGCAATGTCGTCAAGTTGATTGTTAAAGTCATAAGTATTTCTCGGTTCATTAATAGCAAGAATAAAATCAGATATATCGTAGTTGGGTTGCAAAGAAGGCGCTATGTTACTTACATCGTACCCTTCTACCACAATTAATGGTTTGCGTAGGGTATTTGTCCTGTTGAGGTTACTATAATTTACCCATATTGTAGCGCCGCTATGTGTACCTGCCACTGGAAAAATAGTACCCCATACAGGAATTGTACTTTGAGGCGTTTGATACCTTGAAGCAATGGATGAAGCTACTAAGGCATGATAGTCTGTATAGCATTGCAAAACCGAATTATCATTTAAAGTAATTTTCAACGTCCATCGTTTATAGCCTGTATCTGTATAATTTACGGTTTTGGGTGTACCAATGGTAATAGTTTGAAACCCGTTGCCATCGGCAAAGTTAATCTGTATCTGGCTGATGCTTTTGCCGGTATTGTTCCAGATGGCATTTGATTTAATAATGAATGTTTCAATGCCCCGAACTGTTTGGCTTCTCAAAGGGCTGGCGGCAAAAAGATTTTTGTTATCATAAGGGCTTTGCGGCCTGCCGGGTACATCATGCACCTGTTTGGTGCTGCTGTTGTATGACAGCAGGTTTGATGAAAAAGCATTTGATTTTACCGTGTTATAGCGGCCTATCAGCAAAGGGATAAGTATTTTTAATAGTAGTGTTTACACTTGTGATTGCAGGTAATGGATTTGATGTTGCTTTTGCCCAGCCTGTTTGCAACTGGAAATACAATGTACGCCACAGGTGCATGTCTATGCGGTTGCTGTCTGTAAGCGTTCCGTTAAATGTAGCCATAGGCAGCATGGGGCATCCATATTCTTCAAGAAAGCCTGTTGGTATTTGGTTCTTGTCTAACGGCTGCATAATGTATTGCAGCAACTTTTGTGTTGTACTGGTGTCAACCTGTGCAGTTGTTTGCTTCAGAAAAACGAAGCAAGCTATAATTGCCAATAGTAAAATCTTTTTCATAACGTTTCGGTTTTAATTTTGGAAGGAAAGGGTTTAATATTTCATGTCAAAGCGGCCATCAGTTATTAGAATTGTTTCGCAACTATTTTTTGATAAAGTAGCATTGAATGTTCCCGAAATAATTCTATTTGTTTGGTCAAGCTTTGTAATTTTTAAAGTTCCTTGAGCAGTCGTTGTACTTTCTTTGCTGAAATAATCACAAGGATTTTTTGTGTAAGAAACACCAAAAACTGAATTTGAAAAAATTGTAAAAGTATGAGGAACAGTTATTAAGTTTAAACTATCGGAAATGCCAATAGTAAATTGTTCTGTAGTAGAGTTTATTGTTCTATATCCGACTATATTGAAGATGCCATTATTATATCCGAAATCCAAATCTATGCTTAGATTTCCAGTGCCGTTAAACCCTTTTGGTGTCCATGGTTCTCCGTTTAGTAAGAAGCCCAGAGTGTTTTTTCCGCTTTGTGTGGCGTTGGGTAAGCCGTAGGGGTTGTCGGTGTCGGGTTTGTTTTTTTCACATGCTGCAAAACAAAAGCAGGTATAAATGGTTAATGCAAACAATATCTTTTTCATAGTCAAAAATTTTACAGGTCAAAGTTAGAGTGTTTATTACATTTTTTCGCTGCATTTGGGTTTAAGAAAAGGTTGCTTTTAGGGTCTGGTTGGGTGCAGTAGAGAGGTCGCAATAGGGTTACCTACAACAAATTGCTTTGCGTACATACGGCTGCACGTTGACCTATTTAACGCCGGCAAAAATTAATCTGACAAATGGTATCCATTGACGCTTTCCGCAAATTGGCATTATCGTTTCCCGAAACGACTGAAGCGCCTCACTTTGAAAAAATAGCCTTCAGGGTGAGAAAGAAAATATTTGCCACTTATGACGATGTAAATAAACAGGCCTGCTTAAAACTATCGTCGATACATCAGGGCGTGTTTACATTGGCAGCTAAACATACCATTTTCCCCGTAGACAACAAATGGGGCAATCAAGGCTGGACGCTTATTGAAATGACAACCGTTCGCAAATCCATATTCGTTGACGCCCTGAAAACTGCATATTGCGAAGTAGCTCCTGCCAAACTTGCTGAACAGGTAAGACCAAAAGACGCATCATGATGTACGCAAATGAAAAAGTTATATTTGAACAATTATCAGTGGATAATGCGGATTTCATTTACGCATTATATTCCCATCCGCAATTGGCGGAATATTTTGATGAAAGTCCCTTTATTCAAAATGAAACGCCGCTTCTTTTTACAAAGCGCATTAGTTCACACTGTGCATACATCTTCACGATACGTCCCGCAGACCAACCAAATCTAATTATGGGCGAATGCGCCTTACATCATTATAACCAACAAAAAAGGGCGATTGAAATTGGTGGTTCATTGCTTCCTGAATTTTGGGGGCAAGGGTTTATGCAATCTGCATTTGAACTGTTGACCACGATAGCCAAACAGGAATTGGGCGTGGAAACATTAATCGGTCAGACAAATGCAAGAAATTACAGGGCCATTCGGCTTGCTGAAAAAATGGGGTTTGAAAAACAACCGTCGGGCAACGGTTCCGTAACCATGAGAAAAGATATTTAATGCCTATCCACAACAGGGCCAATGGTCCGAAGAAATTGTTGGTATGTATTGGAGCGGCTAACCCACCATGTTCTTGTTCCTGAAATCAAAATAACCGATGCTGAGAAATGCCAGCGTGTAGCCAATTGAATACCAGTTTAGCCCGCTCACATAGGAGGCATACTCCGGCATACCGTTATAGAAAACCAGGGTATAGGGCAGATACAGGATTTTGCCTGGCGATAATTGCATGACGATAATCGCACCCGCTACATAGCAGGCCACACCTATCGTAATGGGCGCAATAAAATTTTTAAATCGCAGTCCCAGCCAGAACTGTATGGTACAGAAACCCAACAGTACTATATAACTGTTCATTCGCAACATGATCACCTCATACCAATCCAGCGGTTGAATTAGCACATGCCAGGAAAAATGTTTCACATGGAGTAATACAGCACAAACGAAAGTGAACAACAGGTTGATGATAAAGAAAGCCACTGTGAGCTGCTGGATAACCATAAATTTCGAAAAGTAGATGGATGCTTTTGTTTCCGGTGTTATCAGTACCTGCTTCCAGGTATTGTTCCTGTATTCGATCTGGGGCAATAGTGTACAAATGAGCATTAAGAATAGCGGAAGTGACAGGATGCCCGTCACCTGGAACTCTTCGATAAAGAGTATGTTTAAAATCTTAGTCTTGTCATTCTTTTGCAGGCCCTCGCTCATTATTTCCAGTATGGTGACCAGGGGGCCAAAAGCGGCAGCAAATAGGGTTAGGTAAAAAGATGCGGTGCGTTTGGTTTTCAGCATTTCTGAACGTAGCGACAGGGCAAAACTCATGATGGGGATGTTGTGAGATCAATAAATATTTGTTCAAGGTCATTCTTCTTTGGCTGCAACAGATAAATATCAATGTTGTTTTCTGCAAGCAATTTCTGGATGAGTACCCCCTGCTGTTGATCCTGCAGGGGTACCAGCAGGGTATCCCTTTCTTGTTGGGGATTGAATTCATACAACAGTTGCATGGCTGCATCATTATTGGAGGTGCTGATGAGCAGGCGGGCACCTTTTTCCTGTAACGCATGGAGCCCGGACAGTGGTCCCTGGAACAACATTTTCCCTTTGAAAATAATACCTATGTGGCTTACCAATTTCTCGACTTCCGAAAGCAGGTGGCTGGAAATCACGATGGTCATACCATGGGTTTTATTCAATTGCCTGATCAACTCCCGTAGCTCAATGATCCCGGCTGGGTCCAGCCCGTTCGAAGGTTCATCGAGAATCAGCAATTCAGGATCCGGAAGCAAGGCCAGGGCAATAGCCAGTCTTTGCTTCATGCCCAGCGAAAACTTTTTCACCAGTTTTTTACCCGTATCCGGCAGACCCACAATATCCAAAACCTCACGAGTCTTTGATTTTGATGCGCCATAGATTTCCCTGAACACCTCCAGGTTTTCCTTCGCGGTAAGATGACCATATAAAGAAGGCGCTTCAATAAGGGCTCCGATCTTTTTCAAAATCCTGCCCCGGTTTGTTTGCAGGTGCTGACCAAATATTTCAATAGATCCTTTTTGGTTTTCCAGTAACCCGAGTACAAGGCTAAGTGTCGTCGTTTTTCCCGACCCGTTAGGGCCCAGAAAGCCGTAGATGCTTCCACGCTCTATCTGCAGGTCAATATCAAACAAGGTTTGTGCATCTTTTGCGTAATGATAGGAAAGACCCGTTGTTTTTAGAATGAATGGCATCTTCCGCTTTATTTCATCAGCCCGTAGGGGAAAGGGTGTTTTGCTTGATGTATTATTTATCATAAATAGCTTGATTATGCATTAGGTTGCTATGTCTGCAGCAGGAAACCTTTTTTAGTAAAAACGAATGTTTACTGGTCAATCCGGCTTTGCTCTTCATTGGCACTGCCCGCCGTTCTTTTCACCGGGGTTACTTTTTTTCCTTTGCTGAAGCTGTATGTGAAGCCCAATGAGACAATCCGCGTATCTGAAAACCGGCGAATTTTCACATCCACATTTCCGTACTGTGTGGTGCCTTTATGTCTTTGGGTCCGGAATATATCCCGAACAGTGAGGCGAAGCATTCCTTTGTTTTTCATGATGCGTTGGCTCAGGCCGCTACCTGCCATTCCGAAGGGTCGTACGCTCTCCACACCTTCGAGTCCCCCTGAACTGTACTTTCCGTTGATTTCCGCAGACAATTTTTCATTGATCTTGAATTGTTGTGTGCCGCCAATGACGAAGGTGGTTCCACGTATGGAAACCGGCGTATTGTTGATGATGCCTGAAAAATGGTCATTGTATGCGTTTAGGTTGATGCTGCTTGTCCACCATTTGTTGACAGGAGTATTGAAATGCATGGCTATGCCGAGTTGTTTCTGCGAAGCCACATTCTGCGGCATATTGTAGGCTTCTTCTCCTCTTTGCCTGATGATGGATTGTATCATGTCTTTAACGTAAGTGTAGTTGAGCGTGGTGGTCATTTGATTCTTCCAGGTGTGGATTAGCTCAATATTGTTGCTAACAGCGGGCTTTAGCTTTGGATTTCCCTGGCTGAAAGTGTACCTGTCCAAAAAACGGATAAATGGATTTAAACTCTGGTAACTGGGGCGACTGATTCTTCTCCCGAAGTTGGCGCCGAAATTATGCTGCCCGCTTGCTTTGTATTGTAAATAGGCGGTCGGGAAAAGCTGTGTGTAATTCCTTTTAAAATTTTCTCCTGTTGTCTTTTGCCTGCCATTTGCATTTGTATTTTCCAGGCGCAGGCCAAACTGTGCGGTTATTTTTTTTGAAATGGGTGTGCTTAAATTGGCGTACAGCGCATTGATATTTTCTTCATAAATAAAATGATTGCTGCGGTTATCGTCGTGAACCATTTCCCCATATTGAATACTGTCGTATACCGCATTATTGTCTGTTCTGACTATACTGCTTTTAACACCCGCTTCAAAACGTGCATTTTTATTGATCGGGTGAATGTAATCCGCCCTCCCACTGTACACGGTTATAGCCTGGGGTAAAAATCCAACCACCGTATCTGCTTTCATGAATGGGTTACCGGCAGCATCAGTATAGGCATTCATCATGAAGAGGTCACTGCGCAGGTTATGTTGTGCATAGTCAAAATCCGCCATCAGTTCCTTGTTTTTTTTATTTAACTGCCTGCGGAAATAGATATTGCTGCTGATGCTGTTCCACTCCGCGGTATTTTCCACCATGGCCCTGGTTACACTTTGCAATTCTTTTGAAGCATTGGAGATTCGCGTAATATTTGGATTCATCGATTCCATTTCTCTCCTGTTGATATGGACTGCTGTACCAATCGTGGTTGCGGATGTTGCAAAAAAGTCCACACCAAATTTTCCTGCGTAGGCGTTCCCTTTTAAAAACCGGTTCACCTCCTGGTTGAAAGTTTTTTCAATTGCATTATTATCGCTGGTGAAAATGTTCCTCTCCAGGTTCATAACTGAAAACGCCTCCTGATGATTGTGGCTTAAACTGGTGTACAGGTTCACTTTACCTGCCCGGTAATTGAAATTGAAAGCTTCTGCTGTTCTCGGGTAGCGACCCTGCGAATAGGTTAGGTTGGCCGTGCCATTGAAACCTGCCCTGGTTAATTTCCTGGTTTTGATGTTGATGAGGCCTGCATTGCCTGCGGCATCATAGCGCGCAGGAGGATTGGTCATGATTTCAATCTGGTGCAATTGGTTGGCATTCATGCTTTGCAGCATGTTTGCCAGGTCAGCACCGCTCAATTGTGCCGGCCGGCCGTCTACCATTATGATTACACCTGCTTTACCTTTCAGACTGATGTTGCCTTCATGGTCAACCGTTACACCCGGCGCTTTATCCAGCACCTCCAATGCAGTTGCTCCAAGGTTTGTAATGGCTGCTTCCACATGAACAACGGTTTTGTCAATGTGCTGCTCTACCAATGGTCTCTTTGCCGTAACGGTTACACCCGCCAGTTCTTGAATGGCAGGTGGCATGTTGATGGCGGTTATGGTGACCATCATTTGTTGTGGTGAAATCTCAAAAAGTTCAGAGAAAGCTTGTCTGTATCCTATCGCTGTTGCAGCTACCAGGTATTTACCGGCAGCTACATCATCGAATGTAAATTTTCCCAGCTTATCCGAAGCTGTGAACTGAATGATGGAAGAATCCTTTGCGCTCAGAAGGATTACTGTTGCCCCTTCAGCAGGCTTCATGTTCTGCTCAACCAGGCCTGTTATGGTTCCTGCATATTGTGCGAAGGCATTTACCAGGAAAAAGAGATTGCCGGTGATTAAAAAGAAGATCTTCATACACTTATTTTCTTGATGATGAATTATATTTTGGTTTGGGGCACAAGTTGGACTATCGTTCCTCGCGGAGAAACGTTAAGGTGGAATGGTATCCATTGATTGTGCAGAAATAACCTCTGCAGGCAACTTCAGCATTGCCTATCGGTAAATTCGATAACGGTATAACCGGGGTTCCTGCTTCACGTGCAGCAGCAGCAACCGCAGCAATTCATGTCATTGGTTACACCATCCCGTGTTGACTACAGAAACAGCATCAACATCATCGAAATACTAGGATCGGATTTCTAGTGGTGTTTCATAACGGCGACATTTGGCGTTAACTAAAATTTTGTTTTATGAACTTTTCAAAACGGGGCTTCAGTTCATCTAGGTCCATTCCAAGCATATAAATGTTCCTGAAAATATTGGGCAGCTCTTTTTCAAGGAATGCTGTTTTGCGGTACAAGGTTGCATTTTTGATTGCATCATCACTTACGAAATACCCGATGCCTCTTTGGTTATGAATAATTTGTTGCCCCTGTAAAAAATCATAGGTACGCATTACCGTGTTGGGATTTACTTCCAACAATACAGCCAGTTCCCTGACAGCCGGAATTCTTTCACCCGTTTTCCACTGTTTGAGCAGGATCCGCTCGCAGATGTATTCGGCTATCTGGAGATATATGGCTATTGATTCTCTGAATTGCATATCTTTTATTTTAAACCTTATGCTTGTTTAGATTTCAAACGGAAATAGGTCGCCAGCCAAAGTAAAGGAGCAATGGCATAACCGAAAACAATCAGCAGCATCACCATGCTATCGGGCATTGTTTCGTTAATGTCAATAGGCGTTATCCACTCATCTATAATATAAACCAGCCCCATAACGGTTAGGGAGAAAATTAAACAGGTGATCACCGTTTTTACAAAACTATACTTGCTGAAATATACTGACCCGAGCAGAAAAACAGCCTGGATGAAAAGAAAGACGAGTACATAGTTGATCAACTGATGCCCATTATGGAAATGGAAGAAGTCAACCGAAAAAGTGTTGATCAGCGTAACCTTTTCTCCGTTATCTGTCAATGCATTTGAAATGGCTACCGCAAGGCCACCTGCAATATAAAATACTGCGGTAGCCACCAGGAAAAATAAGACCACCGTATAAAGTAAACCGCACAATAATTTTTCAAAAGTTGATGCAGGCAACAACAGCAGGTTGTTGGCCCTGGTTCTGGAAGCAAGGTGATTGAAATATTGGCTTGTGTATAAAGCAGTTCCGGCAATCAGCACGAAAAGATAGGTTCCCTCCTGGACATCGGCAGTGTCTTCCTGTAACCAGAAAAAATTTAATATAAACCAGGCAAAGAGCAATCCGGTAGATGCAAGAATGGCTAACGTAGATCGTTTTTGATTATCTGCCCAGTGCTTTAACACCAGTAACCGGAAACGATGGAAGCTGAAATATTGGTTCATAAATGATGATTAAGATTGAAACAATTTGGAAATCTTATTGCCGCTGGTAATAATCGCTTTATACAGCAGTTCGAGATCAAGCTTGCTGTCTTCCCCGTCTGTATTTGGCCCCACCATTAAGTTTCCTTTGAGCAAAGCCTCGCTGTAAAATGCGTCGGCCAGTTCTCCCTCATCATAAACAAAACGAAAAGCCATTTTTTGGGTGATGGCTTCAACATCCTGGTCAAAAACAATTTTTCCTTCGTCAATAATGGTAACCCGGTCAATCAGGTTTTCGAGATCCTTTACCTGGTGTGTACTGATGATGATGCAACGTGCTTCGTCATGTGCTTCGGCCAGTATCTTTCTCAACTGGCTTTTGCTGGTAATATCCAGGCCGTTGGTCGGTTCGTCCATCAGCAGCACGCGGGCCTGCGTTGCGATGGCGAAAGCAATCAGCACTTTCTTTTTTTGCCCATAGCTCATATTTTGCAAGGTGCTGTCAGCAGGAATGTCAAAAGCCGCAACATATCTGCTGAAATTTTCGCTGCTGAACTGCGGATAAAAGGAGGCATAGTATCGAATCAGCTTCTGTACAGGAATATCGGGAAGGTAAAATTCTTCCGGAACGAAAAATAGATCCTGCAGAAAGTAGGGGAGCCGGTCAAACGGGGTATAACCATTTACCGAGATGTTGCCTGCTTTCGGGCGTAGCAGGCCGGCAATGTTTTTCAACAGACTGGTTTTGCCGGTTCCATTCTTACCAAGCAAACCGTATAAATGACCAGGTTTAAACTCCAAGCTCATTCCATTAAACACCGGTTTATTCTTATAAGCAAAGGACAGGTTTTGAATGTCGATCATTATTTCTGAATTAGTGTACTATTCAGCTAGTACACCACAAAGGTAAGCGTCATCTTTAATCCACCAAATATTTTTTCAAATTTAATTTACAGTGGCAGTAAGCGCAATCTGTGCCTTCCTATACGTAGCCCGGTAAACGCGCAGGCATAAACTGAGCCATGCAACAAGCATGAACATTTATCCATAAATTTGGCTTCGGTAAGCCGGAACCTTATTTCCCTTCGGCAATACCTTTAATGCTACCGGTTATTTTAAAATACACCCCGCATGAATACAAGCCATATAAGCAAACAAGAAATACAGCGGGGTGAAGATGTAAAAGCTTCAGCTATCCGCGAAGGAATTTTCAGTCTTATAAAGAGCGAACATCCGGGTTTTACTAAAGAAAGCTTTATTACATTGGCTGAGCTTAATCAATACAGGCGACTATACTTAACGTCGTTGATTTTACAGGAAAAAGGCGATGTGGCCATCATTGACAGAGATGTTATGAACGCCATTAAAAACAATTCAATCCTTTCTGAAAACATTCTGGATGAAATTGATGCTGCACTTACAACCGGGCAGAAAATAGCCGATAAGGTAGCCGCTTTCGGCGGCAGTTGGGTATTCATTATTACTTTTTTCTCTTTCATAATCGTTTGGATGACAATAAATGTTTGGTTCCTGGCAACCAAAGCATTTGATCCTTACCCGTTCATATTGTTGAACCTGATCCTTTCCTGTATAGCGGCAATACAGGCCCCCATTATTATGATGAGCCAGAACAGGCAGGAGCAAAAAGACAGGCAACGAAGTGAACACGATTATAAAATCAATCTCAAAGCTGAACTCGAAATCAAATTATTGAGTGAGAAAATTGATCACCTGCTTGTGCATCAAAACAATAGATTGTTGGAAATTCAGGAAGTTCAGATTGATTACCTGGAAGACCTGATGAAGGAAATCAAAAGGAAATGAAACCTGTACATTGGCTGATCACAAAAACCCCGTAATACCGAATAGGCTTTATTCACTGCAATATGGAATGCGAACAGTTACGAAAGAAAATGTTCATGACCCGGTATGAAGAAATGTACAACCCCACAATGGAATGAATGAAAAAGCCCCTGTGTATACCGTTTTTCTTTTTGCAGTGTTCCTGCAGCTTTGCACAAAAAAACACAACACCCGGTATAGAGAGGAGGATAGATTCTTTTGAACTAAGCTCAATTTGCATAATGTGTAATAAATGATTCTTCATCTTACACCCGCAGACAAATGGCCTTGTTTTTTTGTATTAGCGACAAAAAATAACTGGAGTGAATGAGCGGTTTGTTCAATTCCTGCTTTATTCGGGTTTCCTCAATACAATTTCAAAATTCGACCAATGCTTTTCAGTTCTCCGTCCTCAAATTCCTGATTTTTTAGCGCTCCAACACTGTTTAGAAGCTGATCCAAAGTACTTGCACCAACAAGCACTGAAGTGACCTGCCGTTTATATAAAAGCCAGGCAATAGCCATTTGGGCGAGTGTCTGTTTACGGCTGAGGGCCAATTCATTCAATTGCCTTACTGTGTGCATTAGCTGTTCATTGAGATCTTTTTCCAGGATGGCTCCATTTGTCAATTGCCGTCCTACTCTTGAGTCTTTTGGAATACCATCGAGGTAGCGGTCTGTCAACCTGCCCTGTGCAAGGGGTGAAAATACAATACATCCCATGCCGGTTTCGTCCAGTACCTGCAGAAGAGACAGCTCATCGGTTGTGGTCAGATCTTCTACCCAGCGGTCAAACATGTTGTACCTGGGCTGGTGAATGACCAACGGGGTTCCAAGTTGTTTCATAATGCGTTGGGCTTTTCGTGTTTGTTCGGCATCATAACTTGAAATCCCCGCATACAAAGCTTTCCCGCTTCTTACAGCATGGTCCAGCGACATCATGGTTTCTTCCATTGGTGTTGCCGGGTCGGGGCGGTGAGAATAAAATATATCCACATAGTCCACATCCAGCCTTTTGAGGCTTTGATCAAGGCTTGCCAGCATGTATTTGCGTGAGCCCCAGTCGCCATATGGGCCGGGCCACATAGAATAGCCGGCCTTGGTACTGATGATGATTTCGTCGCGGTAATTGCGCAAATCGGCTCTCAATACTTCACCAAAATTCCGCTCAGCTTCGCCACCCGGGGGACCATAATTATTGGCCAGGTCAAAATGGGTAATGCCTGCGTCAAAAGCGCCTAAGATGATGTCGCGCATATTGAAAAAATCATCCACTTCGCCGAAGTTGTGCCACAGGCCCAATGAAATTGCAGGCAGTTTTAAGCCGCTTCTTCCACTGCGGTTATAAATCATTTCATCGTACCGGGTATCTTTCGCTGTATACATAAAAGATTATGATTAAATTATTCGTTATAAAACTGAAATTCTATTTTGTGTAGGTTACAAAAGCAATTTTCCGGCTATCCGGGCTCCAGCTCGGAACATTAATCGTTCCCTGACCGCCAAACAAGTAAGCAATTACTTTTGGTGCTCCGCCATTCACCGGCATCATGCGGAGCATCACCCTTTTGTAAGCCGGGTGATCAGCTGGTTTTACAGTAGTTGGGTACGACAAAAAAACAATGTATTTATTGTCCGGTGATATATGCGGAAACCAGTCATTGTATTCATCGAAAGTGAGTTGGGTATTTTCAGTGCCATCCGTTTTCATTCTCCAGATTTGCATCGTGCCGGATCCGGTACTGTTATAATAGATATATTTTCCGTCCGGTGAATATTCGGGGCCATCGGCAAGGCCTTCGGCCAGAAAACTGAGCTGTGTTTCTTTTTTGGTCTTGCGGTCAATTTTGTAAACATTGTAGGCTTTGCTCTGCGAAGGCCTGTATGCGGTATAGGTTAACTCACGGCCATTGGGATGCCATCCGTGTAAATAGGATGGGGTACTGTCTGTGATCAGTTCAGGTTCGCCACCGGTAATGGGCAAAATGTAAATGGAGCTTCCGCTTCCCTGCGCATGGGTGCGATGGGAAGATATGGCCAGTTCTTTTCCATTCATTGAAATAACATGGTCGTTGTTGTTTTGGTTTGCTTTACCGGTATTGATGATATACGGTGTGCCGCCACCGGCTGGAATGCTGTAAATCAGGCCTTTTTTGTTGAACAATAATTCATTTTTATCCATACGCCAGTTGGGCGCTTCTATTTTTCCCGCGTCTTCATAAATTACGGTTCTTTTGCCGCTGAAAACATCCAATACTTCCAGCCTGCTTTTCAATTCCGGATCACGGTACCCATCGTAATTGTCCGGTACGGTTTTGTCGATACGCACATTCCAGACTTCAACTGTTGCCAGTTGGTCGGCATTATGGCTGCTTACAAAAAGTCCTGCAAGTACTGTTTTATTCAGTGATTTATTTTTGATGCGGCCTGTCTCCTGCAAAGGCTCCCCAAAATGCGCGGACCGCATAATGAAAACATCACCGGCTTTTTCCAGCTGAATAATTTCAGGATTATTTTTTACTGCCCGCTTTTCATCCTCCGGGTCACGCATAAAAGCGCCTTTCATTCGCCTCCATTGCAAAGCGGTCAGCCCATCTCCATGAATGGTGGCGCTGATGTGGGCAGCATTTTCTGAAGTGTCTGTGCGGATCATCCATCCTGCTTTCTTATGTGGGTCTCCGGCTTTGTCTTTAAAGCGCATATTGGCCGTCAGTATAAAATCGCCTTTCAGCGTGTCGAAAGCATAAAAAAATTCATCTCTTCCAAACCAGACGTTATAGCCGCCCCCCTGTACATCCCAGCCCCCTCCCGGGTTTTTCTGGAGCGAGCCTTTTTGTGCAGGATTTCCAATATTCATTTGAAAATTAAAAGGATTTTCTGCGCTTTGTGCGTTGAGCATGCGTGGGCTGGAAAATCCAAAAAGCAGGAAAAGGGGCAACGCAATCAGTTGGAATTTATGCATGACAATATCATTTGCAAATTCTTATGCTTTGCTTTTTAGGCAGGCATTTTGAAAGTTATAAATTTACGAAGAAGACCATGAGTTTTTGGGCCGGCCCCATTTTTAATTTTTCTTACATGAAATTGAAATATCCGGTATGGCCCGGTACCACAGTAACCTTTGTTAATCAACTACTTGAAATTCTTGCATATGAATTACCGGTTTATTTTTCTTGGTGCTTTAAGCTTCATTTTGTCAGCCTCCATTGCCTGTAACAAGGCGAATCCAAATACTGAGGAACCGCCTGACCAAAGTGATCCGGTCTGGCAAACTGAAGAAATGCTGACAGGCTACGGCATCATTTGGGGTATGGATTTTTTGCCAAATGGTGACCTGGTCTTTGGAGAGAAATCCGGTAAATTGTATGTATTTAGCGGAGGTCAGGTCAGGGTGCTTTCCGGTTTTCCGGCGGTGCGAAACCTTGGGCAGGGCGGGTTGCTGGATATCCGGGTGCATCCTGGCCATGCCCAAAACGGCTGGATTTATGCCACGTATAGCAGTAATTCCGAAAATGGAGGAAGCCTGACACTGGCGAGGTTCAGGATTGCGGGAGAGAACATTACAGATTTTCAAAAGCTAAAAGAAACCGAAGGTGGCAATCTCTGGAATGGGCATTACGGCAGCCGGATCGCTTTTGGAAAAGACGGGAAATTGTATGTTTCTGTTGGGGAAGGCGGTTCGGGCAGCCAGGGAGGAGCAAATTCGTCCAACAAGAATGCGCAAAATGTAAATGCTTCCTGGGGTAAAATTCATCGGATGAATGATGATGGAACTACGCCTTCAGACAATCCTGTATTGCCTGGTGCAACCGGCAGAACAAGCATTTATGCTTATGGGGTGCGTAATCCCCAGGGCCTGGTTGTGCATCCGGAAACGGGCGACCTCTGGGAATCCGAACATGGGCCACAGGGTGGTGACGAAATCAACATCATTGTTCCGTCCGCAAATTATGGCTGGCCGTTTTATTCGCTGGGCGTCAATTATGGCGGTGCCAAAATCAGTGACGGCCACGCAGCCGCCGGCATTACGGAACCTCTTTATAGCTGGACCCCTTCCATAGCGCCTGCAGGTCTTGCTTTCCTCAATCACCGGGCGCATAAAGGATGGAAAGGAAGCCTGGTTTCAGGATCGCTGGCGGGACAAAAACTTGTCCGCCTGATAATTGATGGTAAAAAAGTAACCGGTGAGCAGGTTATGGTCACCGGTAAAGGCCGGATTCGCAATGTGGTGAGCGGACCTGGCGGAGCATTGTATATTTCCTTGGAAAACCCCGGCGGGATATGGAAACTTACTCCACAATAACCTGGGTTCCATTCTCCACCTGAACAAGCGGCATACCGGCCGGTCCATCGCGAAGTATTCGGTAACTTGCATGCTCAACTCATGAGAAAATACCAGGAAGAATGTCTGTAAATAAAACCAAATACCTCGAGCTGATTGATTATTGTAAAGTGCATGAAATTGAGCTTGTTGCAGTCAGTAAAATAAAACCCGTTGAAGATATTTTGAGCCTGTACAATTTGGGGCAGCGTGATTTTGGAGAGAATTATGTCCAGGAAATGACTGAAAAACACGCGGCTTTACCTAAGGATATCCGTTGGCATTTCATTGGCCATTTGCAGCGAAATAAGGTGAAATTCATAGCGCCCTTTGTGCATTTGATCCAGGGAGTGGACAGCCTGAAATTGTTGAAAGAAATTAATAAACAGGGAGAAAAAATAAACCGGAAAATAAATTGTCTGTTGCAGATCTTCATTGCCACTGAGGAAACCAAGTTTGGACTGGATGAAGAGGAACTGCAGGCCGTCATGGAGGATTATCATTCGGGAGGGATGGCATTTGTGGAGATCCGCGGGCTGATGGGAATGGCTTCATTCAGTGATGACCTGGAATTGGTTGGCGCTGAATTCAACAAACTGAGAGCGCTTTTCAGCAAATGGAAAGACGATGAAGCCGGGTTCACGCTTTTAAGCATGGGAATGACCGGGGATTATAAGTTGGCTGTTGAAAATGGATCCAATATGCTGCGAATCGGAAGCCTGATTTTTGGGGCAAGGGAATAGCCGATTTACCGTTCTTTGCGCTGGTTGGGCATTGCCGTTTCACAAAGCACAACGGGCTATGCGTTTTTAACAAGCCGCTGTTTCATGGCTTCATACAAAATCATGCCTGCCGCTACGCTCACGTTGAGGCTTTCAAAATCGCCAACCATGGGTATCCTGAACCGCACGGCCGCTTTTTCATTTACCGCCGCGGATACGCCTGTTTCCTCGCTGCCCATTACAATAGCCATTGGAACAGTCAGGTCGACATCAGCCAAATGCATTTCAGCTTTCATTTGACTGGCGGCAATGGAAATGCCGTTCATCAGCAAGAGATCGGCAGCTTCGGTAAGGGTTTTCACCCGGCAGATATGGATATGTTCCAAAGCCCCCGCGCTACTTTTCAACGCGTCTTCGCCAAGGGCAGCCACACCTTTTTGCGGAATGATTAAAGCCTGGGCTCCACAACAAACCGCCGTACGGGCAATAGCCCCAATATTGCGCACATCGGTAACGCCATCTAGCATAACGAATAAAATGGTTTCACCTTTTTGTACCGCAAAATCAATTACATCCTGCAGTTCAAAAAATTGCACTGCACTACGAAAGGCTATAACACCCTGGTGATTTACATTGGTTATCTGGTTCAACTTTTCCATGGGAACTGGCTGAACCGGCACCGACTTTTCCCTCGCCAGTGTTTTTATTGTACTGATCTGTACCCCGGTAGCATTGCGGAAAACCAGGATTTTGTCAATGGTTTGATTGCCACGAAGTGCTTCGATGAGTGGATTTCTTCCGGCGATGATCTTATTGGATTTAATGAAGGTTGCCATCAAAGTTGTTTTTTGAAAAAAAGTTTTGAGGTCACCCGGATCCAGTCATAAATGGCGCCAAACAGTAAAATTGCCGCCAGGCCATATTTGAGGGAAGCTGTAATGAACACCACACCCGGACTTATTTCATCAACATTTCCATTCAGCCATTTCATTACAAATATATTTTCAAAAACATCCAAAATGCCCGGAAGCAAAGAAACGAAAATCAGTATGCCACGATATTTCATAACCGCGGGCACTGGGTTCAGCAGAATGAAACGTTTGGTTGCCGTATAGAAGAACAGGGAATAAATGAGAATATAAATGAAGTCGAGCCAGATATGTTTTTCAGCCACAGGCATCAAGCCCTTTTCATGCCACACGCCATTGTATTCCCGCACTTTGGCCTGCTCACCACTCAGCTGGTAGGTAACCATGCCATTGGGAACGCCGGGCCGCACATTAAGCGGGCGCGACTGTACGCTGATCATGATCATTGTCATCGCGGCAATAATCCCCAGAAAAAAATAAGACCAGTCTCTATTCATTTCTCTTTAAGTTATCCTGGATATTCTGCATTCATATCCGCAGCTTGAACAATATCGAAAATGATGGACGCGGCCAGTTTGGCCGTACGCCCGTCTTTGTCGTAAACCGGATTCAGTTCCGCAATATTGATGGCATCAATTTTTCCGCTAAATACTGTATGCCTTACCAATCTTTTGAACATGCTGTTTGGCGCTATGCCGTTAAATGATGTTGCGCTCACGCCCGGTGCAAAACAAGTGGAGAATACATCAAGATCGATGCTCAGTAAAATGTGTTCGCAATTGGAAACCATTCCATTGATAGACATGATCAATGCCTCGAGCTGATCATTGGTAAACTGCTCTGCAAGAAAATAACGGTTGGTGATTTGTGAAGCCAGGTCAAACAGCCTGCGGGTATTGGAATATTGCTGGATACCAATGGGCAGGTAATAAAACTCTTTATTGAAGTCGAGGCAATGCTGGTACATCTGGAAAAACGGCGTGCCCGAATTGGCGCCGTTCTCCGGGTCAGGTTCACGCAGGTCAAAATGCGCGTCGAAATTTATGGCGCCGAAGCTCCTGCCTTTCCCGATGCGTTGCATTCCCAGGAATGTGCCCCAACTTACTTCGTGGCCGCCACCAAGTACAATAGGCAGATAATTGGCCGTCCGTAATTGTGCCACGGCCTTTCCCAATGCTTCCTGTGCGCCTTCCAAATCCTGATCCGCACACACAACGTCTCCTGCATCAATCATTACGAAATGGGTTCCGCTCACCGGCAGATTTCGGCAAGCGTCACGCAAGGCTGCAGGGCCTTCCTTGGCACCAATACGTCCTTTATTTCTTCTTATGCCTTCATCACAACAAAAACCCAGCAAGGCAATACCCATATGTTTTGGACCGATCACCGGCAACTTGCCCGCCTCAAGGTCAACCATTTGAATGATCTGGTGCCAGCGGAAAAATTCCGGTGTATCCCCGTCAATGCGTCCTTTCCAGTTGTCTCTTGAAGGTGGATTGTAATGTGCCATGTTTTTTGGTTGAAAGGCAAAAATACATGTTTGCTTTGAGGGGAAAAGGCAAACCTTGAATTGAAGCAATGGCCAAATGCAGATCGCCAAACCAATTTCATCTGCTTATCCGCGTAATCAACCCGCGTATGGGAGCAAAGGCGAATGGCCAGCTGCAATTTGCTTTCAAATCCACACCCGGTAAGGCTTCAATCCGCCCTGATGATAAACGATATCGCGGTAATCGCCGGTGGCATAAGCCTGCATTTGCGCAATGGTGCCGGGTTCAAGTTTTCCAGCGCCAGGCAACCGCAGGGCGTGCCCTGCCCGGTAGGTGATTCCTGCCAACGTTTCGGCAATGCTTAATTTTTCGGCCGCGCCCATTACACTCGCCTGCAACAGCAGGTTGCCCATGGGAGCAGAACCTGGATTCCAATCGGTGGATATGGCCAGGCAGGCGCCTGCGTCCAGCAATTTGCGTGCAGGGGCATAAGGCATTCCCAGCCCCATGCTGGCGCCAGGCAAAACCACGGCTACCGTATCGCTTGCTGCAATTTGCCTGCAAACGCTATCATCGCTTGCCTCCAGATGATCGGCACTTACGGCCAGGCAGGCCAGCGCAGCTTTGCTGCCCCCAATGGTAAATTGGTCGGCATGAACAGTTATATCAAAACACATCTGCCTGCAGGCATTGAGATACCAGATTGAATCGTCAACAGAAAAAGCGGTTTCCTCAGTAAAAATATCCACGCGACTGGCGAGGCCTTCTGCTTTAACAACAGGCAGTAATTCGCTAAGAATATGCTGTAGGTATTCGCGGGGTGTGCCGTTAAAATCTGCCGGCATGGTATGTGCCGCAAGACAGGTGCTTACCAGCTTTGCCGTGGTTTTGCCGGCGGCATTGCGTATGGCACGCAACATTTTCAGTTCGGACTCCACATTTAAGCCGTAGCCGCTTTTTACTTCAATGGTGGTCACGCCATCTTCTATATGCCTGTGGATCCGGTTGAGCAAACCCTGGGTCAATTCCGCCTCGCCGGCTTGTCTTGTTTTTTCAACCGAACTTTTTATGCCTCCGCCGGCGCGGGCAATTTCGAGGTAGGACACGCCGGAAACCCTTAAAGCATAATCAGCCGAACGGTTACCTCCAAAGCAAATATGCGTGTGGCAATCCACAAATCCGGGCATTAGAACCGCAGGCCGGGTGATCTCTTCGATAATGATTTCCTTATGCCTCGTTCTCAATTCATCCCAAAGGCCAATGTCAACAATCTTACCATGATCAACTACCACTGATGCATGTTTCAGAATGGGCATCTCATCATCAGTCAATCTGCCTTTTAAACGCATCCCGGTCATTGGGAGTACCTGGCTGAAGGGGCCGAACATTTTTTTAGGCATGAGCGCTGCTGTTTATTTTATTTCTTTCTGCTCTTTTTAGAATTTTTTGGAATGGGTGCTTTACCGGCGGGTTTGGTATTTTTATTTTTACCTGAAGCTTTTCCACCTGCCCTGAGGTCGGGTTCAAATTTTTTGAAATCGCTTTCTTTTTTCTGCGGCGGCACCCAGTCAAAATCAAGTTGCTTTTTCAGCAGGTTTGCAGATATCACCTTAATGATAACCGTATCGCCCATTCTGAACTTCCTTCCGCTGCGCATGCCTACCAGTGAATAATCGGATTCGATCAACCGGAAATCATCGTAATAATTCAGATCACGGATGCTGACCAGGCCCTCACATTTATGTTCCACCGTTTCGGCCCAGAAGCCGAAAGTGGAAACGCCGCTGATTACCGCGTCAAACTCTTCACCAACGTGATCGCTTAAAAACTCAACCTGTTTATATTTATTCGCACTTCTTTCGCTGTCCATGGCTGCACGTTCCCGCTCACTGCAATGTTTGCATTTTTCTTCGAGTTTCTTGTCCACCACCAATTTATCGTTCAGATATTGCTGCAGCAGCCGGTGGATCATAACATCCGGATAGCGGCGAATGGGGGAGGTGAAGTGGCAGTAATGATCAAAACCCAGTCCATAATGCCCGATATTCTTTGTTGAATAAACCGCTTTGGCCATTGTACGGATTCCGAGCTGTTCCAGCACATGCTGCTGCGGAGTGCCTTTTGCTTTCTGCAGCATTTGGTTAAATGATTTTGCAATGGTATCGCCTGTACTCGTATCGAAATGATAACCAAATTTTTTCGCGAAAGCGATAAACGGTTCAAGTTTGCCTTCATCCGGCAAATCATGAATACGGTAAGCAACCGGCAAAGGTTTTTCGTATACCGTCGCCTTGCTCAGGGTTTCCGCTACAACACGGTTGGCAAGCAACATGAATTCTTCGATCAGTTGATGCGATTCTTTGCTTTCCTTTACTTCTATGCCAATGGGCTTTGCATTTTCATCCAGTACAAACCGTACCTCTTGCGAACTGAAGTTGATGGCGCCTTTCGCAAATCGCTGTTTGCGGAGTTCCCGTGCAATTTTGTTGATGGTTAAAATGGCTTCTGCATGCTGGTCTTCACCGCCTTCTATTATTTCCTGCACTTCTTCATAGGCATACCGGCGGTTTGAACGAATCAAGGTTTTCCCGAGCCAATGATGCTTTATCTGTCCACGGACATTCATTTCAAATACTGCGGAAAAAGCGAATTTGTTTTCATCTGGTCTAAGGCTGCACAGTTCATTGCTGATGAGTTCGGGCAACATCGGGTTCACCCGGTCGGGCAGGTAAACGCTTGTGGCACGTTCGAAAGCTTCTTTATCCAAATTGGTATCTTCCGTTACAAAATGACTGACATCGGCAATATGCACACCTATTTCAAAATTTCCCCGTGAAAGGGTTCGAAAGCTGATTGCATCATCAAAATCCCTGGCATCCACTGGGTCGATGGTAAAAGTGAGGATATCGCGAAAATCTTTGCGGGCTTTTATATCGGCATGGGTAATGGCCGGGTTTAGCCGGGCAGTTTCTTCCAGGGCATCATCACTGAATTTGAGCGGGAATCCGTTTTCCAGCAAAATTTCTTTCATGGCCACATCGTTCATGTCTTCAGCACCAAGATTTTCCACCCATTCGCCAATTGGACGGCGATCGCTTTTATCCCACCGCACAAATCTTACCATCACTTTTGCGCCTTCCTCAATTTCACCATCCGGGTCAGCTTCCAGTTCAAAATGGGGAATGGGTTTATCTACATCCGGTAGAAAGAACCAGCGGCCGCCATGACGGCGCAGGGTACCGATAAACAGGTCGGTCTTGCGTTTTACAATTTCTACAATCTTTCCTTCCCGTTTACGGTCTATCGATTTTTCTTTGGTGATGGCTACGCGAACGGTATCTCCATGAAAGGCTCTGTTGAAATCTGCAGGGCGTACAAGTACATCTCCAATATCGTCTTTGGTTTCTACAAAACCCAAACCGCTGCGCGTAATATCCAGCACACCTGTGATCAGTTGCTGGCTGCTTCCCTTGTGAATTTTAGTTTTTTTCTTATTCATTTGTTTATTCCTTGCGGAAATTTAATGCAAAATTTAAAATTTCATACTTAAACGCGCCCTCCTGCTTAAAAAGCACTTTGTGCCTTACCGGCTGAACGTATAATTGCAGGTTCTCCAATTCTTTGCCAAACTTTACCAATCGCACGAAATCTTTCTCCGTTGTTATAATTCTTTTCTTTTCTGCCTCTATCCCGGCAAACGTTTCACTTATCTTCAACAGGTCATCAATACTGAAAATGTGGTGGTCGGCAAATCGGATCTCATGCAGCTGGTGTACGTGGCGCTCTATATGATTCCTTAACGGTAAGGGATTGGCGATGCCTGCTACAAGCAAAATCACTTCATCCGGTTCATATGGTTTTACCGGATCGCCGGAATAATGGATGGGAATGCCATATTGCAGGGCAGTAAAGTACACTGAGGCTTTTGGTGCGTATTGCTGTATTTCATTACGGAATTTCCCGGCGGTTTCGGTGCCCAGGTCTTCCGGACATTTGGTTACCACAATGGTTTGTGCCCGGTTTGCCGACTGCTTCAGGTCGCGAAGGTCGCCGGCCGGCAAATACCAATCCGACCAAAACGGATTGCTGAATTCTGTAAGCACAATATTGTACCCGGCATGGATCTTCCGGTGTTGAAAAGCGTCATCCAAAAGAATTACACCGGTTTGCGGCGCATCGTGCAAAAGCAATGGAACGGCTTGTGTGCGGCTTTCGCCGACGGCAACCGGTAGATTAGGAAATTTCAGGTGGAACTGCATGGGCTCGTCTCCAATCTCCAGGGCGCTCGTCAGGTCATTGGCCAGCAGATAGCCTTTGGTTTTTCGCTTGTAACCCCGGCTCAGTGTTGCCGGTTGAATAAAAGGCTGCAACCATTCAACCAGCATTTCGATCATCGGGCTCTTGCCGGTACCGCCCACACTCAGGTTGCCGACACAAATGATGGGGAAATTAAAGCGCACGGGTCTGATCCAGTTCCAGTCGTAAAATTTATTCCGAAGGAAAATATACAGGCCTGATAGTAAGGCGATCGGGTAGAAGATCCTGCGGAATCCTTTCCAGAAATTGGTATTAGAACGCATAGACCGCTTCTGGAGTGATACAATATTTTATGGCCACATCGCCAGCATAAATGCCCTCGATCTTTTCAACAGGAGGAAACCAGGAAAGGCCGATGGTTTTGCATTGCGGCGATACAAGTTTGAGGTAACGATCGTAAAAGCCGGCTCCGTAACCCACACGATAACCCTGATTGTCAAAACATAGCAGCGGCACAATCACCCAATCAATGTGATGCGGTTCAATAATCTCTCCTTCCACGGGTTCCAACACACCGAAAGCGGATTCTTTCCACACTGTATCCGCATTGTCAATACGGGCATGCATTTCACCATTTTGCAGGCAATGCGGATAAGCGAAAAGCGCAGCAGGTTGAAGGGCCTTGATCTTTTCACGAAGCCATTGAACAGGCAGTTCATTCCGGGTCTCCATTGGTTGATAAAGCTTTACGATTTTTGGCAATTCAAGTTTAAAATGGTCGAATTGCTTTTTTAATCCTTCAAGTTTTTGATGTTTTTCCTCAACAGACAACGCTTTGCGTTTTGCCTTGTAATACTTTCGGAGCGCCTTCTTGTCGTAATTGATATTTTCCATTTATTCGTTTTCAGGCAACCGCTCAAAAAAGCTGAAGACGGTTGTTCCGTAATTGCGTTGTTTCTGAAATCCCGGCCAATCCGCATAATTGTTTGACGGCGTATGTTCCAGTACAAAAATGCCGTTCGGAGCGATTAGTTTTTTTCTTAGAATGATTGCCGGCAGATCGTCAATATTGGTTAAAGCGTAAGGCGGACCGGCAAAAATAAAATCGAAACTATCCGAGGCATTTTCCAGGAAACGGAATACATCGGTTTTTATGACTTCTGCATTTTCCGCGCCAAGCATTTCCAGGTTTTTTTTGATGAAGGCGTGCATCTGCGTATCCTTTTCAATGGTTACCGAAGCCTTTGCTCCCCGGCTCAGCAATTCATAGGTAATGGAACCGGTACCGCCAAACAGATCAAGTGTGCGTATACCGGCAAGGTTAAAATTGTGCTGCAGGATATTGAATAAGCCTTCTTTGGCAATGTCGGTGGTTGGCCTTGTGTACGGCATTTTTACTGGTGGATTGATTTTTCTTCCTCCCCATTTGCCGCTGATGATCCTCATAAAGAGAGGTTTTGTAAATGGGAGAAATAATGGGGTTCGCGGGTGCCTTCAACCGTTTGTACAGGGTTCCAACGGTGGAGGTTTGCCACAAAATGATCGAGGGTCTTGAACAATTGGGAATCTTCATCCAGCATGCCTGAATAATACCATTGCAGATCGCTATTTTCAATTGAAGCATTCTTCATCAGCAAAAGGCAACGGTAGGCAAGATCATCCGGGGTGTGAACAGGAATGGATGAAGCAAACTGCAGTTGGCCTGCTTTAAACAAGGTAGCGAGGCAGTGGGTATTGCAAAAGACAAGCCGGCCAAAATTTGCCTCTGCCATTTGCTGATCTACAAGGGTACTGATGAGGTGCCGGTAGGTTATCATATTGAAATGACTGCTAAATGCATCAGCAACATAACCAGGCATTGCCCATTGAATGATGATCTCTTTTGCATACGCTTTGTCGGTAAACTGCCGGTCCTGATTACCAAGCATTGCCAACTGGCTAAGCTGTGCCATAGCGCTTTCCGGTTCGTATTCACTTCCGGGAACCGGCAGGAATTGCTTGCCGGCATTGAAAAATACAACAGGTATTTCCTTGATGTTCAATAGTATAGATTGGTTGGATGCCGCTGCTATGTGGGATACATCAGAAACCAACCCCTGGAAAATTTCAACGGCGACCAACTCGTTGTTGTTGATATTTTGCAACCCGGCCAGCAGGAATTCAGGTGTCCATTGCAGCAACAATTTACGTTCTTCCGGGAAAAAGGCCTCCGGCGAACCGGTTTGATAAGAATAGGTTTTGGATACCATAGATTACAAACCTAAATCATTTTTTTGGTAAGGTGGAAGGGATGGTAGGCCTTAAGGTGAAAGATTGATCCTGATTTTGCAGCTCACTGAATGCCGGACATTTGCATCCACGGCATTGAGAACAGTTGCATTCCAATGGGATGCCGCGCATTTGCAGGCCGCTCCATCAATTCGGCGGACTGTTGACCACTGATTATGCATCCTGGCGTACAATAAAAAAAGCCAGGCTTTCGCCCGGCATTATCAAAAATACATTTTCAATTTCTTCGATTATTTTCCCGGTTGATTTTCCGGCCTTAAACTGCGGACTGTTTTGCCTGCCTGCCACAACTCACTCTCACGCAATTCCTTCAACTCGCCCTCGAGTTTCTCGCGATAATCTGCCTGGCTGTTGCTGTCGATGCTACGCTGGCTTTCTTTTCCGGCTGCTACACTTTCATAAAGTTCATTGAACAACGGTTTGGTCACATCGCGGAAACGTTTCCACCAATCCAATGCTCCACGTTGAGCAGTAGTGGAGCAGTTGGCGTACATCCAATCCATTCCGTTTTCGGCCACCAATGGCATCAGGCTTTGGGTCAATTCTTCCACTGTTTCGTTGAAGGCTTCGGAAGGGGTGTGTCCTTTACTGCGCAAAACTTCATACTGAGCGGCAAAAATGCCCTGGATCGCCCCCATTAAAGTACCGCGTTCGCCGGTGAGGTCACTGAATACTTCACGTTTGAAATCGGTTTCAAACAGGTAACCGCTGCCTACCGCGATGCCCAAAGCGACTACGCGGTCGAAGGCCTTGCCCGTTGCATCCTGATAAATGGCATAACTGCTGTTGAGGCCGCGGCCTTCCAAAAACATGCGGCGCAAAGAAGTGCCGGATCCTTTTGGAGCGACCAGGAAAACATCCACATCTTTCGGGGGAATAATTCCGGTTTGTTCGTTGAAGGTAATTCCAAAACCGTGGGAGAAATAGAGTGCTTTGCCCGGCGTCAGGTGCTTCTGAACCAGCGGCCACAATTCAATTTGTGCGGCATCACTCAGCAGGTAACAAATAATAGTGCCGCGTTCAAGTGCTTCTTCAATTCCGAAAAGCGTTTCGCCGGGCACAAATCCATCAGCCACTGCCTTGTCCCAGCTTTTGCTGTTCTTGCGCTGGCCGATAATGACATTGATGCCATTGTCTTTTTGATTTAATGCCTGGCCGGGCCCTTGTACACCATAGCCAATAACCGCAACGGTTTCATCTTTTAAAATTTCCTGCGCTTTGCTCAACGGAAATTCTTCCCGCGTTACTACATTTTCTTCCACTCCCCCAAAATTCAATTTTGCCATAAAAAATTAGATTTAGATTTTTTTATTTTTCGGTTTGGATTTTATGCTCACACCAACTGCTCTCCGAAAGAGATGGGTAAGACCAAAAATCACTTAGTTAAACAATGTAATTAAATAAGGTATCATCCTGGTTCAATTCACGAAAAACGAATTTACGTTCTTTCATGCGCTTGATGATCTCAAGATAATCCTCTTTATTTCTCACTTCAATTCCGATCAGGGCCGGGCCGAAATCCTTGTTGTGTTTTTTCATATACTCAAACCGCGTGATATCATCCGTTGGTCCGAGTACACTGTTGACAAATTCTTTCAATGCACTGGGTCTTTGCGAGAAATTGACCAGGAAATAATGTTTGAGTCTTTCATAAAGCAGTGAACGTTCTTTAATTTCCTGCATGCGGCTGATGTCGTTATTTCCTCCGCTCACAATACAAACCACATTTTTGCCTTTGATCTCTCTTGCAAATTCATCGAGGCAGGCAATGCTTAGCGCTCCTGCGGGCTCCACCACTATGGCGTCGTTATTATACAGTTCCAGTATTGTTGTACATACTTTTCCTTCCGCTACCGGAACCACCTTGGCGAGCAATTCCCTGCATATGGCGTAGGTGCGCTCACCAACTTTTTTTACAGCGGCGCCATCAACAAAAGGATCAATATTTTCCAACTGTACCGGGCCGCCTGCATGCAGTGCGGCAATCATACTGGTTGCACCCTCTGGTTCTGCCCCAATAATGATGGTTTCCGGCGAAACGTCATGCAAATAGGAAGAAACACCTGAAGCAAGCCCGCCACCACCTATAGGCACAAATACGTAATCTATATCCGGAAGATCATTAAAGATTTCATAAGCTACCGTGCCCTGGCCTTCAATGATTTTTTCATCATCAAAGGCATGGATGAATCGCATGTTTTTAGCGCGGCAAAATTCCTGGGCAGCGGCTGCGCAATCATCATACGTATCCCCCACAAGTTTCACTTCAATATGGCCGTTTCCAAATAATTTGGTCTGTTTGATTTTTTGCTTTGGCGTATTTACCGGCATAAATACGATACCGTTAATATGCAGGTTGTTGCAACAGTATGCGAAACCCTGGGCATGGTTGCCCGCACTCGCACAAACTACGCCATTGGATAATTCTTCCAGGCTTAATGAATTTAAAAGATTGAAAGCGCCGCGCAGTTTATAGCTCCTGACAAGTTGCAGATCCTCACGCTTCAGATAAATATTGCATTGATATTTATTGGAAAGGAGGTAATTCCGTTGCAATGGCGTTTTGGTCACCACACCATCCATGCGTTTGCGGGCAGCCGCAAAGTCGAAAGTGAAAGTTTTAAGTTCCGGAAAAGTGGTATTCATATACAATGGTTGAATTACATGGAAAATACTTTGTCTTTTTCCGGTATGTCAAGATATTCATTTTCCGATGCGGCTTCGCCCGGTTCGTCCCGTTCGAACTGCTTCAACTTCTTATGGAAACCTTCGCTGTTCTTAATTATGGCTACCCTGGCGCCGCGGACAAATTCGATCAGGCCATATGGACTGAGGAATTCAATGAGTTTATCGGTTTCTTCGCGATGCCCCGTAATGGCAAATACTACATAATCTTTGCGGATCACCACAGTGTGGGCTCCGTATTGCGTGAGCAGCCGTTCCACTTTAACCTGTTCGGATATTACGTCGGTGGGAACTTTGTACATGGCCATTTCCTGCCATACTATTTCATCATCCGTGTTGTAGTAAGCTTTCAATACATCAACCTGCTTTTCAAATTGCCTGCACAGTTTCTTCACGGTTTCTTCACTTTCATTAATGACAATGGTAAACCGGAAAACGCTATCCACTTCACTTGGGGATGTGTTGAGGCTTTCTATATTGATCTTGCGTTTGGCTATAATTACTGCAAGGCGGTTTAATAACCCAACCTGGTTTTCAGTATAAACTGTTATTGTAAAATCTTTTCTATCAGGCATTTCTTTGTGGTTTGATGTTTTATTAATTGAAGTTCAGCATTCAGTATTCAACAGTTAAATGACACAATAAATAGGATTTTAAACCAAGATCTCTTTTTATATTGGACATCAATTTTCGCAATAATAATTTCTAATGCTGTTGCTTTTTGCTGCTATACCTCTGCGTTGTTTTCACTTCCGGTTGAAGCGTTCGTAAAATTGACTTCTTACTGGATTATCAGATTTCCGCTTTAGAAAGCACAATCTCCGATACACCCCTGCCTTGCGGAACCATTGGGAATACATTGTTTTCTTTGCCAACCATTACTTCAAGTACATAACTTCCTTCGGTTTCCATCATTTCCTTTACGCCCTCTATGAGGTTTGCACGTTCGGAAATCCTTTTGCCCGGCAAATGATAGCCTTCTGCAACCTTTACGAAATCGGGGCTTTGGATGTCTACAAAGGAATAGCGACGGTCATTGAATAATTCCTGCCATTGACGAACCATACCCAGAAAATTGTTGTTTAAAATAAGCACTTTTACCGTAGGCCGGTATTGCATTATGGTTCCGAGTTCCTGTATGGTCATTTGCATTCCGCCATCACCCAAAACAGCAACCACTGTTTTGTCGGTTCCATAACTTGCTCCTATTGCCGCAGGAAGGCCAAATCCCATAGTGCCAAGGCCGCCACTGGTAATGTTGCTTTTGCTGTCGTTCATTTTTGAATAGCGGCAGGCCACCATCTGGTGCTGGCCTACATCCGTCACGATCACGGCATTGCCGCCCGTAAGTTCATTCAGGGTTTTAATAACTTCACCCATGGTCATTTCGCCGGCTACCGGGTTCATCTCCGGTTCAATGCATACAGCGGTTTCTTTTGCTTTGCAATCAATAAATTTCTGTACCCATTCTGCATGGCTTGTTGCATTAAGCCTGGCTGTAATGAGGGGAAGTGTTTCTTTACAATCTCCCCAAACCGGAATATCCGCTTTTACATTCTTATCTACTTCCGCAGGATCAATGTCCAGGTGAATAATCTTAGCCTGTTTGGCGTATTTATCAAGGCGGCCGGTTACACGGTCGTCGAATCGCATGCCAACGGCAATGAGTACATCGCATTCATTGGTAAGCAGGTTTGGGCCGTAGTTGCCATGCATACCCAGCATACCCATTGCAAGGGGGTGATCGGTAGGTATCGCACTCAAACCCAATAAGGTCCAGGCTGCCGGCAGATTGGCCTTTTCGATAAACTCCCTGAATGCTTTTTCGGCCTGGCCGAGAATAACTCCCTGGCCGAAAATTACGAAAGGTTTTTTGGCGTTGTTGATGGCTTCTGCCGCTTGTTCAATGTATTCCATACGCACCGGTGGAGCCGGCCGGTAACTGCGGATATGATCGCATTTTTCGTATCCGGCGTAATCAAACAATTGCACCTGTGCATTCTTTGTGATGTCAATCAGTACAGGTCCGGGTCTGCCACTGGCAGCAATGTAAAAAGCCTTAGCCAGTACCTGCGGTATTTCAGTTGCATCAGTCACCTGGTGATTCCATTTGGTAATTGGGGTGGTGATGCTCATCACATCGGTTTCCTGGAACGCGTCGGTACCCAGCAAATGGGCAAACACCTGTCCGGTAATGCATACCAATGGTGTTGAATCGATCATGGCATCTGCCAGGCCTGTTACCAGGTTGGTGGCGCCGGGTCCGCTTGTGGCAAATACCACACCGGTGCGGCCACTTGCTCTTGCATAACCCTGTGCAGCGTGAATGGCGCCTTGTTCGTGGCGAACCAGGATATGTTTCAATTGATCTGCATAATCGTATAGCGCATCATAGATCGGCATAATGGCACCACCGGGATATCCAAAAATGACCTCAGTTCCTTCATTGACCAGCATGTCGCAAATTGCTTTCCCGCCTGAAATCTGGCCTTTAACGCCGGTTAAATGATTTACTGAATTCACTTTTTCTCTCTCCAATACGGGTGTTTTTTCAAGCACATCCATGATTAACTTATTTTATTTTGATTAAAAATTATTCCCATCGGTTATACAGCCATTCGCTGCATTTTGAACCAATAAAGCATATTTATATAAAGCACCATTTTTTACAGAAAGCGGAGGTTGTATCCATGCTCTCCTGCGGGCCTGCAACTCATCTTCATCTACTTCCAATTGTATAATATTGTTTACTGCATCCAGTGTAATGAAATCATCATCTTTAACCAGGGCGATCGTTCCGCCTTCCCAGGCTTCCGGGGTCACATGGCCAACGACAAATCCATGTGTACCGCCACTGAAACGCCCGTCAGTAATAAGGGCTACTGATTTTCCAAGGCCTGCGCCTATTATTGCAGAAGTTGGTTTGAGCATCTCGGGCATACCCGGCGCTCCTTTCGGGCCAACATAACGGATTACCACCACGTCGCCCTGATGCACCCTGCCGGAGGAAATGCCTTCAATCAATGATTTCTCTCCATCAAATACCCTGGCTGGCCCGCGAAACATCTCACCTTCTTTCCCGGTGATCTTGGCCACACTTCCTTCTTCAGCAAGATTTCCATAAAGGATCTGGAGATGCCCGGTAGCTTTAATCGGTGTTTCAAGGGGTTTAATGATGTCTTGTTCACTGAAATTAACCGGCTCAATTTCTGCAAGGTTTTCCGCCAGTGTTTTTCCGGTAACGGTCATGCAGTCACCATGAAGCAACCCTTTATCAAGCAAGTACCGCATTACAGAAGGTAAGCCGCCTTTTTCATGAAGATCCTGCATCAGGTATTTGCCGCTTGGTTTAAAATCAGCCAGCATGGGCGTTTGGTTGCTCATTTGCTGAAAATCATCCTGGGTAAGCTTTATGCCTACGCTATGCGCCATGGCAATCAAATGCAAAACCGCATTTGTGCTGCCACCCAGAATGATCACAATCCGCATGGCATTTTCAAAAGCCTGGCGGGTCATTATGTCTTTGGGGTTAATATCTTGCTCAAGCAGCAGGCGGATGGCCTTTCCGGCTTCCCGGCATTCAGCAATTTTTTCATGACTGAGTGCCGGGTTACTGCTGCTGTACGGCAGCGACATTCCAAGGGCTTCAATGGCACTCGCCATGGTATTGGCGGTATACATGCCGCCGCATGCGCCGGCCCCGGGACAGGCATGCTGCACAATGCCCAGGAAATCCCCTTCATCCAGTTGGCCGGCAATTTTTTTCCCAAGTGCTTCAAAAGCACTAACGATATTCAATGCCTCACCATGGTAATACCCCGGAGCAATTGTGCCGCCATAAACCATTATGGCCGGGCGGTTCAATCTGCCCATGGCTATTAATGAACCGGGCATGTTTTTATCACATCCCGGTACAGCAATCAGCCCGTCATAATATTGCGCACCGCAAACAGTTTCTATGGAATCGGCAATGATATCGCGGCTCACCAGGGAATAGCGCATGCCATCGGTGCCGTTGCTGATGCCATCACTTACCCCAATCGTATGAAAGATCAGACCCACAAGATTTTCTTCCCAAATGCCTTTTTTGATTTCTTCGGCCAGGCCATTGAGATGCATATTGCAGGTATTGCCGTCATAGCCCATGCTCACCACACCCACCTGCGCTTTTTTCAGGTCTTCCCGGGTAAGCCCGATGCCGTAAAGCATGGCCTGCGCTGCAGGTTGTGTTTGATCCTGGGTTATTATTTTACTGTATTTATTTAATTCTGTTGACATATCAGTTAAATTTCATTGGGCATGAAAATGACATCCCACCGGGGCCTCAGGCCCTGTGACAACAATCGTTTTGCATGTTGGAAAGACCTGGGACGGTTGGCTTTAAATAATGGTAGATTTACGGGCTTCAACATTATCGCGGTTAATAACCTCAACCACTTTCCCTAATATAAAATCACAAATCAAGTCTGATACCGTAGAGGTGAAGTAAAAGTTTACCGGGTCTATATCCTTTGTGACAAATCCATTTTCTAAAGTCCATTGCGTTGCGTTGCGAATGACTTCAGCTTCGGTATGCAGATTAAAATAGTCAAGCATCATTGCAGCTGACAATATTGCGCCAACCGGGTTGGCAATGTCTTTTCCTGCAGCCTGGGGGTATGAACCGTGAATGGGTTCGAAAAGTGCACTTTTGTTGCCAATTGACGCTGATGGCAACATGCCCAATGAACCGGTGAGTACACTGGCTTCATCACTCAGAATATCCCCAAACAGGTTTTCGGTCAGCATCACGTCAAATTGTTCGGGGTTTAGGATAATCTGTTGTGCGGCGTTGTCCACAAACAGAAAATCCAGGGTAACGTCGGGATACTGCGCTGCAATCTCAATACAGGTTTTTCTCCAAAGCCGGCTTGTTTCCATTACGTTGGCTTTGTCCACAAGAGTCAGTTTCTTTTTCCTGCCTGTTGCGGCATGAAAGGCCAGGTGGGCTATGCGTTCAATCTCATTCCGGGCATAAGCGCAATTGTCCCAGGCATGGGTGCCTTCCTCGGTGGTTCCTTTATCTCCGAAGTAGATACCACCGGTCAGTTCCCTGTAGATCAGGAAATCGATTGGGCCGGAAGATTTGATTTTTACCGGCGACAAATGCGCCAGCGAAGGGTTTGTAAAAATGGGCCGGATATTGGCGTATAATTCAAGCGATTTTCTTATCCCGAGAATGCCTTGTTCGGGGCGAATTTTTGCAGTAGGGTCATTGTCGTATTTTGGATCACCAACAGCGCCAAACAAAACAGCATCACTGTTCAAAGCTTTTTCAACCGTATCTTCCGGTAGGGGGCCACCCGTGGCGTCAATAGCTTCAGCACCAAGCAATGCGCGGTTGTATTCGAACTGATGGCCATAGGTTTCGGCCACGGTATCGAGTACTTTGACTGCCTGCTTTACCACTTCAGGGCCTATGCCATCTCCATGTATAACGGTGATCTTTTTATGCATACAACATTTTCGAGTATGTAAAGTAATATACTTTTAGGCTCATAGGATAACCTTTTCGCGTTTTTTTGCCAAATCATGGAGGTCTGCTTCCAGCACTTCTTTTTTTGCATCCGCAACATCAAGAAAAGCGGCGTATAAAATATCCACATCATCACGGTCAAATTCATAACCCAGCTTCTGGAAGCGGTAAGCGAGGGCGCTGCGTCCGCTACGTGCAGTAAGTACAATTTTGGAGCCTTCGGCCCCTACTTCCTCAGGCGAGATGATTTCATAATTGGAAGCATTTTTTAAAAACCCATCCTGGTGAATGCCCGAAGAATGTGAGAAAGCATTGCTGCCGACAATGGCCTTGTTGGGCTGTACCGGCATGCGCATTGTTTCACTCACTTTCTGACTGATGGGATTGAGCATGGTGGTATTGATGTTGGTATACAGGTTCAGCTCCTTATGCTGCTTTATAATCATGACCACCTCTTCAAGTGAAGTGTTGCCGGCACGCTCACCCAGGCCGTTGATGGTGCATTCTACCTGCCGGGCCCCGTTGATCAGTCCCTGGATTGAATTTGCTGTGGCCAGGCCAAGGTCATTGTGGCAATGGCAACTGAGAATGGCCTTGTCCATATTCGGCACGTTATCCACCAGGTATTTGATTTTTCTGCCATACATATCCGGCAGGCAATAACCTGTGGTATCAGGTATGTTGATGGTTGTTGCCCCGGCCCTGATTACCGCCTCTACAATACGTGCAAGGTAATCCTCATCGCTGCGGCCGGCATCTTCACAAAAGAATTCAATATCGTCTGTAAAACGGCGGGCAAATTTTGTTGCGGCAATCGCTCTTTCATAAATCTCCTCGCGGGTGCTGTTGAATTTATGCTTTATATGGTAGTCACTTGTTCCTATTCCTGTGTGTATTCTTGGGCGAACGGCATTTTTGATGGCGGCTGCAGCCACTTCAATATCTTTTTCTACGCTGCGTGAAAGTGCCGCGACTGTAGCATGCTTAATTGTTTCGGCTATTTGTTTTACGGAAGCAAAATCTCCGGGAGAAGAAACAGGGAACCCGGCCTCTATTACGTCCACACCCAATTCCTCAAGCATGAGGGCCAATTCAATTTTTTCAATCGCATTCAATTTACAGCCGGGCACTTGTTCACCATCGCGCAACGTTGTATCGAAAATGATTACCTTTTCTGCCAATTTTAAAAAATCTATTTATGATGAAAAATGCAGGCCGGTTAAGTAAACGATTGCTTGCCATATGTAAAACCAACCAGCCTGCAACTGCGAATATAACAGCCTGCAATGCGAAGATTGAACCTAAATTTGCCTGAGAATTACGCTGCCTAAGGGAAATTAAAATCTGGCAAACCTAAGCAGGGCAAGCGTTAACCGCATAAACCCGTACAATGCCTAACCTTCAGAAAGATCATGTTTTTCAATTGGTAAAAACCTTGGGAAAGGGTGAAAAGCGCAATTTCAAGCTTTATATGCAGCGAAATAATGCCCGCTCTGAGTTAAAGGTTGTTCAATTGTTTGATGCCATGGACAAGATGGAGGATTATGATGAAGTGCAGTTATTGAAGAAAAACCGGTTACTTAAAAAGCAACAGCTCAGTAACCTTAAATCGGGTTTATACCGCCACATTTTAGATAGCCTCCGCCTTATTAAAGAGGCGGACAATATCGACCTGCAATTGAGTGAAATGCTCGGCAATGCCCGTTTGCTTTACAACAAAGGATTATACCTGCAAAGCTTGCAGATCCTTCAGCGCGTAAAGCAGGAAGCTTACCTCTACCATCAATATACTTTCGTTCAGCAAGCCTTGTTTTTTGAGAAAAAAATTGAGGCCATGTATATTACCCGCAGTATGCAGAACCGGGCTGAAGATCTCACCCGCGAGGCAGACCGTATTGAACATATGCTTGGCAGCATCAATCACCTCAGCAACCTCAATCTTTTGCTTTACAGCTGGTACATTCAGCACGGTCATGCCCGCAATAAGGCAGAATCACAGCGGGTGCAGGCTTATTTTCAATCTTTCCATATTACCGGCCCCGGACAGGATGCAGACTTTTATGAAAAATTGTATTTCTGCCAAAGCATGTGCTGGCTGCATTACATTCAGCTCGATTTTTTAAAATATTACCGCTATGCCACCAAATGGGTGGATTTGTTTCACAACGAGCCGGCAATGATCTGGGTAGAGACCATCCAGTACACCAAAGGCTTGCATAACCTCATCAGTGCGCATTACGATCTTCGGCTTTATGATAAATTCATGCAAACGCTGGACATTTTTGAGGCTTTTTATTTCAGTGAAGGCGTACAACGAAACCCGAATTATAAGATCCAGGCATTTGTGTATTTCTATACTGCCAAAATTCACCAGCATTTTCAGGAAGGCCGCTTTACGGAAGGATTGAAATTGGTGCCGGAAATAATGGAAGGTCTAAAAACTTTTGAAAGCCTCATCGACCGGCATCGAGTGCTGGTGTTTTACTACAAAATAGCCAGCCTGTATTTCGGGAGTGGTCAATATGCCAGGGCGGTGGATTTCCTTAACCGGATCATCCAGCTGAATGCCGATCTGCGGATCGATCTTCAATGCTATGCGCGATTGCTTCACCTGATTGCCCATGTTGAGCTGGGCAACTGGGAGCTGATTCCATACCTGCTAAAATCAGTTTACCGCTTTATGGCCAAAATGCAGCACATGAACAAGGTAGAACAGGCGCTATTTCGTTTCATCCGTAGGGCCATATATACCAACCGGAACGGAACCATGCAAGCCATGAAAGAGCTTTTGATTAAATTGCGCCTTTTGGAGGCCAACCGGGCAGAATCGCGGGCCTTTGCGTACCTCGATATCATCAGCTGGCTGGAAAGCAAACTGGAAAACAAACCCGTGGAAGAAATTATCCGCCGCAAATTTGAAGAAAATAAGATACGGAAAAACCTTCGCTGAAAAGATAAGTATTCATAATGGAAAAAAGCAGTAAGATCTATATTGCAGGTCACAGGGGAATGGCAGGCTCCAATATTATGCGGGTATTGCAAAAAGACGGATTCCATAACCTGGTTTACCGCAATACTGCCGATCTGGATTTGAGAAGTCAGCAGGCCACCAAAGATTTCTTTGCTTTGGAAAAGCCGGAATATGTTTTCCTGGCAGCGGCAAAAGTGGGCGGTATTTGGGCAAACAATACTTACCGTGCTGAATTTTTGTACGATAACCTGATGATTGCTGCAAATGTTATTGATGCTGCATACAGGTATGGGGTGAACAAACTATTGTTTTTGGCCAGCAGCTGCATCTATCCAAAAATGGCGCCCCAACCCATTGGTGAGCATTCATTGCTGACAGGACCGCTTGAGCCAACAAACGAACCTTATGCTATTGCAAAAATTGCCGGGGTAAAATTGTGTGAAGCCTACCATGATCAGTACGGGGCCAATTTTGTTTCGGTAATGCCAACCAATTTATACGGCATTGGCGATAATTATCATCCTGAAAACAGCCACGTGTTGCCCGCACTTATCCGCCGCTTTCATGAGGCCAAAAAGCAAAATAAAGATGAGGTAATCATCTGGGGTACAGGAAAACCAAGAAGGGAATTTTTATTTGCCGGCGACCTCGCTGAAGCTTGTGTATTTGTTATGCTCCGTGATGAATATACCGCTCTCGTAAATATTGGAACAGGAGAGGACCTTTCCATCGCGGAGCTTGCGAAAATGGTTGCCGGTATTGTAGGCTATACAGGCAGGATTGCCCATGATCTTTCAAAACCGGATGGAACACCCCGGAAACGAATGGATGTTTCGGTTATCCATAAAATGGGATGGAAAGCCAGGACGGGGCTTGAGGATGGTATACGTATGGCATATCATGATTTTTTGAAACGTTTCGAAAATAACACCCAATAATCGAAAATAAATTAACCAGGCAAACGCATGAAAACAGCAATCATTACAGGAGTGACAGGTCAGGATGGATCCTACCTGGCGCGGTTGCTACTTGAAAAAGGATACATGGTACACGGGATTAAAAGAAGAAGTTCCTCCCTCAATACCGCAAGAATAGATTCCATTTACCAGGATCCGCACGAAACCGATATCCGTTTCAAGTTGCATTATGGCGATCTTACCGACAGCAGCAGCCTGATTCGGTTGATACAGGAAGTGCAACCCGATGAAATTTATAACCTGGCTGCCATGAGCCATGTAAAAGTGAGCTTTGATGTACCGGAATACACAGCCAATGCCGATGGGCTGGGTACCTTACGCTTGCTCGAAGCTATACGGATACTGGGTTTGACAAAAAAAACGAGAGTTTACCAGGCGAGCAGCAGCGAAATGTACGGCAAAGTGCAGGAGGTTCCTCAAAATGAAAATACCCCCTTCTATCCAAGAAGTCCATATGGTGTGGCAAAAGTTTATGCTTACTGGATCACGGTGAATTATCGTGAAGCTTACGATATGTATGCGTGCAACGGGATTTTATTCAACCATGAAAGCCCGGTAAGGGGAGAAACTTTTGTGACCCGTAAAATTACCCGTGCTGCTGCGGCAATTGCATTGGGAAAACAGGATAAATTGTTCCTGGGCAATTTGGATGCCAAACGCGATTGGGGGCATGCCAGGGATTATGTGGAAGCCATGTGGCTAATGCTTCAGCAGGCAGCACCACAAGATTATGTGGTAGCTACGGGCAGGACCACATCGGTTCGCGAAATGGCGGAAATGGCCTTCAGGTCGGTAGGGATAGAATTGGAATTTAGGGGAGAAGGACAAGGCGAAGTAGGTATAATCAAAAATTGCAATAATTGCAATTACGATCTTCCCGTGGGCACCGAAGTAATCAAGGTTGACCCGAATTATTATCGTCCCACCGAAGTAGACCTGTTGATTGGTGACGCTTCAAAAGCAAAAAAAGACCTGGGATGGGAGCCCAAATATTCATTGCAGCAACTTGTGGATGAAATGGTAACCTATGACCTCGAGTTTTGGGCGAAAAATAAATTTGAAAAATCGAGCAATTTCTACGAGTAATTTGAACGGCCGGTGTTGAAGGTTCCAGAGTGGTGCACTTCATGGGGGAAAGATATTTTAACCCTGTACCGACTGCGAAGGCTTGAAGCGTGCCCAGGCTTCGCCCCGAATGGTAGGGGACGCACAATACATAATACATTTTTATATATTTGTTTTCCAAAAATAATTTTTAAATGCGCATTCTAAAAGGAATTTTGATTGGCCTCGCCGCCTTGTTTGCTCTCGTCCTTATCGCTGCTTTATTTGTTGATGGTAAAGTGAATTATTCCAAATCCGTTGAAATTAATGCTCCGGTTGATAAAGTTTGGGCAAATGTAAGTACCCTGAGAGCGCTTGACAGTTGGAGTCCATGGAATGAAGGCGATCCCAACATGGAAAAAACCTGGGAAGGAGAAGATGGTCAGCCCGGTTCTAGGCAATGCTGGAATGGAAATAAGGAAGTGGGAAGTGGCTGCCAGACCATCATATCCGTGAACCCGCCAAACAAGATAGA
Organism: Bacteroidota bacterium; assembly: GCA_023387985.1. GTDB lineage: Bacteria > Bacteroidota > Bacteroidia > Chitinophagales > Chitinophagaceae > Phnomibacter. The sequence goes on along the minus strand of JAEWHC010000005.1, from coordinate 27,951 downwards.
AACCCGGATTCAATTTTTCGAACCATATGAAAGTGAAGCCGATGCGGCAGTTCTTTTAGAACCGTCAGCAACCGGTACAAATGCGACCTGGTCTTTTGCATCTGAAATGCCTTATCCGTGGCGCATTTCAAAACTATTCATGAATATGGGGAAGATGCTGGACCCCGATTTTACAAAAGGATTGAATAAACTGAAAACGTTGAGTGAAAAACCTTGATGATCCTATACCGTTGACAGCACACATGAATTGCGAATGCTCTCCTTATCTACTTACAATGTTGCTTTAAGGGCACCAAACGCGGAGAGGGGCTTGAAATAATGGGTCAGCGGAATTAATCCTCAAACAAAGGGCTCAGTCCCATTTTTTATTATGCGAAACCGCATATTTCCCCCCGCCGGTAATGAATAACGTAAGGCTGGCAAAGAAAAACAATGCCGGTAGTTCAATTGCCCACCCACCTCCGCGGTTCAGCTGGTTTATGTCTTCAAGATGGCGCAGCCAAACTGCCACTACCATGGTTACGCCTACAAATAGCGAAGCAATCCGGGTACGCCATCCGATGATCATCAGTATCGGCGCTATTACTTCCCCAAGAAACACCAGGTTGGCCAAAAAACCCGGAATGCCTTGGTCGGCAAGCATCTTTTCGATGCCGCTGATTCCTTTTTTCAACTTTGCAATTCCATGAAGCAAGATCAGGAAACCGGTAGAAACCCTTAAAATAAAAAGTCCTAAGGAAATGTTTTTCGTCATTTAATGAGCGTTTAAGGAAGCAAATATTATGAAAAAAAGCCTACTAAAATCAGTGAACAGGTAAGACAAGGCAAGTCTTGCTGCGAATTTTAAATTTTACGGTCTGTATTGGATGCGGTCTTACCAGCCAATGCCGTAATCTTCGCCATGATTGCTACTTCCGCCCCAAAGGGTACCATGCTTCCAGTCAAAAAATATGGCATTGATAGGCCCGCTCGTTTTATCATCTGTGGAAACCCGGTAACCTTTTTTCCTTAATTCCTCGATCACCCAGGGAGCGGTTTTCTCCTGCACCAGCAAGTTGCCGGCTCTTGGTGCCCGGTCGCGGATTTTTTCGCCGCCAAGCGAAAGCCATAACTGGCTTGTATTTACGTTTGCCGCTTCAGAAGCTTGCTGCACCGTCATGCCGAATTCCACAATATTCAGGAAAAATTGCAACAGGTTTTGGTCCTGCGTATCGCCGCCCTGTACTGCAAATGCAAGAAATGGTTTACCCTCCTTTAGGGCCAGGCCAGGCGTAAGGGTTACCCTTGGGCGTTTTCCAGGCTCCATAACGTTGTACGGATTTAAGCTACTATCCAGTACAAAGCTCTGGAGTCGCTGGCTCATGCCAATGCCTGTATTTCCCGCGATGGTGGCAGGCAGCCAGCCGCCGCTTGGCGTAATGCTGATCACCCAGCCCTCTTTATCTGCGGCTTCCACCGAAGTGGTGCCCAGTTTCAGGCGTTCCAGGTATTCATTGTCTTCAAAAGCAACCTGCCTGTCGTGGGCGGGTGTGGCACCCGGCGTACCCTGGATTTCAACCGGGTTGCCGTAGTGGCCTTTTTTGAGATAATCCAAATAAGGATTTTTTCCATCCTGAAAAGGATAGGGATCACCCGGCATAGCCGGAGAAATGTTCTTTTCGGAATCAATGAGTTTGGCACGCTGTTTCGCGTAGGCCTTGCTCAGCAACCCTTTCATCGGTTCTTCAGGAGTAAAATAGGGATCGCCATAATAAAAGTCCCTGTCTGCAAAACTGAGATGCATAGCTTGGGTAATGGTATGAATATAATTCGCGGAATTGTATCCCATTGATTTCAGGTCGAAATTCTCGAGAATATTTAAGGCCTGTAGCATCACCGGACCCTGGGTCCATTGCTGCAACTTGTAAACTTCAATACCTTTATAATTGGTGCTCAGTGGTTCTTCAATAAGAGGCTTCCAGTTGGCAAGGTCTTCTTTTTTGAAAACGCCGCCTTGTTCATTGGCGCCGCGCACAAATTCATCGGCAATATCTCCTTTATAAAATCGGTCAAAGGCTGCCCAAATCGCTTCTTTCCGGTTCCTGCCTTTCTTAAGTGCATCCTGTTCGGCGTCTACCATTTTCTGAAGTGTTGCCAACAAGTCTTTCTGTATAAATATTTCTCCGGCTTCCGGGGCTTCACGTTCTTCTCCCGGATGGGTCAGGAATAGCTTTTTGCTGTATGGCCATTGTTTGATCAGGGCTTTGCCGCGTTCAATACCATTGGCTGTTTGGGCCTCAATGGGATAGCCTGCCGCCAGCTCCATGGCCGGTGCAAGCACCTGTTTAAGGCTCATGGTGCCGTATTCGGCCAGCATGAGGCAAATGCCTCCGGGTGTGCCGGGTGTTACCGCTGCCAAAGGACCATACTGTGGAGGAAATTCATATCCCTTGCTTTTATAATATTCCACCGTCGCGCCTGAAGGCGCAATCCCCAACGCATTGATGGCAATTATTTTTTTGGTTTTGGGGTTGTAGATTAGCGCCTGGGTTTCGCCACCCCAACTCAATACATCCCACATGGTACAGGTGGCAGCAAGCATAGCGCAGCCTGCGTCTATGGCATTGCCGCCTTGCTGAAAGATCATTGAACCGGCTGTGGCAGCAAGCGGCTTGCCCGTAATCGCCATCCAGTTTTTACCGTGAAGTGGTGGCTTTTGCGTGGATTGACCATCACTGCCTAAAGGATTAAATGCGAATGCAAAACTGGCTGACATAACAAACAGAATTTGTAGCGATTTCATGTTATTCTCTTTTAATCGAAATAATTGGAACCGGTGGGGTGAATAATTGGTTGCTTTCCGGGCGGCGGTAAACTGAGCGTACGACATCCATACCTTCCACCACCTGCCCGAATACAGCATATCCCTGACCATCAGGATTGTTTCTTCCGCCAAAATCAAATCCTTTCTGATCTTCCATCACTATAAAGAATTCCGTGGTAGCTGTGCCGGTGTCGCTTCTCGCAAAAGATAAGGCGCCCATACGATGGGTCAGCCCGGTTTCATTTGTAGATTCATGCGGAATTCCGGGCAGGTAATCACGGCGATTTGTTGTGGCGTGAAGCCCGCCCTGTATAAGCGTTGCTGGCCATGATCCCATCACCTGGTTGTCTTCGCTGAGAATACGGTAGAAATTGCTGCGGTCATAAAAAGAACTGTCTACCGCATGCAGAAACGCGGCCACTGAATGGGGTGCCTTTTGCGGGTAAAGCTCACAAATAATTTCTCCGAATTGGGTGTCAATTACCACATGTGGATTGCTGCTTCGCTCTGACCCTGAGCTACAGGCAGCAGGCAATATCCCGGTTATGAATAAAATTATGATCAGGCGCATGTTGATTTATCAGGGCTTCCAAATGTATGGCGTTTAACGGGTAAATTGGAACGCCTAAAAGCAAAAAGTAAAAAGTAAAAATTTAAAAGCCAAAAAAATGCAGTCAAAAATCAAGAACAGGTACGGAGGACATACAAGAGCATACGGCCGCTGCGGGCGGACGGTTTTTACTTCATACCCGGTTTAATTAATCTTGTCATTCGCTCTGTATTCTTACCTGGTACCAGGTCTTACGCTGTGTCATCCCAGAATTTCCATAGACTTCCCGATAATACCTATCGCCTCCTCCATTTGCTCTTTGTTTATAATGAGGGGAGGAGCAAAGCGGATGCGGTCGCCATGGGTAGGTTTGGCCAGCAAACCATTGTGCATCATTTCAATGCAGAGATCCCAGGCGGCTTCGGGGTTCCCATGGCGGATCACTATGGCATTCAGCAGGCCTTTGCCGCGAATGGTGGTTATATAAGGGCTGTTCAGTTTTGCCAGGCCTTCCCGGAGAAGGGTGCCCATTTCCTCAGCATTTTCAGCCAGGTTTTCGTCCTTCAATACCTGTAAAGCAGCAACAGCTACCGCAGAAGCCAGGGGATTCCCTCCGTAAGTACTGCCATGCTCTCCGGGTTTAATGTTCAGCATTATATCGTCGTCAGCAAGAACGGCACTCACCGGGAATGCACCTCCACTCAGGGCTTTCCCGAGTACGAGGATGTCCGGGCGAACATTTTCATGGTCGCAGGCCAGCATTTTGCCGGTACGGCAAAGTCCTGTCTGGATTTCATCTGCGATAAAAAGCACATGATATTTTGTACACAGCTCGCGAACACCTTTCAAATATCCCGGGGAAGGAACAACCACGCCTGCTTCTCCCTGGATGGGCTCCACCATAAATGCTGCCACTTCCGGGTTTTGCAAGGCTGCTTCCAGCTGCTCAAGGTTATCGTAGTCCACCAGGTCAAATCCGGGCATAAATGGCCCGAATTTGGCGTAACTCGTTGGGTCGGTACTGCTGCTGATAGCGGAAAGTGTTCTTCCCCAGAAATTTCCGCGTGCAAAAACAACGCGGGCATGGTTGTCTTGAATGCCTTTTTTAACGTAACCCCAGCGGCGCGCCAGTTTCACGGCGGTTTCGCCCCCTTCTACACCACTATTCATGGCCAGGACCTTATCGTAACCGAAATATTCAGTAATGTATTTTTCAAATTCACCCAGCTTGTCGCTGTGAAAAGCCCTGCTGGTCAGGGTAAGTTTGGCCGCCTGTTCCGTCAGCGCTCTGATTATCGAGGGGTGGCAATGGCCCTGGTTAACGGCCGAATAGGCACTCAGGAAGTCAAAATATTGCTTGCCATCCACATCATAAAGATAGATGCCTTCGCCGCGGCTCAATACCGCAGGAATAGGATGATAATTGTGCGCTCCGTATTTCAGTTCGAGGTCAATATAATATTGGGATTTTGGTGAGGTCAGCGTCTGGATCTGTTGCATTTGAAGAATTTTAAAATTGAAAAAATCGGATCATTGGAAATCGTCCGGGATGGCGTAAGCTTTATTCTGCCTTCCGGGCATTTGGATGATTAAGATAATCCAGGTTCAATTTTAAGAAGGAAGATGAAAATTTCATAAGGCATGTTGGTTAACAAAGATAGAGAATAAGACGCTGGGCTCAAAGCAGGCCGGAAATGATGTTTTAACCGCTAGAAACCATGGGCTTTGGCCGTTCAGGCCAACTTCTGGTTTTTATAGAGCAAGGAAATAGGTATTTTTGTTGAAGTTTTGTGAAACGCCCGGATTTTTTTGGAAAATTTTTTTGATTTCTGCTTTTCTTGATGCACCTTTGCCCTCCCAAAAAAATTAGATCATGGCAAGAGTTTGTGAAGTTACAGGGAAGACGCCGATCACCGGCAACCGGGTAAGTCACTCCAATATAAAAAGCAAGCGCCGCTTTAATCCCAATCTTCAGAAGAAGAGGTTTTACCTTGCTGAAGAGGACAAATGGATTACGCTGAAGCTTTCGACATCTGCAATGCGTACCATCGACAAAAAAGGATTGTACCAGGTAGTTAAAGAAATGCGTGCCGGCGGAGCTAAAATTTAATCGATTATTTCAGAAACCGTAGAATCATGGCAAAGAAAACCAAAGAAAACAGAATTCAGGTAATTATGGAGTGCACCGAGCATAAAGATAGTGGTATGCCTGGTACCAGCCGATATATCACTGTAAAGAATAAAAAGAATACTCCACAGCGCCTGGAATTGAAGAAGTATAACCCGATTTTGAAAAGGGTCACCGTTCACAAAGAGATCAAATAGTATAAACCCGAAAATATTCTGACATGGCAAAAGTTGCAAAAACAGCTATCAAATCAAAAGACGCGAGAGCTGCCGCTGAAGCAAAAAACTATACCAAAGTGATTAAAGCAGTTCGCAGCCCGAAGACCGGCGCTTATACATTTAAAGAAGCAATCGTACATAAAGACAACATTAAAGATTTTTTGTCTGCCAAATAATCCGGCGCATGCCTGGTATTGGGTGAAGCTGTCAGCCTGAATGAGGTTGATAGCTTTTTTGCTTTTTATAAATTCCAGGTACACTATTGTAATTTTGATATATTATGGGATTTTTTGATAAACTGTTTGGAAAAGCCGAACAAAAGAACCTGAACGAAGGTCTGGAGAAAACCAAGGAGAATTTTCTCAGCAGGGTCACAAAAGCCGTTGCCGGAAAAACGACCATTGATGAGGAAGTGCTGGATAACCTGGAAGAAGCTCTTGTGGGCGCAGACGTAGGCATTGAAACCACTGTTGAACTTATAGACCGGATCAGCGACCGGGCGAATAAAGACAAATACCTGAATACTGATGACCTCAACCAACTAATGCAGGAGGAAATGGCAGGAATTCTGGTTGATACGCCTGACCATTTAAGTGGGGGCTTTAATCTGGCTGGAATGTCGAAACCACATATCATACTGGTAGTTGGTGTAAATGGTGTGGGCAAAACCACAACAATAGGCAAACTGGCCCACCAGTTTAAGCTTGCCGGCAAATCGGTACTGCTGGGCGCCGCTGATACTTTTCGTGCTGCGGCTGTTGATCAGCTTAGCATCTGGAGCGAGCGGGTGGGGGTACCTATTGTAAAACAGCCGATGGGAAGCGATCCCGCTTCCGTTGCATACGATACCGTACAAAGCGGGCTAAGCCGGGATGTGGACGTGATCATTATCGATACGGCCGGAAGATTGCACAATAAAGTGCACCTGATGGATGAACTCACCAAGATCAAAAGGGTAATTCGGAAGCATATTCAGAATGCACCGCATGAAGTGTTGCTGGTACTGGACGGCAGTACCGGCCAAAATGCCCTGGAGCAGGCCAAACATTTTACCGCCGCTACCGAAGTTACCGGCCTGGCAATTACCAAGCTCGACGGAACGGCGAAAGGTGGGGTTGTACTGGCCATCAGCCACCAAATGAAAATACCGGTGCGCTATATTGGTACGGGTGAAAAAATGACCGATCTACTGGTGTTTGATAAAAATGCATTCATCCGGAGTATGTTCAATTTCGAAGACCTCCACAAAAGCTAACCGTCGCCTGAAATTTCTTTCCAGGTTTGTTTTTTGGCAATGAAATGCTGCCACACAATGCTGCCTTTGTAAAAACCTGCCAGGGCAGTTTTTTTAGTTTCTGATGCCGGCCATTTCCCCTGGTCAGCAGCCATCATCCAGCGTAAAAATTGTCCCCAGGCTTTCAGAACCGCCTGCCCATTTTCATATTGCTTATGGGTCACCATCTGCAGGGCGGCAACCATGTCCAGTATGACCCGCATGGGCAACAACCAGAATAATTTACGAACTGCATGGTTCCTGCTAAGCATAACCAGGTTATTCCGGAAATTGAGCAGGGTTTTGTATGGATTTTCTTTTTTCAGGCTCGCTGCCCCCAGGTGATACACAGTTGACATGCCGCAGTATCCAATGGAATAACCTGCTTTTTGGGCCCGCCAGCAATAGTCAATTTCTTCGCTGTGCATAAAAAAATATGGATAAAAGCCACCGAGCTTTTCAAACAAGGATTTGCGAATGAGCATGGCTGCTCCAGAGCTCCAGAATATTTCGCATTGATCATTGTATTGTCCAATGTCTTTTTCACAATAATCAAAAATTCTTCCCCTGCAAAAAGGATAGCCAAGGGCATCAATCATTCCGCCAGCTGCACCGGCAAATTCAAAATAATCGGGCTTATTGAGGGACAGGATCTTTGGTTGGCAGGAAGCCAGTTTTTCATCTTTTTCCATAGCGGCAATAAGCGGTAAAAGAAATCCAGGGTCAACGGCTATATCTGAATTCAGCAGCAGAATATACTCGTGGGGGATCATACGGATACCTTCATTGTATCCGCCGGCAAAACCGTGGTTTTCCCTCAGGATTATGGTTTTGATTTCAGGATAATTTGTTTTGAGAAACCCTGGAGAATCATCAGCGGAGGCATTGTCGATTACCCAAAGACTGAAGTTCGGATAGGTATTGGCAGCAATGGATGGAAGAAACCGCTCAAGGTGGTTCCGGCCATTATAATTCAAAATGGCAATGGCTATATGGATTCGGCTTTCATTCATGCCTGGGCATCGTAACCGGTTTCTTTCCACCTGGCCAGGTATTTTCCTAAAATGTCAAATTCAACGTTAACCTCGTCACCCGGACGGATATTCGACATATTGGTCAATTCGAAGGTATAAGGAATGATGGCAACGGTAAATTCGTTTTTAACCAGGTTGAATACGGTGAGACTGATGCCATTGAGGCAAATGCTGCCTTTTTCTATAATCAGGTGCTTGTAAGCCTCATCGTAACTGAAGACAAATTCCCAGCTTCCGTTGCGCTCATCCCGCCTGAGGCAAATTGCTGTACTGTCCACATGCCCCTGCACAAGATGGCCATCGAGTCGACCATTTACAGGCAGGCAGCGTTCAAGGTTTATGAGATCGCCAGGGTTTACCTTGCCTAAATTGGACCTCTTCAGGGTTTCTTCAATTGCGGTTACCCTATGGTTTTGCGGGTTCACCGATTCCACCGTAAGGCAAACCCCATTGTGGCTGACACTTTGGTCTGTTTTGAGTTCACTACTGATTGAACTCTCAATTTCAAAGGTCAGATTTGTGCCGTTTTGATGAATGGATTTTACCTTGCCGGTGCTTTCAACAATTCCTGTAAACATTTTATAATTTTAACTTCCAAATTTCCGAAAAATCAATTGGTTTGTCCGCAAATTAACTATCTTTGCGCCTCAATTCAAAAAAGGAGAACCATATATGCTTATTATTGATTCGAAAGACTGTGAAAATATAGACAAGGCACTGAAGAAGTATAAAAAGAAATTTGAACGCGCAAAGATCCTGAATCAACTGCGTGATCGCCAAAGTTTCACGAAGCCGTCTATCAATCGCAGGGCCGGTTTAGCAAAGGCCATTTATAAGCAGCAGATCGCTAGCGGCAAGATTGAAGCGTAGCCCGCTTACTGCCTTTTTATATAAATTTTTGAATAGCCATAAGGTTTTTACCTTTATGGCTATTTTTTATTTATGAAGATCAGTGCAGCCATCCAGGAATTTTTACAATATCTGCAATTTGAAAAGCGGTTTTCCAGGCATACGGTAAATGCTTATTCAATCGATCTTTACGGATTTTCGGAATATCTTCTAAAAGCGTTTGAGGTTGACAAGCCCGGAGCCGTGTCACCTGCCATCATCCGTAGCTGGCTTGCCAGACTGAAAGATGAGGGACTCGAAAGCCGGACAATCAACCGCAAGATTTCGGCCCTGCGGTCCTTTTATAAATTTCTGAAACAGCAGGGCTACACTGCCCAAAACCCGTTGAAGGCAATAAAAGCTTTGAAAACCCCGTCCAAAATTCCGTCTTTCCTTACCGAGGCCGAAATATCAGCCCTTTTTACACTTTTAAAAGATCCGGTCACCTGGCAGGACAAATTGGTCGCCCTGGCTATTCCGCTTTTGTACGCCACAGGATTAAGGCGGAGTGAACTGCTGCAATTGCAGATAAAAAACATCGATTTTCATCTCAATCAACTGCGGGTATTAGGCAAAGGAAACAAAGAAAGGTTGATCCCGCTACAGAAACAAAGCCTTCAAGGGATTCGCGAATACCTTGAAATCAGGCAGAAGGAGATAGGACCATATAATGCCGGAGCGCTTTTGCTATGTACAGAAGAAGGCGAACCCCTTGCCGAAAAGATATTCTACAATATGGTGCATGAGGCGTTGGGCCGGGTATCCACGCTCGAACAACGAAGCCCCCATATCCTGAGGCATACATTTGCAACCCACCTGGCAAATGCCGGGGCTGATTTAAATGCGGTGAAGGAGTTGTTGGGTCACAACAGCCTGGCTTCCACTCAAGTATATACGCATAATACCATTGAAAAGCTAAAAAACGCCCACAAGCAGGCGCATCCACGGGGATAATGAAGCGTAACAGGAATGTCAAATTCCGGATTTCGTCATTTTTTTAGCCCGAAATAAGTAGTAAATTTATGTTGTCAATTATGGAACGGAATTGAGCCGTCTCCATAAATTTCTTAACTACTTTAAATATGCTGAATTATGACAGTAAACATTCAGTCTGTGAAGTTTGATGCCGACCAGAAGTTGGTTGAACGTATTCAGAAAAAGCTTCAAAAGCTGACGACATTCCATGACAGGATCATAAATGTAGATGTATTCTTAAGATTGGACAATGTAGCACACACCATTAAAGACAAGACTGTTGGTATCCGGATCACGGTTCCGAATCAACAGCTGTTTGTTGAAAACAGCAGCAAATCATTTGAATTATCATTCGAAAATGCGTTTGACAGTATTTGCAACCAGGTGAAAAAACAAAAACAAAAAATAGCCGCATAGTTGCAGTAAGTTTTTATGATTGAATTCTTAGAAGCCGCCGCAAGGCGGCTTCTGTATATAATAAAGTCCTGGAGTGCGCTTCCAAAAACAGGCTGCTTTGGGAGCAGCCGGTTTCCAGGTCGTTTAAAACCTGCGATCAATAAAATAAACTGAAATAATTTTTTTCGCATTTCTCCATTTACCTTACTTTTGCCATCCCGTAAAAATCCGGGGCTTGTTCTTTGATTCGAAAAAACGTGTATACGCCACTTTAGCTCAGCTGGTAGAGCAACTGATTTGTAATCAGTAGGTCGTTGGTTCGATTCCGACAAGTGGCTCATGGGCAGTTACCAGAGTGGCCAAATGGGGCGGACTGTAAATCCGCTGTCTTTCGACTTCGGTGGTTCGAATCCACCACTGCCCACAAGATTAGGTTATTACCTGTTTAATAGTAGAAATGGGTATTAGGAAGAGATCAAGCGGGAGTAGCTCATTTGGTAGAGCGATAGCCTTCCAAGCTATAGGTGGCGAGTTCGAGCCTCGTCTCCCGCTCCAAAAAAGTTCTTTTAAGAAGAGTAGCCCTGGCAGGCTGTAAAGGGAAAATCAATGCACATTGGAAAACCGGCACCTTTACCAGACGCAAGGAATGTGATCGGGAAGTAAAAAGCCGTTGTAGCTCAGGGGTAGAGCACTTCCTTGGTAAGGAAGAGGTCGTGAGTTCAATTCTCATCAACGGCTCCATATTTTTACGGTTGAAGATCATATTGCTGTTAATTCCAATTAAACTTAGTGGTTGCTTTTTGAATTAGGCATCCCCAAAGCTTAAATTGCTTAACTTTGCTGCCCGTTTAGAACAACTGAATAATTAATGACCCGAATTCATTCTGGTCATCTGTTATTATAAAATCAATAAAATAAAATAGAATAACAAAATGGCAAAAGAGACCTTTAAGAGGGAAAAACCCCACGTAAACGTAGGAACCATCGGCCACGTTGACCATGGCAAAACCACTTTGACCGCCGCCATCACCTCTATTCTGTCAAGCAGAGGTCTGGCTGCCGTAAAAGGGTACGATGAAATTGACAACGCTCCTGAAGAAAAAGAGCGTGGTATTACCATCAATACTTCTCACGTAGAGTACCAAACAGCAAACCGCCACTATGCGCACGTTGACTGCCCAGGACACGCTGACTATGTGAAAAACATGATTACTGGTGCTGCTCAGATGGATGGTGCTATCCTCGTGGTTGCCGCTACGGATGGCCCTATGCCGCAAACTAAAGAACACATCCTTTTGGCACGCCAGGTTGGTGTACCTACAATTGTGGTGTTTATGAATAAAGTTGACCTGGTTGACGATCCCGAATTGCTCGAACTGGTTGAAATGGAAATTCGTGAACTACTGAGTTCATATGGTTTCGATGGAGATAACACTCCGGTAATCCAGGGTTCTGCCACCGGTGCTTTGGCTGGTGAAGAGCAGTGGGTAGCCAAAATCGATGAACTGATGGAAGCTGTGGATACATTTATTCCGTTGCCTCCCCGTCCGGTTGATCAGCCCTTCCTGATGAGTGTGGAAGACGTTTTCTCAATCACAGGCCGTGGAACTGTTGCAACCGGTCGTATTGAAAGAGGTCGCATTAAAGTGGGTGAGCCTGTGGAAATCGTAGGTATGCAGCCTGAAAAAATGACCTCAACTGTTACCGGCGTGGAAATGTTTAAGAAAATTCTGGATGAAGGTGAAGCTGGTGATAATGCCGGTCTGTTGCTCCGTGGAATCGAGAAAAACGATATCCGTCGTGGTATGGTTATCTGCAAACCCGGATCCATTACTCCGCATACCGAATTCAAAGGTGAAGTATATGTACTGAGTAAAGAAGAAGGTGGACGTCATACTCCATTTTTCAACAAATACCGTCCTCAGTTCTACTTCCGCACCACTGACGTTACCGGGGAAGTAAACCTGGGTGAAGGAACCGAAATGGTTATGCCTGGTGATAACACCAACCTGCATGTTACCCTCATTCAGCCGATCGCCATGGAAAAAGGTCTGAAATTCGCTATCCGCGAAGGTGGACGTACCGTAGGTGCCGGTCAGGTGACTGAAATTTTGAAATAAGTATATTAAGTATAAGTACTTAGTACAAAGAGGATCGAGGTAGAAGTAACTAAGATTCTGTCAATATGCAAAGTACTTAGGCGAATGTCTAAGTACTTTGTACTTTGTACTTTGTACCGGGTACTTTTATACGGGCATAGTTCAACGGTAGAATAGAGGTCTCCAAAACCTTTGATCCTGGTTCGAATCCGGGTGCCCGTGCAAGTGAAACCTATAAAGAAATGAACAAAGTAATCACTCACTTCAAAGAAAGCTATTATGAACTGATGAATAAAGTAACCTGGCCATCCTGGGCTGAGTTACAGCAATCAACAGTAATCGTATTGGCAGCAACCATCGTCATTACCCTTTTGATCTGGGCAATGGATATTGCTTCCGAAAACGTTTTGAAATTTATTTACTCCTTATTTTAAAGAATGGATACGCAAGCTGCAGAACATAACGAAAAGGAAACCAAATGGTACGTTCTCCGCGTGGTAAGCGGCAAGGAGCGTTCTGTGAAGGAATACCTGGATAAAGATATACAACGGCAAACCTGGGCAGATAAGATCATTCAGGTTTTCCTGCCCATGGACAAAGTGTACAAAGTGCAGAATGGGAAGAAAGTTATGCGCGAAAAAAACTTCTATCCGGGGTATGTTTTTATTGAAGTAGTAGATGGGCAGCTTAACGATGATATTGTTCAACATATCAGCGGCATTTCCAACATCATGCACTTTCTTACCGATGGTAAGGGTTCAAAAGGAAATATCATTTCGCTGCGCAAAGCCGAAGTGAATAAAATGCTCGGTAAGATGGATGAAATGAGCGATACCGGAATGAGTATGAGCGAACCATTCATTGAAGGCGAAACCATTAAAATCATCGACGGTGCATTTAATGATTTCAATGGGGTGATTGAAGAAGTTAATGAAGAGAAGAAGAAACTGAAAGTGATCGTAAAAATATTCGGAAGATCTACACCTGTGGAACTCAACTATATGCAGGTGGAAAAAATATGATCACAGAGGAAATTAAAAAATGAAAAGCTCCGTTTTCGGGGCTTTTTTTAATATAAGCCTTTGGGCGTTTCAGTTTCATAAATCTATTTTTCGTCCGGGTGAAAAAGCTCAAAGGCAGCCAGGTCTTCAGTTGCTAAAATCGAACGGCCGTCGGTATTTTGCCCTCTTTAAGATATCTTTGTAAGATCCTGAAAAGGCGATTCATAATACTAAAACCAAGCGAGAAAATTATGGCTGAAAAAATCAAAGTGGCTAACCCGGTTGTAGAACTGGATGGGGATGAAATGACCCGCATCATCTGGAAATTCATTAAAGACAAACTCATTTTACCTTACCTGGATATCGATATTAAATATTTCGACCTGGGCATTGAGTATAGAGATGAAACCAATGACCAGGTAACTATAGATGCGGCCAATGCCATTAAAGCGCATGGCGTAGGCATTAAATGCGCCACCATTACCCCCGATGAAGCCCGGGTGAAGGAATTTGGTCTGAAACAAATGTGGAAAAGTCCGAATGGCACGATCCGGAATATACTGGACGGAACAGTTTTTCGTGAACCCATTGTGATTAACAATATTCCCCGCCTCGTTACTACCTGGGACCAGCCCATTATTGTGGGTCGCCATGCTTTTGGAGATCAGTACCGCGCAACAGATTTTGTTGTTCCGGGCAAAGGCAGATTGACCATAAAATTTGAAGGTGAAGACGGGCAAACCATTGAACATGAAATCTTCGAATTTAAAGGAGAAGGCGTGGCGCTCGGCATGTACAACACCGATGAAAGCATTCGTGGCTTTGCGCGTAGCTGTATGAATATGGCGCTTTCGAAAGGATGGCCTCTTTATCTAAGTACAAAAAACACCATTCTTAAAAAATACGACGGCAGATTTAAGGATATCTTCCAGGAAGTTTATGAAAATGAGTTCAGGAACGAATTTGAAAAAGCCGGGATTGTTTATGAGCACCGCCTGATTGATGATATGGTAGCCAGTGCACTGAAATGGAACGGTGCCTTTGTATGGGCTTGTAAAAATTACGATGGAGACGTGCAGAGCGATACTGTGGCCCAGGGTTTTGGTTCTCTAGGTCTCATGACCAGTGTTCTTGTTACGCCTGACGGACAAACGATGGAAGCCGAGGCGGCCCATGGTACAGTTACCCGCCATTATCGGGAGCACCAGAAAGGAAATCCCACATCAACAAATCCGATCGCCTCGATTTTTGCCTGGACACGCGGACTAGCTTTCCGCGGCAAGTTGGATAACAACCAGGAATTGATTGATTTTGCCCAAGCCCTGGAAGATGTTTGCATTGAAACTGTGGAAAGCGGAAAAATGACCAAAGACCTCGCTATTTGCATTCATGGAAACAAAGTAAGCCATGGTGAACATTTTTTACATACAGAAGAATTTCTTGAGGCATTAAATGAGAACCTGCAAAAAAAGCTGGCTATGTCATAAATGCCGATTTGTGAGACAGATATAAAAAAATCCCGGAAAAATTTTCCGGGATTTTTTACTACCACAGGTAAGCCATTTTATTTACCCGCTTTGGTTAAAATGGCCCTGTTACGCATAGCTTTAAGTACACCGGCAGATTCGGATACATAACGATCGGTTTTCAAATCTTTTAACCAGGCCATATACCGGTCTTTTTTCTCTTTATCCATTTCATCAATTTTCTTCTGATCCGATTCGAGGTAAGTAATGGACATAGGTGTTTTTAAGGTTTCCAGGCTATCGTTAAGTCGGGCAGTTTGGTTAATTGTCCTGCGGTTCTTCTGGAAATCCGGCAGGTAAAGACTGATCTCGTTTTTGTTTAGTTCATTGATGAGCTGCGCATTTCTGCTGATCATCTCAAACGTGTCTTTACTCTCCTTATTTGCAAAATAATCCCGTTTTACCTGCTCTATGTCGGCGGCGGCATTCCAGCTTTTAAATGGAGCTTTATTAATTACATCGTAAGGCAATGCATTGGGATTATTCTTTTCGCGGGATTCAAAAAACTCGTAGCGGTCCGGAAGGATAATATCCGGTACCACGCCATTACGCTGGGTTGAGCCCCCATTAATACGGTAGAATTTCTGCAAAGTAAGTTTGAGTGAACCCAGGTCGGAATTGCCGCTAAAATAACCGGAAAGGCGGTTATCAAGACCAATCTGGCGTTGCACTGTTCCCTTACCAAAGCTTTGACTGCCTACAATAATGCCCCGGCCATAATCCTGTATTGCTGCAGCAAAAATTTCTGATGCAGAGGCACTGAATTCATTGATCATTACCACCAACGGTCCATCGTACAAAACGGATTTGTCCTTATCCTGATATACACTTGCTGCACCGTCGCGGCCTTTTACCTGAACCACTGGTCCGTCTTCAATGAACATTCCTACCATTTGAATTACATCCTGCAAAGATCCGCCGCCATTGTACCGGAGGTCAATGATTAATCCTTCAATATTGTTTTCCTTAAGTTTTTGTATGGCGCGGGCTACATCTCTAGCACTTCGTGCACCATTGGGATCTTCAAAATTGGCATAGAAATCAGGTAGCCAGATGTAGCCCATGTTTTCCCCTTCGGTGGTTTTAAGCAATGTACTTCGGGCATAACCTTCATCCTGCACAATTCTTTCCCTAATCAGGGAAATTTCCTTTATTGTTCCATCCGGCTTCCGCATGGTAAGGCGTACTTCACTTCCTTCAGTTCCACGGATCAGTTTTACTGCATCGGTTACTTCGTAGCCGGTTATATCAACAGGCTCAGCAACGCCCTGGCCAACCTTCACAATAACATCATTCACTTTTATTTCACCGTTCTTCCAGGCAGGACCACCCGTAATCAGACTCACAATGGTAATGTTACCGTCTTTGTCCTGTAATTGCGCCCCAATGCCAAAAAACTCTCCACTCATGGCCTCGTCAAATGCCCGCTTTTCCACCGGAGGGAAGAACTGGGTATGCGGATCAAAGGTTTCCGCAATGGTGTTCACATACATATTGAACAAATCATCTACGGTATATTTATTTTCAAGTTTTTCATAGGTGCGGTTCCAGATCCTCAAAACACTTTCGCGGCTTTCTCTTTCCAGGGTACTGTCAGCTTTAATTTCAAAACTGGCGCTGTCTTTATTTTTTTCTCGGGTTTCAAGTGCCGACGCATAGCGTTCCAGCGTCATGTATTTAAGTTGCTTTCTCCAGCTGTCCTGGCGTTCCGCCTCAGTAGCCGGAAATACCCGATCGTCATCATTGATCGTAAAGCTTTCTTTTGTATTGAAGTTGAAAGGCTTTTCCAGTTCTTTCTTGTAAATTTCCTGTGTCTCGGGTAGTCTTTTTTCCAGAATCTTATATACGGCTTTCACAAATTCGGGCTTGCCACTCCGGATCTCATTATCAATGGTTGTTTCGTAAACTTTTAGCTCATTGATGTCGGATAAAAGAAAAATGTTTTTTTTCTGGTCCAGGTTTTTCAAAAACTGGTTAAAAACTTCCTTTGAGAATGTGTCATCCAGTTGCTTGGGACTATAGTGACCTTGTTCCAGCAAATCACCAATCAAGGTAAGCACTTTGGAATATCGCTCATCACCATCCAGGTTTTTATTCCCCCACACTTTGGCACCAAGCAAAACCAAAATACCAATTGCAAGTGCCACAAATGGCAGGACTTTTCTACTCATCATAATCTTTAATAATTTCGACATGAAGTTCAAACCTACAATTTTTAAGGTTGAACAAAATACCACCCGTTACAATTAACAAAAAAAAAGAAATGGCTTTTATACTGGTATCTAACGTTTTGAACTAAATCATGGTCGTTTTCAGGGGCAAGTTTAGCAAATCTTAGATGTTTTAAAAATAAACCCGCGCAAACCTAAAAAAATGGCGGCAGTTTAATCCAAAAAAAGAGTTTACTATTAGCGATTCCTTTATTTTTGCAGCCCACAATTTTTATGGAGGATGTAGCTCAGCAGGTTAGAGCGTCAGATTGTGGCTCTGAAGGCCGGGGGTTCGAATCCCCTCATTCTCCCAGATTTTTTCCCGCTGATGCGGGTTTTTTTTGACTTATGAATTATTGGTTATTTCTGCTGCCTGTTATTTCAGCCTTCATTGGCTACATTACCAACCTGGTGGCCATTAAAATGCTCTTTCATCCGAAAGAACCGGTGCAATTCCTCGGCATTGCGTTTCAGGGGGTTTTCCCAAAGCGCCAGAAAATGTTTGCTGAAAAGCTCGGTAAGCTGGTCAGCGATGAGCTTCTTTCTTTTGATGATATCAGTAAGGCCTTTACCAATGAAGAAGACCTGAATGCTGTTGTGCCGGTTCTTGAAGCAAAGGTGGATGATTTTCTGCGCCATAAGTTGCCTTCGGAAATGCCCATGATCTCCATGTTCATTGGCGACAAGACCGTGAATAAAATGAAAGAAGTTCTAATGGCTGAAGTGACTTCCATGCTCCCGGAAATGATGGAAACCTACACCCATTCCATCCGCGAAAAAATCGACCTTGAATCCATTGTGGTTGAAAAGGTCTCGGGTTTCTCTTCAGATAAGCTTGAAGAAATACTTTATGGCATTATGGCCAATGAACTGAGGTTTGTTGAACTGATCGGTGGTGTACTCGGATTTTTCATCGGTCTCGTTCAAATGGCCATATCCATGCTGACCTCATAATTGCTTTATGCATAACTTAACATATACCCGCAATGGGCAGGCTATACACAATCGTCTAAATTTTCGATTCAGGTGAACCGCAGATTTCTGGAAAAGATTTGCTCCCTAACTACCTGGTTATCAGCATTAATACTATGAAAAAATTTTTATTATTCTTTTTTGCCGGCCTTTTTATGGCTTCATTTGGAATGGCTCAAATGGGAACACGCCCTGGGGCGGGTGGAGGCATGGGCCAATCAGGCAAACTTTACGGAAAAGTTGTTGACAGCGTCAGCCACCGGGGCATACCGGGCGCGGTGATTGAACTTGTTTCGAGAAATATCAATCCCCGGACAGGTAATGTAAGAGACACAACATTGGTGACCATGTTATCCGAAGGAAATGGAGATTTTAGTTTCGATAATCTTCCCATAATCGGCAATTACCGCCTGATTGTTTCTGCAATTGGTTTCTCAGCAAGAGAAATCCGGGCTTCGTTTCTGGACGAACGTACCGAGGAAAAACTCATGGCTGCCATGACTTCTGTGAGGACGCAAAGCACAGATGGTACTCCGGGCAAAACCATGGCCGACGTGATACGCGAGGTTTTCGGAGGAGATATGAGTGCACTTTCCGGCTTAAGCTTTAAAGATGTGGGAAACGTGACGCTCCAGCCTGAGATTAAAGCACTTGAAAATGTTACGGTTGTAGGCTCACGCCCGATGATGTCTATGGGTATTGACCGGAAGATCTTTACAGTTGACCGCGCCATTTCCTCATCCGGTTCTACTGCCGTAGATGTTCTGAAGCAGATTCCGGCTGTGAATGTTGATATTGACGGCAATGTATCTGTACGGAACTCAGCCCCAACTGTTTTTGTTGATGGTCGCCCTACAACGCTTACGCTTGACCAGATACCCGCTGACGAAATTCAGTCTATTGAACTGATTACCAATCCTTCGGCGAAATATGATGCCAGTGGCGGCATGGCATCAATACTTAATGTGGTGATGAAGAAAAACCGTCGCATTGGCTATAATGGAACGGTTCGGGCGGGCGTTGACAGTCGTGGGCAACCCAATGGCGGGGGAGACATTAACCTCCGGCAGGGCAAGTTGAACTTTTTTGCCTCCGGCAATATAAGCAACCGGAAAAACCTGGGTGAAAGTGATGTTACAACCAATTATTTTGCCAGGGGACTTTCACCGGCAGTAACCATCCGGCAAATTGCTGATAACGAAAATGGCGGATCCTTTAGAATGGGTCGTGCCGGGATTGATTACCTACCTGATAACCGCAATACATTTACCCTTTCCGGGATGATGATGCGTGGATCCTTTGATGGTGAAGATTATAACCAGATGTTTTTCGATTCATTGTATGCTCCGGCAATAAGAACCACGGGTATACGTGAAACATTTTTCGATAGAAAGATGCGCAACCAGGGAGCAACATTTAGTTACAAACATTTGTTTCCGAAACAAGGAACCGAACTCACAGCAGATATTAATTATTTTAGCAACCAAAGTGAAGGCGGAAGCAGTTTCAATAATACTTCTTTCAACAGTTCGGGTCAGCAGGTGGGCAATGTGCTCAGGCAACAAAATACATCCAAAGGCAACAGTTCTTTTTTAGTAGGTCAAATAGATTATACCAATAAATTGAACAGCCTCATTAAAATGGACCTAGGTGCCCGTTATCAGACCCGGGATTTCTATTCTGAGAATAACAACTCTATATACGATTATACAGGAGGCAAGTTTATCAGCATGCCGGCTTTGAATTCCGCTTATGAATTTTTAGATGCAGTTGCAGCAGCCTATATCACATTAAGCGGCAAGTTAAAGGAAGACGGCAAACTTGGTTATAATGCAGGGTTAAGGGCAGAGAGTTCCAATTATGATGGAAACATCCCCGGAACCACCAATAAATTCAAGGTAGAATACCCGGTTTCACTGTTCCCAAGTGCTTTTTTGAGTTATCAGCTTAATGATAAAGCCGACGTCCAATTCAATTATACACGTCGTATCAACCGGCCCAATTTCTTTCAATTGATGCCTTTTGTAGATTACAATGACCCTTTGAACCTGAATGTGGGAAATGCCGGTTTAACCCCCGAATTCACCAACAGCATTGAAGCAAATTTCAGCCAGCAATTCAACCAGGGCCATACGTTACTGAGTACAATTTATTTCAAGAATACGAATAACCTGATCACCCGCTATCAATACAAAGGGCTGAATCCCATTACCATGGACAGTGCCATCTACAATTCCTGGACAAATGCCAACAGTGGCCTTGCTTATGGACTGGAGTTGACAAGCAGCAACCGTTTTGGTAAAAAATTCGATGCAGTCACTAACGTGAATTTGTATAATTCAACCATTAAAAGCAACTTGTTTGGTCAGGATGATGAAATAAGCCGGTGGAGTTTCTTTGGCAAACTGACATTGACACAACGGCTCGGAAAAACAAATGCATGGACACTTCAAATGAATGGAACTTACCAGGGTAAAACGGTTTTATCACCGAATACGGGCGGAGGAGGCCGGGGAATGTTTGGACCTCCAATGACAGCCGGTACAAACGGGTATATACTTCCACATTATGTTGTAGACATGAGTGTACGTCGTGATATTATTAAAAACAAGAATAATGGCGGTGGTTATCGTGGTTCGTTGACACTAAGCGTAAACGATGTTTTCAAAAGCCGGAAGATCGAGATGTACAATTTCAATCCATTCTTTGACCAGCAAAGTTCGAGAATAAGAGACCAGCAGGTATTTCGCTTGCAGTTCAATTACAGATTCGGTAAAATGGATTCATCTCTTTTCCGCAGAAAGAACACAAGAGGAGATGCAGAAGGTATGAATGAAGGAATGAATATGCAATAAAAAAGGATTTCCGAAAAAACAGGCTGTGTTTAAAATTCACAGCCTGTTTTTTTGTTTGAAAAATACTTCGTGGAGTATTGGACTGCAGCACCCACCTGCGCCCAAGATCTCAGTGGAACTAATTGCTGTGAATTTACACTGCGGTCATCCCAGGAAAAACCTGAAAGAAACCGGGAATATTCGGGATGCACATGGCTTACTCAGAAATGGCTGAAATGACTTCAGCTTCCGCCTTGCGGGCTTTAGCCACTGCCTTGCTCAATCGCTTTTGAGATTTTTTCTCTTTTATCCTTTTAATCTGGTAAATACCAATTCCAGCAGCGATCGCAGCAATGCCGGCGATTGCTGCACCCTTTTTTACAGCGCTCAAATTGCGCTTAAACACTGTTTTCATTAGCAAACTTCCGCCCACAGATAAGCCGGTCATCAAAAGGTCGTTTTTAGCAATTCCGGATGGCAATACCTTCTCGGCAAGATTATGGCTGAAGTTGGATACAATGTTGGCCGGGCTCAGATCATTTACAATGTCCTTGGTTCCATCGGCAATTTCCTGTTCCTGCATCCTGATGTCATTTTGCTTTGCAGCAATTCTTTCTCTCAACTTTTCATATGTATTATTCATCGTCGTCAATATTTTTCAGGATGATATTTATAATGCTGGTTTTAATGAGCGTTTTACCCAGGGTAACTGTAAGAACCAGTAGTAAAATCAATACCCCGGACATAATGAAATAACCGGCATAAGGAGATCCCATATTTTGATTGATCAGGATGGCAAGACCAATAAAGGCAAACGTGATAATCAGGCAGGTGAAAACGAAAGCGATGGCCATTACAGTGATGGTTGCCAGCGTTTTAGATACTTTACTGGATCCTTTGAGCATAGTCAGCTCCAGTTTGTTTTCCACGTACAATTTTGTTGTATCAACCAGTCCCTGGAGTTTTTCCTTAAGGGTGTGGTCGCCTTTCAGGTTGTTCGGATCTGCATTCATTTTGAACAGTTTTTAAAAATGGCAGTAAGCCAGCGAGTGACTACTGCCATGCTCATGAATAAATTAATTGAGAGTAATCAGCTCAGGCTTGTTTCCATTTCATCCAGGGCATTTTCTGCCTCATCCAGCTTTTTATTGTATTGCTGTTTTGCTTTTGAAATCAGACTGTCGGTTTCATCAGCCAACCTGTCTCCCCATTCTTTTGCAGATTTCTTGATTTTCTTGCGCATTTCAGTGCCCTTATCAGGGGCCAGCAACAATGCCACCGCAGCGCCTGCTGCAAAGCCTGCTACCATTCCTACCAATACATCAGAAGTTTTTGCCATGTTATTTGTTTTTTGAGTTATTAAATTTAAAACCATTTAAAATGCGTATCTGAATCCTATACCACCCCAATAATCACTGAATTCATACCCGTTTTCACCCCAGCTATAACTTGGTAAAACATCTAGGGAGAAATTCAAGGGTACTCCGTTTACTTTCCAGTCAAAACCAAGAACCAGGTCAAGGCCTGCGTAAGACCCCCTGTAATCCCTGTTCCACCTGTTTCTTTCATATTTCCACTCCTTGTTCCAAGATCCAATATGAAGCCCGGGCCCGGCATATAATTTTAATCCTTTGGCGCCGGGAAGATCAAAATGAAATTCGTATAAAGCTGTCAGCCTGATTCCACCGCGGGGCGCATTGACAATAGCTTCCAAAGCCTGGTTCCTTTGAACAAAATGCTTAACTGTAATGCCCGCAGGTGGCGCTTTAATACCAATAGCTGTTTTATAAGTTGTGCCTTTTGCCTGGCTGAAAGCACGCGTGGAGAATAATCCCAAACAAATAAACAGCATAGGTATTAAAGTCCGCGTTTTGATCATTGTATAATGTTTTTTTACAACGGCAGGTAGAACCAAAAACATGCCAAACCTATTGAGGCATTGTAAGGTAATAAAGGTTAGCTGGAGTAAAAAGTTAAAGCCCTGATTATTTTACGGTAGGGCAAACGCAGGCCCTAGCGACCGTCTATTTCCAGCTTTTGCAAATCCATATCCCTTTTTCTGCCGCTAAACCTAAATAAAAACCGGCCGGGTTTCAATTGAACTATATTTGACCTTAATTATTGGGAAATGGAGATAACCGAATCATTGATCGATCACCTGGCAAAACTTTCAAGATTGAACTTTACCGACAATAGCCGTATGGAAATGGTTTCAGATCTGCAAAGCATTGTTCATTTTGTACAAAAGCTGGAAGACCTCGATATCGCCCATACCGACCCGGCAAGATGGGCGGTCAATAAGTCCGATGTTATCCGAAAAGATATTCCCGCAGGGCCAATGCAAGCTGAAGATGCACTTAAAAATGCGTCGCGACATGATGGGAAATTCTTTGAAGTACCAAAATTCATCAACAAATAATGTATTATGGCGATCATACAGCTTAACCAGATCCGCAAAACTTATTATATGGGTACCCAATCGCTGGAAGTACTCAAAGGCATTGACCTCACCATTCAGCGCAATGAATATGTTGCGTTAATGGGGCCTTCAGGTTCAGGAAAAAGTACCTTAATGAATATTATAGGATGCCTTGATTCAGCCACCGGCGGTCATTACATTCTTAATGGAACTGATGTAAGTCAGATGGACGATGCCGATCTTGCACAGGTGAGAAACAAGGAAATAGGATTTGTTTTCCAGCAGTTCAACCTATTGCCCCGGCTGACGGCTGTAGAAAACGTAGCATTGCCGCTGATTTATGCCGGTATCCCCAAAAAAGAGCGGATCGAAATGTCGCTGAACGTATTGGACAAAGTGGGACTTGGAGATCGCAGTTATCACAAGCCAAATGAATTGAGTGGTGGGCAGATCCAGCGTGTTGCAGTAGCCCGTGCATTGGTAAACAGCCCGGCCATTATCCTGGCTGATGAACCTACAGGTAACCTTGACAGCAAGACTTCTATTGAAATCATGGACCTGTTTTCAGAAATTCAGGAAGCCGGAAATACCGTGGTGCTTGTTACCCATGAAGAAGATATTGCGAAGTATGCAAAAAGGATAATCCGGTTGAGGGATGGTTTAATGGAAAGCGATACACAACAAGTTGGAAAAAGAAGTATGGCCATTGAAAATCCGATTTGATCATGGCATTTAAAATTTATACCAAAACAGGGGATAAAGGGCAAACGGCCTTATTGGGAGGACGTAAAGTTTCTAAGGCCAATGTGCGTATACAGGCTTATGGTACCGTGGATGAACTGAATGCCCATATGGGATATGTGGCTGATTCAACGGCCGATGAAAATATCTCACACCAGCTCAGGCAAATTCAGGCTACATTGTTCGTTATTGGTTCGCATTTGTCTTTGGCTCCAGAAAAAAAAGGCGTGTTTCCATTGCCCCGCTTTGGCGAAGAAGACATTCTTTCCCTGGAAAACTCGATAGACCAGATGGATGTTGAACTTCCGCCGCTTAAGTCATTCATATTACCGGGAGGACACCCGTTGGTTTCCAGCATACACATCACCCGTTGTGTATGCCGCAGGGCGGAGCGGGAAGTCGTTAACCTCATTCTGGAAGAAAATATGGATGATGAAGACAGCCAGCTGATTCTTAAATATTTGAACCGGTTAAGCGACTGGATTTTTGTATTGGCCCGTTATTCAGCTCATAAACTCGGCGCAAAAGAAATTCCCTGGATAACCCGGTGATCAAATGATTCTTCCATCCTTCATGGACAGTTTGCGATCGCTTAATCCGGCAAGTTCCTCATTATGCGTAACGATCAGAAAAGTTTGCTTTCTTTCCTTTCTGAGGTCAAAAAACAATTGGTGTAATTCGCGGGCATGTTGACTGTCGAGATTTCCCGTTGGTTCATCTGCGAATATGATTTTTGGTTTATTGATCAGGGCCCTGGCCACAGCCACACGCTGTTGTTCGCCACCCGACAACTGCCCGGGTTTATGGTGAAGGCGGTCGTGAAGCCCGAGTTCAGCCAGTAATGTTTTGGCTGCTTTTTCTACCTGGCTCCGGCTTCGTTTCGCGATCCATCCTGGAATAGAAACATTTTCCACGGCACTGAATTCGGGTAAAAGATGGTGAAACTGGAATACAAATCCAATCTGGTTATTCCTGAAATGGGCGAGGGAGTTTCCGGAAAGACGCTCCGTTTCAGTACCATTGATGATCACGCTTCCGGAATCCGGTTTTTCAAGCGTACCCAAGATATGTAGCAATGTACTTTTGCCCGCACCGGAAGCACCGACAATTGAAACCACTTCGCCTTCTGCAACAGACAGGTCCACCCCCTGAAGAATTTGAAGGTCTCCATATTTTTTTGAAATATTTTTTGCAATTAGAATTTCCATAAGCGATGAAAGGCGTTAGACGGTTTGGGGCCGAAATTACGAAATGCAGCCCAACCGACTGATTTTCCCGGGCATTTACTGAAAACAATGATTTAGGAATAACTTTTGAACTTTCCGGCGTATTATAATCAGTGCAAAAAAATCGGGTTTGGAAATTAATGCGATAACTCTACTTTTGCGAAAAAATTAGGAGGACTACTATATGTTTTGGACACTTGAACTGGCTTCACATTTGGAGGATGCCCCATGGCCGGCAACAAAAGATGAATTGATCGATTATTCGATCCGTTCTGGCGCACCCCTCGAGGTGGTGGAGAATCTCCAGGAATTGGAAGATGATGGAGAGATTTATGAAGGCCTCGAAGATATTTGGCCGGATTATCCAAGTCAGAGCGATTTCTTCTTTAATGAAGACGAGTATTAGCATTTCAAAGCATAAAAAACACCTTATCTAAACATAGGAAAATTCACCGCATAAAAAACGCAAAGCAGGCGCTTCGAATTCCTGTTTTGCGTTTTAGTTTTTAGTGAAAATGATAAAATGTAATGAGTTTGTTTTCTAACGAGGCAATTCGTTACCGTTTGAATGTCATAGGTAAGCGTTAGCTGCCCACTGTTTTTTTATGATATTTTAATTTCATAATGATCAGGATCAGAGATAAGGTAAACACGATGGCATTGCAAATGATCACAGGAAGCAGGTTGGCCAACAGTCCGTAAACAAGCCATACCACGGTGCTCGTTAAAATGATGAACATCATGGCCAGGCTCAATCCTTCCACTTCTTTTGTCGTCCAAGTCTTGTATACCTGGGGGATAAACGTAATGCTGGTAAGCACCGATCCCAAATGTCCGATAAGGTCAACGTTATTCATATGTTTTGCCGCTTCTATTTTTCCATTTGATCCACTACCTGCTGGGTTACTCCGGTAAAGCTGAACCCACCATCATGGTAGAGGTTCTGCATAGTAACCATCCGGGTATAATCGCTGAACATCACCGTACAGTAATTGGCGCAATCTTCAGCGGTTGCATTTCCCAACGGGCTCATTTTTTCTGCGTATGACATAAATCCATCAAATCCTTTCACCCCACTTCCGGCCGTCGTTCTGGTTGGGCTCTGGCTGATGGTATTGATACGTACTTTCTTTTTCAAACCGAAATGGTACCCGAAAGACCGCGATATACTTTCGAGCAGTGCTTTGGCATCGGCCATTTCACTGTAATCTGGAAATACACGCTGTGCGGCAATATAGGTGAGTGCAACTATACTGCCCCATTCCGCCATGGCATCAAGCTGGTAAGCAGCCTGGCAAAGCCTGTGCATACTGAAGGCTGAAATATCCATAGTCTTGTGTGTAAACTCATGATTGAGGTCCGTATAAGGATTGTTTTTGCGTAAGTTCACACTCATGCCAATGGAGTGGAGTATAAAATCTATTGGCCCTCCAAAATGTTCCATTGATTTTTCCAGCAAGGCTTTAAGATCTGCATTGCTCGTGGCATCAGCACCGATCACCGGAGCATCGCCACAGTATTTTGCCAGTTCATTGATCTCACCCATACGCAATGCGATAGGCGCATTGGTCAGCACAATTTGTGCTCCCTGGTCATAACATTTTTGGGCTGTCTTCCAGGCAATGGATTGGTCATTCAATGCGCCAAAGATGATCCCTTTTTTCCCTTCAAGAAGTTGTGTACTCATAAATTGTTTTGAATTCGAACTTTCAAAAATAGGATATTTTCATAATAAGAAAGTGGAAGACCAAGGCTTCTCCAATCTGGCATGTCTTCGGCTTAATAAGGACAGGAGATGTTGATCAACTGGTTTTTATCGTCAAAACCTGACCGAGGTAAAGTACTATGATTTTGTTGGAAGTGGTTATGAAAAGATGAGAACAGGAAGGCCGCACAGCTGAAGCTGCCTCAATGCGAAACACCATCCCGCGATATTATACCTTTTCAATAGGATCCGGATACGATAATTTATTGAAGATAGTGGCCATTACGGTGCATGAGTCTATGAAAATCTAACTTGTTGAAATCGGCTAGGACCATTGAAGAAAACGACTTGGCTTTTAATCGCATTAAAGAATAAAATCTTGCCTTGCAAACCTTCCGGTTGAAGCAGCGGAACTTTATGAACCATGGCTGGTTCCGAGCCTTGTGTGAGATGTTTGGCATTGGCTCTCCCAATTACAGCTATTTCTGATTTTTACATTGCCGTGTATGCTGCGGCCATGTTTGGATGAGTGCGATAAGCTTGAGCGTTACATTAAGCCGTTTTGTGTGGATTTTTTTGCAGTTTCTTTTGTTTGGTATATCAATCCTACATTATCTTTGCAGGCCTTGTCCGAAAGTAGCGGAAGACTGAAGCGAATAGGCAAGGTAACAACAAGCTCTTTATAATTTCTTTTAACAAAAGAAAGCTTGGTAGAATCAAAAAGCTGTTTATCTTTGCACTCCCGAAAAAACGGGGATATCCTGAGAGCAAGTCCGGGGTAGTAAAGATTCAGCGAGATTTTGGGAGAATAGGGAGCAGATGATATCGTAGGAGTGATCCTGGTTATTGTACAGGTTTGTGTGGCGCAGGAAGGGTTGAGGAGAATTGAGCACAGATTAAGATCTTTGAAAGTGATGGAGCAACAGCACTGTTTATGTGGAGACACATAAATT
>JAEWHC010000006.1 GCA_023387985.1 Bacteroidota bacterium | reverse complement strand
GCCACCGCCATGTATGTGGCAAGGCTTTTAAAGCCTCTTGGTGTAAAGGTCAGCCGTTTGGCCTATGGCATCCCTGTAGGGGGCAACCTGGAGTATGCAGATGAAGTAACGCTGTTCCGGGCCTTGCAGGGACGCAGTGAGCTTTAATGTGGGCATACTAACAGCAGCAACATCATCCGTGAGGAGGAGATACTTTTGGACAATCGGCTGACAGAAGCCATAAAAGCGGGTAAATTTGCAATTGTGGGCGTTGCCAACACGCTATTAGACATGGGCGTTTTTTGGCTGCTGTCCGTTCTCCTTGGGATTAATCCTTATATATCCCAAGTCATCAGCTACAGCTGTGGCATGCTCAACAGCTATATTTTTAACCGCAGCTGGACCTTTCGCTCTCAGGCAAAATTTTTCAGCCCTGCCCTCCTCCGTTTTATTATTTTAAACCTGATTATGCTGGGTATCAGTACCGGTTTGCTCTTTGTACTGCTGGATATTTTGGCCGTTCCCAAGATGATTGCTAAGGTTTGCGCCACCATTATTACTTTGGTTATCAGCTTTGTTGTAAACCGTTTGTGGGTATTTAAAGAATAAAATAAAGCCAAAAATAACAATTTTATCCTACTTGACTTTTTAACAAAACATGTTACAATGTAGTATCAGCCACCAGAAAGGAGGAGACACCATGGGAAAAGATAGTATAAAGCAAATCAGCTATAACCGCCAAGCTCGCCACGAGTACTTTGTGGAAGAAAGTTTGGAAGCAGGGATTGAGCTGTGTGGCACTGAGGTAAAATCTTTGCGCCAGGGTGGAATTAATCTAAAGGACGCATGGTGTGACTTTCAGGATGGTGAGCTGTACGTTAAGCAAATGCACATCAGCCCATACGAACAGGGAAACATTTTTAACAAAGACCCCTTACGCCCGCGTAAGCTTTTGCTGCACCGCCGTGAACTGAACCGCCTGTTTGGGCTTACCAAACAGCAGGGCTTTACACTGGTGCCCTTGCAGGCTTATTTTAAAGGCCCCAGGGTAAAGATTGAAGTGGGCCTGTGTAAGGGTAAAAAATTGTACGACAAGCGTGACGATGCCGCCAAGCGTGACGCCAAACGTGATATTGAACGTGCAATGAAAAATCACAATGGCTGATATTTCCTTTTGCTGATGCCGGAACCTATTGATATGGGGGCGCACCGGTTTCGACGGGGATTTTGAATTATGGTAAGCGAGTAGAGGCGCCCGACCTCTATAAAACGAGCAAACTTAAAATTAAACGACGAATCTAATTTCGCCTACGCAGCCTAATTAGGCTGCCGTCCTGCCGGTGAGTACCACGGCTCCGGTTTGGGCGTCATCTAGTGGTGAACGATTGCAGGAGGCGCTCCGGGTCTGCAATTGCATTAGGAGCTACTAAGCGCAGCAGCCTGCCCGCCGGCGGCTGTGCAAGGGAATGTAAATAACGGGCTACACTCGTAGAAAGCTATATGGATAGGTTTTCGGACAGGGGTTCGACTCCCCTCGCCTCCACCAAATAAAGCCGCTTAAACAGTACGTTTAGGTGGCTTTTGTTTTATAAATAACCCGTAAGTTGCACGGAAAGTTGCACAACGTTTCAGAATATGCTATATTTAGTATATCTTATAGTAAAGGACGTGCAACTTTCATGGGTAAGCACAACTATAGAGCGCAATATAAAGCAGGATGAAAATAGTAAAAAATATTATGTAACACTTTACTACAAATCAGAAAATGGTATAAGAGTACGTGAAACTAAAGCTGTCGCAACTTTGAAAGAAGCAAGAGAATTAAGGGATAAGCATGAAGCTGCCGTTACACTTAATTTGAAAGAAAAGATTGAAAAGCGTATTACCCTTGAAGCTTGTATTGATGATTATCTAAGGGTTGCTGATTTAGCACCCACAACCCTGTATGGCTACAAAAATATAAAAAAGCATATCTCTTCACATTTTATTTGTTCTAAACAGATAAGCAATTTAAAAAAGAATGATATATTAGATTATATTAAAACAACCAAGGCAACTAAAAAACTATCCAATGCAACAATAAATAAGCACCTTGACTTTTTAACTGCTGTACTCAATAATGCTTATCAAAACGATTTGGTTGCTGAAAATGTAATGACCAAGGTAAAAAAACTAGAAACTAAAAAAGATTTTAAAGGAGATTTTTACTCTATTGAAGAATGTAAAAATCTCCTGTTGAAATTAGAAGAATCAAAAGACCAACGGCTTATAATTTCTGTAAATTTGAGCATATATTGTGGGCTTAGACGTGGTGAGATTTGCGGTCTGACATGGCATGATATAGATTTTGAGAAAAAAACCATTCATGTTCAAAATACTAGGACACAAGCTGGTAGTCAATATATAAATAAATCCACAAAAACTATTGAAAGCAATCGTATATTAGCCTTACCCGATGATGTTATTATAATTTTAAAAAACCAACAGACAGAACAATTACAAATGAAATCCATTTTACAAGACGAATATTTTGATAGTCCTTATATATTAACAGATAAAGCGGGAAAGCCTATACGACCTAACTACTTATCTGAACTTTTTAAAGATTTTCTTGAAAATAATAAATTAAGGCATATCCGTTTCCATGATTTGCGGCACACATTTATTTCTCTTGCTTATCAAAACAGCGTGCCATTGATTGCGATTGCAAAAGCTGCGGGACATGCATCCACAAAAATGGCACAAGAAGTATATGTACATCTCGAATCTAGTAGTACTGATAATGTAATAAGTACAATTTCATCCATTCTCAGTAACAACAATGACTCTAAGAAAGATGAAACGCCTTAAAGAATTCATCCTTTGGGATAATGATTTGTCTGCCAATCCTGTGCACTGTAAAATTATATTGCTCATTGTTTTTCACTAAATTATATGCAGCATTTTGCCCGATTCCTAATATTTCTTTGATGTCCTCAACCTTTAATACCTTTCTATTGCTATATTTGTCCTCGTGCATATTATTTATAAAAATCAAATCCTTTCAATCATATAATTATATAACCATTTAAGGGAGAGGCCGTTACCGCCTCTCCCTATTCACTATTTTAAAAAAGAAGGAGCCTACTGTTATTAAACACATATATTACCTTGTTTGAATTATTAAACAAAGCAGTGTGATTATGCCAAACGTTCTTTTGAATTATTACGGGGTGTGATATACTGTAAGTTAAAGTGTGATAGTAACTATAGAAGGCACATAATCAAGTCCGGATAAAGTATCGCAATGAAGCAGGTAGTCCTGCTGCCATGATTATGATGAATTGCAAAAAGGTGGAAAAATAGATGATTGATACAAAAAAAGAACAAGAGCGCGATGAGCTTCACCGTGCCATTTGGGCAATTGCAGATGAACTGCGTGGCGCAGTAGATGGCTGGGATTTTAAAAACTATGTTCTTGGCACCATGTTTTACAGATATATTTCAGAAAACCTGTGCAACTACATAAATACGGGAGAAGCAGCAGCCGGAAATGCAGATTTTGATTATGCAAAAATGTCTGATGCCGATGCAGAAGAAGCAAGGAACAGCTTGGTAGAAGAAAAAGGTTTTTTTATTTTACCAAGCGAACTGTTTTGCAATGTACGTGCAAAAGCTGCAAACGATGAAAATCTCAACGAGACATTAGAAACAGTGTTCCGTCACATTGAAGAATCTGCCAAGGGTAGCGAGGCTGAAAATGATTTTGCAGGCTTGTTTGATGATTTTGATGTAAACAGCAACAAGCTGGGGTCTACCGTAAGCAAACGCAACGAAAAACTGGTCAAGCTGCTAAACGGTGTGGCAGAAATGAACCTTGGCGATGTAAAAGACCATTCTATCGACGCCTTTGGTGACGCCTACGAATATCTGATGACCATGTATGCCTCCAATGCGGGCAAATCTGGCGGAGAGTTTTTTACCCCTGCCGATGTTTCTGAGCTTTTGACACGCCTTGGCATTGTGGGCAAAACCGAAATCAATAAGGTATACGACCCTGCTTGCGGTTCCGGCTCTCTGCTGCTAAAGGCAGAAAAAATTCTTGGAAAAGATGCCATTCGCAACGGCTTTTTTGGGCAAGAAATTAATATTACTACTTACAACCTTTGCCGTATCAATATGTTTTTACACGACATTGGTTTTGACAAGTTTAATGTGGCTTGTGAGGATACCCTAACTGCACCGCAGCATTGGGATGAAGAGCCTTTTGAATTGATTGTCTCCAACCCTCCCTACTCTATTAAATGGGCTGGTGACGAAAACCCGCTGCTCATCAATGACCCGCGTTTTGCGCCTGCCGGTGTGCTTGCACCCAAGAGCAAGGCAGACATGGCGTTTATTCTGCACAGCCTTTCTTGGCTTGCACCCAACGGCACAGCCGCCATTGTTTGCTTCCCCGGCATTATGTACCGTGGCGGTGCCGAGCAAAAAATTCGTAAATACCTGGTAGACAACAACTATGTGGACTGTGTCATTCAGCTGCCCAGCAATCTGTTCTTTGGTACAAGCATTGCCACCTGCATTATGGTTATGAAGAAGAACAAGAATGACAACAGAATACTTTTTATTGATGCATCGGGGGAATGCATCAAGGTGACCAACAACAATAAGCTGACCCCGCAAAATATAGACCGCATTGTGGATACCTTTGCCAAGGGTGAAGAAATACAGCATTTTTCTCATTTGGCTACCTACAATGAAATTGTACAAAACGATTATAACCTTTCGGTATCTACCTATGTTGAGGGAGAGGACACAAGAGAAAAAATTGATATTGTAAAGCTGAATGCAGAAATTGAAAGAATTGTAGCACGTGAGAATGAACTGCGTGAGGCCATTCGCACCATCATTGAAGAGATTGAGGTGTGAGCATGAGTAAATTAGACGAATTGATTCGGGAACTTTGCCCGGATGGAGTGGAATATAAGCCTTTATTATCAGTTGCAAATGTACTTTATGGATTTCCGTGTGATGCTTCATTATTTAATTCAGAAGGTATAGGAAAACCGTTGGCACGAATTCGTGATGTTCTTAATGGAGCCTCCGATACATTCACAACTCAGGATGTGCCGGAAAAGTATTTTTTGTCTTATGGAGATTTACTTGTTGGAATGGATGGGAATTTTCACGTAGCGAATTGGAAAACAAATGGTGGTTTTTTGTGTCAGCGAGTATGTAAATTTTCATCTATTGATGAAGAGACTACAGTATTGAATAGGTATTTATCACATTTATTAATACCAGTAATTAAAAAAATTGAGATGAGTAAACAGAGCGGAACAGTTAAGCATTTATTAGATAAAGATATCAAATCTATTACCATCCCCGTCCCCCCTCTACCGGTGCAGGAAGAAATTGTGCGTATACTAGACAGTTTTACGGAGCTTACAGCGGAGCTTACAGCGGAGCTTACAGCGGAGCTTACAGCTCGTAAAAAACAGTACATCTTTTACAGAGAACAGTTTTTTGAATTTGATGATTTAGAAATTAAAAGAGAACCATTAGGCGTAATTGGAGAATTTCAAAGAGGAAAACGATTTGTAAAGGACGATATGATTGCGGAAGGTGTACCCTGCATTCATTATGGCGAGATGTACACCTTTTATGGTACTTGGGCAAACAAAAGTAAGTCATTTCTTAGTGAGGATTTAGTTGAAAGTAAAAATCTAAGAGTTGCTGAAAATGGAGATGTTGTTATTGTGGCTGCCGGTGAAACCATTGAGGATATTGGAATGGGAACAGCTTGGTTAGGTGATGAAGGCGTAGTGATACACGATGCTTGTTTTTCATTCAGAAGCCAATTAAACCCGAAATACGTTGCCTATTTTACAAGGACTAAACAATTCCACGACCAAATCAAAAAGTATATTTCTTCGGGCAAAATTTCTGCTATTAATGCAAGAGGTTTAGAAAAAGTTGTAATTCCAGTTCCTTCACCAGAAGAACAAGAACGCATTGTTACTATCCTTGATAAGTTCGATATCCTCACTAACTCAATAAGCGAAGGTCTGCCAAAGGAAATTGAGTTAAGGAAAAAGCAGTACGAATATTACCGAGATTTATTACTAACCTTTCCTAAGAATAATATAGCATCATAAAATGGGGCAGTCGTTAATACAAATTTCCGAAACACTTAAAAATGCTGATAAAAAAGCACAGTTAATCTATGCATTTAACGGCACTGGTAAAACACGGTTATCACGTGAGTTCAGGCTTTTGGTTGCTCCAAAAGACGTAGAAGATGAAGAAGACACAGGAATTAAAGTTCTTTATTACAATGCATTTACGGAAGACCTTTTTTACTGGGACAATGATTTAGACGCAGATGTAAACAGAAAACTTCTTATACGCCCCAACGGATTTACAAACATGGTTCTTGAGTTCCTAAAAGACCAAGGGCTTGATGGAAACATCATATCAAATTTTCAGCACTACACCAGTGACAAGTTAACCCCTCGTTTCAATGAAGAATATACAATCAAAGATGAGAGCGACAGAGATATTACTGTAAAAGCATATTCGGAGATTACTTTCTCAATTGAAGGAGGAAATCAAGAAAGCATTGAGAACATAAAAATTTCAAAAGCAGAAGAAAGCAATTTTATTTGGTGTGTATTTTATAGTTTGCTTGAACAAGTAGTTGAGCAATTAAATATTGCTGAAACTGAGAATCGTTCAACAGACAAGTTTAATAATTTAAAATATGTGTTTATTGACGACCCTGTAAGCTCATTAGATGATAATCACCTTATAGAACTTGCAGTTAATTTGGCAACTCTCATCAAGAAATCCAATGGCTTGAAATTTATCGTTTCAACACACAGCCCACTATTTTACAATGTGCTTTTCAACGAACTTGGCAATAAAGCATGTTACATGCTGAACAAATTTGAAGATGGTACTTATGAACTAGCAGAAAAGAATGGCGACTCAAACAAAAGCTTTTCATATCACCTATTTCTAAAACAAACCATCCAAGAAGCAATAGACAATAACGCCATTCAAAAATATCACTTCATCCTTCTCAGAAATCTTTATGAGAAAACGGCTAATTTTTTAGGGTATCCGCAATGGTCTAGATTATTGCCTGACGATAAGCAAACATATTATAACAGGATTATTCAATTTACAAGTCACTCAACATTATCAAACGAAGTTGTTCCCGACCCTACAGAACCTGAAAAGCAAACAGTAGCTTTTTTATTAAAGCATCTGACAGATAATTATAATTTTTGGAAAGAAACACAAAATGTCACAGTATAAAACCATAGCAGAATCAAATAACTTCATTGTACTTGATAAATTTACCAAGTATTTTGAGGTAAATGAGGCACCTGCTGTTTATCAAACAGAGGCTGCACTGGAAAAGGAATTTATTCAAGACCTAATCAATCAAGGTTATGAAAATCCGACAAACTTAAATACGCTTGAAGCTATGTTGGCGAATGTGAGAGTTCAACTTCAGTCGCTTAACAATATGGCATTTTCGGATGGAGAATGGTCTCGTTTTGTTGAAGAGTACTTAGATAAGCCAAGTGATAACCTTATTGAGAAAACAAGAAAAATACACGAGAACTATATATACGATTTCGTTTTTGACGATGGACATATCCAAAACATCTACTTAGTAGATAAGAAGAATGTTGCACGTAATAAAGTACAGGTAATAAAACAATTTGAACAGAAAGGAACACATGCCAATCGTTATGATGTGACCATTTTAGTCAATGGTTTACCTTTAGTACAGGTCGAGTTAAAAAAACGTGGAGTTGCCATCCGTGAAGCGTTTAATCAAGTGCATCGTTATACCAAAGAGAGTTTTAATGCCAGTAATTCCCTCTTTAAATACGTGCAGATTTTTGTTATTTCAAACGGTACTGACAGCCGTTATTTTGCCAACACAGTTGAGCGAAATAAAAACAGCTTTGATTTTACCATGAATTGGGCAAAGGCTGACAATACTTTAATTAAAGACCTCAAAGATTTTACAACAACATTTTTTGATAAACGCACACTTTTAAATGTCTTGCTCACTTATTCAGTTTTTGATACAAGTGATACATTGCTCGTAATGAGACCGTATCAAATTGCAGCAACAGAGCGAATTTTATGGAAAATTGAAAGTTCGTACCTATCCAAAAAATGGTCTGATACAGAAGGTGGTGGTTATATTTGGCATACTACAGGTTCAGGAAAAACACTTACCAGTTTTAAAGCGGCAAGATTAGCAACTCAATTAGATTTCATTGATAAGGTATTTTTTGTAGTTGACCGAAAAGACTTAGACTTTCAGACTATGAAGGAGTATCAGCGGTTTTCTCCCGATAGTGTGAATGGTTCTGATAGTACGGCAGGTTTAAAGCGAAATATTGAAAAGGACGACAATAAGATTATTGTAACAACCATACAAAAACTGAATAACCTCATGAAAAGTGAGGGTGATTTGGCTATTTACCAAAAGCAAGTCGTTTTCATTTTTGATGAAGCACACCGTTCTCAATTTGGCGAAGCTCAAAAGAACCTGAACAAGAAGTTTAAAAAGTTCTATCAATTCGGATTTACAGGAACGCCAATTTTTCCGCAAAATGCGTTAGGTGCTGAAACTACTGCAAGCGTTTTCGGTCGTGAATTGCACTCATACGTAATTACGGATGCCATTCGAGATGAAAAAGTACTGAAATTCAAGGTTGATTACAATGATGTTCGACCTCAGTTTAAGAAAATAGAAACCGAACAAGACGAGAAAAAGTTAAGTGCAGCAGAAAACAGAAAAGCTTTGCTGCACCCTGCTCGTATTAGTGAAATATCTCAATATATTTTACAGAATTTCAGAATAAAAACTCACAGAAACCAAGGTAGC
The DNA here is from genome assembly GCA_023387985.1 of Bacteroidota bacterium. Lineage (GTDB taxonomy): Bacteria > Bacteroidota > Bacteroidia > Chitinophagales > Chitinophagaceae > Phnomibacter. Next base: position 98,103 of record JAEWHC010000006.1, on the reverse strand, counting down.
AACAAAGGTTTTAACGCCATGTTTGCCGTTAGCAGTGTTGATGCAGCCAAATGTTATTATGAGGCATTAAACACATTGCAAAAAGAGAGCGACAAGCCATTAAAGATTGCGACTATTTTCTCGTTTGCAGCCAATGAAGAACAAAGTGCAATTGGTGAAATAGTGGATGAAACCTTTGAACCTTCGGCTTTAGATAGTAGTGCCAAGGAGTTTTTAACCAAAGCTATCAATGATTATAACGCCATGTTCAGGACTAGTTATAGCGTTGACAGTAAAGAGTTTCAGAATTATTACCGTGACCTTGCCAAACGTGTAAAGAACAAAGAGATTGACTTAATTATTGTAGTAGGAATGTTTCTAACGGGCTTTGATGCTCCAACACTCAATACACTTTTTGTTGATAAGAACTTGCGTTATCACGGTTTAATTCAAGCCTTTTCACGAACAAATAGAATTTATGATGCAACAAAGACCTTTGGTAACATTGTAACATTCCGTGATTTAGAAAAAGCGACTATTGATGCAATTACGCTCTTCGGTGATAGCAATACTAAAAATGTGGTTCTTGAAAAGAGCTACAAAGAATATTTAGAAGGTTTTACGGACATTGTTACAGGTGAAGCACGCAGAGGTTATGTTGAAGTAGTAAAAGAGTTAAATGAAAAATTCCCTAACCCTGACGAAATCGTAAAAGAGAAAGACAAAAAGGAATTTGCGAAATTATTCGGAGAGTATTTGAGAGTAGAAAACATACTCCAGAATTATGATGAATTTAACCACCTTAAAGAATTTCAAGCAATTGACATCAATAATCCTGAGGCAATTGAAGAATTTAAAAAAGCTCATTTTGTAACAGATGAGGATATAGCTTTGATGCGCAACATTGAATTGCTCAAAGAAAGGACTGTTCAGGATTACCGTTCAACTTATAATGATATACGTGACTGGTTAAGACGTGAGAAAAGCGGTGCAGCATCAGAAGACTCTACAATTGACTGGGACGATGTTGTTTTTGAAGTTGACTTATTAAAATCGCAAGAAATAAACCTTGACTACATTCTTGAATTGATTTTTGAGCATAACAAGAAAACCAAAGACAAAGACACTTTAATTACTGAAATACGCAGGGTTATTCGTGCAAGTGTTGGAAACAGAGCAAAAGAGAGTTTAGTTGTTGATTTTATCAATGAGACAGACCTTGACCCACTTCAAGACAAAGCGAATGTGATAGATTCATTTTTTGTATTTGCTCAAAACAAACAGAAAGCGGAAGCATTGGAATTAATCACAGAAGAAAATCTAAATGAAGAAGCAGCGAAGCGTTACATAACAAATTCCTTGAAGCGAGAATATGCAAGTGAAAACGGAACAGAATTGAATACACTTTTACCGAAAATGAGTCCTTTAAATCCTCAGTATTTGACTAAGAAACAAAGTGTATTTCAAAGGCTTGTTTCGTTTGTAGAGAAGTTTAAAGGAGTTGGAGGACAATTATAAAAAACAATGAAAAGCCAGCCCAACAGCCACACACATTGCCAAGCCGCACAAGCCAACGCACAGTCCAAAGCTTGGCAAAGAGTGTGTCTGTCCCACCCTGACAAAATTGAATTAAAAAAACCTTCCCTCCCTTCTGAAAATAAAAAATACGCAACCGCACAAACCGTCACGACAAGGACGGTGAAGCGTACTATTGACAATGGTTTGCAAGGACGGACGACAGAACACCAGCCGGTAACAGCGGTTTGGCGTAATGGCGGGTGCAGTGCTTCGTATGACAGTTTTGTGGTAGGTTCAAGTGTAGTTCTTCTATTGAACTTTTGTGCTAAAATTCCGCCACTACACAAAGCCGCGAACCCATGCTTTTGCCAAAAAGACGAATAACCATGTCAATATCCTTTACCAATGGGCCGCGGAGGCTTTTGCAACCTCCGGATCTTCATGCCGGAAGTGTGAAAATCCGTTTAGTTTGCATCGCTGTTGCGCTTTATCGAGACCTTTGTTTTTAACCCGAAAACTTGAATACCATGAGGTTGTTTCCCTTTATACTTTTCCTGCTGTATTCTTTTCCGTCCTTTTCCCAGGGTTTGCCCACGGAGCTGATGACACCGGAAATTGTTTCCATCAACCGCATGCCCATGCGGGCAACGGCTTATGCTTTCGAAAACCGGGAGCTCGCCGAAAAGCGGGTGAAAGAAAATTCCCGTTATTTTCTCTCCCTCAACGGCGACTGGAAATTCAACTGGGTACAAAACCCGGATGACCGCCCAAAAGATTTTTACCAGCCTGCTTTTGATGACAGCAACTGGAAGAATTTCAAGGTACCCGCCAACTGGGAACTGAATGGTTACGGGCTTCCGATTTATGTAAATCAGCCTTATGAATTTACCGGCCACGCCAAACGATACGGCCAGCTCAACCCACCCTACGACATTCCTGCAGACAATAACCCTGTGGGTTCGTACCGCAAAAAAGTAACCATTCCCCAAAGCTGGGATGGCCGGCAGGTATTCATCCACCTGGGAGCGGTAAAGTCGGCGTTTTTCATTTGGGTAAACGGCCGTAAAGTGGGTTATAGCGAAGACAGCAAGCTGGCCGCCGAATTCGACATCACGCAATACCTGCAGCCCGGTGAAAACCTGGTCGCCCTGCAGGTTTACCGCTGGAGCGACGCGAGTTACCTCGAAGCCCAGGATATGTGGCGCATTTCAGGCATTGAACGCGAAGTCTATCTTTATTCAACACCAAAGACCGACCTGCGGGATTTTAAAGTGGAAAGCCGCCTCATCAACCATTTTGCCGACGGCGAACTCAGGGTGGATGTGGAAGTGAACAGCTATAAAACCGATACCCGCACCTACCATTCACGGCCCGATACGTTCAGCGTGGAAATGGAACTGGTGGACGCGCAGGGTAAAACCGTCGCACGGGATGCCACGCCAGGTGTACAAACGGTGTTGGGCCAATACAAAAAGCCGGTGCAGTTTAATGCGGTGGTGCCGGGCGTAAAAGCCTGGTCGGCCGAGCTGCCAAACCTGTACACCCTTTACCTTACGCTAAAAGACAAGAACGGCCAAGTGCTGCAGGTGGTTCCGGTACGGGTCGGTTTCCGCAATATTGAGATCAACGGCCGCGATTTCCTGGTGAATGGCAAACGGGTTTTCTTTAAAGGCGTGAACCGCCACGAACACAATGCCCAAACCGGCCACGTGCTCACCAAAGAAAATATGCTGAAGGATATGGAGATGATGAAAAAGCTGAACGTGAACGCGGTGCGGCTTTCCCACTATCCCCATGATCCTTACTGGATGGAGCTCTGCGATGAATATGGCCTTTACGTGATTGACGAAGCCAACATTGAATCACACGGCCTGGGTTATGACCTGGCCATCAGCCTGGCCAATAAAAAGGCATGGCGCAACGCGCATTTCGAAAGGATCCGCCGCATGTATGAACGCGACAAAAACCATCCTTCCGTCATCACCTGGTCGCTGGGCAACGAAGCCGGCAATGGCGTGAATATGTATGAAGCCTACGACTGGCTGAAAAAGCAGGACAGCCGCCCGGTGCAATACGAACGTGCGGAATACGATTACAATACCGATGTGATCTGCCCGCAATACCCTTCGCCGCGGGGCGTGGCCTCACAGGCGAATTCAACGGACGGGCGCCCCTACATCATGAGCGAATACGCCCACATTATGGGCAACAGCCTGGGCAATTTCAAGGAATATTGGGATGCCATTGAAAACACCCCCGGGGTGCAGGGCGCCTATGTGTGGGAATGGATCGACCAGGCTTTCGACACGGTAAAGAACGGAAAACGCATCATGACCTACGGGGGCGATTACCCGCTGGAAGGCCCGGTAGATGAAAACCTCAGCGACAACAACTTCTGCATTAAAGGCGTGGTAACCGCCTACCGCGAACTGACGCCCATGGCCATTGAGCTGAAAAACGTACACCAATTCGTGAAATCCCGTTACGATGGCGGCAACCGCGTTCAGGTCAGCAATACCTATTTCTTCAGAGACATCAGCAATTTCCGCCTGGACTGGCAACTCGTTGCCGATGGTCGCGCAGTGGAAAATGGAACGGTCAATGACCTGGACATCCCGCCTCAGCAAAGCCGTGCATTTACGCTGCCGGTAAAAACGCGGCCCGCGGCAGGTAAGGAATATTTCCTCAACCTCCGTTACCGCCTCAAATCCCCGGAACCCTTCCTGGAAAAAGATTATGAAATGTCGCATGACCAGTTTGCTTTTGCCGGGCAGCCCAAAAATGCGGTACAGTCCTCCGCATCCGGCAGGATCACCGAAAGCCGCAATGGCGATGAACTCACCATTTCGGGGCGTGATTTCACCATCCGCTTCCACACCGGCAGCGGCATACTCACTTCCTATAGGGTAAAAGGCGTTCAATATCTTGAAAACGGACCGCATCCTGCCTTTTACCGCGCCCCAACCGATAACGACATTGGCGCCGGAATGAACAAATCGTTGCGCTACTGGCGCGAAGCCTATACCGCTTCCGCGCCGGCAGAGGTTTCCACTACCCGCGATGGCAATAGGTATGTGGTCAACATTTCCAAAAACATCCTGGATGGAAAGGGGCGGACAGTCCAAAGCTTCCGCATTGCCCCCGATGGAAGCATCCTGGTGCAGAACCATTTTACCGTTGCGCCGGCAGAAGGCCTGCGTTCCGTAATGCGCATGGGGACCAACCTGGAAGTGAACAAACAATTTAACCGCATTCAATGGTATGGCCGCGGCCCCTGGGAGAATTACGCGGACCGCCAAACCGCGAGCCTCGTGGGTGAGTACAGCCAGTCGCTCAGCGAACAGTATTTCCCCTATGGGCGGCCGCAGGAAAGCGGAAATAAAACCGGTGTACGCTGGATGAGCCTCACCAACAACCGGGGCAAAGGCCTCCGCATCGAATTCACCGACAGCCTGCTTTCGGTAGCCGCCCTGCCGTACAGCCTCAATGATCTCGATCCCGAAGCCGAAAAGAAACAATACCATTCCGGCGAACTCGAAGAACGCGACCGCATCTACATGCACATCGACCTCAGGCAGCTCGGCGTGCAGGGCATCGACAGTTGGGGTTCCTGGCCATTGGAAAAATACTGGATCAAGCCCGGCGATTACCGCTACAGCTACCTGATCCGGCCGTTGAAGTAATGAATTCCCGGTTGAGTCCCTTCAATTCGCTTCCCTGCGCCTGGCTGAAGGACTCATCCGGCCCTTCCGGCCCTTCCCGGTTGACTCACCCTGTCAACCCGCCCTTTACGCAGTTTTCGCCCCAAAGCCTTCGCACCAACGCGTAAACCAACCGCAGTTTAAGATTTTTTGCCTTATTTAGCACCTCAACAGCCCCGCCATGAAAATCCATTCCCCGAAAAACATCCTTGTTTTGGTCCTGTTTGCCCTCCCCCTTTTTGCATTTTCCCAAAACCTCAAAACCCCCGGTCAAAAGCTCGACAGCATGGGCATTAAACTGCCACCGCCCACCACGCCCGTCGCCAATTTCGTGAAATGGGTAAAGTCCGGCGACCTGGTTTATACCAGCGGCCATGGCCCCTCACGGGAGAACGCCCCCTCCATTACCGGCAAGGTTGGCCTCGACCTCACGGTGGAAGAAGGCTATGCAGCCGCCCGCCTTACCGGCATCGCGCTGCTCAGTACGCTGAAAGACGCATGCGGCGGCGACCTGGGCCGGGTAAAACGCATTGTAAAAGTATTGGGTATGGTGAATTGCCCGACCGATTTTACCCAACAATCTGCGGTGATGAATGGTTTTAGTGATTTAATGGTCGCTGTTTTCGGCGATAAAGGCAAACATGCCCGCTCAGCAGTGGGGATGGGCTCTTTGCCGGGAAATATGGCAGTGGAAATTGAGATGATTGTGGAGGTGGAGTGATGGGTGATGGGTGATGCCCCGAAGCTTCGGGGGATGAGGGTTGATTTTTGAGGGTTGAGGGTTGAATATTGAGGGTTGACAAGTTGATAAGTTGATAAGTTGATAAGTTGACAGGTTGACAAGTAGCCGGCCGTCACCCTGAGCGTAGTCGAAGCAGGGTCAGCTGTCTCCCTGAGCCCTGAGCGGAGCCGAAGGGTTGATAAGTTGACAGGTTGATAAGTTGACAAGTAGCCAGCTGTCACCCTGAGCGATCCCGAACGCTCGGGAGAAGGGGGGCAGTTCCATGCCGAAACCCTGAAGTTTTAGGGTGGGAGGCAAGATTTCAAGAAAATATATTTAGCGAGGTATTCCGGGCTGGGAAAGCGGTTTTTTGTATGAATCATGCTATGTAGAAAATTGAGGAGGATTTTACATTCGACCCCTCCGGGGTCGTTTTTGCCTTTTGATGCATTCGTGTTATAGACGTGTGACCCCTCCGGGGTCAATCGACAAAATTGAATTGTTTGTGGGTTGTATTTTCCGACCCCGGAGGGGTTGTATGTCTATAGAAATGTCATGTTCAAGGGGATTTCCGACCCCTCCGGGCTAAATTATCAAAATTGAAGATTTATAAAATGCCTTTTCGACCCCGGAGGGGTCGAACGTCTATAGAGTCAATAGAAAATAGCCCATACGCAATTCATAGGACCTTTGAGCAAATTTTTTTAAAAAAATTACCATATAGCAATTAAATCCAATACCTTTAATAAATATTCGCACCATTTGCAAATTCAATCACGCTGCAAAAGAATCTATTTATTGCCTTCAGCACAGCGAAAATAGTCGCCTTCAGCAAGATATGAAAATTGGAGATGGGTGGGTTTATGCACGAATAAATAAACTTTGATATCCTGTTTTAATCAGCTGAATATGCGGAAAGTGTACACAATGGGTATTCGCCGCCTTCTTTACCTCCTTGCTTTCTGGAGCATCGGATTGGTAAGCTATGCGCAGGATCAATGTGTAACCGGTATTGCGCTGAATATTTCCGGCTCTTCTACCGTTTGTCAGAATGGTACAGCTCCTACTTTATCAGCCACCGCTACCTTTTCAGCTGGCACCGCATCCACCTATGATTATCAATGGTTTTCAAATAATGTAGATGCCAGTTCCGGAGGTACAGCAGTTAACGGCACTCCGCTAACTCTAAATACCACGGATGGCAACATCCCCTTTCCTGGTTCGGTACCCATAAACACAGCAGGAACCACCTGGTATTATCTTGTTATCACGAATAATGGGACCGGATGTACCAGCCCGTTTACTTCTGGCACACAAGCAGTTACCGTAAACCCCACCACAGTCGGCGGAACCGTTTCCGGCGGCGGAACCATCTGTAACGGCACCAATTCCGGAGACCTGACCCTGACTGGCCAAACCGGCGACGTGATCAGCTGGGAATCTTCTACCGATGGTGGAACCAACTGGAGTACCAACAACGGTACTGCCGGAGCAACCGCTACCACCAACAGCTTCGATAACCTGACCACCAATACCAGGTTTCGTGCAGTAGTGCAAAGTGGAGTTTGCGCCGAAGCATTTTCAAACGAGGTAGAAATACTGGTAGATCAGCCCCCCACCGTGGACAACACCATTACCGGCCTGCCCGCCGGTCTCGTTTGCGAAGGCAACAATGGCGGCACCCTTGGCCTCACTGGCCTGAGTGGTACCGTTACCTGGCAGACTTCGCCTGATGGAAACAACCCATGGACAACAGTGGGAACAGGAGATACCTATAATTACTCTAACTTAACAGCTACCACCCACTTTAAAGCCATCGTTTCCAATGGGGTTTGTGCGAATGTAGAAACTGCCGCAGCAGAGATTACCGTTACACTCAATTCAACAGCCACATTGGGGATTTCTTCGGATGCAAGCAACAATACCATTTGTGCCGGTGCGCCAATTACCTTTACAGCCAACCCCGGTGGAATCACCGGCACCAGTCCTACTTATCAGTGGTATGTAAATGGGGTAGCCGTAGGCGGTGCTACAGATACTACCTTTTCTCCCGCCAACCCTGCCAATAATGATAAAGTATATGTGGTAATGACCCGGGGTGCCGATGTATGCCCGGCAAGCGATACCTATACGAGCGGGGAGGAAAATATTGTGGTCAATCCGATGCTCACCCCCACAGTGTCCATCAGCAGCGGACCCACCAATGTTTGCCCGGGAACTGATGTAACTTTCAACTCTACCGTAAACGATGCACCGGGAGTAACCTATCAGTGGTTGTTGAATGGCAATCCCATTGGCGGAGCCAATGCTGCAAGTTATACCACCAATACACTCAGTAATGGAGACGGAATATCGCTGCGGATTACTGCCACCGGTGCCTGTCTCACCGATACCGAGGTTACCAGTTCGGTTATTAACGCAGCCACTCTGCCACCTGCACCGGTAGCACCCAATACCCCTACTTCCTCCACCGCTGCACCGCATTGCCCCAATACCCCCAACAATACCATTGCCCTCAGCACCAATACACCGGCCAATACCAGTTCGCTAACCTGGAACCTGCCTGCCGGCTGGACCATTCAATCCGGTGCCGGCACCGAAAATATTACCCTGCTGATACCTGCAGGAGCTGCCGCCGGCAACCATCCTGTAACTGTTACAGCAGCCAACAGTTGCGGCAATGCCACCAGTGCTGCTTATCAGGTGGTGGTTTCAGAAGGTACCCCCGCTACTCCCGGAACCATTACAGCCCCACCACTCATTTGTCCATCTACTGACTATAATTTCTCGGTACCCAATGTTCCCGGGGTTACCTACATCTGGACCCTCCCATCCGGTTGGACCGGAAACAGCAATACCAATACCATCACCGCCAATCCCGGAGCTTCGGGAGTCAGCGGCACCATCAGCGTTACCGCCGAAAATACCTGCGGTATATCGGCTGCCAGAACTCTTGCCGTAACCGTTGCACCACCCATCCCTGCTGCTCCAACGGTAGTTACTGCACCCACACCCATTTGTGTGGATGCCGGTGCGGTATATAATTATACCGTCAGCAATGCCACAACCGTTACCGGCTATACCTGGATCCTGCCCACCGGGCTTACCGGAAGCAGCACCATAGCCAATATTGGCGTACAGGCCAATGCAGCCGGCAATGGCAATATCTCTGTAACGGCAACCAGCGCCTGTGGAACCTCACCGGCCACGGTTATTCCGGTGGTCATCAATCCGCCCACACCGGCCGTACCCGGTACCATTAATGCCTCACCATTAACAGGAGGAAATATCTGCCCCGGGGTAAGTACCACTTTCACTATACCGGCAGTGCCCAATGCCACCGAATATTTATGGGATATCAATGGCACCGGATGGAGCGATGCCAACCCCCATGTTACTGCTGTACCCAGCTTTACCACCAATTCCGGCACCGGCAATCTAACCGTAAGGGTTGCAGCAAGAAACAGCTGCGGCACCAGTGCATATACCACCGCACAAAACTTTACCGTTACTACCCCGCCACCTGCCCCCGGCACCATTACTACACCAACCTTGGTTTGTGCTACGGGTACAGGGTATGTGTTTACTGTGCCGGCCGTAAGCGGTGCCAGTTCCTATAACTGGAATTTCCCGGCGGGCTTTACGATTACCAGTGGAAGCGGAACCAATAGTGTAACCGTAAGTACGAGTGGCGCAGCCACCGGCAATGTAACCGTACAGGCAGTAAATGCCTGCGGTGAAGTAAGTGCCAATTCACCGGTGGCCATAGTGAATATCAATACAACCGCGCCGGATGCGCCGACTTCTATTTCAGGTAGTTTCTTGTTTTGTGCCCCACAAACCAACACCTATACAGCCAATGTACCAGGAGTTACCAACTATGAATGGGGTGTACCGGCCGGTTGGACCATTACAGCCGGACAGGGAACCGGAACAGTTACCATTCAGTTTCCGAATGGTGCTGCTTCCGGAAATCTTCAGGTTCGGGCATTGCAAGGTTGTATCACATCCAGTTGGTACTCAGAAAATATTTCAATTGGAACGGGTGCCAGTATGGATGCTGGAGCTGCAATTTATATTTGTCAGCAAAATGGACGCTACCCGGCAGACGGAACCATTCAGGGTACACTAAACTTAGTAACAATTGCAGGTAACAGGGTTCAAGTAAAAGCAAATAGTACTACAACTGGACTTGTAGTAACAAAAGTTAATGGAAATAATCCCAATTATAACTATTATCTTACCGCAGCTGCAGCTAACACCCCAGGTACGTATATTTCGGTTTTTGAAACCACACAAAATTACACTTGTGGAGGAATTAATGCAATAATTGAAGATACCCTTCAAATTATCGTCCTCCCCACCCCCACCGTTTCCATAGTTGCCAACACCCCCACCGTTTGCGCCAATACCAGTGCAACCTTTACCATTACGGGTACACCCAATACAATGGTTACCTACAATGAAACCCCGGGCACAAACGGACAACAGATTGCTCTTGATGCAACCGGTACAGCTGTCCTTAACAAAACAGTAACCGGAGTAAATAAAGTAATAACCATTACAGGAATTGTTTATACCTCCCCTGCGGGGATTGTAAATAACTGCTCAAATAGTTCCGGACTTAATATTCCTGCAACAGCAGTTGTTCAACCTCTCCACACCCTCACCCCCGGCCCGGCCATCACCATTTGTTCACCACCGGGTGCTGCAGTTCTGTTGACCCCGGCCTCTTATGGCGGCTCCGCTACCTCAGCTACCTGGAGCATCACAAGCCCCGGATCCGGAGCAGGTACTTTAAGCAATCCCGGCAATCTGGCTTCTGCTACCTTCAATCCCGAGCCCGGCTTTTCCGGTTTGGTTCAACTAACCTTAACGTCCAATGACGATGGTGCCTGTCCTGCTGTTTCCGCTACCCGCAGCATCACCATCAATCCGGCACCTACAGTGGATCTGGGTGATGATTTGGAAGCTTGTCAGTCAGCCAGTCCTGCCGCCATTACCCTGAGTGGAGCGGTCATCGGTGGTGGCGCCTCCGCTGCTACCTGGAGCATTGTAAGTGGCGGTGGTACCCTCAGTGGCATTACGCCTACCGCCAATCCTGCAGCCGTAACCTATACCCCTGCAGCCAACTATACCGGTGATGTGGTATTGCGCCTCACCACCAACAGCCTGGCACCATGTGATACTGAAAGTGATGAACTCACCATTCATGTGCGGCCAAGGGTAGTGATTACCGGAGTCGCCAACCAAACGGTTTGTTCCGCTGCTCCTGATGTAACCCTTGCGGGCAACATCAGTGGTGGAGCAACTACCGGCACCTGGAGCAGCAGCGGCACCGGCACTTTCAGTCCCAATGCAACAACCCTAGATGCCGTATATACCCCATCGGCAGCCGATATTACTGCCGGAACGGTAACGCTTACCTTAACTTCCGACGAACCGGCTACCCCTTCTGTTTGCCAGGAACAAACTGCGCAAATGACGGTTACCATTGTTCCCGAAGTGGTGGTGGATGCCGGTGACGATCAAACCGTCTGCGAAAGCTCACCGCAGGTAACGCTTGCAGCTGCCATCAGCGGTAGCGCTACTACCGGAAATTGGACCGGCGGAACCGGAGCTTTCAGTCCCAACCGAAATACCTTAAATGCAACCTATACTCCGTCAGCAGCAGAAATTACTGCCGGTACGGTTACCCTTACCCTCAATTCCAATACGCCTACGGCGCTTTGTGCCGTTGAAACCGATGATATTACCATAACCATCAATCCGGCAGTCACCATCAGTGCCGGAGCCAATGACGCCGTTTGTGTCAGTTCCACCATCACCCTCGATGGAAGCATTGGCGGCGGTGCCACCACAGGAACCTGGAGCGGCGGTCAGGGAAGCTTTAGCAATGTAAATGATCCCGCTGCAGTTTATACCCCCGCTGCGGGTGATGTACCGGGCAGCCCGGTTACCCTAACCTTTACAAGCGATGATCCCACCGGCCCTTGTGGGGTGGATTCTGCCACCATGCAGTTGACGGTAACTCCGGAAATCAATATCATCGCTCAACCGGTAAATACCAATGCCTGTACCGGTGAATCTGTAAGTCTTACCGTTTCTGCCGGCGGCCCTTCGGCACTCACCTATCAATGGTATAAAGGAACGGCACCATCGGGCACCATCGTTCCCGGTGCTACCTCAGCCACCCTCAATTTTGCCAGTCCGCAGCCTGCAGATGCCGGCGATTATTATGTGATCGTCAGCGGCCCTGTAGGTGGATGTGATGCCGTTACTTCCAACGGAGCAAGCCTTGGGGTAACGGGTGCCATCATCATCACCACTCAGCCGGTTTCGGATGAATTTTGTGTAGGTGGCTCAACCACCCTTACCGTATCGGCTGATGCCGGAACATTCACCGATCAGCTGACTTATCAGTGGCGTAAAGATGGAGTTGATCTTTCCGGAGAAGACGGTACCAGCCTCGACCTGAACAACCTTGCGGTTGCTGATGCCGGCAATTACGATGTAGTGATCACCGGTCCTGCCGGCATGTCCACCTGCCTCACCGCTACTTCTGCAGTGGCTGAGATTAATGTAGATCCATTGCCTACAGCTACCATTGCAGCAAGCAATACCAGCGCCTGTGAAGGTGCAACAGCTGCGGTAATCACTTTTACAGGGGCTTCTGCCACAGCGGAATATCAATTTACTTACGACTTTAATGATGGAAACACCACTACCGAATTCACTACCGGCAATTCAACCGGCAATGTATTTACCGTGGATGTACCCACTACTCCGGGCACCTATACCTATACCCTCAAAAGCGTAAGAAGCGGTATGGGTTGCGACAATCCGCAAACAGGTAACGTAACCGTAACGGTGCATCCAACGCCAACAGTCACCACATCGCCTGCGGCAGAAACTGTTTGTTCGGGTTCGGCCCCTTCCATTGACCTGTCGGATACTCCTGCCGGTGTAACCTTTGCCTGGACGGCCAGCCTGACCACCGGAACCATTACCGGTTTCTCGGATGTAACTGGTAATACCATTTCACAGGTATTGACCAATACCGGTACTGCACCGGGTACGGTTACCTATGCCGTTACCCCTTCAGCCAATGGATGCCCCGGCCCGGTAACCAATGTGGTGATTACGGTGAATCCACCACTTACGGCTTTGATCGCCGGTACTACCACTGTATGTGTAGATGCCGCGCAGCCTCAAATCACCTTTACCGGTGGACAGGGAACAGCCCCCTATACCTTTACCTATAAAATAAATGGCGGTGCGGATCTGACCGTTAATTCTACGGGCAATTCAGCGGTTGTAAATGTACCCACCACTACCGATGACACCTTTATCTATGAACTCGTTTCAGTAAGCGATGCGGCTTCTCCGGTTTGCTCCAATCCGGTGGGTGGAACCGCAACCGTTGTGGTGAAGCCATTGCCAACGGCTACCATCGCCACCAATGCTGCTGAGGTATGCCAGAATGGGACAGCGCCTACCATCACCTTTACCGGAGCCGATGGCACAGCCCCTTATACCTTTACTTACAATATCAACAATGGCGGAAATACCACAGTGACCACCACGGTGGGCAACAGTGTAACGGTATCTGCACCTACGGGTACTGCCGGCGATTTTGATTACAACTTAGAAAGTGTAAGAGATGCCGATCCCAATCATTGTACGAATACAGCCACTGGCACCGCTACAGTAAAAGTAGTGGCATTGCCAACTGCCAGCATCGGCGGTGGAGTTACCGTTTGTGTGGCTGATGCTTCACCCAATGTAACCTTTACCGCTGATGGTGGAAACGGTACCGGTCCATTTACCTTTACTTATCAAATAAACGGAGGCGCCAACCAAACCATCAGTACCTCAGGCGCCAATACCACAGTAGATCTGCCGGTACCAACGGGCACAGTAGGAGACTTCATTTATTCGCTGGTAAGTGTAGAAAATGATGAGGATTGCAGCAATCCGGCCAGCGGCACTACTACATTTACCATACAGGAAACAGCTACGCTTACCCAAACATCCGCTGCTGCCACCAGCACACAGACCCTTTGCAGCGGTGCAGCCATCACCCCCATTTCCTATTCTGTAGGAGGAAGCGGAACCGGGGCAGACATTGTATGGACCCCTTCTGCACCGGCAGGTATCAATACCAACTTCACCGGCAATATTTTCACCATTTCCGGCATGCCTACCCATACCGGCAGCACACAGGGAGTATATAGTTATACCGTAAAAGCTACCGGTGGTTGTAACCCCGATGGGGAAGAACTGAGTGGAACCATTACGGTGGATGCAGCGCCGGTGGGTGGGGCAACCAGTTTAGCCCAGAACGGACCATCCTGCCAGGGCAGTAATTCCGGTACCATCACGCTTGCCGGGCATTTGGGTACCATCGTTCGTTGGGAAAGTTCAAGCAATGGCGGCGCTACCTGGACCCACATTCCCGAAATATCAACAACTCATGCCTATAGCAACTTGCCATCCACAACCATATTCAGGGCAAGAATTGAAAATGGCGGTTGTGTGCCGGCTTATTCTACCATTACGCTGGTACAGGTGATTCCCAACAATATTATGGCGGCCCCGATTAGCTATAATCCTTCCGGCGATCCTCCAACGGTTTGCGAGGGCGGAACTGTGACTATGACGATTCAGGGGACGACGTTACCGACTACCAGTTTTGAACGTGGACTGTTTGATAATGCAAGTATTCTTAATCATGGCTGGGAGGTGAGTAATGGAGCGTTTAATTCTTCAGCAAATAATGAGAATATAGCAGAATGGCTAAGGTTTACTCCATTGCGAAGTGTTGCTGGGGAGCAGGTTGGTGAAAGTGGACCGGGAAACACTGGGGCGGCTTTAGCCAGTAGCAATGGCGAAACCTGGTTCACACCACCTGTATTTAATACAGTTGGTCTTAATTCAAGCAGCATTAGTTTCCGACATGCCTATAAACTGCTGGCATCAGCAAGTATTAATGTAGAAATTTCAGCGAATGGTGGTCCCTGGGAAAGCATTTGGACTATGGCTGGCCCTGCCAACACCGGCCCTTCAACTTATAACAAAGAAGGGTCCAATACCGGTTATTTGCAAATGAATGTGCCCATTCCTCCTGCTTACCTGGGTATTACCGGAGTTAAAGTTCGCTTCCGTTACAATGGCGTTTTAGGAAGTTTCTGGGCAATTGATGACATCAGTACTCAAACGGTACAAGTGCCCATCACCTATGATTGGGAATCGCATGATTATATCAATAATATTACCGGTGTTACTACCACCTTTACGGCGCCGCCCAATCCTACCGGCGACACTATGCGGCATCATTATACGGTTACGCCTACCATTATGGGCTGTCCCGGAGCTCCTGCCGATATTGAAATTGTAGTCAATCCAAGGCTGGTAATCAGTGCCGTGGACAACCCCAACGCCGGGGTCTGCAGCGGCTCGCCATTATCGCCCATCGGATTTACTTCCAATATCACCCGGATCAATACGGAATATAGCTGGACTCGCGACAATACTACGAATGTTACCGGTATGGCTGGTAGTGGCACGGTTACCGCACCAAATTCTTTGACAGGTACGCTTGTCAACAATACAACTACTGCTCAAACGGTTAATTTTACGGTGGAAGCTACCAATGAAATTGGTTGCAACGATACGACCTTTGTGGTTCCGGTGGTGATTCTGCCGACCATCAACATTGAACTTTCCGGTAATGAAGTATCCTGTATCATCCCGGCAACGGTTGGTCTTACAGCCACGGTTACCAATTATACCGGGCCTTATCCCATTGATATTATCATCAATGATGGTACAACCAACAGTACTCATACGCTTACCGGGCCAACTACCATTTTCCCGGTTACAGTATCAGCCAACACCACTTTTACGCTGGTGAGTACTTCGGTGGAGGGTGGTAGCCCAAGCTCCTGCCATACACTGGGAGGTTCGGCTACGGTAACCATTTTACCAACAGCCACCGTGCCGGTTGGCACCTGGACTTGCGGTGCCGGTGATGGCGACTGGTTTAACCCCTGTAACTGGGGCGGTGGGATTGTGCCCGACTTAACGATTGATGTAACGATACCTGCCGTTCCGGCGACCTGTACCGCAAACATTGATTCAACCACCAGCTATGCCCGTGCATTTGCACATGCCCATGGTCAGGCAGCCACCGGCGCGATAGCACTGGCCCGCAATCTTAATATTCATGGTGAGCAGGTGAATATGGATAACCCTAACTCGGCACTGCATGTAGCCGGCCACTGGAATAATACTGTAGGCACCAACGGATTTGATGCCGGTCCGGGTACGGTAACCTTTGTGGGCAGCGCCCAACAAAACATTACCACTACTGGCCCATCAGAAAACTTCCACAACCTGGTAATCAACAATACCGCGAATCTTGACGGAACCGGTGACAACGTGGTGTTGAACAACCCCGTAAATGTAAACGGCGTTCTTACCCTTACTGATGGCATTGTGAAAACCGGTCTGGGCAAGGAGCTGATCATTACAAATACCAGCCCGGATGCAGCTACCGGGGGAAAAGAATCTTCCTATGTTAACGGCCCCATGCATTGGGTTATGGCCGGTGGGCAACCTTATACCTTCCCGGTAGGTGAGCCGGATGCACCTTATGGCGTGAATTACAATCCGGCGGTTGTGAAACCTACGGCCAATGGAACCTATGAAGTGGATTACCAGGTTGAAATAGCAAACCATTTGCCGGGATCGTTGTATCTGCCCAATATGCTGGGTGTGCAAAATACGCAACACTGGCTCATTCAACCGGTTGATACATGCACCGGTAATATTTCCATCAGCCTGAATTACATAACCCATGACGAATTTACCCGGTGGACACCTCCTCCAACTTTATGGGATCCTGGCTTTGAAGTAGCTATTGCAAAATCATATGCTTCTGCCGGCAACACCTGGTATTTCACTGATTACAATAGCGATAGTGCAAGCCAGTTGGGTTCCGGTCTGGAAGGGTCCCTCCATAGCCCGATTAACACGAGTGGGCAAATTGATTCTAAAACCATTTCCTGCACCGACCAGCGGACAAACCCCCACTACACTTTCGCCTTTGCCAAGGATTATATCCTCAACCAGGCTCCGTCCGCGCAGATTCTTTCTTTTGATGTAAATCTCGAAAACAAGGACGCTGTACTCGACTGGAAGATCAACGATTACCAGGCGGTGCGGAAATTTGTGGTGGAGTACAGCCGCGATGGCGTGCAGTTCACCAAACTGAAGGAAATTGAACGTGATTTTGTACTGGATTATCAAACCCGCCATAGCGGCCTTACACCAGGCAAACACCATTACCGCCTGCTGGTGACCGATGCCCGCAATCAGCAATTCTACAGTATGATCCGTACGGTGGAACTCTTTGCCGAAAAGACCATCATCACGCCGTTGCGTACCGCCCCGGTTGCTTATGATGTGCTGATCAAAGTAGAATCCCCCATTGGCCAGGGCGTGAAAGCCCGCCTCTTCGATATGCGCGGCGCAGCCATTTGGGAACAAAAGCAAATGGTGGCACCCGGCGACAACCGCCTGAGCTACCCCATGCGCACACCGCCTGCCGGTATGTACCTGCTGGAAGTGGTGGCAGATGATGGTACGAGGAAGATTATTAAGGTGATTAAGGAATAAGGGGGGGTAGAGGTAGAGGTAGAGGTAGAGGTAGAGGTAGAGGTAGAGGAAGAGGTAGAGGAAGAGGAAGAGGTAGAGGTAGAGGAAGAGGAAGAGGTGGAGGAAGAGGTAGAGGTAGAGGTAGAGGTGGAGAAAGAGATAAAAAATGCTAAGCGGAGTGCCGGATTGGTGCTCCGTTTTTTTAGGCTGGCAGGAGGTAGAGGTGGAGGTAGAGGTGAAGGTAGAGGGGGAGGTAGAGGTGGAGGAAGAGGTGGAGGTAGAGGAAGAGGTGGAGGTAGAGGTGGAGGTAGAGGTAGAGGAAGAGGTGGAGGTGGAGGTAGAGGAGGAGCGGGAGGCCAATGGAAAACCCGCAATCTCCTACCTTTGCAGATTGATGCAAGCGCCTCCATTGACCATTACATTCCTCGGCACCGGTACAAGCGGCGGTGTACCTATGGTGGCCTGCGACTGCGAGGTCTGCAGGTCGGAAGACCCGAAAGACAAACGCCTCCGCAGCAGCATCATGGTGGAATCGGAGACAACCCGCATCATTGTGGATGCCACACCGGATTTCCGGCAGCAACTGCTTCGTGAAAACGTAAAACGCCTTGATGCGCTGCTGATTACCCATTCCCACAAAGACCATATCGGTGGGATTGATGATACCCGGGCGCTGCAGTATGCCCAAAGGACGCCCACAAAAATTTATTCTGATAAACATGGGCTGCAAGGCGTGTACAATGAAGTGCCTTATGCTTTTGGTCCCAAAAAATACCCTGGTGTCCCTGAACTGGAATTGCACGAAATGGATATGCAGCCGTTCCGGATCGGCGATATCCCCATTCAGCCCATAGAAGTCTGGCACCACCGGATGCCCGTGCTGGCCTTTCGATTTGGCCATTTTGCCTATATCACCGATGCCAACCGCATTGAACCGGAAGAAATGGAGAAATTGCAGGGCTTGAAACTGCTTGTGGTCAATGCGCTGCGCCGCGAACCCCATATCTCCCATTTTACGCTCCAGCAAGCCATCGATCTTGCCAAAGCATTGAAGGTGGAAAGCGCCTTTTTCACCCACATCAGCCACCAACTCGGTAAGCATGCCGAGGTAAATGCCGAACTTCCCCCAAATATCCGGCTCGCCTGGGATGGGTTGAAGATCGGGGTGTAGCGAGTGGGCAGTCCCGATGGGTCGGGAGCAATCCCGATCCTTAGGGAGCAAGGGAGAGAACGAGAAATTGAGTGAATTTCTCAAGCCATTTGAACGCTCGAAAGGGCAAAAGTTTCTTGAATGCCAGGGGAGGCGTTGGCCCGGCAAGATCCGCGGAGCGAAGTTGCTTGTTTGGCCTGCACCGTGGGCAGTCCCGAAAGATCGGGAGCAAGGGAGAGAACAAGGAATTGAGTGAATTTCCCACGCCATTTGATCTCTCGAAAGGGCAAAAGTTTCTTGAATGCCAGGGGAGGCGTTGGCCCGGCAAGATCCGCGGAGCGATGATTCCCGACCCTGCTCCAGGGATTCGGGAACTTTTTTGTAACTTTTTTTGTCAAGAAAAAAAGTTAAGAGAAAAAATGTACCCTATTTCTAACCAATTCGCCGGGTTTCTCCGGCCATTTGAACTTCTCCCGATCCATCCGCAACCCCTCCCGGATATTCCGTAGTATTACGCAGCCGGCGCCGGCGGGAATTTCGCATTTTTGAAGAGTTGCCATGCGAAACAGGCAAATCATACAAGACACCAAAGATTTTTTTCGCTTCACCAAATCAGGAAGACGCGGATTTTTTGTCCTGCTTGGCCTCATGATCTTCCTCTTTCTGCTTCCCCGGCTTTTCCCGTATTTTTTCCCGCAAAATGAAGCCGCCTTTAGTGAACTGGAAATGGTCTATCAGGCCGCGGCGGTGCAGGACAGTGCCGGCAGGTATACGCAGAACAGCCGCGAGGATTTCGAATTCAGGCGGCCCGCAGGGGAGTATAACGCAAAGGCATTGAAGCCATTTGCCTTTGACCCCAATACGGTAAGCGCCACGGAGTTGCAGCAAATGGGATTGCCGGAAAAAACCATTCAAACCTGGATGAAATTCCGCAGCAGTGGTTTTCATTTTCGCAGTCCGAATGACCTGAAACGTATCTATGGCCTCCGGCCGCAGGACGCGGATTTATTGATGGGTTATGCAGAGATCAGGGATAATCGCCGTTTCGCTGAAACCGCTGTGCAACATCAACCCGGCGAGGCCCGGCGTACAACGGCCTTCGAAAACAACCGCTCCCGCCCCGCGGTGCAAAAAGTTGATGTCAACAGCGCCGACACCAGCGCATGGAAGAGCCTCCCGGGAATCGGACCGGTATATGCGGGCCGCATCGTGAATTTCCGGAACAAGCTTGGAGGATTCAAAAGCATTGATCAAATTGCCGAAACGCGTGGCCTGCCCGACAGCGTCTTTCAAAAGATATTGCCGCATCTCAGCCTGAACACGGGCGTTTACCACAAAATGCATCTCAATAAGATCACACTCGAAGAATTGCGGTCACATCCTTATATCCAATGGAGTGAGGCCAATGCCATCATCAATTACCGGCAGCAACACGGCGACTTTAACCACATCAACGAACTGCTGAAGATCCACCTCATCAGTGCCGGTTGGCTGGCCAGGGTTGAACCGTATCTTACCATTGAATAAGCGTTGAAGCGTTAAGGTTTATGTTTTCAACGATTTTATCATTATCCCCATGAGCGCTCTGTGCTACTTTGAATCAGGTGGTTTTAAAATTTGAACTATAGCGATAAGATGCAAAATGCACAACGAGCACCGGACGCCATAGGGAGAGAACGCCTGCGGGGTTTGGTTTCGGCAGTGCAGCAATAAACCAGAATCTGAAAAATCTTATCTTGCCCGCGATGGTTGAATTTCTCCAACAATTTCTTGAAGGCATCCGGCAAACCGGGTGGATCGAATGGATCGCCGTGGTAGCCGGCATTACGAGTGTTTATTTTAGCCGGGCGGAAAATATCCTGGTTTTTCCGGTTGGGCTGATCAATACCATTTTTTATGTTTACCTCAGCCTTTCGGGGCACCTGTTCGGCGAAGCTTCGGTAAATTTTTATTATACCATAATGAGCATTTACGGATGGTATCTCTGGTCGCGTAAGGATCAGCGGCATGAAAGCCTGTTGCATATTGAATTCAGCAGCAAAAGGCTCCTGCTTTTCCAGGTCCTGTTTTTCACCTTCTGCTTTCTTTTCCTCTTTCTCGCCCTCACCTTCCTCAAACAGAATTTCTACCCGGGCGCCATCCCCTGGGCCGATGCCCTGGCAAGTGGGGCGGCCTTCACCGGCATGTGGCTGATGGCCAAAAAGAAAGTGGAAAGCTGGATTTGGTGGATCATCACCAATATCGCGAGCATGCCGCTCTTTTATGCAAAAGGCTTTGCGCTTACATCAGTTTACTATGCCATTTTGCTGTTCATGGCCATTTCAGGATTCATTGAATGGCGCAGAAAAGCGCGCTTGAGAATCGCCGCCTGATTCATTTCCTATTCTCAAACCCGACGAGCCCCTGCCCAGCCCAAAGGGCTTGTGCAGGCAAATCGACGGGGAAGGCAGTGGACAGTAGGGAGTAGTTGCCAGTGGCCAGTAGCAGTGGGCAGTCCCGATGAATCGGGAGCAGTCCCGAAAGATCGGGGGCAAGGGAGAGAACAGCGAATGGAAACTTACTCTGCTCCCGATGGATAGAGACCGCTCCCGATTCATCGGGACCGCAACATGCAGGCGAATGATGACTTAAATCATACTGTTGCGGAAATGAACCGGATAACTTTGAAACCGTTTGGCAAAAGATCGATTATACCGCTTCACTATTGCCCTGGCATTTCTCGCTGCCTTTTTTGTGTTTACATTCGGAAAAGGTTTTTACGTGGCCGATTATTATGTGAATCCCGGCAAATATGCCGTCAATTGTGTGAACAAAGCAAAGCCTGAAATGCAATGCAACGGAAAATGCCAGTTGATGATGAAAATTGCCGAGAAAGAACAGCGCGAACAGGATAAAAACCAAACTCAAAATCCTCCAAGATTTGATGTTGCCATAAATGCTCGTCCGGATTTTTTAGAACTTGAAACTCCTGCACCTGTTGTGATCGAACAGCGGAAAAATGCATCAAATCCCTTTCTTTTCAGCGATGCCCCGATAAAAGGCGTTTTCCGTCCCCCCTGCTGGCTTTAAAACCCGGGACCTTGCGGCACATCAGTCAATGCGAAAGCGATTGATCTGCCCTTTTCTATCCGCTGCTGTCCATATGCGTTTCGGCATTCCATTATTTTAAAGCTTCAACAAATGAAAAACATTTGCAATTCCTTTTTGCTCATCACTGTCTTATTGTTCTTTTTTACCACCCAGCTATTTGGCCAGCAAACGCTGCGGATACTTGACCTGCAAAGTGGTCAGCCCATCGCCGGCGCCAGTTTTCGTACCGGGCAGGCAAAAGGCCAGTCGGATCAAAACGGTACGATCCATTTTGCATCAGCGGGACCCACACTGGAAATCACACATATTGGTTATGTATTGGTAAAACTAACCGGAACCGAACTCCGCCTCGCCCTGCAAAATGGCACGGTGGAACTTCAGCCGGCCGATGAGGTTTTGCTTAATCCGGTTACTGTTTTCGCCATTAAGGGAAAGGCCGCCAAAGACGACATGAAACTATCCAATGGCGAATGGATCCAGCACGATGCCGGCCAGGTGCTCCTGCAAATCCCGGGGTTTTCCGCGATGCGCAAAAGCGGTGCCTTTGGCTTGGACCCGGTTTTCAGGGGCTTCAAGCTGGACCAGATCAACGTGCTGACCAATGGCGCTATGACCTCCCTTGCCGCCTGCCCCAACCGCATGGATCCACCCACCAGCCAGGTGCTGGTCAGCCAGGTGGAACAGGTGGACATCCTGAAGGGGCCGCACAATTTCCGGTTTGGACCGGTGAGTGGCGCCGTGATCAATTTTAAAACGGCGGCACCCGAATTTACCGGTGTGTCGCGGGCTTTTGGAAGAGTGAATACCGGCCTGGAATCCAATGGCGAAATTTTTCGAACAGAAGGCGTGGTTGGAATGCGTAATGTAAAAATGCAGATCGCCGGGCTGGGTTCCTGGTCAAAAGGGGGCAACTATACAGACGGTAATGACAGCATTATCCCGGCAGGGTTCCAAAGGGGATCGGCTGGCCTGCAAGCCGATTTCAATGTTCGCGGGAAAAACGTACTCAGCTTTTCCGCTATCCGGAGTTTTGCCCGTGACGTGGATTTTCCCACTTTAATGATGGACCTGATCACCGACGATTCGTGGATGGTGCAAGCCGAATACAAGGCCAAGCCTAACCGCAAAACCGTTAAGGGCTGGAATACCCAGGTTTATGCTTCGTTTGTCGATCACCTTATGGGCAATACCCTGCGACCGGAAGCAGGAAAAATGGCCGATGCAGAAACGGCTGTGAATACCACCGTGGCGGGTGGCCGTACCGAATGGATCTTTAAAACGCGGAGTGTTGAATTGTTTGCCGGCCTTGACCTGAAGCATGAACAGGAAGATGGCAACCGGGTTCGGAGCAATGTGCGCATGGGTCCAATGAAGGGGAAAACCATAATCGATACCGTTTGGCAGGACAGCTACATAACCCGTGGCGGCATGTTTGCGGAATGGCATAAACAACTGCAGCAATACAAGCTCGTTATTTCCGGCCGCCTTGATGCGGTGCAAGGTGATTCAAGAAATCCTTCTTCTGTATTCAGCAGCATTTACCCGGAAACGCAAAAAACCGATATCAATCCAAGCCTGAGCATCGGGATGAGCCGGAACTGGACAAGACGTTGGTATAGTGGTTTGTGGCTCGGCCGCGGACTGCGCTCGGCCGGTATTCCGGAACGGTTTATCAACGCCATGCAAATTGGTATTGACCCCTATGAACTGTTGGGAAATCCACAGCTCCGTGCTGAAGCCAATAACCAGGCCGATGTGATTATAGGTTATAAATCCGCCGCCACTGCCGTTCAATGGAATGGATTTGCCTCCCGGGTTACCAATTATATCACGGGCGTGAAAACCAATATCCCAAGCCGTTTTGGCGCTCCCGGAACACGCAAGTATATCAACCTGGATAAAGCGGATTTATACGGGTTCGAGTTTTCATGGACACAACTTTGGCTGCCGCAGCTCCAGCAACAATGCACAATGGCATACACCCATGGCAAAAACGTGGTGACCGGTGAGGCTTTACCGCAGATCGCTCCTTTTGATCTCCTTTACAGCATGGAAGCAAAACTGTTGAACGGAAAATTGCTGCCTTATGGACAATTGCGTTGGGTAGCTGCGCAAAAGCGCATTGCACAGGACTTTGGGGAACCGGAAACAGGGGAATTCACCGTGATCAGTTTGGGAATTAAATCGGAACCATTGAAAAATCTGCAGTTCACGGCATCGGTAAACAACCTTTTCGACCGGGCTTACCGCGAACATCTGAGCCGGTTTATCCGTCCTTCGCTTCCGCTGAATTCCACGGGAAGAAGTTTGGCGGTGATGGTTTCTTATTCATTTTGATCAAATGCCTGTTGTAAAATTGCTGTAGACACTGCGGTCCGTGCAGATACGGCATGCCATTGCCCGGCGGTGCCGGGCAATGGAAATTTTAAATCAGGCCAGGGTGGCGCCACCGCTTTATGCGAAAAACTTACCGCCAAAAGTCCCTTTTTTTGTATTTTCCCGCTCTTGTCAAATCTTATGAAGCAAGTACTTACAATTTTTATCGTGTTTTCGTCCATTCTGCCCCTGTTGTCATGCAATGCCAACCTGAAGGAAAGGGAGGAACAGTTGAAGGAACGGGAAGCCGCATTGCTGGAACGGGAGAATGATTTCGCCCTGAAAGAAGCGGATTATGCCAGCCTGATCGCGTTGCGTGACAGCATCAGCTCGACCAATACCGTGCAAATCGACAGCCTGCCAGGCTTTGATCTTGCCGGCCGCTGGAATAATCATTCGGTATGTATTGCATCCACCTGTAATGATATCGTGATTGGTGACCAGAAATCGGAGATCGTCGAAATCGTTTCAGATTCGAACGGGCTCATCGCCAAAGTTTTTGATAAAGGCACCGTTTTGCGGGTTTACAGGGGAAGTGTTTACAATAATGAAATCCATTTGAATTACCGGACCGGAACGGTTAATATGAAAATCACGCTCAATAATTTCAGCCGGAACCGCATCAAAGGCATCAGGGAATTGGAAAGAACAGCAGGATGCAGGGCTGTTCATAGTGTTAACCTGGAAAGGCTTAAGTCATGAAGCTATTTATTCTATTATTGGATCTGTCGTTACCGCTGGAAGACCCGGTCTTGCAGTTTTTGGTGGTATTGATCATTATTTTCGCCGCGCCCCTTTTGCTCAACAAGGTCAAGATCCCGCATTTGATCGGACTGATCGTGGCTGGTGCAGTTATCGGGCCAAATGGTTTTAATATCCTCCCCCGGGAAGGCAATATCATGGTAACCGGTACCACCGGGTTACTCTACATCATGTTCCTGGCAGGGCTCGAAATTGACCTTCCGGAGTTTAAGGTTAATAAATGGAAAAGCCTTACGTTCGGCTGGTACACTTTCATCATTCCGTTGGTAATCGGCTTGCTGGCCGGACATTATCTTCTCAATTTCACCTGGCTGACCGCACTGCTTTTCGCCAGTTTATTTTCAACCCATACCCTTATCGCCTACCCCATCCTGAGCAAACTGGGCATTGTAAAAAACAGGGCGGTTAATATTACGGTGGGGGGCACAATGATCACCGATATCCTGGCGCTGCTTGTACTGGCCATTGTGGTGGGTGTCACCCGGGGAGAGGTAAATACTGCTTTCTGGATCCGGTTGCTGGTTTCTTTTGGTGTTTTTGCCGTAATTGTGCTTTGGGGATTTCCCATTCTCGGCAGAAAGTTTTTCAAAAAAGAAGATGACAAAATTTCTCAGTACATTTTTGTATTGATTGTGATTTACCTGGCCTCGCTGTTTGCAGAAATGGCCGGACTCGAAGCCGTGATAGGCGCCTTTTTTGCCGGCCTCGCCCTCAACCGCCTTATTCCACATACTTCAACGCTGATGAACCGGATCGATTTTGTGGGTAACGCCATTTTTATTCCGTTTTTCCTCATCAGTGTGGGAATGCTGATCAACTACAAGGTGTTTTTCAGCGATACCCAAACTTTGTTGGTAATGGTGGTCATGCTGGCCGCCGCGGTCCCCTCCAAATATATCGCCGCATGGCTTACGCAAAAATCTTTTAAGCTAACACGTAATGAAGGCGGGCTTATTTTCGGATTGAGTGTTTCACATGCCGCTGCCATTCTTGCCGTGGTAATTGTTGGGTACAATACCATCATCGGTGAAACGGAAGCGGGTGAGCCCATCCGTTTGCTGAATGACAGTGTGCTGAACGGGAGCATAGCCGTAATCCTGGTGTCCTGTACGCTTTCTTCTTTTCTGACGCAGAAATATGGAGAAAAGATTTTGCAGGCCGAAAATGTGCATACCCTGACCGAAACAAATCCGGATGACGAACGTATTTTACTCGCACTGAATTATGAAAATACCATCGAGCCGCTGACCAACCTGGCGCTGATGCTCAAAGCCAAAAAGAATACAGAAAATATTTTCGCCCTGAATGTAGTCAACGTCAATACGGATGAATCCTCCGCCTCAAAGGCAGAAAAAATCCTGGACACCGCCGTAAAAATCGGGGCATCGGCAGATACCCGGATCACTCCGCGGGTACGTTTTGACCATGATGTTCAAAACGGGATTGCCAATGCCATCCGGGAAAGCAAGATCACCGACCTGATTCTCGGTGTAGATAAGCAAAAAGGCTTTACCCACTCTTTTACCTACAATCTCTATTACAGTTACCTGAAAAACGATAATGTGAACGTGTTTGTTTATCATGAAGTACAGCCGGTATCTACCATTAAAACCCATTCGGTGATTATGGCCGCGAATGCGCACCGCGAGCCGGGGTTTTTTCATGCGCTGGCCAAAGTTTGGAACATTGCCCGCAATGCCGGCGCTACCATGGCCTTCTATGGGCACGAAGACACCATTAAGGTAATTGAAAGGATCAAGAAAAAAGTAAATATCCCTGCGCGTTTCAATATTTTCAACGATTGGTCGGGATTGCCGGCGCTGATCCGGAGAAAGAAAGCAGATGAGGGGCTGATCTTATTCATGGCGGAACGCGGAAGAATTTCTTATGATATGCAAATGAATAAGGTTCCGAATGAATTGAACGGATCACTCGGCGAAATGAATTGCCTGCTGATTTATCCATATGGAAATCTTCAGGTTACCTACCCGCAAGACCGTAATGTGAATGACCCTGCGGAATTTGCGGAGATCGGGAACATCATTCAGAAGATATTCAAATAAGCGGGTTACGGAAACCAATGCCATAAAAAAAAGCAAGCCCTCAGCTTGCTTTTTTTTGGTTCTGAACTGATCCATTTATTGAATGATCAGCCGGAGATTTTCAATTCGTCCGTCATCCTGCTGTACGCTTATGATCAACAACTGCCTGGCGAGACCCATATTCTGCAGGGGCAGTTTTACAAATCGCTGCATGGTGGCGTCCGCGGTATAAACCTGTCGTCCGGCAAGCGTATATACTTTAATTTTTGCCTTAGGCATAAACCGGCCAAGATCAACAATGGCCTGCTCCTGTGCCGGGTTGGGATATACGCGGCTTTTACTGATTTCCGGAATCCCGGCAGCTTTTGCTGCTGAAGCAACAGGCATAAGTTTTACCAATGCAAGCGGACAAGCGCTGATGGCCGATAAATTCACCGACATGGAATTGCTTCCGGAATTCCCGGAATATCCATCGCGCAGGATTACCGTAACGGATTGCACATTGCCGGTAATGCTTACCTCAACTGAAGATTGATTTGCACCAGAAAATATTCCGTAAACCTGGCTCAGGCCATTGCCATCCACATAGGTTACCTGTACCTGTTCTGCAAAGCGAAGCGTAGGCTTCCCACTCACGGTAGCATTCAACCCGGAAATGCTGAACTGAACGTTGGCCACAACACCGGCGAATACATAGGCCACCTGATTTTGACCGGTTCCCTGATGGGTCAGCGGATTTACAGCAAAATTGTAGGTTTCCGCCTGGCAACCCGCGGTATCGCAGAAATCAGGAATACCGTCACCATCGCTGTCGATCCTGTCGTCGCCGCCCGGGCAAATGTCCGCCTCATCACAAACCCCGTCGCCATCGCTGTCGGTGCAAGGTCCGGTAGAGCAGTATTCCACGGGCAACAGGCTAACGGCCACCGAGTTTCCATTGTTCAGTTCATTGGACAAGGTTACGGTTACCGATTGTACCATACCGGGAATATTCACATTAACGCTGCTTGTATTTATGCCGCTGAAGGAACCATAAGTCTGTATAATGCCATCGCCGTTTTTCCAGGTGATGCTTACCCGGTCAGCAAAACGGTTTTTAGGATTTCCATCGGTTTTGGCGTTCAGCCCGTTAATGGTAAAGCGGAGGTCTTTGGCACCTGCAGGCAGGTTCAGCGTTGCCGAACTGCTGCCTGTGCCGTTATTGCTCAGCGAACCCTGATCGAAGCCCGTGGTGGCTGGTGTGCATTCACAGGCGTCGGGAATGCCATTGCCGTTTACATCGATCCGGTCGTCGCCACCCGGGCACTTGTCTTCAGCATCGCACACCCCGTCATTGTCCGAATCGGCAAAACTGCCGGTACAATTGCAATTGGCGTCATAACGGGAATTAACGGTACAGGCATTTCCGTCATCGCATGGAGCGCCGGGATAAATCGAAGCGTTGTTGTCGTTGCAATCGGTACGGTTAGCCACATAACCTGCAGGCTGTGTGCAAGCCTGCTTTGAAATGGCAGGATTTCCATAGCCGTCGCCATCCGCATCGGCATACCAGGTTTGCATGGCCTGTACAGTAAATGATGCCGTACTGCTGTTGTTCCCGTTATTCTGGTCTGCCGAACCATTGGGATTTGCCGTAGTAGCGGTAATGGTATAATTGCCTGACGTTACATTGAGGCTGCCAAGTGTAACCTGCGTAGTTGCACCCGATGCCAGGGAACCGGTCCAGTTGTAGGCTTGGGTCGTTCCACCACTGAGGTTATAATTTATGGTAACCCCGCTAAGTACTGAGGAGCCGAAATTATTTAGCGTTACCACCGGTGTAACCGAAGAGGCACAAACGATGGATGGGGGGCTGATGATGGCAGAAATGCCTGCATCGTTAATGATGGAAACAGGGCAGGAACTGAGGCAGCTTGCATTGTATACCCGGCTTCGGATGCGGTCTCCTGGTTGCAGACCAAAACCCAGGCTGAGGTCGATGCCCACACCGCTCAGCAAATGACAATAGCTCATGATGGTTCCTTTTGCAGGAATGGGGCCTGCAGGCATGCCGCTGCAACCTGTGCCAGGATAACCGGCCTGAGTTCCACAACCGTCAATCGGGGTGTTGTTGCCATTCCAAACACAATCGTGGGTATGGTTGGCTCCAAGATTATGGCCGATCTCATGGGCAATCACCATTACCGTCCAGCTGTATTGCGGAACATGGTTGTAAGTTGAATTGATGCCGCTATAGCCGTGACCGTAAGATTTATTGCACACCACATTGAGGTAGGCCACTCCGCCACCGCCACCATACCCAACAAGATGGGCGAGATTTCCATTGAAATTGCTGCCGATATTGGCGCGGAACTGGTTGAGATAATCCGAAGAACTGGGACCTGTATAAGGATCTGCAACATTCCAGACTTTGAGTTCATTTACCCTCCAGTTGATGTTTTCATTGGCATACAATAAGGCTACCTGGCTGAATACGCCGTTTACATAGTCGGTGGCCTCCTGCACGCCGCCTTTGCCGGTAACGATGCTGTTGTCCACCTCGATATACATATTTACGCAATTGCTTTGGGCCAATGCCGACACGCCGGCCATGGCATTTGAACCAGCCTCTTCCGGAAGACTGTTCATCAGTTCATCGGCGAAACAATTCATGGTATTGGGCAGCAGCATGTCGGATTCTTCATAAAGTACATGCAGGTTACCGTTTCCTTCAAGGCGTCCAAGGTTATAGGTTTTTCCGCGGGAATAAATAAATCCGGCAACTCCTGACCGGGAGAGCGTAATGCTGGCCAATGACTGTGCATCGCCGTTTACAATGCCCCAGTAATTGATGGGACGGTCATAATCCCAGGGCGTGGTGACATCCGAAGCCAGAAGAATATTCGCCCCGGACGTGTAAATATCCGCCTTGTAGAGGCTGAGATTCATTTTTTGGCCTGCCCCCAAGGGAAGGCTGATCTCTACAACGCGGTCCTGGCGACCCCTTGCGCGGAGCAGATTTTCAAGCCTGAGGGAATAAATTTGTGCCGCTCTTACTTCCCGGCGCAATGCCTGGAGTTCGCGGGCATTGGGTTGATAAACCTGGAACAGGTCAGGCTTTCCGGCCGGGACAGAAATAAGTTGTTGTTTGAGATTATCGGCAACATAATTGGGTTTCTGGGCCACGGCGTTGAAAAAAACAAAAAGGACCCCTAGCAGGAAAGGAACACTTTTACGCATATTTCAGTATTTAAGGTGATTTGCAATATACCCTTATTTATTGTTCTTTAACAAATATTTTGGGTTAATGCGGCAGATAGTAATGATTTGGCCATCTGACCTTACAGAACCAGCATGCTCCGGAAGGAAAATTCCCTATTTTTGGCAGGTCATGAAATCCTTGTTTCTAAAATCCGTCTCATTTTTAGGATTGTTCCTCCTTAGTGCCGCAACGGCATTCAGCCAGTGTTCCGTTTGTTCAAAAACGGCGATGCAACTGGGTCGAAACAGTGCCGAAGGGTTGAACCAGGGAATTGTTTACCTGATGGGCATTCCTTTTGTACTCGCGGCTGTGGTTGGCTATAAGTTCTGGAAAAAGAGCCAGCATGGTGCGGAAGAGTAGATTTCTTCTCCTTTCGATATTTTGGGTGGGGGCCTAAAGGTCGGCGATCTGTTCCAGGCAGCATACAGACTTCATCTCTTTTTCTATCGCATGGTCATTTAATTGTTGAAATCCGTTTGTCAACAATTGCTGAATTCCTGTTTATGGCCAGTTGTCCTGACGGCTATTATTCATGGCTGCTGATTTACATTTACGCTATGTTTCAAAAACCGCTCGCCATCATGTTACTTTTACTGGCATTTGGCATTCGCTCCGAAGCCCAAAGCCAATTTCTTACGGGCTATGTTTTTGATTCATTAAGCGGGGTACCCGTCAGTAGCAGCAATATCCTGAACCTGAATACGGGCAAATCCAACCTCAGCCGCAAAAGTGGAATTTTCTCCATCATGGTAGCCAAAGATGACCTGCTCGCCTTTTCAGCCAACGGATTTTACAGCGATACTATCCGTATAGCCGACAGTATACTGGAATTGCGGGAGATCCGGCATTTTTTCCGGCCCCTGCCGGCCACCCTGCCCAATGTGACCATAAGCGGCAATTTTACACCCTACCAGGCGGACAGCATCAAGCGCCGGGCAGATTTTATGAAAAGCATTGGCAGCACGGATATCCCCGTTGCGGGCAGGCCCAACAGTGGTGCATTCGGTGTGGCACTCAACCTGGATCATTTCAGCAAATCACAGAAAAAACGCCGCTCAGCCCTCAGTCTTTTTGATGTCATGGAAGAGGACGCTTACATCAATTCCCGCTGGAATGAATCCTTGGTCCAAAAAACATACCGGGCTTAAAGAGGATGAGCTCATCCGGTTTATGCATGCGCATCGCCCTTTATGGAATTGGCTGCGCAAAAATCCGGAAGAGGAAGACCTGGTGCATTACATCAACCGTATCCTCAAAAACAAGTAATTGCCTGCAATGGAGCGTTTAATAAAGTCGCGTGGCAGCTTAAACGGAATGCAAGGAACGAATAGCCGTCGCGATTTCATAAAAAACCCGGAGATCAACCCCGGGTTTTCGATAATTTCTTTAATTCCACTCAGAGAAATTTGGTCCTGCGATCTTCAATCTTGGCGGCTTTTCGCAGGGCTTCAATGGTTCCGTATCCAAGATCGGTGCGAACCTGGTTCAGCAACTGGGCCTGCATATCTTCAACAGATACAGGAGCTGCAGCAGCGTTTTTGGTAACCGATTTAACCTGGACTACATACACGCCCTGACCGCCTGTAATGGGCTGGCTTACCTTATTTAACGCGGCTTTGTTGAATGCATAACCGCCAACTTTCATTTCATAGCCTGCACCCGGCAACAGCGGACTCGCGAAAAGCACGCTGTCGGCTGACTGTACCGGCTGACCCACTTTCTGTGAAAGCGAAGCAAGGTCGGTGGCGCCTTTCATTTTTTCGGCAATCTGCTTTCCTTTAATCTCGTTGCGTACAATGGTTTCCACCATGGGGCGAATGCGGTTTGCCGAAGGCATGCCTTTCTTTTGTTCACCTTCTACAAGTACGACCACATACTGATCTCCCACTTGTTCGGGTTCCAGCACTTCACCTACTTTGGCAGAAAATATTTCTTTTACCAGTGCACGGCTTGCACCAAGGCCCTGTACATTGTGATCTGTTTCCTTTACATCAGCCGCAATCATTTTGTTGTAGCCGTTTTTTGTAATGTTGTCCTGGTATGCTTTCGGAGTGCGACTGTTTCCACTGAAAATATTGGCTTTGCTCTGGGCATCACTGATGGTAGCCTGGCTGCTTTCGATTGGTAAAGCGAGATAGGCCACTTTATAACCCGTACCAAAATTCTTCTGATCGGTTACTTTAATCAGGTGGTAACCAAACTGCGTGCGGACAATACCCATCTCACCGGTTTTGTGATCAAAGGAAAAATCATTGAATTCCTTCACCATCTGCCCGCCGGCAAAATAACCAAGATCTCCCCCACGTTCCGCACTTCCCGGGTCCGCGCTGTTTTGCCTGGCGAGTTCCTCAAAAGAAGCTCCGGTTTTAATCAGCGCTTCAAGGCTGTCAATCATGCGTTTCGCCGTGGCATCATCAATGCCCTGCTGTCCGCCAACGGGAATCAGGATATGACTGGCCCTTACACTATCGGGCATGTTCCGTGTTCCGATTACCCGGCTCAACACATAGGTATTGCCATCGAGATAAGGACCAAAAACCCCGCTTGTGGAAAGTATGCTGTCCTTCTGCGCAATCTGGATGCGATCACGGCTGAGGAAGCCGTCGTAAAAAGGCATTTCCGTTCCGTGCTGCATTACAAACTGTCCGGGGTCAGCTGTGGTTTCAAATTCCGGTTTCAGGCGGTTGATCTCTTCGAGTATCGCTGCCGAATCTTCGGCATTGGCCGTGAAGGGGAAGGCCACATACGAAATGCTTCTTGAATTTTCAAGGGTCTCAAAATCGGATTTATTTTTATTGGCATATTCCATAATCTGGGCATCCGTTACTTTAATGGTGGTGTCCACAATGCTGGAATACGGAACCGTCACAAAATCGAATGCAGCAATTTGCTCATTGTCGGCAATTGTTTTTTCGGCCAGCCATTTGGGTACATAAGCACTGTTCTGTAACATGCCAAAATATTTCTGCCTTTTGCGGTTTTCGAGCATCGGCTTCAGGTACATGTTGTTCAACATTTCCCGGTTGGGATTGTTGGTGGTTTTTTTCAACTCGGCAATGGCCTGGCGTGCGGCAAGTGCGTCGTATTCACCGGTTTGCGGATTGGTGAATTGCTGGCGCAACCAGTCAGGCGGATTGGAGCCAAAGAGCATGTCGTTGTATTCTTTGTCGGTAACTTCAATACCAAGGCGCTCAATGTCCTCGTCCAGCACAGCTTCTTCAATCATCTGCTGCCAGGTTTGCATATTGATCTCCTGGCGGGCGTTTTCATCAACCATACGCCCGCTCATCTGGAAACGCTGCTCAGTTTCTTTGGTCTTGTCCAGAAACTGCTCGTAAGTGTATTTCTTACCGTTAATAATACCAATGGGATCTCCCGGTGTTACCCCTCCACCCATTCCGGCACGGCCTGCGTCCATCAAAATAAAACCCACAAGGCTTAAGCCAATGAGCACAATTACCAAAACTGCAGCCTTCTCTCGTATTGTTTGAATTACTGACATCAGAAACTTTTATTTTAAAAAGGATGGCAAAAATAGGGTAATTTTCTCATCAAAAAATTGTGGAAAACCCGATCTATGCGACAATCAACCAAGGGTTGGCTAAAAAGTTGCTTGTGTATAACCCGGTGGTCAGCATTCAGAATCTAGTGGTTTTTTCCATTTTGCCCCTGATGTGAAACAAGGAGTGAAACAATTTTACCCATAAGCCGTTGATAACCTCACGGACAAGGGGATAAAGCCGGATTTTTTCTCGCTTATTCGTTCATAAGTTTCCAACAAATTCCCGTTGGTCATTCACCCTGATTAACCATTGAAATTGTTAAAATTTATAATTAAATCCAATTCACAAATCTCAAAATGTTAAAATTTTTACCTTAACAAGTGCATAAAACAAATCAACACGGTGAACAAACTGCGACATAATCAGCAGTTCATTATAAAGGCTATCTTTAAAAACGGCATGCTCCATGTTGATAACCCCTGAACAACTTATTTTTGTATAGGGGTGTTTCGCATCAATCCACATATTCACGGCCCTAATAGTAATAACAGGTTTTATAAAAAATAATTAATAGAAGATATTATGACAGTTATCAACGCTGACCAGCAAAAAATTGAAAAGAGAGGTTTTCTCGATATTGAAGTAGATCCCACGCTTGATTTGTTTGCAGAGATTGACCGGTTAAAGAAAGAAAAAAATGCCATAATTCTCGCACATTATTACCAGGAACCTGATATCCAGGATATAGCCGATTATATTGGCGACAGCCTTGGCCTGGCCCAGAAAGCGGCTGAAACCGATGCTGATCTCATTGTGTTTGCCGGGGTGCATTTTATGGCGGAAACAGCCAAAATTCTGAATCCGGCAAAAAAAGTGGTTTTGCCTGACCTCCATGCCGGTTGCAGCCTGAGCGACAGCGCACCGCCAGAGCTATTCCGGGAATGGAAAAAGAATTACCCCGATCATGTGGTCATTACCTATATCAACTGCAGTGCCGGCATGAAAGCCCTGAGTGATTACATCTGTACAAGCAGCAGTGCAAGGGCAATTATCGATAGCCTGCCTCCGGATCAAAAGATCATCTTCGCGCCAGATAAAAACCTTGGCGCTTATTTGTCGAAGGTTACCGGCCGCGATATGGTGCTGTGGAACGGATCCTGCATGGTGCATGAGATCTTCAGTTTGGAAAAGATTACCAAACTAAAAACCCGGCATCCCCATGCCAAAGTAATCGCCCACCCGGAATGTGAAGATGCCGTGTTGGAAGTTGCTGATTTTATAGGATCCACCAGCCAGTTGCTGAAATACACCCAAACGGAAGGCAGCAGTGCGTATATTGTGGCTACCGAGGCGGGAATCATTCACCAGATGGAAAAAGCAAGCCCGGAGAAAACCTTTATTGCTGCGCCACCCGACAATACCTGTGCCTGCAACGAATGCCCGCATATGAAGCTCAACACCCTTGAAAAAATCTATCTCTGCCTGAAATACGAAGTTCCGGAGATTATTATGGATGAAGAATTGCGCCTCGCCGCCCTTAAACCAATTGACCGGATGATGGAGATCAGCCGGCAGGTGGGATTGCTGGGATAAAATAACATACCTTAGTAATTGGAACAGGTAACACGTTGACTGGTTCAAATTGCTCCGGCAATTTTTATCCGGCACTTAAATCTTCAAGCCGTTAACAGCCAGGAAATCTAAATCTTTGCCTCGTTAAAGTTCCGTAGGTCATAAATCATTGGAAAGGATTTGAAGTAATTTTGCATCCTATGGAAACGCCATTTATAAATAAGGTTGCGGAGAGCGGGCTCATTACACTTGACCTTGCAGAATATTATCCCAAAGAGGGAGAGATTATAGCGTTTGACCTGAAACCTTTTTTGTTCATGGAAATGATCCTGAAGGAAAAGGATTACCGTCAATCTTTAAAAGATCATGACTGGGAACAGTATTCCAGAAAAATTGTGGCTGTGCATTGCAGTGCCGATGCCATCATTCCTGTCTGGGCCTACATGCTGGCGTCTTCTTACCTCACCCCGGTGAGCAAGGCCGTGGTTTTGGGCAGCCCGGAAGAGGCCCGCGAGAAGATGTTTGCCCGCAATCTGCAGCAAATTGATCCCGAAAACTTTGCCAATGAAAGGGTAGTTCTTAAAGGTTGCGGTGAAACCCCCATCAGTGAATCAGCCTATCTTGAAGCAACATCTTTGCTCCGGCCGGTTGTGAAAAGCATCATGTATGGCGAGCCTTGCAGTACGGTTCCCATTTTTAAACGCCGCGATTAAATTAAAACAGGCTTCCGTTATTTTTCCCGGGAAATTCTTTGTGAAACCATCCCCTGATATAAAACCAGAGGATCATGAGAAAGGGTATGAAAATCATGATGCCAATGGTGATGTGAAATCCATACCTGAAATCTGAGAAGGGAATGTATTTGAAGTTCATTCCGAACAAGCCACCAATAACGGTGGCCGGTGCCATGATTGCAGTAATGATGGCGAGGGTTTTCATAACCTCATTCATCCTTAGGTTTACGCTGTTGACATACATATCCTGCAGCGCCATATTCATGTCCCGGTAATTGTCCACCAGGTCACTGGCCAGCGCTACATGGTCGTGTACATCTTTAAAATAACGGATTGTTCCTTTTTTAAGTAACGTTGAATTGGAACGGATGATGGTGGCTACAAGATCGCGAACCGGTGTTATGTAGCGTTTCAGCAGTATGATGTCTTTGCGCAACTGGGAGATGCGTTGAAAGTGGGTGGGCGATGATCTTTGCAACATTTGTTCTTCTATGTGTTCAATTTGCACGCCAAGTTGTTCAATCACCTGCAGGTAACTGTCCGCAATTACATCAATGAGGGAATAAAAAAGGAAATCTTCATCGCGTTGTCTTTCGCGGCTACCGGCAATCTGGAGTTTTTTGCGGATGGGATCGAATACATCGCGCCGGGAGTCTTCCTGGAAGCTGAGTACGAAATCCTGGCCGAGCACAATGCTGATCTGTTCTTTTTCGATCAGGCCGATGTCTTCATTGTAATATATCAGATTAAGCAGTACGAACAATATGCCATCGTATTCATCCACTTTAGGCCTTTGCCCTATGCTGATGATGTCTTCCTGGATCAGCCAGTGAATACCGAAATGTTCGCATACCGCCGTCATTTGTTCAGCATGGAGATGATCCATGTTGATCCAGCGGATGAAGCCTGGTTCTGGATTTTTTTGGAGGTATTCCAGGATATTCTCCGGGGTTTCGTATTTGAGTTGTTCCGGTGTATAGGCATGAACGGAGATAACGGTAGGCCCCTCAGTAATTTCACGTTGCAAAAAAGGATTGACTACCGCCCTGGTCCTTTTGCGGGCAAGTATTTTTAATAGCTTTCTGTAGCTTATTTTTGGAAAAGGAGGATCTACAGTTTTCATATCGCTGGTGATGGGTGATTATGATTAATTGGCAGGGTAAATCTATGAAGTTATTAAGGCATATTCCTTTTCTCAAATCGGTATTTTGGCACAGCATAACTGCTTTCGGAGGTCCGCAGGGCCACTACGGCATGGTGGTAAAACGGTTTGTGGATGAAAGGCCTTATACCAGCGAAGAGGAACTGATGGAATTTATGGCCTTTACGCAATTGCTGCCGGGGGCCAGCAGCACACAAACACTTACCCTTATTGGATATAAAAGAGGTGGGGTGGTGCTTGCTGTTTTAACCTTGGTAATTTGGGTATTGCCTGCGGGGATCCTGATGGGCTTGTTGAGTTTCCTGCTGTCTTCCTTTACGGAGTGGAATCTTCAGCAGACGCTGTTCCAGTACATCTATGCCATGGCCATAGGATACCTTGCTTTTGCCGCATACAAAATGGGCAGGATCGCCATCAAGAATTCCATAACGCTTGGCATAGCCCTCATTTCGGTTTTCCTCACGTTTGAATTCTTCAAGAATCCCTGGATTTTCCCGATCCTGCTGGTAGCGGGTGGAATTGCAACCAACTTCAGTAAAAAGCGTATACCGAATATGCAAGGGCAGCGAAAAAAAATCGGTTGGAATCATATCTGGGTGTTTGCCGCCTTGTTCATTATACTGGGGGCGGCATCAGAACATGCCCGTAAGCAGCAGGCCAAGCTGGGAGAGCAGCGCCCTGAATACCGGATATGGAATCTGTCGGAAAACTTTTACCGTTTTGGCAGTATTGTTTTTGGCGGTGGAGATGTGTTGGTTCCGCTGATGTATGAGCAGTTTGTTTTGCGTCCGGCACCGGATCGGCAGTATATGACGAGTGAAGAATTTTTGACGGGCAGTGGCATGGTGCGGGCTATACCCGGCCCAACTTTCAGTGTAACGGCTTTTCATGGTGGAATGGCAATGCGCAACTGGGGTGTGGGCTGGCAGATCGCGGGTTGCGTGGCCGGGCTGATCTTTATTTTTTTGCCCAGCCTTTTACTGGTTTTGTTCTTTTTCCCGATCTGGAATTACCTTAAGCGATATGCGGTGGTTTACCGGTCGCTGGAGGGCGTGAATGCCGTTGTGGTGGGCATCATGGGGGCGTCCTCTTTTTTCCTGCTGAACGAACTTTCCATGGATGCCACGAAGCTCAGCACCTGGATGAATGCCGGGGTCATGGTGCTTACTTTTTTACTCCTTACGTTTACGCGACTGCCCTCGCCGGTGGTGGTGATCATTTGCATGCTGCTGGGGCTGGCGGTTTGAGCGGGATACCCATTACTTAAATAGGTTAGCGTTATGTTCGTTTTCAGGCAGGTATGGCGTGCACGTGTCGTGAAAAATTTTTCTTCATGATTGGCCTGTTAGGTCCAGGGGTGAGGCAATTAAGATCGCCGGGCATAAAGCATACCCGTGCTGATTTCCAATCTGCTTAAATATATTAGCGTTATATTGTTACCGGTAGTAATTGTTTCTTTCAATTTCTTCAGCTACTTTATCGGGGATCATATACCGTACGGGGATGCCTTCTTTAATGAAGTTGCGGATTTGCGTTGACGAGATATCCAGGAGGGGAGCTTCCACCAGGGTATAATGGGCATTGGTGGGATTTTCCAGGGCAAATCCCGGGCGGCGAAAAACGTAAAGGTGATGGTTGTTGATGATGGTTTCGGAGTTTTTCCACTGCGGTAAATTGCTCAGGCTGTCAGCACCCATAATGATGCTGAATGTATGATCGGGGTATTTTTCCTGGAGATAGGCCAGTGTATGTACGGTATAAGAGGGTTTGGGCAGTCGGAATTCGACATCCCTTGCCTGTAGTTTTAAATCATTTTCAATAGCCAGGTTAACGAGGTGAAGCCTGTCATATTCATTAAGCAGGCTGGCAGACGGTTTGAGCGGATTGAGGGGAGAGAGGATGAGCCATACCTGTTCCAGGTCGGTTTTGTGGCAGCAATAGCTCGCTATTATAAGGTGGCCGTGGTGTATGGGGTTGAATGAGCCAAAGTACAATCCGATATGCATGGCTAAAGGGTTGTCGTTACAGGATCTGGGATTTCCACCAGGATTTGATCGGCCTCACTTTTACGCAGGCTGAGGTGATATCCGGATACCATAATGGACATGGGATCGCCGAAAGGGGCGATGAGTTCAATGGTAATGGGTTCACCCGGAATGCAGCCCATTTCCATGAGCTTGAGAAAAATGTCGTTAGAAGCAAAGGAATGGATGGTAGCTCTTGTTCCCGGCTTGCATTGTGAAAGTTTCTTAATCATTTCATTACTTACTTTGCAAACTTAGCATATCCCGTTTATTTTGATTTTCAATATCCGAAAATGCCTGTCATATTTAATAGTACCCTAAGTGTTCCGCTCCGTAACCGCAGGGCCCTGAAGACATTTCTGCATGAAAGGGCTAAAGAAGCGGGTTTTAAGCTTGACCGGTTGGAGTTTAATTTTATTGGTGATGAAGAACTGTTGAACATGAACAGGGAATACCTCAACCACGATTACTATACGGATATACTGACTTTCGATTTTTCCGATGCGGACAATGTGCTGCATGGCAGCATTTTTATCAGTGTTGACCGGGTGAAAGAGAACGCAAAGGCCTATAATGAGCTGCCTGAGCGGGAATTGCATCGCGTCATCTTTCATGGCGTACTGCATTTAATGGGTCATGACGATCGCAGTTCCAAAAACAAAGCCCTTATGCGGCTTGCCGAGGATCAGTGGCTCGGCACCTATTTTGATGCCGCATAAGATGTTCCACGTGGAACATACCAGATAAGATTGGGATTAACAGGGTTTTGTTCCACGTGGAACAATGCAAATCCCGCAGGTGCTTAAATTTGCACCATGTTTCCCAAATATGATGTCATTGTTGCCGGTGCCGGGCATGCCGGAAGTGAAGCTGCCGCAGCCGCTGCCAATATGGGCAGCAAAGTGCTGCTGATCACGATGAATATGCAAAATATGGCCCAAATGAGCTGTAATCCGGCCATGGGGGGAATTGCAAAAGGCCAGATTGTAAGGGAAATTGATGCGCTTGGAGGCTATAGCGGGATTGTGTCGGACAAAAGCACCATTCAGTTCCGGATGCTGAACCGCAGCAAAGGTCCCGCCATGTGGAGTCCACGCACACAGAATGACCGTATGCTTTTCTCTTCCACCTGGCGCGAAATGCTTGAAAATACCCGCAATATCGACTTTTACCAGGATATGGTCACCGGTCTGATGATCAAAAACGGCCGTTGTACAGGCGTACGGACTAAAATGGGTCATGAAATTGAAGCGGAAGCCGTTATCATTACCTCCGGAACCTTTTTAAACGGCGTGATTCATATCGGCGAAAAGAAAATGGGTGGAGGCAGAATGGCCGAAGGCGCGGCAACAGGCATTACGGAACAACTTGTCAGCCTGGGTTTTGAAGCGGATCGCCTGAAGACAGGCACGCCGCCAAGGCTCGACGGGCGCAGCCTCGATTATTCGGTAATGGAAATTCAACCGGGTGATGAAGAAGTTTCCGGGTTTTCTTTCCTGGATGCTCCGAAGCTCAGCCCGGAGAAACAGGTTCCCTGCCACATAACCTATACCAACCCGGCTGTTCACGAGGTATTGAAGACCGGTTTTGACAAAAGCCCGATGTACACAGGCAGAATCCAGGGATCCGGCCCCCGGTATTGCCCGAGCATTGAAGACAAAATCAGCCGGTTTGCTGAACGTGAACGCCACCAGCTTTTTGTAGAACCAGAGGGCTGGAATACCGTTGAAATCTATGTAAACGGTTTCAGCAGCAGCCTGCCCGAAGAGATACAGCTAAAAGCTTTGCGGCTTGTTCCCGGCTTTGAAAATTGCCGGATGTTTAGGCCAGGCTATGCGATCGAATATGATTTCTTTCCACCAACACAACTGAAATATACCCTGGAAACCAAACTGATCGGCGGGCTCTATTTTGCCGGGCAAATTAACGGCACCACAGGCTATGAGGAAGCGGCATGCCAGGGATTGATGGCCGGTATCAATGCACATCTTGCCATCACTGGCCAGGAGCCGTTCATGCTTAAACGCGATGAAGCCTATATCGGCGTGCTGATCGACGATCTCATCAACAAAGGAACAGAAGAGCCTTACCGCATGTTTACGAGCCGTGCCGAATTCCGTACACTGCTACGGCAGGACAATGCCGACATGCGCCTGACCCCACTGAGCCATAAAATTGGCCTGGCTTCTGATGAAAGGATGGAGAAGGTCTCCCGTAAAACCCGGGCAGTAAAAGAAATCCGGAACTGGTTGCAAAGCCAGGGCATTGAACCCAAAGAAGGAAATGAATTCCTTCAGCCTATTGGGTCGGCACCCATCAGCGAGAAAACCAAAGCAGCCAAAATCTTGCTAAGGCCAGGCGTGGAGCTTGAAGAAATGCAAAAACTGATGCCAACCATAGGCAATTTCCTGTCAGCATATGCACCGGAGGAAATTGAACAGGCATCCATACAGGAGAAATACGATACCTATATTGCCAAGGAAAAAGACCTTGCGGAGCGGATGCAAAATCTTGAAGGACTGGCAATCCCCGAAAATTTTGATTACGGCAAATTGCAGGCCCTCAGCGCCGAAGCGCGTCAGAAATTTACGAAAATCCGCCCGGCGTCACTTGGGCAAGCCAGCCGGATTAGCGGAGTCAGTCCCAGCGATGTACAAATCCTGATGGTGTATATGGGGAGGTAAAGCCCGTAACCTGGATTGGAATTACCCGGATAACCATTAAAAGTCTGGTTAATGAAATTATAGAACTCATTGATTTACAATTATTTATATATATAATTACCAACTGTATACATACATCCCGGGTGCCGGAAACCGCTTTTCAGACGGGTAACCGATCGGACATTTTTATCATCAGGGAGAATGGCTGTGGAGCTACCCCTTAAATAAAAAACCGTTCCGGAAAGGCGAAACGGCTTTTTGTTCGGCGGAACTTCAATTTCTATTTTAACTCAATGGTCATCAGCGCGTTTCCTGCGGCAGGAAGCACAGCAGTGGTTTTCACCGCCATTTTTCTTACCGGATCGATCCAGTAAATCGTTTTTTCAGCATCATTATCTGCATTAAACATTTCAACTTTCCAAACATCCGCACCTTTATAAACCTCTTTTCCTGCTACTTTCAATGCCATGGATTTTTCACCCATCGTCATCATGTCCACAACCGAAAACCCGGTGGAATAACCATCTGCCAAAGGCAGTCTTGCGATCAGCATGTCCATTCCTGCACCATCACTCAGGTGAATGCCTTTGAGCGGAACATCCATTTTCCTGCCCATGGCAGAAACAGCGATCGTTTTTCCGTCCTGGGTCATGTCGATGGTAGCCGGACCCTGTATCACCTGTCTTTTCACAAAAGCGAGGTTGGATTTATTATAATGAATCACATCGCTCATATTGCCCATCGGGCTGTTAACTGCGTCGCTCACTATCCACTCGCCGTTTTCTTCCCTGATGGTCCTCGTCATGGTCATCGGCATTTTCTGGCCTCCCAGTTCAAGGGTAACGTCATATTGTTGTTCACCGGCTTTCAGGTCACCCGTAAAAGCAGGATAGGCATTCAAAACGGTTACATCTGTTTTTTCCGCAAGGGAAACCGCGGCAATATCAATCGTTATTTCCTTCAGCCGCTTTGCCACATCATCGGGCATTTCGGGTTGATATCGTGTACCGAGATGCTGCGCCAGGAATTTTTCTGAAGCGGCGATCATCGCCATATTGTTTACGGGTTTGCTGAAACCATGGCCTTCATCATCGGCCATAATATACTCAACTGGCCTTCCCAAATCGCGCATTGCCATTACGATCTGATCACTTTCGGCCTTTTTCACCCTGGGGTCATTGGCGCCCTGAATGATCAGCAAAGGCGCTTTAATGTTTTTGGCATGAAAGAGCGGACTCGCTGCAGTCAGGATCTTTTTGCCTTCTTCAGTCGCGTCATCCCCCATGCGCATTGTCAGTTGCTTACGGAAGGATTCCCA
Source organism: Bacteroidota bacterium (assembly GCA_023387985.1). GTDB lineage: Bacteria > Bacteroidota > Bacteroidia > Chitinophagales > Chitinophagaceae > Phnomibacter. The sequence goes on along the minus strand of JAEWHC010000006.1, from coordinate 54,886 downwards.
GTAAGGAGGAATTGTGCTCAATAAGGTAAACAAGTTGCTCGGTCCAACAATATCCACTCCGGCCGCGTACACGTCAGGCGTGAAGGCAAGCCCGGCAAGTGTGGCGTAGCCGCCATAACTCCCGCCCATTATCGCTACCCGTTTGGGATCCACAATGCCCCTGGCAATAAGATCTTTTACGCCCCAGGTTATATCATCCTGCATCAATTTGCCCCACTGCAGGTTACCGGCATCAAGAAACTGCTTACCGTATCCTGTACTGCCCCGGAAATTGGGATCAAGTACGGCAAAGCCACGATTGGCAAAGAACTGCGCAAATCCATTGAAACCCCAATAGCTGCGTGCCCAGGGGCCACCATGGGGAAATACCAGCAAAGGCAGGTTTTTTGCTTCCAGGCCTTTCGGTAAAGTGAGGTAGGCCGGGATTTCCAGGCCATCGCTGCTTTTATAAGTGATGGGCTCCACTTTGGCCAGGTATTTTTCAAACGGTAAGAGTTTGGAACGCGGAGTAAATTGCTTTACAATTTTGCGGCTGTCGCGGTCGAAGAAATAAACACTGGCAACCTTATCATCACTTGTGGTGCTGAACAACATTTTCCGTTCATCTTTTGTCAGGCTGCTTATGCCGATTTCCTGGCCGGGAAATTTGGACTTCAGGAAATTATAATCGGCCTCCATTATTTTGTCTTTCCAGTAAATGCGCTCTTTGGCATCAATATAGGCCGTATAAACAAGCGATCTGGATACATCACTAAAACTTGCACTTTGCAGGTCAACCTTATTTTGAGGGTCTTTTTCAACAAATGTGGTTTTGCCGGTTTCGGGATCCAGTAATTCCAGTTGAGTTAAATTCAGACTCCCTTTGTTTGTAGATAAATAGACCAGCTTATTGTCTTTTGAAAATCCAGCAGGACTAAAAGCTTCGAGTGCCGGAGCAGAATAGATTAACTTATTTGCCCCGTTGGTTATATTCAGCAGGTCGTTGCTTCCGTCTTCATTGCTGCGCACGGCGAGCCTGGGCTGTTCATCCCAATCAAAAACCCAATAGCTCAGCCGGTCATTATTTTCCTGTACTTTGCTGAGCTTACCGCTGGAAATTTCCAGTTTGTACAAATCATGCCATTTCGGGTCGCGATCATTGATCATCACATACAGGATATCCGGCTGCTTTTTGCTAACCATCAACACATATACTGCGGCGCTGTCATTGGGCGTAAGATTCCTGGATGCGGGAATTCCGGTGGTTGCATCGGCTTTGGCAGTAGGCGAAACCGCATAAACATTTGTATTTTCATTGCCTCCCTTATCCTTTGAATAAACGATGTATTTGCCGTCGTTGGTCCAGAAATAGCCTGAAACCGGCCTTTCCAACGCTGTCATCCTGCGGGCTTTTTCAAATGGCTCATCAAATGTCTTTACCCAGATATTCATGATTCCATTATGTTCTTTCTGAAAGGAAATGAATTTACCGTCAGGACTGAGCTGCGCACCGGCTATTTCGGGATTGCCGAAAAAGATACTCCGGTCGATCAAAGGAATTTCTATCTGTGATTTTTGGGCAATTCCTGCGATAGAGGTCACGGCTACCAAAAGGTAAGCCAGGAGAAGTTGTTTCATGGTTTGCATTTTTAGGACGTAAAGTTCATGAATTGTTACCGGTAATGCAAGGCAATAAGGACAATTGACTATATATTGGTATAAGCCGTTTGGCGTGGTTAGGAGCGGTAATGTTTCTGAACGAACTCAGCGGTGTTCAAATATATAAAACGGTCAACAATTTCTTCGGGCGAAATATTCCGGTTTTCAGCTTGCCTGAGCTTTCCTGATTTGAGGAAATCATCAACCAGAGGAATTAATTCTGTCGCAAGATTGCGAAAATCAACCACATTCACAATTCCCGGAAAAGGTGTGATGCTGCCGTCAAAATCACTTCCCAGGCAAGTGTTGTTCCATGCAGGCAACTCATGCAAATCGCAAAGCATGGCAATGTGCAGCAACTGGTTAAAAATGATACGCGCACTTTTTTTGACTTCCGGTTCATTTTTGAATTGTGCAAGAAAAGATTTCTTTTTCCTGCCATCCATGTTTATTCCAATATCCAGTTGAATGGCAAATAATCCCCCGGACTTTACCAGGTCAATAATTTCTTCATCATAAAAGTTGATATCGCCGGTATTAAAAATTGGTAAAGCGCCGGTTTCGTAGTTTTTTCCGTTGAATGATTTTCCCGTCACCGCGCCATGGCTTACAATTTTTGGAATTTTACGTGATGCATAATCGACCGCCAATATTTCTGCATAATCTTTTCTTGTCAAAACACTCATGTGTTTCAAATCAATCAGGATCCGGCGCCCCGAATTTTGATCCAGCATTTCATTGATCACTTTTCTTCCCAAATCAAATAATCCGAGGTTAATGTTTTTACGCTGATCTACCAGTGTGCCTAAACGCTGCAAACTCTCCACGTGTCCGCACAAATCATTATTGAAGTTGTGAGCAATTCCAATGGATATTGGCGGATACTCCCAGTTTTTTACAGTGCGGATATTTTCTAGGATAATTTCTTCAGAATATGCTCTTCCGAAATCAGATAAACCTGTATTGAAAACATGGGCACCTTCTATGGTCATGATCACAGCAATGGTATTTTCCTCTGCTTCGATCTGTTTTGCCTCATCAGCGTTGCTTACTGGCACCCATTTAAACAATTTGCCATCAATGATTTTCTCACGAGGCGCATTGATAAAGAAATTGTATTCATTTAGCAGATCGGAGAAATAGTCTGTATGATTTTGAATATTCCTGATACGCTGATAACCTACTTCTATTCCAAAATCCGCAAGGCGTGCAGCCAGGGAAGGAGTTATTCGTTTATTTATGAAAAACCCTTTTTCAAAAGGGTATAATGAAACAAAAGCAAGCTTTGCGCCGCCTTTACTCATGCTCGTCAAATCTGTTTGCGAAAATTTAGTAATGCCGGTAAGCCGGCGCAGGCGATTTAAATATGGAGTTGCCGGTACCGTATGCCATATATCACTCCTGGGATTTTTCTTTTTATCAAAGCTGTGCCCGAAGGTTTTCAGATTTGGATGACAATGAATATCTGCATACCGGAAATTTGAATCCATTTATTTAAATCTGTTGATTCTTTAGTTCATTTTGTATCACCCCTCAACCTCAACCTTGTCTTACCCTTCCTCTTACATATTCTCTTCCAAAATATCCATGGCGCCGCCGTTTCTCCTGATCAGTTTATAATGGTTTATAAATGTCATTTTTATTGGAAAGCAATTATAAGGTAAATTGTTTTCGGCACAATAATGTTTTATTTCTTCGGTGACTTCGGCAGCATAAACATAACTGATATTCGGAAATAAATGGTGAGCCAGGTGGAAATTAAAATTGGCCATTACAAACTTCGTAAACCAATTTGATTCACGCACATCATTTGTCGTATTCAATTGGTGTAAAAGCCAACTTTGCGATAATTGCATATTTTCATCCGTTTCGGGAAATTGATTACCGGTGTTTACATGAGGGGGTAGCAAAACGACCAAAGCAAAAGCGCCGGCTGCAAGAAGCATAACAAAAGTTGCCAATAAAGTTTTTGCTAAAGGAAAGCCGGTGACGTATGCAGGAAGGACCACCATGTAAAGAACAAATGCTCCCTTGAACAGAAATAACTTAAAATACTCCAGGGCAGGGACGGGACCAAGTTTCCGGGCAATGCTTTTTTTATTAAAATAATCCCTGAAGTCGCGGAACATGAACCAGTTAAAAATAAAAAATGGGTAAACCAAAAACATCAAGGTTTGCAAATTGAACCGCTTTGTTTTATCTGATGGGTGCACCTTAAGGAATTTGCTTTTTTCAATATCGCTATCCCAACCGATGACGTTCGTAAAATTGTGGTGGAGTTTTACATGCCGCTTTTGCCACATATAACTGTTGGCACCCAGAAGATCAAAAAGGAAAACGTAGAGATTGTTCAGGAATTTGCCCCGGAATAAATTTTTGTGACACGCTTCATGGATGAGGTTAACAAACAAAACGACAACCATCAGGCCCATAATGCCATAACAAATAATGAACTGCTTGTAATTTTCAACTTGCAATGCCAATATATAAACGCCAAAATAAATGAGTGGCAGGATAATGGCTTTGGTTGTGATTTGGCTTAGCCTTTGTTCTGGCAAAGTTTTTACCCGCTCCACTACCCGTTGCCTGAGGTTGTTGAAGTGCTGCTTGTCGACAATGCGCTTTGCAAAATGTGGCGCAGCATTTGATTGCAGTTGCATGATGGCAATTAATTAGGTTGATAAAAGATTGTAACCGGGTTTTATCTATTGGGTTTTCACATATATTGACAATCTCGACACTAATTTCCATTGATGGGTAGGGATTTTAAAGGAGTATTGTATAGCCGGCCGGAAAATTTGTATGGTTTCCATTGTTTTGATTGAACTTTACTGCCCACTGCGACTGGCTACTGCCTACTGAATTGGTTGCATGTTGTTACGGGTTGCAGGTTCTTTTGGCGTGGGACATCACTGGCAGCTGGTAACTGGCCACTGGCAACCGGGCCAATTGGCCACAGGGTCGCACAGAGTTTGAAGGAGTTTCACATTTAACTATACAATCATGCCCGCGGCTTTCCAATTTCCAGTTCTCTCCCTTGCTCCCGATCTTTCGGGACTGCTCTCGAAGGATCGGGACTGCAAACTGACCTTTGGAGTTTCACAGAGGAAAACTGCAAACTGATTACCTGACAAGATCCTGGTAATCGAGGTAATAAAGCAATTTAATTGAGAAATTATTATTCTGATCACTACTGAGGGTATGGTCCAGATTTTTGAAATAAGAAAAACGGGTATTTTGATTGCGGTCACTGATGGAATTTTTCCAGACCACGTTTAAAAAACTCCCTGGCCTGAATTCCCAGAAGGCAACCCAATCCACATTAAAAAGATTCAAATTAATGTTATGGTTTTCATTGTAGGAAGTATTCGGGTTGAGATGGCCATCATCCTGCAATAAATAATATTGTTTGGGTTTTACCTGGCTCCAGTAATGTCTCAAACCAATATCCATGCCCATACGCTTGCTGAAATTGTATTTTAATTCCAGCGAATTTTCTGTGGTAAAACGGTCACGCCGGCTGAAAATAATGTGGTCATTATTTAAAACCCTTGCGAACCCTGCCTCGTTTTTGCTGGTATTGATGCGGAAATCCGTACCCGCCGCGAGTTTCTGGTTGAATTTGTAGCGTTGTTCAAAACCGAAATGAAAACTGCGCCCGTTGAACACTTCTCTGTTTGATTGCGTAAAAGAAAATTCCGGAACATATTTTTTTGCATTATTTCCATCCACATAAATTCCGAATTCCATCCGTTTACCGCGCTTGAATATTTTATCCTCAACGCGGGGTTCATAGAAATCATTGTTTTGCGGAGAATATTCCACACTGCTGTACATGCTCCACAGGTTTTTGAAAACCACATCGGCCTCAATCGTAAATTCAATTTCACGTAAATATTTATCGCTGAACCGGTGGCTGAGGTCTGAATCAAATTCAAAGTAAAGGCTATTGTAAAAACTTCTTGGCTTCAATATTTTATATCCAAATCGCATAGAGTGGTCGAGGTAATTATTGAATTCCATAATGCCAAGATCATTTTTATCATAGCGGGTATCTGCAAGCTGTTGTTGAATTTCAAACGTAAATTTCCCACCCACTTTTCCAAATCCCAGGGAGTGGCTGTATCCATTGGATGTAGTGCTGTTCCTTAAAACACTGCTGAGGGAATGCTCTCCGTACAAACTGTATCGGTTTTTTAAAAGGCGGATATTGTAAATGGCCGCGTTTACATTGGCGTCAGGATGAGCTCCATTTCTTAACGTATTCGTATTTATGAAAGAAACCGATGAGTTGTTTTTGAGGCTTTGATCCACAACAACAATATTAAAGTTGGACAGCGGCCCGGTTTCCAGTTCACGGATCTCACCGGTAATGCTGTCCTGTACCTTCGCATACATGGGGCGCGTAATCGCATTAAAAAATCCAAGTCCTGTTCCCCGGCTGGTGCGTCCGGAAAATTTAATGGCATTGGTCAGTTTGCTCTGTGTCGGGCTTTCGATAATTTGTTCATGCTCAGAAAGCTGATCTCCGATCTCGTCTTTATTGATGGGTTCATCGCCCACGCGGCGGCTGTAAAACAAATCGCCCTTACCAAACAAATCTGTTCCTTCAATAAAAAATGGCCTTCTTTCATCGTATTCCACCTCAAAAGGGGAGAGGTTCAGGATCAGCCGGTCGCTTGGCACCTGACCGAAATCGGGAATGAGCGTCATGTCGAGGGTGAAATTCTGGCTGATGCCCAGTTTAAGGTCGGCACCGCCATTGATCGAGGTGCTGTAATTGCTCAGGCCATCAATATGATAAGGAAAATGATTGAGATAAGCAGAAAAATAAGGCGAGAGCGAAAGCCTCAAAGGAGGTTTGATATCGCGGAGACCATGGATCAGTCCCCATTGGTTTACAAATCCGCTGATTTCATTATTGACCGGATTCCAGAACAGTTCCTGCCCGCTTTTCAGGTTACGGCGCATCACATTAATTCCCCAGGTGCTGTTTTTGGGACTGAAGCGAATGGCGGAATAAGGAATACGCATTTCGAAGCTCCAGCCACCGGCATGTATTTTCGATTCACTTGTCCAGACTGCATTCCAGGAGGCATCTTCATCGGTACCATTTTCGTCAGCAGAATAGCGGGCATCAAATTGTTCGCCAAGCGGAGTGACGATAAAACCCACACCGTTGATCTTATCGTTATACGTATCGAGGAAGATACCGATGTGGTCATTATTTCCTCCATGGTCCCGGCCAACCAGCTCAGCGGTAATACTGTCCCGGGTAAAATGGCAATAACCGCCCACATACAGCGCCTCATCATCATAAAGAATATATACAAGCGTTTTATTGGCCGGGTTTTCAGGCATGCCGAAACGCGGTTTGTGTTCAATAAAATTATCCAGCACAGTGGCGTTCTTCCATGCCTCCTCATCAAGTTCTCCATCAATATGGATTTTGGCCGCTTCATAGCGAACGGCCTCTGCCTCCCTGGGCGGTGGCGCAACCTGCGCGGCCGCATCTATAGCAAAGTAAAATAGAAAGATGAACGGTAAGATCCGGTATTTCATGAGATCAGGGGCGACAACCCGCCCATTAAGGGGAATAAAATTAATTCAAATGGAGTGGTTTAAGGAACTTACCTGGTTATTTATATTTTTTGTTTTAATCAGCCAGGTGAAGGAGCCCGCGGAGAAAATGGGACCGTCAAATTTTTATGGAAGGGCATGTATTTGCCCGCGGGCTAAACGGCCAGAACCTGGATAGGATGACCGCCGCGGTAACCGGAGGGGTAAAATGTAGTGAGGCCTGATGTTCTTCATGCTTCCCAACAACTCGCTTTATTTGGCCAGGGTTATGTGGTATCAGCCTGTCATGCACATGTCTGAGTCCAAGATGTTTTCTTCATGCGCATGGCACTCCCTTCGGTATATGCGCCCCGCGAGCAGCAGGATGGAAACCCGCAAGGCATCATTTAACCATCGTATTCTTTTTGCCAATGGGTTTATTCGACATTTTACCCTGAGGCAGGCCGCCGGAATTGGGTAAAGGATCGGCATGCGTTTCCAGGAGGTCATGGGGAATGGGTGCATGGCCTTCCGTATTTTGAAGCCGACCCGCCGTCAAAGCAGTATCCTGCTGCGGGATCGCATTTTCAGTAGCCGGTGAAGTGGTTGCTTTAGCAGTTCTCCGGGTGGTTTTTTCAGCCTTTGCTGTTTTTTCCCCGGCTTTTTTTGTGTTGCCGGCTGCTCGCCTGGCAGGTAGAGGCTTCCTGGTTGTTGCTTTAGCGGAGATGGTTTTCTTCTTTCCGTTTTCATCCGAAGATGAAGATCTCTTAGTCGCCGTTTTTGCTGGTGCCGGCTTTAACGGAGCCTTGGCCGCTTTTGAAGGCGTTGTATTTTCAACTCCCGATTTTTTCGGAGCAACTTTCGCCGGTACAGTTTTTTTCTTCGCTGCAACCGCCGGGGATGAATTTTTTTTGTCAGCCGGTGTTAAAGCGGAGCCTTTTCCAGTGGATTTTGCTGCTGCTTTTTCAGGAGAAACTTTTTTGGTAGCGGCCGCTTTAGTTGTTGTTGATTTTGTTGCCGTTTTTTTTGTGGATTGGGAGGCTGTGGCTTTCGTTGTTTTTGCCATAGAAATAATTTTAGGATTCGCAATCGAAAGACAACTTCCAAAAAATATACCAATCAAATACAGCTGGCTTCAGGAAGTTCATGAATTTATTCGGGCATCGCTTCAAAACAATAAGCCCGTTTAAGGGCATAAAGAATAACGATGAAGCATACAGCAGGGAGGATGGGAATGCAGCCAATTATTCTGCAGGCGGGTCAAGAGGTATAAATTCATGTGTAATGCCTGAAGCCGAAAACCGGATTACGCGGTAACCGGAAAACCCTTCACCAAGCGGCTTGCCTACCGGTCCGCTGGTTACCATCTCCAGGTTGCCGTATTTTCCAAATGCATTTTGATGGTAATGGCCCGCGAATACATGCGAGATGTTGAAAGCGGAAAAAAGGCGCAGGTACTTTTCTCGGGTTGCTGTGGGTATGGTAAAATAACCATCGGCCTCATGCGCAGAAGTCAGGAAAAGTGGATGATGCAGGAAAATGATCTTATGTTGATAACCGGCCGCATGGGCTTTTGACAATTCTTCTTCAAGCCATTTTTCCTGGGCGGCTGCCAGGGCCTGAATGTTTCCAGGCTTATGGAGATATAGGGAGTTGAGTACAATGGCGTAAAGGGTCTTGTGCCGGATGCTGTAATAATCCATTCCAAACTCCTGCCGGTATTTTAAAATAGCTATACGGTCTGGCTCATTACCCACGTCATGATTGCCTGGCACATGATGAACGGGAATGTTTTCAAGCATTGAAGAAATGCGTTTGTATTCGGCAATCTGCGCTTTGTCGAACGGTTTATTTACGAGGTCTCCGGTTACGATCACAAAATCCGGTTTTATTTTATTGGCCGCTTTTATTGCACGGGTATAATTTGCTGTTTCCTGTTGATAGCTTTGGTCATTGCTATAAAAACCAAATTGCGTATCTGTCATCTGGATGATCTGAAATGCAGAACCTGTTGTCTTGTTTACCGAGCAACCTGAAATGACCAAAGCCAGGGAAATGAAATACAGCGTGAGTTTCATAATGATATTCATGAAGAGGTACAAATTTATGGCGGGCGATGCAATATTTAATTTGTGGATTAACTCATGGTTTAATTCAAAGAATGTGGCAGCCTTGCGGAAAAATTCAAGATCCCATCTGGTTGCTGAAGTATATTTTTCGAAGGTGCTTTTCGTGTTCATGAACCCTGTTGCCTGCTGGAAAGAATTTGCCAAAAACAGCAGTTGATTTTGCCCGGCCATTGCTTAAAGTGGCTACCCCCGGGAACGGGGGCAGCGAATAGAACTAAACAATTCAAGTGCAATATTTTTAAAATTGAACCTTTGCCGGATTCAAATCAATTGTCAATAACATCGAAATGCGGGTATTTAAGGATGGTGTTTGAGGCGTTAAAAAAATAATTAAATACGATAAGTAAATAATCTGGTGTGTATACAAATCTAATATTTGTTAATGTAAAAATCAAGCCCTCCCGGCCGGTAAATTCAGGAATTTTAATGAACGACGGGAATTTGACGATAAACGGTAATGAAATAAATAGGATGGCCAGGCATAATGCCATTGATTAATATCGCTTTGGTCGTGTAAAGTTTTCTCCTTTAAAACAGCAATATCTATCGCCTGCAATGCAGCATGTTGATTGGCCCCGCTTAATCCACGATTCCATCAAATTGCACGAGCTGTTCGAATTTGTGGAAGCGGTCTTCAATTTCAGAGCGCTGCAGATTCAATAAACGTTGCGGCCCAAATTTTTCCACGGCGAAACTTGCCATGGCGCTGCCTACAATAATCGCCGTTTTCATGTTCTCGAAACTTATATCGCCGGTTTTGGCCAGGTATCCTGCAAAGCCGCCGGCAAAGGTATCCCCAGCTCCGGTTGGGTCAAAAACATCCTCAAGCGGAAGCGCAGGCGCATAAAATACTTTTTCTTCATGAAACAGCAACGCGCCATGTTCCCCTTTTTTAATCACCAGGAAACGGGGACCCATTTCCATAATCTTGTACGCGGCTTTTACCAGGCTGTATTCGTTGGACAGCTGCCGGGCTTCGCTGTCGTTTACCAGCAACACATCGATCATCCCGAGGTTTTCCATCAGGTCTTCCCAGGCGGTTTCCATCCAGAAATTCATGGTATCCAGCATAACCAGTTTGGGGCGTTCCTGCAATTGGTCAATAACCTGGCGCTGGAGTTTGGGCATGAGGTTTCCGAGCAGCAAATAATCCGCGCCCTGGTAGCTTTGAGGTACCTGGGGGTTGAAATCGGCCAGCACATTCAGGTCGGTGATCAGCGTATCGCGGGTATTCATGTCCAGGTGGTACTTTCCGCTCCAAAAGAAACTGGGTTTGTCCGCCACGTGTTCCACGCCTTCAGTAACCACACCGCGATCATGCAGGTCAGCCAGTATGGAAGCGTCAAAGTCGTTTCCGATAATGCTGATCTGGTAAATGGGTTTTACAAAATAACTGGCGGAATATGCGGCATAAGTTGCGCTGCCCCCAACAATCCTTTCTACTTTACTGAAAGGGGTTTCGAGGGCATCGTAAGCCATGGTGCCTACTACAATCAACGACATAAATGGGGTTTTTGAAATTCAGCGCAAAAGAACAACAATTTGGTGAGAGTTTGGTTGTGGTCCCGATCCGTCGGGTGGCCAGCACAAGCCTTTTGGGCTGGGCAGGGACTGGCCGGGCTTGAGTTTATCCTCCGGCAACGCGACGCGTCAGCCATTACCTGGCCGTAATGGCCATGACTGGCGCGAGAGCTCCAATACTTCGGTGCAATAAGTCGTTTCAAAAGATAAAATGGCTAGGGAGACCCTGCGCAATGATTAGAAATAGGGTAGATTTTTTTCTCTTAACTTTTTTTCTTGACAAAATTAGGTTACAAAAAAGTTCCCGAATCCCTGAAGTAGGGTAGGGACAGGCAATTCAAGCATCATCGCTCCGCGGATATTGCCTGGCCAACGCCTCCCCTGGCATTCAAGTAACTTATGCATTTTCGAGCGTTCAAATGGCATGAGAAATTCACTCAATTCCCCGTTCGCTCCCTTGCTCCCGATTCTTCGGGACTGCTCCCGATCCATCGGGACTGCCCACTCGCCACTGCCAACTTCTACCAACTGCCCACTGGCAACCGTATCCTAATCCCGGATATTTTCGTTAAGATAATAAACCAAAGGCTTAAGCAGAGCGAAATCTTTTGCCAGTTTAACGGCTGCGTTTATGCCCTGGAGATAGGCATCCTCAACCGGACGTTTCATGATGAAGCTTTTTAATTTCAAATACGCAATGCCGGGATGATCAGCGTTATATCCTTTTGGCGGCCGCTGCAGCATGGTTTCTGCATCCCGCTGGAAATCACCAAAGGTTTTGAAGAAATTTTTGTCCTTCAGAATCTCATCAAGCGCTGTCCAGTCAAAATCAATGGCAGAGCGGAGTTTGCGAAGCGGGGGGGAAGGCGGCATCCATAATCCACCGGCCATAAAGCATTTACCTGGCTCAATGTGCAGGTAATAACCGGCTGCATCCATGGCCTTTTTGCCATAGCGGCTCATGTACACCGCAAAGTTGGTTTTGTAGGGCGTTTTATCGGCGGAAAAACGGATATCGCGGTTAATGCGATACATGCAGTCACGCGCTGTAAGGTGTTGAAGTGCGGGATCAAACCGGCCAAGGTGGGCAATCAGCGCGTCGGCAAATTGCGCCACATCCTGCCGCGCTGCTTCATAATCCTGCCGGTTTCCGTCAAACCATTCTTTGTTGTTGTTTTTGTTGAGTTCGCTCAAAAAAGCGAAAGTGGAAGATTTGATCATTCCCTGAAATTTGGATACAAGGTAAGCACTGTGGGCCGACCGGAAGTGAAAAACCCCGCCTGAGACCAGGCAGGGTATTCTTTTCATCACCTTACAATATTTTTTTAATCATCGTCCTCCTCAGCCCCGGCATTTTGCTGTACATCAACATTTTGGCTAATGCCGTTCTGTACCTCGGTATGCCGGATCTGTCCACCCAGTTGACCTGTGCGGCCAATAAGTCCAAAGCTTAAGAGGGCAACCAATAAAACTACGGTAGCGGAAACCCGGGAAATGGCGTTGACCCGTTTGCTCAAAAACATGGCGGCAAGCGCCACAATGCCCAGCGCAATCATGCTGATGAGGGCAAATTGTGCAAAGTCCTCATGACGGGAAATGAGGTCGCCAAGAACACCGGGCAGGCCTTCCACGCCATCTTCCGCGCCTTCACCGGTGGCATAGGCAATTCCGGCGCCAATGGCGGAAATGATGTAGATTCCGTAAGAAACGTTTTTGATATCCGCACTTTTACGCCACATTCCCCAGATGAGAATGAAGGTTCCGAGCAGTACGCCAAAAATGGGGAGATGGGTGATCGCCAAATGGATATGGGTTGCATTCATGATTTCAAAATTTTAAATGGTAAATGGAATGTTTTTTAATTTTTGACTTGGGGGCATTTATTTTTTCGTTGAAGGATACCGGCGGAATCGGAGCAGGATTTTCTTTTTGTTTTAAATAATACAGGGCCTTCCTGAACATGCGCTCATGTTTGCCTGACGCTCTGCGGGCAAATTCAAGACTCAACAGCGCCAATCTTGAATCCGGCCAGTTTATATCCAATAACGAATCTGGTAACGTAGTTTTTAGTTCCAGTGCTTCCTGGCCGATGGCCTGTTCCAGGTTTTCGGCTGTGGTGCGAATCACTACATCCGGGATCGCCATTTCTACTTTCACGCCCATTTTATGCAGTACGTCCAGGTGATTTTGCGTATAGATGCCTTCTGCAGTCGCGGCCTGCCGGAAGAGCATGGCTATCGCCGCCTCGTCTTCTTCTTCGGCCCGTTGCGCGGCGCCGGCATAAAAGGCGCCGGTATAAATTTCCTGCCTCAGGGCATGCTCCAGCAGCTCAATGGTGGCCTCCCGTTGTGGCCATGGCATGCCTGCTTCATCTGCTTCAACCAATGCAGCGTTATCGCTCCCAAATTCTTTCGGCGTTTGCAGGTCATCTTGTTCATCCACCAGCACCTCACAGCTCATGCTGAAGAAAAGCCCTATGCCGATCATTATCCTGAGTATCGGGAATTTCATACCTTTCTCCCTTTCATTTTCTACAGCAAAAATGGATGGGCCGGAATATGCTTTAGATTAAGCGTGGCTTAAGATTTGATTAAGCGGAGAAAAATCTTTGTAAGGCATGAAGACCTTCAAACAACGAAAGAATTCAGACGCAGGTAGGCAGCCCGCAGATCAGCAATGCGTGGTGACGGGAAATGGACAACCACTGGCGGGGACTAAAATTTTCGTTCTGATTTTATCCTTTTCGCCAGCTTCACCCCTTCATACCAAATAACCGACAAAAATCCAGCACCAACGCTCATTCCAATTTGCTTAGGCGTAACCAGGTCAAACAAAAAGAAATTGCGGAAGGGCGGCACGATGAGCAGCAGCGCGGTAATCAGCAGGGTCGCCAAAACGATCAGGGGAATCAAATTATTCCGGTAAGTAAAGGTTTTGAGTATGGAGTAATAAAATGAACGGTTCACGAAGGTCAGGAAAATATTGGCGGAAATCATGGTCAGGAAAACCAGTGTCCTGGTCACGCTTTCAGACTCGCCCTGCCCCACGGCCCACTGGTAAATGGTTAAGGTGCCCGCGGTTATGGCAAGGCCTTGTATGATGCTGGTGGTGAGCTCGTTCCAACTGAAAAACGTATCACTGTACAATCTGGGTGGCTCCTGCATGCTGTTCTTTTCAATGGGTTCATTTTCATAAATAATGCTGCAGGTCGGCCCCATGATCAGTTCAAAAAAGATGACGTGTACCGGTGTAAAAATATTCGGGTAGATCCAGCCCAGGACAAGCGGAAAAAACACCGTGAGGATAATGGGAATGTGGATTGAAATAATATATTGTATGGCTTTTTTCAGGTTGGCATAAATCTTCCTTCCCATGGCCACGGCATCAACCATTTTCGAAAAATCATCATCCACCAGGATCAGCGATGCGGCTTGCCGCGCAATTTCGGTTCCCCGCTTGCCCATGGCAATACCAATGTGTGCCGCCTTCAGTGCGGGCCCGTCATTCACCCCGTCACCGGTCATGGCTACGATTTCGCCCTGTTCTTTTAACGCGTTAATGATCCGCAGTTTCGCTTCTGGAAACATGCGGCTGAAAATGGATTTTTCCCTGGCAACGGTTTTTAATGCTTCATCGTCCAAATGCATGATCTCATCTCCGCTCACGGTATTTTCACCACCGGCAAATTCAATTTCCCTGGCAATGGCCGCGGTGGTGTTTTTATTGTCTCCCGTGATGATCTTTACCTCTATTCCCGCATTGTAAAAAGCCTGCAATACGTTCTGCATATTCTTTTTCGGCGGGTCATAAAACCCAACCAACCCCACCAGCTCAAAGGGCAAGTCCTGTTGGGCCTTCGGCAAACGGTCGGAATAAGACGGAGCGTGCGCTACCCCCAGAACCCTGTATCCATCCTTGGACATGGCCCGGAAGGCGTTGCTCATTTTTTCCTTTTCTTCCTCGTCCAGGCCGGATACATGCAATATGGCCTCGGGTGCGCCTTTGGCCGCGATAACCTGGTTGCCATCCTCCAATTCAAAAACATGGGTCATCATGGGCGGCTTCCCGCCGAGCGGATATTCGTGAATCATTTTTGCTCCCGCCCGCTCATCTTTCCGGGTTGACGTTTGATAGGCTTCATGCAAGGACACTTCCATGGGATCAAAGGGAATGGGTTCACTTGCCCACATGGCCATGCGCACCAAATCACGGGCTTCGGGCGGCAACTCGCCATTGATTTCCAGGGGTGCTTGTTGATGCGGCAGGTGCAACCTGGCCAGGCGCATTTCATTTTCAGTTATGGTACCTGTTTTATCTGTACAAATCACCGTGGCGCTGCCCAGTGTTTCCACGGTTTTCATTTGCTTCACCACAATGCCCATTTTCATCAACCGGTATGCGCCAAGCGCCATAAACGTGGTAAAGGCTACAGGAATTTCCTCAGGCAGAATACTCATGGCCAGCGTTAGAGACTTCAACAGGCTGTCCGCCATATCGCCCGAGCTGAGGTAATTGAAAATCCATACCACTACGAAAACAACGGCTCCGATCAATACCATTTTCTTCACGAAATTGGATACCTGTTTTTCTAGCGGCGTTTCTTCTTCCTGGATGTTTTCGAGGCTCTTGCCAATCTTACCCAGTTCGGTTGCATTGCCAATCGCCGTTACTTCTGCTATGGCCAGGCCACTTGCAACCGTAGTGCCTTTAAATATCATCGGCTCTTTTTGTTCGGCGTCCTTAAAAACGGGAAGGCTCTCCCCCGTAAGCATGGATTCGTTTACCGAAAAATCATTGGAGCGGATTATGCGGCCATCCGCTTCAATCAGTTCTCCTTCACTAACCTGAAGCAGGTCGCCCACCACCACTTCGTCGCTGTGGATGAGCGCTTCTTTGCCATTGCGGATTACGGTGCAACCTGCCATGCTGAAGATCTTCAGTTTTTCCAGCGCATTGCGGCTTCGCTTATCCTGGTAAAGCGAAATGCCGCTTACCAGGATGATGGCAGCGATCATGAAAATGCCATCACCATAGTCGCCGATGATGAAATACAGCGATGCGGCAATGAGCAGCAATAAGATCATGGGTTCTTTCAACAGGCTTTTGAGGGCATCGGTAAAACCGTTTTTCTTTTTGAAAGCGATGATGTTGCTGCCGTGCTTTTCACGGGAAGCCTTAACCTGCGCGTCGTTCAACCCTTTATAGCCGGTGAAGTGTTTTGACATAATTCATGAATTTTCAGCCAATGGCCATTGCAAAGAAAACACAGAGCCTTCATCACTGCTGGATGCGGTAATTTTTATATCCTGCAAATCGCAAAGTTTTTTAACGATGGATAACCCGAGCCCAAAGCCTTTTGCCGTGCCGCCCCGGGAGCTGTCTGCACGGTAAAAGCGGTCAAATATATGGGGGAGTTGATCTTCCGGAATGCCGATGCCGCTGTCTTTTACGGTCAGCGTGTTGTAATCTTCCAACCAGGTCATTTCGATGCGTCCATGCTCCGCATTGTATTTTATGGCATTTGTCAGCAGGTTGTTGAGGATAATTTCCAATAAATTACGGTCAGCGGGTACCGCCGTATCATCCGGAATATTATTTTCTGCAGAAATTTTTTTCTCCTGAAGCGCGAAAGTATTTTCATTAAACACCATGGTTACAAGTTCTGCAAGCGCCACCTTTTCTTTTTTGACGGTTAAACTGCCGGCATCAATTTTCGCCAGCGTAAGCATCTGGTCGTAAAGGCTGTTCAGGCGGTTGGTTTGTGCCAGTATCAAACGGATTTTTTCTTCGTAATGTTCCGGTGTCCTTTCCCTGCGGAGGATCACTTCAAGCGTTCCTTTGATGGCTGTAAGCGGAGTGCGCATTTCATGGCTGACATCTGCCGTAAATTGCTTTTGCTGCAACATCGCCAACTCCAGTCTTTGCAGCAGATCGTTGATGGTTGCGCCCAGTTGAAATATTTCATCACGGGTTTCAGGCAGCGGAAGACGCCGCCCTATGCTTGATTCATTGATGGCAGATGCCGCCCGGCTCAGTTGAGTGACCGGCAGGATGGCCCGGGATGCGACATACCATAAAATGGCAAATAAGGCGATCAGCAAAAACAAATAGGAGATCACCAGGATCAGCCGGAGATTACGAAGCACCACAAAAGATTCCTGCTGCGAAACGGCAACCGTAAGTTGCCCCATCAGTCTTCCATTTTCCAGAATGGGAAATTGCCCGAAACGGAGGCGCTGCCCATTGGCAATGGCATTAAAAAAATAATCGGTTTCACTGCCGGCTTTAAAAAGGAATTTTTCGTTGCGTAAATTGGTGGACCGGTATATTACCTCGCCTTCTGCATTTACGATCTGGATAAACGTGGGATTGGCTACAAGCTGCATGTGCTCATCCTCATCCCAGTCGGGAAGTTCTTTCAGGTGGAGGCCATCTTCCATTCCGTGGAGATTTTGGAGGATCTCGCTTTTTTCCTGGCGGATATCATCATCAAGATGCTTATATGAACTGTAGTGCACAACGGAATAGATTACCAGGAAAACGATCGCCATTAAAATGGCAACAGCAATGGTATTCACCCAGGCGATGCGGTTTCTGAATGACCAGTTCATACATTGTCGTTTACCTTGAATCCCACTCCGCGGATGGTTTGAATAAAAGATGGTTCACCGGGTTTGTCCAGCTTTTTGCGGAGCGCATTCATAAATACATCAATTACCGAATCGTCTTTATCAAAATGGATGTCCCAGATCTTTTCAATGATGCGGGTGCGCCGGCATACTTTCCCTTTATTGCGAAGCAGGTATTCAAGTAGCGCGAATTCTTTTTGCGTAAGCGGTACAGGCTGACCGGCCCTGGTGACTTCATAGCTTTCCGCATTCAACACAATATCATCCACCGAAAAAATATGATTTTCACCGGCCTTATTTCGAAGTAAAACCCTGATGCGGGCAACCAGTTCATCAAAGGCAAAAGGTTTTCTCAAATAATCATTCGCGCCGCTTTCGAGACCAAAAACTACGTCGTCGGTACTGTCTTTTGCCGTCAGGAAAATGATGGGAATGTGTGGGTTTTCCTTCCTTACCGAGCGGCAGATTTCAATACCGCTTACGCCCGGCAGCATCCAGTCCAGCAACAGGATATCGTATTCATCGGCATTTTGCAAGGCCATGTTCAGCCCTTCTTTGCCGTTGTACGCTACATCCACGGCATAACCTTCTTCT
Organism: Bacteroidota bacterium; assembly: GCA_023387985.1. Taxonomy (GTDB): domain Bacteria; phylum Bacteroidota; class Bacteroidia; order Chitinophagales; family Chitinophagaceae; genus Phnomibacter. The sequence goes on along the minus strand of JAEWHC010000006.1, from coordinate 36,816 downwards.
TCCAGCCCATCCTGAATAAAACCGGCAATTGATTTTTCATCTTCCACCACCAGGATTCTCATATTGCGAATTTAAGCCATTAAACCTTGCCTTGCCTGCTGCAAATGTGCCGCGGGCAATATGGGGTTTGGCTTAGGATTTGCTTAAGATTCGATTAAGTTGGAACATGGCGGCAGCGCCTTCAACACACAGGCTGGAAAAATTGATTAAGGATGTATAACTTTAGTAACCCTGCGTATTCAATAACTAAAAAATAATTGCATGAAAGGTTATCACATTGACATTGAAAAAGAAACCCTCAAAAACAAAAATTTCCGGAAAGTGGCCTATACCGGAAATTATATGCAGTTGGTTTATATGAGCCTGAAGCCGGGTGAAGAAATTGGCATGGAGACTCATGGCAACGACCAGTTTTTCCGGATTGAAGGCGGCACCGGTGTATGCATTATCGACGGCAATAAATACAAGATCAAAGACGGTTCGGGTATCGTAATTCCGGCCGGGGCCGAGCACAATGTGATCAATACCGGGAAATCCGAAAACCTTGCGGTTTATACGCTTTATGCCGTACCCCACCATAAAGATGGCTATGCGGCAAAAACGAAGGCGGAGGCTGATGCCTCAAAAGAGGAATTTGACGGCAAGACTACGGAATAATCAAAGGGGAGCAATGCACCCCTTTTGCACCGCTGCGGTAGCGGATAAATTGCCCGGACAATTGCTGAGGTGCAAAAGCAATGTTGCGGAATTTGAAAGTTTCCGTACCGGGGGGTTGCCCTCCGGGGGTTAGCCATCCTTTCTGTATTGCTGAAATTTACGAAACGCGTTGCGGTTGTAGCGCAGCGTAATCCGGGTTTAATTGTATTTTTAATTCATGAGCAATTTAAACGAGAATGACAAAGTGCGGGAGCACCTGGCCAATGAACGCACCTTCCTCGCCTGGATCCGGACAAGCATTGCCATGATGGGTTTTGGATTTGTGATCGTAAAGTTTGCGGTATTTGTGCAGGAAGCCGCCATCATCCTCGGGGAAAAAACGCCCCTGGTGCCCAAAGCCAACTCGGCAAAAATTGGGATAGGCATGGTAGCCCTTGGTGCCGTTATCGCAGCCCTTGCCTATGTGGGTTTTGCCAATACCCGGAAGGTGATCAACGCGGGCACGTACCAATCCAAATCGGGCTTGAATTTACTGATGACGATTTTGATTATTCTTACCAGCATAATGTTGATTGTGTTTTTATTGCCGGGGAAGTAAGGAGGATGGGGCCGGCGTTTCGCCACACTTTGGTATTCTTTACAATCCCTATCCAAAATTCAATTTCACATCTTCTTTCAACCCGCAGTAATCCACCACGGCACGTACGAAATCACAAAGCCTCAATCCTCAGCACCACACTGGTGCGGGTCAGATTCACCAGGGGATTGAAGCCGATGTGCATCAAAAAATCGCCGCTGTAAACTTTAGTGCTGTCAATCGGTGAATTGCGCCCCGTTTCCAGGTTGATTTCAGTGATTTTATAGCGCTTGCCCGCATCGAGCCCCTGAAGCCGGATGGGGCTTTGGGTGGCCGTGAATGCATAACGGAAATCCGACAAATAATTGAACATGACCGCTTCATTTTTATCTTCGCTTACGTACAGCAACGCGGCCATATTCGTTTCATAGGGGCTCTTAACGCGGTACAGGTCGCCATGCCAGATTATGTGTTTATAGTCATGGTAATTCTTTACGGCCTGCCGGCAAAATTCCAGCTCTCCGGGCTCCAGGTTTTTTACATCCACGTCAAACCCGAGCTTGCCCATTGCGGCCACATCCACCCTGTATTTCATTGGCTGGTTCCCCGATTCGGTCACGTGGTTGCAAACGGCGATTGAGGGATAAAAATAGGAGTAGTCCCATTGCATAAACACCCTTTCCAGGGGGTTGGTGTTATCGCTTGGCCAGAATTCCGTAAAGTATTTCAGCAGTTCATAATCGGTACGCCCGCCGCCACCGCTGCAAAGCATCATGGGCACCTTCGGATATTTGGCCCTCACCCGTTGCATCACTTTTTCCAGTCCACGGGCATATTCTACATAAAGATGGGATTGAGGGATATTCTTCTTTTCAAGGTAGGGGGAATGGGCATTGAAGATCGGGGCGTTGCAATCCCATTTTATGAAAGCAAGATCCGGGTTCTGCCTGAAAAGTTTGTCCACCACCCCAAATACAAAATCCTGTACAGCGGGGTTCGCCAGGTCAAGCACCAACTGGTTGCGGAACAGGATCTCAGGCCGGTTTTCTTGCCGGATGACCCAATCGGGCCGCTTTTCATAGAGCTCACTTTTGGGGTTTACCATTTCCGGTTCGATCCAGATGCCAAACTTAATCCCCTGTTTTCCGGCTTCGCGAACCAGGTAGGGAATACCGTCGGGCAATTTTTGCCTGTTTTCCTGCCAGTCGCCCAACCCCGCCCTGTCGTGGTTGCGGGGATATTTATTTGCAAACCAGCCGTCATCCAACAAAAACAGGTCAACCCCCAGATCTTTTGCACCGGCAAACAGGCCGGCGAGCTTTTGCTGGTCAAAATCAAAATAGGTGGCCTCCCAATTGTTGAGCAGCGTGAGCCGTCCGCCCTTTCCATCCAGCAGCGTGTGGTTGCGCATCCAGGCATGCAGGTTGCGGGCCCCTTTGCCCATTCCCTCGTGGGAAACGGTATAAATAAAGCGCGGCGTTTCAAAGTCGGTCTCCGGCGGCAGGGAATAAGCGGATTGATAAGGATTGATGCCGGCCACCAGGTGCAGGTTGCGGTAGTTGTCGGTTTCGAACTGGATGAGGTAATTTCCATGCCAGGCCAGTTGCCCAAGCATTACCGTTCCTGAGTTTTCCCTTGCTTTTTCATCAAAAGCCAACATGAAATTTTGTGATCCGTGCAGGTTTTCCCTTGTACCAAGCCTGGACTGAATGCTGTGCATACCTTGCAGCAACTGCGTATGTACCGGCTGCATTTCGCGGGCCCAGTTGCCGGCATAGCTCGTGAGGTAAAACGCACGGTCAAAAAAGTAAAGGTTAGCGGACGCGTATTTGTTGAGCGTGACGGAGCCTTTTTCCCGGTGCCGGATGCTTGTCCATTGTTCGATTACATCGGTGTTCTTCCAGGCTTTAAAAAACATTTTCACCGTGAACGGGTAAACCGGGTCTTTCAATGTGATCGTGGTCAGCGTTGCGCCTTCCGGCAGGTTCTCTACCGCATGGCTGTCGTAAAGCAGGGCAAGAGAATTATTGCCATCGGCATGCACAACAGCAATGGCAGGCTCCACATAATTGGCATTGATGCCAGCAACCGCAAGGGCCAGGTTATTGTTGTTCGCCAATTCTTCCCTCCGGTCGAAAACCGCAGCGGCTTTTTCATACTCAGCAGCATGCATCAGCGGCTTGCCAAAATGCACGATCCTCAGGTTCTTCTGGTCATCCGCCTGCAGAACGAGGGCGTTGTTTTGGGTTTCGATGGCAATGGTTTGAGCCCGGACCGGTTGTTGTAACAGGGCTGTGGACCATAAGGAAAGGACAAAAAAACTTAAAACCTTTTTGAACATAGCAATTGATTTTAACCGCTGACCAAAACTTTTCACGTACTGCATCTTGCGGCACTACAGGGGATACGCTTTGTGCCAAGTTAGGATATTCCGGAAATACCTTCACGCGTTTTTTCACCTGGGTTTCGTGTTAAAAGGTACAAACGGGCATCCTGCTATATTCCTGTTCCTTTTTGTATGGATTAATCGAATATGGTGGATTTTATCTTCTTATTTGTACAATCAGCTCAACAGGCCGGTGGCGGGCCAAAACGGCAATTCATCCAAATCCAGCTATGCGAATTATCATTCCCATAACCCAAATTTGATATACATTAGTTCTTCGATCTTTAAGGGCCCATGAGCGAATTCCTCCAATTTTTCCTTCATCTCGAACAATACATTGAGCAATTGGCCGGCAGTCAGCCCATGCTGACTTATTTCCTGCTCTTCGCGATCGTGTATGTGGAATCGGCGTTTTTTCCCGCGGCGCCTTTTCTGCCTGGTGATGGGCTGTTGTTCATTGTCGGGGTGCTTGCGGCGGGTGGAATCCTGCATCTCTGGATTCCCATCCCTGTATTGATTGCCGGTGGTTTTTTAGGCAACCTGTCCGCTTACTGGGCAGGGGCAAAGCTGGGGCCGGGTATGTTCAATAAGTACAGGTGGCTGAATAAAAGCCATTACCGCAAGGCCTATAAGTTCTACAACCGCTACGGGCAGCGGGCCATGTTCGTGTCGCGCTTTGTGCCGGTGGTGAGGGCATTGGTGCCCCTGATCGCGGGAATAGCCAATATGAACAAACGCCGCTTTAACCTGTACAATATCCTGAGCGTGGGTTTCTGGGTGCTGACCATCACCATTGCCTCTTATTTTTTGGGGCAACACGCGTGGATTCGTGCACATTTCACCTGGATTGTATTCGGTATGGTGGGGGTGAGCTTCCTGCCCATGGTGTATTTGTTTTTGAAGAAAATGATTTTGGGATTTCGTGGGCCAGGATAGGAGCGAATGGCGATGGCGGACTTCCGCGTTTGAGCCGCCTGCTGCAAGCCTTGCACACCGGTTGCCGGCCCCCGGCGGCCTCAACCTGGTCGGGAAAAATTGCATACTTGTCCGATTGGCATGGATATCGTTGCCCGGCACCTCACCTTTGCAGTATATAGAACCGTTTAAAATACCGGGATGTCTGTTATTACTTCACTTCGTGGCGCCAAAAAAATCTACCAAACGGGGGATACCACCATCACTGCGCTGGATTCCACCGACCTGGATATCAATCTTGGCGAGCTCACCCTCATCATGGGTCCTTCCGGCTCGGGAAAAACCACCTTGCTTTCCCTGATCGGTTGTGTAATTTATCCTACCGAAGGGAGTGTGGTGGTGCATGGCAAGGAAGTGACGAAATTTTCGGAAAAACAATTGGCGCATTTCCGGTTGCATGAGGTAGGTTTTGTGTTTCAGCATTTCAATTTGCTGCAACCGCTTACCGCGCTGGAAAATGTGATGCAGCCTTTGTTGCTCAAAGGTGAGGACGGCGGCAGCGCCCGCAAAAAAGCGCTGGATGCCCTGGAAAAAGTGGATATGACTGACCGCAAGGGCAACCTGCCGAAAAAACTCAGTGGCGGACAAAAGCAGCGGGTAGCCATTGCCAGGGCGTTGGTTACCGATGCGCCCCTCATTCTTTGCGATGAGCCTACCGCATCACTCGATGCCAAAAGTGCTGCTGTTGTAATGAAAGACCTGAAAGACCTGGCCAAAAGCGGAAAAGCGGTGATCGTGGTAACGCACGACCTGCGCCTGAGGCCGTTTGCCGACCGCATTGTTTATGTGGAAGAAGGCGTGGTTTCTGCTACCTTGAAAGATGAACATTTGTATAAATAAGAACCGAATGAAAAAGAAATTTCCGGATATGAAATGGAGGTTAATCACGTTGCTTGCATTTATGTTTTTTCTGCTAGCCTGCGGAAATAAGGAAGCCGAAGAGCGTGCGGAAGCCATTAAAGCTGAAAAGCTCGCACTGCCCGAAAATGTGAGCCAGGTTTCGGCCATTGGCAGGATAGAACCGGAAAAGGGCCTGGTGGAATTGTCATCGGAAAGCGGCGGCATTGTATCCCGGGTGTACAAGCAGGCAGGCGACAGTGTGCGCAAAGGTGAACTGATCCTCACCCTCCGGGCGCAGGCCGAACAGGCCGGTGAACAGGTGGTCCGCAACCAGATCGCCACGCAGCGCAAACTTGCGGAGGCCGACCGCTCCATCATTGCGCAGTACCGGGCCCAGCTTGAAGAAAAAAACAATGATCTTGCGGTTAGCGAACGGCTTGCCCGTACCGGCGCCGAAACCCGGCAAAACGTGGAGATCAAACGCCGAGAACGCGACGTTCTGCTGGCCAACCTGAATACCGCGCAGAAAAATGCCGCAGCCACAGTGGCCGACATTTCCGTGCTGCAGGCACAGCTCCGGCAGGCACGCACCACCACTGCCGACCGCCGCGTAACCGCGGACGCCGATGGCCTGATTGTGCGGATGGATGCCCGGCAGGGAGAAGCCATTGCCCCGCTTACGGCATTTGCCACGCTTTCGCCGGCAGGCAATATGGTGGTACATGGCGAGGTGGATGAAATGTTCGCCAACAGGGTGAAAACCGGCGATTCCGTCGAAATTAAATATCCCGGTATGGCAGAAGTGCTCACCCGCGGCACCATCAGTTACCTTTCGCCCATTCTTGATGAAAAATCTATGTTTTACGGCGTGGCCGGTGAACAGGCGGATCGCAGGGTGCGCCGGTTTAAAGCGGTATTGCAGCAGCCGCAAAACCTGCTCATCAATGCCAAAGTAGAATGTACCATTAAGCTCTGAATAATATGGCTATGCTGAAAACCGCTTTTAAATTCATGAAATACGACAAGCCCAAGAGCATTGGGATTATTGTGGGCATTGTGATCAGTATATTTCTCATCGGTCAGCAAATGAGTACGCTGTTTTTCCTCACCAATCTGATGGGGGGCCTGGAGATTCATTCCAATTCGCAGCCCGATGACATCTGGATGATCGATGAGCTGGGAAAGAATATCAACAGCCTCAATACCATTGATGCAAGCCGCGTAGAAGAAGTGCGCAGCATTGAAGGTGTAGCCACCTCTTTCCCCATCATCATCAGCGCGGGCAAAGCGACGTTTACCGATGGTAAAACGAATGCTTTAGTGCTGATCGGCAGCGATGGACCGGCATTTGTGGCGGGGCCACGGCAAAACGTGATCTTTAAAGGCAACATCCACGAGCTGGAAGGTTTTGGCAATGTGGCCATCGAACATTTCAGCCTGAAAACCTGGGAAACCGACCTGGATATCGGCGACCATTTTGAAATCAACAAAAAAGCGGCAACGGTAAGGGTGGTCACCAAAAATGCGCAGGGCTACGGCGGCTTTTATGTGTACACCAGCCTGCGCAATGCCCGGCATTTCAGCACCATTCCAAATAACCAGGTGACGGCCGTGGTGGTAAGGCCACGGCCGGGTGCCGATGTACAACGGATCATTGACCAGATCAACAGCAGCTTCCTGGGCATTAAAGCCTGGCGAGCCGGCGATATCCGCGACATTACCATCAACGAAATCATGGTAAAAACAAATACCGGTACGAGCTTTGGCTCCCTCGTAATATTTGCCATCATCAGTGGTTTTTTCATCATAGGCCTCACCATGTATTCCGCTGTACTCGACCGCCTGCAGGATTATGGAACCCTCAAAGCGATTGGTGCGAGCAATGGCTATGTGAGCCGGCTCATCCTCATGCAGGCTTTCCTCTTTGCCCTCATAGGGTTTGCTATTGCATACGGCTTGTTGATCCTATTTGCCAAAGGCGTTTCCAATATGGGCATGACCGTAAATTTCGACCTGCCGCTGACCATTGGCTTGTTTGCCGTTACCGTTTTTATGGCCGTGGGCGGCTCATTGTTTGCCGTTCTCAAAATTGCGAAGCTGGAACCGGCTTCTGTATTCTAAAACACGAAAAGAACCGCCATGAACATTACCGTTATCATTTTGACCGCCGTTATGCTGCTCACCCTGGCTGCGCCTTTTGTGGTCACCTATTCCATCAGCCTTGCGAAGAAAGGCTTGCTGCACCGGCACCGCAAGATCAATCTCATCACCTTCTTTATTTGTGTGGTGAGCGTGCTGCTGCTGGAAGGGCTCATCCGCGTATCGGGCGGCTCGGGTAGCCTGGCGGGAATGAGTGATTATGCGGATTCCGGCTCATTTAAGCATATGCTGATCGCACACATCACCGGCGCGGTACTCACTTATATGTTATGGACCTGGCAGATTGTTGCCTCCAACCGCCGGTTTCAGAAAATACTCCCCGGTAAATTTTCCAGGCCGCACAAAAACCTCGGTTACGTGATTTTTGCCGGCCTCATTTTTACCGCCATAACGGCGCTGATCATTTACCTGATGACAATGAACCTGATTTAAGAAAATGAAGATGAAAAAAAGAAGTCCTTTGCTATTGCTTGTGTTTGCAACGCTGCAAATGCAGTCGGCCACCGCGCAGGAACCGGGAAGAACCCTGAGCCTCGACCTGCTGAAAGTAAGACAGATGGCCCTTGCGCAAAACAACAACCTGCTGACCAGAGACCTTGATGCAAAGATTGCCGAAGAGGAGATTCATCAAACGCGGCAGAAAAGATTGCCCCTGCTCAACACTGATGTGCATGTGCAGCGCAATCTCATCATCCCTACCACTCCGGTGCCTGCAAAAGCGTTTAATCCCAATGCACCGGAAGGAGAAATCATGCCCCTGCAATTTGCCACCCGGTACGGAGGCCAGGCCGGCATGGAGCTGAATTACAACCTGGTGGATGCTGCACATAAAAGCGAGGTGAGGCAGGCGAGGCTGCGCGCTGACATCGCGAAAACGGACAGGGAACTTGCGGAAACCGATGCGGTGTATAACGCTTCGCGTATTTATGCGGCCGCTCTGATTGCCCACGAGCAATTGCAACTGGCCCGGGCGGATGTTACCGCCAAAACCGCGATCCACAATATGCTGGCTGAACAGGCTGAAGCGGGTCGCATTACGCTGAATGAATTCAACAACGGCAAGGCCGGACTCAACAATGCGCTCTCGCGCCAGAAAGAAGCCGCAAACATCCTGGATAAAGCCAATGCCGATTTGCTTTATGAGCTGGGGATCGATCCTTTTCCGGAAACCCGGATTCGATTTGAAGACGACATCGATCAATTGTTTAGCCGCTTCAGTGTTCCCGAAATGCATTCCAGCCAATCAATGAGCCTGCAAAAACTGGATCAGCAGAATCAGTTACTTCAGGAGGAAATGGTGGGTATCCGGGTGAAAAATTATCCGCGGGTTTATCTTGGCGGATATTTGGGAAGCAATTTCTTCAGCAATGCATTTGATATATATAAAACCGAACGCTGGCATGGAAATTCCTATGTGAAGCTGGGCGTTCAAGTACCCCTCACCGGTTGGTTTTCATTTGAAAGCCAGAAAAAAGTACTCAATTATCGCCTTGAAGCCAACAAGCTTCTGGAGAAAAACCAGTTGCACCAAACCGCCCTGGATTATTACAAAGCACGCAAAGACGCGGCCTTTTACGAGGATAAGTACAAGGACAAGAAAGCCAATTTTCATCTGCAACAGTCCAATTACCGGCTGGCCCGTCAACAGTTTGACGAAGGCCGCTTGCTCATTGGGGATTTGCATGAAACGGATTTCCGCATGCAACAGGCGAAAAATGAATACCTGAACGCGGCTTATGAATATGTGCTGGCCATGCTGGAAGCGGAAAATGTAATGAAGAAATAAGATGGCAAGCGGGCAATAAGTGCAAAAAGCTGTAGGCCAGGCGCTTTAAGCAATTGGCGAGATTTTGCCGGACAACTCCAATCAACCATCAATCAGCTGGTCGTGTGAAAGCCGAGGGTTCCCTTCAAATTTTTTCTATGAATCGTAGGCCCATTTCACCCAGATGGCGCCCCAGGTGAAGCCACCTCCGAATGCGGCCAGAACAATGTTCTCGCCTTTTTTCAGTTGCTTTTCCCATTCCCAAAGACAAAGCGGGATGGTGGCTGCCGTGGTGTTGCCAAATTTTTGAATGTTGATCATCACTTTATCACGGCTCAGTCCCATGCGGTTTGCGGTTGCATCAATAATGCGAAGGTTGGCCTGATGCGGTACGAGCCAGGAAACATCTTCGCTGCTGAGGTTGTTTTTTTCCATAAGCTCAGCGCTTATATCGGCCATGCCTTTTACCGCGAATTTGAAAACGGGCTGCCCGTCCTGGTAGATATAATGTTCCTTATTGGTTACGGTTTCAAAGCTAGCGGGCCTACGGCTGCCGCCGGCTTTCTGGTGAAGGTAATCTTCTCCGATGCCGTCAGTTCTTAACAGAGTATCCAGCACACCAAAGCCTTCAGTATTGGGCTCCAGCAGCACAGCGCCTGCGGCATCACCAAACAAAATACAATTTGCACGATTGGTGTAATCGGTTATTGCGCTCATTTTGTCAGCGCCAACCACCACCACTTTTTTATACCGTCCGCTTTCAATCAGGGAAGTACCTACATTTAGTGCAAAAAGAAAACCGCTGCATGCAGCTCCAAGGTCAAAGCTCCAGGCATTTACAGCTCCAATCTTATGCGATATAATATTTGCCGTGGCGGGAAAGGCCATGTCAGCCGTAACGGTTGCGCATATGAGCACTTCAATTTCTTCCGGCTTCAGGCCGGTCTTTTCCATCAGGTTTTGTACTGCAGGCGCACCAAGATCACTTGTACCTTTTCCTTCTCCTTTTAATATACGACGCTCTTCCACACCGGTACGGGTTCGGATCCATTCGTCGGTGGTATCCACCATTTTTTCCAAATCCGCATTGGTCAGTTTGTCTTCAGGAAACCAGGCACCCACGCCGGTAATTGCTGCCGTAATTCTATTGTTCATAATGGCGGCGAAGATACACATTCTCTATTTTCGGTGCTCTATTCCCGGATTTTAATTCGCCTGCACGGAGGAATTACAGGTATCTCAACCATTTTATTAAGAAGTAGGATGGCACCAGTTGATTTGACGAACTGCCCTGCATATTGGCAGAATGGAGGAAAAACCGCAGATGGTTTTGAAAAAACAGGTTGTGCCAGTGCAACTGCAATTTATTCTTTTGGTTCAATAGCCGTTCATGAAACAATTGTCCGATAAAATTCCTGCTGCCGTCGTAAAAAAACAGTTCAGTGCTCACGCCATAATGCGTACGGGAATCTGGTTGAACCACAAGTTTTGACTGGCCACTAAACCAGTTCAGTTTGCTGGATGACTCACCAAATTCGCCTTCCTGTTTCCAGCTCGTTTGTCTCCATTCACCGGATGTTTCAAAATTCCATTTTCCTGAGAAAGAAGATTTCCATTTTAGTCCTGCGCTCTTTTGATTAAACCGGTTTTGAACCGGGTGCTGATTTACAAGAAGGGCATGCTGGTTAAACGAAATGCCGGTATGAATTTGCAGGATTCCTTTTAATGGAAAAATATACCTGCGGAAATCAAGGTGAATACGGTGTTGTTGAATGCGGTTTAGCATAGAAGCCTGTAAAAAACTGAGCCCCGGAGTGTAAACAGGCATCCACCCGGGCTGGTTTTTGTTTGAAGTCCAATTATAATTTAATGACCAGGAATTGCCGGTAACCCGGCTATAACGCAAACTGGTTTCGATTTGCTGTTCGTTCATCGACCTCAGGTCATGCAGCCCGTTGGTGAGGCCACTGAGTGAAGCGATCACGCTATCAGGCCCAAACCAGCCTAAATCGGGCAATCGCCGGGAAAGTTGAATTCCGGAGATCCAATCCAGGCGGGGTTTCAGATTCCATTCATGTCTGAGATTGATGCCATAAAGCAGGAAAAGTTCCCGGTTATTCCATTCGATTTGCTCCAATCCATAATTAGCCGAAAGGAAAATTTTCTGTTTGGGAATTGAATTCCATGTCAGCCTGGAAAATAAACGATAACTCTGCCTGAGTAAATCGTATTCAGGGAAATTGCTGACCAGGGAATGTGGGTTTGCCGAAATATTTTCAGTGAGCTTGTAATCATTGCCTTGCAGCTCAAGCTTATAATCCGCTCCGTACTCAAAGCTGATTTTTCCTTTCTTTGGAAAATTGCTTATCGCTGTGTAAAAATCCTGCCGGGTGATTTGATAATCCTGATGTAACGTTATCGCCGTGGAAGACGGAAATAAAAACGCCTGCTGAATACGGAGGCTTTTCAGTGAATCAGATAGAAAATTTTGCTGGATGGATGCATAACTTTTCCATTGAAAAACCGGGCCATTCCGGATGCGGAAGGCTGCATCATATTGTATTTGTCCGAGCATGCTGTTTCGTTTACTCAACTGCAAAGTATGGTCTTCCACATCTCCGCTAAACGATTCGGCTAATCTGAACTGCGGCCTGTGCCACAAACCCACGACACTTAGCTGACCAGCCAGCTTTTGAGATTGATTGTGTTTATAGTTGATCCGGAAAGCCCCCTGTGTATAACGCTCTTGTATTTGTGAGGTCTGCTTGTATCGCCATTCCTTTCCTTCAACAAAATAGTGTTGAGACGCGTGCTGCAGGTATTTTTGCCGGTCTTCTTCAAATCCAAGCCGGTAAGTGATTTCCTGCTGATCTCCGGGCTTTATTAAGCCCAGCAGGCTGGTCAGCACGGTTTGATTGTTCAGGGTGAAAGACGGCGGTAAAAACGAAGGTTGAACATTCGGTTGCATGATCAATTGAACCGGAAGGGTTTGCAGGCTCCTGCCTGTACCTTCCTCCTCAAAACGTTCAGCATAAAACAAATCGCCGCGAAAAGTTTCTGAAATATTATTTGTATTGGCAATGAAAAACGTTTTGGTTTTCCTGCGCAGCAGCGCCAGCGAAGGATGGAAAGTCCAACGGTTGGGTACGCCTGCTCCAAGCGAAATATTTCCAGATACCTTGTTCTGAAATTCTTCTTTGATCCTCAGGTTTACAGCCAGCTTGCGGCTGTTTCGTGCTGCGGCCAAAACTGCATTGTCTTCATAATTATCAAACAACTCTATTTGCTCAAGTGTACGTGCCTCCAGATTTTTACTCAGAATGCCATATTGTTGCCCGGTGACATTGTCCCCTTCGATTAATAATGCCGCAACGCTTCTTCCCTGAAAGACTATTTGTCCGTCTGGACTAACCCGAAATCCAGGAATATTGGAAAGAAGATCTGCAACGCTGTGGGTATTATAAGCTTTATAGGCTTCAGGATTAAAGATTAGTGTGTCATTGCGGTTTCTGACCTGCCAAAGGTTTTTTATTCCTACTTGTGGTAATTCATTTACTCCCGGAACCAACAACACTTCGATTTTTTTGTCGCTTTCATTGAGTTGTACTTCCCTCACCTGATACGCAACGTGCCTGATTTGTAAATGAAAATTATCGCCAGGCGATCTATGGGCTATTTGAAAAGAAAATTCGCCTGAATTGTTTGTGAAGGAGCTTTGCAAAATCCGGTTGTTGAGCCTGAGGGTCACAATTGCCTCATTCACAGCCATCCCGGAGTGACTGTCTTTTATAATTCCTGAAATTCCAAATGTCGTTTGCGTGTGACTGCTATTGGGTATCAATAAAACGAAAAAAAAGTAAAACAAACAGCGGCGGAATACAACCTTTGGAAATCCGCTTGCCGGAATTAATCTTTTAATGATCTGCCCAATTTTCAGTTGTCGGAAATTTGATATTGATATTATCATTACATGTTTTACAGCCTGGGTTAATTTCCCGCATGGAAGCGACGGCGGCTTCAATCCTTCTATTGGCTTCGAGCTTAAATCCGCGCACCACTTCATCATACGTTTTCACCGCTTGCGGTATTTCTATGGCCGGGCTTTTAAATTCACGAAATGAATTTAATTTCCAATAAAGATCGCGCTCCTCATCGTATAATTCCACAATCAAACCGGGCAATCCGCCAAATTTCCAGGGACCCTCTGCTATGGCAATTTCCTCTGTAAACCAGGCCGAGTAGGCCCGTCCCCGCCATAAAGCAATCGCTTTTTGACAAGGAAGTTCCCCAATGGTTTTTCTTTGGGAAGTAAAATACCAATTCATATCGAATAATGAATCGCTGATTGGATAATTCCTGGTTTCATTTAAATGGTTTCGTCCGACAAAAACAAGCGTCTTACTTTCCCTGTTCTTATATACCTGGCGGGCCTTCGTCATTTTTGCATAAATATTACCGGAGTCTGCAAAAGGCCTGGTTACAGGCAGGCTACTATCAAAGGAATAGGAAAATGACCCTTGAATCAAAACGGTAGTCCGTGTATCAATTGTTTTATACTCGTTTCCTCCGGCATATTGATATCCATCGTATTCGACCAAATAGGATTTAACTTGGGCATGAAGCATACTGATCGCCATCAAATTCATTATAATTATGCAAAGCGTTATCCTAGCCTTCGTTGTCATCAGCATAATGATTTTTATGGATTGGGAGGAGCATCCTCTTCATTGGGATTGGGCAACATAGCTCTTAATCCGGCATCGGCACAAACGCCAGCTGCAATACGAGCTACAATCTCATCCGGATCACACCTCCTACAGCTAGCCTGGGCAACTATATTACCATCTTCATCATAAGCTGTGCGGGTTTCAGTTCTGCAGTACTCATGTGCGAATGCAGCACTTGAAAAAAAAATAACAGCTAAAATTGTTGAAGCAATTCGTTTCATATTTAACATGGTGAATGTTGGCAAATATATCTTCAAAAGGTATTCCTAAATATCGCTTTCTAACTTTGGGTTATGGTTAACATTGAGTACATAAGCATAAAGATTTATTTAAAATAATTATTGGGTTTGATTTCCATGATCGATACATCAACCATCGTGCAATTGCAAATTGGAATTACATCATCAAACCTGGTCATTTGTATATTGCGGTATATTTGGTTTATGATGAACCCAGAAGAATTTGATGCCCGCCTCGAACACCTGGTGATTGAAGCCCTGAAAGAAGATGTTGGAGATGGCGATCACAGTACCCTGAGCAGTATTCCGGCAAGTAAAAACGGAAGAGCTGTTTTAAAGATCAAGCAGGATGGCATTTTGGCCGGCGTGGAAGTGGCGCAGAAGATTTTCCGGCAGGTAGAACCCGGTGCGGATTTTACCATTGAAAAGCAGGATGGTGAACCGATGCAGTTTGGCGATGTGGCTTTTCGGGTGCATGCGAAAATCCACACGATTCTCACCTGCGAAAGATTGGTGCTGAACTGCATGCAACGCATGAGTGGTATTGCCACGCTCACTAAAGCATACACGAAAAAGCTGGAAGGTTACCATACCAAACTATTGGACACCCGCAAAACCACGCCCAATTTCAGGCTCCTCGAAAAAGAAGCGGTTCGCATTGGCGGTGCGTTCAATCACCGCTTTGGCTTGTTTGATATGATCATGCTCAAAGACAACCACATTGATTATGCCGGCGGCATTGTTCAGGCAGTGGATAAGGCATGGGCTTATGTGCAGGCCCAAAAACCCGGACTGAAAATCGAGGTGGAAACCCGTACACTCGATGATGTGGAGGCAATGGTTAAACACGCGGGGGGAAGAGTCTTCCGGGTTATGCTCGATAATTTTAAACCGAAAGAGATTGTTGATGCCCTCAAAATCATCGACGGTAAATTTGAAACCGAAGCAAGCGGCGGCATCAACCTGGACAGCATCGAATCGTATGCCGCCACCGGAGTGGACTATGTGAGCAGCGGCGCCCTCATTCACCAGGCCCGCAGCCTCGACCTGAGCCTGAAGGCTGAAATTGATTAACCATGGCCAAGAAAAAGATCATTACATCCGGTATTGTTTACAGTACCGACCCGGATTTCCGCTCCGCGGAAGAGCAACCTGAAAAGGAAACAATTGCACCAGGAGAACAGAATCTGCGGTTGTGGTTTGAAACCAAACACCGCGGAGGAAAAGCGGTTTCCATTGTAGCCGGGTTTATTGGCAGCGACAGTGATCTGAATAATCTGGGTAAGCAACTCAAACAAGCCTGCGGTACAGGAGGTTCGGTAAAAGATGGAGAAATCCTCATCCAGGGCGATCACCGCGACAAAATCCTGGCATGGCTTCAAAAAAAAGGATACACCAAAACCAAAAAAGCCGGGGGATGAATGTGGTTACTGAACGTTTATACCGCCATGTTCACTTTTGTGCAAACCATGACCGTTCCGGCAGCCATCATGATGATCTACGGTTTGATGGAATGGCGCAAGGGATTGCAATCCGGTATTGAACGCCTCAGGCGACGGGGAAAGCTCTTGTTTATTTTCGGGTTATCCGCCCTGTTTATTTTCGCCTCTTCGGCATTTTATTTTTATGTGATCTTAAAGCATGTGGGCATGTTGCAGTAAGCATCGCTGGCCTGGTATATGCCCCCATACTGATGATACCTGATCGGGAGACGATGGTATTTTCATAGTAAAGATCAACCGTAATCTTTTTATTCGCCGTTGCGCACCAGTGTAAAGCAAGATGGCTTCTTTATTTTTAAAAGTGTATAGCGTACACTATTAAAATTTATTATTAATTCAAGCAATCCGGATAAAATATTGGAATTGTTCAACAACAGGTACTGATCCTTAGTCAATTATTAAGGTCATTCAAATTCTGGTGGAAAACATTCAATACGAGGGACGCCATTTCATTATTCAAAAATATTAATTGTGATAACATTGCACATGGTTCCAGCGATACTGATTGTAGATCTTATTATAAAACAGGGCCTATACTACCCGCAAAAACTTCGGAAGGTGGCTGACTCAACGCCTTCACGTTAATGAACTTACGATTGCTTGTTCTTTTTTTGTGAGGACCTCGTTTTTTCAGACGGGGTTCTTTTTTTGTGGTGTGAAACCTTCGGTTTCAACCCACGCTGCATCTTGTCCAACGGTCCCGCGTAGATTCGCCTTTTAGGTCGACCAATCATTTCGGCCGACGCATTGGGCACGCTGCCACTCCGCGTGAAATCATGATTTCGTTGCCGAAAACGCCTTTTTTTAATCTCAATCATTTTAAAAAAACAGATACTTTTATCCCATGCCGGCCTTAACAGCCGACCCTTCACCCGCTAATCCATATGATCTATCATTTCCTGAAAATATTGTTCCGGCTCCAGTTCTGGTGTTTTGTCCGTCAATTGCGCATCGAAAACCCGGAAAGGCGTGGTGAAAAAGGCCCGTTGTTGCTTGCCGTCAATCACCCCAACTCTTTACTTGATGCACTGATTGTGGGCGGTTTTATGGACGAACCAATCCATTTTATGGCACGTGGTGATGTATTCCGCTTAAAACCGGTAAGAAAATTCCTGGAAAAACTGAATATGATCCCCATTTACCGAATTCGCGATGGCAAGGCAAAGCTCAGCATGAATGACCGGTCTTTCGATAAAGGGGTGGAAGTACTTAAAAACAATGGGCTCCTGCTCATTTTTGTGGAAGGGTTTTGTGCGAATCAAACCGAATTGCAACTGCCGCTGAAAAAGGGCGGACCGCGCATGGTTCAAAGCAGTTGGCGGCATAATATTCCCGCAAGAATTCTTCCGGTTTGGCTGGAATATTCGGGTTTCCGCAGTTTTGGATTGTCTGTAAATGTCAGGTTTGGTGAACCTTTTGGGAATGAAATCGCCACCAATGTGGATTCGACCCGCACGCTGAATGAGATCAATAAAGAAACAACGGTCCGATTGCAGAAACTGCATGGGGGCAGAAAGATCACGCTGAACAGGATTCCCGGTTTTTTAAAGGTACTCCTGTTTATTCCGGCTCTGGCCGGATTGCTCATTCATTGGCCGGTATATACATTGGGGGCTGTGATTGCCAACCACATCAACAAAAAGAAAGTTCATTACCACAGCATACTGTTTACCTTGCTTATGTTTGTATTGCCATTCTTCTGGCTGCTGTGTGGCGGGATAATGTTTATTTTTACCCAATCCTGGTTATTTGCGGTTGCTACAATCCTGGCATTGCCTTTCCTGTTGAAACTGTCACATTTCATCCGCCGCTAAAAACCGGCTTTACCAGATTCTGTAAGGGAATAAGCATGACAAATAAAACAATGCCTGGCAAGATCATCATATCCACTGCATTCAGGCGGCAGGCCCGCAAAGCCATCGCCGGGGTCATCTTGTTTATTGTGGCTTATGTTACTATGCTTCTTGCTGCCCTAGCACTCGGGGCCGTATGCCTGCTGGCAGCAGCGCGGCTTGTGTCAGCGGATTTCAATATTTTTTCGATGTTGGTTGGTCTCAGCCTCGCGGTTTTCGGATTGATGATTTTCGTGTTTTTACTCAAGTTCGTATTGGGAAAACACAAGGCAGACAGGTCACACCTGAGTGAGGTGATGGAAACAGATGAACCCCGGCTTTTTGCCCTCATTCATTCAACAGCCAAAGAAGTGGGCACACGGCCACCCAAACGGGTTTATTTTTCCAATTTTGTGGAAGCTGCGGTGTTTTACGATTCCAGTTTCTGGAGCATGCTGCTGCCCGTTCGTAAAAATCTGCAAATCGGCTTGGGCCTCATCAATACCACAACCGTTACGGAACTGAAAGGCGTAATCGCCCACGAATTCGGCCATTTTTCGCAGCAGACCATGAAAGTAGGCAGTTATGTTTATTATGTGAACCAGGTTATTTTCAACCTGGTGAATGACAATGCCGGATTTGAGGATTGGAGCAGGAGGCTGACCCGCTGGAATTCCTTATTGTCCTGGACGGTGGAGCTCAATATCCGGGTAATCCGGGGTATCCAGTGGGTATTGGCCCGTTTGTTTGCCATCGTGAATAAACGGTATTTCGGGTTGGCGCGGGAAATGGAATTCCAGGCGGATGAGATCGCGGCAAGGATAACCGGTAGCGCGCCCCTGAAAAACGCTTTGCTGCGTACCGATCTTTCGGATTTTTCTTTTGGTAAGGTGATTGATTTCTTCAATGCCAAAAAAGGGGAGAACCTGGTAAGCCAGAATTTATTTCTGAATCACCGGTTTGTGATGAACCATATCGCCAACAAAAACAATTATGCTTTTGAGAATCATTTTCCTGTGGTAGATCTCGAACAAATCAACCGGTACAATAAATCCAAAATGGTGGTGGAAAACCAGTGGGCTTCGCATCCCGGTCTCGGTGAAAGGGTAGGCCGTCTGGAGGCGCTGAACATCCCATCAACCCATGAGGACAAAAGACCGGCAAACTCAATCTTATCCAACCCGGAACAACTGCAGGAAAGGCAGACATCCGCCATATTTTCCCGCGTGGAATACCCGGGGCCCACCACTTTGATGACGGCCGGAGAATTTGGCCCCGCCTTTATTTCCCATGTGAATGCATTGCAATTGCCGGAATGCTACAACAGTTACTATGATGATAAAAATCCCAATGCCTTTTATCCGGAACTGGTTGAAAAATACCATTCAACCCTTTCGCTTGCCCAGTTGTTTTCCAATGAAAAAACGGATTTGGTCTATGCGGCGATCGGGTTAAAATTTGATATCGAATTGCTTGGCCAGATTGCGACAAAAGAGGTGAACGTAAAAAGCTTTGACTATGATGGCCGGAAATTTCAAAGCCATGAAGCTGCCGCATTGGCGGAACTATTAAAACCCGCGCTGGAAGAAATGGAATTGCGGATACAGCAAAATGATGAGGAGATCTACCGTTATTTTACAGATGCTGAAAAGCGGGCAGGCCGCGAACCTTTGCTGAAAGCGCTTTACCAGGATCTCTTCGCTTATCAAAACCACTCCGGCAGGTATTGGGCGGAATATGCGGAATTGCTGCAACGGGTGCAGTTTGTTTCACAACCAACGCCCAACCACATTATTGAAGCCGGTTTCGCCCAGGCGGAAGATGCGGAAGCAATCTTCAGGGAGACCTTGTCCGGCCTGATGAATGACCCTTTTTTCACTACTGAAATGGATGCGGAGGCATTTGGCATTTTTCAATCATACCTGGCTGATAAACTGCATTATTTTGTGGCGGGTGCTTATGATGAAGCCAATGTTCAAACTTTATTCTTTATACTCAACCATTTCCCCAAATATTTTGAACAGGCCTATCATTTCCGCAAAAAAAACCTGCTGCTTTACCAGGAAGAGCTGATCAAGCTGAACTCCACTTCCCATTCGTGAGCGCTCTCCATACCTTTCTCCCTCTTGCAAACCGTTTCTATCCTCCTTTTCGGTTGAGTCGCTCGTATTTTGAAATCCTGTTAGATGTAAAAAACGAAATTCAGGGGGCTCCTCCAATGGGCAAAGCGCCTAACCAACCGCACCAGGATGGAACATTAACGAATCCGCTTCCAGCCTGGTATAAAACTTGCCGAAAAACCTGTATCTGATCACCAAAAAGCGCTCTTATATGCATACGAAACTTGACGAAAACCTGGTAACTCATGACCTCGAAGGAAAAGAAGCGTTGAAGAAATTGAAAGCGATTGTCAGATCGGCAAAATCATGCCTCATGCTGACGGCACTCGACCATATTCCCCAGACTGCCTCACCCATGTATGTGCAAAAGGTTGGCGACAATGCTTCCCTGTATTTTTTGTCGAAAGGCGATTCGGAAAGAAATCTCAACATCAATGTGGATGACCGGGTAAGTCTTTATTTTCAAAACCCGGGTAAACAGGATTATCTCAGCATTTTCGGACATGCCGTGGTGCACAATGATACCTCCACGATAGAGCGTTACTGGTCTGACCGCGCCGGCGCATGGTTCAATGGTCCGGACGACCCTTCTGCAACGGTAATCGAAGTAAAGCCTTCCCAAACCTTTTACTGGTCTGCCAAAGACGGAAAGATGCTGCAGTTGCTCAAAATGTCTTTCGCGGCCATTACCGGTAAATCCGTTCAAATTACAAAGGAAAAAGGAGAACTCAATGCATGATTCGTTGAAGGGACAAACCCCATTGAAGGCAACCTGAAAATTTCCAAAATCTTGGAACCATGCCTTGTCGATTTCCCGTTCCGTGGATTGTGGCAAAATCCCCCGGGAACATGGATCGGCTTAACCGGGCTTCATTATGGATTCATAGGCACCCCTGTTTCCTTAATGCATTAAGGCCTTTCCCGAATTGTTTTTCCAACGAGATGGTGAATGCTTAACTTGCCTTATAACCTCATTTTATATGCGAGTTGCTTTTGCCTGTTTATTCATGTTTGCCATCGTTGCCGCCATCGCGCAAAAACCCACTGCACTTGAAATCGCCCGCTGGAAAAATCAGGCTGCACAGGTAACCATTGTACGGGATAACTACGGTGTGCCGCATGTTTATGGAAATAGCGATGCTGATGCGGTTTTTGGATTGATGTTTGCGCAATGTGAGGATGATTTCCCCCGTGTGGAAGCCAATTATATCGAAAAACTTGGCCGTACGGCTGAGCTCGGCGGCCGCCTTGTGGAAGACCTGCAGATCCGGATGCTCATTGACCAGGATTCCTCGAAAATGGATTTCGCAAATGCTCCGGAGTGGTTGCGAAAACTTTGTATAGCATTTGCGGATGGCATAAATTATTATCTCTATACGCATCCAAAAACCAAACCCGCCCTGCTCACCCGTTTTGAGCCCTGGTGGCCCTTGCTATGGACCGATGGTTCCATTGGCGCCATAAGCACCGGCGGTGCAACACTACAGGAACTTGGGCAGCTCTATCAGCTCAGCGCTACCGCCAAATCGGAGACCCCTTCCCTTGAAGATAATTTCACCGGTTCAAATGGTTTCGCGTTTTCGCCAAAGCTCACCCAAAACCAGAAATCCATTTTGTACATCAACCCGCATGTTACTTTCTATTTCCGGCCCGAGGTGCATATGGTTAGCAATGAGGGGCTGAATGCTTATGGCGCCGTAACCTGGGGACAGTTTTTCATTTACCAGGGGTTCAATGCATACTGTGGCTGGATGCACACAAGCAGCGGCGCCGATGTGGCCGACCTTTACCTGCTCAAATTGGATGAGGCCAACGAAAATTATTGGTTTGACGGCAAATGGCTGCCCCTGGTTAAAAAACAAATTCAATTTCCGAAACAGCAGCTTTCCTATACCGCGCAATATTCCCATCACGGTCCGGTGGTTGCCCGCCGCGACGGTCAATACCTCGCCCTCCGCCATCACAACCGCAGCATGAACGGGCTGATCCAGAGCTGGCTCCGTACAAAGGCCCGGGGTTTCGCAGAATTCAACCGCATCATGGACATGCGGGAAAATACGAGCAACAACACCGTGTATGCCGACAAGGATGGCAACATTGCATACTGGCACGGAAACTTTATGCCTGTTCGCAATGATTCGCTGAACTGGAGCCAACCGGTTGACGGTACCACAAGCGCCACCGATTGGAGAGGGCTGCATCCCCTGAATGAAATGATCGTGGTTCAAAACCCCGAAAGCGGATGGATACAAAACTGCAATTCCACCCCCTACACCGCGGCGGGTTTTTCGAGTCCCGATCCGGCGCGCTATCCTAAATATGCTGCGCCCGACGCGGAGAATTTCCGGGGCATCAATGCTGTCCGTCTCTGGCAGGATGCCGGCAACTTAAATCTGGACAGCGTTATACGCAAATCTTACACCACCCGTTTGCCTGCCTTTGAATTACTGGTTCCCGCATTGGTTGGCGCATGGCAAAAAAAGCCTTTTATCCCCGACAGTCTCGCCACGCAGGTGGAAGAAGCGGTCGGCCGCCTCGCCTCCTGGGATTTCCACAGCCATGATACTTCCGCAACCACCACGCTGGCCATAGAGTGGGCAGAACACATGGCGAGGGCCATAAGTCGTCAGCCCCTGGAAAATGCGCAATGGAATGCAGGACAGGTGGAGCGTACCCGCGCTTTCGCGGAAATGTCGGATCCCGAAGATTTGATCTGGCCTCTGCAAACCGCCATTAACCGCTTGAAAGAACGTTTTGGCGACTGGCAGGTTCCCTGGGGATATGCCAACCGCTACCAACGGCTCACCGGCAACCTGCAGGAAACTTACAGCGACACCATGCCAAGCATTGCCGTACCCTTTGCTTCCTCGGCCTGGGGCGCGTTGCCAAGCTATCAAAGCCGCGTTATGCCCGGCACCAATCGGCGCTATGGCACGGGGGGCAACAGTTTTGTCGCCGCGGTGGAATTCGGTGACCGCATTCGCGCCAAAAGCCTGCTTGCCGGGGGCAACAGCAACAATCCCCAAAGCGAATATTTCAACAGTGAAGGGGTTGCCTACAGCCGTGGCGAATTCAAGACTGTCCATTTTTACCGCGAAGACGTCCTGAAACATGCGGTGAAGACCTACAGGTTGGATAAGGCCTTTTAGAGCTTCGCTCGGCCAATGCGTTTCCGTCCCGAAAGATCGGGAGCAGATGCAATTTTACGCTAAGAACGCGGAGTACACTGCGGTTCCGGTGGATCGGGAGCAGGTTTTGGAGTAAGTCTCCAATCCCTGTCCTCGGCAATGCCCACTACCCACTGGCAACTGCGTTCCCCGCCGGGTCGCCGCACAAGCCTTTTTCAACATCCAAAACGAAACCAACCAACCTTCTGCGATCTACCCTTAACTTGCGGCCATGCTATTTCCCGATGTGGTTGGACAGGAGAATTTGCTGCAGCATTTGCAGGACATGGTGGCGCAAAACCGGCTGAGCCATGCGATTTTGTTGGTAGGCAAGCCCGGTACCGGTGTGCTTCCCATTGCCGTGAACTTTGCACAGCATGTGGTGAGTCTCCACAGCAGTCCTTCAAAAGCTGAAGTGGCACAGGCCGGTATCGACCTTTTTGGCAACCCGGTTGAACCCGAACCCGGCGCAGGCGAGCCAGCTGCCGTAAAGCTTGATCCCCTGGCCCGGAGCCTTACCCATCCCGATTTGCACCTCAGCTTCCCAACGGTGAAAAGCGACCGTTCGGAAGATCCGCCCATCAGTGCGGAATACATGGGCAAGTTCAGGGAATTTTACCTGTCGAATCCTTACGGAACTCCTTTTGAATGGTTGCAATTTCTGGAGGCGGAAAACAAGCAGGGCAACATTACAGCCCGCGAATGCCTTGAAATCGTGAAAAAACTGAGCCTGAAACCTTACCGCAGCCGCTGGAAAGTATTGATGATGTGGCAGCCTGAATACCTGGGCACAGAAGGCAACCGCTTACTGAAGATTATTGAAGAGCCGCCCGCTGACACCTTATTTGTGCTGGCGACAGAAAATGAAAACGAAATCCTGGGCACGCTGCTCAGCCGTTGCCAGATCATCCGTATACCGCCCCTGCAGCCTGCAGCCATTGAAAAAGCCCTGGTAGAAAGAAATCAAATACCGGAAAACCAGGCCAAGCAGATAGCGATGCTCAGCGAGGGGAGTTATGCCAATGCCCTGCGGCTCAGCCGCCACAATGATGAAAACATGGGGGAACTGCTTCGCGACTGGATGAATGCCTGTACGGCCCGGGGTTCAACCGCCACAAAACGCTTCAGCATGCAGGTGGGATTCATCGATGGCGTTTCCAAACTCGGCCGCGAAAAACAAAAACACCTCCTTCAGTATTTCATCCATATCCTGGAGCAATGCCTCCGGCTGCAGGTTATTGGTGAAGACCGGTTGCTGCTGCCGCCGGCAGAAAAAGAATTCGCGATGAAAGTCAACAAGATCATCGGCGTAAGCCAGCAACAAGCCCTGGCAACGGAGCTTGAGCACGCGATTTATTACATTGAACGAAACGCCAATCCCAAAATGCTGTTCATGGCCCTGAGCCTCAAGTTCCGCTCCATCATTTACGAGCGGGTGAATACCGGGATCATTTAGGCATTCAGACCCGCTTGGTATTGATGGCTTCTACCCATTCATCGCATTTCCTGCATGTGGGACAAGTTGTTGCCGCGGAAGAAATTTCAAAAACTTTCGTGTATCCGCAACAGGCGCAGGCATATGTGCCCGCATGGCTGAAGCTTTTGGATTTTCGGCTGTAGAGATCAGGCCATACCGGCAGCCCGTGAACCACATCTTCATCCTCCCGGAAAAGGATGCTGAGCGCTCCGCTCGATTCGAGGATGGCCATTTTCACCTGGCCAAGATGCTCCACCTGCTGTTCACGCAAGGCTGAAAAAAACTCATCAATGCCAATCTCCTTCATCGTGCCTTCATCCGGAACCATAATGCTGTCGCGGATGACATAGACCGGTTTGCCCTCAAAAAGATCTTCAATTTTTTCGCTGCGGCTGATAAAAAAGATGATCACCCTGTATACAACCACAATAACCATGAAGACAAGTATGGCATTCACCACGCCAACTTCGCGGTACAGCATGGGGTCGCCGGCCGCAGAACCGAGCGCAATGATCATCACCACTTCAAAAACCGAAAGCTGCCGCACACCACGCTTGCCGGACATACGCATCGCGACTATGGCCACGAGAAACATAATGAGGGTACGGAAAACGACTTCCGGCAAAAAGCCGGCGCCTTCTTCTCCAAACAATAATTTTTGCCAATCCATAATGCCTGATTTTTGTAATGTGCCGGCCCGGGGTATCAGGCGTTTAAAGTTTTTTTCGACACATGTATATTTTACTTATGCATAATCATGCCAATTGGCAAGATATGCAGGTAAACCGATGTTCAGTCGTAGCAAGAAGTGAACAGGCAACATAAAATAATGTCGCATTTGCGGGTTAAAGCAGCTTCGACAGACCATTTTGCAGAAAATATAGCGCAGAAATTTCCACTTTTTGGACGGCGTATTTCTAGGCTGCATATGATGGAAATACCCTTCAGCTTGTCTGCAATTGACCGTGGTTTTTCAATTTTTTTCATAAAGGACTTGACTTTCCCGTCCAATTCTATAAACTTTAGATTGATGAAAAGCCCAATCAGGATCTGTGGTCCCATCCTGGCCCTGGCCCACTACATGCATTATCGCGATCTGGACCTACAATGATTTACAGATTCGGAAAGTGGAGCTTTCATAAGCAGTATATCTATAAACATAAAAAAAACAAATCATGAAACGAATTTTGAGGCCAGGCCTGATCCTGGCAATGGGCATGCTTACCCTGGGTGCTTGTCAAAAACACCTTGATGTCGAAGGACCTGTAACCTCCGGCAGTGACCTCGTTGAAACCAAAGCAAACGGCAACCAGGTATTCCGCGGACCGTGGGTTACCATGGGCGATGGCATGGTACGCTCCTTCGCGGAAATGACCACGGATAAAATGCCTGTAGAATTTGGGGTGGAATTAAAAGCCGGGGCGCTGGAAAACCTGCCGCAAATGGAGCACGAGAACAATTATGAAATTCCCATTCATGAACAGGTGAAAAAAGTGAGCGCATTCGATCATATCGACATTGGCTGGAATCCCCATGGCCATGAGCCCCAGTTTTTATATGGCGCACAGCACTTCGATTTTCATTTTTATATGATCAGCCGCGCCGAACAACGTGCCATTCCGCCTTATAGTCCCGGAAGTCTTTTTGACATCGCTCCGCCGCCAGGATACCTTCCTGCAGGATACTTCAATCCGGGTGGCGGTGTGCCCAATATGGGCGCACACTGGCTCGATGCGCAAGCTCCTGAATTGGGTGGCCAGCCTTTCACTAAAACCTTTATTTATGGAACCTATGATGGCAGGGTAATCTTTTATGAGCCCATGATTACCCTGGCCTATTTACTGGAAACTGCATCAGCCACCGCGGAGGTGAAACTGCCGCAAAAGTTCGCCGTTGCCGGGTACTATCCTTCAAAATACCATGTGTATAAAAACGGCTCCACCGGCAATCATGTGGTTTCCTTTACGGATTTCCAATACAAGCAAAAAGACTAAGGCAGCGGAAAGTCCGCGGCTCACTGCATTGGTACACAGTTTTCCATTGATTCCGGAGGCAGGTTTTCCTGCCCCCGGTTTCTTTATTGGCCACAGCTCGCCTGCTGAGGGCTTCCGGCCAGAGCCGGTTTGATCTTTTGTGTGTATTTTGGCCCTCAATGGAAGACTTCCTCAGCCTCATCACTTTTAAATCAGGTATTCACTATGCCCTCCATTTCCTGTTTCCGGCAGCGGTTGCCTGGGGGCTCGACCGGCAGAAATGGAAAAAGATCTGGATGTTGTTCCTGGCCACCATGCTCGTGGATGCGGACCACCTGCTGGCTACCCCCATCTTCGATCCAAACCGCTGCAGTATTGGCTTTCATGTGCTGCATAGCGAGTATGCCATCGCGGTTTATGCGCTTGTTTTCGCGTTTGTACGCAAGAAGATCCCCCGGATAATTGCGCTCGGCCTGCTGATGCATATGGCTACAGATTTGCTGGATTGTTATTTGGCCTGATCCGCCTCCTGCATTTTTATCCGGAAGTGCGCAGCATGCCTACCAGGCTGCTTTGCTCCCTGCCTTCGGCAACGTTCGGCTCACAAAAAAACCGCAGCAAAATGTTGCTGCGGCCCTTTTCGGTCAGGTTGCTGCCATAGGCATTATGGCCTGATGATTTTACCGGTGAATATTTTTTGATTCCCTTCTTCTACAATCACCATATAGAGCCCGGCGGGTTGGTTGCTCAAATCAATGGCATATTGAAAACCAGAAACCTTTGCAGAAAGAATCATCCTGCCTCCGGAATCATAGACCCGCATGAGCTGGCCATTGCTTAATCCATAAACCTGGCTTACAGATTGGGTGAGGGTAGGTGAAATCCTGATCTTTTCGCTGTTGCAACCATTGTTCAGCATGACCACATTGCTGTAAGTTGAGCGGCCATCCCGGTCCACCGACTTGATGCGGAATAAATTCAATCCGGGACGGGCATCAACGGCAGCAGGCCGGTAGAGGCTATTCGGCCCTTTGGCATCTATCCTTCTTACCGTATGGAAGTTTCCGTTTGAATGGGCTTGTTCAATTTCAAAATGACTGAAATTTTCTTCCCCCGCCGTTTTCCATTCCAGTTGTGCTTTGCAATCTTTCATGGTGCCCGTAAACGAAACCAGGTCAACCGGCAGTACAATGCAGGCGTACGGCACTTGCTGCCCTTCCTCATCCACGATGTAGGATCCGCTTACATCGGCAAATGCTCCGTAAACCCGCACATATTGGTCGGCCACGCTTGCCAGGTTGGCTACACTGATCTGCACCTCATCAAACGGCTTGGTGGTTTGAAAACCCACGCTATAGGGCGTGGTGGGTGTACCGGCCCATTGGAAGGCCAGGGTAAGATCCAACAACCTGCTTTCGGTTGCACTTTCCTGCAATTCCCCATTGAGATAAGTATTTAACGTGATGGCCGGCAGCAATGCCGCACCAACCACGAAAGGATTTTTATCAATCACAAAGCCGGTATGGGTTCCCGCCGGAAAAACCAGGGAGGGGGTGGCGACGGATAAGGAAGACCGGGTAGCTGCATCGCCTGTATTGTAAAGCGTGGCATAATCGCCGGGATCAGGGCTTACGGCGTTCCACGCGTTCAGCACTTTGGTATTTACGCCGGCAATGCCCGCTATACCCGTATGGGCACTGTTGACTACGGCACCCTCTCCAACGTTCCAGCTTTCCGCATTGAGGATAGAGCTGAAATCGCAAGGCACAACGCAGGTGTTTCCCGGAACGGCAGTCAGATCCGCTTCAATATACAGCCCGTAGATTCTCAGTTCGCCCAGGGTTGCACCCGCGAGCTGATTTACGGAAAGCTGGATTTCATCAAAATCCGTATTGCTGATGATGCCCACAACCTGGCGTTGGTAGGCACCGGCAATAAGGTCGGTGGTAACGCCGGCCAGGAGATTCAGGCCATCGCCGCTTTGGACCAGTGTACCATTGTTGTACAAATGGATATTGAGTGAACCCCAGGCATCTGTTGTGGCCAGGTTTAAAAACTGAATGTCGAAACCTGCAAAAGATCCTGCCGGATAGGTGGTCAGCGCATCGCTGATGCCCACGCTGCTGGTTGCCAAAACTCCGGCAGTCATTTCAATGGTGGCATAATCGCTGTTGTCGTTATTGATGATGCGGTCCGGGTTATTGATGCCACAGCCAATGCACCCGGTGCCCCCGGCTCCCGTGGTGCGGCCATTGATGAACAGTGGGTAATCCGGTGCGGTAAGCTGAACGAGCTGCCCGCAGGAAATCGGTTCACCGTGACAAAAAGCAGTGACCGAAGCGGCGTACACTCTTGTTTCCCCAATATTGGCAGTGGCCGCGTTGGAAAGGCGAATCACTATTTCATCATACGGCTCGGTGGTTAGAAATCCGATGGTTTGTTTTTGCCTGCCATCCACCAGGCTTGTTCCCAGTGAAACGAGGCCGGCATCTGAAGTTGATTCCTGCAAGGTACCATTGTTGTAGGTGCTGAGTGTTACACCGCTCAGCAGGTTAATATCCGCCAGGGCGGGGAAGGAAACATCCACAGCCGCATAGGTTCCCGCATTGTAGCTGTCTAAAACATCCCAAACAGCAACAGATGCCGTGGTAAGCGCCCCGGCTGTCAGGTTGATTGTGGCGAAGTCGGAGGTATTGGCATTGACCACATTTTGTGTATTGCTTATGGAACCAAGCGAAGCCAGTCCGGTTATGCCTGTTCGCTGGTTTTGGATTTGCACCGGGTAGGCTGGGGTGGTAAGGTAGGTAGGGCTGTTGCAAGCCGGTGCATCACCGGCGCAGTAATTTTTGATCACCGCGTAAAACACGTCGGTAGTGCCCAGTGAGGCGCCCAGGGCCTGGGTGAACACCAGTCTTATTTCATCAAAAGGTTGCGTTGTACGGAAACCCAGGATCTGCCTTCCGGTGTTTGAAAGCAACGCGGCATCTATCAGGTCACCTGCGGCAGCGCTTTCGGAGAAAACATCACCCAGCCAGGTTTCCACGCGGAGGTTGTCGAGGAAACCGGCGCTCAGCAAATCCGTGTTGCTGATTTCAAAGCCGGCAAAAAAACCTGCAGGAAAATCCTGTGTTGCCTCTTTTACAGAAATGGTGGCGGAGGCATTCAGTGCAACGTTAAGCGCAATGCGGGCAAAATCATCCAGGTTGGAATTCACCAGGTTTGCTGTGCCGGTAATGCTTCCAACGCCTATTCCCGACAATTCCGCGGTGGCTGTTACATTGTAGCCTGGATCCACAAGCGGGCTGTAGAGATTGCAGGGCGGATTGGAAGCCTGGCTGTAAATGGCAGAATAAAACGGTGCCATCAGAAAGAAAAACAGTAGAAGGCGTAAAATCTTTTTCATTTTCTTGAATTTAAAAATTAGGAAATGAGCGGAAGTGGCAATATGCCCTTGCCTGGGGTTGGAATTTTCATTCTAACCCCGGTTGGTGTGCCGGCAGCGTATAAAAATTCAGGAAGTGAAGCAGCGTGTCAGGGAAACCCGGTCATGAACAGGTGTGGGAAATCTGGAATTTTTTTAGCTTAGAGCGCTAAACTTTCTTAGTTCGCCATCACAAATAAAAGATGTTTAAACATTGAATCCAAATGAAAATGTAGTTTTTTTGAAACAGGAACCAAAAAGGAACAACTATATCGGTAGTCATATTATCATAATATCCTAAACTGGTTCAGGTTTTTGCTTAATGGTTTGAGTACAGGAAAAACCGTAGGGTTAGGCAGGAAGAGTGCCGGGGCCAGCCGAGGGTGTTCAATTGACCACGCGATCGGGATTCAAGAACCCGGAGACCCGGCCCGGCAATATTTCAAGATCAGGTATATCCATCGTTACAATTGAAATTTCAATAATTTTGAAATTCTAAAACCATTGCCATGCGATTCTTGCCCGTTTTCCTGTTGTGGTTATTTTCATCTGTTGGCGCTTACGCGCAACAATCCGCATTTGAAAAAACCTGGTTCAATGCTGAAAAAACTTCCAAGATCAGGATCTTTAAAGCAACCGATGGCGCATATTACGGCAAGATTGTCTGGCTGCGGGAGCCCAATGGCCCCGATGGCAAGCCCCGCCTCGATGATAAAAATCCTGATGCAGGCAAGAGAAAGCATACGGTAATGGATATGCTGATCCTGAGGGGCTTTACGCCACACAAAGACGACCCCAATGTAATGGAAGGCGGTAAAGTTTATGATCCCAACAATGGCAAGACCTATTGCGGTGAGCTGACCCTGAAAGGCAATGTCATCAGCCTGAAAGGCTATATCTGCAGCCTGCCTTTCCTCAGCCGGACGAGCAATTGGACGCTTGCGGAATAGGGTTGCGGGTTGTTGCGTGTACAGTCCCGATGGATCGGGAGCAATTTTATAAGTAGGATAAATTTTTTTCTTGACAAAAAGAGTTACAAAAAACCTACCGAATCCCTGGAGCAGGGTCGGGGCAGACAAGTCAAACCCTCCCGATATTTCGGGATGCTTCTCCATTTTGGCGGACAAATAAGTTCTCTTAACTTTTTTTCTTGACAAAAAAAGTTACAAAAAAGTTCCCGAATCCCTGAAGCAGGGTCGGGACAGGCAATTCAAGCATCATCGCTCCGCGGATCTTGCCGGGCCAACGCCTCCCCTGGCATTTAGCTAAGTTTTGCTCATTCAGAAGTGAAAGTGGCTTGAAAGACCCCGCGCTTTGATTTGAAATCTGAAGACTGAATTGAATTATCCCTGCAACAGTGTCGGGAATCATCGCTCCGCGGATCTTGCCGGGCCAACGCCTCCCCTGGCATTCAACAAGGTTTTGTTTTTTAAACTTCTCAAATGGCTTTAAGGTACCCGGAGGGCGGCTATAATTTCTCTTAACTTTTTTTCTTGGCAAAAAAAGTTACAAAAACCTCCCGAATCCCTGAAGCAGGGTCGGGAATCATCGCTCCGCGGATCTTGCCGGGCCAACGCCTCCCCTGGCATTCAAGAAACTTTTGCCCTTTCGAGCGTTCAAATGGCTTGAGAATTCAGTCAATTCCTCGTTCTCTCCCTTGCTCCCGATCTTTCGGGATTGCTCCCGATTCTTCGGGACTGCTCCAGATCCATCGGGACTGGCAACTGCCCACTGCTCCCGAATCTTCGGGACTGCCCACAGTCCGGTTTGCTCAAAAAAACCGGAGACCCATTGCTGGACCCCCGGTTACACCACCACACACGTAATGTCTTGATTGCTTACTGAATATTGTAACGGTGCTTATACCGCTCAAACAATTGCTTGTGCACATCATCGAGTACCAGCTTACGGCCCTCAATAAACGCATCCGTCACTCGGCTGCTGCGCATGTCCAGGATGTCCCCTTCACTGATGATGATGTTCGCGTCTTTGCCTGCCTCGATTGACCCGGTGCGCTTGTCAATACCGAGGATCTTCGCTGCATTCAGCGTGATGGCCTGTACTGCCTGTTCTTTGGTGAGGCCAAATGCCACGGCGGTACCGGCATTGAATGGCAGGTTGCGGCCACGGTTCTGGCTGTCGTTATCATTGATGGCATACAATACCCCCGCGTTTTGCAGCGCAAGCGCCGATTTGAACGGCTGATCGATATCATCATCGGCCAGGGTGGGCAGATCATGCATCTGGCTCAGGATCACGCTGATGTTATTGGCTTTTAAAAGGTCGGGTATCATGTAGGCATCCGTTCCACCGACAATTACAACATCTACGCCAAATTCCTTCGCGAAATCCACAGCCACCAGCATTTGCCTCAGTTCACTGGCTTCCATGTACAGTTTTTGCTCTTTGTTGAAAAGGCCTTTCAACGCGTCATAACGGAGGTTGGTCTCGCGGTGCGCGGCGCCTTCATGCCAGGCTTTTGCTCCGCGGAAAAAGCGTTTCAGCTCTTCAATGCGGTTCATGCCTTCCGCTACCGCGTCTGTACGTTGCGGAGCCTGGGGCATCATAAAAGCAAACCGGCCGCCACCACGGCGGTTCAGCAGGCTGGGCAGGTTGATTACCACGCCATTGTCTGTGGCGTAGGCCGCGTCGCCGTAATTCCAGGCATCCAGTTGCACCACGGTGCTTGAGCCGGAAGCCATGCCCCCTCCACGGGGAGCCACATGCGCCAGGAGGATGCCGTTGCTGCGTAACGTATTGATGATGCGGCTGCTGCTGTTGTAAGCCGAAATGGCGCGGACATGAAAATTGTTGTCGCCGATTTCAGTAAAATCATTGCTGCCCCTTACGGCATTGCCGCCAATTTCCTGCAGGCCAAGGGTTGACCAGGGCAGGATCAGCCCGGGGTAAACATGTTTGCCCGCCGCGTCGATGACCTGCACATTGGAGCCGGCTTCGGAAACCGAGCCGCCTACCGCTTCAATTTTTGATTGGTTTATGCGCACCGAGGTATTACTGAGCACCTGCCCGTTGCCCACGTGCACTGTGGCGTTTTTTATCACCACCACACCGGTATTGGGCTTTGCAGGATAGGTGGTGGTTTGCCCCACCGCCATGCTGGCCACCGAAACGCCCAATACGGTTAAAAGAGATTTTATATTCATGGTTCTTTTTTTAATGCTTTCCTTTTGATTAATCCAGTTCATGTTCATGTTCAGCTTCCACTTCCAGCAGGCCAAGCTGATGCACATGGTCGCCTTCGCCGCAGGTATGAACAATATATAAAGTCGGCGTGGCCGGAACCACCCCGCGTCCGCTGCTCTTTTCACCATTCATTTTCTGGATGAGGCGGGCACGTTCAGCCTGTACATCTTTGCGCATTTGCAGGTCTTTTTCCCGGTCGAAATAAACGGTGCCGTCCACCATAGTGTAAAGGGCACGGGCGTAAATGCTCAGGGGATTGTCGCTCCATAAAACGAGATCCGCGTCCTTGCCTACGGCAATGGAACCTACACGGTCCTGGATATGCATCATGGTCGCGGGATTGATGGTCACCATTTTCCAGGCAGTTTGCTCATCCATCCCCGCGTATTTCACGCTCTTGGCGGCTTCCTGGTTCAGGCGGCGCGCCATTTCGGCGTCATCGCTGTTGATGGCCACAGTCAGCCCCACTTTATCCATAATATAGGCATTGTAGGGAATGGCATCCTGCACTTCCAGTTTGTAGGCCCACCAGTCGCTGAAAGTAGATGCGTTGGCACCGTGCTTTTTCATTTCTTCGGCCACTTTATAGCCTTCCAGGATGTGGGTGAAGGTATTTACCTTGAAGCCGAAACGGTCTGCCACTTCCATGGTGTTCAGAATCTCGCTGGCCACGTAGCTGTGGCATGTAATGAAGCGTTGGCTGTTGATGATTTCCACGAGGGCATCCAGTTCCAGGTCACGGCGTACCGGCGTAAGATTACGTACCCCGCGGCGGCGGCCGTCCTCGTAAGCTTTCAGTTCTTTTTCATAATCCCGGGCACGGGTGAAAGCGTCCATCAGTACCTGCTCCACACCCATACGTGTATCGGGGAAGCGGGTGTTGCCTGTGGAAGAAGACGTCCTTTTCACATTTTCGCCCAGGGCGAATTTGATAAACGGCGCGGCGTCTTTGAATTTCAATCCTTCGTCATCGGCGCCCCACCGCAATTTGATTAGCTGGGTCTGGCCGCCAATGGTATTGGCACTACCGTGCAGGATATGCGAGGAAGTAACGCCACCGCTCAACTGGCGGTAAATATTGATGTCGTCGGGGTTGATGTTGTCGCCAATGCGTACTTCGGAAGTAACGGACTGCCCGCCTTCATTGGTGCTGGCCGAAGCAATGTGGCTGTGTTCATCAATGATGCCCGCGGTCAGGAATTTTCCTGTGCCGTCGATCACCCGGGCGCCGCCGGCATTCAGGTTTTTGCCAATGGTGGCGATCTTGCCATTGCGCACCAGCACATCGGTTTCATTCAATACCGGGTTTTTATCATCGCTTGTCCAAACGGTAGCGTTGCGTACCAGGATGGTTTCAGCTTTTGGCGCTTCGCCGTCTTTCCAGCCATAGGCCATGAAAGGGAAAACCACATTGCCCAGTTTCAGGTCTTTGGGGGTTGGCGCTTTGGAGGAATCGCTGTGTTGCACCTCTCCTGTGTAATTTGCTGTCCAAGTCAGGCGGTTGCCCAGGCTGTCGAGGCCGGTGCCACCCCAGCTCTGGCCGTTGCTTACGCCGCTCAGGCGAATGGCGGTTGGTGGAAGGGTGGCACGCCCGGCGGCTGCTCCCGGCCTGCGGCTTGCAGGCTTCGCGGCATATCCGATGGTCACCATCTGGTTGCTGATGCTGAAGCTGCTGTTCAGGGTATCGGCGCCTTTCATCAATGTCGCGGTATTTCCCGGTTTCACCACCAGGGTGAGGTTTTCGGTTCGTCCGGGGAAATTTACGGTTACATTGTATTGGCCTTCGTTGTTTATCCAGCTTTCGCGGTTGATGGGATAGGATACCCCACTCACCCAGTTTTCAACGATTTTGGTTTTTTCGTCAAAGATTTTCCCGGTGGTAATCAGGATATTGGCGATTTTGCCGGCTTCGAGGCTGCCCACCTGGTTGTAAACCCCAACGAGGTTTGCCGGGCGTTGCGTAAGCGCATCCAGGGCTGCCTCTTCCGACAGGCCGTATTCAATGGCTTTGCGCAGCGAGGTCCAGAAAGTCCGCGCATCGCGGCTGCCAGTCATACTCAGCACAAAGGGAATACCGGCTTTGGAAATGGCGGCAGGGTTGGTGGGGGCCAGTTCCCAGTGCTTCATATCACTGAGGGCCACATAACGGGCGTCATTGGGATCTTCCACATCCTGGGCCTGCGGGAAATTGAGCGTTACGATCAGCGGCGCCCTGGTGGCGGCCACTTCTTTGATCCGCTGGTATTCTTTGCCGGAGCTTTTGATGATGTACTGCACGCCGAATTCATCGCCGATGCGGTCGGTGCGCATTACGTTCCAGAGGTCTGTGCCGCGCATTTCAGCATCCATAATCTGCGGCAGGTCCTGTATATCATTCCAGGTTTTAAGGGTCAGGTTGATTTCATTGGCGGGATTGGCTTCCTTATACCATTTGGCATCGAGGTAGGTTTGGCGCAGCAGCGCGATGCTGCCCATCAGGCTGCCGGGATAGCTTTGGGAGCTGGAGCCTTTGTTGAGGGAATAAAATGCCGCTGCCCGGGGTTTTACAAACAGGCGGTTGGCGCTTTCATCTCCCAGGAGGGCTACCGCCCCCGTTCCGCGGGCAATGCCATCCTGCTGGTGGGTAAGCACGGTGCCAAATCCTGCTTCGCGCAGGTTTTTGGCCGCCGCCGCGTCAGGACTGAAAAGTTGTACGGCTTCCACCTCGCTGCGCAGGGCCTGGTTCCAGCCGAAGGGGCCTTTTACCGAAGATTCCAGTTGCGCCTGGCGGCGGAAGAAATCGGCCGCGCTGGTGGGTTCCGCAGCACCCCGTGCAGCTTTGGGCATGCCATAATCGCTGTAGAGGTCAATGAATGCAGGATAAAGATATTTGCCGGTGGCATCAATGACCAGGGCGTCTTTAGGCACCTGCACATTTTTGCCCACTGCCGTAATGCGGCCATCCCGCACCACCAGGGTGGCATTGGTCAGGGTGCTGCTGCCATGCTGAACAATGGTGGCATTGGTAAAGGCATACGCCCCTTTATCGGCCGGGGTAATTGCGCCATTTACCGGAAAGCCCGTCTGGGCCTGAAGAGTAACTGAAAACAACAGTAAACTCAATCCGGCCACGAATTTTCTCATCATAGAATCAGGAAATTTTAATTACAGTTAATAAAAAGGTCAAAACCTTAGACGGTGTAAAATAGGAAAACAGCCGGAAGGCTGGAAAAAATTTCTGGAAGGCCTTCCCCGTCGGGTGGGCTGCGCAAGCCACTTTGGATTGGGCAGAGATTCGTCGGGTTTAAAGAAATGGGCTAGATTTTTTTCTCTTAACTTTTTTTCTTGACAAAAAAAGTTACAAAAAACCTCCCGAATCCCTGGAGCAGGGTCGGGACAGGCAAACAAGCATCATCGCTCCGCGGATCTTGCCGGGCCAGCGCCTCCCCTGGCATTCAAGAAACGTTTGCCCATTCGAGCGTTCAAATGGCGTGAGAAATTCACTCAATTCCCTGTTCTCTCCCTTGCTCCCGATCTTTCGGGACTGCACCCAATCCATCGGAATTGCTCCCCATTCTTCTGGACTGCTCCCGATCCATCGGGACGGGTCGCATGTTGCAGTCCCGATGCATCGGCAAAAGTTCAAATGGCTGGAGAAAACCGGCTCATTGATTAGAAGTATGGTAGATTTTTTCTCTTAACTTTTTTTCTTGACAAAAAAAGTTACAAAAAAGTTCCCGAATCCCTGGAGCAGGGTCGGGACAGGCAAACAACCATCATCGCTCCGCGGATCTTGCCGGGCCAGCGCCTCCCCT
>JAEWHC010000007.1 GCA_023387985.1 Bacteroidota bacterium | reverse complement strand
CTCTTAACTTTTTTTCTTGACAAAAAAAGTTACAAAAAAGTTCCCGAATCCCTGGAGCAGGGTCGGGACAGGCAAACAACCATCATCGCTCCGCGGATCTTGCCGGGCCAGCGCCTCCCCTGGCATTTAGCTTGGTTTTGTTCATTCAGAAGTGAAAGAGGCTTGAAAGACCCCGCGCTTTCATTGAAATCTGAAGATTGAATTGAATTATCCCTGAAGCAGGGTCGGGAATCATCGCTCCGCGGATCTTGCCGGGCCAACGCCTCCCCTGGCATTTAGCTAAGTTTTGTTCATTCAAAAGTGAAAGTGGCTTGAAAGACCCCGCGCTTTGATTTTAAATCTGAAGATTGAATTCAATTATCACTGAAGCAGGGTCGGGAATCATCGCTCCGCGGATCTTGCCGGGCCAGCGCCTCCCCTGGCATTCAAGAAACGTTTGCCCTTTCGAGCGTTCAAATGGCATGAGAAATTCACCCAATTCCCTGTTCTCTTCCGTGCTCCCGATCTTTCGGGTCTGCTCCCGACCCATCGGGACTGTCCACTTCTCCCGATCCATCGGGACTACCCACTGCCCACTGGCAACTGGTTTTTAGGTCTTAACCCCTGCCGCCAGATGATGTTATCGACGAGGATGATGCCGAGGAGGAGGAAGGCCGCGTTGTGGGGATTGAAGACGATGGGCTGGCCGATGAGGACGACAAAGAGGACGGCCCAGCGCATGAAGCCTTTGAAGGCGAGTTGCATGGCCATTATGATGCCGAGGATGGTGCGCAGGATGATGAGGACCCAGCCGCCCTCGAGGAGCATGCGGGTGAGCTCGCTTTCCACGTATCCAAAACGCTGCACGTGATCGCTGGTGCCAAACAGGATGGTGGAGCCCTGGTATGTGCTGCCCAGCCCCACGCCGATGAGGGGATTCTCCCAGTTGCGGTACTGGATGTCGTACCAATCCTGCATGAGGCGGCCGGATTGCTCGCCGGACTCACGGTTGGTCTCGAAGCGGTGCATGAAATTGTCGTAGGCTTTTACCACCTCGCCCCGGATGGGATCATTGAAAATGCTCAGTACCGCCAGCAGGATCATGACGGGAATGATCAGCCGGCCGGCCAGGCTGAACAATTTATTGACCGGGTATTCCCGCAGCAGCATGGGCACACTCAAAACGATGAAGATGACGGCAATGCTCCGCGAACCCGTCATCAGGCTGGCCGCCACGCCAAAACCTATCCCCAGCATCACAAGCCATTGCGGCCATTTGAGCCGGATGAGCGCCCACATCAGCAAAACATAAAACATCAAAAAAGCGGTATAGCCGCTGAGGTAAGAAAATGTTCCGGTAACCCGCACCCGGTCGCCAACTACCGCGATGGTCTGCCCCTCCCGGGCGTATTGATTGAGAAAATGTTCCTGCGGCAGGGGATATTGCACAAAGGCCAGTACAATTTCGATGGCGGCCACGATGACATACCATTTGATGTGCCGCGCCATATTGAATTTATGGCGGTTGGCGAAATAGAAGAACATGCCGAGCCAGAACCCGCCGTGGATGATGAGCCCGAACAATCCATGGTAAATGGTGAGCTGCAGCGGGTAAATAACGTGGAAGACCAGGTAGAAAAAATAAACATAGAGCAGCGGGTAAACCGGGAATGGCGAACGTGTTTTTCCCCTGGCCAGCCAGACCATGGCGAATGGGATGATCATTTGCACGCCCAGGATCACATTGGAAACCGCGCTGCTTTCCACCACCCATTTGCGCAGGGCGCCGCCAAAACAGGCGATCAGGAAAAGCCAGAGCAAGTATTTTTCTACCCCTTTCCCGGTATAGGACCGTGGCGCGTTGGGCGGAGCGGCCACTGCCTTCCCGCCATTTTCCATTGCGGGCAGGTTGCCGTTATTTATGAGGGTTGCCTGTTCCAGGTGTAATTTATTTTTTTTGAGTGCCTGTTTCTTTTTTCAGCAGTTCCAGCAAATCCTTTGCCGTTGAATCCGCGGACCGGGATTGCAGGAAGGCGTCGAGCTTTTCCCGGTCATCCGGCGGCCATCCCGGCGCTTCCTGCAACAAATCTCCGAGTTTCTCCGCATGCCCGGCAGGGAAATACCGCGCAAAGCCACCACCCGCTTCGGGCAGACCGCCGGCATCTGAACAGATCAGCTTGCAGCCGGAAGCGAGTCCCTCGGTTACTACCGTGCCATACGGTTCAATGCGGCTTGGCACCACGAGGGTTTCGGCCCTGCGCATCTCGTCGCGGACGGCCTCCGGCGATAAGGCGCCGGCGAAATTGATTTCGAGTCCCTCCGCCTCCTTTTCAAGCCTTGCCCTTTCCGGTCCGTCACCCACCACATTGAGGTGCCCGGCATAGGCACTGTTCTGTTGAAGCAGGGCGCTGAAACTTTCCAGTAAAATATCCGCCCCCTTGTTGCTCACCAGCCGGCCGACAAACAACAAACGCCCCGGAAACTTCGGTCCGGGATATGGGGTGAAAATCCGTTCATCATATGGCGAATAAATGGTTTGGCAATTGCTGAGCTGGCTGCCGATGAAGTCGCTGCAGGCGATATTTTTTACCGGGAGGATATTGCTGAGCAAACGTTTCAGTTTGGGCAGCGGCCCCGCGTTTTGCCAGCCATCACTTAACGCGGTATGGTGGGAAATAAAAAAAGGCCTGCCGGAAGCCAGGCAGACCGGCAGGCCTTTGAGCGAAATATCCATTTGAATCACGCAGTCGCATTGACGCAGGGCTTTCCATTGTTCCATAAAAGAAGCCCGCCGCAATACCCTGAACGGAAAATCACGGTCCTGGTCGCCGTTGGCCGGGGTTGAGGAAATCACCAGCACCTCGTTTCCCATCCGCATGAGGGCTTCCGCCCAAAGCTGCGTGACTTTTTCGAGGCCACCGATATGGGGGAAGAAAGATTGGGTGTAAAAGGCGATTTTCATTTATGCTTAAGGGCATGCCTCGGCTATCGGCCGTTTCATTCATGCTTTACGGGTGGGCTGAAAGCAGAACTTTATAAGATGGTGGCCGATGCTCGGCATGACATGGCGTTGCTATTGTTTAATTCTTCCTACCCGGATTACATGTAAGGACGTACATGTCACACCGGGCGCATGCTTGAGGAACGAAGGATTGCTGGCCGAGGTGTGGACGTACGTGTCACACCGGGCGGACACCGGAGGAACGGAGGTGGCCAGTCGAGGTGTGGCACACTGAGCCTTGCCCTAACCCTCCTTAGCTATCAGAAAAATGATATTGTCCCCCGGAAAACGGTCTTTGGCGAGGGGTTGGATAAGGCGGGATAAAAAGCGGATGGATTTGCGGAAAGTGATATAGCCTTTCTGCGGGTAAAAATAGGTTTTGACAAGTTTTAAGCCGAACCGTGGCAACAGCCTTTTGAAATTTTCATCATACACCGGATAAATATGCGTGAGATCGCTTTTATCATCAAAATGGCTGAGCCGGCCTTTCATTAAAAACCGCAGCCTGGCGGGCAGGCTTTGGATATTTGGTGTTGAGATGAGGATGTGGCCATCCGGCTTGAGGTTTTTGGTGGCAAGCTCCAGGAGGTTTCCGGGGTTGGCAAGGTGCTCGATGATCTCGAGGGCGGTGATGAGGTCATATTCGCCGAATATTTCGCCGTTATAGGCATCAAGATCCAGGCAATTGTGTTCCACATTGCGCAGTTTAAACTGTTCCGCATCGGCGTCCATCCCACGAAGGTTTTTATAGCCTTTCGTTTGAAAACGATTGAGCCAGGAACCGGTGCCACAGCCCAGGTCCATCAATGATGCCTCCTCATCCGGCAACAGGTTCTTGCTGTTGACGAGCTGAAAAAGGTAATCGTGTAACCCGGCGTTGGCTCTTTCTTTGAGGTTTGGCATTTGCTATGGTTTTGGTTTTTCCTAGCCGCAGGAAGTATAGGAACGTGTAGTGTCATGCCTCGGCTGTGCTTCAGGCTGTTCTAAACAGGCTTTTGTTAGAATTAAAGTTTAGTCTTTCAATCAAACCTGTGAAGCACGCTCGGCATGACATGGCGTTGCTGTTGTTTAATTCTTCCTACCCGGATTACGTTTAAGGACGTGCATGTCACACCGGGCGCATGCCTGAGGAACGAGGGCATGCTGGCCGAGGTGTGGGCGCGGGATTACCCCTGCGCACCTGCCAACAACCGCCCGGATATCATTTCCGCCGCCTTTTCCCAGCTAAAAACTTCTTCATAAGTCCGGCGGGCCGCAAGCTGCATGTTGATTTTTTCCTCCACGGGCAGGGTCAGCCATTTTTCTATCGCCTGGATCCAGCCTGCTGCGGTTTGCTCTTTCACAAAAATCACATTCTCCCCATCGCGGAAAATCTCTGTCTGCGTCATATCGCCTTTGCAGGTGATGAGGGGGCGGCCGGCAGCGAAAGCCGCGGAGGCCGTACCATTCTTGGCGGAAATGCCTCCCATGCCGTTGATGACCGGCTCAGGCTGCAAAACACACGCTACCTGCTCCAAAAGGCACCAAATCGTTTCCATTTTTGCGGCACCGTGATACCCTACATTTTCCTTCATTCCGGTTTCCTTTAGCCACCGTTTTATATTGGTTTCCTGCGCTTTTGATGACTGACCCGCAATGGTCAGCAGCCTGTCTGACGAAGCCAGATGCGATACATCTGCAAGGGCAAAAGCAAGCTCCTGGTTGAAGCGGTTGCTGAAGCAAAAAAAACCCGAAGCGGGCTTAAACTGGAATTCCCCGTCTTCCACCAAAATATTCGGACCTATTGGAACAATAGTGGGCGGCTTATCCGGAAAATAAGACTGGTACAGCGGAATGCTGGTGAAGGAAACATCTGCAATTTCATTCATCTGCCGGGCTATTTGCTTTTGCATCTTGCCCAGCAAGGCGGCCTTGAAGTCTGTAACATGGTGAGGGCGCACTGCCACCTCATGAAAAAAAACACCCTGAATAAACCCGGCCTTTTTAAATTTCTCCATGACCGAAGGCAGCCACCCGGGCAAACCCTTTTTATCGAAAGCATACGGTGAATACTGCCATATCACATGAGTTACCAGGTTTCCAATTAAGCTATCCATGTAACTTGTGACTGCTTCAGGAGACAGGGGCCAGGTTGCAGTCGATGGGCCCGCATTACTGAAGCCCATTCTTCTGAACTGTTCCGTAAGATGGCTGCTGTGATCCTCTACGCCGCAAAATTCGTTGCTGCTGCTACTTCCAATAGTACGTATGCCTGTGCTTACCAAAACTTAATCATCCGGTTTACAACATGATATTGCTGAATGCTTTCCCAACTGTACTTTCCGCGCAATACAGCCTGTGCGTATTCAATTACATCCATCAGACTTTTGCTTTTTGATTGTTCCGCCCAGAACAGCTTACGTGTCCGGTCTTTCAGCGTATAGGCTTTGACC
This sequence comes from Bacteroidota bacterium, assembly GCA_023387985.1. Lineage (GTDB taxonomy): Bacteria > Bacteroidota > Bacteroidia > Chitinophagales > Chitinophagaceae > Phnomibacter. The sequence continues at coordinate 30,891 of JAEWHC010000007.1, read as the reverse complement.
AGGGATTCTGGAAATCCATTTTCTCTTATCAGCCTGAGAATGGCATTCGACGATCTTTTCAAGCGTTCAATTTTCTTTTCAAGCGCTTCCCCGCCTTTGCCCGAATAATTATTTTCGTGCACATACCAGGCCGAATGGGCATCTTCCAAAAAAAAGGTTTTGCCCTGCATCAGGGCATAAAGCACCAGCCATTCATCGGTGTACATATCCACGGCATCGGGAAGCGGCATTTTTTTGAGTACCGAAGCACGCGCCGCAAAGGTGGACCCACCCCCGTAGAGCCTGTTTCGGTTGTAGAATTTTTCCAAGACTTCCAATCCATCCAGCGGTTTTCCCAACAGCCAATGCGGAACCGGTTCCCTCTCCGGTGAACGTGTTTGGTTTTCCCAGACGATCTGTGCCGGAGAAGCGACGTGCACCACCTCCGGGTGCTGTTTAAAAATTTCGAGGGTATTCGCGATTTTACCCGGCAAAAACCAATCATCGGCATCAAGGGTGAAAATTGTCTCTCCGCTTGCCATTTCAATGCCTTTGCGGGTGGCAGCAGCCTTGCCGGCATTGGGTTGGTAATGGTAAGTAATTGTGTCATCGTCTATTAATGGCTGCAACAGTTCTGTCGTATTGTCGGTGCTGCCATCATCAATTACAATAATCTCAGCTCCCTTTACCGATTCAATGGCTCGCAGAATAAACGGCGCATAATTGTAGGTTGGGATGATGACGATGGGTTTCAATGGTTGAGGGGGAGGTCGAGGTTAAGGTCAAGCCCCGAAGCATAAGGGGAGGTCGAGCCCCGAAGCTTCGGGGGAGGTCGAGGTCGAGGTTAAGCCCCGAATTCCCGAAGTTTCGAGATGCAAGAGGAATAGGTAAAGGTTAAGAGGTGAAAGTGAAGAGCTTGTCACCTGCAACGTGAGGGGGCAAGTTGTGCTTTAGAAATCAGGTTTTATTTTCTTCAACACCACAGCTATCGAATCACTATCGCCTTTTTTATTCAAATCTGTAGCCTGTTCATTCCAGTTCGCGATTTGTTCTGATGAAAACAAATTTCCATTCCCTTCGAAATAACTGCGCTGATCGCCATACATCGGAATGCCCTTTTTGTATTGTTCACTTCCAATAAATTGAAAAGCGGTTCCCTCGTCTTTGATGCTCATAAGTTCAAATCCACAGCTTTCTGCCAAAATACTGATGCCTTTCCGGCTAAATAAAGTAACATGCCGCGGTGCATCCAACTGTACCCAATGCTCTTTGTACTGCTTCCAGGCAAAGGATGAAACGGTTGGAATACGGATATAACAATAACCATTTGCCTTCAATTTTTGAAACACTTTCATCAATGCGTTTTTCGGATCAGGAATATGCTCAAAGGAATGATTGAACATGATTAAATCTTGCGAATGTTCCTTTAGATTTTCCAAATCGCCCTTTATAATTTTCAGCCCGTTGTTGTAATGAATGGTTTGATTTAAATAAGGCTCATAGCCTTTAATATTTTTGAACCCTGCATTAAAAAAAATATAAGGCCATTTGCCTGTACCACAACCAATATCTGCAATAGCCCAGGATTTCTTCACGGACAGATCCTGAAAGTTGAAAATTTCCAAAGATTTATTCGGCATTTTTTTCTGAATCATTGCACCTGCCACTCCTTTGCCTGTAAGGCAATAAGCATCTCGCCAACCCTTTAATACGGCCTTCCATTTCGGTTTAAAATATTGCTCTAAATCGGTTTGGTTGCTGTAATAATTCTGTGTATAGTATTTAGCAATATCTCCAGGAATTTTCAGTAATTGCAGTGAACCACAGGTATTACAAAGACCATATTCAAATGCTTCTTTGGTACCCTGCATCATTTCTTTGATAAAGAAAAGTTTATTCAAATAAGAACCGCAAGCGTTACAAAGACCCAAGTACATTTGTACGGATATTAAGGCTATTATTTATTGAACTTGTCACTGAGCGATAGCAACCATCTTAGCACAAATGGAGGCCCAATAATAGTTCTGTTTATATTTTTTGATTTTCCATATTTTTTCCAGTCCATATCCCAGATGTCGTCAAACCAAAAATAAAAGGATCCTTTCTCAGTCAATGCTTCAAGCACAGAATCGTTATGCCAGGAATTAATTTCTTCGTCAATTTCTTCAAAATTAATTTCCAGTTGCTCCGGATATTCAAACCAGTTTGGATCAGAATCTGTAACCGGCTCCCAACGCAATAAATGATTTGGATTTCTGTATCTGCGCCTGCGTCTGTACCAGGGGCTTGTGCCCAGCAGATTTTCCTTTACCGAATAAAAGCGGTACTTGGCTCTTTGTGCCTCAGGTCGCAAGTAGGAGGCGTGCAGAAATTTCAATTTTTCAAAATTGTATTTTTGGTGACCTTCTAGCAATGGAACCCTGATGCTGTGAACCTTTTTAGCTATATGGACAATCGTCCCATCATCCACAAAACCCATTGGGTAGTCATTATTTCTGCGTATTGTTCGAGAAGGTGAGCCATACAATTCTGGTTTTTCAAAATAAAATACTGAACCCACTTCTGCTACTTGCATTTTTGCCCACTCTTCCGAGGCTTTTAATGAATCTGCGGACAGAATCTCATCGGCATCTATGGCTAGAATAATATTTATCCCATCATACAAAGACCTTGCTGTTTTCAAAAGCAAGGCTTGCCGGTAATCATTGCTAAAGGTGGGGTCGTCATTTTCGATTAATACTACTTTCGGGTATTTCCCGGCAATTTCCCTTGAATTATCTGTACTGAACTGATCCGCTAAAATGATCGCATCAGCAAATTGCGATGAGACTCTTAAAAACAAATCCAAAATCCAGGCTTCATTTTTTACAGGCGTTAGTACTATGATTTTACGTTGGCTCAATCAATTTTTCTTTTTTCGAAAAAATAAAGTAAGGAATAAGCCCAACCATTCTTTTCTACCAATTGGTTTATTCAATATGCTTTTGTGAACTAATTCAAACTCAGGATTGGTGATGTTTGACAAATTTTGAAACCTTTCGGTGAATTTGCCGCGGTGGTATAAAAAAAGATTTTGTCTGAACCAATATTTTATACCTTGATTGGAAATAATTTCAGGTTTAAATCCGTCAAAGAAACTAAACCCCAGATTAGAAAATTTTTCATGCCAGTAAGCATGCCTTTGCAAATTGACATGGCCTAGGCCACCCTGTCGGGGGATTGCTGCGCTGAACAAAATGAAATCTGTAGATGCATTTATCCATTCAAGCAATTCAAGAGCTCTTTTCTCAGAGAAATGCTCAAAAACCTCAGTGCAAATCACCAAATCATAATGCTCATATACAGGTAAATCAAGCTCAAGATCAACCGGAGTAAAGTTCGATTTATTTTCAATTAAAATATTTTCCACCGGGGTCAATGGATGGTCAATCAAATTAAAATTTGAAATCCCCTTCAACTCGAGTGCCTTGGACCATGAACCCATACCCCCGCCTAAATCTGCGAAAGACCCAATGTCAGCAATCCATGGCCAGATTACTTCTATTACTTCAATTGCACTTGCAAGATTGGCTGAAGTGTCTGCAAACTGAAAATTAACTTGCTTCATTTTATAAATGGGAGTCTAATATATTGAAGCAATGACCAGCCATGACAAATCATCCTTTGAATATTCCCTTTGAATAATTGTTGTGGAATAGAAATAGAATGATTAATTATACTTCTTTTCAACATTGTAGGCTGTTTGGTTTTTTCCTGTTTCTTTACATACAAAATCCAATTGCTCCAGGAAGCTGGTATTTGCCTCATTTTTTTAGAAAAGCTGCGAAACCTAACCGGATGATGAACCAATGCATCGGGTACAAATTTCTGCACTGTTTTTGCCAGAAGCCGTTCGGCTATGTCCTTATCCTCCATGGCGGCAATTTTAAACTGTTCATCAAACCCACCAATTTCTTCAAACAATGCTTTCTCCACCATAATATTTGCGCTCCAAAAGCAACCGCCTTGATCATTCACCGGGCATTCGGCCATGTCTTTTTTGAGCAGTTCCCAATCATCGGGTAAAATGGCGCCTTCAAAAGCTCTGCAATCCGGGTGTTGTTCTATGGCATCGGAATAGGCAGTTAGCCAATTGGCATCGGGGAGGCAATCGTCATCAGTAAAAACCAACCATTCTCCTTTTGCGCGTTTTGCACCGTTGTTGCGGTTGGCAGCAGGCCCTTTCTGCGGTCCTTTAAAATGCTGTACCCAAGGATATTTTTCTAAAACCATTTTTTCGGTTTCCTCATTCCTGCTGTCATCGGTTACAATCACTTCATACATTGAAGGCTCAATGGTCTGTGCTCCGGGCTTAAGCCGTTCGAGGCATAAGGCTAGTAATTCAGGGCGGTTGCAGGTGGGTATGATGATAGAGAAGATCAAGTTTTAAACCCTTATTGTTTGTCTTTCTTCTATCGTTCTGAACATATCAAAATAGGCCGGACTTAAGTTTTCGATAGAATAGCTCCTTGCAAATTCAACAAGTTCATCCAAATTTTGTTTTGCTATCCAGCCCGGCAAATTATCGAGTGCATTTAGAATGTCATTTGGAGTATTAATATCTATCAGCATCGCATTCTCTTTGAGAACAAACCTGGACACAGGAGAGTCGGAACAAATGACAGGCAAACCAAAAGAAAGTGCCTCTACCATGGCCAATCCAAAACTTTCACTTTTAGTGCAGGAAATAAATACATCTGCAACCTCATAAAACGTACCCATCTCCACGTGATCAACCTCTCCAATGTAAAAATTTCCATTTCCAAATTTGCTCTTTAATTGATTGAGCAAAACCGGAGTTTCATGGCTTGATGGACCAATCAATAATGGAAAATAATTTTCCGGTGAGCTTGAAAGAGCATTAATCAGTAAATCGAGTCTTTTGTAAGAATTGTCTAATGAACCTACAGACAAGATTATTTTCTTGCCATTTGCAAGTTGCTTTATTCTATTTATCAATGCATAATCCAAGGAAAAATCAAAACTGACAAAATGAGGAAGTAGTTTTTGGGCTTCTTTCGGATAAATCTGGCATTCCTCCAAGTACTTGTCTGTAACATGATGGATGAAATCTAAATTTTCATCAAAAACTTTTTTGCCCGGAATTGCAAATCCTCCGGTAAATAAGGCCAAGCTGTATTTTAGTTTGAACAGCTTCCGAAGTTTGCTTAAGTAACAGTAAAGACGATATTCACCTAAATAAAAAACCCTGGATTTTTTATCAAATAAATAGGGCAACATTCCAAGAAAAAAACTCTGTTGTTCTCTAATGAATGGAGTAGCTGACAAGTTAGAGGGCCAGCTATTCCTTGGAAAATTTCTGATACGCCTAACTTTTACATCTTCCATAATCCATCTTGTACCGCACCATACTTGTATTCTGTTATTGTACTCAGTATTTCGCGAAATAATTTGGGCCAGCGTTGCAATGTGCTGTTCGAATCCCCGGTTCACCCGGCCAAGGCCGGTGCATAACAACACCAATTCAGGTTTGCTCAAGTTTCAGGTTTCTTTCATTGTTTCATACACAATAATTGCTTTACCAATTTTATACCAACAATCTGTTGGCTACAGCCCTTAAAATACTTCGTTCACATTGCGGTAAATCATCCGCAAAACTCAACTGATGCGTACCCCATGATACGATCAATCTTGTCAGTTCTTTTAAGTCATAATTGGGATGAAATTCTATAATAAATGCATCGGTTTCTTTGATTAGCCAATCGGGATAGTTTTTTAATATTTCCAATTCTGATCCTTCACAATCCAATTTACAAACCCGGATCCGGTTGATGTTGAATTCCTTTGCAATTTCAGCAATACTAATCCCGGGTACGTTTTCCATTTCATTCACTTCCAACCCCACACCACGGGCATATTCGGCAAATCCGGGTTGCGTGGTATTCATGCCACCGCCCAGGTGGTTTACCTCAAACAATGGAACCGGGCTATCGTTTAAACCAACCGCCTTTTGAACCGCAACTACATTGTTTTCAAACCCATTTAAGCGAATATTTTCTTCCAAAATTTTCATGGTAGAATCTACCGGCTCGAATGCAAATACCTGTGCACCCTGATTTGCTGTATAACAGGTATAGAAACCCTGGTTTGCGCCAATATCCAATACGATATCGCCCTGACGGATTTCAAGGTATTTAACATCATAATCTTTATTAATCCAGGTTTCGCCGAACATATGGTATGAATTGGTACGCATAACCAGTTCAATGGGATGGTGGCGCAACCGCAATTGTATCATGCCCTCCTTACGATAGAACCGGGCAAAGGCTACTTGCCAAAAATTACCAATGGCCTCATAATTGCGGAAGAAGGCAGCTATCTTTCTTGATAATCCCATTCAGCTATTTTTTGCCTGTTCCATTCTCCCAATTTCTTCTACAAATCTATACAAGCGCTCCTGTTGATTTTTTTTGCTGAAAGTAGTTTGAGCAAGGAGCATTCCATTGGCGCCTTTCTCCTGCATTTCTTCAGGACGGGAAAAGATTTCTTTTATAAAATCAGCCAGATTTTCGGAATTATTTTCTTTGCACCAATATCCGCAATCCCATTTTTCTACAAATTCTCCGCTTGCACTGCCATCGGGACCAACAAACAAAATGGGGCGGCCGGATGCCATATAATCGGTGAGTTTGGTTTGGGTGCTGCTTTGGCTGAATGCAGCATGCGCCTTTTCGAAACTTGCGGTACAAACTGTCATGCTTGCATCCTTTAACTTCTCCTGCACTTCCACATAGGGCAGCCATCCTTTGTATTCAACGCCTTTCCCTTCCAACTTCGTTCTGTATTTTTCCCAATGGCCTTCTGGAATGTATAGCTCCAATCCATATTTTCCCTGGTTTTTATTTCCCAGCAAATCAATTGCACGAGCCACCGCAATCAACGCATCCGCATGCATCGGCCAAACTGAGCCAGCGTAGATCAGTTGGCAGTTGCCAGTTGGCAGTTGGCAGTTCGACAGGCCTACTTCCTCCAGAAGCTTCGGGGGTTCGGGAGCAGTTTGCAGTTCGGCGAGCCCACTGCTCACTAGCCACTGCCCACTGGCCACTGACGCAGGCGCTGGGTTATGAACCACCAAATAGGGTTTCTGAATGAGTCGATAACGTTCACGAAGGATACGGTTCAGTGGTTCACTAATCATGAGCCAGGCTGGGGCGGCTTCCAGAATATCCTTCGCCACCTGTTGAATGTTATTGCCCTTCCATTTTAAATTATTATCGTGCAGCCAGTCGTCCATGAAATAGGGGATTACGGTGTAGCCCTGACGCAGGAGCAGCCATGCAAGTTGAAGTTTGGTTGCATCGGTGGTGCTAACCAATATTAAGGCATCATTGGGGGTAGGTAATTGTACAGGAACATTCCAATTTTTTTGCCGCCAACTCATTTGATTTTTTACCCTGCCATTATTTATGAACCTACCCAACCGGTTGGCAATGGGTGCATACGGCCTTACCGGGTACCGAACTTCTGCCATATCCAATCGTTCTCCGCCAGGTATGCTTTCTCCCTCCGGCATCAGCATCCAAAGATTACCGGGATATGCATCAAACAGGTTATAAAGGGTTTGGCTGATGCCCGCCATATTGGCCGCCGGCCAACCATCGGAAAGAATGACCAATGAGTCAGCCAAAGTTGACTACTTTAAAATCAGTAAAGAAATTATTCGCCTTTTGTCGCAAGGGAAATTCTTTTCGGCAAAAAATAATATCCACCTGTATCAGGCTCCAATCATCTGCACGTCGGTGAAAACCCGGAATTTCAAAAGCGTAAAATCCGGCATCATTCATTTCTTGTAATACTTCTGCTATCAATGGAGCACCTTCATTGTAATCAAGCAGGCTTACTTCCATTTGAACTATATCAACTTCTGCCAAAACGCCTTTCGCTCCTTTCAACACTTCCAACTCATAGCCCTGAACATCCAATTTTAATAATACCGGTTTCTGTAATGAATTTTCTTTCATGCTTTCATCCAAAGTGGACATTTTCAATTCTCTCAGTTCCTTTGAAAACGAAGATTGCTCTGCATAAACAGAAGACCCACTCTCAGAGGCATGAAACTTTACCTTGTCCTGAGCGGAGGGCCCCAATAATCCTTCGGTAATCACTACCTTTTTTCCTTCAAATTTCTTTTTTAAAATCAGCACCTTTTCCTGAAGCGGTTCAAAACAATAAAAATTTCCTTCGGGATTTAAAGACATCATTTCAGCAGTCCAATTTCCTTCAAATGCCCCAACATCAATAAAAGTCTGCGGCTTCCAACCATTTGCTTTCAGGTACGAAAAATAATTGATTACTCCATACTGTGAAAATTTCCATTGCTCTGGAGCCGGCAAACTTTTGACAAATACATTGATGATAGACTTCCGATTTCTTTCTGATAGATTTGAAACTAATTTTTTAACCAGATTTTTAATAGCCTGTTTCAATATGCTTTGCATTTAATAATGGGTTCAATGCAGTTGAAATTATTTTTAGAATACTTCCCCCCGCCACTTTCCAGTTCAGCAGTTCAGAACCCCTTTGAAAAGCATTAACGGCCATGGTTCGATAGCGCTCTTTATCTGTCCATATTTCGATAATCCGGGATGCATATTCTTCGGGCCCTGCATCCACCGGAAACAAAAATCCTGTGCTACCATCTTCCACAACAGAAGGAATTCCGGCAAGATTGCTTGCCAAAGCAGGTAAGCCATAAACGGCAGCCTCGGACAATACCACAGGTGAACAATCCATTTTTGTAGGTAAAATCAGGAAATGAGAATCCCTGAACAGGCCTTCCATTTGTTGGCGACCCTCCATGGTTTCTTTTGAAATAAAGGGGATATGATCCAGTTCCGGAATATGTTGGATGGTTTCAGGTATATCCATTCCAACAAGTACTAATTTGGCGTCTATTCCTTTTGCCAATAGAATTTTCAATGCTTCAACAGCTATATCTCCGCCTTTCCGATTGAATTCTACAGCAGGCAATAGCAGCCGCAAAGGCTTGTTCATTTTTTCTTCGAAAACGGTTTGCCATTCGGACAACGCTATGCCGTCCATATTGGAACCAAATTGAATGACAACCGTTTTGTCGGATGGCACCTTGTAATGCTGCATGGCTGAATTGGCAGCCCAACCGGAAGAAAACATTGCTTTCTTACATGCTTCAAAGCCCCGCTTTTCAACTTCATCAGCTTCGGCGATGTATCGATTTGGCATGTTGGAGGTATGCCCGTAATAATTATGCAGATTCCTAAAAGTTCCATCCGTATAAATAAAGACCGGCAAGCTTGTTTTTAAGTACGCTACAATCGAAGGCTTATTGGTGATGATGGCATCGAAACCGATATGCTCTTTCAATCGATTTTCTGCAAAGTGTCCATACTGCTTTGCATAGGTTTTGGTAAACTCATAAGGAATATTTTTCCCTAATAAATGATTGAATTTGTAATCCAGTTTTAAGCGCAAATCCGGCTTTGCCGAAAAACCTGAAATATTGATGACCTCAGCTCCGGCAATTTCCAATGCTTTATGAATATGATCATTCAACCCCGACCAGGCCAGTTTATCGGAAGAAGGATGAATGGTGAGAAAAGCGATTTTCATTCAGGACTTAACGAGATTACGAATCGGTTTCAGCAAGCTCCAGTTTGTCTACAAAAAGTTCAGCGTCTTGCATCGTGTAATCTTTGACACGCTTGTACATATTCAAAAATTTCTGACGTTTTATTTTTCTTCGGTTCCAGCTTAAAAATCTCTCCGGTAAATTCTTGATCATTTCATTATTATTTTCAACACTGCGGCGACATTAAACAGAATGACCTAGAAATGTATTCATGCATCATTCAAATTGCTTTTTATTTAATCTGCAAAATCGTTCAGCTCATAAATAGATTGCTTTTAGGAAAAGCCGGTAAAAGAAGGCTGCATTCTAAATTATTCATCCGATTCTACAAATTGAAGAAAATTCATAACCTCATTCATGGGTTCTGTCCGCCAAAACTTGGTTCCGGTTGCAAGAAACAAATACTCCTGTGCTATTCTCGCCTTTGTGGAATTACCAGATACTTTTGAAAATAACCAGGACGGCAATTGATACCACCATTCATGCATGAGTTTCTTATGATTTCGAAACTCATAGGTGCGACGATAAGCTGCAATCAGTGCCCCCTGATCCGAAAAACCGTTTTTAAGTTTTTCCATGTACTCCACATTCAAACGGTAAGCAGGTATATAATGCCACAAAAGAAGCCGATAATCAAAAAAGGTTTTATACCCAAGCAACCAGGTTCTTACGCATTTTTCGTCATCCTCTCCGGCAGTTAGCTCTGTTCCTTTACGTCCACTGAGATTGGTCGGGCATTTTGGATGCATAATTTTTTGGGCTACATTTCTCCGGATCACCATACCTGCTCCCCATAGCATGCCAATACCGGTAAAATCCATAGAACCATTGTATGGCGAGCCGCAGGCATAGGCATATTGATTTTCATAAAACCAATCGGGCAATTCCGTATCGGCAACTGCCTCGGCCCTGCCTCCAACAATACCATAATCAGGATGTTCTTCCATGATTTTTAGCCCCATACTCAGGTAATTCGAAGTTAACCAATTGTCGTCATCACAAATAACGAGGTAATCAAAATTTGATTCAGAAAAACCAAGTTCTAATGCATTGTTTTTACCTGCACGGTGTTCTTCTAAAATTTTCAGTTGAACGCCCGGATTCAGCAATTGCCATTTTTCTTGGGCAAATTCAGCTGTTCCATCAGTGGAAAGATTATCCACCAGGATTAACTCCCATTGATTAGCCTGAAGGTCCTGAACGGCAAGATGCTCAAGGGTTCTACCGATTCGATCGCGTCCATTGAAAGTACAAATGATTACGCTAATACCTGTCATGAGTTGCTCCATTGAACATTAAATCTGGTAAAAATTGATCTATTAAATAGGTAGCAAAGCCCTTGTAACATAAATATTTTTGCCAATATACTCTAATTTCCTGCTGAAGTTCAATAAAATTTCCAGGTTTAATTGAATGATGGAAATTCAGAATTTTTTCGGCAGTGGAATTTACTTCCTTTTCTTCTATCCAAATAGTAATATTTTTCCAGGGGATAACATCCATCGCAGGGAGCAGTGAATCTGTTTGAATAAATACAGGGATACGACCATGCTGCATGATTTCGTATAGCCGAAATGAGTAATTGCCATGGCCTCGGGTACAAATAAAATAGTCGTTGGTCTCCAAACTCTTCCAATAATTTAAGACCGATTGCGGGGTTCCCTGATCAACTTGATTCAAATAAAAATCTGTTTTGAAATGAGCAGCCTTTCTTTGAACCGAAAGAATGGCTTTGCGACGCAATAAATAACCCTCGTTATACCAGTTTTTTACCCGAAAAGAGATTCCCGACCTATCAAAAAATTCATTCAACTTAGTTCGGACCTGAATGCCGGTAGGTAACTTTAATGGAGCAGAACTTCCTCTGAAACTTACACTGGGGATAGATTGCCATGATTTAGTCCTAAACTGCGGTGTTTTTCTGAAATTATCTATAAATGCCGGCATGCCAAATTCTCCATCACGATTATAAGAAGCAAAAGTAGATGTTCTGAAAATCAGGGCATTTCTAAAAGGCAATCGAAGGAATGAATCGCGATAGAAAAAAACGATCAACTTTTTGCCGGTTCTAAATGAAAGATGCTCAAGCTCAACTGCGATTTCTTTAAGATATGGAATATCAGACATTGTAAGCCCTTCTTTGATTAATTCTTCCTCCGAAAAATCATAAATGATTTCATATTTGAATGGAAGCAAAATGAAATCGGCAGATTTAATTTCATCCACCAACAAACCTCTTGTGTTTGCTTCGGTAAAAAAAAAACAGGGCGCTTTAACTGATGGACTATAAAACCGAAGCATTTAATTTCTAAACTTTAAGCCCTTAAAATAAGCTTTCAATACCCGCAGCTTCTGCTTCATTGGAATATTTAGTTTAAGCGTTTTTCTCATCAAATCTGAAGCAGCTTTGGGTTCATTCATTTGCAGCAAAGTTTGAATATTATACCATGCCATTGTAGCCATGGACTGCTGGTGAATTTGCTCCAAATTTTGGACTAACCCTTCATTGTAGCTACTTTTGATTTCTTGTAATAGTAACATTGTATCCCAGTTTTGATTGATGGTTCTTGTAGTATGGGAACCATGGTAATTCCGATATTCAGCTAATGGCCTTTTGCAATATCCCACCTTAAAATATTTGCCTATTCTCAGCCACATTTCATAATCTTCCTTGCAAATAAAACGATGATCAAACATGCCAATTTTTTCATAAACAGACCTCTTCACAACCATGCTTGGTGTTTGAACCAGATTTTCCTGGAGCATTTTTTCAAAAAAATCACTCATCATTCCCGTTTCCTGAATGATTGGTGTTATATAACCCTGATCTCCATCTTTTCCAATAAAATAATGTCTGCAAAAACCGGCACTGATATCAGGCAATTGCTCAAACAATTTTTCCATTTCACGGTAAAAGCCCCAAATCACCCGATCGTCACCATGGAGAAGATGGATTAAATGCCCCCTGCTGAAATTCAGGGCAGATTCGAAATTATTAATATGACCTTCATTACTTACCTGCCTGTAAAACCCAACTCTGCCTTTACCCAATTCCATTACAATGTCTTCGGGCCTATCGTTACTGGCATCATCTACAACCATAATTTGCATTTGCTCAGGTCCTGGGTCTTGTTCCAAAACACTTCCCAAAGTTTCACGTAAGTAATCTGCACAATTATAAGTTGGAATCATTACGCTCCAAAGCGGACGATGCATTTCATCGTCAACAGGAGCCAAAAAATTAAAACTAGTCGATGATCCTATTGACATTATTCCAGGGTCTTTCTTTTATTTTTCTTTTGTAAAAATGTTGTGCCTTTATTTGAAAACTCTTAATACTTGCCGCCAAATGTGGAAACTGAACTTTGTGTTTATTACAGCTATCCCTTGATAAACTAATCCACAAATCATATTCTGAGTGGGGCATACCTTTGCCAACACAATATAACCAGGTTAGCTTTGGTTTTACAATGCTGCGAATCACCTCCTTGCCAACAATATTCATTTCAATTAGCCAGTCAACAATCTCTAAATGCTCTTTATAGTTAACAAGCGTACCAAAAAGCTTTGAAGTAAGTTCAGCTTCATGCTTGCGAAAGTAGGCATGTGGTAAGCCTGATGCGAATACCTTACCCTGAATGATTATTTCGCAAAACAATCGGTAGTCCCCACTTAGTTGACAGTTAAGATATTCGTTGCTTACATTGTTTAGCGTAGACCGTCTGAATACTGCAACCCCTGTATTGGAGATTGAATCAAATAGGGTCATTTTGTCTTTCAGAAAATCCTTCCCTTCATACCAATTTGCAGGCAGAGTTGGAGCATAGGTAAGCGGCTTTTCAAAAGCATCAACCTCCACCACCTCGCAAAAGGCAAAAACACAATTTTCATCTTCAAAGGCATAAACTAAATTTTGCAATAAGGCCGGATCACTGTAATCATCACTTTCAGCTATCCAGATCAGATCGCCATCTGCAATTTGAAATGCCTTCTGCCATTGCGGAAACGGTGAACCGGAATTGACTTCATTATAAATAATCCTTTTGATGCGGGAATTATTGGCATATTCATTCAAAATTTCTCTACTTCTGTCAGTGCTTGCGTCGTCTAAAATGATAATCTCCAAATTTTCATAAGTTTGGCCAAGAACGCTGTCAATCCGCTTAGCTAACCATTGAGCATGGTTAAAATTAGTAATGATTACGGTAATGAGTGGCTGAAATGGCATAGAATAAACTGGCTAAATAGTCAGGAAATCTTTGAAAGTAATTTGAAGGTATTCTCCTCCTTTTAACCAATGTTTTAGTAATTTAATTTTACGCGGAAAATAAGGCATGCTTTGCTGTAGCCAGTTTTTTTGAGATTCTTCAAATGAATCTTTAATTGATTCTCTGAGCCTTCAACTCGGTCTTTATTAGACGGGAAATGGGCAAAAATAGCTTTTTCGAATAATTGATTTCATTTGCTTGCATTGAAAAAGATTATATAATAAATTGAAGGAAAAACTTACTGGTTTGGGAAAGGTTAGAAACAGAAAATCTAATCGCTACAATGAGTATAATTTATCTACCCATCCAAATATTTTTTTCCCCAACCGATAAGCATAGCTTTGACGAATTGTCTGTAATTGCATTATCAGGTCATTGCCGTTAAAAACAGGTAATAATTGGCGGAAAACCGGATCTTCATTAAGACTACTAACCCCACTCAGGTCATTAAAATAAGCAATGATAATCCCAATATAAGCAGTTACTATTTCCGGATGCTGAAAGCAGCGAATATTAAAATCCCAGTCAGCCCAAATTTTATAATTAGTATTGTATTTTCCTAAACGTTTAAACAAATCCTGTTTGTAGAAAATCGCCTGATGACAGATATTACCTCTATTCATTAGGTCATGCAAAGTTGTTTTTCCTCGGTAAACAGATTCAGAGCTTTCTAAAATTACATCGCCATATAAAAAATCCACAGCTGGGTTTTGCAAGACCGCAGTTTCAATGTTATTTGTTACATTCTCATCAAAGAAACGATCATCACACCCAGTAAAATAAAGCCACTGTCCTTTGGAAAGTTCAATGCCTATATTCATACTTGCATAAATACCTTGGTTAGGGGAGCTTTGTATGATAACTGCAAACAAATTTTTGGACTTTAAATTTTCTACCAATTGCATAGAATTATCAGAACTACCACCATCAATAACAATCAATTCAAAGTTTTTGCCTTTTTGCTTTTCCAGACCATCTAAAAATTCTGGAAGGAAATTAGCTCCGTTGAGCACAGGAAGTATTATTGATAAAAAAATCGCTGAATCAGCCATTCTGCTACAATAATTAATAAATTTGTTGATTGGAGCCCCAACAGCTTCGGATTGCTGAAAGGTTTTTCCAAATTATATCCAGAGAATTCATGGCATTTTCCATTGACCATATTTCTTTATAACTCCAAATTGCTTTCGGTTGTTTTGACTCTAGCATCATTGAAATTGCATTTGCGATTGATTCTGGATCGATTGGATTAAAATAAAATGCATAATCGCCCAATTGCTCCTGATGACCGGTTAAATCTGAACAGGCCACGGGACAATTAAGTGAAGCTGCTTCCAGCAAGGGCATATTGGTTGGTCCCAAAAAAGTTGGCATTACCAGCCCCTTGCTATGTAAGTAAATCCATTTCATTTCTTGATTCTTTACAAAACCTAAATCAATCACCCGATCATAAAGCTGAAGGGTCTTAACAAGGTGCAGAATATGTGATTTGTTGCCCTTGTCAGCGCCTGTAAAAACGAGTTTTAAATCTGGGTAATTGTTTTCAATTGACTTAAAAGCTAATAATAAGTTGAAGTGGTTTTTATGTGCCCAGAATTGAGCAGGATAATGAACAAAAACGATCCTATCATTCAGCAACTCCGGTCTTATTGGCTCCAAAACAGGAGAAGCAATTTCACCTGCAAAAAGCGGAACCACTGCAATACGCTGTTCGGCAATTTGAAGCAAACGGACCAATTGATCCTTGCCGGCATTCGATTCGGCAATTACCATCAGAGCTTTACGGGCTTGTAGGCTATATATAGTTTCACGCAATTCATAAACTCCATTCATACTCAACTCCGGAAAAGCATAGGTGCTAAGATGGCCCAGATCCCAAATAGTATATACATAGGGGAAATTGGGATATTGGCAAAGCGTGGTTGGATAATAAATGAGATCTACCACTGTGCCTAACTCACTAATTAACGATTGCTCATGATTCTTGGTTTGAATTTCCAACCTTTCTTGTTGTTTCGTAATCCCAAACCTTGCAGCCCATTTAGCCAGGCTTTTTTTAATAGAAGTTGGTTGAAAAGGCCGCCATTTTATTGCATATTTTTTTTTAAATGGTAGATTCTCAATACTGTTACTATTAGAAAGGAAAATGATTTCTGCATTCGTGAAGATATGAAGATTGAGCTTTGTTAGTAAGCCGGAATAATATTGATAGCCCCCACCAACTTCAGGAGTTAAGTCGCTATTTACCCATACTCCCACCTTTAATTTTGGTATTATTGCTTCCATTCAATCAGCGTTTTGCAAACCAAATCAATCTCTTCATTGCTGAGCCCAAGACCACTTGGGATATAAAATCCACAACGAGCAAGATTTTCAGCAACCGGGTAGGATTCGCCGGCAAATAAGCCCATGTTTAAAAATACTGGCTGCTCATGCATGCACCAGAAAAATGGCCTGGTTCCAATTTTTTGTTTACTAAGCAATTCAACTGCGTTCTCAGCAAGCTTTTGATTGCGGGCCACCAAACCAAAAACCCAATAAATATTTGATGCAAATGAGGCAGTAGCCATTGGCAGTTGAAAATTTACCAATGCATCCAACTTTTCAAGGTAGCTTTCACCAATTTCGCGTTTACGCTGTACATGCATATCTAATTGCTCCAACTGCGCCAGTCCAAGCGCAGCCTGCAAATTGGTCATACGGTAATTCCATCCCATTTCATAGTGAACAAACCTGCGTCCTTTTTCTTCAAAAGCCAAATTCCGCAACTTTCGGCACCTTTCAGCCAATTGATCATCATTGCAAACCACCATTCCACCTTCACCTGTTGTAATTTGTTTATTGGGATAAAAACTAAAAGTGCTGATTTCGCCGAATGAGCCACATGGAGCATCTTTATAATTTTGCCCAATAAGCTCAGCCGCATCTTCAACCAGGTAAATACTATGCTTTTTGCAAAGGTCAATGATGGGGTCCATATCAACAGGAAGCCCATAAATATGAACCACTATAATTGCTTTGGTGCGTTTTGTTATTTTTGAAGCTATTTCGGCTACATTCATATTCCAGGTATCTGGTTCACTATCTACTAAAATAGGGGTAGCCCCTGCACGCAGTACCGAAAAAACCGGTGAAATAATGGTAAAAGTTGGTAATATCACTTCATCTCCGGGTCCAATATCAAGAGCCTGAATGGCAATGTCGAGAGCCCCCGAACCATTGGCTACAGCAATTCCATACTTGCGGTTTACCCGCTCAGCCATTTTGGTTTCGAATTCGCTTACATAGGGACCCTCCGAAGATATCCAGCCAGTTTGGATACAGTTTTCCAGGTATTTTGCTTCATTGCCGGCAAGTAATGGTGTATTTACTGGGATCATAGTATTTCTGTTTGCATGCTTCGGGTGTTAAATACATGGCATCCGCTTATCGCCTTTATTCGATCCGGACCCGATAAATAGGTGAGATGACCCGACTCATTGCGGCTTTCGCGATACCTACTCATTGTAAACCCTTCTCTAGAGGAAAGTGGGTGTAAAGCTTTCAAAGATTCTTTTTTTATAAAATAGGCGTTGTTACCAGCGCTATTGGTTCCTACAAAGGCATAACCTTTGCTTGCTCCCAGGTCGCAAAGACAGGATAGAGATGCTCCCCAATATAAATTTGAAAAATGAGCATCAGTTCTTTGAAAGGCAGGGTTGTAAGGTATGGTCCAAGAGTGATCAGCTCCAAATACAGCATTGTACTCTATAATCACCAATGTTGCATCAACACAATTCAAGGCTTTCCATACCCAATAGTCATTACCATCAATATCAATATGTAATAAGCCTATTTTACCATCAAATCCTTTACTTAATATTAGTTTATTTATGTTTTCCCGGGTAATAAAAGCCTGCTCAGCAGTAAGGTCAAAACGCCAATAGTAGTCCTGTTTTTGAATATGTTTGATATTGGCTTCGCTGCCATCCATTACAAGTCCCTTCCAATTATTGTTCATAAGCAAAAAACGTGTATTGCTTTCTTCATAATCATAAACTCCGAACTCAATGAAACTTTTGTTCTCAATTTCAAGATAGTCCACCAGAAATTGAATAATTCCATCATCGCCCCATTGCGAAAACACCGAGAACTCTGCTAATTGAATATTCTCCAAAATTTTTTCCGAATTGGATAACTGTAGTTGCCGAAGTATTTTTGCTTCAAGCATTAGCTGAGATTCATTGTTGAAAATCGCCCGATTAACAGGCGCATCAAAGCGGCTTTTTGCTACTATACGTGCCGCCAAATAATCGATTGCTTTCTTTAATATCTGTTTCAATAGAGTTAATTAATCTATACCTTTTGAAGTATAAAACAAATATTCCAGGTGTTTACAGAAGGCGGTGAACCGGTTAACAATTCCATGGTTTCTAACAATTCAAAACCAGCACTTTTTGCGAGTAGTGCCATTGCCGGAATGCTGAAATGGCGCATGGGATGATTTTCGGCAAATTGGTATTGCCATCCTGTTATTTTGTTGGAAACTTCAATTTCAAAATGTACATTAACTACATCTTCCTGGTCATATACTTGTGCGGTTGCTCTGCGGGTTACCAGAGTTTGTTCATCCTCCCAGTTTCGGGTTCGGGTTTCGGGCTTTTGCCATAACACAGCGGGACTGTACCAGGCATCAAAAAAGAAAATGCCGCCGGGCGTTAAGTGAGTATGGACTCTTTCAAAACTTTGCAATACATCCTGATTGGTACGCAGGTAGCTAATAACATGAAACATGGCCAACGCCGCATCGAAGCTTTTATCAAGGTTAAAATCCATTATATCAGCTTCTACTATCTGTAGGCCTGTTATTTGCTTAGCCCTTGCCTGTTCGCACATGGCAGTACTTCTCTCAATTCCAGTAACGCTAAAACCCAACTTACACCATTGCGCAGCGTGCCCACCAGTCCCTGACCCCAATTCAAGCAGATTTTTAGCCCCCTGCTTATGCTTAAGCACTTGGCCGATGGCGAAGTCCGCTTCTGCTGCATAAGTCTTGCCCTTATTCAGCATATCATAGTAGGCGCTGTATTCAGCATTGAAGTTAAGACCCATTACCGGGTAATTTAATTGCATCTGGTGCTACAGATTTAAACCTGACCTTATCGCTTTCGCCTACATACGGCCCCTGTTTTACTTCAATCATTTCACTGTCTTCCAGCATTTCAAAACCATGGCCGCCTGCAGCCAGCAGAATCACATCTCCGGTTTGCAATATCCTGCTTTCTATATATTCTTGTTCATCAGTATAAAAATCAACCCGAACAAGACCGCTTTTTACCATGAGCACTTCCTGGGTTAAGGTCACTTCCCTGGCTACCAGATTATGGCGATGCGGTTCAATTAAGTGCCCTTTAGGGCGATTCATATAACCCAATTGCTGGGAAAAATCATCTTCGGTAAAGAACTGAATACCTTTAGCATGGTATGTTGCACGTATAATAATGCTAAGAAGAACATCGAAATGAAAAACTTTCTCAATCATAAAAATAATCTAGCTTATTAATCCAATCAAAAACTCTTTCATCTTCCTTATACTTTTTAATCAAATAATTGTATCCGTCCAAATAACTGAACCGCAATTGTTCAATTTGAAAATTATTTAACTGCCCTCGATTATTATTTAAATAATGATTCTTTGCGGCTTTAATTAATCTAACAATTCCAGGTTTTTTCTGTAATAATGCAAGGGTTTTCCTTTTCCTTAGCTCGAAAAAAGCGTCCGAAATTCCTGATAAATAATGCTTCTTCTTGAAATATTTTAGAGTCATCCTTTCAACTGGAACCTTATGGTATGTTATAATCTCTGGGCTAAAAAGTGCCTTTTTGCCAATTTCTTCAACCTTTCTTGAAACAAACGATTCACCATCTCCCCTGAACATTCTAAGTTCCCATGGCATTCCATCGGGATGAAATCCACCAATTTCAATAAGAAATACTTTATTCGCTATAAAAGAACAACCAAATACATTTAAAGGTTCTATATATCCCAGCTTGTCTCCTGGATTTATAATACTAAGTTCCCATACTAAATTATGAACATTCCAAATGTGCTCCAACCAAACAGGAACCTTACCAGTAAAAAGAGGTAATACTTTAGACCCAAACAATAGTTCAGACTGATTCTGTGAAATCAAATTCAGCACATTTCCAACCCAATTCCAAGGTAAAATGACATCATCATCTAAAAATGCAACCCAATCAAATTTACTTTCACGAATTCCTAAGTTTCGCCCTACATGCAATCCTGCCTTTTCTGCAAATATGTACTTAACTCTTCCTGAAATGCCCGCCATCTCTTCGATTGTTTCTTTTGTGCCATCAGATGAGTTATTGTCCACAACAATTACCTCATATTCATCCAATAAACATTCTTGTTCAATAATTGATTGAACGCAATGTCTTAAATCATTTACTCGATTCCTAGTTGGAACTACAATGGAAAGACCCATATTATTTTAATGAATCTATTAATTTTCGAATACGGTTCCACTTGCTATTTGATCTCTCCGTATTAACGCTAAGTAAATTCAATAACCTTTTGTTTTCTGCAATGTAAATAGAAAGTAATTCCGGATGTACTCTAGAGTGGCCATTAAAAATTTTATTTGAATATTGCTTAACTAATCCAGGATCATTTGTTACCAAAAACAAATTTTGTCGATACCACCAATTTACTCGCGTATCATTCCAGATTTTATCTCGAAATATATCTATAAATACATAGCCCTGTTCCTTAAACAATTTCTGCCAATAATCTGGCCATTGCTCATTGTAATGGTTTTCTCCTGTTTGAAATGGGACTGCAGCCGAAAAAATAATATTGTTCCCTGCATTCGTTAAAAACTCTATGAGCTGTTTTGCTGATGTGTCAAATAGATGTTCAGCAACTTCCAAACATAATACCAAATCGAATTCTGTATCAAGTTTAATATCCTTAGATAAATTTAGATTTACACTCTGAAAATATTCCTTGCTTATCCGCAAATTGGTTTCAAGAACATGTGGGCCATCTAAACCTAGAATTGAATTAACCCCATTTTCATTAAAGACTTGCAACCATTGGCCAATACCACAGCCTACATCAATAACTGATGTTGGTTGGATAATTTCTAAAATTAAAGGAACTACCACCCTTGCACTTCCGCTTTCATGGTCAGAATTATAATGATGAAGAATTTCCATATTTTTTCACTTCAACATTTCCAGTAAATAGTACATCGCCATGTTCTTTTAATGGCATTTTCCCTGTACCAAAGAAATCCCTTTCAATTATTTCAAACTCGAGGCATCTTTCAATATAGTCTTCCCATTCTATTTGGTTTGTTACTACAGATAGAGAGACAAAATATCTACCTGGTGCAAGATTTAAACTTTGTACGTTACAGCATGCAATCCCGCTATTGATATTTTCCACAATAGTTCCAGCCATCTCATTGTTCATCGAAAAAATTCTTTGGCCGAGTGTATTTTCAATTCCAAACCCAAATAATACATTCCTAAGATTTTCTTTTGATTTGAAAGAAAATAAAATTCGAATATTTTCACCTATTAAGAATTTATTTCTTACAACGCCTTGCCAATCTTCAAACCAACCTTTCTTAATTATGTAATGCTTGGAAAAAGTACGTGAATGTTCTTCAAGGTAAAAAGTGTTTGTTTTATTTTCTTCAGTATTTAAATAAGCCTCAACTATTGTATTTACATTTCCTATCCCAGAAATACTCCCATTTTTAATAATGAGGGCTTTATTACAGAGATTTGTTATCGAAGTTAAATTATGACTAACGAATAACACCGTTCGACCGCTATAGTGACTCATTTGTTTCATTTTCCCCAAACACTTCTTCTGAAACTCCGCATCGCCCACGGCAAGCACTTCATCCACAATCATGATATCCGGTTCAAGGTGTGCTGCTACGGCAAACCCAAGCCTTACATGCATACCGCTGCTATAACGTTTCACAGGGGTATCAATATAGCGTTCTACTCCGGCAAAATCCACAATCTCATCAAATTTTCGTTTTACTTCTGCCTTGTTCATCCCGAGGATGGCGCCATTGAGAAAAATGTTTTCACGGCCGGTGAGGTCGGGGTGAAAACCGGTACCCACTTCAAGCAGGCTTGCTACCCGGCCATGCATGGTGATTTTACCGGTAGTGGGTTCGGTTACGCGGCTCAGTATTTTAAGCAGGGTACTTTTGCCCGCGCCGTTCTTGCCGATAATCCCCAATACTTCGCCGGGCTGCACTTCAAAGTTGATATCCCTCAATGCCCATACATATTCCGATTTACCAACTTTATCCCGTTCATTGCTTTGCCCGATTTTCAAAAAAGGATCCTGCTTCCCTCTTGCCCTATGCCACCACCGTTTCAAATCGTCTTTGATTGTGCCGGTACCAACCTGTCCTAGGCGGTATTGCTTCGAAACATTTTCAACTTTAATAATCGCACTCATCCTTATATCCTCTTATTCCATATTGTTTTTGGCGTTGCCTGCTTCAAACGTTCCTGCAGTTCATTCCTGTTTTTGAAGTAAATGGTATTTGCCTCTTCTATTCCCTTTAAACGGGACAGTGTTCTATTTTTTGGGTTATAGCTACCTGCTTCAAAGCCAAGATGAAGCATCCATTGATGAATTGTGATCCATTCACCATCTACTTTTATTTGAGTCTCCGGCCGGGTTTCCAGCACAACAACCTTCAGGCAATCACTTCTCATTGTGGCCTGCCCGCCGATAAATACCCCTGCCTCAAAACCTTCCACATCAATTTTAATACAATTTGGTGACAAGCCGTCCAACACATCATCCAGCGTTTTAACTTCCACCTGCATGCTGTCTGTGTTTGCTCGGTCACTAAAATGATTTTGAGCGTCGAGGTTCGTGGTAAAAAATGCTTGGCCCTTTTCCGCGGCTATGGCAACCTGCCTTGCATCCACGAGCTGTTCAATGCCATTCAATTGAATGTTTTTCTTCAGCCAGTAAAAGGTTTCTGGTACAGGTTCAAAGGCCATCACATTCGCTCCACATTCCGCGGCCGCCAGCACAGTATAGCTTCCGGCATTGGCGCCCACATCCACAAACAGATCTCCAGGACGCAAATAATGCATCATAAATGCCATATCGCTGAATTCATGTAATCCGCAATAATAGTTTCCGCTGATTCCCCGGAGCCCCCGTTTCATACCAAGTTTGGATTGCGGGGTAAATTGAAAAACCAATTCGTTCTTACCAATATATTTTGCGAGTTGCCAGCCTATGTATCTTAAAACCGCTTTTACCGGTTCCTCTCGACTAAGTGGATGCGATGTGATGAATTGGATGGTTTTTAGCGGGTTTATTTTACTCAAATTTTTGCAAGCGTAGCAGTTTACACTGTATCCATAAATGTCCTTTCCACCCTGCTGAACATGCGGATGCCGATGAAGATCAGGGCCACCACCCAAACTGCGCCGTAGCCCATGGCGCCATAATCAACAGGAAGACCGAGGATGGCATTGCGGAAAAGCTCCACAAGGGTGGTGAGGGGATTGTATTTGATGAAGGCGAAAATGACGGGATGGCTTTCGGTGAGTTTTTCGAGGGCCGAGAGCGGGTAATTGACAGCGGAAGCATACATGAGGAGCTGCACGCCAAAGCCGATGAGCACGGTGAGGTCGCGGTATTTGGTGGTGATGGAGCTGATGATGATGCCGGTTCCCAGTCCGAGGCCTGCCATTAGTATGAGGACGAGGGGGATCAACAACCAGTTTGCAGTCTGCAATTTCCAGTTTGCAGTTTGCAAGGCTTGCGGTTCTACGTAGAGTATTCCTTTGAAATGCAGGAAGGCCATGACGGAGAGGAGGAGCAGCAGTTGTATGCCAAACTGGATGAGTTGGCTGATCACCACGCTGATGGGGGTAACGAGCCGGGGGAAATACACCTTGCCAAAAATACCGGCATTCGCGATAAACGTATTGCTGGTACTGGTGAAGCAGGCGGCGAAATAATTCCAGATGATGATGCCCGCCATCTGGAAAGCCACGCTGTTTACGCCATTGGTGCCAATGCCCGCCACCACGTTGAAGAGCAGCACACTTACCGCCGTGGTAAGCGCCGGCTTAATGAAATGCCAGAGCGGCCCGAGGATGGTCTGCTTGTACTGCGCGGTAAAATCCCGCTTTACGAACAGCATCATGAGGTCGCGGTAACGCCAGAGATCTTTTAAGTAAGTTTTCGTCCGGCGGCCGGGTTCGATTATGGTTATTTCAGTTTGCAATTTGCAGTTTGCAGTTTGCAGTTTGCAGGAGGGCTTAAGTTAAGTTGATCGATTTTTCTCATTTGAGGCAGTTTGCTCGAAGAGTCGTTCGGACAGTTTGCAGTGGGCAGTCCCGAAGAATCGGGGGCAGGGGGTGCGGTATATGAAAGGTAGAGGTAAAGGAAGAGGTAAAGAGGGAGTTCGTACTGACGTTGTTACCTATTTTTCTGATTGTTGCTTTTTCTTATTCAGCTCTGGAAAGTTAGAGGTAAAGGAAGAGGTAAAGAGGGAGTTCGTACTGACGTTGTTACCTATTTTTCTGATTGTTGCTTTTTCTATACACCATCTAAGTTATCTTTTGAATTATTGGTCTTTTCTTGTTGTTGCTTTGGAAATTGATCGATCGAGGGATTGAATGATGGAATTCAGATCCCATTGAATATCCTCACTCAGATCAATTATTTCTTTCCTTTCTTCTGCTGTGCATTCTCCCATTGCTTCTACGCATAAAGTGTGGCTTCTGATTTCCATATTTGATGCACGGCTTATGGTATAAAATTGATTTTTATCTTTTGAATGCCTTCTCCCAAAACCTTCAGCAATGTTTCCGGGAACACTAATCCCCGCATCAATCAATTGGTTAGCAAGGCCATATTTATATTCCTTTGGAAGCCTTTTCGCAATTGCAAAAACCAATTGAAACAACCTGAAGGCTTTTTGCCAAACCGGCATTTTCGAGAAATCTTTATATCCACCCATTAATTTTTTTGTTCATTTTTGTTACCCTCAAACAGCTTAAAACCTGTTTGGAACCTCCTACAAGACTTGACCTAATACCCACATATTGTCTCCTTTTCCAAAATCCCAAATCGAAAGTCTAAAAATTCTATTCAACCTTTAACTTAAAAATTTAGTAGCACGTACGGGAATCGAACCCGTAATTTTTGCTTTGCAGGCCCTCCTCTATTCTCCGGCCCCATACATCCATAACGAACTCAAACTACCTTTCCCAATGCCTTTTTACCTTTTCCTCTGTTCTCCCTTCCTTAAATCATAGACTACCGCTCCAAATTCCAAAACAGCCCCCTTCTCCTCTACCTTTTCCTCTACCTCAACTCTCCGTCCCCTTCCAATCAAAAACCAACACAATCAATCTTTCCCAATGCCCCCTTCACCTCTACCTTTTCCTTTACCCCAACTCTCCGCCCTCATCCAATCAAAAACCAACACAATCAATCTTTCCCAATGCCCCCTTCTCCTCTACCTTTTCCTCTGCCTCAACTCTCCTCCCCAACCTATCCCAATGCCCTCTTTACCTTTACCTTTACCTTTACCTTTTCCTCCTCAAATGATCCAACTCACTACCTAAACAACCTCCACGATCTTAACTTCCGTTTCCACTCGGGCACTTTTACATCATAATACGCATCCGCGCCCTTTGAAAAATAACCTCCGCCGTAGCCGTAGTAGTGGCCGTAGCCATAGCCGTAGCCTTTGCCATAGCCGTAGCCATAGCCATAGTAACCGTAGCGGTTGCCCATTTTGAGGTCGTTCACCACGAGCCAGAGGTAGGGCAGCTTGCCGGATTTGTAAATTTCGTCGATGAAGCTGAGCTGCCGCTTGTAGGTAAAGCGGTGACGCACCACAAAGAGGCTGCAGTCAACATAAGGCGCGAGGCTGAAGGTATCGCTCACGAGGCCGACGGGGGCCGAGTCGATGATGATGTAATCGTAATTGGCCTTGAGGTAGTCGAAGAAGTTTTTGGCGGTTTCGCTCAGTACGAGTTCGGCGGGGTTGGGTGGCACAATGCCACTCGGGTACACGTGCAGGTCGGGGTAGCCGGGCAGGGGCGTGTACACGTTGGCGGGGTCGCTGAGGCCGAGCAATACGTTGGAGATGCCGGTATCGGTGCGTTTCAACCCGAGGTTTTTCATGATGCGCGGCCGGCGCAGGTCGAATTCGAGGAGGGCCACTTTTTTGTCGGCGAGGGAAAGCACGGCGGCGAGGTTTACGGCAATAAAGGATTTGCCTTCGCCGGACACGGTGCTTGTAACCAGGATGGTCTGAAAACCTTTCTGGTCCATGAGGAAGCCGAGGTTGGAGCGCACGATGCGGAACTGCTCGGCGATGATGTTGCGGCTGTTGCCGGCCACCACCAGGCTTTGGTTGTTTTCCACGTGGCCAATCTCGCCCACAATGTTGGCGTCGGTGCCTTTGGCGATGTCGTCGCGTATGGTTACGCGGTCGTTGAGCAGGTCGCGGAGGTAGATGACGCCAATGGGCAGCAGCAGGCCGAGCAGGATGCTGAACATGCGGATTTTTTTGGCATCGGGCTCAATGGGCTGCAGGCCGGGGTTTGCCGGGTTCATGCTTTCATAGGCGGGGTCGGTGCTCGTGGTGGTGATGGCGATTTCTTCCTTGCGCTGCAGGAGATACATGTAGAGTTCTTCCTTCACTTTCTGCTGCCTTTCGAGCTCAAGCTGCCGCCTTTCTTTTTCGGGGATGCGGGCCAGGTAGCCGAGGTATTCGCGGCTGCGGTTTTGCAGGTCGGAGCGCTGCGTTTGCAATACGCGGCGGTAATTGCCGAAGCGTTCGTCGAGGCTGCGTTCAATTTCTTCCATTTGCTTGTCGAGCTGCACAATGGGCAGGCTGCCGGGGCGCTGCTGTTCTTCCTGTTTCTTTTTTTCGAGGCGCAGGCTGTTGTATTCGCCAATGAGGGCGCCGATGGTAGGGTCTTCAATGCCGAGGGCCGAGGGCACGATCTCGGTTTTTTTGGCGGGGGAGTTGATGTAGTCTTTGGTGAAATCCATCATCCGCATCTGCCAGTCGAGTTTGTGGATCTCCTCTTCGGCGGCCATCAGCCGGTTGGAGAATACCGAGGATTGCTGGCTGATGGGCAGGAAATCGTTGCGGTCGAGAAAAATGTTCTTGTCCCGTTCGAGTGCCAGCAGTTCACCGCTGAGCGAATCGAGGCGGTCTTCAATGAAGTTGATGGTGCTTTCGGCGGCCACGTTTTTGGATTCCTTGCTGTACACGATGTATTCTTCCACTAGGCGGTCGAGGGTGAAGGCGCCCATCTCCGGGTTTTCACTCGTGAGGCTGAAGGTGAGGATGGTGGTGCGGGGGTCAGCCACATAGATGGCAAGGTCGCGGAGGATTTCGGCGGCGCGGGTGACGGGATTTACCCAGGTGGCAATGTTCACGCCATCCGATTCCACCATAAAAGCACCGGGGCGGTGGATGAGGCGGAAGCTGCTGCCATTGATGTTGAGCAGGTCGCCCCAAAGGTGGGCGTCGCCGGGTTCCTCACCGCGCATCAGGGAATAGCCATTTTTGCTGATGCGGGCGAAACGGATGCGGTAAACCGCGTTGGAATCGCGGATCTCCACCGGCTCCAGGATGTAGGGCACTTTATTGAAGAGGTTGGAGGTCTTGATGTTGCCCACATTGAAATACTGGATATGCAGGTCATGTTTGGCCACGGCCCGGCTCACCACGGCCACATTGCGGAGTTTCTGGATCTCATTGGCCATGTTGATGTCCCGCGGACCATAGAGCGCCCGTTCCACGATGTCGCCCTGCTTGCCGTAAACGGGGTTGGTCTCGCCGCTTTTTACGAGCATTTGCACGCTGCTGGTATATTTTGGTGTGGTATAGCGCAGGTACAACAATCCCGCCGCCACGCTCAGCGCGAGGATCACCAAAAAAAGCGGCAAATGGGCGAGGTACTTAAAAAAGATATCCGCCGGCGAAAATTTTCCGCCTTTGTCGTCGCCGGTGGGGGTGTACTCTGAGGGTAGTGGGGTCATGAGGTAGTTTCTATTTCAGATGAAATGCTGAAATTAATTCGCTTTGCTTTATTTAAGACTGGGCTAGAGAGGTAAAGGAAAAGGGAAAGAGGGAGTTCGTACTGACGTTGTTGCCTATTTTTCTGATTGTTGTTTTTTCTTATTCAGCCCTGGAAAGGTAGAGGTAGAAGTAGAGGTTTTTCCTCTACCTCTACCTCTTTTCCTCTACCTCTACCTCTACCTTTTCCTCTACCTCTTTTCCTCTACCTCTACCTTTCCCTTTTACTTGGCCGCACTCACAATCAACGTTACAAATGCCAGGATACTCGACACGAGCCCCATGTAGACCGGCAGGTCGCGGAAGAAGGGGGAGTTTTGGCGTTCGAACTGGATGAGTTTGCTTTCGTTGGGCAGCACATAGACAATGTCGTTTTGCTGAAGCTGGTAGTAGGGGCTTTGGAAGATGCGGGCATCGTTGAGGTCGAGGCGATGGCTTTCCATTTTGCCTTCGGGGCTCTGGCGGATGAGGAGGACGTTGCTGCGTAAAGCCGCTTCCGTTACGCCGCCGCTCCCGATGACTGCATCCACTACGGTGGCGCGTTCATTGGTGAAATTCACCCAGCCTTTTTGCGCGGTTTCGCCCATGAGCATCACGCGGAAACTGAGGAAGCGGATATTGATCACCGGGTCTTTCACATAATAATCGAGTTTATGGCGGAGGGTGCTGATGAGTTGTTCTTTGGTCTGCCCCGCGGCGGGTACCTTGCCGATGATGGGTAGGGAGATGTTGCCGTCGAAATCCACGAGGTAGCCGAACACGCCGGCCTGCGCGCCTCCTCCGCCGGCGCCGGGGGCATTCATGAGGTTGAATACCTGGGTCTGTTCCTGGTTGAGCGAAGCGCTGCTGATATTTATCGAAAGCAGGTCATTCTTCTGGATCACCGGCTCTTTGAGTGTCACCATGGCAGAATCAATGCTTTCCAGGTTTTTTTGAAAATACATGTATTCGTCGGACGTGACCTTTCTGGGGCTACAAGCAGCTGCAAAGAGAATGAGTATTGGTAATAAAAAGTTTGCAGTGCCGATGGATCGGGAGCGGTCCCGATGGATCGGGAGCAGGGTTGCTTTACGTAAAGTTGAATGATTATCCATTGATTGGGAAGTTATCGGTTTTCGGGTCTGTCTGTTTGCAGTCCCGATGGATCGGGAGCGGGGGTTGCTTTACGTAAAGTTGAATGATTCTTATAATGTATTCATGAAACAGGATGACCTATTTCACCAACTGTCATCATTTCCTCACCTCCAACCTCCCCACCGGGATCTTCGCTTTCAACTTAAACCCGATGCTTTCAATCACCACCTCGGCCATCTTATTGTCCATGTCGATCACTTCGCCGGTTTCGCCCATCATGAGGCCGGAGGTGATGACGATTTTCGATCCCGCGCCGATTTCCTGGTCAAAGGCAATGGCTTCCACATCTTCATATTCATTGAGGAATTTGCGGATGACGATGATTTCTTCATCCTTAATCACCGCGGGTTTGCCGAGCCAGTACACGAAGTTCAGCACGCCGTCGGTCTGCCGCACGGCAAGCTGTTCTTTCGCCAGGTCGAGCCGAACAAAAACATAGCTTGAAAACAGCGGCATTTCCACCATTTTCATGCGGTCGCTCCATTTGCGGTAAACTTTATTGAGCGGGCAATAATGTTCAATATGTTTATCCCCCAGCAATTTCGCCACCTTTTTTTCCCATCGCGGCTTGGTATATATGGCGTACCAGTGTTTGTTCATACTTACGTTTCTTCTATTTTCCAGTTACCCGGGCTTTCCCTCCTTTCACAGCTTCGCCACCTCAGTCCCACAACGCATTGAGCGGGCTGAATAATTACCATCCATACCATTAACGCAAAACCTTCCTGGAAAATGCCTTTACGGACAATAAGGCGTTAAAAACAGCCTTTCCATTTCACTGTAAATGTTTTTCATGCAGGGCCTCCGGCATTCAGGATTAAACCTGTCGGGACACCGGTGGTGTGCGCCTGTCATTCGGACTTCCTTAAAGCAATTTCTGTGTTTGAAGGTTTGCAATTTCTATATCCCGGTTTCGTAAAGGGTGCCTGCTGGCAGGGAATAAAATCGTTTCCCAGAACCATCATTCCCTAAACTATATGGGCTGTAAATTTCAGGGAGTCGGATGATATGGACAAATTTGTTTGGCAGCATGCAGGATTTTGTTATCATTCAACCGTACATGTTGCCAGTCCCGATGGATTGGGTGCAGTCCCGAAAGATCGGGAGCAAGGGATAGTACGAGGAATTGAGTGAATTTCTCACGCCATTTGAACGCTCAAAAGGGCAAACGTTTCTTAAATACCAGGGGGGGCGCTGGCCCGGCAAGATCCGCGGAGCGATGATTCCCGACCCTGCTCCAGGGATTCGGGAGGTTTTTTGTAACTTTTTTTGCCAAGAAAAAAAGTTAGAGAAATTATTGGTCCCCCAAAATGGAGAAGCATCCTGAAATATCGGGAGGGTTTGACTTGCCTGCCCCGACCCTGCTCCAGGGATTCGGGAACTTTTTTGTAAATTTTTTTTAGAAAAAAATCTACTCTATTTCTAATCAATGCGCCGGGTATCTCAAGCCACTATCACTTCTGAATGAGCAAAACTTAGCTAAATGCCAGGGGAGGCGCCGGCCCGGCAATCCCGAAAGATCGGGAGCACGGTAGAGAACGAGGAATTGAGTATTTCTCATGCCATGTGAACGCTCGAAAGGGCAAAAGTTTCTTGAATGCCAGGGGAGGCGCTGGCCCGGCAAGATCCGCGGAGCGATGATGGTTGTTTGCCTGTCCCGACCCTGCTCCAGGGATTCGGGAACTTTTTTGTAACTTTTTTTGTCAAGAAAAAAAGTTAAGAG
>JAEWHC010000001.1 GCA_023387985.1 Bacteroidota bacterium | reverse complement strand
ACCGAACAGAGAAGTTAAGCCCCTCATGGCCGATGGTACTGCACCACAATGCGGGAGAGTAGGTAGCTGCCATGATTTAATTTAAAAAAAGCCTTTCAAGAAATTGAAGGGCTTTTTTGTTTCCAGGTACAAAAGGGGAACAGGAAAGTTAAACCCCTCATGGTCCCGAATGTTTCCGGGATACATCCCGAATGTTTCCGGGATACATCCCGAATGTCTTCGGGATACTGCACCACAATGCGGGAGAGTATCCCGAATGTTTCCGGGATACATCCCGAATGCCTTCGGGATGCCAAGATTTAATTTAAAAAAAGCCTTTCAAGAAATTGAAGGGCTTTTTGTTTCCAGGTACAAAAGGGGAACAGGAAAGTTAAACCCCTCATGGTCCCGAATGTCTTCGGGATACTGCACCACAATGCGGGAGAGTATCCCGAATGCCTTCGGGATGCCATGATTTAATTTAAAAAAAGCCTTTCAAGAAATTGAAGGGCTTTTTTGTGCCCTCAACTTAAGCCGGGCCATTGGGGCATGAAGACGCTTACCCCGCGTTGTGAGATTTGCACCATGGAGTTATTTTTGCCTCGTGGCAAATCACTGTTGCTGTTATAGCCAACAGGGCTAAAACACACGAAGTTCTAAAAAGAAACATAGTGCTATGGTAAGCCAGGTGCATCACAGTGCAAGGCCAATGTACCAGAGACTGCAGGGCCACAGGTTTCATTAAACCCTTCAGGGTCTTTAGTCTAAGCATTATATGAGGTCCATGCAAGCGCTTTGGTGTTTAATGAACTCTTTAAGTTTACAGAATCTCTCCAATGTAAAATCTGACCACCTTACCTTTGGCGCAATTCATTATCAACCTCAAACCGTGAAGTTTACCGAATTCAATTTAAATGATGCCTTGATGGAGGGCATAGAAGCAAGCCGATACGAAAACGCAACACCCATCCAGGCAAGTGTAATTCCACACGTTTTAGAAGGAAAAGATGTTCTCGGCATTGCACAAACAGGTACCGGTAAAACCGCAGCGTTTCTGTTGCCACTTATAAACCGCGTACTCAGCGAAAAACACGCGGCAAAAGGCGTTCAGTGTCTGATTATAGTACCTACACGCGAATTGGCAACTCAAGTAGAACAACATCTTGAGGGCTTAAGTTATTTTACCGGCATCAGCTCCATGTCCATTTATGGTGGCGGGGACGGTATGGAATTCGTGCAGGAGAAAAAGGCGCTTACATTGGGTGCGGAATTCGTGATCTGTACTCCCGGCCGAATGATCGCTCACCTTAAAATGGGCTATGTGAAGTTCGACCACCTGAAGTACCTGGTTTTAGACGAAGCCGACCGAATGCTTGATATGGGTTTTTATGAAGACATCATGTATATCGTAAAGCATCTGCCCACCAAAAGGCAAACCCTGATGTTTTCAGCCACTATGCCCGATCGCATAAGGAAGCTCTCAAGGACCATTCTGCATCAACCCGTGGAAGTGAGCCTGGCCATGAGTAAGCCTCCGGCAAAAATTGTACAGAAGGTATTTTTTACTGAACACGCCCATAAAATTCAACTGATGACAGAGATTCTTTCTTCGGCAGAATATAAAATGGTTCTGGTGTTCTGTAGCAGCAAAATAAGTGTAAAACAATTGACAAGGGACCTGGTGAGAAAAGGATTGAATGCGCAGGAAATCCATAGTGACCTGGAACAGGCCGGACGGGAGGAAGTGCTTTTAAAATTTAAGGCAGGGAATTTACCGGTGTTGGTTGCAACAGATATATTGAGCCGCGGGATAGACATAGATAACATCGATCTTGTAGTAAATTTTGACATTCCAAGAAATGCAGAAGATTATGTTCACCGGATCGGTCGAACCGCAAGAGCTGAAGCTGGAGGCACAGCAATAACTTTAGTTGAACCTAAAGATCAATATAAATTCCGTTCCATTGAAAGGATCATTGGTCAGGATATTGTAAAGATTGGTACACCTGCCGCTGGAGAAAAGAGCACGCATATATCAAAGCCACGGCATTCAGGAACTTCCCAACGCAATTCCCGTAATTACTCGAAAAGAAAATAGGATTACCTGGTAATTTTTTTGCTGACTATTATGAAAATTTCTATCTTTCTTGCCTGCAAATTTCAGCCTATGA
The DNA here is from genome assembly GCA_023387985.1 of Bacteroidota bacterium. Lineage (GTDB taxonomy): Bacteria > Bacteroidota > Bacteroidia > Chitinophagales > Chitinophagaceae > Phnomibacter. Next base: position 239,027 of record JAEWHC010000001.1, on the reverse strand, counting down.
AAAAGATGTTTCTTCTAATGGTTTTATCTGTGGTATTTTTTGCCATTCCCGGCAAATATGCCTTCAGCCAGCAAGATACCTCCCTTCTTCAGTTTACTGGCACATATGATTTTCCTTCGGGTGGTGAAACCGATAATGCAAGGGTAACATTAGAGAATGAGATGTTGTTCATCAGCTCAGCAATCGGTAACGCTACGCTTGCCAAATCCGGAGTCGATTCATTTTCAGTTTTGGGATATGGTGGCATTATTATCTTCCTGAGAGATGAGTTGGGAATGGTGGACCGGATGCACGTACAGGTGGCGCATATTAATGATATAGGGAGGAAAAGGATGCCGGCCAGTGATTTCTTTTTTGATTTTACCGGGGCTTGGTTGCACACGGAACAATTAAAACCTTGCCGTTTCGCAAGGAATTAGAATAGAAATTTGAAAGAATTTGTAATGCCGGAAAAATATTTCGGCATTTGTCGTTTAAAAACCATGGGCCTCCTCAGGGCCAACCGCCGGGTCTTTTAACATCAGGAACCACTCTTGCGCATGTTATTTGATCAGCCCAGTTGTATCCTAATTGTCAAACCCTAAATATCCATCCCTATGAAAAAAATAACCATCAGCATATTTGTTGCCATGTTTTTCCTGCTTTTCAATCCATTTGAAGCATTGAGTCAGCAAGATTCTACCATTCACCAATATTCCGGAACATACGATTTTACAGATGAAAAAGTCGGCATTACCACGGTTTCTGTGGAAAATGGCGCGCTAACACTCTATGCAGGATTCGGAACTGGAATGTTAACTCCTGTTGGAATTGATAGTTTTGCCATTTCCGGACACAATGGTGGCGCCGTATTTATGCGGGGACGGGATGGAAAAATCATAACCCTTCAAATCCGGACCCAGGATATTAATGCGCTAGGTATCAGGCGGGGTACGGTGGCTGCCCGGTTGGATACTTTCCAGGAAATGATTGCACAGTAAAAAATTGCACTTTTAGATATTCGTCCCAGGTATTAACCTGTCAGGGCACCCATTTGTCAGCAAATTCGGTTTGGGGAAAATTTTCCTGGAGACCACTTTTTAAGTTTTTCACCTGGATAATTCTGTCTTCAAGTTCGCGGGTTCCCAGGATGGCAACGTATTGGTAGCCGGCTCTTTCTGCATGTTTAAACTGTTTGTCAAAGCGGGAAGCTTCAAGAAACATATCCGATTTTATCCCTCTTTGCCTCAATTTTTGCATCAAAAATCCCGCTTGCTTTGCCTCGGCTTCGCCGGAATTAAAAAAAAGAATGTCGGTTTGATTTGCCGTTGAATCCGGAAATAAGCTAAGATTTTCCATAACATCATAGATTCGGTCTAAGCCGAAACTAATGCCAATGCCGGGAATGTCATTTACCCCAAATAAACCGGTAAGATCATTATAACGTCCTCCGCCGCCAATGCTACCAATCTGGACTCCGTGTGCTTTAACCTCGAAAATACTTCCCGTATAATAATTTAATCCTCTTGCCAGGGTAAAGTCCAGTTCAAGCCGGACATCTTTGAAAGCATCCAGGTTGATCCGGTCAAGTATTGTATACATTTCATCAATGGCCTCAGTAGCTGAATCTACCCCGGAAAGCAGGTGCCGGATGGCTTTCAATTTATCATCCGTTGAGCCACTGATGTTTAAATAAGCCTCTATAAGTTCAGTTTGTTCTTCAGACAGACCCTTTGAACGCAACTCAGCTTTTACATTTTCAAGGCCTATTTTATCCAGTTTATCAATAGCAACAGTTATGGATTCCATATTTTCCGGGCGGCCTGTTGCTTGTGCAAGTGCAGTAAGTATTTTGCGGTTGTTTAGTTTAATGGTAACCGGAATATTCAATGCATCAAAGGCGTGGGCATAAAGCTGAATACATTCCACATCGCTCCATAAACTCTTCGAGCCTGCCACATCTGCATCACACTGGTAAAATTCACGATAACGTCCTCTTTGGGGCTTGTCGGCGCGCCAAACTGGTTGCATCTGGTACCGCTTAAAAGGGAAGGTCAATTGCTTATGGTTCATCGCTATAAAGCGGGCAAAAGGTATCGTCAAATCGTAGCGGAGCGCTCTTTCAGTAATTTCAGTTGAATTTTTACCATCCAGAATTTTCTGAAATCCTACCCGTGCAGCCTCTTTTTTTTCAGGCCTGTCCAGCCCGTTGTTCAGAATCTTAAAGATCAGCTTATCCCCCTCCTCACCGTATTTACCCATTAATGTTTCCAGGTTTTCAAAAGCAGGCGTCTCAAGAGGCTGAAACCCATAGGTCTCAAATATTCTTCTCAGGGTTTCAAATATATATTGTCTCTTTCTTACGGTTTCAGCCGCAAAATCACGGGTACCTTGGGGGATACTTACCTTCATAAATGATTTGAATGTTTGTCAATAAATGCTTTGGTTGCGTTTGTGATTAACTGAAATACGTGCTCATAGTCCTCGTAATTTCCATAATAAGGATCCGGAACTTCAAGCCCTGGTTCGTTGCAATGGTCAAGAAGTAAGCTGATCTTGGATGGGACAAAACGGCTTCCTGCCATTGATTTCACATCCTGATAATTTTGCTTATCCATTACGATGATGTGATCAAACTCCTCAAAATCAGAACTTTTGAACTGCCGGGCCTTCTGTGTTGAAATATCTATTCCGTTAATTCGACATACTTTTTGGGAATCCTTGTGAGGAGCCTGCCCGGTATGCCATGAGCCTGTTCCCGCACTGTCGATATGCCAGTGGAGATTTTGTTCATTTACAAGGTGCCGCATAACGCCTTCGGCAATGGGGCTCCGGCAAATATTGCCAAGACAAACCATCAATATCCGCACTTTATTGGTTTTTTTAAATGAAGAACCGCAAATGTAACATTCACCCTACTTATTGCAGTTAGAGAATGGTTAGGGTTTTATAAAATATAATAATAATACGGCTTGGTCATCCTCATTGTTATGGAAATTATTACCTTTCCCGCACTCAACAAAAGATTATGGCTATTCAACATAGAAACAATAGGAAAGGAGTGCCCAATTTCAGGTTGATGCTGGATTACTTCATGGCGGGTCTGATGATTTGTGCAGCGTTGTTCATTTTGTTTTCGGAAAAACTGTTGGGCTATGATTATTTTGCAAACAGCCCTTTTTTACAAGGTTCTATGAGATGGGTTGTGGCAGGCCTATTCATAGTATATGGCCTTTTCCGCGTTTACCGCGCAAACCTTTTTAGGAAATCCCAGGGGTATAACGAAGAATAGATCAACTATATGTTACAACGTGTATCAAAGAAAATTTTGGGCCTTCTGGCTTTGCCAGTTTTATTGGCAGGCTGCGGAGGAAACGGATCGGGCGAGGAAAAACCACCTATGGACAATACCCCTACCCGCGGCACTTTATACATGAGTGTGGATGAATCCTTTAAACCCGTAATAGATTCGCAGATTAAGGTGTATGAGGCATCCTTTCCAAATACGAAGATCATAGCAGAGTACAAACCGGAAGCGGAATGTCTGAAAGATCTGGAAAACGACAGTACAAAACTCGTTATCGTTACCCGCGGCTTATCCAAAGAAGAATCTGAAGGATTTAAACAAACCCTTGGATTTGCGCCACCCTGGGGTATAATAGCCTGGGACGCCATAGCGGTGATCACCCATAAGAGCAACAATGGCATGTATACTGTTTCCGAAATCAAAAACCTGTTGTTGGGTGAAACACCCTCCAAGATGAAGGTGGTGATGGATGGATTATCAGCGACCAGTACGGTGCGCTTTGCGATGGACTCTTTATTGGGTGGCCGGCCCTTTGGTACAAATGTGGTAGCGAAAAAAAACAGCCGCGAAGTCATTGAATATGTTGCCTCAGATCCTCAAAGCATCGGCATGATTGGGGTTAGTTGGATAGGTGATGAGGATGATCCCGAACAATTGAGCTTTCAGCAAAAAGTAAACGTGGCCTCCCTCAAGTGTGAAACCTGTGATTCCACTGTTTATGTAAAACCTTACCAGGCTAATATAGGCCTTGGACGATATCCTTTGATTCGGAGTTTAAATTATATTCTGAAGGAGAATTTTAACGGACTTGGCAGGGGTTTTGTAAGTTTTATGATTTATGAACGTGGGCAATTGATTTTTAAAAGAGCCTATTTATTGCCTGCACGAATGCAGTTTGAGGTGCGCAACATGAACATAAAGGAAGATGTTATGTTAACCAAATAATAATAAACCCACGAAATATTCCAACAGCTTTTTTGATCCGTATTAAATATTGTATGCAAAACTTGTTATTGATTTAAAAATTTCACTTTATTTGTAAAAAATCTAAAACACCCAATAGGAAAAATGAAAAGAATGATTTTAAGTTTGACAGCCGCCTTCGTTTCGTTTGCTGCCATCAGTCAAACTTCGCCAATTGACCAGGCAAGGAAGGATATAATGGATAACCGCTTTACCTCCGCGATTTCAACTTTGAAGACTCAGGTACAGCAAAATCCGGCGAGCCCCGAAGCGAACTATTGGTTGGGTCAGGCTTATCTTGCTCAACGTGCGGAGGAACCAGAGGCATTAAATCTGGCAAGAGACATTTATCAGAAAGCAATGACGGCTACATCTCAAAATCCGTTGATTGTGGTGGGAACAGGTCATGTAGAAATGCTTGATGGTAAAGAAGCAGCTTCACGTGCACATTTTGCAGCGGCAATTGAAGCAACTGCAAATCGTAAAAACAAACGATACGGAGAACCCGAAATTCTGAAAGCGGTTATTCGTGCCATTGCCGATGGAACCAGCCAAATGGGAGACCGTGACCTGGCCATTGCCAAAGGCAAAAACCTTGAAGAACTGGCAGCTACGGATGCTGAAACATATGTTAACCTGGGCAAAGTTCACCTTAAAGGTGGCGGTGAATACGGCGGCCCGGCCAAACGTGCCTTCGATGATGCGCTCGCAAAAGATGGCTCCTATGCTGAAGCTTTTTACCGTATCGGAAAGATCTTCGAAAGCCAGCGTAACGTGAGCGAATACCTCGGATATTATATCCGTGCTGTGCAGGCAGACGAGAAGTTTTTACCCGCATACCTCGCCCTTTATGATTATTATAAAAACCGTGATGTAAATGAAGCCAAGAAATACATGGACGGGTACCTGGCCAATGCCGACAAAAACCTGGAAAACGATTACTGGGCTGCCGACTTTGAATTCCGTGCAGGAAATTACCAGCAATCTTTACAACGGGGCAAGCAAATTGAAGCTTCGCTTAACGGAACCAAATTTCCAAAAGTTTATAAGCTCTTTGCTTTTAACTATGACCGTCTTGGAGATTCCATTCAGGCGTTGCAGAATATGGAAAAATTCATGAAAGAGGAACATCCCTCCAAGATCACATCAGATGATTATTCCGCAATGGCCACCATTTATCTGAAAGTTCCGCAGTATGTGGCACAGGCCGACGCGATGACGGAAAAAGCGGTTGCTCTGGATACAGTGGTTGAGAACAAACTTCAATACATGAAAGCAATTGCTGATGCCTACGCTGCCCAGGAAAGCTATGATGGACAGTACAAATGGCTCAAAAAAAGCATGGAGATTCGTGAAGACACAACCGCTTACAATTACTTTTATCTTATTGATGCTGCACACAAGTCTGGCAATTATCCTGAAGCCGATAAATGGGCGGTCCGTTATATCAATTCCTATCCTGACCAAACCCAGGGATATGCATTGCGTGTACGTAGCGCCCAGGCTGCAGATGTGGACACTTCCCAGGGAACTGCGATTCCAGCCATTGATCAGTATGTAGAATTTCTGAGAAAAGATACAGCAACAAACAAAAGCAGGATCATCACCCAGTTGGGTTACAAGATCTATTACTATCTTGTAAAAGCCGGTGATTATCAAAAAGCCCTCGAGTTTAGCAATGCCATTCTTGCCATGGATCCCGAAAATGACTACGCGAAGATGACGAAAGCAGAAGCTGAACGCCTGCTGAAGGCAATGGGGAACCGAACCACTGGATTGAAAAAAACCAGTCCGTAGCTTATAAATTATATATTTTCTTATACAAAAAAATCCTCCGATATGGAGGATTTTTTATTACCATGACCACAAAAAAATGAATGTGGCTTTTAGAATTAACAGCCGTACTTTTGCAAACAAGCAATTTTTGAGCGCATGTTCTCCTTATTACAAGTTATTTCATCGCCTGCCAACTATATGCCCATCGCTTTGCAACTTCTCATTGCCGTTGGTTTTGTTATTGCCATGCTCTTCGTTAGTAGTTTACTAGGGCCCAAACGCAAATCCAGGGCAAAACAGGATACATTTGAAAGTGGTATTGAACAGGTTGGAAATGCCAGACAGCCAATGTCTATCAAGTATTTTCTCGTAGGTATATTGTTTGTATTGTTTGATGTAGAAGTCATTTTCTTTTATCCCTACGCGGTAAATTTCAACGAACTGGGCTGGACCGGTTTTTGGCCGGTGCTGTTGTTTGTAGGTTTATTTCTTACCGGGTTTATTTACATAGTAAAAAAAGGCGCCCTGGATTGGGAGGATTAAATGGATAAATGAAAAATGCGAATTATTTAAAGGATTAAATTACCAGCAGCCAATGAAAGATTTGATATATCAGGGAAGGCCCGTTCGGTACAATAACAGTACAATAAAAATGGGGGAAGCCCCGGACGGTTTGCAAGGCGAAGGGTTTTTTGCAACCAAGTTGAGTGAACTTGTAGGAATGGGCCGTCAAAACAGTTTGTGGCCATTGCCGTTTGCCACGAGTTGCTGCGGCATCGAATTTATGGCCACTATGGCGTCTCATTATGACCTGGGGCGGTTTGGGGCCGAAAGAGTAGGTTTCAGTCCGCGCCAATGCGATGTGTTGATGGTAATGGGCACCATCGCGAAAAAAATGGGACCAGTTGTCAAACAGGTCTACCTGCAAATGGCTGAGCCCCGCTGGGTAATAGCCGTTGGTGCCTGTGCTTGTTCAGGTGGAATTTTTGATACCTATTCCGTTTTGCAGGGAATCGACCAGGTTGTTCCTGTGGATGTATACGTTCCGGGATGCCCGCCTCGTCCGGAAGCAATTCTTGATGGAATTCTGCGGGTGCAGGACCTCGTGGGCAAAGAAAACATTCGCAGAAGAAACTCTCCCAGATATGCGGGTTTGCTGGCGGAATATGGTATTGAATAAATAAACATTTTACTGAAAATGGCGCTAACAACTGAACGAATCAAAAGCAGGTTAAATGAAAAATTCGGAGAAGAAAATCTGCAGTGGAATGAAGATTCCGATTGGCTGACTTTTGAAATTCCCGCCAAAGATAACCTGAAGGTATTGCAGTTTTTGTTTGAAGAAGAGATGGGCTTCCGGTTTATTACAGATATCTGTGCAGTACATTATCCAGATGATGCCGGTCGCGAACTTGCCGTAGTTTACCACCTCCACAATATGAAGGAAAATATAAGGCTGCGCATGAAGTTGTTTGTAAATATTAAACAGCCGGATGTATACACCGCCACAAGCATTTTTCCTGGTGCAAACTGGATGGAAAGGGAAACCTATGATTTCTTTGGGATAAACTTTGTTGGCCATCCAAACCTTAAGCGCATTTTAAACGTGGAAGAGATGGATTATTTTCCAATGCGAAAACAATATCCGCTTGAGGATCAGACCAGGATAGATAAAGATGATGAAATGTTTGGCCGGGGAGCCAATTATTTGCAAACAGAAAATGAAAAGTCATAACGACTAAAACAGTAGTGATGAAGGATCAAAGCATTGTTCGCCATATTCCCCTGCCTGAAGACAGTCTTCAAAGGCAGACAACTACGTTAAACCTTGGACCGACGCACCCTGCTACACATGGGGTGTTCCAAAATATTGTGGAATTAGACGGCGAAACCATTCTCGATACTGAACAAACTGTAGGATACATCCACAGGGCATTTGAAAAAATTGCCGAACGGAGGCCATTGTATCAGATCACGCCGTTAACCGACAGGTTGAATTATTGCAGTTCCGCCATCAATAATATGGGATGGCACATGACCTGTGAAAAACTGCTTGGCATAAAAGTTCCCAAGCGCGTGGATTATTTACGCATCATTATAATGGAACTGGCCCGCATTGCGGACCACCTGATCTGCAATTCCATTATGGGTGTGGATAGTGGTGCATATACCGGTTTCCTGTATGTAATGCAATACCGTGAGCTGATTTACGAAATATGGGAAGAGGTCTGCGGCAGCCGCTTGCTGACCAACATTGGTCGTATAGGCGGCTTTGAAAGAAATTTCAATGATGTGGCATTTACCAAGCTTGAAAAATTCCTGAAAGAATATCCGCCGGCGCTTAAAGAATTCAATGATCTGTTTGTCCGCAATAAGATTTTTGTTGACCGCTTACAGGGTGTTGGAGGAATTGGGGCCGAAAGAGCATTGTCTTATGGATTTACCGGTCCGAACCTTCGTGCCGCCGGTGTCGATTACGATGTTCGCGTTGCCAATCCTTATTCAAGCTATGAAGATTTTCAGTTTGAAATTCCTGTAGGAACAACCGGCGACTGTTATGACCGTTTCCTGGTGAGAGATGGTGAAATGTGGCAAAGTCTTAGCCTCATTGAACAGGCATATCGCAAAGTGCAGGAATTTAAAGGCGCTGAAGCCGAAGTTTTCCACGCAGATGCTCCGCATTATTATCTGCCGCCCAAACATGAAGTTTATACCAGCATGGAACAACTCATCTATCACTTTAAAATCGTGATGGGTGAAATAGAAATGCCCGTAGGTGAAGTATACCATGGTATTGAAGCTGCTAACGGCGAATTGGGATTTTACCTGATCAGCGACGGCGGTCGTACCCCCTACCGGTTGCACTTCAGAAGGCCATGCTTTATTTACTACCAGGCGTTTCCCGAACTGATCAGGGGGGGGATGATTGCAGATGCGATAATTACCATGTCATCATTAAACCTTATTGCAGGCGAAATGGATGCTTGATTTATAAAAGAGTGATTGAAACCAAACAGGTATGCCAACATTTACTGAAGAGAACTTAAAACAAGTTGAAGAAATAAGAAGCCGTTATCCGGCAGAGCACAGCAAGAGTGCGCTATTACCGGTATTGCACCTGGCACAAAAAGAATGGGGATGGCTCAGCACTGAAACTATGGATTATGTCGCTGATCTTTTGGGCCTTTTGCCTATAGAGGTTTATGAAGTGGCTACATTTTATACCATGTACAATCTCGAGCCCGTGGGCAAGCATGTTTTTGAAGTTTGCCAAACGGGGCCATGCATGGTACGCGGCAGCGACAACATCATTGATTATATTAAGAACAAGCTGAGTATTGATATTGGGGAAACCACAGCAGATGGGTTGTTTACATTAAAAACGGCAGAATGCCTTGGTGCATGCGGATACGCTCCGATGATGCTGGAAGGAAAGCATTATCAGGAGCATTTAACTGAACAAAAAATTGACCAAATTATTGCGGAAATCCGGGCTAAGTATTCCAATTAAGCCAGGATTAAAGCATAAACAGCATATTGAACATGGGTAGAAAACTATTGCTGGAAAAGGCACATATTGAAGGCATAAAAACTTATGAAGTTTACCGGCGTGAAGGCGGCTATGCCAGCGTTGAAAAAGCTTTGAAAAATATGTCTCCCGATGAAATCGTTGAGGAGGTGAAAAAGAGCGGCTTGCGTGGCCGGGGCGGTGCGGGATTTCCGGCGGGGATGAAATGGAGCTTCCTGGCCAAGCCGGAAGGCGTTCCGCGTTATCTTGTGGTGAATGCGGATGAATCGGAGCCCGGTACGTTTAAAGACCGCTACCTGATGGAATTTATTCCACATTTGCTGATCGAAGGAATGATCATTTCCAGCTTTGCCCTCGGGTCAAATGTTTCATACATCTACATCCGTGGAGAATATGCCTGGATTCCCGAAATTTTGGAGAAAGCTATTGCTGAAGCCAGGCAAAATGGCTGGCTCGGTAAAAATATTCTGGGTACCGGATTTGATCTCGAGATCTACGTTCACCGGGGAGCCGGCGCCTACATCTGTGGTGAAGAAACCGCTTTGCTTGAAAGCCTCGAAGGAAAAAGAGGGAACCCAAGGATTAAACCGCCCTTCCCGGCTGTAAAAGGTTTGTGGGGTTGCCCCACCGTTGTGAATAATGTAGAAACCATAGCATCAGTTGGTCCCATTATTAATATTACAGGTGAGGAATATGCGAAAATCGGAGTAGGGCGTTCAACCGGTACCAAGCTGATTAGCGCATGTGGCAATATCAACAAACCGGGTGTTTATGAAATTGATATGACGATCAGTGTTGAAGAATTTGTTTACAGCGATGAATATTGCGGAGGCATACCAAACGGTAAACGTTTGAAGGCATGTATACCAGGAGGATCATCCGTACCTGTGCTTCCGGCGAATTTGCTTTTCAAAACCGCAAATGGCGAAACCCGCTTAATGAATTACGAAAGTTTGGCTGATGGCGGATTCATAACGGGCAGTGCAATGGGTTCAGGTGGCTTTATTGTGCTTGATGAAGATCAGTGTATTGTTCGCCACACGTATTCCCTTGCCCGCTTTTACCGTCATGAATCCTGCGGACAATGTTCGCCATGCCGTGAAGGAACACTTTGGATGCATAAGATTTTATATGCGATAGAAACCGGAAGGGGTACAATGAGTGATATTGATTTGCTTTGGGATGTGCAGCGAAAGATTGACGGCAATACCATTTGCCCGCTTGGTGACGCTGCTGCATGGCCTGTGGCCGCAGCTATTCGCCATTTCCGTGACGAGTTTGAATGGCATATTAATAATCCCGAACTTAGCCAGACCCGGAACTACGGACTTGCGCATTATGCGGATCCGTTGCCGGTGCCTGTGGAAGCTTGATGGATGGATTTTGAATTATTGTTGAATTCTAAATGAACAACAGCATGTCTGACCAACAATTTAAAGTAACAATTGACAATATCTCGATAGAGGTGCCGCCGGGCACCACCATTTTGCAGGCGGCTCGTAAAATAGGAGGGGATGTTACACCACCGGCGATGTGTTTTTATACCCCGCTAAAAGAAAGTGGCGGAAAATGCCGCACCTGCCTGGTTGAAGTTTCCAAAGGTTCTGAAAAAGATCCGCGGCCCATGCCCAAGTTGGTGGCCAGTTGTCGTACCACCGTAATGGATGGTATGGAGGTGAAAAACATCACCAGCCCAAGGGTGTACGAAGCCCGCGAAGGTGTGGTGGAATTCCTGCTGATCAATCATCCGCTTGATTGCCCGGTGTGCGACCAGGCAGGCGAATGCGATTTGCAGGACCTCAGTTTTGAGCACGGTACATCCGGAACCCGATTCGAATTTCAGAAACGTACTTTTGTGAAAGAAACGCTGGGGCCTTACATCCAGCTGCATATGACCCGCTGCATCATGTGTTACCGTTGTGTTTTTCTCGCTGATCAAATCACCGAGACCAGGCAACACGGCGTGTTGATGAGAGGGGACCATTCTGAGATCAGTACATACCTGAACAAAGCATTGCAAAACGATTTTATCGGCAATGTAATTGATGTTTGCCCGGTAGGTGCATTAACCGATAAAACATTCCGGTTTAAGAACCGCGTATGGTTTACCAAACCGATGTATGCGCATCGCAATTGCGATAAGTGCTGCGGAGAAGTTACACTTTGGATGCGCGGTGAAGAAGTGTACCGCGTTACCGCCCGTAAAGATGAATGGGCTGAAGTGAAAACAAGTCCGAAGACAGGAACTGCAGGATGGATTTGCAATGAATGCCGCTTTGAGAAAAAGCAAACTGCCGATTGGGAGATCGAAGGGCTAGCCGATATCAGCCGCCATTCAGTAATTGGTGCAAACAAATACAAGAACCTTGAAATTCCCGAAACCACGATTGAAAAAGTAATGAAACGGGATCCCCGTCTTCTCATGGATATCCATGAGATCAGTGAGGTGAACCGCCCGGAGATCCGCCTCAGTGAAATTCACGGACCGGCTACAAGTGATGTTTACTTATTAGAAGACAAAAAAAATGACGATAAATGACTTCGGTATTATTAAGCATTCAGATTGACTGGGCATTATTCCTGGAAAAACTGCTCCTCATTTTAGGGATAACCGTTATTTCGCTCGTTTTTGCAATGTACAGTACATATGCTGAGCGCAAGGTAGCGGGTTTTATTCAGGACCGGTATGGCCCTGACCGCTTTGGCCCTATGGGGATCTTTCAGCCTTTTGCCGATGCCATTAAATTATTTTTCAAGGAAGAATTTATTCCCAGTCATGCCAATAAATTCCTTTTCATTATGGGGCCGGCCCTTTCAATGAGTGCAGCTTTAATGACGAGTGCGGTTATTCCCTGGGGAGAGGATATGGTAATTGCGGGAAGAACGGTTTCGTTGCAGGTAGCCGAAATCAATGTGGCGGTGTTGTACATTTTTGCTGTAGTTGCGCTCGGCGTTTACGGCGTTATGATCGGCGGGTGGAGCAGCAACAACAAGTTTTCATTGATGGGAGCAGTGAGGGGTGTATCCCAAACCATCAGTTACGAGCTGGCCATGGGCCTTGCCATTATTGCACTTATCCTGGTAAACGGTACCCTGAGCATTCGTGAAATGGTGGAATACCAGCAAGCCAATTATTGGAATGTTGTTTATCAACCATTGGGGTTCATTATTTTCCTGATTTGTTCTTTTGCCGAAACCCACCGTACACCTTTTGACCTGCCCGAAGCGGAAAGCGAACTGAATTTCGGTTATCACCTCGAGTATAGTTCCATGAAACTTGGATTCTATCTGTTTACAGATTATACCCACATGTTCATGAGTGGTATCATACTTTCCACTTTCTATTTCGGAGGATATGATATTCCTTTCTTTAACGAAGAAACCAGTAGCTTAAGTCCGAACCTGATTGCACTGCTGGGCGTTGTCACCTTATTGATAAAAGCCATATTCTTCATTTTCTTTTATATGTGGGTGCGTTGGACAGTTCCAAGGTTCCGGTATGATCAATTGATGAACCTGGGCTGGAACAAACTCATTCCGCTTGCCCTCTTGAATATGGTGCTCACCGCGGTGATCGTATTGTGGATACGTAATGGCTCACCATTCTAAAATTCTCTGAATTATGCAACATTTGACCAATAGAGCGAAACCGGTAAACAGAACTCCGTTAACCACGGCAGAAAAATTATACCTGCCGATTCTTAAGGGAATGGGCATTACCATTACGCATTTTTTCAAAAAGAAACCCACGATCAGGTATCCGGAAGAAAAGCGGTACTACACGCCTGTGTTTCGCGGACTGCACATACTGAACCGCGATAACGAGGGCAGGGAAAGGTGTACCGCCTGTGGCCTCTGTGCTGTAGCTTGTCCGGCAGAAGCCATAACTATGGAAGCCGCCGAAAGAAAACCTGGCGAGGAACACCTTTACCGTGAAGAAAAATATGCCGCAAAATATGAGATTAATATGTTGCGCTGCATTTTCTGCGGGTTTTGTGAAGATGCCTGTCCAAAAGACGCCATTTATCTTAGTGAAACACATGCCACGGCATTGTATGACAGGCGGGGATTCATATATGGCAAAGACAGATTATTGATTCCCAATCCCCTTACAGATAAGGAAGCTTTCGATAAAGCTGCGGCAGGGCGGGTGAGAAATCCGATAGAAAAGAAGTATAAAACTGAATAATAATTAAAGCAGGACTAGTTTATGAACCTGACACAAATTGCATTCTGGATTTTAAGTGCCATTGCTATTTTCAGCGCACTTATGGTTGTTACACGAAAAAATCCGGTTTATAGTGTGATCTTTTTGATCGTAACATTTTTCGCCCTCTCCGGACATTATGTTTTGCTGAATGCACAGTTTCTGGCATTGGTAAATCTCATTGTGTATGCCGGCGCTATTATGGTATTGTTCCTTTTTGTGCTCATGCTTATGAACCTTAACAAGGACCTTTCCTTCAAAAAGAAAAGACTTATGCTTGCCGTAAGTGCATTTGTTGGGGTTGTTTTCATGGTGGTGATTATCCTGGCCTTATACAGCCCCGGCGGACATATGCTCATTGAGCCTGGTGCCGGTGATATTGGGCTGGTGGGCCCTTTAGGAAAAAAACTGTTTACAGAATTTGTTATTCCATTTGAAATTGCAAGTATCCTGTTTTTGAGCGCAATGGTAGGTGCCGTTGTTCTGTCTAAAAAAGGTAAATGATTAATACAACCGAACTATGCCTATAAATTATTACATCTTTCTGGCCATTATCCTGTTTTCCATCGGCGTAACAGGAGTGCTCATCCGCAGAAATGCCATCATCATTTTCATGTGTGTTGAACTGATGTTGAATGCTGTTAACCTGCTGCTTGTTGCTTTTTCCAAAATGCATTATGAACGTTCCCTTGCCGCGGCAATTCCCGGAGGGCCGGATGGGAGTGAAGCTCAACTATTTGTATTTTTCATTATGGTGGTGGCTGCGGCCGAAGTTGCTGTAGGTTTGGGCATCATTGTGCTGATGTACAGAAATGTGCACAGTGTTGATATCAATTTCCTGAACAGACTGAAGAACTAATATTAACTAACTGGCAATAAATTCTATGAAATTCGCTTTATTCATCCCGCTGGTACCTCTTGTCGGTTTCTTACTGGCAGGTGTATTCAGAAACCACTTGTCCAAATCTCTTACCGGCATTCTTGCAAGTGGGACTGTGCTGATTTCTTTCGTGCTGAGCCTGCTGGTTTTCAATGATGTTCGGGGAGGCGAGACAGGTGTTATCCATTTGTTTGATTTCATTAAACTCGGAAAGCTTTCGATCCCGTTCGAGTACCAGGTTGATCAGCTAACCACTGTTTTTCTGCTTATTATAACCGGTGTTGGATTTTTGATCCATGTTTTCTCCACAGTTTACATGAATGAAGAATCACCAACACAATATGCCCGCTATTTCTCATTTCTCAACCTGTTTATCTTTAGCATGCTTCTGCTGGTAATGGGCGGTAATTACGTAGTGATGTACATGGGATGGGAAGGTGTAGGATTGTGCTCGTACCTGCTGATTGGATTCTGGTATAAAAACAAAGAATTCAACAAATCTGCGCAAAAAGCTTTCGTGATGAACCGGATCGGAGACTTTGCTTTCCTACTGGGCATTTTCATGGTGATTCAGAATTTTGGGTCTACGAGTTTTGGTACTGTTTTCAGTCAGTTGCCGGGAGAAGCATCAACAGAAACGCTGACCTGGATTACCATCCTCTTCCTGGTGGGCGCAGCCAGTAAAAGTGCGCAAATACCATTATACACCTGGCTCCCCGATGCAATGGCTGGTCCCACTCCGGTATCTGCACTAATCCACGCCGCCACCATGGTCACCGCGGGTATTTACATGATTGCGCGCAGCAATTTAATGTATGTGCTGGCGCCAACCTCCATGACCATTGTTGCCCTGGTAGGCCTTGCAACAGCATTGCTTGCGGCCACAATCGCCCTCCGGCAAAACGATATTAAAAAAGTACTGGCCTATTCAACGGTTAGCCAGTTGGGCTACATGTTCCTCGGCCTTGGAGTAGGAGCTTTTACCGGTGCCGTTTTCCATGTAATGACGCATGCGTTTTTCAAAGCGCTGTTGTTCCTGGGAGCCGGAAGTGTGATTTATGCCATGCACCACGAGCAGGATATGAAAAATTATGGCGGACTGGGCAAATACATGCCCATTACCAAAATTACCATGCTTATAGGTTCCATTGCTATTGCAGGTATCATTCCGCTCAGCGGATTTTTTAGTAAGGATGAAATTTTGGTAGCCGCCTATGGTTCAAGTCCTCTTTATTATATCCTGGGTATGGGCGGAGCATTACTGACCGCTTTTTACATGTTTAGACTGTACACGCTCACCTTTATGGGTGAGTACCGGGGAGATCCTGCGCATAAACCAAAAGAAGGGCCGCCAGCTATGACGATTCCATTAATCGTTTTGGCCATATTGAGCGCCGTTGGCGGATGGATTGGCCTGCCCAAAATTTTTGCTGCCAATGGCCATAAACTGAATAATTTTCTGGCTCCCGTATTTGAAAAAGGCCTTGCACAAATGCCGGAGCAAGGCCATTTGACAGCAGCCTTGGAATGGATACTGATTGCCGTTACCACAGCGCTTTTGCTTGGGGTGATTTTCTATGCGATCAAAAAATACAGGTCAGGAAAAATTGAAGAGTCTGACACAGGTATTGGTGGATTCTTCAAAAACAAATGGTATGTGGATGAATTTTACGACACCATTATCAACAAGCCTTTACTGGGGCTCGGTACTTTTTTCTACAACATTGTGGAGCGTAGCGGAATAGACAGGCTGGTAAATGGGGTAGGCAAAGGAGTACAATACGGAAGCCGGCAGATCAGGCATTTGCAAAGTGGAAATGTAGCCAATTATATACTGATCATGGTAATTGCGATTGTGCTCCTCATCCGGCTGGTAATGTACACGTTTTAAACATTCATGTAAAAGTCAATAAGCAATGATTCTTCCTTTTATAATACTCATTCCAGTAATTGCCGGCCTCGTTATGGTATTTCTGCGAAATGAAGTGATCGCCAAATGGTTGGGACTGATCGCATCATTTGCATTGCTGGCCACGGTTATTTATGCAATACACCTCGCTTCGGCCGGTTTTGGTGTGCTTCAGTTTTCAAAGCCGTGGCTTGGCGGTCTCAACAGTTCGTTTGCTTTCCTGTTTGACGGGCCGGCAAAGATCCTTACGCTGTTAACGGCATTTACATACCCGGTGATCCTGATTGCTACCTGGAACAACCGGTACCACAATGCACCCGTGTATTATGGATTGCTCATGCTGTCCATTGCAGGCATGCTTGGGGTTTTCCTGGCTTCCGATGCGCTGTTGTTCTATTTTTTCTGGGAACTTGCTCTAATCCCCATGTATTTCCTTTGCGGAAGATGGGGAGGCGAAAACCGCTTACGGATCACTTTCAAGTTTTTCATATACACCTTCGTAGGGTCGTTGATCATGTTGCTTGGCGTTATCTATTTGTACAGCAAAACCCCGGATGCAAGTTTTGCCTGGGAAAGCTTTAAGAATGTGACCCTTACCCTACAGGAGCAGAACTGGTTCTTCTGGTTTTTCTTCATTGCTTTCGCGGTAAAAATGCCCATTTTCCCCCTGCATACCTGGCAGCCAGATACTTATGATATGGCACCCACAAGTACAACTATGGTGCTGAGTGGTATTATGGTTAAAATGGGATTGTTCGGTGTTGTGCGTTGGCTATTGCCTGTGTTTCCTGAGCAGGCATTGAATTTTGGAAACTTCATTATTACCATCAGCCTGATCGGTTTGGTTTATGCTTCGGTTATCGCCATTCAGCAAGATAATATTAAACGGCTGATCGCCTTCAGTTCCATCGCCCACATCGGCCTCATGAATGCGGCTTTGTTTACCGGTGATCCTATGGCCGCGCAGGGGGCTTATTTTCAATTCTTCAGTCATGGTGTAAACGTGATTGGATTGTGGATAGTGGTAGATATTATTGAACAGCAAACCGGTGTCACCCAAATAAGTAAACTCGGAGCCCTGGCAACTAAAGCACCGTGGCTTACCGCCGTATTGATCGTAATCGTGATGGCCAATATTGCCTTACCGCTTACCAATGGTTTTGTGGGTGAATTTTTGATGCTGAATGGATTGTTCAATCATAAAGTGCTTTTCGGTGTGTTTGGAACGCTAACCATAATTCTTGCAGCCATTTATTTGCTTGGTTTTGTGCGAAAAGCGTTTTACGGCACCACTTCAAATAAGATCATGTTCAGTGAAATGAGCCCATACCAGGCGGCCGCGTTGATCTTTTTGGTTGTGCTTATTTTGGTATTTGGATTATTCCCACAGCAACTGCTCGACCTGGGCTCCGAAACCCTGGTTGAACTTACTGCCGGAACCGGAAAATAGATTAGATAATTTGTACTTGTTCAAATAGAACCAGGAAACTATGAACCTTATATTTTTAGCCCCCCTTGCAGCCATTTTCATGATGTTTGCAGGATTCTTTCTCAGGAATAAAGACCACGTTGCCTACCTGGCCATGGCTCTTGCCGCAATATTGCTCATTGCCAACAGCTTCGAAATGGCCGGCCAGATCCTGTTCAATTTCGATAAGGCGGGCAATATGATCCAGACCACAAAATTTGGATTGCTGATGAACGAGATCTGCTTGTTCGCCTTATTCGCTTTATTCCTGCTGAATGGACGTGATCTAAAATTTATCGGTTTCCATGTTGCTGAATATTTCGCACTGATGTTCTTCATCCTGTCGGGAATCGGCATTGCCACATCATTCGCCAATCTCCTGATGTTCTTCCTGAGTATTGAAATCATCACTATTCCATTATTTGCATTGGCCGGTGCTGAAAAGCGCAATTTGAAGAGTGTGGAAGCGGCATTGAAATACTTTCTTATGGGTGTTTTTTCAAGCGCGGTTTTACTGCTTGGTCTTGCATTAATCTATGGAGCTACCGGTTCTTTGTCTCTGGATAAATTCAATTTGGCATCTACACCTATCAGTTATAATCTTGCAGGCGGTATGCTGCTGGTACTTGCCGGCATGACTTTTAAGGTGGGTGCCGCGCCTTTCCATTTCTGGACACCCGATGTTTACGACGGCGCGCCAACCCCGATTACTTCGTTTATGGCAACCGTTGTAAAAGTGGGTTCATTTGCTGCCTTTATTTCCATCTTCAACGCCTCATTCGATATTGCCGGGGCAAAATGGAAACTGGCCATGGCCATCATCATCGCTCTCACTTTATTGATCGGTAACCTTACGGCTGTTTTTCAACAGAACCTGAAACGGATGCTCGCTTATTCATCCATTTCCCAGGCCGGATTCATCCTGTTTGCCATATTTGCGATGAACCTTTGGTCCCATGAAGGAATGATCCTGTATTCCGCAGCCTACAGTCTGGCTACGGTGGGAGCTTTTGCCATTCTAAATAAGATGGATGACCAGACATATGACGGGTTTAATGGATTCGCAAAACAGCATCCCCTGCTTGCACTTACCATTTCCATTTTTATGCTGAGCCTTGCGGGTATTCCGCTTACTGCCGGATTTTTTGGAAAATACTATATGCTCTCTGCAGCTTTGCAGGATGGCGGCCGTTATTTATGGCTGGTTATTCTTGCCGTGGTTTGTGCAGCCATCAGCGTTTACTATTATTTCCGCTGGATCCAATCCATGTATTTCAAAGCCGGCGAAGCAACGGCAAGCCGTGAAATCACGCCAGTGTTTACCGGGGTAATGGTGGTCCTGGCCGTGCTCATCCTGTTCATTGGTGTTATGCCGCAATGGTTGCTTCAGTACCTGTATTTCTAAAAAAGCAGAATTTGCCTTGTCTGGCGGTTGCATAAGCCGGATGAACGGTACGGTAGAAAATGTTACCGTTCCTACCTTTACACTATGCAATTCAGGGATATTGTCGCCCTTGCGTGGCAAACAGTTAAGGTAAATAAACTGCGGACCGGTATAACCATCGGGATCATTGCGCTTGGCATTACCGCACTGGTTGGTATTTTAACCGCAATTACTGCGATGAACCAAAGCCTTCGCGAAAGCTTTAGTACCATGGGGGCAAACGGGTTTAGCATCAGGTTTAAAGACCGGAATTTCTTTATGGGAGGCAATCAGAGTAATGTTGAAAAAACATCGAAGAAAAGCCTGAAACAGCGCCGGTCAAACCTCGACAAAATCATTAGCCACGAAGAGGCCCTTCGATTCAAAAACAATTATAAATTTCCGGCAACAGTAAGCATCAGCAACAGGGGCAACTTTGCTTCGCTTCTGCAATATGTGACCGAATCCAAAACTTATAAAACAAATCCTAATGTGAGTTTTCAGGGAGGTGATGAAAATTACTTAGCCCTCAACGGCTATGAATTACAGGGAGGCCGCAATTTTACATTGAATGATATTCAGAGCGGATCGAATGTTGTGATCATAGGGAATAATGTAGTAGATAAACTCTTTGAAGGCAACAGCGAGAAAGCACTGGAAAAGACCATTAAGATTAATGACCGGCCTTACCTGGTCATCGGTGTATTGAAGCAAAAAGGATCTTCCGCATTTATGAATCTTGATAATGTGGCCATAACCTCTTACAACAACATACGGCAGATCAGTGGCAGAAGTTCGTTTTCCATAGGAGTAATGGTTGACGATGTACGGATGGTAGATCACGCTGCCGGGGAAGCTACGGGTTTGATGCGGAATATTCGTAAGCTGGATTTTCGCGAAGAAGAGAATTTTGTAATAGATAAAAGCGATGCGCTTGCTGAACAGTTCATCGGGTTTCTTGCTGGCATTACCGGAGCTGCGGGGGTCATCGGGTTTATTACCCTGTTTGGGGCTGCCATTGCCCTGATGAATATTATGCTGGTGGCCGTAACCGAAAGAACAAAAGAAATAGGTTTATCCAAAGCGATTGGCGCGCCCTCTTCAGCCATACGCAAACAGTTTTTATATGAATCGGTGATCATCAGCCTTCTAGGTGCGGCGTTTGGAATTTTCTTCGGCATCATTATTGGCAACCTGTTTGCCATGCTGTTGAAAACCGGTTTTGTTTTGCCCTGGCTCTGGGTCCTGCTGGGAATAAGTATGTGCTTTATTACTGGTCTGATTGCAGGCCTGTATCCCGCGGTGAAGGCGGCCAAACTCGATCCTATTGATGCGTTACGTTACGAATGATCTTTTAGTTTGATCATTAAAAAAGAATGTTCCGGAATTTTATGTAGCTGCTCTGCATGAGCTATATTCGACTTCAGCTGCCGGGCAGGAAATTGGAGGTTTTTTAAAGTGGTTCCGGCTGATGATCGCCGGCAGATGGCTGAAATATTTACTACGTTATAGCAGATTATTCTTTGCAAAATTCGGGGACTGTAGCAGCTTTACTGCTGTGACTCATAGAATTGGTTCCGGGAATTTAGAATCACAGGCCCAATGTTAAATACTTTCCTCAAGAGATTGCTGATATTTGGCTAATACAATATTCCGTATAAAAAAACTGCCCCACTTTTAGGGGGTAGTTCATAACTTTTTGAAATATATTATTTGCCAGTAAAAGCAAGTTTGATCTGGTCTTCCAGGTCTTGCAGGTGCATGCGGCTTGTGGCATCTGTATACCCTGCCTTGGCAGTGGCAATCTGGCCCTGGATAGCCCGCAATTGTGCCCGTGCAACCATTTCCATATCATTGGTACCTGAGGTGCTGCCTACGGAAACCTGGACGCCGCCAATATTCATGGAAGCAGGCATTGCCGGGGGATTCAGAATACCGATGAACCGGCTTACCAGCGTGCGCTGTAATGATCGCCTGTAAATATCGATCGGCTTACGCGAGGCCAGTTCTGAGAAAATCGAGCTGCGCACATCCGTCATCAACTGAGCAAGCGTATAGGCATCACTTCCTTTTTCAGCTTCAAAGCGCTGCAAATTTGTAGCCGTGCCGCCACCGAAAATAGATGAAAGCGCACGATTTTGCAATGAAGCAATTACCGTTTGCGGTGCAATATTGGCATTGTAAACCACCTTGTCATTAATCACCCAGGTTGGCGTATTAAACACATTCCGGTTGAGCCAGTTTACTGCAGCCTGCTGCTTCGCCTTTGGAGTAAAATTGTAAACATCTCCGGGTTGATCCATCAGGCGTGCTGTACGTTCCACACCACCAATTAACCTTCCCACATGTCCGATATAGCGACCGAACTGGCCGGTAACCTGGTTATAAACTTCAGCAAGGTCAGTATAGTTTTCACCTTCCTGGTAAGTCCATTTGCTCAGTTCGGGGATCATTCTCTGGAGGTTTTTGATTCCATAGTTACTGGCCGCAATCGGGTCATCTCCCAAATCTTCTGTTTGGGCACGTGGATCATCACGAAATGCCTCTCCATCTCCCCACCATAGCCTTTTGTTCTTCAATTTGGCTGTTGTCAGCGCATGCAGTTCTTCCTTAATCTGGCTATCCGACTTGGAAGACGGGAACCATTTGTAACCCCATTCAATAGCCCATTTGTCGTAATCATTGATCTTGGGGAATAAGCCGATGCGATCAATATTGTCTTCAGGTTGTGCCACATAATTGAAACGTGCATAATCCATAATAGATGGGGTATGTCCATTTTCTTCCACCCATTTTTTATTACGCAGGTTTTCCACCGGTACGGTAGATGAGGAGCCAAAATTATGGCGAAGGCCCAGGGTATGTCCCACTTCATGGCTGCTTACAAAACGGATCAGTTCACCCATGAGTTCATCTTCAAAAACAAGCTTGCGTGCACCCGGATCTACGTTGGCTGCCTGAATCATATACCAGTTTCGCAGCAGGCTCATTACATTATGATACCAGTTGATATGGCTTTCCAGGATTTGTCCGGTTCTCGGATCCTGGATGTTGGGGCCACTCGCATTGGGGATATTGCTTGGCTTATAAACAATGGCGGAGTAGCGGGCATCTTCCAGCAGCCACGTTGAATCCTGGTCTGATTTGGGGGCCATTTTACCTACAATGGCGTTTTTAAAGCCTGCTTGTTCAAAAGCAACCTGCCAGTCATTCACACCCTGAATCAGGAAAGGAATCCATTTTTGCGGAGTAGTGGGATCAATATGAAAAACGATTGGTTGCTGAGGCTCCACGAGTTCACCGGCAAGATATTTTTGAACGTCTTCGGGCTTGGGCTCAAGGCGCCATCTCCGGGCCAGAACCACGCTCTTTACTCCTTGCGGATTCAGGTCATAGTCAATATAGCTGGTTGAAAAATAACCTACTCGTTCATCCCAAGCCCTGGGGCGCATGGGATTATCCGGAAGCTGGATCAATGAACTGTTCAGTTCAAAGGTGGCGGGGTCGAGATTGGGTCTACCGAAAACCGCTGCGGCTGCGGTGCCGGTTGCCGGCGGAGGAGTACGGGTATAGGTTTTTACTGTACGGATATTCAGGTTTTCGGGGTAGGAATTTACAGATACTACATAAGAACGGTCGTTTTGTACCGATCCAAGATTATAACTGCGCTTGGCCGAGCTTCCAAAGAAAAGGATGTCATTATCCGCATTCAGCATGGACGTTATGTCGATAACAGCAGACGACTTGTTGTCGCTGTAAGCCTGCACATCAAAAGCCTGAATAAGCGGTTGAATACTTGAATTTTTTACTGATTGGTACATCCCTGTTGAATCGGAAGCCCTTTCACGGAAACTCGCTTTTTCTATAAAAACTTTATTGTCAGGTCCTTTAATGAACCGGATCACCATTTCATCAATAATATCCCCGGCATATCCACCCATTCCCGAACGTACATCTGCTGCGCCTTTGGCAATACGGTTAACCAGCAGAAAATCCTTATCGAACAAATGGTTGGGAATTTCAATCAGGTATTTGTTGTCATCCGTTTTGTGTACCGTAAACAACCCTTTTTGAGAAATGGTTTTTGCGGTTATCACATCTTTGTAAGCTTTTGGTCCACGCGAAGGCGGTCTTGCGGTTCTTGCTTCAGCGGTGTCTTTACGCTGGGTGGTATCCGTAACCGGAGTTCCGGGATTCCGGCGGTTCTGTGCTTCCATGGAAACGGGCAGCATAAATAGTGCAAGCAATAGCCACATGGCTAGTTTAGTTCTCATCATTTTTTTGGTTTTGCGCTTTTGTTTAATCTAGAAATTTAGCAATCGCGGAAAGATAAGTAAATGCTTCAATTGTTGACGTTACGACAATAAAATTTTAAATATTTGTGGGTTTAGAATCTTTCGGTTCGTACTTTTATTGCCTCAAAAAAATGCGGGTATTCAATTCCTTTTACATGTTGCCTTTCATTGACTGCGAACCAAGGAGAAAAAATCTTAACTTATTATTGGTAAGATCATTTTTTTATGTAGAATTGCGACCTGAAATCAATTTGCATTAAATTAAGATTAATAACTAAACACTAAAAAACAAGAATTGTATGGCAGAAAACAAACCTACTGGTGCAGAAAACAGACCCGTTTCACCAGAGAACAGACCTAGTGCAACTGTTGCGAGATCGACTACTTCAGTTCAGCCAAAGAGAACCTCCAATCTTATCAGCATTCTTGCACCCATCTTGTGCATTTTGGCTGGTTATGCCATATGGCGTTACTTGTTGGGTGATCCTTCCGGATTTACCGAACCAGATATGTCGGGCGGTTTCTGGCCTCAGCACCGTGGACCTAAATCTGTAATCATCCGTATGTACGAAGGCGGTATCATCGTGCCTGTGCTTATTGGTCTTCACCTGATGGTATGGACATTCGCAATTGAGCGCTTCCTCACCATTACCAAGGCGCAAGGAAAAGGAAACGTATCCGAATTTATCCGTAAAGTTCAGTATCACCTGGCCAACAGAAACGTTGACGCTGCTGTTGCTGAATGCGATAAGAAGAAAGGAAGCGTTGCCAATGTGATGAAAGCCGGCCTGCGCAAATACAAAGAAATGATTACTGAACCCAATTTGGATACTGACCAGAAAGTTTTGGCCATACAAAAAGAAGTGGAAGAGGCTACCGCACTGGAAATGCCTATGCTGGAAAGAAACCTGGTGTTCCTGTCCACCATCGTATCCCTGGCTACATTGGTTGCCCTTCTCGGAACGGTTATGGGTATGATCAAGGCCTTCGCCTCTTTGGGTGAAGAAGCCGGTGGTGCCGCTGCTGCTGCCAACCTGGCTATCGGTATCTCCGAGGCCCTGTATAACACCGCATTGGGTATTGGTACCTCTGCCGTGGCTTTGATCTTCTACAACATCTTTACCACAAAAATCGATGGCATCACTTATGGTATTGATGAAAGCGGATTTACACTGACTCAGAGCTTTGCCTCTTTGTATAAATAAACCCGGAATTGCAGGAATGAAACTTTTTTCCGGACAATTTGTGGAAAATGTTTTATTCCTGCATCTTCTTGATTAGATCAATCCCAAAATATTTTGAAACATGAGTAATAGAGGTAAAGTAGCTAAGAAAGATACTTGGGTGGATATGACCGCTTTTGTGGATGTAGCCTTCCTTTTGCTGGCCTTTTTTGTTTTAACTACCAATTTTAAGCCTTCAGAAGCTGTACAGGTGATTACGCCGAATTCGGTATCTTCAAAAACGGTTCCTGAAATCGATCAGGTATTGTTTACCATCAACGAACAGGGAAAACTTTACCTGTCATTTTCTGAGCCTGAAAGACGGGAGGCCGTGGTTGAAGATCTCAACAAAAGACTGAATTTGCAACTTACCCCCCAATTGATCAAAGATGCAGGATCGGCAGAATACTTTGCCACTCCGCTTACACAGATGAAATCTTTCCTTGAAATTCCTGCGGACAAACGCGTTGGTTCTCAAATGCCAGGAATTCCTATAAGAGATTCCACAGATACTGATGTACGGGAATGGCTCGCCTCGATTCAAAATGTTTTCTATGGATCTAAAATGAACCTGATGGTAAAAGGAGACCAGAAAGTACAATACCCGAAATTCAAATTCCTTATTGATGCTTTCAAAAAGCAGGATATGATGAAATTCCAGGTGGTGACCAACCAAATGCCTCCTCCTAAGGGTTCTGCGCTTGAAAAGAAAATTTTCAGCGGCCAAAAAGTGGGTGAGGGAAATGAAGACATCAAATATTGAGCGACCTTAATAATTATTGATAAAGATAAAAATATTGCATTATGGCAGATATGGGACCCAGCGGGGGCGGTGGTAAAAAAGGTGGACCCGGCGTAAAGAAACAAAAAAAGGCCAATCCAAGAGTTGACTTGACAGCTATGGTTGACCTGGCGTTTCTGCTGATCACTTTCTTTGTATTTACCACAACCATGAGCTCACCTACAGCAATGGCGCTGAACTTGCCCAAAGATGATGTGAAAGAGGACGAGCTGAATAAGGCTAAAGAATCCGGCGCTCTCACCATTATGTTGGGCAAAGACAGAAATGTTTACTATTATGAAGGGATGTTGAAAGATGATGGCTCAAATTTTGTGTCTACCACCTTCAAACAAGTACGGGATGTAATTCTCAATAAGAAGAAAAGTACCGAAGAGGACGACCTCGTAATTGTGATTAAACCCAGCCCGGCTTCCACATTTAAAGATGTGGTGGATGCCCTGGACGAAATGACCATTAATGATATAAAAAGATATGCCCTTGTGGATATCTCCGAATCAGAACAACAATTGGTGGAAGCCACCGAAGGTCCGGCAAACGCACCTCCGGCAGCAGCACCTGCAGAAGGGTCAAATTAATCAGAATGAAAATTATGGAATTATAAAGATTCCTGAATCCTAACAGCAAATCGATTACAGCTATGATGGACAAAGAAAAAATACTAAGATCAGATTTCCTTGATATCCTCTTTGAAGGCAGGAACAAGGAATATGGGGCCTATGAGCTGCGGAGGAATTACAACCGCAGAATGCGGATTGCCCTGATAGGCATGCTGGTGATTTGCCTGGCTATCTTCGCAGGTACCTTCCTGGCAAAACAGAATGAACTGAACAAGAAAGATCTGATTGCCGTGGCAGATGTTACACTTGAAGATGTTCAGCAAGAGCAAAAGAAAGACGAACCACCTCCACCGCCACCTCCACCGCCACCAAAACCCATTGAACCACCCAAAGTGGAAATGGCCAAATTCACCCCTCCAAAAATCGTTCATGACAACGAAGTGAAAGAGGATGAAAAACCGCCCGAGGTTGAAAAACTGGAAGTAGCCAAAATTGGCACCATTAACCAGGAAGGAACCAAAGATGAAGGCATCGTAGCTCCTCCGGTTGAAGCAAAAGGTACCGGTGAGGTTGTCGCTCCCAAAGTAGTGGAGGAAGATTATGAAAAGGTGTTTACCAAGGTTGAAAACCCGGCTGAATTCCCCGGTGGTCCAGATGCCTGGAAACGTTACCTCGAAAGGACTCTCCAGTATCCTGAGATTGCCACGGAAAATGGAACACAGGGTGTTGTACGCGTACAATTTATCGTTGACAGGGATGGTAACATCAGTGAAGTACAGGCACTGAACGATCCCGGTGACGGTCTCGCAGATGAAGCGGTGCGTATCATCAGAAGAGGTCCAAAA
The DNA here is from genome assembly GCA_023387985.1 of Bacteroidota bacterium. Classification (GTDB taxonomy): domain Bacteria; phylum Bacteroidota; class Bacteroidia; order Chitinophagales; family Chitinophagaceae; genus Phnomibacter. Next base: position 211,864 of record JAEWHC010000001.1, on the reverse strand, counting down.
TGGAAGCCTGCTGAACAGAACGGTCGTAAAGTAATCTATCGCCACGTACAGACCATTACTTTCCGCCTGGAATAAGCGTTTTCTGAATACATGTTAAAGTGTTTGAGCCGGACATTGTCCGGCTTTTTTCTTGCACCGGCGTCCAGCTTAAGTTCATTTGCGTTATATCGCTTACCCGATTCGGCGAACAGGTAGGGAAATATCAACAAAAGACCTTCAGTTAAGATTTTACGAACAGGAAGGAAGAACCTATACCCGCAAAATTTTCCCGGTGTATGCCAAACCCGATAGGTGCACAATAAATTTATGGTTGCTGACCGGGAAATAAAGCACCCTGCAAGCAAGGAAAACAATGGGTTCCGGAAGTGGCTTGTTTTCCGCCTCGTTAAAAGTACCTTTACTGACTATGAATTTTGCAGGAGACACCATTGTTGCACTGAGTACACCTCCCGGGTTGGGCGCGTTGGGTATTATCCGCATGAGTGGCCCGCAATCCTTTGATATAGCCGGGAAAATGGCCGGGAAAAGGGATTTCCATAAGGAAGCCTCACATACGCTTCATTTTGCCCGTATTCAAGAAAAAGGCAAGGTGATTGACGAAGTGGTTTTCGCACTGTTCAAAAATCCAAACAGCTTTACCGGCGAAGACATTGTTGAGATAACCTGTCATGGTTCTCCCTATATACTGCAGAAAACCCTTGCCCTCGCCAATAAACTTGGTGCGCGGCAGGCCCTGCCCGGAGAATTTACCCAACGTGCTTTTTTGAATGGCAAAATGGACCTGTCACAGGCCGAGGCGGTTGCAGATCTGATCCATGCCGAATCCGAAGCTTCCCACAAAACGGCTATGCACCAAATGCGCGGCGGTTTTTCCAAAGAACTGGAAATTTTAAGACAGCAGCTGATCCGCTTTGTGGCATTGCTGGAACTTGAACTCGATTTTTCGGATGAAGATGTGGAGTTTGCAGACCGGTCGGCATTGAGGAAATTGGTGAAAGCGCTGAAAAGCAAAACCCATAGTCTGCTGCGCTCTTTTGAATCAGGCAATGCCATAAAGAACGGCGTAAGGGTAGCCATCATCGGCAGGCCAAATGCAGGCAAATCCACGCTGCTGAATGCCCTGCTCAACGAAGAAAGGGCCATTGTGAGCGATATCGCCGGCACCACACGGGATAGCATTGAAGAAACCCTCAATATAAACGGCGTGATCTTCCGCCTCATCGATACCGCAGGCATACGTGAGCATTCTTCAGATGTTATAGAGAATATCGGGATGGAAAGAAGCCGGAAAAACGCGGAGCACGCAGATATTATTTTGCACCTGCAGGACATGACTGACCCGGAACCGGAACCCATTCCATGGCTTGAGCAATATACCGGCAAAACCCTTGATGTGTATACCAAGTTTGATCTTTACTACGCTCAATGGGAGGCAAAGGGCATATTGATTGATCCTGATCTGAGCAAAAACCCGATTGCGATAAAATGGGATAATTTCGGGGTGGAACAGTTAAAGAAAGTGATGTTTGAAAAGGCCATCGGCGAAAGCCTCAGCAAAGAAGATACAATAGTTACCAATATTCGCCATCAGCAGGCTTTGCAGCAAATGGCAGAAAGCCTCGATGCCATTGAAAATGGATTGGCCCGGGGATTAAGCGGTGATTTACTTACGGTAGACACGAGGAGATGCCTGTATTATCTCGGAACCATTACCGGGCAGGTGGAAATAGACCGCGACGTGCTTGGAGCGATCTTTACGGAGTTTTGCATCGGAAAGTAACTATCTTTCCTTTGTTTCATATATGCCTGTTATTGTTATTCACAATTTGGTCAAGGCATTGCTTTACTAGCCGACTTCATAAGTCAAGTAATACCTTTACTAAATACTTGTAATAGTCAAGTATTAGCTTTACTTTTGCCCTGTCAAAGTCAATCTATAACTTTACTTTATGGGCAAGAAATCACTTCAACTGCAACAGCTCAACAGCAAAATGCTGGGCTTTGCCTCACTCAAACAGGTGGCCATGCCACCCACCGGATGGATAAAAGCCATCCGCACTGCCATTGGCATGTCTATGCAGCAATTGGGCAACAAGTTGAATGTTTCCAAACAAGGTGTCATGGACATTGAAAAGCGGGAAAAAGACGGTTCCATTACCATCAAATCCCTGCGGGAAATTGCCCGTGCTATGGATATGCAGTTGGTGTATGGGTTTGTGCCCAATGACGGATCACTGGATGCACTCATTGAAAAAAGGGCCACCGAGCTGGCCACCCAAATTGTGATGCGTACCGCCAATACCATGAAGCTGGAGGACCAGGCCAATTCAAAAAAGAGGATTGAAACAGCCATCAGGGAAAGGGCAGCAGCCATTAAAAACGAAATGCCTAAAATTTTATGGGATTAGAGTTAGAATATATTGATGGCCAAACCCCTTTAGATGAAGAAGAGAAAGACGGACTGCTCATTCCTACCATTGCCACCCGTGGCGAGTTAGACGAGTTTGAGCAGCAGAATATAGAGCAAGCCGTACAGTGGACACTGGGTCGTTCCTTTAAGCCGGAAACCGTTTTTACGGAGGAGTTCATCCGCATGGTGCATAAACGCATGTATGCAGATGTATGGGCATGGGCAGGTGAGTTTCGCAAAACCAACAAGAACCTTGGTACAGACAAATGGCAAATACCTGCCGAGTTGAGGTACCTGCTGGATGACATCCGCTATTGGCACGAAAACAATACCTACCCACCCGATGAAATTGCCCTGCGGTTCAAACACCGTATCGTAAGCATCCATTGCTTCCCCAACGGCAACGGCAGGCACAGCCGCCTCATGGCCGACATCATTATTGAGAAAATCTACAGCCAGCCCGTATTCAGTTGGGGTGCTGCCAACCTGTCCAGCGAAGGCGATGCCCGGGCAGCCTACCTCAAAGCCGTAAAAGCGGCCGACCAGGGCGATTACAGTTTACTCCTGGCTTTTGCTCGTTCCTGATAATCCCATTCATAGCATAACAGCAGCTTCTACCAGAGGCGTTTTTGCTGTTATTACACCCCAAAACGAAGGAAATACGAGGGGCTGCTGCAAACTTTGCAATCCTGCAAAATAAGCTGGTACACACTTATTTTTATCTGTTTATATTTGCCAATATTTGACAAGTCAATAAAAAGACTATGGAAAGCCAGCTTGGTGAGAAAATACGAGCACTTAGAGAGCAGCAACATTTGTATTTGCGGCAGGTAGCCCCATTGCTTGAAATGGATACGGCTCAGTTGAGTAAAATCGAAAAAGGATTGCGGCAACTGAAGCGGGAACAGATACCCACCATTGCCCATATTCTCAAAGCCGATGTAGATGAATTGTTGACCCTTTGGCTCTCCGACCAAATTTATGCTGTGGTGAAGGATGAGAAACTGGCCAATGAAGCCATTCAGGTAACAGAAGAAAAAATCAGATTTAAAAAACGTAAGAAGTAATGAGTGCTAAAAATATATTTCAACTTCACAAGGAAATCTTGGATGATTACAAATTGTATATCGATAGCTTCATCAATATTGCTGATGAAAGAATCCTTAGCACAGTTAGAAAAGATTTTGATTCCGGCAATCTATACCCTGAACCATTAATTCAATTCAATCCTTCATTTGAATCGGGTGGTAGTGTTGAAGACCTTATCAATAAAGGCACATTATCAAAGGATTTCAATAACATTTTTTATGATGCTGAAAATAAATCATGGGAAATATACAAGCATCAAACAGAAGCAATCATCAAGGGAAATGAAGGCAGAGGCTTCGTTGTAACCTCAGGAACTGGTTCTGGTAAAAGTTTGACGTATATATCAACTATCTTCAATTATCTCTTTAAAAACGCTGCAAAACCTGGCATTAAAGCCATCATTGTTTACCCACTAAATGCCCTTATCAATTCACAAGAATTGGCATTGATTGGCTTTGAGGAGAACTATAGAAAGAGAACTGGTAACAGCTTGCCTTTTACTTATGCAAAGTATACGGGCCAGGAAAAGCAAGAGGACAGAGATAAGGTAATTGCTAATCCACCGGATATTCTTCTTACCAATTACATGATGCTTGAATTATTGATGGTGAGAAAGGCTGATGAGAGTTTGAGAAATTCATTCTTAGACAATATTGAGTTTTTAGTGTATGACGAACTGCATGTTTATAAAGGCAGGCAAGGTGCTGATGTTTCACTCTTAAACCGAAGAATAAAGGCAGCAGCTAAGAACAAGAATATCATCTGCATTGGCACTTCGGCAACAATGGCCACGGGAACAGTGGATGAACAAAAGAGAGAGGTTGCTAAAGTAGCCTCCCGTTTTTTTGATAGCAGTTTTCATCCTGATGACGTAATTGTTGAATCACTAACTTATTCAACAAGAGAGATTGTACCTACCAGAGAGCAACTTATAAATGCCTGTCATGCACCAATTCATGATCGTTCTCGAAACGCCATCCTGGAGAACCCAATTGCAATATGGCTTGAAAGAACTATAGCAATTAGAAATGAGAGTGTTTATAAAAGAAGAAATGAACCAAAATCGCTAAAATCAATTTCAGCAGCATTGGCTGAGCAAACAGGTATAAATGCGGAGGATTGTGAACAAAAGCTAATAGAGGTCTTGGTTTGGGCTGAATCACTAAACATTCAAAGTGCAAAGGACAAGAAAAAAGATACCATACTGCCATTCAAGTTGCATCAGTTCATTTCGCAAACCGGCTATGTTTATGTAACACTTGAAGATGCAGAGAAACGCTACATTACACTTGAGCCAAATCCCTTCGTAAAGTTGGGCAAAGGCGCAGATGAAGTTCCGGTTTTTCAAACGGTTTTTAGCAGGGTTAGTGGCATAGAGTTTCTTTGTGTCAGAAAGGATTTTGGAGAGTCAAAACTCATTTTCAGAGATTTCAATGAAAATCAAAACCCTAAAAACGATGATGACCTCAAAGCTAATGATGGTGTCAAAGTTAAGAAGGTGAAAAGCCGTAGTGCTGATGATTACAAAGATGGATACATTCTATTTGATAAGGGATATAATGTAGACATTAATGAATTTTTGGAATTGTTGCCAGCTGCTTGGAAAAACAAGGCGGGTGATAAAATAGATCCATCAAAAGAATTTTTGCTACCCAGAGAAATTTATGTGACAAGAGAGGGTTCTTTTTCTGATACCCAAAACGGTGGTGAAAAGGCTTGGTTTATTCCGGCTCCTCTTATTTACGACCCTACATGTGGGTTAATTTATCTGGAACCGAAACTCAGTGAGAAGTCCAAATTAATTTCATTGGGTAATGAAGGTCGTTCCACTTCCACGACACTCATAACGCTTCAAACGCTGTTGGCTCTCTACCGTCAAGGCAAGATTTTGAAGGAGCAGAAGCTGATGAGCTTTACAGATAACAGGCAGGATGCCTCTTTGCAGGCTGGTCACTTTAATGATTTTATACAGGTAGTACATCTGCGTTCTGCAATTGAAAAAGTATTAAGTAGTAGTACTGAGCCATTAAAAATATCCGATTTGATTTTTAAAGTTCAGGAAGCACTTAATCTACCTGAGAAGGATTACGCAACCAACCCTGCTCCAAATCCTAACCGTCCGAATGAGGATAATCTCGAAGCCCTGCGAAACTATATTTCATATCGCATCATTCAGGACTTAAAAAGAGGTTGGCGATATATCTTACCTAATCTGGAACAAACAGCCCTATTAGAAATTACTTACAAAAATATTGACCAGGATGTAGCTGATGAAACACTTTGGAACAATCTCGACTTGTTGAAGGATTGGCCTGCAGAAAAAAGAAAGGAGTTTGTTCTACAAGTTTTGAATTACTTCAGGAATATGTTTGCAGTGGATTATGACATGCTGCGTTATGAAAACAGATTACGCATTGAGAGTGAGTTAAACCAACAACTGAATAAAGAAAAACTTTGGTCATTAGATAAAGGCGAAAAGCTGGATGCTCCTAATTTCCTATCCGTTCAGGGGGCAGATAAGGCTACAAGAGAAACATTCATTCAAAGTATAGGCCCATCCAGCAGATTGGCTCGTTATATCAAACACGAGTTCAGAAAGGAGGGCATAACTCCACCATCTGGAAATGACTACAGTGTTTTCATGACCGCACTTTTGGATGCATTAGCGGAGGCGCATTACCTGAAAAAGGTGAATATTAAGGCAGAGAAGGGAGATAAGGACGCCTATCAATTAATTCTTTCAAAAGTACTGTGGAAGAAAGGAGATTTGGTATCAGTTACGGCAGATAAGACCTCATTAATAACGCTTGATGATGAAGTGAAGATTAAGCCGCATCTTTATTTTCAGAAACTCTACCGGGAAGACTTTTCTAAACTTCCCAAATCATATATCGCTGCTGAACATACAGGGCAGATTAAGAATGAAGAAAAGATTGACCGGGAAGAAAAATTCAATGAAGCAAAAGAATTAAGTGCCTTGTACTGCTCCCCTACTATGGAGTTGGGTATTGATATTTCTTCCCTCAATATTGTCCACATGCGGAATGTGCCGCCAAGCCCCGCAAACTATGCACAGCGCAGTGGCCGTGCCGGTCGCAGTGGACAATCTGCTTTGGTATTCACTTATGCATCTAAAGTTAGTCCACATGATAAACATTACTTTGCCAACCCGGTGAAAATGGTTGCTGGTGTAGTACAGGCACCAAGGATTGACTTAACCAATGAGGAGTTAATTCGATCTCACATCAATGCAACGGTACTTTCATTTCTCAATGCGGAGGAGTTTAAACCTTCGCTACTTGACTTGATTGATATTGGAGGAGGAACCTACAAACTCAAAAAGGATATAAAAGCAAAATATCAGGATGTGATTGATTCCAACTTTGAAGCAATCAGGAAGGTGGTTTTATCTGTGGTGTCAAGCATAGATTTTATAGGCATCAGATGGTTCAATGAGGCATGGTTAGAAACACAAATCAGAACTGTACCTGATAAGTTGGAAAACGCACTGCTTCGTTGGCGTAAAATGTATTTAGATGCTTTGCGTCAAATGAATGAAGCCCACGAAACGCATATCAGTCCTATTGTAAAGGACCTGGAGATAAAAAAGCTGGCGAATATCTCCTACATGCGGGCTAAGGATAGAAAAAGCCTACTGGAGAATCAGTCGGATAAAAGCAAAAATTCAACCCTTTCCGAGTTCTATACTTTCAGGTACTTAGCCTCAGAAGGTTTCCTGCCTGGCTACAACTTTACTCGTCTTCCAATTCGTGTATTTCTCGGAGGTAAAGACCGAAATGAAGCTGTTTCAAGACCCCGTTTCATTGGGTTAAAGGAGTTTGGCCCTAATAACCTTATTTACCACAATGGTGGCAAATACAAGGTTAACCGTATCACACCGAATGATGTTTCTTTGGATCTTACGGAAATCAAAATTTCTAAGGAAACCAATTATGCATTTCTCGGTAAAGATGAGGGAAAGGGAAAAAATCAAGACCCGATCACTGGTGTTCAGTTCACCGCCAGCAACATTGAATTGCATCAGAATTTGTTAGAATTAGAAGAAGCTCAATCTGAAAATTCCGAACGCATTTCCTGCATGGAAGAAGTGCGTACTTCCGAGGGGTATGTAACGGAATTGTATTTAAACTCTGCCGATAGTTTGCAGGATGCTACTAAGATTAAGCTTACAGTTGATGGTGATGAATTAATGAAATTGTTCTATGCACCGGCTGCCAAATTGATTCTATTAAATAAAAAATGGAAAAGAGGCATTGATAATGGTTTCAAAGTTGGTACTAAATCTGGATTCTTTAAAACACAGAAGCAAAAAGAAAATGAAAAGCCAGATGACCCCATTCAAACCATTATGCTATACACCTATGACACTTCTGACGTGTTGTATGTCCAGCCCGTGAAGTCATTGGGCTTAACAGAACAAGGTGTTATAACCATGCAGTACGCATTGGAAAAGGCTATCGAAAAAATATACAACATAGAACCGGTGGAAATTGATGCTAAGCTGATGGGTGGCACAGAGCATAAAAATATTATGCTTTATGAATCTGCTGAAGGTAGTATTGGTGTGTTGAAAGACATTTCCCGGAACCCTGTGAAGTTGCGTGATATTTTCCTGGAAGCATATACAATATGTGGCTACGATTATGCTACAAAGGAAGATTTGTTCCCGGCCAGACCAAAAGCGAGTTACGATGATTTGCTTTCCTACTACAACCAAATGGATCATGGCCATATTGACCGTCATTCCATCATAAAGGCTTTGGAACTATTGATTGCTTCAAACCCTGATGATACCATTGGTGGCACATACGAGGAGAAATATGAAGAATTGAAAAAGGGCCTGCATCATCGAAGCCTTGGCGAGAAAGCGCTATTGGATTATTTATATGAAAATGGTTACCGTTTGCCTGATTTTACCAATCACAATATGGAGCAGTTTTATGTGCAGCCTGATTTCGTGTATGAGAAAGAGAAGGCTTTGATTTTTGTGGATGGTGGTATTCACAAAAAGTCAATAGTAAAAGCTGACGATGACAAAAAACGAAAAACCATTGAATTGGCAGGCTTTGATGTCTTGGTATGGGATGAGACCGCTGAAGAGGTTTCTTCCTTCATAACGAGAAGACAAGATATTTTTAGAAAAGTACGATAAGCACTATGATAGACAGCAAATTAAAAAAACCGGGAAAGCTCGTCAAATTCAGGGGCAGACGATGTGTTGTTCAACCATCTTCTGATAATGAAGTCATTTTGCTTAAGCCTTTGGGCGGCTCGGATGATGAAATGATTTCAGTATTTGAACCCGTTCTGCAATCATTTGACAAAATTGAAGACGATTATTTTGAGTTGCCCGCTAAAACGGACTTAGATAGTTTCCTTACAGCAAAACTGTTGTACGATGCTGCACGACTTTCTTTCCGCCAGGTAAGTGGTCCATTCAGGTGCATGGGAAAGCTCTCTTTCCGTCCCCGTTCTTATCAATTGGTTCCCTTGATTATGGCATTGAAGCAGCCAGTAACAAGGTTGCTGATCGCAGATGATGTGGGTATTGGTAAAACAATTGAAGCCATCCTGATTTTACGGGAGCTTCTGGAAAGAGGAAGCATTAAATCTTTTGCAGTATTGTGCCCACCCCATTTGTGTGAGCAATGGCAAAAGGAATTAGCTGATAAGTTAGATATTGATGCAGTCATCATCCGGTCAAGCACTGTAGCTGCGTTGGAAAGAAAGATAGTTGGTGATGACACACTAAATGTATTTAACTATTACCCTTATCAGGTGGTATCCATCGACTATGTAAAGAATGGCTCCACCAAGATGCCTGCTTTTCTAAAGGATGTGCCTAATTTGGTGATTGTAGATGAAGCCCACACTTGCACAAAGAATATAGATGTAAACAAGAAAAGCCAAAGCCAGCAACGCTATGAGCTTTTAGAAAAGATTGCATCAAGGGAACAGCAGCATTTAGTTCTATTAACGGCCACACCACATAGCGGAAAGGATGGCGAGTTCAAATCCCTGCTGGGCTTGGTCAATCCCGAATTTGAAACCTACAACTTTTCAGATTTAACTACTTCTGAAAAGCGAAAAGTGGCTGCCCACTTTATTCAACGTAAGCGAAAGAATATTGAGAAATGGCTGGATGAGGAAACGCCATTTCCTAAGCGAACGACCGAAGAATTGCCCTATGCCCTATCTGCATCGTCAGATTATTATAAACTCTATCAAGACGTATTAAAATTTGCAAGAGGAATAAGTACGGAGGGTGTTACAGAAAACAAAGCACGAATTAAATACTTTGCTGCTCTTTCTTTGTTGCGGGGGGTGATGAGTAGCCCGGCAGCTGGATTTGAAATGCTGCAAAAAAGAAAGTCCAACCTTTCCGAACAGGATGAAGTGACTGCCGAAGAAGTAAGAGAAAACCCCATCGTTGAGAAATGGGATGAGCAAAGTGATACAGAACAAGTTGAAATTATTGACCGTGCTGATCTTACCGATTCTGAATGGAATGTATTGCATCGCCTTGCTCAAAAAGCGGCTGAGTTAACCAGTATTGAAAAAGATCAAAAGGTAAAACGTTGTACAGAGCAAATCAAACTTTGGATTAACAAAGGCCAAAGCCCCATTGTGTTTTGCCGCTTTATAGCCACAGCTCAATATGTGGCCAAAATTCTGAAAGAGCACCTGCCAAAAGATGCAGATGTTCGGGCTATCACAAGTGAATTGAGTGATGAAGAACGCAGGGAGAAAATTGATGAAATGGCCAAAAGTCAACGAAGAGTTTTGGTAGCTACTGATTGTTTGAGTGAGGGTATCAACCTGCAGGATAAATTCAACGCTATTCTACATTACGATTTACCCTGGAATCCTAACCGGTTAGAGCAAAGAGAGGGCCGTGTGGACAGATACGGCCAGCCAGGCTGGATAGATAAAAACGGCAATCATCAAAATACCATTGATGTTAAGGTGCTGTTTGGTGAAGACAACCCTATGGATGTGGTGGTACTTAAAATCATCATTGAAAAAATACAACGCATTCAAAACACATCTGGAGTAAGCATCGCACTGGCAGATGATAACCGTTCGGTGATGGACAAGGTTTTGAAAGAAGTGCTTTTAAATCCTGACAAAGCCCAAAACCGATTTGCCAAACAAATACGCATTGATTTTGGGGCAAGCCCTGAATTAGATGAATTGGATGTTGAAATTACCAACGAAATTGAAGCAGCAAGGGAAAAGGCCGAAAAAATACGTTCCATTTTTGCCCACGAAAGCATCATGCCGGAGGAAGTAAAGAAAGACCTGTATGAAGTGGATGAGGCCATTGGCGATGTGGCTACATTGGAAGCCTTTGTGATTGCAGCTTCCAAACTATTGGGTGCAAACTTTGAAAGGGTGGATGGTGGCTATATCTTCAAAAAAATGAACATGGACGATTGGATGGCAGCAGCGTTAGGTCAGGGAGATAAAATTCATATTTCGTTTCAGTCGCCCACTCCGCAAGGCTTTCGCTATATAGGTCGCAACCACCGTTTTGTAGAGCAGTTATGCCATCGCATTATTGCCCACTCGCTTGACAAAGAAAGAAAAGGAAATAAAGCAGCACGGGCTTCTGTCTTCCGTACAGATGCCGTGAATACGCAAACGACTTTGATACAATTCCGTGTTCGCAATGTGATTCGGGAGGTAAGTAAACAGCACGAAATGGTATCGGAAGAAATGTTCCTCTGGGGCTACGAGCAAACAGTTGATGGGGTTAATGCACTTGATATTGATCGATGCAAAGAGCTGTTGCACACTTCCAATGCCTTAGACGTCAGTAATGAGAGACAGGAAATCATTTTTGAAAAAGAACTGGAACATTTTAAGCAACTGCATCCTGACTTCATTAAAGTAGTAGAAAAGAGGTCTGATGAATTGGTACATGCCCATACCCGTTTTGCCAAGTACATTGGCGCAAAACGATTTGAAGCTGTTACCCCTGTTTTGCCTCCTGATATTTTAGGGGTATATGTATTAATTCCCAATCCTAAAATCTAACGATCAGTATGAATTTTCCATCTATAGATATACAAGGCTCCATTCTATCCACTGATCTTTTAGCTAAAATCCGCAGTGAGCAGGCCACGTTTCAGCAGGGTAAAGATTTCCATCCCGATTTAACCAATGCCAAACTCAAGGATGAAATCAGCCTGGCTTGGCAAGAGGCCAAAGGGCAATGGACTATTTATAAAAGCAAACTTTCCCGACTGAAAGAAGGAGAAACCGGGACCACCGAAACCCGCAACTTCTGGATTTCTCCACTGCTTACCAATCTTGGATACAACCTTACCTTCAACCGCCAATCGGAAGAACTCAACGGCAAATCATTTCCTATTGGGTATAGAGATAGCAATCTCGATGGCTTTCCTGTGTATGTAGGTGGCTACCACGAATCGCTGGATAAACGACCGGAAAACAAACAACTCCGAGTATCACCTCATGCCATGGTGCAGGAATATCTTAATTACAGTGAGCACCTGTATGGCATGGTTACCAATGGCCGCCTGTTGCGTTTGCTGCGTGATGCCAGCCGAATTACAAGGTTAAGCTATGTAGAGTTTAACCTGGAGAAGATGATGGAAGAGGATTTGTATTCCGATTTCGTGATTCTCTACCGGGTGCTGCATGCTAGCCGTATGCCAAAGAAAATCGATGGCGGAGCAGAAAGCATCATTGAAAAATACCATCAGGAAGGTCTGGAAGCGGGCAGTACCATCCGCAGCAAATTGGGTGATGCTGTAAAAGAAGCCATCAAGAGTTTGGCCAATGGCTTTATCAATCATCCCAATAACCCAGCACTAAGAGAAACTGTTGCATCGGGCAACTTCAGTGCCGATGAATATTACCGTCATCAATTACGCATCATTTACAGGCTGCTGTTTTTGTTTGTGATTGAAGAACGTAATCTCGTGTATGCCGATAACAAAACACCAGAAGCCAAACGTTTCAATCAAATTTATTTCAACTATTACAGCCTGCTTCGCTTACGCAAACTGGCTAAGAAATTATTGCCACCCGAAGCCAGCCGCCACTACGATTTATGGCAGGGCTTAATCAGTACCTTCTCTTTGTTTGAGAAAAAAGAGATTGGCGAAAAGCTGGGCATCATGGCGCTGCAAGGGGATTTGTTTGGCTACCATGCCATCAGTGGAAATGGTTACGACCTGCACCAATGCTACCTGAGTAATGCCGTTTTGCTGAACATCATCAAATCCCTCAGCTATTTTGAAAACGACAATGGGGTGCTGATAGCTGTAAACTATGGCGGCCTGGATGTGGAAGAATTTGGCTCGGTGTACGAAGGTTTGCTGGAACTGAAACTGGAGGTAAAAAAGATGGAAGGCAGCGACCAATACAGTTGTAGCTTTGATACCAGCAACGAACGGGGCAAAAGCGGCAGCCACTACACACCCGAAGAACTAGTGCAGCCCCTCATTAAACATTCGTTGGAGTATTTGATTGAGGATAGAATAAAACCTTATCAACAGAAGAAAGCCAGCAAGGAAACTACTTTACAATCGCTGCTTAGCCTAAAGATAGCAGATGTTGCCTGCGGCAGTGGCCACATTTTGTTGAGTGCAGCCCGTAGGTTATCGCTGGAAATTGCCCGTGTGCAAACCGAGGAAGAACAACCCAACCCGGTGGCCATACGCAAGGCTATGAAAGATGTGGTTCGGAACTGCATTTATGGGGTAGACAAAAATCCATTGGCGGTTGAACTGTGTAAAATAGCCCTTTGGCTGGAAGCCTACAACCCGGGTGAACCGCTGAATTTTTTAGACCACCACATTAAATGTGGTGATGCCATTGTAGGGCTGGCACACCGCAGCGAACTGGAAAACGGCATAGCTGATGAAGCCTTTAAAACACTGCCCGGTGACGATAAGGATATTGCTGCTGCTTTCAGAAAACGTAACCAACAAGAAAGAAAGCAAAAGGAACAGGCGACCTTAGATTTTGAAGCTTCTATTAATGATGAAGTAAATGCAGTAATTGAAAAGTTTAACCTGTTTAAAAATTTACCTGAAACTAATCCTGATGAAGTATCAAAAAAGGAAAAGGAATATCGCAAATTTGAACAATCAGTAGAACGTATTCGTCTAAAACAATTGGCTGATGCTCAAGTAGCTCAGTTTTTTATTGCAAAAACCGAAGCTAATAAAGCACATTTACTTACAGATGCTCAATACCGTGGCTTTTTAAGAAATGTAAATAAAGGCATGGGGCCGTTGCAATCTCAAAAGTTAGCATTTATAGAAACTATTGCACCACAATACCGATTCTTTCATTGGTTTATTGAGTTTCCGGAGGTGTTTAGTGATGGAGGTTTTGATTGTATTTTAGGAAATCCTCCGTTTTTAGGTGGACAGAAATTAAGTGGTTCTTTTGGTGATGCCTTTTTGGAAAGTATTAAACATCAGTTTGCACCAATTGGAGCGGTAGATTTAGTTACTTATTTCTTCCGAAGAATATTCGCCATCATTAAGCCTAAAGGGTTTCAATCACTGATTTCTACAAATACCATTGCACAAGGCAAGGCCCGTGAAGATGGATTAGATATAATAGTTAAGCAAGGTGGAACTATTAACCATGCAGTAAAAAGCACCAAGTGGCCTGGAGTGGCAGCGGTTGAGGTGGCATTAGTAACAATTACCAAACAGCCTTGGAAAGGAAAATTCTATTTGGGAAGTAAAGAAGTAAAAACTATAACACCCTATTTAGATGATGCTGAAACTCTGGGTAATCCTTTTCCATTAAAGCAAAATGAAGGCAAGAGTTTTCAGGGAAGTATTGTGCTTGGAAAAGGCTTTGTGCTTGAACCACATGAAGCGGAAGCATTAATTGCAAAAGACCCCAAAAACAAAGAAGTTGTTTTTCCTTATTTAAATGGAGACGATTTAAACAATAGTGCCGACCAGAGCCCAAGCAGATGGGTGATTAATTTTTTTGATTGGCCAGAAGAAATAGCCAGACAATATATTGAATGTTACAAGCATATAGAAAAATATGTTAAGCCAGAGAGAGAGAAGCTTTTATTTGGAAATACAACAGCTGTAGAAAGAGGAAAGCGATGGTGGCAATTCGGACGGCCGACAATGTTGCTCTACAATACAATAAAAGAGCTTCACCGAGTATATGTTATTACAAGAGTGTCAAAATATGTAGTAGTTGCCGAGGTAAATGCCAGACAGATATTTATGGATAAAATCGTAGTTCTTGCGTTCGACCAAAGAAGATATTTATCATTGCTACAAAATAGTTTATATGATCACTGGAGTTGGAAATATAGTTCAACGCTTGGCGGAGGCACAATAAATTACAGTCCTTCTGAGTGCTTTGAAACCTTCCCATTTCCACAAAACATCAATTCACAACTAGAGCAGCAATTAGAAACCATTGGCGAAGCCTATCACGAACACCGCAGGCAAATTATGCTGGGTATGCAATTGGGGCTTACCAAAACCTATAATTTGTTTCATAGCAATGCCATTACAGACCAAAGCATTAATGATAAAGACAAACAGGTAGCATCTCTGCAAAAGCATTTAGTAAAGACAGCTAATACAATTTCTTTCAACGAAGCTATACAAGGCATCCTCCAACTCCGTGAGCTGCATGTGCAATTGGATGAGGCCGTGCTGGAGGCTTATGGCTGGAATGAAATTGCCCTCCGCCATGATTTCTATGAAGTGGATTACTTGCCGGAGAATGACAGGGTGCGTTTCACCATTCATCCTGATGCCAGAAAAGAAGCGTTAAAACGGTTGTTGGAGTTGAACCATAAAATACATGAGGAGGAGATGGCAGCGGGGTTGTGGGAGAAAAAGAAAACAAGTACCAAAAAATCAACTATTGTAAACGAGCCCAATGCAGCGTATGGAGGCGATTTGTTTAACCAATAATAAAAAAGTGTAGTCTATGCAGCAGATTCAACTCAATAGTAGAGCATTCAAGCCGGTAGTAGATAACCTGACTTTTGCTTTCTTTGGTGAGAAGCAAAAGGGGTTTGCTCCTATCTATTGGGATAAGTTGTTTGAATCGTTCCCCGAAGGCAGAGAAGCCAAACACAAAAACTACTATTGAGATTTTCAACCCACCAGATCGGGAGCCATCGAAAAGAACCTTGTTTTTACAGATGCCATTGGCTTTTCCATTCACTACTTCCGCTACATCATCCTCCACTACTTCAAAGCCATTGAAGGGGCTATTGTATTCCCCAACTTTACCGAAGATGTGGAAGTGTGGCTGGAAGATACTGATGTGCAGCAAGAGCAATACAAGCAGTACAATAAGTACACCATCAAAGTGCAGTACAGGCAGGTTTCCGAAAGCTACGAAATCGTACTGGCCTATGATGGCACTTCCAAAGTGCTGAAACAAAGCATAGCCGATATTCCCGATTTTGATACGGGCAAGTACAATCTCATCAATTGCAACGGCACCATTTATCGCTACGATAAAATGCCCGATGACCTAAAGCAGCAAATGGAAACCCTGTTTCCGGTACTGAGCAATCCGCTAAAAAAGGAGTTCAACATTGAGCCGGATGAAATCGTCATTGAAAACCGCTACAAACCTTACCTGAAGCAATTGGAGTGGTTTTACAAAAGCTACCTCAATACAGCAGCCTTCAAAAAGCTCATCAACATTTCAGAGGATGACTTTTACAAAGTGCCGGCCAACAAAGTGTACCGCACCTCCGAAAACTCCAACGAATTGCAGTTTTTAGAGAATACCCATATCAATCCGGGATTGGGCATCATCCTGCACAAGCCCTTACGGGCTTTCACAAAGAACCATGTAAAGCTCTTCTTCATTTACCACAAAGATGATGGAGAGTTCATCAAAGAAACCTTTACGAATACATCACCAACGGCTGGCACAAAGTGGTGAACAATGAGATGAAGCACACCAAGAACCTGCAAAAATTCATCAACCAGCCCCTGAGTATTGCCAGAGACAAACGGATAGTATTTGAAAACACCGACACCATTTTTGAAGAAGTATCTGCCCAGCTCAAAAACTTTGTAGCGGCACCCAATACCACCTATGTAGCCATCTACATTACCCCTATCCCCAAAACCGATAAGGAGCATCCGCAGCACAATGCCTATTACAAAATCAAAGAGCAGTTGCTACATAAAGGCATTTCATCGCAGGTGGTGTATCGGGAGCATTTGGGCAGAGAAGATTTCTACTACTTCATGCCCAATATCTACGTGGCCTTATTCATGGCATTTGCTTTACCTCTGCTTCAATGGCTTTTGTGTTTAGTTAATTTACAAAAGCCCCCAATGCTTCTAAGCAAATTGCTCATGCCACTCCAAGCCGCCAACCCGTTTTGCTTTACTCCGTTACCTCATTGCATTTGCCCTTGACCCACCGCACATTTGAAAGCGGTATGCTTTATTTTTTCTGCGACTTGTTTACCCCATAGACGACCCACTAAAATCCGTATCCTTCAAACCAGGTATCTACCTCCTGAACGGATCTGAGTATACTTCTCCTTCAACCGGAAATCCCTCAATCTGATTGGTGATTTTGATTTGATGACCTTCATTGATTTGGTCTTGCATTGTCCTTTTTAATTCCTCAAAAATGTAAGGTTGTCCGTTCTCCAATGGAGTTAGGATTGATTGTTTGTTGTAATTGTAAACCATAGATATAATGTTGTTTATTATAAATATGTCGGAATTGAAGAAAAATCACTTTTTATCAAAAAATATTTTGGAAGCCCACTTTTAAAAAATAAAAAAGGCAGCAAAGTTAGGGCGGCACACACAAGCCCACGCTGATAAAAAACCAAAAGACTACGGCATAAACACAAGGCCAACGCACAAGGCTATCATTTATTCCGTTTCCTTTTGGTTTTTTGCCCTTGCCGCCCTTTCAAGAGGCTTTCTTTTTTTTCCGGTTTTTTTTCTGTTTTCTTTTAAAAATGTATGCGAAGCGTAGCGGAGCAAAATTTAAATGATCATACTATGCACTGTCCAAAAGTTCACAGCTTCAATCCAAAAAATCAAACAAAAAATTTTGATTTATTCATTCTCTGCAAAGGTTTAAATAGTGGCAAACCACTTGAAAAGTCTTGCCCGAATTGTTTTGTAATCTCTTGCAAAAATTCTGATGAATTAGATTTTTATAAAACGCTTTGTTTCGGATTATGGAAGGTATTGCCTGAACTTTTTACATTCAGTACATAAATGCCTTTGGGTTTCCCGGTCTGTCGGGCTTTACATACTTATTTTTTCCTGTTCTTTTGCCTTGCCGTGCACAATTTTATATGCCACCCAGGTAAAAAACAGCGTGACAATGGTGCGCAGAGGCAGGGCGATTATGGTCCGGACTTCATAAGGTTTGCCGGCCAGCACACGGATCCAGAAAATGCCATAAGCAATGATGAGCAGGGCTACGGCTACAAACAATACCGGGGGTGGCCATTTTTTATGGGCAATCAGGCCATAAGCGCTGGCTAAGATCAGCAAAGAACAAACCCAGTTGGCCCAAACCACCAGCGGCACAAAATCTCCGTGACGGTCGCCAATGCCAAACCAGTTGAACAGTGTGGCCGTACTGATAAAAAAAGTGATCAGCCCATAAAAGGCCATGAAAAAAATAAAAATATTTTTTAGGGATTTACTCATGATCTAATCATTTAGTTATAAAAAATCAGGGTCAATTTCATGGTTTTTCGCGAATCAGGACAATCCCTTGAGCGTATTCATAGGCAAATTTATTTCCCAGCTTTTTCAGGGATGCTTCGGTGAAATAAATTTCAAGGATGTAGCTTCCGGTTTCAACGCGCTGTTTCATCTGGTCCTGCGGCAGGGTTCTTTCAAATTCCCGCTCCGGATCTATTACACCAGGATTGAACCAGTCTTCTGCTGACAACAGTACCGGTATTGGTGCCCCGTCAACGTAGAGTTGGTATTTTCCATCTTCTCGTTTGACCATATTCACGTCATTTGTTTTTTCTGTCCCTGTTTTTATTTGCATTACGTAATCAAAAGAGGCTGTGCGTATTTTTCCGGGCTGAGCCTGCAGCCGCAAGATATTTTTGGCCTGTATGATGTGATCATAGCTAATGTAATTCAGGCTATCGAGTTTCTTGTTTACAACGCTGTAAACCGAAGTGTTTTTTAAATCTTTCTCCGTTATAGGCAATAGCGGTTCCACACTTTCTTTACCGTGCATATTGGCGAGGTATTGGAAGATGGATTCAATGCTTTCAACATCTTTTTCGGGAATGACTTTTCCCGCAGGTTTTTTCACGGCTTTTCCATCTTTCAATAGTTCATTTTTGGAAAGCAGCTCATTCAGCCTTTTTTGTTGATCCGTTTCTGAAAGCCGGAACACGATAAACTGCAATACAAAGGCGATTAGGGCAAGCGACAATGGAATGATTCGGATATCGGTCTTTGGCCTCACAATAAATAAAAGTGTAAGAAAAGCCAGCCAGCAGGCGGTAGCAAATACGATCACTCTTTCTTCTGTAAAACCGTAATCAGAAATGCGTTTGCCAATGGCAATGAACATGAGGATCACCAGCGGAATGAGGAGGAGATAAAACCATTTGGCGAAAACCTTTACCCACTTACTTTCATTGTTGTTGCGAATGGGATAAACCAGCAGGATGCTGAGTATGCCCGCAATGGCAAATGCGATGATGAGGTTGCTCACCCACCCGTTGGGAAGGCTCCATTCAAAAGCGATTTTTATTTCATAGGCGAGCAGGATGGCGAGATAAATAAATACCAACGGAACCAATACATATTGGGTAAATATTTTGAGAACCAGCGGGTATTCTTTTTCATGTTCCAGTTGCTCCGCCTTACGGGGTATGCCGCTCATGAAAAATACGGTACTGAACAATCCTGCAACCAGGATGAAGGTCCGGGGATACCAGAATTCATTGAGGTCGAGCGTAAACAAAGCATCCAGTGCGGCAATGGCACCTCCAAGTCCGGCAAATAACACTCCGCTAAAAATGCCGGCAGTAATGATTCTCAAAAACAGGATCCGGTTGTATTGCCAGAATGCATCGGTACTGCCCCGGCCCGCAAATGGTGCAACAGCCACAAGCAAATGGGCAGTCACCAAAAGATGTGCAAAGCGGATCCCATCTTTTACCTGAATTTCTTTACCAAACGATTGATGGAATATCAGCAGCAACACAGCCAGCACACCATAGGCGAGCCATTTTTTTACGGGCTGGAACCCATGGTATTCGGCTGAGATCGTTATGGCCATTGAAGAAGAAAATGCAAGTACCGAAACAAGCAGCAATTTGATCAGCGATTGTTCCAGGTCCGGGGAGGGCTCCTTTGTAAGCAGCAGCGCTACCGCGGTGCCAAAAACGGCTACGAAAATTTCAACCGGAAAACGGTAAATTACTTTCGTGGTTTGATCATAGATCAATTGGAGAGAAGGAAAGCGCATCTTGTTGATTTTACCATATAAAATTAAACAGAATTGCGCGGTTCCTCTCTTAAGGCCGGAAGGATTAATTTCCATGATACTTTTTTAGGTATTTCCAAAAACGGCGCAACCGGTTACCGGTTTTTCTGAATGAGAGGGTGGCAAATTGCCTCAAAAAATGCAGAAGCCTGTTTGGCGCAGTGGCCGGCTGTATGATTTCGCCATATTCTGATAAATGAAATCGGGTGTAATTTGAATGGCTCAGCAATTTAAAAAACAGTCAGGTTCTTAGGGGCTGGTGTGACCCCTTGCGTAAGAAACCTGATATGGAGGAAAATCAATGGAAATTGAAAGGAATACACATAAACTGTCGTCCAATAATATCGAAATCTAAAATTTACGTGCTTTATGAGAAGACTAACAACATTTCTATTTGCAATTTGTTTTTATGTAATGCCTGCACAAGCCCAGGATACGGTGTTGATCAATAACATAATCCGGGAAGTTGAAAGCAATAATATGCTGCGGCAGTTGGGTATGGAACTTACAGATGGTATTGGTCCACGTTTGATGGGGACACCACAAATGAAGCAGGCGAATGAATGGCTTGCGGCAAAATATCAATCCTGGGGCATTAAAGCGGAAAATCAGCGATACGGTGAATGGCGCGGATGGGAGCGGGGCATAACCCATATCGACATGATTTCTCCCCGTGTGCATACCCTTACCGGGCGTATGCTGGCCTGGAGTCCTGCCACACCCCGTGGTGGTGTTACTGCCGATGTGGTTTTACTGCCCGATGCCAATGACTCCGCCACCTTTGCCAATGCTTTGGCAGGAGGTGCTGTACGTGGCAAACTGGTATTGATCAGCCGGCCGGAACCGACAGGTCGGACTGATGCGAACTGGGAAAAATATGGACGCCGGGAATCCATTGATAAAATGCGGGAAAATCGCAGCCAGGAAACAAGGGACTGGAATGAAAAAATGCGACGTACCGGCCTGAATGCACGTCAATTGGCCACTGCGCTTGAAAATGCCGGCGCTTTGGGTTTAATCAGCAGCAACTGGAGCAGAGAATATGGAGCGAATAAAATTTTCGGTGCAAATACCCGCAAGGTGCCTACAGTAGATGTAAGCCTTGAAGATTACGGAATGCTCTACCGTATGGTTCAGCAGGGAATTGTTCCGAAGCTTCGCCTGGTTGCGGAATCGAAAGACCTGGGTATGCAACCTGCTTTCAACACCATTGCCACCATACCAGGCAGTGAAAAGGCGGATGAATATGTTGTACTGTCGGCGCATTTCGACAGTTGGGATGGCGGAACCGGGGCCACAGACAATGCAACCGGAACCCTGGTAATGATGGAAGCCATGCGGCTGCTCAAGAAATATTATCCCAACCCCAAACGAACCATTGTTGCCGGGCACTGGGGCGGCGAAGAACAAGGTTTGAATGGCTCCAGGGCCTATGTTTATGATAACCCTGAAATGATGAAAAAAGTTCAGGCTGTGCTCAACCAGGACAACGGAACAGGCAGGATCCAAACCATAAATGGCTCCGGGTTTCTGCATGCCTACGATTTCCTGGGCAGATGGCTTAGCGCTGTGCCTTCAAAATACAGGCAAGATTTGCAAACCCATTTCCCGGGCAGCCCAGGTGGTGGGGGTAGCGACCATGCGTCTTTTGTTGCCGCAGGCGTACCGGGCTTTTTCCTGAGCGCATTGAGCTGGGACTATGGAACCCTAACCTGGCACACCAATCTGGATACTTACGATAAAATAGTTTTCGATGATGTAGAATACAATGTGATCATCACCGCCATACTTGCCTATATGGCGAGTGAAGATCCTGAATTTGCTTCCCGCGAACAGATGCGCCTGAGGGGAACCGACCGTTTCGGCCGTCCACAGGCCTGGCCGCCGGTGAGAGATGCCAACCGCAGAGGCGGAATGGATTGATCAGAATAACAAAAATGAAAAAGCCGTTCGGGGAAATCCGGACGGCTTTTTTTCGTGATATTGGTATAACTTATTATATGGCTATTGATTTATCCATAGGGCCATTGCTCACTTTTTTTCCGGCTTTAAATATGGCTTCAATGCTTTGTGTATTGCGAATGTCTGTAAAAGGATCTTTTGAAAGCAAAATAAAATCGGCAACCTTGCCCGCTTTCAGTGTGCCGTAATCTTTATCGATCCTGAGAATCCGGGCGCTGTTCCAGGTACCAATGCGGATTGCTTGCCATGGCTCCAGTCCTGCTTCCACCAGCAACTGCATTTCGCGGTGTTCGCCGGATCCTGTTTTTTCAATACCCAGGCCTGCCGCGTTGGTTCCCAGTCCGATCATCACACCGGCATCGTGCATTTTCTTTACGTTGATCATTGCCGTTTTAAAATGGCGTGGGTTGAAAACAGCACTGCCTGAAAACGGCATGATGACGGAAGTGGCCGCGTACCTGCCGGGATCGGAACTGCCGGATGCAGTTTGATGAAAAAGCTGGTTTCGGGATTCTGCTATGGCCAGTGGCCGGGAAGGTATTGCATTGGAGATGAGCGTGGGTACATACACAATGCCTTTCCTGTTCATTTCTTCAAGCAGTTGCTCATCCACTACCTGGTCCCTGATGGAATTGGCCAGCATAAAAGTTCCTGACTGGGCCAGGCGAAGGGCATCTTTAAGGTAGAAAACAGGTGCAACGGTTCGCAGGTTGAGTTTATGAGCCTCTTCAATCACGCGTTGGCGGGCATCAATCGCGGCGGCGGTCTCCAGCCGGATGAAAGAAACCTGCATAGATTTCATTTGTTCAAGATTGCGGTGTATTTCCCTTTGCGGATTTACTCCTTCAGCCGACATGCCGGTTGTCGGGGTCTTGCCGGCTATCAACGGGGAAAACACGCTTCCGGTGACCAGCAGCCTTGCGCCATTCAAATAACCCCGTTTTAATGAATCGAGGAATGTATTCCCGGGAAATTTGGAATGCCCGGCGGCCATAGCATTTACATTCAACACCCCGAAATCCTGGAACCGCTTCAATTGTTCCAGCAAATGGAACCGGTTTAATTCCTCCACATATTCAGTTTCCGGGTTTAATCCGGCAATGGCATAGGTGTTGATCAGGGCAGGCATCATGTATTTTCCATCACCCTTTACAATATGGGCATCAGTAACCGAAAGCCTTTTGCCGATTTCAACGATTCTTCCGTTGGCGATGAGCACGTCCACTCCGCGGTTTACTACGGAATCTTTTCCATTGATGAGGTTGACGTTTTTCACAAGTAGTTTATCTTGTTGAAGCCCTGTAGCCGGCCATTGGCAGGCAGTTATCCCGATAGCAAATACGGCAAAGATGACGGCAAAAGAGAAAAGTTTTTTCATGGCGGGGTTGCTTTAGTGTCAGTAAATCTTAACCCCGGCCAGGATGGTCTTTGTCATTCAAAAATTTTGCCGGCATATTTCGGGATGGTTTCAACCGAGCAGAGGTGTACGAAGCTGTATCGGGGCTCACCAAAAAACGGGCAAAATCTATGCCATGAATTCCTGAGATATTCTTAAGAACCATTAAAGAAAGAAGCCGCGAAGAAAATCTGCTCAGGGTTTGCTCAGGTAAAGGGGGCGGGGCAAATCCAGCATTTCATGAATGTTGATGGACCAGGATGCCATACGGTTAATGTGCGGGTGGTCTTGCAGCAATGCCTGTACTTGCTCAATGCTTTCTGCCTGCATAATGGAGTAACCGGTTATGGGGGATAGGGTTGGGGTTTCGCCTTTACGGTTTATGCTTAAGGCTGCTTTTAGCGGATGCCCCATTTCTATAAGATGATCACCACATTTACGGGCCCAATCCATCCAGGCCTGCATTCCGGCCTGGCGTTCTTCGGCTGTAGGATGGGGAATGTTTTCCCCATTGTAGGTACCGGATGGCGTCACATAAGTGATGAGGTATTTTTTCATTTATTCTTTTTAATCGAATGTGAAAGTTACGCCTTTTAAAAATGGATTCCGTTTCGCCAGGTTCCTGCCTGATAGATGGGCATTGTCAGAACGACTAAATTTGCCGATGCGAAAACCAAAGTGGCTGCGGAATGGCGCATAGCCTGTATGAACTGCCGATTTACTTTGGAAAATTCGATTCGTATTTAATGCGGTTAATTTGTTTCAAATGTCTATCGGTATGTCCAAAGTGAACAATCATTAATGCATGTATGCTTCTTCTTTTTTCTTGTCCCCACCTATAGGTAAAATGTGCCTTTAGGTCATATGTTGTATTCTTTATAAATTCAATTATATGATTTCTGCCGAATAGAAAATAGGAAAGATTGTCCTTCCCTTTCATAAGTCCCAATGGTTCAGCATTCCATTCAGCCTTGTGGGGACTTGGGTCGTTCATCCAGTTAATATAAGCCGTGTCTGGTAACGAAAGACTATCCAGTTGCGGGTCAGGCTTTGAGCTAAGCATAATATCCGCTTCCTGTGCAAAGATCCGCTCATATAACCCGAGGTGTTCAAGAACTTGTCCAATTGACCACTTTGTTGAATCCTGCCTGTATGCCCATTGTTCTGAAGTTAATCCTTGTGTCTCTTTTATAATTTCCAGTTTGGTCCTTTCCAGGTTGTCAACTAAAAATTTACGGTCTATTTCTGTCCACATAAATGTATGCTGACAATAAGTGGTGGTTGCCAAAATGAGTGTGAAAGAGAACAATAACGGTCGGATAAGGCTTGCCATGGAAATCAATTTAATGTATGGGTGTCAGAAAAATTTGCAGCCGGTGTTTAGGGTTAAAGGCTATGCAGGAACTCCGTGCAACTTCGCTCCCCTTTCTGCCTGGCCCTATGATAAAATTAAGTACAAAAGCGAATCAATTGTATTCCGATGGAAAAAAGAGCGAATGGATGGGTATGGTACTGTCCGTTTACCTGGAGGGCGAGCACCATACCCGGAGGCCTTAAGCACAATGTAAACCCAAATTACGAATCTAATTTTTCAGCGAAGCGATATCGATCACAAACCGGTATTTCACATCGCCTTTAATCATTCTTTCATAGGCTTCATTGATCTGACTTGCCGGTATGAGCTCAATATCTGAAACGATTTGGTGCTCGCTGCAAAAGTCCAGCATTTCCTGGGTTTCGGAAATGCCGCCAATATTTGATCCGGCAAAAGTTTTGCGCCCGTTAATTACCGAAAACGCACTAACAGGAATCGGGTTTTCCGGTGCGCCAACGAGCGCCAGATGACGTTCAGGTTTCAGCAATGCCAGGTAATCGTTGATATTGTGGTCTGCAGAAACCGTATCGAGGATCAGGTCATATTTACTGCGTTCAGCCTTCATGGCTTCACGGTCTTTGCTCATTACCACGTAATCTGCACCAAGTCTTTTGGCGTCTTCAACTTTGTCAGGAGAGGTGGTAAAAACGGTAACTTTTGCGCCCATGGCTTTGGCCAGCTTTACACCCATATGGCCTAGTCCGCCTAAGCCAACTACACCTACTTTGCTTCCTTCTTTTACATTCCAATACCGTAGTGGCGAATATGTGGTGATGCCTGCGCAAAGCAGGGGAGCAGTAGCCGCCAAATCCAAGTTGGCAGGAATTTTCAGTACAAAATCTTCATCTACCACTACACTTTGCGCGTAGCCGCCATATGTGCGCCCGCCAAGATGTTTATCAGGGCTGTTATAGGTAAAAATGCATCCGTGTTCGCAGTATTGTTCGTGGCCTTCTGCGCAATATGCGCATTCGCGGCAGGAATCCACCATGCAACCCACACCGGCCAAATCGCCAATATTGAAATTCCTCACTTCACTGCCAACGCGGCTTACCTTTCCAACTATTTCATGGCCAGGTACACAAGGATAAGCAGTGCCCTTCCATTCGTTTCTTGCCGTATGGATATCTGAATGGCAAATGCCGCAATAAAGTATTTCAATTTCAACATCTTTTACCCCCGGTTCACGGCGGTTAATGGGCATATTTTCCAATGATTTTTCTGCAGCGTGGGTTCCAAAAGCATTTATTGTTTTCATAATCTGAAAGGTTTATTTATAACGGTAAATTTACGCCAGGCAGGCGGCTATTTTATGGAATAGGGCGGGCAATAGTGAAGAAAATTCTTTTGACGGAGCTTCTGACTGCTTGCCAGGATGCACTGGTTGCTTTTGGTGAAGTCATAAAAACTTAAGCTTTATAATAAGTTGCGGAAGGCACAAGTCTTTGATTCCGCAAACTATTCTGAAACCACCAATGCGATGCCATACTCGGGAATTTTATTATTTGTATCTTATACAAGAACGGACGGCTTACGCTTAGTCACAACTAAATTCCTTCAATTTGATTAAGTTCTTTCGCCTAATGCCCTTTTCCGTTGTACCCCAAAAAATCAATACTCCTGAAAGTATTACCGCTTCCTGTTTGTTGCGGTAGCCAATGGGTACCTGAACAATAAAGAATCTTTTTTGATTACTTCAAACCCTTCCACCACGGTTCAAAAACCTGCGCACTATCTCCAATCCGCACTATTTCACCAATTACGGGAGTGGCCAGGTGAATATGCTTATTTAAAGACGCCTCATAAATCTTTTCCATCGGGTCATGCCAGGCATGCCGGGCAAGCGCAAATTTGGAATTGTGAACAGTAAGCACTTGTTTGGCACCAATATCCTGAATGGCAGTTGGTAGTTCCTCCGGCATAATGTGAATTTGAAACCAATCGGGATTGTATTGCCCGTTTTCAATAATGGCGAGATCCATTTGCGGAAATTTTTCGCCGATAGTCTTGAAATGCGTGCCATAGCCGCTGTCTCCACCAATATAAATTTTCCGATTGGGTGTTTCCAACACAAACGAGGACCAAAGCGTATTGTTGCGGCCGAAGCTTCTTCCCGAAAAATGGCGTGCGGTGAAACAATAAACGGTAAAGCCGGAATCAAGAAGCGCTTTTTCATCCCAGTCGAGCTCAATAATTTTTGAAGGGTTACAGCCCCAATGTTCCAGATGCGAACCCACACCCAATGAGGTGATGATTTTTTTTGTGCGGCCTTCCAGTTCCAGGAATGTTTTATAATCTAAATGGTCCCAATGATCATGTGTGATCACCAGGTAATCAATTTCCGGAAAGTGCTGGGGCGAATAAATCTGCGTACCTGCAAAAGGTTTATTGAAATAACGAATGGGGGAGGACTGCAGGAAAACCGGATCCACAAGAAATGATTTCCCATCCAGGATCATGTAATAAGAGGAATGGCCGAACCAAATCAACTGGTCAATGGATTTGTCGAGCGTTTTCAAATTTGTGTTTATTACGGGAATTTGCTGAGCCGGGCGCAGGCCTTCAGTTTTTACCGTAAAAAATTCCCACATGGCTTGTGCAAATCCTTTATCGGGATTAAACTGGTAGGTGAATTCGCGGTTTTCGAATTTCCCGTTTTTATAATTCGGTGATTTTTTTATGCGTTCCAGCCTTTCGCCGGAAGGGGCTTTGCCAAAATGAGGCCGGCTCAGAAAAATCAGTAATGCGGAAATAAGCAATACAAATATTGCCAGTAAAGTTAAAAACATGCGTTTAAGAATTCGGAGGAGCATTCTGCGGTTTACCGGTTTATGTGTTGAGCATTTATGCCCGCATAGCGGTCACCTTTAATGGTAATTTTCGAAGCGGCTTCTTCAATTTGCCGGATATCATTTTGGGTAAGTTTGATCTTAAGTGCTCCAAGATTTTCCTGCAGGCGGGGCAACCTGGTGGTTCCGGGAATGGGCACAATCCAGGGTTTTTGGATAAGTAACCAGGCAAGAGCGATTTGAGCCGGTGTCGCGTTCTTCTGATCCGCTATATCTTCAATCAATTCAACCATCACTTTATTGGCATCCCGGTTTTCCCTGTCAAACCGTGGTACCGTGTTGCGAAAATCATCGGGGCTGAATTTGGTATCCACATTTATCTTACCCGTAAGAAATCCTTTGCCCAGGGGGCTGAAAGGCACGAAGCCAATACCGAGTTCCTCAAGCAGGGGAATGATCTGCTCTTCCGGCTCTCTCCACCATAACGAATATTCACTTTGTAAAGCAGTAACTGGTTGAATGGCATGTGCTCTGCGGATGTTTTCCACGCTTGCTTCGCTAAGACCAAAATGTTTGACCTTGCCTTCTTCAATCAACTCTTTTACCGCTCCGGCCACATCTTCAATGGGAACGCCCGGATCTATGCGATGCTGGTAAAAAAGATCAATCGCTTCCACACCGAGCAATTCAAGTGATCTTTCCGCAATGGCTTTTATGGTTTTCGGGTTGCTATCCAGGCCCATTTCCGGGCGTCCATCTTTAAAACCAAATTTTGTGGCGATCACCACTTTGTTTTTATATGGGGCAAGCGCTTTACCAACCAGTAATTCATTGGCTTCAGGACCATAAGCCTGAGCTGTATCAAAAAAGGTTATGCCTTCATAAACCGCCCTTTGCAGCAGTTCTATCATTTCTTTTTCATCTTTTGCAGGGCCATAACCATAGCTCATTCCCATGCAACCAAGCCCAATGGCTGAAACTTCGAGGCCGGTTTTACCAAGAACACGTTTTTGCATTTGGCTGATATTTTTTTTTCCGGGCTAAAATTAGTCCTTAAATTAACTTAGAGATTTAACCAATAGGTAAATTTCAAATTAACCGTCCTGAAACGTGTGCTGAAATCGTGGGTGTAGTGAAAAAAAATGCCAGGGAGGAATCCCCGGCACATTTGGTGTTCGCTAACAACCATTTGGGTTATTCACCAAAATATTCTGGTTGTTCCCATTTTTCCTTCCCTAATGGAAACAGGACAGGCAACTTGTTGTTCCGTGCATCCGGTGATGAGGAACCGCTGCAAATATAGAATTAGGAGAATGGCTGGAACTACCCGTATTACCGAATCATCTACCAATATTACTGATATCCTGTTAGGTTAATCTTAAAAATGTCGTTCATAGGCAATTGCCATGAAATTTCGGAAGTGCAAAGCAGCTAGACCCATCGGGCTACAAATTCCACCAATAGTTTAGTTTTAGCACAAATGCGCGATTCCTGACGTTAAAAGGTGAAGGATAATAATTGTCGGTATAAACGATAAACAGGTCTGAAGCCGGCCGGTAACGCCATTGAAAGCGCGTATTGAGGTTGATGTTTTCCAACTGGCTATTGTATTGCAGATAGGTAGTAAAAAAAAGTTTATTGGTAAAGGTGATGTCCACCTTAGGTCCGATCATCCAGAAATTATTGATATTCCAGGGTGCCGGCAATGCAATATGGCTAAAGCTGGTATTTAGCGCAATATTCACAAAGGGTTGGAAACGGTAACCGGCATCCGCTGTAAAATTCATGAGTTTGCCATTGGCATAATAGCCACCTATTTTTGTGGTGAAGCCAAATGTAAATACACTTTGAGGCTTTGAAATGAAAGTGGTATTCCAGGTTGACCATGCATGTGTTGATCCTTTGGCAAGCGTATCTTTTCCAAAATTGGTAGGCACAAAGGGATGAAGCAGTTCAACATAATTACGACCAACCCAGGTGTCGAAATAGGCCTGGTTCCGGAAATTGATTACATACATCAGCGCCGTTTCATGATCGGTGGATTTTAGTTGCATGTCGAAGAAACGGTTGGAAATAATCTTCGGTCCATGGTTTAGGATAACTCCTCCTTTATTGAAAAATAAATGGCTGACAGTTGGGTTGAATTTTATATAGTTGCGCCGGGGTACATAGCCAACCTCAGCGCTGTAATTTTCGGTAACGATCTCATATTGCGCTCCGATATTCCATCGTTTGCTGCTATATAAAAGGTTGCCTGCATTCACCAGGTTCTTGCCGTTCACTCCCGGGCTGAATGATTTAAGCAAAAGCATTTTACCCGTCCATAAATTGTTTGAAGAAGCCAGGTTGTATTCAATGCCGAAATTCCGGTTGTACCGGGTGAAAACCTGCTTGGCCGTGTCATGCAGTTCATAATTCACTGCCTGTTTGTTAACCATTAAAAAACCAATATTTGAACGAGAAAAGACTTTGCGTTGCAGGGCGATCACCGAATAGTTCTGTACCGGCATTTCCAATGATCGCATTTTGTCGGTCTGGATGTCCATCACCCCAATGCGCCAGTCTTTGTTGAGCTTGCCGCTCATACGTGCACCAAATTGAATGGGCGTGTTGAGGCCAATTCTTCTTGAAAAAAAAGGCCTGATGGAAGGGTAACCGAAATTGGCAAACAGGTCACCATTTTCCAGGAAAAACTGGCGCCGCTCCGGAAAGAAGAGTTCATATCGGTCGAGGTTGGTCACCTGCCTGTCCACCTCCACCTGGCTGAAATCTGGATTCACGGTCAGGTCGAGGTTGAGCGCCGAGGTGATGGCCAGTTTGGCATCGCCGCCAATGTCCTTTCGCCAATTGGATGCAGAGCCGGTTTCGTGGTTTTTACTGACACCCGAAAGTAAATAAGGGATGAAAGAGATATTGGAACCCGTCTCTGGTGGCGGAGCATCCCATACCAGGTTGCCCGTATAGGCGAGCGAAGCTGTCGGGAATTGCCTGGGCACCGGAGCCCATGATGATTTTTCAGCCTTGCCCACATCCAGCCTGCTGACATTGATGCCCCAGGTGGTAATCCCTTTCTTGAAACGGATGCTTTTGAATGGAATGGAGGCTTCGAAGATCCAGCGGTCATTTTCATTTCTGACCTCCGAAGTCCAGATATTTTCCCAGCTCAAATCGGCTTTGCCGCCTTCGTAGAGCATACCATCCCATTGTGCACCGGCCGCATTTGCTCCAAAAGTGAAGCCATGCGTAAGGTCATTGAAGGGATCCATAAAAAATATGAAATTGTCATTGCGGCCAAATAACCAGTCGCGTTTCAGCGATTCCACCGTATACTTCTGACCCGGTTCATGAAAATTAATTACCAGAATATACAGGTTGTTGGCGTCATAAGTCATCCTTACATCCGTGCGTACTTCGGCAAAGCTGGTATCCATGGGGAGGGCCATAAAAAAATTGGTGGCCACATCGGCATTTTGCCATGAAGCCTCCGTCATTTTCCCGTCGATCAGCATCTCGTCCGTTGCTTTTTGAATGTGAAGATTATATGCCTCATTCTTTTTCTGAGAAATGGCAAATTGACCGCAGGAGATCAGGAGGATAATCAGAAGTATTTTTTTCACCTGGTAATAATCTGAAGCAAAATAAAACCCTATTTCAATTCGAAAGAAGGATTTATATATTGGAGGTTTAAATAAACTTTTCGTCCAGGTATAGAAAACACAAAGAACTCATTCGAGGTATTTCAATGTGGATTTTAGGATTTCCACCCTCAGGTTGTTGACATTGAAATACGCGCCGTTGCGGAGGCCGGTATTTTGCCGGTTGATCAATAAGATAACAGCGGCATGCTTTTTTGGTATGGCCACAATGCTTGTTCCGGTAAAACCGGTATGGCCAAATGAACCGCGCGGTGCATTTTTCATGAAACCGGTTTCCTGGTCCATCATCCATCCAAGCCCGTTTTTGTATTCGTCTTTCCTGAGAAATTTTCTGATAGTCTTTTTCCTTAAAAACCGCTTTCCATTCACCCTGCCCTTGTTGAGCAGCATAGTTGTGAGCTTTTGCAAATCTTCCGCAGGAGCAAACAAACCCGCAGCCCCGCTGATGCCCTGGCCTGCATACCAGGCATTTCCATCATTCACTTCGCCGGCAAGGGTGTATTGCCTCCATCCATTCCAGGAATCCGGATCTATGCCGGAGGCCATCATGCCGAGGGAAGTGTCGTGGACCATTCGGTATTCATAAGGATTGCCGTGGGAAGTGGCAGCGATTTCATCTTTTGCCAAATGCTGCAGAGGGTTGTATCCGGTTTTGGTCATACCGAGGGGATGGAAAATATTTTGCTGCTGAAACCGGTCGGGCGGCAATCCCGATACTTTTTCAATAATCTCTGCCAAAATGGTAAAACCCAGGTCACTGTAGTGCCTTTCTTTACCAACCGGATATTTCAGCGGCAATTTTCCGATAAGATCATATACCTCCTGCCTGCTGCCGGCTTTATAATACATGGGGTACCATTCGTACAAGCCTGAACTGTGCTGCAACAGGTGCCTTATGGTAATGTTGGATTTTTCGCCGGATGCAAAAGCAGGCACATATTTGCCAACCCGGTCGTTTACATGCAACTTTCCACGCTCATGCAGGATCATGATGGAAGTGGTGGTTCCAATTACCTTGGTGAGCGAAGCCAGGTCGAAAACATGGGCGGGCCGCATTGCCACAGGATTTGGAAGCGGAGTGTTGTAAAAATCATTGAGGTGGGCATATCCGTAAGCTTTATTGATAATCACCCCTGAACGGTCAGTTATATACACCACACCGCCTGGGAGATTGCCATCATCAATCTGGTGCTGCATGAGGCTGTCTATTTGCTGAAGCAGCAGATCTTTTTTAACTCCGCCATGCTGTGTATTGCCTGAGGCCGGGAGAATAAAAAGGAATACAATGACCAACAAACGCGGTATTAAGGAAAACATGACTCAAAGATATTCATCTCACCATTCAGCAATTTTCAATTGTTTCGGCAAATGGTATGAAAAGCAGGAAAAATGTGAATTCATTTTTTCTGCATTATGCGTAACCCGGCATTTCAAATATTGTGAGGAATATCATCCTATTTCCATTTTAAATTCAGGAACTTTGAGGCAATAGGCCTGAAATGATGAAACCGGCGGATTTATAAGAGGCCGACCAAAATATTGAACATTATGAAAAAAGTAGGTGCAGTATTTGACGGTTTAAGGTTTTCGAAAGCCACTCTCGACTTTTCCATTTCCATTGCCAAGGAAGCGCATGCACAATTGACCGGAATTTTTCTTGACGATTTTGTGTACCGTAGCTATAACATGGCTAAAGTGGTGAAGGAGTATAAGGATTACAGCAAGAAGCTGGAATTACTCGATGAAAAAGACAAGCAAAAACGGGATGCCGCTGTAGAGCTGTTTGAAAAAACCTGCAAGGCCAAAGGGGTGGACTTTACCGTTCATCGTACGGAAGGCATCGCTATCAATGACCTGAAACATCAGAGTATTTTTACGGATGTAATGATCATCAGCAATGCCGAAACATTTACCAAGTACAAAGAGAAGGCGCCCACAAGGTTCATGCGTGATCTGCTTGCCGATGTTCAATGCCCGGTAATTGTAGTGCCCAATTTCTACAGGCCAATTGAGAAAGCCATTTTTCTTTATGATGGCGGGCCGTCTTCGGTATATGCCGCCAAAATGTATAGTTACCTTTTCCAGAAATCCCCGGTAATACCGGTAGAGGTACTCACCATCAACGAGCCCAAAGCTGAAGCTGTATTTGTGCCCGATAAACAATTGCTGAAGAGCTTTATCAAGCAGCATTATCCCAAAGCAAAATTTGTAATGGGCAAAGGAAATGCCGAAGATCAGATCCTCCGGTTTTTGACCAAGGGCAATGGAACTGAACTTGTGGTGTTGGGCGCCTACCGCAGAAGCGAGATCAGCCGTTGGTTTAAGGAAAGCATGGCGGATGTACTGATGCGTGAGTTGCAAATCCCGTTGTTCATTGCCCACAACAAATAGCCGTATGCAAGTAAAATGATAAGTCCTATTTGAAACACGAAAAAAATGTATTTAAAAATGAAACGAATTCTGATTCCCACTGATTTTTCTGAAACTTCCAGAAACGCCTTGAATTACGCCATTGAGGCTTCTAAAATGTCCCCTGCTGAATTGTATCTCATGCATTCAATTGAAACGGAAGCGAGCCTTTATACCGATTTCCTGGGTATGAACCGCGAATTTAAAATGGCACTTGCCAATAAGGCAGAGGAAAAATTGAATGAGTTAAAAGATGCAGTTTTGCTTTATCAGGGTGTGGAGGTAAAAACCCTGCTGATCAAGGGCCGCTTCCTGGATGCGATAAAAGAAGCTGTGGAGCAAAATCATATTGACCTGATCATTATGGGGACACTTGGAGCGAGTGGTATTCGTGAAAAGATATGGGGCAGCAATACAGGCAACGTTATTGGCCGCACCAAAGTACCTGTCCTCGTCATTCCACACGAAGCCAGGTGGGAACAACCCCAGAAGTTTCTGCTTGCCACAAAATACCTCGAGGAAAACCCGGCAATCCTGGAGTACCTCTTTGAGCTCGCCATCGAATTTAAAGCCAAAGTTGAAGTGGGAGTTTTTGCCGACAAGCATGAACATTATATTGAAGAAGATCGTTTGCATGCCATTGAGCAGATAAACCGTTACGGTGAACTGTTGCGCCAAACTTATCAGGATGAAACCACAGCGGCCATGCAGGTCATCGAAACGGACCTGCACACAGCACTTGAGCATTACATTAAGCAGAACGGGGTAGATGTGCTCGTGATGATCACCTACCAGCATGAACAGGATTTTTGGGACAGGATATCCTATCCAAGCCTTACCAAGCGCATGAGCTACAATACGGAAATCCCGCTGCTTGCCATACCTGCGCATCCTGTTCTTGTGTAACCAGGATGTGAAAACCAATGAGGATGTTGAGGGTTTGCATTGATCGGGAGTATAGCTCTACCTTTTGGCAAAGTGTTGGAATTCGAAAATTAAGGGTTAAGGTGGATTGATCAGCTTGGGCTACTGGCTCGCAACAGAGAGCAGGAAAATCATGTTTTTCTGCTCTTTTTATTTACCTGACTATACCTGAGGCATTCAGCAGCAGCCCGAAAACCAAAAAGAATACGGTGTATCACGGTATGCTTTTTTATTCATTGCTCAGCGCTGTTCGATCATCTTCCCATCATCTTTTTAAGTTTTCCGCGGTCAAGGTCATTTTCCCAATTGGCCACAACGATCGTAGCTACAGCATTTCCAATAAAATTGGTCAGGGCACGGCATTCACTCATAAACTTGTCAATACCGAGGATCAATGCCATCCCGGCCACCGGAACTTCAGGAACAATGGCAAGGGTGGCAGCCAGGGTAATGAATCCGGCGCCTGTAACGCCCGCCGCACCTTTTGAGCTGATCATTGCCACCAGCAACAATAAAATCTGCTTTTCAAGGCTTAGATCAATATTGCAGGCCTGCGCGATAAATAAGGCTGCCAGGGTCATGTAAATATTTGTTCCGTCAAGATTAAAGGAATAGCCCGTTGGTACCACGAGACCCACAACCGTTTTGGAGCATCCTGCTTTTTCCATTTTTTCCATCAGCGCGGGCAAAGCACTTTCGCTGCTGCTTGTGGCTAAAACAAGCAACAACTCGTCTTTTAAATAACCCATGAGCTTAAAAATGGAAAAGCCGTTGTACCAGGCTACTGTTCCTAAAACCACAACGATAAATAATGCAGCCGTTAAATAGAATACCACGATGAGGTAAAACAAGTTGCCTATAGATGAAATGCCGTATTTGCCAATGGTGAAGGCCATAGCGCCAAATGCGCCAACCGGGGCGAGTTTCATCAGCATATGCACAATCGTAAAGATGGGCCCCGTTAGCGCCTGGAAAAAATCCAGCACCGGTTTGCTTACTTTTTGTGTTTTTACCAAAGCAATGCCCATCAAAATGGCAATGAACAGGATTTGCAAAATATTGTTGTTCACCAAAGGACTCATCAGGGTATCCGGAATAATGCCAAGCAAAAATTCACTCAGTGAATTGCCGTGTGACGCGGTGGCATAATTTTCCACACCTTCAGTGGAAAGTGTTGCAGGATCAATATTCAGCCCTTTGCCCGGATGCGTGATATTGGCAACCACCAAACCAATAACCAGGGCAAGCGTACTGAAAGTAAGAAAATAAGCCATGGATTTGAGGGCGATCCTGCCAAGGCTGCGCAGTTCACTCAGGTGGGCAATCCCCAGGGTAACGGTAATGAATATGACCGGCGCAATGATCAATTTAATGAGTTTGATAAAACCATCTCCCAGTGGCTTCATGCCTTCGCCAAAATCCGGAAAATAATGGCCGAGCAAAACGCCGCCCACAATGGCCAGGATTACCTGGAAATAAAGGGCGCCCATCAACCTTTTCACCTGTATTCGCCTTGTGCTCATTATTCGGGGATCCGTTTTAAAGGGGTTGAAGATACTGAGACAGCCAGCCAAAGAACCGGATCGTCAGGTAAACAATAAGCACCAAAACAAGCAACATGATCCCCAGGATCCATAGAATATACGGTATTGCCCCGCCTTCATCCTTTCCATAGGCGTAATGATTATTGAGCAGGCGCAAATTTCTTTTATTGGCTTTAAAAGCGAAGTCGAAAATCCAACCCAGAACAGGGATGGTGCCAATGAGTGCATCGAGCGTTACATTGCCAACCATTTTCATCACCACTTTTCCACTTACCCCATGTTTCAGCATCGTGAGGATGAGTGCAATACTGATTACATAACTGCCGATATCGCCGGCAACAGGCAGCATGCCCAGCAGTGGATCAAGACCAAAACGGAAGCCGAAAATCTCGAATTCTTCATCCAGCAACCTGGAAATGCGCCTTACGGTATTCAGCCTGGGATCTTCTACCGGCATCGCCGGGAATTTTTCGGTTTGGGGCATTATTGCAATTAAAGTATCGAATATATCAAAACCGGTGGAAATCTCGGCGGCAATTTAATGAAGCAGGTTTCGTTGTTTTGTTTAAATGAAAAACCACCGACGCTCATGCCTTTAGATGTTTTGCTTTATATAATGATTGGGCTAATCGCCATTGCCATTCTGTTGCTAATCCTTTTGCTAACACGAAAAAGTCTGGGCAATGAAGTGATTGGCAAGCTCAATGAATCAGACCGTACGTTGCGGGTGTTGGAGGAAAACATGCGCCAGGAATTCCGTACGAATCGCGAGGAATTGCAAGCCGCACTCTCCCAGAACAGGAATGAATTGCAATTGGCCCTGGACCGGATGGTTCAGCAAAATGATCAGTTTGAAAAAGACCTGATGGGCTCCATTGAAAAGGAAATTGCAGAATCGCGGCTGCAAAACCAGCAAACCGCTAAAGATGAGCGTGAATGGCTGATTGCCCGCTGGCGCGAATTTTCGCATGACCTGAAAAATAAGTTTGATGATTTTTCCACACTCCAAAGCAAAGAAGCACTGGCAACGCATCAGCAAATGGATAAACTGGCGAAGGAATTTGAAAGCAGCCTGTTGAAGATATTTGAACTGGTAGGGCGGGAAAACAAGACCAACCGCACCATTCTGCAGGAATCGTTCTCGGGTTTTGAAAAATCATTTACACAAAACGTGGAAGCATTCAAGAATCTGCAGAAGGAAAAATTTCAGCAGCTCGAGGAAAAACAAGTGCAGTTGATAACCGGCACCGAAAAAAAGTTGGAGGAAATGCGGCAGACCGTAGATGAAAAGCTTCAAAAGACTTTAAGTGAACGCCTTGGCCAATCATTTGAAATAGTAGGCAAACAACTGGAAAGTGTGCAAAAAGGCCTGGGCGAAATGCAAAGCATCGCCAGCGATGTCGGCGGGTTGAAAAAAGTTTTGAGTAATGTGAAACTTCGTGGCGGGGTGGGCGAGGTGCAGCTGGCCATGCTGCTCGAACAGATTCTTGCGCCCATGCAATACGAAGCCAATGTGAAAACCAAACGCAATTCAACAGAACGGGTTGAATTCGCTATCCGCCTGCCGGGAAAATCGGGCGATGAAAATAGCGTGGTCTACCTGCCGATTGACGCGAAGTTTCCTAAAGATGCCTACGAGCATTTGATCAATGCTTATGAAAACGCGGTTCCGGATGATATTGAAACAGCTTCGCGCAACCTGGAAAATACGATGAAAAAAATGGCCAGGGATGTTCGGGATAAATACATTGACCCGCCAAATACCACGGATTTTGCCATTTTGTTTTTACCATTTGAAAGCATTTATGCTGAAGTGATCCGACGAAGCGCATTGATGGATCAACTGCGGCAGGAATTTAATATAACCGTTGCCGGCCCTACAACGCTGACGGCCATCCTCAATAGCCTGCAAATGGGTTTCCGCACGCTTTCCATCCAAAAACGCAGTAGCGAGGTTTGGGAAGTACTTGCCAATATCAAAAAGGAATTTGAAAATTTTGGCGGTCTCCTGGAAAAAGCACAAAAGAATATTCAAACCGGCCTTGGCCAACTGGATAATGTTGTGGGGCCACGAACGCGGGCTATTCAGCGCACCTTGCGGAAAGTGGAAAGCCTGCCTGCGGCAGAAGGCCAGTTGCCCGAACTCTTACTGCCCGGAGATGATGGCGGTGAACCGGAATAGTGATTTATGCTTCCGTTAGTGTACGGAGGTGACACTTACTTTTTCAATGCCGATGAGGTGCAGCTCAATATGGCGGTCTTTGGCTTTTGCCTCAAATTCGCTGATGACCTCCAGGATATCGTAATCGATGAAATAACATTCGCTTCCATCTATGGTAAGTACAGAATATTCGGGGATGTCGTCAAGCGCTTTTTTGAGTTTTACCTTGTTCAGAAACGTTACGTTACTGTTTAGTTTAATCAGTTCAGATTCAATTCCTAAATGTTTGGTTTTTGTGACTTTATATTCGGCTTTAAAATTGTTCTGAATGATAAAGTAAATGGAAACCAGCAGTCCAATGCTCACCCCGATAAGCAGATCTGTCATCAGGATGACTGCGATGGTAAAAAGAAAGGGCAAAAACTGTTTCCATTTTAGGTGCCACATATTCCTGTACAATTTGGGTTTGGTAAGGTTATAACCTGTTACCAAAAGAATAGCGGCTAAAGAAGCATAAGGAATTTTATTCAGGGCAAAGGGTATGAACAACACCGCGAGCAATAAAAATGCACCGTGGGTGATTGCCGAAAATTTGGTACGCCCACCGGCATCCACGTTGGCTGCGCCCCGCACGACCACTGCCGTCAGGGGAATTGCACCAAGCAACCCGCAAACCATATTGCCGAAACCCTGCGCTACCAATTCGCGGTTCACCGGTGTAATGCGGTTATGCCGGTCAAGTTTATCAATGGCCTCTATACATAGCAGTGTTTCGAGTGTTGCCAGCAATCCAATGATCAACCCGTCTTTCCAAATCTGGATGTTGCTGAAAAGCATGGAGAAATCCGGCAACCGGATATTGGAAAAAATATTAGCCGGAATGTTTACCAGTTGAGTTTGTTTTAATGCCAGCTCGGGGGTGATGAATGCAAATAAATAATTCAGGACTATTCCAACCAGGACCGCCAGCAACGGGGCCGGAACCTTTTTAATGGAATCGGATGTTGAATACTGCACCATCAGCATGGCAGCCAATGAGCAAACGGTGATAATCACCGACGTAAGCGTAACGTGGTGAGAAAACTCATTGAGATTTCCCAGGAAATTGGCGGAGGAGAAGAGATCCAAAAATCCGCTTGTCCAGAAATCAGGCTGATCGTATCCCAATGCAAGGGGGATTTGTTTGGAAATGAGTATGATGCCAATGGCGGCAAGCATTCCTTTGATAACCGAGGAAGGGAAGAAATTGGCGATAGCGCCCATTTTGAGAATGCCCAGCAAAAGCTGGAAAAGCCCGGCCACAACAATAGTGAGGAGAAAAACGCGGTAGTCACCAAATGCGAGTATGGAAGCTGCAACAAGAGTTGTCAGTCCTGCCGCCGGACCGGAAACGGCCAAAGGAGAACCACTGATGGAAGCAACCACCAGCCCGCCAATGATGCCCGACAGCAAGCCGGCATAAAGCGGGGCTCCGGAAGCCAGGGCAATGCCTAAACATAGTGGTAGTGCGACTAAAAAAACTGAAAGTCCGGCTGCAAGGTCATGCCTCAGCCACATTATCCTGTAATACTTAAATGTTCTTCTCACGTTTCACCAAGGAATTCGCGCTGCAAAATTATGCCATGACGAAATTTCCTGTTGGTAAGGTTAACAGGGATATAACAAAAACAAGCATTGTCCTCTTTTTTTATACTGGAACAATCGGTTCAGGGAAATAATTTTATCGAAATAATTTTGAACCCAAATTTTATCCTTTGAGCGCCTTCCTAAAATATCAATCCCAAAGCAATCCGGATTTCTAATTCCCGGTTGTCAGCAACTTTAAAAATTTATCAATGTATTCCTGGCTGATCGGTTTTTTGTATTGTTGTATGTACCGGGGATGCTCCAGCACGGTAATGTTTCCGGTAAATTGTATCTCCGTATTTATTTTGTCAAGAAAGCCGGCATTCTTTTTCCCCAATACAAATACGTTATTCAGATCGACCGGCAGCTTCCTGAGGATTTCAAGATGTTGAATTATATCCTGACGCGTAGCTTGAAATAATTCTGATGAATCATAATAATTCGCATTAACCGGTTTGCCGTTTTTGTTTTGGATTAATGCGAGTGGAAATAAAGAATGAATAAAATAATCGCCATAAAACGCTTCCGGCCCGCCATAGGCGGCTATGAGGTCATATACAAATACGGCAGATACTTCATGGCTATGTACATCCGTTGCAGAAATTCCCAGTACATCGTTCAGTCTTTTGGTATCTGTAAACGGAATACCCGTTACGCCTGCCCCATGCCGACCGGGATTGATGCCGAGTATGAGCTTCCGCTTGTGGCAATCGCCATAATATTTTTCATAAAATGACCGCATAATCCTGCCGACTTCAGGGTTCTCATTTAAAGGATTGAAAACCCCGTAACCTATAGGCAGGTTGGGTTGCGGTTTGAGGGTCAGCAAATAAGGCAGTACCTGCGATGCAAAGGTTTTGGATGTTGACACCGGCCTAAGATAATTCAGAAGGTTCAGATTCTATTTCGGACTACCTTTATCGCTGTTAATTTTTTATAAAATGAGATCCATTTTTCTGGGCGTTTCCATCCTGTTTTCACTTGTCGCCATGGCACAAAATTTCCAGGTCATGGTGGGCACTTACACGAGGTCGGGGAGCTATGGCATTTACCAGCTTTCTTTTAATGAATTGAATGGCGAATTGGCTGTGCTCGACTCAGTTCAGTCTTCAAATCCTTCATATCTCGCCATCCATCCCAATGGAAAAATAATGGTTGCGGTAAATGAAAATGATCCGGGTCGTTTAACCAGTTACGGACTTTCTCAAAACGGAAAATGGACGGAGATCAGCAGCCAGGATACCAGGGGAGCGCATCCTTGTTACGTGAGTATAAACAAGGCCGGAAATGTTGTGGTTGTGGCCAACTACTCCGGTGGATCTGTTACGGTTTATCGTATGGATTCTTCGGGCAGGTTATCCGAAGCCTTACAGCACATTCAGCGTAGCGGCAGTAGCGTGAATTCGGGCAGGCAAAAGGCGCCACACGCCCATTCGGCCATTTTTTCACCGGATGAAAAATACGTTGTGGTGGCCGACCTGGGAACGGATGAAGTGGTCGCTTATCCCTTTCGGGCAAGCCGCTCAAGGCCATTGCAGGAAAAACGTGCAAAAATATATGCTGCAAAACCTGGCTCCGGACCGAGGCATACCGCATTTCACCCCAATGCACGCGTGCTTTATGTAATGGAAGAACTTAGCGGAACAGTGACCGCACTTCAATTCAGGCGGGGGGCAATGAGACCCTTACAGACCATATTGGCTGATGACATCAGCAAATCGCCGGGGAGCGCTGATATCCATGTTCATTCCTCCGGCTCATTCGTTTATGGCTCCAACCGCATTGAAGCGAATAATATATCAACCTTCAAGGTGCTGAATGGGGGACAATTGGAGTTGGTAGGGCATCAGACAACCGGCGGACAAACACCTCGGAATTTTACCCTGAGTCCATCAGGCAAATACCTGGTGGTCGCTAACCAGAACAGCAACAATATCGTTGTTTTCAAGATAGGCGCAAATGGCATGCCGGTACCTACTGGTTTTGAGCTTCAGATCGCATCACCGGTTTGCCTGAAATTTTATAAGCCAAATTGAAAGAGATGAAAAATCCAGCCATTTTTAAATGAAAATGAAGAGGTTTTACAATCAGCCAATTTTAATCCTTCACCTCGTTTTTTCCATCCTTTCAAATTTATTTTATTATTTATGCCTTTGTAAACCTGAACGCAGGTTGCCTGGAACAACATTATCCATCAGGTCCATTAGTAATTAGGGTCTAAGCATTATCTTTGGCAGCTACCATGAATGAAAAAATCAAAATAATGCTGTCTTACCGCGCTTACCTGCGAAGCGCCTGTGCGAATATTCCATGAGATGAGGAGATGTATCCGGATCGTTCCTTGTTTTCTTTAAGATTAAATATTTCCATAAGTTTCAAAATTGATATGAAAAAAATTGCAGTTGTCGGCCTGGGAAAGGTCGGGTCATTGGTTGCCACGTTACTGGGAGAAAAATTTGAAGTTACAGGCCTTGATAAACATCAGCCACGGGGAAATTTTGATTTCGCCATTCATTTGGGTGAGGTTTTAGATCCTGCATTCCTGGATTCCGAACTGAAAGAAGTAGATGCCGTTGTTTCCTGCTTGCCATACAATTTAAATCTGTCAGTAGCAGAGGCAGCATACCGGGCTGGCATTCACTATTTCGATCTCACCGAGGATGTGCCGACTACGAATGCCATCCGCGAAATGGCAAAAGACAGTAAAGGCGCCATGGTTCCTCAATGTGGTCTTGCACCTGGCTTTGTGGGTATTGTAGGCGCGCATTTGATGAAGAAATTCACGAAGCTCCGTGATGTGGAATTGCGGGTTGGTGCATTGCCGAAATATCCCAACGGTCAAATGGCATATTCTTTTACCTGGTCACCGGCGGGAGTGCTCAATGAATACATTAATGATTCGGAAGTGATTCATAATGGTGTGCGCAAGCTGGTTCCCTCACTCGATGGCATCGAACACATCAATATTGAAGGACGTGATTTTGAAGCTTTTTCTACAAGCGGCGGATTGGGAACACTTTGTGAAACCCTTGAGGGCAAGGTAGATACCTTGAATTACAAGACCATCCGTTATCCCGGTCACGCGAAGCTGATGCGGTTTTTTCTTTATGAACTGCTGATGAAAGACAACCGTCAAATGGCAGAGAAAATCCTGACCGAAGCCAAGCCGCCTGTTACAGAAGATGTGGTGTACGTATATGTTGTGGTAGAAGGCTGGCAGGGTGATCACCTGGCTCGCGAAGAATTCTATAAAGCCTACTATCCGCATTTATTGCATGGAAATATCTGGAGGGCCATTTCCTGGACTACAGCTTGCTCAATCGCATCCGTAGTAGAAATGGTGGATAACGGAACCTTACCCCAAAAAGGATTTATCAAACAGGAAGACATTGACCTGAATGAATTTCTGAATACAACGCACGGGCAGGTTTACGTCCATTACCATTAATCTCTGCGTTCCATCAAATGGTCTTTCAACTGATCAAAAGAAGCTTCCAAAACGGTGCTTCTTTTTTCTTTGCTTAATATGGGTTTCAGGCGACCTGGAATATCCGGATCTTTTCCGGTCATTTCGGCAACTACTCCTGGAAATTTTACCGGGTGGGCGGTTTCCAGGAAAAACCCTTTTGCAGAATGATCATTGTGTAAGTAATTCTCCAGTGCGGCAAATCCTACTGCGCCATGTGGGTCGAGCGTGTACCGATGATCTCTGTAAATTCTGGAGATGGTTTGACGTGTGGTTGCATCATTGATGCTGTCCGCGGAAAGCATTTTCTTCAGTGCCGGAATATTGTGGTCAAAAAGTTCTACAATGCGGATGAAATTGCTTGGTTTGGCCACATCCATCGCATTCGAAAGGGTGGGAATGGTCGGTTGATCGGGCATTTCACCTGAGGAGAGAAATTGTGGTATCGCATTGTTTTCGTTGCAGGCCGCGATAAAATGTTTAACAGGCAGACCGCTTTTCCAGGCCAAAAGTCCAGCGCAGATATTGCCGAAATTTCCACTCGGAACAGAAATTACCGGTGGGATATCCTGAGGCCATTGCTGCAGGGCAAAAAGATAATAGAATTGCTGCGGTAGCCACCGCGCAACGTTAATGCTGTTGGCTGAGGTGAGCAGGTATTTAGTTTGCAGGTCGGGATCCAAAAATGCTTTTTTGACCATGGCCTGGCAGGCGTCAAAGTCCCCGAGTACTTCGAGGGCGTGTATATTTGCGCCGCAGGTAGTCAGTTGAAATTCCTGCACGGGGCTTACTTTTCCGGAAGGGTAGAGAATGATCACCTCAACGCCTTCTACATCTTCAAATCCGTTGGCAACAGCTCCGCCCGTATCCCCGGAAGTGGCCACCAGCACAGTAACTTTTTTGCTTTCGCCCTGGTTGAAAAAGCCAAGCGTTCTGCTTATTAACCTAGCACCAACATCTTTAAATGCAAGGGTAGGGCCGTGAAACAATTCAAGGGTGAAAATCTGTTCTGTAATCTTCTCCAGCGGAAATGGAAAATCCACCGCTTCCGCGGCTATCTTTTCGAGTATATCGGCAGGTATTTCTCCACCGGCATACGGCCTCATGACTTCATAAGCAAGCTGATCTTTTGGCAGTTTCAAAATATCGAAAGGAAATGCGGGAATTTCTTCGGGGAAGTACAATCCGCCATCCGGAGCCTGCCCGGCAATAACCGCATCGCGAAAGGTAACGTGGGCGGATTTATGATTTGTGCTGTAAAACTTCATCTCATTTTGCTTTTACGATGACGCCGTGCGGATTGATACGGGTCGCATAAGTGGCATGGTCA
Organism: Bacteroidota bacterium; assembly: GCA_023387985.1. Taxonomy (GTDB): domain Bacteria; phylum Bacteroidota; class Bacteroidia; order Chitinophagales; family Chitinophagaceae; genus Phnomibacter. The sequence continues at coordinate 167,206 of JAEWHC010000001.1, read as the reverse complement.
ATTCCTATGGATGTAAATACGTTGCTCATTTCTTTCTCTACTTCAAGACTGATCTCCCTGCTGCTGCTTAGCATAAAAATGGAAGGTCCGGACCCGGAAATTCCACCACCCAGAGCGCCCGCAGCCTTCGATCTGGCCTTTACATCATCAAATCCGGGTATCAAAATGCTGCGTGTGGGTTCAATCAGGTAATCTTCCAGGCTGCGCCCGATAAGGTGATGATCATTTTTCATTATTCCGGCCACCAGGCCGGCTATATTTCCCCATTGCCTGATAGCGTCTTTCAACAATACAGTTTGCTTCAGGATGGCACGCGCATCCGCAGTGCGTACTTCAATTTGCGGATGAACCACCGTGACAAACAAGTTGGGTGTGGGCAAAGAAATAATATCAAGCGGAAAAATGGACCGCACCAACGTTATGCCGCCGTAAATGGCGGGAGCAATATTGTCGGCATGCTTTACACCGGTAGCAACTTTCTCGCCAAGCATGGCATATTGTACCAGCTCCTCTTTGGAAAACCAATTTCCCAGCAAATGATTTGCTCCAATTACCGCACCTGCTGCACTTGCGGCAGAACTTCCGATTCCACTCCCGGGTTTTATGTGTTTGGTGATCTTTAACCGAAAGCCTGAATTTTTTTGAGGCAGGTCGTTAAGCATTGCCAGCAATGGCGCCCCTGCCACATTTTTCTCCGGTTGCGTCGGCAGGTTATAAACAGGATCTTTTTCAATGATCACCTCGTTTTGATCCGTCAATTCCATTTCCATAATGTCAGCAGGTTCATCCAAAGCAAAACCCAGGATATCAAAACCACAGACCATGTTTGCCACAGTAGCGGGAGAATAAACCAATATTTTTTTTCCGGATGACATTACTGACTGCTTATTTTAATGATATCGGCAAAAACACCTGAAGCGGTGACTTCAGCGCCGGCACCCGCCCCCTTTACAACGAGCGGCTGATCGACATACCGGTTTGTATAAAAGAGCACAATATTGTCTTTGCCGAAAAGATTGTAGAAATCATGGCCAGGTTGAATATGTTTAAGTCCAACTTCTGCCTTGCCTTCAGCAAAACTTGCCACATATTTCAATTTGCCGCCATTTTCAATAGCTTCCTGCAAAAGTGTGCTGAAATGGTCTTCGTGTTTTTCAAGTTCAGCATAAAAATTTTCCACATCACCCTCCAGGCAACTTTGTGGCAGAAATCCCTTATTCGTTATGTCTTCCATTTCCAGTTCATATCCCGATTCCCTGGCGAGTATCAAAATCTTGCGCGCAACATCCAGGCCGGTCAGGTCCAGCCGCGGATCGGGTTCTGTATAACCTTCTTCCTGCGCTTTGCGCACTACTTTGGCAAAGGGCAGGCTGCCATCGTAATGATTGAAAACGAAATTCAGGGTTCCGCTCAATACGGCTTCAATGCGCTTCACCACATCGCCGCTCCGGATCAGGTCATTCAGCGTACTGATAATGGGCAATCCTGCACCAACATTGGTTTCAAAAAGAAATTGCGTATTGAATTCATGTGACAGCTCCTTTAAATATTTATAGGTGTTGAATGGTGAAGACGTGGCAACTTTATTGCAGGCAACAATAGCAATGCTTTTTTTCAAAAGAGGCGCATATGCTTCAGCAACATCTTCTTTCGCGGTCATATCAATGAAAACGCTATTCCGCTTATTGAGCTCAATGATCCTGCTGGCAAAAGAATCTTGTGTCCGCGGTTCTCCTTCTTCCAGGGCTTGTTTCCAGTTGGCGAGATTTATGCCGTTATCGGCAAATGCCATTTTCCGGCTATTGCATAGTCCGATAACACGCACATGCAACTTCAGTTTTTCATAAAGGAAGGCATGTTGCTGATAAAGTTGATGTAATAACCGTTTGCCCACATTGCCCGGCCCGGCAATAAAAAGATTGAGTTGCTTTTTTACATTTTCAAAAAAAGCTTCATGCAATACGTTTACCGCTTTTTTTACATCATTGGAAGAAATTACAGCTGAAATATTTTTCTCCGACGATCCTTGGGCTATGGCTCTTACGTTAATGCCATTTTTGCCCAGGGCAGAAAACATCTGCCCGCTGATGCCGGGATGGCTTTTCATATGGTCGCCTACCAGGGCCACAATGGACAAATTGGTTTCAGGTTGAACCCTTTCCACCAGTCCCCGTTGTATTTCGTGGTCAAATGCTTTATTTATGGCTATGGCAGCCCGCCTGCAATCATTGTTATGGAGGCCTACACAAATGGAATGCTCGGATGAACCCTGAGTGATCAGGATGACATTGATCTTTTCGTTTGCAAGCGCTTCAAACAGTCTTTTTGAAAATCCAGGAATACCAATCATACCGCTGCCTTCAAGGCTTACCAGGCAAATATTGCTGATGGAGGTAATTCCCCGGACCGGCGCTTCATTTTCGGGGGTTTCATGCCTGATCAGTGTGCCATGTGCATCGGGTTCAAAAGTGTTTTTGATCCATACCGGTATTTTTCTTTTCATTGCGGGCTGGATGGTAGGAGGATAGAGGACCCTCGCGCCAAAATGCGATAATTCCATCGCTTCCTGGTACGAAATTTCATAAAGTGGGCTGGCATTGGATACCCACCTGGGATCAGCTGTCATCATTCCACTTACATCTGTCCAGATCTCAAGATCTTCTGCGTTTGTGGCTGCCGCAAAAAGCGCAGCCGTATAATCACTGCCTCCTCGGCCGATTGTGGTAACATGGCCTTCAGTGTCTGTTGCAATAAAACCCGGAGCAAGGCATAAATCGCCGCCCGAATCCTCCACCGCATGTTTGAGTTGGGAAAGGGTTTCCTCCATCAAAACATTGGCTTTTGTAAACTGGCTGTCTGTCTTGATCAGTTGGCGGGAGTCCAGCCATTTATGCTGTACGCCCAAAGAACTGAGATAAGCTGAAATGATGCGGGAAGAAAGCAATTCACCAAAGCTCATGATCTTGTCGCGGCTGCGCAACGACAATTCACCGAGCATAAATATGCCTTCGCAAATTGAATCCAGTTCATTGAACAGCTGTTTAACCATGGAGAGACAGGCGCTTTGGTTGTTGAGTGGCAACAGTTCCCGGGCAGCATCCAGGTGACGTTTTTCCAGGTCATTAAGTATGGTCTTATAACCCGGATCGCCCGCCTCGCCCATAACTCCCGCCTGCAACAACAAATCTGTAGTCCCGGAAAGGGCGGAAACCACAACAACTTTTTCTGAAGCGGGATGATTTATGACAATGTTGACGGCTTTTTTTATGTTCTGGCTTCCGGCGACAGAACTACCGCCGAATTTCAAAATATGCATAATGGTAAAGAATAAATTAAATGGTCAATTGAATAAACAACGTGGCGGGCTAAAACAGGACAAATAAAAGACATAAACACCCTGGTGATAGTGCCTGGAAGCAGGCCGAAAAAAATAATTAACCCTTGCGGGTGAAGCCGGTGCCGCCGGAAGAATGTGCCTTAACCATTTGATTTTTATTCAACAGGGCATGACCTATCATGATATTTCTGATTTGCATGTGGTACAAATATAAAAGTTTCAGTTTCAAATAAAATTGAATCGAAGAATAACTTTTAAAGAACAGGTTTTTCTAAGACAAAATCATGAATGACTTAATCCACGCAAATTATGTTGTGATCTTTTTGTTCAAGCATGGAGGAACCCATTAAATATTCATCTACTTTCCTGGCACATTCTCTGCCTTCGCTTATTGCCCATACCACGAGGCTTTGTCCCCGGCGCATATCGCCGCAGGAAAAAACTTTGGTAAGTGATGTTGAAAATTCGGAGGGTGAAGCTTTTACGTTTCCGCGTTCATCGGTCTCAAGTTCCATCTGTTCAAGCAGGCCTTCCTGTTGGGTATGCAAAAACCCCATAGCCAGTAAGGCAAGTTCGCAGGGAATCTCCCGTTCAGTACCTGCAACTTCTACAAATTTCAACGGCTGCCCCTTGTCACCGGTTTCCCAATTCAGATCCACAATTTTAAGCCCCTTCAATTCACCATCATCATTGGTCACAAATTCTTTTGTTCCTATAGCCCAGGCTCTTTGGCATCCTTCTTCATGGCTTGTGGTAGTTTTAAGGATCATAGGGTAGGTAGGCCAGGGCATGAAAGGTGTACGCGATGTTGGCGGCATCGGCATCAATTCAAATTGCGTTACGCTTGCTGCTCCCTGCCGGTTGCTGGTGCCCACGCAATCACTTCCTGTATCGCCACCGCCTATTACTACTACATGCTTACCGGTTGCCAAAATAGGTTCTTTAAAATAGCTTCCCGCAAATCCCCGGTCATTGGAGGGATGATATTCCGGATGAGAAATCCTTTTGTTTTGCTGTTTGAGAAATTGCATGGCAAAATGTACGCCTTTGGTTTCTCTTCCCGGAATTTTAAGATCGCGAGGAATGGTAGATCCGCAGGCAAGTACTACAGCGTTGTATTCGCGCAACATGTCGGCGGCACTGTAATCCGTTCCAACCTGCGTATCGGTACGGAATTCAATGCCTTCTTCTTTCATCAGTTTCACCCTGCGGTCAATTATCCTTTTTTCAAGTTTGAAATCCGGAATTCCATAGCGCAATAAGCCGCCAACTTGTTTATCCCTTTCAAAAACCGTAACCAAATGGCCGGCCTTGTTTAACTGGGTTGCCGCAGCCAAACCGGAAGGACCGGAGCCAACCACCGCAACTTTTTTGCCGCTGCGGATAATGGGAATATGTGGTTGCACATAACCATTATCGAAAGCAATTTCAATGATGTGTTTTTCAATATCCTCTATGGTTACAGGCGGTTGATTAATCCCCAGTACGCAGGCGCTTTCGCAGGGTGCAGGGCAAATTCTTCCGGTAAATTCAGGGAAATTATTTGTTGAACTGAGAATTTGATAAGCTTCCTTCCAGTTTTTGCGGTAAACCGCATCATTAAATTCCGGGATCACATTGCCCAAAGGGCATCCACTATGGCAAAAAGGTACTCCACAATTCATGCACCGCGCGGCTTGCCGGTTGAGCTTGTCATTATCCATCAGTGCCACAAACTCCCCATAATGGTTCAGGCGGTCCTGCACCGAAGCTTTTTCAGGCATTTCACGTGTAAATTCTAAAAATCCGGTTGGTTTTCCCATATTAATTTCAAAAGATAGGTTCGTAAATTTTTTTGTCAAACAGCAGGAGTATTAACGACCGCGGTTTTTTTCTCCAAAATGGCTTTATAATCCCGAGGAAATACTTTAATGAACCCGGATTTCGCTGCTTCAAAATCTTCGAGCAGATATTTTGCCACGCTGCTGCCGGTGAATCGTAAATGATTTTCCAGCTCAGTTTCAATCCATTGGAAATCTTCCGGCTGACAGGGATCCAAATCCACCATTTCGACATTGATTAAATCGGGTAACCTTTGGCCAGGATCGTACACATAAGTAATGCCTCCACTCATGCCAGCGGCAAAGTTTCTTCCTGTAGGACCTAGAATCAGCACACGGCCGCCGGTCATATATTCACAACCATGATCACCCACACCTTCCACCACTGCTGTAGCCCCGCTGTTGCGCACAGCAAAACGCTCACCGGCTTTACCCCGTATATAAGCCTTGCCAGAGGTTGCCCCATACAAAGCCACATTGCCAATTACAATATTTTCTTCAGGAATAAACGTGGAGCGTTTATCCGGATATACAATGAGATGCGCGCCACTCAGGCCTTTTCCAAAATAATCATTGGCATCTCCCTCAAGCTCAAGTTTCAACCCGTTGGTGGAAAATGCCCCATAGCTCTGGCCTGCAGTACCCGTAAATTTAAAATGGATAGTTCCATCAGGCAATGCTTCTGCACCGTATTTGCGGGTAACTTGATTGCTGAGCATTGTTCCAGTAGTACGATCGGTATTCTGTATAGGTAGCTGATAATAAATGGGTTGCTTAAATTCAATAGCGGGTATTGCGAGTGAGAGCAATTCCCTGTCCAACACATTTTCCAGGTCGTGATCCTGTTTCTGACTGCAATGGCTTTCGCATGTTTCTTCCGCCCGTTTGAATAGAACAGGGGACAGGTCAAGGTTCTTATGTTTCCAGTGCGTCAGGTTATCCCTTACCTTAAGGTACTGGGACTGTCCCACCATTTCATTAATCGTGCGGAATCCCAATTCAGCCATGATCTCCCTAAGCTCCTGCACGAGGAAATTAAAGAAGTTCACCACGTGGTCTGCCTTGCCGGTAAACCGCATTCTCAAATCCGGGTTTTGCGTGGCGACCCCAACCGGACAGGTATTCAAATGACATTTGCGCATCATGATGCAGCCTTCCACCACCAGTGCGGCTGTGGCTACGCCCCATTCTTCGGCACCCAGTAGCGTAGCAATGGCTATATCCCTCCCGGTCTTCATCTGGCCATCAGCCTGCACCACAACCCTGCTTCTTAATTGGTTGAGCATCAGGGTTTGGTGAGTTTCAGCTAAACCCAATTCCCAGGGCAGTCCTGCATGCCGGATTGAGCTGAGTGGCGAGGCGCCGGTTCCGCCGTCATGGCCCGAAATAAGAACCACGTCACTCTTGGCTTTGGTTACACCGGCGGCAATTGTTCCAACCCCCGCTTTGCTTACCAATTTTACACTAATGCGTGCACGGCGGTTTGCATTTTTGAGATCGAAAATAAGCTGGGCAAGGTCTTCAATGCTGTAAATATCATGATGCGGAGGAGGAGATATCAATCCAACGCCCGGGGTGGAATGTCGTACTCTTCCAATCCAATCATCTACTTTGTGGCCGGGGAGCTGGCCACCTTCGCCTGGTTTGGCGCCCTGGGCCATCTTGATTTGTAGTTCATCGGCTTCCGTAAGATACCTGGATGTCACGCCAAAACGTGCCGAGGCTACCTGCTTAATGGCGGACCGCATGCTGTCTCCATTTTCCAAAGGCGCGTAGCGGCTTTCGTCTTCACCTCCTTCACCGGTATTGCTTTTTGCACCAATTCGGTTCATGGCTATAGCCAGCGTTGTATGTGCTTCCCAGCTGATGGAACCAAAACTCATGGCCCCGGTGGCGAACCGTTTTAGAATTACTTCGGCGGGTTCTACCTCATCAATTGAAATCGAAGGGCGTATTTTATTGAATTCCAACAAACCACGAATGGTGATGGATTTGCGGCTTTGGTCATTTACCAGTTTCGCGTATTTCTTATACGTAGTGTAGTCGTTATTACCGGAACTGTATTGCAACAAATGGATGGTATTCGGATTAAAGAGATGCTCTTCACCCCGTTGTTTCCATTGGTAAACGCCACCTGTTGGCAAAAAGGTATCATTTGAATTGGATTGGAATGCGAAATAGTGAAGAGCAAGCTTTTCTTTCGCCAGGTCGTCGAGGTCCAATCCTTCTATTCTGCTGATAGCGCCTGTGAAATATTGATCAACTACTTTTTTATTGATCCCGATGATCTCAAAGATTTGTGCTCCCTGGTAAGATTGCAATGTACTAATACCCATTTTACTGAATACCTTAAGTAAACCATTGTTTATTGCATTTATATAATTGGTTTTCAGCGTGTCGTGATCAAACGTACTTTGCAGATAACCGGAAGAATTCATTTCCCGGATACTGCTTAAGGCCAGGTAAGGATTTATAGCGGTGGCGCCGAAAGCCAGGAGGGATGCAAAATGATGAACTTCCCATGCGTCCCCGGCTTCAACCACAATCCCAACTTTTCCCCGGTAGCCCTTGCGAATGAGGTGGTGGTGAATAGCCGCTGTGGCAAGCAGAGATGGTATTGGGGCATGATCGGAATCAATAGCGCGGTCTGAAAGGATCAGTACTTCAAATCCATCCTCCACACTGTCCACAGCATAACGGCATATCCGGTCAAGGGCTTTTTTCAGAGAGCCGGCTTTTCCATCAGCGCGGAAATAACATTGAAGGGTTTTGGCCTGGAAAATTCCGGTATCGATACTTCTGAGTTTCTCAAGCTCGTGGTTGGTCAAAATGGGGTGAGGCAATGCCACAGTATGGGCGCTAAGGGGATCTTCGCCAAGGATGTTGCCATTGTTTCCCACAAAAGTGGCCAGGCTCATCACCAGTTTCTCCCGAATGGGATCAATGGGCGGGTTGGTTACCTGCGCAAACAGTTGTTTGAAATAATTGGACAAATGCTGCGGTTGTTCGCTCAAAACTGCAAGTGGAATATCAGTACCCATTGAGCCAATCGGCTCTTTACCTTCAATGGCCATTTGGGAAATGATCCGGTTTACATCTTCGGTAGTATAGCCAAATACTTTTTGATATTTAAGGATCTGATCCGACTCAAGATCGGTAAACTTTACCCTGGGTTCTGGCAATTCTTCAAGCCTGATCTTATATTTATTCAGCCATTCACCATAGGGCCTCTGGCGGCAGATATCGGCTTTCAGTTCGTCATCGCTGATGATTCTGCCTTTTTCCATATCCACCACAAACATTTTGCCTGGCTGCAGGCGTCCTTTTTCGATTATGGTTTCCGGGTCTAGCGGTAGGGTACCACTTTCAGAACTCATGATAACGCGGTTATCGGTGGTTACACAAAACCTGGAAGGGCGCAACCCGTTGCGATCAAGGGTTGCGCCAATCAGGTTCCCATCAGTAAAGCTGATGGAAGCAGGGCCATCCCAGGGCTCCATAAGGCAGGCATGATATTCGTAAAATGCTCTTTTTTCGGCACTCATTTCATCGTGGTGGTCCCAGGCTTCGGGAATCAACATCATCATGGTATGCGGCAGGCTGCGGCCGGTAAAGCTCAGCAGTTCGATCATATTGTCGAGGCAGGCTGAATCGCTCTGCCCGGAAGTAACGACCGGAAGGAGCATATCCATTTCTTCCTTTGAAAAATAAGGTGAAACAAAACCTTGTTCGCTGCTGCGAAGCCAGTTGAGATTGCCCTGCAACGTGTTGATCTCGCCATTGTGGGCAATAAACCGGAAAGGCTGTGCAAGTCGCCAGCTGGGAAAAGTATTGGTTGCAAAACGGCTATGCACAAGACCAAAAGCGCTTGTTACTGAAGGATCTGCAAGATCAGGAAAATAGCTGCGTACCTGCAGGCTGGTCAGCTGGCCTTTATAAATGATGGTTTTGGAAGAAAAAGAGGAAATATAGAAACCGATGGCATCTTGTTTCAAGGTTTGCCCGATGAGGTGGCTTGTGTAATTGCGTAATACAAAAAGTTTGCGGTCAAAGGCGGTATGGTCTCCTATATTGTCCGGACACTTTACAAATACCTGCTCCATTATGGGTTCCACGCTCAGGGCGGTCTCACCAATACCATCGCGATTAACCGGAACTTCCCGGAACCAGATGATCTCCAATCCCAGCTTTTCTGCCGAGCGTACCAAAATATCGCGGCATTCTTCGCGCAGGGAAATATTGCGGGGGAAAAACAGGAAGCCAACTCCATATTTACCTGGTGCAGGCAAATGGATTTTAGCCTTTCTTGCTTCAGAAGCCATAAATTCATGGGGAATCTGAAGCATAATTCCCGCGCCATCACCCGTTAGTTTATCGCAACCACAGGCCCCGCGGTGTTCCATGTTTTCAAGAATGGTCAAGGCATCGAGCACATGTTGATGAGATTTCTTTCCCTGGATGTGGGCCACAAAGCCAATACCACATGCATCGTGCTCAAAGGAAGGGTCGTACAAACCCACAGCGTTTTGATTCATATTGCCTGTAATGATTTTTAATATTTTAAGCCTTTTATTAAATCACAGGCAAGCAAGAATTCAAAAATAGGGAAATCCACTAACCAAAATGAAAAATCATTGAAAAATAATAAATTTTAATTTTTTTCTCCGGCCCTTGCGAAATCCTTTTCAGAAACTGCCTGACCGCCATGCAAAGGCCGCAAGCGCCAACACCAAAATCACCATCCAAAACATTATCCTCTGCCTGAAGTTGGTCGGTTGAGGAATAAACGCGTTGGCTGCCAGTGCGGCAGCTGGAAAACTCAGGGTGGCAAACGCGGCAAAATGGTTTCCCGATGGAATGATGATCAAAGGGATTAGAAAAATAGGTAGAATAAGCATGAACTGCCAACCTTTGCGGCCGCTTATCACTGTGCGGTGCAATTGCCTTTCCAGGTTGGTAAACCCAATGAGCAATAATATGCCTGCCGTAGCAATACTGATATACCAGTGATAACTTGTTATCCAGGGGAGAATATACAAATCAAAATTGGGGGCACTCTCTAACGGGTCCCAATAGCCGAAAACATAATTGTAGGCAAGGGCAAAATAGAGCGGGGTCAGGATGCTCAACAGCAGCATCATGAGTTCACGAATGGAAAAGGGTCGCATAATCAGCAATCCCGTAAAAACCGCTGGAATAAAAAAGATGAACGGATGATAGAGGATATACAATAACCCCGTGGCAAATCCAATGTTCAGGATCACACGGGTGGGGTTGTCGGATTTATAAAGCTGCATGACCTGGCTGACGCTGTAAATAATCAGCGGCATCAAGATCCAAATAGGCAATTCGAGGTTCGCCGCAGGAAACAGGCCGGTGACCAGGATCATGGAGACAGCGACAAGCCCAAATTGCCGGTTGAACATTTTGGCTGAAGCCAATACGGAATTGGCATAAAGAGCTGAAATAAGCAACAGGCCGATTGACAGCAGGTTAAGAAATCCACTGTTAAACTTTGGTATTGCCTTGTGATTGAGAAAAGGGACCAGGAGACCACCCGGATCGAAAAAATTGACCGGTCCGGTTGCCGAAACGATATAGATCAGTTTGGTTGCAAATGCCAGAAAAATGATCAACGGCTGTTGCCACGGGCTTTTCTGCTTGAAGGCTCCAATCAATTTGCGCTGTATTTTGAAGCGGCAAAAATACTGGAACCGGAAACATTAAAACCGATGTCAACAGCCGGAGTTTTCCCCTTTTTACATTTTCAACAGGGCAAAAGTCATATAATTCCTGTATAAAGCAGGAATGATCATTTCATTAATGCTCACCTGCTTCGCATACCGGTTCATCAGGGTAAATTCGGGACGCAGGTTTTTCATACTGGGATTTCTTACAATTTTTCCATCTGGAGTCAAGGTCTGGTAATTAAGCAAAAACTCGCGGCGATCAAATTCATTGTAAAGAAAATGTAAGCCATTTCCCGTGTTAAATGTCTTGAAACTTATCGCATTGTCGGCATAATCATCAAACTGGCTTTTGTGCACAAAATTGCTGAGGATCATACGTCCTTCATTGCTGAAGGCCATCACCATAATATCATCGGCGTTAAAACGCGTCATGTTATTCATGCCACCGTAGGGGCTGTACCAGCTGTTCCATGGATTTCCATATCCCCCAACTCCCCATGGGTAATAATAGCTGCCGGTCATAAAGGGATTGTAAAGGTTCCAGCGGTTGTACGGATTATAACCACCGCGGGAAGTCTGGTACTGACTTTCCGCATTCACCATAAAGGCGCCATCGCTGCGGATCGCAATATCCTGAATGAAGTAATCATTAAAAGCATTACGCGTATTGTTTTTCCCTCTTGCATCCTGGCGCATTTCTTCCGTAAACGGAATGGCATTATTGACGACCCAACTGTTGGCATCTGCATCATAAATAGCATTTAAAATGCCTTCAATAATTGTGCGCCTCGAGCCATAAAAGAAGCTGCTGAACAGGTAGCGGTTGTTGTAATTATCTATTTTCAGCTTAACACCGTCCAGGGTTATATTTTCAAATGACAGCTCATCGGTCAGGAACGAATCTGCCGCTGCAGGCTTCACAATCATCATGAACTTAGAGATATTATCGCTGTTGCCTATCCGTGTTCCTTTACCAAACACCACATTGCCTTTATTGTCGAGGCTGAAATCGGTGAGAAAGTCATTCCGCTGGCGCATAGCCAGCACAAGATCTGAACGGTGATTGAGGTTGAGCGCGTTGTCATAAAGCAACGTAGTTACATAATAGTTTCGCTCATTACGCGTATTCACTTTCAGTAAAGCGATTTTAGATTTGTCCTCGCTCGCCAGTACCTGGTAAACCTTGCTGTCACCACCAAATCCAATATGGGTGGTATCCAGTTCAATGGGTTCGGTTAGCGGAGTTCCGGAAGGCCCGATTTTCACTACATTCATGTAAACAATTCCGCGTCGGTTGAATTGATAGAAAAGATAGGCGAAATCCGGGTAGGCCAGAAAATTCACTTCGGTGAGCCTTTCCGGCAAAAACGGCAGCGCCACATTTTCCTCGAGTTTCATCCCCTGGTCGTACCGGCTGATATAGTTTACATTGCGATAGTTTTTGTAGATGAGGTAATGGTCTTCATATTTCCCGATAATGTCAAAATTGATCTGGCGGTTTTCGGAACGGGAAGGTTCTGCGTAGGTTATGGTCTGCGCCTGTATTCCGTAAATGCCTGCCAACAAGAAAACCAGGACCAGCAAATAGCCCTTTTGGAACAATTTATAGGTTGGATTCATTTTTATATACTCCTGCTTTGTTTTAAAGTTCACTAATTTGAACGATCTTTTGATCATTTCAGCACAAAAAGATTTTGGTTTAACGAACAAAAACAGATTTTTTAAGAAAACCTTGCAGAGTGTACCATTGGGAAAGCATGGTATAATATCCTTTCGCATTTTTCCCTTTCAGCCTATACCCGGCCCAGATAAATAGAGATGCTCCGAATTTGAAAATATATTCCAGGAATTTTTTCACCAATCCGCCTTTCCCCTGTTCAGCAAGAACCCGGATCTTTTCTTCATTTCCTGTTTTCAGGAACAACCTTTTGAAGTAATCATGCTGCAGGCGCCCGGCATCAATATTGTGGTACAATTTTGCTTTGGGAACATAATAAACTAACGGGTTGATTTTGGTTACCGCGTAAAAGATGTATTTGTCGTCGCCGCGAAAAGTAAGCTGGTTGTTGAAGCCTCCGGCTTGCAGGAGCAGGTTCTTACGGTAGGTCATGTTACAGCCAATGGGGTATTTCATACCTTTCACATAAGCCTTTGGTTTGTTTCCAAAATCAACAAGGCCAACAAATCCTTTCAAAAACGGGTTCATCCACGCCGGTTCCGGCGATTCACTGTATTTGGGAATGACCATTCCCCCGGCACCTGCAGCCTCTGGGTGCGCCTTCATGAATTCATTCAGCGCTTCGGCAAACACAGGCACTGTTTCGGCATCGTCATCAATATAGGTTACTACATTGCTGCGGGCTTCAACTATTCCCCGGTTGCGGGCAAAGCTCAACCCTTTTCGGCTTTCCAGTACATAGCGAAAAGGTCGTTCCCGGTTATCGGCAATCCATTGCTTAGCTATCTCAGCAGTCTGATCAGTACTTGCATTGTCCACTATGATCACTTCCCAAAGTTCATTCCTGATGGTTTGCCTGCTCAGGCAATTCAGGCATTCAGGCAGGAATTTTTGGCGGTTGTAGGTACAAATAACCACCGAGATTTCAGGCGTGTTAACCATATCTGCAAATTAAGACAATCGGCCAAACAGTTTGGGATACCATTTTTCATACAAGGCGGATATTTCATCGCTCAGCCGGTAGCGGATAACCAAAAAGCCGAAAATCGCTGCGAAGACGGCCGATTTAACGATTCCGTCTACGAACAGGTTTTGGAAGCGGGGGAGGAAATAAATGGCGGCAACCAATGCTGTGGCTCCGGTCAATATCCACAGGGTTTTTAATGTAAAAGGCTGTAATCCGAATTTAAAATAGAGAAACAAGAAGCGTACAGTGTTGTACACGATCATCGCGATCACGTTGGCGATGGCCGCACCCTGCATACCCCATTCGCGGATCAGGAAGAAATTCAACGGGATGCCGATCACCGAATAAATCAATGTACTGGCAAAATCAAATTTCCAGAATTTAGACAACTGGATCAGTTGCGCGTTTACACCTGTACCCAGGTTAATCATCCGGCCCAGGATCAGGATCATGATGGGAATGGCGATTACGCCATATTCCAACGGCAGAAATTTTATAACGTTTGGCAAATTGATGATGATTATACCGCCAATGCCCGCACCGGAAACCAACAGGTTTGCTGAACTTTTACGGTAAATGCTTTGCAGGCCGGTCATATTTTTCTTTTGCCAGTATTCGCTGATTAAAGGAATTGAACTGGTTTGCATGCTCCGGTAAGGAACTTCCAGCACCTGTCCGAAATATTGCGCGACCGCGTAAATGCCCGCCTGGCTGAAATTATACAAGCTGGCCAAAAACAACGTATCGCAAACAATAAAAGCGATATTGCTGATGGTGGTAAGAAAGACAAAACCCCCGAGGCTGACCATTTTGGTTTTCAACCTCCGTGTAACCGTACTGGTTTTCCATTGAATGTTAAATCCGCCTGACCTTCGTATGGTGATGGCCATCAGAATAATCAAAGGCAGATAAGCGAAACCAAATATAATCATGAACTGATCAAATGTCACCCACTCAAACCAATACAGCAGCAAACAAACCGTAGTGAACACGCGGAATAAAAATTCCTTCAGCGCATTGACGAAAACGGTTTTTCCGGCATACCAGGCATAAACCTCCAGGTAAAGAAAGATTGCCTGGAAAATGACAAAGAAGATCAGTACATGATAAAGCCGGGTGAAATAGGGATTATTTCTGCCAAATACCTGGGTTATCTGGGGTTTAAAAATCATCAGCAGCAAAAAAGTAAGCATCAAACCTCCGGTAAAAATCATCAGCGATTTAATGGGGAAATCCACTTTATGAGCAGGTAAATAGGCCCGGTAATAAGGCAGGAATTTTGCCGCGACCATATTGGTTCCAAGCGTGGCAAAGGTTCCTATCAGGATCGCCGCTTCCGTTACCACCCGGGTAAGGCCCCATTCTTCAGTCGTCAATATCCTTGGCTGTAAAACAATGAGGTTGATAGCGCCAACGGCAAATCCAATAAAAATGATGATCGTGGAAAGGATGGATTGTCGTTGTATTGTTGGATAGCCCGCCATTGCAATTGCAAAGAAAAGGAGAAGGGGTCAGATTTAAGCCAGCGGGTATAAAACGCGTTAACCTATAATTCTGCAGTACAAGATGATTCAATATTCGGCATTTTGCTCTGTTACGGCTCTTTCATCCACCAGCTTGATACCAGGATACATGTTTCTAAAATCATTGGTGAATAACCAATGCGTTGAACAACTGGCACCATTCAACAAACCCGTTGCTGCCAATACAAAAGCTCCCAGGCAAAGGCTAGCCACTGCGGCCCCAGCCTGCCGTTATTATATGATCCATGGCAAAAACGCTTCATTTTGCCGGATGGCATTTTGCATATCACCGCTTATTGCAGGAATAATGACCAGGTCGGGCTTTACTGCATCCTTTAATACAGCATCTGTATGAACAGAAAATATTCTACCGGCCAGTTTCACGACCATTGTTAATGCTACCAGTTGAATATTAAACAAGGGTGGGTTTCCTTCACTTTTTAAAATTCATCCACTCCGAAAACATATAACCGGGATCCGCAACCGCTTCTATTACGGCAGTTTCCAATGCATGATCACAGATCGCCCGAATAGCTGGTTGAAACTGCACATCCGGTAAAATTTTATGATGTGGTAGAACCCGTCATTGAACAACAAACACCTATACCCGAAAGTATTGCGCTTCAGATAAAAAAACCAAAAGAAGCCAACCGGTTTGAAAATAGCGCTGATGCTCTTAGCGCATTCCTGCATTCAATCGCCTGATGATATTTGTTAGTTTTTCTTCACAGTCCTTTCTTTCCTGACAAATACCAACTGGTTATTCTGAAGCTTTAAGGTGGTTTTATAAAATAGCGATGGACAGCACCTGGGATCTGATTGAAGGAAGCAGGAAGATTCTCCGATCAAAAAACCATTGGAAATGGTTAAGGGAACATACTGTCCTATTTGACAGCCTTTAATATCTTCATCAGAGGAAGATTTGACCAATAGTAGTTTCCAGGAGCTGGCCTGCTGTAAAAAAACATATAGGTCAAGATAGTCTGTATTTCCACCGGTATTGGAATATACTTTCACAATCACATCTTCTTGTCCGTCGTTATTTAGATCGCCTATAACATTTTCATTTTTTAACCGGGAAAAATAAACAGAACTGCTAACACCGCCACCAAAGTCGAATTGAATATTCACATAAGTGGCTTCCTCATTCTTTGTCATTTTTGGTTTATCCTGGCTGAAATTTTTAACGGCCTGCCCTATGATTATTTCTTTAATTGCGTTTGGCAATGTGGACTCAATATCCAACAGCGGCGCAGTGGCAATAGAAACGTGAGTTGTTTGGGCGGGCTTCGCTGCTTTTACTGTATCTGGGTCGGTTGGCTTGCCCGCGGTAGCCTTATCCTTTTTCTTAAAACTGTTACCGAGCGCCTTTACCGATTCTTTCAATTCACCCACTGATTCTTTCATAGTAGGTGTTTTTTTACTGGCACTTTGAGCAGCCGCGGATTGAAAAAAAACTGTAGCTAAAAGGCAAATACAAATGAATGTTCTCATGATAGTGGTGTTAGGATGAAGGGGAAAATAATAACTTTCTTAAAGTTACTCCTTACTTCATATAATTCCTACTAAAATGTCACAGGAACCTGCCCGTATAACTTTCCTTCACTTTCCTAAGGTCAATGGGCTTTCCTTCAAACACCAGGTTCCCACCTCCATCACTCTTTTCCGGGCCCAGGTCAATGATCCAGTCGGCAGTTTTCAATAGATCTGTATTGTGTTCTATCACCAGTATAGAATGTCCCTGGTCGATGAGTGCATTGAAGGAGGCAAGCAATTTTTTAATATTATGAAAATGCAATCCTGTAGTGGGTTCGTCAAAAATGAACAGGATATGTCCCTGCACTCTTCCCTTTGCTAAAAACGAAGCCAGTTTCACCAGTTGAGCTTCTCCTACACTCAATGTATTGCTCGACTGGCCCAGCTTCACATAGCCCAAGCCTACATCGCTCAGCGGTTGCAACTTAGCAGCCACCCCCTTGCCATCTTTATCTTTGGAAATTTTTTAGAGCGCTGAAGTTTATGGATAGTTCATCTTAAAGTGCTACGCGCCAGCTTGGTAAGGCAGGATAAACCAGATTTGATCTGGACACGCCGTTAAAACGTTGATTCCGGTACTTTTGCCATGTCATTTGCCTTTATTCAAATGGCCAGTGGACATATCACCTGATACAGATGTTAATTGAAAAACGGAATATGGTTGAAAAATTAATCAAAGCAGCAGTGAAACGGTTTCGCAACGCCCTGCATAATCCTTATGAAGTGGCAGGGCTAAGTTGGTTTGATATAAAGAAGCTGAAACACGAGGCCAAAGGGATACGAAGAAAGATCAACGTTATGGATTCTCCTATGCATTATTCATCGCCGCAAGACCTTGTGCATGGCATTAACGAAATTTTTGTAGAAGGCATCTATGATCAGGAACTTGCACCGAATGCTTTTGTTATCGATTGTGGAGCGAACATTGGCCTGAGTGTCATCAAATGGAAAATGCTTCAACCAACATGCCGCGTACTGGCTTTTGAACCGGATGCCGAGAACTATGATTTACTTGTAAAGAATATCCGCGAACGCAGTTATGAAAATATCTGCGTCGAGAAGAAGGCCGTTTGGATTTCAGATGAACCATTATTTTTCGAGGAATCAGGTTCCATGTCCAGTAAGATTAGCACAGAAGGCGGAACAAACACCGTTCAAACCAATGCGGTAAGGTTGAAAGACCTCATTCATGAACCGGTTGATTTTTTAAAAATGGATATTGAAGGCGCCGAATATGCAGTGCTGAATGATATAAGGGATCAACTGCATTTTGTAAAGAAAATGTTTGTAGAATACCATGGCAGCTATGGCCAGAATGGCGAATTGCTGGATGCGCTGAATATTTTGCGGAAGACAGGATTTAATATTTACATTAAGGAGGCCACCCCGGTTTATAAAACTCCTTTTCTGGCCAAAAAAAGTTATCCGTCTGTATGGGACTTGCAGTTAAATATTTTCTGCACGCGGAAATAAACGATCATGCCTTTTTTTTCAATTATCATTCCTACTTACAAGAATCCGGATATACTGAAAACGGTTATGGATTCTGTACTGTCGCAAACATTTCAGGACTTTGAAATGATCATTACAGACGATAGTCCGGATGACCAGGTAAAGGATTTTATTGAAGCGCAATATAAAGATGACCGGATCATCTATTTTCAAAACAGGGTGGCATTGGGTACCCCGGAAAACTGGAATTCTGGAATTAAAAAAGCAAGTGGTGAATGGATAAAACTGCTGCACGATGATGATTGGTTCGCAGCAGACAATGCCCTGGAACGCTTTGCCGAAGCGATAAACAAGAATCCGGATGCAAAGGTTTTCCATTGCGATTATGAAAATGTTTTTCTGGATGGGGGTTATTACGCCAAGCCCCGCGCCGGCCAATACCTGAAAAAACAATTTAAGGAGAATAAGTTCACGCTTGTTTCGCGAAATTTTATTGGACCGCCAAGTGTTGTACTCACACACAGCTCGTTGGAATTCAATTATGATGGCGCATTGAAGTGGATGGTTGACATTGATTATTATATGCGGATTGCTTTAAAAACTGAATTCGTTTATATTCCCCGGGTTTTGGTAAAAGTTGGAGTTTCAAAAAAGCAGGTAACGGCATATACGCATAACGTTCCCGAAATTGAAATACCGGAAGCATTGCATGTTTTTGAAAAGTGGAAACATAAAAAACCATGGCAAAACATAGTGTACTTTGATGCCTGGTGGCGCTTAATTCGAAATTTGGGGATCAGAAATGTTGACGAATTAAAACGCCTGGCAGTTGACAGAGAGATTCCCGGTTTTGTTGTATGTATACTTCAGGTTCAAAGAAGAATTCCACATTGGCTATTGAAATTCGGCCCGTTCTCGAAAATGGCAATGGGCTGCAGTTTTCTAAACTGTTCAAAAAAGAATTAATTTCATTTGATCTCCCGGTAACCACGTTCCCGGATAAACAAAAAATGAAAATGCTTTCTGTTCTGATTGTAAATTTTTTTTCAGGTAAATGGCTTAAAGGATGCCTCAGATCGGTGTATGATCACACAAAAGACACCGGGTTTGAAGTTATCGTAATCAGCAACAGCCAGGAGCCGGAACTGGAACGGGAAATCAGCGCCCTTTATCCGCGTTTGCGGTGGGTGCAGATGGAGGAAAATTCCGGATTTGCCCGGGCCAACAATGCCGGGATGGAAAATGCAGGTGGTGATACATTTTTGCTGCTCAATGCCGATACAGAACTTCGGTCGAATGCCCTGAAAGCCTGTTATGATTTTTTGCAGGCTCATCCGGATGCTGTGGCGGTAGGTACAGAACTGATATTTGCCGATGGATCAGCACAAATCAGTGGGAGTAATGTAAAATCCGGCGGGCTGAATTATCTGATGCTGATTCCCTATTTTGGAATGGTACTTTCTTCATTGGCCAAATCTGCCGGGGTAAAGAAGCCGGGGGTGGAAAATGCCGGATCAAGCGAAACTGAGGTGGATTGGATCAATGGCGCCTTCCTGATGGTGAAAAGATCAGCAGTGGAAAAAGCCGGGAAGCTGGACGAAGATTTTTTCCTGTATCATGAAGAGGCTGAATGGTGTTCAAGGTTGAAGAAATTTGGTAAGCTGTTTCTTCTAGGTGGAGAACAGGTCATCCATTTTGAAGGAGGAACCTCCAATGAAGTTTTTAAAAGCAACACCTCTGCGCACAATGACCTGTCAGACAAAAAAGGCCTGCAACTTTTGGTTTCCCTTTGGCTCAGAATAAGAAAAGAGTTTGGAACAGGATGGTTTATTTTACATGTTTTGATTTTTACTGCGGTAATTCCCTTTGTGATGTTGTTGGCCATGTTTGATTATTTTGTAGTGAGGCCGAGGGCGGAATCCGCAGTAGGGTTTATAAATAACACCTTTAAGGCCTGGAAATATGTACCGGATATGCTGTTTCAGCGTAATAAACTTTTCAGATCATTATAATCTCAGTTTATTTTTCTTTGCGGCCATGCCCCTGATAGCCGGAAAAGATTTACTCAAAAAATGATACAATGAATGATTTAGAACAATATTTCAGAAATAATGACAATAGGCTGATAGATAAATGGATCCATTATTTCGAAGTGTACGACAGGCATTTTTCACGATTCCGCAATAAAGGTGCTGTCATGCTGGAGATTGGTGTTTTTCAGGGTGGAAGCCTGCAGATGTGGAAAGCGTATCTGGGTGAAGGCACCAAAATTTATGCTATCGATATTGATCCACGCTGTAAACAATTCGAAGAGGAAAATATCAAGATATTCATCGGATCACAATCTGATGCGGCGTTCCTGCGGGAAGTAAAATCACAGATTCCTGATCTGGATATCCTGCTTGACGATGGTGGCCACACCATGCGACAGCAAATTGTGACCTTCAATGAATTATATGATAAAGTAAAGGATGATGGCGTATATGCCTGCGAAGATCTGCATACTTCTTACTGGTCCGGTTATGGTGGCGGAAAAGGACGGCCCGGTACGTTCATTGAATATTCCAAAAAACGCATTGATCAGTTGAATGCTTTTCATTCCCAAAGCAAGCGATTTAAACCAACGGAGTTTACCCGTTCCACAGATTCCATGCATTATTATGACAGCATGCTGATCATTGAGAAAAAACGAAGGGCTATGCCCATAAGGGAGCAAACTGGTCAGTCAAGCTTTGAGATACCCAACCTGCCATTTCCGAACAAACTGGCGAAATACAAAGAAATGGCCTCCAATTACCTAGATGCTTTTTTACGCAAATTAGGATCAGGGAATCAAACCTGACTATTTACATTTAATCCGGTTTTACTGTCTCCCCTGGTTCAATTGCTTTTAGCCTGCCTTTTTGGCTTCCGTAAAACTCCCAAGCCACAGCCAGCAACAAGATTACAAATACCAACCATTGGGTAATTCCCGTAATGGCTCTTCCGCTTAGATAGCTTTTGGGTTCAAACTTCAAATCCAAACTTTTTGTTCCGGCAGGCAATGGCACACCACGCAGCACATAATTCGTTTTTACGATCGGTACCTGTTTTCCATCCGCATAGGCATTCCAGCCTCTGCTGTAGAAAATTTCGCTCAAGACGGCGAATGCAGGCTTCGAAGTACTTACACTATAGCTAATGGCATCATTGTCAAATTGTGCGAGGCGAATGGAAGAAGCTGAATCTGTTGGGAATTCAGTTGCGCCAATTTGTTGAATGTATTGCTGCGGTACGATTGCAGTATCCAGGAGATTGCTGGTTTGGCCAAGCCATTTCATTTCTTCGGCGGCGTCTTTTGCAACAAGGATATGTTGAGCAAGCCAGGCCGGCCCATAGGCATAAGGGTTGCGTTGTACTTGCGGACCTTGTTCACCCGGCACCACAAAATAGCGGGTATTCAACATATTCAATACAGCCATATTGGGTGTACTCGACCCGAGTTGATGCTCAATAAGATCCTGGTAAATACTGAGTTTAGCCGGATGATAACCACCAACTGAGCGAACAAAATAAGAGGTAAGCGCGTCATTGAAAACATCACCGGTCACATTGAAAACACGGTATTGCGGATCGGTATCCTTTTGAATTTCGATGAGCGCATTGTATAGTGGACGGTTACGCATGGCCACGAATCCAGCCGGATTTGTATCCTCTTTCGGCTCAAAGCTTGAATCATTTAAATAGCGTTTACCCACAAGAGTTAGATCAAGGGTTGTAAGCACCAGCAAGGCGACTACAGCAGTTGCAGCTTTAACTTTATTCCTGCCCATTAAATAAACCGTGGCAAAACCAAGGGCAATGAAAACGAAACTGCGCAACCAGTCTGACATAAACAGGTCTTTACGGTCCTCCGCTGCTCCGTTAAAAATATTCCGGAAAGGTTCAAGCAGTTGATTTCCACTTTGCATAAGGGATGTAAGCGTTTCCTGTTCCCGCACACTCCGGAAATCGGAAGAGAAATAATAACCCAGCGCGATGAGCATGATTGCCCCGGCCGCAATGCCACTATATTTTATCCATTTATATTTTTCTTCTTTTGAAGCATGACCATAGGCCAGTTGCTGCAAGCCCAGCACTGCGAGCATGGGCATGAGTAGTTGTGGAACAACCAGGATCATTGCCGGCGCCCTGAATTTGTTGTAAAAAGGCAGATAATTGAATAAGAAATTGTTGAATGCGGCGAAATTGTGACCCCAGGCCATAAGGATCGCAATGATAATGGCCGACAATGCCCACCAACGGTGAAAATTGGAAGGAATAAGAATTCCCAGTAAAAACAGTAAGATAATAATAGCTCCTGCATATACCGGACCGGAAGTAAATGGCTGGTCGCCCCAGTAAGCCGTTCCGAATTGCGCTACCTGCCGAGCCGTTTGGTCGTCAATCTGCCGGCTTTGATAGGCGGTCATAAGCGCCTCATAAAATTTGGAATCCTGGTCGAGTGGAGCACTTACACCGCCATTTACGTTAGGCACAAGTAAACTAAGGGTTTCCATTTTGCCATAGCTCCATCGAAAAGCGTAATCAGCATCAAGACCGCGGGTTTGAGCCGAAGTTTCTGTGCTGTCGGGGATCAGGCTGGCTTTTCCGCCACGCATACTTTCCGCACTGTAATCGTATGTGGTGAACAAGTTGACTGAGCAGGTGAGGGCACCAAGGACCGCGGCAACAACTGCCACCCCGCCGGCTTTGAAAAGGTGGTTCAGTTCCCCATTACGGATCCATTTAATGGCGTAGGCAATGGTAACTGCAAGAATGACCAACAGCATATAGTAAATGATCTGCAGGTGATTATTCACCACAATGGCGGCAGTGAAAGCGGCGGTTAAGGCGCCACCTAAAAAATATTTTCGCTGGTAAATGAGTATTAAAGAGGCCAGAAGTGCCGGCATAAGCGCCATTGTGATCATCTTGGTATGATGCCCCACATCAATGATGATGGGATTATAGCTGCAAAAAGCAAATCCAATGGAACCAAGGATGCCAATCCATGGATTTACCCGCAGGATTTGGCTGAGGAAATAAAAGGCAATGCATGCCAGGAAAAAATAACTGATTGGAGCAGGCAAACCCAATGAGAGTGCGGTAATAAAGTAAGCAGGTAAATACGAATTTGCATTAAATGTAATATTATAACCGGGCATTCCGCTGAAAAGGCCATTGTTCCACTGGGGAAATTCCCCGTGCCGCTCTTTGTATTTGAAAGCATCTTCAGCCATACCCCGCCATTGAATGAGGTCTTCCTGCGATACCTGCATACCCTCAAGCGCTGGTTTACAGTAAATTACACTGATGAGTAGAAAAATGCCAACCGCAATCAGGTGTGGAACCAGTTTTTTGAAATCGAACTTCATATGCCCGTTTTTCCAGTTTATTGTAAGGGCGGCAATTTAGCGCAAATCTGGCTTTTCTCAGCAGATGGTTTCTTCCCGTTGAATTATAGTTCAGTTTTAATTTATTTTGTTTCAATTTTTATTTGCCTTATGGCCAATTCCGTTCAAAACGCCAATTATGGTCAAACAAATCATTTCGCATAAACCAACCCGGGTTTTTCTCATTCTGGGTGGCATTTTCATCAGCAATGCCCTGCTGGCCGAGGTAATCGGAGTAAAGATATTTTCACTGGAAAGGACGTTGAGCCTGCCACAGCTCAATGCAAGCATTTTTGGCGAAATGCTGAGCCTTAACCTGACGGCAGGGGTGATGATCTGGCCGGTGGTTTTTGTACTTACCGATATTATCAATGAATACTACGGTAGGAAAGGAGTGAAATTTCTGACCTATCTTACCGTTTGCCTGATCGCTTTTGCTTTTTTTGTATTCATGGGTTCTATCTGGCTTGCTCCGGCGGATTTTTTTGTTACAAGTAAACAGGGCAGTGGAGTGCCGGATATGCAACAAGCCTATAAAGCCATTTTGGGCCAAGGGGCCAATATCATTGTGGCTTCTCTTGTGGCGTTTATTCTCGGCCAATTGGTGGATGTATTCAGTTTTCAGCGGATCAAAAAAGTTACAGGAGAAAAAATGATCTGGCTCCGCGCAACCGGCTCTACCATCATTTCACAATTTATCGACAGCTTTGTGGTGTTATTTGTTGCATTTTACCTGGGTAGCCGTATCAATCCTCAACCAGGCGACCTGGTTTGGCCGCTTAAACTGGTACTTGCCGTTTGCATAGTAAACTATATATACAAATTCATCATCGCTATCCTTATGACACCCGTAATTTACTGGGTACATAGCATCATTGAAAAATATCTCGGGCATGAGGTGGCTGCGAAAATGAAGAAGGAAGCCCTGGACAAAGATTGATCACGGCAAAGGGATCATGCTGCAAACGAGCTTGTCTATAGGCAGGGTAAAAATTTCCGGGTCCAAATCATTCCAGGCAATATATCGGGCAGTTTCTGTTTCCTCTTCTGCTTCATATTTGGCCATTTCCTCATCGCTGAAACTGAATGGCAGTTTATTGCCGTAATCGGGATAAAATTCTGCGGAAACTTTATAATAAATGCTGATAATCTGATCTTGCGGATTAAAAGCGCTGACGACAAAAAAATCCGTAGTATAAAAATGTTCTTCAACCTTAATTTTCAACCCAAATTCTTCCATAAATTCCCGTTTCAGGCAGTCCCGGGTTCCTTCACCAAACTCAAGCCCGCCACCCGGAAATTTGGTTAACCGCATATTGCCTACGATCTCATCGGTAACCAACACTCCTTTTTCCGCATGCATCAAAAGCCCATATACCCGGATATTGAAACGTTTCATTTCCGGATCATTTTTCTGAGGTTAAACCAGGCCAACCAGATCAACAGGAAGAGGGCCAGAACGATTGGCAACATAAACGCCCACTTGTATTCCTGGAAAGGCAGGGGAACATTCATGCCGTAAATGGAGGCCACCAAAACGGGAATTTGCAGGGCAATGGTGATAAAAGTGAGACGCTTCAGCACCTGGTTTTGGTTGATGCTGATGATGCCAGCAAAGGCATCGAGTGTGCTTGTCAATATGTTGTTGTAAATGTTGGCCATTTCAAGCGCCTGGCTGTTATCCACGATAAGGTCGTTCAGGTACTCAATTTCCTCTTCATTTAACCCAAGTGCGTTTGTTCTTTCGAGTTTCATCATCAGCAGTTCGTTGCTGCGCAGCGAGGTTACAAAATACACCAGGCTTTTTTGGATTCTTACCAGTTCAAGAAAATCCGCATTGTTGTTGCTGTCGTAAAGTTTCTGTTCCAGCAGGTTTCGCCGGTGGTTGATTTCTTTGAGATAGGTCATGAAATTGTTGACCACTTTTTCAAATATTTTCAGTACCATCTCTTTTCGGCTCAGGGCAGCCTGATCGAGAAACCCTTCAAACCTGCGCCGGATGGCCAGGTTGTCAAAACTGTTGATGGTCAGAATGTGGTTGTGTGTAAGTATGGTTACAATTGGAATGGTAATGTAAAATGCATCGCTGTCGTTGAAAGAATGATTTTCCGTAGGCGTTTTGATAACTATGAGTTTTACATTGTCTTCCACCTCGTAGCGGCTTCTTTCATCTATGTCCATAGAATCGCGCAAAAAGTCGATGGGTATATCGAGTTCATCCGCAAGCCCAATAAACTCCTCATTTTTTAATGGAGGCACAATATTTACCCAACCACCAGATTGCGGCTCCGCCACCTGCTGCAGTTTCTCTCCAATTGTTGCGTAGTACTGTACCATAATCTGCAAATATGGCCATTTTCTTACCGTATTTATCTAAGGAGAAGGGAATACCCCTATTTTTTTATGCCCGATTGCACCATCGTCCTCTCACACAGGATTTACGGTTCCTGTATTTTTGCTTTTTATAAGTTGCCATGAAAGACAATATAACACCTGAAACCATGTGGAACGAACGTTTTGCTCAACCCGGATATGCCTACGGACGGGAGCCAAACGAATTTCTTAAAAACCGCTTGAGCAGTTTTACTCCGGGAAAAATTCTTTTTGCCGCGGAAGGCGAAGGGCGTAATGCCGTTTACGCTGCTTCAAAAGGTTGGAAAGTTTCCGCATTTGATATAAGCAACGAAGGGCGTAAAAAGGCTCTACAGCTTGCTGAGGAGCAAGGGGTGCAGATTGATTATAAAACCGGTGAATTGGATGCGCTCGGTTATAAAGCCGGGGAGTTCGATGGGCTGGTATTGATCTATGCCCATTTTAATTCTGCGTTGCGTGCCACATTGCATACGGCACTTGGAAAAATGGTGCGAAAAGGTGGATTTGTTTTGCTGGAAGGTTTCAGCCGGAAGCATACGGAAAACCAGGCCAGGAATGAGCATGCCGGAGGACCCAAAGACATCAATATGATGTTTGCTCCCCAGGAAATAAAGAAAGATTTTAAGGAGTTTGATATTGAACAACTTGAAGAAACAACTGTAGTGCTTAACGAAGGCCAATACCATAACGGACTTGCCTCTGTGGTACGGTTTATAGGGTTCAGGCGTGATTAATTGCGCATTACTTTTATAACGAATAACTTCATTTTCTATATTACTATGCAGTGATCATTCCTGTATGGGGGTGCCTTTTATGCAGTTGGGTATACTGCGGCATTCTTTTATAATTATCTGATATACAACATATTAAACAAAAAATTTGCATTGTGGGTATATGATTTCGGCATGTGCTTTTGTTTTTTTGTGATCATTTCCATGTGCAGTTTTGCATCGTCAAACAATGACAAACAACCTTTTAAAAAAAATGAAACATAAAGGTGCAAACTTAAAAAACTGTTTGACAATTGCTCTTAAATACAAGAGCGTTAAAGTTTTCGATACTCATCTGTATGAAAATTTGTTTAATCTTAAAAATGAAGAATTATGAAAAAAGTATCTATGTTGACTATAGCAGCTATTTTGACTTTTGCAACTATTGAAAGTAATGCTGCTAAAGCAGACAAAAAAGTCGTAAACAACGAGCGTTCTTTTTCTGAAAGCCGTGCAAGTATGGAAATTACCCGCATGGGTTCACCTAAAGGAGAAGTGGTGCTGAAAATTGAACTGGGGCAGCATGAAGATGCGTCCGGCATATTGAGCATTACCGATCTTAACGGTTTGGAACTGTACAAGCAATCAATTAAAACCGCCAAAGAAGAACTTATGGTAAAACTTTATGCAAGTGAAGTTAATGAGTTCAACATTTCTTTCAGCAACAGAAATGCATCTGTATCAAGGCATTTTTACCTCGATGTAAAAAAGAATGATATCAGGTTGTATGAATTGAAATAAGAAACCGTAACGCAAGAAAAAAATCAGCCCATGCCAGCTTTTGGCATGGGTTTTTCCATTTTACCCAGTTCGTTTTCAATGATCTGATTTATTTCGTTTGCACGGTTCCAAATCATAAAATGGCCACCGT
Source organism: Bacteroidota bacterium (assembly GCA_023387985.1). Lineage (GTDB taxonomy): Bacteria > Bacteroidota > Bacteroidia > Chitinophagales > Chitinophagaceae > Phnomibacter. The sequence continues at coordinate 139,775 of JAEWHC010000001.1, read as the reverse complement.
CATTTATCCAGTAATCGGCTTTCACTTTTTTTGGCGTAAGCAGCCTGTCCTGATGACCATGAATGTGAACGAGGTTTTCGGGAAGTGGTCCCTGAGTTTTCCAGTTCAGAATAAGATCAACGCAGCGTCTTACAAAATCGATCTTCGACTGATTCAGCATGAGCCGTTTTATATACAACTCTTCCTCATTTGAATGTACATCAAAGAAAAACCTGTTGAAATTGTTGTTGTGTAAAAATTTCCAGTAAGGAATGTACCTGTGCATGGAGAGTCGGCCGGCGACTTTAATAAATCCGGAAATTTCACCAGGCATTTTACAACTGCTGATTACAATGGTTTTCTTTACCGGGATCAGGCGGCTCATTTCTGTTGCAAGCATTCCGCCAAAGGATACCCCAAGCAATATGGGATCCGGGTGTTTAATCTGTCCGCTTAATTTTTGCGCAAAACTTTGCATGGTTTCTCCGGGTAAAGGCATAGTCCAGTTGATGGGATGCAACTGGGCGTTGCGGATATGGATGTTTTTAAATATCCGGAAATCGCCACCAAGTCCGCTGATACAATAAATATGATGTGTGTTTTCTTTTTCCATCAGGGTACAAAAATAAAAAACCGGCCTCAAAGGGCCGGCAGCATTTGAAGTGCTTTTTAATAATTCGTTCCGCATTCCCATTCGATTATGTCCACAGCCTGGAAATAGCTGAGCCACATTTCCTGCGTGCTCGCATTCATAAGGCGCCTTTCGCTGCGCACATAATAGGTATTCATTCCATATCTGTCGAAATATCCATACAGGATGCTTCCGCTATACGGGGCACCTCCGCCCCAATTGCGTAAAACACTGTAGCCATACCGCGTTTCCACCACAAAATAGGGACAACTGAAATCACTTGCCACAACGATAGCTCGGTCTTTATTTAGCCATTCGGTTTCGTCAATCACCACCGGTTCGGATATGGTCTTTGTGCAGGCAGGCATAACAAAGGCGGCCAGGGCGATAAAAAGAAATCCGTATATCTTTTTCATTGACTTATTAATTTAATTTATTTGATGGTAAAACGGATTTCCTGCCTGCTTATAGTCAATGAAGCGTTAATGTATCTTCCCGTGGGGGAAACTTTTATGTCACGCGGTCTCCCGGATTTTTATGACGGTAAACTCCAGAACCGGGATAGTGGGGTATGAACTGTAACGGAATCCCCGGCCGCTTTGCGATTTCCTGCCACCCAGGTTATACCAGCTTCCGTATCGATTTTATTGAGATAATGGTCACCCCTGAATAATGATTCGGTCACAGTGCCCTTTGCAATTATTAGACCGGTATCTTCAAGCGTCAATTGCGCAGGCCTGAAAAATATCTTCCGGTTGGGTGTTTCGGCGAAAGATGGAATAAGGTTAGAGGGCAAAAGACTGTATGGACCGAGCAGGTCAGCCACATAAGGAGAAAAAGGCTGGTAATAAATTTCCTCAGGTTTTCCCCGTTGGACCAATTTTCCTTTTTGAATAACCAGGATTTCATCAGCCCATTCCAAAACTTCAGTTGCATTGTGGCTTGCCATCATCATAGATAACCCGGTTTCGTTTTTCCAGTTGAGCAGCATCTGCCGGAGAAGGTGATTGTGCATTGAATCCATATTGGCAAATGGTTCATCCAGCAATAAAAGGTGTGGTTTACGGGTAAGCGTCACAGCAAGGTTTACCCGCTGCTTTTCTCCACCGGAAAGCCCATGATGGGTCATCCTTGACAGCAGGGGCTTCAACCTGCAGTATTCGATAAGCAACTGAAGCTGTTGGGGATTCAGTGCATTCGCGTAATTCAACATTTCCAGCACATGATAATTCCTGGGCAATTCGAAATGCTGGCTTACATAGCCAATGCCCTCTTCCACAGGAAGCAAATGCCAGTCGGGTCCCAGAACTTTATTCCCATTTACATAGATCTCTCCGGAAGCGGGCTGTACCACCCCGCCGATGCATTTCAACAACGTACTTTTTCCGGAGCCCGACTCACCAATTATGGCAAGATTTCCGTTGCCATCCCAATCGAAAGAAATCTCATCCAGCACCTTGCGGTCATCCCATATCTTCGAAACATTTTTTACTGAAACCATAATTGCAAAGCTGCGAATTTCCGGTATTTTCAGTTTCCTGGTTTTGGAAAGTCGTAATAATATTGTTCATACTACCACGATGGCTGGTTTAACGTATTTGGCTTTGTGTAAAACCATCCTGATTCGTTAAACATTTTCAATGCTTTAACTACTTCGGTATACCGGCTTTCGTTAAATGGTACAGATTTTTGATATTAGTCAACTTGAGATTCAAATAGATTGTTAACTGTAAAAAACCGGTACGATCAATATTAAACTCCGGGGAAAAATAAAAATCTTACTATTAACCTCAAAACAGGAAAAAATGAAGAAAATTACTCTTATGGCTGCATTGGTTTTCATGGGTATGGGAGCAATTGCCCAGAACAATGGAAAAGGCAATGGCAAGGCCAATAAAAGCAATAACGGAAAAAACGAAAAAGTGGACGTTACCGGTCGCCAGAAAGGAAATACCAAAGCCAAAGACCGCCGATGGGATGATGATGACGACCGAAATGGCCGTTATGAAAACAACAGGGGAAACCAGGGTAATGGAAAGTATTCTAAGAATGTTCCGACACGTGTGCATCAAGCTTTCTACAATGATTATCCCAATGCAAGGGACGTAAGCTGGACCAAAAACCGTGGTACATGGACCGCTCACTTTGACGGCGGTTTGTTTGGCGGAACAAGAAGTGCAACCTATCATGCAAATGGCAATCGCATAGGCACCAACAACGGCGGAGTGTTCGAGCGCAGAAATGATACGCGCCGCGACCGTACTGGTGGAGTATATACTGACAGAGATAATGATAACCGTACCGATCGTAAAAAAGAAAACGACAAGGTTGATGTTACTGGCAGAAAGAAATCCGGAACAACTACCACTACGAAGACCAAAAAGTCTGAAAAAGTAGATGTAACGGGAAGAAAGAAGGATAACCGATAGTTCGGGATTTATTGGTGAACCTTCAGGGCCGTCGCTTTGTTGTGGCGGCCTTGTTGTTTTCCGTTATCCAGGAATGCCGCAACAAGAAAAGCCTGCGCAGCTAAATAGGTTGACATGACCGCTATGTTGCCTCCATTAAGCGGTCCAATGAATTTCTGAAATGCAAGAATGGAATCGGAAGCAACAAATGAAGCCGCTCCAAAAGTCAGTAACCCGTAGGTAAACATTGAGAATCTATGGGCATTGCCGATGGCCGAAGCCAACAATCCGCAGAGGGCGAATGCATAGATATAAACCGGAATCTGTAATTCTCCCAGCCGGGGATTGAGGAGTTTTACCAGCAACACGCCATACAATGCGGTTGCCACCATGAATAAGACCAGGTAGCCGGGCCGGGCGGAAAACCCCGGGAGGGTTAAAAACAGGTAGGCAATATGGGCCAGTAAAAATGCACCCAGCCCAAGCATAAAGAAGACGGGCTGCTGATCATCAAAAAGCAAAAAGATATCTCCCAACCAGCTCATGGAGACTGCGACACTCAGCCAGGTAATAGTTTTTGAAGAGATTTGCCTGCGCATGCAGAAAATGATTCCTAGTAGAATAGGCATCATAAATATCTTGGTAAGCATTCTCCAGGCACTGTCTTCTGCAAAAACCAGGATGAGTAGATGTATGGCCGCAAAAACAATATAACCCGCAAATCCCGCTTTTTTGCAATGCATAGCTGGATGCGGTTTAATTCATTCTTTCCAAAGTTACCGGCCTGGCAAAAAATCGGCGGATGCTGTCGCGCTTATAAGAGGTATCCCGAATATTTGATTCTACGGGTACGAAAAAGCGGAAAGTTACCGAATCCCGGGTTTCCATCTGGACCGGGGACTGTGTACTGCTGTACCGGCTCATAGCCTGCAAAGCAGTGGCTTTATTGGTTTCGTCACGGAAGAAAGCCTTCCAGCTTACCACCAAATTGCTGTCAGCAATGGGGGCGAAAATGTTCATGCCGCCCGTGGAATCAGCCCTGAGCGAATCCAGGTTGAGTGGTGTGGTTGATTCAATGGGAATTACCGTATCGCCGGCATTGGCGCTTGCATCGGTTTCGGTGGCTGTAGGTTCTGATTTTAAAATAAACCAGTATGCGGCAAAGGCCAGGGCAGCAATCAGCAATCCAAGCAAAAGATATACGAGCCAGTTGACTCCCGTCCTGCGGGCACGCTCTTTTTTATGATACTCATTGAATTCTGCCGGTTGTTCACTCAGTCTTTCCTTAATCCGCCGGGCTTGGGCCTGTTCATTGAGCAACGGCACAAAATAACCGGGAGTCATCATGAGCGAGCCGTTTTTTTGTTTGCTGATGGTTCCGAGGCCTTTGAATTCCACCGGGTTGCCAATATTCAGCAATTGAATGGTGGTGCTTAAAAAGGCATGGATGTCATTCTCGGCAATGGGCATAATTTTTCCACGCATTTCGCTGTAGTAGGTAACAAAATCCGGCGTAGTCTGGACCGAAGGCTTATTCAGGAATTCTAGATTGGCAACAGGGGTAAGCTCTTTTTTGGTCAGAGAGCCATCAGGAATGGCGTCATTCAGTGTAATGGTTCCCAAGCCTTCAAGACTAATTTCTTTATTCAGATAAACGTAGTTCGTTATATATTGTTCAACTCCCACCATTCTTCATTTTAGTTAAGGGCACAAAATTAAACGAAATCCATCTTACAATGGTAAGTCATTGGGGTAGTAGCATAAAGTAAGTGCAGGAAATCTTGCGGGCTTTAACGATTCATTTGAAACGCAAAGCACCATGAAAGTGACAACAGGGCATGCCAAAACCATATTTTTGCGTAATGCTCAACGATCGTGAAGAGAAGTTTTTGAATTACTGGGAGAAAAACCGTGTCAGAGAGAAGAAAATTTGGCGACAGCTGGCATTGGGTTTACCCATTGGCGCCTTGTTTGGAATTGCCCTGTTTCTCAATTTCATTTCCGGTTGGTATAAGCGGGCCGATATGGTAGCTCACAGCAGTTTTAACCCTTGGGTATTGGTCGTGGCTATTGTGATCATCGCGGTCTTTATCGCCATATTTTCCAAAAAATTGCAATGGGACAGAAAGGAACAGGCTTACCGCGAATTACTCATTAAAAAAAATAAAACACATCAGAATCAATCCGAAACGAATGAAAACAATTAAAAACACCCTTAGGACCCTAACCTTTGTAGCTGTACTGGCAGCATTTTCTTCCTGTACCAAGAATTCAGACGAATGTAAGGACGTACCGCCTGAACAGGAGGAATCAGTCATGAGAAGCTTTATGGCGGCAAATGGAATGACGGGAGTAAAATCGCCTGAAGGAATGTTTTACCAGATTTTGGATGAAGGTGGCCTCGCCAAACCAAATACGAACAGTACGATTTATGTAATTTATAAAGGAACCCATATGGATGGTTCTGTTTTCGATGAACAAACCAACCCGGGTGCCACAGGTTTCCGTTTATTGGAAATGATACAAGGCTGGCAAAAGGCCATGCCCATGATTGGCAAGGGCGGCCGCATGAGGCTGATTGTTCCCAGCAGCCTGGCTTATGGCTGCGAAGGCAGGGGCGAAATTGACCCCAATACCCCGTTATACTTCGAGTTTACCCTCGTGGATTTTTTATAGTAAATTAGAGGCAAAAAGAATCCCATGCCCTACGAAGCCATTTCTGTTTTCGATATTTTCAAAATTGGAGTCGGACCAAGCAGCAGCCACACACTCGGGCCCTGGAAGGCGGCCTTGCAAATGGTGGAAAAGATCAAAGCAAGGGGGCCATTGGATGAAGTATCCCATTTACAGATTTTGCTTTACGGATCCCTGGCGAAAACCGGAATTGGACATGGAACGGATATTGCCGTGCTGATGGGGCTGATGGGCGAAGACGCTGAAACGATGGATACGGCATCAATCAATCCCAAAGTGGCGCAAATCAAACGTGATCAGGTAATCAGGCTGGGCGGAGCAGTGGACCTCCGTTTTGATTATGAACAGGATCTCTTGTTTTTAATGACCGAATCGCTTCCTTTTCATCCCAATGCGCTAACCTTTCTGGTAGATTATAAAAACGGCGAATCCATAAGTGAAACCTTTTATTCTATCGGCGGTGGTTTCGTGGTACAGGAGGATACCCAATCCTCAGGAGAAAGTTCCAAATTGCTTCCCTTTCCCATGGAGACTGCCGACCAGTTGCAGCACTGGTGTATGAGTACCGGGCTTCCCATTTGGGGCGTGGTGCTCGAAAATGAAGGTGCCTGGCGCACTGAAGAGGAAACCCGCAAAGGTTTACTGCGCATTTGGAAAGCCATGAAGGAATGCATGTTTCGCGGGAGCCAGACCGGAGGATTTTTGCCCGGCGGCCTCAATGTAAAACGCAGGGCGAAGGAAATTAACGACCGTCTGCTGAAAGGAAAGGAATACCACGATTTTGAAAGCTGGCAGAATGCCATTCAACAATGTGAGATCAATTTTGGATCTATAGTAGATTGGGTAAGTTGCTGGGCTCTTGGCGTAAATGAAGAAAATGCCGCCTTCGGACGGGTAGTTACTTCACCTACCAATGGCGCTGCCGGAGTAATCCCTGCTGTATTAATGTACTACACTACCTTTTGCAATGGGAACAATGAAGAAAATATTATTCAATTTCTGCTGACTGCGGGTGAGATGGGAAGCCTTTTTAAAAAAGGCGCAACCATTTCGGCAGCAATGGGCGGATGCCAGGCGGAAATTGGCGTAAGCAGCGCAATGGCCGCGGCTGCCCTGACCGAAAGCCTAGGAGGCTCGCAAAAGCAAGCTATGATGGCTGCAGAAATCGCCATGGAACATCATCTCGGCCTTACCTGTGACCCGGTGGGTGGTCTTGTACAGGTGCCTTGTATTGAGCGCAATACCATGGGTGCCATGAAGGCCATTACAGCCAGCCGCCTTGCCATGCAAAGCGCACCAGATTTCGGGATTGTATCACTGGACAAAGTGATCAATACCATGTGGCATACCGCACTAGACATGAGCAGCAAATACAAGGAAACGGCAGATGGCGGATTGGCACTGGAAATCCCGATAAGTTTACCGGATTGCTGATTGTACCATCGCTTCTGTGCTTTCGTTAATTTTTCAGGAAAGCCTGCAAATGGCGACAACAATTTTAATTTTATCGTATTAAACAGGGTAAAGCAATCATTGAAAATAATCCTGACCATACTTTTGATTCGGGGGTTCGCAATTACATCCTCGGCGCAGCAGGCAAAGCCGGCAATAACCGTTGAACCTGAATTCGGGCCAAATGATACCATAATTGTGTGGGCCACCCGTATGCCCGATGGAACGCTTATTCCTACCGGAGTACTTCCCTGGGTGGAAGTGGTAGGAAAAATGCCGCGGCACCTGGCCCGCCAAAAACGAAAAATGACCCGGCTTCGTAACGCGGTGTATGTAACCTATCCGTATGCCCAGCGTGCAAGTGTGGTAATCAATTATCTCAATATTCACCTTGACAGGTTGCCGGACGAGCAATCTAAAAAAGACTTTATCAAAAGCCAGGAGCGCCAGCTAAAAGCAAGTTTTGGCGATCAGATTACTGACCTGAGCGTATACCAGGGAAAAGTGCTGATGAAACTCATCAACCGGCAAACAGGAATAAATGTTTTTGATATTCTGAAGGAATATAAGGGTGGAACCAATGCGCGTTTTTGGCAAACAGTGGCCTTTGTATTTGGAAGCAGCCTGAAACAGCCATATAGTCCATTTGGCGAAGACCTGGAGATGGAGGGCTACGTGCAGGAAGTTGAACTCCTTTACGGCTTCCGCTAACCACATGCTAAATATAGGATTCCACCATCATTATATATTTTCTATTTGTCGGCAAATTTTGCCTCTCATCCATATAGATTAAGAAAATTGTAACCAAAATTTATTGACGGCGTTTAGAAAGCAAATCATTCCAGACATGCGAAACGCCAAATTCATTTTGTTTGCAGTATTTATTTTTGTGGTACTGCCTTCTTTTGCCCAGCGGAAAAACATCAGCGGCAATAAAAATATTCAAAGGCAGGAAAGGAATTTAGCGGATTTTGCCGCGGTTTCTTCCCTGGGATCAATCAATGTATACATCAGCCGGGGCCCTGTTGCCCTTGTTGTGGAAGCGGATGAGAATGTATTGCCGTACATTGAAACAGAAGTTTCAGGCGGCAAATTGAAGATCAGCACTTCAAGGGAAGTCAATATCCGCAATGCAACCATGAAGGTGCATATTTCCATGCCCGACCTCAGGGAGGCCAATCTCGCAGGGAGCGGAAGTATTCGATCTACCACGGCGTTAAATTCTTCGGGAAATTTCAATGCTGCGCTTACGGGCAGTGGAAATATTAACCTGGAAATTCAGGCAACTGATATTATGGCTAAAATTGCGGGAAGTGGCAACCTGCACCTTTCAGGAAATGCAGGTGAATTGAAGCTGAATCTTACCGGAAGTGGTAACTACCGGGGTTTCGATCTGCGCAGCAAAACAGCACAAATTCGCATTGCCGGAAGTGGCTCCGCGGAGGTAAATTCCGCTGAAGCGCTTGATGTACAAATTGGTGGCAGCGGGGGCGTCCGCTACAAGGGTAGCCCCAAAATTTCCACCTCAATTACCGGAAGTGGCAGGGTGAGTGCATTTGAGCGATAAATATTCCCTTTTTTTGGGGGTTATAATACATCAGAATTCAAACACGAAAAATGGCTGCTCCGGCGGCCTTTTTTTGGCTACTTCCATCCAAAATAAGGGAGAGGGAAACTAAGGCCGCTTGCCCAGAAAATCCTTTATTTTTTCTGCCGCATTATCGCTTGCATGGCCGCCTGCACTTAATACATTTTCCAGTTCATCGTAATCATTCAACATTTGATGGCGCCTGACGGGGTTGTTGAGTAAATTGCTGAGTTCGTTTGTCATGGCGGATGCGTTAAAATCCTGCTGAATCAATTCTTTCACCACAGGCTTATCCATGATGAGATTAACGAGAGAAATATACTTGATTTTAACCAGTTTGCGGGCGATCTGGTAACTCATGTTGCTGGTTTTGTAACCCACAAATTCGGGTACTTTTAGCAGGGCGGTTTCGAGTGTGGCTGTACCGCTTGTTACAATAGCGGCTTTCGAAGCTTTGAGCAGATCATAGGTAAGTCCGCCCACGGCGCTTACATTGTTATGTTCTTTTAAAAACCTTGAATAGAAATCTTTGGTTTGGCCTGGTGCCATAGCCACTATAAAATGATGCCCCGGGAATCTTCCGGCAACTTCGAGCATTATGGAGAGGTGTTTGCGGATCTCTTGTTTGCGGCTTCCCGGCAATAAGGCCACAACGGGTTTGTTTGAAAAGTCAGTAATTTTTGGATCAAAGGCTTTGATCACTTCCACGAGAGGATGGCCTACGTAATCAACATCCCAGTTCCATTTTTCCCTGAAAAATTTTTGTTCAAATGGCAGGATCACCAACATCAGGTCGATGCATTTTTTCATCATTTTCACCCGGTTTTCTTTCCAGGCCCACACTTGTGGGCTGATGTAGTAAATGATCCTGTAACCATTTTTCTTCCCCCATTCTGCAATGCGCAAATTAAATCCCGGATAGTCTACCAGAATTATGGCATCAGGCCGGTACGCTGTAATGTCTTTTTTGCATAATCGGATATTGCCCAAGATTTCAGGCAGGTTTTGAATGACTTCTTTAAATCCCATGAATGCCAGGTCGCTGTAATGCTTAACCAATGTTCCACCGGCTGCTTCCATTTTGTCACCACCCCAGCAACGAAATTCTACCTGTGAAAATTTTCTTCGCAAAGCAAGCATGAGATTGCTGCCATGCAGATCACCGGAGGCTTCGCCGGAAATGATGTAGAATTTCATTGTATAAAGATCAAAAGAAAATAATCAGCGCAAGAATTTAAAGCCTAAAGAAACCAGTGAATAAATAATAGTCACAACAAAAATGCCTTTGGCTGTTTTATCGAGGTGGCGGTTAACGTAAAACGTAAAAGCAATGATGTTGATCAGCAGGCAAATAACGATGAGGCTATTGAGCAGCCGTGTTTCTATGGCTAGGTACCTGAGGTAAAGCCCGAATGCATTTGGATAAACTTTCCAGAAATAAAAAAGCACGACACCTATCATGGGCAAAAAGATACCCAAAATAAATCCGGTTACATAATTATCTGCTTTTAAAAAGTTCTTCCCCATTTTTCTTCAAGGCTTTTTTTCAGTTTAAAATTGGTAAAATCAATGGAAACCGGAACTACACTTACAAAATTGTTGTCGAGGGCCCAAACATCCGTATCATCCCCTTCATCCATATTTTTAAATTCGCCGGTTAGCCAGTAATATTTGCGGCCATGCGGGTCTGTACGCATGTCAAATTCTTCCTGGTATTTGGCATAAGCCTGACGGCAAATCCTGATGCCTCCCAGCAATTCAAGATCAACATTCGGAATGTTGACATTAAGCAGCATGTGTTCTTCGTTTTCCTGCTTCAGCAACATTTTCACCACCTGCCGCACAACCCATTGAGAAGTCTCAAAATTGGCTTCAAGGCTGAAATCAAGCAGGCTGAAACCAACTGAAGGTATTTTTTCAATCGCCGCCTCCATGGCTGCACTCATGGTACCGCTGTAAATAACACTAATACTTTGGTTGCCGCCATGATTGATTCCACTAAAGCAAAAATCCGGACGACGCGGCAGAATCTTGTCCACGGCAAGCTTAACACAATCTACCGGTGTCCCCGTAACCTGCCAGGCTTCAATATCGCCAAATACCGCGCTTTTATGCATCCTCAACGGCTGCCCGATGGTTATGGCATGCCCCATTCCACTTTGCGGCTTATCAGGTGCTACTACCACCACATCGCCCAATTCCTTTACCGCTTCTACAAGATTGGCGATACCGGGCGCATTTATTCCATCATCATTCGTAACAAGAAAAAGCGGCTTATCAGCCTTTGCAGTACTCATTGGTTTCTTCTAAATTTTATAATCCGGCTAAGGTACAAAAACGCAAAGTGCAAGCTTGTGAAAGGGATAAAGAAAAAATATTTCTTGGCTTACCAAAATAGTTAGTAAGTTTACCAAAATTTGTTAGCAATGAGTTATGCAGGTTCAAATTTCAAATATCTCCGTAAGCTTCGGGGATGGACACAGGAAGATTTTGCAAACCGGATCGGTATAAAGCGCTCTTTGGTTGGCGCTTATGAGGAAGAAAGGGCAGAGCCCAGGCTCGATGTGCTGGAAACGGTTGGCAAAATTTTCAAGCTGACACTTGACGACCTGCTTTTGCAAGATCTTTCCCAGGAAGGTGATAATTATCTGAGCAAAAGACGTCGTCTGAAAAACGCTTCCGAACGGAACGAGATCACTTTTGTTCCGGTAAAAGCAGCGGCAGGTTACCTTGCCGGATACGACGATCCTGAATTTATTGATGAACTCAACACCTTTACCCTGCCTATGCTTGGACATGGCAGCTTCCGGGCTTTTGAGATCATTGGGGACAGCATGCTTCCCACACCCAGTGGAAGTGTAATCATTGGTTCCAAACTCGAGAATGTAGAAGATGTAAAAACTTCGCATACCTATATTGTGGTAAGCCGGCAGGAAGGGATTGTTTACAAAAGAATTGAACGAACGGGGCGGTCAAAAGCAATGCTCACCCTCGTGAGTGACAATCAGCATTATCCGCCGTATACCGTTGACCTTGATGATGTTGCCGAGATTTGGAGGGCACAGCTGATCCTGCAAAAGCCCAATGAAAAACCGGTGTGGGATGTCAATCAGTTGGTAGATGTTGTACAGAACCTCCAAAAACAAGTGGAGCACATCAAAACAAAACGGAAATAAAGGCATGTGGCCTCATTCTATTCCAGGTGGAATTTGAACATGATTTAACTAAATTGCGTACAATTAATTATGGATTGTATGCTATGTCGTCTTGCATTAAGTTTATTGTTTTCCACTGTAGTCCATTTGGGTTTTTCGCAGGCATTGCCTGAAATTCCTGAGAAAACCAGGTCGTTTGAAAAACGGGATGGCTTTTTTCCCATTTATGTTGATAAAGAACTTGGAAAGGTGTACCTGGAAATCATTGATGAGCAAAAAGAATTCCTTTACACCAACGCCTTAAGCTCGGGTCTCGGAAGCAACGATGTTGGTCTTGACCGTAACCGTCTCGGGGATGCCTATGTTGCCCATTTTGAGCGTGCGGGCCTCAAAGTGATGATGGTGGTTCCCAACCAGGATTACCGGGCCCTGAGTAACGATCCCTTTGAGGTAAAAGCCGTTGCCGAATCCTTTGCAAGCGGAACAATTTGGGGATTTGATCTTGTAGCCAAAAGCGGAAACCGGCTGTTGATTGATATAACTGATTTTCTTCTTCGCGATGCCCTCCAGATTGTTGCCACCCTTCGTCGGGCACAACAAGGCAGCTTTAGTCTTGACCGGTCAAGAAGCTCAGTAAATATTGCTCATGTCAAGGCTTTTCCTCAGAATTCGGAATTTGAATCAGCCCTGACGTTTACAAGTACAGATGGAAGCGCCGGACGCTTTGTAAGTGCAGTGGCAAGTGTACCAAATGCAGTTACCCTAACGGTGCGCAATTCTTTTATTGAATTGCCGGAACCTGGATTCGTCCCAAGGGTTTTTGATCCACGCAGTGGTTTCATTCCTTTTTCTTATTTTGATTTTGCCACCCCGGTATCCGAACCTATACAAAAATATTTCGTCATCAGGCATCGCCTAGAAAAGCGCGATAAGAATTTGGAAATAAGTGAACCGGTAGAACCCATCGTTTACTATCTCGACCGGGGTACACCCGAACCCATCCGTACAGCTTTAATGGAAGGCGCCAGGTGGTGGACTTCGGCGTTTAATGCAGCAGGATACCGCAATGCTTTCCGCGTGGAACTTTTGCCGGAAGATGCTGATCCGCTGGATGTACGGTACAATATGATCAACTGGGTGCACCGGAGTACAAGAGGCTGGAGCTACGGTGCTTCTGTTGTTGATCCAAGAACGGGAGAGATCATCAAAGGTAACGTGACACTTGGATCACTGCGTGTTCGCCAGGATTACCTGATTTTTTCAGCCCTGCTGGGCAAAGTAGATGAACAAAAAGCAAATGAAGATGAAATGCTGAAAGCATCGCTATGGCGCCTCAGGCAATTGGCAGCACACGAAGTAGGCCATACGCTGGGCCTGATGCATAATTATTCAAGCAGCGTAAATGGCCGCGCCTCGGTGATGGATTACCCGCACCCGTTGGTGGAATTGCGGGGGGCAAGCACTTTCTCGCTGGAGAATGTGTACACCAATGAAATTGGTGAATGGGATAAAGTGGCGATCAACTGGGGATACAGGGAATTCGCGAATGCGGCGGAAGAAAAAAGGGGACTGGACCAAATCCTGGATAATGCAAGGCAGCGCGGCCTGGGTTTTATCAGTGACAGGGATGCACGTGCCCCGGGAGGCATGCATCCAGATGCCCATTTATGGGATAATGGAAAAAATTCGGTGGATGAGTTAGACCGCATCATGCAGGTTCGCCAAAAAGCAATCCAGTTTTTTAATGACGGCCAGATTAAAACCGGCACTCCCAACGCATTTCTCGAAGATGTTTTTGTTCCTGTTTATTTTTTCCATCGTTATCAAACTGAAGCGGTAGCTAAATGGGTTGGCGGTATGAATTATACCTATAGCCTGAAAGGCGACAGGCAGCCCGGAGTTTCCGTATTGAGGTCAAGAGACCAATTGCTCGCTTTAAATGCGCTGGTCCGCGTGCTGGATGTTGATAACCTGGTGGTGCCGGAACGTATTGTTACCCTAATCCCTCCGCGACCTGCAGGATATGCACCCACAAGGGAGTTGTTCAGCAAGCGAACCGGGCTGGCATTCGACCGTTATTCGCCCGGCGAATCGATGGCCGATTTGGTTTTTGGGTTGCTGTTCAATTCAGAACGCTTAAACAGGCTTGCTCAAATCAAACCTGTAGCTGATTTTGGATTAGAAGATATGACGAAACGATTGGTTGATGCATTTTTTAAGAATACCCGTTACTCCGGCAACAATGCGCCGTTACAATATCAAACTGCACAGATATTGCTTACCTATATGCTTTACCATAGCGTTAATCCGCAAAATAGTTTTCCCACAAGAGCGGCATTAACCGCATCATTGGATGATTTAAAAACATGGCTGGAAACTGCCGCAGAAAACTCAGGTGGCAATCTGAAAGGACATTATTTGCTTGCGCTCGAACGGATGAAAAAACCACATAAAATCAACATAACAGAACAGGAACCGATGCCGCCCGGCGCACCCATCGGATGTGATTTTGAATATTGACCTGGTATAATCAATAGAAAGCTAAGGGGTTTTCAGAACCGTGTATAGGGTTATTTTGTCTCCCCGGGAAGAAGTACGATCGTACTCAGTTCCACCTTCATTTCTTTTAGCCCGGGAACATCGCTGCTGATGGGCGAATCTCCCGATACGGTATTTCTGACCTGATCCGTATCAGCTTCCTCCGTTGGAGATAATGTGCCCGAGACACAGGGCAGTTCAGCAGCTAAACGCCCATCATTAAAGCTGGAGATCTTTCCACCATAATCCCAGTAAAATCCATAAAACGTCACCGGTTTGCCTCCATTCATATTGACAATCTGATCAAGTGAGGTACCAACCTTTAATCCATTAGAAAATTGCCAGACACTCATGGGGTGATTGATTTCCACTGACCGGATTTTTGAAAATGGAGGTTTTTTTTCCAGCCAGTAAATGCGTGCTTCCTTATTGGTGAGAGGCCAAAGGGTGGTTAATAATCCTTCAAAATTGCCTTCCACAAAATGCGAATCAATTTTAATATTTTCTTTTCCTACAATTTGTTCAACCTTTTCAAAGTCATCGGTCAGGCGAATAGGGCCTATGGCATCACAGGTCAGGGTGAAATCGGTTATCCGCCTGCCATCTGCAAGTCCCGGACGTTGCATGGGATCGTCCTTAAAATAACCTTCCCTGAATTCTTTTTCGGTCGTTGGAAAACCATTGTCCGAATCCTGATTTTTACAGGCTACGGAACACAGGATTACCAAAACCAGTACGGAAAAAATATGAGTATAAGTCCTGTTCATAATTTTCTTTTATTAAATGAAGCTGCTATGCATACACGGGGCTTATTGCTCCGCGCACCGTAAAAGTAGAAAAAGCACAATGCTGGCCGGCCCCAGCCATTCAATTTTAGTCTTTTCTTAGATCACGTATAGGCACTCCTGACAGCTGATTTCCGGATACCGAAACAAAAAAAATGCAGGCATTCAATGCCTGCATGAAATAGGGCAATAAAGCTTACCTGTTCAAATCAGGTTCTTCCTGAGGTATTGATATCCTTTTTCTACGCTATCGAATGGAGGAAAATTGTATTGTTCCTGCTCCAGGAAGGGGTATTCGAGGCCGGCGAGTTTTTTGAATTTAAAAATCTCCTTATAGTCAATGGAACCTGCTCCAAGTTCAGTTTGTTTCGTGGGATCATTGCGGTCCATGTCTTTAATGTGCCACATGGTATATCGTCCGGGACTGCCCTTAAATAACGCAATGGGGTCCACACCGGCGAATATCGTCCAGAAGAGATCCAGTTCCATCTTAACGGTAGCTGGATTTGTGTTTTTCAGCAGGATGTCATAGCCTGTTTCGTTGCCCACTTTCGCAAATTCGAAATCGTGATTGTGATAGGCGAACTTCAATCCACGTCCGTTGGTGATTTCTGCGGCACGGTTCAGGCGCTCAGCCAGGTATTTCCAGTCATCTGCATTTTTACGCAGGTTATCCGGAAGCCAGGGTATTGCGATGTATTTGTTGCCAATGGTGGCAGCATCATCCACGGCTTTACGCCATGAATCATCGTTTTTGTCGGTAATGAAAGGCATAACCATCACGTGGGAGCTGGGGGCAGTCAGGCCGTATTTCTTGAGCATACCGGCCACGGCTTTCATATCGTTTCCAAAATATTTGCCGTCATTGTATCCATACATTTCAATCTGCCTGAAACCAATGGAAGCCAGTTTTTCAAGGGAAGCTTCAAGCCCGCGGGAGGAAACTTCATCCCTGACAGAGTAGAGTTGAATGCCTGCTTTTTTCTTTCCAAAGCATGCTGATGCGTCTTTTGAAAGCATGATACCCGCGCCAACAATGGCAGCGTTTTTTACGAAAGTTCTCCTTTGCATAATTAAATAAAGTTGAATGGATAAAGTTAAGAGAAGAAGCTGAATCCATTCTATGATTTGGAACAGGTTCCCTAGGAAATCTTTTTGAAATAGGTTCAGCCCGCGATTTCCATTATTTTGGCATTAAAATTCTGTGGTATGTATTCATTTTGGGAGAAGGATCATTGGTTTCGGTACGTTGACGTAGCCATTGTTGGCGGCGGACTACTGGGCATGTGGACAGCCCTGGAACTTAAAAAACGGCAACCGGCGCTTGATGTGCTCGTTGTGGAAAAGTCTTGCCGTACACAGGGCGCATCGAGCAGAAACGCCGGATTTGCCTGTTTTGGCAGTCCGGGAGAGTTGCTGCATGATGCACGCACAATGGGCGTTGAGCAAATGCTGTCGGTCGTAGAGATGCGCTTACAGGGCATTGAAAAAATCCGGAAGACTTTCAAGGCTTCTTCAATTGACTATGAGCCATGCGGGGGTTACGAATGTTTTACTTCGAATTATGAAGTGGTGAGGGAGGCTTTGCCCGAATTGAATGCCTGGCTTAAACCGGTAGTACGAAATGCCGAAACATTTAAAGTCAGCACAAATGCTCTTGAAGGATTTGGACTCCATTTCAACGGTATGGTTTCTACCAGCATGGAATCTGCTATTCACAGCGGAAAATTAACGGAGGAGCTTTATCTGCTTGCACATTCCCTTGGTGTCCGGTTTTTATACGGAATACCGGTAACACACTGGGAGTCTGGCCATCCCGCAATACTCCATTTAGGATCTGCAGAATTGAAGGCTGGGAAAATCATTTTTTGCACCAATGCCTGGCTATCTCACTTTTTTCCGGAGTTGCATATAAAACCGGCAAGAGGGCAGATATTGTTGACTAAGGTTCTATCTGTCCTTCCTTTAAGGGGTACTTTTCATTTTGATGATGGCTTTTATTACTGGCGTCATCTCAATGGAAGGATCCTGCTGGGAGGTGCCCGCAACTCAGATTTTGAAGGAGAGGAAACCCATGAATTAAACATTTCGGATCATATTCAAAACATGCTGGAGGCCTTTCTGAAGCAACATTTTCCCGGTTATGCGGCAGAGTTGAGTGCTGCGGATGCGATTGCTCAACGTTGGAGCGGCCTTATGGCAATGACGGCGGATAAGCGTCCCCTGATTAAAGAGACCGCATCTAATATTTTGGCCGCGTGTTGCTGCAATGGTATGGGGGTAGCACTCTCACCGGTTTTTGGAGAAAAAATCGCAGATCGTGTTTTAACAACCGGATGAAAAGCAGATATATATTTTTGTGACTATGAATAAGCTAATGCTCATTGTTTTTTCCGGTTTATTCTTGCTTGCCGCTTGTGGTGAAAATGATTCAACACAAAGTAGTGAAATGAATATAGAAGATATACCACCACCTGCTGTGATCCCCTTTACCATTGAAAATATCTTTCCGCATGACCAAAAGGCTTATACCCAGGGGCTGTTATTTTACAACGGAAAGCTGTACGAAGGTACCGGACAGTATGGCGAAAGCAATGTGCGTATTGTTGATCTTGAATCCGGAAAAGTGGAAACCCAGGTGAAAAATTCGGATGATGTTTTTGGTGAAGGAATTGCTATACTCGATGGAAAATTATACCAGTTAACGTGGAAAAACGGGAAAGTATTGGTTTATGATGCCGAAACATTTAAAAAGCTCAACGAGTTTCCGCTCAGTACGGATGGGTGGGGGTTAACCACCAATGGTCAGGAACTGATTGTAAGTGATGGTACCAGTTTTCTGTATTTCTACAATCCTGCAGACTTTAACCTGAAGCACAAGGTAAATGTTATGGACAATATGGGGCCAAGAGTGTTTATTAATGAGCTGGAATACATCAACGGTTATGTTTATGCCAACCTTTACCAGTCGGATTACATCATAAAAATCAATCCCGCCACCGGCCGGATTGAAGGACGTGCAGACCTGGGGAGCATTAGGAATCAGCTAGGCATTAGACCGCTTCATCTTAGTATCACATCCAGAGACCCCGAAGTGCTGAATGGTATAGCTTACGATTCAGTTAATAACCGGATTTTTGTCACGGGTAAATACTGGCCCAAACTTGCTGAAATAAGACTTGATAATTAGGAGAAAAGTCGGATAATATCCAAGCCAGCAGGAAAACAACAGGTTATTGAGAAATTTTGTTTCTTTGCATCCTGTTAAATGGACCGGTAGCTCAGTTGGATAGAGCAACTGCCTTCTAAGCAGTAGGTCATTGGTTCGAATCCAATCCGGTCTACATTTTCCAACAACCCTTTGAGTTAATCCATTTCATTCTTCATCCCTGGAAAAAATAAAAAAAGCTGCCATTACTGGCAGCTTTTTTTTAAAAGGAGCTTGGTGTTAAGTATTACATCACCGGCCGGGTATCTTCAGTAGTATCTGCAAGGGTATCTTCTGATTTACCGAGGATTTTGTTTATCCATTTGGTAAGCTCATTGTTGTCATCCTTAAGTACTTCAGTCCCTTTGGTTTTGAGCTCTTCAAAATATTCTTTGGCTTTGTCAATTCCGGTTTCAGCCTCAGCTTTTAACTTGTTGGCTTTGTCGCGAAGGTCGCTCGCCAGTTTTTCTTTTTCTTCAGGTGTCATATTGATGTACTTGTAAGCAGCAAGCCCTGCTGCGGCACCCAATAATAAAGTCGCCAGGTGTTTCTTATTTACGCTCATTGTCGTTGGTTTTTTTGTGTTTTTTGATAATTTTTAATTGCTGTATAAAATTAATCAATATTTGTGCCATCCCAATCATTATGCTGTTAATAACCGATCAGCGGGACTTTGCTGCGTTGAACGGGGAATTATTTCCTTACAGCTACCCTGGAACCTGCCCTTTTAGCAAGATTTTCAGCCCAATGCCAATGCCTATAGCCATGAGAAAACTGAGCAGAGTGCCGATAAGAATATATTCGGTCTGCCGCTGGCTATGTTCTCCTTTCAGATCGTTGAAGCGTAATATGGACTTGGCCGCAATAAGGATCCCGATGCCTTCATATCTGCCGGTGAGAATACACGTAAAAATTACCGTTCTCTCCAGCATGCCTATCCATTTTCCTGCTTGTTTCAGGCTATCTTTCATCAATGGGGCATTGTGTTTTATCAGGTCGTTGCGCCAGTGCCTTGTGGCAAATTGCATGAAGATGGCGGAAGGAAATAAGAGCAGGATATATCCCGTGGTTACCAACCACACAGCAGGGTTTTGCCAGATCCCTTTTGTTGTTTCTATCCAGGGTGTATGCGGGTAAGTCAGCAATATGGCAATGGTAAGCAATACGGCAAAATGCATTCCCTGGTCAACGAGAAAGTTTACCAGGCTGTCTCTCTGCCTGGTCTTCCAGTTATCAATCAATAAATGGGTAATATAAATGAAGGGCATGACCCACCAGGCTGACCACTGAGCCAATACCAGGTAAGAGAATACCGTATGCCGCAACACATGCCAATGCATCTGTCTTCCTTTCCAGCTATATTGTTTTTTAAGCAGGACTGTTTTATTTGATTGAAACACAAAATCAAATAAGAGATGTACCAGCAGCAATTTGATCAGTACTTCCATGGGCAGCGGGTTTATGTGCCTGCAATGTATTCAAATCTTAGCAATATTGCCTGTATTGCAGGCCATCCGGCTGCCTGTAAATGTTGGGAAACAGCCGGTTGTCTGATGTTTAAGATACCTGCAATTTCCTGCTGGGTTTTATTTTCAAGGGCATGGCTCAGCACTGCTGACTGGGCTAAAGTACATCGCTCAAGGATATAGTTAAGGGCTGCGGAATGTGCCTTCCATTCCAAATCGTTTTCAAACGTACTTCCAATGCGAATTAACTGGCTGGTGTTTTTCATTTCATCCAGCAGACTGCCGCTGATCACAAAAGCCTCGCCGTTGGAGGTGGCCGGCTTCCCGGTAAACAGGCGGATATTGCCCATGCCAAAACCCAACCGGAGATGGTATTCGTTCGCTTTAAATTTCAACACCAACCATATTGCCCCGGCCAAAGCTTTTGTTCCATTTTTCGTCCAAACAGATTGCATGGAATCGCCCCTGAAAATTTCACTGGCTTCTGCGCCAAAATTTTGTCTTAATGCGCTTAGGCAGATCTTAGCCAGGGCTATGGCCTTTTTTAGCTTGGCAGGGGGCAATTGAGCAGAACCTGCAATGTCTGCCGTCAGTACATAACTTTTCATTTTCAAGCATTTTAAGCAAATATAAGCTTAAATACTTATAAACGCCAAATATAAGTTTTAAAGCTTATGGTACGGAAATATAAGTTCAGGTACTTATAATTGAAAATTATTCAGATCTTGCTTCCTTTCATGCTTTTGCCAATGGCTTCATCCATAACCCGCTCGGCATATGGACGGCTGATATCGTTTAATTCTTCAATTTTGGTTTGTATGAGGTTCTTGTCTTCCATAGTCAGTGCCAGTTGAAGGGCCTGCATGGCACCCGCTGTTGCGGTTATTTCTGCCGGGGTAAGGAATGTAGCATTTTTACCAATGAATTTTTCAGTGGTTTCAAGCAATTGCTCTCCCTCGGTTCTCGCTTCCACCAACGCCCTTTTTGTCATATCATCTTTAGCATGGGTAATGCTTTCAAGCAGCATGCGTTCCACTTCTTCATCAGTAAGTCCGTATTGTGGTTCCACATCAATACCTTGTTCAATGCCGCTGCGAAGTTCTTTGGCTGTTACCTGCAATATTCCGTCTGCATTAATCAGGAACCGGATCTCCACTTTTGGCAGACCGGCAGGCATTGCCGGAATACCGGATAAATTAAATTCAGCAAGTTTGCGGTTGTCTTTCACCAAATCCCGCTCACCCTGGTAAACACTGATGCGGATGCCCGATTGCCCATCTTTGGAAGTGGTATATTGCCTGCCGGCAGCGGTTGGAATTTTGCTGTTGCGTGGAATTATAATGTCCATTAACCCGCCCATCGTTTCAATGCCCAGACTCAAAGGCGTTACATCAAGCAGCAGCACCTCGGTATTATTTCCTGCCAGGATATCGGCTTGTACTGCAGCACCCAGCGCCACCACTTCATCGGGGTTAAGTGTGTCATCAATTTTTACCCCAAAGAAATCCGACACTGCGCTTTTCACCGCAGGTACACGGGTACTGCCTCCAACCAAAACCACTTCCTGGATGTCAGAAGCCTCCAAACCCGCATCATCAAGGGCCTGCTGGCAGTGGGAGAGTGTTTCGCGGATAAGCGGATCCAACAGCTGATCAAGTTCAGTTCGTGACAACCTCAGCTGGTCACCGTTAAGATCATTCTCAAAGAGATCATGGAAGCTGAGGTGTTTTTTGGCGGCTTCAGCTGACAGACGAAATTGTTGCAGCAGGTTTTTGTTCGATGAAATATCCGCGATTTCCAGCCCGGCATCTGTAACCCATTTTTCCCAGATCAGGCGATCAAAATCATCACCCCCCAAATAGGTATTCCCTTGTGTACTCAGTACCTCAAAAACACCTTCCTGTATTTTTAAAATCGAAATGTCAAAAGTTCCCCCGCCAAGATCGTACACGGCTATGGTTTTTGATTCTTTGGGATCTATTCCAATACCGTAAGCAAGGCTTGCCGCGGTAGGCTCATTAACAATGCGCAGTACATCTAGCCCTGCAAGCTTGCCGGCATCTCGAGTTGCCTGGCGTTGCGCATCATTAAAATATGCGGGAACAGTGATCACTGCCCGGTTTACTGGTGTTTTTAAAATGTGTTCAGCCCTTGATTTCAGTTCCTTGAGTATATAGGATGAAAGTTCGATTGGAGAGTAAAAGCGGTCGCCGACCTGAACTTTGACAAGGCTCTCGGTTTCGTTTTCATATATGCGGTAAGTAAAGAAATCGGCATGTTCCCTCAGGTCATTGAAACTTTTGCCCATTAATCGTTTTGCACTGAAGATGGTATTCTGAGGTTCAGTTTCAAGAAATGTACGGGCTTTTTCTCCGACCGTAATATTGCCATATTCATCAAAATGCACAACAGATGGCACCAATGAAGCTGCGTTATGTTCGCGAAGAGCAACAGGTTTGCGCGTTTCGGGGTGGATGATTGCAATAAGACTGTTTGTTGTACCCAGGTCAATGCCCACGATCATTTCTTCCTGCTGCAGGCTTCCGGTAGCTATATTAATTCCAATTTTGGCCATATTCTTTGTTTTAAATGCTGACGCACCAATTTAAGGCCTCATTCCAAATCTCAGTTTCCATTTTGGGTAAGAAATCTGCTATTGTTTCAATATTGGCCTTCCTTTGGCAAAACATGCCGGGACTTACAATCCGGGGCGCGCAAAGTTAAAAGGATATGCCTGTGTCCGGCCAGCTTCAGCAATATATTTGGCTGGTAAAAGGCTATCTGAGAATAACCATTTTACCATAGCCCCGGTTGAAAAACTGATCCGTGAGGTCGGCTTCATTTTGATCCAGCCGGTCGCTGAGCCTGAATTTCTCAATGGCATTGCCATCAAGGCTTGTGACCAGCCTGTACAGGTAAACTCCATTTGCCAGTGGCTGCCCAAACATATCTGTACCATCCCATTTGTAATCTGTAATATTCGTTCCCACATGAATATTCCCGAGTTCCTGCCTGGTTATTTCGCGAACGATTTTTCCGGTAACGGTAAATATCTGGATCTTAAATTCATCGGGTACCTTGCTGCCGGTTAACGTGAACACAAAAGATGTACTTGTGGAAAATGGATTTGGATAGTTCAGTAAATTGCTGATCATGGGTTTGTTGTACACCTGGAAGCTCACTTTATAATCCATGTCTCCTGCACGGTTACCCGTCCGGTCCTTGGCGGAAATAATCAATTCGTATTCACCATCCTTACTGTCCACATTCAATTCCGGGAAGAAATCCACAAGTGCAATATTTGCATCTGCTCCTGCGCTCGCCGGATTGAACCTGAGCGTATCCGTATTCCAGAGGTATTGCCGGTAAGTATTTTCGCCCGGATACCTGAGTTTAATCAGGATGTCCTCCGGGTTATTGAGCATTAAGAAGCGGTTCTCATCTTCGAGTTTTATCTGTATATGTGGTTTGGCGGAAACAATGTCTTTATCCATAATGCGGATGCCGTCAAAAGTTACATCAAGTACCGGGTCTGTATTGTCATCCGAAACGCGGAACGTTTTATACAGGAAATTGTTGAAGAAATATTGCTCGGGCTGATCGTTATCCGGATTTACAGCCAGGTAAAGGGTATTGTTTCCAGGGTAATCTTTACTGTCGAGGTTGAGGGTGACGGTTATGGTGTCGCTTGGTGTGAGTGGTTTAAACCGTGGTAGCGTAAAGGGGTGGCTTACATTATTCCTGTCCTGGATGAAACCTTTTACCAGTAAACTGTCAAAGGCTGACTCACTTATATTCTTGAATGCGATCCTGAATCGCATTGGCTGGCCCGGTAAAATCTCATCCGGCATTTCCAGCAGGACATTCGGAGCAAGCGCACCTTCGGGCACCGGTGTATAATAGAGTTGCCACCAGTTTAATTGATGCGGTGTATAATTTACCGAATCTGCATTGCGCATTACCAATTTTATAAAAGGATATTGCACGGCATTTACCCCGCTTAAACTCAGGGTTTTTTGGTTTTGATGCAAAGTATAAAGCCTGTTTTCATTACCATCTGCCTGAATTCCTACAACGTCAATGGATACCCTGTCACCACCGGTTCCAACTGTTCTTCCATCCCAGCGAACATCTTTCCAGGCTTTTGCCGGGCCAAAAACGGGTGATTGAATATATCCAACGGAATCTCTTACCGGTATGTTTTCATTCATTTGCAAACGGTCGTAAATTCCTTCACTCATTCGGTACACGGGCGTAAACCCTTTGTCGCCTTTTTTATAGAGAAAAATAAATATCCGGGGGCGGTTGAATGAATCTATTTCGGCAAAACCGGCATCTTTAAGTTTGTGGTAAATGGTATTGCCGGTTCCAAAAGCCTGTTCGTCAGATTTCCAGGTATCCACAAAGGTTTCATCAGCATACGGTGCATCCAGTATTTTTCTAACCATTATGTAGTTGCCATTGGGTATGGCATCAAGGAAATCCACAATGTTCCGGCGACTTTCCCTCGTAAGGTCACTGAATTCAAAATTGTATAACCGCCGGGAATTTCCGCAGGTATTCATTGCGCTATTGTATAAGCCTCCGGGTGAATTGAGCCAGGGTTTGAAAGAGATTCCGTCAAATACATTAAAGAGGAGGGAATGGCCTGCGCAGGCACTTGAAATCACCATTTCATTGTCAATGCTTACACTGAAATCGCTATCGGCTGTACCTGTTACAGGATAAACAGTATGATTGACAAAGACATTCAATGGCCGAACCGAAAAAGCCCATTGCCGGGTAAGAGAATCCATAAAAATTCCACGGCCAAGGCTTGCGGTATGCTGATAAAGATGGCCTTGCATGAAACCGGTATTTGTGCCATTGATATATACAAAGCTCGACATATTCCACCGTGGCTGCTCATTGTCTTTAATGATGGCCAGGCGCCAGTAATAAACTTTATTTTCTTCAAAACTTATTCCCGGATCAAATTCAATTAAGCCCCCGGCAGAGTTAATGTTCCGGGTGATCCTAAATGCCGAATTGAATAATGCGGTGGTATCCATTTCCATCCTATAATTTGCAGGAACACTCAATGGATTGGAAGTGGATCCGTAAAGCTTTGAACTATTTTTGTTGATAATG
The DNA here is from genome assembly GCA_023387985.1 of Bacteroidota bacterium. Classification (GTDB taxonomy): domain Bacteria; phylum Bacteroidota; class Bacteroidia; order Chitinophagales; family Chitinophagaceae; genus Phnomibacter. Next base: position 114,741 of record JAEWHC010000001.1, on the reverse strand, counting down.
GCATAGTTGTAAGGATAAACCGGCCGGATTTCGTCTTCGTAAATAAACAACTCCTTAGCTGCCTCGTTATTGGTTTCACTCAATTCGGCAACTTCACCGGCAAGATCCAATGTAACGGTCAATGTATTTGTGCCTTTATCTCTTGAGCCAACAATCGGAAGTGAAAGGATTAAAGAATCCACATAATACGGTGCCTTCACTTTTTGTTCAAATACGGTTTCAGTAAAGCCGGCGGGATAGCTGGTTGAAGCTGGATATTTACGGGTTACCTTAACTACAATCGAATCGTTAACCGCTTTTCCAATATTGTAATAATAGATGCGGGCATCAAATTTTGTTTCAGCTATTGAAAGAAAGTTTGGACGGATTTCAATGTTCGCGGGTTCAATGGAATAATCGGGTTTGTCAAAAGCATTCATTTTCAGCGCAGGATCGCCGTGTAAGGTTTGCTGCATTGTGTGGTTCTCAACAATGTACGGCCAGATACCATATTGGTTTTGATAATTGATGGCATCCTGCATGTTTTTACCTATGCTCTGGCCATAACTTTTCCAGGCAACTGATTGATAAAATCCTGTTGTATATTCATGAAGCCCGGACACCACACCCAGATGGGTACTCGCGATCATGGCAATCGCGCCCTTGTTTTCTGCAAGAATATATTTTTCTGAAATGGTGTTCAGGTAATGGAGCCGAACCGTATCAAAACTGAAGAAATTACCTGCATTACAGCCGTTTAACAGGAAGACTGGAAACTTATTGGGATTGTCGTATTGGTCCGGATCATCGAGATTGTAATCCAGAATGGTAGCAGAAGAATGTCCAAAGTACGTGAGCAGGCTGATCCCTTCGCGGAATTTACTCTTGAGCAATTCATCACTGATCACTGTTCCGGTAGCTTTATTGCTTTTATTGAAGGTGGTTACATTGGCCCCAAACAAGGTGTCTTCAATTACCCGCTCATATCTCCCCATGTAGTTGGTCAGCGTATTTTCCAAACCCGGGTCATTGGCGCCCACCACATGGATTACATTTTTCATCCAGGCTTTATCTTCCTGGCTTTGGGCAGTATTGGCCTGGTTGGCTTCATATATTTTCACTTTTTCCAGGTAAGAGGCAATTTCATCGCTGTGAATAATGCTGAGCCTGCCAATGAAGGTCTGGTAATTTTTGGTGGTCAGGTCATCCGTGGCAAGCATTACATCCGAACCAGGTTCACCAAAGGTTGGAACAAGTTGAAGAACATTCGCATCCACGTGTTTTTCCAGGGCACGGTATTCGTTGTAATTCACACCTTTTCCCATCAGGAAACAATATTTCGGAAAAACACTAAAATTCTTTCTTGCAAAACTCAGGAATTTCTTTACCGAAAGGGGATGGCCTTTTATTCCATATGCGAATTGATCCTCCAGTTGATCGATGGCATAAGCTTTGGCATTGTGGCTTCCACCTGCAGCGCTTGCCCGGTATTGCCGGTAGGCTTCCACCTGGTTACCACTGCCTTCCATAAATTTAGGATGCGAGATGATAACATACGCGGCCTGGTTTGCCGAAAGGCTGTAGTTGGAGAACTGCCGCTTTTGCATTGCGGCCACCTGCTGAACACGTGAATCGTTGTTTACAAAAAGCACGTAATTGCGTGTAACGGTGGATGGATTTAAGCTGAAGGAAGCACTTCCGTCCTGGTTTATAAGGCCTTCCATACGGGTTTGGGAAGCCATGTCGTATAAATAAACCGGATTTCCATTCGCCGGTACATCATTTATTTTAACCAACTGCGTTTCATTGGTTGCCGGTAAATAAAAAGTGAGATACCCTTCGCCGCCAGCTGTTGGTTGCCTGGGATAATCCAGGACAACAAAACCCGCTACCATCCGGTCCTGAGCGATGCCATTGGGCTGCTTGGTAATGTTTACCGTTAGCGTATTGCCGGAAATTAATGCCGGGGAAATATTGGAAAGGGAATCGTAACGGAGGCTAAAACCCTCAAGAGATTGATCCCAGATTTTTGTGTCATTCAAATGGACGGAATAATTGCGGGTATGTCGCGCAGCTCCTGCAACCGCAACCTTTACTGTTACCTGGCCGCTGGAGTATACATACAAGTTTTGAAAAACCGCCGCGCTGTTTGAATAACTTGCACCGGCACCGGGTTGGTAAAATTCATTGGATGAAAGCATTTCACCGGCGGTAAATTTTGATGACCATACCGGAGCTTCAGCGCTCAGATCGTAACTGCCCCTATGTACATAATTCGTCCACTTATTGTCATAAATGCCCTGGTAATTATAGCGTGCAACTTTCCTGATATTGGGAATCGGAACCAAAGAAGAACCTGAAGCGGAATTGTTTTGAGTCACGATTCTCTGGTTGGACGCGCTTGAATTTACGGTCAAGAAATAGCTTGCGGAATCGGTAAACAAACTTCGGGCTTCATCAATGTGGTCAGTATTTTTTTCAAACAATGAGGCGTCAAGGCGTCCGTCATTCGGGGTTCCATAAAATTCGATATACCCGTTTGTTCCCAAAGGGCCTGCCGGGGAGCTTGTATAGATGGGTACCTGTTGCCCGTTTTTCCATAGTTGAAAATGCTCCGCAGAAGTAGTTCCCAGGCCATTTGCGGAAAGTGTTGCCTGGCTGATCCGGTAGATGCCTTCGGTTTCCAGTTTGAATTTATAATAGGTTTTATTGTAATCAATCCACTCATTATTGAACTGTGCCAATAAGGATAGAACCGGTGCCAGCAGGAAAATGAGCGTGTATAAAATTTTGCTTCTCATAATCTCAATCTTATTGGATCGGGGATCCAGGGTTTGTCTTTTTTTTTAAATCCACCCCGAGGGAAACGATGTGGGTATATAGCGGTGAGGATTGGTTTGCCAGGTTGGTAAATGCATAATCAATCTTCAGATTGCCCACTTTGAAGCCTGCTCCGGCAGCAGGTTGAAAGATCCAGGTTTTCTCGGAATTGGTGACGTCACCATCTTTCAGGGCCTGCTGAAAATTACTGATGCCACCACGGACAAAAAATACATCGTTCACATTCAACTCAATGCCCAGGCGGGGATCAATACTCATAAATTCGGTCGCAATTATGGTATTTCTTCTGCCGTCAAAAGTATTGTCCAATTGGATTTCAGCAAGGAGGCTGATCTTCCTGTTGAAATGAAAACGGTGCCCCGCGCCAAGGATCAGGCGGGGTTGCGTTAGTTCATAACTTTTAACAGGAATGTCGTTGTTCGTAGCGTAAAGCACTTCCTTTTCGCGGTCAGTAAATGTAAAATTCCACATGTTATAGGTTGTGGTACCATCCCTTAGTACGACACCCAAACTCCAATTGCCGGTTTTATAGCGGAGGGCAGCATCAATTCCAAATCCCCAGGCTTTGGCAAAATGGCCAACATTGCGGTGGATGATCTTTATGCTTCCTCCATAACTCAGTTGCCGGTTTTCCAATATGTTTTTTTGCGATGCCAGGCTAAGCAACAAGGCATAATCCGCGGAACTAAAAGTTTCGATATTGTTGTAATTGGGTCTTCCGCCCGGTTCGATCAGGAAAATGGTATTGGGAATATCATCAATTCCAAAACGCAGGAAAGAAATGCCCAAACTGCTCCGGTTGTTTTTGAGTGGGATAGCCAGCCCGGCGAAATCATACTTGCCGATTCCCGAAAAGTATTCTGCGTGCATCAGGTTGAGTTGTGGGTTGTCGCGGATGTCTGCAAGGCCTGCAGGATTCCAATAACCCGATGTGGCATCGGAAGTGCTTGAAACGGCGCTACCACCCATACCAAGAGAACGGGCACCTGCTCCGATGTTCAGAAATTCATTTGAGTATTTTCTAAACTGGGCCTCGCCCTGAAGGTAAAGTCCCAGGCAAGCAATCAGTACGGCAACCTGTTTTATCCATTTCATCTCAAAAGCATTTTCATGGAACGGAAAAATAGGTTGAAATAATTTATTTCAATTTGATTTTCCGTTTTCAAATTTAACCCGCATCCTCAGTCCTCGCCAATTTTGATATTGTGCGGTGCGCTCACCCGGATGTCCGATCCCGTTTCCGCCAGTATCTTTCCCCTGAACCACCAAGTAAACGGCGCAGGTCCGGCAAACAAGATCCGGCGGCCATTCAATGCGGAAGTCCGGCCAATCAAACTGCCGGAAATTACCGGGGCCCCGGAAGAATTGTTTTCCGCCCTCATAACGAAAGGATTTTCTAAACTATTGTTAACGAGGGAGGAATTATCTGTCCCGGCAATCAACTGGTGTGATGCGTTTGCGGACAAACTGCCCGTACCCTGAACGGAAAAATAAACGGAAAGATTGCCGGTATTGTACGGCGGTTCAATGATATGAAGATTTCCGCCAAGGAAACTCACCATTCCGGAAGAAAATTTTGAATAGGGACTGGCGGGATTTAAATTATATCCGCCAACGGCAAATGGAGCAACAGGTTTTACGGAATTGGAGTTTTCTGGCATATCCAGAGCAAGGGAACCGGCCGCAGATGCGGTTGTGGGATCAATGAAAATATTTCCCCCTTTCTGGCTAAACTGTGCACCGGGTGCAACTTGGATACCTCCATTAACCTGCAGTGTTCCATTTTCAACCATTAAATTCCCGTTGACCATAACCAGCTTTGAGCCGCCAGTTTCGGCGCATCCTACATTCAATTTACTTCCTGGAGCGCCCATTTTCAAGGTAGCGCCGGGATGAATGGTCAGGCTATCGGCTACGGCACCCGCAATATCAACCGTGCAATTGCCAAGGATATATACCTTATCAGAACAAACCGGAACACCTGCAGGCATCCACTTTGAAGGATCACTCCAATTGCCGTTGCCGGTGAATGTCTTGATTCCGGGGGTATTCAGCGGATTGATGACATTAAAATTCAGGTAGAATAAATTGTTCTTGAGTGAATATTCCGGAACAGCCATTTCTGGATTTACCATGATCCTCAGTTTTTGTGCGCCAAGCATTTCCCGGGTTACCGGTGTATTCACCTGGATTGTTGCGTTTTGATTGGTTGCAAGCGCAGCAAGCGAAGTTTGAAGCAATGTGGTTTTTGTGCCATTTACATTTTCCAGGGAAACATTTACGGGAATCGCTCCTACAAAACTGAGCGGACTGATGTTTTTAAAACCCACCGAAAGATTGATCTGATCAATTCCGGCCTCAAGATAATTATCAAAACCACCGGTAGAGGGGTCTATATTGAAGGCAAGTGAAGATTCTGGCGTTAGTGTTCCCTCCGCAACTTGTTTATATTGAACCCTCCAGTAATCCAATGGAAAGGGTGTACCGTTTACCTCATCAGCAGTAAACAATTTAAGCTGAAGATGGCGGTAAACCTGTGGGTCAATGGAATATTCATTTGCGAGTGCTACATCCTGCATGGCCTGGTCTAACCGGAAAAGTTCCACCACCTCGCCATTGCTTTTTTTGCCATATACTTTCAGGTAAGCTTTGTCAGTCGACTGCCCGTTAGGTTCAGTTACGGGCAATCCCCGCCAATGTATTTGCTCCCAGGAAGCTGCTGGTCCAAACCAGGGAGAGGCAACTGTTCCCGTAGTGTCTTTCATCGGGATATCCGCGCTGAAAGTCAGCCGGTCCCACATGCCATCTGATAACCTGGAAACAGGCTTGAATTTGCTGCTGTCGTCCTTAACGAAAACGAAACCAAAAGTGCTGATGTGGTCCAGCTCATCAAGGTTGTAAAATCCCTGTTTTAATAGGGTGTGGTAAAGAGAATTTCCTTCACCAAATATTAATTCATCATTTTTCCAATATTGTGCAAAGGCGGAATCCGCTTTACCCGTAGGGAAACGTGGTTGCCCCGGATCAGGATCAGTGATCAGGCGCATTGCCACAATAACACCTTTTGGAAGTCCATTAATGAAATCCATTGCGGCTTTCCGGTCTTCGCTTGAAAAATATTTAAAATTGAAGCTGTACTTGCACCAGGCATTTGTGCTCGAAGCAGGATTGATCCAGGGTTTAAATGAGAGCGGATCCAGAATATTGAGTGCGATAGAATTGGCTACGCAACCGCCGGAAACCAATTGGTAATTGTTGGCAATTACCGTAAAATGACCATCCTCATTTCCGCTTGTAGGATATATACTTTGCACAACGAATAAATTATTCATTTTATCTGCGAATTCCCAATTTTTCGAAACAGGATTTAAGGTCATTCCATTAAGTGCAGATTGCTGATGCTGATAAAAATGTTGCTGATTAAAACCGGTTGCCTGACCCGGAAAATAAGTGAAAGACGAAAAATCCGAAATGAATTCTTCACCATTGATAGTCTCAACTATATGCCAGTAATAAACCTGCCCATCTGAGAGGGTGTTGGTTGGCGTGAACTCTAAATTCCCGGGTTTTGAATTAATGGACAATGTGTATTTGAGCGGAGAATTAAAATTTATGGTGGTATCCATTTCCAATCGCCACTCCCTTAGCGCATTGTCCTGCGCCGCACTGCTAAAAGCGTGTAGCTTTTGTGGCCAGCTGGTAACCATGGAGAAATTGCCCGGGTAAACAGGGGTTACGCTATTTCTCAGGATTTCAAAAGTTTTTTCAAGATTGTTATTGGTAAAATCAATTTCACCAACTGCCTGGTTGGGATTGACATCGATACGGATGCTGTTCATTCCCACATTCACCATGCCTGAAACAGGAATTTTTACAGACACTACCTGGTTAAAGGAAAATTGCTTTTCGAACCATTCTTTTACAATAATATGCTGGCCCAACGGATTACTGAGCGTCACCCTCACCAACACAGAATCTGAAGTAACAGGGCCACTATTTTTGAGGTGGAAGCTTATGGCAATGCTATCTGTTTCAAGGGCAGGTTGCCCGGGAGCCAATGTAATCTTTTCAACAGAAAAATCGGATTTATGGACTGTATACATCCTGACAACGGGATCCCCGTGAAGCAGGGTTTCTTCAGCTGTAAGCCGTACATTCATGTCTTCATAACCATTCTGGTTCATCATATGCTGTATGGCGGCATTATGTATTTCACCTACACTTTTTCCATACAATGAATCTGCGGCGTAATCAATAAATGGTTTGGAATACAAATGCAGGTATTGAACTATGCCTAAATGCGTTGTGGATAAGAAAACAGAACTGCCCTTGTCGGGTGCAAGAACAAATTTTTCTCCAATCGTGAGAGAGCGTTTGCTCATCCGGTTTGCATTCAGATCAAAAATTTGTGCTGCCGAACAACCATTTGCTATAAAAACAGGCAGCTTACCCGCAGGCATATTCAGTTCATCGGGATTGTTTATAGGATAATCAATACTTGTGGGGGAAGAATGGCCGAAATATGTGATCAACCCAGTGCCATTTTCAATTAATGAATTGATCTTTTGGTAGTCCGCTGAAGTATTGGGATTTTCCACCTTGGCGAAAAGATGGCCTTCACCACCGAGCAGCGGTCTTTCAATAGATTCTTTGTATTGCTGCATGTAATTGGTGACCAGGTTAAATGAGGCCTGATCAAGGCCGCCTATCAGCATCAAAGCATTTTTTTGGTAAGAATGATCAACAGCCGGGTTGCGCTGAGCAGCTTCAAGCACTTTAATCTTCTCCAAATAATTTTTGATTTCAATCGCATCTATTGCGGCAATCCTACCGATGGGTAAAATAGGCGTGATATTCTGGTTGTTTGCCGAAGCCAGGAGGTTGTCTGATGCAGGTTCTCCCCATGTTGGTACAAAATTTAGCTGTCGGCCAAGATCGCTCCGGTTTGCCTGGTCATAAGTTACTCCACGGCCGATAAGCAAAACCGCCCTCGTTTTGGATCCGAATTTGTCTTTTGCGTAATGAATGAACCTGCGAATGGATAAAGGATGCATAGGTATGCCATAGGCAAAATTGTCTACCAGGTCTTGGATCTCATATACGTTTGCCTTGTAGTTTCCTCCTTCAGCGGAGCTGCGATAATCCGAATATGCCTGAACCTGGTTTCCGCCGGCTGAATTATCACTGATGAGGCGGTTATTGCTTATGATCAGGTAATCACCCTGGAGTGCGCTATTGGTGAAATCTACAAACCGTTTTTCTTCCAAAGCGGCAATTTGTTTTACCGTCTGCCCTGTGGTTGCTGTATTGATTGTAGTTAATACCAGGTTTCTGTTTGCCGTGGAAGGGGGCAGTTCAACCAGTAAAGAAGTACCACTAATGGTTGCCACATATCTTTTCCTGTTTGTAAAATCGATCACCAGTTTTTCGAGGGATGAGTTGGTGTTGAAATTGTCAAACTTCAGCAGAATCGGTTGGGTAGAGGCCGGCAATTGGAACTGGAAGGAAGCCTGGTTGTTTGAAAAAACAAGGTTCCTGAGGTATTCCAGTTCAACCTGGTAAAAAGCATAGGATTGCGGCCGGATGGCTGCAGCGTAAAATCCAATGACGGGCGGGGTTGCCTGCAGTTTTAAAGGATCAATTCCATTAAACATCAAGGTATCCGCTGTACGGGCCATGATCGTTTTCTTCACAAGCGTTTCTTCATTTAAACGCAACTCAATGGGCAACCCGGTCAGGCTACCGCTCAATATTACTGCTTTTATATTGGCCGGTGTTCCTGACGCTACTTGTAAATTGCCTCCCAAAGGCACTGAAAGCAAAGTGTTGGCACTAATACTCCGGCTATAGCCTTCTCCCAATTCGTAGCTTGAACTTCTGACGCCTACATTGCTCGTTCTGCCAGAACTCAAATGAATTTTAGGACTCACCTTTATTTTGTGGATTATTTGACTTGTGGGAGTGAGGTTGCTGGTTGAAGCATTATTTTCTGCCGGAACAATGCGAAGATTTTCACCATAACGATTCACCGTAAGATGATAAAGCGCTGTATCACCAAACAAGCTCCACCGCGGATTTAACTGGTATTCCGGCTTGCGGAAAAGATCGGCATCGCTATTTCCATCATTAAAATCACCCCAAAATTCAAGGTAACCATTCACATCCATCATCCCTGATGAAGGGACGGTATAGATGGCCACTTCCTCTCCATTTCGCCAGAGCTGAAAATATTCCACAGGAATTTGGGCGAGGCCCTTGCTTGCCAGTGTGGAATAAGGAATGCGGTGCAGCATTTTATAATCACCAAAATTCTCGTGCGTTCCTGCATAAGCGTTTGTGGCGGTTGGAACTGGAGACACCGGAGCTACCTTAAATGAATAGTAAGTCTTATTATAATCGATCCATTCATTCCCATATTTCTTTTGGGCGAATAATGGGTTTATGCAAAATGAAACAAAAGCAAATAGCAAGCCTATTCTCAAGTTCAATTGAAAAGCTCTCTTCATTGAATGATGAGGTGTTTTAGAATAAAAATAAATGGTTTTAGCCTACCTGACTTTCAGCAATTTAAACGATTGTTTGGAATTCCCTTTGCTGACATTCAGGAAATAAATCCCTATGGGCAAAGATAGCGTTGAAATTCGCTTGCTCCCGGTGCCCGATTCTGTTATTAACAGTTTTCCGGATGAATCAAATAACCTTATCGTCCAACGGGTTGTGCGATCTCCGGTGGAAAACCAAAAGAAGTTGCGTACCGGGTTTGGATTGATATAAATTTTGTCCAGATCTCCGGCAAACCCTTCGTCAACATTGCTGTAAACCACGTTGCCCTGCTTATCCACAGCTTTAATCCGGAAATAATATTGGCCGGGCCCTGCCAGGATCTTGCTTATTGATCTTGCCCAGCTGCCCGCACCTGCATTTATGGAAGAGAATTCGGCAATCTTGTTGAAACTCTGGCCATCTAAGCTTTGTTCCAGTTCATAACGTTCAAGATTGATCTCATTTTCCATTTCCCAGCTGCCGCTCAGGTTGAATTGTGTTACTTCTACCTCGAAATTCAAAGGACGGATCCACACCGAATCCTCAAGATCAGCATAGATATTTCCACGCGAATCTTCAATCACCAACCGGTATTTATTCTTCCCGGCTACGGGTGCATTATCCTCATGTAAATACTCAAGAACCGGGCTGCCATCATTGCGCGCATCCTTTGTTGCCAGCAATTCCCATCCATTTTTTTCCATTTTCTCAACAGTGTACTTTGATATCCGCAATTCTTTATTTGCCATCCAGGAAAGTTGAATTTTCTGGGCGGCAGCCTCTGACCTGAACTGATTGATTTGAGGAGTGTAATCAATAGCTGCCGTGGTAACTACATTACCATATCGGTCTACAATACGCAAGCGGTAATAGTTAGGCCCATATACCGGGCTGGTATGGAGGAATTCGTAGGTAAGGTTAACCCGGTTATTCAGCTTTGCATTTACTGAATGCAAAACAGTCATGCTGGTACTATCGGTGCCATACATCAATTCGTAGTGATCAACCTTCAGTTCCTTTACCACCGTCCATTTTACCATTAAATCATTTTGAAGCTGAGTAACTGAAAGGTCTCTTAGCTGAACCGCGTCGGTGGCACTGTCTACGGAAAACGGTACAATGGCCCTGTTGTTGAAATAAAATTGCTCTGCTGGATTGCGTGCTTCATTCACCAATACTTTTAAATAATATTTTCCTTTGAGCTGGTCTATATTCCGGGTGGCTTTCAATATGGCCATATTTCCGGGAGGCAATGCTTGTAAAGTCCCTTGTGCGATTTCAGTTTCCCGGAGATTTTCATCACCCAGCAAGATCCTGTATTTGGTTTCAGCCAAATTATAACGTGTAGGATTTACAAAACCAAGTTCAAAATTGAGCGAATCGATGAGTGCATATAAATTCTCATGTTCCCATACGATATGGTGATTGCTGCTTAGCGCGCCATCAGCCACGGGTTTATAATTAACGCGCCAGAATTTAAGATTGGGCGCATTGGAAAGCGTAGTATCGCTGGCCAGATATTCCAGGACTAACCGGGGATAGAGTTTTGCATCAACAGACCTGAGATCTGCATGCATTTCTCCGGGTTTCAGTGTTTTAAGAAGCGTCTTTTGGTTTTGCCCGTTTAGGCCATAAACCCGCAGCTGGTACACCGGTGTGCCAGGCAGCTCTTCTATACTCCACCTAAGATCCTGCCATTCTTCTGCAGTGCCGATTTCCGGAGATAACAGACTGCCTTTTGTGGCCTGCGTGTTGGCCATGAACGACTGAATGTTTCTATCATACAATCCTTCACTGAAAGCCCAGCGAGCAGGGTATTCTTTATTCCTTGCCTTCTTAATCACAAAGGCGAATGTGCGGGGGCGCGTCATGCTGTCAATGTCGGTAAAACCCAGATTTTTGAGGCTATGGTATAAAGATTTCCCACTACCATGGATGAGCGTATCATTCATCCAGTATTTAATCAATGCCGAATCATAGGGTTGGTCCAGGTTCAGGCGGCCCACAATGAAATCTCCTTCAGGAATCTGGTCCAGAAAATCCATGATTTGTTTACGGCCTTGCGGATTTACATATTTGAATTCAAAATTGTATTCCTTGCCATGACCACAATTGGGGGCACTACCAAATCTTCCTCCTTGAGTATTGTCCCAGGGTTTGAACGACTTGCCATCGAAAATATTGAAGATCATTGACTGGCCGATACATGCACTGTAAATGGTTCTTATACCGTCAACGGTTACACTGAAATGGGTGGATGCTGTACCACTCGACGTATAAATGCCATGCTCAACAAAAATATTATGGAGTTCATCGCCAAATTCCAGTTTTCGGCTGCTGCTGTCCAGGAGCAGACCATTAAATGAACCATCTTTCCACTGGTAAAAATGCGATTGATTAAAACCTGGTGATTCATCTTGTTTGTAAAGGAAAGATGCCTGTTGCCATTCAACCGGTTGATTGTTTACTACCGGGGAAATGCGCCAGTAATAAACTGTATTATTTGCCCATTTTACATTTGGCCGAAAGCTGATTGCTCCGCCTCTTTTCACACTGTCCATGGATTGCATTGCCGGAGAGTTGAATAAAGCCGTGGTATCAACCTGCAAGCGATAATTCATTTCTTTCTGAATCGGGTTGGCGGTGGATGCTGTCAGTACAACCTCATTGTAATTTACAATACTGTGGTTATACGGAAAGACGGGTAAGGCAGAAAGCGGTTCCAGGTCGAAATGGATCTCGGCAAAATTGTTCTCAAAATTCAGGTCTTTTGATTTTTTCTCCGGATCGATGGTAATGCGGATGATGTTTTTTCCTGGTTCGTAATTCCCCTGAAGGGGTACGTCAATGTGAAGGTATTCCCGCTTGTAAATATTACCCATCGTAAAATTTCCAAGAGTAATCACCTTGCCCGCAGGAGTTATCCGCTCTGCAAGAATAGTTACAGCGTCATTTTCCGCTTTTCCGATATTCACTATGGCAACGTGCAGTTTCGCGGTATCAGTGGCTACCGTAAATTTTGCGGGGCTCCTGGTGATGAGACTGCTATCGGTTGTATAATCGGGCCGATTATAAGGAAACAAAACAATGGCAGGATCGCTGTGGAGGCATTCCTGTTCCAGGTTAATGCGATTAAAACGATCGAGAGGAACTTTATTGTACGCGGAGCGTATGGCTTCCTGGTGAACCTCCCCAAGCGTCTTGCCATATGCCGTTTTTCCAAGGGCAATATACCATTCATTGGTGAAGAAATCCAGGTAATTGGGCAATCCGTAATCCACATTGGCCACAAAGCTGATCGCCCCGCGGTCTTTCGCGAAAATGTAATTTTCGGTGATGGAAGTATTCTTGGATTGCAGGCGATTGGTATTCAGCTCAAAAATGTCTCCGGCACGACATCCGTTGGCGATCATCACCTGGTATTTACCATCTCCATTGTCAAATGATTCTGGTTTGCTTAAATTGAAATCTATGCTGCTCGTACTTGAGTGACCAAAATAAGTGATCAGGCCGGCTCCGCTGTCAATACGGTTCTGGATCTTCTGCATGTCCTTCGGGAAATCCGCATTCCGGACCCTCAGAAAAGTTTGTACATGCCCGGAAACACTTGGGTCCTCGATATTTTTTTCATATCGCGCCATAAAAGGCTTGGTAACATTTAAAGCAAGATATTCATCATCGCCCCCAACAAGGTGGAGCACTTCTTTCCGCCATTCCATGTCAGCCGCCGTTCGTTTGGGATTGCGGGCAAGGGCTTCAAATTTTTTCACCTTGTGCAGGTAAATGCGGATTTCCTCGGGCCACACTGCACTCAGGCGCCCTACCGGGATCCTCGGTGTGGGATCAGCCAAAGTCTCTGAAACCAGCAAATTATCCGAAGCCGGCTGCCCAAAAGTAGGGACCAGCGTGATGTCTTTTTTTACATAATAAGTTGCCGAAGTATTGCGGAAACTTGCATAGCCTGAGCCCTTACCCAACAGGAATACCATTTTTGGTTTCACCGTAAATTTGTCAAGCGCAAAACGGACGAAATTTCTGATGGATAGTGGATTCAGGAACTGGCCATAAGCAAACTGATCCGCAAGTTCTTCAATCATATAAACCTGGGCCTTATAGCTGCCACCGGCTTCTGTGCTTCTGTATTTGCGGTATTCCTCGACCTGGTCTGTTTCTCCTTCCGTTAATTTTTTTGCACTGATGATCATATAATCTCCCTGCAATGACGACAGGGTAAAATCAATGAACTTTCGTTGGGTAAGCTGCGTGATGTTTCGCAAAAGCTGGCGTTGGTTGAGTACCCAAACCTCACGTGCAGATCCTGCGTCAAGTAAAAAGAAAGAGCTGTCACCCTTTATCTTTCCTTCATACCGTTTAAGATGGGTCAGGTCATAAAGTATGGTGGGCATATTGTCACTGCGCAGTCCGCCAATTCTTAAATGCAAAGGCTGGATGCTTTCGCGGAGGCTTAAATTGAACAGAAAAGCATTTCCAAAATTGAATATCCTCGGGTAAGTAAGCTTCAACTGGTTGATCATTATATTTTCCCAGTAAAAATCATTGGTACTTTTATAATGGAACCGGATGGAATCATTTACAATAGTTTTCGGAGACAAATTGGTAACCACTGCGGTTTTTGCGTTGTACCTGTTTATAAATATTGAACTGATGAGGCTGTCTTTTACACGGGTTTCAATATTTCTGTCAAGAGGGTAGTTTCCGCTGTAGTTTATGCTCAACTGCATACCGGGACCATCCGTATAGGCCTGTAGACGCTGGTAAAAAGCATTGCCCGGTGACCATCCGTTAAAAGGTCTGCCGGCAAATCCTTCACCGGCATCAAGTACCGAGCTGCGAAGGGGAATATCGGTCAAGGAAATACCGGCGCCAAAATTCCACGTCCACATAAAATTGTCGGTCATCGTATGCATGAAATATTTCTCAGGTGCCACATTGGTATTTTCGACCTTGTTATCAGCAGGGGTAAATCTCTTATTCCTTCCTGTATTCACCGTCAGGTAATACCAGGAAGTATCCGAAAAGTAACTAATGTCTGACTGGATGTTGTATTCGGGCTTTTCAAACAATACACCATCTTTTTTTCCATCATTTCTCAGCCCAACAAATTCAATGTAACCGTCTGAAGGCAAATTTCCATTCTGTACAGAGGTGTACAACGGAACTTCATCACCGTTTCGCCACATCTGGAAATGTTCAGCCGGTGTGGAACCCAGTCCGGCAGTTTGCAGTACAGCAGCGGAAATGCGGTAGAGCCTGTTTTCTGTAACAAAAAATTTATAATAGGTCTTGTTGTAATCAATCCATTCGTTGCGGTAATCATTCTGCCCCAGGGCCGGGCCGGCCATGCAGGTAAGAATTATTATATAGAAGATATAGCGCATGATTCCCGGTTTGCAGATAGTGTAATTGATTCAAAAGTATCTAAAATCCCCGAACTATGTTATTCCGCATCCAAATTAATGCTTCTCTTGAAAACTAAGCTGCGGCGTTTATTTTTGCGGGAATTATGGTAAGAAATAAAATAAATCTGATTGAGGAATTGAGATGGAGGGGCCTGATTAATGACATTACGCCCGGAACAGAAGAGCAATTGGTAAAAGAATCTACGAGCGGTTATGTGGGTTTTGATCCCACTGCTGAAAGTCTGCATATTGGCAGCCTTGTTCCCATTTTGTTGCTTGTGCACATGCAACGAGCTGGTCACCAACCGGTTGCATTAATTGGTGGCGCTACCGGTATGGTGGGCGACCCCACCGGAAAAAGCGAAGAGCGAAACCTCCTTGATGAACAAGCACTTGCCCGGAATGTAGCGGGGATCAAAAAACAACTCAGTAAGTTCCTGGACTTTGATTCGGGACAGCCCAATGCTGCGATGCTGGTAAATAATTACGATTGGTTTAAAAATATTGGCTTTATTGATTTCCTGCGGGATGTGGGCAAACACATTTCTGTGAATTACATGATGGCTAAAGACAGCGTGAAAAAGCGAATAGAAGGAGAAACCGGTATCAGTTATACTGAATTTGCATACCAGCTGATGCAAGGCTATGATTTTTACTGGCTCTATAAAAACAAAGGCGTGAAACTCCAGTTTGGCGGAAGCGACCAATGGGGTAACATTACCACCGGAACTGAACTGATTCGCAGGATGACCGGCGGGCAGGGAGAAGCTTTTGCCTTTACATGTCCCCTGATCAAAAAATCGGATGGCGGCAAATTCGGCAAGACCGAAAAAGGCAATGTATGGCTTGATCCCGATCGTACAAGTCCTTACCAGTTTTATCAATTTTGGTTGAACAGCAGTGATGAAGATGTAAAAATTTGGTTGCCTATTTTTACTTTCCTTACCAAAGAAGAAATGGATAAGGTAATGGATGCGCATACCGCCACCCCACACTTAAGGATTGCACAAAACAAACTGGCGGAAGAACTCACGGCATTTGTGCACAGCCCAGAGGCTTTGGAATTTGCCAAAAAGGCATCGGAGATTCTTTTTGGGCAAGCCACAAAAGAATCCTTGCTCAGCCTCAGTGCCGGCCAATTGGCAGACATCATGGAAGGCGTGCCCCGGCATCAGTTGAGCCGCAACCGATGGGATGAAAACCCCGACTGGGTTACCGTACTCGCGGAATCCGGAATTTTCAAGAGCAAAGGGGAAGCCCGCAAAATGTTGCAGGGTGGAGGGATTTCTGTAAACAAGGAAAAAGTGGAATCTGTTGACGCCACCATTTCAGGGGTTGAATTGATGCATGGTAAATTCCTGCTTGTGCAGAAAGGCCGGAAGAATTATTTCCTGCTGGAAATTATTTAAAGGGAAGGGGGTGGCAAGAAATGCCGGATAAAGCCAGATTATTTCAGGCTACTCAACCAATCCTGGATACCTTGCCTGACCCTTTTGCCAACTTTTTTGTGAAACCTTGGATCAAGGATTAGTTTTTCATCATCCACATTGCTCAGGAAAGCCACTTCCACAAGGCTCGAAGGATAATCTGTAGGCTGAACCGGCTGAAAATTAAAACTGCCAATGAGGCCGAATTCTTCGAGGCCATCGATTCGCAGCATGCGCGAAAGTATAGCCCGGTTTAGGCCGCTGAATGCAAGATGCTTGTAATATGTGCTTGCACCTTTTGCTGTGGCACGGCTGGAGGAATTGAGATGGAATGAAATAAAAATATCCGGGTCTTGAGCCTGGCTCCATAGAACACGATCTTTGGTATCAACTGTCGAATCCGTATCCCTGATCATTTTTACAATGGCTCCCTTCCGTTTCAGGTTCTTTTCCAGTGCGCGGGCAAAAAGCAGGTTATAATCTTTTTCCAGGATGCCGCTGTTTACTCCCCGTGCTCCCGTATTGGTTCCGCCGTGCCCTGCATCAATCACTATGGTCTTGCCCCTTAGTCTCCGGTTTTCGGGCGTATGGCGGATTTGCAATTGCAACTGCCTGCCCTGGTAGCCAATACGGTAACCGTAATGGTGGGTATTCAAACGGATAGTTACCCGCATGACATCATCGTCAACCTGCCTGAAATCAACCCAATCCACAACTTTGGCTGATTGCAGTTGCGTTATCCAGTTGGTATTGGCTTGTACACCATAAAGCTCAACCACAATATTTGCCGGGCCGGTTTCCATCCAGGATTGATAGGGCACAGGGCTGCCCACATTAATGGCCACAAGATCATGCCTGGCCTCCCCACGAACCGTCCAGGATTCGGCAGTAACCGGGCGAACGGGGATTGTACCTGCGAGGGGCGTGGCAAAATTGCGGCCAAGATAAGCATGGCGGTTCTGGGCCAGTTCAACCTTGAGCAGCCCGCCCAGCGTGTCGGTAACTTTCATAACAATCCCTGTATCGATATATCCCATTTTAGAACTGCCTAATCTGTCGGCGCCTCCACTCCAGGCCAGTTGGGGCAATTTGCCCGATGTGCGGATATAACTGCCCGGAAAGACAGCCTGGCCGTCTACCGAAAAAACCATCAATAAAAAAACAGTAAAAAGACAAAAACGTAGTCGATATGTCATGATCAGGAATGAAAGGGCAAACTTAAACGAAAAAAAATGTTCCCGGAAAAAGAAAGCCGCAACCATTGGCTGCGGCTAAAACATCATTATGTTCAATTCGTTTATTGATTGATTACATCAACGCCCGGATGATTTTTGGCATCAAATACAAAAAGGTTGTCTGCAAGATTGCCGTTGGTTACAATATTGCTCAGGTTGTAGTTGTAAATATTGCCGTTATTCTCATAGATTTTTGAACTTACGATCATCTTTTTCGCCTCGTCAACGTAGAGGTACACCTTGAAGAAATTTTTTCGTTTATCGGTTGGAGTCATTTCTATTTCGCGGAGGCGCTTGCCGTCTACAGAAACATGCCCGTTTAACTTATACAAAAAATCCTTATCATAAAAGTTGGTAAACAGCTTTTGCGGGGTGAGGCCGTTCATTCCGGTTTCCACATTACTTACCAATACTTCATTGGCATCCGCTTCGTATTTCCATACCTTATTGCCGTCACTAATGATCTCCATAGACGGCTCGGTGACTTTAAACCGGTTGCCTTTTATAAAAACCTTCCCACTTTTTTTGCCGGCTACTTTTCCGGCACGTGTGGTGACTACAAGGTTGTAATTGCCCTGTACGGTCTTGAGATTTTTGTAATTGGCGCTTACCTGGTCGAGCAACGCTTTCGCTTGCGGGTCATTTTTCTGAGCAAACAAAAATGTTGAGCAGATCAGGGCGAATGTTGTAAAAATCAATTTCATTTCTTACACGGTTTATATTCAATTTTAAGACGGATATGTATGCTATGGGTTTGGATTTCAATGCCTTTTTGGCATTTTTTTACCATAGCCTATTTAATCAGCATGGCGTCACCATAGGTAAAAAAGCGGTATTTATCTTTAATGGCTTTCTGGTAAGCTTCCATTATCAGGTCATATCCGCCAAAAGCACATGCCATAATCAATAAACTGGTTTTTGGCAGGTGAAAATTGGTAATGAGCGAATCGGCGATGCTGAAAACATGGGGAGGATGGATAAACGTATTCGACCATCCTTCAGCAGGTTTTAAAAACTGATCGGCACTATAGGAACTTTCGAGTGCACGCATGGTGGTGGTACCAATTGAGCATATTCTGTTTCCGCCGGATTTCGCCTGGTTGATTACTTTACAGGCTGTATCATCAATCCGGAAATATTCAGCATCCATTTTATGTTTGCTCAGGTCTTCCACCTCAAGTGGGCGAAAGGTTCCAAGGCCGGTGTGCAAAGTTACTTCGGCAAAACGGATCCCATGAATTTCACAACGTTTGATCAGTTCTTCGCTGAAATGCAGACCTGCTACCGGAGCGGCCACTGCTCCTTCAAATTTGGCATATACCGTCTGGTAACGCTCCTTATCCATTTCATCTG
The DNA here is from genome assembly GCA_023387985.1 of Bacteroidota bacterium. Lineage (GTDB taxonomy): Bacteria > Bacteroidota > Bacteroidia > Chitinophagales > Chitinophagaceae > Phnomibacter. The sequence goes on along the minus strand of JAEWHC010000001.1, from coordinate 95,943 downwards.
GCTTGCGCTTGATGTATTTGGGCAGGGGGGTCTCTCCAAGATTTTCCAACAGGCTGCGGTATTCAGATTCGGGGCCATCCCATAAAAACTTAATGGTACGCCCCCGGCTTGTGGTATTGTCAATTACCTCAGCCACCAATTCATCGTTTTCACCGAAATACAGTTTGTTTCCCACCCGTATTTTTCGGGCAGGATCTACAATTACGTCCCAAAGTTTATTGGGCCTGTTCAGCTCACGAAGCAGGAAGACTTCAATTTTGGCGCCCGTCTTTTCCTTACGTCCATACATTCTGGCTGGAAAAACCTTGGTATTGTTAACAACAAATACATCACGTTCTTCAAAAAAGTTCATGATCTCATAGAAGTGATGGTCTTCCATATTGCCGGTTTTTCGGTCAATAACCATTAGGCGGCTGTCTTCACGGCGTTTATTGGGGGTTTGGGCAATTAAACTCAGTGGAAGGTCAAAACGGAACTGCGACAGTTTCATAATATTAATTAATTAAATATTTAATCTGTCGCCTTTGGCTGAATTTGCCAATCACTTCCCCGAAGGGTTATGGAGGTACTGGCCTTACGGCGCCAGATTTTTAAATTGGGGTGCTAAATGAAAGCGTGCAAAGGTAATACGAAAACCAACGCTTCGCAAATAAGAAAACTCTAAAATCAGATGGTTCACCAAAGGTCAGGCTGAAATACCCTGGCTTTTTTCCTGTAACCATACATTGCGCCCATATCCTGGAATTACGTGATTCTCACTGTGGTAAGAACTGCGAACCAGCGGACCACTTTCCACATAGTCGAAACCTGCTTTATACCCGAATTCACGCAATTCGTTGAATTCACCAGGATGCACAAAGCGCACTACCGGCAAATGCTTAACGCTTGGTTGAAGATACTGGCCCAGGGTAACTACATCGACTCCCGCATTGCGCAGGTCGAGCATGGCTTGTTTTACCTCCTCCACGGTTTCTCCAAGCCCTAACATAATGCCACTTTTTGTACGAACGCCGGCGTCTTTCAGCATACGCAGTACTTCCATACTACGCCAGTATTTCGCCTGGATGCGCACCTGCCTGCTCAGCCGCTCCACCGTTTCTATGTTGTGACTGATAACTTCAGGGGCCGCTTCCACAACACGCATTACATTTTCGCGATTGCCCTGAAAATCCGGGATCAGCGTTTCGAGCGTGGTTTCGGGATTTAAAGTTTTTACCGCACGAATGGTATTGGCCCAGATAATGCTTCCCCCATCAGTCAATTCATCACGGTCGACTGAAGTAATTACCGCGTGCTTACATTTCATCAGGTAAATGGCTTCCGCCACTCTTTGAGGTTCGTCAAAATCGGGAGCCAGGGGCCTGCCTGTTGCTACTGCACAAAAACCGCAACTGCGGGTGCAGATATTTCCCAGTATCATAAAAGTGGCTGTGCCGGCGCCCCAGCATTCTCCCATATTCGGGCAGTTGCCGCTTTCGCAAATGGTATGTAAATTATGATTATCTACTATTCCCCGTAGATCGCGGTAATTTTCACCTACAGGCAGTTTAACCCGCAACCAGTTGGGTTTACGAACTTTATTATTTTGATCAGAGGAGATTGTTGTTCCGTTGCATGTACCCATAACAGGGCAAAATAAAGACAAATTCCGGAGATTATTTCCTGCGGCCGAATTCCAGGGCTACGAAAACGTTCACAAAGAAGTTCTTGCCTTCATTGTTGATCATCACTGGCATTTTGGAAGTGTAAAATTCGGCATTCACACCGCATTGAATGGCGCTGATCATTTCATTGTACCGGCCATAGTCGAATCGTAATGCGGCTTTTGCAAATGCACCCGGTACAATTTTGACTTCATTCCAGCCTTTCCCCATTCCAGCCGAACCATATAGCGCGTCTTTATCAAGAATCAGCGTATCGGTCCTGCTTTTGTCCCCTTTCCACCAGGTATCGATTGATTGATTGGTAACCGGGTCGATCACCTGTACAACGTAAGGTTTCAACAAACCAAGGCTCAGGCCACCACCATAAAGCGCAGATACGGCCACACCATTGCGGATGCCTTTTCCTCCAATTAACCTGGATTGTCCAAAGCCCAGTTTGGCAAAATAGAAATTGTTCTCCTTTCCAAAGATCAGGGGAGTGGAAATAAGCATGAGTCCACTTTGGGTAAGCCTGCTGAGTTTTTCCTGTTTGGGATCCATGCGTTCGCCAAGCTCAATGCTCCACCAACTGGCTTTTTCAACAGTCTTTTGCCTTCCTCTTTCATAATAAGCCCCATAACCGTCGTTGTTGAGTTTTATGCCGAAAATATTCTGCTTATTGTATACAATGGTTCCTTGTTCTTCGGTGGTTATCAGCTCATCAAGCTTTTCAAGCCGTTCAGCTCTCTTGGCTGCCCTTTCAGCACGTTTGGTATCCTTTTCCGTAGTTGGCCTTTGTGCAATTGCTGCATCATAAAATAGTACCGTAAAGCATAGCAGTACAAAGCGAAACAAAATCATCCGAGCAGCATTCATGCCATCAAATTTAGCGTAAAACGTATTTTTACCAAAAATATGATATGACCTCTTCAATAAAATACAATGGAGCGTTAAGGTGCGAAACCGTACACAAGCAAAGCGGATCGACCATTGAAACAGATGCGCCTACCGATAACCGGGGGAAAGGTGAACGCTTTTCTCCAACCGATTTAACGGCTACCTCGCTGGGATTATGCCTCATTACCACCATGGGCATAAAAGCAAACGATATGGGCATTGAACTGGCCGGCGCAGAAGTGGAAGTCCAAAAAATCATGAGCCCGGATGCGCCGCGCAGGATCATCCGGGTGGTGGTAAAAGCCACACTGCCGGCATTGCATCTGAAGGAAAAAGAGAAAGCCATTTTGGAAGCAACGGGCAACGGATGCCCGGTCGCCCGCAGCCTGCATCCGGATATTGAACAGGAAATTACTTACACCTGGCTATAAAAAAAGATCATTAAAGTTTTAGTGGCAGCGCCATCCGCTTAAAGGGTTGGTCTGCCTTTACCTTACTTTTGCGCCCAATTTGAATTTATGTCCTTTCAAAAAGAAATAGCAAGAAGAAGAACATTTGCCATCATTAGTCACCCGGATGCCGGTAAAACCACATTGACCGAAAAATTGCTGCTGTTTGGTGGTGCCATTCAAACCGCAGGTGCCGTAAAAAGCAATAAAATTAAGAAGCATGCCACCAGTGATTTTATGGAAATTGAAAGGCAGCGGGGCATTTCTGTGGCCACTTCGGTGATGACGTTCGAATACAGGAATATGCTCATCAACCTGCTGGATACACCGGGGCACAAAGATTTTGCCGAAGATACCTTTCGCACACTCACCGCGGTAGACAGTGTAATTCTGGTGGTAGACAGTGTAAATGGGGTAGAAGAACAAACCCGCCGGCTTATGGAAGTGATCACCATGCGCAATACACCGGTAATGGTTTTTATCAATAAAATGGACCGTGATGGAAAGAACCGCTATGATCTGCTGGAGGAAATTGAAAAAGAGCTTAGCATTCATTTACATCCCATGACCTGGCCAATAAACAGCGGAAAAGACTTTAAAGGTGTTTATAACCTCGACGCCAAAGAACTGGTTTTATTTACTGCAGGTACCAAAGCTGTTGCCGGCAGCACAGTAACCATAAGTGACCTCGGCGATGAGCAGTTGGTAACCCATATTGGCGAAAAGGATGCGAATATCCTGCGTGAAGATGTGGAGCTAATCGAAGGCGTTTATGATGCGCTTGATGTCAAAGATTACCTGGAAGGAAAAGTTGCACCCGTATTTTTTGGATCTGCCGTTAATAACTTTGGTGTAAGAGAGCTTTTGGAAAAATTTGTAACCCTTGCACCCGGCCCACAATCGCGCATGACAACCACCCGTGAAGTAAAACCCTCAGAACCGAAGCTTTCCGGGTTTGTATTCAAAATCCACGCAAACCTTGACCCCAAGCATCGCGACCGCATCGCATTTTTCCGGGTATGCAGTGGCAAATTTGAGCGCAATAAATATTATCATCATGTTCGGCTCGATAAAGACCTCCGCTTCTCCAATCCTTACACGTTTATGGCCAGGAGTAAGGACATCGTTGAAGAATCATTTCCAGGTGATATCGTTGGTTTATATGATTCAGGAAATTTCAAAATCGGTGATACCCTTACCGAAGGTGAAGATTTTTTCTATTCGGGCATTCCTACTTTTTCTCCCGAGATTTTTCGTGAAGTGGTTAATAAAGACCCAATGAAAACCAAGCAACTGGAAAAAGGGCTGATGCAATTGACCGATGAGGGTGTGGCGCAGATGTTTACCCAGCACGACGGCAACAAGAAGATCATTGGCTGCGTAGGCGAACTGCAATTTGAGGTGATTCAATATCGTCTGCTCCTGGAGTATGGCGCATCCGTGCAATTCAATTCACTGCCTTTTTATAAAGCATGCTGGATTACGAGTAGCAGTAAAGCAAAGCTAGACGAATTTGTACGGTTCAAAATGGCGAATGTTGCCCGGGATAAGGATGACCATCTTGTATACCTGGCACAAAGCGAATGGTTTTTAAATACTGAAATTCAGAACAACCCCGGTATAGCATTTCATTTCACCAGTGAGGTACATAAATGATTTCCGTAAACGGTTAAGCTCTTATGGAATTTCTACAATATGCTTGTGGCCCCTTGAAATGTTTGGCAAACTTTCAACAAATCGAATGAAAAGAGTTTGTACCTTACCTCCCAATCGGAAAGTTTATGAGGGGAATTGAATTTGCAAAAATGCCGCTGTTGCCAAAAGGCAAAATGGGTTTTGAACAATTGCTGGATTTGTTCCTGCAATTGCTTACCTATACCAGCGGGGATGCAGCCGAAGCTTTAAACTGGATGAATGAACTCGACAAAAAATACCAGCTGACCGATGAGGATTATGGAATGGGAGATTTTATTGATGAGCTGCGCGAAAAAGGTTACATCAATGAAGATCCGGATGGAAAATTTTCCATTACGGGAAAATCTGAGCAGGGAATCCGCAAAAGAAGTCTCGAGGAGATCTTTGGGAAACTGAAAAAAACGAAAAGCGGCCAGCATTCTACATTCAAACATGGGCAGGGTGACGAAATCAATCCTGAAATAAGACCCTACCAGTTTGGCGACAGCCTTGAGCAGATCGATTTTACCGGCAGCATTCAAAATGCGCAGATTACCCACGGCATCGACTCCTTTACGCTGCGCGAAGATGACCTCAACATTCGTGAAACCGACCACAAGACACAAACTTCAACCGCATTGATGATCGACATCAGTCACAGCATGATCCTTTATGGAGAGGACCGCATTACGCCTGCCAAAAAAGTGGCCATGGCCTTGAGTGAACTGATCACCACGCGTTATCCGAAAGACACCCTGGATATCGTGGTTTTTGGCAACGATGCAAGGATTGTGGAAATGAAAGATCTTCCTTATCTGCAGGTGGGCCCATACCATACCAATACCGTTGCCGGCCTGGAGCTCGCCATGGAGCTGCTCAGAAAAAGGCGTAATAAAAATAAGCAGATTTTTATGATAACCGATGGGAAACCCACCTGCATGAAGATCGGGAACCGCTATTATAAAAACAGCTTTGGTATCGACCGAAAAATTTTTAATAAATGCCTCAACCTTGCGGCAGAATGCAGGAAGCTGAAAATACCCATAACAACCTTTATGATCGCCAGCGATCCCTATTTGCAGCGATTTGTAACCGAATTTACCGAAACCAACCGGGGGAAAGCTTTCTTTGCAAGCCTGGACAATCTTGGTGCTTTTGTGTTTAAAGATTTTGAGAGCGGCAAAAACAAAACCGTTTATTGAATTAACCCCAAAGAGATTATGAACATTCAACATATTACCACTTTTGGCGAATTGAAGAAAAGTGGATACAGGAACAGGTCTGTTAAACAGGAGATCCGTGAAAACCTGATCCTGCGTTTGGAAAAAGGAGAACCTTCTTTCAGCGGAATTGTAGGTTACGAAGACACCGTAATTCCTGACACCGAAAGGGCTTTACTGAGCCGGCACAATATCCTGTTCCTGGGATTACGCGGACAGGCAAAAACGCGTATGGCCCGGCAAATGATTGATTTTCTGGATGAATACATTCCGGTTGTGGCGGGAAGCGAAATCAATGACGATCCTTATCATCCCATCAGCAAATACGCTCGGGATATCATTGGAGAAAAAGGGGATGATACGCCGGTAGAATGGTTGCACCGCAGCCTTCGTTATGGTGAAAAACTGGCTACCCCCGATGTGAGTGTAGCCGACCTGATTGGGGATATTGACCCCATTAAAGCGGCAAATCTCAAACTCAGTTTTGCAGATGAAAGGGTATTGCATTATGGCATCATTTCGCGCAGCAACCGCGGTATTTTTGTGATCAACGAATTGCCCGACCTGCAGGCGAGGATACAGGTTGCCTTATTCAATATTCTGCAGGAAGGCGATATTCAGATCAGGGGTTTCAAGTTGCGTATGCCGCTTGATATCCTGTTTGTATTTACCGCAAATCCTGAAGACTATACCAACCGCGGATCAATTGTGACGCCACTCAAAGACCGTATAGAAAGCCAGATCCTTACCCATTATCCGAAAGATGTGGATCATGCACTTGAAATTACGCGGCAGGAAGCGGCCTTATTGAAAGAACAGCAGGAACGGGTAAATGTCCATGAATTCATTCACCGCATTATTGAACAGATTGCCTTTGAAGCCAGGGGCAGCGAATGGGTGGACAAAAAGAGTGGTGTGTCCGCACGCCTGAGCATTTCAGCTCTTGAGAATGCCGTGGCAACTGCAGAAAGACGGCTGATTAAAAACGGCGAGGTTAATACCCATGTGTGGTTAAGTGATCTTGCTGGAATTATTCCCGGAATTACGGGAAAAATTGAACTGCTTTACGAAGGTGAACAGGAAGGTCCATACCAGGTAGCGATTAACCTGATCGAAAAATCCATCCGCAAAGTTTTTGCCGAACATTTCCCTGATCCCGAACTGGTAAAAAAGCGGTCGGCCACAGGCAAAAAAACTGTAGAACAAAAAACGGATAATCCTTACAAAAGCATTATTTCCTGGTTTGATGCTGGTCATAAACTGCAGTTGATGATCGACAGCACCGATGCTGAGAAAATAAACGCCCTATACCAGGTGGACGGACTGCATGCCCTTGCTAAAAAACATTATCCTAAACTGGGTGAAAAGGAAACGTCCCTTATGATGGAATTTATTTTGCACGGCTTGTCGGCATATTCCATGATCAGCAAAACAACGCTTGATGGCCGCCTCGAATTCAAGGACCTTATGGCCAGCATGATGAATTTATTCAGCGCTGATGATTCAATTGGCGAAGATGAATTCTGATTAGCGGTTCCAGGGTAAATTTTCAAAAGGGTAGTCTGTCTCCATCAATCCCGCTACGGGTATTGTCTTCTGCAGGCGGCTGCTTTCAAAAGCAAGTTCAATGAGCTTGACCACATTATAGCCATGTTCAGGCTTTTCCTTTAACGGTGCATGGTGCCGGATGCTCTGGTAAATATTCCGGTAGTAATCTCCATAATTGCCCGCATAGCTTTTCCGCTTTTGGCGCACGGCTTCGCCATGGATCTCTGTATGAATCAATCCTTCCATACCCTCCGGTTCAAAGCCCCAGGCCGGTGTATCCGGCAACGCCCCGGCTTTTAGTTTTTCCTCCTGCGGGTCATCACCGCTCTTCAAAAAACTGCCTTTGGTGCCATGGATCTGGTACCGGTAACCCATTTCGCGTACAAGCATTCCACTTTTCAGAATGGAACGCATTCCATTGGCATAATCGAAACGGATATCAAAATAATCATCGGTTTCTAAACCAGGACGCTGGGTTTTTATGGTGGCTGTTACGCTGGCAGGAAATCCAAATAGGCAAAGGGTCTGATCGATCAGGTGAGAACCGAGATCGTAGGTAATGCCACTTCCGGGCAGGTTTTTTTCGCGCCAGGCTCCTTCAACAAGAGCAGGCCGGTATCGGTCAAAATGGCATTCATATTCATGGATATCGCCCAACAGGTCTTCCCGCACAATTTCGACAATGCTTCGGAAATCAGAAACATAGCGTCGGTTGTGATAAACGCTGGCAAATTTTTGAGAAGTCTTGCTCAGTTCCACCAGCTCCATGGCTTCACCAGGCGTAATGGTAAAAGGCTTTTCCACAACCGCGTATTTTTCATTTTGCAATGCCATTTTTGAATAGGAAAAATGGGTATCGTTCGGCGTTGTGATAACCACCAGTTCTATAGCCTTATTATCCAGCATTTCCTCCATAGAACGGTAAGTAACAATCCCGGGAAACCAGGTTTCGCCTTCATTCCGGTTTCTTTCTACGGTTGCCACAACTTCAAATTTTGGATTGGTTTGTAAAAAAGGGGCATGAAAGATCTTTGCCGATTTTCCAAAAGCAACAATCGCGGTTTTAACAGGCTGAGGTTCCATAGTCAATAGTTTTCCTAATTATCCTGAATTTCCTGCCAGGTATGGTCTGCAAGCAATTTTACTGACGCAATTTTTCTTTTGTAAGGCATCGATCCGCCCCATTCCCTTTCAGAAATAAGTGAAAGTACATGACTGCCGTCTTTTTTTTCATAAAGAAAATAAGTCTGTCCAATCACCGGTTGAAAATTTATGGAAGATTCGTAAATGATCAGCGAAATGTCCCTGCGCTTACGCAATTCCTGTGCCTGGCGCGCAAGCAATTCAATTTGTTCGCGAATCTGGTTCAACTGCATATTGGTTTGCTCTTCCATGGCCTGTAAAGCCTTATGTCGAATTAAACCCTGCTCTGTGGGCCGAATGGCGACACTGCCCAGACTTGAAGCATAAGGAAGAACATTCAGTTGCTTCTGGTATTCGGTTACTTCCGGCGGCAGGCCAGGTCCCGGTTCAGCATGATTTTCAGTTACGCGAAGCCTGCCGTTAGGAAGAATCTCAAAACGGATATGCGTAACATTGCCCTCTCTGTGCTTTATTTCTATTTCCATTGAATGGCTGCCTTCAAAGCTGGCCTTTGACTTTCTGGTTTCACCGGAAAGGTTATGCGTATGCCACTCTCCATCCACTGTAATTTCCAATGCAGAATAATAAGCCTGGTTTTCCATATCCACCCAACTGTTCTCGATATGCAGTACATGCGTACCGGCTGGTGAATCGAATTTTATTTGCCCGCTTTTCTTATATCTGCCTTCCGGAAAAATTGATTTTTCGGGTACCAGCTGCCAGCTTGCCAGGAAATTATAGGCTTCCACCATTGTTTCATCAGTTGAAAAAATAATCAGGCCGGGGGATGGAATCAACCATTTTTTCCAGCCATTGTGCATCCGTGTCATCAAAACTGTTGTATGCTGCACTGTCAATATCCAGTACACCAATCACTGTACCGTCTTTCCAAAAAGGCACCACAATTTCACTCTTGCTCAGGCTGCTGCAGGCTATATGGCCGGGAAACTGGTCAACATCGGGCACAACTGTTGTTTTTTCGGTAGCCCAGGTTGTTCCACATACGCCTTTTCCTTTCCTGATGAATGTACAGGCTACAGGACCCTGGAAAGGACCGAGGATTAGCTCATTTTCATTTTTCGCTAGGTAAAATCCCACCCATAACCAACCAAACTGCTCTTTCAGCGCTGCGCAAAAGTTTCCTAAGTTGGCCACCCAATCCGCTCTGTCGGTCATCAGGGCCTCGATTTGTCTTGAAACTCCTGTATATTGTTCATCTTTTGTTCCTTCGATAATCACTAAATCTTCTGCCATTCTTTCCCTGTTTTTTGCGAATTTACATGCTTTTTGAAGATGCATGAAGTAAAATGCAGCCAGCAAAGGGAGGGTGTTTATGCAAGCTATAGCGCAATGAGGCATGTGAGGAATTGGTGTATAATTAAGAATTTGCCCGGAATCTTACAAAAAGCTATTTTGGTGGTAAATGGTATTTTTGTCCCCTTGTCCTTTATCGGGCGATACAAATAAAAACGAGAATTTGAAGTGCGATTAAAAAGTTTGGAAATAAAAGGGTTTAAAAGTTTTGCCGATAAAACCATTGTTCATTTTGATGAAGGAGTTACCGGGATCATTGGGCCGAACGGTTGTGGCAAGAGCAATATTGTGGACAGTATCCGTTGGGTAATTGGGGAGCAAAAGATCAGTGCGCTACGCAGTGAGAACCTGGAAAGCCTGGTTTTCAACGGAAGCAAAAACCGGAGTGCCAGCGGCCTTGCAGAAGTGAGCCTTACCTTTGAAAATACCCGGAACCTGCTGCCAACCGAATTCAGCACTGTTACAGTTACGCGGCGTTATTACAAAAACGGCGATTCCGAATACCGGCTAAATGATGTTCAATGCAGGCTGAAGGATATTCAGCGCCTTTTTTTGGATACAGGCATCTCCACCGACAGTTACGCCATTATTGAGCTTGGCATGGTTGATGAAATTATTCGGGATAAAGACCAAAGCCGCCGCAAAATGCTGGAACAAGCTGCGGGCATTTCCATTTATAAAACCCGGAAGCGGGAAGCTAAACTGAAGCTTGATGCTACTGAACTCGACCTCAACCGCATCGAGGATCTGCTCTTCGAGATCAATAACCAGCTGAAAACCCTCGAAAATCAGGCAAAAAAAGCCGAGAAGTATTACGAGATTAAAAAAGAATACCGCAAAGTCAGTATTGAGCTGGCCAAAGCGGCTCTCCAGGGTTTTAATGTGGAATACCGTGAGCTCAACGGGCAAATTGACGTGGAAAGCGATGCAAAGCTGAAAATCGAAACAGAAATAACAACCGAAGAGGCGTCAGTGGAAGAAGAGAGGCTGAGATTTATTGAAGAGGAAAAATTACTGCAGCAACGGCAACAGCAATTTAACCAGCTTGTAGAGAATGTTCGGCAGCAGGAGCACGGCCGGAATCTTGCCCAGCAGCAATCCACATTCCTGGCTGAAAAGAAAACAGGCCTTGATGAGTTTCTCACGAAAAGTGAAGGGGAGGTGGCCCAATTGCAGAAAGGCGTGGAAACCACAAGCGATTACCTGGTTGAAGAAGAATTGAAACTTCAAGATCAGCAAAAAATTGCGCAGCAACTGCAACTGGCGCTACAGGAAAAACGCGAAGAGGTAGATGAAAAAAGGCAGGAACTTAATGAATATCGCATAACCCAGCAGGAATCGCAGCGCCGTCAGTTTGAGGCCGAAAAAAAGATGGCCGTTTCCGATACCGGAATAGCCAACCTGCAGCGGTCCATCGCTATGTTGATTGAAGAGGAAAGCCAGCGCAAAACCGAACTGGCTGATGTGGCACTCACAATAGAAAAACGGGAACAGGATAAAAAGGACAAAGAGCTCTTTCTCGAGGATCTGAAGCAACAGCATGAGCGTACAAAAGAACAAATACTGAGTGGGCAGGGCAAACTTGAGGATCTACGAAGCAAACTGATTGAAGAAAACCGGCTTTACGACAAAACGCGTAACGAACATGACTTGCTGAAAAGCCTGATTGAGAATATGGAGGGGTATCCTGATTCGGTAAAGTACCTTCATAAAAACCCGAACTGGAACCATGAAGTCCCCATTTTGAGTGACATCATTTATGTAAATGAGCAATATCGTGCAGCAGTTGAAAATGTACTGGAACCCTACCTGAATTATTTTGTGGTGAGCGACCTGGAAGAGGGAATGCAGGCCGTTCATTTGCTGGAAGCCAACCAAAAAGGCAAGGCCAATTTCTTTTTACTGAACGAGATCAATGCCTTTGTGGAAGGGGATATCCGAAAAGAGCGAACCGCTCACGGGTTGTTTTTGCCCGGTACCATCCCGGCCATGGAAGTAATTGAAGTGGATACACGTTACCGCAACCTGGCCCACCATTTACTGGGCAATGTTTTTATTGCGGAAAATGATGAAGCCCTGCAAAATTCCACCCACCATATCATTCTCGAAAAATCGGGCCGCTATGTAAAAGGCAAATATTTTCTGAGTGGGGGAAGTGTTGGTCTTTTCGAAGGGAAAAAAATAGGGAGGGCAAAAAACCTGGAAAAACTTCAAAAGGATATTCAAAAAATCGAAGGGCGAATTGATCACCTCAAACAACAGATCAGCCGCAAACATGCCGAAGTGATTGGTTTCAATGAGCAATTGAAAGAAGCGGCTATCCGGCAAACGGAACAGGAGATTATGCAGTTGACCAATGCATTATTTGCAGCCAGCAACAAAAGAGAAAACCTGCTGAAGAGCCAGGAAACCGGGCTGGCAAAACTGGAAAATCAGGAAATCCAGTTAAAGGAAACGAGTGCAGGCCTGGCGTTGATTCGTGAAGATCTGGCAACGGTCACCCACGAACTTCAACATATCGAAGCCGGCCTCCAGACCCGCCAGGAATACTACCAGCTTTCGGAGGCTTCTTACCAGGAAGCATCGGCAGGTTTCAACCAGGCCAATCTTGAAGCCACACGTCAGCAAAACAAGGTAAACAGCCTGAGGCAGGAACTGGAATATAAAAAACAACAGCTGCATACTCTTGATTTGCAAATCAGAGAAAGCATTGCCCAACTGGATACAACAAACTCCTTAATTGAAGACAATAAAATTCAGCTTGCCGGCTTCCAAGAAAAGCTCGTTGAATTTTTAAAGTTAAAAGAGGAGGAAGAAAAACAACTGAACGCGGCCGACCGGGATTATTACAATCACCGCAACCTGCTTCAAAACCGTGAAAGTGAACTCCGGCATAAACATAAGGCGAAAGAAAACCTTGACACCGTGCTGAATGCCATTAAGGACAAATTAAACCTGCTTAAGCTGCAGCTTGCTGGCATGAAAGAGCGTCTGGATGTGGAATTCAATATTCAGATCGAAAGCCTAATGGATGAAGAGCGGGAAAATGAAGTGCCAAAAGAAGAATTGCAACTGGCTGTTGACCGCATGAAGAAACGCCTGGAGAACCTTGGCGAAGTAAACCCTACAGCCATTGAGGCTTTTGAGGAAATGCGCAAGCGTTATGAATTTATCCTGGAACAAAAAACAGACCTGGTGAACGCGAAAGAAGGGTTAATGCGGACCATACAGGAAGTGGAGGCCACGGCCAACCAGCAGTTTTTGGAAACATTCAATAAAGTCAGGGAAAATTTCCGGGAGGTATTCCAGGCATTATTTACGGAGGATGATACGGCTGACCTGATCCTTGAAAATCCGGATAACCTTGCCGAAACCGGAATTGACATTGTAGCCAAGCCAAAAGGCAAACGGCCTTCCAGCATTACCCAGTTGAGTGGTGGAGAGAAGACATTAACGGCCACGGCTTTGCTATTCGCCATTTACCTGATAAAACCGGCCCCATTTTGTATCCTGGATGAGGTGGATGCACCGCTTGATGATGTAAATGTTGGGAAATTTACCCAGATGATCCGGAAATTCAGTGAAAAAAGCCAGTTTATTGTAGTTACCCATAATAAACAAACCATGGGTACAGTGGACGTAATCTATGGGGTTACCATGCAGGAGGCCGGAGTAAGTAAACTGGTGCCGGTGGATTTCCGCAGCCTCAACTAAAATTTATCAAATTAAATATGCGATAAACACCAGGGTCTTCAAGAAAAAACTGAAAAGGCAGAAAAAATCTGCCTTTTTTTATGGCCCGCTTCATCAGAAATTTATTAAGATACTCAGTGCCGTCATCGAAACGTGTTGCCTTTTCATGTAAAAAGCCCGCGAACGGCGGGCTTCTAATATTTGGTTGACCGGATCACCGGATCAATATCTGTAATGCTCTGATTTAAAGGGTCCCCCGGGGGTAATACCGAGATAATCTGCCTGTTCGGGCGACAATACATCAAGCTGTGCACCAACTTTTGCCAGGTGTAGGCTTGCAACTTTTTCGTCGAGATGTTTAGGCAAAACAAAAACGATGTTGTCGTATTTGTCGTGATTATGCCAAAGCTCGAGTTGTGCGAGCACCTGGTTGGTAAATGAATTGCTCATTACAAAGGATGGATGGCCGGTTGCGCAGCCGAGGTTTACCAGCCGGCCTTCAGCCAAAATGATGATTTCTTTGCCTTCGATATTGTAAAGATCAACCTGCGGTTTAATGGTATCCTTGGTATGTCCGTAATTTTTGTTCAACCAGGCCATATCAATTTCAATATCAAAATGCCCGATATTGCAAACCACGGCTTTGTCTTTCATTGTCCGGAAATGCTCTTCGGTGATCAGGTCGCGGCAACCGCTTGCTGTTACAATGATATCTGCTTCTTTCACCGCATCGGCCATCCGCTTTACTTCGTATCCGTCCATTACCGCCTGCAGGGCGCAAATGGGATCAATTTCAGTTACCATAACCCGGCATCCTGCATTGCGTAACGATTCAGCAGAACCTTTACCAACATCTCCATATCCACCTACCACAGCTACTTTGCCTGCAAGCATCAGGTCGGTTGCACGACGAATGGCATCCACCAGGCTTTCGCGGCAGCCGTATTTGTTATCGAATTTGCTCTTGGTCACGCTATCATTTACATTAATAGCCGGAACGGGAAGGGTACCCTTAGCCATGCGTTCATACAAACGATGTACCCCGGTGGTCGTTTCTTCGCTTATCCCTTTCAAACCGGCGATCAATTCAGGATACTGATCCAAAACCATATTGGTCAGATCACCGCCATCATCGAGTATCATGTTTAACGGGCGATCAGGTGATCCGAAAAACAAGGTCTGCTCAATGCACCAGTCTGCTTCTTCCTGGGTTTGACCTTTCCATGCAAATACCCCAATGCCTTCAGCGGCAATTGCAGCGGCGGCGTGATCCTGGGTAGAGAAAATATTGCAGGAACTCCACTTTACTTCAGCGCCAAGTTCAAGCAGGGTTTCAATCAGTACGGCAGTTTGAACCGTCATGTGGAGGCAACCGGCAATACGGGCACCCTTTAATGGTTTGCTATCGCCAAACTCTTCACGCAAAGACATCAAACCGGGCATTTCGGCTTCGGCCAGGCGTATTTCTTTTCTACCCCATTCCGCAAGTGAAATGTCTTTTACTTTGTATGGTAAGGTAAAATCAATCTGAGCCAGTTTCTCGTTCATTCTTTCGATTTTTTTTATTATTTTGGCTGCAAAGGTAACCATTTCTCATGCAGCAAAAACCCTGTAACAGGAAACACAGGGCAGAAGAAAT
Organism: Bacteroidota bacterium; assembly: GCA_023387985.1. GTDB lineage: Bacteria > Bacteroidota > Bacteroidia > Chitinophagales > Chitinophagaceae > Phnomibacter. Next base: position 80,723 of record JAEWHC010000001.1, on the reverse strand, counting down.
AAGATTAAGGTTTTTTTGCCTGGACCTTAGGGAATTAAGCATTTAGTGCAATATGTCCTTCAAACACGAGGCAGGCCGGCCCAGTTAGCCAAATATTTTCATAGACACCCTCCGCATTGAGGTCAAATCGCACATTCAACAACCCACCCTTTGTATGGATCTTTTTAACGTAGCTGCCGGGAACCTGGCTTTCACTTACAAGGGCAGAAGCTGTTACGCCGGTCCCGCAACTGTAGGTTTCATCTTCAACGCCCCGTTCGTAGGTGCGTACCCTGATGTTTTGTCCGTCAATGATTTCGAGAAAATTGACATTAATGCCGTCGTGAACAAATTCAGGGCTGTTCCGGATCTTCTGACCCAGGGAAAAGACATCGAGGTCATCAGTTCTGCCCACTTTAGTTACATAATGCGGTGAACCGGTATCCAGCACAAAATCGTCGCCACGCTGACTGATTTGCTGCACATTCTGCATCTTCACACTGATGGTGTAGTCGGGATTGATCCGCGCGGTGTGTTCGCCATCAGCCGTCACGAATTTCGCCTCCTCACTTACCATATGCATTTGCTTTGCGAATGCCACTGCACACCTGGCTCCATTCCCGCACATCGTGCCTATATGCCCATTTGCATTGTAATACATCATCTTAAAGTCATAGCCTTCCTGGTTTTGCAATTCAATATAGCCGTCGGCGCCTATACCCAAACGACGGTCGCAAAGCCTGTGAATCTGGTTGCTTTTCATGGCAATTCGCTGATCCCGGTTATCTACCAGTATGAAATCATTTGCGGTTCCGTGGTATTTGTAAAAATGGATCATGAGTCGGGTATATTTTCTATTATTTCTAAAGATTTAGTAATCAAATTGTTTACCGCTTCTGCAGCATTTGCCGAAAAAGTTTTCTTAATCCGGTTCGCTACAACTACATTGAGGCTCAGACATTGGTGTCCAAGCAACCTGCTCAACCCATAGATCGCAGAGGTTTCCATCTCAAAATTTACAATCCGGTATGGTCCAAAACGGAAATCGGTAAAAGCGCTAACCAGGTTGGGGTTTCGCAGGCCAAGACGCAGCACACGGCCCTGCGGCCCGTAAAAACCGGGACAGGTAACCGTAATGCCCTGGTGATATCCCTCAACAAAATGCTTGAGCAATGAAACGCTGCATGAGGAAATGTATGGGGAGATGGAATTGTTGCCCAGCTGGGTTTGCGTAACAAATTGTTGCAGCATTTGTACTTCTTCTTCATTTTGACTAAATGCATAAAACTGCAGCAGGTTATCGATGCCCAGGCCGTGCGTTCCGGCAATCAGGCTATCAGCCTCTATGTCGGGTTGCAGTCCCCCACAGGTGCCAAGCCGGAAAATTTGCAGTGTTTTCTGGTTCGGATTGATGATCCTGGTTTCCAGGTCAATGTTCACCAGGGCGTCCAGCTCATTGAGTACAATGTCGATATTGTCTGGTCCGATTCCGGTACTGATAACGGTGAGGCGTTTTTTTCCCAACCACCCGGTATGCGAAATAAATTCCCGGTGTTGCTGGCGGTATTCAATGCGGTCGAAAAATGCAGAAACCCGTTCAACGCGGTCCGGATCGCCAACGGTGATAACGGTGCCTGCAAGTTCTTCCGGTCTCAGGTCAAGATGATAAACAGCGCCACGGCTGTTGAGGATCAGTTCACTTTCTGCTATTCGGTTCATTTGGATAGTTGTTTATGATTTTCATCAGAAAGGGCAATTTACAATGCTTTGGTCAGACCCCGTAATCCATGCAGGTGAAATTGGTGATTTAGTGTTTAGAATGCAAGAACTTTGTACTACTTTCGCAGCCTGTGAAAACAAGGTACCGTGGCCGAGTGGCTAGGCAGAGGTCTGCAAAACCTCGTACAGCGGTTCGAATCCGCTCGGTACCTCCATCAAAAGGCAGCCGGAACAGGGTTGCCTTTTTTTAAAGTTCTCCTCATGAAAAACATTCGCATTGCAGGGATGATTACTGCATTGATCCTGATCGGCAGTTGTTTTTTAAACTGGGCCTGGTATCCTGACCTGGAAAAGTTTTTTACAGGGTATTTCACCGAAAAAGGATATTATGGCAAACCCGGCGTTTTGTTGAGCATCATAGCCGTTTTTGCATTGCTCACCAGTCTGATTCCCAGAGGAATCCTGTCCAAGATCAACATTGTTTTTGCCGCAATTGGCCTGGCTTACGGCATTAAATCATTCATTCTGTATTCCGGGGGATATGATGGTTACCTGCCTGTACGGCAACCCGGGATTTACATCATGCTCATTTCTACAATTGCCAACCTTTTTATTGCCATCGTTCTGCTGAACGAAAGTAACCGAATTGACATTGCAAAAAGGGATGGCCTATCTCACGGATAAGTCCTTCTCCAGGATGTAATCCTGCATAAAAAATCCATTGCCGATATCTATATCGGCTTCTGCGACTTTTACGAAACCGTTGTGTAAATAAAAATCAAAAGCCTTGTTGTGGCGGTTTACATTGAGCGAAAGCCGGGCAGCGCCATTTTTCCATGTGATGGCAATCACTTCATTGATTAAAGCTTTGCCAATACTGCGGCCGTGCATTTCTGGTAAAACATAAATTTTGTGCAGTTTCCAGTATCCCGGCTTATCTTCACTAAATCCGGCAAAGCCAACCGGGCTTGCATTCACTTCTGCAATTAAAAAAAGGTGTCCTTCTTTTTCCATTTGTTTTAAAAGCCGGGCAGGATGGTACATCATATTCAGCATATAGCTTACCTGTTTACCGGAAAGAATATGTACATAGGCCTCTGGCCAGGTAAGGCAAGCCATGTTACGGATTGCCTGGATATCTGAAATAACTGCGGGGCGTATGTTCATTGTATTACCAGTAGAATGGAAGGAGCCAGCTGGTTCTTTTTGGTCGTATTATTTTGCACGATGATCCTTTCAAAAGAAACCACTTCGTTCTGGCGGAGATTTTCTTTCATTTCTTCAATCCAGGCCGCAGGTATTTTATCTGCATTATGTACGGTTGTGCCTACAAGGTTCTGAATGATCTCTGATTTTCCTGTTTTTAGATTGTCTGAGATTTCCCGCTTATTCCAATACAATTGATAGCTTATAACTTTCCACTGTTGCTTGCTAACCGAGTCAATTACAAAAAGGGCAGCTTTTTCCAAATTTTTCTTAAAATCAACGAGCGCCGGTTTTGATCCATTGGCATATGAACCGAACCGGGTTTCCAGCACCACTTTTTTCTCTTTCGGGGCTGCGACAGATACGGGCCGCGGTTTGGCTTGGGCGGACGCAAACTGCGCTGTACCTAACATGATCAGGCCAAAAACCATAGACAATGCGTTCCGGAATAAAGAAGTCCTGAGTTTCATGAAGTAAGATTACACCGAAATTTTGTAATAAAAAGTTATTGCAAAAAAACCGGTGTCTGCGCTATGAAAGCAGCTTTAGACTTTCCTCAATGGTTTTGATCCTCAAATTGCAATCCGCAAGTTTCTTCCGTTCAAATTCCACCACTTCAGGTTTGGCGTTGGCCACAAATTTTTCATTGTCCAGTTTCCGGCTAACACTTTCCCTGAAACGTTGCTGGTATTCCAGGTCTTTTTGAAGTTCCCTGATTTGTGCATCCACATCCACCGTCTTGTGGCTTTCAACAAATAATCTTGTGCTTTCCAGGTTGACCAGTGTAGCGCCTTCAACAGGTTGAGCAGAAAAATGAACCCGAGCATTGCTTTGCCGTTGCCATAAAGATAAAAAGGAAGCGAAATCTGCCTGTACAGGTGTGTCCACAGAAATGGTGATGGGATCCCTCGGTTTTATCTGCAATTTGTTGCGCAGGTCGCGGATTGTGGTAATCAGTTTCTGAAACAAGTTCCCTTCACGCAAAATTTGGCTGGCATCGGCAGTTTCCGAAGTTGCCGGAAGGGTTTGTATGGTAAGGTCATCGCCATCTTGCCTTACCCTGAGCTGATGATAGATTTCTTCAGTAACAAATGGCATAAAAGGATGCAATAGCAGCAGCAGTCGTTCAAATAAAGATTTTGCCACATCCAGTTGCCCGGGATTCATTGTTTTGCCATGCTGAGGTTTTATCCATTCCAGGTACCAGCTGCAGAAATCGTCCCATATCAATGAGTACACCGTTTTCAACGCTTCGCTCAGGCGAAATTGTTTCATCAGGTTGGCGATCTCACCGGAAGCAGCATTCAAGCGTGCCTCCATCCATGCATTTGCCCATTCATTGCCTTCATCCGTTTCATTCCCCGGGTTTTCGTCCCACATTTTCACGAGCCGCAAGGCATTCCAAATCTTATTGATGAAAAATGAACCTTGTTTTAATGTGCTTTCCTCCTTCACATCAAACATCAGGTCGTTTCCGGCAGGCGAGGAGATCATGATGCCAAACCTTACGGCATCTGCTCCGTATTTATCTATCAAAGCCAGCAAATCGGGACTATTGCCCAATTGCTTGCTCATTTTGCGTCCCAGCTCATCGCGTACAATTCCGGTAAAATATACATCCCGGAAGGGTATCTGTCCCTGGAACTCAATGCCGGCAATGATCATGCGGGCCACCCAGAAAAAGATGATTTCAGGTGCCGTCACAAGTGTAGTCGTTGGATAATAATACTGCACTTCTCTATTTCCGGGATGCGTGATGCCCTTAAAAACTTCAAATGGCCAGATCCAGCTGCTGAACCAGGTATCCAGGCAATCCTCATCCTGCCGCAGGTTCAGGGCTGATGCCCGTTGAAAAACCGCGTCGTCGTCCAGGTTTCCATTCTCCGAATTTAGTTGTTTGCGGGCTGCCTGAAGCTTGGCGGCATGTTCTGATTCTGCCACAAATACATTTCCGTTATCATCAAACCATGCCGGTATCCGGTGTCCCCACCACAATTGACGGCTGATGCACCAGTCCTTCACATTTTCCATCCAATGCCTGTACAGGTTCACAAATTTGGCCGGATGAAAATCAATTGATCCATTGTTTACCGCGTCTAGTGCGGGTCCGGCAAGATCTGCCATTTTAACCCACCACTGAAGGCTTAACCGGGGCTCTACCACCGCATCGCTTCTTTCGCTATAGCCCACCTGGTTTTTATAATCTTCGGTTTTGCTCAAAAAACCCTGCTCACCGAGAAGCGGGATAATTTTTTTGCGGGCCTCAAAACGGTCTTCCCCAACAAAAAGCTGCGCAGCTTCAGAAAAGCTGCCATCATCATTCATAATATCCACAACTTCCAGCCCGTGTTTCTCGCCGAGTTGAAAGTCATTCATGTCATGCGCCGGAGTAATCTTAAGGGCACCGGTACCAAATTCGCGGTCCACATATTCATCAGTTATTATCGGAACCCTCCGGTTGATCAGCGGTACCAGGGCGAATTTTCCATGGTATTTGCTGTAACGCTCATCTTCAGGATGCACGGCAATGGCCGTATCACCGAGTATGGTTTCAGGGCGAACTGTGGCGATGGTTACAGAAGCATTCAACGACTTTCCGTTTTCGTCCACCACCGGGTAATCCAGGTAGTAAAGTTTGCTGTCCGTTTCTTTGAAAATAACTTCTTCATCACTCAATGCGGTCATTGCGGAAGGATCCCAGTTGATCATTCTTTTTCCGCGGTAAATCAGTCCTTTATTGTAGAGCTCAACAAAAACGTGGATCACTGCTTTGTAATAATCCGGATCCATTGTAAAATTCACCCTTTCCCAGTCCAGACTGCAGCCCAGTTTTTTAAGCTGCTGCAAAATGATGCCGCCATATTTTTCCTTCCACTCCCAGGCGTATTTCAAAAATTCTTCGCGGCCGAGGCTGCTTTTGGCTATCCCTCTTTCGCGCAGCATTTGTACCACTTTGGCTTCCGTGGCAATTGATGCGTGGTCAGTTCCGGGCACCCAGCAAGCATTGTAGCCGTTTTGACGTGCCCTGCGGATCAGTATATCCTGAATGGTATTGTTGAGGCAATGCCCCATATGCAGTACCCCGGTTACGTTGGGCGGAGGAATTACTATGGTGTAGGGTTCCCGTTCATCAGGCTTGCTTTCAAAATATTTTTGCCTTACCCAGTGGGTATACCAAAATTCCTGGCTCAATTGGTGGTCATAATTCTTTCCTGGTGGTAACATTCGGTCTCAGATTAAAAAACAGGTGCAAAAATACGTTGGAAAACGATAGGCGGGCTGCCTGACGAAAAGCCGTAACTGTCGGTGGAAAGAAGTACTAAATTGAGGGCTTCGAGAGTTCCATTTCCAGCGAACCTTGTTTGCCAAACATGCGCAATACAATTTCTTCGGCAACCCCGTCCGCCTGCTGAAAGATCAGCCGGTTTTCAATTTTCTTCCCACTCGTGTGGTCGAGATTGGAGATGTTCACCTCTGTTTTGAGGCCATTCTCCCTGAATTGGAGAACAGCATGCAGATAAGCCCTTTGATGTACATCGCCAACGATCAAATTGGAATTCTGAATCTGATTCATCACTTCCCGGGTAAGCGGAGTATGATCACCTTTCACCTCCAGGTAAATGCGTATCGGGACATTGCTGAATGGCATAAGCTGGGCATAGGATTGAAAAAGCTTTTGCTGGAAAAAAAGCTGACGTCCTTCATTTTTTTCCCTGTCCGCCTGCTTCCACAGTTGTTCATAAACCCTTGCGGGAAACAATTGCTGAAAAGCGGTATCCACCTGTTTGGTATCTATTTGCTGGCTGATCTCCTGCAATGCTTTTTGCCTGTCGGAATTGCTGGAGGTGGCCAGTGCAGCACCCATTTTGAAATAAGGATGGATGCGCAGCCGCTGGTCATTCATCAACCTGTCATTCATGGTTTTGCGGGCAAAATCCTTTCCCAGCAAATCCATCAGCGCATACACCTCATCAAACGAAATGGTGCTTTCCGTACAAAACAGATCATAGATTATCCTTGCCCTTTCCGGGTTCTTACGAAAAGCTTTCATCAATTCATATTCGAGCAGGAAATTCTGCCATTTGTAGCGGGCCATTTCAGAAAGCCATTTAATGCTGTACCACCAGTTTTTATGAAGAAAGCGGATGGATGCCTTTTTCTTTTTATACCAGATATGCTGAAGCAAGTCCGTAGTGAAATCGTATTGTTGCTGGGTAAGGGTTGTGCCGATATGCACCTCCCGAAAATTGTGTGCTTTGGCAAGAATGATGGCCGCGCTGTCCAGTTGACCATCATATAAATATGAACGGGCAAGCGCAATATTGTACCAGCCAAAACCCGGCGATGAATTCGACATTTGCACCGCGGAGGCAGAGAGCCGGATTCCATTCAACGGCCGCCCGGCATAAACGTCATAAAGGGGGATATAGTAGTAAGGCTCTTTAAGTATCTTCAAGCCTTCGTACTTGTTCATATCCATTTCCAGGTATTTACGGGCTTCGCCAAACTGACCGTTTTCGGCATATAAGCCGCCAAGATTGTTGAAGCTTACGTTGCCATGTTCCTGTAAAATATTGTAATAATAAAAACTGGAATCATAGTTTTTTAAGTAAGCATGGATAAGTGCCAGGTAATGAAAAATAAAATCTTTGTCCTGCTCAACGTGGTCCGTTCCAAACCAGCTGTTGTTTAGTAGTGCATTGTCTTCTATTTGTTGTAATCCTTTATAGCATTCCTGTAATGCTTTTTTTTCATTTTCCATCACATCCCTGGATAGAAAACTAAAAGTTTCGTTGGTTAAAGAACGGTTGCGGTGAATGAGCCAGGCCTTGCTTCCGGCTACACCGAGAAAATCGCGGTTGAAATGTTTTTTTTCTACCTGGTCAAGAACCCAAAATGCACTGTCGGGCCTGTCCATATACTCATACACTTCCTTTAATGCGCTTCCCAGGGTGAGGTAGTCATTATAAAGTGTGTTTTTTTTAAAATAGGTCCAGGGATCATCATAAATGGTTTTCAGATCTTCTTTGAAATCTTCTTCAAGCAGGAGAAACGCCCGGGAAACATACGGCAGGGCAAAAAGATATCCGTTTTGATCTGCAGCACGGTCGTGATAGAACAGGCCCTGGTACATCCAGCCAACATAATATGTGCTGTCTAGTCTTACAAACTCTCTTCCGCGTGGTAGCGCCTCCCGGTCTGTTGCAGAAATGCCCTGTCGTTTGGTATCAATCTCATAGCGCAGTGCATCATTTTTAGCTGCTGCTCCAAATGATAACCCCAGCATCACAAAAAAGGCCGCGGCTCGCAGCAAATGACCCAGGCAAATATGATGAAACTTCCGGCCCAAAAATTACCCGTGAATTTTGAGTTTGTGAAGACGGTCCATTTCATTGTCCACTATACGGCGCAAGGCATTTATTTTAGCATCCCGCGTTTTATACATCAGCCGGTGATCGAGTACTGAATGTGCTAGCTGCACAATATCATCTTCAATGGCATAGTCCCTGTCGTTTAGCAAGGCATATGCTTTCAGGCATTTTACAAAAGTGATGCCACTACGGGTGGACGCACCCAGTACAATTTCAGGATGAAGGCGCGTAGCCCTTACAATGTTCCGGACTGAGGACAACAATTCATCGTGCAGATAAACATTATCAACTGTTTCCTGCAAATGCAGAATGTCTGAAATGTTTAGCACCGCATGCGTGTCGATGAGGTTTTTATCGATGGTACGGTATTGCTTGTAAATGTCCAATTCGGTCTCCTCGTCCACATATCCAAAATAAACTTTCAGAAAAAAGCGGTCAAGCTGTGCGGCGGGGAGCGGATAGGTACCCTCCATTTCAATCGGGTTTTGTGTGGCTATCGTAAAGAAAAGATCCTGGAGGGGGTAAGTCTGTTCTCCAATGGTGATCTGGTTTTCCGCCATGCATTCCAGCAAGGCTGATTGCACTTTGGGCGAGGCGCGGTTGATCTCGTCTGCCAGAAGTACATTGGTGAATAATGGCCCTTTTTTAAAAATGAATTCTTTATTCACCTCATCGTACACATGTGTACCAATCAAATCCATGGGCAGGAGATCGGGGGTAAACTGGATTCTTTTATATTCGATGCCACCATCCTTTGCCTTCGGATTGCTGATGCTGTGCGCCAGGGTTTTTGCCATAATGGTTTTTCCCGTTCCGGGATTATCCTCGAGCAATACATGGCCCCTTGCCAGCAATGCCGTAAGAATTAATTTGATCTGTGGTGTCTTGCCTTTTACCACCATTTCAATATTTTGGATGAGGTGGTCAATTTTGACTGTGGCGCTTCTCATTAATTGTTCCATATTCAAAAAGATACATGTTAATTAAATACCGGCATTTCTTCTGTAAAATACCGGATGGAATGATTTACCCGGAGAAAACTTTTCAACTTCGTTTTTACCGGTACTTGACGATTTATTTTTTTTATGGATTGCCGGGCCAGGTCATTCAGTCCTGAAATTTCCTGGTTTGTACTATGCCCGGGGGCGTATTTAGATTTCAGGTAGCCCTGCATAAATTGCGTGAGGTCGGTATTAAACGTTGGATCAACCACTTTTTTTGCAAATTCATACGGTGTGGAAGATCCCCGTTCATAGCCATAAATGTGCAGGATATAGTTGAGGGTGTGGTAATTGAAATAAAGTCCTTGCGGGTTGTTGCCTGCAATCCAGGCCCGGAAGCGCAGGTACACCCACATGAATTCGGGTACAAGGAAAAAAATCAACAGCGCGAATATCAACCAGCGAAGGATTTTCCAAAAATGCTGTGTCCAGTGGGTGGCATCATCATCTACAACAATAGTTTCCGCTACCGGTGCAGGTTTTTTGGGCATGATGCGGATCTCGTCTGCACGTACCGGTTCCTGGCCCGAAGCGATGTGCCGGAGTATAGCTCTTGGATTTTTGATTTCATCTTCCGGGTCGAAAGCGAAAGACACAGCTACCGCTCTTTCACCTTCATCTACCAGGGTCAACTTTATAATTCCCGTATCTTTTTTTATAATTGAACCGGAAATATCGAAATTCATCAGCATCACTGTATCCGGATTAAATGACCGGTCTTGTATCAGCAGGCTGTTGATGCGCAGCTGCATGCTTTTGGAGAGGGTATCGAGCTTCGTGATTTCCCCATCAGCCACAAGAACGGGAGCTTGCGCTGCAAGGGGAGGAGTCTGATCAGGCTGAGGCGATTGCCTTTGCTCTTCATCGGGAATGGTGGTATCAAAATCAAGCCATCCGTATTCCGGGAAAAAAACCTGTACCCAGGCATGGGCTTGGTCGCCGTAAAACCAATACCAGCCCGGATTTTTGTTGCTGCGGTCGATGGGCAGAAACCCGGTGGCTATGCGACTGGGGATGTTCTGGCTGCGCAGCATAAAAAGGGTTGCTCCGGCAAAATAGGCGCAGTATCCTTTCCGGTTTTGAAACAGAAAATAGGTCAGGCGGTTGGCACTGGGCAAACCAGGCACTCCGGGATTGTCGGTGTAGCGGAAGAGCGGTACATCGTTGCTGTCTTTGGACAAAAAATAATCCCGGATCGCCAGCATCTTATCAATTTGTGTAGTGGCATTTGCGGCCTCCACAATATGACTGGTAAGTGTTGTGATGCTGTCATAGTCGTATCCTTTAGGCATGAATGTGTAATAAGACAGGAAGGAATCGGGGAGGTTTTTCAGGTTGAATGGCCTGCGCAAAAGACGGTTACGGTTTTCCTGGAATTCTTCAAGAAGGCCTTCATTTCCGCTATTGTATACAAAATAAGCGCTGTTGAGCTCACTTATTTCGATGCGGGCTTTATAGGCTGAGCGGTACACATGTTGAAATTCATCGGGCACACTGATTGGCTGTACCGAAAATGCCGTGGATGGAGCCACAAGCATATTGCCGCTCAAAGCACGGGTATAGATTTCTGCTGAAATGATCTGGCGGTTTCGGTATGCCATATTGTTCCGGAGTACAGAAGAATCTTGTTCGGTGAAATACAATGGCACCTGCAAAACCTGAGGCTGAAAAAGGTCATTAAAGGGACGCTGGGGATCGGTTTCAAAAGTTTGGGTAAGGGTGTCGAATTTTGAGTAATAATCCGATACAAAATACAAAGGATTCGGGGTGACCTCATCCGGAAAGAAATGATCGAGCTGTGCCACAAAAAGCAATGAATCTTTCAAGTCGCGGTTTTGAACTGCCGAAAGGGTCATGGATTCTTTGGTTTTCATGCCGTGTTCATCGCTCGATATCAGGCTGTTGTCGGGTTTGACATCTTCCGGTTTTTTTACTTCGGTTTTTTGCTGCTCTTCAAGTGCCTGCAGTTTGGGCGATATGTAAAACCATCCCGCGGCAAGTATTAAAACCATTAAAAAGGTAAATCCGGTAAGTCGGCGGCCGATCCGGTTCAAAAAATTGGGGTCACTGTCTGAAAAGTTGCGGATAAGCTCACCGGTGTAAATAATGTAAAACGCATAGACAATGAATGGCGCCAGTGAAAATAGAAGAATTGATCCTTTAAATTCGAAAACCGCCGCCATCAAAAAGATCATGGCCCCCAGCAAGGCAATTGGCCAAAAGATATTGTATCCCCTCACCCTGGAAAGGCCAAAGCCCGTAACCCATCCAAACACGAAGAAGAGAACGCCCGAGAGAAACCAGGCAGAAATAAAATAAGGTTCAAATTCACTTTCACCTGAAAGCATCAGTATCCGGAATATCATCCAGAGCACTCCTGCAACTACCAGCGAAATGCTCAGAAAGCGGTAACGCATGGCAAACAAAGCCAAAGCTGCAGTCATTCCTCCGGCAAATACAAAACCTTGCATGATCCAGGTATCTTCAAGCAAAGGAATAAATCCGGAAGCAAGCCTGACCAGGTAAACCAGGATGGCTACCGTAGGAAAGCCAAGAATATAAAACTGGGCCTCAACTTTTGATGTGCTATGTATTCTTCCTGCCTGCAGCATTTAACCTAAAAAATACTTGTTTATTCCGGATTTCAGGATCATTTCCAATTCTTGTTCATTTTCCAGCAGCAAATGACGGGTATAATTTACCCGGAACTCACTGTATCCCTGTTTTTCAAATTGATTTTCAGGTACCACAAAAATCCGCCTCAATATCTTCGTAAAGTCGGGTTTTGGAATAATCTGTGACAAGCGGACCAGCAATACTACTGAAGTTACAGGAAGTTCCTGCTGCAATTCCTGTAATGCCCTTGGGCTGGCAAGGCTCGAAATGACCAGAATGGTTCCTGTGGCAGGAATTTCAAGGCTGTCTACAGGTTTATTGCGTTGCCATTGGCATGCTGAAATCGCGTAAGCATCGGCTTCAGCTTTATTCTCAATCAGTTTTTGAGGAATGGTTTGATCATAATATAAACGCACCTGACGTCCTTCATCCTGCAGTTGACGTTGAAGTGTCCAGCAGGCATTTTTATAATAGTCCAGGGCGGCTACATTGAGTATGAAATTATGCCGGACATTCAGATCATCATGAAAACTGTAAAAGATATTCAACACCGAGGCCGTTGGATCCTGGATTTCAGGAATCCTGACCATCAGTTCTTTGTTCCGGGCATAATGTTTCCATACAATACGCCGTACGTCATCATTGGGTTCGAAATTTTTAAAGTTGAGCCATTCTCCCGAAGTTCGGCGAAGATCTTCTGTCCTGATTTCAGGATCTTTGATGCGTAAGGGACTTATGCTGAGTTTTTCCACGCCTGCACTTTGCTGAGGTTTGATATAGAAACTCTGATGCACAGGGATACGTGAAGCCAGGCTGAAGAAATGAAAAATGTCTTCGAAATAAATAATCAACTCATTAACCGGGTATTCACGAATGCCTTGGAGTGGCCACACAAAATAGCCCTGTTTGTTGCCCCAGGCCGTATTTTCTTTTTGTTCATCGTTTGATAGCGCCAGCCGGGGCGATTGCACTTTTTCATCGTATAGTACCCTGAAGTACAGGAAACCCAGCATTGGCCGTAACAGCGGATAAACCTGGAGGAAGATTTTGGGACCCATGGTGCCGTCATCCAGGGGGGAATTGGAAATGCCGACCCGCATCCTGCGCCGGAATTTCTGGATCTGCAGCCACAAAAAAGGGACTAGTACGCTAAGCAGTGAAAAAGAGAACAAGAGGACAATGAGGTAGAAAAGCGATTGAACGATGAGCTGAATGATTTGCACGATATCGGTGGAGAAAGAATGCCTTGTATGAAATGTTACAAAATACAGGATCGCCAGTACCAGCATAAAAAGAAAAAAATATGCTGTTACCGGGATAAAAAGCGCCCAATAGCGAAGTTGACTTCTCCAATTCCAGTTTTGTTCCATTGCAGTTCCTGATGTCTGGCTCAAACAAAATAACAAATACAAATTTAGGCATGCGGGCTACCTGATTTGCAATTTTGTGACTAGCTTAATTAATAAATCCTTTCGCATTCAATTGAAAATAAAGGAACTAAATTTGTAACCGATGAGTGAGATGACGAAGCTGAACCACTGCCCTTTATGCAATAGTGAAGACATCCAGCAATACACTGCTGCCCGCGATTATATGGTGAGCGGCCTTGAATTTGGCATATTCAAGTGCAAGCAATGCCGCGTATTATTTACCAGTCCGGTGCCCCATGAATCCCAGATTGGGGAATATTATAAGGACGAAAGCTATATCTCGCATTCCAATACCGGCAAGGGTTTGATTGCACGGTTTTACAAGATCGTACGCAAACGAACCATGGCCGAAAAATACCAGCTTATCCGTAAACATTCGAATCAGCAAAACGGTTTTATACTGGATGTGGGTGCAGGTACGGGCAGTTTTGTTGAAAATATGCGCAGGCACGGATGGCAGGTATTAGGCCTGGAGCCCGATGAAGGGGCAAGAAACGTTGCTCTCAGAGAATTTAAGCTGGAACTGAGGAAATCTGAAGAACTTTTTGAAATTCCGGAAGGGAAAGCGGATGTAATCACCCTCTGGCATGTGCTGGAGCACGTGCACAACCTGGGAAGTTATATGCAGCAATTCCATAAGATATTGAAAGATGATGGGCTCCTGGTATTGGCAATGCCCAATAACCGGAGTACCGATGCCCGGATTTATGGCAAATATTGGGCTGCATGGGATGTGCCCCGGCATATTTTTCATTTCAATCCCGACAGTGTAACCTGGCTTGCCCAAAATTTTGGCTTTAAGGTGAGCGCAATTCTGCCCATGATGTATGATGCTTACTACGTTTCCTTGCTAAGCGAAAAATACAAAGGCTCCGGAAGGTTAAGTTATTTTAAAGCTTTGTACCAGGGATGGCGAAGCAACCGGAACGCCCGAAAGGACGTTCAGAAGACAAGCTCGCTCATTTACATTCTGAAAAAAAGCAATTGAAGTCCTGTGGCATTCACTAAAATGTTTAGTACCTTGGCGCCGCAATGAAATTTGCCATTGTAGATATTGAAACTACGGGAGGAAATGCCCAGGATAGCGGAATTACCGAAATAGGTGTGGTATGTATTGACGACGGAACCGTTACCTCAAGGTTTCAAACCCTTATCCATCCTCAGCAGCACATACCTTACCACATTACTGTACTTACCGGCATCACCAATGAAATGGTTGAAAATGCACCAGCGTTCGAAGAAGTTGCCGGCGAACTTTTACTGCTCCTTCAAGATCGCGTTTTCGTAGCCCATAATGTGCATTTTGATTATTCATTCATCCGTCAGAATATGTTGAATTGCGGGTACCAATGGCAGCCGCGAAAACTCTGTACAGTACGCTATGCACGGAAACTCTGGCCTGGAAAGAGATCTTACAGCCTCGGCACCCTTTGCCGCGAAATGGATGTGGACAATGTGGCCAGGCACCGCGCCATGGGAGATGCTGATGCAACGGCCACGCTTTTCCTGAAGATGCTGAATCAGGACACGAAAAAGCAGCACCTGCATCAATTGCTGAAAACAGGTACTGGGGAATCGATCCTGCCCATGAATGTTCCGGCGGAAATATGGGTAAGCCTTCCGGAGCTCCCCGGAGTATATTATTTCCGCGATGCAGCAGGAAAAGTTCTTTACGTTGGAAAAGCGGCCAACTTGCGGCAGCGGGTGCGCAGCCATTTCAGCAACAGTAAAAAGACAAGGAAATTACAGGAGTGGGTACGAAGGATCTACCACATAGATTTTGAAGTTTGTGTGACAGAATTACACGCCCTTGTACTTGAAGAACTGGAAATAAAGCGCCTTTGGCCAGAATTTAATTTGGGACAGAAGCGCCCCGAACCTTATTATGCTTTATATGATTACGTGGATAAACGGGGTTTTCGCCGGCTTTCGGTTGGCAAAATGATGAAAAATATAGCTCCGATTGCCCTGTTCAACAGGATGGAGGATTGTTTTAGGTGGGGCAGGAAATTGGTGGAAGAATTCGGAGTGAACGAACAATTGCTTTTTGCCATGGGCGATTACAGGGGAAATACAGAATTGGTAACGGTTTTGGAACACAACCGGAAGATTGATGAAGGCATCCGCATTCTGCAGCAACGTCTTCCCCGCTTTTTGTATGTGGAAAGGGGCAGGGGAAAAGACCGGACTGCCCAGGCGGTTTGCTATCTTGTTGAAAAAGGAAATTTTTCCGGTATGGGGGTTTTCGATGAGGATTCAGGCCTGCAGCCTGCCGATATAGCGGAAACCATCCGGCGGGAAAAAGACAATGCTTACATCCGGATGCTGATCCAGAAGCAGGCACTGGCTTATCCGCAAAATGTGGTTAATTTACCGTATGGGTGAAATCGATGATTTATGCGAAATCTGCTGAAACTTTTTACCGCTACCTGTTTAGGGTTGTTGTTCATCACCTGCAACGAGGTTGAAACCATAGAAGCCGCAGGCGACACCCTGGTGATAATGAAAAAAGGTCCGCCAGAAGATAGGGAAACTGTAAATCCTGCACCGGTGCAGGAGTATGTCTATAAAATACCCGGCAGCCTCAACAATCACCGGTTTTCAGTACAATTGTACGAAACCCCGAAGCGGTTTATATTTCGTGCCGCTTTGCAGTACGAAGAAGTAAAAGGCGAGGACGAGATTGATTTGCCAAACCTGCTGCAGGAGCCACAACCCATTCTAAAGCCCGGCAAGGATCCACTTACCTGCATTATCGGATTTAAGGATAATAGAGGAGCATTCAGAGAATACAAACAGGTAAGCGTTGTAAATGAAGAATTGCGGATCAAAACACTCCGTAACTATGGTATAAGTACAACAAAACCGGTCATTCAGGATTGAGCCATATTTTTGCCCGATTAAAAATAACAGAATGAAACTCGATATTTTGGCTATCGCCGCTCATCCAGATGATGTGGAACTAGGTTGTTCAGGAACTTTAATGGTGGAGAAATCGCGGGGAAAGAAAGTAGGTATAATAGATCTGACGCGGGGCGAACTTGGAACCCGGGGAACACCGGAAATACGTGAGAAAGAATCGGAAGAGGCATTAAAAATTATGGAGTTGGATGTGCGGGAAAATCTTGGTCTCGAGGATGGTTTTTTTCAAAATTCAAAAGCTGACCAATTGAAAGTGATCCGGGCGATACGTAAATACCGGCCAGAAATCATCCTGGCCAATGCACCCCAAGATCGCCACCCCGATCATGCCCGTGGTGCCGATCTCATCCGCGATTCAGCCTGGCTTAGCGGCCTGCGGAAGATCGAAACCCTGGACTCCGAAGGCAATCCGCAGGAACCCTGGCGCCCATCCTATGTTTTCCATTTTATTCAAGACCGTTTTCTTGAGCCCGATTTCGTGGTGGACATTAGCACGGTAATGAATAAAAAACTTGATTCCATTCGGGCTTATAGTACCCAGTTTGATACGTCCCCTGATCATGAACCCCAGACCTATATAAGTACTCCGGGTTTTTTGCAATCCATTGTTGACCGTTCCCGACTGCTGGGTAAATACATTGGGGTAGAATTTGCAGAAGGCTTTATCAGCAGCAAAATGCTGGGTGTGAAAAATTTTGACGCGTTCATACAGCACCAAACCTGATATGGAAAAGAACTTTACCGGGGCAATATTAATTCTGTATTAACTCTAGCCGCAAACCGGGCCTGAATGCTCCAATATCTTTATTTTTAATGCCAATCATTTGTTGCCTGCAGTGGAGTATTTTTTGATTGTTGTCGTTATCCTGCTTGTACTGGCAGTTCTCGACCTGATAGTGGGAGTAAGCAACGACGCGGTAAACTTCCTGAATTCTGCCATCGGATCCCGTGTTGCCCCTTATAAAATCATTTTGCTGGTGGCTATCGCCGGCATTATTGTGGGTTCTGTTTTTTCCAGCGGCATTATGGAGATTGCCCGAAAAGGCATTTTCAATCCCCAGTTTTTTACATTTGATAAGGTGATGGTTATTTTCCTGGCCGTCATGCTGGTTGATGTCATCCTGCTAGATGTATTCAACACACTTGGCCTGCCAACTTCCACCACGGTTTCCATAGTTTTCGAACTGCTTGGTGCTTCGCTGGTTACGGGATTGTTTTTTGCCAGTGAAAAAGGCGAACAGATCAATGAAGTTTTCAAATACATCAACACCTCAAGCGTAATCAGCATCATTTCCGGAATTTTTCTTTCCATCCTGATCGCATTCACCATCGGAACCTTGCTGCAATATATTACCCGGTTGATGTTCAGTTTCCAGTACCAAAAAATGCTGAAAAAACTGGGCGCCATTTATTCGGGTCTCGGACTAACCGCCATTATTTATTTCCTGCTAATCAAAGGCCTTAAAGGAACAACCTTGTTCAGCCCGCAATCAAATGCTTTCATTGTTGAGCATACGAATGTTATTATAGCGGGTGTTTTTTTTGTATTGACAACAGGAATTTATCTGCTGCAATATTTTTCCAATGTCAATCCCCTTAAAATTGTGGTGCTTGCAGGTACTTTTGCCCTGGCCATGGCTTTTGCCGGAAACGACCTCGTGAATTTTGTGGGTGTACCGGTCACGGGATTGTTGGGTTACCAGGCCTGGAAAACAAGTGGTGTTCCATTGAACGAATCTTACCAGGAGTACATGGCAAGCGGCGATTTTGTCGTTCCAAATTATATGTTGCTAATCGCCGGCATCATTATGGCCCTTACGCTGTGGTTCAGTGCGAAAGCCAGAAAAGTCACCGAAACAGAGGTCAGCCTGGGCAGGCAGGATGAAGGCGCAGAGCGTTTTACACCAAATGCCGCGGCCCGTGGCATCGTGAACAGCTCGCTGGCCCTGGGCAGGATATTTTCGGTGCTTATTCCAGGAAATATTACGCGCTATTATGACCGGAGCTTTAAAATTTCCAAACTAAAGGCGGCCACGAATGTCATGGAAAAGCCGGCCTTCGATCTGCTGAGGGCTTCCAACAACCTGGTTGTCTCCTCAGCACTTATTGCACTGGCCACTTCCTTTAAACTCCCTTTATCCACCACTTATGTAACATTTATGGTGGCCATGGGCAGTTCACTGGCCGACAGGGCCTGGGGCCGAGAAAGTGCAGTATACCGGGTGGCAGGTGTGCTCAGCGTAATTGGTGGATGGTTCATAACTGCAGTAATTGCGCTCACCGCTTCCGGCTTGTTTGCATTTATTCTGCTTAAAGGCGGTGTTACCGGATCTGCAATCCTGATCATTGGGGTATTTGCCTATTTGATCGCTTCGCATTTCAGTTTTGCTAAAAAAGAAAGAAAAGCACAGGCTAAAATCAGTAAGATCAGTATATTGGATGCAAGTGATTCAACGCTCGTTGAAAAGAACAGGAAAATGGTGGTATTCCTGTTGGAAGAGCTAAAAAACATTACTTTCCAGGTTTTTCACGGGCTCGAAGCAGCTGACGGAAAGGTCCTGGAAAAATCTTACCGCCAGTTAATTGATCTTGATGAAACTGTAATACAATTCAGGAATAAAAACATCAAAAGCATTCAGGAACTGGATTCGGATGATGTAAACATCAGCAGCATTTTACTCAACAGTACTGACCTGATCCAGGATCTCCTTCATTCCATCCAATTGTTCAGTAAGGAAAGTACTACTTATGTAAAAAATCTGCACCAGGTTCCTGGGCCGGAGTTTATGGAAAGAATTGATGCGCTCAATAAAGAATTAATCGGTTTTTTCACACTGGTGCTCACCGAAGTGCTTCATCCTGCAAAAAAATACAATGATGTAAGAAACGTAAGATCAAGGCTTCGCTCAATGATCAATGCAAATCTTGCGGAACAATTAAGCTTGCTAAAACAACGCGGACTGAGTACAAAGCAAGGCATTCTGCAAACCACAATTTTCCTTCAGGCTCGTGATGCACAGGCAGTATTGATGCGTATTTATAAAATGTTCTACCAATACGACAAACGGTATACCGGTGAAGAGATCCTGGAAACTGAACAGGTGGTTTAACCTCTTAGCCATTACGTTATCTAACTTACTACTTCCCGTTGTTTTAATCCCGGCATTTAAGTTTCGCCGTCCGCAAGCTGTCATATATTCCCACCATTTTAGTTTGAAGCAATGATCTGTCAGCCGGCTTTTCCCCAGGTTTCGCCAACAAATAAACTGCGGGCAGGTACATGACCTAATGAATAATGGCAGCCAACTTCGGCTGCCATTTCAAATCCATTCGTTCTTTATCCTTTATTACTTCAGGTTGATCGGATAACCATATACGCCTTCAAACCCGGGATAAATGCCTTCTAGCCTCACGGTACCGGTAGCACTGCTCAGAATGCCCATAAGTTCATCAACCGATTTCACTGCACGGTTATTCACGCTGGTGATCACAAAATCTTTCTGAACACGGGCAGCGGCCAGAACGCCATTTCCAACCGTACGAACCCGAACTCCGCCATCAATATTTAGTTTTTTTGCATCGGCAGGTGCAATATTCTCGAATTCAGCGCCAAGCTTGGTTTGCAGTTCCACCTGGGCATCATATTTTACTATTTCGTAATTGCCGGATTGATTTTTAAGCGTAACTGTGGCTTTCTGGCTTTTGCCTCCCCGGGTGAAACCAATCACCACTTTATCACCAGGATTATAATTGGCAATTTGCTCAACCATTTCAGAGCCGGAACTAACCTGAACATCATTTACACTGGTAATGTAGTCACCCGATTTAATGCCTGCGGCAGCAGCAGCACCATCGGGCGTAACCTCACTAACATAAACTCCCTGGCCACGTACCGCACCGCTCTTGGTATAATCTTCATCACTCACCGCATCCGGTATGTACTTAATTCCAATAAATGCCCGCTGTACCGCACCGAATTTAATGAGGTCGTTGGAAATTTTGCGCACAATATTTACGGGAATGGCGTAACTGTAGCCAGCATAGGAGCCGGTTTGAGAAGCAATGGCACTGTTGATACCAATAAGCTTACCTTCTGTATCCACCAATGCACCACCGCTGTTGCCCTGGTTTACGGCCGCATCTGTTTGTATGAAGCTTTCGATTGGCGTGTCGCTGCGACGGCTGTTGAGATCAAGCGTACGGGCTTTTGCACTTACAATGCCTGCAGTAACGGTGATGTCAAGCGTCCACGGATAACCAATGGCAAGAACCCACTGCCCAAGCTGAACCTGGTCACTATTTCCCCAAATGATAAAAGGCAGATCGTCACCTTCAATCTTGAGCACAGCCAGGTCGCTGCTTGCATCAGCCCCAATGAGCTTCGCTTTATAGGTGTGCTTGGTAGGCATGGTCACTTCGATTTCAGTGGCTTTATCAATCACATGATTATTGGTAACTATATAACCGTCTTTTGATATGATCACTCCTGATCCGCTTGCCCGCTGCTCCGGAATGGTATAATTTCTGGGGCCGCCAAAAAATTCTCCGAAAAAATCATCGCCAAACAGGTCGGCGAAAGGACTCCGGCGTTGTTCACTTGTAACGTTGCGTGCACCAATTTTGGTTTTTATATGTACCACTGCCGGTGTAGCAGCAGAAGCTGCTGCTGAAAAATCAACCAGGTTGCCGGGAACACGATTGGTAAATGATGCATAATTCGCAGGCAGTTTCCCTTCTGACTGGTCAGCAAATGCAGGATTGGTCTTCGGATTTTTCTGAAGCTGGCCCAGGGCCCACATACTCAGTACTGTAGTTAAAACGGAAACCAGGATAACGGTGAGAATAGTTTTTGAATTCATCTTTATTTTTCTTTTGTCTTAGAACGAAATTTTTCGTAAACCTAATAAATCAATTGCAACAGATTTCTAAAAGCGATGCATTATGGTAAGGCTTTAACCAAATTTTTTGCAAGGAAGCTATTGCGGAATGTAAAGTACAAAAATAGTACCTGCCTGAAAAATCCGCAATTGTGGCAGTCCGGGTTTTACAATGATGTTAGGAATTGCATGGTGTCTATGCCGTCGGCGAAATCATCGATAGCGGGAGACTGTCCAGTTCCAAAAGGCGTAGCGTTTTTGGCGGTAATTTGCTGCAATTGCGCTTCATTTTCTATTTTGATCCGGTGCAGATCCGGCGCATTCACTTCCTGGTAATGAATTACTGAGATGGGAGAGTAGAACGAGGAATGTTGCCGCAGCAAAATTATTTCATTGGTCATGTACATTTCGTTGTTCATAATAGATAAGGCAAGCTGGTAATCAAAATTGTTCCGGAATTTAGCATGGTCCTTCATCCATTCATATTTCCTGAATGCCTGCAGGAATGGGACAAAATCATAACCTTCAGGAACCATCAGGCTGGTAACATTGCGGCAACCCAAACCGAAATAGAGCAGGCAATCGTCCGCAAGCTTTTCGAGATCTTCTTCGCTTTCATCACCGTGAAGGATAGCAAGCGATGTCCGGTTTTTTCTTATAATCGAGGGAAATTTGCGGAAATAATATTCAAAATATCTTCCGGAATTGTTGCTCCCCGTGGCAATGTAGGCATCGCATCCTATCAGGCGTTCCGCAATTTTTATTGTTTGAATAATGTCGGCATCCCATTCCTGCATTTTTTTAATGACCTGTGTGATCAGGATTTCATCTTTGGAGGATGGTTTGATCATGAGGTGTTGGCCACTAAGAAAAGTGCAGAGGAAATCATGAAAGCCCACAAGCGGGATATTTCCGGCCATAACCACACCAACCGTCCTGGCCGGCTGCTGAATTTCCGGGTAGCGGCCGGCAAACGCACCCAGTATGTCGGGTTGCAGGTAATTTTCAATGATGTTTTTTACAGCGAGGTCAATAAATTCTTGTTCAAACCAGGCGTTGGCGGCATGGGCGCGTTCCTTTATTTCCTGCCACTCCGGGCAGTCTTCCTGCAGGTATTGCTTTAAATTATTAAGCAGGCTGATTCTATGGTTAATATTCCCCAATTGTTCTTAATTTTGGTCTGGCAAAAATAGATTCACTAAAAAAACTGACGAAAAATGGCTATCAAAATTACTGAAGAATGCATCAACTGTGGTGCATGCGAACCTGAATGTCCAAACAATGCAATTTATGAAGGGGGAGTAGAATGGTCGATAAGTGATGGAACAAGTGTTTCCGGAACGTACACGCTGATGGATGGTACCGAAGTGGCTGCGGATGCAAAACATGAACCAATCGCTACCGATATTTACTATATTGTGCCAAGTAAATGTACTGAATGCCAGGGCTTTCATGAAGAACCTCAGTGCGCATCTGTTTGCCCGGTTGACTGCTGCGTGCCAGATGAAATGTACGAAGAAACCGTTGAGCAACTCCTTGCCAAAAAAGAATCTTTGCACCCTTAGTTTGAGAACTATGGTATGAGTAATTAAAGGCTATCCTTTGCAGGATGGCCTTCTTTTTAAGTAGGAAACTGGAAGGTTGTTCTTACGGAAATTTACAAATCACTTTAAGAAATTTTTCTTGGCGCATTCTCGTTTTATAGATTATGTGAAACTACATTGCGGCAAATCATACTTAAACTTCAAGGCATGAGCAAACCCAGGATCGCGTTTATTACCGGTGGACTAAGCGGCGAAGCTGAAATTTCGTACAAATCAGCAGTTACCATTCAAAGCAATATAGATACAGGAAAATATGAGGTGTACCGGATTGATATCCGCCATGATGGTTGGTGGTATTCAAATGAAGACGGAACAGAAAGCCGGGTTGATAAAAATGATTTCAGCATCAGGCTGAACAATCAAAGGTTGAAATTTGATGCCGCCCTGATAGGGATCCACGGAACACCGGGCGAAGATGGTCGCCTTCAGGGCTATCTCGACATGGTTGGTGTGCCTTATGGTACCTGTGGCCATACGGCTTCTGCCATTACATTCAATAAGCGGTATGCTGTAGCGGTAGCTGCTTTCAGCGGCATCAACGTGGCAAAAAGCTTTCACTATTTTTCGGAAGATTCCATTGATTACAACGCACTCGAAAAAAGTCTCAGTTTCCCGGTTTTTGTAAAGCCGGCAAACGGCGGCAGTTCAATTGGCATGAGCAAGGTTGCTGAACCAAGCGGGTTGCCGGCGGCAGTTGAAAAAGCGCTTGCGGAAGACGACCAGGTATTGATTGAAGAGGAGATCAAAGGCCGGGAATTTACCATTGGTGTTTTTCGCAAAGAAGGAGAGATCATTGCGCTTCCGATGACGGAGGTGAAAAGCCTGAATTATTTCTTTGATTTTGAAGCCAAGTACAAGGGTAAAAATATTGAAACCACACCGGCTGAGGTGGATGAACACCGGGCTGAAAAGATCAGGGAAGCTGCCCGTCGCATTTATGCGATCTTCAATTGCAATGGCGTGATCCGGATAGATTTTATTTACAGTGAGGAGAAAGACGAGCCTTTTATGCTCGAAGTAAATACCATTCCCGGTCAAAGTGAAGCAAGTCTTGTTCCTGTCCAGGTGCAGTTGTATGGATTAAGCCTCAAAGAATTTTACGGCTCCCTAATTGAAGATGCCTTAAAAAGGAAGAAATAATGCAACTTTGGCGCCATTGCATAATATTTTTGCTCAATTGAAGATTCAGGTATGAAGAAAGTCGGGAATTTTTTAATTCATTTTATTGTAGCTGCCGGCCTGTTTGTTTTATTGGTACTTGGAGTTTTATGGGCACTTGGTGTAATTACCAGGCATGGCCAGTATGTGCAAGTACCGGAAGTAATGGGCAAAGATGTTCGCGAAGCGGTTCGCGTTCTCGAAGGACAAGGTTTTGAAGTTGACATGCAGGATTCTACCTGGGAGGAAACAGCTCCACCAAAAAGCATATTAAAGCAATCGCCGGAGGGTGGAGCAACGGTAAAAACCGGGCGGACCATTTACCTCACGTTTAACCGCACGCAACCGCCCATGGTAGAAGTGCCGAACTTTGTAGGTCTTTCATTCCGTAATGCCGAATTGTATATTAAGCAATTGGGCTTCCGGCTGGGAGATACCTTGCGAAAACCGGATATCGCTAAAGATGCAGTATTGGAGCAATTGTACAACAATAATCCCCTCCATCCCGGAACCCAGATTTTTGAAGGCTCCACCATCAGCTTTGTGCTGGGTTCAGGTTTGGGTACAGAAGAGCTGAATGTTCCGGTTCTGGTGGGACTAACATATGCGGAAGCCCGAAACAGGATGTTGACCCTCGGGCTGAATCCCGGTGCCCTTATTGTGGATGCCGATGTGCGTGATACGCTCAATGCATTTGTATACAAACAAAATCCGGAGACAACAACACCCGTTCCGGATGCGCCGCCAATTGTAAACCGCATAAGACCCGGACAAAGCATGGACGTCTGGCTGGGTCGCACCCGGAGCTCAATAATGAATGATTCTACCCGGATCAATTAAGCCAATCAATTTAAATAAATGACTGTAACGACTGTTGAACAATTAAAAGCCCGGCTGGATACGGGTGAAAAAATAAATTTGCTGGACGTTCGGGAAGATGAGGAACGTAAAGCTTTTCATATCGGGGGCATCCATCAAAAACTTGGTCAGCTCCAGCTATTCGATTTTGGAGAGGAACTTGAAACCTTGAAGGACGAAGAGATTATTGTGTATTGTCGGAGCGGAAAACGCAGTGTAACCGCGGCGACCATCATGGAAATGGCCGGTTTCACCAATTTGGTAAACCTGGAAGGCGGGATGCTTGGTTGGATTGCCAAATACGGTGATAAGCCGTTGTGAACATTCTGCAGGTCCTGCCCGAGGCCCTTTTATGAAAGGCCAAAAGCCATATGTCTTTATCCATAACCGCGGAAGAGTTAAAAACCCTTTAGGTTAGATCATCCGGCCAAAAATCTCTAAAAGTCCGGCAGTTGTACATTATTTCGGACAAGAAGTTCGTTTTTAGTTCCGATGCTTATTAATTTGGAGGATAAAATCTTCCATTTCATGCGCATTATTCTTCTTGCACCGGCGCTATTTTTTACCATTGCACTTACTGGCCAGCAACTTACCCAGCGTATCTCCGGGAAAGTAACCGACAAAACCAGCTCCCGGCCTCTTCCCGAAGCTACCATTACCCTGGTTGATTCTGATCCGGTAAAATCGGCAATCACAAATGCACTTGGAGAATTTGTATTTGAAGGCGTTCCTGTCGGTCGCTGGCAAATCGCCGTCAGTTATGTAGGTTATGAAGATTATGTTACTGATTATCTTTTAATTTCAAGCGCAAGAGAAACCATACTGGCCATTGAACTGGCGCCGGCTTTCTACGAACAGGATGGAGTGGTGGTAAAAGCGAAACGCAATCCTAAACTTCCGGTAAATGAAGCTTCTGTAGTGAGTACCCGTTCTTTTACGCCGGAAGAAACGGGTCGTTATGCCGCTGCTGTGAATGATCCGGGCCGGATGGCCATTGCGTTTCCGGGGGTTCAGGCTATTCGCGATGCTCGAAATGATATCGTCATCCGAGGCAATTCGCCTGTTTCCATGCTCTGGCGGCTTGAAGGTGTCGATATACCCAATCCAAACCATTTTGCGAGGAAAGGTTCAAGTGGTGGCGGTATCACCATTTTCAGCAGCAGTATCCTGGCAAATTCTGATTTTTCTTCCGGGGGCTTCCCGGCAGAATACGGCGATGCTTTATCCGGAGTGTTTGATATGCATTTGCGTAAAGGCAATAATCAAAAACAACAATATACGTTTAAGGCGAGCCTGATCGGAATTGATTTTTCAACCGAAGGCCCAATGCAAAAAGGCCGCAGTTCTTACCTGGTCAATTACCGGTATTCAACACTTGGGCTGTTGAACCAGCTTGGTTTCCACCTGGTGAATCCACGCGAGAACAACACATTCCAGGACCTTTCCTTTAACCTGAATTTTCCATCGAAGAACAACAAGGCAAATCTCAATTTTTGGGGTATTGGGGGTTTAAGCAAAGAATCTTACTCAGCAACCGAAGAGGTGAAAGACTGGGTTTCATATGATGATTATGCCATTTATGCGTTCAATACCGATATGGGTGCGACCGGTCTCAAATACAACCTACAGACCGGGCAACAAGGATTGTTTACCGGTTCTTTGGCCATTATGGGGCAAAAAATATTGTTTGCGGATGATACTTTAAACACGTCTATGGTGCCCTATCGTGTAAATGATGAGCTTTATAAAAACAACCGCATCGCAGTTTCAGCACAGTATGGTTCGAGGTTGGCAGACTGGGCAAATTTCAAAGCCGGGCTTTACGCCAACAATATGGGTTATTCTTTCAGGCGCAGCATTTATGATTTCGAGAATCAGGTCTTCAGGAGGAATTTAATTGATGGCGATGGCCGCACAGTTCTGCTTCAGCCTTTTGCCCAGGTCTCATTGAATACCGGTCCCAGATTAAAAATAAATCTGGGTGTGCATGGTATGTACCTGGCATTTAACCAACGTTCCTTGTTTCAGCCAAGAGCAAGCCTGAGTTACCGGATAGCTACCGGTCAGACCCTGAGCTTTTCAACCGGCCTCTATGGAAAAATGTTGCCTTTGGGATCTTATTTCTATAAAACAACCAGTGGCGACCTACCGAATAAAGACCTGGATTTCATTCGTGCCGTGCATTACATACTTGCCTATGATCTGCTGATGAAAAAGAACTGGCGATTGCGCATTGAAGGCTATCATCAGCAGTTAAATAAGGTGCCGGTGGTAAACGATGTTAACCGGACATTCTGGATGCTTAATATGTTTGAAGGTTATGCAACAGAGCCTTGGGTAAGTCAAGGCAAAGGAAAAAATACTGGCGTGGACCTGACTCTGGAAAAATTTTTTTCCAAAGGATGGTTTTTAATTTCCGGATTTTCTGTTTTTAATTCCGTCTACATGCCATTGAATGGAAAGGAATACAATACACAATACAACAGCAAAAGCTCCGGCAATTTTTCGGTAGGCAAGGAGTGGGCCTGGAGGCATGACCGTGTTTTTTCTGTTGGTGGCAAATTCCTGTATAACGGGGGCATGCCAATCATGCCGTTGTTGCCGGGTGGAAATAATAATTCCCGTAGCCCGGTACTTGACGAAACCAATGCATTCGGCATAAGGGTGGTGCCTTATAAGCGGGCAGATGCACGGCTATCGCTTCGCTGGAATAAAAAGAATACGACCTCCATGCTAACACTGGATATTCAAAATATCCTGGCAATTAAAAACAGTGACGCATTGAGCAGGAGGTTTGATCCTGTGGCTAACCGGTGGATATTTAAGGAAACCGGGGATCTTGTACCGGTTATTGGTTACCAGATTGATTTTTGAAAAACAGTTTGACCAACTATAAAAATACCCTTCGCGTAATGGAAGGGTATTTTCTATTATCAAATTTGATTTTTTCTGATTATTCACCAAGGCGGTATCCCAGCGACAGTCCAAAGGTTGTGTTTTTGCGGGTTGCTTCATTGGATACGCCGGAAACATCAGGATGTATATCAATCAATCCAAGGCCTGCATTCAACTGCAATGAAATCCGACTTGCGGTTTCATAACCAAACATAAGGTTGGCGCCGGCATCAAATGGTTTATAATGACTCCAGTTGGCGATATCAAGTGCTGAAGCTTCTTTGGTAAAGGTTATTTTTCTTTCGCTTCCATTAGGCGGTGTAGCCTTTCCATTTATACCATAGGCTAAATATGGCCCGAAGCCCACAATAAGTTTACCCATGCCGAGTTCAGGCTTGTAAACAAAATTGATTGGAAGCTCAATATACCCGAGGTTCACCTTGCCATTATTGCTGAGCTTGGCTCCCTTTGTGGTATACAATAGTCCGGGTTGCAGGTAAAATTCTGGGGCAAGATAGCCTTCATAATTTACTCCAACGTGAAATCCGGTTTTCAGGTCATTCTCCATCTTGCCACCTGCAGCATTTTTTCCATTCAGGTTTGCAAGGTTTACACCTGCACGCAGACCGAATCCTTGAGCAAAAATTTGTCCGCTGAATAAGATGGCAGCTGCCACCAGGGGGATGATTATTCTTTTTTTCATAATACGAGTTTTAATTGTGGGGTTATACCCTTTAATTTTTATTTTGGTTTGTAAATATTATTGTTCTCCTGCTTCTTTTTTGGCATCCCGGATCATTTTTTCATTCGCGGTGATCAGGAATTCCACTCGACGGTTTTGAGATCGTCCTTCTTCAGTCTCATTGGTGTAACGGGGGGCTGTAAGGCCAAAGCCTTTGGTATTTACCCGGCTGCGGTTAATGCCCTTGGTATAGAGGTAACTTGCAACCGATTCTGCACGGCGTAAAGATAATCCCTGGTTGTATTCCGCAGTACCCTTACTGTCGGTATGTCCCTGTACTTCAATGTCCGTGTCCGGGTATTTGTTCAGGATTTTCACCAGATCATCCAATGTGGCACGCGACTGATTGGTAAGCCTGCTTTCATCAAATCCAAACAGTACAGCACTGCTGAATTCCACTACAATACCTTCTCCAACTCTTTCAACCTTTGCTTCAGGCACTTCTTTTTTTATCTCTTCGGCCTGTTTATCCATTTGCCTGCCGATGATTGCACCGGTAACACCACCAACTGTTGCACCAATAATGGTTCCCATAGCAGTATTTCCGGATGCTTTACCAATTACGGCACCCATGGCCGCGCCACCCGCTGTGCCAATTACGGCTCCTTTTTGTGTTTTATTCATGCCTTTACAGCCTGCAAAAGCAAAAGCCATTATGCCGACCATCAAACTGAATTTTGTAAATGTGATTTTCATTGCGTAGTTTTTGTTTTATTCTCTGCCTGAGACTCCCAAACTATATACCGGGTTTGAGTCCAGCTAAGTTTTTCTGAAATCTTTGGCAATGTTTGTTAAAGAACTGTTGGGAGCTTAGGGTTAATTAATTTAACTTAAATACTTTAACGTTATTATTAGCTTATGCTCACCATTTTTATGCCATAGAAAGTTGTGGCACCCGAAAACTTGCGGAGACCCTTAACAAATATTTCTTCTTACACAACCGAAAATGCTCAAAACCATAACCGGGGCAAATGCCCCGGCCGTATCACCAATTCAATATTTTTGGTTTGATCCAGGCATTACGCATCAAAACTTTACATTCAGGGTTAACATCCAATTTCGTTCCGCCATGGGATAATAATAATTTTCAGTAGTAAAATTTCCATCAGCGATATAACTGAAAGTATATCCATTGGGTGCATATAGCTTATTCAGGACATTGTTTAGTTGAAAATCCATACTGACCTGTTTTGCAATCCCGGGCAATGCAAATTGATAACTTAGCCTTGCATTATGTGTGAGGTAAGGATCAATAGTCCGGTCAATGTTGCTGGTATTGTCTAAAAACTGGCGGCTTACAAATTTACTCATCCACTCTGCTTCCATTCCCTTTACTGGTTTTACCGAAAGTGCAGCGAAATGCACACTGGCCGGGCTGAAGGCAATATTTGTGGTGCCATGAAAGATTTCTTTTTGACCACCAATATCATAATCATCTGCAAATTCAGTAAATCCTTTTATTTTATTGGCGCTGAGTGATCCATTATAGCGCAGACCCACGTTGGCTGAATTCCAGGAGAGATCCCATTCAGCACCTGTGCGATAACTCACCGGAATGTTCGAACGGGTATACGCGCCTACATCATTAATCTTGCCGGTTAGCACCAACTGGTTTTTATAATGCATGTAATAGAATGTAAGCTGTGCCTGCAATCCTTCCGCCAGGCGCTTGTGTCCGATGTTGAATTCAAAGTCGTGCAGTTGCTCATGTTTTGGCCGTTGCAGGATTCCCGCTTCAAAATCATCACGGTTCGGTTCTTTATTCCCCACCGCATAGCTGAATGATCCGGAGAAATGGTCTTTGCGATAAGCCAAACCTGCTTTAGGGTTTACAAAATTCCAATGTTCATTTACCTTAATGCCGGGATTGTCCCGGAAGCCTTCCACCTCATAACGAATATGCCGGTATTGCAGATCTGTAAATAAACTGAAGTGGCCGGAAAGATTGCGCTGCCATTTTATAAACGCGTTGAAATCGGTTTTCCGGGCATCATGGTCATACCAGACATGGTGCAGGTCTGGCTTAACTTCCGTCCAGGTGATCTCGCCAAGGTGCCTTCCCGGATAATCATTCCATCCTCCACCCAAAGTCCATTCATTCAAGGCATCTTTTTTGAGCAATGAAATATTTTGCCCAAACATTTTATTGCGAAGCCACAGCTTGCGGATGAGGTCTGTGCGGCTTTCACCATTAACGGGTTCCAGGCCATAATCGGAGAATTTACGGTTGGCTTTATATTGTTTATAAAACCCTTTGCCGGTAACGGCATAAGTAGCGGTAGACAAAATCCAGCCATTGTTGAAATTGTGATTTACAAAAAGCTGGTAGTGATTCTGCCAGTAATTGTCAGTTTCGTCCTCATAAGGATCTCCGGGTTTTTCCATACCGGAATAATTAATGCGGCGGTTGCTTTTGAGGTCCTCAGCAGAAATGCCATTCCAGGCCTGGTAGGTCCTTTCTTTGCCAATCATGGTGTTGAAACGGATGGAAGTCTGGCCTTTGAAAAAACCGACTGTTCCCTGACCACCCAAAAGATTTGTGAAGGCGCGGTCGATGTAGCCATCACTTTGGATACGGCTGATCCTTCCGTCGAAAGTAAAATATTCTCCGAATTTGCCTGAGCCGAATTTCAACGTGTTTTTCCAGGTATTGTAACTGCCGTAGCTGTTGTTTAGTTCAAGATAAGGTTCAGGATTGTACCCAAGGGTATTGAAGTTCATGGTTGCGCCAAATGCACCCGCGCCGTTACTGCTTGTACCCACACCCCGTTGGACCTGGATGCTGCTGACCGAAGAAACAAAATCGGGAAGATTTACGAAAAAAGTGAACTGGCTTTCCGGGTCGTTATAGGGAATACCGTTAATGGTCATATTGATCCGGCTTGCATCACTGCCCCGGATGCGTATTCCGGTGTAGCCGATGCCGTTGCCGGCGTCGCTGCTGATCACCACGTTCGGGGTTTGATCAAGTATAAAGGGAAGATCCTGGCCAGTATTGTATTTTTCAACAAATGCCTTATTCAGGTTGGTTTTGGTAAACGGGCTGTTGTCCGTTGCCCTTGTGCTGCGCACCTCCACCGGTTGCAACACCTCGGGCAGGTATTGCATCTGTAACAGTACATTTCGGCTTCCAGCTTCCTGCAAAACAGTATCAATGGTGGACATACCCGTAAAACTAACCTCAACTTTCAATGGAACATTCTGGCGGTAGGCGTAATGAAATTCCCCATGTTGATTGGTTATTCCATGAGTGATCGCGTTTCCTTGGCGAATGCGGATCCCCGCG
This sequence comes from Bacteroidota bacterium, assembly GCA_023387985.1. GTDB lineage: Bacteria > Bacteroidota > Bacteroidia > Chitinophagales > Chitinophagaceae > Phnomibacter. The sequence goes on along the minus strand of JAEWHC010000001.1, from coordinate 49,058 downwards.
CCTTCCAACGTACGGTTGCCACCCTCCACCTGGAATGAGATTACATGTTGCCCGAATGTTGATGCGGGCAAGAAAAATAATGCGAATAATAGATTTTTGAACATTGCCGGTAAATGGTTTTACCGCCCTGGTGTTCTGCAAACCGTAACCATTTGGAGGTTCCGGCAGCCTTCCCTTCGCAGGCATTATCCTGATCAGGTTCTACGGGTAATATCTCAGTTCTGATTCGGTATACAGAACACCCCGGGCGAAAATTGAAATGCAAAGATAAAGAATACCTTCATCATAAACGAAATCCGGTGAGTAAAGCAGGTTGGCCGGGCAATATTTGGCATGTTTTTGCATACACATATTTCCACCGGTTTCTGTAACCATTCTAAAAATCAGCCGTAAAATAATTGGATTGTTGGGTAATATTGCCCCGGCCTCCAATTAAAGTTCCAAGAATATGAAAAAGATCGTTTTAGCCTCATTGATTTTTATGATCGTAGCAGCGATGAACCTGAATGCCCAGGTAACCGTGCACGATGCCAATGCGGTTGTGCGGAATACTCCGGCATTCAACAGTATTGTATTGAGTTCCGCAATCGACCTTTATTTTACCCAAAGTGCAAAGCCGGGTGTGGCGGTTAGCGCCAACGATGCCCGTTTTACCGAAAACATAACCACCGAAGTGCGAAACAATACCCTGTATATAGATTATAAAGGCAGCAATACTTTTGGGGCCAAGTTTCTCCGCGCTTATGTTTCTGCGCCCGAAGTTTTCAGAATCAGTGCTTCCGGCGCCTGTAATGTGCGCATAGAAGGCGATTACAAAGGCCAGGACCTGAATGTTACACTTGGTGGTTCAAGTGATTTCCGCGGAAAAGTTTACCTCACCAACCTGAACCTGTCTGTTAGTGGCAGCAGCGATATTTTCATAGAAGGTTCCGCAGTTAATTTCAGGGCCGATATCAGCGGTAGCAGCGACCTCAAAGCACAGGACCTTGTTACCCAGTTTGCAGATATTTCGGCTGCTGGAGCCAGTGATGTGACGGTGAACGTTACAAAAGAAATGAAGGCCAATGCGAGCGGGGCCAGTACCATTTTTTACCTTGGAAGCGGGGTTGTGAAAGAAGTGTCAACTACAGGAGCTTCCAATATTAAAAAGAAGAATTAACAACTGTAATTGAGGTTTTAATCCTTATCTTTGCAGTCCGATAAACATCGCGAAGTAGAGCAGTGGTAGCTCGTCGGGCTCATAACCCGAAGGTCGGAGGTTCGAATCCCCCCTTCGCAACTCTAAGAAATGGCCGTCTAAAACTCAGGACGGCTTTTTTATTTTTGCGACATCAAATGCATTTAATCCTGATCAATGGCTTTTAAAGCTGGTTTTATAAGTATTCTCGGCAAACCCAACGCGGGAAAGAGCAGCCTGTTGAATGCGCTTATCGGAGAAAAAATGGCCATTACTTCCTCCAAAGTACAAACGACCCGGCACCGCATTAAGGCCTTTTTAAACACTGCGGATTACCAGCTCGTATTTTCTGATACTCCCGGCATTATTGAGCCAAAATACAGGCTTCATCATAAAATGATGGGCTATGTAAAAGCGGCTATTGAAGACGCAGACCTGGCTTTGCTGCTTTATGATCTAACTGAAAATGCAGTTGCCCAGGCTCATGATTTGTTTGCTTCGCTCGATTTAAAAGTGCCAGCAATCCTGGTTTGCAATAAGAGCGATGCGGTAAGTAAACAAACCGTTGAAGCAGCCGTTGAGCAATTTGCCCGTTTGGGTATTTACGAAAAAATCATAACGGTATCTGCATTGCAGAAAAGCGGACTTGAAGAATTGTTGGAGGAAATCCTTCGTCATATCCCGGAATCTCAACCGTACTTTAGTCCGGAGGACCTGAGTGACCTGCCGGTGAAGTTTTTCGTTAGTGAGATTATCAGGGAAAAAGTCTTTGAGCTCTTCCACCAGGAAATTCCCTACCATACTGCGGTGGTGATCCAGGAATTTAAAGAAAAGGAAACCCTGATCAAGATAAGGGCCGACATTGTGGTGCAGCGGGAAACCCAGAAATTGATCCTGATTGGAGAAAAGGGGTCAATGATCAAAAAACTGGGAACAGAGGCCCGCAGGGAAATTGAGCAATTTGTGGATTCAAAGGTTTTCCTGGAACTGTTTGTAAAAGTTCGTCCAAAATGGAGGGACAGGGATATGTATTTGAAGGAGTATGGATATGACTAAACCAGTCTGCGACCCGAAGGATCGGGAGTGGATTGCCTTTGGCCCCCCAGGGCTTAACGCGAAGGGTTTGAAACTAAAATGAATATACCGAAATAATAGAAACCGAAATTATCTTCGTACTCCATACGTTGTATATAGTCAAATTTTGACTTGTGAATTTTTACTTTTGAATTAAACCAAATGTCTTATACAATTGCCATAGTAGGCCGCCCGAATGTGGGCAAAAGCACTTTTTTCAACCGGTTGCTTGAAACCCGTAAAGCCATAGTGGATGATATAAGCGGAGTAACCCGTGACCGGCAGTATGGCATTGCGGAATGGACAGGAAAATCATTCAATCTTATTGATACCGGAGGCTTTGTACCGGACAGTGAAGACCTGTTTGAAAAGGAGATCGCCAAACAGGTGCGGATCGCCATCGAGGAAGCCGATGCGCTGGTTTTTATGACGGATACCACAACAGGTATAACAGACCTCGATGATGCAATGGCGGATTTAATCAGGCGTTCAAACAAAGCGGTTTACCTGGCCGTAAACAAGGTTGACAATTTTGAGCGGCAACTGGCAGCGAATGAATTTTACGCGTTGGGTTTTGAAAATGTATTTTTCCTCTCAAGTATGACCGGTTCCGGTACCGGCGAATTACTAGATGCTATGGTTGCGCCAATAACCGAAGAGGATTCTGAACAAGTGCAGGAAACGGATGAATTGCCCAAAATTGCCATCATTGGCCAGCCCAATGTGGGCAAAAGCAGCTTGCTGAACGCCCTGGTAGGCCGGGAGCGGACCATTGTGAGTGAGATTGCCGGAACGACCCGCGACACCATTCATACCCATTATAACTTATTCAGTAAAGAATTTGTACTGATTGATACTGCAGGCATTCGCCGCAAAAACCGGGTGAATGAGGATCTCGAATTTTATTCCGTTATAAGAGCCATAAAGGCAATAGACGAAGCCGATGTTTGCCTGCTGATGATTGATGCGGTAAGTGGCATGGTGGCCCAGGACCTTAAGATTTTCAGCCTTGCCGCCACCAAAGGAAAAGGCATCGTGATTTTAGTGAACAAATGGGACCTGATTGAAAAAGACACCAACACAGCCAAACTTTATGAAAAGCAATTAAAAGAAAAGCTTGCGCCTTTTACCGACGTCCCGGTATTATTTATTTCAGCTACCGAAAAAACAAGGATCTTTAAGGCTGTGGAAGTTTGCCTCGAGGTTTATGAAAACCGCAAACGCCGTATAGCAACCAATAAGCTGAATGAGATTATGCTGAAATCGGTTGAGAGCTACAAACCCCCCATTGTACGCGGCCATACAGTTCGTATAAAATTTGTTACCCAACTACCCACCGTAGTTCCTTCTTTCGCTTTCTTTTCAAACCATCCGGATGAAATAAAAGCACCTTATAAAAATTATCTTGAGAATCAGCTTCGAAAGAACTTCAAATTTACCGGTGTCCCGGTTCGGATATTTTTCCGGAAAAGCTGAAAATGACATGTTTTAAAATTGATTTGATAGCATATCCCTGATAAAAATCCATCAAACCACGAACTGGTAGATTTTCCGTAAAAGCAGAATAGATGCAATTGTTTTTCACCTGAGACAGTAAGCCGATGACTGACAAAATTTCTCACAAACCGGAGACGGCTCCCCATCCTTCGGGACGCCAACTGGAGATTTGTGCATTCTCCCCCGAAGCCGCTAAAATTGCTGCGGCCAATGGCGCACACCGTGTTGAGCTTTGCGAAAATGCAAGTGATGGTGGAACTACGCCTTCATTCGGAACCATCAGAAAAGTAAGGGAAAGTATTTCAATTGAATTATATCCGATAATCCGTCCACGGGGTTTGAATTTCCTGTATGCTGATGAGGAATTTGAAATCATGATTTTGGACATTGCCATTTGCAAAGAATTGGGTTGTGATGGTATTTCTATTGGCATTCAATTACAAAATGGCGAAATTGATTTGGAACGAATGAAACGTGCGGTAGAAGTGGCTTATCCCATGGGCGTAACCTGTAATCGGGTGATTGACCGTGTTCCGAATCCGGAAGCTGCTTTGGAGGGTTTGATTTCAATTGGTGTTGAACGGGTGCTGACAAGCGGGCAAGGCGCTACCGCAATGGAAGGAATTGAAAAACTTACTGCCTGGCAAAAAGGTTACGGCAATGACATCATCATCATGCCCGGGGCAGGGGTGCGCAGCAATAATTTGCTGGCACTAATGAGTAAAACCGGATGCTCAGAATATCATACGAGCGCAAGGCTTGCTGTAAAAGATGAAGTGGCTTATGCCAATCCGGCGATTGCCGATAGTGGGAAGTATTGGATTGCGGATAGGGAAGAGATTGGAAAGATGGCTGGTATCTTAAATCCGTTGTAACTTGATTGGGATAAAGCAAATGAAGTAGTGGAAATATATTGAGTCAAATCCCGTAATCATGTTTGGAAATCCGGTAATCAAAGGTGCCCGGATTTCTGTGGATTGTTTAAGTTATCCGGTTGAGCATCCACCCTTTCTCGATCGTCCAAATTTTCTCCGAGGGGGCGAAAAGATGGATAATATTTTTAAAGAAGTTCCAGGTTTTTTTTGTCCGGATCAATTATTTCGATCATAATGAAACCTGCATTTCGGAATATGGATTTCGTCATTTTCGTATCGGTAGATTAACTTGTGCTCGTCATCAATCCGGCGTGACCAAAATCCCGCATATTTGTGAGCGGTTCTGGCTTTCCTATGCCCTCAAATGGCGATCTTGAAATATCTTTCAGTAATTCATTGATTCGTTTAATTTTCTTTTTATCATTCCTTTGCCAATACAAATAGTCTTCCCAAGATTCTTCCGCGAAAATGTATTTCATTTCAATCTTCAATTAGATTTTTTGCGAAGGATTTACCTGAATTCAATTTTTCAATAGCGGCATCCAATCGTTTTTCATTTTGCTTTGAAGACAATTCGTGGTTTGTAGCCATTAGAGAATTGTTATCTTTCAATGAGATTACTACTATACTCGAATCTTTACCACGATTGATGATCAAGGTTTCAAAATTTTTTGTTACTCTATCTAAGTATGTTTTAATATCTTTTCTGAAATCTGAAATGTTTGCTACAAGCATAGGAGTCATAAATCTTTTGAGGGAATTCAGTTAATTCAAAGATATATTTTGATTGATTTGCATTTAAGGTTTGGTGATTTATGAATCGCAACTTTTGTATGTTCAATTTGAAAAACACTGTTTTGGCATTTTCATAGGACATTGCATTGAAATCCTTTTGACTGAGATAACCATTTTGCTGTTCAGCTTTTTTAAGTAAAACGCAAGTTGTTCAGTGATCTCATGAGGTGAAAATGCTGTTTTGTTGTCGATTTTTGTACAGGCCATCAAGAATGTAACGGCGATCAGGCCCAGTAAATAATATGTGATTTGATTTGTATAAGAATCAAAAATGACTATTTGATTTATTTTAAAAATAATTTATTATCTAGTAAAAACTAAAAAAATTAGTACAAAAGCCCAAAAAAATGTGCAACTTGCAGTCGTAAATGTACCTCAACTGCAAAACATTCTTTTCCTGGCGCTATGGCACTTTCAAAACGGAAGAGCTGGTGCTGCATGCCGTAGAGCGTGGTGTTAGCACTGTTGCGCTTACCAATATCAACTGCACATCGGATATCTGGGATTTTCTGGAACACTGCCGTGAACATGGTGTCAAAGCCATTGCCGGAACCGAAATACGGAACAACAGCGATCATTCCGCGCCGGGCAGTGACCGCCTTCTTTATGTTTTGCTGGCAAAAAATAACGATGGGCTGTTTGAGATCAACCGGTTTTTGAGCGGTCACTTGCAAGCCAAAGAACCGTTTGAGCAACGAGCACCCGAACTGCCCAATACCATCGTGGTTTATCCGCTCGAAGCCTGTTATCCCGAAGACCTGAAAGAAAACGAATATCTCGGCGTATTGCCGCAACAAATCAACAAACTTTTTCGTGCGCCTTTCGATCTTTGGGGGCATAAATACGTCATCCTGCAGCCGGTAACTTTCAAAGATAAAACCGGTTTTAATTTGCACCGCCTGCTTCGCGCCATTGACAAAAACACCTTGTTGAGCAAACTCGATGCTGCCGACACCGCATCTCCCACTGAGTGGATGCCGCCGCCGGCCAAACTGATGGAAGCTTTCCGCCAATACCCGTTCATCATTACCAATACCTTGCAGCTGATGGATTCATGCAGCTACAGGATGGATTTCCATACCGACAAAAACAAAAAGCATTTCAGCGCCACTGCGGAAGATGATCGGATTTTGTTGAAGAAACTGGCAAAAGATGGCTTGGAATACAGGTACGGAACGAGGAATAAAATTGCTGCACAACGGATAGAAAAAGAACTAAAAATCATCAACGACCTGGGTTTCAATGCCTATTTCCTGATTGCATGGGATGTAATCCGCTATGCGCAAAGCCGGGGATTTTATTATGTGGGGCGGGGGAGCGGCGCCAACAGCATTGTGGCGTATTGCCTGCAGATCACCGATGTGGATCCCATCGAACTGAATTTGTTCTTTGAGCGTTTTCTCAATCCAAACCGGACTTCACCACCCGATTTCGATATCGATTTCAGTTGGAAAGATCGTGATGAAGTCATTGATTATATTTTCAAACGCTATGGCGCCAACCACGTGGCATTGCTCGGCATGTACGATACCTTTCAATACCGTGCCGTGGTGCGTGAACTGGGCAAAGTGTTCGGTCTGCCCAAATCAGAAATTGACGCCCTGGTCGATCATCCAAACAAATTGCTGGGCAGTAAAAAACCGGAAGACAAAATCCAGCGCCTGATCGTGAAATACGGACAATTGCTGCAGAATTTCCCTAACCATCTAAGCATCCATCCCGGGGGCATGCTCATCAGCGAAAAACCAATTCACCATTATGGGGTTATCGAAATGCCGCCAAAAGGTTTTGGTACCATTCAGGCGGATATGTTTGTGGCGGAGAAGATCGGGTTGTACAAACTCGATATTTTAAGTCAGCGTGGATTGGGGCATATCAAAGAAACGCTGCGGCTTGTACATGAAAACCGCGAAAAGGATATTGACATCCACCGCGTTGAAGCCTTTAAAAAAGATCCGAAAGTGGCTGCACAGATCCGAAAGGCGGATACCATTGGTTGTTTTTATATCGAAAGCCCTGCCATGCGGCAACTGCTCAAAAAACTGCGTTGTGATGATTATCTTACACTGGTAGCCGCGAGCAGCATCATCCGTCCGGGAGTTTCGCAAAGCGGCATGATGAAGGAATACATCCACCGTTTCCATCATCCCGAGAAAATTGAATACCTGCACCCCAAAATGGAAGAGCTGCTGAAAGAAACTTTTGGCGTGATGGTCTACCAGGAAGACGTGATCAAAGTGGCGCACCATTTCGCGGATATCGATATGGCGGACGCGGATATCCTGCGCCGTGCCATGAGCGGGAAATACCGGGGCAAAAAAGAAATTCTGCGCATACGCGATACCTTTTTTGAGAACTGCAAAATCCGCGGTTATCCCTGGGAAATTACCGCGGAGGTTTGGCGGCAAATCGAAAGTTTCAGCGGCTACAGTTTCAGCAAAGCCCACAGTGCGAGCTTCGCGGTGGAAAGCTATCAAAGTCTCTATTTGAAAACCTATTTCCCGCAGGAATTCATGGTGGCGGTCATCAATAATTTTGGTGGGTTTTACAATACCGAATTGTATTTTCATGAACTCAAACGAGCCGGAGCGAAAGTGCAGCCGCCTTGCGTGAACCACAGCGAAGAACTGACGCATATTATTGGGGAAGAAGTTTTTGTGGGATTGATCCACATCGACGGGCTGGAACACAACGTAAAGGCATTGCTGCTGGAAGAGCGAAATGAAAACGGCTTATATCAAAGTTTATTTGATTGCATGGAGCGCACCGCCATTTCACCGGAACAATTGAATTTACTGATCAGGGTAGGTGCCTTCCGCTTTACCGGGAAAACCAAAAAAGAACTGCTTTGGGAAGCCAATTTCCTGCACCGCCATGGTCATGTGGAAAAACGTAAAGTGTTGTCCGATGATGGCGAACTCATCCTGAACGCACCCGAACCGCTCAAATTGTTTCAACAGCCCATTCCCGATTTTCATTTGCCGCAATTGAATTACCATCCGCTTGATGATGCGTTGGATGAAATGGAATTGCTGGGGTTTACCATTGGCGATCCATTTCCGCTTGCGGATACAAAGCCCGGCGGCTTATTTACCGGAAAGAACTATAAAGAAATAAGTGCCAACGAAATGGAAAAATACATCGGCAAAACCGTAATGATGTTTGGCTACCTCATCACCTGGAAACCGGTGCATACCAAAAAGAGGGAGCTGATGTGTTTCGGTACTTTTCTCGATGCGCAAGGCAACTGGCTGGATACGGTCCATTTTCCAGATTCATTGAGCCAATACCCGTTTCAAGGCAAAGGTTTTTACCGCATGGCTGGGAAGGTGGTGGATGAATTTGGGGCGTATGGTTTGGATGTGGTTTTGATGGAGAAAACGGGTTTAAAGAATAAATCGTAACGACAATTCATGAATTGTCTCATTTGACCAAATTGCCGGTGCTTCAGTAAATTTGAATCAGGAACAACAGCGATAATCGAAAAATTAATTTTAGAATAATTCCAATAAGATATCATTAAACTTCTTTTATTAACAAGCCCTTTCAGGTTACAAATTTCCATCCCAAGTATCAATCTTCGAAATCCATTTATGCAAAAAGAGCACTTGATTGCTCTTATTGTAAATGGTTTTCAACACGGAGAATACTTCCGGGAAACCTGCCATAAAAATTGAGGATTGATTGACAAGAAGGTCAATCGAAGTTAAATGTAGCGTTCCTCTCTGCGGTTGTTGAGGATCTCGAAACGGGAGAGGGATAAGTCCACAGGACTCCGAAAGAATTCGGAGGGTGAGTATTAAAATATGTCCTTATGAAAAATGCATTTAGTCTTTTGATTTCACTGATCCTGATCGCATCCTGCGGCAATCCATCAAATAAAGGGGAAGTGGCGGTAGCAGAGGTTGCAATGGAAGATGTTGCAGTACCCCAACCGCCTAGTCTTAAGTTAGATCCTGAACAACCGGCAATAGATACTGGTGCGCTGGCATTACAACAACAATCCCCCGAAGCCAGGCGCCAAATCATCCGGACCGCTATGCTTGAAGCGGAAACCCGTGATTTCAAAAGCTTTGGAGCATCTCTTCGCAATGTCATCAAATCCAATAAAGCCTGGGTGGAATCGGAAGAAGAAACCCATTCCGGTTACCGGCATCAAAATGTGCTGGAAATCCGTGTGCCGGTACAGCATTTCGACGGCTTGCTGCAAGGCATGGAAGGCCTTGATGCCAATTGGTTGCAGAAACGGGTGGATGCAGAAGACATCACCAACAAAGTCATCGATATCCAGGGCAGGCTGGAAGCAAAAACTAAAATACGTGAGCGTTATGTCCAGCTATTGAAGCAGGCCAATAAAATGGAAGATATCCTGGCCATCCAGGAAAAGATCGATGAAATTACCGAGGAGATGGAAAGTGCCGCTTACAACCTGAAAAATATGCAGGCAGAAGCTGCTTTCAGCACGGTTTACCTTACTTATTTCCAACCTACCCAGGAACGCGGCTATGCGGAACCTGGCCTGGCAACAAGGCTTTGGAGCGGCATTAAGCAAGGCGCCACCGGCCTGGGAGATGTTGTTGTACTGGCGGTAACACTTTGGCCACTATGGCTTGCTGCAGCCGCTGCTTTCTTCTGGGTCAGGCGAAAAAGGTCGTTACGCAAAAACAAAATACAGGGTAAAGCCTGACAGGATGTAAGAGCAAGGCCAAACACAAGCTGTTAAAATCAAATCACCTGCAACCTGCAAAAGGACTGTTTGATCCTGTAAACCGATACCACGAAGTGTGAAACGGCGAATCGGATTTCTTTAGATGTATCAGAACAATGCTTACCGGTATTTTTCATATATTGAGCACTAAACAACATGCAAATGGAAAAGAAAAAGCTTGTGGTGCTTACCGGTGCAGGAATTTCAGCAGAAAGCGGGTTGCAGACTTTCCGGGATTCCCAAAATGGTTTATGGAATGGCTATGACGTTAATGATGTTGCCAGTTTTGACGGCTGGCTCCGGGACAAGGAAAATGTTTTGGAGTTTTACAACATGCGTCGCCGGGAAGCCCTAAAAGCTGAACCAAACCGGGCACATAAAATGCTTGCTGAAATGGAAGAAGAATTCGAAGTACATATTATTACCCAAAATATTGATGACCTGCATGAAAGGGCAGGAAGCACGAAAGTTACGCACCTGCATGGTGAGATCCTGAAAATGAAAAGCGAAAAGAATCCGCGGCTGATCTCTTCCATTCGTGGGGATATCCGCCTTGGTGATCTTGCAGAAGACGGGCAGCAATGGCGGCCTCACGTGGTTTGGTTTGGTGAAGAGGTTCCTATGATGGAAAGGGCAATGGAAATTGCCTCAACCTGTGAAATTTTTGCAGTGATCGGCACTTCACTCCAGGTCTATCCCGCAGCTTCCTTATTGCACTATGTACCCCATGGGGCAAAAGTTTTTATCATCGACCGGGAAATACCGCAGATCACGCGGCCAAATGTGGTGGAAATAGAAGAGCCGGCCACAACAGGAGTTGCAAAAATGTGGGAGCAGTTGAAAAATCCTGTTTAATATTCTTATTTTCATGACAACAGGAGCGGCCCGAAAACATTTGAACTTTTACCCTCCATTTTAAATTTTAATGCCATTATACAGTGCAAATGATTTCCATTCAATTGCCCAAAAAAAATACAAGCTCTCAAAAGGAGAACTTGCATTATTCAGTTAAAGTAATATTTTTTACTGCAGATTCTCAACAAGCCTGATATAGGCCTGCATGGCATCTTCGCGGGTTCTGCCCTTTAGTTCCACCCAGGCATTGTATTTTGCCTTGGCGACAAAATCAAAAGGATTTGACGGACCTTCTTCGGGGGCATCGCCTTCTGTTGATTGTTTATATAAACTATAAAGCTGTAACAGCACCTCATTGCTCGGTTTCTCTGAAAGCCGCTTACTGTCTTCGGTTGCTTTCTCAAATTGCTCTTTCAATTCCATTAAGAAGAATAAATTTTGTACCTGCAAAAATACAAAGAATAGGCCTGTGGCCCCCAACAAATCTCGAACCAGCGGCACTACCCGTTTTGCAGGGCACAACTTCAGCAGACCAATAGCGCGGAGCTGTGAAACATAGTCCTGCAGGATGCCCTGGCATGCAAAAACCGCAAATTCCAGTTCACAGGTACGGTTGCACCAAACATACAACGCCATGGTCCTTACCGGATCGAGTAGGTCGTTCCTCTTTGCACGTCTATTTGGGCAATTCCACCAACCAAGCGGTAACGGGCAAGGCTTCCGTCAGGCGAATAAACGGCTTTCCCAACCGGTAGCTGCACAAATGCAGTACCGTTAAATGCCGGTTTAATCTGTGCTTGTTTCAGCAGGTGATCTTCCCATGTAATATTTATGGTATAATTGCCTCTTGCCTTCAGGCCTTTGATCTCTCCTTTATTAAAATCGGGATGGGAGGGTAGAGCAGGCAATAAACGGATCACTTCATTGGGTCCGTGGCTTTGCAGCAGCATTTCCGCGAGTCCGGCGGTTGCGCCGAAATTCCCGTCGATCTGAAAAGGAGGATGGGCATCAAAAAGGTTGGCATAGGTACCTCCTCCCCGCATATTGATGCCGTTAAACAAAACCGGAAACATCAATTCTTTAAACATTTTCAGCGCATGATCGCCATCACCCAACCGCGCCCAGAAATTGATTTTCCAGGCCTTACTCCACCCTGTCCCGCCATCACCACGCATTTCGAGTGTTTTCCGGGCCGCCTCACTCCATTTGGGTGTAGACCAGGGCGTGATTTCATCATAGGGATAGAGGCTGAATAAATGGGAAACATGCCGGTGGTGCGGATCTGTTGCGGGCCAGTCATCCAACCATTCCTGTATGCCGCCGTTGGTGGGGCTGATCTGGTTTGGCGCCAGTCTCTTCGAGATTTCACGCAATGCTGCAGCAAAAGCTTCATCCGTTTGCAGAAGCTCAGAAGATTTAATAACGGCTTCAAAAACATTCCTGGCGATTTGCATATCCATGGTTGGGCCCATGGCCGTGGAACCATGCTTTCCGCCAGGCATAATGTACTGGTTTTCCGGCGAATTGGACGGCGCGGTAACAAGCCAGCCATGTTCTCTTTCTTCAATCAGGATCGATTTGAGAAATTCGGCAGCCCCTTTCATTACCGGGTAATATTGCTTTAAAAAGGATGTGTCACGCGTGAACAGCCAATTCTCCCAGATATGCGTTACCAGCCAGGCTCCGCCCGTAAGCGTGGAACCCCAGTCGGCGCCTTCACCAGGAGAAGTGAAAAACCAGGGATTGCTCACCACATGCGCAACCCAGCCATCGCCTTTATAATATTTATCTGCAGTTTTTTCCCCGTTTTTCACCAGGTTGGCTGTAAAACGGTGTAAGGGTTCGGATAATCCGGCCAGGTTGGTAATGGGAGCCGGCCAGTAATTCATCTGTAAATTTATATTGAGGTGGTAATCGCCATTCCAGGGGGTTTGGTATTCCACCGCCCAAAGTCCCTGCAGGTTGGAAGGCAGTAACCCCGGACGCGAAGAACCAATGAGCAGGTAACGGCCAAAATTGAAATACAAAACAGGAAGAGAAGGGTCCGCTTTGCCGGCTGCATAATCAATCAGCCGCTGTGGAGTGGTGCGGGGTGCGGATTGAGCCTGGTTGCCGTCCAGGGTCCAGCGGCAGGCGTCAAAAAGCCTACGGAAATGCCTGTTCGATAAGGCCTGGTATTCGAGATATTTTTTGCCGGACAAATTATGCAGGTCGGTCCTGGCCCTGTCAACAGGATTTGCCTTAGCATCATAATTCCCCGTGTTATCGTCATAATTTGTTCGCATGGAAATGGCCATCCAGACTTCGGTAGCATTTTCCACGATAACGCCAGGGCCTTCAAAACGCATTTTGCCCTGTTTGATCCATGGTTTCATAACGGCAGCGTATTTAAGTCCTTTATCTTTTCCGCCAGGCAACTGCCCTTCCATGATTAACAACCCATTTTTTCCGCCGGTATGCTGCACATTTTCCTTGCGATAGAGCCGTATGCTTAAACTCAGTTTGCGATTTTTCTGACTTGAGATCCGAACCCAAAGTATATCGTTTTCAAAATCAGTAAAAGCTTCCTGGATGATGACATTTCCATTTCTTTTGAATGTTGTTCGCGCAACGGCATTTTCAATATCCAGGATCCTGGAATAATCGCTTACCGGCTGTGATGAATCTTTCCAGTCAATCAGCAGGTCGCCAAAAGTCTGGTAACAGCCGTACTTCTCATTTGCCCCGTTGCCGTAGCCTGTACCTGCACCATTGCTTACAAAATGTTTCATCAACAATTGTTGGGCTGAATCATTTTTCTTTTCCAGCAAATAATGCTGAATGGCCGGCAGGTACCGGTAAGCATTCGGAAGATCGCCATCCTGGGGTCCTCCTGACCAGAGGGAAATCTCATTTAGCGCGATCCGGTCTTGTTTGGTGCCGCCGAAGACCAACGCACCAATCCTGCCATTGCCTAAGGGCAACGCTTCATAAAAAATATCGGCAGGCTTGTCAAAATAGAGAGAGACATCACTACGAACCTGGGCTTTATTTTCCTGAAGCAACACCAATAAAAAAAGCGGCATGAGCCATGCCGCCGGTATTTTCCAAAGCATTTTTATTTACCGGTTTTGTATCAAAAATTAAAGGGTAAATCCGTTGGGCACGATCGCGTTTTTCTTGATGACCACAATGCCGTCTTTTACTGAATAAAGAGGATGGTCTGCAGCTTCAAGGTGGTCGCCACCAACAATTCTTACGTCATCGCCAATTCGGCAATTCTTGTCTACAATACAATTTTTCAGGTAGGAGCGCTGGCCAATTCCAATGGGCGGAATGCCTTGTCTTTTGTTTTCTTCGAGGTCTTCAAGGGTTTCAAAATAATCAGCCCCCATCATGTAGGTATTCACAATGGTGGAACCTTCACCAATTCGGCTTCGGATCCCGATCACACTGCTTTCGAGCCTTGAAGCATTAATGATGCTGGCTTCGGAAATGATGGTTTTTTCAAGGGTGGTGCCACTGATTTTTGCCGGGGGCAACATGCGGGCACGGCTATATACCACATTCGTTTTATCAAATAAATTGAATGGCGGCAATTCCTGCGTCAGGGCAATATTGGCTTCAAAAAAGGAATATATATTTCCAATATCTGTCCAGTAACCTTCAAACTGGTAACTGGTTACATTGTATTTGCTGATGGAGTTGGGGATGATCTCCTTGCCAAAATCGGTAGCTTTTCCGTGTTCCTTATTGAGAATTTGAAGAAGAAGGTCTCGGTTGAATAAATAGATACCCATGCTGGCCAGGTATTTTTTCCCCTGTGCCTGCATTACATCTCCTGTATCGCTTTCCCATTCCGGCAAAAGTTCCGCAGCAGGTTTTTCAATAAAAGAAGTGATCTTTCCTTCTTCGTCCACTTTCATGATTCCGAATTCGGTAGCCTCTCTTTCCGGTACCGGAATGGTTGCGATCGATATATCCGCGTGGGTAGCAATGTGCTTTGCTATAAAAGCCTGGAAGTCCATCTGGTACAACTGGTCGCCGCTGAGGATCAAAACATATTCTGCATCGTGCTGTTCAATATGGCGCAGGCATTGGCGTACGGCATCCGCAGTACCCTGGAACCATCCCGGGTTATCAGGAGTTTGTTCTGCGGCCAGTATATCCACGAAGCCTGAAGAAAATGCGCTGAAATTATACGTATTCTTGATGTGCTTATTGAGCGAAGCACTATTGAACTGGGTAAGCACCCACATACGGCTGATTCCGCTATTGATGCAGTTGCTGATGGGTATATCTACCAATCTGTATTTACCGGCAATGGGAACAGCCGGTTTACTGCGCGCTGCGGTCAACGGGTATAACCGTGTTCCGGCACCGCCGCCAAGAATAATTGCGAGGGTTGTTTTGGCTAATGATTTCATAATTGGATTTTGTTTTCTCTTAAATTTTTCTCTGAAGATTCCAGGATTTTACCTACTGTATAAATTTAGGTAATCTGCTGCACTTTTTTCCCAACTGTTGTCAATTTGCATCATTTTTTTGCGGGCCGCGGTTAAAATATCTTCACGTTCAAAGTACCAGCCCATCGCCCGGCTTACGGCATGAAGCACGTCTGCGGCTTCCGCATGATTGAAGACAATCCCATAACCGCCAAAGCCCGGTTCACCAATATCCACAACCGTATCTTTTAATCCGCCCACATTACGAACCATAGGCACAGTTCCATAACGCAGGGCATACATCTGGTTCAGACCACAAGGCTCCACTTTGCTGGGCATTACCAAAAAATCGGCGCCGGCATACATCTGGTGTGCCAGCGCTTCGTTATAACCTACATATATTTTTACATTGGAGGGAACCAGAGATTGCACTTGCTGCAATTCCGATTCTACCACAGGATCGCCGCTGCCTAAGATCAGCCAGCTCAGCTTCCCGCTATGTTCCTCAACGGAACGACCGATCACTTCCGGCAAAATTTCTGCTGCTTTTTCGCCAACGAGGCGGCCAATAAAAATAAACAGCGGCAATGCTGGATCGAGACCAAACTGTTTGCAAAGGGCTTTTTTGTTTTCGTCTTTGCCTTCAGCAACGGAATCGGAGCTGAAGGGATGCAGAACCATTGGATCGGTCATTGGGTCCCAAATTTCATTGTCGATGCCATTTAGGATACCAACGCATTTGCCTTTTTCAAATTCAAAAAGGCTTTCCAGTCCTTTGGCGTTGTACCGTAATTCTTCCATATAACTCGGACTAACCGTGGTAACCCATTTCGAACATTTTATGGCAGAGGCCATAGGATTGATCATGTTGTTCCAGTCGAGCATGCCGCTTTTCCAGTTGTCATAAGCCGGGAGAAGATGGCTCTTGTTCCACTGCATCCAACCCTGGTATTCACCATTGTGAATGGTAAAAACGGTTTTGATATCCCGCAGCCTTTGAAAGCCAAGACCATATTTCATAAAGAAAGGGACCAGCCCGGCCTGGTGATCGTGGCAGTGTACAACATCCGGCAGGTCAACCCATGCACTAAGCCAGTTAACCACAGCGATCTGAAACGCAAGGAATCGTTCAACATCATCATGATAACCATAAATTTTATCCCGGTCCAGCAGTCCATTGATATCCACCAGGTAGAGATCAAATCCAAGCTTGTTTGTTTTTTCTTTGATGATCGCGAACCTGAACCATTGGTTGCCCAGGTACGTACCGCCTTCGTGCACCAGTTCCCATTCATTGTCGTAAAGAAACTTCGTGCGGTACATAGGCATCACTACTTTAGCAATTTGCCCCGAACGATTTTGGTATTTAGGCAGTGCGCCGACAACATCAGCAAGGCCACCGGCTTTGGCCATGGGGAAGCATTCAGCGCTAACATGCAATATTTCCATATCTTATAATTTTCCGTTTACAGGAGATCTTTCCCGCATAGGTATTCAAATGCGGAAGGTAAGTTAGAAATTGAGAAAAAAATAATATGGCACCCGGTAAATAGAGCGCCAGAATATTAAAATTTTATCTTAAATGGACTACCACGCAACGGGATAGACCTGGGTTTCATGACTGCGTAAATGTTGGAAAAAAAGAATTTAATTATTTACGCATTCCGAGCAATTCCCTTACTTTCATGCTTTCATTAATGCTATATGAAGGGAGATTGCATTTGACCTACTGTACCAACATTTTGCAGAAGTGAAACCATTATTAACTAACAAATCAAATTTTATGGTAGCTGAACAAAGCAGGGGCAATTACACAGTGCCTATCATTGTGATGATCTTCCTTTTTGGCATGATATCCTTCGTGACCAACCTCGCTTCCCCAATGGGAGACATTTTGAAATTTCAGTTTAACGTGGCCAACTGGATGGGAACTCTCGGAGTTTTTGCCAACTTCATAGCCTACGCGGTTATGGGCTATCCCGCAGGAAATATGCTGCAGAAACTAGGATACAAAAAAACCGCGTTAATTGCTATTGCTATCGGTTTTGCCGGCGTGGGTATCCAAACCCTCTCCGGATCCATGGGCAGCTTTGGCATTTACCTGCTAGGTGCTTTTGTAGCAGGTTTTTCCATGTGTTTGCTTAATGTAGTGGTTAACCCAATGCTCAATTACCTGGGCGGGGGTGGAAACAAAGGAAACCAACTCATTCAGGTGGGCGGATCGTTCAACTCCCTGGCAGGTACCGCCGTTATCATTCTGACCGGTATCCTGATCCCTAAAATTACCGATGCCAAAATCAGCGATGTATTTCCCCTGATGTATGCTGCCCTCGCCATTTTCGCCTTTGCGTTTATAGTTATTTCAATGACCAAAATTCCAGAGAAAAGAAACCTACAGGAAGCCACTACAACCCGCTACGAGCACAGCCCGCTTTCCTTCCGTCACTTTATTCTCGGGGCAATCGGAATATTCGTTTATGTAGGTGTGGAAGTAGGCATTCCGAATGTATTGAACAAATGGCTGCAAAACCCGGATCTTGATGTATTGAAACTGGGTGGTGCGGGTTCTGCCGAAGCCATTGCCGGTTCGGTTACGGCTACCTATTGGTTCCTCATGCTTGTCGGGCGCTTGCTGGGCGCTGCGGTGGGTAGTAAGGTTTCGGCAAAATCCATGCTTATGGTGGCCTCCGTTATCGGCTTGCTCCTGACACTGGGAGCCATGTTTGCTTCGCCGGACAATATGGTTAACCTGCCGGTATTTAAGAATGACAGCGCCGGACTCTTTGGTTTGGCTAAAGTGCCTATAAATGCTGCCTTGCTCGTTTTGGCAGGCTTGTGCACCTCGGTAATGTGGGGGGGCATTTTCAACCTGGCAGTAGAAGGACTTGGTAAATACACCGAGAAAGCTTCGGGCATTTTTATGGTGATGGTTTGCGGAGGTGGTATACTGCCATTGCTGCAAAACGGTATCGTTGATATGACCGGCGGCGTTGGATACCTCGTTAGCTACTGGGTGATTGTTGTTGGGCTCCTCTACCTGTTGTATTATGCTTTGGCAGGATCCAAGAATGTAAATACCAATATTGAAACAACACTTTAATTAAGTGATCAAAGACTAGAAAATTCAAGAAAAAAACAGATTTATTATGAGTAAAGATTTTGCGATTGGAATCGATGTAGGCGGGACAAATACCAAATTCGGGATAGTGAATCCAAATGGTGAGATTCTGGAACAAAGCAGAAGCAAGACCAATGCACACGATAATGTTCATGACTTCATCAACGAGTTGTATGAAAATTTACAACCTATGATTGACCGCTATGGCGGAAAAGACCGTTTTGCAGGAATCGGGATGGGAGCGCCCAACGGCAACTATTATTCCGGCACCATTGAATATGCACCAAACCTGCGCTGGAAAGGGATCATTCCCCTGGCAGACCTGATGACGAAAAAATTTGAACTGCCCGTTAAACTCACCAACGATGCCAATGCCGCGGCCATGGGTGAAATGATGTATGGGGTGGCCAAAGGCATGAAACACTTCATTACCATTACGCTGGGTACAGGTGTAGGAAGCGGGATTATTATTGACGGTAAAATGGTTTATGGCCATGATGGATTTGCGGGAGAACTGGGTCACGTCACGGTAATTCCGGGTGGACGGATGCATAAAGGAACGGGCCTGCGGGGAAGCCTTGAAGCCTATGCCTCTGCAACAGGCGTTCGCGAAACGGCGATTGAAATGCTTGCTGCCGAACCGGATCGTCCGAGTTTGCTGCGCAATTATCCCATTGATGAACTGACCAGTGAAACCGTATACAATTGTGCAATGCAAGGCGACAAAATCGCCAACGATATCTTCGAATTTACCGGGACCATCCTTGGTGAAGCCATGGCCAATTTTGTGATGTTCTCTTCGCCGGAAGCCATTGTTTTATTCGGCGGTCTCACCAAAGCCGGAGACCTCATCATGAAGCCTACAAAAAAAGCCATGGAAGAAAACCTCATCAAGATCTTCCAGGGCAAAGTGAAAGTGTTGTTCAGCAATCTTCCGGAATCGGATGCAGCCATTTTAGGCGCAAGCGCCCTGATCTGGGATTAAATAAAAATTAAATGCAAAAAGCCATTCCGAAAGGGGTGGCTTTTTTTTAAATGATCCGGGTCGCCGGTTCTCCGACCGCTTCCTGTTCCTGTTTCCAGAATTTTTCCATGTAAAAGGTTCCAAAAGGAATAATGGAAGCAATGAATGCCTTGATGCCCCAGGCAATCCCCATTTTATATTTAGCCATCACCCAAAGCAGGGCGGCCATAAATCCCACAAACAATACGCCGTGCAGACTGCCCACCAAACTCACTGCCGATGGCATGCCTGCGAAATATTTGAGTGGCATGGCCACAAACAATAACAACAAATAAGAAATCCCTTCATAAAAAGCGACTTGCCTGAAAATCTGAAAAATCCTGTTCTGCATATCCTTAATTAATTGCGGCAAAAATAGGGGTTCATTGCCCGGGGCTGTTGCCGGCCGCGTTTTGTTAGAATTGTTTTCACATTTTTATTTTGAATCAACATTTCAGTTAAATAAGAAAGTCAAAAAAAATTTTGCCGTTATGATTTTCCGCCTATTTTTGCACTCCCAATCCACAAATAGGGGGCATAGCTCAGCTGGTTTAGAGCATCTGCCTTACAAGCAGAGGGTCCTTGGTTCGAACCCGAGTGCCCCCACAAAATCACCCCAAACGGGGTGATTTTTTTCCCCTGCTTTCCGGTAGGCTTGTGGTTCTGTTACCTTTGATGGAAATCGCTTTTGCATGAACCTTCCCGTAGAACTGATTGATTCATTGAAAAATATTCCGGGTTTTTCTGAAACGGGATTTAGTGCCGCGCACAATGACATGGCTGTGCCGGTTTCAGTCAGGTTCAACCCCGGCAAATTGGTTCCTGAAAATGCTGATCTGGTTCATGCGGAAAAACTACCCTGGGCTGCCGGAGCGTATTACCTGCAGGAGCGACCGAATTTCGCCCTCGATCCGCATTGGCATGCCGGTGGTTATTATGTGCAGGAAGCTTCAAGCATGTTTGTAGCGCATGCTTTTAAAATAATCCGTCAACAATCAGCCGGACCACTAAAGGTGCTTGATCTGTGCGCGGCACCCGGTGGAAAGTCCACTTTATTGCTGAATTTGCTGGAGGAAAGCGACCTGCTGGTGTCCAATGAAGTAATCGTGGCCCGCAACGCCATTCTCCGGGAAAACCTGGTGAAATGGGGTAAGGCAAACGCATTGGTGACGCAAAATGATGCCCGTGAGATCGGTAAGGTTATGACCGGTTTTTTTGATATTGTGCTGGTGGACGCCCCGTGCTCGGGAAGCGGGCTTTTCCGGAAAGACCCCGCTGCACTTGAGCAATGGAGCATGGAATTGGTGACCCATTGCAGTTTAAGGCAGGAGCGCATACTGCAAGACATCTGGCCGGCATTAAAACAGGATGGGTTCCTGGTGTATTCGACCTGCAGTTTTTCGCCACAGGAAAATGAGGAAAGGGTAGAAGCCCTGCTGAAAGACAAATCCGCGATTGCTGTTGGTTTGAAACCGGCTTCAGATTGGGGAATTCGGGAAGAGGTAAAAAAGGGTATATACAGTTATCGTTTTTTCCCGGATAAAGTGAATGGTGAAGGTTTTTTTCTGTCTGTACTGCAAAAAAAGGAAGGCTGCAAAACGCAATTTATAAACCACGGCAGGCAACAGCGAATCCCCAGAGATATTGAGAATATTTGGAAAGCCGGTCAATTTGCGCATCACGGATGGCTGCCCTACGTATATGAAGAAAAAGTATATGCCATGCCTGCGCAGGTTTTAGATGCTTTTCTCCATTATCAAAAACCACTGCGCATCCGGAAAGCGGGTATTGAATTGGGTGAAAATATTCATGGAAAGCTTCAACCTGCACATGACTGGGCCATGAGCCTGCATCCGCCGGAAGATATGCCGCGACTCAACCTGGATTTGCAAAATGCACGTAAATTTTTAAGGAAAGAAGTCTTTGAAATTT
This sequence comes from Bacteroidota bacterium, assembly GCA_023387985.1. Taxonomy (GTDB): domain Bacteria; phylum Bacteroidota; class Bacteroidia; order Chitinophagales; family Chitinophagaceae; genus Phnomibacter. The sequence continues at coordinate 27,600 of JAEWHC010000001.1, read as the reverse complement.
CATTTGAAACAAAGGGATGGAACCTGCTGACTTACAGGGAGGTACCTATCGGCCTTGCCAAACATATCGGCAACCGGTGGAACAATTACTACCCGGTGGCCTGGCGGCTGAGAAGTTAAGTTATGCTTTCATTAACTCATTTTCTATCCTTTTTATTCAATTTTGATCACTTCAAGAAATAAATAATGCCCATGAGACTGCCAGGTCTTTTTGTACTGTTTTTATTTGTTGCCGGGTCTGCCACAGCCCAGGAAAAAGAAGTTAGATTTCAGAATGGTATACCCTCCATTCAATACATTTCTACGTCGGGAGAGAAAAAAAGCGATGTGCTCAAAAGATTTGCGAACCCTTTGCCTGAAGGCGAAGAATCCCGGGATTTGAAAGCCGATACTTTTCTGGTTTCTGTCAAATCTGCTTTGCAGTTGCAATGTACTACCAATGAATGTGTTCCGCTGTACTACGTTGCCCAAAAAGGCGAAACCTTCAAATCCATCGGTGACAATCTCGGCAATGTTAGTCCCTATCATTTAAAGCGCCTCAATACGGATATTGAGCTAGTGGAGGCGGGCGATAAGATCCGAATTGGTTTTTTGCAGGGCAGGCTTTTTGATGCGGTTATTTATGAGAACCCGGACAGTACAGCACCTGAGGCCGAAAAGCATAACCTTGCAGGCCAGTCAGTACGCAAAATGGAATATACCGGAAACCGGAACCTGGAAGTGGGAGAGGTTTTATACCAGGGTGGCCCCGGGGCATTTGCAGATGGATTTGTACATAGCAACAAGCATAGTAAAACCGGCCAGGCCGGAAATTTCAAAACTGCCGGAGGATGGTATGATGGCAATTATTTTGTGCTGATCAATGGTGTAGCACCCGGAACCCTTGTACAGGTCAAAAACCTGAAAAACGGAAATTTTATCATCGCCAAAGTCATTACCGAATTGCCGAAAGTGCGAAAAGATGAAGATCTTTTATTGCGGATCAGCAATGCCGGTTGCGCGGCATTGGATGTCTGGGATAATCAGCATTTCGAAGTAGAAGTGAGTTTCTGAGTTTTCAATTGCAAGCGTGCGCATACTTTTCCAAATCCTTAATTTTATCTTTTCGAACGCCTTGCAAATCTTTTATACTGGATGGATAAATTTTAAGTGGTCTTTTAAGTAAGTACAAGGATAGAGCAATGGTTCAATTGTACTTTTTCTCTAAGTGATCTTTTCTATTTAAACCTGTAGCCTCTTAGAAATTCTTCCACGCCCATTTTCTTTTTGCCTTCCGGTTGTAATTCCAAAATGGCCAGGCAACCGTCTGCAGTTTTAAAATGCAGGTAAGTTTTCCCGTCAGTATCGTAGGCACCGGACCCCTGTACAGGTTTGCACGTGTTTTCATCTACGATGCCTGCCCGAACAACTTTCAGGAATTTGCCATCCAAACGGGTCCATGCGCCGGGAAAAGGATTCATGCCCCGGATGAAATTGTAAACCTCAGGCGTTGGTTTATACCAATCGATCTGCGCATCTTCCTTCCGGATTTTGGGCGCGTGTTTGGCAGGTTCAAAGCCTGGCTGTGGAATGGGAATGAGGGTTCCGTCTTTCAACCCATGAATGGTTTTAACCAATACTTTTCCGCCAATTTTCATCAGCCGGTTGTAAACTTCACCGGTGGTTTCATCATCACCGATTGGTGTGCTTTCCTGGAGCAGTATATTGCCGGTATCAATTTCATGCTTCAATGCAAAGGTCGTTATCCCGGTTTCTTTTTCACCATTGATTACCGCCCAGTGCACAGGCGCCGCGCCCCGGTAATCGGGTAAAAGACTGCCGTGCACATTGATGGTACCCATCGGTGGCACACTCCAAACGGCCTCCGGCAGCATGCGAAAAGCGACAACCACCTGCAAATCAGCTTTCCAGCCTCGCAAATGTTCCACGAATTCTTCATTGCGCAGTTTCTCAGGTTGCAACAGAGGCAGGCCATTGGATTCCGCGTATAATTTTACTGCGGAAGATTGCAATCTCATGCCGCGGCCTCCGGGTTTGTCCGGCGCGGTAACTACGCCCACTACATTGAATCCTTCATCAACTATGGCTTCAAGTGAAGCCACAGCGAAATCCGGAGTTCCAAAAAAAACAATGCGTGGATATTCGTATTTGATTTTGCTCATTTTCTGTTTCTTCAAGAAAAAAACATGCTGCCGTTTCCTGGCATGTAGGCCGGGCTATTTTCGAAGTTAAACGGGTGCATTGGGTACTGTCTCATTGCCTGGCAGATAGAATTGGTTCTAAGTCCTTCAATTATTCAAAATCCTTGTATAACAAATATTTCTTGCGGATTTTTTTAAACGCGTCAATATCGGTTTTCCAGCTATCGCGGATTTCTTTTTCCGTTTTCAGGTTCATCACTTGCTTCATCAGCTCATCATTTCCAGCCAGTTTATTAAAGAAGTAATCCTTACCGCTGGGGTTGCCTTTGGAAGGCCGGAGAAAAAACCTGTCCTTGGCAGGGAATAACTGGTATGCACGCAGCAGGTATTCGAGCTGTATTTGCTGCCATTTTTTCTCCGAAATATCAATCGGTACCTGGCTAAGATCGTAACCATAGCTTTTCTTATTCAACAGCGGCGGATTTTTAGCCCCCTCCACACTTTGCGGTGTGAAGCTGTAAAGGGCATCTGGAAATGTGGGATGGCCATAAACCTGGAAGGGCAGGGCCGTACCGCGGCCAAGACTAACATCCGTACCTTCAAAAAAACATATACTGGGATATAAATAAATACTCTGTTGATTGGGCAGGTTCGGGCTCGGTTTTACCGGCAAAATATATTCGGTGGTATGGGTGTAATTCTCACATGGAATTATTTTTAGGCGAAAATCATCGCCCTGCGGATGTTCTTCGGCGATGTCGTTGGCTTTTTTGCCAAGCCATTTTTCGCCAACCAACATTTTTGCATATTCTCCAATAGTCATTCCGTAAACAATGGGTACAGGTTGCATGCCGACAAAACTGCGATATGCTCTTTGCAACACCGGTCCATCCACATAAAAACCATTGGGATTTGGACGATCGAAAACGAGGAGCGGAATATTGTTCTCAAATGCCGCGTTCATAAAATATTCCAAAGAGGATATATAGGTATAAAACCTTACACCTACATCCTGGATATCGAAGATCAATATATCCACACCAGAAAGGTCTTCGGCAGAAGGTGTGAGCTTCGAACCATAAAGGCTGATGATGGGAATACCGGTTTTGACGTCGGTATAATTTCCTACTTTTTCACCAGCATCCGCGGTGCCGCGAAAGCCATGCTCAGGGGCGTAGATTTTCGTGATTTTTACGCCCTGAGCCTGAAGAAAATCCACCAGGTGTTCTCCGGTGGTTGAGCGGATGGACGTATGGTTGGCAAAAATGCCTACATTTTTTCCTTGAAGCGATGGCAGGTAAAGATCACTGCGGTCGGCGCCTGTACGCACATTTTGGGCTGTGCTAAAATGGAATAAAAAAAGCCCGGTTACCATAAAAAAGAAGGATATCTTAAATCGAAATTTCATGGTTGCAATTTCCACAATTAACCCCGATATCCCAAACAATTCCTCTACCTTGCCGGCTTAACTATAAAACAATTTAACAATGTCAGTAGTACAAAAAGGTGACGATGTAAAAGTGCATTATACAGGAAAGTTGGAAAGCGGCGAGCAGTTTGACAGCAGCGCAGGCCGTGAACCGCTTGGTTTTAAAGTAGGTGCGGGGCAAATGATCTCGGGTTTTGATGCCGGTGTGGAAGGAATGCGTATTGGTGATAAAAAGACCATTACCATTGCGCCTGAAGATGCCTACGGTACATGGAGTGAAGAAAATGTAATCGAATTTCCCAAAAGCAATATTCCGGCGGAAATTGAATTGGAAAAAGGTATGGAGCTGACTTTGCAGGACAATCATGGCCGCCCGATCCCGGTAACTGTTCACGAGATACTTGAAGACGCGGTAAAACTTGACGCCAACCATTCGCTGGCCGGAAAAACCCTGGTGTTTGATGTGGAGCTGGTAGAACTGAACGGGCAGGGCCCATCAAGGATCATCATGCCTTAATGATCCAGAGCATAACGTAAACCTATTTAAGTCCGGTCTTCAAATAAAAGCCCGGATTTTTCTTTTCGGTTGATTCCCTCCCGCGGTGAACGCGCCGCTTTTTTTCGTTGGGTCTGGCTTACCTCTCAATCATTGCGGTAACCAGCTAACCCTCAGCCGGCTCATCCCATTCCACAAGTTTCTAATTTTGCGCTATGGAAATCACTTTTACCTACGAAAGCTTATTGGCTTATGCCCGGAAAACTTTTCTCGCTATGGGATGCCCCGCGGCAGATGCAGACCTCGCTTCCAAAGTTTTACTGAGCGCTGATATCCGTGGCATAGACAGCCATGGTATCGCACGCCTCAGTGGTTACTGGCGGTTGTTTGAAGCAGGAAGAATAAACCCGGTTCCGGATGTACGGGTGGTTTATGAAACTCCCGGTACAGCTACTGTGGATGGAGACCGCGGTTTGGGCCTTGTAGTGGCGCCCAAAGCCATGGAAGTGGCCATCAATAAGGCGGAAAACGTGGGTACAGGTTGGGTAGCCGTTAAGAACAGCAATCATTTTGGCATTGCAGCCGTCCATGCCATGAAAGCCCTGGAAAAAGATATGATTGGCTGGGCAATGACGAATGCGAGTGCATTGGTGAGCCCGACTTTCAGCCGGGAAAGGATGCTGGGTACCAATCCCATTTGTGTGGCCATTCCTTCAGGAAAGGAAGCGCCATTTATTGCCGATTTTGCAACAACCACCGCTTCAAACGGCAAGCTGGAAATATTGCAACGCAAGCAAGAAGAAACTCCGCAGGGCTGGGTGCAGACCCGGGAAGGCGCTTCGACAACTGACGCTTTTGCATTGAAAAATGGCGGCTCTATGTTGCCGCTTGGCGGCGACCGTGAGCACGGCAGCCATAAAGGCTATGCACTGGGCAGTATCGTGGATATTTTGAGTGCTGTGTTAAGCGGCGCAAATTACGGGCCCTGGGCTCCGCCTTTCCCGGCTTATGTTCCCATGCCTGAAAATATGCCGGGAGAAGGTTTGGGCCATTTTTTGGGTGCTATGCGCGTTGACGCTTTTCGCCCCAGGGAAGAATTCCTGGAAAATATGGATAAATGGCTCGCCCGTTTTCGAAGAGCGGAATCAATTGATCCGAAAAATCCTGTGCTGATTCCGGGAGATCCGGAACGGGAAGCGGAGAAAGACCGGATGCAAAACGGCATCCCACTGTTGCAGGCAGTAGTGGATGATCTTACTGCTTTGGGGAAAAAGACAAACGTCAGCTTGTAGTTTGGTTCTTGTAGCATGTACGGTTGCGGTGAAAAACGGATAAGTCCGTGTGTGCTTAAACGTTCAGGATTACCACCTGACCTGATATTTTCTGGAAAAAAACATTAACCGGAAATTGATTTTTAACAATCTCCCCTTTAATTTGGTTGCAAAATCAATGCAATGACTAAACAATTGACTACCCTTATCGGCATTTTACTTTTGCCTGTATTGCTGTTTGCACAGAATGTAGGCATAGGTACCACGAGCCCTCTTTTTGATTTTCATCTCCAAAAAGTTAACCGCCCACGTTTAATGATAGAAACCACCGGTTCAGGTGTTGGGGCTGAGCTCCAACTGAAATCGACCTATTCCAACAGTGCGTTCAGGCTCAATGGTCTTGGTGAAGCAGGTACCGAACTCGGCGTACCTAAATCGGGTTTAACTGTACTCGACGGACAAGCGGGCCTGGCGGTAGGTACCTCATGGGCCTTTCCCCTGCATTTTGCTACCAACAATGTAAGAAGAGTAACAGTTGACCCCAGTGGAGTTGTTCTGGTCAATCCTCCGGAAAGTTTTACCCCGGCACCCAATGATCCCAGTTTAATTGCCAGGGGAACCACAGGCGCTGCCGCCAAATTCGTAACGGGATCGGCCGGTAAAAAAAGTGCAGTGGTTCTGGACGGTTTCCTTACTGTAACCGGTAGCAATCCAACCGCTTTTGTGCATAAAACTACATTGGCCAACACAACGGGCAATGTTACCAAGATTCTTTATGGGCTGCCCATATCGCGAAGCGATATTGTGTTGGTTACACCAAACTGGAACCCTTCCCGAAAGTAATGGAGTGTATTTAAATAAGGCCATTGGGGTGTATTTCAGCACGGAGTTTGGGCAGTGGGCTATATTTACCCAGGATTTATCGAACATGCCCATTGGGGCAAGCTTTAATGTGCTGGTGATTAAGACTGAATAAGATGCGTATGCGTATGGCCAAATTATGGCAAAAGCGCGGGGCAGCCAAATGGGCTGCCCCGCGTTCATTTTTTTTTGATTACCGCCTGCTCTCTCTTGACATGGGCGTGGGTGCTCCTGAGCTTCGGTTTCTGCCTTGCGACCCGCCTTTAAAAATCTGGAAGCGGCTCGGTGTGGCAAGTTCAGGCCAGCTGTTGTTGCTGGTATCGATATCAGCAGTTTCACGATGCGGGTCCAGTTGAATGGATTTTACTTCTTTATCCATCACGAATACTTTAGTTACCGTATTTTCATCCTTCCGCCAGATCTGCGCGGCGATGCGTTCCGTGGATGTTGTGCCGTCCGCAAAGGTAAATTCCACAATCAGCGGCATAACGAGTCCGCCTTTATTCTCAAATTTTATTTCATAAAACCATTTATCCTGCAAAGCCCGTGTTTCATCGTCCTGCGTTGGGGTTTCCATTGGCTGCCGGTTCGCCACATGAGGTGTTGAATCGATGGTTACCAACCCGCGGGCATATTTCCAGTAAAAGTCCCGGAGTTGGGGATCCAGATCGGTGGCAAAATGGATGGAAGTATCCTCGCGGTTGCGCAACTTTGAAATATCATCGGGGGTAAGCATCGGGCGGGCGATGCGGAATGTATCATTTGCGCCGCCACGTCCGCCACGGAAATTCACCAGGTCGCCTGACCGGTATACCTGCACATCACTCAATGCGATATCAACGGGCTCAATACCATAGAACCAACCCCTCCAGAACCAATCAAGATCAACAGCACTTGCATCCTCCATGGTCCGGAAGAAATCGGCAGGGGTAGGATGTTTGAACGCCCATCGGCGGGAATATTCCTTAAAAGCAAAATCAAACAATTCACGTCCCATAATGGTTTCACGAAGAATATTCAAACCGGTGGCAGGTTTTGCATAAGCATTGTGACCAAATTGTACAATGTTTTCACTGTTGGTCATTATGGGTTCCAGCTGGTCTTTGGGCAGGCGCATATAATCGGTGATGGCCCAGGCCGGCCCGCGGCGGCTTGGATATTTATTGTCCCAGTGTTCTTCTGTAATGTACTGCAGAAATGTATTCAGGCCTTCGTCCATCCAGGTCCATTGGCGTTCATCGCTGTTTACAATCATCGGGAAGAAATTATGCCCAACTTCATGAATGATTACGCCAATGGCGCCGTATTTCGTGGCTTCAGTATAGGTGCCGTCGGCTTCGTCACGGCCATAATTGAAACAAATCATCGGGTATTCCATACCATTCGCTGCTTCTACACTTATGGCCACGGGATAGGGATAAGGTATGCTGAATTGGCTGTAGGTCTTGATGGTATGCGCCACCGCTTTGGTACTGAATGTACGGTAGGTATTGTAAGATTCTTTGGGGTAATAACTCATGGCCATAATCTTCTTGCCTTCAACAGTTACCGGCATGGCATCCCAAACGAATTTGCGGCTGCTGGTCCAGGCAAAATCCCTTACCATTTCGGCTTTGTATTTCCAGGTTTTGGTAGCTGAAGATTTGGTGGATTCTGCTTTTCTGGCTTCTTCGAGATTGACGATCTCAATGATGTCTTTTGAGGCCTGCGCCTGTTTCCACCTTGCAAGCTGGGTGGCGGTGAGTACCTGGCTGTAGTTCTGGCATTCGCCGGTGGCACCCAGGATATGATCGGCAGGTACGGTCATTTCCACTTCGAAATTCCCGAAAGTGAGGGCAAACTCACCACGGCCGGTAAACTGCAGGTTCTGCCAGCCCTGGAAATCGCTGTACACACAAAGGCGGGGATACCATTGTGCCATGGTAAACAAATAGTTGTCCTCTGCGGGGAAGTATTCATAACCTCCGCGGCCGCCGGCTTTCATCCGGTCGGATATTTTGTAATGCCACCCAATATGAAGGACAAATTGCTGGCCAGGCTTCAGGGGTGAAGGCAAGTCCACACGCATCATGGTTTGGTTGATGGTATAGGGAAGTGATTTATTTGCCGCGTCGCGAATGAAATCAATTTTCAAACCGAGGCCTTCCAGCATTTTGCGTTTATCAAAAACATCTGCAGCATTTGCAGGCATTACGGGACGCATGCGGCTGGCGTCAAAGGTTACACTGTTCACCGTTGGATCATGCTCGTTCTCATCCAGCTGAAACCAGAGATAGGTAAGTTCATCCGGACTGTTATTGAAATAGGTAACCGTTTCTTCACCTTTCAACGTAAGGTTTTTTTCATCAAGGGTAGCCTTGATCTTATAGTCAGCCCGCTGTTGCCAGTATTTCGGCCCTGGTGCGCCACTCGCTGTACGGTATTCATTCGGGGTGGGTAAAATGGTACCCAGCTGTTCAAACTTGTTGCCGTGATTGCTCGTTGGGTTATTGCGGATATCCTGCGCGGTCATCATTACCGGAAGCGCAAGGAAAAGAATCAGGAAGCGAAAATTATTCATGTTTCAGATTTACTTTTTTATGCTAAAAGGGCCAACGTTCGGTAAGCATGATGAATGAAGCGAAAAATGCGCCTCCATTGATAAAAATGCTCAATTCATGATGACGGGCTTTCAGGTATTTTTCCAGGAACCAGGAGATCAGCAGCAACATAATCACCACCAGGATCTGGCCAATTTCCAGGCCAATATTAAAACCTAAGAGGGGAATAACCAAAGAAGAAGTTTTGCCCAGCAGGCTCATCAGGCTGCCGGCGAAACCAAGTCCATGGATCAGGCCAAATCCAAGGGCCAGTAAATAATTGGGAAACATCCGTTGATACTTATCCTGTTTGTTGACTACGTTGTACAATGCCGTCAACAAAATGGTTAGGGGAATGAGGAATTCGACAAGGGCTGAACGGATGCTGATATGGCCCAAAGAGGCAAGAGCCAGGGTAATGGAATGGCCGATGGTAAACGCGGTGACAAGAATAATGATCTTGCGGAAATCCCTGGCTGTGTAAATGGAAATCAGCGCGGCAACAAATAGCAAATGGTCCCATGCTCCCCAGCTCATGATGTGTTCCCACCCGAATGTGAAATAATCCCAAAACATATTTTGTACGCAGTAAAGTTTGTTTAGACGCCGCATGGCCTGAATACTTTCGGCCGCCGCTGATGATTATGTGTTTATATGAAAAGCAAAGCTTGAGAAAAATCCGCTTCGCGACTTTTATGTATTCAATGCTAAGCATTTAGTGGGCCCGGTTTGAAGGGCGGAAGGCATTCCATCCCCATTTTATTCCTGCTAACCATTAACGTGCACAAATCCATACTACCGCTATTTCTCCAGGTATTTCTCATGAAACACCGGGTACAATTTCAGCAGTTCGTTGGCATTGCCGTTTTCGTCAAACAGTTTCTCCCAGGTATTCAATGGTTCCCAGATCATGGTGCCTTTGCCGTGGCTGAACGGCAGGTTAAAAGCCACTTCATTCACTTCTTTTTTCTTTTCTGAATATTCTACCACAATTATGTCTTTCTTGTATTCCGTGGCCAGGGCGTTCAGGTTGGCCTGCAGGTCGGGGATGGTTTTGTGCCATTCGGGATAATAGGACTGGCCAATCACATCAAAATGGACGTCGCGGGAAAGCATTTGGTCCAGGAAATATTTCGATTCCTCATGCTGTCCGCCCAGGGCGATATGCAACATCATGATGGTACGGAGTTCCACGTCCTTTACCGCTTTGGTGCCGGAGCGGATCAGCGCTGCCAACTGGTCCGGGTTGTCAATATTGCCGTCGGGCCAAACCATACCGTTGTTGATCTCATTGCCGCATTGCACCATGTCGGGCAGGGTGTTTTGCTGTTTCAGCGCATTCATTACGTCGAAAGTATGGCGGTAAAGCGCTTCCTGGAGTGCGGGAAAATCAAGGCCTTTCCATGATTGTGGTTTGTATTGTTTTCCCGGATCAGCCCAGTAATCGCTGTAATGAAAATCCAGCAAAAACCCCAGGCCGGCGGCTTTAATGCGTTTGGCCATTTGCAGTGTATGTTCCAGGTCGCAGAATCCTTTGCCGGGCGAATAGCCGCTGTCAGCGGCAGGGTTAACGAATAGTCGGAGACGGATGTAATTGAAGCCGTTTTCCTTCAGCAATTGTATGGCATCTTTTTCCACGCCATCCACTTTAAATTGCATGCTTTTGGCTTCGAGCTCAGGCAAAAAGGAAATATCCGCACCAATTACTTTAGGCACTGGTTGCGGTTTTCGTTGTTCGTTGCTCAGGGCATAACGGTTGCGTTCTTGAGGCAAATTCTTTTTGATGATGCAGCTGTTCAGCATCAGGGCCATGGTCAGCAGGCAAAGCGAAAATCGTGACACAGAAATATTCATAAGGCAGGTGTAATGGTGATATTCCGGAACTCAATAGGGCCGTGATCGCCCTGCAGGTAAATGGGGCCCGGTTCGCCTTCATGGCTATTGATCGCTCCACCCGTTATGCCGGGAATCTCCTGGTTGGAAATGATGGTTTTGCCATTGGCAATCACCGTGATCATGCGACCGGTCAGCGTGACATCGTAAGTTTGCCATTCCCCTGCATTTTTCGCCGCCATTTCCGACGGCGTGATGAAACCATAAATGGCGCCAAACAGGTCACGGGCAGGGGCCGATCCTTTGCTGTCTATGATCTGCAATTCATAGCGGCCGCGCAGGTAAATGCCGCCATTGCTTCCCGCGGGATAGCGGAACTCAACATGCAGTTTAAAATCGCCAAAATGCTGTTTGGTAAAAAGGTTTGCGCCTGCGTTCGGGTTTTTCAACATGCCGTTTTCCACGATCCATTGGTTGGAGCCGGTGGCTTGCCAGCCATCCAGGTTTTTTCCGTTAAACAAAGCCACCGGCTTTCCCCATTTGGGCGTGGCGCTGCTGCGCATGGCCGGGGCACGAACGCCTTTGAAACTGCTTTGGCTGCCATCGCTGTTGAACAACATGCCGCTGATCTTGTCGACCTGCACCTGTCCCACCATGCGTATATCGCCGGGTGTGCTTTCCCATTGGGGCGGAATCTGAAAAGAAAAATTGCCGTTTTCATAATTCACGCGGCTGATGGGGCGGGCGCTGCCCACAATGCCTACATACTGACCTACCAGTACATTGAATCCGCTGTGATAAACCTCGAGCCAGTTTGGAAATTCCTGGCCGTTTACCGTAACGGTGATATCCCATCTGCCTTCAAGGGGAGATCTTTCCTGGCCAAAAGAAAAGTGTGCGGTCAGCAAAAAAACCGTGATAAAGATTGCTGCAAAAACCGGTTTCATACGCGAGCCATTTGAAGGGTTGAAGTTACAAACAATTTTCCGCCGGCAGGATAAATTATAACAGGGAATTCTGCGCTTCTTCCTGTTCAAATACCAGGTCTGCCGGAAGGCCTGGCCTGTCGGCGGCAGCCGTGGCCAGCTCATCGCAACGGTTGTTGTGGGGGTTTTCGGCATGCCCGCGAACCCAGATCATTTTTATATTGAATTGCTGCCGAAGGTGATGAAAACGTATCCAGAGGTCTTTATTTTTTTTGCCGCCCTTAAACTGTGTGGAGATCCATTTGTCGAGCCAACGATCATTCACGGCCTGCACTACATATTTGCTGTCGCTATAGATCCACACACTAAGGCCTTTTTTTTTCAACGCCTCCAGGCCGGTAATTACCGCGAGCAATTCCATGCGGTTATTGGTGGTACGCCGGAAACCTCCGCTCAGCTCTTTTCGTAAGTCGCCGGCAAACAGGATAACACCGTAACCTCCGGGACCGGGATTGCCGCGGCTTGCTCCATCGGTGTACATCACCACATCCGGCTTTTTCACACTCATGGCGCAAATAAACACTTCATAAATTAAAGAAGCATTTTTTCTTTCAGCGCTTTTTCAATTTTCTTTGCAGATGGCTTTAACCAACCCGTTTACTCCTGTACCCTGGTGTAAACGTGCATCTATTTATGAAGTAAACGTCCGCCAATATACCCCGGAAGGCAGTCTCCGGGCTTTTGCCCCTCATCTTCCGCGCCTGGCAAAAATGGGTGTGGATGTGTTGTGGTTTATGCCCATAACCCCCATTGGTGTACCCAACCGGAAAGGAACAATCGGCAGTTATTATGCCTGCAGCAGTTACGTGCAAGTGAATCCCGAATTTGGCAGCCTAAGTGATTTTAAAAAGGTGGTACAGCTGGCGCACGATCTCGGCATGAAAGTGATCCTGGACTGGGTGGCCAACCATACAGGTTATGGCCACGACTGGATGGAAACACATCCTGAATTTTACCTGCGCGATTCCAAAGGCGGGTTTATGGAAATGCATGGCTGGGATGATGTGGCTGACCTGGATTTCAGCAACAGGGAAATGCGGGAGCTGATGGTGGAAAGCATGCAGTACTGGATTGATGAATGCGATATCGATGGTTTTCGTTGTGACATGGCCCATCTTGTTCCCCTCGATTTCTGGCAGGAAACACGCACCCGGCTTGATGCCCTGAAACCACTGTTCTGGCTGGCCGAAACGGACAATGTGCTGTACCATGAAGTTTTTGACGCTTCTTATGCCTGGGAATGGATGCACATTACCGAAAATATGGTAAAGGATAAACTGGCAACCACCGTACTGGATAAGATCTACTATGAATACGAAATGTATTTGCCGGCAAATGGGTGGAAATTGTTTTTCACAGCCAACCACGATGAAAACAGCTGGAACGGAACCGAGTATGAGAAATATGGCTTAAATGCCTTACCGTTAGCTGTTCTGGCTGCAACCTGGCCCGGTCTTTTTTTACTGTACACCGGCCAGGAAATGCCCAACCTGAGGAGGTTATTGTTTTTTGAAAAAGACGAACTGGATTGGTCGCAGCCGCTGGAAATGGAAGCATTCTATGGCAAACTGATGCAGTTGCGCAGGAGAAATAAAGCAGCCGGCGGATTGCTCGCTGAAGGAATTACCCGCAGAATTCCTACCGGCTCGGTTTATGGCTTTGCTTTTCACCGTGAAGTAGAAGGGCAGGAAATTCTCGTAGTCGTGAATTTCGGCAGCAATGCCTTTCCCTTCAGGGCTGGCGAATCTGCAAGGGAGGGCGAATACGAGCGGGTATTTACCGGCGGAAAAGTGAATATTGGGGCCAGCAAGTTCCTGGAAATTCCGGCTAACGGCTACCTTATCCTGGCGAAAAATAGCGAAGATGGAAGCAAAAGCGATACGTAAACTGAGTATGGAAGAGCTTGGCAGGTTAACGGTTGATGAATTTAAGCAAACCGCAAAGATCCCCATCACCGTGGTGCTCGACGATATCCGCAGCATGCACAATGTCGGCAGCGTTTTCCGTACGGCCGACGCCTTCCTGGTGGAGCGCATATTGCTTTGCGGATTTACCCCCCAACCGCCACATCGCGATATACACAAAACCGCTCTTGGCGCCACCGAAACAGTGGCCTGGCAGCATTTCACCCGGCCGGAAGAGGCCATCGCGTTTTTAAAAGAAGGGGGCTACCGGATTTACGCGGTAGAACAAACCACCAACAGCCTGCCCCTCACCCAAATGGAATGGGATGCCAAAGAACCCCTGGCCCTTGTTTTTGGAAATGAAGTGAGCGGAGTAGGAGACGCTTTCCTGAACGCGGCGGACCGGTCGGTTGAGATTCCCCAAATGGGTATGAAACATTCATTGAATATTTCAGTTGCTGCCGGTATTGTATTGTATAAATTTGCGGAAATTTTTTTTAAAGAAGATCGAGGTGCGCAATGAAGACGGTTAAGAATTACCTTTCACTGGTTAAGTTTTCCCATACCATTTTTGCCATGCCTTTCGCCCTTATCGGGTTTTTCCTGGCAGCAAGAGATCCCATAAAAAATTGGTTTTCATCTTTTTCCAATGATAGAATTACTCAAGACTTTATATTGGATCACAACCGGGCGGTTTTTGTTGACAGCCCTTTATGGGTCAAATTCCTGTTGGTGATGGCCTGTATGGTCACTGCACGCAGCGCAGCCATGGCTTTTAACCGTTACCTCGACCGCCATTTCGATAGTCAAAACCCGCGGACGGCCATCCGTGAAATTCCTGCCGGCATCATTTCGGCCAACAGTGCGCTTTTATTTACCATGCTGAATTGCAGTGTGTTTGTGATCGCTACATTTTTCATCAATAAGATTTGCTTTTTTCTGAGCCCGGTAGCCTTGTTTGTGATCCTGTTTTACAGTTATACCAAGCGCTTTACGCCGCTTTGCCATCTTGTTCTGGGTCTTGGGCTCAGTCTTGCGCCAATCGGAGCCTATATCGCGGTAACCGGCGTTTTTCATCTGCTGCCCCTCTTTTTTTCGTTTGCCGTGTTGTTTTGGGTAAGTGGTTTCGATATCATTTATGCCCTGCAAGATGAGGCTTTCGACCGCAGTCAGCAATTGTACAGCATTCCGGTGGCCGTCGGCACCGCGAAAGCGCTGCGCATCAGCGAGGTGCTGCATTTGTTATCAGGAGCCTGTGTAATTGCCGCCGGTATATTCGGACAATTCGGTTGGCTTTACTGGGTTGCTGTGGCCATTTTCTGCGTCATGCTCATTTACCAGCACAGTATTGTAAAGCCCAATGACCTGCGGCGGGTAAATCTTGCTTTCATGACAGCAAATGGCATTGCAAGCGTGGTGTTCGCGGTTTTTGTGATCGCCGACCTGATGGTGAACTGATTAAAGTTCATCCAGGGAACGTTTCGAAATTCAGCGTCCGCCAGTCCGGCCGTTCAAAATCCCTACATTTGTTCCTGTCAAAAAATCAATGCATTTGTCCAGGATCCTCGCCATCGACTACGGGAAAAAACGCTGCGGCCTTGCCGTGACCGATCCTTTAAAAATTATCGCGTCAAGCCTCGAAACCGTAGAAACCCACAAGCTGTGGGATTACCTGAAAGCTTATTTTCAGCAGGAGGAAGTTGAGCGGGTGTTGATCGGCATGCCCTACAGTCTTGATGGCACCGATACCCATGCCACACCGCTTGTAAAAGAATTTATCCGGCTTTTTATTAAACGTTATCCGGCAATTCCCATCGAGACCATGGATGAATCGTTTACCAGCAAAATGGCGGGGCGTGCGCTGGTAGACAGCGGTATTTCAAAAAAGAAAAGGCAGGAAAAA
Organism: Bacteroidota bacterium; assembly: GCA_023387985.1. GTDB lineage: Bacteria > Bacteroidota > Bacteroidia > Chitinophagales > Chitinophagaceae > Phnomibacter. The sequence continues at coordinate 12,198 of JAEWHC010000001.1, read as the reverse complement.
GGCATGCTCGATAAAATGGCCGCGACGATTATGCTGCAGGAGTGGTTGGGCAAATGAGCCGGCAGGTGGTCCAATGCGTGCCGTAAATGCACGGGCGGGGAGGGGATTGCGATTGAGGTTTGCAGGGAGGAAACACCGAAAATTGAAAGGTCCATGGCTTGGCAATTTTCCCCGGATTGGCAGGTTTGATCGGCATTGCCCGATTGCCCAACTCCCCCAATTCTCCTCCATATACCGAACACCTTAGTTATCTTATTTATGATAACATTATTTAATCAAAAAATTTTAAATATTGTTTAGCCCGGTGTTTGATATATTGTAAGCGAATTTAAAACCCAACCTCAATCATGACCGGATCCCGAGTGGAAGTAATGAAATTTATTGGCGCCCAGCTTGAAACCACGCTTGGTGAATACCTTAAACCCGTTGAGGAGCTTTGGCAACCCGGCGATTTGTTGCCCGACAGTACCCGGGAATCTTTCCATGAAGAGATCAGGGCTTTGCGCGAAAGCTTGAGTGAATTGTCTTATGATTACTGGGTAGTACTTGTTGGAGACTGCATAACCGAAGAAGCGCTTCCGACTTATGAATCCTGGCTGATGTCTATGCATACCATTGATCCGGAGGCTTCCACAGGCTGGACCAAATGGATCCGGAGCTGGACGGCAGAAGAAAACCGCCATGGTGACCTGCTCAATAAACTGCTCTACCTCTCCGGGCGCATCAACATGCGGGCTATGGAAATCTCCACCCATTACCTGCTTGCAGATGGATTCGATATCGGTACCACCCGCGATCCTTACCGCAATTTCGTTTACACCTCCTTCCAGGAACTCGCCACCAATGTGTCGCACCGCCGCACCGCCACGCTGGCCAAAAAAGCCGGTAGCCTGCAGTTGTCGAAGATTTGTGGGGTTATTGCCGCTGACGAAATGCGGCATGCCAATGCGTACAAGGCCTTTGTAAACCGGATCTTCGAGGTGGACCCATCAGAAATGATGCTCGCATTTGAAGACATGATGCGAAAGAAAATCGTGATGCCGGCGCATTTTCTTAGGGAAGCGGGTATGGGCATCGGCGAAACCTTCGCCCATTTTTCCGATGTAGCCCAACGCCTCGGCGTCTATACCACGTATGACTATATCGAGATCATGGAAGATTTAATCAAAGAATGGAAGATTGATGCCATCGCCAATTTAAATGACGCTGCCGAAAGAGGCCGCGATTACATCATGAAACTTCCCGAAAGGCTGCGCCGCATTGCCGAGCGCACACGCATACCGGAACGTACCCATCATTTCAGCTGGATAGCAGGGTGATTTTTTTAGTTTGACGCAGTTTGAGGGAGTTTCCGGAAAGCATATTGATTTCGCTCTTGAATGGACGCTCAATGCAGTGGCATTAAAGACGTTTGCATGATCCCTGGTCTGGGTCGCTAACTCTTCTGCATTTGAATCCCTTTTTATGGGCATTGCGCGTTGGCCATGAAGCATTCAGCGCGCAAGACGCTGGCCTTGCCGAATTCATCGCATAGCTGCCGCAGACTTCTAATTCGTGAATTCGATTTACCTTTGCAAATTGTTCAAAAAAACTGGACCATGGTTTATCCCATTGTAGCCTATGGCGCGAATATTTTACGGAAAGTTGCTGAACCTGTTGATGCCGAATACCCCGGCCTGGAACAACTGGTCCTGGATATGTGGGAAACCATGTATGCCAGCAGCGGGGTAGGGCTTGCGGCACCACAGATCAATAAACCCATCCGCATGTTCGTGGTGGATAGTGTCCAGATTTTTGAGGGCATGGAAGATGAGGAGAAATTGGAATACCCCGGTGAAGAAGGTATAAAAGAAGTATTTATCAACGCGCAGGCTCTCGAAATCAGTGGTGAAGAATGGGCATACAATGAAGGATGCCTGAGCATTCCCAAAATCCGCGAAGACGTAAACCGGCCTTCCCATATCCGGCTCAGTTACCTGGACAGCAACCTGCAGCCGCAGGAAAAAACATTCTCCGGCCTTACTGCCCGGATCATTATGCACGAATACGACCACATTGAGGGAAAATTATTCATCGATTATCTCTCGCCACTAAAACGCAAACTCCTCCGCGGTAAACTCAACGACATCAGCAAAGGCAGGATAAAGATGGATTACAGGATGAGTTATCCGAAAGACTGATCTTGGTTGCAGCCTCGTGGGGTTGCAGATCAGTTGTGTTTTGCTGTCGCCTGGTAAAGTGAAATAAGCAGCCGGGATTGGAAAGAAACAGAAATAATACCTTAAGCTGATCGGGCAAATATCATGCAACCACCCGTCTTCCGCCATTTGAACACGGGGATTCAACACGACCGGCCCGCGCCATACGTGGAAATGCCTTACCTTAATGTTCTAAAACGATTATCATGTACACCATTCCGCAGTTAATGGCCAATGAAATTGCCTCTACGCAAAACATCCGGCACCCCTTTATCAAAAGCTGGATGGAAGCCAACGCAGCAGATGCTGAAAGGCTTGAAAATGAAACCCGGCAATATCTCCAGGAACTTGGCTATTCCCCGGCAGCGGCACAGGCCTTCATCATGACGGCGCCGCTTTACCTGGAAAGTGAAGCGATTGCCGATTACAAGACCATGAATGAAATCATCATTTCGCCCATACTCCCCGAAGTGCTCACCATAGATGAAGCCCTCGCGGTAGCGAAAATGGAACTGCCCGGCCTCACCGAAAAAGATCTCCATGATCTTCGCGAAATTTATGATAAAAAACTACTGCAGGAAGGGATAGAGGATTGAGGTTTCATCCCGCATATTTGCGCTCAGGCAGCTTGGCTTTAATGAGAATGCAACGGCTTTCAACTCTAGCCTTAGCTATTTGACATTATGGAGCGGTGAATAAAATGGACCTTGAAATCCTTTCTGTTTTATTTTACAATTTCCACGGGAAAATCATTTCCAAAGCCATAGCTGGCGGGGTATTGGCTGTTGCCGCCGTATTTTTTCACCAGCTCAGGAACAATGGTTTGCAGGTAATTTTTTAAGCCGTTCACCGTGATCATTTTATTGTTTAAAGCCTTGCCTTTTAAAGCTTCCAGCAATGAATAGGTAAACACACCATGACCGAGCTCGCCAAATTCTTTGGCTGTTTCCGTACTGCCGCTGGCCGCCATCCAGTGCGTTCCTGTACTTCTTGAAACAACGGCCAGTGCTTTCTGCTGCTCGCCATCGTGTTGCAACATTTTTTCAAACGCCCCGGCGCTTTGGCAGGCATCCATGATGAAGAGTTGTTTTTGTGCAGGAATGTCCACCGCAAAGGTTTGAAGTTCTTTAGCTGAAACACCATTCTTTAATAGGCTTTCCCCACCATCGGCCACATCACTGCTCACCAGGTAAAACTCTTTATTGGATGGATGAATGTAGCCATGGCCCGCGTAATAAAATACAAATACATCCTGCGGTTTGGCCGATTTTTTAATATTATCAAAAGCCGCGACAATACCTGCTTTACTGGCCTCATCATCAGTAATTAAATAAGATTTTACGTTGTTGACCATTGAATTGGCGTCCTTCTCTAACTCTGCTTTAAAAGCAGTAGCATCAGGCAAAGCATAGGTAAGCGGATTGATTTTGCCCTTATACCCGTTAATACCAACAACAACAATGTGCAGCGTGGCGTTGCGGTCAATTTCATCTACTTTAGTTTTGTTATCTTTTTCGTTTGGAACAGGAGGTGTAGGCGAAACCCCATCTTTTTTATAATTAACCATTATTTCATCGGGTTCGCTTTCGGTGCGCTGGCTGTTGAGCGCAATGGCGCGGAAAGTATTGATACCTGGTAATAAGTTGATGGTATATTTTTTAGTATCGGTACCATCAGCATCAGTTACAAAAAGCCCGCGTGTGGCAAGGTTTACGGCTTTACCGTTATGGAATAAACGGATCTCATCTACTTTGTCATCGGGTGCTGTGGCGTTTACAGTTATCTCGGCAATGCCGGAATTATTTACATAAGAAGGCACATCATTATCCACTTCTAAGTTGCGTTTTGTTTCGGCATAGACCATTCTTGCCCTTGGTTTGGGTTTAAAATCCATATCAGGAATGGGCTCAAATTTTTCACTATTCTTCAATCGAGTGAATAAATTAGGTGTAAAATATTTTTCAAAAACTTTGTCAATGGAAATAACTTCTCTATTTTTTAAATAATACAAACGCTTCATTCCATTTTCGTTTCCATCAAATCGTCCGTCTTCAGCTAAGAATACCCAATCTTCAGAATTTTCAAAAGTGTAAAGCGTCCCGTAATATTTTCCTGTAATTGCATTGTACGTGTTAATTGTTTTATCTTCATGGATAGTGTATAAAATACTATCATTTTTTGAAAACTCAATTCGTACCACAGGGGATGTTATCTTCGCTAATTTATATTTGTTTTGCCCGTAAATAGTTTCAGCTACTGCACCATTCTCAGTTTCGTAGGTGGCAATAACAGTCTCAATAGTATTATTTCCATACATGTGGATATTTCTTTTGTCCCCGATATATTCCGGGGTGGCAATTTCAATTTCTTTAAAGGTGCTGTTAGACAAATCCAATTCAAAAATCTTTTCTACACCCAATACCCTTACAGTATTATTAGCTGTTTTTTTTACTTGGTAGATATAGTATGGGAAATTATTAATTCCCCACTGTGTTTTATAATCGGCAGGTTTGTAGCTAAACGGATGCTTTGCAAGTAATTTTCCGTTATTCATGTCAATGATTCGAAGAGTGCCATTAAACTGAACTTCGGCTGCTGCTAAAATCTCGTTATCCCTATCAACTACCATCAAATCGCTGGTACGGGAAAGGTTTTTATTATCATTCGCCCTATTAGCCCAGTCTTCACCTTTTAAAAAACCAGTGCTATAAATAATTTGAGCCTGTTTGGAGACTACATTATAGCGAATATAATTATACCCTTCCATATTATTAGAGTAGGTTGTGGCATATATTACAGATGGTTTTGCAGATTCAAAAATTTCCGGCACACCTGGAAAAGGGCTATATTCGGAACCCAAGCTATGAGAAAACCCCTTTAATGTAAACGGTGTGCTTTTTTTTGTTTTGGTATTATAAATTGAAAATCCTTTTTCATCATAACCTAACAAAAAGCTGTCTCTGTTAATTCTTAGTGAGTTTAAATCTGCATTTGTTTTTACAGGTAGTGTATCGTGCTTTAATGTCAGCATACGATTGAGATCTACTAAATAAGCGGAGGATAGATTATAGTAAAAATTATCTTCACTTTTATTGTAATAATTCCTTTTTTCAGCAAATGAAAGAAAGTCTCCATCCCTGTACACAGTTGCAAATTGAATGTTGGGCAACGTATGTGATATTAATTCTTTTGAAGCCTTGTTTAAATCATACTTATATAATTTGTTGTTTAATCCGCAATAAATAATTGTATTGCCTTTATTTGATAGCGCACCCAGTTTCACTTCATCCACTCCAATTATCTTAACCTGCTTAACAATTTTATTATTGTTCGAAATAACTATCACGTCTTGCTTATCATATCGGTTGGATTTGGTTGAATAGAAAATGTTTGTTTTATTAAAACTTGACTGCATTTCTACATTTCTGTCATTAGCAATAAAGGCATATGGCTTATTATTATAAATATCCCAAATTGTATATCCTAATCCCCCGTTTTTTTTATGGCCCTGAAAAGAAAATAATGCCGGTGAAGCGTAAACATTAAATGAATACCTGTTAAAGTCTTCAACATATTGGTAATCATTTTTCATCTGATTAACCATGTCTACTTTTAATAATTCTTTTTTATTATCTATATCTAAAACCTGATATCCTTTTTCGTTGAAGTTAATTACCCTGCCTGGTGATAGTGGATAAAAATAACGTATAAAAGATCCCCAAATATTTAATTCAGGCAAATGCCAGTAATCTTTTATTTCTCCGGTAGCAATTTTAATACTCCTGATCATTCTTCCATCGGATAACGAGCCTCCATTTATTTCAGGGCCTCTTACCAAATCATATATATTTTTTGAATCTTGAGAGAATATAAAATCGGACATTATACCAGGTATAGTTCTGACTAAAATTCCCGTTTGTGTAGAAAAGATTTTAAGTTCATTGGCTTCTGTAGTAAACGCGATTAAATCACTATTTGGCGACAGATGCATATCGCGAAGGTTGTGAATATCATTCCCAAAATTTTGTGTAACAGATTTATTACTTATGGGGAAAGTAAAAAGTTGCTTGTTAGTATTAAATTCCCACATTATAACCTTCCATTCATCAGCCGTGTAAAAATATTTGTTCTGATCATCAATTAAAACTTTCAATATCTTTCCATCATGCGCTGAGGGTACAATGATATTTCTCGCTTGACCAAAGACTTTGCCATATATCAAGCTCAATAATATAAATGTTGTAATTAATCTAATTTTCATTTCAAAAATTCTTATTTTATCACTTCCACCGGAAAATCATTGCCAAATCCATAGCTGGCAGGGTATTGGCTGTTGCCGCCGTATTTTTTCACCAGCTCGGGAACAATGGTTTGCAGGTAATTTTTCAATCCGTTTACCGTAATCATTTTATTGTTGACGGCTTTTCCTTTTAAAGCCTCCAGCAATGAATACGTAAATACACCGTGACCCAGTTCGCCAAACTCTTTGGCTGTTTCTGTGCTGCCACTCGCTGCCATCCAATGAGTTCCTGTACTTCTTGATACAACGGCCAGTGCCTTTTGTTGTTCCCCGTCGTGTTGCAACATTTTTTCAAACGCCCCGGCGCTTTGGCAGGCGTCCATAATAAATAATTGTTTTTGTGCAGGAATGTCCACCGCAAATGTTTGCAGCTCTTTAGCTGAAACACCGTTCTTTAAAAGGCTTTCTCCTCCATCAGCAACATCGCTGCTTACTAAATAAAATTCTTTGTTTGAAGGATGAATGTAACCATGCCCTGCATAATAGAACACAAACACATCCTGCGGCTTTGCTGATTTTTTAATATTATCAAAAGCTGCCACAATACCGGCTTTGCTGGCAGCATCATCAGTAATTAAATAAGATTTTACATTATTGATCATGGACTTTGCATCTCTTTCCAACTCTTCTTTAAAAGCGGTAGCATCTGGCAGGGCATAGGTAAGCGGATTGATTTTGCCCTTGTAGCCGTTAATACCAACAACAACAATGTGCAGCGTGGCGTTGCGGTCAATTTCATCTACTTTGGTTTTGTTATCTTCTTCGTTTGCAACAGGAGGTGTAGGCGAAACCCCATCTTTTTTATAATTAACCATTATTTCATCGGGTTCGCTTTCGGTGCGCTGGCTGTTGAGTGCAATGGCGCGGAAAGTATTGATACCTGGTAATAAGTTGATGGTATATTTTTTAGTATCGGTACCATCGTCATCTGTTACGAAAAGGCCGCGGGTAGCGAGATTCACGGCTTTACCGTTGTGGAAAAGGCGTATCTCATCCACTTTATCTTCGGGTGCTGTAGCGTTCACCGTTATTTCGGCAATGCCTGTGTTGTTTGAATATGAAGGAATATTTTCTTCAGATTCTACATTTCTGCTCCTTTGAGCGTAAAGTATTTTTGTACGCGGCTTGGGTTTAACCGTTTGAATATCTACTTCAATTTTTTCAAACCTTTCATTATGGAGTAACCGGGGTAATAGCCGGGGCGTATAAAAAATTTCAGATAATGTGGATAAGGGATATGTTTCTGTTCCCTTCACATAAAACATACTTTCCTGGGCGCCAACACTGGCATCAAATCTGCCGTCAGGCGTGATAACCGCCCAATCGCCGGTTTCGTTATTGGGATATAATGTCGCCAGCAATTCGCCGGTTTCAAAACTCCAGAGTTTTATAAAATTTTCGTTAGAATTGGAAAAAATATATTTGCCGTCAGGTGTAATGCTTACACCGTAAACAGGTTGTGTACTTGCCCTGATTGTTTTTTGCGGTAAGTAGGTGTTGTTTTGAATGTTGTAGAAATGAATATCGCCTGCATAGGAACCTGCCACATACAATTCATTGTTTTCAGACACGGTGTGCGCAGATAAATTAATTGGTGCAAGTTCATTTAGTTTTGAAATGTTGCCCGTTGCGGTTTCGATTTGAAATTTCCCGTTGCTGGTCGTAAGATATAAATGACGATCATCAGGTGAAAACAGCAGGTTAGATACAAACGGGGTACCCCCGTCAATACTAACCTGAGATAATAATTTGCCCGAAGGGATCTCGTAAAAAGATATGGGGGAATTGGAACCGTACTCATACCCCGTTGCTATCACATTTTTTTTATTACTGAATGCAGCGGTTGAAACTTCATCTTTGGTCAAGATTCTTTTCCCGCTGTTCACTTCAAAAATTTCTAAAATGGCGTGTGGGTCAGCCATACGCGGCCCATTAAACTGGTAGTCGTATGTATGTGCAATGTATTTTTCATCAAACGATGCCTTCACAGATATGGTTCTGTTGATGCGCTGGGAACGCTCATACGTTCTGATTTTTTTTCCTGTAGAATCCAAAAGAGATAAATCGTCTTTATAGGTGATCACCCTTTTGCTCTGTTGGAAAGGCAAGATGGCAGGCATAGAGGGCGTGACATTTTTTAAATATCCGGCATCCAAATCCCATAGCAAAAAATGATTTTTGTGGCTGCTTACATACAGCCCCGACCGTTGCTGTAAATACTGGACCGTAAGCCAATCCTCTGAAGCGCCTTTCAGCGCCAGGAAGTTCGGATTGTCTTTTTTTGAAAGCAGGATTTGTTTATTGAGTCCACTAATATTCGTTGCTATCTCTTCACGGCTATAATTATTTAAAACATAACCCGCTTTGCGGGTATTCAATTGCCTGTATCCAAAATCCGTTTTGATCTGGTAGGTATCCTGCACAATACGAAGGCCTGCAACAGGACTATTTGCAACGTTTACATTGTTTTTCACTTCACCGGAAACCGTATTTAAAATAGCCACACCATCATTGGAAAATGCAATCACATTTTCACCGTCTGGTAAAAAATACGCGGTGTTCAAACGGCTATCGCCCATAACATTGGAAAAAGTTTTTACCGGGGCATCTCCAGGCTTATCAAAAAGGTAAATAAACTGTTCCCAGCACATGATGTACTTGCCGCTTTTTTGCGAATAATCAGCAGGCCGTCCTGCCAGGTCTTCAACTTGTAACCTTCCGGTATATCCCTTTTGCGTATATACATGGCTATTTACGATGAACATCCGGGCCTCGGGAATAAACAGCATTTCGGACCGGTTATTTTTGTCATCCCCGAATTCGGTGAGGTTATGGCTACTAATGGTTGTGCCATCAATATCCATTTCTAACAAATTGTATTTGTTATCTAGTAATAGTATGGTGTTGTCCGCAGTAAACGATGCCGCTATAATATCTTTAAATGTGCCAATTTGCTTACCGGACTTTATATTCCATAATATAGCCACTTCTTCTTTCTCTACAGAAAGGAATAATTTGCCGCTGGCCGAGATACTTGACATGATTACCGGGCTTTGATGGCCGGACTGGTAGACAAGGGCTGTTTTTTGAGCCTGCGCACTGCAATAAAAAAGTATAAGGAATACGGATATGAATATTTTGTTCATGCAGAGGGATTAAAAGAGCGGAGATCAAATCATTTGCCGCATTATGCTGACGAGTGATGGTTGATTAAACCGGCGATCTCCGCTAAATAACATATTTCAATTCATTTTTAAATGTTGTTCATTTTTAAAATGTTGTGAAGCATCATTACATTAATTGTGTTTAATCTCCACCATCAACGGCACTACAGTACCACCTGTTGGCGTTGGTTTTGTATCGTCATCTTCTACAGTAAGGTTGCGGGTTGACATTTTTTTGGTAGCAAACCCAACCTTGTCTTTATAATATTCAATTTTGCTTTTATCAATTAGTTTATTTCCCAGCACTTTTTTGATTTTATCACTTAAAGCGCCTTTCATACTATTCATTTCATCAGTCATAGCGCGGGTGTCAAGTTTGGTGGCAGAATACAGAATAAGTAAATAATCCCTTCCTTTGTTTTCATCCATCTTAATTACTTTGGTGTCCGATGGAAAAGCGATGGTGCTGTTTGCTCCAACAAGGGTGGAAATATTATCTGCATAAGGGAGAATCCGGTTCACATGTCCTTTCAGGTCCGTTGCAAATGCATACACATAGGCTTCCTTATCCACGTTCAGGTACATTCTAAACTTTGTGTCGCTGGAGTAGGTTTCGGCCATCGTGTAAGCAACCAGGTCTTCTTTGGCAACAGGTTCGTCATCCTCTACGGTTAGGTTTCTTGTGCTTGTTTTTTTGATGGGCATCGCCTCGCCGGTATTTAATTGGAATTCGACATCGCCTTTCAGGCTGAATGTGTTTTCAGAGGGAGCGGGTTTGGGGTCAGGTTGAGGTGTAGGATTAGGATTAGGTTTAGGTTGAGGTTTAGGATCAGGTTTAGGTTGAGGCTGGGGTTTAGGCTCAGGTTGGGGCTTTGGTTTTACATCTGCCGGCGGTGGGGTATTGGGATCAGCAAATACCTGTAAGGCCAGTATACATATCCGCGCAAAGTCGTTGTACTTAATCCATACAAAGCCACCATCAGCCCAGTTTGTTCCCCAACTGTTTAAAATGCGAAAAGCGCCACCTGCTTTATTATCGTCATAGCCCACCACCACCATGGCATGGCCATTGTGTTTCCAATCTTTATTGCCTTCATTGGGATCCGGCTCCCACACAGCAGATTTAATCCTGAAAAAACTTTCCGGAATATGAAATCCGCCGGATACCGGGGTGCCCTCACTCAGCGCCTTCTTCACGTCTTTTACAAACTGGTCCGGTTGTTTAAAGTACATATCGTCCTTCGACATGCCTTTGGCAGCATATAAAACAGCGAGGTCTTTTGCTTTATAGCTCGATGCTTCTTCTACGGCATGGTCGGTGATGTTTATATTGCAATTGTAAGGCACGGTTTTCATAAATGCATCGCCGGCCGTTATCATGGTAATGATGGCCTTAACCGGATCAGAACCATTTTGGCAATTGTTGTCACCGTCGTTTTTTATCATTTCATACAAAAAACTGGGAGAGAACGCGTGCTTGTCTATGGTTGCCCTATCCGTAATTTCATGTGTTTTGGCATACAGGATGGTAGCGATGCCATACCCGTTGGCAAATGCAGTGCAGGTGCCGTGATTGCCCTGGTTGCCTGGCGTGGGGCAATACGGTTCCAGTGAGTAGCTTGAAGGCATGGACTGAAAACTTCTGAATGAGAGCGCTACTTTTTGCGGTGTGGCGGTAATGGATTCCACATCAAAAGTGGCACCCATACCCTGGGCGAAAGCGACGCTGCAGTATACCAAAAACAAAGAAAGCAGGAAGGCTGGTTTTTTCATAAAATGATGATTTTTAAATTCTTGCGTGTAAATGTATAATTGGGAAGAATTGGAACAATACCCTAAGCAGGGTATTTTTTTGGTAGAAAGGAAGCCATTGGTTTTGGTGCCACGATAAATAGATCAACCCGAAATAATCTTGCGGTTTGGCTGTTGGAGGTTTTTGCATTTGTACAATCCTGCGCTCAACCAACCGGGTGTTGGCGCTTGCCGTATTCCGGCAAAAATTCCCGCCGTTGGGGATTGATTATCCCGAAAGGATAACATGTTTATAGAAAAACCAAATGGGCGGAATGGGGTGCGACCCCGATGGGGTCGAATGTTTTGTAACATCACATTTTCTATAAACATTCGAATTCTTCGGATTCGTTGCGCCGCATTTGTTTTGTTTATCCGAAGGGATAACATGTTTATAGAACGGTTTTCGGCAACGAACAGGTGCGACCCCGTTGGGGTCGAATGTCCTGCTATATCCGTTGATCTATAAACATGAGACCCCTTCGGGGTCGTTGTAATACGCTCTATTGGATTATCCCGATGGGATAAAATGTTTTATAGAAAAACCAAATGGGCGGAATGGGGTGCGACCCCGATGGGGTCGAATGTCATGCGATGTCAATTGTTCTATAAACATTCGAATCCTTCGGATTCGTTGTGCCGCATTTGTTTTGTTTATCCCGAAGGGATAACATGTTTATAGAAAAACCAAATAAAGCGAACAGGTACGACCCCGAAGGGGTCGAATGTTCTGTAACATTATATT
>JAEWHC010000003.1 GCA_023387985.1 Bacteroidota bacterium | reverse complement strand
ACCGAACAGAGAAGTTAAGCCCCTCATGGCCGATGGTACTGCACCACAATGCGGGAGAGTAGGTAGCTGCCATGATTTAATTTAAAAAAAGCCTTTCAAGAAATTGAAGGGCTTTTTTGTTTCCAGGGATAAATGGGGAACAGAGTCTGGAGGAATGCCCTATGTCTTAAATGTTTTTCGGGATGAATGTTAAAGGTTTTGCAGGTCTAAAAAATATGCAGTTATTTTAAGTATTCTATTTAAATCTTATAACTATGAGGGCAAGAATTGTTATTTTCTGCGGGTTTTTATTCGTTTCTTTTTTCTCCTATTCACAAGGTGCAGTAGGAATCGGGACAACCAACCCAAATTCGGGGTCTATTCTCGACCTGGGACAGGGAGGCAAACCCCTGGTATTGCCCCGGCTAACATCGCCGCAAATGAATGCTGTGAGTCCCGTAGCACAAGGCATGATCATTTATAATACCACGGAGCATCAATTGTACACCTGGATGCGTTTCAGATCAACAATCATTATTGGGCAGCCAACAAGCCGTTGGCAACCCATCACCACCGGTCCGGCCATGATAGCCTGGGGCGTTGTGGATAGTTTTGGAACAGTAAAATCCGGTAGTGGCAATTTTTCAGTGGTGTGGGATAATGATAATCACTGGTACACCATTACCACCACAAGTCACCCATACTATAAGGATACTATGCTGCTTATGGTAAACCCGGTTGGAAATGGTTCCTGGGACCAGGCAATTTCTACAGGAGAATTAATTGATGGCAGCGTACGCCGCGCAACCTTAAAATTTAGCGATGTAAGCCGCATAGCTGCAGGGTGGCCAGCTGAACAAAGTCGCCGCAGAAGTTGGTTCCATTTTGTGTTGTATGATCTTCGAAAAGACCCATATAACCAATTATGACCCTTGTTAAACGGTAATTGGTGTATATTTTCCAGCGTGCTGGAAATGAAGGTTTTGCCTTCACTTTTTTTGTTGTTTCCGATGGCAATTGTTAGAAAGCAGAATTGTTTCCCAAATTTTACCTCCCCGTAATCCATGCCCAAATTTGAGGAGTAAGCCTTTTACCCAAGGACCGTCCGGCTACAAAAGTAAATCCGCCTTTGTCGGATTCGGATGGTACAGCACGGGTATGATTTCATTTAAGAAAGCTTCAGCAGGATTGTTCGGGCTTTTTGTCCCGAAAGATCGGGAGCCGGTTGCCGGTTCGGGCTTGCATGCGCAGAACAAACAGGTACCAAATTATCAGGCCCAAATTCAGTTCAATGAAGCATAGTTGATTGAAATGAAATTAAAAGACTACCCGGCCACTACAGCCCTTTCAAATCCAGCAGCGCCTTGATGTCAGGCTTTTGGCCAGTAAATTGTTCAAACTGCTGATTAAGATCCCTGGTATTGCCCACGCTGAGTATATACTTGCGATAGCGGTCGCCAACGCTGCGGTTCAATCCGCCATTTTTCAGAATATATGCCCTCGCATTGGCATCAAGATTTTGCGACCAGACATAGGCATAATAACCCGCACTGTACCCACTGCTCCAGATATGCGCAAAATAAGGCGTGTGATATCGTGGCGGCACCTGCGGCAAATCGAACCCCACATTTTTTAATGCCTGTTTTTCAAATTCATTGGTTGGTTTGAATTGTGAAACATCCATCACGGTATGCCATTCCATATCAATCAATGCGCTTTCCAGTAATTCGGAATTTATATATCCTGAATTGAATTTTGCCGCCGTTTTCAGTTTTTCCGCCAATGATAACGGCATGGGCTGGCCGGTAGCATAATGCACGGCATAGTTTTTCAAAACATCAGGATACAACGTCCACATTTCATTCACCTGTGAAGGGAATTCTACAAAATCTCTTGGGGTTGAGGTGCCACTCAGGGATACATATTGCTGGTCGGCAAATAGCCCATGGAGGGTATGGCCAAATTCATGAAACATGGTTTCAACATCATCAAAACTGATTAGCGATGGTTTACCCTCTGCAGGTTTCGAATAGTTGAACACATTTACGATCACCGGCTTCTGTTCCAGCACATGGCTTTGCGGCACATAATTACTCATCCATGCGCCGCCGCTTTTATTATCTCTTGTGAAAAAGTCGAGATAGTAGATTGCCAACGATTGGCCGTCTGCGTCAAATATTTCATATGCCACTACATCGGGATGATACACAGGAAGGTCAGGACGTTGCTTAAAACTGATACTGTAAAATTTTTCCGCAGCATAAAACACGCCTTTCTCAAGCACATTATTCACTTCAAAATAGGGTTTCACTTCATTTTCATCCAGGTCGTATTTTTCCTTGCGTAATTTTTCGGCATAGTAATTCCAGTCCCACGGTTGCAGTAAAAAACTTTGTCCATCTTTCTTGATCTGCTCCTGCAGCAACATGACTTCCTCCTTTGCTTTCCTTTGTGCAGGCCCGGCCAGCGTAGTTAACAATTGCATTGCAGCTTTCGGTTCTTTAGCCATTTGGTCCTGCAGCTTCCAGGCGGCAAAATTGGGCTTACCCAGCAGGTTTGCAAACTGTAAGCGAAGCCGCACCAATTCCTCAACTATAGCTCGGGTATCTGCGGAATCATTCTTTTCAGCACGCGACCAGGAAGCATTAAATATTTTTTCTCTGAGATCACGGTCTGCCAATGCCGAATATTGCGGCTGTTGCGTGGTATTGGTCAATAACAGCAGGTATCCTGTCTGCCCTTCCTTCCTGGCGTTTTCTGCTGCGGCGGCAATTTCATCTGCCGTCAGTCCATCCAGTCGTGCACGCTCTGTTACCAGCACTGCAGCGGATCGGCGCGCCTCCAGTAATTTCCGGGAAAACTCCGTTTCCAGTGTGGCAATGCGGGCATTCAATACTTTCAGTTTTTCTTTATCAACAGGAGAGAGGTTGGCACCGCGCATTTCAAAGCGTTGAAAATAAAATTCAGTCAGGCGAATTTGTTCTGCATTCAATCCTGAGTTATTCCTCATCTCATACACTTTTTTCAGGCGTTGAAAAATAGCGTCGTTAAGGAAAAGTGCATCATTGTGTGCTGCAAAAATGGGCGCATACCGGGCTTGCAGATCCTGAAGTTCTTTATTGGTATTGGCTGAGGTGAAATTGGAAAACACGCGCCTTGCCCGATTTAATATTTCGCCACTCAACTCAATGGCTTCCACGGTGTTTTTAAACGTGGGTGCATCTTTTGCTTTGGCAATTTTATCGTATTCAGCTCTTTGAACGGCCATGCCTTCATCAAATGCCGGTGCAAAATGTTCATTGCTGATTTTGTCAAATTGTGGCGCCTGGTACTGAAGTGTACTTTTTGAAAAAAAAGGATTTTCGGTCATTTGAACAGTACCTATTGTTTTTTGGGAAGTGCATGCAGCAAAGCCAATGCAAGTCACCAGGAATAATTTTTTCATGAGGAACTTTGTTGACCTGTAAGATAGCAAATAAAAATAAGTACCAGGTGCAGATTGGATTTAAAAGTTGAATATACACTGTTGGTGAAAAGATTTGTAGGATTTTCCCGAAATAGGAGAATTGGTGTTTCTATAATGTGAGCGCAGCTTGAGAAGGTTTCCGGATTATCCACCCGGCTTCATGGTAAAAAATTCCCGGGTTAAAATGGTATATCTGTAACCACATTCGCCGTTACTTGTTTTTTTTAAGAAAATTAACTAAAGAATGCTTCTTTGGTGAACGTTTAGTAAATAAATGTCTTTCAGGCTTTTAGCCGCAAACATTCTTAAGCGTATTTCGTTATACAAATAAAAAAAAAGGAGTTATCATATGAAAAAGTTATTCAATCCGTTAATTGCCGTTCTTGCCTTCCTTGTGATAGGCCTGATGGCCTGCGGACCCACGGCACATATTGACAAGGCGCCCGATGTAAACCTGAACAATTACAAATCATTTGCCTGGAGTACCCTGAAGGGGGAAACGGCAAAAAATGATCTTGCGAAGCAGCAGGTGGTGGCCGCAACTGAAAGAGCGCTTGAAAATATCGGTTGGACACAAAGCAATAACCCCGATGTCTTGCTGAGCTACGATCTACTTACCGAAAGAACCGTATCGGAAAGAAGTGATCCCCAATACAGCATGCCATTTACCAGGTTATTTTACAATCCTTATGCCAGCAGGTATTTCAGGGTTTATTATCCAAGCCGCTTTATGGGCTATGACCGCTATACCGTTGAAGGCAATGAAGGTACCGTAACCATTACAATGACAGATGCCAAAACCGGTAAAACACTTTTGCAGGGCTGGGCTTCCAACAATATTGGCAGCCGCACCATGACGACCCAGGAAGCTGATAAACTGGTGAAAGCCATAGTTCAGAAGTTAAGTTACGACGTGGTAAAGCGATAATTAAGTAATTAGTTCTAAACAAAAAACGGTCTGATCTTTAAATTCAGGCCGTTTTTTGCATTTGGGTAAATGACCAATCGTTAACCAGGATCGTCCTCTGAGGCTTTTTTTGTTTACGTCAATAATTATGGGCAACCAATTCCACTATTGTTGCAACACCCAAAACAATTGCAAGAACTATCCAGATTGAATGGTCAAAATCATTGATTATTTGCAGGGGTTGATTTGTTGTGGTAACTGCGAAATATCCGGTACCCCATAAGAGCAGAAACAGATAAACCACTATCATGACCAAATAAAGGAGAGCGGTTTCCAGTCGGGAAGGTGCCGATGTAAATTTGTAAATACTTTGATGAGGCGCCATCCAAATAGTACAATGAAATATACAAAGATGATTGCTGTTAGGATACTCATACTTAAAAACATTTTTTGTCGTAATAATAAATTTGACCGTAATTTCAAAAAAGCACTAATTGTTTCGCATTTATAATCTGGTAAATTCTGTGATTTGAAATGTCAATTTCTGAAGAACATTCAGGATTTAAACAAGAATTTATAGAAGTGGGTTCAGGACGTTCTGAACACAATTATGAATGTCCTGATTTTTTCGGAAAAATATTTTTACTTAAACTCTTTAAATTCCATAGTATTAAATATTTTCAGTGGTACAAAAAACCGGATTGAATTCCACTTATTTTGAAATGGTGAATTGCGAGTGGTCCATTAAGCTGCCTTTATTTTTGACGCTGATGTTTGGATAGTGGGTTATGGAAGTTTAGAATTAAGTTGTAGTTATTTTAATAATCCCGCCTGATTTTTGCACCTCCCCGGTTGGACCGTAAAGGATAATGTAGCGTACAGCGTTAATTATCCTATGTTAATGTCTCCCTGCATTTCACAGAATAGATTTGTTGTTCAATAGCCCGGCATACAAACAGCATTACCGGGTATGATTAAAAACTATAAAACGATTGAAATGGCAGATTTTACAAACAAAAGCATTATTGTAACCGGGGCAGCAAGCGGGCTCGGTTATGCAGCAGCCTATGAGCTCGCTTCAAAAAATGCGAAACTCACGCTTGTGGATTTAAAGAATGAAGCGCTTCGGGAAGCCGAAGCCAAAATCAAAAAGGATTTCCCTGAAGCAGAGATCCTCTTGGTTGTTGCGGATGTATCCAATGAGGAAGAGGTAAAAAATTATGTAGATAAAGCCAAAGAAGTTTTTGGCAAAGTGGATGGGTTGTACAACAATGCCGGCATCGAAGGCCGCCAGGCACCACTTGCAGAATACGACCTCAATGTTTTCAGAAAAGTAATTGACATCAACCTGATGGGCGTTTACTACGGCATGCGGTTCGTATTGCCGCTCATGCAGGAACAGGGATTTGGACGCATAGTCAATGTTGCATCTGTTGGCGGAATCCGCGGTGTAATGAATCAAACCGCGTATGTGGCTTCCAAACATGCTGTAACCGGCATGACGAAGAATTCGGCTTTGGAATACGGGCGTTACAATATTCTTACCAATGCCATTGCACCGGGAGCGATCCTTACCCCTATGGTGGCGGAAGCATTTAAGCAGGTCAATCCTGACGATCCGAAAAAAGCAGAAAATGATTATGCGCAAT
Source organism: Bacteroidota bacterium (assembly GCA_023387985.1). Classification (GTDB taxonomy): domain Bacteria; phylum Bacteroidota; class Bacteroidia; order Chitinophagales; family Chitinophagaceae; genus Phnomibacter. The sequence goes on along the minus strand of JAEWHC010000003.1, from coordinate 84,115 downwards.
CCAACCCTACAAAGAGACTGGGCCAGCCTGAAGACGTGGCGAAACTGGTTGCTTTTTTACTGAGTGAGGAGAATCAATATGTAAGCGGGCAGGTGATTGCCATCGACGGTGGAGAATCCAACGCCTACGGAACTGTGTGATTGTGGTTTTATTGATGATGAATTAAGGCAGGTGTAATGCCTGCTTTAATTTTTACCTGCACTACCTTTCCTACTTGAAGCGCCTTTTAAACTCATGGTATGCCGGAAATAATTATCGAAGCGCGTGAGGCTGCAATCAGCCACGCCATTACCGTAAAACGTATCCTTCCCTTTCGTAAAAGACGTATGGTGGGTCCGTTTATTTTTATGGACCATGCGGGACCGTTGAATGATTTGCCGCAGCCCGTTTCGGATATGGATGTTTTGCCCCACCCCCATATCGGGCTTTCCACCGTAAGTTATTTGCTGGAAGGCAATATGACGCATCGCGACAGTACAGGCGCTGAGCAGATCATCAGGCCCGGTGAAGTCAACTGGATGACGGCCGGCCGCGGTATAGCGCATTCTGAACGTTTTGAAGATCCTGCCGCTCTTGTCGGCGGCCTCGAACTTATCCAGACCTGGGTTGCCCTCCCGGTGAAAGATGAAGAAGCGGCACCAACCTTTACCAATTATAAGCCGGAACAATTGCCGGTTTATACCGATACCGGCGTTTGGATGCGGCTTATCGCGGGAAATGCTTTTGGGCTTAGAAGCGAAGTGGCGACACTTTCCCCTATGTTTTACCTCCATGTTGCTTTACAGCCTCTGGCTACCATGACCCTTCCACGCGAACATAGTGAAAGAGGTCTTTATGTGGTATACGGCAGTGTGGAAATTGATGGTGTAACCTATACACCCGGCGTAATGGTTGTTTTCAAAAAAGGCGAAGAACCCACCATTCGGGCCAGGGATCTGACCACCTTGATGATCCTGGGCGGCGAACCACTAGGCGAACGTTTTATTTGGTGGAATTTTGTGAGCTCAAGCCGGGAAAGAATTGAACAGGCCAAAGAAGACTGGAGACAGGGCCGCATCATTTTGCCGCCCCATGACAATGAGGTATTCATACCCCTGCCAAACGACCGGTCCCGACCGGCTGGCAGTGAACCGGAGCCGGGTCTCCTGTCCTGAGTTGCTGCCTGGTTTTGTTTTGACAGCTGCGGACGTACCTGTTTAGTAACTGCCCTTAGCATAACCCAGGTACGCCGTGTGGATCTTGCTTCAAAATGGTCCCCCTGTTTCCTGATACATTTCTTTCCGGTCCGGAGGACGCTCCTTTTCTTTGGCGATCCAATTTGTCTTCGGCAATCCTCCCCGGTGTATATTAAAAAATATTGAACCGTTGAAAAGCTGCACGTTCCAGCATTTCCCGGTCATCAGGGTGCGCAATGTTGATGAGCGCACGGGCACGCTGACGCAAGTTTTTGCCATAGAGGTAGGCAATGCCATATTCGGTAACTACATAATGGATGTGGCCGCGGGTGGTAACCACTCCGGCACCTGCTTTAAGCGTGGGTACAATGCGGGGTACGCCTTTGGCTGTGCGGCTCGTAATGGCAATGATCGGTTTACCGCCTTCACTCAAGGCGGCGCCACGGATGAAATCCATTTGCCCACCGATTCCACTGAATTGCTTAGTGCCAATTGAATCTGCGCAAACCTGCCCTGTAATGTCAATTTCCACAGCACTGTTGATGGCCACCACACGTGGGTTGCGCCGGATGACATGGGGGTCATTTACATAATCAATATCCAGGAAGGCAAAGCTCGGGTTATCATTTACATAATTGTAAAGCAGATCGGTGCCAATAGCAAACCCCGTTACGGTTTTGTTGGGATGAATGCGTTTCATTTTATTGTTGATCACGTCATCCGCCACCAGCCTGACGATGCCATCACTAAACATTTCGGTATGAACACCGAGGTTCTTGTGGTTGCCCAGGCATTTCAGTACCGCATCGGGAATGGTACCGATGCCCATTTGCAAGGTTGATCCATCCTCGATCATTCCGGCGATGATTTCACCAATCTTCATTTCATCAGGGCCGGTCTTGGCTCCGTAGTTTATTTGCGGCAATTCCTGTTCATGCCACACCATGTGCGTGAAACGACGGATATGGATCATGCCATCACCATGTGTTCGTGGAATTCTCGGATTCACCTGGGCTACAACGTATTTGGCGGTGTTTACGGCACTGCGGGCAATATCTACCGAAACGCCAAGGCTGCAATAACCGTGGGCATCCGGAGGAGAAACCTGCACGAGGGCAACATCGATGGGCATAATGGTGCGGAACAGATCGGGGATATCACTCAGGAAAACGGGCACAAAATCCGCACGGCCTTCGCTAACGGCAGCCCTGACGGGTTCACTCACAAACAGGCTGTTTATGTTAAAGATTCCACTATATTCCGGCGAAGAAATGGTGATATCTCCCTGCACGGTAATGGAAACAATCTCCACGTCCTTCAACCGGTTTTTGTGTTTGGCAAGCGCTGCTGTAAGGAAGGTGGGTGTTTGGGCACTCCCATGCATATAAACGCGGTTTCCGCTTTGAATGATTTGAAGCGCGTCGTCAGCATTTACGTAATTAATTTTGGATGCCATTTTATTTTTTAATTCGTTTTAGTTTCTGTATGCAAATTTGCACACCAATATTTTGGACACAAATGAGTTAAATCATGATGAAGCGTTTATTTACAGTTATTTTATTGAGTTTTGGAATTGGATTTGCCCTGCAGGCGCAAACGCTGCCCGTGGAGCCCGATAAATCACCCATGGACATGTCGTATCACCCCTTCGGATACCCGATCCTGAAAGTGCAGAATCCGCGTACCACCCAATCACCAAAAGCAAGAGTAATCTACAGCCGGCCACAAAAAAACGGCCGCACCGTTTTTGGGGGCATTGTACCCTTTGGCGATGTATGGAGGTTAGGCGCCAATGAAAATACCGAGATTGAATTTTTCCAGGCCGTTCATATTGCCAATAAGCGGATTGAGAAAGGTCGTTATTCACTGTTTGCCATTCCGCAGGAAGGAAAATGGACCATAATCCTGAACAAAAACCTGGACAGCTGGGGCAGCTTCAGCTACGACAGCAGGCAGGATGTGCTGCGTACCGAGGTCTCTACAAGCGGCGTGGAAAGTCCTTTTGAATTTTTCACCATGCTTTTTGACGGAAACGGCTCGCTGATCATGGCCTGGGACAATATCAAAGCCATATTGCCTATTCGCTATAGTGGTAAATAACCAATCTCCGAAAATCGTATCCACAAATACGTTTTTGATTTAACGGCGGGGAACAGCTTGATTTCGTTATTTTGCTGAAAACCAAGATTATGAAACAAGCCACTAAAATGATTCATGCCGGCGCTCATCCCGATCCTTCAACAGGAGCAATCATGACACCGGTTTATCAAACCTCCACTTTTGTGCAGTCGGCCCCGGGGGTAAATAAAGGCTTCGAATATGCACGCAGTCAGAACCCCACCCGTTTTGCACTCGAGGAAGCTTGTGCCGGAATTGAAAATGGAAAATTTGGTTTGGTATTCAGTAGTGGTGTTGCAGCTACCGATGCGGTGGTAAAATTGTTGAAGCCCGGTGATGAGGTGCTTTGCGCCAACGATATGTATGGAGGAACCTACCGACTCTTTAGTAAGATTTTCGCAAAATTTGGAATCGGTTTCAATTATGTCAACATGCAGGATCCGGCAAATGTGGAGGCCGCAATGAATCCCGCGACAAAACTGATCTGGACGGAAACACCCACCAATCCTTTGATGAATATCACAGACATTGCTGCGGTGGCGGATATTGCCAAAAGACACAACGCGTTGCTTTGTGTAGACAATACCTTCGCTTCGCCTTATCTCCAAAATCCCCTTGACCTCGGAGCAGATATTGTCATGCATTCGGCAACGAAGTACCTGGGTGGACATAGCGATGTGATCCAGGGTTGCCTGGTGATGAATGATCAGGCCCTGCGCGATGAACTTTATTTCATTCAAAAAAGTTGTGGTGCCGTGCCGGGACCTATGGATTGCTTCCTGGTATTGAGGGGTATAAAAACATTGCATGTACGAATGCAACGCCACTGTGAAAATGGCGAAAAGATCGCTTACGCTTTACGCAACCATGAAAAAGTTTCAAAAGTTTACTGGCCCGGATTTACCGATCATCCAAACCACGAAATTGCCCGCAGGCAAATGCGCGGATATGGTGGAATGCTGAGCTTTGAATTGCAGGAGGATAGCATGGAAGCTGCCAACCGCGTGTTGAGTGGCACAAAAATATTTGCGCTTGCGGAAAGCCTGGGGGGCGTGGAGAGCCTGATCAATCATCCGGCAAGTATGACGCATGCCAGTATTCCCCGCGAAGAGCGCCTCAGGAATGGATTGGGCGATACACTCATCCGCCTAAGCGTTGGCATTGAGGATGGTGAAGATTTGATTGAAGACCTGTTCCAGGCCATTGGCTGAGCTCAAAGAATGAACAAATTTGCGGAACTCAACAGGCCGGCAATTTAGAAAGCCAGGCTTTTTTCTAAAAGGCAATTAAACCAGACCTGGAAACGGACGCCGCCGGGTGGCCACCATTAATTTCCCTGTTGTGGCCGCAGGATCGAGCATTTCATACATCGGTTGGTCCATCCATTCGATGTCAATTTCTTCCAGCATTTTTTTGGAAGGGTGATAGCTGATTACCGTTTCGTTTTCCGTGCCGATCAAATCATGCTCAGAAAGATACCAGGGCATCTCAAACAAATTGAAGATGTGGCTGAGTGGATGGATAAAACATGCCTGGTTGTTCCTGCGCAAATGCAGGGGATGCTTAGAGGAATTTTGTACCTGTTGCAACTGATTCAGTATGTCGCGGTTAGGACCATGATCTCCAAATTGCCGTATCGGTTTCCAATGGCCATCCAAAAAATCAATGTATTCTGTGGCTTGAGGAGCAAACTGTAATTTATAATCAAATTTTGCATAGCCCGGAACAAAATAACCTGGATAAAAATATCGGTAATGCATTGACTGCAGCCAGTTGATCTTCGCGGCCACAAGCAATTTTCCAGGACTGTACCGGCCATATTCAGGATCATAAATATTGAGCAATCCCATGGCCGATCTCTGGCCCAGGTCAATAAGCCCAATAGCTGCCACACGATCGTTGTGCTTCATCTTGATCTCGTAGGTGCGGAACAGGGGCGGTGTAATCTTGAAACTCTCAAAATGATCCCATTGATAACCAAATTCTTCGTAATGCTTATATCTCCTCAGCAGCTCGAAAAACTCAGCATTGGGATAAAATGGCGAAACCCAAAATTCAAATTCGCCCAGGCGCCTGAACATTTTTTCAATTTTCGCCGGAACCCGGTAGTTGCGGAGGTCAATACGCAAGGGAACAATATCATGGATCTTTTCCCCGGCATTCATGAAGTAAGAAACAAACATCGTGTGCTGGCTTCGAAACCAACCCCTGGCCAGGTAAAGATCCAGGGCATATTCGGGAAAACGGTTCCATACCTGGGTTTCAGGAATAAAGTTTGCCGGCTGTGCGAAAGCCGATTCCAAATGCAGGTATGGAGGATCAGGACGAACCATTGAAAAACGTTTTTATTTTCCCGGAAATATTGCCTGAGAATAGGGTAGGCTTTATCCGCAATGCACCAAAGATGGAGAAAACATGGCAAAAAAAGAACATTGAGATAAAGGAAATCCCGAACGGATTACCGCAATACCGCTCCGATTTTTTAAACTTAGATACTACCTTTATCCCTTATGAAAGTTGCTATCTACAGCCGGAGCCTGGACAAAGAGCATGCTCCCGCTTTCCTGACCTTAATCAAGGAATTGACGCTGCATAAGATCACGCCTTATGTTCATCGCCGGCTGATGGAGGATGAAGACTTTGGTGCCCCGGTTGAGAAATGGGCGAAAATCTTCGCCGTACATGAAGACCTCGACAGCGGATTTGAATGCATGATAAGCCTTGGTGGCGATGGCACCATGCTTGATGCGGCAGCACTTATTCGCGATAAAAAAATTCCTTTACTGGGCGTCAATTTCGGCAGGCTGGGATTTCTTGCGCCATTCAGCAAAGGCGATTTCAAGAGGCTTAGTGAAGCCATTGCCAACAGGCAATACATCATCGACCGCAGGGCTATGATTCATCTGGATACGGATACACCCATCTTTGGCGAGACCCCTTTTGCCCTCAATGAGTTTGTGATCCACCGCTCGGACACCACTTCCATGATCAAAGTGCATACCTATCTCAATGGGGAATTTTTGAATACGTATTGGGCGGACGGAATCATCCTGAGTACGCCAACCGGAAGCACGGGTTACAACCTGAGTTGCAACGGGCCGATCTTGTTTCCGCACAGCAAGGTGTTTGTATTGACGCCCATCGCCCCCCACAATCTTAATGTTCGACCGATTGTGATCCCTGATTCAAACATTGTAAGTTTCGAAATCGAAGGACGCTACCCGCAGTTCCAGGCAAGCCTCGACAGCCGCCGTGAACTCGTAGACCTGAAAACGCAAATGGCTGTTCGAAGGGAAGACTTTGACATTCAATTGCTGCGATTTTCTGAAAATACCTTCCTGGAAACTTTAAGGACGAAGTTGGTTTGGGGAATGGATGTCAGGAATTGATTTTAAAAGCTCAGCCAAGCTTAGACTGAAGATTTTATAAATTTAAAAATGATGAAGTTGCCGACCCTTGTAATATGCGATCGGTTTTATAGCATACCCTGCAACAAAAAATCTTCGAATATCCAAAATTCCGTCCGACATTTATAGGGAATTATTCATTCAGATTCTTTCCAAATTATCAAACTTTATTTTCCATGTCCAATCGTAGAAAGTTTATAAAAGGATTGGGTGCTACCACCATCCTTGCAGCCGCTTCAGTTAAAGGGCTGGCCAGCGAATCATACATTGAGACCCGCAGGATATTGGCCAATAAACAATTCACGCTCAATGATGAGCTCCAGATCGGTTGTATCGGCATGGGTATTATGGGATTTGAGAATGTTCGAACCGCACTCAAAGTACCGGGTGTGAAAATGGTTGCCGCTTGTGATCTTTATAAAGGAAGGCTTGAGCGGTCCAAAGAATTGTTTGGCAAAGATTTGTTTGTAACTGAAGATTACAAGGCACTTCTGGCGAGAAAAGATATAGATGCGGTAATTGTCGCGACAAGCGATCAATGGCATGATATCATTGCCAATGATGCCATGCGGGCTGGGAAGGCGGTATATCTTGAAAAGCCTATGGTGCACAAGATCAGCCAGGGAAAATCCATCATTGATACGGCAAAAGCCACCGGACAGGTTTTGCAGGTTGGAAGCCAGCGGGTGAGTAGCGTGGTAATGGCAAAGGCCAAAGAATTGTACCAGGCGGGTGAAATTGGAAAAATCACGTGTGTGGAAGCTTCATTTGAACGACATTCCGCTAACGGCGCCTGGCAATATACTTTTCCAACCGATGTGAGTGAGCAAACCGTAAATTGGAAACGGTACCTGCGGGATAATAAAAATCTTCCTTTCGATCCGAAGAAGTTCTTCTGGTGGAGGAATTACAAAGAGTTTGGAACCGGTGTGGCAGGCGATCTGTTCGTGCACCTGTTAAGCGGCATCCATTTTATGACAGATTCTTTGGGCCCCACCCGTATCTATTCCACCGGCGACCTGGCTTACTGGAAAGATGGCAGAAATGTACCCGATATCATGACCGCCATTTTAGAATATCCGCAAACAGATGCCCACCCGCCTTTCCAGGTGCAGTTGCGTGTAAACTTTACCGGAACAGGCGATGGACATACGCGCCTTTACGGTACAGAAGGCAATATCGATTTGGGATGGAACGATGTGGTGGTTCACCGGGCAAAATTTGCAAAAGCGCCGGGTTATGGCGGCTGGGATTCTTTCAGCACGTACCCATTGGCAGAGCAGGAAAAAATAAAAGCGGAATACTACAGGAAATATAAAGAAGGCGAAGACCGTGAGCCAAGGCTGGAAGACATCAAATACGCGGCGCCTGAAAATTATGATGAACGCCTCGATCATTTTATCAATCTTTTTGAGGCCATGCGTAATGGTAAGAAGGTGGTGGAAGATGCCAGTTTCGGATTGCGTGCCGCGGCGCCCTGCCTGGCCTGCAATGACAGCTATTTCCAGAAAAAAGAAATCAACTGGGATCCCGTGAATATGCAGGTAGTTTAGTGTATTGCAGTTGCAGGGTATAAACGTTGCAGGTGGTGTTTTTGTGAACAAAAGGAATTCTTATGCCCACTAATCTCTTAGTTATTACTATTTTATAAACAATTAAAAGACTATCTCACCTCCTTCTTTTCTTACATGGTCCATGGCTTTCCGGATATCCTCTTCATTCAAACCGCTTGACGCGTTTTGAAGAACCGTTGTTTTAAAACCTTCTTTTAAACTGTCCAGCGCGGTGTAGTAAACGCAATAATCCGTTGCGAGCCCGGCAATAAAAACTTCATTAACCCCTTTTGCACGCAGGTAGTCCGCAAGAGCTGTGGATTTTTCATGGTTGTTGTCGTATAGCGCGCTGTAGCTGTCAATTTGCGAATTGGTGCCTTTGCGGAAGATGGCTTCTACTCTTTTGGTGTCCAGTGCCTTGCTGAATTCGGCACCAAAGCTTTCCTGCACACAATGGTCCGGCCATAGCACCTGAATGCCATCATGCCATGCTATTCTTTCGAAAGGCTTTTTGTTTTCATGTTGGGAAGCGAAACTCTTATGGTCAGGTGGATGCCAGTCTTGAGAAGCCACTACCAGGTCATAATCATGTTGAATTTCATTCAAAACAGGAATGATCTGATCTCCGTTTGGGACGGCCAGCGCCCCGCCCGGCAATAAGTCATTTTGTATATCAATAAGAATGAGTGCATTCATGCTTCCTGGCTTTTGCGTTGTTGAATCAGGTTGTTGCGCAATGTGAAAAGGGCTTCGGAAAGGCCGATTTTGTAAATATGCGGATATTCAAACCGCTTGCTTTCGGCCGGTAGTTTTTGTAACTGCGCCTCCGCATAGGCGGCAATTTCTTCCAACGACCTTTTGCCGTGCACCCGTTTCCCTTTATCCATTACCGGGCTGAGCAAGGGTTCAAACCGGCAATCCTTAACGCTCATCGATTTAAGCGGATCAGTCGGGGAATGCATCATTTCCATAGCGGCCTCATCGCGCAGGCCAACCACGTCGGCGCCGATCCACTTTCCATCCTTCTCCATGCGGAAAACCTGTTTCTTTCCGGGTGTGGTCACTTTTTCAATATTTTCGGAGAGTTTGATGACCGGAATATCGTTGTGCTCCACCAGTTTATAAACACCATCGAGTGCCGCATCGGGCCGGCCGATGATCAGGGAAGTGCCCACGCCGTAAATATCGATCGGCGCTTGTTGTTCCTGCAGGCTTTTAATTACTTTTTCATCGAGTTGATTGGATGCGGCAATCTTTACATAATTTAAACCGGCATCATCCAGCATTTTGCGGGTTTCCCGCGCCAGATAAGCGAGGTCGCCGCTATCGAGGCGCACAGCCAGCAGCTTTTGGCCGCGGGTTTCCATTTCTTTGGCCACGGTAATGGCATGGGGTATGCCGCTTTTCAGGGTATTGTAGGTATCTACCAGCAGTACGCACCCTTCGGGCCGGTAAGTTGCAAAATCGCGGAAAGCTTCCAGCTCATTTTCATAGCTCTGTACAAAAGAATGCGCCATTGTTCCCGAGGCTTCTATACCAAAATCCCGTGCGGCCACAACATTGCTCGTGGCATCGAAACCGCCCACTACCGCTGCTCTTGCAGCATAATAACCGGCGGGACCCTGCGCCCTGCGTAACCCGAAATCAATGAGGCCGCTTTTGCCGGCTACCTGCCGCATGCGGCTTGCCTTTGTGGCAATGAGGGTCTGAAAATTCAGGACATTCAGCAACAGGGTCTCCAAAATCTGCGCCTCCATCAGCGTAGCTTCCACCTGCAAAATCGGGCGGTTGGGAAAAACAAGATCCCCTTCACGGGAAGAAAAAATCTGCCCCTGAAAGTGGAAGGTTTTCAGGTATCCGAGAAAAGGCTCCGAAAAACCGTAGCCTTTCAGAAACTCAATATCCGCATCTTCAAAGCGCAGTGATTCCACGATATCGAGCAGGGTCTCGAGCCCGCAGAACACCGCATAACCTCCGCCAAAAGGAAGACGGCGAAAGTAATATTCAAAAACCGCGGTTTCTTTTTGTCGGCCGGTATCAAAATAAACCTGGGCCATGCTCAATTGGTAGAGATCGGTATAGGTGCCCGTATAATGGAACATAATTTTTTCTTTTTATGCCGCGTGGAAACCCGCTTTTGTCTGAGGACGGAGTCCGGGTGGCTGCATGATCAAAGGATAAATTTACCTGCCAAAAAGCAAAGAAAAAAATGGGCGGACTGGTATGAATTAAACAAGCTTTCTACAGAAAACACATCCGCCTACATAATGGCCTGCTCATTTCAAATGCTGCAAAATAATATTTTCCAGTCCTTCAATATCAAAAGGTTTTTCAATGTAGGCGTCTGCGCCGGCTTCGGCGGCGAGTTCGGAGATGTTGCTGTTTGCAGTGAAGTAAATCACCGGAATATGTTTAAGATCATCGTTAGCCTTGATCAGTTTAGTCGCTTCAATTCCACTGATATCCGGCAGCCAGTTGTCCATAAAGATGAGGTTGGGCTGATAATCGCTGATCTGTTGTTCTACATTGTTGGTAGTGGGCGATGTCATCACCTCGCAACCCATATCTTCCAGAATGAGCTTGCACAACTCCAGGATCTCCGCATTGTCGTCAAAAATGTACACCTTTTTGGTGCTTTGCTCATTGGTTGTAATCATTTATTCAATTGGTTTATATAGCCAGCCATTTCGTCAATGGTCAATATTTGATCAATCGCTACGGTATCCGCTGCGTTTTGTGGCATAAAAGGAACATCCGCCGTATCGGGATCCTGTATGATTGCCCTGCCCCCTTGTTCTTTTACTTTTTGCAAGCCGAAACTACCGTCATTGTTTGAACCGGAGAGCAGCAAACATACAAGATTTTTCCCATACACATCTGCCGCGCTTTCGAAGGTGACATCGATGGAAGGGCGGGAAAAATTCACCTTCTCCGAGGCGTCAAGTGAAAAGCTGTGGTCTTTTTCAATAAGGACATGATAGTTAGGTGGCGCGATATAAATGGTGGCAGGCTCAATTGTTTCCTTTTCTTCAAGTTCTTTAACGAGCAAATGGGTTTTTGTTTTTAATAGATCGGTTAATAATTGATCTTTACCGGCTTTGCGGTGAAGCACCACAATGACAGGGAATGCCAGGTCTTCTCTCAATAAGGGCAAAATCGTGAGCAACACCTCCAGACTACCTGCCGACCCCCCAATAATCAATGCGTCACAAGATTGCTTCATAATTACTCAATTTTACGCCAGATTTTTTCCTGGCCAACACGTTCGTATTTTTTGGCGAGACCTGAAAAGTCAAGTGTTTCCTTAGTTCCCAGGCCCAGGTAGCCAAATTTTTCGAGGCTGCTGTCGAAGAGTTCAAATACTTTGGCTTGTAACGGGCGGTCAAAATAGATGATCACATTTCTGCAGAGGATGAGCTGAAATTCATTGAAAGAATTGTCTCTAACCAGGTTATGGGTTGAAAAAATGATCTTCGATTTCAGTTCGTCCTTTAGTTTACCCAGGGAGTAATTGGCGGTATAATAATCGGAAAATTGCTCGCGTCCTCCGGCAGCCAGGTAATTCTCGGTATAAAGTTTCAATTTGCTCAGCGGAATCATAGCCTGTGAGGCTTTTTCGAGAACAGCGCTGTTGATGTCGGTGGCATAAATCAGGGATTTACTGAGCAAATTCAATTCCTTCAGAAAAATGGCTATAGAGTAGGCTTCCTCACCGGTGCTGCAACCCGCTATCCAGATGCGAATAAAGGGGTGGGTGCCCAGGCGTGGAAGAATCACGGTCTTGAGTTCTTTGTAGAATTCGGGATCGCGAAACATCTCCGTTACATTGATGGTGATTTGTTCCAGGAATCGCTTAAAATAGGCGGAATCTGTTTTTATTTTATACCGGAACTCCGCGAAACTCACGAATTTATCCAGCTCATAAAGTCGAACAATCCTGCGCTTCAGCGAAGCTTTGGAATAGCCCGTGAAATCGTATCCATATACTTCCAGCACATCTGAAAGAAGGATTTCTACCTGCTCATCGTTTTTTTGGGACAGCAATTATTGGTGTATTAAATTTTTCAGTTGGTCAATCAGTTCATTTACATTCACCGGTTTTGAAATATAGGCAACCGCTCCTGCTTCAAGGCATTTTTCACGATCACCCGTCATGGCCTGCGCCGTTATGGCAATCACCGGTATGGATTTCAGGTCTTCCTGCGCTTTCATCTGCCGGATGGCTTCATATCCGTCCATTTCCGGCATCATCATGTCCATCAGCACCACGGCAATGTTTTTGTTGGAAGCCATCACCCGAAATCCTTCCGCCGCGCTATGTGCCGATACACAATGAAATTTCCTGGCCTTCAGCACAGCGCTCAGCGCAAAAATATTCTTGCTGTCGTCGTCTATTATGAGTATTTCGCGAATCGTATTCATAAATGCCTTGTTTAATTTTTATTATAGAGCCAAACACGCAGCAAGGAAACAAGTTGGTCTAGGTCTACCGGTTTTGAAATAAAATCAGATGCACCTACGGCGATGCATTTTTCCCGGTCGCCCATCATGGCTTTTGCCGTTACGGCCAACACCGGTAGATTTTTGAATTTACCCGAAGCGCGGATTTCGCGGATGGTATCAAAGCCATCCATTTCCGGCATCATCATATCCATCAGCACTACATCAATGTCCGGGTTGCTCTCCAGGGCCTTCAGCGCTTCCTTGCCATCCATGGCTGCAATGGCTTTCATGCCTTGTGTTTCCAAGGCTTTACTTAGCGAGAAAATATTGCGCACATCATCATCGGCAATCAACACGGTTTTGCCTTTGAGAATATTGCGCAGGTGCACCTGGTTTTCAGTGCCTGGCTTTTGCTCTTGGTTTTGGCGTGAGGTTTCTTCCACGAGGTGAAGAAACAATCCGGCTTCATCCAGGATGCGCTGATAGGAATAAGCCGTTTTCACCACAATGGAATCGGCATATTTGCGGATGCGGTTTTCCTCGCCCTTTGATAGGCTTTTGCCGGTGAACACAATAATGGGCAATTGCTCGAGTCCTCTTACCTGCTTGATGGTTTCCAGGGTTTCATAGGCGGTTTTGTCAGGAACTCCCATGTCCAGGATCACGCAATCCACCTCACGGTTTTGCAGGGTTGCCATACTGTTGGCCACATTGGTGGAAATATCGGTGTTGATGCCATGGGCTCTCAGAAAATAACTGAGCGCATTGGCATGATATTCATTTTCTTCCACAATCAGCACTTTTTTGGGCGATTTGGTGATGGCGTCTTCCAGCTTTTTAAACATCACCTGCAATTGCTCAAGTGCAACAGGCTTATTGATGAAATCCACTGCGCCTTTCAGTAAGCCTTCCTGTTTCATTTGAAGGGAGGACATCATATGTACCGGTATGGGCCTGGTTACGGCGTTGGATTTCAACGCTTCCATCACCTGCCACCCATCCATAACCGGCAATTGAATGTCGAGCAGAATAGCCAATGGGTTATAATGCTGGGCCAGTTCAACGCCTGCATCGCCACGAACAGCCACAATACCCTTGTAATCTTTTTCGCGGGTATATTTCAGCAGGATTTTAGCGAATTCCGTATCGTCTTCAATGATCAAAATTACTTTATCACCGGGCTGAATATTGTCGCGATCATCATCCACGGGCTGTGGAATATTGCCGGTGACATAGCGCTGTGGTATTTCCGGCTGCAGCGAAACGGATACAGGTTTCATTTGCGGAGCTTCCTGCTGTGCAATCCTTTCGTCTTCTTCCTGTGGCGATTCTGTTTTATCGAGTGGAACAATCAGACTGAATTCGCTGCCTGCGCCTTCGGTACTTTTCAGTTTGATGTTGCCGCCGAGTAAGCGGGCCAGTTCGCGGCTAATGGAAAGCCCAAGGCCCGTGCCGCCGTATTTCCGCTGTGTCGAACCATCGGCCTGCTGAAAAGCTTCAAAAATCATATGCAGCTTATCTTCCGCTATACCTATCCCTGTATCAATGACACTGAAAATGAGCTTCTTCTTGTCGGCGTCGTTGGCCACATGAAGCTTTATGCTGCCTTCAGCAGTGAATTTTAGGGCATTGGAGAGTAGATTTTTGAGCACCTGCTCAAGCCGCAGTTTATCGGTTTTTAGCGTAGACACTGTACCCGGTTCCACCTCAACAATAAAATCCAGTTTTTTTTGTTTGGCCATGGGTTTAAACAACAACTCCATGTCGGTTGTAATTTCCCGTACCGGGACCGTATCAATCTGAAGCGTCATTTTGCCGGCTTCAATTTTGGAAAGGTCCAGGATCTCATCAATCAGCATCAGCAATCCCTGGCCGGAAGAATTCATCACCTCGGCGTATTCCTGATATTGTTTTTCCAGGTCTTCGCTTTCAGTCATCAGTTTAGAGAGCAGCAGGATGGAATTCAGGGGTGTGCGCAATTCATGTGACATATTGGCCAGGAATTCCGATTTATACCTGGTACTTTGTTCCAGCTCCTGCGATTTTTTCTGGAGGTTGTTGCTATGTTGTTCGATCAGCGCATTTTTTTCTTCCAGCAGCATTGTTCGCTCTTCCAGCTCCTGGTGGCTCTGCATGAGTTCTTCCTGCTGTACACGAAGTTCTTCTTCTGATGCCAGTAACTTCTGCGATTGGGCTTCGAGTTCTGCGTTTATGTTTTCGAGTTCGGCATGCTGCATATGCAATTCTTCTGATTGCGATTGCGTTTCTTCCAGCAGTTCCTGCAGTTTGATGCGGTTTTGTGTGCTGTAAAATGCAATTCCAATATTGCGGGCTGCCGAATCCAGAAATTCAAGTTTGAGCGGCGTAAATGGTTGCATGGCCGCAAGTTCAAGCACCCCGATTGCGATATTGTTGTGGCGGATGGGATGCGCGATTACACTGGAAGGCCTGGCATTGCCCATGCCGAAACTGATGGCATTTTCTTCCGGTATATCATGAAGGAGAATCTTCCGGTCCGATAGAAAAGCCTGGCCCGAAATGCCTTCACCAATCTTTAGTGTCTTTTTTGCCTGGTCATTAAGCGCATATCCGCCGGCAAGATGCAGCAGACCATCGTTCCCCAGCAAATAAATCGCGCCAATCTCACTTTCTGTTTGTGTGGTCAGGCTTTCCAGGATATTCTTACATAACTCTGCAATGGTTTTATCGCCCATCATGCGGCTGTTCAAATTCGCGGCAGAGCTGCTCAGCCATTGCTTGTTTTCCAATTCACCGAAACTTCGTTTCAGGTTCTGCGCCATCCGGTTCAACGCTTCGGCCACATTGCCCAGGTTTTCTCGGGCACGGGGATCGGAAAGGATTTCATATTCGCTGTTCGATATTCTTGCTGTTGCTTCTTCAATGGCCAGCAGACGCTTTTGCGATTCGGCATTTTTAATTTCCAGCTCATCAGAAAGTACTGACTTTTCATCGTAGTCCACAGCCACTTTCCGGTAGAAAATAAGCGTGATGGCAATGGCCACCAAAGCGGAAATAATAATAAGCCAAGGCGTAAACGAGGCAAATCTTTCCATGTCTTCGGTGCGCTCTTTCAGAAAGGCTTCCTCCTCCGCCTTCATGTCGGTTATGGTGCGTTTGATCTCATCCATATACACTTTTCCACTCAGTAACTGTTCGGTGGTCACCGTTTGGTTCGCCCTTCTTAAACTGAGATTGTGATCGAGAATGCGGATGCGGTCGTAAACATGTTTGCGGAGATTCTCCAGGTTGCGGAGCTGCGATGGCGTTTCCACAATCAGCAGGTTGAGCTCGCCGAGCTGTTCATCAATTTTCTCTTTGGAATCATTGTATGGTTCCAGAAAACGAATATCACCGGTGAGTAAATAACCCCGCTGTCCGGTTTCCGAATCTTTGACAAGGTTGGAGAGGTTGTTGATCTTACTGATGGTATTGTTGCTATCACGCAGCATGCGCGAATTCCTGATCAGGTTGGTGATGCTGATGTAGGAGGCAACAGAAGTGAGGATGAGGAGCAAGAGGGAAACCCCGAGTCCGATGAGTAAATTTCTTTTAAAAATCGCCATAGTTGATCAAGATTTTGCTTCCCCGGAAATTAAAGGGAGGTAAAAATAAAATTCAGCACCCATACCTGGCGTACTGTTCACGCCAATCTGTCCCTCGTGCCGGTCAATGATTTCTTTGCAGATATAGAGGCCGATGCCCAGACCCTGGAAACGGGTGGAGGTTTCCTCTACACGGTAAAACTTATTGAAGACTTGTTCCTGATGCGCATCCGAAAGTCCTTCGCCAAAATCACGGACTGATACATACAGCCGGGAATCTTTCAACACCGAGGAAATGTGGATCTCCTTTTCATCGGGGGCGTATTTTATGGCATTACTGATGAAATTGACAATTACCTGCTCAATACGCATTTCATCACCGTAAACGCGTTCAATGGCTTCCCCGGTTTTTACCAGTTCAATTTGCGGATTGGATTGCTGCATGATCTCAATAACATGGGATAGCAAGGTGTCGAAGGCGAAGTATTTTTTGTTGAGTTTCAATTTCCCACTTTCGATCTTGGAAATATCCAGCAGGTCCGCGATCAGCAGGTTGAGCTTTTCCACCTGATTCTGTACTTTGTGTAACCGGGACCGGATAACCGCGATGTCGCTTTTGTCGAGGCTGCGTTCCAGCAGTTGAAGGTAGCCTTTTACACTGGTCATCGGTGTTTTTAGCTCGTGGCTGGCAATACTGATGAATTCATCTTTCTTGCGTTCGGCTTCTTTTCTGAACTCGATTTCCTCTAGCAGTTTTCCCTGAATTTCTTTCAGCTGACGGCTTTGGTCATAAATGCGGTAGAAGGTTTTGACCTTCAGCAGCAGGATATTGATGTCCACCGGTTTGTTGATATAATCCAGGGCTCCCGTAGAATAGCCGCGGGTAATGAGTGCCACATCGGCCCTGGCAGCTGTCAAAAAAATAATGGCCGTTTCCCTGGCCTTACTAAAGCCCCGTACCGCTTCCGCCACTTCAAAACCATCCATACCAGGCATCTGCACATCCAGTATGATGAGTACGTAGGATGTTTTCAATATCTTTTTCAGGGCTTCTTCACCTGAAAGTGCGGTATCTACCTCAAAATCATTTTTCTCCAGCACTTTTTTCAGAGAAATAATGTTTTCCGGGGAATCATCAACGATCAATATCATTAGAAATCAACTTGAACACGTTTGAATGGTCGTAAAGATAACATTCCTCAACTATTTTCAGTTTGATTCACAAATTCTTAAAAGTTGACCCATTTCCGGTATATTATCGCCTGTTATATACGGTTGGTGGAGATGTAATTCATTTTTTTCTTCCTGCAACCAAAGGAAAGCAAGCGCTACAACCCTGCCAACTCGTTCTACCTTTCCGCCTTTCAACTTAACTTGCACCCCTATGCATAAACTACTGGAAGGATTAAATGAGGAGCAGCGGGTGGCCGTGATGCATAAAGACGGGCCACTGATGATTGTAGCCGGAGCGGGCAGTGGCAAAACCAAGGTGCTGACCACACGTATTGCTTACCTGATGGGGCATTATGGCGTGGATGCATTCAATATACTGGCCTTGACATTTACCAATAAAGCGGCCGCCGAAATGAAAGACCGGATCAATAAACTACTGGGGAACCAGGAAAGCCGCAACCTTTATATCGGTACATTTCACAGTGTATTCGCCCGCATACTGAGGGCGGAAGGCTACCTGTTGGGCTACCCGAATAATTTTACCATTTATGATACCGACGACAGCCGAAGCGTAATCCGCGCTATCGTGCAGGAACTGAACCTCGATGACAAAATCTATAAAGCCAATGTTGTTCACAACCGGATTAGCGCTGCAAAAAATGCGTTGATCAGCCCTGAAGAATACGCGGAGGATAAACACATTCAGCAGGAAGATATTTTACGCAAAAGGCCAAGCCTGGCACTGCTCTTTACCAAGTATTGTGAGCGTTGTTTCAAGAACGGCGCCATGGATTTTGATGATCTCCTGGTAAATATGTACAAGCTGCTACGGGATTTTCCGGAGATTCTGCACAAATACCAGCACAAATTTAAATACGTATTGGTGGATGAGTACCAGGATACCAACCACACCCAATATGCCATTACGAAAATGCTTGCAGCGGCACATGAAAACATTTGTGTGGTGGGAGATGACGCACAAAGTATCTACAGTTTTCGCGGAGCAACCATTGAAAATATTCTGCAGTTTCAAAAAGATTATGGCGATGTGACCATTGTAAAGCTTGAGCGCAATTACCGCAGCAGCAGCAACATCCTGAACATTGCCAACGAAGTGATCAAGAACAACCAGAATCAATTGCCTAAAAAACTCTGGACCGAAGCCGAATCGGGGGATAAAGTAAAGATTGTGCGGGTGCTGACCGATGGGGATGAAGGGCGGTTTGTAGCGGATGCGGTGAAAGAAAATATGCTGCGCTACCATTTTCATCACAGGGATTTCGCCATTCTTTACCGGACGAATGCGCAAAGCCGCAGTTTTGAGGAAAGCCTGCGCCGCATGAGCATTCCATACGTGATTTATGGAGGCATCAGCTTTTACCAGCGTAAGGAGATCAAAGATATGATCGCTTACCTGCGTGTGACGGTAAACCCCGCGGATGAAGAGGCGCTGAAGCGAATCATCAATTATCCCATCAGGGGCATTGGCAAAGGCACGCAGGAAAAACTGCTGACCATGGCCAATGAAAAGAACCTCACGTTTTGGGAAGCATTGCACAAGGCGCCCGTTGCAGGCGTTAAAGGCGGCAGCCTGGAATCCATCAACCAGTTTGTACAGATGATCCGGTTTTTTCAGAGCATGCTGGAAAAACACAATGCCTATGAAGTTGCGGTACAGGTGGGCAAACATACCAGCATGGTAAAAGAGTTGTTTAATGATAAGACTACGGAAGGTGTTGCCCGTTATGAAAATATCCAGGAATTGCTGAATTCCATTAAGGAATGGGTGGATGAAAAAGCCAACCTTGCACAAATTGATGAAGATGGCGTGATGCTGGATGAAGAGGAACTGCCCGAATGGGTAACAGGCAATGCCGGAGAAATTACCGGGAAAAACGCGGCGGGTCTTGGCGAATTTCTGCAACAGATTACCTTACTGACGGATATGGACAAGGATAAAAACCCGGATGCCGATGTGTTAAAACTTATGACCATTCATGCTGCGAAAGGCCTGGAATTTCCCTGTGTTTTTGTAGGGGGTATGGAGGAAGGATTATTTCCAAATGCCATGAGCATCAATACCCGTGAAGAACTCGAAGAAGAGCGAAGGTTGTTTTACGTGGCGGTAACACGTGCCAAGCAGAAGCTTTGGCTCACCTATGCCCAAAGTCGTTATAAATTCGGCAAGCCCTCGGCCAATGATCCGAGCCGTTTTCTGGATGAAGTACCTGTGCAGTTTGCTGATCATACCCGAAGCGGCGGAGGCGGAAGAAATACCGGCAGTTTTGGACAGGAGTCCGCGTTCAACCGGCTGCACAGTAGTCCATTTGGTGGGGCAAGGCAGCAAACTCCGGGCTACACGCAGCAATCACCGCCTCAGCCTGCCTACATCAACCCGGTTAAAAAAGCTGACAATTTTCACCATGTTCCTTCGGAAAATTTTGCTCCAAGTGATGTCAGTGAGCTGGAAGAAGGAAACCGGGTTGAGCATCAGAAATTTGGTTTTGGTACTGTGGTAAAGCTTGAGGGCAAACAACACAATCCCATTGCCACCATAGAATTTGATCAGGGCGGCCCTAAAAAGATCATGCTGAATTATGCCAAGCTCATGATCGTGGAGCAATAACCATTCCCTTTATCCGCAAGAATTAACCCCTGAAAATGAAGGTCAGGGGTTTATTTTATTTGGAAATTTCTTCAGTTAGAAGGGTCTTTCTTCTCCTGCATAATCATCAAAATTTCCGTCGAAATCATTATTCATTTTACTGGGTCGTACTTCAAACTTGGCGTCTGTTTCCGGTGCGGCCTCTTCGTCATGGTTGGTTATCCTTCTGAAATTCATTCCCGGTCCCTCCGAAGCATCCGCGAAACGCTGAATGTGCAGCAGGCTTTTCAGGTTGATTTCGCCAAGTTCGCCATTCCGGTGTTTGGCGATTTTAATGACTGTGAGATCTTTCAGGTTTTCTCCATGTTCGTCCTGGGTTAGGCCATTGTAATCAGGGCGGTAGATAAACATGACCATATCGGCATCCTGTTCAATGGCGCCCGATTCCCGCAGATCGCTCAGTTGAGGAATTTTGTTTGCGTCTTTCCTGCTTTCCACAGCACGGCTCAACTGGCTCAGTGCCAGAATGGGGATATTGAGTTCTTTGGCGAGGCTTTTCAGCGAACGGCTGATGGTGCTGATCTCCTGCTCACGGTTCATGTTCCGTTTATCCCCGGTTCCGCTCATCAATTGCAGATAGTCGATGATGATCATGCCTACATTGTATTTGTTTACCATGCGGCGGGCTTTTGCACGAAGCTCAAAAATATTGAGTGCCCCGGTATCATCAAGATATATGGGTGCGGTGCTCAAGGGTTCAATTCCTTTTTTGAAAAGCTCCTGCATTTCATGATCTTCCAGGTGGCCACGGGCAATTTTTTGCATAGGCACACCGCTTTCCGCACTCAAAATACGCTGCACCAGCTGGCTGTTGCTCATCTCCAGGCTAAAGAAACCTACCGGCACCGGTTTTCCCGCATGCAAGGCAGCGTGCCTGGCCAAGTTGAGAGCAAATGCCGTCTTACCTACCGAAGGCCGGGCGGCTAATATGATCAGGTCGGTTGGCTGAAAACCAAAAGTAATGCGGTCAAGATCGCGGAAACCGCTTGGCACCCCGGAGATATCTTCTTTCTTCTGCCGGAGGATGGCGATACGGTCCATGGTTTCTTTCAGTACCGAATTGATTTCTTCAAAATTGCGTTTCTGGAAGGCGTTGGAGATCTCGAAAAATTTGCCTTCCGCCACATCGAGCAGATCAAAGCCATCGGTGCTGTCTTCAAAAGCATCGGTGATGATCTCGCCACTGATGCGGATCAGTTGCCGTTGAATGAATTTTTGCACCAGGATCTTGCAATGGTCTTCAATATGGGCACTGCTCACTACCATACTGGTAAGGCGGGCAATTTTGTATGGCCCGTCAACCATATCAAGTTCCTCGCGTTTTCGCAATTCTTCCGTTACGGTAAGGATGTCAATGGGTACCCTTTTTTGCTGCAGCGAAATCATGGCTGCATAAATGCGCTGATGGCGGTGGTCATAAAAGACATCGGCATTAATCAGTTCACTCGCTATATCAAAGGCGCTTTTCTCAAGCATGATGGCACCCAACACCGCTTCTTCCAATTCAACGGCCTGGGGCGGTTTCCTGCCCAACGCCAGGTTTGCCCCGGCGGTCAGATCCGGGCTGCCCTTCAGTCGTCTTTTGCGTTCGGAACTAAAACTTTTGTCTGGGTTGATATTCGATAAATTGCTTAAATCCATGAGTCAAGGCTGATACGATGTTTGATCTTTTTAATGTGTTGTCTTTTTTTGAGCGAAGCGAAACCTGCCAGCCGGTACCGTAACTGTACCAGCGAAATCATTGTCGCCTGCGGTAAAAGGGGATTTAAAACTGCCTCAGAAAATAAGGTGAGATTTTGGTTTTCTATCCGGCGTTGTTGTTCCTCGTTTTATATATTCTTTTTGTGATTTCGCATTCGAAGATAACGGCATTTAAACCCAATAAAAAAGTAAAATCGATCAAATAATTATTAAGGCATAGTGCACATCTTTTCAATGTTATACCCATGTTTTCCCACGGTTGGCCACATTTAATACCGTTTCACGCAAATGAATAATGGTTTCACACATAGTTTTTCACAAAAGGCTGTTGAAAAATATAAATCCCGCAATTCGCGTTTTTCCTTGGATAATTGAACCCGTATAGCTATTGCCGCATGCAGTTTTATGCATAAATCATGGGGTTAAAATCACGGTTCATACATTTATGAAAAGCCTAATATCTTGGCGATTCGCCTTGGTGTTTGCAGGGCTTTCGGGCTATTTTACGGTCATGGTGTTATGGTGGTTTTTCAGTAATTTTTTCAGATTAAACGCTTGTTAAGCTCACCTGTCCTTTACTGCAATCAGGGGCTTTCTTATCTTTGGCGATATTTTTTGAAAAGAGAGCAAAAGCAAAATGACAATTTCATATAACTGGCTTTGTACGTACCTGCCTGTGGGATCCACAATTCGTGAAGATAGGGTTAGTCCTGAAAAACTTGGAAAGATCATGACCTCTATTGGTTTGGAGGTGGAGAGCCTGGAAAAATTTGAAAGCATTAAAGGAGGATTTGAAGGCCTGGTTGCCGGAAAAGTGGTGGATTGTGAAAGGCATCCCAACGCCGATAAATTGTCGCTGACCAAAGTGGATATTGGCGGACTAAATTTGCTGAAGATTGTTTGTGGTGCGACCAATGTAGCTAAAGGACAAAAAGTAATTGTGGCTCCCGAAGGCGTGACCATTTATCCCCGGAAAAGTGAGCCCATGATGATGCGGAAGGTAAAGATTCGCGGCGAGGAGAGCGAAGGAATGATTTGTTCAGAGGATGAAATTGGATTGAGCGAAAACCATTCCGGCATTATGGTTTTACCGGATGATGTCGTTCCCGGAACACCGGTTTCAGATATTTTTCCGGTTTACCAGGATTGGGTATACGAGATTGGGCTGACCCCCAACCGCATGGATGCGATGAGCCACCTGGGCGTTGCCCGAGATATTTGTGCCTGGTTTTCCAATGCGTATAATTCAGAAATCCGTCCCATTTCGCCGTTTTCAAATAAAACCACCAAAGTAAAAGAGCCATGTCCCGTTGCAGTTGACATAGTCGACGCTAAAGCCTGCCGCAGGTACGCCGGAGCCTACCTGAAAAATGTAGCAATACAAGAAAGCCCGAAATGGCTCCAAAACCGGCTCATTTCAATTGGCCTCCGGCCCATCAATAATATTGTGGATATCACCAATTTTATTCTCCATGAAACCGGGCAGCCTTTACACGCTTTCGATGCCGATAAAATCACCGGGCAAAAAGTTATTGTGCAAACCTTGCCGGCGGGAACCTCTTTTGTTACATTGGATGGCAAGGAAAGAAAACTGGCTGAATCAGATCTGATGATCTGCGATGGTGAAGGCACGCCTATGTGCATCGGAGGTGTTTTTGGAGGATTGGGAACAGGCGTTACTACATCAACGAAGAATATTTTCCTGGAAAGTGCCTGGTTTGATCCGTCTTTTATACGTAAAACTTCTTTCCGGCATAACTTAAGGACGGATGCAGCTGCCCGTTTTGAAAAAGGCGTTGATATCAGTCAGACCGTCAAGGTGCTGAAGCGGGCTGTCAGCCTAATCCTGGAATCGGGAGGTGAGCAGGTTGGCGGAGAAACCGATGTTTACCCCAATCCCATAGAACGGCCGCAAATCGGTTTGAAATTTCATTACCTCAAAAGGCTTAGCGGCAAAAATTATCATGCCGATAAAGCCAGGCGTATCTTGGAAAGCCTTGGTTTTGAGATCATTAAAGAAGGTTTGGATGACCTCTGGGTTTCACCTCCGCACAGCAAGCCGGATATAGAATTGCAGGCGGATGTAATTGAAGAGATCATGCGGATTGATGGATATGACAATGTGGAAATCCCGGCCGGCGTCAATATGGTTCCGAGTGCAGACCGCCACGCATTTGAAGAGCGGCTGCAGGTCAAAATTTCCAATGCACTTGTTGCCAATGGTTTCTTTGAGCTCATGACAAACTCCATTACCAATTCAGCTTATTATTCCTCGGAAGTACTGGACAAAAGCATCCTGATGCTCAACAACCTGAGTACGGAACTCAATATGTTGCGACCTTCCATGCTGGAATCGGGTTTAGAGATCATCCAATTCAACCTGAACCGTAAAAACAACAATTTGCGGCTATTTGAATTTGGCAAAGTATTTTCAAGCACAGGTGTTGGCCAATACCATGAACAGCCGAAGCTTGCCCTTTACCTTAGCGGACCTACAACCACTGCCCATTGGAATGCCACGGAAAAACCGGCAAATATTTATTTCCTGAAAGGCATCATTCAAATGTTGCTTTCGGCTTCCGGTTTGACGGATGTTCAGTTTGAAAACGCCAAAGAAGAAGGGCATGAAAGGCTGTCCATTGTTGTGGATGGAAAAGAAACCGGAATTATTGGAAAAGTACCTGACCACCGGCTTCAACAATTCGGTATAAAACAACCGGTATGGTATGGCATCCTTTATTGGGATATATTGCTGCAACTGGCAGCCTACAAACGGATCTCTTATAAAGAATTGGTGAAGTTCCCTAAAGTGGAACGCGATTTGTCTGTGACGGTAAACAGGTCTACCCGCTTTGAGCAGGTTGAAAAAGCACTGGGTGAACTCAGGATCAGCAAATTGATCGGAATGGAACTGTTTGATGTGTTCGAAAGTGAAAAACTGGGCAATGACAAAAAATCATGGGCCATTCACTTTATCTTTGAAGACAAGGAGAAAACATTGACCGACAATGAAGTAGATGGCATGATGCAAAAGATCATGCAGAAGCTGGAGTCCAGCATAGAAGCGGCTATTCGAAATTAAAATGAATTATTCATGCCAAAAGATGCAATCACCCGTTTCCAGGAACTTGGCCAGATGATGGTTCAGTTGCAAAAACAGATTGAAGCAAAAGGTCGGGAAAATGAACGCCTGAAAACGGTCCTGGAAGAAAGCCGTGAAAAACTTGCCCGTGCGGAAATTCATGTGCAGGACCTGCAGCAGCAACTTGATGTGGTAAAAACGCTGTCTCTGGAACATGATGAAAAAAGCCGAAATGAATTTGCCCGGAAGATCCAGCAATACATTAAAGACATTGATGAAGTGATTGCTCACCTCAACCATACTTAATTCGACTACATGGAGAACCTAATACCTGTATCACTCATCATTGCCGACCGCACCTACCGGATAAAAGTAAGTGCGGACAAAGAAGAAACGACCCGGAAAGCGGCTAAATTTTTGAACGATAAGATCACTGAATTTAAAGTGCAATATGCCGGAAAAGATATGCAGGATTATGTGGCCATGGTATTGTTATGGTTTGCCACTGAAAGTAGCGCTGAACTAAGCAAAGCGTTGATGGAAGCTGATCTGCAGGATGGATTCGACCGTCTCGAAGGCCAGATCGCCAAAGCACTGACTTCATCAGCATGATCGGTTTTTCATAGTTTTTAAGACCTTATTCTTTAACAGCTTAAGCTGTTATAGCCCATGATGCAAGCTGAGCCAGTATGCCGCCTAAAAAGCCGGTATAAATTTCAACGGGCCTGTGCTTGCCAAGGGCAAGCCTGCTGCTTGCCGTTAAGCCACTGATAAAAAGAGATGCCATTACCCAATTAAAGGGCCAGTACATCTGCGTAAAAAGGCTGATGACCATAAATGCCAGTAAGCCGCCCATCCCGATTGCGTGCAAACTTATCTTCATAAAAATATTCAGCATCATGGCAAAGCAACTTGCCAGGAAAACACCAAGCAGCCACATTTCCAGTATGCGGGGCAGATAATCCAGGTTGCGGGCTACCCAGAAAGCCCAGAAATAAAAAATGATGGAAATAATGAGCGGAATGATACGGTCGCGGCGGGTTTGCAGGAAAATATTGGGGGCAAAACCCAGCCGCCACAACAGGAAAATAACGGCAGCAGGAAACAATACTGTATTGATGCCCACCATTGCAAAAATCCTGATTTGAATATCTGCATCGAGGAACAGGCGGTAAACAGGATGTTTGAAAATGATGAGCCAGGAAACAAATAATGGAATATAAAGGGGATGAAAGATCCAGCTGAAAAAGCGGGCCAGCATTTTCACCGGTTCTGCGACGGGGCTGAATACAACAATATCATCGGCCCTGTTGGTAACTAATGGCATAAGGCAAAAATAGCGACTAGAGCTCTTTGCGCAAACGAGCTACCGGAATATTCAATTGTTCGCGGTATTTGGCCACCGTACGTCGTGCGATATTGTATCCTCTTTCCTGCAATTGCTCGGTAAGATGCTCATCGCTGAGTGGCTTTGATTTGTCTTCGCCATCCACAATATCACTGAGTATTTTCTTCACCTCACGGGTGCTCACCTCTTCGCCGCTATCGGTACTCAGGCTTTCACTGAAAAAGAATTTGAGGCGGAACATGCCGAATTCTGTCTGAACAAATTTGCTGTTGGCCACACGGCTGATGGTACTGATATCCAATTCGGTTACATCAGCAATATCTTTCAGAATCATCGGCCGCAGATTGGTTTCATCACCCGTCAAAAAGAAATCTTTCTGATGCATCATGATGGCGTGCATGCTGCGATACAGGGTATCATGACGCTGTTTGATAATGTCAATGAACCATTTGGCGGCATCTATTTTTTGTTTGATGAACAACAAGGCTTCTTTCTGCTGTTTGTTTTTTTTGCTGCCTCTTTCATATTCGCGCATCATCTCGCGGTAATCGCTGCTGATGCGTAATTCGGGAGCATTGCGGTTGTGTAGCGTAAGGTGCAACTTGCCATTCTGGTTTTCAATAAAGAAATCCGGAATAACGTAATTTTCTGTTCTGCCGGCATCACCTACACCACCACCGGGCTTAGGATTCAGGTTGATGAGTTGATTCATGACTTCCCTGAGGTGCTCCTCATCTATTCCAAGGCCGCGTTGTATTTTTTCGTAATGTTTTTTGGTGAATTCCTCAAAATAGCGTTCCATGGTTTCAAGGGCCAGGTCCACATCTTTTCCTTCCTGTTTTTTGCGGCGCAATTGCAATACCAGGCATTCCTGCAGATCGCGGGCACCAATGCCGGCAGGATCAAAAGTTTCCTGGATCATTTTCAGCAACTGTTCCACTTCGGCATCAGAGGTAAGGATGTTTTGGCGAAAGGCGAGATCATCCACGATTGATGCCATTTCACGCCGTAAATATCCATCCTCATCAATACTGCCCACAAGCTGCTCGGCAATCACCAACTGGTGGTCACTTAATTCAAGCATGCCCATTTGTCGGCGAAGAACATCATAGAGATTAT
The DNA here is from genome assembly GCA_023387985.1 of Bacteroidota bacterium. Classification (GTDB taxonomy): domain Bacteria; phylum Bacteroidota; class Bacteroidia; order Chitinophagales; family Chitinophagaceae; genus Phnomibacter. The sequence goes on along the minus strand of JAEWHC010000003.1, from coordinate 56,768 downwards.
TTTCATAACGGATAGGTGCGGCTTGACGTTCTTCGGTTTGGCCATAATTCAAATCGCGGGTCTGGTAATCGGGGATATCGTCCTCCGGATCAAAATCAGGCTGGTCATAAGTATCCAGGCGGTCAAAAGGATCATGATCTTCTAATTCCAGGGTGCTTTCTGTTGTTTCGGTTTCTGCTTCCACTTCACGCGTTTCTTCCTGCTGATTGTTTTCCTCAGCATTATCCTCTCCCATTTCAAGAGCAGGATTTTCTTCCATCTCGTCTTTGATCCGGTCCTCAAGATTGGCCGCCGGGATCTGGAGAAGCTTCATCAACTGAATCTGTTGGGGTAGAAGTTTGAGCTGTTGTTTTTGTACCTGCCTGAGGCCCTGTCTCATAGAAATATATGGATTTAGTTTGATCTGAAGCAAATCTAAAGAATAGATATTGAAAATTCATCAAATTCTTTTAAAAAATATATGTTTGGCATGAAAATTGTAATGTTATAATCATTCCCCCCATTTTATTGGTTTTTGTCACGCCTGTTCATTTTCCGTAAATGTTCCTTCCTAAGGTACATTTTACTCCAGGTTTTTAGCTCCGCGGCTATTATTTCCCGGTGGATGGATTAATTTTACAGATTTGTTTTCAACTACTTAAAGAGGGAATAATATGCAAACCGAAGATTTATTTGATCTGGGCGCACAGTTTGGAATTGATGTGGAAAAAGCTGAACCGCTTGTGAATGGGTTAATTAACCGCACCTGGACGTTGACCGCTAAAAATGGCCGTCGTTTTATCCTGCAGCGGATCAATACCTCCATATTTAAAGAGCCGCAAAAAATCCAGGAGAATTTTGAGGAAATAACGCCTGTTTTGAAACCGCACTATACCGATTTTCCTTCGATTGTAAAGACCACGGATGGCCGCTTGCTTTTTGAAGCTGGAGAAGACGTTTACCGTTGCATAACTTTTGTTGAAAACAGTACGATACCACAGGAAAAGCTTACAGAAGACCTGGCATTTACCACTGCCCGTTGCTTCGGCAATTTTACGCGGTTATTGAGCAATTCCAGCGCTACGCTACAAACCATTCTGCCGGGGTTTCACGATCTTGCTCTGAGAGCCGATCAATTGGTGGAAGCAAAAAGCACGGCAAAGACGAGCCGGCTTGAGATGGCTGCCCCGCTCCTGGATATCTGTGATGATTTCAGCCACCTGCTTAAACTATATGATACCTGCGTGGCCAACCCGCAGCAATTTCGCAGGCATATTTTGCACCACGATTGTAAGCCTTCCAATATTTTGTTCCATACCGGAACAGGCGAACTGATCTGCCCGATTGACTTTGATACCACCCAGCCGGGTCTTTTTTACAGTGACCTTGGTGATATGATACGCAGTATGGTGCCAAGTCACGATGAAAACCATAAGCACATCGAAGACCTTGAAATTCAACAAAACCTGCTCAAAGCGCTTACAGCCGGTTATCTTGAAGCCAGCGATGGCGCATGGTCAAAAGAGGAAAAGGAAGCTATGCCTTATGCCGGGCAAATATTATTGTATATGCAGGGTATCCGTTTTCTTGCTGATTTTTTAAATGGCGACACCTATTACCGTACCGAATACGAAAACCACAATTTTGATCGTGCGGCCAATCAGTTCAGGGCATTGCAACTGCTGGCAAAAAATTGACCTTTCAGTTTGCATCCGGCAAATCTGCAAACGCTCCAGGCAAAGTCCATATTTGCTTGCCCGGTGATTTGGTTCGCCGGGGATAAAAATGTAAAGAATACGGCCCTATATTTTTGAAAACCTTCTTTTAGGTGGAAGGCTAAAGGTTATAATGGTCAGGCTATGTTCTAAAGAATTTTTCAGCAGCGCTTATGATCATTTTTCCTGGTTGATGCAAAACAGCCTGAGGAATTTAAGTTATTGCAGTAAGTTATAATTTATTTTTGCAATCTGCGTTTTGTATTCTTGATATATTGACTCAAATTTGCCAGAATCAAAAAACCGTTTGGAGAGTAGTGTTTAATGGGACTTTTTAATTTTTTTACGCAAGAAGTTGCGATTGATCTGGGTACGGCCAATACCCTGATTATCCATCACGATGAGGTGGTGGTAAATGAGCCGAGCATTGTTGCCCTCGATAGAAATAATCCAAAAACTGTACTTGCTGTGGGCAAAAAAGCCCTCCTGATGCACGAGAAAACGCATGACAGCATCCGTACTGTACGCCCATTGAAAGATGGTGTGATCGCGGATTTCAACGCCGCGGAACTGATGATCCGGGAAATGATCAAAAAGATCTATCCACGCAAACCGTTATTCCCCCCGAGCTGGCGAATGATGATTTGTATTCCGAGCAGCATTACCGAAGTAGAAAAACGTGCGGTTCGCGACAGCGCGGAACAAGCCGGGGCCAAAGAAGTTTACCTGATCCATGAACCCATGGCCGCTGCCCTGGGTATAGGCATAGATGTGGAAGAGCCTGATGGAAATATGATCATTGATATTGGCGGGGGTACCACAGGAATCACTGTGATTGCTCTCGCAGGTATTGTTTGTGATCAAAGCATCAGGATTGCCGGTGATGAATTTACCGCGGACATTATGGAAGCCCTGCGCCGGTTTCACAGTTTGCTGATTGGTGAGCGTACTGCCGAGCAGATCAAAATCCAGATAGGCGCCGCCATGAAAGATATTGAGGACCCGCCAGATGATTTCCCGGTAAATGGGCGTGACCTGGTAACAGGTATTCCCAAACAGATCATGGTGAGTTACCAGGAAATAGCGGATGCGCTCGATAAAAGTGTCTTCAAAATTGAAGAAGCTATCCTGAAAGCCCTGGAGAGTACACCTCCTGAACTTGCCGCAGACATCTACCGTCGTGGTTTATACCTCACCGGCGGTGGGGCGTTACTCAGGGGGTTGGATAAGCGTCTCAGCAATAAGATCAAACTGCCGGTACATATTGCCGAAGACCCGTTGAAAAGCGTGGTGAAAGGTACCGGTCTTGCCTTAAAACATTACGACAGGTATCCATTTATCATGCGCTAAGGCCGGCAGCCAGAATTGTTGTTCTTTTGCAGGAAATGGGTAAGCAAACCGGGTTGACAGGCTAACATTGAAAATCGGGCCGAAACGCTATGCGTAATTTCATTTTGTTATTGAAAAGATTCAGGGTTTTCCTGCTGTTCATCATATTGCAGGTGCTCAGTCTTTACCTGTTGGTACAATACAACAAAAGCCACCAGGCCCGGTGGATGAGCTGGAGCTATGAAGTTACCGGACACCTGAATAAATGGACAGGAACCGTTACCCAGTATTTCGGTCTTGTTGCAAAAAATAAAGCGCTTTCCGAAGAAAACAACCGTCTCCGTAACCTGCTCGGGCAAAATTTTGTAAGTGTGGACACCACCGGGCATATCGTTTCCGACACAGCCCTGATCGATTCCGTTCCAACAGTTCGTAAATATTTTTGGCGCAAAGCCCGCGTAGTAAATAACTCTGTCAACAGCCAGGCGAATTTTATTACCATTCAGCGGGGATCACGCCAGGGTGTTGAACCGCAAATGGCTGTGGTTGGCCCCAATGGAATCGTAGGGGTAGTTACCGATGTTAGCGACAATATGGCCATTGTAATGAGCATGCTTCACCGTAAAAATGCCACAAGTGTGCGCATGAAAAATACCGGGCATAATGGCATATTGGAATGGGATGGGCGCAATGCCGGATTGTTGCAATTGAAAGGCATACCGCAATCAGCAAAGGTAGTTGTGGGCGATACCGTACTGACCAGCAATATCAGTATAAACTTTCCTCCGGGATTAATGGTTGGCACCGTTGCAGAAATAGGCAAACAACAAGGGTTCAATAATTACCTGCTCCAAATAAAGCCGGCTACAAATTTTCATGCCCTGGATTATGTTGATGTGATCGAGAATAGCTTTATTAAAGAACAGCAGGAAATAGAACGCAGAATAAAAAAGGCAAAAGAAGAATTATGAGTGATCCGGTAAAATCGATATTGCGGTTTCTACTCTTCGTAGGCGTTCAGGGGCTCATTTTGAGTAATCTTCCGCCTTTGCATCGTACCATTACGCCATATCTCTATTTCCTTTTCCTGATCTGGCTGCCTTTTACTCACAATAAAATGGCAGTTCTCATTTGGGGCTTTGTTCTTGGTTTTGCTGTGGACCTGTTTACCAAAACTCCTGGTCTGCATGCGTCTGCAGCGCTTTGGGTTGCGTTTTTCCGGGGCCCCCTCATCAGTTTACTCGTACCTAAGGATACACGGGATCTTAAAACCGGAACCCCCGGGGTGGGAAGCATGGGTTTCTCCGCTTATTTTATTATGGTGGTCATCCTTACCATTATTCACCACAGTTGGGTTGTACTGATTGAATGGATGTATTTCGGTAATTTCTGGTACTACCTGCAAAAAGTTTTCATGAGTACGCTCATTAGCCTGCTGTTGATCCTGGTTACCGAAATGCTCTTCAGGTCAACCCGGAAAAGAAGGATAGGCTAGAGGAGAGGCAGATCCTGGGTAATAATGAGGACCTGATCAGTTGAAATAAAAATGGCCGGATGCAACCGGCCACTGAATTTTTTAGGCTGAGATCATAACTTGATTTCTTCACCGTCTTTATCAAGAAAACGGAATTCAACAAGTGCCAGCGAATTGCTTTCTTTCACACCGATCCATCGTTTGTATTGAATACTCCAGTTCATACGTATGCTTGGAAATCCTTTGGTGAGGTAAGCTGCCATAATGGGATGCACAAGTACGGTGAGCTGTTTATGACCGTGAGACATCAGGTATTCCAGGTTTTTGTTGATTTCGTCGGTTAGCACCAATGTACTCGACGTTTTACCACTTCCGCCGCAGCTTGGGCAAACTTCATCCGTTTTAATTTTCAATTCCTGCTTCATGCGTTGCCGCGTGATCTGCAACAGCCCGAATTTGCTGACGGGAAGCAAACTGTGCCGGGCCCTGTCATTCTTCATGGCCGCTTCCATGGCTTCATAAACTTTCCGTTTATTTTCCGGAAGCTTCATGTCGATAAAATCCACAACGATAATGCCACCAAGATCGCGCAGCCTCAGCTGGCGGGCAATCTCATCCGCTGCCTCAAGATTCGTTTGCAGGCTGTTTTCCTCCTGGTTGTTTGTCGCGCTTTTGTACCCGCTGTTCACATCAATCACGTGTAAGGCTTCGGTATTCTCAACGATCAGGTAGGCTCCGCTCGGCATGCTTACGGTCTTTCCAAAAGCCGATTTAACCTGCCGCGTAATGCCGAAACTATCGAATATCGGTGCCCCGTTCTGATAAAAAGTTACAATATCCTTTTTATCCGGTGCAATGCGTTGAAGGTAATTGTACGTTTCCTGGTAAAGGGTTTTGTCATTTACCACAATGCGGTTGAAATCCGGGCTCAGCAGGTCGCGCAAGAGGCTGGTCGTCTTGCTTTGTTCGCTGAGTATGCGACTCGGGGCCTGGGCACCCTTCAGATTCAACTGGATCTGTTTCCATTTGCCGATGAGGTTGTTCAGGTCATCATGCAGCTCGGCAGTGTTTTTTCCTTCTGCCGCAGTACGTACGATTACGCCGAAATTTTTAGGTTTAATGGATTCAATGATCCGGTGCAGGCGGCGCCTTTCTTCACTGGCATGTATTTTTTTGCTTACCGCAATCACTTCATTGAAAGGAGTGAGCACAACAAACCTGCCCGGAAGGGAGATTTCGCAACTCAGGCGTGGGCCTTTTGCCGCAATAGGTTCTTTAAGTATCTGGACCAGGATTTCCGGTTTGCCATTCAGGACTTCATGGATTTTACCGGTTTTCAGAATTTCCGGTTCAAGGTTAAACCGTTCAAAATCGAATGGATGGTTGGCTTTCCATTCCTTGCACATGGTGGTCAGTTTGATCAGGCTCCGTACATAGGGGCTAAGATCTGTATAATGCAGAAAGGCGTCTTTTTCAAAGCCTACATCCACAAAGGCCGCGTTCAGGCCCGGCATAAGTTTCTTTACCTTTCCCAGGTAAAGGTCACCAACGCCAAAAACACCATCCGAACCTTCGCGATGGAGTTCCACTAATTTTTTTTGCTCAAGCAAGGCAATGTCCACGCCCTGGGGATGAGCATTAATCACAAGTTCTTTGTTCACCGAATATCGTGTTGTGCAGAACAACTACCGTTGCGGGCTTGTGCTGCGCTTTTATAAAAGTTGGGGATAATATATGCGGCAGTCAACAGGTAGGCACACGGAAAATGATAAACCAGCCCGCTATCCATAAGGATCCGGGCCGGTCTTCGGCCAGTAGAAAATCTATTTGTTCTTCTTCTTATGACGGTTCTTTCTCAAACGTTTTTTACGCTTATGTGTAGCGATTTTATGACGTTTTCTTTTTTTACCACAAGGCATATTACTCTGATTTATTTATTTGAATACTTTTTAATTCTTTTTCCTCAGTTCTTCGAGACGTTGATTTACGGCCTGCAACAATTCAGGCTGACGTACATGCCGGGCAATGTCTTCATACCATTCAATGGCTTTCTGATTCTTGCCACCTTGTTCATAAGCTTCCGCAGTCTTAAATTTTACTTCAATATTATCGGGCTGCAACCGGGCAACTTTCTCGAAGCGCTCGGCGGCACGGTCGTACTGGCCACTAAGCATACCTCCTACACCAAGCATATACTGGGCAAACAGAAAATTGCTGTCGCGGTTGGCCACATCCCGCACCCGGGTTATGCCGTTCATAGCCTGGTCCGGTGGGCCGGCACCAAACATAATGGTACCGCCATAACCGACTATGGTTGAGTCATTTTCCGGATTTATCCGCAGCGCTTTGTCAAATAACTGATTGCTTTTGTTAGCCAGCCAATCCACCTCCGCATCATTTTGCAAATACGGCAAATAGGCTAAAATTGAATGGGCTGCAAAGGTGAGGCTTTTTTCTGTATTCACCAAAGAAGCCTCATCGGCCAGATAGTTAAAATGCAACAAAGCATTCGACACCGAATCACGGTAAAAGCCTGCGAGTTGCCGGTAGGCTTCCAGTGAATCATTGCTGGTTTTGTTAGCCAGCATCTTCTGCGCCTGTTCCCAGCGGGATTTTTGTGCCGGGGTAAAAGTGGAAGAAATCCGGGTTTCAACAGCACCAATCTGTAAAGCTTCAGGGCCTTCATGTTCATGCTGATCTGCCACGGGCTCCGGCGCTACACGCTTGGGATTTACTGTTGGCGCTAAAAAATAGAGGCCTGCGAGCAGGACCAATGCCGTCCCGAGGGCGATAAAATGATTTCTCTTCATTAAAAAAAGCCAATTGATTAAGTCAATTGGCAAAAATATAAGCTGCCGTAAGGGTGGCAAAAACTATTTGACGGAAGTTTTTTCCTTTACCTGGTTTACAAATTCTTTGGAAGGCTTAAACGAAGGCGTGAAATGTTCCGGGATCTCAACGGCAATGTTTCTTTTGATATTTCTGCCGATTTTGGCTGCTCTTTTCTTTACTATAAAGCTTCCAAAGCCCCGTATATATATATTTTCTCCTTCAGAAAGGCTGTCTTTAACCTCTTTAAACATGGCTTCCAGGGTTACCAGTACATCTACTTTGGGGATGCCGGTTTTCTCAGCAATTTTATTAACCAATTCTGATTTCCGCATATGTTTACGCTTTAACGTATTTACTTAACACTTAAAGAATTATAACATTCAAAGATATTAAACATAAAGTTAATGGGAAATTAAAGGAAACACGCAATTGATTTTTAGCAATTAGATTGCATTTTTAATGGAGGTAAAAAACATACAGAAATTCAGGGCTGCCCTGCTCGCCTGGAACCGGAAAAGCAATTCGCGGGAAATGCCCTGGAAAGGCATCAAAGATCCTTATCACATCTGGCTAAGTGAAGTCATTTTACAGCAAACACGTGTGGATCAAGGCATTAAATATTATGAAAGGTTTGTATCCCGGTATCCTTCTCTTAAGGATCTTGCAGAAGCCCCGGAGGACGAAGTCTTCAAGTTATGGGAAGGCCTGGGCTATTACAGCCGCTGCAGAAACTTGCTGGTTTCAGCCCGTGACCTGTTGAAGAATAGCGGCGGAACTATGCCGCAGACCTATGCCGGATTATTAAAAATGCAGGGTGTAGGGCCATACACGGCTGCCGCCATTTCGAGTTTTGCCTATAATCTGCCCCATGCGGTGGTAGATGGGAATGTGATCCGGGTCCTGGCACGCTATTTTGCTGTTTCTCTTTCGCCGGCCACGGCTTACGGCAGAAAATTCTTCAACGAATTGGCGGGTCAATGTCTCAGTCCGCGCAATCCGGCCATTTACAACCAGGCCATTATGGATTTTGGCGCTACCATTTGCAGGCCACGCAATCCAGAATGTACACTTTGCCCTCTGCAGAAGGACTGCCAGGCTTTTGCCGCATCTCAAACAGCAGCATATCCGGCAAAGGTGGCCGCACCGCCAAAACAGGTACGCCACCTCCTTTTCATTAAATTAACGGTGAAAGACCAGGTCATGGTCCAGAAACGACAGCGCCAGGGCATTTGGCCAATGCTCTACACCTATGCCATTTTAGAAGGAGACATGGTTCATAATCTATCCGGACAGGAGGTCGAGGAAAGACTTTATTTGGAAATGGGCGTCAGTGGAAAAATAAAGGCAATAACCGGCATTAAACGGCATATACTCACACACCAGGTTTTGTTTGCAAAGCTGGCTGCTGTGGAATGCACAAATATTCCTGAAATCCCCGGTTTTGAAATCTTTCCCCAATCCCGGCTTGAGCAACTTGCTTTCCCTGTTTTGCTTAGGCTTCTTGAAAAAGAGCTGGAATAATGGGGTAGACCTAAACATTGATTCTGCCATTGGTTAAAAAGTTTTATTTTTATTTTTCAACGAATTGCGTTTGATCAATGAGAGGAATAAATAAAGTGATCCTGATCGGAAACCTGGGCAAAGATCCTGAAGTACAAATGCTGGATGGAAATATTTCCGTAGCAAAATTTCCCATTGCCACTACCGAAATGCACAAGGATAAAACCGGGCACCTGGTCAGCCAGACCGAATGGCATATGGTGGTGCTTTGGCGTGGCCTGGCCGAGCTTGCTCAAAAATACCTGCATAAAGGCAGCCTCATCTATGTGGAAGGGCGCTTAAAAAGCCGGAGCTGGGAAGACAAAGACGGGTCCAAGCGTTTTTCAACTGAAGTGGTATGCGAGAATCTCATCATGCTCGATAAAAGACCTGAAGGGGAAAATTGCCCACCTTCCGAAAATCCTTTGGATTTATCGGGCGGGGATAGCCCAAATCCCTAATTTTTCGGGGAATCCACAATCTGACCTTCATCCGTTATTTTTGATGTGATTTAATTTTGTATTTTAATACGAAACAAATTATTCTTCATTTAACTGAACCACTTGTACCCGACAGATTTTTTTTTATATCAACCATTTTTCTTATTGCTGGGAATTGAGACTGTCACAGTGATGTCTGTGATCCTGGTGCTGTTGTTTTTCATTTCATTCATAACCGCGGGTGCAGATGTCGCATTTTTCTCCCTCAGCTACAAAGACATCAATTATCTGAAAACCAAACCGGGTGATAATTTCAAAAGGGTGGTCCGGTTGTTGAAAGAACCCCGTGTATTGCTGTATACCCTAAGGGTGGCCAACACATTTGCCAATATCGGAATGGTACTTACCGCCAACCTTATTTTCGATAATTATATGGAATTTCAGCCGCCGTGGCTCGAATGGCCGGCAAAAATCCTGGTGATCGCCATGTTCATTCTGCTTTTCTGCGAAGTGTTGCCCAAGAATCTTGCTGCACAAAATAATATGCGCTATGCCCGCGATACAGGATGGTTGGTTGAAGCCATTTACCTGCTTTTTCACCAGGTGAGCCGAAGATTTGTTTCCACCGGCCAACAGGTCGAAAATAGTGTTGGCGAAACCGGTTTTTCTTCCGAAACGGATTTAGGTTCCGGCGCTTCGGAAGAAAGCATGAGCCAGGCTACGAGAAGCGAAACCAACTATATCCGCGGAATTGTTGCTTTTGGAAATACTACAGTAAAACAAATCATGCGCACACGGCTCGATGTGAAGGGAATTGAATACGACAGCCATTTTCATGAGATCCTCGAACTCGTAAAAGACTTTAACTATAGCCGGGCCCCGGTTTATCGCAATTCGCTTGATGAAATCAAAGGCATGCTGCATACCAAAGACCTGCTGGCTTATCAGCATGAATCTGCGGATTTTGAATGGCATAAATTACTGCGGGAAGCTTATTTCGTTCATGAGCATATGCTTATTGAAGACCTTATGCAGGATTTCAAGGAAAAACATATTCATTTTGCTGTTGTTGTTGACGAGTTTGGCGGCACAAGCGGGATCGTGACCATGGAAGATATCCTGGAAGAAATTATCGGGGATATCAATGACGAGTTTGATGACAACCCGGTAATCAATACCCGCATTGACGCAAACAATTTCATTTTCGAAGGCAAGACGATGTTGAATGATGTCTGCCGGATTATGCGGATCTCACAAGATACTTTTGACGATATCAAAGGAGAAAGCGATTCTCTGGCCGGGTTGCTGCTGGAAATGGCAGGTGAAATCCCCAGGCAGGATGCAGAGCTCAGTGCAGGCGATTTTCGATTTATCGTTTTGGAGGTGGAAAAGAACAGGATTCAAAAAGTAAAAGTGAGCATTGAAAAAGAATAAAAAGGATATAAAGCTTCTTATACCAGCAATGTTTTTTGGCTTGCTGCTGCTTACGGCTTGCAACAGTGATTATACGCCTAAACCCCGCGGCTATTTCAAGATTGATTTTCCCGAGAAAAAATACGTGCAGTTTGATCAGCCGGGTTATCCCTATACATTTGAGCTGCCGGAATATGCCACCGTAATCAAAGACACAACTTTTTTTGATGAAGCGCCCGAAAATCCATGGTGGATCAATATCGATTTTCCCCAGTTTCGCGGCAGGATCCACATCAGCTATAAAAGTCTGTTAGCCAATGACCTGAGCAAAATGGTGAATGACGCGTATTCACTCACCTATAAACACACCTATAAAGCTTCGGCCATTGAAGATTCGTTGATGCTTACCCAACATGGCGTTAAAGGTGTGTTTTTCCGTGTAGCCGGCGATGCGGCAACGGCCAATCAGTTTTACCTTACTGATTCCACCAGGCATTTCCTGCGGGGAGCCCTTTACTTTGATACCACTCCAAATGAGGATTCTTTAAAGCCGGTTAACGCTTTCTTGCTGCAGGATATGCTGCATTTGATAAACAGTTTTCAATGGGTAAATAAATGATAGCGATAAACAATAAATTGGTAAGTGACGACCTGATCCAGCAGGAATTTGTTTGTGATTTGATGAAGTGCAAAGGTGGATGCTGTGTTGATGGGGATGCAGGCGCTCCCCTGGAAGACCACGAATTGGCGATTTTAGACAGGATTCTTGAAGCAGTAAAACCCTATCTTCCTGAAAAACATGTGGAGGAAATAGAAAGACAAGGTGCTTACGTGCATGATGATACATTTGGTTGGGTAACGCCTGCAATCAATGGGGGTATTTGTGTGTATGCATTTACCGATGAACACGGCATTGTGAAATGTGGTATTGAACAGGCCTATATGGATGGCCAAGTGAATTGGAAAAAGCCCATCAGTTGCCATTTGTTTCCGGTGCGGATTAACCAGAGTGAAGACAGACAGATTGATTTTGTGAATTACGAACCTAGACGCAAACTTTGTGCTCCGGGCTGCCTGCTTGGTGCAAAATTGCGGGTTCCGGTTTACCAGTTTTTAAAAGAAGCATTGATCCGTAAATACGGCACTGAATTTTATGAAGCGCTGGATCAGTTGTATCAAAATCAAAATGCCTTCCGCCCATGATGGCGCCCGGATGATGTAAACGTATTTATCATCAAAAACAAATAGCCATACTCATAGGCAAGCCGGAGCCGGAATTATGCGGGGTCCCGCCCTTTCAGATAAAGCCAGCAGTTGAATACTTACTTTCCATTTACCATATACCTTTTGTACTGAGATGTGGGGATAGAAATCGTTGAAACGATAATGCCAACCGCTCCTGGCTCCATCCTGCCGGGTGACAACATCGTTAACTTGTTAACCTTTCCACTTTTCGCGATGCAAAAATTACCTTTGCCCCGTGGTAAAAATCGACAACATAGCACTCCCTGCTTTTCCTTTGCTTCTTGCTCCCATGGAAGACGTAAGCGACCCGCCGTTCCGCGTGATCTGTAAACGGCTGGGGGCTGATCTGTTGTTTTCTGAATTCATCAGCAGCGAAGGTCTGATCCGCGATGCGATCAAGAGCCGGGCGAAGATGGATTTTTCTGAAGAAGAGCGCCCCATGGGTATCCAAATCTTTGGTGGCGATGAGGAAGCCATGGCCATGAGCGCACAAGTGGTGGAAACGGTGAATCCTGATTTGCTGGACATCAATTTTGGCTGCCCGGTAAAAAAGATTGTAACAAAAGGTGCAGGTGCAGCGGTGTTGAAGGACGTGGATTTGATGACCCGGTTAACCGCAGCCTGTGTACGCAGCACCAGACTTCCCGTTACGGTAAAAACCCGTTTGGGCTGGGATGACCATTCCAAAAATATTGAAGAGGTTGCCGAACGTTTGCAGGATGTGGGCATTAAAGCCCTGAGCATTCATGGCCGCACCCGCAGCCAATTGTATAAGGGCGTGGCAGATTGGACCCTGATCGCTGAAGTAAAGAATAATCCGCGGATTAACATTCCCATTTTTGGTAATGGCGACATCGACAGCCCCGAAAAAGCGGTGGAATATAAAAACCGGTTTGGCGTTGACGGGATCATGATCGGTCGTGCCGCGATTGGCTATCCGTGGATCTTCCGCGAGATCAGGCATTATATAAATACCGGTGAACATTTGCCACCGCCAACCTTACAGGAGCGTATCGATGTTATTCGCCGGCACCTGCGTGCAAGCGTTGCCTGGAAAGGCGAAATGCTCGGCATTTTTGAAATGCGCAGGCACTATGCCAATTATTTACGAAGCCTTCCAAATATTAAGCAATACCGTCTTCAATTGGTTACCGTTAAAACCCCTGCTGAAGTGGAAGCTGTTTTAGATGAGGTTGCGAAGGTTTATGCAGGATATGAATTTTCCTCGGAAAGAAATGATATTTCTGAAATGGCCTATAACTGCAAAGGCTGACCGCGAAAAATGGCGTGGTCCCTTATAGGTCATCAATCCATCCGGCACAATTGCTATCGGCACGCAGGGAATTACCTGTCAGTAAACGACAGTTTCTTTCACCTCGCAATTCTTTCTCACCCAGGCCGTATCAAATTCATTGATTTCACGTCGCTCGCCGTTCAGGATATAATATTCAGTGGGAGTATCCGGCTTGCCTACTACCGGCATGCGGTTGATGATCTTTTCCTCAGGGCATTCCTTCAGTAATTCTGAAGATTTATTGGAGGCACATGATGCCAACAGGATTAAAGAAACTCCTGCGGTCATGCCGGCCAAGGCTTTTGTCACAATTGATATCATAGCCAATTGAAATTTGATTTCATCCTGCAATTGCCCTGCCAAAACACCAGATCAGCTTCTTATTTCATGATAAAGCCGGAAGGCATCCGCGGCCTTGAACAGCTGGGTACCTTCATTCATGGTAGCAGCAGAGCCGCAGGCAACACCCATGGCAAGCGCTTCTTCAAGGGTGCCATGTTTTTGCAATACATAGGTGATCCCCGCAACCATGCTGTCCCCTGCGCCCACAGTGCTACGCTTTTCAACGTGCGGTGCCTTTACAAAAAACTGCTCGGTTTTGGTGATCAGCCAGGCCCCTTTGGGGCCCATGCTCACCGCTGCCATTTCACCAAATCCATCCCGCAAGGCCTGGCGGGCAGCATGGGGTATATCACTGGGTTCAATCCAATCCACTTTCAGCAGTTTACACAGCTCGCCAATATTGGGTTTAATCAGGTAGGCATTCCGGCCTCTTAAAGCTTCAAGTGCTTCTCCGGAAGTATCCACGATACATTTGGCGCCGATTGAATTGGCTGTTTTTACAAGTAATCCATAAAAATACGGCGGCAAACCAGGAGGCAGGCTCCCGCTGGCAACAATAAAACTGGGCGAAAAAGATTTAATATCGTTGATGAGGTGTACAATCGCTTTTTCTTCCACGGCTCTGCCTGGAAAGGTAAACCGGTATTGTTCTTTGGTGTCTGCGGTACCCACGATCCAGTTCTCACGGGTTTCTACCTGGGTATCCACGGCGTGAAAATCAATTCCGCCTTCCATTAGCAGGCTCTGCAACATGCCGCCATTGTGGCCGCCGGCAGGAAAGAGGGCGATGGTTGCAGTATCCAGTTTTTTCAGCGCTTTGGATACATTGATGCCGCCGCCCCCGGGTTCATTTACAACTTCTGTGCAGCGGAGTTTGCTGTCGGGCTCCAAAGTTGCCGCAGTGCTGCTTTTGTCGATACAAGGGTTTAATGTTACCGTTATGATCATTGGGTATTTATTTGAAATTATTTGCTAATTACCGGGTTCGTTTTCAAATCCGGCGGTCTTCAACACCTGGTCGATTCGGTGGCGTACTGTTTCAAAATCCGCATAGCCACGCAGCACCTGGTAAAATTTGCTATCGGTTGTCTGAATATAGGCAGCCGGAAAACCGGTTACCTGAAGTTGCCGGCAAAGGGCAAAATCATAATGGGCTTTTTCCCTGAATTCTTCCGAACCGAGTTTTTCATAAAAATCCTTAGGTTTAAAACCATATTGTGGAAGCAGGTGGCGGTAGGCTTCGGCATCGGTAAGATCGCGACCTTCGATATGCAATGCTTTTTGGATATCCGCCGCAAACGGAACGGCAAAATCCGGATTTTTGTCTTTGGCTATGCTGAGGGCGATTGCCGGTTTTTCGCTGCTGGGATACCAGTCGCTTTTATCCGGATTGGTATAATGCCATAACCAGTCATCGCCAAATTTCACACCGGCCATTTCCTCAACCCGCTTATAGGCTTCGGCAATATAGCCGGCTGTTGCCGAAATGTGGCGGGCACTTTCCACAGGGATCATATTTCCACTCAATACATCGAAATCCATCCGGTCACGGTAAGCGTCGAACAATTTCACCAAAACAGGACTGAATCCATAGCACCATCCGCAATAAGCATCATAACAATAATAGAAAACCGGTTTTTTCATGGGCGCAAAGATACGATTTCCCTTTTGCGTGCATTTTTTGAAAATACTTTACTATAGCTCCCTTAAAAGGCGCTGGCTGAGATATTGTTTTCCTGAAAGCATTAAAATTGTAAACACCAGTATAATGGGAATTCTTTATTTTGTTATGTAAACGTACTATATGCACGGAAAGGAACGCCAGGATAAAAACTGTCTGAATTGCGGCGCTGAAGTTGCTGGCCATTATTGTCAGCACTGCGGGCAGGCCAATGTGGAACTGGAAGATACCGTGTGGGGAATGATCAGCCATTTTATAGCAGACATTTTTCATTACGATGGAAAATTTTTCCATACCATGCGCCTGCTTTTGCTAAAGCCGGCTTTCCTTACCAAAGAATATCTTCGGGGCCGTCGTTCGGCCTATTTGCACCCGGTTAAAATGTACGTTTTTACATCCGCAATTTGTTTTATCCTTTTTTTCTTTCTGAAAGATCATCCGCCTTCTTCCCTGATGAAAAACGCCGGACAACTAGTCCAGACTGAAGCGGGGGTAGCTACCCAGGACAGCATTTTGCAAAACGAGGAAACTTCAATTCCAGCAGCTCCCTGGAAACGGAGCCTTACTGAAAAGTTTACCCAGGAATATATAGCATTAACAGATAGCATTGCAAGAATTACCGACAGTACCGATAGGGCCAGGTTGCAGCAAAAGCTGGATGAACTGGAAAAAGGCATCATTTCGATGGAACTACGCACCGGAATTCCCATAGTCACGGTAATTCCAGATTCAAGCCGGTCGAAGTGGCCGGTCGCAGACATCAGGACGCCCCAAAAAAGTAATATTCTTCCGGGAAACCTGGCTTCCTACGACAGCACCCAGAAAAGCCTGCCGGAAACCAAACGTGATGGATGGTTTATACGTTATGGCAAAAAGAAAATTTACCTTATCCGTGACCGGATGAATGAAGACCCGGACAAATACCTTAAAGAAATCTTAGACGACTTTCTTCATTCCCTTCCTAAAATGATGTTCATCTCATTGCCTTTTGTCGCCTTTTTTATTTACTTGCTTTATTACCGGCATAAGCGCAGAAACTATGTGGGCCTTGGCATATTTACCATTCACAATTATATTGCCATGTACATCATCCTGCTGACATGGTTGTTGCTGTCTTATCTTATCCTCATTTTGCCTTCCTGGTTCGTATTTCCAATTCTTTGGGCACTGGCCATCTATGCGCTTTGGTACAATTACAGCAGTCTTCGAAATTTCTTTCATCAGCCCGCATTTAAAACCATCATTAAATTTTTGGTGTTGCTTTTTTTAACAGGTTTCCTTTTTGTTTTACTCACCGGAATGTTCGCATCCTGGATGGCAATCAGCTCGGTTTAAAAGTCGCATGGATCCGGTGTTTGCACCGCAGCCCATTCCACAACCAGCAAAGAGAGCCGGGGGATGAATGCATTGTACAGCTGCTGCAGGGATTCCATGTTTTCAAGAAAAAGCTCAAAGCTGTTGTGACGGGGGTCCAGGTATTTCGCCCGCATGGTTAGCCCGTTAAAGCTTTTGCAAATGCCGTGTGTAAAACGATAGTTAAACAGCCAGTTCTGCATGCGCATATAAGAAACAAGCCGCTCGAAGACCGCAGGATAAAATCCGGTTTTGGTGTAAATGGCCAGCACCTTGTACACGTTTTGGGCAAATTTCGCAAGACTTTCCTCATCGGGGAAAAAAGCCGGGTCATTTGCGAGAAAATAATCGAATGCAATATCGATAAAAGGTCCCGCATATCTTCCTGCTCCGGGTTCAAGAATTTGCATGGCTTGTTTTACAACCGGTGAAGCATCCGTAAATGTATCCATTAGCCTGTGGAGGGCAATGCCTTGCTGAATGCCTGTTGAGTAATCGAATTTGTGCCGCCCTTTAACGGTATCGCTGATCATGTTGCCAACCAGCCAATCGTGATTGTTGAGTGAAAAGTATGCATGGGCCAGGTAATTCATAAATTGTAAAGTTAACCGGAATGGAAACTTGCAGTATCGTTTGAGGGAAACATTGGTGGATGCATAACAGCTGCCCCGACCTTCCAAACCGTGAAATTATTATAGTAGTGAACAATATTTACCTTTGCCACCAAATCATCCCAACAAATATCAAGTTATGAACAAAGGACCAATCAGTGAATTTATACTCCATCATTACCGGCATTTTAATGCAGCCGCGTTGATAGATGCGGCAAAAGGATACGAAACCCATTTAATGGATGGTGGAAAAATGATGGTGACCCTTGCCGGTGCAATGAGTACGGCTGAGCTTGGACTGAGCCTGGCCGAGATGATCCGTCAGGATAAGGTGCACATCATAAGTTGTACCGGAGCCAACCTGGAAGAAGATGTAATGAACCTTGTGGCGCATTCGCACTATAAGAGGGTTCCCAATTATCGTGATCTCACACCCCAACAGGAATGGGAATTGCTGGAAAATCATTATAACCGCGTAACCGATACCTGCATTCCGGAGGAAGAAGCTTTCCGCCGCTTGCAAAAAGCGATCGTAAAACAATGGACGGATGCCGAAAGCAAGGGTGAACGTTATTTTCCGCACGAATTTTTATACAAAACGGTTTTGAGCGGTGATCTGGACCAGTATTTTGAAATTGATCCCAGGGATAGCTGGATAATGGCTGCGGCAAAAAAAAATATCCCCATTGTGGTACCCGGCTGGGAAGACAGCACGACCGGAAATATTTTCGCCAGCTACGTGGTTAAAGGCGAATTGCAGGCAAGCACTGTGAAAAGCGGAATTGAATACATGGTTTGGCTAACCGAGTGGTACCGGGCGAACAGCGGCGGAAAAGGTGTGGGTTTTTTCCAGATAGGAGGAGGCATTGCCGGAGATTTTCCCATTTGCGTAGTGCCCATGATGTACCAGGACCTGGAGTGGACTGATGTTCCTTTCTGGAGCTATTTCTGCCAGATCAGCGACAGCACCACTTCATACGGTTCTTATAGCGGCGCGGTTCCTAACGAAAAAATCACCTGGGGAAAACTGGATATCAGCACACCTAAATTTATAGTGGAAAGTGATGCTACCATAGTTGCGCCCTTAATGTTTGCCTATATTTTAGGCTGGTAAAACAAATAAACCACTTACAGGATCATGCAAAACGCCCCCGCACACGAAAATGCGGGGGCTTGTTAATCCATTATGTAATCAATGCCAATTGATGCATTCATTTTCGCGGAATGCGATAAAGCATTTTGTATTAAAGCGTTGCTTCCCTCCGCGCAGCTATTGAATACCAAAGTTCGATTAGCTCTTTTGGGTAAAAGATGATGACAGCTATTTGAGGAAATTAAAGTTCGGTGTATCTTTAAACTTAATTTTTTCCGGTATGACCCCTTGTCGTACCGGTTTTTTTTTGGCTAACAAAATAATCCCCGTGTCCTGAGGTACACGGGGATTGGTACTTATTTCGCTGCCGGCGAAATTTCCAGGGTTTTTATTTCACGGGGCTATTTTATTTTGCCCTTTGAGGGTATGTAGCCATCTGACAAAGTATGGAGAAAGGCTACAATGGCTTTTTCTTCTGCCGGTGTGAGTTGCTGGTCACCGGATTCTGCGGTATTTATATTAAACGGGTATTCCGGCGGAGCCCATTTTGCGCTGACATCCCTTGTATTGTAGAAATGTACTACTTCTTCCAGTGTTTTAAACACGCCATTGTGCATATATGATTTTGGCGTGCCATTGCCCGGCTTTTTAGCCACATTGCGAATGGAAGGCACTTTGAATTTACCCATGTGGTCATTTGCGCGGCTGGAGAATTCAGGATTATTATGATCTTTCAGAAAATCACCAATGCCCTTGTCAATCCAGTTTTCACCTTCCGGGTTAATGGGATCTCCATTTTCAAGAAATATCCTGTCCATTTTGTAAAAGGGATTTTCCGGATTTTTTGGAACCCCCATATTGTGATAGGTATAATTTGTAAAAAGGATCACGTTATGAACAGGGTCGGGCTCGCTTACATGGCAATAGTTACAACCAGATTTGCCCCTGAAAAGTTCCAGACCTTCCAGTTCAAGTGCCGTCATTTGTGCTTCACCTTTGAGATAATAATCAAACTTTGAAGTAAACGCGTTCACTTCAGGTGAGGATTCGTAGGCAGCAATGGCACGGGCAACACGCTCATAATTGAGATTAATGTCTGCTTCTGATGCAAAAGAAAGAGGCTCACCCCAAACTTTTTGCCACAGATAGAGGTATTTTGATTTGGCTACCTGCTCAAGAACCGCCGCCATTCCATGGTTATTTTGTTCTACAAGATTCAGGAACGGTCCGCCGGCCTGATCTTCAATGGGTGAACCATACTGTTCGCCGGTTGCTCTTCCGTCCCAGAAATTTCCTCCTACAAAATAATCTTCTTCGTGGTCATAATACAATATTGGAGAATAACTGGCATAGGATACCGGTTGAGGCCGGCGGTTGCCAAAACGTTGCGGAACAGCACCGCGGTAAACTCCGCCCCCCTGGTTAATGCCAGGGTTCGGGCCGGCCCATCCATGATCCGGAGCGTGGCAGCTTGCACAGCTAACCCAGTCGGGGTTGCTGATCTTGTCGAAAAATAATTGTTTGCCGAGTAATTCTTTGTCAGACAAGCTGACAGCGGGCATGTTTTTGCTCATTTCTTCGGTAGCCAGCAGTTCCTGTTCGGGTGTAAGGTTTTTGTTACAGGAAATAATGGCCATTGCAAGAAAAGCCAATGCGAAAAATAGCTTCAAGTGTTTCATGATGACATGATTTGGTGATGAAAAAGTATTGAATGCAACCGGGAAACTACTCAGCAAAACTGCCTAACGTCATGCAACTGTAAAATGACCAATATTTTTCAAAACCGTGATTTTTATTGGAAGCCATTTGCAGATTAATTTGTACCTTGCGGTGCAGTAAAGCGAAACCCCGAAAGGGGTTTTGTTTATTTTGGGTAGGTGTCGGCTTGCCGTTTTTTCAAACACCTTAAGCGTAAGCTCGTCTGCCTGAGCAATCGGCGCAAACGCCGGCAACCACCATTTCTTTAGACTCCACACGAAATCCGTAAGGCACATTGATGGGGGGAATCACAATTTCATCCAGGCATTGAATCTGCCCGCATTTACGGCATTTAAAATGCACATGTTCATCATGATGATGGCCTTGTTCGCAGGGTCCTTTACAAAGCCCGTAACGGGCAGCACCGTCCGCCCCTGGAATACTGTGGATGATGCCTTTGTTGGCAAAGGTTTGCAACGTGCGGTATATGGTTACCCTGTCGATCTCGTGCAGCGCAGATTCAATATCGCTGTGGCGCAAAGCATGGGGATCATGTTGCAAAAAAAGCTCAAGAATCCGCCTCCGGCTTTCAGTAAGGCTGAGCCGGTTATTTTTCAAAACGCTATCCGCGGCGGTGGTCCGATTACTCATAACAGTCAAGGTTATTTGCTGAGGATTTTATCCAAAACACCATCTTCCTGTCCCTGGGCAAGTAGCATGTTGATATCGGAAATTAGCAAACTGACTTCTTTTCTCTTCAGGCCATCATATACTCCACGAACACGACCCATCTGGTCGACCAGTGATAGAAATTGGGAATGCAGAAACTGGTCACCAATATCGCCAACATTGTTATGCGGATCATCGATTTTATAGCTCTCCCGCGCTGCCTGGTAAAGCGCTAGTTTGTCACCCGTCAGAAACTGCCATTGCTTGCCATCGGCGTCCATAAGCCGGGCGTATTCCTTCAATGCCGGAACGCTGTCATTTTCAGGTTCACAGGTATGCGTAAGAAAAGCCACCTGAGGGTTGCCTTTAAATTTTTCGTATACAGTGTGCAGATTGCCATTCATATCCGGACAAATCCCCCGGCAATTCACAAAGAAATAATTGGCAACATAAATCTTTCCTTTCACCTGGTCAAGCGTAACTGTTGCACTGTCCTGGTTGATAAAGGAAAACGGTTTTACATAGCTCATCACCGGCAACTTGACCTTGTATTCGTCCGTTCCGCGAAAAACAAAAAAGAAAAAAAGCAATACCATGGCAGATCCGCCAATGGCGTAGATTAACCATTTTGTTTTGTTTGTCATGGGTACAAAGTTAGCAATATATTTTCCGGGGCTTGCTTATATTTGCAATAATGTTGCAAAAAACGATTATGGCCGAAAAAGGATTTAAGATGGATTGGGACCGCATGGGAATGGCTACATCGGTTGCCTGCGCTATCCATTGCGCTGTACTGCCCCTATTTTTCACGAGCCTGCCGCTCCTTGGGGTGAATATCGTTCACAATGAAGCTTTTGAGTTCGGCATGATCTTCCTGGCATTGGTCATTGGAGTGATTGCATTAAAACACGGATGGAAAAAACACCATCATAGTTCCTGGCCTGTGGCTCTGTTTATAGCGGGCATAAGCCTGTTGTTTTTGAAGCAATGGTTTGAAGAACATTTCATTTATATCCTTATCCCCGCTGTGGTGTTGATTCTTTCTGCGCATTTCCTGAATTTCCGCCTCTGTCGTGAACATGGCTCCTGCTCGCATAAAGAGCATTGTCATCATTAATGAAGTACGGTAAAGTATCATGTACAAACAATAGCCATTGTGCCTTTGACAGGACCAGAAGTGATCCTATGGCTAAAAGTAATTGGCCTCATGTTGGATTATCCCGAAGAAATAGCATGTTTATAGAAAGGTTATCGGTAACAATAGGTACGACCGCGATGGGGTCGAATGTTCTTTAGTACTATATTTTCTATAAGCATTCGAATTTTTCGGATCGGTGTACCGCAATCGATTTGACAAAGTTTCCATCCACGGAATTGAAAAAGATGGCTTAACCAAAGAAGCAGGAATTTTCACAGGCATCAATACTATGACCCGGCGGTTGAAATCGTATTGCAAAAGAGATCAATCTGGCTTTGGGATCCGTGCCTCCTTTCTCTTTTCCTCTGCATTTTTCTTTACTTTGTTGGTACGGCCAACTGGTAAAAAAACCTCTTAAATTTGAATCCTAAAATTCATAAATGAAACCCCTTACCATAACAGCAGCCATACATATCCAAAAACCCCTGGCCGAAGTTTTCCACGCCATTGCCAACAAAGATGAAATGAGCAATTATTTCATCAGCTGGGCGAGTGAATCCATTCGAAAAGAGGGACAAACCATTCAATGGCGTTTTCCGGAAATGGATTTGCAGTTTCCTGTCAGGGTAGGGCGTGTGGATGCGCCAAACAGCCTGGAATTTTTCTGGGACGATGAAAACGGCAACGAGACCCGGGTGAAAATGGAATTAACGGATAAGGGAAACGGATCCACCAAGGTTGACATCACCGAAGGGGAGAAACCGGCCGATGGTGAGGGCATCACCTGGTATGGACGAAATACCGAAGGATGGGCGAACTTCCTGGCCTGCCTGAAAGCCTGGGTGGAATACGGCATCAATTTGCGTAAAAATGCCTTTGGCCCAGAACAAATGCCGGAGGTGCAATGAACATATTTAGAAAGCAGGCTATTATGAAAAAATTGATTGTGGCTCTTTTACTATTGGGTTTTATTTCTTGTGGATCAGAAAAGGAACAGGAAACGGATACTGACTTGAAGAAACAATTTGGTTGGTTAACCGGCACCTGGGAAATGCAGGACTCTACCAGGCTGATCCGTGAAACCTGGGAATCACCACGGGACCACCACATGGAAGCCCATACCTCCATCGTAAATGATTCAGCAACTGTGCCCATTGAAAACCTCAGGCTATTTCATGACGGAAAGGATTTTATTTATGAAGTCCGTTTATTTTCCCACCAGGAGCAGGAGCCGGTTCCATTTGTAATCAATTTAAGGGATAGCCATTCTTTCCAGGCAATCAATATGGCCAATGATTTTCCGAAGCGGATCACCTACCGCCTCATCCAGCCCGACTCCCTGTATGCCTTTATCGATAACGGAACGGATACCTCTACGCAAACTATGCACTTTTATTATTCCCGGAAAAAATAACAAATGAAAAGCGAAGCAACGAGCATTGATGAGTACCTGGAACGACTTCCAGAAAACCGCAGGGAAGCGATGACCAGGCTCCGCAAAATCATTAAAACCAACCTGCCAAAAGGTTTTGTTGAAACCATGAGTTATGGAATGATCGGTTATGTTGTGCCTCATGAAACTTATCCTGCAGGCTATCATTGTGACCCAAGGCTCCCCTTACCTTTTCTAAATATTGCTTCCCAAAAAAATCACGTGGCCATTTACCATATGGGCATATATGCCACCCCCCAACTGTTGAGTTGGTTTACAGAAGCCCACGCCAAAGCATCTTCTAAAAAACTGGATATGGGAAAAAGCTGCATACGGTATAAAAATGCGGAGGATATTCCTTATGAGCTGATCGCCGAATTGGTTTCCAAAATTACCCCACAGGAATGGATAGACACTTATGAGTCGGTTTTTAGGAAGAAGGATGATGGTTTAGCTTCATGCCCCGTAAAAGTGGATTAGTATGGTTGGACGGAGCAAGCCTCACAAGGTGATAACTGCGTTATGCCATGCAAGGCGCCTTAAATACCCCGGTTTTTTCGAATAAATGAAATTTGTTAATTTGAACCGCTAAAATAAGCGGCCTATTAATTTTGTAATATGCAGAAGTTATTGAATTTGCTTGTTTTATTGAGCTTGAGTGCAGGCCTTTGGGCTCAGAATGCGCAGGATTTGCACCAGCAGGGTACGGCATTTATGCGCAACGGCGATTATGCCAATGCCATTATTGTTCTCAAAGCAGCCCGTGAACAGGCGCCCGGTAACACAGAGATCCTCAACGATCTTGGGGTGGCTTATTTTATGGCAGGCCAGTACCAAACCGGGTATGAACTGATGGTTCCTGTTGCCGAAAGCGAGCAATCCAATGATCAGAGCTTTGTGATTGCGGCAATGAACTTACGTGGCGGGAAAAACAATGAAGAGGCCGAGCAGGTTTATCGTATGGGATTGCGTCGTTTTCCGAATAGCGGAGCGCTTTACGCCGATTATGGTGATTTTTTACAAAACCGCCCACCGGGGAAAGACGGGATAGATCTGAGTATCATGCATTGGGAGAGAGGCATTGAAGTCGATCCCGCATACCCGCTCAACTATTATCATGCAGCCAATTATTACAATAAATTCAATAACAATTTCTGGGCGGCCATTTATGGTGAGATCTTTATCAATCTGGAAAACTTCACCACCAGGACCGTGGAAATGAAGAACCTCGTTTTCGATTGTTATAAAAAACTGTACGCATTTGAGCTGGCTACAGGCAAATCCAATTCAGAATTTGAAAGCGGAACAAAACAAACCCTGTATGCATTGCGGGGCCTTGTCAGCGGGGGCATCACCCCGGAGATTCTGACAGCCCTGAGAACCCGATTTATCCTGGATTGGAACAACAATGGCGGAAATCTCCGGTATCCTTTCGCCCTCTTTAATTATCAGAAATATTTGCTGGAAGAAGGCCTGTTTGATGCCTACAATCAATGGCTTTTTGGCAGTGTGGCCAACATACCGGCATTTCAAAACTGGACAAGACTTAATGCCGACCAATATTCAGCGTTTAACCAGGACCGGCTCACCAATCATTTTTTCGTAGGCACCAATCAGTATTACCGCGGAAAACTTTAACCGGGTTTTGGCTTGATAATTGAAATCCATGATCTGAAAACAAAAAAATTAATAACCTGTCCTTGTAACGCATAAAGGTTTCAAGCGTATAAATGCATAGAACCAGCCAGCAAGGCATCAACTGACAACTGCTATGACGGATCAAGAATACAATGAATGTGTAACAAAGTATGCGGACAATGTATTCCGGTTCATTGTAAAGAACCTCCGCCATGCAGAAGATGCTGAAGATGTGGTACAAAGCGCTTTTGAAAAGCTTTGGATTAACCGGGAAAAAGTGGACAATGCAAAGGCAAAATCCTACCTGTTTACCATTGCTTACAACCAGATGATCGATCATTTGCGCAAGGTGAAACGGATGAGCTATAAAGACGAGATCCCCGACACGGCGCTCGGCAGTACATCCCAACCGAAACTGTACCTCAAAAAAGCATTGGAAGACGCCCTGGCTACCCTTAATGAAACCCAGCGCAGCCTGATTATGCTGAAGGACTATGAAGGTTATAGTTATGAAGAGATTGGTGATATCATGGGGCTGAATAAAAGCCAGGTAAAAGTTTATCTACACCGCGCAAGGGTCCAGTTAAGGAACTATTTGGTAAAAAAGGAAAACATCGTCTAGCCATTTTTGGTGCCATGAGCGACCCGAAAAAAGATATCATAATTACAGAACACAACTACGAGGAGTATTTCTTATTGTATACCGATGGGGAATTGACCAAAGAGGAAATGAACCGCGTAGATGCCTTTGTGACCAAGAACCCGGCTTATTTATCCGAGTTGCAGGCCATGCTCGACTTGCGGTTGTCACCTGATGATGATTCCGTTGCCTTTTCTTTCAAACAAAAATTATTGAAACCCGTGCCCTGGGATGAAGAAAATCCCGGTGAAGAACAGGTTTGGTTGTTGAATGCCATTGATGGCGAAGCAGATTCTGAAAAACCTGTTGCTCTTAATGAGGCTGATGCGGAGCGGGAACTATCCTGGTTGAGGCAGGCAAAGCTTGAACCTGAAGCCGTTGTCATGCCGCACAAATATCGGTTGATCAGGCTTGGAGAATGGGATGCCGATAACCTTAGCCCCGAACAGGAAAGTTGGCTGGAAACATTGCATTCCGGAATGGAAATACCTCCCGGCATTGTGGGCAATCCCGCAAAGATGGCGGAATGGAACAAACTGAAGCACGTTATTCTGCAAAGTGAATTGGTGGCCATGCCCGGGAAAGAAAAGTTGTATCATTTACTGGAATGGGATGCAGAAAACTTAACCGAAGAACAACAATCGCTTTTGGATTTGCTTGCAGAAAATGGGCAGCTTTCCGGCACGAGTGATGCCGCCATAATTGCGGAATGGAACCTGCTGCAATCTACCATTTTGCCCCCGGAACAGCTGGAAATGCCTGGAAAAGCCTCACTTTACCGCTTTGCGGAGTGGAATGCGGAAAAGCTGACGGCAGCACAAGCCACCATGCTTGAAGCCCTGGAAAACGGATCTGGTATTCCCGATGACGGTGACTTAACAGAGTGGGCAAGATTACAGCAAACCATTTTACCGCAGGAAAATATTGAAATGCCCGGTAAGCAGAAACTATACCGTTTGGCAGAATGGAATGCCGAAGAACTGACGGCTGCCCAGGCGGCTATACTTGATGCCCTTGAAAATGGTGAATCTATGCCCGAAGGCGCGGATGCAACAGAATGGAATGTTTTGCAGCAAACCGTTTTGCCGCATGAAGAAATAATCATGCCGGGCAAGCACAGGCTTTTCCATACTTCGGTTTGGGAAGACGATCTTACCGCCGCCCAATGGGCAATGCTTGAAGCGCTTGAAGAAGGTGGCCCAATGCCTGAAGGCGCGAATGAAGCAGAATGGCAGCTTTTGCAGGAAACCGTTTTGCCTGTGGAAGAAATTCAAATGCCGGACAGGCACAGGTTATATAAAGAAAATGCGGAAAAGCCACTTGCCCCGGTTATAAGCATACCCTGGAGAAAAGTAGCAGCGGTGGCTGCAACATTCATTGCCATTTTTTGGCTGGGGTTTCAGGTATACAATAATGGAGATGAGGTAATCGCTTCCGCGGAAACCCCTGTAGTGATAACCCCCGGCGTTGATGAAAACAATGCAACAAATTCCATTGCTGCACAATCTGAAACTGGATCTGTTCCTTCGCAGAACAACATGGTCGCTTCCGCCAATGCCAGTGAAAACGAAAGGGCGAAGCGGGCAGCAGAATACCAGAACACGCCTGCGCCGAACACCTCCCGTACCCAACGCGTGTTACTGGCTGACAACAGCAATGTTGTAAATAACAGGCAGCAAAACCAAGAACCATTGCCAACAGTTGTTCCGGTGCAGTATGCGGTAACCTCAGACCGGCAGGTTAGTGGAGAATTTCGACCGGCTTCACAGACTGTAGTCATTGAAACCAAATCTTCACCAAACAATACCCGTTCAATTGAGGATTTAAGAAATGGCGCACCAGAAGTTGCTGCGGCCCTGCCTTTGCAAAAAGTGATTATTCCTGATCTTGAAGAAGACATGGAAGATAAATACATCAACATCAATGGTGTCAGAATTGAGAAGCAAAAGCTGCGCTCGGTTGTTCGTCCGATCACACGGCGTATAAACAGAACATTTGAAAAAAGCGAAGTTGCCCCCGTAAATGACGGTACCCGTTTACTCAGGTAATAACGCTGCTTTATAAAACAAACAGTACACGCATTTTTTTAATCAACTTCAACTTTATGAAACGTTTATTTATGATAGCTGCAGTGCTTGCAGTCACCTTTACAGGATATGCACAAACGGATACAACGCGAACGGAAAATGAACCTGCAGATACAATCAGGATTGGCGGGTTGGTAATTGTGAAAAAGAAAGGATCCAAATCGGAACAGGATACCACAAAGACCGGCGGTATTGTGATCAATCCTTCGGAGTCATCTTCCATCAATATTTCGAAGGATAAAAACAGGAATAAAACACCACGCCGCACCAAAACCACCTGGTTCAACGTTGATCTGGGATTCAATAATTTTGATGATCAAACCAATTACGGAAGTACAGATGCCAAAGCTTTCCTACGTGCCGAACCCGGAGCAAAAGATTTTGCAGAAGGAGATTTTGTCTTGCGCCCCGGCCGTTCGATCAATGTAAATCTTTGGATCTTCCGTCAAAAATATGGATTGAATCCGGCCCGTACTTTCCGCATGACCTACGGCCTCATGCTGGAATTGAACAATTACCGTTACGACCAGGATCTGAAAACCACTTTTGCACGGGGTAGCGATCCCTTTGTTTTCCGCAGTACAAATTCCATGAGTAAGAATAAGCTTGCTATGGACTACATTACCGTACCCTTTATGCTCGGCTTCGACACGAAACCTGGTGGCAAAGGTTTCAGTATGGCTGCGGGCGTGAGTGCCGGGTATTTATACAGCAGCCGAAACAAGCAGGTTATTGATGGCAAAAAAACCATTGTTAAGGGAAACCTCAATGCGGAGCCATGGAAATTTCAATACATAGGTGAACTTGGCCTTGGGCCGGTGAAACTTTATGGTAGCTATGCGCCAAAAAGCATGTTTAAAAGCGGGCTCGATCAGCGACCCTATAATTTCGGGGTGAGATTGGGAGATTGGTAGGAAGATATTTTATTCAAAAGGAGCGCCGGTTATTTTTAGCCGGCTTTTTTTTTGGATGGATGGTCAAGGAAAATTCAAATTTTACGGACTACTTGAAAAAATGGACCGAAAATGGCTCGCTCTGCAACGTGTTTTCGGGTAAGCAATTTTCTAAGAAAAAATCAAGCCACGTCGGCCTTTTCTGACTGCGTACCCACACCAAATTTCAAGAAGTAAAACCTTTACCTCAACCTTTTCCCTTACTGTGTTTTAATTCCTTCCACTTCGCCTCATCAAACCCATGGGTCAGATACGCCTTATCTTTTTCCACCACCGGTCGTTTGATCAAAGTTGGGTTTTCAGCCATTAATCTCAATGCGCCGGATTTTTTTTCGGCTGCTTTTTTTTCTTCATCGCTTAAGCCGCGCCAGGTGCTGCTTTTCTTATTCATCAGGTCTTCAAACCCTGCCGCCTTTGCCCATTCTTCCACTTTTGATTTTTTCAAGCCACCTTTCCTGAAATCATGAAATTCATATTCCACACCATTTTCTGCCAGCCATTGCCGGGCTTTTTTGATCGTATCGCAATTCGGGATTCCATAGAGTTTAACCATGATGGAAAATTACGTTTTAGTAATTCAACATTCAAAAGTAAAAGTCAAAAAACTTCGTAAACTTCAGCTTGCCGAAGCGATGGATGACGGACAACCAACGAAGCCAGCGCAGCGTTCTAACTATCGCTTCGTTACATCCGTTCTAGAGTCGGAACTCTATAAATCCACCCATTGCACCCTCATCCTCACCTCCCGGTTTCTTCCCTTATCATCCACACAGGAAATTTTATACCGACCGGGTTCAGGCAAAAAGAAAATCGCCTGGCCCGGTGCGGAAGATTTGAAAAACTTATCATTCACATACCAATACACCATTGAGACATCCGGTTCGGTTTGTGCCTTCAACAATATGGGTTCAGGATCGTCTTTGCTCAAAAAATATTCCGTTCCATTATCCGGACTTAAGATAAGCGGCTCACCCTGGCTGAAAACCCGTTTGCATTCGGGGTTATGCGCAGGGATGCCTTCAACGGGAATGCCTTTATTGGATAGCCAATTTTGCAAGGCGTACCCGGCAGTCCGGTAGTATTTCTTTTTGTATCCGGTTTGCGGTACACATTCAACGCAATAACTAAACGATTCGTTAGCTGAAACCAGTACCTCACGTTCCGCATTGCATACCTGTGGGGGTGAAACCAATGGAATAAAATAATCTGTGGTCAGGTTTGCACAAAATTCCGCAGGCGGCAATCCACTTTCACTGCAAACCATGCGGCTGTCCAGGGTTGGGGGTGGCGAATACCAACCTGTCTCGGAGTTGTAATCCAGGGCGTTAAACAAATTGAATAATAACGGGGTGGCGATTGCAGAACCGCTCAATTCCGGAATAGCCTGACCACTGAAATTACCCAGCCAGACCCCAATGGTATAATTTTTATTGTACCCAATGCTCCATGCGTCACGCCGTCCATAGCTTGTGCCGGTTTTCCAGGCGATGCGGGGCAGCTTTGAAGTCGCCTGCCAATGGATGGGAAAATCCGGGCGGGAAATGCTGCTCAGGATTTCATCCAATATATAACTGCTTTCGGGTGAAAGTATACGCCGCGGTTGTTCCGGTTTCTGGTTTTGAATAAAAGCCGGTGGATAATACATACCATCATTCGCGAAGGCGCTAAACAGTTGGGTGAGTTCTTCCAGGGTTGCACCACATCCGCCCAGCACCATGCTTAATCCCAGTTTCCCCTGGTCTTTGGCCACTTGCCGGAAACCGCACTTACTGAGCACTTCAATAAAAGAAGGAATGCTCACTTTTTTCAGCATGGTTACAGCGGGAATGTTGAGCGAATGCATCAGCGCGAACTCCATGCTCACATTGCCACTAAAAGATTGGTCATAATTTTCGGGTGTGAATCCATCAAAACTAACCGGGACATCATCAATCTTCATTTTCGGTGTAATGAATCCGGCATCAATACCTAAGCCATACACCAAAGGTTTCAACGTACTACCGGGTTGCCTCACTGCAGTAGCACCATTTACCTGGCCGGCATCAATGGTATCGGTAAAATCTGCCGAACCCACGTAAGCTTCCACCTTGTGCGTGTGATTATTGATTACGACAATTGCCGCCTGCCGGATGTTGTAGGCCCGCAGTGGACGAACGTAATGTTCAACCAATTGTTCAGCAATCTTTTGCTTTTGCAGGACAATGGTGGATCGTATTTCAAAACCATCCGCGGGAAGAGAACCAATTCTTAATTTTTGCGAAATATGCGGCGCCAGTTTGGCAACAGGCCTTCTGAAAGCATCAAGCGGCTCATTCAAAGCGTCTTCAATTTCTGCTTTGGTAAATAGGCCTTGCTTTTCAAAACGGTGCAACCATGAATTTCGTTCCTTTATCAAAGTGGATGTATTTCTATCCGGCCTCAAACTATTGGGCCGGTTTGGTACAATGCTGAAAGCGGTGATTTCTGCCAGGCTCAAAAAATCCGGGTTCTTTTTCAGGTACATCCAGCTTGCTGATTTTATGCCTTCGATATTTCCTCCCATGGGCAGCAAGTTGAAATACAATTGCAAAATTTCGTTTTTGGAATATTTTAATTCCATTTGCAAAGCACGAAAAGCCTCAATGGTTTTACTGGAAATATTCCGTTTCCTGGGCTCCAACATGCGCACCACCTGCATGGTAATCGTACTTGCCCCGGAAGTTCGCCTGCCTGTGAAGATATTGCGGACCGCCGCCCTTACAATTGAAAACAGATTTACGCCCGGATGCCAGTAAAACCATTTATCTTCTTTATGCAATATGGTTTTCTTCAGCAATGGCGAAATTTCAGGTAATTCCGTTTTCATGCGCCATTTTTCATCTGGTGTGAGGTAGGCATGCAGCAACTGGCCATCGGCATCTTTGATGATCACGGAGTAGTCAGGCATTTTAGGGCCCGGAAGTAACAAAAGCAAAGCGCAAAGAACAAGCCACGCAGCAGCGAGGATGCGGATAGGTTTTTTGTATTTGTTCCAATAAAATTTCAGAAACTTCATGTGATACGCTAAGGTCAACAAAATTCGCATTGCGTGAAAGAAACCCGGAGGCCTATATTATTACATTGTAGTTAATTCAACATACGGGTAGTTATTCAGCACATTGTTTTCGTTGAAGTGCGGGGCTTAAAGCTTGCAATATTAGGCATGGGATGCAACCCACCCCTATACAAAGCGGCCGGGCTGAAAGCTGATATCCCTGGTTTGGACTAATTTAAAATCGGTACAAAACCAACATTAAATTTTAGTGAATACACAACCGCAAGCCCGTTTCATTAGTTGGCTGTTCGGGAATAATGTATCTTCAAATCTGCATTTTTTATTTTCAAAAACCAACGCAATCCATGAACCGCTGCTTTAATTTGCCACGCGTAATTTCAGCATTAGTTGGCCTGCTTATTATGGGATTTTTCATCACTGCCTGCAACCGCGGCCAGGTAAAACTCGAATATACAAATGCCAAAGACGTCGTCCCGCCCCTAGACAACCTGGTTTTTCAATTTGATCGCGATCTCGTCGGTGACAGCATGATGAACAAATGGCTGGTGGAAGAATACATTAACTTCAAACCAAAGATCGGCGGGCAATTTCGTTGGGAAACGCCGCAGCGCCTGGTCTTTTCTCCTGCCGCTCCTTTGAAACCGGCAACATCTTTCATTGCCACACTGAACGAAAAACTGCTTCTTTCCCACCAGGAACTGGTAAACAGTCTGGCCAAAGAAAAAGAGTTGAATTTCAAAACCGCAGACCTTTCCCTTGCGTCCATCAGCGGGTTTTGGACTGCCGAACCGGGCAGCACGGTGGCTTTTCCGCAGATCGATTTGTTCTTTAATTATCCGGTTGATCCAACAGCCTTGCAGGCAAAATTGCATGTGACCGAAAAAAATCAAAACCTGGATTATGACCTGGTGACCTTGAGCAATGAAAGCAAAATCAGTGTAAAAATCAGGGGCATGAAAGCCGAAGACCGGGATTTTGTTTTTGGTATTTTGCTGGGCAAAGACCTGAAACCGGTGAACGGTGAGAATGGCACTCCACAAGAGATCAAGGAAGAATTCAGCCTGCCATCGCCTTTTGTGCTAAAAATCAGTGAGGTAGTGGCAGAACATGCCGGTACCGGTGGCACCATTCGTGTAAAAAGCAGTCAGCCCATTATGATGGAAGGGCTGGATAAATTTATCCAACTCGATCCAAAAGTCAGTTTCAGTACTGCCGTCAACGATAACGAATTGGCCATCTCCAGCAATAACTTCAATGTGGATGACGCCTATAACCTGACCTTGTTAAAAGGCCTGAAAGGCAGCCTGGGCGGTGTGCTGAAGGAGGATTTCCGGCAGGCAGTAGCATTTGGCCAGTTGGAGCCTTCAATCAGCTTCACTGAACGCACCGCGAGTTATCTGGGCAAACGTGGTTCACGAAATATAGAAGTGAACATCACCAATGTTCAAAAAGTGAAAGTGACCATCAGTAAGATTTATGAAAACAACCTGCTGGCGGCAAACCGCTATGGTTACTGGACGGGCAACGATTATTATTATGATGACGAAGAGGGGGGAGAACAGATCAACACCAGTTTTGGCGACATTGTTTATGAACAGGAAATTGAAACCCGCACCTTGCAGAAATATGGAAATAACCGTTTATTCCGTTTTGATTTTGCAGATAAAGTACCGGAAGCGCAAGGCATTTATCATATCCAGATCCGTAGCGACAAGGATTACTGGATTAGCGATTCCCGTTTTGTAACCCTGAGCGATATTGGGTTGATTGCGCGTGCTTCGGAAAAAGAAATTGTGGTGTTTACCAACAGCCTGCGGAATGCAACAGCCATGAGCAATGTGAACCTGCTGGTTTACGGCGCCAATAACCAATTGGTGGGAAAAGGAAATACGGATGGCCAGGGAATAGCGAAAATAGCATTGACAGCAGCTCCGGTTACCGGCTTTAAACCTGCCATGGTCATCGCCAAATCGGGAGAGGATTTTACTTATTTGCCCTTCAACACCACCGGTATCAACATGAGCCGTTTTGAGGTAGGAGGCAAGCGGGTAAACGCTACCGGATTGGACGCTTTCATTTATGCGGAGCGTGATATCTACCGTCCCGGGGAAACCATCAACCTGGCTACAATCATTCGTGGCGAAGGTTGGAAAAGCCCGGGTAAGTTGCCGGTGAAATTCAAGGTCAATTTACCCAACGGAAAAGAATTGACCACCATACGCCAAACCCTAAATGATGAAGGTTCGGCTGAGTTTAATGTACCGATCCATTCCGCAGCTATAACCGGAAGCTACCTGGTTGAATTGTATAACGGTAACGATGTGCTGCTGGCATCTAAAAATATCCGGGTCGAATCCTTTATTCCTGACCGCATAAAACTGCAAACCGATTTAAGTAAAACTTCTGCCTCACCCGGCGAAACCATCAACCTGAATTTGTTTGCACGGAATTATTTCGGTCCGCCGGCTGCAGGCAGGAATTATGAAACCGAAATCCAGGTGGAGCGAAAATCCTTCAACCCGAAAAAATACATGCGTTTCAATTTCGATTTGAACCGTGATCAAACGATGTTTGATAAAATATTACGGCAAGGAAAAATTTCTGATTCAGGCCTTGCAAAGGAAACGTTTCTGGTACCGGATTTATATGAGAACCTGGGTGTTTTGCGGGCAAAGTTTTACAGCACGGTGTTCGATGAAACCGGGCGCCCTGTAAATCAATTCAACAGTGCCGATATTTTTACCCAACCGGTATTTTTGGGCATTGCCGATAATGGGTATAATTATTATCCGCTCAACCAGGCCACAAGATTCAATGTCATCGCAATAAACAAAGATGAATACCCGGTGAATACCACTGCAAAAGTTTCCGTGATCAAATATGAATACCGTACCACATTAGCCAAAACCGGCAGTTATTTCCGCTATGAATCCAATAAGGAAGAAAAACTCATTACTTCCGGCAACATTAACGTGCAGGGTGAAAATACGCAATATGCTTTCACTCCTAGGAGCGCCGGGGATTATGAATTGCGCATCAGTCTTCCGGGTGCCAATAGTTATGTAAGCCGCCGGTTTTACAGCTATGGTGGATGGGGGAGCGCCGATGCCAGTTTTGAAGTGAATCGCGAAGGAAATATTACAATAGAAACAGACAAAATGGAATACAATGCCGGTGAATCCGCGAATGTGTTGTTTAAAACACCGTTCAACGGAAAGATGTTGGTTACCCTGGAAAATGACCGTGTGCTTTATCAGCAATATGTTGACGTTACCAATAGAAATGCCTCATTGAGTTTGCCGTTGAAAGTAGAATATACTCCTAATACTTACATCACCGCAACGCTTTTCCGGCCGCATGTGGATTCGGATATGCCCCTAACCGTGGCGCATGGCTATCAAAATATCTCCATCAAAGACATTGACCGGAAAATGGACGTCAGCATTGATGCGCCCAAAGAAGCAAGAAGCAAAAGAACGCATACTGTGCGGGTGAAAGCGGCAGCCAACAGCCAGGTAACATTGGCTGCGGTGGATAATGGAATTTTGGCAGTAACCAATTTCATAACGCCCGATCCGTTTGAATATTTCTTTTCACAACGTGCTTTGCAGGTAAAAGGATACAATATGTATCCGCTGCTTTTCCCTGAAATTTCGCGGAGGATCAGCAGTTCGGGTGGTGATGCTTCGGCACTGCTGGATCAACGCCAAAACCCAATGGCGGACAGCCGGCTGAAATTGATGAGTTTTTGGAGTGGATTGGCCAAAACCAATGGGCGTGGAGTAGCGGAATTTAAAGTAGAGATACCTGAATTCAATGGTGAAGTGCGCTGGATGGCCGTGGCGGTAAAAGGCGACAAATTCGGTGGAGCGAGCAATGTGACCACGGTTGCCGATCCGTTGGTGATTAGCAGTGCAATACCAAGGTTTTTAAGTCCGGGTGATACCCTGGAAATGCCCGTAATGCTTGCCAACAACACCAAAAATGGAGGAAATGCAATAACGACCATCAAGACTGGTGGAGGCATCCAGGTAATTGGTGCCAGTTCATCCACAACTTCTTTACAACCCAACCGGGAAGGATTGGCTGTTTTCCACGTGGCTGCACCTGCACAAATAGGTGAGGGTTATATTGAAGTACATAGTAAAGCTTTTGGTGAAACCTTCAGCCAAAGAACGGATATTTCGGTTCGCCCGGCAGTGCCCTTGCAGCATCGTACCGGGACCGCCGTAATTGAAGGTGGAAACACGCTGAATCTGAAAATGGATGCTGCGGATTTCATCACGTCAAGTTTAAGGTATAACGTCACCCTGAGCCGTAACCCGATGATCGGATTGGGTTCGGCATTGGGGTTTTTGTTGAATTATCCGTATGGATGCACGGAGCAAGTGGTGTCTGTCGCGTTTCCGCAATTGTACTATTCTGATCTCGCATCGTTGAGTGGCAGAAGCCAGACAAGCAGCATGACCGCGGCACAGAATGTAGCGGAGGCTATCCGGACGATCAGGATGCGTCAGGTTTACAATGGCGGCATCATCCTGTGGGAAAATGAGAGTAAAGTAAGTTGGTGGTCAACGGCCTATGCGGCTCATTTTTTGTTGGAAGCAAGAAAAGCCGGTTATGAAGTCGACAACAGTTTGGTGAATACGTTGTTGGGGTATTTGTCAACCCGCCTGCGTAGCCGCGAGTTTGCGGATTATACATACAATCGCTCGCAAAACCTCAGGCTTGCGCCCAAGGAAGTCGCTTACAGTTTGTATGTTCTTGCTTTAGCTAACCGCGCCAATGTGCCGGTAATGAATTATTATAAAAACAATCAAAAGGATTTGGCGCCAGATTCGAAATATTTGCTGGCTGCAGCTTATGCGCTGGCAGGAGACAGGAAAAGCTTTGCAACTCTATTGCCAACAAGTTTCCCGAAGGAAGAAATCACAGCCGAAACTGGTGGAAGCTTTGCCAGTGCGATCCGGGATGAGGCGGTTGCTTTGAATGCGTTAATTGATGTGCAGCCCAACCATCCGCAAATCCCGGAGATGGCGAAACATATTGCTGAAAAAATGTCAAACCGGAATTGGTACACTACGCAGGAGGCCAGTTTTGGATTTTTGGCGCTGGGAAAAATGGCAAGGCAGAACCGTAACAATACTGCCACCGCTACGGTTGAAAGTAACGGTAAGAAGCTTATAGAAATGAAAGAAAATTTGGTGCGTATAAACCAATCGGGTTTACAAAGCCTTACACCCATTATCCGCACAAGCGGTAAAGGGAAAGTGTACCTGTTCTGGCAAACATCCGGCATTAGTGCGAGCGGACAATTTACCCCGGTTGATAATTATTTGAAAGTACGGCGCAGTTATTTCGACCGTTATGGACGCGCCATAACGTCCAATACATTTAAGCAAAATGATTTGGTAATCGTGAAGCTGACCGTTGAATCCGCATATGATGGTTTAGTGGAAAATGTGATTGTAACGGATATGTTGCCTGCAGGGTTTGAAATTGAAAATCCAAGAATTCAGGACCTTCCCGGAACTGAATGGATCAAAGATGCGACAACGCCTGTGCATACCGATATGCGCGATGACCGGATCCATTTCTTCACCGATCTGAGCGGGATGCAGCAGTTTTATTATTCTGTTCGTGCGGTGAGTTTGGGGCAGTTCAAACAAGGACCTGCATCCGCGGAAGCGATGTATAATGGGGAGTACCGGAGTTACCATGGCGCCGGGATGGTAAAAATTCAGAAGTAAAAACCTGTCCGCCTTCGGAGGAGTCCAAATGGATTTTGAATAATCGGGCAGGATTTGAATAATTCCCTTACTTCACACTACTCGCGTCAACATACTCCAAAATCGCGAAAATATCCTCATCCTTTAAATCCGGATGTGGGTTCATGGCCGTTTGATTCCATGCCTGCCACAGGCTTTTGGCATAAGGATTCACCTGGATAACCGAATCACTGTTGCGGATGAATGCATAAAGCAGTGTGCTGTCGGACCAGCGGCTGCGCACGCCTTTCAATGCAGGCCCACTCATGTCTTTATTTACATAATGGCAGCTTTGGCAACGCCGTTGGAAAAGCGCCTTGCCATGAGAAGTAATGGAATGATCAAAATCTTTCTGAGCCGCAGGTTCCCTTGAATCTGCGCAGGAAAAAAATATTAAAATGGATGCAGCAGCCAACCAGTTTTTCATGGCGGCAAATTTAATGAAGAAGTAGCAGGTATTTGGTACCACGTCATTGAGCAAGGTTGATGGTGAAGGCGATCATCCAAAGTCCCGATAGCGGCTAAGTTGTTGGTTGCACCGGGCGATTAGTCCGTTAGGGGCTCGATATGTGTATGACAATATGGGCGAAATGACCCACTTTTTTAGGTGGCGCCATTTTTAGGTGCGTGTAGAAAATTACTTCACTTGCCTCACATTATTAAATTGATATATAAATTTAATCATCATAAACGAGTTGTTCCAAGCAATAAAAAATCCTTAAACTTGCAACCATAACTGCTATTCCTCAAAAAATGACGCCCAAACTTCGACCATTCCGATTTTCCGATGTGGATGACCTTGTTCATCATGCCGATAATGAAAAGGTGGCTCAATTTCTTACTGATCAGTTTCCCAATCCGTACACCAACGAGGATGCGATCAAATTCATTCAATTTGCCAATCAATCCACGCCGTTGGGAATTTTTGCCATTACGTATAAAGACAAAGTAATTGGCGGCATTGGCCTTCATCCTCAGCGCGATATCATGCGGAAAAATATGGAACTTGGCTATTGGATCGGTGAAGAATATTGGAATAAGGGCATACTCACAAGGCTCGTTCCCGCCATTGTGGAATACGGCTTCAAAACCTTCGATATCGAACGCATTTTTGCCCGCCCATTTGGTAACAATCCTGCATCTGCAAAAGTTTTGGAAAAAGCCGGATTCAAACTCGAAGCCCGGTTTAAAAAGACGGTATTTAAAAAAGGAGAAATGCTGGATGAATTGGTTTATGGAATAAGAAGAACAGACCTGTAGATTTCAGCTTTAAAAAGGAAACAGGCGTAAGGGAAGCAGAATGTCGTGGCAGCAAAACGCTGATTACTTAGCTATCAAGGTTCTTCCGCACGAAGATACAATGCTCAACCAATCAACGACTTATCCTATAACTATTGAGCAATCAAAAGAAATTATTTGATTATGGGTATATATTTATTGTGTTTCAATAAATCTTTATTATTTTTGCGGTATCATTTCATCCCATCATGTCAAAAACAAACAGCTTCGTATTTTGGGGCTTATATATCGTGGCTTGGCTCATTTTTGTTGGCTTGTCTATTGAAGCAGGCGGATTAATCGTTAATTTCTTTTTCAGCCTGTATAGGCCTGAATTTGTCCAAAATCTTTATCAAAAGTTGGATTTAACTGAAATGTATAACGACAACAGATTGGCTTTTTTCAGCATTTACAGCTTTATTCTAACCATTTCAATTTTAAAAGCCTGCCTGTTTTATATAGTTATCATGCTAATGCACAAAATGGATTTATCAAAACCGTTTAACGCTTTTGTTGCGAACCAAATTTCGCTAATTGGTTATACCGCGCTTTCAATTGGCGTGTTAAGTTACATTGCGAGACAGTTAGCTAAAAATTTGACAGATAACAATTTTGTCACCGACCGCTTAGACCAGTTTTGGGCAGACAGCCAGGCCTTTATTTTAATGGGAGCTGTAATTTATATTATTGCGACAATTTTCAAAAAGGGCGTAGACATTCAAAACGAAAATGATTTAACTGTTTAAGGTATGGCAATTATAGTAAATCTGGACGTAATGATGGCAAAGCGGAAGATGTCGCTTAATGAACTTTCTGAAAAAGTTGGTTTGACTTTATCCAACCTTTCCATTTTAAAAACGGGGAAAGCAAAGGCAATCCGGTTTAGCACATTGGAGTCCATTTGTAATGTATTGAATTGCCAGCCAGGTGATATTTTAGAATATGTTAATGACGAACGCTAACAATGGCTGGTGTCAGATTGTAATTTTGCGCTTTTTACATTTAAAAGCTATTCTACCGAAATCAGCTTATGCAACAAGGCCAGCCTGATGAGGTCTGCCGTGTTTTTTGCTTTTAATTTCGCCAGCAGGCTTTTTCGGTAAGTATCCACTGTATTGACACTGATAAAGAGCTTTGCGGCGATTTCTGTATTGGTGAATCCATTTTTAATTTCTTCCAGTACCTCCTTTTCCCTTCTGCCCAAAACAATATGCTGCTTCTGCTGCTGATCGGCTACATGCAAGATTTTTGCTACTTCAAAAGCCATATAGGTTTTGCCGATAGAGGCAAGCTTTATCGCTTCTATAAGTTCGTGCTGTGTTGCATTTTTCAATATATATCCCGAAGCACCATTTTGCATCATTTCCTGTATATAACTTGGCTGATTAAAGGTGCTGAGTCCCAAAATGAATATCGAAGGGTATTTCTTCCGGATTTCCCTGCAAAGATCTATCCCATTGCCATCAGGCAAGTTAATATCCAACAGCAGCACATCAGGCAGGAAGTTTCTTAAAAAAGCCAGACAGGATGCTGCTGTGGATGCTGAGCCAATAAATTCGATCTCTTTTTCATTGATCAGCAGGGAACGTATGCCCTCCACCACCATGTAGTGATCGTCCGTTATAAAAACTTTTATCATTTAGATTTTATAAATTCAATATTAATAGCTGCCCCCTTCCCGGGAGCAGATTGAATATCAATTTTCCCGTTAAGCAGGTCTACTCTTGAACGAATATTTTTCCACCCCATGCCTTCGCCTTTTTCCATAACAGCCAGGTCAATCCCCCTGCCATTATCCTCTATATTCACAACCAGTTTATCTTTTTCCGAAAATACCTGCACCAATACTTCGGTTGCTGCGGCATGCTTAATCACATTATTGAGCAGTTCCTGCACGATCCGGTACAATCCAAGTGAGGTAGAATGCTCCATCACTTTTTCCTCCATACCCATTGACTGGTAAATCACTTTTATGATTCCACTTTTATTTATCTCTGTTATGTAATCTTTCAGGGCTGCATCCAACCCGTAGCGGACCAGCACTTCAGGCATCAGGTTATGTGATACCCGGCGCATTTCCTTAATAGAACTGTCAAGCATGTCCATGCTCCGTTCAAAAGCCTGCTGATTTTCAGGCGTCATGATAAGATTACCTTTCATAGTTTGAAATGAATATTTAATGCCCGACAACATACCTCCCAGTCCATCGTGCAGGTCTTTTGCCAGGCGGGTTCGTTCCTGTTCTTCTCCTTTTAATACAGCTTCGGTGGCTGTCAATTTCTTTTCTGTTTCCAGTTCATTGATCCGAAGCTGTTGTATTTTTTGCTTTTGCCTGTAGTTTCGGTAAGAAAGGATTAAGAGCAGCATTAATACCACTGCACCGGCAATCAATGCGATATTTGCATTTTTGCCCTGCTTTATTTCCTCTTGCTGAAGTAGCAGCTGCGCATCTTTTTTTTCCGTTTCATACTTTTTTTCCAGGTCGAGGGCAAATTTTTTCCGCTCTTCTGTTAGTATCGTATCCTTTATGTCATTATACTTTTGTAATAATTCATATGCTTCTTTATATTTCCAGGTGGCCGCGTATACATCACTGAGTGTGCCGTACCCTTCTTTCATAAACACTTTGATGGTATCTGCCTCTGCAATCTCGAGCCCCTGGCGTAGATATTTTTCAGCTTCAGCATATTTTTTTTGCTGAAAGCGTATGTACCCGATCTGCAACAAGGGTTCGCTCATATTCCATCGCGAAGCCTGCTTGCTGGCATGGTCGTAAGACTTTTGAAAATAAATTACCGCACTGTCATACTCCTTAACGTTTTGAAATGCCCCTGCCTTAATCAGAAAATAATTTTGCTTTCGGGAAAAGTCATATGTTTCACTAAAAGAGGCGGTTGATGAATCAACATACTTTTTGGCGGTTTTAAAATCTTTTATTTCAGTATAATATTGCGCCTGTTGCAGGTAAGAAAGCATCATGGCATCATTCTTACCGGAAATCCTGGCATAGGCAAGGCCCTTATCCACATACTCCTTTTGTTTTCCGGAAGCTTCAGTTGCTGGTAAATCATGGCAAGGTTTAAACAACTGGAAACAATTCTTCGGTAACTTTTTATTTCCTCTTGTATATGGATGGATTGCAGGGATGCCGCTATTGCCGAATCAAATTTTTCAGCACTCCGGTAATAGCCGCTCAAAGCCCCATAAACACCGGCAAGTTCGTTTTTAGCCTTGTAACTATCCAAGGCCTCAAGCAGGACCACAGCCCGCATCAGGTTGTTGAATTCCTTTTCCCGGTCCCCGGAAATATGATAAGGGGTGGCCTGGTAATACAAGGCCATACCGGCATAATAATCCAGTTTTTTGGAAAGGGAAAACTCGACCGCTTCTTTATAAAGACGATGTGCTTTATTGATATCAAGAGGCTCGGTGTACATGGCCATCATGACAAGGTTGTACGCTTTTACCGTATCAGGTATGTTCTTTTGCTGCAGGATTTTCATTACGCTATCGGCCAAAGCCTGTTGTCCTGCTGCTGGCACAGACAAGCATAGAAAAAAGAGCAAGGACTGCAATACCCGCATGAAGAATTATTTCGTTTACACAAATGAAATGAATTATTTATTTAAACTGCTCCCCTTTTTCAGTGATCCCCGGCAGAATAAATATCTCTTTTTAAGGGATTAAGCAAACCATATAAAAAAATAAACTTTGAAGACAAATCTACATTCGTAAACCTAAGTAAGGAGAAGTGTAGGATGGGCATTTGGAAAATGACACCGGGAGCCAGGTGTGCCATATTTGCGGGAACAATAAATACCAGATGGCGTGCACAGAAGGTGCTGAAAAACGGGACGGGGTAACCAGGTCATTCGCAAGCCAACGTCCGGCGAATTGATCGGCACCGCTGCTAAAATAAAAAAATGAACTTAAAACATGAAAATGATAATATGTACAAGCCATTATGTAAATTTAGGAAAACTTCTCAATCTTATCAATGCACATGCCTGGCTGCCCCGTTTAAAAATTAACCCCGCGAGTTCTTAACCATAACCACCTGGACCTTTCTATAACTGATTGGAATTGAATTTTTTAGAAGTTTCACCAACCAGGCCTTTGTGTTCTGGACATCCATGCGGTAAATGAACTGTTGGAACAATAAAAGTAACCAGACTAACCAAAAAACTACTTGAACCATCTCCTTAAATAAAAACAATGAAAAAGTTATTGCTGGTTACAGGATTGCTTTTTGCTACTGCCAATGTAATTTCTCAAAACGTAGGAATAGGAATAACAACACCGGCCTATCCTTTAAGTTTTCCGAGTACGCCCGGGGATAAAATATCCCTGTATGGTTCCACAGGCAATCATTACGGGTTTGGCATTCAATCCGGGTTATTACAAATCCATACGGACCTTACCTATTCTGATATTGCATTAGGCCACGGGCACAGCAGTGCTTTTACAGAACGAATGAGAATAGTGAATTACGGCGGTGATGGAATGTTGCTCAATGGAAGAATGGTTTTAAAAAATGGTACCAACCCCCTTGACCCTGCATACGGTACCGGTTTATGGATGTACAAAGCGGATAACAGCGCCATACTGGGTTTTATGGGCGTACAGGATAACAATAACCTGGGTTTTTACGGCGGGCCCGCGGCATGGGGCTTTACCTACGATGCCATCAACAGTCGTGTTGGTATTAATAACAATAACCCCGTGAATCCCCTATCGGTAACAGGCAATGCTGACGTGAACGGCAACCTCGGTATTGGCACCAACAGCCCGGTGAATAAATTATCGGTAATTGGCAACAGCAATATCAGCGGCAACCTTGGCCTGGGCACCAACACACCTGCAAACAGGCTTGACGTAACCGGGCTCAACAACTGGGATCTTACTAATACAGAAGGAGACATGCGAATAGGCAACAGCAGCCACCGGTTAAAATTTGGTGTGGCATTGTCTGGAGGAGGCGCAGGTGCTGCAGGCATTATGCAAACAGGTGGTGTAGGCAGCCTTACTATAGGTGCTAACAATAAACAACTCATGCAACTGAACGGCGCCGCCAATTTTGTTGACTTCACCAATATCAGCGGCGGCATGCGCATTAATGGAGATGCTGGTACTACCGGCCAGGTATTAGAAAGCAGGGGCAGCAATGCAGCACCGGATTGGAAAACCAAACCGTATTTTCTATGGCTGGTAAACAACAATTTAAACTCGATGTTGAATACACCAGGCGTTCTTTCACTGCCGATACCCGGCATGGATAATCAATCCATATTTATCCAGGAACCCAGCAGGGTAATGGCTAATATAAGCGCTAAAATGTATGCTATCGGTTTCCCGGCATCAGGCGGAATAAGAGTGGAGATCTGGGAATCATCCACTAATACCTTAAAACTTGTTTTAGGTGCAACGGCATATACCGGGGGTTATGATGGC
Source organism: Bacteroidota bacterium (assembly GCA_023387985.1). Lineage (GTDB taxonomy): Bacteria > Bacteroidota > Bacteroidia > Chitinophagales > Chitinophagaceae > Phnomibacter. Next base: position 12,642 of record JAEWHC010000003.1, on the reverse strand, counting down.
ACCACCATAAGCAAGATGGATCTTATAGATTTAAATGCAGGGTTTCACCAGGTGCGGGTTTACCATTCAAGAGAAAGCGATTTTAACTCTGGAGACACCAGGATTATCAATGCAAAATTGATCATGCAGGTTTTCCCAAATTGAACATAAAAGGCCTGAGAATGCAGTTACAATTGCGCAGCATTTTTTACAGCTGCCGCCGGATTTAAAACAGCGATATGAAACCACTAGTTTTCCTATTACTAATCTTACTTAAAAGTATAAACACCAATGCACAAAATTGTGACGAAGCCGTATTGGCCTCCTACCCCGGCAAATGGAAAGCAGGTATGCAGGGCAGTACCAATGGCGTGTCCGCAGCCAGCCTGGCCAAACAAAAAGAAATCGTTGGGCAGTTTGTAAAGCGGTTGCAGCAAAACATGAACCTCGAAGGTTTTAACCTTAACTATTTCGGCGTTTATGGTTATGACAACCCTGCCCTGTATAAAAACCGTAAAGCTGATGCCTACGAATTAAGCATGGCGGTGCTGCCGCTTTACTGCGAAAATGGCCAGGTGAAGGAGCCGCACGAAACGCCATACTGGGCCAACATCAAAATCAACAAAATTCCACACTCGGGCCGAGAAAGTTTTTTCGTGGAAACGGTGCAGTACGAAGAAGACTTTTATACCGATGTGCTGTACTACCTGGATGAAAAGCCTGTGAAAGAAAAAGGAGCATGGTTGCTGAAAGAAAATTTTACGGGAGGATTTGGCAAGTCGCTTAGCCGGTATAAATGGATCATTCCTTACAAGGACCAATTGCCATTCCGCCACCTGAGCCGCAGGGAATTGTGTACAAAGTTGATAGCGTATTACGAGAAAAAAGGCCGGTACACCAAAATAGCAGATGAAGTAATCTATAACAAAAAACTGGTGGCCCATGTGCAGGATTATATGGCCCGAACCGCTGCAAAAGACCTGGATAAGAATGCGAAAGTGCGGGGCAGTATGCTCTCCGCCTTTGCACAATACGAAGACAATGTGCCCCCTTTTTATAATGATCCGGATAATAACAGCACCTATGTGATCGATTTGGATCCCAACTATTTCAACGGATCCCTGCCCCTCCACAGTCCGCAAATTTTTACACTTGAGTTTGTGGTGGATGAAAAAAATGAATCTGTGATGAATAATATGTCTAAAATCTTGGATGCCTTAGCTATTGATAACCTGAAAACAATGTTGGGTGATCCCAATCCGTTTGGAAAAACCAATCAACCTGCAAAAAATACTAACCCCGGTTCCAACACCGCCAGGCCAGTAATTGAAAAAAAAATAAGTGATGCTGAAGCCGCCGTACCAGCCCGAGAGGCCAATCCCTGCCCCACAAACAACCTGAGTAATTATCCCGGCGCCTGGAAACCTTTCAGTGGATATTCAGTAGTTGCACGTTTCCAAGCCAAACCTGGTAGTTATAATAAAGCTGCTGCTGCCGCTAATTTGGATAAATTGCTGGCCCTTGCCAAACAAGCCTACCCACAGCCAATGGGAGGCAATGCCAATTTTACCAAATACCTGGATTTCTCGACCGCCTACTCATTCATGCCGATTGGATACCACCTGCACATTGGTCATTCAGCGTTTGTATGTGGGGCCAGGAATAATATTGACCTCACCTATGAAACAGGGGTAACCCTCAAAATTTCAATAAATAACCCGGAGGTCTTTGCTTCTCATATTACTCCCTATAAGGTAAACGGAACAGACCATTATATAGGTGCCATGAAGAATGCTGAGTCAGCATACGGCGTTAATGGTCAAAGCGTTTTCCTGGTACACGAAAATTTTGTGAGCACCAACGGCTGGCTGGACCACTACACAGAAAAAGTTTACAGAAACGAAGATCCAACACAACAATGGTATATCATCCGGAGACAAAATGAACCCCTGTTCAGGTATGTTACCCGCAAAGAGTACCTCACACAATTCAGGGAAGAGATCAAAGAATACCGGGATGTTTATATACGCCATATCGAAAATCAGTACAAAAAGTATCCGGAAAGTTTTAAGCAGACATACGAAGGGCTTGATGATTATAAAAGAAGGGCAGAAAACGCCATCAGGCTGGTAGATGACTACCTGAAAAATAAAAGCAAAGAAGAGCTAAGTAAGCCACTTTCTGAACTGATTAACTTTGAATACATTCTTTTTTCTGATGCTACTGAATTAAAATTCCGGGAAGATCGCTTTCACCTGGCATTTTATAATGACGAATACCTCGATAAAAAACTGCCCACTCACATCCCCCAATTTATTGTTGTCTTCCTTTCAGGTTCAGCTCAGGACAAAACGGGACCGGATGCCTGGAAGTACAACTTCAGGAAAAAAATGATGGATGGGTTGGATTTTAAAGCTATGTATAATATGCTGGCAAAAATTTCTGGCCGGGTAAACCAATCACAGCCACCGGCCGCCGCAAAGGAAATAGTTGCCCAAAAAACTGCTTCAGCTGTTACACAAGAAAAAAAAACTATCCCTGCCCCGCTGAATAAAAACGAGACAAAAACAAAACAGGATAGTAAGTCGGAATCAATTGACCCGTCTCAACCTGTTTATGATGTTGACGGCAACTTGTACACTGTAATTAAAATGAGCAAGCAATTCTGGCTGAAAGAAAACCTGCGCACCTCAAAATATAACGATACGACAGCTATAGCTACAGGGCTTTCGGACACCGAATGGAAGCAAACCAAAAGCGGTGCCTTTGCGGTGTATGAAAATAATATGCTGAATAATATCAAGTTTGGAAAACTATACAATGGTTATGCTGTTGCTACCGGCAAACTGTGCCCCAAAGGCTGGAGGGTTTCCACCGATAAGGATTGGAAGGAATTGGAAACATTCATCGGGGTGGCTGCTGATGAGCTGGACAGGACAGGTGAAAGGGGTGATGTGGCCGACAAATTAAAAACAGGCACCGGCTGGAAATCATCTCCCTTTACAGGAAACAACAGCTCAGGCTTTAGCATTGAGCCTGCAGGTGCGAGGCTTGATAATGGTGAATACACTACAATTAGCCAATACGGCAACTTCTGGACCTCCACCGTTTACGACGACCGCTATGGCCTGCTGTATTTATGGAACCACCACGTGAATTATAACAGCAATGCCATTGGCAGGATCTACACCCTGGCCAACAATGGATACTCCTGCCGCTGTGTTTTGGATGAAAAAACAACAGCGAAAAAACCACTTAAATAAATCAACCAGAAAAATGATGACCATGCGCCTATTGTTAATCCTTTTATGCTTTCTTCCGAGGGCAGTTTGGGCCCAAAAGGAGGAGGGCTTTGCCAAATTTGTAAATGAAGACGGTTCGCTGATCCGTGGCTCTTCGGTAACTAAATTTTATGAAAGGCAGATCCCCGTTTACAACCTGCAAACCAACTCGGGTACGAATTCAACGGTGCTTCGTTTCTCCATGACAACAGAAAATGCGGCCAATATTTTACACCAAAACTTTCTGACTGGGAAAAAACTGCTTTCCGGGGAAATCGCCAATACCTATACCAACTTCAGCGGCAGATTGGTAAGGTACAAGGTAAACATGGAGGATGTTACCATAGAAGACTTTGCTGAGGCCGACGGCGTGGTAACCATTCAGTTGCGGGCCACCCGCATGGGATGGACCTATTACAGCTATACAAAAAGCGGTTTACAATCGGTAAGCAGCAAAACAGGATGGGATGCTGCCAACAGAACCGCCTGGACAAATTTCTGATAAGCAGGGCTTCAACAAGCGTCCGGGACAAGTGCATCATTAAACATGAAATATGAAAAAATTCTTCTTGCTTTACTTCCTTTTGACTGGTCTATATGGCTTCAGCCAAACAAAAGAAAAATTCGACATCGCTACCTATACAGTTCCCACAGACTGGAAAAAAGAAGTGAAGTCCGATGTGGTTACCTATACCTATGTTAACCAGACCGCCGGCAGTTACCTTGTAATGGCGGTGTATAAAAGCGTTGCCGGCCTTGGCCAGCTCCAAAAAGATTATAGCAAGGAATGGGAGGAATTGGTTGCAAAACGCTATACCATCACCGGCAAACCAGAAACGGAGACTGGAAAACTGGAGGATGGCTGGAATTTTAAAACAGGGGCCGTGACAGCCAACATCAACAATGCGCCGGCCATCGCCGTGCTCACCGTCTTTCAAAAAGCGGAGATAGTAGTAAGCCTCCTAGCACTCATGAACAAGGCAGACATGATCCCCCCAATGGAAAACTTTATCAGTTCAGTAAAACTCGACAATGCTAAAGCACCCATCAATTCAATAAACCCCAATCCAGCACTTGCTCCGAATGCTGCTGTTGCAATAGCCGCCAAACCTGCCATCAACGCTGATGCCAGGCTTTTTGGAAAATGGAACCGTTCCGGTGCTTTCTATCCTCACTACGCCGACCCGGCAAGCTGGGGAACTGCCGGCTACACCAGTAGCCGCTACGAGTTTAAAAAAGATGGATCCTATCAATTCACAGAAAGAAGTTTCAGGATGACTTACCAGTATATCATCATTGTAAAAGAAAACGGAACCTACACGGTCAATGGTAAGGAGCTAACCATTGTGCCGGCAAACAGTGTGATCCAGCATTATACCAAGAAAAACAATGTAGATGAGCTGGGTTCGCTGGTAAAATCCGGTAATCGTGCATTGGAAAAAGTGACCTACAATTACCAGTTCCATTACTTTCCCGGTATCCGGGAATGGAATCTCGTTTTACAGGCTTCCAAACCAACACAACGGGATGGCTCATTCAGCAGTAACAGTACTTTTTCAAACGCCTGGTATTTCGATCAAAAATATACCAACAACGACCTTACCTCTTCCACGGGAAAATAAGGATGGCCTTTAAATAATTTACAACCTTCTAATTTTTCGCATGAAAAAAGTCATTCTAAGCTTCATCATTCTGTTCGCCTTCACCACCCTGCAGGCACAAGTGCCTCAGCCCAAACTCAGCGCCGAAATGAAACAGGAAATAGAGGTGCTCAAAAAAGAGATCAAAGAGCTCGAAGCCGAAATAAAGGCCACCGAAAAAACAGACCCGGAGGAAGCAGCACAGATGAAAAAAGAGCTGGCTTCCCTTAAAACTATTTTGGGTATGATGGGCGGTTCTGTTGCTGCTGCCCCGGCCAAAAAACCGGCTGCAGCCAACCCTGCAAAAGTGAATAAACCAAAAAACGATTTTTCCCCATTGGTGCCCCTCACCTTAAAACAGCCGGTTGCTGTTCCAACCGCAGCACAGGCCAACGACAAGCTGCTTTGGTACCGTGGCAGAAAATTAAACGACAGCACCCTTGTAACCACAAAGGGCATGCTGGTGCAGTACTCCCGCCGGCGGGAGCTTGTGATTCTGCAGCCCGACAAAAAAACCGATCCCTTTCAAAAAACAATTGATGAGCTGGCAAAGAATGATGACCGCAAAAATGCAATGGCCGAAAGGTTTGTACAAATGGACAACGGATTTTTATACTACCCCCTGATAGCTACCGGCATGGAGGTGTACGACGACCTGGCCAAAAGCTTTGCACCGCAGTTGAAAAATACCATAGAACTACCAAAAGAATCCCTCCCTCCCGATGCGTCTGACCCGGCAGCTCCCGAAACAACAAAAGCGGAGGCGGAAGTGGCTAAAAAAGGGGTAACTGCAGCATGTGTCCTCAAACACCTGGAAGAGCAGGCTGCCCTTGCCAAAAAACTGATACAGGCCCTGCCCCCGGCAGAATCATTTCCTGCCCCACCCGCAAGAAATCTTGGTATCTGTGCCTCCTGCGACACGGCCCTCCTCGCCAGGCAAAGGCATGCAGACAGTATTTGGGTATCAGCATACCAGGGCCGGGAAGATTCCATAACCAGTATACTGCTGGGCATAGAAAGAACAAAAGCCTTATCGGGCATAGAGTCAACCATGTCCATTGCCGACCTTGTAAGCCCCATGATGGGGAGAATGGATAAGAAAGACAACATCCTGCTTGAAAAATATGGACAAGATCTGCGCTACACCCAATTAATTTCAACCGTTGTGTTGGGCCACGAAAGGCAGCGGCAGTTGCTTGGCATGGCCGATACCGAAACACCATCTCTTTTGCAGCCATTGATGAAACAGGCGGTTGATGCCTACAAAAAATATTTTAATGAACAGGTTGAACTCAAAAATCACGATTTCGTTTTGAACCTGCCCTTTCATATTGGTGCGCTGCGGCAACAAGCCTTATTGGGTGGTGGAGAAGACAGCAACTTCGGAGAATTTATAAACTCTTTTTTGGAATATAACAGGTTTGCCCTCACCACTGAGATTGATTTTATCTATGAAAAACGAGATGACGATAAGGAAATTGAATTGAAGGCTACCGGTAACCTAAAAACGTCGGTAAAGAAATATGCCATGCTTGTGCCCGACAGCTGCACCTTCCGTTTAATTCCTTATACAACCGATATCACTAGCCAAACCTTGGAGAAGGTGACGATCCCTATGACGGTGATGGCCGGTTCCAAAACAATGCGTGACGAAGACAATAAACTGGTTACCTACCAATATAGCGGGCCCGAAAGCTTTCCGCTGCAGTTCCCTGAATTCAGGATAAACTTTTGCAATACTTCCAAACCCGATACCGCATTTATGACCGGCTTTGTAGGTGATGAGGAAACAGCGAGGCAATTTGCCTCAGCCATGAAGGGATTGGACAAGCATTATAAATCCGACCTCCTCATTTATGCCAATTACGTATTTTATGCAGACGAAATTGATGGCGAGGGGGCCATGGATCTCGGCAATGAAATACTTTCCTCTATTGCCTCCCTGCAGGGACAGACGCCTGCCAGCACCCCTCTGGGTAAACTCAAACAACAATACGATGGTAAAAAGCAAATGGATAACCACCGGCAGGCCCTGATGGGTAAATTGTCCAACGACAAAACCGCCTTTCTCTTCACAGCCAACAACAAGTCAACTGTATTAACCGATACCTACAACGACTTTAAAAAACAGATTGAAGACAATACCGAACTAACAAAGGGGCAGATCCATTTGCGCCTGGTGCATGAACCGGTGAGATAGGGAGTCCCGAGATTTCTGGTTGGTTGTTTTATAAATTTGGGTGTAAGACCGGATGGACGGCATGAAGAATGTAGCTCCAGGAATTATTGAGCATTACTCCTGCGTCTTTAAAAAGCTGTTCAAATAGTATCTGCCAATGGGCAGTTCCTTGTTGCCGATCTCCACGGTTTCGTGGGTAAAGGATTTGATCTTGTTGATGGAAACGATGAAGGACCTGTGAATCCGCACAAATTCATTGTCGGAGAGCATGGCCTCCGCAGATGAAATGGTCTGCCTCGTGATGATGGTATTGGTATGGGTAAAGACCCTCAGGTAATCCCTGTCGCTTTCAATATATAGGATATCATCCAGCATTACTTTGATCATCTTGCGGTCTACCTTCAAATAAATAAATCCTGAGTTCGCCTTTTTCTCCTGTGGCAGTGCCGGACTGTTATTAGTTGCCGGCTCTTCATTTTTTTGTGGGAAGGCTTTGCTCACTGCCCGCAAAAAACGATCGAAACTGATGGGCTTTAAGAGGTAATCAACCACATTCAATTCGAAGCCCTCGAGGGCATATTCTTTGTAAGCGGTGGTAAAAATTACGCTGGGCAAATGTCGCAGCGATTTTACAAAGTCGGTGCCGGTGAGGTGAGGCATCATGATGTCGAGGAAGATGAGGTCCACTTTTTCGTTGTGCAAAAACATGAGGGCATCAATGGCATTGCCGCATTCACCTGCCAACTGCAGCATGGGCACCTTTTCTATGTAGCGGCGGATGACGTCTCTTGCCATGGGTTCATCATCTACAATAAGGCATTGGATGGTTACTTGATTTGCATTATGCATAGGATAGATTTGAGGCGGTTTTCGAGAATGTTGAATCTGATTCTTTATTAGCCAGGTTCAGTTTCAAATTAACTATAAACACAGCAGGTTTATCATTGATCTGCAATTCGTGATTACCAGGGTAAAGCAACTCCAGTCTTTTGATGGCATTACCCATCCCGCTGCCGGGCTGCAGGTCACCCTCCTGCCCTTCGGGGGTTCCGTTCATGAGTTTCATAGTTAAGAGAGTGCCTTCAATCCCTATTTTTAAATTTACCCAGGGCCCGGGTAAATCTCCATGCCTGAAACTATTTTCAATAAAAGGCAGCAACAACAGAGGAGCGATCTGTAAATTCCCTGTCTGTGCGGGCAAGGACAAATGCAGGTCGAGTTTGTTGCCATACCTGCTCCTCTCCAAGTCGATGTAAGCCTGCATCATCCCCAGTTCCTTTTGCAGGGGAACATATGTTTTATTGCCTTCCAACAAAATGTACCGCAACATTTCCGAAAGATCCATGATCATTTTAGATCCCCTGGGCGATTCGGTTTGGGTTTGAGAATAAATGTTGTTGAGTGTATTGAACAAAAAATGCGGGTGTACCTGTGCGGTTAGTAATTGCAATTGGGCTTCGGCATTCTCCTTCTGCAATAGGGTATTCTTTTGTTCTTTGAGGTACCATTGCTTGATATAGGAAAAGCCTCCCACAAAGGCAGTGGTTGAAACGCCTCCCAGGAATACAGCAAGCAAACTCATAAAATGCTGCACTGCTGCCGGCCTTGGGCTTTTGGGTAAATATTTTTCGGGTAAGATCGCTTCCAGTACCGGGGGAAAAAGATGCTGCTGCACCCAATCAAGTGGCATGAAGAAAATAATAGCCCGGGGTCGGGAAATTTTTAAACCTTGTAATAAGTCCGGATCTTAGGCCTTATTCCTAACTTCAACAACAGCTATTTTTCAATAGCAGAACCTCATGCAGGAATCTAATTCTCATTTCCTGCATGAGCCAACATTCAAAAAATGAATTATGAAAAAGTTGCAATTCAAAGTAAAGATCAATGCTCCGGTTAACAAGGTTTATGATTCTATGCTTGGCCTGAACAGTAAATCAACCTATGAGCAATGGACCTCTATGTTTAACCCCACATCCACCTATGAGGGAAGCTGGGACAAGGGAAGTAAGATCTTATTTGTTGGGGTAGATGAGCAGGGAGTAAAAGGAGGTATGGTTTCCAGGATAGTTGAAAACATTCCCATCCGCTTTGTATCTACCCGGCATTATGGGGTGATAAAAGACGGTCTTGAGATTACCGAGGCGCCGGAGGTTGAACAATGGGCAATGATGGGTTATGAGTTCAATAAACGAATTAGCTACCGTATTGGGGCAGATGCATTGCGCATGGAGCCTGGAAATTGTAACAGGAGAGCAGATTGGTTCCACAAATTCTGGATAGCGGTTAGAAACAGATGCTGCCACCACTTAGTCAATGATGCTTCAGTAATAACTGGTGTTAGAAAGTGCCGCACAATGTTTATGATTCCGGCAATGAAGGCATGCATCATAGGGTTTCCGGTCTTCGTTCCCAACGTATTAACTAATTGCTTAAATATAAAAACCCACATAAGTTATATACCTATGTGGGTTAGCGTCTTTTTGGGATTTCTTAATCTGCAGCCAATATTTTTCCACTTACCACCTGGCCTCCAACTTTCACTGTGTAAATCATGGACACCATCCGAAGATTATCTATCCTTATCGTATTGATACCTTGCTGAAGATGTAACTGCCTGCTTTTCACCAATCTCCCGGTAAAATCGTAGAACAACAGATCGCCTAAAGCGGTGAAAGGACTTTCTACCCGAATGGTGATCGCACCCCTGTGCGGATTAGGGAATGCTGTTGCTTTGAATTCAGGATTTCTTATCACAAGTTCTTTCTTTTCCTGGCTTTGTACCGTCCTTCGCTCGTTATTAACCTGCTGTAAGGATATGGCATAGCACTCCAAGCTTTGCGTTCCGGTAACACCAAGGTAATAATTGACGCCGGCGGTAAGGTTGTAAGACTTATAGCCTGAACCTTCACCAACTACCGCAAGGGCTAAGGACTTATTTTTATTGAGCGTATACACACCAAAAGATTGTTGTACGGTGGGATGGCTCCAATTCAAATTATACTGGCCCGTGGTAGGGACTGAAAAATGATACCAGTCGGCATCTGCTTTCTTGCTTGAAAAGAGTCGGGCTTGTAACGTTGAACTCAAGTTTACCGATTTGGCCTCCACAATGGTGTTGTTGGATTCATAAGCATCTGTACCGTTATCAACAATGTTTACATCGTTATCGGCAGCCACACAACCATTTTCATCGATTACCGTCAACGTATATTTCCCTTCAGGCAGATTGGAAAATGTTCCCTGGCTTTGGGGCTGCCCACCGTTTAAACTATACATGTAAGGCGGTTTACCACCAATGCCCGTGGCGACAATAGTTCCAATCCTTTCGCAGGTGGTTATTTCCACATCGGTGGCACTTAATGAAAGCGGAAACGCTGCAGCCACCTCAAAAGTTTTCAATGTTGCACAACCCTCGCTGCTGGTCAGCGTTACACTGTATCTACCTGCCTTAAGACCGGTAATATCTTCCGCTGATGATTTAAAGCCATTCGGACCGGTCCAGGCAAATGTAAATAGCGGACTTCCCGGGGGAATCTGCAGGTTGATGCTGCCATTGGATTCATTATAGCAGCTTACCGGGGTAATCTCACCGTTAATAACAGGGAGCACCTGGGTTTCAATCAATGCAGTTGCAGTAGAAACACAACCATTAACGTCAGTAACAGTTACCATGTATTCGCCAACTGTTAAACTGTTGATATCCTCCTTTGAACTGCTATATCCACCCGGTCCAACCCATGCAACGGAATACTTGGGAGTACCACCCGTTATTTGCAAATTAATGGCTCCGCTATTCAAACCGGGGCATGAATTAACCGCACTTTCAACCACAACTACCACGGGGTCTGGTTCTGCAATCGTTGCCTGGCCCACAGCCTCACAATCATTGGCATCTTTCACATACAGGTTGTATGTGCCCGCAGCCAGTGCCGGGAATTCATTTGCCTCTTCATAAAGTAAACCATCCAGGCTGAAGCGATAGGGTGGAGTTCCACCCCGGCCAATTAATGTTAAGCGGCCATCCTGCAATCCATTACAAGAAATATTAGTCACCCGCACATTTGGGGGCCTGAGTTCGGCAGGCTCAGTAACTGTATAGCTTCCCTGCACGGTGCAGCCCTTTTCATCAGTGACGGTCACGGTATAAATGCCCGCCAATAATCCGTTTGCGGCAGATGTTGCATTGCCATTACTCCACAAGTAAGTATACTCACCTGTTCCCCCTGTAGCGGTAACAGATGCAGATCCATTATTACCACCAAAGCAGTTGACATTGTTGCCTGCCAGTACTGCCTGCAATTCAGCGGGTTCAGATAGGTTCACGTTTATGGTGGTGGTAGCGCCCGTTTCGTCCGTCACCAGCAAGGTGTAACTGCCCGCTGTTGCATTAATCAAATCTTCAGCATTTTGCGAGAATATCGCATCCCCATCCTTCGACCAGGCAAAGCTGAATGGCTGCACCCCTCCATCCATATTGACATCAGCCGTGCCGTTGTTTCCTGCAAAACAGGTGATATTGGTGGAACCAACCAGTGTGGCTACAATGGGGGTACCATTACAGATATCTGGCAGGGGTTGAAAACCACCAGCCACTGCATCAGCATCAGTTCCATTGGTAAGCCAGGGGGTAAAGGTGACACCGGGTGACACTTTTGTCTCTATCAGGGATCCCAGTGCCGTACCTAACCAGTTGCAGGTAGCATCCACCGGGACAGCAGCCTGTATGGCCAGGCCAGCCACACCGGTAATGCTGTTGTTGTTGATGGTATTGTTATGGCCTGCCTGTATGCCGAAGGTGTAGAAGCCCCGTATATCGTTTCCGGTGGCTGTAAAATCTTTGCTTCCAAAAACACCTGCAGAAAAGGAGGAATTGTGCAGGGTAATCAAATTGTTTATTAAGGAAGAAGTAAGGTGCTCTCCTGAAAAATTTACCCCTACATACTCTGCATCTATTACCGAATTTTCTACCAATGCATTTTTCACTGCCGATTCCACCCGGAAGAATACACCTTGGTTTCCTCCCTGCAAATTTGCATTGCGTACACTTCCCCCGGCTTGTATGATTACCGGGGTAATGGCTTGCTGCCCCGCAATCCATCGCCCTGTTATGGAAATATCAGAAAGATGAACATCCCCGATGTTTTGGGTTGTTTGAAAGGTACCCATTTCGGTAAAAGTGCCAGGTGCGGGTGCCGTGGTTGCAGGCAGGGTTACAAAGGTCTTGGCCGCGCCTCCTCCTGTTATGGTTAATCCTTTATTGATCGTTACCTGTTCAATATACGTTCCTGCATCTACATAAATGGTACTTCCTGCAGGTGCAACACTTACCGCATATTGAATCGTTGCAAATGGTGCTGCTGCAGTACCGGCATTTGCATCATTTCCAATAGCGGATGTAAATACGTCGCCATTTGTATTATTATCGTTTACATAAAAGTCTCCGGTTATTGGTGGGGTTGACTCTTGTGTATATAAGTTCAGCACCTGCGATTCTGTAAGCGCACCATCATATATTCTCACTTCATCTAAACTTCCCTGGAAATAACCCACATTGATATCTGAA
>JAEWHC010000008.1 GCA_023387985.1 Bacteroidota bacterium | reverse complement strand
GTATTTGGTCAGCACATTTAAGAGCGAGTGCTTTGCAAAGAATGTCTTGGTAAAGTCAATTAAATCGGGGATAACACGATTGTTGGCGTCCGCCCAAAAGGAGGTAAATTCAAAGCTGTTGCTGGTTTTTCCTTTTTTGCCCTTGCCGGATGCAGCATCCTTGATGGCATGAAACCTGGTGCTGTTGGAATAGTACTTTGTGTTTGTACCGTTAGAGATGACAAAAATCTGCACATACTCAAACAGGCCGCAGCCCGCCCAAAAGGAATCTCGCTGGTAGCGGTTGATTTGGTTAAAAGCTTCACGGATGGCAACACCACGTCGTTTGAGCTCAATATGTACCAGCGGCAGACCGTTTACCAGCACGGTAACATCATAGCGGTTGTCATACTTGGCACCGTCCTCTGTGCCCACAGCGTATTGATTGATGACCTGCAAACGGTTGTTGTGAATATTCTTTTTATCAATGAGCGTGATATTTTTGGTTGAGCCGTCATCCCGCTTTAAAACCTGAACATAGTCTTCCTGGATTTTCCGTGTTTTCTCCACAATATGTTCGTCGGGGTTGGCAACGGAGCTGGCAAAAAACTGCTCCCATTCTGCTTTTGAAAAACGGTAGCTGTTCAGTTCCTCCAGCTTGGTGCGCAGGTTGGCAATCAGCTCTTTTTCTGTGTGTATTACCAAGTATTCGTAGCCTTGCTCACAAAGCAGACGAATAAACTCCTTTTCCAGCGCCGCCTCACTCTGGTAACTGTCAGAACGCGCTTTGACCGGCTCATATGATGTGACAACGGTGTTTTCATTTGTCTCGGCAACGATATTGAAAAATGACATAGGTTACACCTTCTTTACACTTTCAAGAACTTCATTTACCGCTTCAAACAACTCTAATTGCGTATTCAAATCTTCTATTGGCTTTAATCCATGCATTAAGTTGTTTCTAATTCTATAAATCGTTAAAAGGCATCCACAAGTTAATTTATCTCCATCTTGCTTCAAAAAATTTTCCATAAGCGTTTTATCTTCATCTCTTGATTGTCTGGCACCTTCTGGAAATAAGCCATCTTGCACATAATCAGAAACAATCATATTGAAAAGACTTTTTCTTTTATTTAAAGCTCCAGATAATGCAATTTCCTTATCTTTATTAATAGCTATATTTGTACAAATAGTTTTTATTTTATTGGGGTTACACGATTTGTCACAATAAAATCGTTCAAAGTAATTCCATAAAACTGAAAATCTACCTATTTCAGTAATTAACTCATCCTTCAATTCATAATTCTTTATTTTTATTGGATATCCACCTCCTTGAACGTAAGCAGCTTATCTCTGTAGTATTCATATTGGTTTTTACGAGCCTCTATTTCAGCAGGCAGACCCTTTGAAATGTCGTTGCATAGGGTGTCGAAACGGCTCAACACATTGATAATTCGTTCCTGCTCATCTACTGGAATAATGGGTATCTTCATATTTTCAATTACAGTTCTTGACAGACGTGGGATACTTGCCTTCCTCACATTTGATCGTATGAGATCTTGTTTTGTCATTAGAAAATAATAGATATATTTATTTCTAACTTCCTTTAGATTAGAGAAAATCAAGCAATCATCAGCCGCCCAAAAATCCGTTTCACAGTATCCTATTTCACCCGCTGCACCTGCACTAATAATGTATGTTGTATTTTTGCTGCAATTATATTGGTCATAATATCCCATTGGTGAAAGGCTATTTTGATAAACCGGATATTCTCCGTTTGAAAGGAGCTGTTTCTTAACTACTCGTACACCACGACAAATATCTGCAACTTCTATTAGCTTTTTCTTTGGTACCGTTTCATAAGTAGTCAACAAGCTATCCCTATAATACTCATACTGCTTTTTTCTGGCTGTAAGCTCCGCTGTAAGCTCCGCTGTAAGCTCCGTAAATTTGTCTAGAATACGGACAATTTCGATTTGGACTGTGAGAGGAGGGATAGGGATAGTATATTCTTTTAATTTGTTTGTACCAATAATACTTAAACCTCCATTTTTATTGGCATTCTCAATACACCATTTTCCAAAATCAAAAAAACAATAAAAAAGATACTTTATACTTACTTTATCTGCGTATGAAGTTTTTAATGAAAAATTCGTTATTTGTTGATTTGTCAAGTACGGTACTAAGATTAGTGCATGTTCACCGATTGTTGCGGTTGTAGACATTAATAAAGAGTTCTCAGGTATGAGTTGCCCTTTGACTGCTGATTCTGAAACATGCTGTATAGAATCTGAAAGTACTCTACCGTTTTTACGAATATCTTCCATGCGAAACCATGGAATTGTTCCATTGGTCCAATATTCTTGATTGGATTTAGAAGGGGTATAACCATTTTTAACATGAAATAAATTGTCAATAGTTTCCCACTTCACCTCGGTTCCTTCCAAAAATTTATCTAAAATACTCACGCTTCAATCTCATTTATTATTGAATCAATATCAGCACGAAGCTTATCAATTTTTTCAACCGTTTTTGAAACCTCAGTGTTTAACTCCACAATGTCAAATTGCTCCCTATGGTCTTTAGTTTCCACATAGGCGCTTACAGATAAGTTATAATCATTTTCTGCAATCTTCGAATTGTCGATAGTCTTAGCTACATACTCAATATCCTCTTTGCTATCAAAAATTTCCATAATCCGTTCAATGTGTTTATCAGTAAGCACATTGTTGTTGGTTACCTTTTTGAAGAAATCTTCACCGCTTGCATCAATAAATTGCGTTTTATTTTCTATTTTATGCTTTGAAAGAACGAGAATTGTTACTGCAATTGGAGTTCCGTAGAATAAATTTGGTGCTAATGAGATAATGGTCTCAACAAAGTTGTTTTCCACCAAATACTTTCTGATTTTCTGTTCCGCACCGCCACGATAAAAGATACCAGGGAAACAAACAATTGCTGCCCTTCCTTTACTTGATAGATAACTTAGGGCATGCAAAACAAAAGCAAAATCTGCTTTTGATTTAGGAGCTAAAACACCAGCAGGTGCAAAACGGTCATCATTAATCAGCGTTGGGTCATCGTCACCAATCCATTTTATAGAATATGGAGGATTTGAAACTATTGCATCAAAAGGTTTCTCATCGCCATAATGTGGATCAATGAGGGTATTGCCAAGGGCAATATTAAACTTATCGTAATTAATGTTGTGTAAAAACATATTCATACGAGCAAGGTTGTAAGTTGTATGATTCACTTCCTGCCCATAAAAACCTTCTTCAATAATATGATTGTCGAAATGCTTTTTGGCTTGTAACAACAAAGAACCTGAACCTGCCGCTGGGTCGTAAATCTTGTTTACCGTGTCCTGCTTGTGCATTGCCAATTGTGCAATGAGTTTTGACACGTGAACAGGTGTGAAAAACTCACCACCTGATTTTCCTGCGTTGGCTGCATAATTGCCAATAAGAAATTCATACGCATCTCCAAAGAGTTCTATTTCATTATCTTCAAATTTGCCGAAATTAAGTTCTTCTACACCTTTAATAACGGATGCTAAACGCAGGTTTTTGCTTTCAACGGTATTTCCTAATCGTGTACTTGTTGTGTCAAAGTCGGCAAACAAACCTTTAATGTCTGGTTCAGATGGATAACCATTTGCAGAACTTTCTATGGCATCAAAGATTGCTTTTAAGTCCGTGTTCAGATTGGGGTTTGTATTGGCAGTTTTGGCAACATTCACAAAAAGTTGGCTCGGATAAATGAAGTAACCTTTTGTTTTTATCGCATCGTCTTTTATTTCGGGAGTTATGTTTTTATCGAGGTAGTTTGCATAGTTTATGCTTTCATCACCACCTTCAATGTAGTTGGTAAAGTTTTCACTAATAAAGCGATAGAATAGCGTTCCTAAGACAAACTGTTTAAAGTCCCAACCATCCACTGAGCCACGAACATCGTTGGCTATTCTCCAAATTTTTGCTCGTAATTCTTGTTGTTGTGCTATGCTTGTCATTTTTTCTCTTTTATTAAGTCTGTTGGTTTCACTCCTAGTATTTTGGCAATTTCAAAAAGCACTTCAAGTCTTGGCTGTTGTCGGTTTTGCACATAGCCGTTGACCATGTTGTAACTTTTCCCTAGTTGTTCAGCCAACCAAGTTTGTTTTACACCTTTTTCTTCCAGCACTTCTTTTATCCTGTTCATGTCATTTTGAAATGTGTCCGCAAAGATAGATTTAATATTTTGACTATCTCATATTTCAATATAAAAAGTGTTTGAATTATTGTCGTTATGTCTGTCGGTGCGTGGGTAAAAAATGGCTCTTTTGGTTTTGCGAAGGGTTGGCTTGTGTGTCGGGCAAAACCAAATGTGCCATTTGTGCGGTGGCAATAAAATTGAATTAAAAAAATGTGCGGTGGGGAAAATAAAAAATACAGAAGGGTCGGCAATGAGTGTCGGCTTACTCGTTGTCCGTTTTCAATATGGTCTGTATGTTGGTCACCTGTCAAAATGGTTTGTCCTTGTGTTAATGTTCACTTTTTAGTCGTCCGTGTCAATGGTTGCTGTGTCGTTCTACACTTGCCGGTATCTGCCTGATTTGCGAAAGATAATTTTATTTTTTTGAATTTTCCGCGATGGACAACCCATGGGGTGAAGAGAATAGTGGTTTGAAACCAATATCTTGCAACAGACTGTGGCCACAGCTATTCTCCTGTTTTTCGAAGGGGAAAGTGGTGCGCCTGACCTAATTAAAAATAATGCGTAGAAATATTCTTTTGCTCATCCTGCTAGCTATCGTGATGGGCTGTAGCCCGTCAAAACAGTTTATTGATTTCCCTATAAAACCAAACACCAGGGAGAACGCCTCAAAAGCGGTGGCTGACCTTCTCAGGCAATTGCAGGCGCGCAACCACACATCGCCCGTTACCATCAGGTTTCCCAAAGGGCGTTACGATTTTTACCCGGATGGGGCCTTCACCAGGGAATACTACATTTCCAACCACGACCAGGACAATCCCCGGGTTGTGGCTTTTGCGCTGGAAAACCTGAAAAATGTAACCATTGACGGGCAGGGTTCCGATTTTATTTTTCATGGCCGGATGATCCCTTTTGCCCTTGTGGATTGTGAAAACGTGGAATTGAAAAATATGGCCATTGATTTTGAATTGCCGGCCTTGCGCCAGCTCAATGTTCTGGAAGTAAACAAGGAGAAAAATGAAATGGTCGCCGAAATTTTTCCCGGCGGGCATCACCGCATCTCCAACAATAAACTCGATGCACTCGGTGAAGGTTACGAAAATCCCCTCGGGTCTGCCATGGCCTTCCGGGAAGACCGGCGTATGGCCTATATCCGCCGCGATATAAATTTCAATCCCAAAACCATTGAAGAAAAAACCCCTGGTGTATTGACCATCAGCGGATGGGATCAGATCGGGCAAACTACGCCGGGCGAGCGGTTGGTTTTACGCTCCTGGCACCGGCCAACCCCGGGAATTTTTGTGAGCCTGGGCAGGAATATTGCCTTGCGGCAGGTTACCGTACATTATGCTGAAGGGATGGGCCTGGTTGTGCAAATGAGCGAAAACATATTGCTGGACGGATTCAATGTAGCCCTGCGCGGACCTGGAGATCCCCGGTATTTTACCACACAGGCGGATGCCACGCATTTTTCCGCGGTGAAGGGGTTGATTACTTCCAAAAACGGGCTTTATGAACATATGGCGGATGATGCCATCAATGTACATGGAACTTACCTGCGTGTAACCAAACGCGTGGATGACCATACGCTCCATGCCCGTTATATGCACCCGCAGGCCTGGGGCTTCCGGTGGGGTGAAACCGGCGACAGTGTACAATTCGTGGAATCCGAAAAAATGGAGGTGGTGGACGGCCACATCAATACCATTCAATCTGTAAAAGCCATTGATAAGCCAACCGAATTTGGCGCAAAAGCATTTGAAATTGTTTTTTCCGGTGCGCTTCCGCGGGAAATTTCCGAAGCCGGAAAATACGGCATTGAAAACCTGACCTGGACGCCCGAGGTGGTGTTCAGCAACAACATCGTGCGCAACAACCGGGCAAGGGGTGCGCTATTTTCTACACCTAAGAAAGTAGTTTGCGAAGGCAACTTCTTCGACCATACCCATGGAACGGCCATCCTGCTTTGCGGCGATTGCAATGGATGGTTTGAAACCGGGGCCTGCCGGCAAGTGATTATCCGAAACAACAGGTTTGTGAATGCGCTTACGGCCAATTACCAGTTTACCAATGCCATTATTTCTGTTTACCCGGAGATCCCCAACCTCAAAGACCAGGAAAAGTTTTTCCATTCCGGGATCGTGATTGAACACAATACATTCGAAACGTTTGACCATCCCATTCTTTATGCCAAATCAACGGATGGCATTGTTTTCCGCAACAATGAAATTAGGTACAACAACGAATTCACTCCTTTTCACTGGAATAAGTTTATGTTCTTTTTCGAAAAAGTGGATCATGTATCAATTGAGAACAACAAATTTGAACGGGGGTTTGATATAGCGAAAGATTTAAGGATAGAGAGGTCTCCTGCGGATGCGGTGAAGGTTGGTGTAAACCGGCAATGATGAGTCCCTATTTCAAAAATATTTTTGTTCTTAATTTATTGTCATATACAATTTCAATGGTACCGGGTTTGCCGGAGGCGACAAATGTGGTTTTGCCGGAAAAGCGCCCGAGGTCATCCGCCGCGCTGAGTTTTATTTTCGCCGGATCGAGGGCTGCAAGATTTCCGTAACGGTTGAAACCCATCACTTCAATATCCACAACATCGCCTTTGCTCACCGGAACCTGGAAATGGTTGGCAGCAATAGAAGCAACGTTATTGTTTTCCGGCGCCGAACTTACGGCAAAAAGGGCATTGGCCACCGCCCTTTCGCGGCCGTCACTCGGGTGATTCATTACCCCTTTCGGCAACACGTACATCGTGCTTGAGCCACCACCGTCGAGGTTAACTGCTTCCGTGGCACCAAGCCATTTCATGATTTGTGCAAGCTGCCAGGTGGTAACGCCAACGGAGCTCTTGCTGCGGCCATCCACCACCGCCATGATCATGGTGTCGCCGTTTCGGGTAGTTCCCCACGAAGTGCGGGGATGACGCTCAGCCCAGTCTTTGTCGAAAATTTTTCCGTCTTTGAGTATATAATTCCGTGCGCCGGTAACGATTTGCGCGTTGAAAGCCGGTTTGGATTTCAACCTGATTTTTTGGTTCAGCGTCACCGCATCTCCCGGCCGGGCATTTCGCCAGTTTGCCGGTGCGGTGCCGGCGAAATCCACCACATACCCCGCTTCGGGAATGGTGAGTGCCCGCTTTTTATTGTCCACAATGCCGATGCGGTAGCGCCCCTTGATGTCGGGAACCAGCGTCCACACCAGTTCGCCCGCCTTATTGTGAAATTCTTTGCTCCAGTAGGCATTCAGTAGGCGGGGCTGATTTTTGCTGAGGGTATCGTTTATGGAGTTGAAACTCACCTGGCTGCCTTTGTAGCGCAGTTCGGCTTCCCAGCCCAGGTGATCGACAGCCATGCGGTCGTTTTTATTGAAAACGAGGTGATACGCCTGGTTGGGCCGGGTGATGAGCTGGCCGTTGCTCGCTGTGCCATGCACCGGGTGTCCCACCACACCGCGGGTATTGTAGAAATCACCATTCACCCCGGCGAAATAATTCAGCCCGGGCTCAGATTTGCGGCGGGCCATGGAAGAAGTGGTCTCCAGCCCGGCAATGGAATCATGGCTCATTACCAGGTCAAGCGATACATAAGGATGCTGAACATTGGTTTTTACTACAAATACGTGGAGGGGCAGGTTGTTATCGCGGATGGCATATTCGGCAAACCAGCTTCCCGGGCCGGCAGGAAAGTATTGCAGTGTATCTACCAGGTAAGCCACAGAATCAATGGTGATCCCGGGAACCTGGCGGCTGCTTTTTTCTTTCACCGGAGCTGTGGTTCCGGGAGCAGTCTGTACCCTGGGCGTGCAGGCATAGAAAACAAAAAACATCATGGAAAATAGTAAAACGCGGTTCATATCGGCGAAAGGTAATTTTTTCAATGGTTTACGCAAAAACCAAGCCCAAACACCCGCTGTTTCGGTAAAAGTGCAATGAAAAAGGATGAATGAAAGGGCAATATGCGGGCTCTTGCTGAGATGCACTGTCCTTTGCCGAAAGAATGGACGGTTATGGTCAGATGCCCAGGTTATCCATAACCAAACAAGGTGGTTTTGCCAGGAATTTTACTTGTGCAAATGATGGAAATGACGCATGCGCTCCAACAATTAAATAACATATTACGCTATTGACAATACCAATGCGGCCTTATAGCTTTATGCTTTCATTGTTATGAACAGCTTTATAGACTTTCTGCAAAAAGAACTGGACGAATTCATCCGTCGTAAGAAAGGTTTAGGAGCTGCAGACAGCTTTGTTGTATTTACCAACCTGAACAATATAAACGAGAACAGCAACCAGATTGACAATAAGATCGTCGCCAGTATCGTAAACATTGAAGAAGAAGCCCACCTGAAAACACCTGAAAATTTCATACGTACACCCACCGAAATTCTTTACCGTCAACCTCCGGTATGGATCAATATCACCTGCCTCTTCAGCTTTTACAGTAAAAGCTCAACCAACTATACCGGCATTCAGGTGCTGGGGCAAATCGTGCAGTATTTCCAGGGCCATCCAAAACTCGATATGGATACCGTTTTGCTTGGAGATAAATTTCCTGAAGGCCTGGAATCGGTGCGTGCAGAATTTGTAAACCTCAATTTTGAGCAGGCCAATTATCTCTGGAGCATGTTTGGCGGCCGTTACCATCCTTCGGTGGTGTACAAATTCAAAAGCCTGCCGATACTGGATGATGATCATAAACCCGGCGGCCCGCCGATTTTAGAAACCCAGGCGAATGCACTGCACAAAACTTCCCGTACATGAGAACCATGGCTTCCATATTGAGCCTCAGCTATACCGGCAATTTCTTCCGCAAAACCAATGCCGACGGCTTCAACCTGGACCTCGGCTCCCATGAATCCCTGCGTTGGGTTATCGGAAATGAAACGCAAAAAGCCATTCACCATGCCGGCGGGTTTGTGAGAAACAGGGCCAACCACCTCGAAGTATGGGCGCCGTACCGGCAAACCTCCACCGGACCCGAAATGAAAGCCCCTTTGCCGGCCCGCTTTACATTTTACCTCTGCTCCTCCGGGCCACAGGCCATCCGCTTCAGTGGTCTTGATTTTGGAAGAAAAAGACTTGTGGCCAAACCCACCGCGCATACCGGGTTGTACACCCTTAACGGGGTTCAAAAGCCATTCAGGAACCTGGGCGCCTCCACTGCACTGATCGGGAAGGCGGATATTCTGCCGGTCATTCATCCACTACTCAATGACGCGGTGATTAAAAGCTGGCCGGTTTCACAGGAAATTTCGTTAGCGCCTGCACAACTGGAATGGAATGCTGTTGTTTACCATGTCGGCAGGGCCAATGACTTGCAAGCCCTGGAAAAAGAACTGGAAAAACGGTTATTTGAAAGCGCGGCGGTCAGCCTTAAAAGAAAGTTCGCCCCGGGCGATGTTACCGAAAACCTTACGGTCTATATTCTGCCTGCGGAGATGCCGGTGCATGCGCTTGTTGCCGTGGTGATCGAGAGCAGTGCCCTTGAGTTTGGCTTTACAGCCGCCAGCCAGCAATACAAGGAAAACAATTTTGTACTTCATTTTCCCGCGCCGCCGGCCAAACTAAAAGTCTCATTGCTCACTTCCAGAACACCCACCGGCAATAAAGCAACCTTCAATGGAAAATCTGCAAACCTGGCCCCTGCGGCCAGCCCGGCTGAATTGCCAGCAGGTTATAAAGCATTGGCTGCCACTTTTAATACCGGCCCTTTTTACCTGGATGACCCCAATGTTTTCTCCATTGTTGAAAGCAATAAAACCTATTCGGCGGGTATAGATCCTTTCGGCCACTATGACCAGGAAACCCAAACTGCTCTTGCGAACATAACAATCCCTTTACTTAACCAAAAAACGTAATATTATGGCAACGAGTTATAAGACTCCGGGCGTTTACCTTGAAGAAATTGTAAAGCTTCCACCATCCGTAGCATCTGTAGAAACCGCGATTCCCTGCTTTTTTGGGGTGACGGAAAAAAGCCCTTTCACCAACACCGAGGCAAAGAAAATTGGCTCAATGGCAGACTATGAACTGCATTTTGGCGGCCCAAAGGCAGCGAGTGCCACCGTTCAAATCAACCTGAACCTGCCGGCATCCGCGGAAATAGCCGCTTATAATGACACCCTTTACTATGCGGTCAAGCATTATTTTGACAATGGCGGCGGGCCTTGCTATATCTGTTCGGTTGATACGTACAAGGAAACTGTTGCCACATCCAAATACAACGATGCCCTGCAGGTGTTGGATATACTCGATGAGGTATCGCTGGTACTTGCTCCTGACTTGCTGCGGGAAGCTGACCTGGCCAAATATTACAGTTTTTACAACGCCGCCCTGCTGAAAGCCACGTTATTGAAAGACAAGTTTGTGGTAATTGATGTGCGCAGCGGCAATTCGGCCGCGGAATCCAGAGACAATTTCCGCCAGCATATTTCCAATACGCCTGATGCCATAAAATACGGCGCGGCTTATTATCCCAACCTGGTGACTACTTACAGCTATGATTTTGAGAAAGCGGAGATTACGATGAGCTTCCATAATGATGTCGTAAGCAGCAACCAATCGGCTGAACTGCTTAATGGCGCCGGTTATAAAATGGCAAAGGATACTTTCCGGCTGTCCGCACTTTCGGATTACCTGAACGATGATTATTTCAAGAAAATAAAAAAAGGTACAGCCAACCAGAAATTTGCTGACCTGGAAAGAGCGGTGAATAAAGTGGAAGATATTTTCGACGATGCCGGCAAACTTTCCTTAAAACAAAACCTGGGTAAAATTAAAACCCAGCTGAATGCATTGGATAGCGGCGCAGACGAATTCGACTATACGGAGGCCGATACAGAAAAAACCGACCTCATTGAAGCTATCCGCAATAAAGCGGTGGCGCTGTACCCCACATCCGGCAGTTACTTTACCTATGCGCAAGGCAAGGGTGTGGACAACAGCAGCTACACCAATCTTTATGATACCTATTTTAAACTGGTTTCTCCCTTTTTCAATTCGCTGTTTGAAGCCAAAATGAAAGAGGCTTTCCTCAGTAAAAATGTTGTGCTTCCGCCTTCCGCCGCGGTTTGCGGTCTTTACGCTTTCACCGACCGTACAAGAGGGGTGTGGAAAGCGCCGGCCAATGTTTCCGTGAATAACGTGGTGAGTCCGCAGGTATTTTTAAGCGATACCGACCAGGGAGATTTTAATGTGGATGCCGAAAACGGTAAATCAATCAACTGCATCCGCAATTTCGTGGGCCGTGGTACACTGGTGTGGGGAGCCCGTACTGTTGCGGGAAACAATAACGAATGGAAATACGTAAATGTCCGCCGCTTCTTCAACATGGTGGAAGAAAGCATAGAAAATGCAATCCGCCAGTTTGTGTTTGAGCCGAATGACGCGAACACCTGGGTACGGGTAAAGGGAATGATCGATAATTACCTCACCAATCTGTGGCGCGATGGTGCCTTACAGGGCATAAAGCCTGAGCATGCATTTTACACGGCGGTGGGGCTCAACCAAACCATGACCAGCGTGGACATCCTCGAAGGCCGGATGATCGTGGAAGTTGGTCTTGCCGTGGTACGCCCGGCAGAATTCATCATCCTGAGGTTTTCTCATAAACTCGCGGTATCCTAAAATTTTTTAAAGCGTAAACTATATGGCAAACTATCCCTTACCAAAGTTCCATTTCAGGGTAGAATGGGGCGGAACCAAACTGGGCTTTTCCGAAGTAACCGGGCTCAATATTGAAAATGAGCTGATCGAGTACCGCGACGGTTCAAGCCCCGAATACCATAAATTGAAAATGCCCGGACTGCAGAAATACGGCAACATCACCCTGAAGCGGGGAATGTTCAGGCAGGACAATGAATTTTTTGCATGGCTCAATACGGTATCCCTCGCCAACATTGAGCGGCGCGATGTTTCCATTTCCTTGCTCAACGAGCAGCATGAGCCTGTGTTTTTATGGCGGGTAAAAAACGCCTTCCCGGTAAAAATAACCGCTCCCGACCTGAAAAGCGATGCCAACGAAGTGGCGGTGGAATCCATTGAACTTGCCCACGAAGGCCTCACCATTGAAAGTGTTTAAAAATGGGGTATCCTCCGGTAGGCTTTTCTTTCTGGGTAAGCTTCGACATCAGCAATGACCGAACAGATATTGCATTCCAGGATGTGAGCGGCATTGGCATGGAACTGCAAACCGAAGACATACTTGAAGGTGGCGAAAACCGGTTTACGCAAAAATTGCCACTGCGTACCAATTACACGCCGCTCGTTTTAAAGCGTGGACTGGCCGTAAGATCAGCGCTGACAGACTGGGCGAGAGATGCCATCGAAAATTTCTCCATTGTGCCGGCATCTGTGATTGTAGCGTTGCTCAACGACCGTAAAGAACCGTTGATTGCCTACCGCTTTTTGAACGCCTACCCGGTTAAATGGAACATCAGCAATTTCAATGCGGAATCCGGGGCGGTGGTCATTGAAACCCTTGAACTCTATTACCAGTATTTTAAAATCATCAACCAGTAATGCCGGTAGTCATCAATGAAGTGGTCATACGCACCGAAGTGCAGCCCAATGCGGGTGGCGCCCCGGTTCAGGTGGACGATCAGCAGGAGAAAATGATGGAAGACCTGCTTAAAAAAACCGTTGAAAAAGTATTGGAGATTATTGAAGAAAATAAACATCGTTAGGACATGGCCTTACTGAAAATGATCATACTGTCGTTTAAAAGCTTCGAGCTGAAGGACCTGAACCGCCCGTTTATCTTCAATGTCATGTTCAATCCGGCCAGTTATAAAATTGAAACCAACCTGAATAAAGACCAGGCACAGACCGGTGGCGGTGCCGTTCAAACCTCCCCATTGAATGCCATTGAACTAAAAAAGATGTCCTTTGATTTTTTGATCGACGGTACCGGCGCCAGCGGCGACAAAAGGAACGTCTTGCTGGAAGTCAAAAAATTTGAAGGGGTGGTAATGCCTTCCAAATCCGAACTGAATGCATTGGCGCAGGGCACAAAACCGGAACTGCCCAAACTGATCCTGATTTGGGGATCATTTGTTTTCACCTGCGAAATAGACAGCTACGCAGTTAACTATACGTTGTTCAATTCTCTCGGCATTCCGCTTCGGGCCACCATTTCCGCAACGTTCCTGGAAGTACAGAAAGGTTCACCTACCGATATCCTTGACCGGTTTATGCCGGAAGCCATAAACGATACCGTTACCGGCATAGCCAGTTTTTTGTCCACTTCATTCGCCTTAACGGGCAATGTGGCGGCTTCCCTTGAAAAAGCCAAGGAAGAAAATTTAAATACCCTCAGGCAAAAAGTCACCATTTAATGCCTATCGTTCCAAACATACCGCTTACAGATTATACGCAATACGATTGCCGGGTATTGATGAACGGAAATCCGTTGCCTGCATCGTTTGAGTTGAAATCGTTGTCGGTAAAAACGGCCTACCAGCACATAACGTCCACGGAGATTGTTTTCAAACAAATTCCCGGGCTGGGCGGCGATGCGGAAACAATGGCTTTGCTGGAACTGGGCATAGACGGTATGCCCCTGAAGGTGGAAGCGGTAAAAGACCTTGATACCATTACATTATTTGACGGCCTTGTGGCCCGTACGAAATTCACCATGACATCGGCAGGCGTCAGGCTGGCGGTCACCGGCAAAACCGCTGCCGTCAGGCTTTCACTGAATCGCAAAACTGAAACCTATACCGGATTGAACGATAAGGAAATGATTGAACAGATTATTTCAAACAACGGCTGCGAAGCAGACCTTTCCGGTGTGGCGCAACAGCTTATGGTGATCCATAAACAATTCACCAAAACAGGAACCACAGATTGGGATTTTCTCAACATGCGGGCAGAAGCCAACGGCTGTTATGTATATACGGAAGGAAATAAAATTATCCTGCATGATCCCGCGGCGCCGGCCACTCCGGATGCAAGGCTCGGCATTGTACAGGGCGATTTTTTTTCGCTGAATCTTGAGCAGGATGAGAGAAAGTACAGGCATAAGGAACACATCAACAGCCTGGATCTGAGCTCCCTGGAGGCGGAACAAGAAGCGGAAGATGCGGATGCGGATGTTCCGGGCAAATTCCCGCAGGGAAATATTGAACATGCCCGCTATGGATTCTGGAACCAGATGGAAACCGGCGCGGTGCTGAACGGGATTACCCGGCGTAAAAAATATTCGCGGAGGAATGGTGTTGTGCATTTACGGCCGCAGTTAAAGGCCATGCCCGGTTTTTGGCTCAGCATATCGGGGATGAACGACCTGGTGGACGGGGATTATCCCGTAACCGGTGTGTTGCAGGAATTCAGTGAGGGCAGTTTTTCAACCCATCTGCAATTTGGGCTCAGCAACCTGAGCTATGGCGAAAAATTCAATATCGCCCAGGCCCCCGATCATCCTGTATTGATGAGCGCCATTGTCATCCAATTGGATGATGATCCCGACGGCATTTACCGCATTAAAGTGAAACCTTCCAATTGGGCTGACGCGCAGGAACCCATATGGGCACGCATGGCCACCATGTATGCGGGTGATGGTTATGGCATGATGATGTATCCGGAGATTGACGATGAGGTGGTGATTGGTTTTTTTGGCCATGACTTGCGGTATCCAGTCATCCTTGGCTCCATGTTCAGCCCGAATAAACCACCGGCCTCTGTACCGGAAGATGAAAACTATAAAAAAGTATGGATCAGCAGGAACGGAATGAAATGGACATGGGATGATGAAAAACTGGTGCATGAAATTTCAACGCCGGCGGGAAATACAATCATCCTTTCAGAAGACAGCAGGAAAGTTTCCATCGCCGATCAGAATGGCAACGAAATAGAATTGAATGACCAGGAAATAAAGATCAGTGCCAGCATGGATGTAAAAATTAGTGCAGGCGCCAACCTTGACCTGAAAGGAACAATGGTAAAAATAGAATCAGATGGCATCCTGATGATCAAAGGGGCCAACGTAATGATAAACTAAATGTATTTATGCCACCAGCAGTAAGAATAGGTGATCCTACAGCAGACGGGGTAGTAACCGGGCCCGGCGTGCCCACGGTATTGATCGCGGGAATGCCCGCGGCATGCCTTGGTGATATCAGTACGCCCGCATCGGGAAATATTCCGGGACCTTTTATCGCCGCCAGCACAACCGTATTGATCGGCGGAAAACCGGCACTGCGTGTTGGTGATGCGGCAGCCAACGGTTCGCCGGCCATAATAGGGGCCTTTACAGTAAACATTGGATAGCAATATGAACGCAAAAGAAATAACAGGTAAAGGATGGGCCTTCCCGGTGCAGTTTGACCCGGAAGGGGGCACAACGGTAATGGCTGAAGATGTGGATGACATCAATCAAAGCCTGTATATCCTTTTCACCACCGAAATTGGGGAAAGGGTTATGCAACCGGAGTTTGGCAGCGCGTTAAAGCGTATGCTTTTTGAAAGCATCAACGAGCATTTTATAACGTACATGAGATTGGTGCTCACCAAAAGCATAACGGTTTTTGAAGCGCGGATCCAGCCATTGTCGATTGAATTTTACCAGGATGAAAATGAACCGGGCAAATACATCATGCACCTTGAATACATGGTGTTGAGCACAAGACGCAAAAATAATTTTT
Organism: Bacteroidota bacterium; assembly: GCA_023387985.1. Classification (GTDB taxonomy): domain Bacteria; phylum Bacteroidota; class Bacteroidia; order Chitinophagales; family Chitinophagaceae; genus Phnomibacter. The sequence goes on along the minus strand of JAEWHC010000008.1, from coordinate 409,578 downwards.
TATTCCCCTTCTACCTGGGCTGACATGGGAAAAACAATACAGCAAATATCAAACTTTCCTTACTCTTCCGGAGCTACAGCCGGAGCCGGCACGCCGTTGGGCAATTCGGCATTCAAACTTAAAACGGAAAATCCTGCGGAATACCTGCGGCAGCTTCTGGAATTTTCACGGGACATCATTTTTCATCAAAAGCCAGAACCCGGATTGCTGCGATGGTCAGACTTGTTGGAAAAAGACAGCGTTTTCGCCCTGATCGCTCCCCTGCAAATTCCGGTAAACGAACTGAACACTTATTTTAACCAGCTCCCGCTGATCAACGGTTTTTCAGACAACAATATCATTACCGAAGAAGAGTATCTTCAGCTCGCCTACCAAAGGTTTCAACTGGTGCACCGGCTGCTGGAAGAAATGAAAAATACCTGGCAGTTGTTTTCGGGTCAGGATTATCTTTTGATCCGGGCTGGCGCTATTTCACCGGAAAAAATTCACCCGGTTTTCCTGCGCTACGCTTCCGTTTATGCCGCAGCTTTCGAACCATTGTTTTCAGCAGTTGATTTAAAAGCCCTGGAAAATTATAAGCATATAGCATTCGAAAAGATCGATAAAAACAGCAATACCCGGTTTACCGGGTTGTACAATGCGGGCAACGCACCGCTTCCTGACCTACTGGGGATCTATGCTACCCAGGAAGAAAAGGCAAAAGCCCTGAACGAAATTTTGCGCCAGGTTTTTGGGGCATTATCGCAACGGTTTTTGCAATTTCAGCAACAGGTCGGGCAAGCTTTGCAAAAAGCGTTTACCGAAGACAACAGTCACCAGCCACACAATGGGTTGCTGATCGCTTTCAGCAGGCTGATGGCCATTTTTGATGCGCGGTATAACCGGCTGGCAGCTGAGCAAACGGAATTTATTTACAAGGAAGTGCTGCAACTGGAAAGGCAGAAGCCCCTGCCGGACAAAGCTTTTTTACACCTCGAACTTGCCAAAAATATCCATAGCCAGTTCCTGCCCGCGCAAACCCATTTTAAAGGCGGCAAGAATACCGCGGGGAAAGCGGTTTATTACCAGAGTGCTGAAGACATCGTGCTGAATGCCGCCACCATTTCATCGGTAAAATCTTTCACCCGCCTGCGCAACAGTTCAGGCATTTATTCGCTTTCCGGTGCCGCCGATGCCGATGCCGAAGCATGGAAAGTGAATGGCGCCTGGATTCCGTTCAATAATGTTGAACAGGTGTACAGCGGATTGCAGTTCCATAGTAAAGTACTGGAATACGCCGCGAAGAAAGACCTCGGGTTCAGGCTGGAGATCAGCTTCGCTTCAGCCATTTCAAATCCCGGGAATATTCTTCCCTATTTGCAACTGACATTGGTCCTGCAAGACAATACAGAAATAACGCCGGAAGTATTCAAAGCCGCATTGGCAGGAAATACCCTTTCCATATCAGCGAAGCTGAATGAGGAAATAAAACTGAAAACCGCGGCCGGGGCCAATCTCCGGCTTGGGCTGCTATCGCCAACTGCCGGTGGAACTCCAAAAGATCCTGCCTATGCCGCTTTTTACCAGGCCGCATTCCAAACCAAATTGTCCTCCCTTCATCTTCATGTTGACAGTGACCTGCTTTTGCCGCACCATGTGGAAACCGCCTATGGTGAATTCCCCGCCGGTACGGCTTTTCTTGCCTTCGGCGCGACTTCCAGGAAGGGCGCATCTTTTAAGGTACACCATCCGTTACTGCCTTTTACCAATAAAGCGGTGCTGAACATTGAGTGGGCTGAGCCTCTTGCCCAAGCGGTAACGGTGAATGTGAATGACGAAGAAATTGGTTTCAGCAGCGGCGATGCGAAAAGCAATGAAACCCTTACGCAACATATCAACGAGCCGGTGATGGAGCTGGTCTTAAGTGAAGATGTAGCCAACGAAATGAGCTATGCAGTTGGTGAAAGCACGGCAACGCTTGATGTGCCTGTACCCGTTATGATCAAGTTGCTGCAGATCAATGCCGGGTATGCAGAAACAATCTATGAAGAAGCAACCACAGAAGCGTATTTTGTTGAAGACCGGTCCTGGAAAGAAGATAAAAGGCAATACCGGAAAGCGAAAAGCTCCACCAATTCAAAATCCAAACAAAAGGAATATCTGAAAAATGAGCGGCGGAAAGCAGTGCAGGCAAGTCCGAAGATTTTCGCCAATGCACTTTCCTATACTTATCCCTTAGGCGCGATAAAAATATATTCGGGGGATGAGGTTTACCTGCTGCCTGATCTCACCAAAGAAAATTTCAACGAATACGGAGGTGAACTTTGTATTGGCATAAAGAACATACTCCCCGGCCAGTCGCTGAGCCTGTTGTTCAGCCTTGCAGAAGAAACCGCCGGCCAGACGAAAGAAAGCCCGCATATTGAATGGTTCTATGTAAGTGGGGAACATCTTAAAAAATTCGATGCACATAAAATAACGGACACCACGCTGCATTTCACACAATCCGGCCTGGTAAAACTGATGCTGCCGGAAGATGCGGACGCTTCTTCCCAACTGATAGAGGGTGAAGGTCTTTACTGGATCGTGGCGCGGTGCGATTTTCATTATGAAGCCGCGGCAAATTTTCATGGCATTTATGCGAATGGCCTGGGCGTGGAACGGGTATTGGATGCAGCGAATGATGAAACAAAGGTCTCAGTGGCCGTTGACACGATACAGCAACTTTACCCGAAACTTACGCAGGTAAAAAAAGTCAACCAGCCCCTGCCCTCATCAGGAGGCAGGCTTCCGGAAACTGAGTCCCATTATTTTGACCGGAGCAGTGAGCGGTTGCGGCATAAGTCAAGAGCGGTTCAGCAATGGGATGTTGAGCATTTGGTGGTGGAGCAATTCCCCTACGTGTACCGGGCGGTGAGTTACAACCATACCGAATTCAATGAAGTCGACCATACACTCAACGCGGTGCCAGGCAAGACTTTGCTGGTGCTTGTTCCATTTTTTAACCATACCGGCATTGAAAATGCAAGGCCTGCCCTCTCCCTGTCGAAGCTTGAAAAAATAGAGCAATGGCTGAAGGCAAGATGCTCGCCTTTCCTGCAAGTAAAAGCGGTTAACGCGCCCTGGGATGAGATCAGCATTGACCTGGAAGTGATGGTAAATGAAGATGTTTTGGATCTGCCATTTTACAAGGAAAAACTCCGGGAAGAAATTTACCGTTTCCTGATGCCCTGGGCGTTTGAAGCAAGTGCTCCTCCTGCTTTTGGAAGGCTGCTCTATTTCGCAACCCTTGTTGACCATATAGATGAATTGCATTTTGTACACCATATCCTGTCGATGAAAATTTACCGGAATGGGCTGGAAGTTTCGGATGTGCTGCGCCCTTCCACTCCTGTTCACCTACTGGCCTCCTCCCTGGACCACAACATTATTTTGAAACCTTATGGCATCAACGGATGATATATTGACGATAGCCAGCTTACCGGCCTTTACGGAAAACTACCAGTTGCTCCGCGAGAGGGCAATGGAATATATCCGGCAAACCACCTCCGCCACCTGGACAGATCACAATGTGCATGATCCCGGCATAACCATACTTGAAGCGATTTGCTATGCCCTGGGAGATGCCGGTTTCCGGATGAATTTTCCCATGCACGACCTGATGCTCGATGATAACGGCACCATGGTGAAGCATGCCTGGTATTTGCCCGAAGAGATCCTGCCAAGCCGGCCCGTAACCATCAAAGACTACCGGAAACTTTTGCTGGATGTGCCGGGCGTAAGAAATGCGTGGATTCTGCCGGTTACAAAAACTACCACCGGCATCACCACTGATTATGAACCCGTTTTTTTCGACAAGGACAACGGCAGGCTCATTCATGCCCACGAAATCTCCGCCGCACTGCCTCCGCTAAAAAGAAATGAAATTCTTGCGCGGCCGGTGTTTATCCAGGGACTTTATGCCGTCAGCCTGGAATTTGATGAAAGCCCGGTTTATGGAAACCTCAACAGCGGCGAAGCATTTGAAGCAGTATTTACAACGAATTTTTCAGGTACGGTTTATTATGATATTCCAAAATGGCAGGAAATCATCAATGACAGGGGCCTGGTTTCCAACCTGAAGAATGCCTATACCAATAACGCGGATACAATAACCATCAGTTTACAGCCTTCTTTAAAAAACAGGTACAACAACAGCGATGGTAAATTGCTGACCCGCAAAATGGTGCAATGGTACTGGACGGTGGAGATCAGCGATGCCTCGGGAAAAATCCTGTCCCTGCCGGATGTCTATTTCGAATTTTACGGCACACCCCAAATGCCTGTTTTGGGGCAGGTTGTGTCGGATATCTTATCGGACAAAAATTTTTATGATGCCCTATTTGAGCGGATCATTCTTGTAGCCAACGCGTATGAAGGCATACAGGATACACTGAAGCGAAACCGGAATCTTTGTGAAGATTTTCTTCCGCAACTTTCGGCCATACCTGAAACGGAGCTGCGCTTTTGTGCCGATATCGATGTAAAACCATTGCATGATATTGAACAGGTGCAAGCGGAAATTTTCAATAAGATCGAGGAGGCCATTACACCGCCCATTCGCTTTTATTCCTTTGACGAAATGAAGGCCAAAGGTTTTGCCATGGAAGAAATTCTGGAAGGCCCGCGCCTGCAGCACGGTTTTTTGCCGGATGGTGAAATTGGGAATGACAATTGGGAAAACGCGGATATTTTCCTGTCGGATATTATCAATGCCATCTATGAAACAGACGGGTTGGAAAATTGCAGAAATGCCGAACTTTTTCTCGTGGACGCTTCCGGCAAAAAAATAAACAATGTCAATAAATGGATTGTTGAAGTGCCATCCGGGTATAAACCCAAACTCAACAAACGCAAAAGCAAACTCACCTTTTATAAAAACGGTGTTCCCTTGACGCCGCATTTTCTGGAAACCATTCAGAAATACCAGATCCTGCGATCGGCATCGGGCAAATGGGCGGACGGTAATGTGCCGTCCCCGGCCTGGAATACCACTTACCGGAACCTTGCACAACATTTTACCCTTGCTGATGAATTTCCGGCTACCTATAAAATCGGCAGGAATTTTCCCCTGGAAAAAGATGATGATAGGGATTGGGCAAATTCGCGGCAACTCGAAGGCTATCTCCTGCTTTTCGACCAGGTGATCGCCAACTTGCTTAAAGACCTGGATAACCTGAAGTACACCCTTTCCTGGAACGACATCCACTGGAAAAAGCTATACGATGCCCCTACAGACGACGCAAACCTGGATGCACTGGAAAAAGCAAACCGGAAAAAGAATTCCTGGCGCCGGAACTTTCATTTTGCGCAGGAAAGCATTAAAGTGGAAACCCGCTGGCAGCAAATACTGGAAAGCCGGGAAGTCTTTTTGGAAAACCGCAATGCCACCCTCGATTTTTTGCTGGCCCGTTTCGCCGAAGATCTGCGTGACCTGGATTTCAATTTTTTCTCCACCATTGATAACACAAAAACCAGCCGCAACCAATTTTTTGAAACACTCAACGGCATTAAGCAACGCTATCTGGCCAATTACATTCTTTTAAGTATGCACCGCAGCGCAGGGGTGGAAGCCTTTCTTCACCCGACGTTTAAGGAAACTCCGCTCAGCGGTTTTGAAAAACGGCTTGAAAGCCTGCTCAATTGCAAATTGGCTGATGAAGGCAAACGGTTGTTTGCCGCAGACTTGCCCGACGAGCCTGTGGGTGCCGGCCATTTTATTTTGCTTGAGCATATTTTATTGCGCAATCCCCGATTCAGCCAGTTGATTTCGCCTGCAGGCATACAGGCGCAGTTGAGCATTTGTGCCGACAACGACTGCACCGGCTGTGCGGGATCCGATCCTTTTTCCTTCACGGCAACCCTGGTGCTGCCTGCCTGGTTGAACGTATACCAGGACATGCAATACCGTGATTTTATTGAGCGCCTGCTGCGCCGTGAAGCACCTGTTGGCGTGCTACTGCGTATTTGCTGGCTAAAGAAAGAAGATCTTGAAAACTTTGAAACCGCGCTGGATGAATGGTGGGCCGCGAAATACAATTGGTACAAAAATGTTGACGGCTCCATTGAGGCCTTATTGCAGGCCTTGTTGAACAAAACCGGCAAACTGATAGAAATAATGAAAAAACAACGGAGTGTTTACCTGCCTGCAACCCTCCATGGTTGCGATGATGAAGAACTGGAAAACAATACCCGTGTGTTCTTAAATAAAACAACCATTAGCGAACTTTAAAATGCAGCACTATGTTTAATATTTTCCCGGAATTTGAATCTGGCCAGGTGCTTACCAAGGATGAATTGAACTGGCTGGCGGTTTACCTCGACAGTCAGAACCGGCAAACCCGCAGGATGTTGGTTGGTTGCGGTATTGTGAGCGGACTGCATGTGAAATCAGAGAGCAACGGCATACGGATTTCAGGCGGTGTGGCAGTGAGCAGCGCAGGACATATACTTTCCCTCATTCCGGAAAGTGGCAATGCCGTGCTTTACAATAAACTCCGTGAGCCGGAACTGAAACCCGGGGAGCAAATGGCGTTTCATTTTATAGCGGAGGAAGACAGCGCTGCCAGTGATTATTCCGCATCGGTATCGGGCAGCGATCTTTACAACGCATTGTTTGATGGCGATGTGCTGGAACTTGTACCGGAAAATGAAAATGGCGGGTCACCTTTCAACAGCAGTGCCGCAAATGGAAAAGTGGTCATGCTTTTTTTGGAAATCATCCAGAAAGACCTGAAAGAATGTGAAGGGGACAATTGCCAGGAAAAAGGAAAGAAATACCTGCTGCAGGCAAAGCCTTACCTGATCGGCCAGGATGCCGCATTGGCTTTGCTGCAACATGAATACAATACACAGGCAACCGCAATTCTCCTGGAACAGAAAGCTTTTCCCTGGGCATTTCTTCCCGATTTGCAGCTATTGAAACCCGCATTCGGCAAAAGCGCCTCAAGCGGAATGAACGACAATACACTGGCAGGGGAATACCGGCGCTGCATAGCCGATTTCTATAAAGGCATTGCCGTTGTGGGGCCGGCCATTGAAGCGGCGCTTGACAACCTGCGTGCATTTTGTGGATTTCCAGCCGCGGCAACAAAAACAACTGCGGCCATTGCTGCTTACATTGACAAGAGTGGAACACTCAACACCGGCCATGCCTTGCGCAAATACCAGTTGATGTATGATTTTCTATGGAATTATGTTCAGGCTTACGATGAAATGGTGAGCGAAGCGCAAAAGCTCAGGGCAAAACCCTCGCTGCTTGAAAACGAATTTCCGCAGCACGTTTTGCTGGGAAAAGCTGAAACGCAAAACCCCGCTTTCGCATGGCAGGTCAACACGGAAAAAAGCATTTACCGCCATGGTTTTCATTCGCGTATGGCGCAAACGGAACAGGCGGCCAGCATGCGAAAACTGGCCATTTTATTGCAGCGCCTGGATAAAATCGCGGCCAGCGGCATTGCCACATCCAATGAATCAACAATGACCTTAAGGGTTACCCCCTCCTTGTCAATGAAGCGGCTTTCCACCCAGGCCATGCCTTATTATTTTGCCAAAGAATTGCTGGATTTTTGGGATCCTGCATCCACACTGCGGCAAAAGGATGGAAAGCTTAGTTCCTACCACCTGGCCGAGGATAGCGCACCCGCTTCTTCATCCACCACATACAACAAACAGCCGAATGTTTTCCAGGGCATAAAAAGCTTTTACCGTATTGAAGGTGTACATGGCAAAGCGGCCGGTGCGGCATTGAGTACTGTACTGAATTTGCGGAAAAACTTCGGGCTGCCCTTCGAAGTGGTCATGCTTGGAGTAAGTGAGCATACCAGCCCTGTAGCCGGTGATAACGCACCGCTGAATGAGGACCTGGTAAGCATGTATAATATTGTTCGTACCGAATTGCGGCGGCAGGTATCGCTTTGCCGGAACCATCTTGGCAGCTACCTGATTGAAAATGTACAATATGACAAGATCAAGAATGGCCTCACCAAAGCCATGCAGCAGTTTTATATCAATCTCCGGCCCGATCTCATCAAATACCTTCCGGGCATAACGGGCACACTCAATGTAAAAGAACTTGCCCAGGTTGATTCCATCCTGACTTCCGGTTACAGGTATGCCATCGAGGAAAAAGATCCGATGAAGGCGGTTAAGATGGAGGCCAATAAAATAACAGAAGCAAGTTTTACGGCAACCGTAGCGCCGGCAGTTACCACTGTTCAAAACAAAAGCTGGCTTGGGGATATTCAGTACAATCCCAGGTTTCCGTTGATCTTCGAATTCGACTGGAGCATATTTTTCCTGAACTCGGTTGGATCCCTGGTTGCAGATATCCGGAATGATAAGGATTTCGCAGGCTCATCCGATGCTGCTTTTTACAGCCGCCTGCTGACCGCAGTAAAGAAGATATCCGCAAGCGATACCAGTAACGCCATTTTTTACCAGGTTTTGCAATTGCATGTGTCGCTCAGCCTGCTGGAAAGTTATTTGCCAAAAAGTGTGGAAGAGCTTGTGATTGAAAAATACAGTTCCGCACTCAATACGGAACTGATGGAAATTGCGCAGAAAGCCGATGTGTTTTTTTCAGCGAGAACCGATGCAGAAATGGGCAGGTATACCTTGCTGACCGGCATCAAGCTGCCTGATCTTTTAGATACCATCCGGAGAATAAGGTATGATGATGACTGGGTGAAAGTGGAACAACTCGCCACGGAATTGGTAAGCCGTAAGGGCGGTACGGGAGTGGAAGGAAAATTTTGGCGCTTCCTGCAGCTGCACCCCGGCGTAGCGCATGGGTCTGGTGTTTGCAAAGGGGGAACGTATATATTAGTTTACAATGAACAAGGCATCATCTCCGCTGATTTTTACCTGCCCTATGCTTTGTCCACCAATGCAAGGCCCTTGCAGTTCGCGCTGATTGAACCCGATGTAAAAAAAGTGGTAACACTTGATGGCACGGTTAAGGCCGAAGATGGCAGTGCCATAAACGCTATAGTCACCATTAACGGGCAGCAGGTTCAGGTTGATGCCGAAGGAAAATATACCGCGTCCCTGGAGCCCAACACCAAGGTTGAACTGACATTCAGTGCGGAAGGATACATCAGCGTAAAAAAGACCATTGCGGTTAAAGAATCGGCAGTTACAGAAAACGTGATCCTGAAGAAAGCCCAGGAACAAAAATTTGCCGTGACCGTTAAATTCGTGAATGCGGATGGAAACCTGGTACAGCAGTTAAGACTGGTGGACAAGGAAAATAAAGAAGTGATGGTGAACGATGTTCTAAAACTGGAAGGCTTAAAAGGCGAAAGATTTAGTTATACCGTGGCCGATGAAAATTACAGCACACAGGCATTTGAAATCTTGATAGATGGGCAAACGCCTGAATTTACGGTAAAACTGAACGAATTAAGGCCATTGCGTGTTGTGGTGAGAAGAAGCAGCGGCGAAGCGATTGTCAATGGCGTTGAAATTTTTGCAACCATAGACAACAAAAACCTGAAGTTTGACCCGCAGCAGGATTATTTCATGAGTGTCGAAAAATTGCCCTCAACCACCAAAGTGCAGGTTGTTGTGCTTTATGAAGGAAACCGCTATGAAGGATCCGGAACCACTGCGCAACCCATTGAAATTATGTTGAGCACTGTTGCGGCTGCCAAAAAACTCTTCATTTTCTTCGAGCAGCTGGAAGGCGTACAGGCTCGTGCACGAATTATGGTAAACGACAAGTTGTTCCCAATCCGGTCCGGGTTTATAGAGACAGAAATATCCCCGCAAGATTCCGTGAGCATTGGCGGCCGTGACCAGGTCAAACTGCCGGCCGGCCCCGATAAGTTTGACTACCTCGTAGTGGTGGTGAGATCCTACAATATTGTAGAAAACCAGGTAAGCCTGAATGGCATCACCGAACCATTACGCGGCACAGGGAGATTGCAGGAAGAATTCGCTAAAAAACTTCCGGCTGAGGTAACCAGGGAAAACTCGGCCCTGATGTTTGCCAGCTTTGCCAGCATCATGTAAACTGAAAGCCTATGAGCCCGTCGAGGATCAATAGATTGGAAATGCAGTTGCCGGCGCCGGACTACAACGCTGCAACTGCGGTGCAGGCGGAGGGGAAAAGCTGGGTGACCAATGAATTTTCCGAGGCGATTGACGGTTTGCTTGAAAAAAAATTTCAAACCCGCAACGACGAATGGATGATCATTGATAAACTCGAACTGATATTTCCCGCCCTGCCCTGGAAAATGGAGAAGGCGGATTGGCAAGCAGTGGTGGAGCAAGGATTACAGAAAGCAGTGCTCCACCCTGGGGCGCACCAACTGGTTTTTAAGCAATGGCTGAATTATTTGAAATCAGGCGTTGTGCGCAAAAACGATATCATTACTGATGTAAAATTTTACGGGCCGTTTATCCGTAAGCGGCTGGATGCCCTACTTGCCGGCTTAGATGACAATGGAGCATTTGATTTTTCGGCCGCTTTTATTGCACGGCTTCTGGATATAACCGAAAAGGAATCCGTGGTGAGATTTATTGCACGAATCCTCAAATTGGAAATGCCAATGGTAGGGCGGTTTGTAGAAAATATTTCCGCCGGAGATGGAAACCGTTTTCGCCAATTGCAGGGCTGGTTGCCGTCGCCACTCAACGCTGCAGCGATGAAGAAGTTCATCCTGGAATTTCCTGGAAAAGCTATGGCCGTGAAGCGGGATGACCATGAACCATCCGCGGTTCCTGGAGAAGAAAAGGCTGCGATGGAATTGAATAGCGGGGACCTGCAAAACGGGATATGCTGTGAAAATGCCGGCGTCATCCTGGTTTGGCCCTACCTGGGATCATTCTTTGAAAACATAAACCTGATGCAGAACGGCGGGTTTATCAATGAAGATGCGGCAAAACTTGGCGCGAGGGTCATTCATTATATTGCAACCGGGCAACTGCCCGAAAATGACGCGGAGCTGACCATTGGCAAAATACTTTGCGGATTGCCGCCAGGTGAATATGCATTTTCCAATGACGACCCGGGCAACGGCATAAAAAACGAAACGACTGAACTTTTGCAGTCGGTTGTCGCCAACTGGCCTGCATTAAAAAACACATCGCCGGATGGGTTAAGATCGGCATTTCTCACCCGCAGAGGATTTGCCACTGTAGATGCAGAGACGGTCCGCATTGTGGTGGAAGAAAGCAGTACGGATATGCTGCTCCACCAGTTGCCCTGGGGCATCAGTATGATCAAACTTTCCTGGACACCCTACACGATCTACACCCATTGGTTTTAAGAAATGCAGTATGCACCTACCATACAAAAGCCAAAGGCCCGTACGGGACCGTTAGCATCCAGAATGGCCCGACCAAGGCCCGGCGGCCAGCATCCGGTTACCGCACGAATACACAAATCCGAAGAAAAAAAGGCCGATGATTTTGCCAATAAGGCCATCAGTTCAGAGAAAATAATAAGAGGCTATAAAAAATTCAGTCCCGTTCTGGCCGCGGCCACAAGAACCTTTAATGGAAAGCCTGCGGAAAACCATATCAGCGAACCGGTTAAACTTTCGGCAGAGTTTTCCAATGCCCTTCATGAGCAATCGGGCGGCGATTTTTCCAATGTGGAAATTATAGTGGTTGGTGAAAAAGGCCATGATGAAATTCCGCAGGCTGCGGCATTTACTTCGGGCCAATCGGTTTTTCTCAGGAAAGATTTCTTTTCAGAGGCCAGTCTCATAAGCCTTTGGATATTGGTTCACGAACTTTATCATGCCCTGCAGCATAACCATGTGCAGGATACAGCCACAGCAGAACTTAAACCGGTTGAAGAACTAAACGACCGTACGCCCGAACAGCAAAAAGCGCTGGAAAGGGCCGCGGCGATTGCATTAAATGAGCAAGGTGCAGTAAACAGCAACATATTACAGGATGACAACACAAGGCTCGGCTGGGAACATTTGCTCGACTATTTCAAGAAAGCATTTGGTGAGGAAAATATTGTTGAAACCCTCCAGGAGCACAAGCCTGGAAAATTGTGGGCTGATGTAATTAAATATGTAAAGCGTGGCCAGGCGCAGAAAGTAAAAGTTGTTGATGGCAAGCATGTGGTAACTACTGAAAACAATGTTGACCTTTTGCCCAGCTGGTGCGGCATTTTTGTTTTTTGGGCCTTGCACAAAGCCGGTATTCATCCGCCACTATGGAAGATCGGGCAGCCCAACATTACCGCCAATGACGCATTTCGCAAAGGCGAATATCTGCCCCGGCCGGGCGATATCGTGATCAAAAACGGTTTCAACCATTTTGCCATGGTGGTGCGCACCATCCCGGAAAACATTGCAGATACCAACGAACTGAAATCCATTAAAGTGGTAACCATCAATGGGAATACCGCGGGTTCCAATCACCTTGGCGGGCAGGTCCAGGAAAAAACGGACAATTACGATTATTGGGATTTTTACATCAACCCGTTTTTCTCCAATGTGCGGTTCAATCCGGATGAAGTGCCGGAAACTGAAAGCCCGGGCGGGCTATCCACACCGGGCGGCTCCATTGCGCAACATGCGCCGGATCCTTCAGTAAACGAAGTAAATACCTATGATACCAGCATCCCGCCGGCGCCGCCGTTTTTTGAATCGGCGGAGAAGGCAGGCGAAATTGCGGAAGCAGGAAGCCCGGAGGCCGAAACCGGGCAACTACCTCCGGTGGAACCCGATGCGCAGTTTAATGCGCTGAAGGATAATTTAAAATCCAATGCCGCCAAAACGAAGAAGCATGACAAACCGGAAAATAAGGCGGCAGAGGCGGCGAACAGTGCGATCTCACCGGACAATGAAAGAATCAGCAAAGCGAAGGCCGGCAAAATACAAGAAATGGGTGAGCTGCCGGCACCTAAGCCATTTGAAGGCGCGATATTGAAAAAATCCATTCTTGACGAAGTTGAAAAATTGCTCAACAAGAAGAAAGAAGAGGCAGGCCGGTCGGGGAATATTCCGAAAATCAATAACCAGGAGGTAACCGAAGTAAAAGAGAAAAACAGCACCGAAATAAAAGAACAGAAAACGAGTTCTGTGGGCCCTGTGGAAGAGGCCCAGGATAAGCCGCCTGATGAAAGCGCGGTTGAAACGAGGGAAAACACGGAGGTAATCAAAGAGGATCCCGGTAAAAAGGCGGGGATCCAAAATACCGATGATGCGGTTGCAAAACCCATTGCAGAGGAGCGGATCACGCTTGAAGAGGAATCGGCTTCCATTGACCGGCAAATGGAAGAAAATGAAGTAACGGAACAACAGTTGGAAGAATCAGAGGAAGAGCATTTTACTTCCGCCCTTGGCGAAAAGAAAGCGAGCCAGGCCGGGGCAGCAAGCGTAAAAGAAGATTACCGCGCCATTGAGGAGAAAAAGCTTGAAAAGGACAAAGCCGTTGCCAAAAAAAGTATTGCCGGCGGTATTGAGAAGATCCATGGTTACCGCGAAGAAAATTTTAAGGGTGTAGACCTGGTAAAAGATAAAACCAAATCGGCCGATGAGGTTAAAAGAAAAGAAATAGCCGATAAAATAGAAGGCATTTATACTTCCGCCGAAACCTCCGTTAATAAAAAGCTGGATGAGCTGGATAAAACGGTGAATGATCGTTTTGACCGGATCATGGGTGTAGCCAACGACAATTTCAAAAAGAATGTGAATGAAGGAATGGATGATGAATTCACTTCCGAGACGGTGGCCAAATGGCTGGATGAAGCGGACTTCAACCGGAGGGTGAAGAAAGTTTTCGACCGGCAATCTGAAAAATACAAAACCGAACTTTCGGCCTCGCTGGATCCACTTACCAATCACATAGCCGATACCCTGAATGCGATCATCCGCGAGATCAAAGAAGCCAAAGACGCGGTGATGGTTTTTGTGAGAGGTCTTCCGGAAGGGCTGCAGCAAATGGCAACGGAAAGCGCTGCAGCGGTAATGGAAAAATTTTCTTCCCTCGAAGAATCCGTGGATCAGAAACAACAAGCCCTGGTTGGCAGCCTTGCCCAAAAATATGCTGATGGTGTTGGGGCCCTGGAAGAAGAATTCAAAAAAATTATGGATTCCCGCAAGAGCTGGCTGGAAAAAGCCCTTGACGCCGTGGTGGGGGTAATCAAGGAGATCATCAACCTGGTGAATGAACTCAGAAAAGCCCTGGCGCGGGCAGCGGAATATGCTTCAAGAATCATTAAAGCGCCGGTTAAATTCTTTGGGAACCTGGCTTCCGGAGTGTCGGCAGGCTTCGACCTCTTTGTGAAAAATATTGGCAAGCATTTCCTGAACGGCGCGCTGGAATGGATCACCGGGCAAATGGGCGAAGCCGGGATTAAACTTCCGGAAAAATTCGACTTCCGGGGGATTCTCAGCCTTGTATTGCAGGTATTGGGCATTACGGTAGAAAAAGTCAGGGAAATCGCCCGAAAGGTGATAGGCAAAAAATATGTGGATATGCTGGAGAAAGGCGTGGAGCTTGGCAAATCCGCTGGGGCGAAGATCTTCAAGCTGTTCACGATCCTGAAAACGGAAGGCATTTCGGGACTTTGGGAATTTATAAAAGAGCAGTTTTTTGACCTGAAAGAACAATTGCTGGAGCAGGCGAAGTCTTTTATCCTGGTGACGGTAATTGAAAAAGCCGTAATAAAAATCGCCTCCATGCTGATTCCCGGTGCCGGGTTTATTTCAGCCGTTAAATCCATTATCGATTTTGTAAAAACATTGTTTGAAAGAGCAAAACAAATTATTCAGCTCATCAACGGCATCCTCGATACATTTGGTGAAATACTGGCCGGCAATGTGGGAAGAGTGGCCGCAATGGTAGAAAATGTACTGGCAAAATTCCTCGGCCTGGCCATTACCTTCCTGGCCAATATGCTCGGTTTGGGCGGTGTAGGAAAAAAGATCGCCGATATCATTCAAAAGAAAATAAAAGAGCCCATTGCCAACGCCATAACGAAAGTGATGGAAAAACTGAAAATGCTTATGACCAAGCTGGGCATTTTTAAATTGCTCGATAAAGTGGATGAAAAAATTAAAAAAGGAAAAGCTTATGTGGACGAAAAGAAAGAGAAGGCAAAAGCGGCGGCAAAAAAAGGGCTCGATAAGTTCAGAAATTTTCTGAAAAATTTGTTTACGAAATATAAAGATCAAAATGGGGAGACGCATACCTTACGTTTTAGAGGTACTGAATTGGTAAGGGAAAGTGTAAGCGTAAATTTGGGCAATTACCTGATCTCCCTGGAGAATGTTGATGGAATAAAAGCAGATGCAGGACACACCAAGACGTTGAAAGCAGCGCAGGACCGCCACAAACTGATCGTAAAATTAATTGGCGACACCGTAAAGAAAGTCGATGGCACGTATGAAGGAAGCGATAAATACTTTTCGGAAAACAAAGGCGAGGAACTGCGCAAGCACCTGGCCTATATTGCAGATAAGCTTCGGTTGCTTCCGCTTGGTGAAAAGAAAAACCTGATCCCGGAAACGATCATCGATTATGCAGACGCATCTGATGGATTAAAGGCCAATGCTCAATTGATTTCGCTGCATTCAAAAGATCACAGCGGCAGCAAGGCGAGGCGTGGCAGCAGCGCTTCCGATTTGACTAAAGCCATTAAAACCGCAAAGAACATCCAATCGTCGCGGGTAATCCAGGGCCATTTAATCAACCATGAATTGTTTGGTACAGGCAAAAGCGGCAAAAACCTTGCGCCCATTCCGCATGCGACAAATATGAAAATGCTTGATGAGTTCGAAACCACAGCGAAGACCCTGGTGCATACCAACAACATCATTGCATTGCAGGTGGAAATGCATTATAATCTTTCAAACTATGGGCCATTAAAAAAACACCTGGAAAAGCAATTGCCTGGTCAGATGATTCCTGAAGCAGTAACTTATAATCTCAAGGAACTGCAATTCAGCGGCAAGGCCAATGCGGCACAGGAAGAAATAAATAAACCCGCAAACTGGAACAATAAGAAAGGGGGCTTCGCTAAAAGCAACGCGATTCCGATAGACCATAAAGAGTTTTTCTAAATATGGACAACTTAAAAATATTCACGGCCGAACTAAAAAATGTGTTTCCCGAACTTTTCGCTTCCGCTTCGGAATTTGAACAGATTGGTGTAGCGCTTTGCCTTGCACCCATGCTTGCCCCGGATATGCTGGAGCAGGCTTTTAAAGAGGAGGCAAAAAATGAAAGCAGCAGCTCCTCGCTGGGTGGCATACCCGGGCAGCAGCACCGCGGTCTCTTCGCCACCGGCGAAACACTCGCCCATTTTTATTGTAATGGCGATCTGCAGAAACGCATTGATCTCATCCGCTCTTTGCCGGCTTATTTGTCCGAACCCGAAGCTTTGCTGCATATCGAAGCCGCCCCGCCCGGCGAACCTTTTCTTTCCGGCAAACTGGCATTGAGCAATTATTGCAGGAATGCATACAGTGGCTATGGCATTTTATATGAACAACGCATAAGCCAGCTCAACCTTGGCGGCTTCATCCATTCCAACCTCGAACTGGAAGATCTTGTGCTTCCCGCTGAAGTGCTGGAAAGCCTTGAAGAAATCACGGACTGGGAGTTTTATTTCGATAAGGAAAAGAAACCCGCCCGTTTTGCAAGGCGTATGAAAAAAGGGCTGAAAGTGCTTTTTTATGGAAAACCCGGAACAGGAAAATCGGAGACGGCTTCCATATTGGGCAAACGGTTTAACCGGCAGATCTACCGCATCGACCTGGCACAGGTGGTATCCAAATACATTGGCGAAACTGAAAAAAACCTTTCCCGCGTTTTCGAACTTGCCGAAAGCCGGGACTGGATCCTTTTTTTCGACGAAGGGGACGCGCTGTTTGGAAGGCGCACTTCCATCAACAGTTCCAATGACCGTTATGCCAACCAGGAAACGGCCTACCTGCTCCAGCGCATTGAAGATTTTGATGGCATACTGATCGTTTCCAGCAATTCCATCGAAAATATAGACAGTGCTTATCAGCGCAGGTTTCACATCATGGTCGAATTTTCCATGCCCGATCAATTTACCAGGAGCCAAATCTGGGAAAAACTTCTTAATGAGCTGGGCACAGAGATCAGGTTATCCCCCGAAGAATGGGATCATCTGGCATTAACGGACCTTAGTGGCGGCAATATCACGAATGTTGTACAATATGCTTATCTCAAAACATTCAGAAAGAAACAACCCATAACCTTCCCAATATTGAAGTCGGGTATTGTTAGAGAACTCCGCAAGGAAAACCGGCTGATGAGTCTGTAACTTTCACCGGTTTGAGCGTACAAAGCGGTTCTTCAGTTCTTCTTTTCTCCTTCTCGCAATCGGAAGCACGGTATCATCTTCCAGTATGGCTTTTTCTTCTTCGAGCCTTGCGATGCGGTTTACATTTACCAGAAAAGATTTGTGGATTCTGAAAAATCCCTGATCCTGCAGCAGTTCATCAAATTCTTTAATGGTGCGTGAGATGACCAGGGGCTCCTGTTTTAAAAAATAAAACCGGGTATAATTGTTTACGCCTTCGCAATAAATGATTTCATCAATATTTTTAAATTGTATGCCTTTGTGGGTATTTAATGCTAGCCGGTTCAGGTTCTGGTCTTTGAGGTTTCCCAGCAGGTTGCCGAGTTTATGCCCGGTTGAATTTTTTCCGGAATGGACGCGTTTTTCGTAGCGCTGGAATGCCTGGATCAATTCGGCATGGTCTATGGGTTTCAGCAGGTAATCCAGGGCACTGAAGCGGATCGCCTTTATGGCATATTTATCATAGGCGGTAGTAAAAATCACATGAAAATCCATTTCTTCCAGTTGCGTCAACAGGCTGAAACCATTAATGACCGGCATTTCAATGTCCAGCATCAGCAAATGGGGTTTCCATTCCCTGATGATGCGGATGCCCTCACCGGGGTCGGAACAGACACGCAGCGCTTTTTCCAGGCCGATGTGTTTTTCGATCAGCACGTTCAGGATATTTCCTGCGGCCGGCTCGTCATCAATAATCAGAATACGGTTCATTTACGGATCGGTTTGCGGGATGGTCAGGATAACCTCGGTGCCTATGGCATTTCCAGCGGCATCTGCAAGATCGTTAACCTGCACGGCCAGGTGCTGATTTTGTTGCAGGTTGAGCAGGCGCATCCGGTGCTCATTGAGTTTCATCCCTTTTGATTCAAATTTATTGCTGCTTAGTTTTGATGCTTTGATTTCCCCGGCCTTTTTCCTGCCAATGCCATTGTCTTTGATCCGGCAAATGAGGTTATTGTTATCTTCCCGGAATGTGACTTCCAGGATGCGCTTTCCTTCTTTTGCCGACAGCCCGTGCCAAATGGCATTTTCAATATAGGGCTGTACCAGCAGTGGGGGAATGCCGCTCATTTCCGGATCAACGGTTTCCTCAACTTCCAATCGGTATTCAAAATTGCTCTTAAAACGAAGCGATTCCAGTTGGAGGTAGAGCTGAAGCATATTCAGTTCATCTGCCAGGGAAATGATGCTTTTTTCAGAATGGTTCAATACCATCCTCAACAGCCTGGAAAACCTGGAGAGGTAGGAATAGGCGTCTTCCAGTTTCTCTGTCACCACCAATTCCTGGATCGCGTTCAGGCTGTTGAAAATAAAATGCGGGTTCATTTGCGCCCTCAGGGCCTTGCTTTCCAGTTCGGCAATTTGCTTTTCCAGTTTTGCTTTACGCTCAAGCGTATTGATGCGGTTCTTATAAAGCAGGTATACGATGATCAGCATAATACCAGCTACCAGTGAAATAAACCACCATGTTTTCCAGAACGGCGGCGCGATGCGGAAATTTACATGCAGGACTTCCGACAATTGCCTGCCTGAAATGTCGGTTGCTTTGATCTGCAATGCATATGTACCCGGTTTCAATGTATTGAAAAGCAGTTCCGAATTATTGCCATTATTTACCCACTGGTCACCGGAATGCAGCCTGTACCAATATTGAATGGTCATTTTTTTGTCGAATGCGATTAGCCCGAACCTGGCCTGGATGTGGTTCTGCGTATGATCAAGTGCACTGAGCATATCCGGATCGGTCCAGTGAACCGCTTCGCCGTTAATAAGGAATTCATCCAGGGCCAGAACAAGTTCCTCCGGTACAAGCTGCTCAACAAATTCGGGATTGACAATATAGAGGTGATTGCCCGCATGAAAAACCAGGTGATGATCAGACAGTTCAATGATGCTTCCAAATGTTTCCATGTAGGAAGTGGTGGGAAACTTCATGAGGGTTTTAAAGGCGTTGCTTTGGCGATCGTAATAATCAATACCGCCAAAGCTGGAAACCCAAACCCGGTTTTTTATATCCTTGTGCAGGGCGAAGCTGAAACTATGGGCAAGGCCGTTTTGCGTGGAATAGGTTGCCAGGCTGTCCTGCCGGAAAAAAAACCGCAGCAACCCGTTTTGCGAAGTGATCCAGATTGAATTTCCATCTTCAAGTACTGCCCGCGGATTTGAGAACGAAAAATTTAGTGATTTCAGTTTTCGCTGAATATCAAAAGTATCCTGCACCCATGTGTTCAGGTTACGCCGCGCCAGGTTCAGTTCCCGGGTAATATACCAGAGGTATTTTTTATCTTCTGAGAGGGTAAGGTTTTTTCTCCAGTAATACGCCCGCAGGCTATCGGTTTTCTCCGGCCGGAGATGATAGAGCATGCCATTGTTTTTGCGGACATATACGGAATGCGGATCTTCGGAATATTCCCAAATAATATCACCTGGCGTTGAATAGGCTGCCGCCGGAATTTTGGAATAACTGAGGCGGAGTTGTGCAGCCGGATCACTTAGTGAAACCGGGATCAATCCGTTTTCCCGCGCTGCCCAAACGCGG
Organism: Bacteroidota bacterium; assembly: GCA_023387985.1. Classification (GTDB taxonomy): domain Bacteria; phylum Bacteroidota; class Bacteroidia; order Chitinophagales; family Chitinophagaceae; genus Phnomibacter. The sequence goes on along the minus strand of JAEWHC010000008.1, from coordinate 389,716 downwards.
TTTTTATTTTCAGCATCGGGAATAATGAAGGATGTTCCGGTAGTAACCCCATTTCCTGCTTTATGAAAACTGATTGCATTATTGCGGTAACTGTACCTGAAAAAACCGGTGCGGTAAAAAGGGATATAAATATTATCCTCCATGTCGCGGCTCATGTCTGCAGATTGATGCACCAGGCGTGTATAATCCGCTTCCTGGCTCAGCTGAACCTGCCGGAGCGCCTTGTTGTAATAATTGATCACATCAATCCCGTTATCCGTACTTACCCAAATGTTTCCAATATAGTCCTGTGCCATTCCGTAAACGTAATTGCTGGCAATGATTCCTGTACCTGCAGTATAGCGAATGGGCGTGAATTGGTAAAGCCGGGTATCGAAGTGCAGGATTCCGCCGTGCCGGAAACCAAGCCAGATATTTTGGTGATGATCTTCCAAAAGCGAGTAGCAACATTTCCAGGCATTCACAGGCAGTTGAAACGGGAAACTGTCAACCTGGTTATTTTCCGGGTTAAACCGGATCAGTTTGCTGTCCTGAAATACGAACCAGAGGTTGCCTTTCTGATCTCTGATAAGATCTCCCGGGCTTCCCCAGGATGCGCTTGCAAGCTTGAATATTGGCCGGTCATCCGGGTTAAAATAGCGATGGTGAAATTGGCGGGTTCGGTAATGGTAAAATACCAGTCCTTCAGCGGTCATCATCCAGATGCCATCGCCGCTTTTTTCGCCCGCTTTTTTCGTCATTATGGTTGATGGTATGCCATTGCTGCCTTTTACTTTGGGAATGACCTCGTATCCGAAGGTTTCGGGATCCACCCTGAACAAAGCGCCTTCTGTGCAAATCCAAACCCGCTGTTCATCATCCTGAAAAATGGCGGTGATGTATCCAAGGAAGCTGCTTGCGCTGTCGTTGCTTTTAAGCGGAACATGTTTGATGGTATAGGTTAACGGATCTATCCGGTCAACGCCGTTTGTGGTGCCCACCCAAACATATCCTTCATGGTCTTCCATGAGGCAATGGATCTCAAGGCCACTCAGTGCATTTCCGGAAGGGCTTTGTTGCAGGAAGTTGCGGATTCGCGATCCCTCATGTTTGTACAATCCGTTATAGCTGGCGATCCACATATTCTTTTTACTGTCACGAAGAATCTCCGTAATCATATCGGTATTGAATTCTCTTGAGGTATTGATATGGAAAGCGGTTTGGCTAATTGCGCCATTACAGTTCAGCAATAAAAATGCTATCCGGAAAATAACGATCAATTTCCTCATGCAAGCGCCAAATTTGATCGGCCTGATCAAATATAAAATGCTGAAAAGGAAAACACGTGCCGTTTCCTAAATAAATCTGCCGTTGCCTAAGTGTTGCTTGACTCCGACCGATACAAAAAATAGATTTGAGAAATAATGAGAGAGCACACGCAAAAACTGGTCCTTGGAAAAGTGGTGGAGATTATCGATGAATTGAGAGATCTCGGCATGAGGGAAAACAATGCGCCCGATTGGGTTTGGCAATACAATGCCGATATTTTTCATCAGCCATGCAAATTTATTGAATGGTTTGAATTTGTTTATCTGCCCAACTGCATTTGGCAAAATCAGGCAGATAAAAAAATGATTATTCCTCAACTCAGGGAACATATGGGCGGTATGCTAAAAAATGAGCACCTGTTGCAGTTGCTTGTTGAGCTGGACAGTATTTATTGAAATATCAAATTTACAATATGAAAAAAATTTTCCTGGTCATTGTTTTCTTGGTTGCCGTTTACGCGGTTTTCGCTCAAAGTGTAGGCATCGGAACCGCAACACCTAACTCAAAAGCCATTCTCGATTTGCAGAGTACGGGTAAAGGTTTTTTGCTTCCCAGGATGACGGAAGCACAACGCCTGGCGATTCCCTCAAGTGTGCCTACCGGCCTCATGGTTTATCAAACCGACAAGGAGAGCGGTATTTACGTTAACCTCAATTTTCTTTTCACCAATTGGGTAAGGTTAAGCTACGATAAATCCCGTTTAGATACCCTGATTATCGGGCATGAGAGTTTTCTGCCCGGCTTCAGTTCTCATAATTATTTTCATCATCCATGGAATGTAAGATATATGGACGGTACGACTGCAGCCCACCGGTTAATGTGTAACATACCACTGCCATCCGGAACCCTGATTAAGCGAATTACCTTTTTTTATCTTGACCAGAGCACCACTTCTGATCTTGTTTTTGAAATAGACCGTGGCCTGCTTAACCAGGGCTCTATTTCCAGCGAAGCCACAATTTCTTCAAGTTCCGCCAGTGATCTAATCCGGTCCATTACACTTTTGGGCGATCGTGAAATAAAGGGTTCAGAATTTTATTTCCGGGTAATAGTGAGAACCACAAACGGCTGGCAAGGCAATCAGCTTGGCCTAAAAGCCATGCGTATTATTTATGAGCCAAGGCAATAACCAGAAACATCCTTTTTGCTTTGGACTTTGCAGCATTTTTTTAATTCATCCGCATTCCCGTCATCGCGGAATCCCTGTCCGGCGTCATCATTTGCAAAATCTTTGCTGCAACCGCACCTCAAATTGAACAAACGATATTGAAATTTTCAAAATAAAACCATGAGACAGATCTTCCTGTTTTTCGCAATTGTTTTTGGGATCTCTTTCAACGCATCCGCGCAAGCGGTAGGTATTGGAACCACCACCCCGCATGGCAGTTCCATTCTTGAATTGAAAAGTACTGCACGGGGTTTGTTACTGCCGCGCATGACAACTGTGCAACGCAATGCAATTCAAGCTATTGAAGGATTGGTCGTTTATGATACTGACCTTAAAGCTGCCTTCCAACATGATGGTGCCGGCTGGAAAATTTTAGGCGGAAGCTCCGGCGGAGGTGGAACATCCTTATGGACTGAATCTGCGAATAACCCGAACTGGATTTATACCACCGACAGTGTTGGTATTGGAACCGGTTCACCTTCAGAAAAATTACACATCAGCAACGGAAGTGTGCGCATTGCCCGGAGCATATTGGGCGATATTGAAAACAATCTGGAATTCAATATGGGAACTGCAACCCTGGTCCGCAGTGAAGGCGTGAATTTTTTAGTTTCGAATGAACGCAAGGGTTATGTGCGTTACATTATTGGCAGCCTGGTTACGCCCGGTTTGATTTTTTCAGGAACGGGAGTTGGAAGCAATATGGTCATTACCCAGGAAGGGAAAGTGGGTATTGGCACTTCAGCGCCAACCGCCCCATTGGAGGTGGAAGGACAAATGAAAGCAACATCCGTCGGAGCAAATTCGGTAACGGTTCAGGAAACATTTGCCAGCCTGAAAACTTCTATTTTTAATTCTGGCCTTTTATCCAACGGGGATATAACCCTGCAATCGGGTAGTTTGCTCAATTTCAGGGAAAACGCTACGAATATTGGTTTTGTGCAGCTTTCCGGTTCCAATATCCGGATCGGTACCTATGGTGATAATGCCACAGGCAAATTCGTGGTGCGCACTGGTGGTGGCGACCGGTTATTTGTAGATGCAGCAGGCAATGTAAGTATTGGCACGGCAACAGCAGCCACAGGGTACAGGCTAAGCGTGGCTGGCAAGGTAATGGTAGAGGAACTCCGGGTACGATTGCAGGCGAGCTGGCCGGATTATGTTTTTTCCAATCAGTACAAATTGAGAAGCCTCCCGGAATTGCAGAAATTTATTCAAACCCATCAACACCTGCCCAACATTCCGCCAGCCAGCGAATTGGAAAAATCAGGGATGGACCTGGGGGAAATGCAGCGCCGAATGATGGAAAAAATCGAGGAATTGACTCTTTATATTTTGCAACTGCAAAATGAAATTGATGCGCTCAAGTCAACAATCAAAAACAGGCAATGATGATGAAGCGAATTATTTTCATGGTTTGCCTTGTATTCATCTCCATAAGTATATGTGCGCAAAAAGCAGACCATATTCTACAGGATAAGCTGGCCACTACGCGCAATTTTCAGCAAATGAAAAAAGCAGTGGGCGAATATTATAAATCAAAAGCAAAAATGGCCAGGGACAATGCGGAGTTGAAACAAATACAACGTGAACAAAAAAAATGGAACCGATATTTTTTTGATTCTGAACCCCATTTGTTGCCCAATGGTGAAGTGGCCAATGTTTCAAAACGCACGTATGATTATTTGCAAACACAATCTCTTACCGGAGAAACAACCCTTTCTTCAAGCAGGGGAGCCTGGGAACTTGTAGGTCCGGCTTACAGTGCGGATGGCATTGGCCGTGTAAACCGCATAGCGATTGACCCCGCCAATAACCAGATCGTTTATGCCGGTTCAGCCGCCGGCGGGCTGTTTAAAAGCATTAACCGCGGTGTGATCTGGCAAAATGTGAGCAGTTATTTCCCTTCGCTTGGTGTTTCCGGCATCGTAGTGAGCCATGCCAACAGCAATGTGGTGTATGTGCTCACCGGCGATGGCGATGGATGGAACAGTGGCGGTTTTAATTTCAGATTTGGCTATGTAAGGTATTCGGCCGGCGTGCTTAAATCCGTTGATGGCGGTGCAACTTTTATGCCTACCGGCACTTTTCCCGATATCCCGGGCCATGGCCGTTATGTTGGGTTCAACCTGGTGCAGGCGCCCAATAACGCAGATGTGCTGATGGCTGCCACAAACCAGGGGATTTACCGCACAACAAATGGAGGGGGTTCCTGGGTAAGGTCAGTTTTTCATTCATCTTCCGGCATAAACCTGGGATCTGATTTAAAGGTTTTTGATATTGAATACAAACCAGGTAGCGGACTCATTGTTTATTGTACCGCTTCTGTTGGAAATTTTGTGCGGTTTTTCAAATCCACAGATGGCGGAGTCACTTTTCATCAGCGGTACCTGGGCTCGGTGTGGGAACAGGAAGATGACCGGTATAAAAATAACCGTGCAGAGATCGCCGTAACTCCGGCGAATCCCAATTACGTTTATCTGTTGAGCGGACCGAGCTTACTTACCAAAACCAATGACGACCATCGTTTCAAAGGCCTCATGCGCTCAACGGATGAGGGCAATACTTTTTCATTGCGCAGCAACAGTCCGGATATTTTAAACTATGATGGGGTAATCATCGGGTCTGACCAATCGACCTATGATATTGCCCTAGCTGTATCGCCAATCAATGCAAACCTGGTGCTGGCAGGTGGACTGAACGTATGGCGAAGCAATGACGGGGGTGCTACCTGGAGTGAGAATACAGATTATTTCAGGTCAATTCTTGATCACCGGTATGTTCATCCCGATGTTCACCATTTAATCTACGATCCGGCCAATGCCACTTCCGTGTTTGTGGCTACGGATGGTGGAGTGGCATTGAGTACGGACAACGGCACAAGTTGGACAAGACTGTTCAATGGTTTGAGCTGTACTCAATTTTACAAGTTTGAACTCTCCAACGAAGATTATGAAACCTGGGCGGGCTCACAAGATAATGGCATTTTAAAACAGGTGAGTGGTGGAACCTTTGAACAATTTGACGGCGGTGATGGTTATGATGTACTTACTGATCTTCCTCCTGCCGGCAACCGGGATGATTCCTGGTGGGTGGTCAATACCAGGATCCGTGCCGATGGGGTCATCACTACCGATGTATCACCGGAAGGAATCGATCATGATGACCCTTCTAACTTTTTTCCCAACCTCGGTATGTCACCAACCAACGAGGATGTGTTATACGCCGGATATCCGGATACCTATGTCAGCTACAGCAGAGGGGACAAGTGGAACAGGATTTACGATGCCATCTACGCGCCCGGAAACTGGGCTCTGGCCACCTGCAGAACGAATTCCAAGCGCATTTATACCGCGGGCAGCAATGGCAGCCACGCAGGATTGTTTCGCGTGGATAACCTAAACGATATTTTACCAGATGAAGTTGTGAATATAACCAGGGGATTAAGTGCTGTGGGATACGATGGAAGTAAGATAACGGATATCCATGTTTCTTCAAACGGCAGCAATTTGTTTTGGGTAACATCTGCCGGCTACAGCGCCGGTAATAAAGTTTTTGTGAGCTCAAACAGTGGTACCAGTTTTACAAATATAACCGGAAGCCTGCCCAATTTTCCGGCCTTTTCCATAATAAGCGATGCAAATGACAACCTGTATGTGGGGACAGCAGTGGGTGTTTATTACCGCGGAAAAAATGATTCCGATTGGACACCATTTTACAACGGGCTACCCAGGCTCGCCATCAGTGAACTGGAATTTATGGGCGATATTAACGGCAACCTGTATTTGTTTGCCGCCACATTTGGCCGGGGAATTTGGAAAACCGAAGCTTTCGGGCCTTGTGAAGACGTGCTGAATGTAACAAATTCTCTTTCCGGGCAGCGTTTTTACCAGGCAGGAACCACGGTTACCAGTACCTCGACAGTTCAAAATTATGCGGGCACTTCGGTGCATTTTAAAGCGGGTGCCGTTATTGCCTTAACGCCAAACTTTACAGCTGAAGCGGGAACTGATTTCAGCGCGGTGATTGGGCCCTGCAATAATGGCTTGCCGGTAATGACTTTAGCTGATGGTGGTGCCGAAACCACTGTGCTTGCGGAAAATGCGATAATGGAATTCAAAGCAACCGGAGAGATTGAATCTGCATCCATGAATAACACCGGAATAGAGGTAAAAGTAAATATCCGCAAAACAGGAAGATATATTGTCCGGCTTTACGATACGGAGTCGGCAACGTATGTGGCAGAAAAAGAAGTGCAATGCAATAGTGGTGCCTGTAAGGTTCAATTTGAAAATACCGCATTTCAACCGGGTAAATTTTATCGTGCAGATCTGACCTCAGGAAACAAAATATTTTTTATGCAGGATGTAACCAATTGATGAATACATATGCGGATAACAAGAACCATTTTGCTGATTATTTTTTGGACAATTGTTATCGCCTTCTCGGTATATTTTTTCTTTGATAATGTAGTGGCTTATTTGTTTGGATACCGGAGCCCACTTTGGGGCGACCGCTTTTTCAACAATCAATTTTGGGTGAGCATGCATTTGTTTGGCGGCACCCTGGCGTTGTTTTTTGGCCCTGTTCAATTTTGGGAATGGCTGCGAAAGCATTATACGTCGCTTCACCGCAACACCGGAAAACTGTACATGGCTGGAATCGTGTTGATTGGCATTTCTGCTTTCCGTCTTTCATTGGTAAGTCCGTGTGTACCCTGCCGGGTTTCGCTTTTCCTGTTGACGGTTTTCGCCGTGCTGACCACGGCCTTTGCCTGGCTGGCCATCAAGCGGCGGAATATTAAAGTGCACCGGCAGATGATGGTACGCAGCTATGTTTGCGTGCTGGCTTTTGTACTAGTACGGATTGGGGGCATCCTCCCGCTTGATTTTCTGTTTGGCACCGTGGAAGATCCATTGTTTGCCCGCGTCATTCAGGAGTATTTCTGGTCTTTTGTGCCATTGATCATTACGGAAATTTTTATCACCTGGTGGCCCCAGGTTTCCTATATGTTCAAGAAGGGCAAAGGAGCAGGCAAGAAGATAAATAGCTAGCTAAGCATCAGCAGGTTGAATCCCAATAAATCATCAGCTCATGAATCACCACTACCCAAAAAAAGAAAAATATAGCACAAATTGTATTGCTGGTTTAATGAACAGGCACACTAAATACCCAATGTTCATCCTGGGGTTGGTTGCTCAGGCGGTTATTTTATTTTTTAGCCCGGTCAGGACGTACGCTCAAATCCGTGAAATTGAGACGAATTATGCCAACTGGAAAACCGTTGGTGAAGTAAAATGGCTGAAGGCAAACCGCGCCACCCTCAAATATTTACCCGGAAACGGCGACACCCTGTATTTGCTGCAATTGCAAAATGATGAACGGTTGAAAAATACACGTGACATGCAGGTGGTCAGGCATTTTACATTAAAATTCAACAGTACCGGGAATACCCTGGCAATATTTTATGGTTACCTGATATCTTTTTTTCAAGACGGGAATAAAAAAAACAAGAAATTTGAAAGGACTTTTAAGCTCGGCAAGGATTTGGTTACGCTGCAACCAGCCCAACGCATGCTAACCAATGGAGTTGCCATCATCACCAGGGATGGTTATTGCACATTGACTGAAGCTGAGTTATTAGAGTTATTCAATAAATAAATGGACGTAAAAATTTACAAACCGCATCTTGCCTTACAGGAATTCGTTGTCAATCTTTCCACAATTGACGCAAACCTGCCTGAAGGTGTTGTGGAAATTTCAACGCCCTATCCCCCCACGCCTTTTCAAACAATGATCTTTTATTGCAATGATCCCATTTCCATGGGATTGGGAGATTCGGAGCGTTTTGAAAAGCAGACGGATGTCGTAATCATCGGGCCGCAATTTTCCAGGGTGAACATCAAGGTACACAGGAAGCTCAGATCCATCCGGGTGGATTTCTTTCCCGGCGGAATGTTTCGACTGCTGGGGTTGCCTATGCATGAACTGTTTGATGAAGGGTTGAATGCGGAGGATTTTTTCGGTTTGGAAATGAAATCCCTCAACGAACAATTGAAAAATACAAAGGAGCTGGAAGAAGCCAAAAATTTGGTCGAGCATTTTCTCCTGGTGAAGGTGCATCAGTTAAAAGAACTCCTGCCCTTTGATGCGGCGATGAAAATGTTATTGCAGACCCACGGCAATATGAGCATGGAAAGCCTGGCGTCCCTGGCCTGCCTGGGCCTGAAGCAGTTTGAACGAAAAAGCCGTGAGCGGTTGGGCATGAACCCGAAAGCTTATGCCCGCATCCTACGGTTTTCAAAAGCCTACCGGTTGCGGGAATTGAATCCCTTCCTTACCTGGACGGAGATTGCTTATTCCGCCGGGTATTTTGACCAGATGCACATGATCCGCGATTTCAAGGTTTTTGCCGGGGTAAATCCAAAATTGCTGGAGCAACAACTTATGGCCACTCCCTTGCGCATGCAAAAAGACCTGCCCATCTGATCTTTTGCCCGTTCTCAATTGTTTTCGGCCAGGCCTGAAATCAAAATGTCTTTTTTGTACTATTTTTTGGCAATGCCCGAAAGCAATTTTGTTGAAAATATGTACCATGAATAATATCTATCTGGCCTCAAAACAAATGCTGAGCAAGGCTGCCGGGCTGTTGTTTTCCTCGTTATTCGTTTTGTCTTCTTACGCGCAACCATCGCCGGCCAATGTACTCGACAGCTTAACCGGTTACCGGCAATCCATTTATTTCAGCCCCGGCAATGCGAAAAGGGCTAAAGCCATCGCCATCTTTATGGACAATGCCGGAGCGTATTTTCAGCAGGAGCTGAACTTCACACCAGGGGTAAAACTATTTATACTGGAGCCTCAGCACTGGCAACAATATGCCACCTTCCCGGTTTATGGCATGCCCCACAATATCGATGATGTGCGGCTTGCCATTGCAGCCGAAAACAATCCCTTCTGGCAGAGTTTTCTTCCCCCATTGGATCAGTTGCCGCCGCAAATGGTGGATCGCATCAATCAGGCTTACCGCATGGCCGATGGCAGTTCCAGCATGCAGCCCTTCTTTGATTTGCTGGCCTTGCACGAAATGGGGCATTCCTATCATGCACAGGCCGGATTGAAAATGCACCGTAAATGGATGGGCGAACTCTTTGTCAACATCATGCTGCATACCTATGTGGCAGAAAGGCAACCGGAATTATTGCCTGCCCTGGAAACTTTTCCTGAAATGGTGGTCGGCGCAGGTTCATCCGAATTCCGTTATACAACCCTTGCGGATTTTGAAGACAAATATGATGATGCGGCCAGCGGTATGACGGCTAAAAATTACGGATGGTACCAAAGCAATTTGCATCATGCGGCTAAGAACATTTACAATGCCGGCGGTAAGGAGGTGATCAAAAAACTATGGGTGGCATTAAAAATACACCAGGAAAAAATGACCGATGAAGAATTTGCAGATATGCTCGAGAACGAGGTGCATCCAGGCGTCGCGGGGGTGTACAGGAACTGGAACGCAAGGCCAAAAGGAGAGTAAAAGATCTGACCACTTCCTCAAAGAACCAACCGTTTCCTAATCCCTTCTTGACTTTTCAGGACAGGCACATTAGATTTGATCAGGAAGGCAAGCCCGGCCAACTGCCGGGTGGCCTTGCTTTTCTCCCGCATTGAATGCAAATAAGCTGGAATGAAGATTAAAAAGAAAAGAACCGGCATCGTTGTGCTCAGTGGGGCTGCTGGTTGCTTTTGCATGCAAGGTGCATGCGCAACAATTGAATTATTCGGTTTTTCGGGAGCTATGCCATACATAACAGTATCAAACACAGCCGTTGAGTACTACGATTTTCAACCATTTGGATAAGGATCGGCAGAAGTTAAAAATACTTTCATCAAATGCGGTCATGCCATTGCCAAGGCCATTGAACAATCAAATAATGCATATGAAAAGATTGGAACCCGTTAATATGACAAAAGAAGTCGTTGTTTGGATAACAGGGCTTAAACTTAAATTATGCCTGTTTTTGTTATTTCCTGCATTTGGCATGCAGGCACAGCAATCAACAGCTGATCGCATTGCGTCATTGGTGAAACATTACAGTGATGAAAACCTCTTCAACGGTTCAGTCCTCGTGGCTGAAAACGGCAACGTGATCTATAAGGCCGGCGTTGGGCTGGCCAATATGGAATGGAATGTTCCCAATACTACGCAAACCAAATTCCGTATGGGCTCCATTACCAAGCAGTTCACTTCCATGCTCATCATGCAAATGGTGAAGCAGGGAAAAATACAACTGGATGCGCCCATTACCCGTTATCTTACCAACTATCGCAAGGAAACAGGTGACAGCATCACGATTCACCATTTACTTTCGCACAGTTCCGGTTTGCCTAATTATACCGATAATGATAATTTTTTCCGGGGCGATAGTAAAAAGGAATTTGCAACCCTTGATTTCATCCGGATTTACTGCAGTGGTGACCCGGAATTTAAACCGGGTTCACGCTTTGCCTACAGCAACAGTGGATACTTTATTTTGGGGGCCATTATTGAAGCAGTTACTAAAAAACCATATCACACAGTGTTGCAGGAACAAATCCTGGATGTAGTAGGAATGAAGAACACAGGCTACGATTTCTTTGAGGAAATAATCAGTAACAGGGCGGCTGGTTATGAACATAACCTGGATGGATACACCAATGCGGCGTACCTGGACATGAGCCTTCCTTACGCTGCAGGTTCACTCTACTCCACAGTAGAAGACCTGTTTCTTTGGAACAAAGCCTTATACACCCAAAAATTATTACCGGATTCTTTAAAGAAAAAAATGTTTACAGGGTATGCAGATGCCGGTGGAGATAAAGCAGGGTATGGCTGGTTTGTCAGGCATTTCCCTTCAAAAGATTCCACCAGGCAAATCGAAATGATATGGCATAATGGTGGCATCAATGGATTTTTATCCGAACTGGCCCGGTTCCCAAAAGATGAAAATTTTGTCGCCATACTGGATAACACCGGTGGAAATACCAGCGGATTAATCATTGACATCATCAATATTTTGTACGATCTGCCATCACCCGAACGTAAAAAAGATTTTGCAAATGCAATACGTCAAAATTACAGGGATGGCTCAATGAATGCTGCACTGCAATTTTACAATACCCTCAGCAAAGAAGATAAAGAAAAATATGATTTCCGTGGAGCCGAACGGCAGATCAACAGGTGGGGCTATTATTTATTAAATAATAAAAAAAAGCCGGAGGATGCGGTGAAAATGTTCGAAATAAATGTAAAACAATTTCCTCAATCCTCCAATGTGTATGATAGTTATGGGGAGGCGTTGATGGTAAGTGGTCAAACTGCCCGGGCAATTGAAAATTATAAAAAGGCCTATGCCATGGATTCCACTAACAGGCGGGCAAAGTCCATTTTAACGGCCATGCAGGTAAAGACGGATACATTAAAAGTTGTGGTTGACGGGCATGAAATGATTATGTATAAAACAGGTAACAAAGGACCGGTAGTTGTATTAGAAGCAGGGGGCAACAGCGATCACAATAGCTGGAATATGATTTTGCCAGAATTATCCAAAGACCATATTGTAATAACCTACGACCGTCCCGGTTATTTATATTCCGTTTCCTGTTCAAAACCGAGAACCGCCAACCGGGTGGCAGAAGAACTATATGAGGCACTAACCAAATCAGGAATCAAAGGCCCCTATGTTATTGGCGGCTGGAGTTGGGGCGGTTTTTTTGCCCGGGCATTTGCTGCCAGTTATCCATTGTCCACATCAGGCGTTTTGTTGGTAGACCCTGCACAAAGAGAAGCCTATATGCAAATGGCTGTTCAGCAACCCGATGACTATACAAAAAGTTTTAGAGAACGAACTGCCGTAAACCATGCGGCTGAAGATGAATTTGCTGCCATGCTGGCCAGTATGCAGCAGGCAGATTTATCGGATATAAGATATAACGGAAAAATAGAACTTTTGATTGCCGGTAGTTTTGAAGGCTGGGGTGACTCCGAAAAACCATCCAAACAAATATGGATTGATGAACTGGTGAAGTGGGCAAAAGAACGTAACCATACCCGTTATGAGATAGTGGACAGCGGCCATAACATCCAATCAGAATCACCCGGAACGGTGATCGCGGCGATCAGGAGATTAGCCCAGACAGAAAATGACAAATAAGCATGTTAATCACTTCAAAAGCTTAATTCAATTTATACCATGAAATCAAATCGTAAAGCATTTATAAAACAAGCCGGCTTGGGATTATTGGGCATTCATTCCATGATTCAAATTTTTACCCAACCAGCATCTCACGGCAAAGCGGTGGTAATGCATGCCGGGGAGGGAGAAACTTATTGGATTGGTGAAAGAAATTCTCCATTAACCATACAGATTGCGAAAGACTTACAGGGCAACGAAAGTATGTCCTTTTGCAGGGAGCTTATTGCACCCGCTGAAGGCATTCCGCTTCATAAACATTTAAACGAAGATGAGTTGATTTTTATTCATACCGGTCAGGGATTATTGGCATTGGATGAAGAAGAGATTATCGTAAAGACGGGCAGTGTAGCTTTGGTGCCTAAAGGTTTTTGGCATCGTTTGCAAAATACGGGCAATGAAACGCTCACCATGATTTTCAGTTATTCACCCGCCGGGTTCGAAGGTTATTTCCGTGAAATGGGTTCCCCTGCCGGAACACCATGGCAACCCAAATCGGCAGAAGAATATAAAATACTTAATGAGAAATGGGGTATCGTATACAAGTGATCATTTTTAATTTTAAATGCATGGAAAAATATTTCATTAAAATAATGCTGGCCTTGTTGATATGGGTTGGAAACATCAACCTGGTTATTGCTCAGGACTCGAAAACGTTGCTGGCCATCTTTCCGCATCCGGATGATGAATCGGCCATTGGGGAAGTATTGGTAAAATATGCAGAATTGGGATACAAGGTTCAACTCATCATAGCTACTGATGGCAAAGATGGTACAAGAGTAACAACAATTCCTGCAGGGGATTCTTTAGGTAATCTTCGTAAGGAAGAATCAAGATGTGCCTGCAGGATCATGGGTATTGCCGAACCAATTTTTTTGGGTATCGACAGGCTGGATACCAGGATAGGCGTGGGAAAATATTTTTCGGAACATAAAAAACTGCTGGATTTACTTAAAGTACATATTGAAAAAATAAATCCCGATTTCATCCTCACTTTCGGTCCTGATGGAGATACACATCATGCGGAGCATATTGTAACCGGCGCTGCTGTCACTGAATTATTATTAAGAGAAGGATGGGTGGAGAAATATCCACTCTATTACCTGGCATGGAGCAAAGAACAGGGGCAGATGTTTGACCTTGGCTTTGTAAACGAATCGTACTTTAATGTAACGGTCACCTATACCCAGGAACAGGAACTCAAAGCTTTAGACATGATGCCTTGTTATGTAACCCAGTTTACCCCTGAAGAAATCAAAGAAGATAGAAACAAAAAATTGAACGATAAAAATCATGTTATTTATTTCAGAAGGTTTGTAGTGGCAAATGGACTTCAAAAAGAATTTTAAAATTTATTTTATTTCTCGTAAAAATTTTAAGTATGCGAAATTGGATTCTCTTTTTATTCATAGTTGGTATTACTATGAACACCACAGCACAAGACACCAGCAAAGTTGAAAGCAAAGTGTTTCTTGCACCATCCCTGCAACATAACAAAGGAGGCGAGGATCCTAACCGCCGGCTCGCTATTTACCTTCCGCCAGGTTATGAAAACAATAAACGGCGGTATCCCGTCATTTATTTTTTGCATGGTTTTGCCGTCCAGGAAAATGAAATGTTTGGGTGGATAGGTTTCAGAAGCCTGATGGATTCAGCCATCAGGGCGGGTTTTCTTCAACCGGCTATTTTAGTTTTACCCAACAGCATGACAAAATACTTTGGAAGTTTTTACACCAATTCATCCGTGGCTGGTAATTGGGCCGATTTTATCGGGAAGGATGTAGTGGAGTATATGGATAAAAATTACCGCACCATTCCACATCGCGAAAGCCGTGGCCTTGCTGGGCATTCTATGGGGGGTACAGGTGCATTGAAAATGGCCATGTTGTTTGCAGATAAATTCAGTGCGGTGTATGCCATGAGTGCGGGTGCTTTACATTTCTCAGAAGATTTCAGATTATCTCATCCCGCCTTTAAAAAAGTATCAGAACAAAAAAACATGGACTCTTTACGAAATGCAGTTCCTTATTACGATTTTGACAATTTTCCATTTTATGAAATGATCTATTCAAGCATGGCAAGAATGTATTCACCAAATATTAATGAAAAACTTTTGCAAGCAGACCAACCCATCAAATATGTAAATGGTAAAATGGAAGTAAATGCTGCTGTACTACAAAAATGGGAGTATAATTTTCCTATCAACATGATCAATGATCATATTCCCGCTTTAAAAAGTTTAACTGCTTTAAAAATTGACTGGGGCCGCAATGAAAATTTTAAACATATTCCTGCAACCAATTTAGCATTAAGTAAAAAGTTAGAAGCACTGGGCATTAAACATTTCGCAGAAGAATATATCGGGGATCATGTAAATATGCTGGAAGGTTATGAGGGCAGGATTTTCACAGAGGTGTTTCCATTTTTTGAAAGGTATTTAATTGGACATCAGGCACCGGAAAATAAGTAATTATTTAGGAAAGTTCATTTAAAAATCTGTTGAAATTGATAAGTTCCATGCGCGTATGAAATTTAATGAATACCTGACAAAGAATATTTTTCCGCCACTGGGTATGCACAGAACAAAAAGAAGGAGAGATAATTGCGGCTTCCGATCTTTGACGCCATGATTGCCAAAGAAAAGACTTTTTCTTTTTCTCTTAGCGGCTATAGACTTTACGCACCTGCTTAAGTTTGGGCTCATCATGCGGAAATGACCTGACGCCATTTTTTAGTATATACCCGGTTTGGAAATGACGTGAATTTCCCCTGAAATTGCGGCGGGAATCACGCAAGTCGCCGGATAGCAATTGCATGTTCTTTCCCGGCTTTAATGATGCAGCTTTGCTTATTGGGGAGACCAGAAAAACACCGGGGAGGGCTTTACTTTTTTAATTCCCTGGCTGATAAGTTTCTTTTTTATAACCGGGGGAAGGACCACGTCCAGGAACATAAAAAATTTATTGATGATACCGGGGATGGCTACTTTTTTACCCTTGAGTAAGGAACTGATAGCGATTTTGGCCACCACCTCGGGGTTTAGCGTAGATTGCCGTGTTAGCCAGTCCCCATTTTTAATATTGAGCGTGAGACTGAGATTGGTATTCATACCCCCCGGGCAAATGGCGCAAATTTTTACACCATGTTGAGCTTCTTCCGTGGAGAGGTTTTTGGAAAAGGCATACATATAGGATTTTGTCGCGCCATACACTGCTTTATTTGGCATGCTGAAAAAATTGGCCAGGCTACTTACATTCAGGATAAAGGAGTGTTTATGTTCTTTGAGATGTGGTAAAAATAAACGGGTAAGGACAGTAGCGCAAAGGAGGTTCAGCCTGACTTGTCTCGACAGGAAAGCGACCTCACCTTCTTCAAACAACATATTGCTGCCCACGCCTGCATTGTTGATGAGCATTTGTATGGGTATGTTTTCGGACATCACTTTTTCATACAATTCGTAGCAACCTTTTTCTTCGGCAAGGTCACAACCCACCGCGACTACCTGCACGTCATAGTTTTGCCGGATAAATTCGGCGAGGTTGATCAACGGTTTGCCGGGTAAAGCTGCCAGCACAATATTGATCTTGCGCGAAGCGCATTCCAGGGCAAGGGCTTTGCCAAATCCTTCGCTGGAACCGGTGATGACCGCATAGGAAGCTGGTTGCATGGTTTGAAGTTTTATTGTTTAAGTGTGTAGTTTATTGAAGGGGATTTCAGTTTTTTCTGCCTGGGGGTAGATGGGCATTGCAGGCTCATGGTAGCGTTTGAGCCGGGTTTGCCTTTTTTCGTTTAGAAAATCGATAGTTGTTTTGAGTGTGTCCATAAATGGTGCAGGTTTGAAACCCAATTCCGTTTGGGCTTTTTTGGTATCATATATCTTGTTGGTGTAAATGAGGTTCATATCCCTGCCGGAGTATAATGGAACTTTACCTATGGCCCGCATAGTTACATAATGCAAATGGCCGGCAGCCACGCCCAGCCATTGAGGGATGCGAAGGATTGTCCCTTTCTTGCCACTGACCTCCCTGAAAGCATTGTATATTTCATCCATGCTCATATTGGCGCTGTTGATAATGTACCGGTTGCCAGTTTGTCCTTTTTCCCAGGCTTTAAGGTGCCCGTCAATCAGGTCGCCGATAAAAACATAACCTGCCTGGTAGGTTCCGGGAGTGGGAACAAGGCATAATTTCCCGGAAAGAAACCTTTCGATCTGGCTGTTGGTAGAAATGGTTCCCCGGTTAATTCCCGGGCCAAATATCTTGCTGGCATTTACAATCACCGCATGCAGTCCCTTTTCTGCGTATTTCTGAATCCATTGCTCAGCTACAAATTTAGAGAGGGCATAATCATCGCCAAAGCTCGTCATTCGCGGACTGTCTTCATGCAAAGCATGCTTTATAGTCGATCCAATGGTTGCACAACTGCTTGTAAATACAAACCGCCTGATCTTATTGACCACTGCGGCTTCCAGTAAATTAATGGTACCGTTTACATTCACTTCATACACTTCGGTCCTGGTCTTTCCGTAAAGGGCAACGGCGGCACCGGCATGAAAAATGGAATCGCATGCTTTTGTCCCTTCTACCAGGCTTTCCTTATCCATCAGGTCCCCCTGTACCGGAAAAACATTAGGATGTTTCGGTATATAATGGGAATCAATATCACGGGTTAGTAATTTTACAGTATATCCTCGGCGGGCAAGTTCAAGGGCAAGTTCATGTCCAAAATATCCGGTTCCTCCTGTCAAAAATATGTTCATAGTTTTTTCTTTTGCATCAGCATAACAGCCTGAAAACTGAACATGTTGAAACGTCTCGCAACCAACTTTTATTATGCCCCTGATCCTTTGCCCCGCAAGGTGCCAGGGGGTTTAAATTCAATAATTAAAGTTATTTCATTGCCGGATCCGGTACAAAATATACTTAGTTTTTGGTGCATTTATGTGTATAAACGGCAAAGGGCTCGGTTATCCAATTTCGCAGGCCGCAAAGCCAAATATAGCAAAATATCGTGCTTTTGAAAAGGCAGAACGTGCGTAACTGGTCACAAACCTGTCTGGGAAGCGGGAGGCGGGGTTAACTTTTTTGGTGGAGCTGTCCAGGCAGGTGATCTTTTGTACAGGTCTTCCTTTCCGGGGGGCTGCAGGCAACAGGTTGTTGCGGGCAAAATGCCAACAGCTATTTGCCGGGCAGCAATTCAGGAATAATTTTTGCTGTGGAGTTCGCTTCCTGCCGCAAACCTTTTTTTTAAAAATTAAACCAGCAACTTATGAAAAGCGCATCAGAACTTGTAAGCGAAGCCAAAAAAAACATCGAAAACCTGAGCCCCCAACAAGTGAAGGAAGAAGTGGAAAATGGCGCTACGCTCATTGATATTCGTGAAAACGAAGAATTGCAGCAAAATGGAAAAATCCCGGCATCTGTACATGCACCGCGGGGTATGATGGAATTTTACGCTGATCCTTCACTTCCCTATCACAAAACGGAATTTGATCCGGAAAAACGCATTATCCTCCATTGCGCATCCGGTGGCCGTTCTGCTCTTGCCACCCAAACGCTAATGGATATGGGTTATAAAAATGTAGCGCATCTGGATGGAGGCATAAAAGCCTGGAAAGAAACGGGTTTTGAAACCGAATGAACTTTTATCCGTTCCGGCACAGGAAAGGCCGGCCTGCTTCAATGCCGCAGGTTAAATTCATTTTTTCCATCAATAGGTATCCGGCCAGGAATTGACATGGAAAATGTCGCGGTTTTAATTTGGTTTCATCTTTGCAATAGGGCCGCTAAGTTAAATTTTACAAATGGACGGATCTGGGCTGGGTATTAAATTGAGCGCTTCTAAGATCAAAAAGATCCTAAGGGATCCGGAGGCGACTGCAAAGGCGATAGACCTGGTGTATGTGAACGACGCGGAACAACCCGGAATAACGCGAATCAAAAAAAGCGGCAAATTCTACTACCGCTATGGCAATAAAACCATCCGGAAAAAGAAGGACCTGGGAAGAATAAAAAAGCTGGTGATCCCGCCCGCCTGGGAAAATGTCTGGATCTGTGCGCTGGAAAATGGCCACCTGCAGGCTACCGGTTTTGATAAGCTCAATCGCAAGCAATACCGTTATCACCCGGTTTGGAATGCCCTTAGAAACCATACCAAGTTTTACCGCATGATTGAATTTGGGAATAAGCTCCCCGAAATTCGCCTTGCCATAGAAAAAGATCTCAGCCTGCAAGGACTTCCCGAAAAAAAGGTGCTGGCCGCAGTGGTAAGCCTTATGGAAAGAACGAACATCAGGGTTGGCAATAAGATTTACGAAAAACTTTATGGGTCATTTGGCCTGACTACGCTCAAAGACAAACATGTTGAGGTTAAAGGTTCCGCTATTCGTTTCTTTTTCAAAGGTAAAAAAGGCATTGTGCATGACGTGAGCCTTCGAAACAGGAAGCTGGCCAGGATCATAGCGCATTGCCGGGATATTCCGGGTAAAGAATTGTTTCAATACCTGGATGATGAAGGCAACCGTTTTGCTATAGACTCAGGAAAAGTGAACAGCTATATCAAAGAGATTAGTGGCAGCGATTTTACGGCCAAGGATTTCAGGACATGGTCTGGTACGGTAAACGCGTTTCTTGCCTTTAGCGCACTTGGAACAGCAGAAAGTGAAGCCGAAATCAAAAAAAATATTGTTCAGGCGCTCGACACCGTGGCTGAAAACCTGGGGAACACCCGCAATGTCTGCAAAAAATACTATGTTCATCCGCTGGTCATAAACCTATATGAGAATAAAGCCATTCAGCAGTATATTGATGAGCTGGAATCCATCGAGGAAGATGATGGAAAGGCCGGCCTCACAAAAGAAGAAAAAATGATCATGAAAATGCTCAATGTTTAAAAAGCGAAGGCCTGGTAAGGCCTGATCAGGCAGCCGGGGAGAACATTGAAAAACGCCTTTCGCCGGTATTCGGGCAATGGCCTGATCTTTGTCCTTCTGACAAACCCGTATTTTTGTTTAAATTGAAATCCCTTGATCGAAAAAAACCAAATCATAAGTGAACGTGCCGTACTGGTGGGCCTGGTTCATCAGCACCAAACAGAAGCACAGACGAAAGAATACCTTGAAGAACTGGCATTTTTGGCGGAAACCGCCGGTGCGGAAGCCGTGAAGAAGGTTTACCAGAAATTGCCCCATCCCGACAAAGCCACATTTGTGGGTAAGGGCAAACTGGAAGAAATTGCCGGTTATGCCCGTGCCCGGGATGCCGACCTGCTCATCTTTGATGATGAACTGAGCGGGTCGCAAATCAGCAATATTGAAAAAGCCACTCAAATCAAAACCATTGACCGCAGTGACCTGATCCTGGATATTTTCGCCCGCCGGGCAAAAACTGCTCAGGCAAGGGCGCAAGTTGAACTGGCGCAATACCAATACCTGCTTCCCCGTTTGCGCGGCATGTGGCAACACCTGGAACGACAGCAGGGGGGCATTGGTACAAGGGGACCGGGTGAAACGGAGATCGAAACCGACCGGCGTATCGTACGCGATAAGATCAGCCTCCTGAAAAAGCGGCTTTCGGATTATGACAAGCAGGCATTTACCCAGCGGAAAGAACGCGGCGAATTCATCCGTGTAGCGTTGGTTGGCTATACCAATGTGGGCAAAAGCACCATCATGAATATCCTGAGCAAGAGTGAGGTTTTCGCCGAGAATAAACTCTTCGCCACGCTCGATACCACTACGCGCAAAGTGGTTTTTGACAATACACCGTTTTTATTAAGCGATACGGTTGGGTTCATTCGCAAACTGCCCCACCACCTTGTGGAAAGTTTCAAAAGCACCCTCGATGAAGTGCGCGAAGCTGATGTACTCCTGCATGTAGTTGACATCAGCCATCCCCAATATGAAGACCAGATTGGCGTGGTCAATTCAACCTTGCAGGAAATTGGTGCGTTTGATAAGGAAACCATCACCATTTTCAATAAAATGGACCTCTATGAACAAAACACATTTGATGAATTTCTTGAGGATTCTGTAAAACAGCAAATGCTAAAGGACCTGGAAGCGAGGTGGCAACGCCAAACCCATTACAACGCGGTTTTTGTTTCGGCCCTTGAAAAACGGAATATGGATGACCTGAGGAAACTGATATTGGATAAAGTGCGGGATATGTACCATAAACGGTATCCGTACAAGACGTCGTTTTATTGATGGGAAATTGTCCTTTGCGGCCGCCTGATTGGTGTGACCATAAACCGGGAGGCTGTGGCTTATGCTCGTCCGATTCCTTCCGGCCATTCCACCCTGGTGATTTCGCCATTTGGCCTGGTGGCCGCGATGGCGGCCCACGATTTACTCCACGTCCTTGATCTCCCTTTTCAAATAGCTGCTGTAATCCGGCACTTTGGCCACATATGCTTCATGCATCAGCGGACTGGTGAGCAGGAAATCCGCAGTGGCGCGGTCGCAGGCCATGGGTATATTCCAAACCGCGGCGAGACGCAGCAAGGCTTTGATGTCGGTGTCATGAGGTTGAGCTTCCATGGGATCCCAGAAAAAAATGAGGATATCGAGTTGTTCAGAGGCGATCATGGCGCCGATCTGCTGATCCCCTCCAAGCGGGCCGCTCATCAGCTTGCGCACCACAACGTTTATGTGTTCTTCGATGAGTTTGCCGGTGGTGCCTGTTCCATAAAGTTCATGTTCCGCCAAAATACTGCGGTTTACCCTCACCCAGTCGAGCAGGTCATCTTTTTTATGGTCATGCGCTACCAGCGCGATCCTTTTTCTTGCCGGCAGGTGTCGTTCAACGTATTTCATCAGGCGGATTTTAAAAAGGGAAAATTACGGGGAAATTTTGTTGTGGGATGGCTATCTTCCTCCTCCGGTACACGATGAGTCAGCCAGGGCTTGCCCAGCAGTGGCTTGGAAGGTTCGACTCGTCGGATGCTTCGGAGGCAGAAGTACTCTATTTCACTTCTCTCCCCGCAAACTGCAAACTGACCCAAACCCCTCCTATCCCCAAATACTTCCACCCGTACGCGGAATTCAGTCATTGATGCAGTTTGGCCGCGAAAATGCCTGTTTTTCTGTGGAACTTTGATTTACGAAGAGCATACATCACATCAATCAACTAAAAAACCAGATATGAAAAAGTTTCTCCGCTATTCAGCCGCTTTAACCATGCTGGTCTTGTTTGCGGCATGCGGCACGAAGGCCCCTGATTTTGCCCGTTACCTGCCGGCGAATACTGCAAATGCCATCATGGTGGATGTCAGCAGCCTGGAGCAAATCCTGGAAGCCGATGGCCTCAGCCCGGATTCTATTCTCGGCACCCCGGGCGACAGTTCAAATAAACATAACGATTTGCTCGCATCCTGGAATGCGTTCAAAGCCTCAGGCCTCGACATGCAGCAACCGCTGGTGATTGCCCATGCAGGTGCGGGCCTGCTCACGTCAAAGTCCCATCAACTGGTGGTGGGCACCATGAAAGACGCGAATGCTTTTGGGGCCTACCTGCAAAAACGTTTGCCGGATGCTTCTGTCAAAAAAGAAGACGGGATACACCTCGTAGACCTAAAAAATTCGGCGATCGGTTGGAATGATCAAATGGCTGTCATGCTGCACGAAACCTCCATGCCATTGCCAGAAATCCTGAGAGATTCGGTGATGAACAGGCATGCCCAGGTGGTGGAAACCAACTTGGCTGCAGCGGTGAAAAGTTATTTCAATTTATCACGGTCAAACAGCCTGGCGGGCAATAAATTCTTCGCTGCCGGATATGCCAAACCCGGCGAGATCAAAATGTTCAATTCCGGTGTGGGCGCTTTTGGCACCCCGGGTTCCAATGCCGTGCTGGCCCTCATGCCCAGGGTAAGCGAATTGCTGGAGGGAATTTACCAGTTCAGTTACCTCAAATTTGATGCAGGTAAGGTGACAGTCACCTCCGATCTGCAGGTAGGTAAAAACCTGAAAAAGATACTTGATAAACATGGCAAACAGACCATTGATCTCAATTTATTGAAAGGGATTCCTTTCAGTGACCTGAAAGGCGCCTTCGCTTTCGCGGTGGATCCCGACCTTTTGCCTGCCCTGCTGAAATACACCAATCTCGAAGAAGTGGCCAATAAGGAATTGCAGAAATCAAACCTCAATGTGGCCGAACTCGCCAGGGTGTTTGACGGACAATTTGTGGTGATGGTTGGTGACCGCCCGGAAGTTGCGGCAGAACTGGATTCCATTCATCATTTTCCGCACTCCGTAATGTTTATGGCCAGGATGAAAGACACCTCGGTTTTGCCGAAATTGCGTGATCTGCATTCCAGGCCCGGACGTTTCAATATGATTCCTGACTCACTAAGGGAACAGGTACAGGCTAAAAATTCCGGAAGGGATTCCATTTACCAGGGCATGATTGGCGACCTGTATGTATTCACCAATTCGCCGGATGCATACCACCAGGTACAATCCGGTAAATTCGCTTATACCCCTGACCAGGAAGTATTGAAAAATATGGAGAGAAAGGCGGCCGCCGGCTTCGTGGATTTTACCGCCTTGACGGGCAAGGGTAATTTCACGGCTAATGACAGCATGCCCCAGGCGGGTCGTCAGGCAATCCAGGCCACGCAGGAGCTTCTGTCACAGGGTTGGTTTACCACCAATACATTCAACAACGGCCATTTTGAAAGCATCGGTGAAATGGATCTCAATACCATCAAAAACGCTTTGGCAGCCCTTACCCGGCTGATGATGCAATGGAGCGCATTGCGGCAGGATTCGACAATGCATAGAGTAGTAAAAAAATAATCAGCCCAAAAGGATTAAACCTCACATTGGGATCGCGTTCAAGGGACCTTTTCCGGAGGTGTACGGAACTTTATGCAATCGGTTGCATTCTTTCACATTTTGCTATAGATTTGCAGGAAATGATCATATGAGACGGAAACTGATCTTTTTCCTGCTGGCCATGGCGTCCACTTTTTCTGCCGATGCCCAATATACCTGGTCAAAACAAGCCGATGGTGTTTTGCTAACCCTGAAAAATGGAAGTCAGCCGGCTAAAACGGTGCAATTGCGGGTATTGAACGACAAGGTGATCCATGTGGTGCTTTCCCCTGCCAATGAACTGAGCAAGGCCAAAAGCCTGGTTGAAATACCCGGTATCCCGCAATTTTCCGGATGGCAGGTAAAAGAAGAAGAGAATAAGGTCGTTCTGCAAACCAAAGTACTGGAGGTACAGATTGACCTGGAATCCAGTGCAATCGTTTTCAAAGATTTATCAGGCAATGTCCTGCTCCGCGAGAGCCTGAATGCAGCCCGCAGTTTCCGGCCGGTTTACGTGGAGGGAACCAGGGGCTATTCCATGAAACAGGTATTTGAATCACCGGATGACGAAGGCCTCTACGGCCTCGGGCAGCATCAGAGCGATGAGTTCAATTATAAAGGCCGGAATGAAGATCTATACCAGTACAATACCAAGGTTGCCAATCCCTTCATCATTTCCACAAGGAATTATGGCATACTCTGGGACAATTATTCCTATTCCAAATTCGGCGACGACCGTGAATATGCCAATATCGACCAGTTCAGGCTTTATGACGAAAAGGGCATTGAACAGGGCCTGACTGCCCGCTATACAGCGGAAGGGGAGCAAAAATTTACTGTGCGCCCCGAAATGACGATTGACTATGAAAACCTGGAAACCATCAACCATTTTCCCGAAGGTTTCGAATTCAACAATGCGCAGATTACCTGGAATGGTTTCATCGAACCCAAAGCATCGGGCCGGTTTCATTTCAAATTGTATTATGCGGGTTATACCAAAGTGTATCTGGATGACAGCCTGATTGTGCCCGTGCGTTGGCGCACCGCATGGAATCCCAATACCTGGAAGTTTACGGCAGATTTGCAGGCAGGCAAAAAATACAAACTCAAAGTGGATTGGAAACCCGACGGCGGTGTATCCTACCTGGGGTTGAAAGCCCTGAGTCCGCGCCCGCCTGAAGAACAAAACAAACTCAGCATCTGGAGCGAAATGGGTGATGAGATACGTTACTATTTCATTGCCGGACAAAATATGGATGAAGTGATCAGCGGATACCGGATGATTGCCGGCAAAGCGCCCGTCATGCCGAAATGGGCCATGGGTTTCTGGCAGAGCCGCGAACGATACAAAACACAGGAGGAACTGCTTGACGTCTTCCGCGAATACCGCAAACGGCAGATCCCCATCGACAATATTGTGCAGGACTGGTCTTACTGGCCAGTTGAATCCTGGGGCAGTCACGATTTTGACCTGGAACGATTTCCCGATGCAAAAGCCATGGTTGACCAGGTACACCAAATGAACGGCCGGGTGATGATCTCCGTATGGCCGAAATTTTATTACACCACAGACAACTACAAAGCATTTGACAACAACGGCTGGATGTACCGCCTGGCGGTGCAGGATAGCATCCGCGACTGGATAGGCAAAGGATATATCGGATCATTTTATGATGCCTATGCCCCGGGTGCCCGGAAATTATTCTGGGACCAGATCAATGAAAAGCTCTACTCCAAAGGGTTTGATGCCTGGTGGATGGACGCTTCTGAACCAGACATTCTCTCCAATGCCAGCATGGTTTACCGTAAGAAGCTCAGCACGCCAACCGCCCTGGGTCCTTCTGCGAAATTTTTTAACGCTTATGCATTGGTGAACGCCGAATCGATTTACAATGGCCAGCGTGGCGTAAACAATAACGATCGCGTATTTCTGCTGACGCGTTCCGGGTTTGCCGGCACACAGCGATATTCAACCGCCACCTGGAGCGGTGATATCGGCACCCGCTGGGAAGACCTGAAAGCGCAGATCTCCGCAGGCCTCAATTTTGCCATGACCGGCATTCCATACTGGACCATGGACATTGGCGGCTTTTGCGTGGAAAGGCGCTATGAAAGGGCAACGGAAGGCAGCGAAGACATGAACGAATGGCGCGAACTGAATACCCGTTGGTTCCAGTTTGGCGCGTTTTGCCCGCTTTTCCGCAGTCACGGCCAATATCCTTTTCGCGAAATTTTCAACATCTCCCCGGCAGGGCACCCGGCATACAACAGCATGGTTTATTACGACAAGCTGCGCTACCGGCTCATGCCCTATATCTATTCACTTGCCGGGAAAACCTATCATGAGGATTATACCATCATGCGGGCCATGGTGATGGATTTTGGCACAGATGCCGCCACCCACCATGTGGGCGACCAGTATATGTTTGGTCCTTCCATACTGGTAGCGCCGGTTTACGAATACAAGGCCCGGCGCCGGGAGGTCTATTTTCCGGAAAATTCCGGCTGGTTCAATTTTGAGACAAATGAATATGTGACCGGCGGGCAGACCAAAACCGTTGATGCGCCATACGAACGCATGCCCTTATTTATAAAAGCCGGCGGCATCCTGGTCATGGGAAAAGACATTCAGCATACCGCCGAAGCCCAGCAGGACCTGACCATTAAAGTGTATACCGGCGCCGATGGAACATTCACCATTTACGAAGATGCGGGGACGAATTACGATTATGAAAAAGGGCTTTTCAGTACCATAAATGTCACTTACGATCATTCCAAAAAAATGCTCACCATTCATGAACGGGAAGGAAAATATCCGGGCATGTTTACTACGCGAAAGATCAATGTGGAATGGATGGGTCCGGGTGCCAAGAAATTCAGGTCAAAATCATTCACCTATTCAGGAAAACAGGTCACTGTAAATTTGTAATTCTTTTTCAGTTGTTATCTCAATGAGAAAATCAGCCAAATTAAAAATCGTCCCCAAACCGGCTCCCGCAAAGAGATCCCTCCGGGAATTGATCTCTCAAAAGGTATGAAAATACCAGCATTTTTCCTGGTATGGGGCGTTGGTTGCAAAGCAGAACCTTCGGCGATTGTAACGGAGTGAATAAATAAGTGGTGGGAATGACGAAGGAATTATTTAAAACAAATGCTATGAATAAATTGTTCATCACGCTGGGCTGCCTGTTGATGGCGGTGATGCTTTACGCTCAGGAAAGATCAGCAACTTACCTGCAGGATTTTAACGCGGGATGGAAATTTCATTTAGGCGACCTGCACAATGCACAAGTGCCGGCGTTTGCAGATGCGGATTGGCGGGAGCTGAATCTTCCCCACGACTGGAGCATCGAAGGCGATTTCAGCGCGTCAAACCCGGCAACCCCCGGTGGCGGCGCATTACCGGGAGGCATTGGCTGGTACCGGAAAACCTTTACGGTCAGCAATCAGCATAAAGGCAAGCAGGTTTATATTGATTTTGACGGCATTTACTGGAACAGTTCGGTTTGGATCAATGGCCATTTCCTGGGTAACCGGCCAAACGGTTACATTTCATTCCGTTACGATCTTACGTCTTACATTCAATTTGGAGGAGAAAACGTGATTGCCGTAAAAGTGGACAATTCCCGGCAGCCCAATTCACGCTGGTATTCCGGCTCAGGTATTTACCGGAAGGTGCAATTGCATTTTCTCAACCCGGTACATGTCGCTTATTCCGGAACGTATATTACTACGCCGCAGCTAAGCCTTCCATTCGCCCAGGTGCAAATTGAAACCACACTGGAAAATAAATTGGCAGAAAAGGGCAGGATCATCATTGAAACCACAATCGCAGATAAGCAGGGTAAGGTTTTGGCATTAAAACGCGACAGCGTAACATTGAATGCACCGGGACCAAATGTTTTCAATCAAAAGATTCCTGTTACGGAATGGGCATTGTGGGATATCAACAATCCGGTGTTGTATACGGCGACCACCACCATCCGAAAAGGGAAAACCATCCTGGATGTATACCACACCGGCTTTGGTTTCCGCGATTTTTATTTTGATGCGGAGGAAGGTTTTTTTCTGAATGGGAAAAATTTAAAAATACTTGGCGTCTGCAATCACCACGATTTGGGCTGCCTTGGTACCGCTGTGAACAGGGTGGCGCTCCGGCGGCAATTGCAAATCATGAAGGATATGGGGGTGAATGCCCTACGTACAGCGCATAACCCGCAGGCAAGGGAACTGCTGGAACTCTGCGATGAAATGGGATTGCTGGTGATGGATGAAATGTTTGATATGTGGCGCAAAAAGAAATCGCCATTTGATTACGCGCAGTATTTTCCGGAATGGCACCAACGCGATCTGGCTGATTTTATAAAACGCGACCGCAATCATCCTTCAGTCATCATGTGGAGCGTGGGCAATGAAGTACTTGAACAGTGGTCGCACATTGATGCGGACACGTTGAATTTGCAGGAGGCCAACATGATCCTCAATTTCGCCAATACGCTGAACCGGAAATCTGCAGATACATCGCTGCACATCAATTCGCTGCTTGCGATCAAACTGGCAGATCTTGCACGCCACCTTGATCCCACAAGGCCCGTCATTACAGGCAATAATGAAACTGAGCCGTACAACCATATTTTCCGTGCAAACACGATGGACATCATCGGCTTTAATTACCACGAGAATAACTGGCCGGATTTTCATAAGCAATTTCCCGGACAAAAACTTTTGATCACCGAATCCACTTCAGGGCTCATGTCCCGTGGATTTTACCTGCTGCCAAGTGACAGTGCATTCATCTGGCCAAAAAGCTGGGACCAGCCGTTCGACCGTGCTGTTCATCATTGTTCTTCCTACGACCACAATCACGTGCCCTGGGGCACCACGCATGAAGATTCCTGGAAACTGGTGAAGAAATTTCCGCATATCTCGGGCATGTTTATCTGGACCGGTTTTGATTATCTCGGCGAGCCCACACCGTTTTGGTGGCCATCCCGCAGCTCGTATTTTGGCATTGTTGACCTCGCCGGTTTTCCTAAAGATGTTTATTATATGTACCAAAGTGAATGGACAGATAAAAAACTGCTGCATATTTTCCCGCATTGGAACTGGAATCCCGGAGATACGGTTGACGTATGGGCCTATTACAACCAGGCTGATGAAGCAGAGCTTTATCTCAATGGACGTTCACTGGGTAAACGCTCAAAAAACGGGGACGACCTCCACGTGGTCTGGCGCACAATTTTTGAACCCGGCAGCCTGAGCGTAGTCTCGCGGAAAAACGGGGTTGCCGTGCTTGAAAAGGAAATCCATACCGCCGGGCAACCGGCAAATATCCGGTTGACACCCGACCGCAGCAGGCTAAATGCAAATGCTCAGGATCTTTCTTTTGTAACTGTTGAACTGATCGATGCACGCGGAAACCCTGTTCCTGTTGCTGATCAGTTAATGCATTTTTCCATTGAAGGGCCTGCGATCATTGCCGGAACGGATAATGGAGATCCCACGGATACCTTGTCGCTGAAAAAACCAATGCGCAAGTTGTTTAACGGGAAAGCTCTCGTGGTGGTGCAGGAAACCGGAAATGGAGAGATAATATTGAAGGCCTTTGCAGAAGGCATGGAACAAGCCATCCGGATCCTTTCGGAGTGAATCTGCAGTCACGCAGTGCATTCCCGGGCAACCGAATTTAATGCCGTCACCCTTATTCCTGCCCAGGAGCACTTTCCTGTCGGATATTTTCCAGCACGAGCACCTGGTATTTCCCAATCTGGAACCATCCTTCATTGCCTTTCATTTCCCAGCGTTTGTTTTCAAAATGTTCATGGTAGAGAAGGCTGGATCCAATGTGTTCATGTACCAGCATCCAGGGCACTTCCATGGTATGGACCGAATAATTAAGCATGACCAAAAGGCTCGATTCCCCACCGGTACGTACAAAAGCGGCCAGGTGCTTATTGAATTCCGGGACCCAGTAAATATTTGAATCGTCTCTCAGCACCGGCAGGCTTTTCCGCAATTGGATGAGTTTGCGGGTCATCTCAAAAACATCCTCAGCAGCCCTTTTTTCTTTAACCCCTTTTTTCTGAATCTTCACCAGGTTGGGACGATGCATGAGCAAATGGTCAAACAGATTTTCCGGGTCATCCAGGTAGCTATAGTCATTGAGTGTGGCCCATTCATCTCCATAATATAACATGGGAATGCCTCCAACCAGGAAGGTATGTGCCTGCATCAGCGTTATGCGGGCAAGGCTCTCGTCCATCGCGGTTATGTGGGGCGTTTTTATTGCACGCTCAAGCCCGCAAAGGGAGGACAGGCTTCCGCAGATCCTTTCACCACCATTGGGATCTTCGTTTTTCACAAGCACGCCCTTGGCCGGGCTGCCTTCGTATTTTCCGGAGTAATAGTCCAGCAAAAACTGGCGGTGGGACGTAGGTTCAAAACCGGCCTGCTCGATCCACGCATTGTCAAAGGTGAAGGCGATGGCCTGGTGATTGCGGGTAAAATTGATCCAGGTGCAGTCTTCGGGTTTCCTGAGCCGCAGCGGCTGGGCGTTTTGCATTATGCGGGTATCACCGGTAGCCAGGGCATCCCATTGCAAAGCAGCCTGCATACCGGCATACACCATGCGGCATTCTTTTCCCGCCGATTTGTTGCTCCCAAAATATTCGAGGATCTCTGCAGGATCACCAATTCCATCAGCAGCAAGGCATGCTGCGGGAGCAACACGCTTTAAGCATGCCTGCAAAAACTGCAGGGTCAGGTGGATGCGTATTGAAGGCATTGCAGCGGCATCATTCCCGAAGATGGCGGGTATATCGATCCGTAAAATGTCCGCACCGCAATTCACCAGGAACAGAACATGCCGCAGCAGTACAGGCAGGAATTCCTCCCCGCTACTTTTGACCAGTGGAACATCAAGCATCAATAGCGAATCGGTACTGCGCAGGTCTTCGCCCAGTTCGCGGAGATCGCGAAGGCTGCCCAGGCCGGCATTCAGCTTAAATTCCTCACCGTTAATATCCGCCGGCCTGGCGGAAGCCTCAATGAGTACCGGCAGTATGTGAACGACATTTATGCCGAGGGCCAGCAAATAACTGAGTTTATCGCGCAGGTGCTGAATGCTGCCGGCAAAACGGTCGGCAAATAAACTCATGCCCACCCATTGTTCGGATTGAAACCAATCGGGATCCCGCAGCCGGATCGAGTCGAGTTCCTGCAGGCCGGCAGAGCGGGAACCGGCCGCATGATCAAGCATGGCGCGTATGGCTTGCCATCCTTCCTCAGGTTGGTTTGCGCTGAGCTTAAAATAAAGCTGCTGCAGGTTGGCGTCGTCTTCAATGTTGTTTTCCATAGCCTGAAAAAATTATCCCAGTTTTTGCCTGAGCTTTTTGAATGCATTCATAGCCCCATATTCTGTACAGGTATAGGCACCTGCCTTATTGGCCAGGCTGAGAATCTCCTGCCATTTTTCCTGGGACAATTCACGGGCTGCCACCGTTTGCTGCAACTGCCAGAGCACTGCGCCTGTAAAGGCATCGCCTGCTCCGGTGGTATCAACAGGTTCAATTTCCATTCCCCGAATCCGTTCAAGCCTGTTCTTTCTGCCCAGTAAGCAACCTTCGCTTCCCAGGGTTATGGCAAAAACCGCGTATGTTTTTTCCATAAATAATGCGGCAGCTTCTTCAATGGTCGCCTTGCCGGTAAGCAACAGCGCCTCTTCGTCACTCACTTTAAAAAAATCGGCGGTATCCAGGAAATTCCAGCAATGGTCGATAAATGCGCGTTGCTGATGCCCGAAAAGGAGGGAACGGTAATTGGGATCAAAGCTCACAAATAGGTTACCGTTATTCTTAGCCTTTTCCAATGCGAAATAATAAAGCTCCTGCAGATCGCCACCCAGGAATGCGGTAGCGGATCCGAAATGGATGATGCCGTAATCATCAAAATCCAGGGCTGCCAGGTCGGTTTTGCCCAGGTATCCGTCGGCGCCCCTGTTGAAGTGAAAATCCCGTTCTCCCGATTTCATCAGGGATACAAAAGCCATAGTGGTAAAATGGGTTGTATCGCGGAGCAACCATTTGGTACCCACACCAAAATCCTGTAGAACGCTGGTGAGATGCGCTCCAAAAGGATCATTGCCTACTTTGGCAGCAAGATCAACATGGCCACCCAGTGCCGCTATTGCTGCTGCCGCATTGGTTGGGGCACCACCTGCTTTCCGTATAAAGTTTTCCCCTTCAGACAAGGGTCGGTCTTTATCCGTACAGATCATATCGATAAGCGCTTCGCCGATGCATAAAACTTTTTTCATTGATGACTTTGTTGATGGCTGAAAAACAGGTTCTTCACAAATTTACGGAAACTCAATTTCCCCGTTGAGTCTTCCGTAACGGCTCTGCGCGGGCCGGAGGGATTAACAGGGTTTCAATGGCTCTTGTGCTGCATTGAGGAACTCACCGGGCTTCTCTGAATGACGTCTATTGGGTCCCATGGGAACCCCTCATATGGAGCAAATGAGACCCACCCGGATATTTAGACTCAATGTACTCCAAATCCCTTATTTTAGATACATGAAAAACATTCCGGCAATTGCCATTGCTGCCATGCTTTTTTCAGCTTTCTTCAGCAAAGAAAATTTGCATGCACAAACACCCTACAGCGTCGTCATCAGCGAAATCATGGCCGACCCCACGCCTGTAGTCGGGCTTCCCAATGCAGAATGGGTGGAACTCACCAATACCACCAACTCCACCATTCAGCTCCAGGGGTGGCGGCTGCAGAAATGGGGCGCTAACGCCGGCGGCGCTTTTCCGGCATACGACCTGGAAGCCGGAAAATCGGTAGTCATTTGTTCTGCTGCCGCGTTTGATGAACTATCAGCTTTCGGGCCGTCCCTCCGGGTTACCAGTTTTCCATCGCTTGTAAATGGCGGCGACCATATTCTCTTGCTGAACCCAACCGGGGAAACGGTACACTCCGTTAATTATTTGCCGGACTGGTACGGCAATACCGTAAAAGCTCAGGGTGGATGGACACTGGAAATGATTGACCCTGCAAATCCCTGTAGCGGCGCTTCCAACTGGACAGCAAGCATAGATGCCTCCGGAGGAACACCAGGCAGGACGAATTCCGTTTTGGCCCCCAACCCGGACAGGATTCCACCGGTCGCCCTTTCGGCCGCAATGCTTGACCAGGAGATCCGCATCCGGTTCAATGAACCCCTGCAGCTTGCTGGCGCAGGCAACCTATCAAACTACCAGGCCACTCCGGCAATTACCATAAATGCAGTAACCGTTATGCAGCCTTTCCGCGACCAGGTGGTGCTGAGTGTAACCGGTATCCAGGCAAACACCGTGTACACCATTTCAATTTCCGGCTTGGCTGATTGTGCCGGCAATGAGATCGCTGCCGGAACCAACTTGCGCAGCGGCATGATGACTGAAGCCAATCCGGGAGATGTGGTCATCAATGAAGTGCTTTTTGATCCGCCGGCTGAAGGTGCTGATTATGTTGAACTCTACAACCGGAGCAACCGCATTTTCAATTTGCGGCAGTTGCTGATTTCTAACCGCAGCTCATCCACAGCAAACCCCGGAACCGCAAATGCGCTGAGTGCGGAAGACCGCCCCTTTTTTCCGGGTGAATACCTCTTACTAAGCCCGGATACGGCGTGGGTGATGCGGCGATGGCCGGCTTCGGACCGCAACCGTTTTTTGCAGATGACCAATTTTCCGACATATCCCAATGCGAGAGGCTGGGTTATCTTGTTTAATGGGCAGGGAGAAATTGTTGATGAATTGCCCTATGAAGATAAATGGCATTTTTCCCTGTTGCGTAATCCCGATGGCGTGGCGCTTGAGCGTATAAATCCCGCGGGTGAAACCGGCGATCCGCAGAACTGGACAAGCGCTGCCTCCACCGTAAATTTCGGAACACCCGGAGCACCAAACAGTCAGCAACGGCTTACAGCGCCTGCAGTAGCCGGGGTAAGCATCGCGCCGCAAATTTTCAGCCCGGACAATGATGGCTTTGATGATTTTGCCCTGGTAAGCCTTAAAATGAATGAACCGGGCTATGTGGCCAACATCACCATATTCGACGCCGCAGGACGCCCGGTAAGGGTATTGAGGCGGAATGCCAGCCTGGGTTCCACTTCAACATTTCGATGGGACGGACTGGATGATAAACAACAAAAACTGCCGATTGGCATCTATATCGTTCATACCGAGGTTTTCAATCTTTCCGGTAAAAAGCAGGCATTTAAAAATACCGTGTCCCTGGCCAGGAAATTCTGATGGTCTTTGAGCATAGTTTTTCCGGAGTAAAGTTAAAAACACTTTCCTGTAAGGGTTGAATCGCCTGATTTTTGCCTCCCCAGGTCTGCTATGGTATATAATTTGAAGCTAAATGATTATTGTCCGTGGATTTTTCCTGCCTCCACACGTATTGCTTAAAATTCAGTAATATGAAAATTTTTTTATACATCCTTTTCGCTTTTTCCCTTTTCGCTGCATGCCGCAGCAACCGTGCGGTTTACGACAGCCGGAGCACAAGTGCCCGCAACTTCGATAACCTTATCCAGGACTTTAACCGCAAGCCCGGAGATTCCGGCATTGTCCGCAAATTGCAGCAGGCTTATGATCTGAGAGTCGCCGAATTGAATGCAGAAGTGGAAAGGTGGCGATATGCTTCAAGTCCGGAGGAAAAGGAAAAATTGCTACTGAGTTATACCGCGTTGCAAAACCTTTATGATAAGGTAAGTGCTGACCGGCGTCTTCAATCCATGTTGCGTTATACCAGTGTTGGTGCCGAAATTGACCGTGCCCGGCTGGATCTTGTCAATTCATCCTATGAAGAAGGATTGAGGCTTATGGGCAGTGAAAACTGGGCCGATGCCCGGAAGGCCTACGAGGATTTTGAAAGGGTGGAAAAATATCAGCCCGGTTATAAAGATACGCGGCAACTGATGGCCAGGGCACGGGAAGCTGCGGTAGTGGATGTGGTCATCCTGCAACCCGCCTACGAAAGCTTTGCTTATGGCAGCGGTAACATGTATCCGCATTACCAGCGCAATTACAACAATTTCAGTGATGCATTGGTGCGTGACCTCGGTGGAAGATACCAGGGCAGCTCATTGGTAAGGGTCTACAATACCTGGGAAGCAAATTACAGCCAGGTGAATCCCGACTGGACCGTTGAACCCGTATGGACACAACTGGATATGGGTCAACCGCGCATTAACCGCTATGACCGCCGGCTCAGCAGGCAGATCGAAATCGGACGCGACACGGCAAACCGCCCGGTATACCGCACTGCCAATGCCACACTTCACGTGGTGGAAGAATCTTACGATATCCGGGGAAGACTTGAAGTGCGGATTAAAGATTATTACAACCGCAGGGAAATTGCCGGCAACAGCTGGCATGAATCCGAACAGTACCGGTTTCAATATGCAACCTACAGCGGAGATGCTGCGGCGCTCGATAATTATGCCTGGCAGCTGATCAATGCAAGCCGGGCGCAGCACAACAATTACAACTCCCCCGGCAACTATGGTTTTGGCGCAGGAAACAACCAGGCGGAAGAGCGGTTGCTGCAAAAAATGTATTCAAATGTACTGAGCTGGCTGCGGGGTTATTTACGTTGAACAATCCGAATGGCTATTCTTTCTGGTATTGCGTACGGCCGTGCTCATCCACCACATTGTCGTATTCGTTTTTCAGCGAATACCAGCCAAAGATCAGCAGACCCCCGACCACAATGGGCAGCAAAATGAAAATGATAATGATGCCGAAAACCAGGTCATCCTGTTGTCCGGATACCAGTTTGGGGTATCCAAAATCCCGGATGCCATAAAACAGCATAACCAATGCCAGTGCGATCCAGACGGGCCCCAATATTTTACGTGTGAAATTCATAGCTTGTATTTAAAAGAATGATCAGTCACTTATCCTGCGGTTTTTAGCATTCAGGTACAAGGTACCAATTACAAAACAGATAAATGCCACGCCGATAGGATACCACAGGCCTTCCAGGTACCATTGGGGGTTACCGCTTTCCCGGGCGTTGGTGGCCAGGTAAGTAGCCACTGCCGGAAGAAGCCCCCCAAAAATGCCATTGCCCACATGGTAAGGCAGTGACATGCTTGTGTAACGAATCTTGAGCGGGAACAATTCTACCAGGAACGCGGCAATAGGCCCGTAAACCATGGTCACAAACAATACCTGTAAAAACACCAGCCAGATGAGCGTCCACTTATCGTTGTCATTAATCTGGATGACTATACTGCTTAGCGTTTGCGGCTGACCGCTGATCAGGCGGGGCTTGCCGTTTTCCAGCGTGGTTCGTTGTACCTCTTTCCATACCGTACCATCGGTGAAGGTTTTGGTAAGCGTATAAACCGAATCCATTCCTTCATGCGCGTTGGGCAAAACAGCCGATTGCAGCAATCTGCTGTCCGTTATTTCCTGCTTGTTTTGAACATTGGTGGTCTGGTACATTTTTTCATAGATGGAACGGTAAGACAAAACCGCGATAAGCATACCCGCCATCATGATCCATTTGCGTCCGGCATAATCGCTGAGCCAACCGAAAAAGAGGAAGAAAGGTGTCCCCATTACCAGCGCGATAAACAAAAGGCCATCTACCTGTACTTTGCTTATATTCATGGTCTTTTCCATGAAGCTCATCGCATAAAATTGCCCCGTATACCAAACCACGCCCTGCCCCATTACCGCTCCGAACAAGGCGAGCAGCACAAACTTGAAATTGTATTTCCTGCCAAAACTTTCGCGGATGGGATTTAATGAAGTTTTGCCTTCGTTCTTGGCTTTTGCAAACACCGGTGATTCAGACATATTGCGGCGGATGATGTAGGAAACGCCCACCATCAGGATGCTCACCCAGAACGGAATGCGCCAGCCCCAGTCATCGAAAGCTTCAGGGCTAAGGGAAGCCCGGGTGCCCATGATGACCAATAGCGAAACGAAGAGGCCTACCGTGGCTGTGGTCTGTATCCAGGACGTCATAAATCCACGGCGGTGAGCTGGCGAATGTTCGGCAACATAAGTTGCTGCGCCACCGTATTCTCCCCCAAGGGCGAGGCCCTGCAGCAAGCGCAGGATCAGCACCAGCAAGGGCGCCATGAAACCGATTGTTTCGTAGCCGGGAACGCAGCCAATCAAAAATGTAGCTCCGCCCATGAGCAGGAGCGTGATCATGAATGTATATTTCCTTCCGATGATATCGCCTAAGCGGCCAAAAAACAATGCCCCGAAAGGCCGTACCACGAAGCCTGCGGCAAACGTGGCCAGTGTGGACAGGAACGCCGCGGTGGGATTTTCGGCGGGAAAAAATTTTGTTGATATTACCGTGGCAAGGCTTCCGAAAATATAGAAATCATACCATTCGATCATCGTTCCTACAGAGGAGGCGGTGATCACAGAGAAAAGAGATGATTTTTTGGGAGTGCTCATAAGGCAGGGTAGTCGTTCGGCAGATGAAATGAGAAGACGCCAAATTAAATCTTTCCTGAAAATGCGCCATGATTTTTTTGAGGGTAACGCCCCGCTCCGCAGCAGCCATTCTTCGGCTGAGGCCCGGGAGTTGTAAGCGATAACGTGGTACCTGCTGAGGCCTTGTCGGATAAATATGAATAAAACAAAATGCGGTATAACGTGGTGCCGGTGATGCATACTTGTTTCGATGCCGGCAATTTCAAAAAAGTCCGCAGCATTCTATGAAGGTTCAATTCCAAATACATCCTTAACTTTAAACCCATCTTTTTTGAATGAATATTAATTCTATGTCGTATCCCTATCAAATTTCAACCGAGGAAGAGTACAATAAAGCCTATGAAAAAAGTGTGGCAGATCCCGAAGGATTCTGGGCAGAGATCGCTTCTCATTTTCAATGGCAAAAACCCTGGACCAAGACGCTTGACTGGAACTTTATCGAACCGCATATCAAGTGGTTTTTAGGGGGAAAAATGAACGTAACGGAGAACTGTATCGATCGCCATCTCGAAACAATGGCCGAAAAGCCGGCGATTATCTGGGAGCCCAATGATCCTGAGGACCGCGTAAGGATTGTAACCTACCGCCGCCTGCACAAAAGGGTTTGCCAGGTAGCCCGCATGCTCAAAAACAATGGGGTGAAAAAAGGCGATCGTGTTTGCATTTACATGGGTATGGTGCCGGAACTGGTTTATGCCATCCTGGGTTGTGCACGCATTGGCGCCATCCATTCGGTGGTTTTTGGCGGCTTCAGCGCCACAAGCATCGCCGACCGACTTTGGGATGCGAATATTGAATACGTCATTACCTGCGATGGCGCTTACCGCGGCGATAAAGTAATCCCATTAAAATCTATTGTGGATGATGCATTGATTGGGGCAAGACAGGTGAAAAAAGTGTTTGTGTTCACACGCACCCGCACACCGGTTTCTATGTTGAAAGGCCGGGACCTTTGGTGGGAAGATGAAATGGACCATGCCGAAAATCAACTGGAAGCGGAGGGGGCTGATCAATTTCATGTACCGGCCGAAGCGATGGATGCCGAAGATCCATTATTCATTTTATACACTTCGGGAAGTACGGGCAAGCCAAAAGGGGTTGTGCATACCTGTGCGGGTTACCTGATCCACAATGCGTACAGTTTTGTAAATGTATTTCAGTACAAACCTGGCGACATTCATTTTTGCACCGCGGATATCGGCTGGGTTACCGGACATAGTTACATAGTTTACGGACCACTTGCAGCCGGTGCCACTTCTGTAATGTTTGAAGGCATTCCCACCTGGCCGGATGCCGGGCGATTTTGGGATATTGTGGACAGGCATAAAGTCAATGTGCTGTATACCGCGCCTACCGCCCTGCGCAGCCTGATGGCCCGCGGCCTTGAACCGCTTGAGGGCAAAGATCTCTCCACACTTAAAGTACTGGGCAGTGTAGGTGAACCCATCAACCGTGAAGCCTGGGAGTGGTATTATGAGCATATCGGCAAAAAGCGCTGCCCCATTGTGGATACCTGGTGGCAGACGGAAACCGGAGGCATTCTCATTAGTACAATAGCGGGCGTGACCCCGTCGGTACCTACATACGCCACCGTGCCGCTGCCAGGTGTTCAGCCCGCCTTACTGGATGATGAAGGCCATGAGCTTACCGGGACGGAAGCCAAAGGAAACCTTTGCATCAAATTTCCCTGGCCCGGCATGCTACGCACCACCTGGGGCGACCACGAGCGTTTCAGACTGACCTATTTCACCGCTTTCCCCAATTATTATTTTTCCGGAGACGGCGCGCTGCGCGATGAAAACGGCTACCGCATTACCGGAAGAGTGGACGATGTATTGAATGTTAGCGGGCACAGGTTAGGAACAGCAGAAGTGGAGAATGCCATCAACATGCACGCAGGGGTAATGGAAAGCGCCGTGGTTGGATACCAGCACGATATAAAAGGGCAGGGTATTTATGCTTATGTGATCTATGACCCGGCGCATTTTCATTCCAACGATGAGGACCTTACCCGGCAGGATATTCTGCAGACCGTGAGCCGTGTGATCGGTCCAATCGCGAAGCCGGACAAGATCCAGTTTGTCAAAAACCTGCCGAAAACCCGAAGCGGAAAGATCATGCGCAGGATCTTGCGCAAGGTGGCAGAGAATGATATTGAAAATATCGGCGATACCTCCACGCTACTCGATCCTTCCGTAGTGGAGGATATTGTAACGAACCGGGTTTGATGGGTTGAAATTTTCCTGAGAACGTACGTTTGATTCGCCGTAGGCGAAAACCAAACCGGTGTTTCCCGCGTCTTCGCGGGAGAATGAAGCTTTGAGGGTTTGCCGCATCACAAGATAACTAATGTTATAGTTGTTATTTCTTTAATGCGCCGAGGCGAAAAGCAAGGTTTGCGCCCGCCTGGGATTCCGGCTGCGTGGAGCAGGAAATTGAGCCGTGATTTCTATTTCCGGAAGTTCAGGCGTTCTACCACCAATTGGCCTACTTTGGTACCAAATGCTGTACTTACCACACAACTCGGATGAAAATGAATGCCCCCGTAAAAGCGTGCCCAGTTGTTTTCATCTGAAGCATGGCGGAAGGACGTGAAGCTCCGGCTCGGGATGCCGAATTCCAGTTCTGAGGTATCGGTGTAAGCAAAATTATCGCCGAAAATATCCGTAAGCACTTCGGCTGCGGCAGCAGAACAGGTGCTGTGGCCACAGGTATATTCCGGAAACGGCGGGGTTTGCAGCAGCGGCATCCAGTCGGGGTCAATATATTTATTGATCACCGTTTCGGGACGTACCATGTTGCTGCGGAATTTCTCATCCCAGCATTGAATAAAAGCATCGTAGAAAGCGATTGAGGTGGCCGTATAAGCTTCAATGGTACGCGCCAGATTGAAGTTGGCTTTTTGAGCGGCAATACCTACAATATTCATCCAGTGTCCCGGGGGAGAAAACTTTTTTGTACTGAACATTACGTGTCCGCTGACATTCAATTTGAGGGGATTGTCATCCCAGAACACCGCCATGTGCTCCTGTTCTTTGGTCAGGTTTTCACGGGCATTTTTTACTTCCATCACCTGTTTATAATATTCGCTGTTGCGGTCGGTCATGTTAAATGGTATAGGTGGCGGCGGAGTGAACATAGAAGAGCTGTCCATAACCAAAGGCCGGATTTTCGTCCAGTGCGGTTCAATGGCGTCCGCATACATGGGCGGCGTGGGTATCCATCTTCCCGGTGTGTCAATCACTGTATATTTTGGAGCGCCTCTTGTGGTGGCATAACTGTCTCCTTTTGCCCAGGCGATGACCGCCGAAGCAATAGAATCCGCAAATTCCGTACTTGCGTTCTCTACTTTTTTAGGAAGGCCTTTTTTACGGCCAAGCGCCAGGATACTGTCTTTGTAAACCTGCAGGCTTCCTTCAGGAAAAGTAACTGATTCGCCTACCTTTACTAGCGCAAGAAAAGCTGCAAGATCGTAATTGATGACGCCGTTTTTGGGCCGGGGCATTTCAGGCATGTGCTTTATTTGCGCACTAAGCGAATGGTAGTTATCCTGGTTTCCGGCCACCATGGCTTCGTAAGCTGCAATGCTGGCGTAAACGTAATTGCGGGAAGCCACTATGGGAGAAAAATTATTGCCCATGACCACCGAATTG
This sequence comes from Bacteroidota bacterium, assembly GCA_023387985.1. GTDB lineage: Bacteria > Bacteroidota > Bacteroidia > Chitinophagales > Chitinophagaceae > Phnomibacter. The sequence continues at coordinate 349,019 of JAEWHC010000008.1, read as the reverse complement.
AGTTGATATACCGATTTACTGAACATGATGGGATCGGCAAAAAAAGCTTTGTATTCTTCTGAGCCTGATCTGCAACCTGCAAACAAGACAATAAGCAGTGCAACTATAGAAAATCTTTTCATATGCAGGACAATTTAGATATAAAAATGCTGTGCACGAAATTATGGACTTATAGTTTTTTCACGACGTAATGTGGGGCTCGCCTTTAATCACCATGCTTTCCTACCGGTCTGTTCAGGCGGATTGTTCATAATTTCCGTATTTTGGCATTCTACAACATATGTAAGATGTCATTACTCACCCTGAGTTTCCTGCAGACGCCTTTGCACTGGGAAAATGCCGAAGCCAACCGGGAAATGTTTGCTCAAAAAATTGCCGCATTGCCGGCCACCCACTGGATCATTCTTCCGGAAATGTTCAATACGGGTTTCACCATGAATCCTCATGAATTTGCTGAAACAATGGATGGTGCTACAGTTGCGTGGATGCGTGAACAATCGTATGCCAAAAAAGCGGTTATCTGCGGAAGCATTCCCGTTGAAGAGGAAGGCGTGTATTATAACCGGCTCATCTGGATGTTGCCCAATGGCGAATACGGGTACTACGATAAGCGTCATTTGTTTGCGTTTGCCGGCGAGCACCGCGAATATTCTCCGGGAGCAAGACGCCTGGTTGCCAGGATCAATGGTTTTCGCATTCTGCTGCTGGTTTGTTACGACCTCCGTTTCCCGGTATGGTCAAGGCAGCAGCAAAAACAAAACGGGCCTGAATACGATATCCTGCTGTATGTGGCCAACTGGCCGGAGCGCCGGAGCCATGCCTGGCGCACCTTGTTGCAGGCGAGGGCCATTGAAAATCAATGTTATGTTGTTGGCGTGAACCGCATTGGGGAAGACGGCAACGGCATTAGCCACAGCGGCAACAGCATGGTGGTTGATATGCAGGGGGAGATTCTCTGCGAGTTTGTCAATGAGGAAATGGTCCACACCCTTACGCTCGAAAGGACTCAACTGGATAACGCCAGAAGCAAATTCCCTTTTCTTGCTGACGGCGATGATTTTACGGTATACCATTAAAGAGCTGGTTATCCGGAATTCCTGCTCAGCGCATAGAACCATAAGGACATGAAAGATTTACTGAAGTTTTCAAAGGGCGATTTGTTTGGTGGAATTACTGCGGGCATTGTGGCCCTGCCGCTTGCTCTTGCTTTTGGCGTGCAGTCGGGCATGGGAGCCACAGCGGGTTTATATGGCGCAATTTTCCTGGGGTTTTTTGCGGCGCTTTTAGGTGGAACGCCTTCGCAGATCAGCGGACCTACCGGACCAATGACGGTTGTTTCGGCAGCCACAATCGGCAGTTTTATTGCTGTTACCGGCAGCCTGCAGGCCAGCATGGCCGCCATTGTCGCTTGTTTTGTTCTGGCGGGTATCTTTCAGGTGGTTTTGGGCCTTACCCGCCTGGGAACGTTGATCAGGTACATTCCTTACCCGGTCGTTTCGGGCTTCATGAGCGGGATTGGGGTGATCATTATCCTGCAACAGTTGTTTCCGGCCATTGGTGTGTTACCCCCGCAATCCACACTTGAGGTTTTACAGCAGTTTCCGCAAGCCATACAGCAAATTAACCCCTGGGCAGTGTGCTATTCCGCGCTGACCGTTTTGATCATCTATCTTTTCCCAAAGATGACCAAGGCCATCCCCAGCACCCTTGTGGCATTGGCATCCATTACTTTGCTGAATGTTTTGCTGCAGAAAGACGTTTCCACAATCGGCGATATTCCGGGCGGTTTTCCTGTACTGCAGCTAAGTGGTTTGTTTAGCATCAATCCTTCCATGTATTCCATTATTTTGCAGGCGGCCATCACCCTTGCATTGCTGGGTGCTATCGATTCGCTGCTCACTTCAGTTGTGGCCGACAATGTTACCCGTACCAAGCACAACAGCAATAAAGAACTCATTGGCCAGGGTACCGGCAACGCGGTAGCGGGCTTGTTTGGGGGCTTGCCCGGAGCTGGTGCCACTATGCGCACGCTGGTGAACATTCGCAGCGGAGGCCGTAACCGGATGAGTGGAATTATACATGCTTTGCTCCTGCTCATCATTCTCGTTGGCGCCGGCACTTATGCCTCGGTTATTCCGAATGCCGTACTTGCAGGTATCCTGATCACAGTCGGTATCGGTATCCTCGATTACCGCGGTTTTCGCCACCTCAATAAAGTTCCGCGCAGTGATGCCGTCATTATGATTATTGTGCTGATCATCACGAGTTTCTTCGACCTGCTGATGGCGGTAGCTGTGGGGATGCTTATGGCTTCCCTGCTTTTCATGAAAAAAATGGGTGATTCACTCGAAGCAAGAAGTACTGTGGAGCCATTGGAAGACCATATGCCGGGAACCTGGGATGATGAAAACATGCCGGATGATCTTGCAACGCGGATCTACATCAAACGGTTGAACGGGCCATTGTTTTTTGCGGCTGTATCAGGCTTTAAGAACATGGTAGAAACCTTGCCGGACGTGGATTATGTAATCATTCGTATGAAGCTGGTGCCATTCATTGACCAATCCGGGCTTTATGCCCTGGAAGAAGCCATTCTGGATCTTGAAAAACGCGGGGTGGAGGTGCTACTCACCGGCGTGCAACCACAGCCGAAAGCAAGGCTGGAAAGCATCCGGGTAATCCCCGATCTGGTCGGGCACCATCATGTATTTACAGCATTTCGTAAGTGCGTGGACTACCTGGTTGAACTGGACCGTGTAAAAAATCAAAAAAAACAAATTGAATGAAAATACTGATTACCGGCGCCACCGGTATGGTGGGAGAGGGCGTTTTAAGAACCTGCCTCGAAGATCAAAACGTCATTGAGATCATCAGTCTTTCCCGAAGGCCTTCAGGATATAGCCACCCGAAATTGAAGGAGGTTATTCACAACAACATGATGAACATTGAACCCGTGAAAGATTGGCTGGAAAATATTGATGCGTGCTTTTTTTGCCTGGGCATAAGCAGTGTGGGCATTGGCAAAGCAGCGTATTTTGAAACCACCTATACTCTCACTATGCATATCGCCCGGGTGGTGGCAGGCTTGAATCCTGCCATGTCTTTTTGTTATGTAAGCGGGGCAGGAACCGACCATACCCTGCGAAGCCGTCAGCAATGGTCGAGGGTAAAAGGCCGGGTGGAAATTGAACTGCACACCATGTTTGGCAACCGCTTTTATGCCTACCGTCCGGGTTTTCTGAAACCTTTTCCGGAAAGCCGCCATGTCTTGCCTTTTTACAAATTTGTGGCCTGGATGTTTCCCCTGGGGAGGAGGGTATTCCCCCAAGGATTTTCCACACTTGAAGAACTGGGTAAAAGTATGCTCTATGTTACCCGGCATGCCTATGAACCGTGGATACTCGAAGGGTTGCAGATCCGACATACGGCTCAATTATATTCTCAGAAAGGGTCATGAGGTAAGTGCATGCTGCAGCCAGAAAACCAGGCTTCCGGATAGAAATCCGAGGAAAGCCAGCCAGCCCATTTTTTTAAGATACCAGAAAAAATCGATCTTCTGCATACCCATTGCAGCTACACCCGCTGCCGAACCGATGATGATCATGCTTCCTCCGGTGCCACAAGCCAGGGCAATAATCTGCCAGAATGCGTGATCGGTGGGAAATGTTTCCAGGCTGTACATACCCTGAACGGCAGCAACCAGCGGGACGTTATCAATGATGGCCGACAAAATGCCCATAGCGAGGCCAATGAGGCGCACATCGCTGGTGGTATAATTCACCCAGGAAGCAAGCAGGTTAAGCAAGCCATGCGACTGCAATGCGGAAACGGCCAGCAGGATGCCGAGGAAGAAAAAAATGGTGGGTGTATCTACGATTTCCAGGGCATGCGAAACACTGAATTTTCGCCTGGAATCATGGGTTTTATTCCGGTGCAGCCGTGAGGTAACGATCCACATGAACCCCAGCGAAAGCAGCATACCCATGATTGGCGGAAGGTGCGTAAGCTGTTTAAAAACCGGTACGGCCATAAGCGCTACTACACCGCAGATCAACATGATGCGGGCGTTGGCTTCATCTTTGGCGCGAGCGTTCTTGTCTTTCAATGCCAGGGTTTGTCCCCGGAAACGAAAGCTGACGACAATCAATGGGATCAGCAGGACAAAAAAGCTCGCCAGGAATGTGTCTTTCATGATTTCCAGCGTGGTAATCTGCCCGCCTATCCAAAGCATGGTGGTGGTTACATCGCCAATGGGAGAAAATGCCCCACCGGCATTGGCCGCGATGATCATGAATGAGCTGAAGTAAACTTTATCTTCCCGGTCTTGCAGTACTTTATCGATCAGCGAGATCATGACGATGGTGGTGGTAAGGTTATCGAGCAATGCCGAAAGAAAAAAAGCAAGCAAGCTCAGGATCCAGAGCAGCCTTGCCTTGCTTGTAGTGTGGATGCGGTTGGTGATGACCGAGAAACCGTTGTGCAGATCAATCAGCGTAACAATGGCCATGGCGCTCAGCAGGAAAAATAAAACAGATGAAATATCGCCGAGATGTTCCATCAGGTTACCTTCCACAAGAGCATTCCTTTCGCCGGAAAGCGCATAGAAAACCCAGAGTAAAACCCCGGTAACAATGGCCGATGCCGCTTTATCCAATCCAATTTTATGTTCAAGGGCGATTGCTGCATAGCCAATCACGAAGATGGCCACCATCACCCATTCCAGAATGCCCACAAGAAATATTTGAGAACGAAATTAGCGGAAAGAAGGTAAACATTTCCTGCCATTTTGCACAATGCAGGCCTAGCAGGGGCAACCCTTTTTTTATGTCTTTTTTAAAATGTTAAAGATGCAGGGATCAGCATGGCCCAAATCTGCAGCGGGTATCCGATCAGGCCTTTCACTGGCTTTTACATGATTAGGATTTTGCTATCACTAAGCTTTTCGTTTTGACCAGGACGGGTTAAGCCGCTATAATTTTTGATGATTGTTTTTTTATCAGCATGGTTTCAGAAACCTAACTGAACCTGCATCATTACCCGGTTGGCTTTTCCTTTTTACTTAAGTCAAAATTTCATAGGCAAAAAGCTTTCTTTACCCTCAACCTTTTGCCTTTCTCTTCTCAGCCGGTTATTGCGTGTTGCAACCAAAATACCAGGTTCCCGGCCACAAACCCCACAAGGGCCAGCCAGCCGATTTTCATAAGATACCAGAAGAAATCAATCGACTGGATCCCCATTGCGGCAACACCGGCTGCTGAGCCAATGATGATGATGCTGCCTCCCGTTCCGCAAGTGAGCGCAATGGCTTCCCAGAATTCATGGCCCTGCGGAAAAGTTTCAAGACTGTACATGCCCTGTAAAGCTGCAACAAGCGGAACGTTATCGATAACTGCGGACAAAATGCCCATGGCAAAAGCAATGACTTTGATATCCGGGATCACCGTATTCACCCAGGTGGCCAGTTCATTTAGTAAACCGTGGGATTGCAGGGCGCTGATGGCCAGCAAAATCCCCAGGAAAAAAAGAATGGTGGGTGTATCCACAATTTCCAGGGCCCGGGTGATCGAAAAACGTTTTTGAAAATCCTGAGCTTGATTGCGATGCATGTAAGTTGTCAGCACCCACATGAAACCAAGCGAGAACAACATGCCCATGAGCGGCGGCAGATGGGTAGCTTGTTTAAAAAATGGAACAGCGACTAAAGAGAGCACTCCGGCGATTAAAACGATTCGTGCATTTTTATAGGAAACCACCATTTCATTTTCCTCCCTGGGGGCAACTGGCGCAAAATGCTGACCCCTGAATTGCAAGCCCGCGATTACCAGCGGAACCAATACAACGGCAAGACTTGCCAAGAATGTTTTCTCAATAATACTCCATGCCGTTATCTGACCGCCAATCCAGAGCATGGTGGTGGTAACATCACCAATGGGTGAAAACGCCCCGCCTGCATTTGCCGCGATCACCATGAATCCGCTGAAAAACCATTTGTCTTTTTTCTCAGTCAGAATGCGGTTGATCAGTGAGATCATCACAATGGTTGTGGTTAGGTTATCCAGCAATGACGAAAGGAAAAATGCAAGAATCGTCAAAATCCAAAGCAGCTTCGATTTACTTGTCGTTCGCACACGGTTGGTGATCACCGTAAATCCATCATGCATATCCACAATGGTAACAATCGTCATTGCCCCAAGCAGGAAAAACAAGATGGAAGCGATATCTCCAAGATGTTCCAGCAGATGGCCTTCCATAGCCACGCGGTCAGCAGAAGCGACGGAATAGATGATCCAGCAGATGACGCCGGTAAGTATTGCAGACGCAGCTTTGTTTAGTTTGATGAAATGTTCTAGCGCAATTGCGAGGTAGCCTGCTACAAACACAGCTACCATGAGCCATTCTAACCCATGCATGGGGAAAATTTTGCATGAAGTTAGGGGCTTGGCAAATCAATCAACATGTGGACATGAAAAAATTCATTGGGAAGATTTCTTGTACCGCCATCTTCCCTTTCCTTTTTTTCGGCATCAACAGGTGGAAAAAAGCTTCTGCCTTTTCTGCTTATTTCGTGAATGCCGACACTGCTGCATCCTTATCCTTTTCCAATTTCCTTTCCCACTTCCATCAAAATTTCGTAGGACCTTAACCTCGCCTGCTGGTCATAGATCATTGAGGAAATCATGATCTCATCAAGCTGGTATTTTTTCTGGAATGCCGTCAATTGCTTGCTTACGCCGTCGCGGTCGCCAATGAGACTATAACGGAGTTTTTGTTTTACGCCCATTTCTTCCACGGGCGACCAAAGCCCGTCCATTGTTTCGGGTGGTGGCCCATAGGGTTTCCGGTCATTCCGGATGATGTTGAGAAATGCGGAATAAAGCGTGTTTGCAATTTTTTGCGCTTCGGCGGTGGTGTCTGCGGCCATGCCATTTACACACGCCATTACCCAGGGTTTGGGATGTTTTTCACTGGGCTGATAGTTCTGCCGGTAAATTTCGAAAGCTGTTTCCATTTGCTCAGGAGCAAAATGTGCGGCAAATACATAAGGCAATCCAAGCTGTGATGCCAGCCAGGCACTATCGGTACTTGATCCCAGGATATACAGGGGAATATGGCAACCCTCGCCGGGAATTGCCCGTACCAGGCCGTTCTCATTTTCTTTTGAAAAAAACATCTGCAATTCAAGGATCTGCCTCGGAAATTGCTCATTAATGATTGCGGGATTTCTGCCAAGGGCTTTTGCGGTCAACGCATCCGTACCGGGTGCCCGGCCAATCCCCAGATCGATGCGGCCAGGGTAGAGGGATTCGAGTGTGCCAAACTGTTCTGCAATCACCAGTGAACTGTGATTGGGCAGCATAATGCCACCCGATCCTACGCGGATGCTGGAAGTGCCGCCTGCTACAAAACCAATGAGCACCGAGGTAGCGGAGCTGGCAATGCTTGCCATATTGTGGTGTTCGGCAAACCAGTAACGTACATAGCCAAGTTTTTCGGTATGACGCGCAAGTTCAAGGCTTTCCTGGAAGCTATCTTGAATGGACCGGCCTTGTTTTACCGGTGCAAGGTCCAGAACGGAAAGATCAAAGGATTTCATTAATTTGTTTTTTTCAATGTTGGAAAGATAATGATTTTACACCCCGGGCGGGGGTTAAATTAGGTACCTCCCTTTTTGAGGAGGTTGGCAATCACTTGAGGATTTCCTGCAGCACCTCCAGGGATTTCAACGTGCCGAAATCAGTAATGTGGATGCAGTAAAATTGCAGGTAGGCCGCAATCAATGCTCTCCGTTGCAGGTTATTGAGCTTAATTCGGTAAAGGGTAATGGCATTTTCCTGCATTAACAGTTCGCGGGTAATGCTGCTCAGTTCCTCATCCAGTACTTCATGTCCCGCGGCGGGATAAGAGACAAATACGCCTTCAGTAATATCAAAAAAAGGTTGCGCTGCACCGTTGTGGTCAGATGGGTCAAAACCCAGGATGGATGCGGTTTTCAGCAGGAAAAATAAGGGCAGGTTCGCGGTAACGGCGGGTTCACAGCCGTCGAGAATGATCAGCTGGTCTTTTACAAAATCGAAGAGTTCATCATTTACCTCGGGTTGTTTCAGAATCTTCTGCAGCAATTCCATCCAGAATAAGGCCACACTCGTTTTAATCACCCCCACCAAAATATGTTCAAAAACATAAGCCCATTTCATTTCCCGGATATATTGCAGGCTTCGGTTTTCATTGAAGTCAACAACAAGGTCGAGTATTGCAGCGGGCTGAAGATAGGTGACTTGCCCCGCGGCCCGTTTTCCATGTTTCCGGGCGCCCTTCACCATAAACTGCTGCAAACCCTGGCTGCGTGTAAACGCGGATACAATCAGGCTCGTTTCGCCATAAGCTATGGTTTTCAGAATTATGGCTTCAGATGCATTTACCATTTGGGTTAAAGATTGATCGTATTTCTGGGATACAAAATTAAGGCAATTGATCGCGGCTGCGGGTCGGGGTGGGATAGCGATGAGGCGTTCCCGGAAAACCGGAAGACTGCCCAGGATCCGGCGTCTAATATTTTCTAATTCCTTTGCCAATTGAGTTGTTTCTTTGCGGTCGTTTTAGAGAATGCAGTAATGGCCGGCCTACCTCGGATGAACCGTTTTTTACCGTTCCACTATCCCTTCTGATCCGAAAAGCAGGGTGCCATTCCGGAAAGCTTCAATGCATAACCTCAGAACCATATATGTGGTATTCAGTAGGAAAGTACATTATTAAGCACCGTGTGGTGTTGCTGGCTATTTTGCTGGTCACTACGACATTCATGGGATGGCAGGCTTCCAAAATTGAAATCGGTTATGATTTCGGGAAGGCCATCCCTGTAAGCAGCCAAAGTTTCCGGGATTATCAGCAATTCAAGAGCCGTTTTGGTGAAGACGGCAGCGTTTTGGTTATTGGGGTTAGCGATCCAGATTTTTTCCGGGTAGAAAATTTTGAAGCCTACCGCCAATTGATGAAAGAAATCCGGGCAGTAGCCGGTGTTGAGGGCATTCTCGCCATTCCTACTGCTGTTGAACTGCTTAAATCTAATGATAAAGCATCCCTGGTTTCCCAAAATATTTTTAAGGACACCCTCTATAGATCGCAATCCAGCCTCGACAGCGCAGCCAACCGGTTCCGGAACTGGGTTTTTTACCGGAATACGCTCTATAACTCGGAAAGAAATGCATACCTGGCCGGGATAACCATCAACAAGGATATTTTGGCAAGCGCCGGTAGAAGCGGGGTGATCAACGCCATTGAAATGGCTGTGGGGCACTACCGGGCTTCTACCGGACAAGATGTGCACCTGAGTGGACTGCCTTATATTCGCACCAAGATTGGCGACCGTGTAAAAAATGAAATGAATTATTTTTTGCTTGGTTCCGTATTGCTGGCCATGGTTACCCTGGTCATTTTTTTTCGGGGAGCAGGATCCGTATTGCTCTCCCTGGGTACGGTTCTTTTCGGGGTGGTCTGGGCAATGGGCACCATGCAGTTGTTTGGATTTAAGATCACCCTGCTCACTGCATTGATCCCGCCTTTACTTATCGTTATCGGCATTCCCAATTGCATTTATTTTCTGAATAAATACCACATGAGCTGGGATACCTATTCCGGTGAAAAGCTGCATGAAGCTTCCAGCCTGCGCAAGGAAGCCTGGAAGCGCATTTCACTGGTGAACATGGTAGGAAAGATGGGAATTGTGACCTTGTTTTGCAATATCGCAGCAGCGGTGGGATTTGCTGTTTTCGCCCTCACAGACAGCGCCCTGCTCCAGGAATTTGGTATTGTAGCCGGCATCAACATCATGGTTTTGTTCGTGATCTCGCTAATCGCCATTCCGGCGGTAATGAGTTTTTTGCCGCCCCCCAAAGCCAGGCATACCAAGTATTTACGCAACCGTGTACTGGAAAACATCCTGGTGAACATCGAACACTGGGTGGTAAACAACAGGAAGCTGGTTTATGGTGTTACCATTGCCTTGCTGCTGGTGGCTGTTGCCGGCATTTTCAGGCTCCGCTCGGTAGGCTATATTGTTGATGATCTTCCCCGGAAAGATATGATATCCACAGATCTGAAATGGTTTGAACAACATTTTGGCGGGGTAATGCCACTCGAAATTGAAATAGATGCCGGCCGCAGGGGCGCCATCACCCGTGGCTTGGGGACATTCGAAAAAATTGATGAATTTTCAGCTTATCTGGATGGTTATCCCGAAAACGGAAGGGTACTCAGCCTGGTGGAAGGCCTCAAATTTGCCAAGCAGGCGTTTTATGATGGTGACAGCCTGAGCTATATCATACCCAATGAATTCGATCTTTTTTTCCTGGCGCCATACCTTCGCGGCAATGGGAATTCAGGATCTGAAACCCAACTGGGCAGGCTGACCCAAACCTTTATGGACAGTAGCCGGCAACGCACCCGCATCAGCATCAATATGGCCGATGTGGGAACTGAAAAGCTTGCAGAACTCCTGGCGGATTTTAAGGCAAAAAGTGATACCGTTTTCAATTTCGCCGGAATGGAACTGGTCAATCCTGAAGATCCGGAAAGCCCGGAAAAAGCCGTTTTTGACAGTAGCTATAAAATTACGTTTACGGGCAGCTCGGTTACCTACCTGGAGGGAAGTAAATACATCATCAACGGCCTGAAAGAAAGCGTAGTGTGGGCGTTCCTGCTCATCGCTATGATCATGTTATTTCTATTCCGCAGTTTCCGCATCCTGGTCTGCTCATTGATTCCCAACATCATCCCGTTGGTGATTACTGCCGGCCTTATGGGCTGGACAGGCGTGGCGCTAAAGCCTTCCACCGTACTGGTTTTCAGCGTGGCGCTCGGCATCGCCATCGATGTGACCATCCGCTTCCTGGTAAATTACAAACAGGAATTGCCGGCATATAACCGTAATGTATTTGCGACAACGCTGGCCACGATAAAACAAACGGGCATCAGCATCATTTATACTTCACTGGTGCTCATTGCCGGTTTCGTCATTTTTATGTTCAGCAAGTTTGGGGGCACTTTTGCCTTGGGTTGGCTAACGAGCCTTACCTTACTTACGGCAACCTTTACCAACCTGGTATTGCTGCCCGTGCTCATGCGGGATATGCTGCCGCGCAAGGAGGCATGATGGGAGGAGTTCGGTGCCGCGGATCTTACCGGGCTGCGCCTGCCCGCGCAATTAAATTGGCTCTTGATTATTCATCACTCAAATGACTTGGGAAACCCTGTGCTTCGCGGGGGATTTGCCGGATTTTTTTTAGGGCGGCGGTGCAAAAATCTGCGCAATCATCAAAACCTGCCGAAAAGCTTAACCAATGCCGCCCAGTTTTTTAGGGGCACTGCACCCACAACCAAAAACAGACTTCAAAAAAAATACCGCTCCGGTAAACGAAGCGGTAGCATTAATTTTATTCCTTTACCCTCAATGGTGATGATGGTGCCGGGTTTTCTGGAAATCTTCCCAGCTCATTTCCTTTTCTTCGAAATTTTTCACCTGGGTATTGGCGTAGTCAAATACTTTTCTTCCCAGGATGTCATGGTAGGCGCGTTCGGTGAATTTTTCGTCCTGCATCATGCGGTCCACATAGCTTTCCAGCCATGGTGGTGTTTCATCCAGCGCATTTACGCCCATGTATTGCATCATCTGGGCTTTTGCATGGGCTCGAAGGTCATCATCCGTTACCTGGACTTTTGCTTCTTCAGCCAGGTTATTGCTGATGAGTGTCCATTTTAGTGAATTGATGAATGAAGGAAATTCTTTTTCAACTTCCTCTGCAGTTTTGGCTTCCTCGCCACCTTCTTTTATCCAGCGTCTCAGGAATTCTTCAGGGAAGGCGATCGCGGTATTGTCCATCAAATAATGGTAAATATTGTCGTTTACCTGGGTTTGGGCTTCATTGCCAAAATGGGTTTCGATCTCTGATCCCAGTTGAGCGCGAAAAGCCGCTTCATCTTCAATGCCTTTACCGGGATAAACTACTTCAAAGAAAGAATTGTCCAGGTTGGCGGGCTCCATAAATCCGATTTTGTCGATCACAATCTCATATTTCGGATAAGTTTCCAAACCTTTTTCCAGTTTCAGATCGTTGATCACCCAATCCTTTTCTTCAGCATCAAACGCCTCATTCAGATCAATGGTGAGTTTGTCGCCTACTTTCAGCCCGTTTAGTTGCGGCCTTACCGCTTCACTAAAATATTTCAGCAACAGGCTGTTTTCATGTTTTTCCACGCCTTCCTTGTGTTGGCCGTTTTCATCAAGCTCGTAAAAGCTCAGATTCAGGATGTCTTCATCGCGGGTAATGGTTTCCGGTTCGGTAACTACACCATGCCGCTTCCGCAATCGTTCAATCTCTTCGTTCAGGAAATTTTCATCCGCTTTGATCTTCGCTTTTTCAATTTTTGCGCCGGCCAGGTCGGCGACCTTAAAGTCCGGACGCACACCCACCTCAAATTCAAAATTGTATTCGGCGGGATTATTCATATCCAGTTGAAGGAACGTTTCGGTGTTGGCGGCGGTTGGCAGCGGCTGACCGAAAAAACGGATATTTTCTTTCTGGAGAAAATCGGTGAGTTGCTTTTCAACTGATTTTACCACCTGATCGCGGTAAACTTCCTGGCCAAACATTTTTTTCACGTGGCCCATAGGCACCATGCCTTTTCTGAATCCCGGCAGGGTAGCGGATTTGCTGTAGGTCTTTAGTGATTTTTCAAATTCGGGGTAGTAATCCTCTTTATTGAGCTGGATGGATATTTTCTCGGTGGATACACCACTGTTTTCTTTGGTAACTGTCGCCATAAAAGTTCTTTTTAATCAGCCGGGCACCGGGCTTGCGGCCCCTTTGTTTTTGGGGCTGCAAAGGTAATCAATACCATGATGCCATTATCAAAAAACAGGGCCGAAACCCTGTTTTTCTTAATTTTTTGGCAATCGGCAGGAAGGAAAAGCCGGATTAATTCAGCAGTTTTACCCCGTCGGCAACCATTACAATTTCCTTTTTGTCCTGGGTGATCTTTTCGATTTCTTCCTTGCTTTTACCCGCATCTTCGGCATAATGACGCAATTCACTCACCGGTGTGGTGGTTACGGAAGCCTTGCCTTTGATGGTGATGGTGCGGCCGCTGATGTCTTTCGGAACGAAAAATTCGTGGTCTTTCATTTTTACCATCACGCCTTCCGTCGTTCCGTCATCAATACGCAGCCAGCAACCCATGCTTTGGCAAACCTCGGTTACTTTGCCGGTAACAATGCCGTTGAATTCGTTAGACTTCTTGAGTTTCTTTTCAAATTTCTTTACGGTCAGGCCTTTGGTTTCGGGGAAGGTTTCACCAAAATGCTGGATTTCCTGGGCCATTAATCCAAAAGTGAAAAGCAGGCTGGCAAATAAGAATGTGAGTTTTTTCATGTGACTCAAATGTTTTTGTTATTAAGCAGTTTGAATAATTTTCAAAGTTATTGCAAACCGATCTTTGTGGAATGAACATTATCAAATTTAACATGCAAAGAAATTAGCATATCGCACTAAAAATGTTAGTTAGGTATTTTGAAATAGTATTATCTTTACTCCCTCTAAAACGAACAGCGAAAAGAAGACAATGGCAAAAACAACCAAAAACGAAACAGACACCATGGCAAAGGCAGACAATTCCGAAAAGCTAAAGGCACTCCGGCTCACCATCGACAAGATAGACAAGGATTTTGGCAAAGGGAGCGTCATGCTGATGAATGAAAAGGTTACGCGGCAAATGGAAGTAATATCCACCGGCTCCATTGGCCTGGACTCCGCATTGGGCGTAGGGGGTTTGCCCCGTGGCCGCATCGTAGAAGTTTACGGCCCTGAAGCAAGTGGTAAAACCACCATCGCCATTCACGTTATTGCGGAAGCGCAAAAAAAAGGTGGCATTTGTGCCATCATTGACGCGGAGCATGCCTTTGACAGCCTTTACGCTCAAAAGCTTGGCGTGGATGTAGATAGTCTTTATGTGAGCCAGCCAGACTATGGCGAGCAGGCACTTGAAATTGCTGACCGGCTGATTCTTTCCGGGGGGCTTGACGTGGTGGTAATCGATTCCGTGGCGGCTCTTGTTCCCAAAGGCGAACTGGAGGGCGAAATGGGCGACAGCAAAATGGGATTGCAGGCCAGGCTGATGAGCCAGGCATTGCGGAAACTCACAGCGACCATTAATAAAACCAATACCATCTGTGTATTCATTAACCAGCTTCGCGAAAAAATCGGGGTAATGTTCGGAAACCCGGAAACCACTACCGGGGGCAATGCGTTGAAGTTTTATTCCTCTGTTCGACTGGATATACGCCGCATCAGCCAGATTAAGGATGGCGACAGGGCCACTGGAAACCGCGTAAGGGTGAAAGTGGTGAAAAACAAAGTGGCACCACCTTTCCGCCAGGCTGAATTTGACATTATGTTTGGTGAAGGCATCAGTAAGACAGGTGAAATAGTGGATATGGGCGTGGAACTGGGTATCCTGCAAAAAAGTGGGTCATGGTACAGCTATGATACCAACAAACTTGGCCAGGGCCGCGATGCTGTAAAAGAACTGATGAAAGACAACCCGGAACTTGCGGATGAAATTGAAAACAAGATCAGGGAAAAAATAAAAGAGCTGGCCTGAGCTGATTGCGCCAGGTTGAGTGTCCGGTTGCCACAGTTACGGTAACCGGATCTTTTTTTGCCAGAAAAAACAATAGTTTCTTATTGGCTGCGCATACAATAACTGATGTTGCCGGACAAAACTTTTTTTTCCCGGCGATTGGAAACCGGTGGTCTTGATGATCGTTCCTAATGGCGCTAGCTCTCCGAATTGCAAAGCGTTCAGTTGTTCCGCCGCTGCAGGATTGCCATTTGCAAAACCGGGAAATAACAACCCCAATAGCTTAATCAAGGTACCCGGCATACAGCATTACAAGCAGGATGATTCCTACCAGGATCCTGTACCAGCCAAAGAGTTTGAAGCCGTGCCGCTGTAAAAACCCAATGAAAAATTTTATGGCGAGCATGGCCACGATAAAAGCCACCACATTCCCCACGGCAAAGGCCTGGATGTTTTCCGAAGAGCTCATAATGATCTGGTAACCTTTTTGCTCCTTGCCATGCTCAATCCAGGATTTCACAAAAAGGCTATAAGCTGAAGCGGCGGCCATAGTAGGAACAGCCAGGAAAAAAGAAAATTCGGCTGCGAGACTGCGGGTAAGTTTTTGCTGCATTCCACCTATTATGGATGCGGCGCTTCGGCTCACCCCGGGAATCATGGCAATGCATTGCCAGATGCCGATTACAAAAGCATTGAGGTAACTGATGTCCTGGTCTTCTTTGATCTTCGGTCTGCGAAAAGCGGCATCCACAAGAATCAGGACAAAGCCACCAAGAAGAAGTGAAATGGCCACCGTAAGGGTGCTTTCAAGCAAACTGTCGATAGCACTTCCAAAAAGGGCGCCGAGAAATAGTGCCGGCACTACCGCAACTGCCAGTTTTCCATAAAAATGGAGATTGCGCACCTGCACAAATTTTTTCCAGTAAAGCACAACTACGCTCAGGATAGCTCCCAGTTGGATAGCCACGAGGAAGATCTTCATAAAGTTGCTGTCGGGAACACTGAGGAAGCGCTGTGCAAGGATCATATGGCCCGTGGAAGAAACCGGTAAATATTCGGTAAGGCCTTCAACGATGGCTATGATAATGGTCTCGAATAAATTCATGAAACTTTCAGGCAGATTGAAATTCCAGCCGGAAGGCGGCGTGAGTTAAATTATTTTTTGAAGATGGCATAGATCTCAATACCCAGACCCAGCAGGATCAGGATGGGCGCAACCGTGATTCTTGTGGTGCTGTAGATCGCCTGGTCAAACACATTCGGATCGGCGCTTTTGCCACCGGCCATCAGCACCATGCCCAGCGTGATGATGACTGCACCCGCCAGCATCAGCAAATAGTTTGTTTTGCCAAACAATGGTGCATGGTCAACAACGGATTGCCTGATGTTACGGGATTCTTTCTTCGACATGAAAATATGTTTAGAACTGCAAAATAAAGGGTTTCAGGCCCAATGCTCTAAAAATTCACCTTTAAAACTATGATAAGTTAAACGAACCGGGTCTGTATCCTGGCGTTGCGGTTGTTTTAGAAGGAGGAGCAATATCGTTTTCAAAAATCTGCACGGTCAATCCGGTGCTGCAAAATTTCAATCATCCAATGGCGGGCCCTTTTGCTGCTCGCATCGGTGGGGTCTCCTTTAGCAACGCGCAGGCCAGCAATGGCCGTGTCTTTTTTCTCGTAAACCAGGTCCGGCACCATCATTTCCCACCAACTGTTGGTATGCGGCTCCACAATATATTCAATGCCTGGTTTGAGTGGATTTGAGGCGAGGTAAAATCTTTCCATTTGATTCAAAATTACATTTTAAAAGGCTGTATTTACAGGGGCGAAGGCATGGATAGGACAAAGCCATCCAGCCGTTTAGTGTATCGCCGGGAAAAAAAACACCTTGCTTAAGTTATACGTTTAGGTCCAGGCTCAAATCGAAACACTGAACCTTAGTGGTTTCATACGTTGAAGCCTGTTTTCTGAGTTTCTTGAACGGACCGATTAATACAACTCGTCCAGTTTCATCTTCAGGTATTTCACCACGCTGCGGTGTGTGCTGATCAGGCTGATGGCAACGCCGAGCACCAGCAGCAATAGGGCCAGTCCGAGCAGCAGGGTATTGTCGTGTACGGCTTTCAACTCGGGTACCCAGGCTTCAAGGGTGATCAGCAACGCCCAGCAAACCGCGATGGCAATGCCGGCGGCGATGGCCCCGTTGATGATAGCGCGGGTATTGAGCGGTTTGGCAATAAACCCGCGTGTGGCCCCCACCATCTGCATGGTTTTTATCAGAAAACGGTTGCTGTACATGGCCAGCCGGATGGTATTGTCGATCAAAATGATCACAATGGTTGCCAGCAGCACGGCAACAGCCAGTAAACCAAAGCCCACTTTACGCAGGATGCTCATATTTCCGACCACATTTTGCGGATATTTTACATCAGTAACATATGGACTGCCCGTAAAAAATGATTCCAGTTTGGTGAGGGTATCCGGTTGAACAAACGCGCTTTTCAGGCGGATCTCGATGCTCCGGGGTAAAATATTCGTATCAATAAATTCAGTAAAGTCTTCATTGCCCATTTCCTTCCATTCGCGCATTGCGGTTTCCTTGTCTTTGTAAATCATAGTCTTTATATACGGCATAGACTGCGCCTGGGCCATCAGCGAATCCTTTTGGGCCTCGGTGGTGGTTTCGCGCAGAAAAACTTCCACCGGAACGGACTCCCTGAAATAATCCACCAATTTGGAGTAATTGATCCCGATCCAACCCAGCACACCCATTAAGATCAGAATGAGGCTTACTCCCACAATGGCCATGACATACGAAGTGCGTCCTCGTCTTGTTCCAGTTTTCCCTGCTTGCGACATATTGTTGTTTTATAGCGGAATCCGCGAATTTGAAGTCAATCTTTAAACGGCAATTTTACTTACGAACTCGCAATTTAAACGGCCTTCGGTCAGTTTTATTTTACACAAACGCTGATTTGATGGGGATACTGGCGTTTTTCGGGCCATTTGTTTACAATACCTTTGCACCCCGGCTTTTGCGCTGAAGTTTCCATTTGCGAAGCTTCAGCGCAGGTGGCCTGATACGGCACCGGGCAATCAAATAACAACAAGCAATGGAATATAATTTTAATGCGATTGAAAAAAAATGGCAGCGGTTTTGGGAAGAAACCAAAGCCTATAAGGTGAGCAACCACAGCGACAAACCCAAATACTATGTTTTGGATATGTTCCCGTATCCCAGTGGTGCCGGTCTCCACGTTGGCCATCCCTTGGGTTATATAGCCAGCGACATTTTCAGCCGCTTTAAAAACTTGCAGGGTTATAATGTTTTGCATCCCATGGGATACGATGCATTTGGTTTACCCGCGGAGCAATACGCCATTGAAAACGGCGTGCACCCGGCCGTATCTACCGAACAAAACATTCAAAATTTCCGTTCTCAGCTCAACAACATTGGTTTTTGTTTTGATTGGGACCGTGAAGTGCGCACAAGTGATCCGGCATATTACAAATGGACGCAATGGATCTTTCTGCAACTCTTTCACAGTTTTTTCAACCGTAAAGTGCAAAAAGCCGAGCCTGTTGATAAGCTGATCAAAACTTTTGAAACAAAAGGAAACATTGATCATCCATTTCCTGACGATAAATTTTCCTGTCCTGGAATCAGCAATCCAAAGCAGTTCACCGCGGAAGATTGGCAAAATTTTGATGCCCGGATCCGGCACGATATACTGATGGAATACCGCCTGGCTTATTGTGGTTACGGTGAGGTGAACTGGTGCGAGGCGCTGGGTACGGTGCTGGCCAATGATGAAGTGATTAATGGTGTAAGCGAACGGGGGGGACACCCGGTGGTGCGTAAGAAACTGCGTCAATGGTATCTTCGCATAACCGAGTATGCCGACCGCCTGCTGGAAGGGCTGAACCACATTGATTTCAGCGACAGCATGAAAGAAATGCAGACCAACTGGATCGGGAAAAGCAGCGGAGCTGAAATCGATTTCGCCATCAGGGATGAAAACCGTACCGGCCATACATTGCGGGTTTATACCACCCGTCCGGATACCATTTTCGGCGTGGACTTCATGGTTATCGCACCTGAACTGGATATGGTTCCGGCCATCACTTCTGCCGGGCAAAAACAACAGGTGGAAGACTATTTGGCTTTTGTAAAAAGCCGGAGTGAAAGGGAGCGCCAGGCTGAAAAAACCATTTCCGGTGTATTTACCGGCGCCTGGGCCATTCATCCTTTCTCTGGAGCAGAAATTCCCATCTGGATATCCGAATACGTACTCGCAGGTTATGGTACCGGCGCCATTATGGGCGTGCCGTGCGGCGATGAGCGTGACCATAAGTTCGCTAAATATTTCAATATCCCCATTACCAATATCATTGGAAACCATTACGATGGCGAAAATGCCAATCCCACCAAGGATGCCATTTTGGAAAACAGCGGTTTTCTGAATGGAATGGAAATGCGCGATGCCATTGAAACAGTAGTGGACGCCCTGGAAGCCAAAGGCATAGGCACCCGAAAAACGAATTACAAGATGCGCGATGCGGCTTTCAGCCGACAGCGCTATTGGGGAGAGCCTTTTCCAATTGTATGGAAAGATGGCATGGCCTTTCCTTTGCCCGAAAGCGAATTGCCGCTGGAATTGCCCGAAGTGGAAAGCTATAAGCCCGGACCCGAAGGAGAAGGGCCACTGGCAAATTTGAACGACTGGAAAACCGTTCCTGTTCCCAACACCTCAGAAACTACGAAAGAATACGGCATTCGCGAAACCAACACCATGCCGGGTTACGCGGGCTCGTCCTGGTATTTTCTGCGCTACATGGACCCGCACAACGATTCGGAATTTTGCAGCCGGAGGGCTTCGGACTACTGGAACCAGGTAGATCTTTATGTGGGCGGTACCGAACATGCGGTAGGGCATCTGCTGTATAGCCGGATGTGGACAAAAGCGCTTTATGACCTGGGCTTTATTGGGTTTGACGAACCTTTCAAAAAACTGCTGAACCAGGGGATGATCCAGGGGAGTTCGCGGTTTGTATATCGAATTGCCGGTACAAATCAATTCGTTTCTTACGCCCGCAAAGCAGACTATCATGTTGAGCCGCTTCATGTAGATGTCAGCCTTGTTGATG
Source organism: Bacteroidota bacterium (assembly GCA_023387985.1). Classification (GTDB taxonomy): domain Bacteria; phylum Bacteroidota; class Bacteroidia; order Chitinophagales; family Chitinophagaceae; genus Phnomibacter. The sequence goes on along the minus strand of JAEWHC010000008.1, from coordinate 329,238 downwards.
GCTATGAACTCGATATCGAGGCGTTCAAAAAATGGAAGCCGGATTTTGCCGATGCGGAATTTGTTTTTGAAGATGGCTCGCTTTCCGCTGAAGGTGCCGAATCGAATGCCAGATACATTACCGGAGGGGAAGTTGAAAAAATGAGCAAACGGTATTTCAACACTGTCAACCCCGACGACCTGGTGGCCAAATATGGTGCAGATACTTTCCGCATGTATGAAATGTTTCTTGGCCCGGTGGAGATCAGCAAGCCTTGGGACACCAAAGGCATTGAAGGCGTTCACCGCTTCCTGAAGAAATTCTGGCGGCTCTTCTATGATGAAATAAAAGGATGGATTGTTACAGACGAAATTCCGGCTGCCGGTGAATTTAAATCCCTCCACAAGGCATTGAAAAAAGTGCGTGAAGACACGGAAAAATTTTCATTCAATACTGCTGTCAGCACCTTTATGGTTTGCGTGAATGAACTAACGGAACAGAAAAGCCATAAAAGGCAGGTTCTTGAGCCCCTTGTAACCGCGCTGAGCCCTTATGCACCGCATGTGGCAGAAGAATTGTTTCGTGCCCTGGGGAATACAGGCTCTGTACTCGATGCCATTTATCCTGAAATAAATGTGGAATATCTCGTAGAATCCACAAAAGAATATCCTGTGTCCATCAACGGCAAACTCCGTACAACAATGCAATTTCCTGCCGATGCAGAACAAAGTGACGTGGAAGGTGAAGTGCTCGCAAACGAAATTGTACAGAAATGGGTGGAGGGCAAAACCGTGAAGAAATTCGTTTTTGTAAAAGGCCGTATGATTAATGTAGTTGTTTAACCAACTTTTAAACCCGCACCTCTTTTCGTTGGGCAATGGGAAGTGCGCAGTTGCCAGTGGGCGTAGCAGTGGGCAGTTAGGCTGACCCGCTCCCGATCCATCGTGACCGACGAGTCCATGCCCAACCCAAAAGGCTTGTGCAGGCGACTCGACGGGGAAGGTAGGGCAATTAGGCTCATCCCGCTCCCGATCCATCGGCACCGCACCCGCCTTCTGTCATGTTACGGTAAAACTTGGTGTTTCCAGGTCATTTCACAGCGGCTATTGTTTGAACGCATGCAGGAAAACCCCAAATTTGCGCCCTGACATGATGAACCTGAAGTTTTTATTGGGCCTCTTTGCAATGGTGGTGATTTCCGTTAAAATATCAGCACAGGCCGATACTGCGGTTTTGCAGGGAAGCGATGAAGTGGTGATTACTGCAACACGCACCGAACGAAATTTGGCAAATGTGGCTGTACCGGTAACCATTATCAACCAAAAAACCATTCAGCAAGCCGGTTCTTTACGCCTGGCAGATGTGATCAAAGAACAAACCGGGCTGTTCCTGACAAGCGGATTTGGTGCCGGTGTGCAGATGCAGGGCCTTGATCCTGCCTATACGCTCATTATGGTGGATGGAGAGCCCTTGATTGGCCGGACCGCCGGCGTGCTTGATCTTAACCGCGTAACCATTGGAAACATTAAAAAAATTGAGATTGTAAAAGGTCCGGTCAGTAGTCTCTATGGTTCTGAGGCCCTGGCGGGCGTGATCAACATCATCACCGATAAATCCTATAAAGATCACCTGGACCTGAGCGCCCGTTATGGCACTTACAAAACTTTTGACGGAAACCTGAAAGCTTCAACGCGGCTGGGTAAACTGGGCGTAAATGCATTCTACAATTTTTACCGCACCGACGGGTACAGCATCCGGCCTTTTTCGGTAATTCGCCCTGTGCTGCCCATAAAGCGCAGTACGCCGCAAGTGCAGCTCGAATATGCTTTCAGCAACAAAACCCGGCTGAACCTCGGGTTGCGCTATAACCACGAACTTATCCTGAATGAAATCTACACTTCCAACAACGGCGCCACAACATTAAGCAAGGGCCGGGAGCTGAACAAAGATTGGAACATTACCCCAACGCTTACCACCCTGGTTGGTGAAAACCTGAAAATTACCATGCGGGGTTATGCCACTATGTATAACGGAAGTCAGCTTTTGACCACGGGCCAGGATTATGTGTATGACGATTACCAAAAACACCGTTTTTACCGTTTGGAAAATCAAACCGATTACAGCTTCAGCGAGAAACTGGACTTTACTGCCGGCGCGGGCTATGTACTGGAAAAGATAAACAGTACACGGTATGATAAAAGCTCTGGTATAAAAGAGAATTCGATAGCTTATGGATTTCTGCAGTCGGAATTCCAGGCTACCGGAAAACTCCGGATGATCGGTGGGTTGAGGTACGATCATAACCAATTGTATGCCGGCGCGCTGAGTCCTAAATTGGCATTGCAGCTCAAAGCCAGCCCACGGTTAATATTGACCAGCAGTATCGGAAGAGGCTTTCGGGCACCCGATTTCAGCAAACTTTATCTCAATTTCACCAATACCGCGGCAGGAAGCTATTCGGTTTATGGTTCCATAGATGCGGTTCGGCTCATCAACGAACTGGACGATCTGGGGCTGATCGCCTATAAACGCCAGGATTTTTACCGTATCAAGGAATTGAAACCTGAAATCAGTACAGGCATTAACCTGGGTGGATCTTATGAGATGTTGGATAACCTGCACTTAAAGGCCAATCTTTTCTACAACGACATCACCAACCTGATTGATGCCCGTGAGGTAGCAGGCCGCATCATTTCCGTTGAGCCTGAACAGGTTTCGCAGGTTTTTAGTTATGTAAATGTAAACCGGGCTTTTACTACTGGAGCGGAGGTGAATGTGGATTATATTCAAAACCGCTGGACCATCGGAATGGGATACCAATTTCTGCTTACGGCAGACCGGAGCGAACTGGATGACATAAAAAAAGGCTCGGTATTCACCCGCAACCCCGATATGACGAGCCGCAAAATGGACTGGTATGAATACCGGGGTTTGCCTGACCGCAGCATGCATATGGCCAACCTGAAATTTTCATATGAAAAGCCGGATGATTGGTTTGCAGGAATGCGGTTTATTTATCGCAGTAAATGGGTTCCCAATGCCAACGATTCCAATGGAAATGGCGTGTACGACAGGTTTGACGAGTTTGCCGCCGGCTATGCTTTATTCAATGTTTCGGCAGGAAAATATTTTTCAAATGGCTTGCGTCTCCAGGCAGGCACAGACAACCTGCTGAACTATACAGATCCCAACTTTCAACCCAATCTTGCCGGGCGCTCATTTTACGTGCTCGCGGGCTTCACCCTCAACCATTTTCGCAAGTAATCCTTTACCTATAAAGCAATAAAAATGAACAAAATGAAATCAATAAGCCTCTTTGCTGCCGTTGCGGTATTGGGCTTTTCAGCATGTAAAAAGGAATCGAATCCTGTAGAAACAGTAGAAAGTGAGACCGTAACCAATCTTGCCGCTGATCCCATTGTGGGGCTCACGCCACAGGGCATACCTTACGGAACCGGTAAATATACTTTTTACAGCCTTGAAAATGGAGAGATCGTTAACAACTCAGACAGTGCAACAAGCAGGTGGGACCTGGCTTTCCGCGGTACGACCATAGCCACCAACAGCGGTAATTTTGGACCCGGAAATGGGGGAGCGTATATGTATGTTGGAACATATGACGGATTGAACGCGGTTTCTGCCGACAGCAGCTTCCGCACTGAGCATGCACCTTCAGCGTTTGCCATCCGTACCGGTAGCGGAAATGGCTGGTATTCCTACAATGGGGCAACTTCCATTGTAGCGCCCATTCCTGGTAGAGTTCTTGTAGTGCGTACTGCTGCTGGCAACTACGCAAAGGTTGAGATCCTGAGCTACTATAAAGACGGAAAACAACCCGAACCCACCGCCAGTGATGAAGAAAAGCTAAATAATCAACGGTATTATAAATTTCGTTATGCAATACAAAAAAATGGTTCTTTGATATTCCAATGATATATATCTTTGCAGGCAGAAAAATGTAATTAAAGATATTGTGTTTGTGTGTGGTGTATGCCCGGACTGTCTAGTTCGGGCTTTTTCTTTGCAATCAGATCCGGAATTAAGCCAAACAAGCTCCCGGTAGGTATAAAATGGATTGCTCTTACGCTTCAGGGCTGTTAGGAAAGGTCCAGGTAAATTTTTCAGGCTGGTGCCCAACCATCCCTAGCTGTTGCTTAAACCCAACTGCGCACTCGATTGATTTAGGGGTGCCCAAACATGTGCCCTGCGGGAAAGGCTGATCAGATTAAGTGGGAATAAATATTCCTTCATTTCATGGGTGTTTCGTCATCCCATATTGTGTTGAGCACGGTTCTGACATTGTTAACCCTTTTCTTCCGGAGCTAAGATCCGCATTCATCCTGGGGAAAATTATTGATTGCGGATGAGCCGGTTTGGTGCTGGTTTGCACCCAATCCCCACCGGCCAGCCGGCTGATTTGCCCTTAAGCGCAGCTCCGGTCATTTTGATGTAATCACCTCTCTCCACATTTCCTCAACAAAACCCTTCACTGTTTCCATATCCTTCATATCCTTCACGACCAAAATACCATTTCGGCCTGCCTGTTTCAATTGCGCCTTCACCGTTTTGGTTTGAATATAATTCAGGATTTTGATAAATGTTTCACTCTGGAAATATGGGGATTCATGGTTGGCCACGAAATAGCATTTCAGTGTTTTATCTTTCAGGATCAGGTGTTCGAAGCCCAGGTCCACACACATTCTTCTCACTTGAACTGTGCGGATCAAATCTTCCACCTGGCTGGGCACAGGGCCGAAACGGTCCGTCATTTCTGCACGAAATGCATTAAGCTCATCATCATTTTCCGCATTATCGAGCCGGGTGTATAAACTCAGCCTTTCGGCAATATTGCCTACATATTCATCAGGTATCAAAATTTCCAGATCCGTTTCGATTGAGCAATCGCTTACAAAATCGTCCTGCCTGCTGATCTCTTCCTGAAACAAATCCTTGAATTGTGTGCGTTTTAAATCCCGGATGGCTTCATCCAGTATTTTCTGGTACATTTCAAATCCCACCTCGGCAATAAAGCCGCTTTGCTCTCCGCCGAGAATATTTCCCGCGCCACGGATATCCAGATCACGCATGGCGATTTGAAAGCCGCTTCCCAGATCGGTGAATTGCTCCAGGGTTTGCAAACGTTTCTTGCTGTCATTCGGCAAGGTGCTTAGCGGAGGCGCCACCAGGTAACAAAAAGCTTTCTTATTGCTTCTACCCACCCGGCCCCGCAGTTGGTGCAGGTCGCTCAGGCCAAACTGGTGCGCATTGTTTACTAAAATGGTATTTACATTCGGGATGTCCACGCCGCTTTCAACGATGTTGGTGCACACCAGCACATCATAGCGATTTTGCATAAAATCGTAAATGGTGTCTTCCAAAGTGCCTCCATCCATTTGCCCATGGGCATAGGCAATCTGTAAATCGGGACACAGCGCCTGGATATGCGCGGCCATTTCCGGTAAACTCGCTACCCGGTTGTGGATGAAGAAAACCTGTCCGCCGCGTTCCGTTTCGAAATAAATGGCATCCCGGATCTGGTCTTCATTAAACACCATCACTTCGGTATGCACCGGTTGACGGTTCGGCGGCGGCGTGTTGATGATGCTCAAATCCCGCGCACCCATTAAACTGAATTGTAACGTTCTCGGTATTGGTGTAGCGGTCAACGTCAGGCTGTCAACCGTAGTTCTGAGTTGTTTGAGTTTTTCTTTTGCGGCTACACCAAATTTTTGTTCTTCGTCGATAACCATCAACCCCAGGTCTTTAAATTTAACCTGTTTGCCCAGCAAGGCGTGGGTGCCAATGATGATCTCAATTTTGCCATCGGCCAGCTTTTGCAGAATTTCTTTCTTCTCCTTCGCGCTGCGAAAACGGTTAATATAATCCACCGTTACCGGAAATTCAGCAAGCCTGTCGCTGAACGTTTTAAAATGCTGATAGGCGAGGATGGTCGTTGGAACAAGAATTGCCGCCTGCTTGCCGTCCAGGGCAGATTTAAATGCCGCACGTATGGCCACTTCCGTTTTGCCAAATCCCACATCGCCACAAACAAGCCGGTCCATCGGGCTTTCTTTTTGCATATCCGCTTTTACGTCGCTTGATGCTTTGGCCTGGTCAGGCGTATCCTCATAAATAAAGGATGCCTCCAGCTCGGTTTGCAGGTAATTATCCGGGCTGTGGGCGAAACCTTTTTGGGCCTTGCGGGTGGCATAGAGTTTTATGAGGTCTTCGGCAATGTCCTTGATTTGTTTGGTGGTTTTTTCCTTCAGGCGGTTCCACGCATCACTGCCGAGTTTATTCATTTTGGGCACATGCCCTTCCTTGCCGGTGTATTTGCTGATTTTATGCAGCGAGCTCAGGTTCACATACAGCAGGTCGCCATCCTTGTAGCGCAAACGAACCGCTTCCTGCATTTTGCCGCCCACTTCTATTTTCTGCAGTCCGCTGAAAATTCCCACTCCATGATCAATGTGGGTAACATAATCGCCGGGCTGCAGTTCCTGCAGGGTTTTCAGCGTAAGCGCCTTGCTTTTGCTGAAGGCTTGTTTGATTTTGTACTTATGATACCGCTGAAAGATCTGGTGATCCGTGTAGCAAACAATTTCCAGGTCCTCATCCACAAAACCTTCGTGCAGGTTGATCATGGCCGGTGTGAATTTGATTTCCGCCCGCAGGTCTTCAAAAATGGAATACAACCGTTCCAGTTGCCGGGCCTGCTCACTGCATAAAAAGATGCTGAAATCTTTGAACTGCCAATCTTTCAAATTGCTGATGAGCATTTGAAAATTGCGGTTGAAACTCGGTTGCGGAATGGTTTTCGCAGCAATCGATATGGTTGCTTTTCCGCTGTTTTCGGGGAAATCATTTTCGAAGGAAACCTGGTGAAATCCGGACAGTTTTTCTGCCCAGTAACCGGCCATCACAAAATCATCCCGCGTGATTTTTTCCTTGATCATTGGCCGGATCTCATCATCATCCTGCTCCGCCTTCAGGTGCGGATTTTCCCGGAGATAATCGATAAAAATATCCAACTGCTCCGAAGCCTGTTCCATTTTGCCCGCAATAAATTCCCATCCATTGTACCAAACCACCGTGTTCTCCGGCAGAAAATCAATCAACGGAATTTTTTCCGTGGAATCGAATTGGGTTTCCACATTCGGGATGATTTTCACCGACAATAGTTTCCTTTCACTGAGCTGAGTTTCGGGGTCGAAAATGCGGATACTGTCCACTTCGTTGCCAAACAGTTCGATGCGGTAGGGCTTTTCATTCCCGTAGGAAAAAATATCGAAAATGCCGCCGCGTAAAGCGAATTGCCCCGGTTCGTACACAAAATCAGTATGTGTAAAACCGAGCATCACCAACAGTTCCATGATGCTTTCGGTCTGCAGGTTTTCGTTTTGCCTGATGTGGATGATATTTCCTGCAAGCGCCTTAGGCACCACCACTTTTTCGAAAATGGCTTCCGGGTAAGTCACCACGATCTTTTTGTTGCCACCAGATGCTATTTTGGTAAGCGCCTCGGTACGCAACATGACATGGCTGCTGCTCAGTAACTGAAAATTCTTACTGTTTTTGGCGGATGCCGGGAAATAAAAAAGATCGAGGCTGCTGACGAGTTGTTCGAGGGTATTGTGAAAATACGCAGCCGATTCCGCATCGTCTAAAATGATCAGGTGATTGAGTTCACGGCAGTTTTCATTTTCAATAACCCCGCCAACAGTTAATGATTTTGATCCTCCGCGCAGCGGGCCAATCGCAATTTTTTGGGGAAGGGGCAATAAGATGCCCTCCGCAAGCTGCAAACTGCGGGAATTTCGGATATAGGCTTCTTTGAGCTGATCCAGGTTCATGCGGGTGCAAAGGTAACGTAAGGTTCGTTTTCCGCTGACGTTGAAGCCGGGCCAGGATATTTACACTCCAATTAAAAAAATATTTGGTTAATTTGGGGGGGATATCTTTATTTTTTAACACCAAAAACACAGTAATATGAAAAAAACTTTTTTAACATTTATTTCTACGGTTTTTCTAACGATTCTCTCTCATGCAATTGTATTTAACAACTGTAGTTGTACATCTTACACTTGGACGCCCTATGGTTGGGGTACAAACTATGCTTCAAACACTAATTCGTGTAGTCCAAACGGTATGTGGGACTATTCGAACTTCTATAGTTTTGGTACTGCCGAATATTATTTTGAAGGCCAATACTTAGGTTCACAATATTACACTTTGGGAAACAACTATGATATCCGAAATGATATAAACTGCTTTAATTACGTTTAACTAAAAAACCAACAAACACATGAAAAATCTAATTCTGGGGCTATTCTTCGTTGCCCTCTTCGCCTGCCACGCCGAAAAAAATGTGCAAATACCGGAACCGGCGGCGCAAAACGAAAATCTTGAACATCTGCAAAGGCAGCAAAATGAAGTTGCTGCGGAGCCGTATGCTGCCTTTCCGGCCTACGTGCAATTTGCTGTTGGTGAAGATGGCAGGTCTTTCGATCCGGAAGCGCAAAAGCAATTTCTCGCGTCCGGCGAATTGCCCCTGGAAACAGGCTTTTATGATTGGGCAAAAAAACACTCTGCTGCAGAAAGCCTCGCCATTTACAATGAATTCATCCGGCAAAATGCCTCCCACCCCTGGATTAACATGTACAGACAATACTATGGCTGGTTGATGCTTACGAGGCATAAACTATTGTCAACCAGCAATGAAGAGGCAACAAATGCCGTAGCACAAATCGTTTCCAAGCTGGTGGATGCCAGGTATGAAGGATATGGGCTGTTGTATTATGCCCTGAATTACCTCAAAAGCCACGGCGCACCTGTTGATTTAAGCGCCTTGGGTAAGAATATTGTTTACTACCACGCTTCGCTAACCCAGCATCGGAAAGCAAAAATGGAAGCTCAAAAGCCGGATACCCATCCTTCAGATGACCGGAATATTCGGGCGCAGCAACGTTTTGAAGAATTGCTGGCGAAAAGAAATGAGCATGAGGCTTTTGTGGCGAAGATCCAAGAGCTTACCGAATAGAAAACAGGGAAGCCTTATCTTCCCAGCAGGCCAAATTTGAATAAGGAACAGGAAGCCCTGCTGCCGGCAATATCTTTGAATTTGCGATGTTTTCGCAATAATTTTTTGATATAACCAAGTCTTCACTTACCTTTGCCGTCCAAAAAATTTGAGCCATGAACCAGGAGGCGTTGAAATTTGTACACGAACAAATGACCCCGGCAAGGGAATATCCCGCTTTTGAAGCCGGAGATAATATAACCGTAAACTACAAAGTTGTGGAAGGAGCCAAAACGCGTATCCAGAGCTTTCGTGGAGATGTAATCAAGCGTCAGGGCAATGGAGCCACTGCCACATTCACCGTTCGAAAAATGAGCGATGGTGTGGGAGTTGAGCGCACTTTCCCGCTTGTTAGCCCCCACATTGACAGCATTGTATTGCATAAGGTTGGACGTGTACGCCGTGCACGCTTGTTCTACCTGCGTGAAAGAAGCGGAAAAAGCGCACGTATACGCGAAAAAAGATTTACAGGTCAGCAATAATTGCGGCCTGACTCAAACGCATAACGAAAGCCGTTCCATTTTTGGAGCGGTTTTTTTATTGACCGGGCGGTCAATCATCATGCGCCTTATTCCTTAACAGCTTTTTCTGCAAGTTTAAAGGCAACATGCAATATATTTACATTTCACCCTTTACCTTTACCAACCTAAAATTGAACAGACTATGTTTTCAAATTTATTACTGGCTATGCCTGGTGGAGCTGAATGGATCATAATTGTTGTGGCCGTGCTGGTTTTATTTGGTGGCCGCAAAATACCCGAGTTCATGCGTGGACTTGGAAAAGGCATTCGTGAATTTAATGATGCCAAAACCAACGTAAAACGTGAGCTTGAAGAAGGCATGAACGAGAAAGACACCCGGGAAACCAAGGTGGATGCCTGATTAATATTGGTAAAAAAACGATTTAGCGGCAGCTACCGTTGGCCAGAAGGCAGGCGGTATCTGCTTTTTTATTTCCATGAGTTTTCAGTTTCAGAACATCGCCAAATTTCATGACGCCCTCCGGGATGGGAAAGTCACCTGTGTACAGGTAGCAGAAGCGTATTTGCAGCGTATTGAAGAAAGCCGTTCCCTGAACGCCTATGTACACGTTTTTGCAGAGCAAGCGTTGGAACGTGCCTCTGCGCTCGACATTATGACGGCATCGGGAAACGGATTGCTGCCTTTACATGGGGTGATTATTGCGCTCAAAGATGTTTTTTCGTATCAGGATCACCCGGTATCCGCCGGTTCTAAAATGCTCAGCCATTACATCTCCCTCTACAACGCCACAGCAGTTCAGCGCCTGCTCGACGCCGGGGCCATCATTATCGGCATGGCCAATTGCGATGAGTTTGCAATGGGCAATAGCAATGAAAGCTCGTTTTATGGCCCGGTTTTGAATCCCCACGATCATGAACGTGTACCGGGGGGATCTTCCGGTGGTTCTGCAGCCGCGGTGGCCGCCGGCTTGTGTATGGTAAGCCTCGGTACAGATACCGGGGGTTCGGTGAGGCAACCTGCCGATTTTTGCGGCGTTTTCGGCCTCAAGCCTACTTATGGAAGGATCAGCCGCTATGGGGTAATTGCTTATGCCAGTTCTTTCGACTGTGTTGGCATCCTGGCCCAAAATCTTGAAGATATCGGCCTGGTATACAATCAGATCGCCGGCCCCGATGAATATGACAGTACAGTACTCAACAGTCTTCCCGGGGAATGGCAGCCTGCTGACCCTGACCGGAAATACCGGATCGCCTGGCTGAAACCGGCTTTTCAAGGGAATCGCTCAGATCCGGAGATTATCACATCCATCAACGCCACCCTGGCTCAACTCGCCGCGCTTGGCCATGACGTGCAGCCGGTGGAATTCAACCTGCTCGAGTATATAACGCCAACCTATTATGTACTCACCACCGCGGAAGCAAGCAGCAACCTGAGCCGCTACGATGGCATACGCTTTGGCCACCGTGAAGAGGTGGAAGCCGGAGATTTAACAGCCTTTTATTCGACCAACCGCACTGCGGGCTTTGGGAAGGAAGCCAAACGTCGGATCATGCTGGGCAGCTTTGTACTCAGCGCGGGATATTACGATGCGTATTTTACAAAAGCGCAAAAGGTAAGGCACCGCATTAAAGCGGAAACAGCTGCTATTTTCAGCGATTTTGATGCGCTCATCATGCCGGTGAGCCCGACCGTAGCCCCACGCATGCATGAGAATTCAGCAGACCCGGTTACCCAGTACCTAGGCGATATTTTTACGGTTTTCGCCAATCTTTCGGGAGTGCCGGCGCTGGCTGTTCCGCTCTACCGGCACAGCAGCGGCATGCCTTTCGGGCTTCAAATACTCGCCGGCCACGAAAATGAAATAACTTTACAGCATATTGGTTCGTTATTACACAGCCAATGCCGGCAAATATGAAAAGGGAATCCTTCCAGATTTGTTTAAAACTTCCATTCTGCGCTGCGCTTCTTGTGGCGTTCTTCCTTTTTATTGCACAATCTGCACTGGCACAGGCTCTGGAGCCTGTTGTAAAACCATCGCCGCCTTCACCCAATGAAACGCCGGCCCTTAAAAGTGATGCCATTGCCGAAAGAGGATTCAAAGATCTTTTTACCGCAAACAGTTACAATGTAGCCGGCAGCTATGCCGCACAAATCAATCCGCAGGTCATGCCTTTTGTTCAATCTTATTTGCGAACCCATGAAAACCGGCTCATGAAAATGAAAGGATGGGCTTTGCCCTATTTCAATATGATGGACGGCATCATGATGCAATACGGTTTGCCACGTGAGCTAAAATACCTGGCAGTAATCGAAAGCAATCTGCAGGCCTATGCAATCAGTTGGGCCGGGGCAGTAGGCCCCTGGCAGTTTATGCCCGCAACCGGCCGGAGGATGGGTTTGCGCATCACCCACAGTGTGGATGACAGAACAGATTACATAAGAAGCACCCATGCGGCAGCCCGGTATTTACGCGAATTGTATTCTGAACTGGGAGACTGGCTCCTGGTAATTGCTGCTTACAATGGTGGGCCCGGCAGAGTGCGTACAGCGATAAAGCGCAGCGGCAGCACCAGTTTCTGGCGCCTCCAAAATTATCTCCCCGAAGAAAGCCGGATGCATGTGAAGAAATTCATTTCCACCCATTACATTATGGAAGGAACCGGGGGACAAACCACGAGTACTGCCGTGGAATGGGCCAATCACCAAAGCAATATGGCTGAAGCCATAAAGCAGGAACAGGCCGGATTGCCGGAGGAATTGACCGAAGGCACAGCATCTACCGAAGTGCAGGGTAAATACAATGCCGCCGTGGTGGCTGCGGAACTTCAGATGGACCTGGCTTTTTTCAACAAGCTGAATCCCGGTTTTGAAAAGATTGTTTCCGGGGATAGCGGATATTCACTTCGCCTTCCGGCAGAAAAAATGGAACTTTTTAAAGCCAACCGCTATAATATCCTTTATCAAAGCATTCTGGCTACCATGCAGCAGGCCAAAAACCGGGCCGGAGGCAAATAGTCGTGTTATGCAGGTTTTATGCGTTCACAAGCCATCGGTTGAAAGGTCGGTAAGTTCACTGAAGTGAGGCAAAATTACACGGCCGGTCATACGCGGATCATCTGTCATTCAAAGCATCACGCTAATATATTTAAGCCGTCTTTGCCTTAATGTTTAGGACTACCGTCCTAAGTCTTTCATCTATGCCTTATAATATTCCCGGTACCATTCAATGAAACGGGCGACGCCTTCTTTTACCGGTGTGTCGGGTTTATAACCCATATCTTCCATCAGGCTGGTCACATCTGCGCAGGTGCTCGGCACATCGCCGGGTTGAATGGGCAGGAAATCTTTTTTGGCCACAATGCCCAGGGCTTCCTCGGCGGCATTGATGTACTCCATCAGTTTCACGGGGGCGTTGTTCCCGATATTGTAAATGCGGAAGGGCGCAGAACTTGAATCACATTCGGGATCATGGGCATTCCAGGCGGGATTTGGTTTGGCTGGAGTTTGAACCACACGCGTAAGGCCCTCAACGATATCATCCACATAGGTAAAATCGCGTACCATATTGCCGTGGTTAAATACTTTGATGGGCTCACCTTTCAGCATGGCATCAGTAAACAGGAAAAGCGCCATATCGGGCCGGCCCCAGGGGCCGTAAACTGTAAAAAAGCGCAGTCCGGTGGTGGGTAAGTTATAAAGATGGCTGTAACAGTGGGCCATCATTTCATTGGCTTTCTTGGTAGCTGCGTAAAGCGTCATTGGGTGGTCTGCCGGTTTATCAGGTGAAAATGGCTGGTTTTCATTCAAGCCATAAACGCTGGAGGTACTTGCATATGCGAGGTGTTTCACTCCATTGTGCCGGCAGCCTTCCAGGATGTTAATGAAGCCGTTGACATTGCTGTCCATGTAGGCATAAGGATTGGTTATGCTGTAACGCACACCGGCCTGGGCAGCGAGGTTAACCACGGCATCAAATTGTTCCTTTTCGAAAAGATCCAAAATGTTTTGGCGGTCTTCCAGCTGGAGTTTGATGAACCGGTAACCGGGGTGTTTACTGCTTTGCACAAGCTTATTGTATTCAATGGCGTTGCGGTCAATGCCAGCATAGCCGAGACGTGAATATTTGAGGTTAACATCGTAATAATCATTGATGGAATCAAGGCCCACAACCTGGTGATCATCTTTCAACAGCCTGTTGGCGAGATGAAAACCAATAAATCCTGCTGTGCCGGTAACCAGTATTTTCATTTTTCGAATTTTGGTCGCAAAGGTAGAGTTTTTAACATGGTGTCCGGCCTGGCGTCGGCCGGGTGCTGTTAATTATCCGTTGTTTGTACGCTGCAATCATGCTATTTATACAATTGGCAAAGCGACGGTGGCGGTTTATTTTTGGAGGACGTTATGCCCAGGCTTCTGATCATATTCAACCGGATGGTAATTGGTGGGGCATCCCATGTGGTAAGTACGCTGGTGAATTACCTCCATAAAGATTTTGAGATCATGCTGGTTTTGGGCAAACCTGAAAAAGGCGAGGTCATGGCCGGTGATCTGTTGGCAGCCCTGCCCGTGAGGCCGGTAAATGTTGAATCCATGGAAAGAGGCATCCACCTGTACAATGACTGGAAAGCCTACCGGGAAATTCATTCCATTATCCGCAAATTCAACCCCGATATTGTACATACCCATGGTTCCAAGCCCGGTACCCTTGGCCGCATTGCCGCCCACCGGCTCAACGTTCCGGTAATCGTGCATACGTTTCACGGGCATGTGTTCCATTCCTATTTCAGCCCGGTTAAAACCCGGTTTTACCTGATGCTTGAAAGAGTGCTGGCGCGAATTACTGACCGGATAATCGCCCTCAGCAATCATCAGAAAAAAGAGCTCTCCAATAATTACCGGATCGCCGGCGCCGAAAAGTTTGCCGTTGTCCCCATCGGGATAGACCTGGAAAAGTTCTATACCGGCCAGGAAAGAAAGCGTATTGCATTCCGCGATGCCTATGGTTTGACCGAAGAGGAAATTGCCATAGGCATTGTAGGCCGGCTTGTGCCGGTAAAAAATCATATCATGTTTCTTGATGCTGTTTCGTTGATCAAAAGCCAAACGCAATTACCGGTAAAGGCTTTTGTGGTAGGAGATGGCGAAATGCGGCAGAAGCTGGAGCACTATTGCCGCGAAAAAGGTCTTAACCCGTATGGAGGTAAAGAAACTGTAGTGTTCACGTCCTGGAAGGAAAATGTGGATGTAGTTTACGCAGGTCTTGATGTAGTGTGTCTCACTTCGCTGAATGAGGGAACGCCGGTGAGCGTTATCGAAGCCCAGGCAGCGGGAAAGCCGGTTGTCTCCACAATTTGCGGGGGAATCCATGAAGTGGTCCGGGCGGGAGAAACCGCTTTTCTTACCCCTTCAAACGAAACCGGGCAGTTTGCGAAACACCTGCTCAGGCTATGTGAAAACAACGCGTTGAGAGAGAAAATGGGAGAAAATGCGCGGGCATTGATGAGCACACAGATTGATGCTGAAAAAATGGCGCGGCTTTCCGAATCTGTTTACCGTTCCCTGTTGAATCCGGCGACAGAAAACGAACACCGGAAAAATAAAATCACCCGTTTTTCTTGCTGACAATTATCCCAACGGTAAAATTGAGCTGAGGAGGTAAAAATCCAAAAGGAATGCCCTTTACCTCGATAATGGTGAAATGTTCACTGAGTTTTTTCACCAGTTTCCTGTAGTCAAATCCTTTGTGCCCGGTATCCACCCGGGTAACTTTTTCCAGGTTTCCGAAGGTTGCATAAAAGATCTCCCCAGGTTTGTAAGGCTCATTTTGCGAAACGAAAATTTTTTTGGCAAAATACTTCAGGAAGAAAACAATGCCTTTTTCATTGGGCACAGAAAAGAAGCCATATTTTGTTGTGCCTGCAGCCAGTTTGGATAAATAATCGTCCAGCATTCGTCCCGGCAAATGTTCGAGTGTTTCCATTGCGAGCGAGATATCGAACATTTCGTTTTTTTGATTGAACGTGGAAGGTTCGTTGCTTTTATAAAAACGTATATGCTGGTGGTCTTTGTACTTTTCAATTGCTTCATCAAGTCCGCCTTCCCAGTCAGCGTCATAACCGGCATATTTTTCAGGAAAGAAAGGCATATAATCCAGGCTCCTCCCATCGTTGCATCCAATTTCAAGGATACTCCCTTTTTCAATTTTCAACTTCGCAAAAGAGCTCAGAAGCCATTTAAACCTGCCGTTATGAAAGAAACCCCTTATGCCTGGTGAAAATAGTCTTTCGTTATATGTTTTACCCTCAATAAGCGTATGTTGAGCCATTTGGTTGCTTTAATGTGTAAATATAACAGCTTCATGCGACCTGGCGGGGAACAGCCCGGAAATCGATATTGGCCATTTTTGCAAAAATTACGACGTACAAAACAATTGTTTTTGAGTGCATTGTGCTAAAGGAAATTATTATATTTTTGATTTTGTTCAGCATATTCAAAAACCATGAAATATCAATGCATCATACATTAACGGTTTTGTGAGGGGCATTGAATAATTTATATATGCCAAAAATCCTATTTCTGGTCAATGTCGACCGGTTCTTTTTATCACACCGCCTGCCCATTGCCCTTTCCATGAAGGAGAAGGGATATGAGGTTTATGTGGCATGCGACAATACCGGTTACAAAGACAGGATACTGCGGAGTGGCCTGAAATATATTGAAACCCGCATCGACGGCACCAATACGAATATTCTGAAAAACCTGCTGACATTAAAAGACATACTGAAAATTTACCAGAGCCAGGATTTCGACATTATTCATAATGTGACCATGAAGCCGGTACTTTATGGTTCGCTCGTTGGCCGGATGCTGGGAAAGAAAAAAATTGTAAACGCGATCAGTGGTTTCGGGCATTTGTTTACAGAGGACCGTGGAAGATCGGTAAGAGGCAACCTGGTTAAGAACATTTTAAAAGGTGCTTTTTCCTACAAAAAATTGCGGTTCATTGTTCAGAATACCGATGATCAGGCCATGTTGAAGGAAACTTTCAATGTACCTTCAGAACGGATTATCCTGATCAAAGGCTCAGGGGTAAACCTGGAAACCGTACAATATATTCACCCGCAAGAAAAGAAAACGGTGCGGGTGCTGCTGCATGCCCGCATGATTTACGATAAAGGTGTGCTGGAGTTTTACAAGATGGCCAAAAGGCTCAGGCAGGAATATGGCGACCGCGTTGAATGCATTCTATGCGGAAGCCTGGATCCCAATGTGACGGCAGTACCCGAAACCGTTTTGCAGCAATGGAATGAAGAAGGTTATGTAAACTGGATTGGTTACAGTGAACGCATATTTGAGGTGATCGCCGAAGCGGACATTATTGTTTATCCTTCTTATTACAGGGAGGGACTTCCAAAATCGCTGATTGATGCGGCCGCAGTGGGAAGGCCCATCATTACTTACAATGTCACCGGCTGCCGCGATGCGGTTGTGGAGGGAGAAAACGGGTTTTTTGCGGAAACAAAAAATGTGGATGACCTTGTGCGCTACGCAAAAAAACTGATCGAAGACCGGGATCTCCGGATCCGGATGGGTATTGAAAGCCGTAAACTGGCAGAAGTCCTTTTTGATATCAACCTGGTTATCCGCAAGACTTTCGAACTTTATGGCAGCTTTGAAACTGGTGAAATGAAAAGGACTGCAATTCCTGAACGGCTCGACCTCAAAAAAGTATATTAGTTATGTGTGGGATTACGGGGTTGATCGATTTCCATAAAAATGCTGATGAAGAACTGCTTCGAAAGATGACCTCCACGCTTGCCCATCGCGGGCCGGATGGAGAGGGAATCTTGTTGGAAAACCACAATGACTTCCAGGTTGGTTTTGGGCATCGGCGCCTTTCCATTCTTGATCTTTCCTCCGGTGCTGCACAGCCCATGCGTTTTCAGCATTTGAGCATTGTCTTCAATGGTGAGATGTATAACTATGCGGAAATAAAGGCAGAACTTTCCCAAGCCGGGCACGAGTTCATCACGCAATCCGACACCGAAGTCATTCTCCATGCTTTTGCCGAATGGGGCATTGAATGCCTCAGCAAATTCATTGGGATGTTCGCTTTGGTGATTTTTGATGCCCAAAAGAAAGAGGTCTGGCTGGTTCGCGACCGTGCCGGCGTCAAGCCTTTGTTTTATTATCATCATGAGGGGTTGTTTTTGTTTGGTTCCGAACTGAAAGCCCTTGCGGCCCATCCCCGTTTCGGCCGTGCGCTGGACAATAATGCCATTGCCATGTTTTTACAGTATGGTTATGTTCCAGGCCCTTATTGCATTTACAAGAACACCCATAAAGTTTTGCCCGGGCATTATATCCGGTTTAACCTGGAAACGCACGCATTGGAAGAAACATCATATTGGAATGTATACAATGCCTATAACCAGTTACCGCTTAATATTTCTTTTCCGGAAGCGCTAAAAGAAACAGAAGCGGTTTTAAAAAACGCTTTTGATTACCGGATGGTGAGCGATGTGCCCGTTGGGGTTTTCCTGAGCGGGGGTTATGACAGCACGGCCGTTACCGCATTGCTTCAAAAAGATCGTACGGAAAAAATAAAGACGTTTACCATTGGTTTTGAAGACCAGCTGCTGAATGAAGCCCCCCACGCCAGGGAGGTGGCTGCTGTGCTCGGCACCGATCATACCGAACATTATTGCACCATGAAAGAGGCACTGGCAATTGTACCCGGACTGCCTTATTTTTATGACGAGCCTTTTGCAGACAGCAGTGCAATACCTACAACTTTAGTCAGCAGGATCGCCAGAGAAAAAGTAACCGTAGCCCTGAGTGCTGATGCGGGGGATGAAATATTCGCCGGCTATAACCGCTACGATTATATCCTGAAATATGGCCGCTGGGTCAGAAAGCTGCCCCCCTTTGCACGCAAAATGGCCGCGGGATTGATGGACAGCATTGATGCGAAAAGTATACCGGTGCTAAACAAGAAATACCTGTTCCACAGCCGGTATGAAAAAGTAAAGCAATTTCTTCGCCAAACCGATGATTACAATGTCAACCAGTTGCTGAGCAGGCAGTTCGTTCCTGAAGACCTGGATAAACTGCTGATCAAAAAGTTCAACCCGCTTCCTACCGCGTTTGACAGCAAAGAGTTGAGAAAGGAATTCTATTCCACATTGCATTACATCATGGCCGTAGATTATCAGACCTATTTGGTTGATGATATTTTGCAAAAAGTGGACCGGGCAACAATGACCCATAGCCTTGAAGGCCGCGAACCCTTCCTCGATCATCGCGTTGTGGAATGGGCGGCACGGTTACCGGTGGACTTTAAATACAAGAATGGCGTCAAAAAACATATCCTCCGGGAAATTGTCCATCAGTATGTACCGGAACAAATGCTGAACCGGCCAAAAATGGGCTTTGCAATACCCATCGTGGACTGGCTGACCGGTGACTTTAAGCCATTGGCCATGCAATTGTTTGATGAGCAATATGTGCGGCAGCAGGGCATCTTTGATTATGCGGAACTTAATCGTGTTGTCACTGCATTTTATGCCGGTAAAAATGAGCGGGCCGAAAAGATCTGGTATTTATTTATGTTTCAATTGTGGTACAAAGAGTGGATGGGATAAAAAACTGGGTATTGATCAATTCCCTGGTTGGGGGCGGAGCCGAGCGTCAAGCCGCTTACCTGGCAGATTTTCCTTTTGTAGACCGGGTTTTTTGCATCGAACCCGTAATTGATTACGAAGTACGGCATGAAAAGATCACTGTTTTAACCAACCTGAAACCGGGCCCCTCAAAAGCCCATAAGGTAAAACAAATGACACGGACTATCCGGGGCTTGAAAGCAAATGGCCTGGGTAAAAACACCCACCTGATCTGTTTTCTTCAACTTTCGGTTATCACCGGGGTCATATGTAAATTGCTTTATGGTTGTAAACTTACCATCAGCATCCGCGTCAGCCCATTTGCGCACAAAAAAACTGATAGGAGCGGGTTCTCCAGGTGGCAATTGAGCCGGATATTTTCAATAGCAGACCATGTAGTGATCAACTCTTATGAAGGCGCTCATGAACTTGAAAGGGCATTTCCGTTTTTGGTCGAGAAGATCCAGGTTATCCCAAATGCATTTGATTTGGATAAAATTGCATCAGCATCGCAAATTCCAAACCCGAAGTTTAATGGGTTGTTCAATGAATATCTTTTTTTAATTAATGCTGGAAGATTAAATGAACAGAAAGGACAGAAACATTTGATCCGCATTTTTTCCGAACTAAAAAAGTCCGATCCAACATTAAAACTTTGCATTTTAGGCGAAGGCGAACTGAAAGCAGATTTAATTGCACTATGCCAATCGTTGGGCTTAAAGGTATGGGTCTCCGGAAACACGGATCCGTCCAAGGTTCATGATGTTTATTTCCCCGGTTTTCAGCAAAATCCATTTTGGTTCTTTGGAAAAGCTGCCATTTTTGCGTTAACCTCGTATTATGAAGGACTGCCCAATGCGCTAGTCGAAGCGTTGGCCTGTGGCACCCCGGTGATATCCACCAACTGCAAAACGGGTCCATGTGAGATTATTACCGGAATAGCACAAAATTGCCCAAGAAAAATCACGCAACCCCAACATCATAAAGCAGGGATATTGATGCCGGTTTTTAGAAATTCCTTTCACCTTCCCGCAGAATTGGATCAAGTGGAGCAAATCTGGGTGAAGGAATTGAAAAGCATTCTTGCCGATGGACCTGTCCTTTCAGAAATGAGCGCATCAGCAAAATCATCAGTGCAGCAGTACAACCTTGCACATGCAGAGCGGCTTTGGGAAACCTTCCTGGGCAGCAGCCGCAAATAGCCCCGAAAACCCATGGGATCAGAAATCCCTCTGGAAAACAAATTCATTGCAGCCATAACCTTTGCAGGTTTTCAGTTTCTGTAACTTAAAGCCGCGTGATGCATAAAAATTTTTGATGTACCCGGGACTCGCAAACTCGTATGGCAATCCGCCAACCCAGTCTTTCCAATCATGCAATAACGACATGCCCCTGTTTTCCTTATACACGCTGTACCGCGACAGCGGGTTTCTGAGCCTTACCAAATCCATCGCTCCTGCTCCGGCCACAAACGCAAATGATGCCGCATTCCATACCACCGACCTTGAAAGGGCATTGGCATTATATGCTTTCTTTACGCCCAACCAGAATTTTGATACCCACCCCTGATCATTGTAAATTGATATAAAGAGTTGGCCCTTTGGTTTCACCGGAATCATCGCATTTTCTAAAGCCAGATTCATGTTGCCTGTATGGTGCAGCACTCCCCAGGAATAAACAATATCAAACTTTGGAAGACCCGCCAGAAATTGTGCATCAAGCGCGCTTCCCCGCTCAATAACCCAATGCGGATCACCTTTAAAGAACCGGTCCCTGAGTTCCAGGGCACATTGAACAGAATCAGGATCAAAATCAAAAGAATGAACGGTTGCACCCAATTGCCTTGCTGCAAGGCTGAAAAGTCCGCTGCCGTTACCAATATCCAAAAAACTTTTCCCTTTAAGGTCTTCCAGGCCAAGCATCTCTTTTAAGGACTCTTGCGCGATCCCGAGCTTATCCGGGCTGAGATTTTTTAAAAACGAAGCCCAATTGCTCCCAAATCTGAACCGCTCTCCGGATTTTGTCTGGGATTCAAAAGATTTTTCCATATCGCGCTTTTTGAAATGTGTGCAAATCTATAGATAAATCAGAGAACCTTCAGGATGCAGACATTGGATGAGGAAGAAAGCGTTTCAGGGTTGTGATGCCGCCATAAAGAAGGAGAAATCTACTTTGTGCTCTGCAAGAAAAGCCGAGTTTCACGAAGTTTTTCCTGTAGGAAACCATTGCAAAAAATACTTTTCATATTTAGGCAGAATCTTGTCTACCCCAAATTTGTCCGCCGTTTCTTGCCGGATGGCTTCCCTGTCAAAATGGCCTGAACATGCTTTTTCAATCGCTGCAGCAAAATCAGCTAAACCTACTTCCCGCGACGGTTCCAGGTAAATACCGTTCCGGCCATTAATGATTTCCTTAGCCCCGCCTTCGGTTTTATAGACCACCGCCGGGCAGCCGCAAGCTCCTGCTTCGAGAAGGACATTGGGATAGCCTTCAAATTCAGAACTTAATACCAGGCAGTCCGCAGCATAGTAAAACATTTTCGGGTTTGTGCAATTTTCCAAGACAAGCACCTTGTTGGAAACCGCCGTATCCCGGATGGATTGTTCCACCTTTGCGGCTTCGGGCCCTTGTCCTATAAGCAGGAGCCTGTAATTTTCCGGAAGTTCCCCAAGCACCTCCACCAACAGATGCGCCCGCTTTTCCCCGGAAAACCGGCCCACATACAAGAGCAGCTTTCCATCCCTATCCAGGAATTTTTTGGTTTCTTTATCCATGGAGCCCGGCGTATCGGGAAGCCATACCGGGTTATTGATTATTTCAATCTTGTTTTTGTCAACCGAGAAATTCCGGATTAAGTCCTCTTTCATGGCAACGGATTGGCAAATGATGCCATCCAGGTTTTTATAGGACTTATACAGTATCCTGAAAATGGAAGGGTAATCCACCTGGCTTACCAGCATTTTAGATGGCAGGGAGGATTCTCTGCCCAGCAATATTGTCTTCGGCATTATCCACCTGAACGCGGCTAAAAAGGCATTGATATAAGATATCCAGCTAACCACAATCGAATAATTCCCTTCACGGATAACCTTGCGCAAACCCCACAAAGCCCGGTAAGTGCGCTTGTATCCAAGGTTCAATACAGATACCCGGCCATCGAGTAAATATTGCAAACCACCTGTACTTTGCAGGCAGCAAATAGTAACATCAAACAGCTCAGCGTCCAGGTGGTTCGCTACAATGGTCAACACCTTCTGAGCGCCACCCGCTTCAAGTGTATGAATAACAAACAGAATTTTGGTTTTCGAGTTTGAGGCCATGATAATGTGCTAAATAAAACCCATTTACATTGTTACTGATACATTGTTGAGGTTGTCGGATTTTTATTGGTAGTGAGGGCCTGCTTGATCAGACCTTTTTATGCTTTCGTAAAAAGTAATAATGCAAAGCAAAATTAACCAGTTGGTAAATAGAAATTGAGATGGCCAATCCTTTAATACCATACTGCCAAAAGCAGAACACTTTGACCGGAAGATAGATCGTAAATAAAACCGCGCTGGCGACCGTTGGCGTCCTGGTGTCCAGTGAAGCAAAGAAAGTGGAATTGGACAGTGAACCTAAAACGCCGCCCGCAAACAGCCCAAATAACAAGATGAGCAGCCACCACAATCGCTCAATACTTGCTGAACTCAGGTTTCGATATGTAAGTAAAAATTCAAGCGTGGGCTTGCCCAGAAATACAATAAACAAAGCAGAGGCAATCATAACCACAGCAATCCATTTCAACCTGTTGGCAAAAAGCTTCCTGAAGGTTACCATGTCATGCACATTGTAAGCCTTCGCCATAGGCGGAACCATTGTATTGATAAATATTTTGACCACAATGGAATTTACTGCCCCGTAAATTTGCTGGGCAAAATTGAATAGCGTCAGATCCCCTGCTGGCAACCTCGAAGTCAGGTAGCGATCAACAAGAGTATCTGTTCTGTAATAAATGCTTCCCAGCAAAAGCGGCTTTAATTTCTGCATGGTCACCGGGAAAGTAGAATTCCGCTTATTGATCCACCGGAATCGTCCTAAAATTGGCATCAGGTAGAATAGCTGAGCCGCAATGCGTGCGGTGGTCGCCCATACCGCCGCAAAAATTCCCATTTTTTCAATGGTAAAATATAATATTACTAATGAAATAAAATTTGCTGCAGCACCACTTGCTTCAATTCGCACATAGTTTTCCCTTGAAAAATGTACGGCCAGCAATACGCTTAATGATGCGTTTAATACCATACTCACCAATTGAATTCGGCTTACTGCAATGGCGGTACTCAGCGTATCACCGGTAAACCCTGGCAACAAAAGCGGCACCCAGTATTGGACAGTAAAAAATCCGATCGTGCCGATTCCCACAAACAATACGGTGATCAGATTAAAGTAATTCCACGATTCTTTTTTAAATTTTTCTCCCTTCAGTGGGGATAGTATGGGAATCAATACCAGGGATAAAGAACCGGACAATACCAGAAAGATGAACTGTGGAGCTGCCAGCGTGCCAAAAAATATGTCGGTTTGTGCCCCGGCACCAAAGTAAACGAGCAGGTACCATTGAAAAACGAAAACCAGCGCAAAGTTTAATGCGGCCAATGCACCAATTGAAGCAAAAACTTTTGAGCCTTTCATGGGTAAAAAAGTACAACTTTAAACGTCCGGTCGGGAAAGAAAAAATGAGTGCTCATATAAGTTGATTATTAAACCGGTTGGGTTTTATGGTTTTGTCGTTTTCCCAATTGAAGATAAATTGTATTGCCATGGTTTGCGGATGCCTAATGAACCGAATGAACCAATAAACTGACTTTTATATTTCATATACACCCAAACCAGCAACACTACAAAAAACGCAAAAAAGTTTTCACGGTATCGCAATGCGGAACCGGCATTGAGTGCGCCGGAAAGATAGTGTACGGCCAGCAACCAGGTCCACCCAAAAAACAGTACGATGCCGGAATAGATAAATACGAAACGATATCTGAAGTTTACAACAAGATACACCAACATGCCAAGCAGGAGCATTGCAATGGTCAGGCTTTCTGCATAAGCGAATGCCATTGTCCATTTGCCTTCCAGGATCTGCGCAAATGTCGGGCCCCAAAATGCTATAAGCATACCGTAAGGCGCTTTCCTGAACACGTCGTAATCGTTTTGCCAGAAATCGGTTCTTGAACTGCCCCCATCTTCAAAATTGATATATAAAATCAAAGACAGATCATTGATGAGTTGCCTGAAATACCAGATGAAGCCGATATCGATCAATAAAACCAGGAATGCGAACCCCAGCACCATTTCTTTGCTTTTTGTCCGGGCCACGAGCAAAAAGAACCAGATATGTACAATGGCTGCCATATACTGGGGTTTGTATATAATCACAATTGTCAAACCCAAAAGTTCCAGTAAGGTAGGGATTTGCCTGGCCCGCTTGTCAAAATCAATCAGGTAACCCGCGACCATTCCCATTCCAAACACTGTAATGGCTTCTTTGGAAGCTACTGTAGTCCACGTTGCAAATGAATGCATAGACAACAGGAACAATATGAATACCAGGATATGGGGTGGTGGTTTCAGTTTGTTGACTGAGTAATAAATTCCAAAGGTGGCTACAAAATTGAACGGCAGGTTGGCCAGTACTTTGCCAAATACTGCCGCTGCCGCATTGCCCAAAATATCGGTTATTTCTGTGCTCAGTGCATCATAGATCCCTTCCTCATCCAATAGCGCCCTCACCGTATGGTCAAGGTAGCGGGCAGTATCCCCCAACTGGGTCATTTGAGAAACCACAAAATATGCGTAAAACGTACTGGCCAGCCTCAACAGGAAATAGAACCGCCAGATCCATTTTGAATCGTTGTCCAGTGTTCTCCAGAAATGAGGGAGGCCAAGGAGTTTACGTATCATCTGGTTGGCATTTAGGGAGCCGCTTTATAGTTTGCGGCATTCGTTGAGCTGGAGGAAACCATTGACGACTGGTATTTTTTTCTAACCCATAGGAATGCTACGATCAGGAAGCCGAGGCCCCCCAATATTAAACCACCAATAATGCCGGCCTTTTTACGGCCCAGCTTTATCTTTTTCATTGGGTAATGCGGCTCATCAATAACCTGCAGCAAGGGGATATCATTCAGGTACTGATACCTCGCCATTTCCATCATCTTAAACAATTCTTCGTAGGCTTTGCCATAAGCGTTGATATCGATCTGGCTTTGAGCAACCGAAGCATTGGCACGGGCAAAAGCCGGGTTGATGTTGGCATCCTGCACCGCGGCCTGGGAAGATATGGCCCCACGTGCCGTACCTTTTAATGCAGCCACCCGGTTTTCCAGCACGGCCAGGGCATCGCGGGATTTAGCGCTGCGCAATTCTGTATAAAACTGGCGGGTTTCAGTAACCAGCTTTTCAACGAAGATTTTTGAAAAGCGTTCATCTGGCCCGGTGAAGCGCACTTCATAGTAATTGAGGCGGCGGTCGGGTTTGGAAACTTTCAGATGTGATTTGCTGAATCCGTCATAGATGGCGTAAAGTACACTGTCCTGCAAATAACTGAATTGAGACCGGTCCATTCCCGGCGGAAAACTCACCTGTTTCATCCGGGATAAGCCGGGTTCGTCATGGTTATCCATGTTCTTGTGTATGTTTATCCAGTAGCCGGCCATGGTTTGCACTTTACCATCAAGCGTATCATTCATCAGCAGGACGCCTTCAATAATTCTCCGGCTGTTGAGAATTACTGTAATGTTCTCCCCGGCAAAAACATCGCGTCCTCCGCCTCCGCCAAAACCGAGTTCACTGGCCAGGCTAAGCGCTCCGCCTACACCGGCGGTTTTATCATCCAGGGCAAAGCTCAGCATAGATTCGTATTTTGGTTTTTGCTTCCAGGCATAATAAATGCCCCCCAAACCTCCCAGGAGCCCCAGTGGTAGAATGATCCACCATTTCTGAAGTACAAAACGGGAAAACGCCCCAAGGGCATTGATCATTTCCCTTAACCCGATTTCTTTGTATTGCTCTTCCTGTTGCATGGTTTGAATTTCAATTTAGAGATGTCGATTGCGAAAGTAAGTATTTAGAAAGTTTCAGTTTTTGCCGGCCAAGGCAGCAAAAGAGATTCACCAGCTTACGGTAGGCTGGTTAAACATTTGATTTTCCCAGATAGCCAGCACTGTCAACCGGAGAATTTGCCCTGTATCCAGTTGCTTTAAATCGATGCCGGGCATGAGCCGGTTGATCAGCGGACTTGCAGCAATCAAGGGAGCAAAATGACCTGTAACTTTTTCTTCCAGGCTGACCGGCGCAGCGAAACCAATCTTCTTTTTCCGCCAGACAATGGTTTCAGGAATTTTATGATTTAGTGTTTGCCTCAAAATATACTTTGTCCAGCCTGAATGAATTTTCAGATCCGCAGGAAGATTCATTGCGAAATCCACCAGGGGTTCATCTAAAAAAGGCAGGCGGGTTTCCACGCCAAAAGCCATGGCATTCTTGTCTTCGCATCGTAGGAGGAATGGAAGAGCACCTTTCGTGATTTCGTGCTGCTGACGATCGAAAATTGAAGAGGGTTTTTCCTGTAATTCAATATCGGCCATATGCTGGAGCAATTGTCTTGCTTCCCGCCGGAGACCAGACCACTTCTTCAACTGGCGGAATCTTTTTAAACGAAGATTGTTGTGATAAAGCACGAGCGTAGTGAACTGCATCCAGCTCAACGCGTTTTTTTTCTTAATTGCCGGTGCCATACGCATTTTTTCGGCGCTGCTGAGGCCTTCAAAAAACCAGGCTAGGTGCGGCAGGTAACCCAGGAACAATTCATCCGCGCTTTGGCCGTCAAGCATGACCTTTAGTCCGTTTTTACTTGCAGCCCGCATGGTGATGTATTGCATGTAAGGGCTTACATTTAAAATCGGCTCTTCCTGCATGGAGAGCATTTTTTCAAAATCTTCAGGAAATGTTGAATTGCTGGGTTCAGTAAAATGTCCCTTTATTCCAGTTTTGGATATCATCGCCTCGGCAAATCGTTTTTCATTCACCGCCGGGTCATCCGCAATCGCGGTCACGGTTTGAAACCGGCTTTTTGTTTCCTGACCTAGCAACCGGTCTGCATAATATACCAAAGCCGAACTATCAATTCCGCCGCTTAGGCAACTGCCCAAAGGAACATCTGTGATCAATCTTTCGGCAACGGTTTTTTCCAGGAGCTTTTCCAAAGTTGCAACCGCCTCTGTTTCAGTGATGCTCTTAAGATCATGTTTTGGGATCGAATAAAAAGGTGTCAGATGGAAGTCACCGGTTTCCAGATCCAAACGGGCATTGTGGCCCGCAGGAATTTTTTTTATGTTTTTGAAAAATGTATTTTCCGGAAATTCACATTGTTCGAAGCAGAGGTATTGCAGTACGGGCGTTTCATTAGCATCGAGGGAAATTTGGGTGCCAATTGCGGTGATGGTGGAAGCAAATACTAAACGCTTAGTGGTGTGGAGATAATACAATGGTTTTTCGCCAAAACGGTCGCGGCTGAAGAAAACCTGTTTTTTGGACGAATCGTAAATGGCAAAAGCCCACATGCCATTCAGCTTCTCCAACAAAGCTTCTCCCCAGGCATCAAATCCGGCAAGTAAAACTTCGGTATCTCCATCCGTAGTAAAATGGTATCCCAGTTCTTTCAACTGCAGGCGCAATTCACGGAAATTATAAATGGCGCCATTGTACACCATGGTCTTCCCCCAGCCCGAGAAAGGTTGATCAGAGCGTTTGTCAAGGTCAAAAATGCGCAACCGCCGGTGTGCGAAGCCCATATGGTCCTTTATCCAGAAGCCTTTGCCATCGGGGCCCCGGTGTTGCATAGCCGTTGCCATTTTTTCCAGCTCCTGCTGGCTGACCGGCTTACCGGAAAAGTCGATGATGCCCGCAATGCCGCACATAGTTAAAGGTTGATTTCAAAACAGATTATTGCCGCTACTAATTTTTCAGGGCCGCAACTATGGTTACAGCCATTGTGGCCAGCGTTGCCACTATGGAAGAAGCTGCGATCCATTCACCAGGTGACAATCCTTTGGGGTCTTCCCTGCCCCTGTCCGGAACGAAGATTTCGCTGCGCGGTGTTATGTCAGGATAAAACTTGAAAAACAAAAAACGCTTTACTGATTTGGCCCTGCCATCCGGATAAATCACAAAAGTTCCGGTGCGTCGTGCACTCCTGGTATAATTTCCAGATTGCTGAATGTAATGTAATGCGGTTTTATTTTCTTCAAACGGCTGCAATCCCGCACGGAATACTTCGCCACTAACACGTACCAGGCTACTGTAACGGGAAATTTCAATCAGGTCGCCATCTTCCAGCACAATGTCCTCAGGTCCGCCGGGATCCTGTTTGATTTTTTCGATATTCACGCTGATAAAATCAAAATTGCGCAAATAGGTTTCGCGAAGTGTTGCATCATTGACCAGGCTGTCGCGGTCTATACGCAATAATTTTTCCATTGTCCGCTGCCGGTCTTCCTCACTCACTCCCTGGGCGATCCAACGACGCACGGAAACGGAACTGCTGTCGGCAGAGCTCTTGAAGCCACCTGCGCGACGCAGTATCGAAGAAATGGTCTCTTTGGAATTCTGCAAAACATACTGGCCAATGTTTACGACCTGGCCGGTAACAAACACACTGCGTGCAGCTTCAAAGGATCCTTTGGGGTGTATGATTACCAGGTCAAACGGTTCAAGAGCGATGGCCCCATTGATATCGTTGATGCCCTCTGGCATGCCCACGTTGATGATCTCGGCCTGCCGGTAACCGTCTGTATTTAGCTCGGCGTCCCGTATTCTTCTGGAAATTTCAATGGATCCGAAGTCTGCAGCTACCGTGGTGCCGTTGGCCATGAGCAGCAGATCTTTCAGTTTCATGTCTTTTTTGAAAGGATATTTGCCGGGTGAACGGATCTCGCCATTGATTTCTACCGTTTCAGCATCCTTAAGATCGTAAATAGAGCTGATCTGCACAATGTCTTCTGGCTGCAAAAGTACATTCTCTGTTCCGGCAAGCACATTGGCAGGGGAAAAGGCAATGGCGCTCAATGACTGATCGGGATTAATGCGGGTGATCAACCCACGAACCCGGTAAGCTTCCGGCATTAATCCTGCCGAATTCAAAATGGTCCTCAGGTCAAGGCCCTGGGTCCATTCGTAATCATCCGGCAGGTCTACGGCGCCTTTTACCGTAATGCGGTTGGCAAAACGCGTTACGGCTTTGGCTACGCGAACCAGGTCCCCGGGGCGCGTTTCAAAATTTTCAAACTGCGTGCTGTTTACATCACGTATCAGTTGCGCGTTATCAGTTATCCTGCTCACCTTCATATTTGAACGGTAGGCGCTGTCGCTGAAACCGCCGGAAAACCCAACCAGGTCTGCCAGGTTTTCACCGTTCCTCATTTCAAATTTGCCTTGCCGTTTTACTTCACCTTCCAGCGTAACCCGGTGCTGGTAAAATGGAATGCGGATCACATCATTATCCTGCAGCAGGATATTGGAACTGCGGATCCCTTTTGACAGGAATTCATAGAGATCAATTTTCCGGTGAATTTCATTGCCGCGAATCAGTTCAATCTCCCGGAAGCTGCCATTATCGTTAGGTCCTCCGCATAAATACAAGAGGTTAAACACAGTAGAAAGTGAAGGAATGGTATAGGTTCCCGGCTTGCTTGCCTGGCCAATCACGCTTACCGTTATGCTTTTGATCTTGCCCAGGGTAACCTCTACCCGGGTTTGTCCGCTGTTGATGGCGCGGTAAATGGTGGATGCAAGACGCTGGCGTATTTTATCAGCGGCAGCCTCAACACTTAACCCGCTTACCTGTACAGGACCAACATTCTGGAGGTAAACCGAACCTTCCGCACTAACTGTTACGTTATAAGTCTGTTCACTGTAACCATATACCTGTATGATCAATTCGTCGCCAGGACCCAGGATGTAGCTTGCAGGTGTGGCTATTTTGTAATTGGGGACAAAGGCTGTACTGACTTCTGTAAAATATTCGGCGCCAAATACCGTACTGTCGCGCTGGATACGTGTCATGGTCAGTTCTCCGGCTTCATCGCTGATGCGGTTTTTATCAGGCGATTCTTCCCCGGCTTCGGTATCAGCTTTCTCTTTTGAACCTAAAGGCGCGGCCTTAAGTTTTTCGATCCTTTTCCGGAGTTTGTTGATCTCACTTTCCGGCATTCCCCTTTCGCTTGCCATGCGCAGCAGTTGAGCGTCGCTCAGCCCCATGTTGATGGCCCGCTGATAATAATCCGAGATCTCCTGGTCACTCAGCCGGTCTACCTGTACGTTGCGGAGATTATCGGCACCAAGGGTCAGTTGCTGGCTGTAAACAGAAATGCCGGTAAAAAAGCATAGAAAGGAAAAGATTAAAAGAAAGCGCAATCTCATGTTTGCAAATTTTGCATAAGCCCTGACCCGCAGGAAAGAACAGTTGTAATGGTTGCAAATCAACGAAAAATTAAGGCTGAAAATTGCTTTTATAACAAATATTTCGATTTAGCTCCAAAAGCAATGCCTGATTGCTGCAACAAAATTTTGGCTCAATGCCTTTTTAATGGTACAGGCACGGGTCAAAAAAATTTAAATGTCACCCGGGAATGTGTATTCCGGTGGTAATGCAGACCTTTTAGCTTACCTGCGTTTGCATAACTTACCAAGGGTTATTCCTGGCTTAAAAGCGGGTCATTGCGCCATGTGTATGCTTTTTCAATAAAGCGAACTGTTTCAACGGCATCAAGCAAGGGCTGATTCAATGCAAAATTGCCCTGAATGGCGTTAAGAAACTGGTCGTACACTGAAGGATGGTTGCTCATGCTGCCGGTATAAAATCCGTAATCATTGGCGGGATTACCCGGGCCCAATACCGGCTTTTCTACGCCATCAACCAGTGAATGTTCGAGCACATTAAGATACTGACCGCCAATTTTTATGCTGCCTTTATCGCCCAGTATGGTGATAGAACCTTCCAGGTTCTGGCGAAAACTGTTGACCGAATAATTGATACTCACCGGAACATGCTCACCGGTAAACGCCAGAATCGAACCCGTGTCTTCAAAATCAATACTATGGGGATGCGCCCTGTTTTGAAATGATGCGAATGCTGGATCAAGCGGACCAAAAAACCAAATGAGCAGATCAACAAAATGGCTGAATTGCGTATACAATGTTCCACCATCTTCTTCCAGGGTTCCTTTCCACGTATTTTCGTAATAGGCATCGGGTCGGTTCCAAAATCCATTGAAATGAACGCTCAGCACTTTACCCAGCAACCCGCTGTCGAGGCAGGATCTCACCCATTCCACGGGCGGGTTAAACCGGTTTTGCTTTACAATCACCAAATGCCGGTTGCTCATCACCGCAGCCTGCATCATGCCTTCAGCATCAGCGGCTGAAATCGCCATTGGCTTCTCACAAAGCACGTGGCAGCCCTGGCTGAGCGCCAAAACGCTTTGTTGTGCATGCAGGAAATTCGGGGTGCAGATGGCCACGGCGTCCAAATGAATTCCGGAAGTAAACAGGTCATTTATGGTGTGAAATGCCGGGCAGTGAAATTGCCGCGCAAATTCCGCGGCTTTTTCAGGTACAACATCACATACCGCCGACAGACGGGCTTTTTCCTGTATGAGGGATGCGTGCCGGTAACCAATATGCCCGCATCCAATCAGTCCAAAAGCCGGTTTGAGCGCTTCCAATGATTATTTCAATAGATTTTTGAGGTACTGTCCATAGCCGCTTTTGATCAGGGGTTCGGCCACTTCGGCAAGTTGTTGATTGTTGATGAAACCCATACGCCAGGCCACCTCTTCGATGGCGCCAATTTTCAGGTCCTGCCGTTTTTCAATTACCCGTACAAATTCTGAGGCATCATGCAGGCTTTCAAAAGTACCGGTATCCAGCCAGGCTGTACCGCGGCTCATTACCCCCACCTGCAGTTTTCCTTTCTCCAGGTACACGTTGTTTACAGTGGTAATTTCGTATTCGCCGCGGGCACTGGGGGCAATGGATTTGGCGATCTGCACCACATCATTGTCGTAGAAATACAAACCTGGGACGGCAAAATTGCTTCTCGGCTTCGCCGGCTTTTCTTCAATGGAAATGGCTTTCTGGTTTCCATCAAATTCCACCACGCCATAACGTTCAGGATCCTGTACCTTATGTGCAAAAACTGCTGCGCCATCCACATCTACAAAAGCCCGCATAAGCGATGGAAATCCTGAGCCATAAAAGATATTGTCACCCAATATGAGGCTCACTTTATCTTTTCCAATAAATTTTTCGCCAATTACAAAAGCCTGCGCCAGGCCGTTGGGCACTTCCTGAACGGCGTATTCAAACCGGCATCCCAATTCAGTTCCGTTTCCCAGAAGTCGTTGAAATTGGGGCTGATCTTCAGGGGTAGTAATGATGAGTATTTCCCGGATGCCTGCAAGCATCAGTACGCTGAGCGGGTAATAGATCATTGGTTTATCGTAAATGGGCATCAGCTGCTTGCTGATGGCCTTTGTGATGGGATAAAGCCTTGTTCCGCTTCCACCTGCTAAAATAATCCCTTTCATAAATTGTTCGGTTTAGAGTAGATGAAGTTTATTTACCCAGCAGCAGCTAACCCGCTCCAATATGTTTTTTATATTCCGCCCAGGTTTTTGCCTGCCTGTCTTTATCTGAAAGGATCATATCCCCAGCAGGAATTTTCCAGTCGATATTCAGCTCCGGATCAAGCGGATTGATGGCTTCTTCTGCTGTGCGGTCATAATAATTATCGCATTTATAGTAAAAAGCCGCTTCATCCGAAAGCACCGAAAAGCCATGCGCAAATCCGCGGGGAACAAAGAGCTGATACGTATTGCTGTCATCAAGTTCTACAGAATAGCTTTGACCAAAAGTCGGACTATCCGGCCTTACATCCAGAATGGTGTCAATCACTTTGCCTTTCAATACGCGAACCAGTTTTCCCTGTGCCGATGAACCTGTCTGAAAATGCAGTCCCCGGATCACATTCTTCCGCGACAGCGATTGATTGGCCTGAACAAATTCCCCTTCCCAGCCCGTAAGCTCCATAAATTTTTTCTTGTGAAAACATTCAAGGAAATACCCGCGGGCATCACCTATAATGGTGTTTTTCAACAACAACAATCCCTTTAGCGGCGTTTCAATTACTTCCATAAATTGGGTTTAAGTAGGTGTGTTTTGTTGGTATTGTTCTTTGTAATAATGTTGGTAAGCTCCGCTTGTTACATGGTCGAGCCATTCCCGGTTATCCAGGTACCAGTCAATGGTTTTACTCAGGCCTTCTTCGAATGTTACGGATGGTTTCCAGCCCAGTTCCTGGTTGATTTTTGTGGCATCAATGGCATAGCGGCGGTCGTGGCCGGGCCGGTCTTTTACAAAGGTGATAAGCTGTTCACTTGTGCCTTCGGGACGACGCAGCTTTTCATCCATCTGCCTGCAGAGCAACCGGATCAGGTCAATATTGGTCCATTCATTGAAACCACCAATATTATACGTTTCATGGTTTTTCCCTTTATGGAAAACCAGGTCGATGGCTGATGCATGATCCTCCACAAAAAGCCAGTCGCGGGTGTAAAGGCCATCACCATAAACCGGCAGTGCTTTTTGATTGAGCACATTATTGATGCAAAGCGGTATAAGCTTTTCCGGAAAATGGTAGGGACCGTAATTGTTGCTGCAATTGGAAAGGATTACAGGCAAACCATACGTATCGCCATAGGCACGTACAAAATGATCGCTCGATGCTTTGCTGGCGCTGTAAGGACTATGGGGATCGTAGCGGGTTTCTTCCGTGAAAAATCCGGTATCGCCCAGGGCGCCGTAAACTTCATCTGTGGAAATATGATAAAAGCGCCTGCCTTCATAAATGCCCGCCCAATATTCCTTTGCAGCTTGCAGGAGATTAACGGTACCGATTACATTGGTATACACAAAATCCAGCGGGCTGAGTATACTCCTGTCCACATGGCTTTCTGCTGCAAGATGGATAACACTATCGATGTTGTACTGTTCAAAACAACGCTTCAAATGCGCGGCATCAAGGATGTTCAGGTGTTCAAAAAAATAGTTTTCCTTGTTTTCTATATCCCGCAGATTTTCGAGGTTGCCGGCATAGGTGAGGGCATCGGCATTTACAATGCGGTACTCTGGATAACGGTTGACAAAGCGGCGAACCACATGACTGCCAATAAAACCGGCACCGCCCGTAATGAGTATGTTTTTTGTAAACTGCATCTGAATCAGGTTAGCAGGCAAACCTAATCAATTTTGAGATCAGGCATTTCGTAAAACTCTTAAAAAGGTATGCGGCAGCGGAATGAAAGGAAATGATTCGGAGAAAGGTGGCATTTGGTTTTGGGAAGATTCAACGCATCCGAGCTGTGCGGCAATTGCTAAAAATTGCCGTTTTAATCAATTCCGCAGCATTTTAAGATTGCTGGTCATTCTTCGGGGCATAAAAAAAGCCGGGTAATTCCCGGCTTTTCTGATGGTTGAGACCTGATTAGTTCTTAATATCATTTACAACCTGCTCGGTTTTATCACCAACTTTTTCAGCGCCTTCTTTAATGGCTTCACCGGCGTTTCTAACACCTTCTTTGGTTGCTTCCCAGGCATTTTCAATAGCCTGTCCAGCCTTATCAAACCAACGACCGGCTTTGTTGATCACCTGGCCTTCTTCAATTTTAACTGTAACGCCATCCGTGTTTTTTACTTCACCTTTAGGTGTAACTACAACACCATTGTCAAGGGTTACATCTGCAGTAGCTTCAACCCATGCGCCATTGCGCCATACATGAAGTTTACCATCTTTCCAGGTAACATCACCATCAGCATAAGTAGTATAGGTTTCAACCTCAGGCGTAACAACTGCCAGGGTATCGGTATCTACTTCAGTAACGGTGGTTTCGGTTTGGTCACCGCAAGATGCAAGAGTGAAAGCCAGACCGGCCAACAAAACTAACTTTTTCATTTTTTGATTATTTTTTTGGTTAAGCGCCCACGTCAGGGGCAATATCCTTAATCCGTTTCATTCAAAAAGGTACCCTGTTGAAAATGCTAAAAAAATATTAACGTTAGAGAATCAATGGGTTAAAAGTTAAAAAACGGCTGAAAACCGGGAGGAAGGACGTTTTATGGGGTTGGGATCTTTTTCTCCAGCCGGATTACCGCGGATTTCTGTTCACTGCTTTCCAGACGTGCCGAAATTCTCCTCATACCCACATAAGCCAGCATAAACGCGGTATTGGGTGGTATTTCTCCAAGATTTTCGGCAACCATCACCAATTCCGAAATCTCAGGCAGTTCTTCAACGGCAAATCTCACCACAAAAGGCATCGCGGTCAGCCGTACATTCTCGAAGATCATTTTCCCATTTAAAAAGAGGGAAATGCTATCGCCGTCAATTTCAGCATTGTCGTAAAACTGAAGTACAATTTCCGGGTTATCTATTTCGATTGTGGTCTGGATCTCCTTTTCACGGACTATAAACTTTTCCTCATTGGTAATTGACTTGGCCTCTACGGATGGTTTAGCCGGAACATTTTTCATTGCGGTAACGCCGGGATTACCGGTACGGGAGGATGCAGGTTGCCCAATGGGCAAATGGTGCAGATTTGGGGGCTCTGTATTGGCTGCAATGGGTGGTTCGGCTGCCGCCTGACCTGAAGCGGAATCGCGAAGCGTGGTTGTGGCAGTCTGCAACGCGGCGCGGTTATTGGAAGCTATACCCAATGTATCTGCCCGGTTGTTTGCTACAGCAATTTGAGAATCTGCCCGGCCGGCCGGCGCAGCAACCACAATCGCTGAACGCTCATTAACGGTGGAAGCCGATCTGGCGCCACGGTTGTTACCTGCAGCAAGCGAGTCTGCCCGATTGGTCTGAACCGTTACCAAAGATCCTGGCCGGCTGTTCACACCGGAAGCAGGTTTGTCACCGCGGTTATTGGAAGCGACAAGCATAGAGTCGGCACGGTTACCCTTAATGCCCGGTGGATTTTCAGGATTGGCCACGTCTGCCAGAAGTGAATCTGCGCGGTTGGCGGCCTGCATCACGGCTTTGGGTTCCGGATTGGCCACTACAGAGGTTTCGCCGCCTGCATTGGGCACAGTTGTGGGTGTTCTGCCGGTTTGGGCCGGAACGGGTGCCCGGGTTATGGTTTGGGAAGCCGGATTTTCCCTGTTTGTACGTGTAAGATCAGGCCCGGTCACAGGAGGGGAAGGAGGCTGATTATCAGCAACCAGGCCATTGATGTTTCGCTTGTCCTGGGCACTGCTTAGCATGGCGACCTCAACCGGATCAGCTTCTCCGTCATTCCAGCGGGCGATTACATCATCCCATTCATCTTTATATAAGGGTACCGTACCTTTATGCAACTCCACCAGCAGGTTTCCCCGCTCACCTTCCCGCAACTCATAGCCTTCCAGGAACATATCTGTGCCGCCGGGACAACTGAAATCCACACCAAAAGCAAAACGTTCATTGTCGCTGCGAACTGCACCAAGCCGGCCCTTAACCTCGAGCAGGTCCTGGTTCCACCAAAAGAGAGTTCCGGAACGGGGATCCTGGAATCCTTTTATGGAATAACGGGCATAACTCCGGGTATTTTGAAAATAATAGGCCGTACCGGCAAGGCTGTCGCCCATCCGGGCCAGTTTCAACTCAAGTTTGATGGGTGCAAGCGTGGGCACATTCGTCATCCGAAGCCGGCCCTGCCAGATTCCTGTAATGGGTTGTGCGCCCACTTCCAAAAGCAGAAAACCCAGCAGAAATGTAAATATTAATTTGGTCAGCTTCATGTTCAGCATCAAAAAAACGACGAAAACCCGACATTATTGAAAGCATTCAGAATCTTTAGCGGCTTCATAAGTTTCGTACAGGCAGGAAGCCGGATAAAAACATATGGTTTCAAACGCTTCCACATGATTTCAACGCTTTTGAGGCAAGGTTTATCCTTCCGGTTTAAAATCAAACCCCTGTTGTCCAAATAATAATAGATCTCCGGATTTCATATAAGAACAAGGCAATGCATTTTCCGGCACCTTAAAAAATATATTTATCACATCCTTAAGGGTGCAAAAGCAAACGGAACTACCTGCCGGAAGCGCAATGCGTAAAATGGGAATTGTAATTTTGAATTATAGAGCGAAATGGCAAGGCTTGATTCTGGCCCTTTTTATTATTGCCTCTTTAGTTTCCCTTAAGATTTTGCTTGGCAAAGAATTCCTACATTAGCAGATTCCAAAAAAAATGCTTAAGTAAATGAGTCGAATCTTTCTAATGATGCTCACCGTACTGTTTTCCGGTGTAGCGTTAGCACAGGTACAGCCAACCAAAGAACAACTTGCTGACCGGAATTTCAACCTTTCCCTGCAACAGGTATTGCCGTCTGTAGCCGAGTGGAGGGGCGATAACCAGGTGGTGCTTCAATACCGAACACCCGGTGCACAAAAACCGGCTTTCAAATTGCTTGACATCCGTCGCAACAAGCTTACCGATATGCCGGCCAGTTATAAACCGCCGGTACCTCCTGTTCCTGAAATGCGCGTAAGCGTCAATAAAGGGGATATATTTCTTGAAACCGCGGGTACATCCAAACAGCTTACGGAAACAAAAGATGAAGAACAAAACCCTGTACTGAGCCCTGACCGCAATTATGTGGCGTTTACACGCAACAATGACCTCTACACCCTGGCACTGGCCACAGGTACCGAAAACCGCATTACAACCGATGGCAGCGACCTGATTCTGAATGGCTATGCCAGCTGGGTTTATTGGGAAGAAATTTTCGGAAGAGGGACCCGGTTCCGTGCGTTCTGGTGGAGCCCCGACAGTAAGAACCTGGCTTTCATGCGCTTTGATCAAAGCATGGTGAAAATGTTCCCACTGTATGTAGCAGATGGAAGTCATGGCTATGTTGAAGAAACGCGGTACCCGAAAGCCGGGGATGAGAACCCGACAGCAAAACTGGGCTTTGTTGCACCTGAAGGTGGTGCCATCAGGTGGGCCGATTTCAATGCCGCAAACGACCATCAGCTCGGCTGGCCCGAATGGACACCTGATGGGAAATCACTCTATGTGCAATGGCAGAACCGTGAGCAGGACAGCCTCATTATGTACGGGGTTGATCCTGCGGATGCATCAAAGCAAAAAGTCTATACCGAGATCCAAAAATCCTGGACCAACCTGGATGAAGCCGATGACCGGCTGACCTTTGTGTCCAATGGAGAACACATGATCATCCGCAGTGATGCAAATGGGTGGAAACAGCTTTATCTCTATACCATTGATGGCAAATTTGTCAACAACATAACCAACGGACAGTTCACCGTAAATAACGTTGTTCATATTGATGAAAAAGCCCGCCGCGTTTATTATATCGCCCGGGGCCTCGATAACAGCGCACTCAACCAGCTATGCGTATCGGGATTTGACGGCAAATATTTCCGCATTCTTTCTCCACGCAATATGCACGTCGACGGACAGGTGGAACTCAGCCCCGGCAACAAGTATTTCCTGGTCTCTTACAGCAATGTGCAAACACCCCGCGCCATGGCCATTTTCGACGAGCAGGGCCGCATGATTTATAACCTCGGGAAAGCTGTAAGCACGGAATATGATAAATACCAGTTTGCCAAAAAAGAGATTATCCGCATTCCGAGTGCAGACGGCAAATACCAGTTGCCTGCTCGCATTATTTGGCCGGCCAATTACGAGCCTGGGAAAAAATACCCCATGCTGGTAAATATTTACGGCGGACCCGATGCCACCAATGTTCGCGATGCCTGGTCGCTAAGCCCCAACCAGGAATATTATGCGCAGGAAGGTTTACTCCAGGTATGGTTTGACAACCGGGCAAGCGGCCATTTTGGAAAAACGGCTATCGCCGAGATCCACCGGCAGATGGGTATGCTGGAAATTGAAGATTTCCGCCATATGGCGAAATATTTCATTGATAAGGGCATTGCAGATCCTGAACGTATAGGCATTACCGGTTTCAGTTTTGGCGGTTATATGAGCGCTATGGCACTTACCTATGCTTCAGATGTGTTTACACACGGCATGGCTGGTGGCAGTGTAACGGACTGGCATTTGTATGATACCCATTATACCGAACGATATATGGACAAACCGCAAGACAATTCGGAAGGGTATAAGAAAACCAGTGTAATGCAATATGTGGACAAATACAAGGGCAAATTGCTGATTGTACACGGCAGCATGGATGACAATGTGCACATGCAAAACAGCATGCAACTCATCAGCGCCATGCAGGATGCGGGAAAAGATTTTGAATTGATGATCTATCCCAACGGACGGCACGGCTGGGGTTTCCTGCCCGCCAAACAGCGGCATTATCAAAATCTGCAGACGAAATTCATTTATGAAAATTTACTCAGGAAAGCCGCTCCGGCTGGCATGCTGAGATAAAAAGAAAAGGCGTCTGACGGCAAACGGGCAGACGCCTTTTTCGCTTTTAATAGGATATCCAATAACGTTGGGTAAGTCAACCTGTTTATCTCCTGCGTCCATATCACCCAGCGCCCTCGATCTGATAACAAAATGGATCAGGGTTCAGGTAAAGTAAGATCTTACGTTATAGAAAAATATTTAAGTCATGAAAAATAACGGAATGCTAGAATCAAGGGGTATGGGTCCGGTTTTGAAACTTGAAGAATTGGGCCAGTTTTTGCTCTCAATTTTTTTGTTTAGTCAATTAAATTTTTCATGGTGGTATTTTCCCGCACTTCTTTTGTTGCCGGATCTTTCTATGATTGGTTATTTAATTAATAACAAAGCCGGAGCCTTGCTATATAATTTTTTTCATCACAAGCTACTCGCCATTATAATCATCATACTGGGTTTTTATTTGAATAACTCCATACTTTCACTGGCAGGTGTTATTTTGTTTGGGCACTCGGCCATGGATAGAATCTTTGGATATGGATTAAAGTATAACGACAACTTTAAGAACACTCACCTGGGCTGGATAGGAAAATAAGGCTACCGGCCTAAGCGGATTAACTAGTTTTGCTTTCATATCAAGTATCAATAATCCTTACTAACCTTGACGGGTAAAATGCTTGTTGTATTTTTAATGCCGGCTTACAATACACTGTTCAACACGTTTTAATTTGAAAATTCTTCTCACTGGTGCAACCGGTTATATTGCTCAACGGCTTCTTCCGGAATTGCTGGCTGCCAATCATTATGTATACTGCTGTGTAAGGGACAAGGGCCGTTTCGACCTTCACCGTTTTGAGAACCCGGATATTTCGGTGATTGAGGTTGATCTTTTAAAGGAAGAAACCCTGCAAAACATACCTGCAGATATTGACGTAGCCTATTACCTCGTACATTCAATGAGTGCAACAGGTGGAAATTTTGAAGAAATGGAGGCGAGGTCTGCAGAAAATTTTAAAGCCCGGATGCTTGAAACAAGTGTTAAGCAGGTGATTTATCTCACAGGTATCGTAAACCAGAGCCATCTGTCGAAGCACCTGAGTTCGAGGCTGCAGGTGGAGACCATATTAAAGTCTGGCCCTTATGCATTCATCGCAATCAGGGCTGGAATTATTGTTGGCTCGGGAAGCGCCTCCTTCGAGATCATCCGCGACCTGGTGGAAAAATTGCCTGTAATGGTGACACCCAAATGGCTCAGCACCAAAACACAGCCAATAGCCATCAGGGACGTGGTTGCCTATTTAAAGGGAGTGATCTTATTGCCGGAAGCAATGAATAACAGTTTCGACATTACCAGTGGAGAAATACTAACCTACAGGGATATGCTGTTGAAGTTTGCTGCGGTTAGAGGACTGAAAAGAAAGATTATGGTATTGCCGGTTCTGACTCCCCGCTTATCTTCCTATTGGTTATACTTCGTTACCTCTACCAGCTTTGCTCTTGCGCGGAACCTTGTCGACAGTATGAAGGTGGAGGTGATCGGCAAAAAAAATGACCTGGGAAATATACTCGGTATCACACCCACTCCTTATGAAAAAGCAATTGAACTTGCTTTTGTAAAAATCGAGAACGACCAGGTACTTTCAAGCTGGAAGGATGCAGCAAGCGGCAATATTTTATACAAGGGAGTAACCGTTCATTTGCAGGTTCCCAGGGAGGGTACTTTTAAGGATAAGCGAAAGGCCAAAGTAAATGATGTGCAACGAACACTGGATAAGATCTGGCGCATTGGTGGCAGCAATGGCTGGTACTATGGCGGCTGGCTCTGGGAATTAAGGGGGCTGCTCGATAAAATTGTGGGCGGGGTTGGGCTGCGCCGCGGAAGAAGAAGCCCAACCAATTTATACCCGGGTGAGTCGCTTGATTTTTGGCGGGTGCTGATCGCCAGCAAGGAAGACCGCCGCTTGCTCCTCTATGCGGAAATGAAATTGCCCGGAGAAGCATGGCTCGAATTTTACATCAACGATAAAAACGAACTGGAACAAACAGCTACCTTTCGCCCGCTTGGATTAAAGGGACGTTTGTATTGGTACAGTGTTTTGCCCTTCCACGGATTTATTTTCAGGGGAATGCTGAAGGCACTGGTTGAATAATAATCATCGCGAAGAAGCCTGCCTTACTTATAGTTTTACAGGCATGGTATTCAGACAAATTTTAAAAGCTTATAATCAATTTGCGGGAGGAATATTGTTATTGCTTAAAAGGCTTTTTCAAAAGAGGTATCTTCACACCAGGAAAATTTCGGATATGAAAAACCTATTGTTCCTCCTGTTGACCCTGTTTTTAATTAAAAGTGCTTCAGCGCAAAATGCAACTAAGCCAACCCGGCTGGCACTCGCAGGCATCAGCCACGGGCACAATGGGTGGATATTAAACAGGAAGGCCGACAGCCTCATTGAACTGGTAGCGATTTACGAACCCAATGCAAAATTGGCCGCCCAAATGGCTGCCCAGTATAAGCTCGGTAAGGAAATGTTTTTTACTGACCTTTCTGCCATGCTCGACAAGGTTAAACCCGAAGGTGTACTAGCCTTTGGCTCAACCTACCAGCATTTAACTGTTGTGCAAGCCTGCGCGCCGAGGCGGATCCCTGTAATGGTGGAGAAGCCCCTTGCAGCAAATATTGCACATGCAAAGCAAATAGTGGAACTGGCCACCAAATACAATTCCCTTGTGCTCACCAATTATGAAACCTCCTGGTACCCTGCTACTGAAAAGGCTTACCGGTTAGCAACCGATACCTCTTTTATGGGTGAGATAAGAAAGGTGGTGATGCATTACGGGCACGAGGGACCCAAGGCGATCGGGGTGCAGGCATATTTCCTCGACTGGCTCACCGACCCTATACTCAACGGGGGCGGTGCACTCACCGATTTTGGTTGCTACGGCGCCAACATCATGACCTACCTTATGCAGGGGGAAATGCCATTGACGGTAACAGCCGTCCTGCAAAATTTTCAACCGGATACTTATCCTAAAGTAGATGATGAAGCCACCATTATATTAACCTATCCAAAGGCGCAATGCATCATCCAGGCATCGTGGAACTGGCCTTATAGCCGTAAGGATATGGAAATTTATGGACAGCATGGTTATGCCATCACCTACGATAATAAAAAAATGAGATCAAAAACAAAAAGGGAAGCGGAAACGATAACTGAAATTCCAGCAGCAGAAACGCAGACCTATACCGATCCGTTCCTGTATTTTTCAGACGTCATAAAAAAGAAAATTGAAGTGCCGAAATACGGATTGTATTCCCTGGAGAATAATTTCATTGTATCAAAGATCCTTGATGCTGCGAAACAATCTGCTGCCTCCGGTAAAACAATCGACATGAAGAACTACATAGATTGAGCCATGAACAACACAAGCAATCATTGCAGTCAGCCTCCTTCAGCCATGTTAATACTTAAAATTTAATAACCATGATCGTATCTTCTGTATTTCTAAAACTAACCGGCGAAAAATCGGGCGAAATTAAAGGTAGTTCAGTTCAGCGGGGAAGGGAAGGGCTCATACCCGTGCTTGGGCTCAACCACTCTATCCGGGTGCCGGTCGACCTTGCCTCTGGCCTGGGAGCGGGCAAAAGACAACATCAACCCATCATCATTACCAAGGAGGTGGATCAAACCTCACCCAAACTCGACCAGGTGCTGGTAACCAACGAAAGGATAAAAGAAGCAATCCTGACATTTTATGGACCATTTGCCAATAGCCCGCGAAACCCCGGAGCTGAGCAAAAACTCTATACCATTACACTTAAGAAAGCATGGATCACAGAGATACAGGTTAGTTTAAAAAGCATGATTGAGCTAAAAAACCAACCCGGAAACTTTGTAGAAAATATTTTCTTTGTCTATGATGAGATTGTATGGCATTGGGAAACCCCGTCTATTGAATCCGCTGACCAATGGGGCACCTCACAATAAAAGATTATTTTAACCTCCGCCTGGATGAACAGCAAATCATTGCTTCCGGCGACAGGGATTGCGATCTGTACACTTTTGAATCAACGAGGCAGGAAGGGTGGTCCACCATTTCGCTATTTTTGATCAAGAAGAATGGTGATTTACCGGGGGCAATTTTTATTTATAATGGCAAAAAAGACATTTACCGCTAAACGTGGGCGAAATCGTGTTTGGTCCGCGCATGCTATTTGCCTTTCAGCACTTCTCCTTCAGGCCAGCGTGTCGCAGGAGAAATTACATAAACTCCCACCCAATATCTTTCCGGTAATACTTTCCTTCAAAACTGATCTGCTCCTGTACCTCGTTGGCCTTGCCTACCGCCTGTTGCAGGTTGGGCGCAAGAGCGGTTACAGTAAGTACACGCCCGCCATTGGTGAGCAGGCGTTCGTAAGGGCCTTCCATGGTGCCGGCATGAAAAATGATAACGGAGCCCGGTACCGAATGCGGCAG
Source organism: Bacteroidota bacterium (assembly GCA_023387985.1). Lineage (GTDB taxonomy): Bacteria > Bacteroidota > Bacteroidia > Chitinophagales > Chitinophagaceae > Phnomibacter. The sequence continues at coordinate 285,072 of JAEWHC010000008.1, read as the reverse complement.
GGTGATGACTTTTCCTTTTGAATAATCACCCGGATAACCGCCACTGACAGCCACCACCGTGCAGGCAACTTTTTGGGAAAATCCGATCTCAACATCATTCAATTTCCCGGTACAGGTCTTCCACAGGATATCACCCAGGTCAGTGGTGAGCCGGGGCAAAATGACTTCGGCTTCCGGATCGCCCATGCGGCAATTGTATTCAATCACGTAGGGGTCACCATCCACATTCATCAGCCCAAAGAACAGAAACCCGTGGTAGGTTAACGGTTCTTGCTGCAAGCCGTAAATCGTGGGCTTAATAATCCGCTCCTCTACTTTTCGCATAAAAGCCTCATCGGCAAAAGGCACAGGACTCACGCAGCCCATTCCCCCGGTGTTCAGACCGGTATCGCCTTCACCTATCCGTTTGTAATCTTTGGCTTCGCCGATGATGCGGTAATCTTTGCCATCTGTAATTACAAAAACACTGATCTCGATCCCCTTTAAAAATTCTTCGATCACCACTTTTTCTCCGGCCGCACCAAATTGCCGGTTTACAATCATGTTTTCCAATGCAAACAGCGCTTCTTCATGATTCTCGCAAATAATCACGCCTTTTCCGGCAGCAAGACCATCAGCCTTCATTACCAGCGGCAGCCTGTGATTGCGGATGTATTCGCGGGCTTCCTCCTGGTTGTCTGCCGTAAATTCCGCATAAGAAGCAGTTGGAATATTGTATTTCTGCATGAATTTTTTACTGAAGGATTTACTGCCTTCCAGTTGGGCACCGGCAGCAGAGGGGCCGAAAATCGTTATGCCTTTTTCCGTAAAATAATCGTAGGCGCCAAGTACAAGAGGCTCCTCCGGGCCAACAATCAGCAGGTCAACCCGCTTTTCTGATATAAAATGATACAAGGCATCAAAATCATTGGCATTTATGGGTACATTCTGCGCGATAGCAGCCGTACCGCCGTTTCCGGGAGCAACGTACAATTCATCGCAATAGATACTTTGCTTTATTTTCCAGGCCAGGGCATGTTCTCTGCCACCTGACCCAAGGATCATGATCTTCATATTCAGTCTTATATTCTAAGTCCCGAAATTAGCTCAATCAATTTATTTACGCATTTCAAATCTGAATTGGTACTTTCGAACCTTCAAAAACAATAATTACATGGATCAAACGATTGCAGTAAAAACCAAACATCCTGCCGGCTTATACTCCCTGTTCTTTACAGAAATGTGGGAGCGTTTTTCCTACTATGGAATGCGTGCTTTATTGGTTTTATATCTCACCTCGGTGGCATTGAAAGGCGGCTTTGGCCTTGAACGCGCCAATGCGCTTGAAATCTATGCCATATTTACCGGTCTTGTTTACCTCACCCCGATCGCGGGGGGCATACTTTCTGACAAGCTGCTTGGACAACGGAAATCGGTTTATATCGGTGGGTTGCTTATGGCCCTCGGGAATTTTGTACTTGCCATAAGTGCAATGAAGGCTGACCCCGCTATGGCAGCTGCCTCTGATGCCAGAATGTTTTACCTGTGGCTCGGGCTGGGTTTACTGATTGCCGGTAATGGATTTTTCAAACCAAATATTTCCACCATGGTAGGCGGTTTGTATGAGCAAAATGATATCCGCCGCGACAGCGGTTTCACCATATTCTATATGGGCATCAATATTGGTGCGTTTATGGCGCCCTTTATTGCGGGAACCATGGGTGAAAGAATGGGATGGGAATATGGTTTCACTGCTTCAGGAATCGGCATGCTTCTCGGACTTGTGATCTTTGCAAGTACCCAGAAATATCTGAAGAATGTGGGGTTGCCACCTTCCTATGATGAATCGGAAATCCGTTTAAGAAGTTCGAGTTATTTTAAAATCCTGCTTTGGGTGGTTGGAACAGCTGCCCTGGTTTATGGAGCCATCATACTGTTCAACAGCATATCGGAAACTGCTTCTACCTGGTTTACCAGACTGGCCTTTGTGATAGGTGCAGCCATTGTTATTTATATCATATCTACCAACACTTCTGGCAAACAACAGTGGAGCCGCGTTGGGGTTATCCTCATCCTGGCTTTCTTCAATGTATTGTTCTGGGCCGGCTTCGAACAGGCCGGAGGAACATTCAACCTGTTTGCAGAACAGAAAACTGACCGCCTCCTCGGTTCCTTCACCATACCCACTACCTGGTTCCAAAGCATCAACGCGATGGGCATCTTTACGCTGGCGCCTTTGTTCGCCGCACTGTGGATTTATTTGAACAAGATCCGTAAAAATCCGAATATTCCCGTAAAATTCGGTTTTGGATTGATCCTTCTCGGACTGGGTTTTGTGGTGATGTATATGGCGGATATGAAAACCCAGAATGGTGCACTTGTCGGCCCGCTTTGGCTTGTAGCGGTTTACCTGTTGCATACCATTGGTGAACTCTTCATCTCGCCCATTGGGTTAAGCATGATCACCAAGCTTTCGCCACCAAAAATCGTTTCACTTATGATGGGATTGTGGTTCTGCAGCATTGCCCTGGCGAACTATATGGCCGGCATTCTGGAGAGCATTCTGCATAAATTTGACATGAACCTCTTCCTCTTCCTGGTAATCACATCCGTTACCGGCGGGGTGATCATGTTACTGATTTCGCCGTTCGTAAAGAAACTGATGCGCGGAATAGAATAACGACCAATCATTTTCAACATATTAAATGGCTGCCTCCGGGCGGCCTTTTTTCATATTGCAAAATCGCTGCACTTTGGTGTATTTAAAAAAACTAACCTGATTTCAAATACGTCATTCCTGCATTTCATATCTTCCGTAATTAAATCAGAACGCTATGTGGAAAAACCATCCCCGTGCCCTTCCCTTCCTGTTCTTTTCTGAAATGTGGGAACGCTTCGGCTACTACCTGATGATCGGGATTTTTACGCTCTATCTCAAAGATGTAAAAACCGGCTACGGCATGACGGAAGCCGAATCGGCTGATCTCTACGGCACCTTCATTGCCCTGGTTTTTTTAACCCCGTTTATCGGTGGATTGCTGGCCGACCGTTATCTCGGTTACCGCAAATCCATCATCATTGGTGGCCTCATGATGGCTGCGGGTTATGTGCTGATGTCCGTACACAGCATCACCATGTTGTATATCGCTATGACTTTAGTGATCATCGGCAATGGGTTTTTCAAGCCGAATATTTCCACCTTGCTGGGAAATGTATATAGCACAGACCGCTATAAGGATCAGAAGGATGACGGCTACAATATTTTTTACATGGGTATCAATATCGGCGCATTCATCTGCAATTTTTTTGGTGCCATTTTGTATATCGCCTATGGATGGGGCGCGGCGTTTATAGCCGCCGGTATTGGTATGGTGATTGGGGTGGTGGTATTTATTCTGGGCACGCAGCATTATGCGGCCGCGGATGTAAAAAAAGGGGTAAGGCCGGGGGATATGTCAATGGCACGCATAGTGCTGACTATCCTTGTGCCTTCTGTAGTTGCAGGTATTGCGGGATGGCTCATTCCGGGCTCGTTGTTTGGATCTGATTCCACCGACGCATTCATCTTTGCCTGTATCCCGGTCATTTATTTTTATTCATCCCTGTTTTTCAAAGCCGATAAAGAAGAGAAGCGGCCGATTCTCGCCCTGCTGTCCATTTTCGCGGTGGTGATCATGTTCTGGGCGGTATTTAAACAAAATGGCTCAGCGCTCAACACATGGGCAGACCGCTATACCGACCGCGAGGTGAAAGGAACCACCGGCCAGCTTTTTGAAAAATTAAATTTCGCCCAGGAGATTCCCTATGTAAAAGATTCGGTAGCGAAATATGATGATCAGTTCCGCCTGCAAAAAGTGGACGGGCAAATTGTGAAGGAATACAATTATCCCAGCTATTTCAAAAATATGCCGGAAGAAAAGAAGCCGGCTGAAGGTGAATCGGTTCGTCTCTGGGCAACCAACCTCAGCCAGTCTATCAATCCCGGCTGGGTCATTTTACTTACCCCGCTGGTCATCGCTTTTTTCTCCTGGCTTCGCCGTAGGAATAAAGAACCAAGTACTGCCACAAAGATCGCCTGGGGTCTTTTCATTTCCGGGCTTTCGGCACTGGTAATGGTAGGCGCTGTTTATGCGAGCCACAATGGCGCTGATAAAGCCAGCGTAATGTGGCTTTTCATGAGTTATGGCGTAATCACCGTGGGAGAATTGTTCCTGAGCCCGATGGGATTGTCGCTGGTATCCAAACTGAGCCCAACGCGCATCACTTCACTGATGATGGGCGGATGGTTTCTTTCGACTTCAATTGGCAATAAACTCTCGGGGGTTCTGGCCACGCTATGGGATACCTATGATAACAAAGCCAATTTCTTCTGGGTGAATTTTGGCCTGCTCATGATCGCTGCGGCCATTGGGTTTCTCATGCTGAAATGGCTGAATAAAGTAATGAAAGAAAAGGGTGTAAGTTGAACTGAAACACGTATAAAATACTATAATCAAGGCATATGGCTACTCCACAATTTCAGCCTTTCGTGCACGATGAATCCAAAATGGCTGAATTCACCATCAAAAGTGTTTTGGTTGGTGCCGCATTTGGAATCCTGTTTGGCGCCGCAACGGTTTACCTCGCCCTCAAAGCCGGCCTCACCATCAGTGCCTCCATTCCCATTGCCGTGATTGCCATAACGCTTGGAAGGCGGTTTTTGAAAACCACCATACTCGAGAACAACATCATTCAAACAACGGGAAGCGCGGGTGAAAGTATCGCAGCGGGTGTGGTATTCACCCTACCCGGGTTTTTATTTCTGAGCGATCCGCTAAGCGCGAATTTCTTCAACTATTTTACCATTCTTACCCTTGCCATTTTTGGGGGTATGCTGGGCACTTTGATGATGGTCCCCCTGCGCCGTTCGCTGATCGTGCAGGAGCATGGAAAGCTACCGTATCCCGAAGGCACGGCCTGTGCCAGCGTTTTGAAGGCTGGGGAAAAGGGAGGCAATTTCGCCAGGACCGCTTTCCTTGGTTTGGGCTTTGCCGCGGCCTATGCCCTCCTGCAAAAGATCCTGCATTTCATTGCTGAATCGCCTTTTTACATGACCAAATACACCAGCAAGTTTTTTCCTTCGGCAAACATTGGCGGAGAAATTACTCCCGAATACATGGGTGTGGGCTATATTATCGGTCCGCGCATCAGCGGCATCCTGGTTGCTGGCGGTGTGCTGGCCTGGCTGGCATTGATCCCATTGTTGGCTTCTGTGGTTCCGCCCGAAGCCATAGCCGCTCAACTGTCCAAGCTCGGCTATCTTGGCGCTGTGGATCAGGCAGGCGGGCCAGGAAACTGGAACCCGTCAACCCAAACTTTCGATGATTTTTCCAGGGCCATATATCTGGCCTATATCCGGCAAATTGGCGCGGGTGCTGTGGCCGCGGGTGGATTCATTACCTTGATCAAAACCATTCCCACCATCATCAGTTCTTTCAAAAGCAGCCTTCAGAGCCTTAAGAAAAAAGACAATACACTAACAACCGTTACGCAAAGAAGAACGGACCGGGACCTTGACTTCCGGGTGGTGATTTTTGGCAGCCTGGCCCTTGTGCTCCTTATGGCATTTCTGCCAAATATTCCGGGGGACAATATCGGCAGCAAATTGCTGATTGGTTTGCTGGTGGTTATTTTCGGTGCCTTCTTTGTTACAGTTTCTTCACGTATCGTGGGATTGATCGGCAGCAGCAACAACCCCATCAGCGGCATGACCATCGCCACCCTCATGGGTACCTGCCTCATCTTCCTGGCAGTTGGGTGGACCGGAAAATTTTATGAACCCATGGCATTGATCGTAGGCAGTATGATCTGCATTGCCGCAGCCAATGCCGGTGCCACAAGCCAGGATCTCAAAACCGGTTATCTCGTGGGCGGCACTCCGCGCTATCAACAATTGGCCTTATTTATCGGGGCCATTGTTTCGTCACTCGCCATTGGCGCCACAGTGAAAATTCTGGACACGCCAACTACTGAAATGCTGGCCCAGGGAATTACCCATGCCATTGGTACAGATAAATATCCTGCGCCACAAGGTACCCTGATGGCTACGCTCATCAAAGGCATTCTTTCGCAGAACCTCGACTGGCAATTTGTGCTGGCCGGTGTAGCCATTGCACTGGTGCTCGAGTTGTGCAACGTGAATTCGCTCAGTTTCGCGGTGGGACTGTACCTGCCCTTATCCACAACCCTGCCGATCTTTATAGGTGGTGCTATCCGTGGCCTGGTAACCCGGCGAAAAGCAAAAAAAGGAGAAGCTGTAAAGCCTGAAGAAGAAGACCTTGGCAAAGGCAATCTTTTTGCAACCGGGCTGGTGGCCGGGGGTGCACTTGCCGGAGTACTGGTGGCTATTCTTTCGGTTAATGAAAATGTTACTGCGTTTCTTCAAAAAATAAACCTTGGGCCGGGGCTCACCCGTTTACTGGGCGAGGGCGGATATTACCTGCTCGGCGCGTTTTGCTTCCTGTTCATGGGCTGGGTGCTCTATCGCATTGGGATGCGAAAAACGGAAGGCGTGTAAGTACCCGCCGCAATGAGGGACAGCAGGGAACACGCTAAACAAACAATTCCTGCAGGTGTTCACTGAAGTAGATCTTACGACCCGAGCGTTTCAGGACCTTCGTGGTCACCTCACTGCCATCTTCTGCATAATCCCGTTTGTATACAGCGAACGTTTCATGCTTTCCCGTAGTTTCCAGATTGCTGAGGAAGAATTTCGCATATTTCACCACCGCATTAATCAGTTTGGTGATTTTTACCGGAGGAATTTTTGCCGTGATGCTTTCAGGATGAATGCCTGCAAGGTATAGCGCTTCATTCCGGATCTTATTTCCTACGCCGGCAAAAACCTGCTGATTCATCAACACCTCATCAATTCGTTGGTCCGCGTGTTCTTTCAGCAGTTTTTTCACATGCGCTTTGTCAAAATCTTTTGAGAGTATATCTACCCGCGGATCGTATTTATCCCTCCAGTCGCCTTCAATTTTTTTGGCCTGAACCACATAACCGTTGATTTCCTCTTTCCCAAAATTCAGATAGAATTTCCGGTTCACCTTGTTCCGGTCATTGATCAGGAATCTGCCGAAAAGCATCAGGTGGACTTCCACCGTTCCCTCCTTAAAAATGAAGAAAAGGTGTTTGCCATGGGTATCTATGGACAGCAGTTTCTGACCTTTCAGCCAGGCAGTTGGCATCGGCCCATATCCACCGGCCTGTTTTACGGTTTTGCCGACAAACGGATTAAGTTTATTGCGCAGATGCAGAATGGCTGGTCCTTCAGGCATAAAAATGGGTTCATCGAAAATAATGCCGTAAAAAAATGTCGCCACCCTTTTCCCTCCCGCGCAGCGGATACCAGAAGACTTAAGGCAGATTGCTTCAATGCGATGTAGTCGCTACGCTCAACGTTGTACATTCATTTGGGGAGCGACTCAATGTAAAGCGCTAATCTTCCCTTTGATGCATTCAGGGTAGCGGCAATATTTCCGGAATGGCCCAGGGTACAGCGCTTTTATTGCTGGTGACCCGGTCCATATACCGCCTTTCCGGGGCGGTTGCCGTTATGGTTGCCTTCCACCACCACAGGCACACCATTAACAATCACGTACTGAAAACCGGTGCTATACTGATGAGGGCTTTCGTAAGTGGAATGATCAATAACGGTTGCGGCGTCAAAAACTACAATATCAGCATCCATGCCTTCCCGCAGCAGGCCCTTGTTTTTCATGTTGAATTTCTGCGCCGGCAAAGAGGTCATGCGGCGAATGGCTTCTTCGAGAGAGATTACCTGTTGCTCGCGAACATAACGGCCCAATACCCGGGCATTGGTGCCATAACCCCGTGGGTGCGGCACGCCGGATTGCCAAACCCGGATGCTCGCATCACTGGCAAACATATTGAAAGGGTATTTCATGATGTTTTTGACATCCTCTTCGCCTATCCCATGAAAGACCATGGATGCGCCGCCATTCACCATCATGTCCATAATGGTTTCGGCTTCTTCTTTTGCCCGGTGTTTTCTGCCCATCAGCAGATTGACCTGTTCAATATTTTTCCCATTGTATTCGGGGTTGGGCCTGTAGCTTGCTACCTGGGCATAAGTAAAATGTTTTAGCTTTCGTTTTTTCAGCGATTTCAGCATCTGATCCTTTACATAGGAACGGATTTCCGGCCGCTGCAACCTGGCCACCACACTGTCATTTCCATCGGCCAGTATCTCCCGGGGGATGAGCGTGCTCAGCCCGGTGCTTGACGCCGTATACGGATACTGGTCAATGGTTACTTCAAGTCCTTCGGCACGTGCCGCTTTCACCAGCCCAAGGGTTTCATTACTGCGCCCCCAGTTGTTTTGACCACTCACTTTAAAATGAGAGATCTGTACCGGAATACCCGTTTCGCGGCCAATGGTCAATGCCTCGTTTATCGCCTCGTTAACCCGGTCGCCCTCGTTGCGCATATGCGTTGCATAAACACCACCGTATTCATGCGCCACCCTGGCCATCGCAGAAATTTCGTGCGTATTGCTGTATGTTCCCGGGATATAGATGAGCCCTGTGCTGAGACCCACCGCCCCTTGCTGCATGCCCTCTGCAACCAGGGCGTTCATACGCTGCTGTTCCCCGGCATCGGGCAAGCGGTTGGCATTGCCAAGCACCTGCCGGCGCACATTGTTATGGCCGATGAGGGTGGCGGTATTTACAGCCAGTTTCAGGCTGTCGATATAGCGCAGGTATTGCCCGATATGGTCCCGGCTGCTTCCGCAATTGCCCGTTACCACGGTGGTTACCCCATCATAAATAAATGCCCGCGCTTCAGGCTCGCGGGTTTCATCGCCTTCAATGTGGGTATGCACATCAATAAAACCCGGTGCGGCGTAAAGTCCTTTGGCATCAAATACCTGTTTGGCCGTATGGCTTTGCAAACGGCCGACAGAAAGGATTTTGCCTTCTTTGATCGCGATATCTCCATAAAACCAGTTGTTGCCCGTGCCGTCAAGAATGCGGGCATTGGTAATGAGGATGTCAAGATCCTGGGTTTTTCCGAAATTTGCGAGGAACAGCATGATGACCGCAAACAACTTCTTCATGATGAGGGCAGTTTTCAACTTTTACAATATTAAAGAAATAATGCGCAACTCCATGACCATCCACCACAGTAAAACGCTTTTTACGCGGCATCACTTACTTTGCCGGTGCCCTGCCTCATCAACAAGGTCCAGCGCTTTTTTCATTTTGGCATCAATGCGGTTGCGGATCTCAAAACTCCCGGGTATCACCCAGTGATCGGGGAGTATGCCTCTTCCGTTTTTAGGCAGGTCCGCGTCAATCACGCACCGGAAAAGCGGGATGCGGATGCGCACCCCGGTATGGGGCAGCCGCATTTCCGGAAGCAGGGTAGAACTGTTGCCATAGGCGCCGCCCCCGGTTTCTTCGCCAATTACCGTTACATTCGGCTGATCCACGATGGCCCCGAGAAAAAGTGTACTGGCTGAATAGGTTCGTCCGCTGGTTATCACAAATACATTACCGTTAAAATGGTTTTTCTTCCTGGGCTGGAAGTGCCGGTTGGGATATTTGGCAAAGTGATAGCGACCGTCTTCTTTTTTGGGGAAGAACAATTGCATGACGGGGTAGAAAAAGCCGAAAGGCACATACCGGCTTCGGTGTAAAACAAGATCCCTGGCTGCCAGTGTATCGCAAACCGTAAATGGCTGAAGGGCCAGGTACCGCGTGAGCCTTGTGCTGTTTTGGATGCGGCCTCCGCCGTTGTTGCGCAGGTCGAGCACGAGATGTTCCAGTTCATTTAACCGCATCTCGCGGAAAGATTGCCGGAAAAAGCTTTTAAGCCTTGCCGGTGAAAATGTGTTGAGCTCCATGATCCCGGCATGTCTTGCTGTATCAATCCTGAAATTACGGAGCAGTGTGATCTTTTTCACTTCCGGTTTTTTGGCAGGAGGCGCCGGCCGCCGTTGGGCACGGGCTGTATCGCGTTGGCGCTGCATGCGTGTTGATGTTGCGGGCAGCGGGGCAAGGGTATCCGTTTTAAAGTGACCCGCTTTATCTATGTAATCCACAATGTATCGATCCGCTTTGCCATAAACCCCGGTGTAGTACGCCGGGAAACTTCTACTGAGCAGGTAACGCGGGCCGGCATTGCTGGTGCCGTCGCCGGGTATATGCAGAAGAAGGCTGTCAATGATGCGGCCTGCCATCTGGCCATTGATGGCCACGATGGCATCGCCCGGTACGATGGCCGATTGGCTGCCGCGCAGGTTGTTTGTAACCACCATGCTGTCGCCAAAGCACCGCATATGCAATGGAAAATGCCAGTCGGCATATTTGTATTTTTTGACGTAGCGATCGCGTTTCCGGCTGGAAAGATTGGATGTATGACCGCAATGGATGGTGGCCATCGCTTTGCCAAGTTTTAACCGGAATTGTGGTTCTGTCAGGCTGTCGGTCAGTCCGTTTTCAAGGTCAGCAAAGGCCTGCGCCACTTCTGCCGCGGGACTGTACCAGTCGAGAGCAGGATGATTTTTAAAATACGTGTCTTTCGCCAGCCTGGCATCGCTGATCATGGCCTGCGGCGCCAGTTTGCTGTCGGGGTTGTAGCGCGCCGAAACACACGAAGACAATAAAAGGACGATTAGGCAAATGCCTGCAAGATGGAGGCTGTTCATCGTTTCCGGGGCGTTTCTTTTTTTACCGGTTCTTTCGGCTTAACGGTTACGGGATTTATGACTGCCTGGATGTCCGGATCGCCGGATAGGTTATTCATTTGCCGCATCACCCAGGTACTGCGCCGCGAAACATAATTTGACAGCGGCTTAATGCTATAGCGTACCGGGCTTGGTAACGCTGCGGCTATTTGTGCAGATTGCCTGCGGTTGAGTGTTTTTGCCGTTTTGCCAAAATATTCCTGCGCAGCGGCTTCCACGCCAAACAGGCCTTTACCGGTTTGTGCCACGTTCAGGTAGAGTTCCAGTATACGCCTTTTGCTGTATAAGGTTTCAATTACAAAAGTGAAATATACCTCCAGTCCTTTGCGCAGCCAGGAACGCCCCTGCCACAGAAAAACATTTTTAGCTACCTGCTGGCTTATTGTACTGGCGCCCCTTACCCGTGTGGGCCTGCGTTCATTGTGATCCATGGCCTTCTGAATGCTCTTCCAGTCGAAGCCATTGTGCAAGGGGAAGATTTGATCTTCGGCGGCCATTACCGCCAGCGCCATATTGGGACTGATATTGTGCATTGCCACCCAGTCGCGCTTCAGGCCGTTGCCGCTCAGCAGGCTGTTCACCTGGGTTGCGGTAATGGGCGGCGGCAAAACCCACACCCAAAGGATATAGGCCAGGTGGAAGAGGAAAATATAAAGAATCCATTTTTTTATGGTACGCCAAAGTTTTTTCATTTCTTTTTCCGAAGCAGGCAAAATAACATCATTACCGCAATTTTCACGCATTCCGCGGCTCCGCCCCGTCTTTGGGCGGATGCAGCCATAGCCCACCGCCTCCGGCAGCAGGGTTTCTTCCAATCAATTGAAAACCTGCAAACTGTATTTATTTCCCAGCACCAGCAGGTGCTGCTGTTTTTGCAGCATAAGCCAACCGCCTATGGCTGCGGCAGCGGCCACACCAAGGCGGATAGCGTTTTCCCGTTCAAAAACGGCCTCTTTTTGGGTGATGGAATTCAACAAATTCACGGCCATAAAAGCGGTTCCGCCAAGGAATAACGCGCCTTTCAGCGTTTTGCCCTTTACGCCGGTCCGGCCCTGCGGAGGGAAAGCACCAATATTGCGTATGCTGTACTCAAGCGGAAACCGCGCAGCCGTATCCAGCCTGATTCCGCCCATTGGCGTGAGGGTCTGCACCACCTGGTATTGCATCAGAAAAAGAGAATCTGCGGTAATGGCAGCAATATTGCCCTGGACCCTTGCACCATCGGTGGTATAAAAAATGATATCCCTGCCCGGGTAGAACCGCTCCACGGTTTTTCCGTTCTTTTTAAGGAATAGGGCACCGGTCTGGCCGGCTGCGGTAAAGGAAAACAGAAGCAGTAAAACGGGGAAAATCCCTTTCATACATCAAACTTAGGAAATGGGCATATAGCATGGCTGTGAATGTCTGGCTTCGCGGGATTTTTTAGGTAGTTTTATCACCTGTCGGGTGAATTTGCAGAAATAAGATCCCCTGGCCAGCAAAGATTTTTTGACCCTGGTAAACCGCCTCCAAAATCTGATGGGTTCATTATGGCTTTGGCCCTTTTCCTTCAATTCGCAACATTCACTAAAATGGGGTGACCCCCGTTGCCGGTCAATCCCTTTTCATAAATTTGCCAAATGGCTTTTACCGGAAAAATCATCAACGATCCCGTACATGGCTTCATCACCATCGACGACAAGCTGGTTCTCGAAATCATCAGCCACCCGTTTTACCAGCGTTTGCGGCGCATCCACCAAATGGCTTTCGCCCACCTTGTTTACCCGGGAGCCGTGCATACCCGTCTGGCCCACAGTCTTGGCGCCTATCACCTCATGAGCCTGGCTTTGCAGGAATTGAGCCGCAAGGGTATTGAGATTACTCCCGAAGAGGTGCAGGCCACCAAACTTGGCATTTTGCTGCACGATGTTGGCCATGGTCCCTTCAGCCATGCGCTTGAAGGCAACCTGGTGGAAGGCGTGCATCATGAGCAAATCGGCATTGCCATCATGAAAAAAATAAACCAGGAAACCCGGGGCGCCCTGGACCTGGCGCTCGCCATTTTTGAGAACAACTACCCCAAGCCTTTTTTGCACCAGCTCATCAGCAGCCAGCTGGATATGGACCGCCTTGATTACCTCACCCGCGACAGCTTTTATACCGGCGTGAGCGAAGGCGTGATCGGGTACGACCGCATCATTAAAATGCTCACTGTGGCCGGCAACAACCTGGTGGTGGAAGAGAAAGCCATTTACAGCATTGAGAAATTTCTGGTTTCGCGGCGGCTCATGTACTGGCAGGTTTACTTACACAAGACGGTGATTGCTGCCGAACAAATGTTGATGCGCATTTTAAAAAGGGCCAGGCAGGTAAATGCCACCAGTCATGAAGCGCTGGATTTTTTGCTGCAAAACAAACTCGGCACCGTAAGCGATGGAGAACTGCTCAATCGCTTTACCTGTTTGGATGACGTGGATGTATCGATGGCCATCAAGCGATGGCAAAATCACCCCGACCGTGTACTCAGTACCCTGTCACGGGGATTGCTCAACCGCCAACTGCTTAAAGTGCGGCTACAATCGCAGGCAATTGACCAGGCCGAACTGGAAGAAAAGCGACTGCAACTTATCCGTTCCGCAGGCATTCCGGAGGAGGAGGCCCAATGGTTTGTATTTACCGGCACTGCTGTAAACACCACCTATTCGCGGCAGGATGAACGCATTAATATCCTGTTTAAAAATGGGGCCATCCGCGATATTTCGGAAGTTGACAATGCCCTCATTCAGCAAAGTCTGGCCGCCACAGTCGGTAAACAGTATATTTGTTGGGTTAATTCTGATTATTTTGCATAATAAACTTGGTCTGAATGAGTTTTTCAGCGCAGCAAATAGCCTCCATTGTTTCAGGCGTGTTGGAGGGAAACCCCGAAACTACTGTAACCGGATTTGGAAAAATTGAAGAAGCCGGACCCAGTGACCTCGCCTTTCTTTCGAATCCCAAATACGAAGCTTTTTTATACCGCACCGATGCGGGTATTGTGCTGGTGAATTCAGCGCTTGAATTGAAAAAAGAGGTGAAGGCCACGCTCATTCGCGTTCCCGATGCCTACAGTGCTTTTGCCAGGTTGCTTGAAGCGTACCAGCAGATACAGCAGGATCAGCTAACCGGCATAGAAGAACCCGGCTACCGGCATCCCACGGCATCCTACGGCAATAAAGTTTACCTCGGCGCTTTCAGCTACCTGGGTAAAAATGTGCGGTTGGGAAACAATGTAAAGATCTATCCGCATACCTATATCGGAGACAACAGCATAATTGGTGATGATACCATTATTTATGCCGGTGTAAAAATCTACGACCGCACCCAGATTGGCAAACGCGTGATCATTCATGCGGGCACAGTGCTTGGTTCCGATGGTTTTGGGTTTGCCCCCACAGAAGGAAAAGCCTACCAAAAAATACCGCAGACAGGCAATGTGGTTGTGGAAGATGATGTGGAGATCGGCGCCAATACCTGCATCGACAGGGCCACCATTGGCAGCACCATCATCCGGCAGGGCAGCAAGCTCGACAACCTTGTGCAGGTAGCCCACAACGTGGAAGTGGGCAGCCATACGGTGCTTGCGGGGCAGTCCGGTGTGAGCGGCAGCACCAAGCTCGGCAGCCATGTAATGGTTGGTGGACAGGCCGGAATAGCAGGTCATCTCAGGATCGGCGATCATGCCCGCATCAATGGCCAGGCCGGCGTAAATAAGGATCTCGCTGAAAAAGCCGCCGTTACCGGTACCCCCGCATCCGACTATGTGCCCACCATCAAAGCCCAGGCCCTGCTGCGCAAACTGCCCGAAATTGTGCGAAGAATGGACGAGTTGGAGAAAAAGTTGGGGGAGTGATTCTTAGATAACTTTCAGTCCAATCCTTTTTAAATATTCATAAGTTCCGTCATAGAATTCCGGCCTGCGTGTTTCATCTTCGGGGTTACCCGTGGGTACTGCGATGATCATTCCTTGTCTTGCCCTGGTAAGAAGAACCCTGTAAGCATTTAATAAATATTTTCTCCTGATTTCTTTATTAATATTTTGCCATTTGTTTCCTACAAAAGAATAGTGTTTCCATCCTTTAGGTGTGTAGCGGAGATCGCCATCCCAGGTGACACATGCCCAATCAAGTTCTAAACCCTGAATCTGAAATTCAGTGGCGACGTCTTCCAGAAAAAAGGACGAACGAACATCATTTTTTCCATCCAGAAACCAATTCACATGATTCATCGGCGTTTTTACATCTATCGCAAGAGGTTTTAGGCGATATGCCTGTGAGGAAACTATGATGCCATACCTTTCACTTCCCCTCGCCTTTTCTTTTAGCCAAAGTTTTGCTTTGACTAAATCTCTGGTTAAAGCAATTGGATATTTATCTTTCAGTAATGATAACGTATTGTTTGAATGCTCGTCCCTGTCCAGAATCTCTTTTATTAATTTTGAAAGATTTTCTGCGCGAAAGGAACGCATAGACACCGACAAATGAAGGTGGGAGTTAAATACAACTTCCGATGCCTTTTTAATATGCTCAATTGATGCGGCTGCTGCATATTCCGAATCAAATAAATTAGGGGATATCCTGACTTGCCAATAAGAAAACCTGTTTCGTACAGCTTCGAGCCACTCAGATATTCCCGCCTCTCCCGTATTTATTTCTTGTCCCCCACCAACTAAGCAAATTACGACTGCCCAATCGGGGTGCCTGTCTAAGCAAGAAATTAGAAATTCCGGCTCAGAAAATTGAAAATCCGCAATACCCTTTTTCTGTTGCATGAACTTTATTGTTTGTTGCCTTGTCCATGCTCTTTGGGCCTCATCAAAGATGGCAACATGATCGTAGGGAGCTTTCTTGTCTCTTAAATATTCGTCACGATAATGATGGATAATCTGTATAAATGCTTTGACGCTTTCTTTTGCCCTTTTCTTGGTAAGCTTTTTACCTTTTAGCTTTTCCTGCAATACTTTATCCCTGGTGAGCGCCTCCTGCAAAATATCAACCAATGGCTTGTTCCCTGAAAGAAATACGCTGGTATTCCCTTTTTCTTTATCTAAATGTTCTGTGGCAACTTTAAGCCCAACCAAAGTCTTTCCAGCTCCAGGTACCCCAGTGACAAAGCAAATAACTTTCCTGCTATTTTGTTTCGCAAATTCAATAGTTTCCGAAATATACTGGGTTGTTTCTGTCAGGTTTTTTGCATCTGCATCACTTCTTGTAATTTCTTCAACATTATGATTATTGTATAAGCTTATGGCGGCTTCAATTATTGTAGGAGTTGGTGAGTAACTGCCCGTTACGTAATCATAGCTATCAACATCGATTTTATCATCTTCCACGAAGAAGTTGACTATATAATCTAGTGTATCTTCTAATTGTGCGGCGTTGGTGCAAATTGGATTTATCAAATTATCTTTATGGCTCGTTGTTAGAATTTGCAAAGGAATTGGCCTTGCATGTGTCGCGACTAAAACGGGTACTAAAACCAGGTGATGACTGGGTTTGTGAAAATTTTTCAGGTCCAGTGCATAATCCCAAACTTGATCAATATTATCGTTATAGTACTCTTTCTCTCCAACCTTAAATTCAATAACAAAAACCAAGTTCCTTATAATCAAAAGGCAATCGACTCTTTTGCCCATCCTGGGAATGGAAAATTCAAAGAACAAATGACCATCAAAAGCTTTTAACGCATCTTTCAAAAGATTGATTTGAAATCCCCATGCAAACAATTCCGTACCTATATAGCCCTGCCTGCCATTGAGCGAAATTTCACCAATTATTGTTTCAATGGGCTTGTGAATAAATTCATGAATGCTATCTGCGTAATAATAATTTAGCATGGATGAAGAGGTATAGCTAAGCTATGATCCCGGTGTTAGATGGTTGTAAATTTAGTTGAATCCTGTTTATTGTTATCATACTTCAAACATTACAGCTGAGGGTCATTATACAAGCTTGGAATACGAGAACCCTAAACGCTCAAACTCTTCGTCAAAAACCATAACAAATTCATGCTGGCATTTAGCGGAGTTACATCTATGCACCTCTGTTTTGTCAATGGTGTGGCTCATGTCTAATATAATGTCTGAACGTGCGCCACAAATAGGACAAATGGCTGGCTGATCATTAAACATATAGAGATCATTAAATAGGTCTTGCCCTGGTGTTAGTTTCTCCATAGCATGCAGTGTTGATTTCAAAGCGTTAATGAATTTGGCAGGTTTTCAAATAGGCAAATCAATTATCTCAATCATGTAAACTTAATCAATATGTGACTTTCCGAAAGACAATTATTGAAGATATTGGAGGACTTCATTTTGTGGTGGGATGTTTAGGATTTTCGTTCCTCGCGTTGTACAAGCCCGTTTATTGGAAACGCAAAGGGGTAATGCCATGTCGGGCACACTGTGGAAAAACAGGAGCGGGATGCCGCTTTTCTGGATTTCCTCAGAAGCTGTATAGTTTAATCTTATCGCCCATCACTTGTCCATCTTAAACCGGCAAAAGGTCATAGTATGTTAAAAATCCATCAGCAGTTGGTCACCGGTGCATTGGCAGCAAGCCTATTTTTGCATCTTACCAACCGGCCTCATCAATGTCTATTTCTCTCCTGCCAGAGCTTCGGTTCAAGACTTCCCGCTCCGGTGGTAAGGGCGGGCAAAATGTAAATAAAGTGGAAACAGCCGTTACCGGAATTTGGAAGCCGGCCGAAACCATGCTGCTGACTGAAGAACAAATAGAACGGGCGTTGCGCTATCTCCAAACGCGGCTGAACAAGGAGGGCGAACTGCTCATCAGCAGCCAGGCTCACCGCAGTCAGCTGGCGAATAAGGAAGAGGTGGTGAAAAAATTCCATGTGCTGATTAACCGCGCCATAGAAATCAGGAGGCCACGCATTGCCACCAAAATGCCTAAAGCGGTGAAAGAAAAACGGCTGGAACAAAAGAAGCAGCGAAGCGAAATCAAGCAGGGCAGGGGCAGGATGAAATGGTGAATTGCCAAACTGCAGTCCTGAATTTTTGAAAAGCAGGGCTATATTGCGACCTGATCATTTTATTTATTTGATACAGAGCCTGATCCCGATCCATTGGGACTGCAATCCCTTTCTGTTGGCAGTGGCCGGTAGCAGTGGGGAGTTAAACACAGCCTGCAACCAATACAACCTGCTCCTGATCCATGGGGACTGCAACCACGGCAAAGAAGCCCGTAACACGTACCTTTGATGTATACCTTCGCTCTATGAAAAGCAGCACCGCGATTTGCCAAACAACCCTGTTATTCCTGGGCTTAGGCCTGTTGATCAGTTCCTGTGAAAAGGGAGAACAGGCCGCATACAATACCATCTCTTTCGGGATCTCACACAGCGCCAATGGTATGCCGTTTTCGCGGGGAACAGCATTCACCACGGCGGCCGGGGAAAGCATCGTTCCCCAGCAGTTCAAATATTACCTGAGCAATTTTTCTTTGATCACCATTACTGGTCAGGAGGTCAAGGCACCGCCTGCTTATGTGCTGGTGGATGATGCGGCGGAAATATCAAAAGCCTTTGCCCTCATTGTTCCGGCGGGGGTGTACAAGCAGCTCCGTTTTTGGATTGGGGTAGACAGTTCCCGCAATGTGAGCGGTGTACAGGATGGCGCCCTTGACCCGGTTCATGGTATGTTCTGGACCTGGAACAGTGGCTATATTTTCGCGAAATTTGAAGGCCGTTCCGCTGCAAGCACAGCCCCCCTCCAGGCGGTCACTTATCATATTGGTGGATTTCGTACCGGCGAAAATGCCCTGCGCCCCGTACAACTTAATTTCGAACCTTTTACTCAGGAAAAGGATCTGCATTTCCAGCTGCAGGCGGATATTGGCAAATGGTTCAGCGGATCTCACCTGATCCGTGTGGCCAGCGAACCCCGAACTGAAATGCCGGGACCACTTGCCCTGAAAATCGCTGATAATTATGCCCGGATGTTCACGCTTCAACAAGTAAACTGATTTGCAAAAAGCGCTTACCATATCCTGTTGTTTTCTGGTGATCCTGGTTTTCGCCTGCAAAAAAAACGGCGTGAATGAAGGGGAGACCAGAACCCCGGTACCTGTGACTTTCCGGGTGCCGGAAGGATGGCCGCAGCCGGTTTATAATTTTGCTGATAACCCCCTAACTGAAGAAGGCATTTTGCTTGGGCGTAAATTGTTTTATGACGGACTCCTGAGCAAAGATGGCAATTTTCCCTGCGCAAGCTGCCATCAGCAGGCCGCCGCATTTGGAACACTGGATCACGACCTGAGCCACGGCTTCAATGATCAGCACACCCTGCGCAACGCACCGCCGATAC
Organism: Bacteroidota bacterium; assembly: GCA_023387985.1. Lineage (GTDB taxonomy): Bacteria > Bacteroidota > Bacteroidia > Chitinophagales > Chitinophagaceae > Phnomibacter. Next base: position 265,999 of record JAEWHC010000008.1, on the reverse strand, counting down.
AAAACCTTGCCTGGCACCGGGAGTTTCATTGGGATGGAGGGATTGTGAATCTCGACCAGCAACCGCTTGCACCCCTGACCGCTCCGAACGAAATGGCGGAAACCATTGACAATGTGCTCAATAAATTGAGGCAAAGCAAAGATTATCCCGGGTTATTTAAAAAAGCTTTTGGCAGTGAAGAGGTAACCACCCGCCGCATGACCCAGGCACTCAGCCAGTTTATGCTAACCATGGTAAGCGCAAACAGTAAATATGACCAGGTCATTCAGGGTAAAGCCGAATTTGATTTGCCTGAAGAACTGGGCTACCAGATCTTTAAACAGAAATGCGCGGGTTGCCATGCAGAACCATTGTTTACTGACCTGAGTTACCGGAATGTGGGTATCCCGAAGGATCCGGTATTGCAGGACCTGGGCCGGATGCGGATAACCAACAGGGCGGAAGACAGCCTGAAATTCAAGGTGCCTTCGCTGCGAAATGTAATGGTAACGCGCTATTTCGGCCACGATGGGCGTTTTTTTGATGTATTCAACGTTTTTGACCATTATGGTCAGACCGTTCAGAGAAGCCCGACACTTGATCCGCTTTTCGCAAATGGGTTACCGTTATCCAATTTTGAACGCGGACAATTGCTGGCCTTTTTGATGACGCTTACGGATTCCAGCTTCCTGAGCAATAAAGCGCTTGCCCAACCGCGATGAAAAAATATTGCCGGAAAACCAGCGTGACATTGCTCTGGCTGCAATCACTATTTAACCCCTTTTTTCATAACCGGTGCAAACCCGTTAAGATAAAAGCGCATTTCCCAGTCTTTTTCTTATTTCTTCAACCCAATCTCCCGCAGCCTTTCGTCGAGGTATTCGCCGGCAGTGGTATCGGGATAAGCTTTCGGATGATCCGGATCGATGCAGTCTTCAAGACAGGCGAGGCTCATTTGGCTCACCGGATGCAGGAAAAACGGAATGCTGAACCGGCTGGTCCCCCAATGTTCGCGGGGAGGATTCACCACCCGGTGCGTGGTACTGCGCAGGCGGTTGTTGGTAAGGCGTTGAAGCATGTCGCCAACGTTCACCACGATCTGTCCGGGCAATGCGGTTACCGCAACCCAATCGCCCTGTTTGGTCAGGATCTGCAGCCCTTCGGCACTTGCGCCTACCAATAAGGTAATGAGGTTGATGTCTTCATGTTGCTCTGCCCTGATGGCGCTTCTGGGTTCTTCAGTTATGGGTGGGTAATGGATGGCCCTTAAAATCGAATTTCCTTCCCGGATATATTCATCAAAATAATTGTTGGGCAAGCCCAGGTATTGGGCAATGGCCTGCAACAAGGCGCCTCCACTTTTTTCAAAACTGCGGTAAGCCTTCAAAAGCGTCGGAACAAATTCAGGAACTTCCTCAACCGGGGCATTCGGGGGATAATCTGCCGCGTTAGGATGATCGGGGTCTACAGTTTGACCGAACTGGTAAAATTCTTTCAGGTCGGGGGCTTCACTGCCTTTGGCATGTTCCTTCCCAAAACTGGTGTAACCGCGTTGCCCGGCAAGTTCAGGAAACTGGTAATGCTGTTTAAGGAGCAGGGGCAAGGAAAAAAATCCTTTAACGTGATTGTAAAGATCTTCAATCAGTTCTTCCGGAATTCCATGATTTTTGACCGCGACAAATCCAACATCCTCAAATGCGCGTCCAAGTTCATAAACGAATTCTCTGCGCCCGCTTTCATCCTTACCGGTAAACAAGCTCAAATCAACAACCGGGATATTCATAAGGCAATGACTTTTTTATTTGACATATTAAAATTGAAAATAAGCAATTTTTTGACAGCAAGACTTAACAGAATATTGCGTATTCCAGCTCAAAAAATACACAGTTTGGAGTATATCACCCTAATCAGGGGGTCTTTAATTTTGAAGTACGAAATCAATGTAAGAAATGAAATGAAAATGGTTCAACCTTGAAAAATGCTCATAGTTCATTTTCCTACCGGGGTTTGTGGCATACACCTAATAGGCATTGTTTAAGGTTGGGTCTTTAATAAAAGGCTGTCTTTGCGGACAGCCTCTTTTGGACCTTTCCTGAAAACCAAAAACCTGTAAATGTAACTGGAGACAAGGATAGACAGGCGGGATGACCTGGCATTTCTAAGAACCAAAGCAAAAACCAGGTGATTCTAATCACACCCAAGCAACATTCCACACGCAAGCCTGTGGCCGGCCATGATGGTTCGTCCTGACTAAATGCCGGCTTAAGATCAGTTTGTGCTGGAACACTTCACATGCAGGCTGCCTTCCGCAAAGCGGAGGCAGCCTGATTTTTTATGGAATTCTAAATTCTACCGTGATATTCCTGATCAATCCACATTCAATACCGCCGTATAGCCTAATCGTTATTGCATGCAATACATTCACCAATCAGGTGGGTTCCGCCGGGTAAATAATGAAACTGGGTTTCAGCCTTTTTTCTCCTGATTAATCCCGTGTCTGGCCTTATTTTACTTCCGCCAGCAACTGTCCTTTTATTTCCTGCAGTTGATCCACTTCCTGGGGTGAGATTTTGGGATACTCCAGGTTTAGTTTCAGGAATTCTTTGTAAATGATGTGCATCATGCTTAAGCGTGCAAACCATTTGTCGTCTGCCGGAAGAACATACCACGGGGCATAGGCTGTAGAGGTCGCCGGAAGCATCTCCTCGAAGGCGGCGATGTATTCGTCCCAGAATTGCCTTTCCCGAACATCGTTGGCATCAAATTTCCAGTTCTTTTCCGGATTGTCTATCCGCTTAAGGAAGCGCTGTTTTTGTTCATCTTTTGACAGAAGCAAAAAGAATTTGATGATGGTGGTACCGTTATCGTGCAGGTTTTTTTCCCACCGGTTAATCTGCTCAAACCGGTTGAGCCAAAAGTCATGGGTAATGTCTTCTACTTTTTCAATGTGAGGCAGATTTTCATTCAGGATCAAATGCGGATGAACACGGGTGACCAGCACATTTTCGTAATGTGAGCGGTTAAAGATCCCGATTTCTCCCCGGCGGGGCAATTGCAGGTTATGGCGCCAGAAAAAATCATGGTCAAGTTCGTTTTTTGATGGGGCTTTAAAGCTTGCCACTTTAATTCCTGTAGGATTGAGGCCGCTCATCACATGTTTGATGGCGCTGTCTTTTCCGGCTGCATCAATGCCCTGTAATACAATGAGCACACTGTGTGAATCATGCGCATAAAGCCTGTCCTGCAAATCGATCAGTTTTTCTTTGCCATCTACGAGCAGGTCTTCGCCCTCTTTTTTACCGTAGGGCTTATTTTTTACATCCGAAACAAAATCGGTACCGAGTTTTATCTTTTTTCCTTCCCTGACGCGGAGTGTTTCCAGGAAATTTTCATAGGAATCGTTGTGCCGGAATGCTTTAACTGGTTGTTCCATATTGCTTTACTTAAATAGCTTATCGTTAATTTGTTGTGTCCTGAGTTGGGCCATAAACCGGCGGAACGGGTTTTCCAGCGGCACGGAGATACATGCTGAGCTGTCCACGGTGATGGTAAATATGGTTCATCAGGAAACCACGAATGGCCTGAAACCTTGGCATCGACATCATGATCTGTTCGCCTGCACGCATATTCCAGGTATCCTGGAATATATTTTCATCCTGCACAGAATCCAGTGCCGTTACCGCGATCTGGAGGTTTTCTTCAAATTTGTTCAGAATATTCGATACGGTGCTCATATCCCCTTTATCGTAGTTGTACGTCTTAAAATCAAAATTATTGCTGGCCATGGTAGCGTGAAACCAGTAATAAATCTCCACAATATGGCTTGCCAGGTCTCTTGCGTTCCAGTCTTTATGATCTAAGCGAAAATCCAGCATATCGTCGGTTAATCCTTCCAGCAAACTTCGCGTTGCCTTTGCTTCAAATTCGAGTTCGGCTAAAAAAGCCCTTTTCATTGACATAGGAAAAAATTTTGGGAAAGATAAAACTCAAAAGTGGGAGTATTATGAATTAAAGACTAAAATAACCAGGAGGTTGCTGTTGACCGAAAATTGCGTATTTTTTATTCCCTGGGAAAGACGGTATCCCGGAAGAATTTTTGGCAGGACACATTGGTCATCCGTTAAGGGATAGATATCAGCAAATTTTTTTGCTCTCCGGTATGGTGTTACCATTCTTTTGGCGCGCCATATGGTACCAGCCTTAACACCCAGCAACGTGTTAAAACTTTTCTACCACACCCATCGCGAACAATGCGTAATCATATTTGACCGGGTCTTTCGCATCCATTTTCCGGCAAACCGCGGTTAATTCTTCAGCCGCAGTCCAATCGGTTTGCTGGCGGTTGAGCAGGCCAATGCGGCGGGCAACGCGGGCAACATGCAAGTCAAGGGGCATGATCAATTGTGCCGGGGAAATGCCTGACCACAAACCAAAATCAACACCGCAGTGGTCTTTGCGCACCATCCAGCGCATAAACATATTCAATCGTTTGCAGGCACTTTTTTGAGCAGGTGAGGAAATGTGCTTCCGCGTACGGCGTAAATGCTCTTCAGCAAAAAAAACCTGTTTAAAATGATTAAGGGCATTTTCCATAGTGAATGCTTCTGTATGATCCGCCCTTAGAAATGCCACTTCAAGTGATTCATGTGCTGCATAATGCCTGTGGAAAAACGAAATAAAGTACAACAGGTCATCGGCATTGAATGTGCGATGCTTAAATAAAAGCAGGTTATGCAGATCTTTTTCTGAATGATGTAAAATAAATGCATATGGATCGTCATCCATCATCGCCATCAGTTCATTGGTTTTCCGGATAATCGTCCTGCGGTTGCCCCAGGCGAAAATGGCAGCGAAAAAAGCAGCAATCTCGATATCCTGTTTCTTGGAGAAACGATGAGGAACAGCGATCGGGTCATCTTCAATAAACCGGGGCTGGTTGTATTCTTCAACTTTATCATTCAGGTAAGCCTGTAATTCCTGGGTCAACACGGTGTAAAGATAATGCCCGTTGCCAGATGTAATTTACCAGCGAACAGGGGAGCCTTCAGCAGGTGCAGCGTGATTTTTATTGAATATAGCTTCAGTTGGCCGGGGGCTTCGCTTCGGTTAACTGTGTGGTTCGCATTCTTTTGGTCAACTTCTACCCCGCCAAACCAACTCTCATTCCTACAACTTATTTTTGCCGCATGTCTGGATATGAAACGGTGATCGGGCTGGAGGTGCACATCCAGTTGCTGACGAGATCAAAACTTTTTTGTGCGGACGCTACGGAATTTGGCGCCGAACCCAATACCCAGGTTTCGGTAATCAGCCTGGCACATCCCGGCACATTGCCTTTGCTCAATGCCGCGGCAGTGGATATGGCCATAAAACTCGGCATTGCCCTGGATTGCCATATTGCTGAAAAAAGCCATTTCGACCGGAAGCATTATTTCTACCCCGATCTGCCCAAAGGATATCAGACTTCCCAGCTTATCGATCCGGTTTTGCAGGGTGGTTCGCTGATGATCCAGACTTCTGCAGGGCCCAAACAGATTTCCATTCATCATGTTCACCTCGAAGAAGATGCAGGCAAAAGCATTCACGACCTCGATCCGGACAACAGCAAGATAGACCTCAACCGCGCCGGCATGCCCCTCCTTGAACTTGTAACAGAACCTGTGATGTCAAGCGGCGAAGAGGCTCACCTTTTCCTCACCCAGTTGCGCAAGTTGGTCCGGTGGATTGGCATCTGCGATGGCAATATGGAAGAAGGCAGCCTGCGCTGTGATGCCAATATCAGCGTAAGACCGGTGGGAGAGAAAAAGCTGGGCACCAAGGTGGAGATCAAAAACCTGAACAGCATCCGCAATGTAAAAAGAGCGATTGAAGGCGAAGCCGAAAGGCAGATTGGCTTGTTGAATTCCGGTGGAAAAGTTGAACAGGAAACACGCGGCTATGATGCGGAAACCTATACGACCTCTATACAGCGGGAAAAAGAAGATGCGAATGATTACCGTTATTTTCCTTGTCCCGATCTTCCACCATTTACTATAAGTGCCGAACGGATAGAACGCCTTTCCGCAGCGCTTCCGGAACTGCCGGATGCCCTGAGCAAGCGACTGCAGCTCGAATTCGATCTGGGTGCACAGGATGCCGCCTTGATCACCGAGGAAAGGGAACTGGCGCATTTTTACCTTCGTATACTAAAGGCGGGTGCTCCGCCCAAGCCTGCCGCCAACTGGCTGCAGGGGCCGGTAAAAAACTGGTTGAATAATGAGCAGACTGCTATTCAGGATTTCCCGGTTTCGCCGGAGCGATTGGCCGAACTGATCGGGCTGGTGCAATCCGGGCAGGTTAGTTTTAGTATGGCCGCGCAGCGCATTCTTCCGGAGATGGCGAAAGATAAAGAGTCCTCCAGCGTGGAAATCGCAGAAAAAGCTGGCATCATTCAACAATCTGATGACGGAGCATTGCGCCAATGGGCGGAAGCGGTGTTGCAAAAAATGCCGGATAAGGTACAGGCATACCGTAAGGGAAAGAAAGGCTTGCTGGGGCTGTTTGTGGCCGAGGTAAAAAAGATCTCTAAAGGCAAAGCGGATCCAAAGAAAACGACCACCATACTTGAAGAAATTTTGAACGCATAACGCATGACCAACCTGAACGGAATTCGGCTTGCCTGCATCTCGCTGATCTTGATGATGCTCTCCTGCAACAACGGGGAAAGCGAATATTTTATCGTAACTGGCAACCTGCAACATGCCTCCGGGAAAAAACTGCTACTTGCGGAGTTGCCATACGCCGTGGCCGACCGTATTGTGGTGGATTCGGCACGAATTGACAGCAGCGGCAATTTTCATTTGCAGGCAAATACAAGCCAGGAGAAAATGTACCAGTTGTTCCTGGAAGACGGCCCCTCCATGCTTTTCATCAATGACTCAAAACGCATCAGTTTAACCGCCGATGTGGATTCCATCGAAGGATTTACGGTGTCCGGGTCTCCGGCTTCAGCGTTCATCAAAGATGCTTACGATGGTTTTTACCCGCTCTATATTGAATGGCAGCGCCAGGAAGAGGAAATTAAACAAATGCCTCAAAAGGGCCTGACCGACAGCATGGCCCAAGTTATGCAAACGCGCTTGCTCCAAAGCAAAAAGCATGTTGATGATTTTCTGAAAGCAAAGATCGCTGAAGCGAAGAATGGTACAGCGGTGTATTTTATGCTTGGCCTGGCCCGCAGTTTTTTGAGTAGTGGGGAATTTCGGGCGGAGCTGGAAAAATCGCGCAGCCGGTTTAATGATCACCCGGGAATCGCCTGGCTCCAGATCCAGAGCCACTGAGTTATCTTTCAACTGGTTAACCCACAGAGAATTATACAATGCCTTAATGAGCAGGATTACACAATTTTCCGGGAAAAAATTCAAGATCTGCATGGCCGGGTTGTTTTGCCCACCGCGGAAATTAAAGAAAGTATTTTACCTGTACCATCAAGATTACTTTTTTCGACAGTTCCAAGTCAAATCCTTTTTTGACTGGAAAGTAACAACCTATGAGCAGGCGCTGGCCGAAGTGCCGGGAGGTTTCCATGCAACAGTCAAATAAGTGCATACCCGATTTTCGGCCAGCCTTTATGCATTACAGCCGGAAACCGTTGACTTTCTCCACTTTTTCCGGCTGCTGGGCAGATACGGGCAGGCGCACAACCCTTTTTAGCTGATTGAGATCCAGGAAACTACGGGCGATCTGCGTAAGGTCATTAACGGTCAGCGTATTTACGCGGTCGTTATAGGTCAGGATCTGTTCGGGGTCTGTTCCATTGATAAAAGCGTTGCTGAGTTGCTGCAGCCAGAAACCGTTGTTTTCCATAGCTTGCGCTCTTTGCCTGGTCCAGTTTGCTTTTACCTTGTTGAGGTTGTCGCGGGTGATCTTGCCGGCCTGTGCATCGCGGATGAGTGCGAGCAATGCTTTGGTTACCGCATCCACTTCCTGGGGTGAAGTGGGAATGGATGCCTGGATATTGAATCGCTCCACCGGGCGTTTGGACATGCCGCCGCCAAAACCGCCGGCATACATGCTGCCCATTTCTTCCCTAAGTTTTTCGTTAACCTCAATGTTGAGCACTTCCAGCAAAGCGGCCAGCTTCATCTGATTTTCAGGGGTTGCCGGACCAAGGCCCTCCCAGATAAACAACACCTCAGCCTGGTCTTCCTGGCCGCGCTTCAGCAAAATATCCCGGGCGCCATCGAGCATCCTTACCTGGTTGTCGTGGAACTCGTGTGGCGTTTTGGAGGCGGGCAGTGATGCGATGTATTGCTTTATGAGCGGAAGCATGACAGTGGTATCGATATTGCCAACAAAAGTAAAATGCAGGCCATCGGCATTGTTGAAAGTTTTGCGGTAATATTCCATTGCCTTAGGCAGGCTGATGCTTTCGTAATCGGAGATGAGGGGAATGGTATTTGTCCAGGGATGGTTTTGGTACAAAATGCGCTGCAGGGTATCCTGGAAAGTTACATCAGGGTTGTTGCTTACATACTGCAAACCTGCTTTTTGCTGTTCGATATAGGCTCTAAAAAGGCTTTCATCCGTTCGCGGGCTCATCATCGCGGCATATACCAGCTGAAAAAACGTTTCAAGATCTTTCACACTGCTGTACCCTTCAATGCCTTCTTCGCTGGGATTGAGGTAAGGCGTTACGTGTAATGATTTACCGGCCAGGAATTTTTCAAGTTCAACCGGGTTAAATGGTCCGAAGCCCATATTTTCCACAATGTTTGCGGCAAGCTGGGCATTGTAGCGGTCATTTACATTGTATTGCTGGTAGCCTCCATGGCGCCAGCCATCCATCTGAATTTCATCGTTTTTAAACGTGGTGGGTTTCAGCGTTACGGTCACCCCGTTCCCAAGCGTGTAATTGAACGTGCCCAGTTTTTCGTTATGGCTGCTTGCCGTTATGGTTCCCGGCGCCGGCAGCTCTTCGATCAGCTTTTCAGCAATTGCCGATTCTTCGTAAGGGTCCACAGCAATTTTATCGGCGGAGGCAACCATGGCCACGAGGCCGGCATGGTCAGGCAGGTTGTTGAGTTGAGCGCTTGGCGCCAGCAACAAAGTGGTGGCCTTCTCGTGTCCGGGGATTTGGGTAGCCACTTCATTCACTTCCTGCAAGGTAATTTCATCGGCAACCTGCCGGATAAATTCATGGCGGTTTTCAATTCCCGGTAAGGGGGTCTGGTTCAGAAAATGAGAAACGTATTGGGCTGCATAACCTGCTGATTGCATGTTTTCACGTTCCATGTATGATTTTTCCGCACTGTTTTTCAGTTCCGATTTTGCCCTTGAAAGTTCTGCCGGGAGAAAACCATATTTACGGGCACGGTTGATTTCGCGGATGAGGGCATCCACCGAGCCCTGCACCTGATCACCTTTTACCATTACGGTGGAAGTGATGGATTCGTATCCGCGCAGGAAAGGACTGTTGCCGGCAAAGGCAAACAGATATGGAGAATTTTCCTTTTTACCGAGTTCGGAAAGCCGGTTGTTGATGATGGAGAAAGCCAGGTTTTCGATAATGCTTTTACGGTAATCGGCCCAGGTTTGAATTTTTGCCTGGGGTTGAATATTGTTAAATATCTGCACCAGTGTGCTGGTAGCTTCCGGATCGGTAACCACCATTGCCGATGCTTCATTGCGGGCCTTAACCGCAGTGATAGCCGGGCGGGTGGGCGCTTTCCGGGGATTATTGTACTTCGCAAAACGATTTACGATCATTTCTTCAACTTCATCCACATCCACATCGCCTACCACCACCACGCTCATCAGGTTGGGCCGGTACCAGTTGGTGTAAAAATTTTTGAGCGTAGCGGGAGTAAATGTCTGGATCACTTTTTCTTCACCGATGGGCAGGCGGTACTGATATTTTGATCCGTTAAAGAGAAAAGGGAAATATTTATTGCTCATCCGCTGTTGCGCTCCTTTGTGCAGGCGGGCTTCTTCCAGCACCACTCCTCTTTCCTTGTCTATTTCCTTTACGTCAAATGCATTGTTGAATGCCCAGTCCTGCAGTACCAGGAAAGCACTGTCGAGCAGAGATTGCCGATCCGATGCTACGGGCAGCATAAAAACCGTTTCATCAAAACTGGTATAGGCATTCAGGTCAGCACCGTATTTCACCCCATTGCGCTGCAGGAAATCCACCATGGTATTGCCCGGAAAATTACGGGAACCATTAAAAGCCATGTGTTCCATAAAATGGGCCAGGCCTTGCTGGGCATCCGTTTCCAGAATGGATCCCACATTCAGTACGAGGCGTAATTCCGCTTTGTTGGCCGGGTAGGCATTTTGGCGGATATAATAGGTGAGGCCGTTGGAGAGCTTTCCGATTTTTACCTGGTTGTCAACTGCAATGGAATCGCTCAGGCTGATCTGGCTGAAGCTGCTCTTAAAAACAAAGAACAGCACTAAGGGAATGAATATTTTCTTCATGATTTTTGTCTTCTTCTTTTCAGGCGTCAGGTCCTGATTTGCATAAATACATCTTTTGGCTTCAAAACCTTTTTGTGGTGCCAAACTTTAACCTAAGTGTAAAATTCTTATAAGGGTATGCATTCCATTTGGCGCCTGGTGTGAAACCAATTGGCTGTTGGCTTTTGGTGACAGTTCCGGCTTTGTCCGTACCCGGCCGACTATGGTACGGTTTTGAATGTAGAAAAACCAGACTTATAAAATTTAAATCAATGGAAGAGAAAAAAAGAAATCCGGAAGATCTGCTGAAGCATGATGAAAAATTGGAAAACTCCACAGATCCTCAGGAAACCATGGAAGGGCCGGTAAGCAGTGTCATGCAGAATATTAAAGAAACCGCTGAAGAAAAAGGTGGTGACTCTCCGGATGTTTCTCATGAGGATCATATTCACCCTGCGGAAGATAAGGTTGAAGATGATTTTGTGGATGATGATGAATGAGCACACCATTTCACAGCCGGAATTATTATTGCATCCCGTCAGCAGGGGTGCTTTTTTTTATTCCTAATTGCTGTACCTGAAGATCGTAAAAAACGAACAATCCGAATTTGCCTGATTTTGATCCACCCTAATATTCCTTGTAGTCTGCCCTTGCCTTAAATTGTTGCAAAGCCTGAAATTTTCATGGATTTCACCAGGATTTACACACTAATAATAATTTAACACCAAAATCTTTACTGATTATCAATTGGTTGTGGAGGCATGCTTAAAAATATTGCGAAATGCTGCTTGCCGGAAGTAAAATTCGCCGCACCTTTGCGTCCCCTTTCAAAAACAGGGATTATTAACCGGGATTTAGCCGGGATGGCGGTAAATCTCACTTAAAAACATTTTATGAGCAAATTACATTTTACAACAAAGCATGCTAATGCGGCTACCGTACAGCGCCAATGGCTCGTTGTTGACGGTACCAATCAAACCGTAGGCCGCATGTCTGCCCGCATTGCAGCAGTTTTGCGCGGTAAGACGAAGGCCTATTATACGCCCCACGTAGATTGTGGAGATTACGTGATCATTATTAATGCCGAAAAGGTAAAATTCACCGGTGCCAAACTGGATCAGAAAGTTTACCAGAACTTCAGCGGTTATCCGGGAGGTCTCAAAGAAGAAGTTGCCCGCGATTTACAAAGGCGCCGCCCCGAAGTAATACTGGAGAGGGCGATTAAAGGCATGTTGCCTAAGAACCGCCTTGGTCGCCAGATGTACAAAAAATTATTTGTTTACGCCGGCCCTGAGCATCCCCACGGAGCACAGCAGCCCCAGGAACTGAAATTCTAATTTTAAAAACCTCATTGGGCTGTTCTGATAGAAAAGCTCTTTACAAACAACAAAGACTACATGGAAAAGCAAAAAAATGCTATTGGTCGTCGTAAAGAAGCGGTAACCCGGATTTTTCTGACTAAAGGAACCGGAAACATTACCGTAAACGGCAAGGACTACAAAGTGTATTTCCCGTTGGAATACATGCAAAACCAGGTTGAGCTGCCACTGAAAACCGTGGATGCCCTTGGAAAATATGACATTACAGTTAACGCTACCGGTGGCGGGCTGAAAGGACAGGCTGAAGCCTGCAAGCTGGGAATCGCCCGTGTACTGATTAACCTGGATGCGGAATTGAAACCTGTTTTAAAAGCTGCTGACCTACTTACCCGCGATCCCCGGGCCGTGGAAAGGAAGAAACCCGGTAAAAAGAAAGCCCGCAAGAGCTTCCAGTTCAGCAAGCGTTAATCCGGAACCGGAGAAAGCGAATACAATTATTAAAAACGCATTTTATACCAAATGGAAAATACAAATACCTCATTGCAACAGCAACTTCTGGACGCCGGTGTTCATTTTGGCCACCTGAAAAAGAAGTGGAATCCCAAGATGCTGCCTTACATCTTTGCTGAAAAGAAAGGCATCCACATCATTGACCTCAATAAAACCGTGGAAGGCCTGCAGGATGCTGCAGCTGCCCTGAAGCAAATAGCCAAGAATGGCCGCAAGATCATGTTCGTGGCTACCAAAAAGCAGGCGAAAGAAATCGTGACCGAATGCGCTCAGCGCGTAAATATGCCTTTCGTTACAGAACGCTGGCTGGGTGGGATGCTCACCAACTTCAATACCGTAAGAAAGAGTGTGAAGAAAATGCAGAGCATTGAAAAAATGCTGAACGATGGTACATTGGACAGCATCACCAAAAAAGAAAGACTGACGCTGACCCGTGACAAAGAAAAAATGGAAAAGGTACTGGGTGGTATTGCCAACATGAGCCGCATTCCCGCAGCTGTATTGATGGTGGATATTGGCCATGAGCACATCGCGCTGGCTGAAGCCCGCCGCCTTGGTGTTGCTACCTTTGGCATGGTGGATACCAACTGCGATCCGAACAAGGTAGATCATGCCATTCCCTCAAATGACGATGCGACCAAATCCATTGCCATCATTATAAACTACCTTACCGCTGCTATTGCAGAAGGATTGAGTGAGCGCATGGCTGCCAAGGATGATGAGCATGAGGAAGATGAAGTGGTAACCAAGCCGAATTTCGATACCGGTGAAGTTCCTGAAGAAGCCAACCGCCGTGGCCGTGGCGGTGACCGCACCCCGCGTGGGCCCGGAGGCCCGGGTGCTGGTGGTGGCCGTCGCCGTACCACCGGTGGCCCAGGTGGTGGTGGCCGCAGAACCGGAGCTCCAAGTCGCTGATCGTCAGTTGGGCAAAGGGATCCTGAACAGGACTGATAAATGTAGGCGGGCCATAGAGCAATTCCCGGTCCTGCCATTTTAAAATAATCATTAATAAATTCCGGTTCGCAGCTTGATGAAAGATTCAGCGTGCATCGAACCGGGACAAACAAAGAAAAATGAGTGTTACAATAACAGCCGCAGATATAAATAAATTGCGCCAGGCTACCGGCGCAGGAATGATGGATTGCCGTAAAGCCCTCCAGGAATCCAATGGGGATTTTGAAGCGGCGATCGACTGGTTGCGCAAGCAAGGGCAAAAAGTTGCCGCAAAACGCAGCGACCGCGAAGCCAATGAAGGTGTGGTGATTGCGCAAACTACCGCGGACAATACTGCAGGCATTGCCGTATGTGTAGCCTGCGAAACGGACTTCGTTTCTAAAAATGCCGATTTTGTGGCTTTTGCCCAAAGCATAGCAGATGCAGCAATTGCCAATAACGTGAAAACGTTGGAAGAATTAAACGATACAACAATCGATGGCGCTAAAGTGAGCGAAATGGTGAATGATAAACTTGCCGCCATTGGCGAAAAGATTGGCATCACCAAGTTTGAACGTGTTGAAGCGCCTTATGTGGCTTCCTACATTCACGGTGCATACCGTATAGGTGTATTGGTAGGCCTGAGCGAAGTGAATGAAGAAGTAGGTAAGGACATGGCTATGCAGGTTGCAGCCATGAATCCGCTGGCTGTTGACAAAACCGGCATCAGCGAAGAAGTAATTGCCCGCGAAAAATCAGTTGTGGTGGATACCATGAAAAACGATCCTTCCATGGCCGGAAAACCTGATGAACTGCTTCATAAAATTGCTGACGGAAAAATGAATTCTTTTTTTAAAGAGAATACCCTGGTGCAACAGGCATTTGTAAAAGATGCTGCTAAAAGTGTCGCTGATTATCTGGGTAAGGTAAAGGTTACTGAGTTTAAGCGCGTTGCACTGGGATAACCTTAAACATACTTTTTAAAACAAATTGGAGAATCCGCCTTTATCAAAAGGGCGGATTTTTTTAGGCGTTTTTCCTTCTATTTATCGCGGATGTTCCAGGAATAGCGAATAAAAATTGGCTAAAAGAGTGTCCCGGGTAGTCCCCGTGTAAAATTTAACTTTATTAACATAGGTCAACCAAATGCCATTGCGGCTGTTCTAATTTTGAATTACCAACACAGGAAAAACGATTTTTTAACCCCATAATTAATAAACATGAAAAGATTGGAAAACAAGGTAGCCCTGATCACCGGAGGCGCCGGGGCAATTGGTAAGCAAACCGCTAAACAGTTTCTGGAGCAAGGCGCAAAAGTGATGATCGTTGACCTGAACGAGGATGCGCTTAAGGCGGCATCTGAAGAACTGGGCAGCGAAAACCTGAAGTTCACAGTTGCAGATGTAACCAGGTCAGAAGATGTGCAGAAATACGTTCAAAGCGCAGTGGATGCCTTTGGAAAGATTGATGTATTCTTTAACAATGCCGGTATTGAAGGCGTAGTGAAACCTATTGAAGAATATCCCGATGAAGTATTTGATAAAGTTATGGCCGTAAATGTGCGTGGCGTTTGGTTGGGAACCAAATATGTTCTTCCGCAAATGAATAACGGCGGCAGCATCATCATCACTTCTTCTGTTGCCGGCATCACCGGCAGTCCTCTTGTAAGCGCCTACATCACCAGCAAGCACGCTGTTGTAGGCATTATGCGGGCCATTGCTGTTGAAGCAGCGCCCAGGGGCATTCGGGTAAACTCTGTTCATCCCGCTCCGGTGGACAACCGCATGATGCGGTCACTTGAAGAAGGATTTGCTCCCGGCGCGGCCGAAGCAGCCAAAGCAGAATTGGAAAAACAAATTCCTTTGGGCCGTTATGCCGTGAATGAAGACATATCCAATCTTGTGGTTTTCCTGGCCAGCGATGAGAGTACTTACATCACCGGAACCACCCAGGTGGTTGATGGCGGATTGGCGGTTAAATAATGAATCATTTAGTCATAATGAAAAAACAAAAACAACATGAAACAATTAGAAGGTAAAGTAGCCATCATTACAGGCGCTGGTTCCGGTATCGGAAAAGCCACAGCCCTGATGTTTGCACAGGAAGGTGCAAAAGTGGTGGTAAGCGACATTAATGAAGTCAATGGCAATGCCGTGGCCGATGAAATTAAAAACAATGGCGGCGAAGCCATTTTCGTGAAGGCCGATACTTCCAAACCCGAAGACAACCAACACCTGGTGGAAGAGACAATTAAAGCATTTGGCAAACTGCATGTGGCTGTGAATAACGCAGGCATAGGCGGCGAGGTCAATAAAGCCGGCGATATGTCTGTGGAAGGCTGGCAGCGCGTAATTAACGTTAACCTCTCCGGTGTTTTTTACGGCGTAAAATACCAGGCGCCCGAAATGGTGAAAAGCGGTGGCGGTAGCATAATCAATATTGCCTCCATACTAGGCCAGGCCGGCTACCCGACTTCATCAGGATATGTTGCCGCAAAACACGGCGTGGTTGGTCTTACCAAATCCATTGCCTGGGAATATGCCGCCGACAAAGTTCGCGTAAATGCTGTAGGCCCGGGTTTCATCTACACCGCATTGGTTAATGAAGAAACCATGGGTAAAGAAGGAATAAGCTTCCTCGAAACCAAACATGCCCTCGGCCGGCTCGGACATCCCGAGGAAATCGCCAGCACCCTCCTGTTCCTGGCCAGCGATGCGGCTTCTTTCATCACCGGTTCATATTACCCGGTAGATGGCGGCTACCTGGCCATATAAGCCAGCTTTTGCAATAAAGTAAACAGCATGATCAATGCATACATCCGTCTTTCAAACTGGAAGGCGGATTTTCTTTGGATATTAATATTTCCCCAGCATCCCCTGTATGCCAGGTGCTGAATGGCTTTTGGAGATCAAACCGAGCAATATCTAGGGCATAAAAATTATTTTGACCTGCAACAGAGTCAAAATCAAGTGATTATAAAGTCTGGCATTTCTTATCTTCAAATCTGGCAAGTTTTTGATAGCCTTTTATTGCTAAAATGTAAACAGGGCATGCTATGATTACCGGTAAAATACCTGATTACCCGGAGAGCTTCAGCTATTCCGATCTGTTGTTTTTATTGAATTTTTCAGATACGGTTCATTCCCGTTCCACGGAAGCGGAAATTCATGAGTATGCCTGCAGTGCCCTTGTTGAGAAGTGGAAAGTGGCAGAGGCGGTGATCTATAGCATCCACGAGGGCGGCCCAGTACTTGAATTCAAGTATCCACAGTCTGCCTCAGCTTCATCCGGTGAACACCGGGATGCTGCTGATCATTTTCATTTATACAAAGAACATCCGTCGCTTTTTATCAATGATATTCAGGCTTCGCCTCATGTCCATTTGTTTTCTTCCTTTCCGGCAGCAATAATGGGCATTTTACATTCCGGGTTTAACGGGGGATATTTGGTTGAGCTCAGGGACAATAAACCCTGTAACTGGGAAGACAAGGACCTGGAATTGCTGCATTCAGCTTTTAAAAAGATGCTTGCGGCCACCGGTAACCTGAAAGATCTCGAAAAATTGCGGCACCAGAATTCCTCACTCGAAACCACAGCGAATGCCCTGGGTTTGTCCGTGTGGCGTTCTTTTATGCCGGGCCGGGAGCAGCCCAGCGAACTGGATAATATCAAATATGCACTTCTCAAAGCCAGTTTGCCCAAAGAGGCGTTGTCGGATATTTCAGATGAGGACCTTTCCAGGGTGGAAATCGAGATCACGAAGTCGCTTGCCGCGGGCAAGGATTTTGAGATTGAATACCAGACATCCGGACCAAGGAAACCGCAATGGATCAAATTGCATGGCGGCCAGCTCACAGATGTCGCGGGACGACCTCATTTCTGGGGGGCCGAAATGGATATATCCAAATTCAAATTTTTGCAGGAAGCACTCATCAAAGACAAAAAGAACCAGGAATTTCTGCTAAAGCTTACCGACGAACTTAGTACGATTGCCGATCCCGCGGAGGTTCAAAATAAAGCGGCGGAAATGCTGGGTAAACATTTTGGCTTATCCATGGCTTATTACAGCGTGTTTGAAAATGGCATGTGGACTAATGAAAGCCAATACCGTGCACCGGGCATCAGCAGCCGAATCCCGGATAAACATTCCGATGAAAGAAAGCCGTTGAAAAGCAGCTATCTCAAAAATGAAAAAACCTTTGTTTCCAACAACCTGGCCACCGATAGCCGCTTGTCCGGAGAAGAAAGACAGGTAATGACGGGGAATGATGTGTATGCCGTGGTAATAACACCGATCTTTTCTTCGGGTTCGCTCATCGGGGCTTTTATTGTTGCTCAAAATGCCAGCCGCACCTGGACAGAAGAAGAAATCATTGTAATTAAAGAAGTGGTAAAGCGTACCCAAGGCGCTCTGGTGCATTCACTGGCGCAAAAGGATTTGCGTGAATCGGAGAGAAAATACCGCACCATTTTCAATGCGGATGATTCCGGGTTTATACTGGCAAATATGTTGTACGATAGCTCAGGAAAATCCATTGATGTATTTTATGAACAAGCCAATCCGGCTGCTGGAGAGATCCTGGGCCGCGATTATTCGGGGAAATACGCGACCGAACTGGGATCGTGTGATGAAGAGATATGGGATGAAGTATATGCTGAGGTTGCCCGGACAAGGAAAAGAAATCACCGCGAATTTTTTTCGGAAAAAGATAAAAAGTGGTTTATCCTCAATGTTTTTAAACCCGAATCTAATATAGATGACCACAGCATTGCCATCATTTTCCAGGATATTACCGAAAGAAAAGAGAAAGAAGAAAAAGAGAAGCGTCAGGCACGCCATGATGCCTACCGCGTGGAACTTAATGATTCTTTACGCGAACTTAGCGATCCCAATCAGATCCTTTCGACGGCCATGCAGCTTATTGCTGAGAGCCTTAAAGTGAACCGTGCATTGTATTCTGAATTGAGCAAGGACGAAAAAACCCTGATCTACCGGAGTTATCAAACTGACCTTCCGCCATTTCCGGATGAGGTGGTGATTATGAATCCGGAAACGTTGACCTTATTGAAAATGGGGCTACCCATGGTGATTAATGATGTGCGTAGCGAAAAAGAAAGCAAGCCGGAGTTTCTGAAACACCATCCCAGCCTTCCTGTATTGAATAAAGAGGTTCGGGATTTTGTTACCGCCTTCGGAATCGCCTCCATGATGGTAGTTCCCATTGTGAAAAACGGTGAGTGGAAGGCCAATATTTCCGTACACTGCAGTGAACCCACAAAATGGACAAAGGACCAGTTCGAATTCCTCCATGATATGGCCTATCGCACCTGGATCACATTTCAGCGTGCCGTATTTGAACGTGAACTGGAACATAGCCGGCGCAAACTGGAGGATAACCTCAACCGGCAAAAGGAATTTATGCGTATCGCCACGCACGAAGTACGCTCGCCCTTAACGGTTATTCAGCTTGCGGCGCATTTACTCAAAGAGCGTTTGAAACCCGCTGAAATACCGGAAACCTACACCTACATTGAAATGCTCAATTCCAATGTGGGACGACTTTCCCTGCTTTTCGAAGACCTCATCAACACTACCCAACTGGCGGAAGGCACACTCGCCATGAACTTTGAGGAGTTTGATCTGGAAAGGTTGATCGCCCAAAATGTAACGGATCAGCAGGCGTTGAACCCGGCATGGAATATCAGGAACAATGCCACAAAAAGCATCCAGGTGATGGGAGACCGGAACCGCATGGGCCAGGTGATTACCAATCTCCTGAGCAATGCCATTAAATACACGGAAGAAGGCACAGAAATTACCATTGAAACCAGTTTATTGCCTGAGCACGTGCAAGTTTCTTTGAAGGACAATGGTCCGGGCATCCCGGCGGGCGAAGACAAAAAGATCTTTAAGCGCTTTTATCGTGTTGATAAAACCTCGCAGAAACGGGAGGGCCTGGGTCTTGGATTGTACATATCAAAAATGATCGTAAAAATGCATGGGGGAAATATGTGGGTCGAGAGTACACCTGGAGAAGGAGCGACATTTTATTTCACTATTCCCACTGCAAAACAAGAAAATTAAAAGCGATTCCTGAGCCTTGCTTTCATCCAGATGGCTGATAAAAAAATAGGTGTTTTTGCCATGCTGGGAGGATGTATTTCCAGCCTTACCATAGCGTATATTTTGCTGCATGCGGGAAAGAAACTGTGGCAACTTCCATACCTTACTTACTCATTAATCTTACTGAAGAAGGAATATATTGGCTTTTTTAAAGATGAGCAGGGGAAAGGTTTGTTGGAATAAAATTTGCAGTTTTTTTGTTCCGGCATTCTTTATTTACCTGAATATACAATTATGAGCCTTTCCAAATACAAGCAAAAAAGGAATTTCAATGAAACTCCTGAGCCAACAGGTGGCAAAGCACAGGAGGATAAACTGCGGTTTGTCGTGCAAAAGCATCACGCTTCACGACTGCACTATGATTTCAGGCTTGAAATGGAAGGCGTGCTTAAGAGCTGGGCGGTACCCAAAGGGCCTTCTACCGATCCATCAGTAAAGCGCCTGGCGATGATGGTTGAAGATCATCCGTATGATTACCGGAATTTTGAAGGGGTGATACCCAGTGGCTATGGTGCGGGAACAGTAATCGTATGGGATGAAGGCTTTTACCAGCCTGCAGAATTTGATTCGGAAGATAAAAAGGTGCAGGATAAAGAATTGCGGAAGCAGTTGCATGCCGGCAAATTGAAAATTACGCTCAAAGGCAAAAAACTAAAGGGCGATTACGCTTTGATCAAAGCCCATGGCCGTGGCGATAATGGATGGCTGCTGTTTAAGATCGATGACCGCTACGCCTCTGAAGAGGACATTACTTTAAAAGAAAAATCAGTTATTTCTAAAAAAACCTTGGAGCAGATGGAGAAGAATCCCGCTGAAATTTACGGTGAAGGCAAAACGAATGCGGCCGTGAAAAAAACAGCAAAAAAATCTGTTCCGAAAAAAACAGCAAAAACCCCTGCAGCTTCTGGTGCTAAATCCAAAACAGTCATAACATCTGGAAAAAGGTCTGCTCCGGCAAAGTCAGCCGCGAAAAAAAAAACGAACGAGGCCGCCCGGTTTGATGTGAATGCGTTGCTGAAAAATGCCCCTAACCAGCCCTTTTATACTTCATTGCAACCGATGCTTGCTACATTGGTTGATAAGCCTTTTGATGAGGAAGGTTGGACCTATGAGGTAAAATGGGATGGCTACCGTGCCGTGGCCTTCATGAATAAAGGGGAAGTTTCCTTAAAGTCGCGAAACGATAAAGGTTTTGAAAAGAAATTTTACCCGGTTGTTGATGCGTTGCAAACATGGAAGATCAATGCAGTTGTGGACGGTGAAATTGTGGTGGTGGATGACAGCGGCATTTCAAATTTCGGCGCTTTACAAAACTGGCGGAGCGAAGCGGATGGCGCATTGTTTTTTTATGTTTTTGATATTATATGGTTGGATGGAAGGAATTTGCGCGATCTGCCCCTTTCACAACGCAGAGAGATATTGCGGTCGGTGGTGCCCGTGGAAGGCATAATCCGTATAAGCAACGACTTCACAGCATCCGGTACGGAATTTTTTGAAGCCGCAAAAAAAATGGGCCTCGAAGGAATAATGGCCAAAAAATCGGACAGCGGATATATTGAAGGCCGTTCAAAAAACTGGCTGAAAATAAAAGCCAATAAGCGCCAGGAAATGATAATTGGGGGTTATACCGTAAATGAGGATACCAGTAAACTGTTCAGCGCATTGCTTGTGGGTGTAAATGACAACGGCCGACTGCATTATACCGGCAAGGTTGGTACCGGATTCAATGCAAAAATGCAGAAGGAAATGATGGCTGAGTTTAAAAAGATCAGTGTAGATAAACCCCCGTTTACTGAAATCCCCGACATCAACAAACCTTCCCGTTTTCGGCCCAACCCGCCAAACGCAACGGCCACCTGGCTCAAACCTGTATTGGTTTGTGAAGTCAGTTTTACCGAAATGACTTCGGACGGTATCATGCGCCATCCGTCTTTTGAAGGCATGCGGCTGGATAAATCAGCAAAAGAAGTGGTTCTGGAAAAACCTGTTTCCGCGGCCAAAACAATTAACGCCATAGAGGAAAAAAAGATGATTAAACCCGCCGGCAAAAAATTGCGTAAGACACTGCTGAACCCCACCGAAAAAACACAGGTAAAGACGATTAACGGTCATGAATTGAAGTTTACAAACCTCGACAAGATTTACTGGCCTGATGAAAAGATCGAAAAGCGGGAATTGATCAATTATTATTACCAAATTGCGCCGTTTATCCTGCCTTATTTAAAAGACCGGCCACAATCGATGCTAAGGCATCCTGACGGCATAACGGGCGAAAGCTTTTTTTATAAAGACATAACCGGTAAAGCGCCTGATTGGGTTGAAACCTATGTTTACGTTAGCGATGCGGATAACCGCGAAAGAAATTACCTGGTGGCCAAAGATGAAGCAAGCTTATTGTACATGGCCAATCTTGGCGCCATTGAAATGAATCCCTGGCACAGCAGGGTGCAGAAGGAAGATTATCCGGACTGGTGCATCATTGATCTGGACCCTGGCAAAACGAGTTTTGAAGAAGTGATTGAAGCGGCATTGGTTACCCGCGATGTTTTGGAAAACCTGGGCATTACCGGGTATCCGAAAACGAGCGGCTCTTCAGGAATTCATGTTTATATTCCACTTGGAGCAAAATATACTTACGAACAAAGCCGTGAATTTGCAAGGCTCATTGCGACGTTGGTTCACGAAAGAATTCCTGATTTTACCAGTATTGAACGGGCGGTAAAAGACCGCAAAGGCAAAATGTATATTGATTTTCTGCAGAACAGGCCTCAGGCAACGGTTTCCGCTCCTTACGCCGTCAGGCCAAAGCCGGGAGCAACAGTGTCAATGCCCCTGGAATGGAGTGAGGTTAAAAGCGGACTTACAATCCGGCAGTTTACCATTCAAAACGCGGTGGCAAGGGTGCGGGAATTGGGGGATATTTTCAAACCTGTTTTGGGAAGAGGCATCAATATGCAGAAAGCCCTTGCAGGGATATAGATCAACGTGAAATACATTTTGGTTTAACCATTTTCATACTTCAGTCTTTAAAAAAATGTTTTTAACTGTTGAAGCATACACATGGTGTGAATTTTGAACGTACGCTCTGAAGACTTTTTTTAATACTGCAAATCCAAATGCCCTAAGCATTTGCCATTGCTGTAAAATCATGAATATGGAAGAAAAGAAAAAAAAGCCATTGCGGACTCAACAGGAACAGGATTATCCCGGAAAGGAAAAAGAAATGATCCCGGTACCGGACAGCGAACCCATTAATTACCATGGCCAGAAATTAAAAAATAAAAAAGCGTTAATCACCGGTGGTGACAGCGGAATCGGGAAAGCCGTCGCGCTGTTGTTTGCAAGCGAAGGCGCAGATGTCGCCATCAGCTATTTGAGTGCAGATGAGGATGCGGCGGACACACAAAAAAAAGTGGAAGCCTACGGCAGAAAATGCCTGTTAATCAAAAAAGACCTGAGTAAGGAAGAAAATTGTAAGGCAGCGGTAAAGGAAACCCTAAAAGCGTTTGGCCAAATTGATATCCTGGTAAACAATATGGCCCAGCAGTTTGAAAGTAAAAAACTTGAGGACATATCGACTGCTCAGTTGCTCAAAACATTTGAAACGAACTTTTATTCGTATTTCTGGGTAACAAAATTTGCATTGCCTCACCTCAAAGAAAACAGTTGCATAATAAATACTGCTTCAATTACCGCCTATCGCGGGAGCACATCACTGATGGACTACGCTGCAACAAAAGGGGCAATTGTGGCATTTACACGGAGCCTTGCAGGCAACCTCGCGGATAAGAAGATCCGGGTGAACGCAGTTGCGCCCGGGCCCATATGGACACCGTTGATCGTTGCATCTTTTGATAAGAAAAAAGTGGCGGAGTTTGGAAGCGAAACCCTGATGAAACGTGCAGGTCAGCCCAATGAAGTAGCACCAGCATTTTTGTTTCTCGCCAGTGGAGACAGTTCATATTTCACCGGCCAGGTATTACATCCCAATGGCGGCGAGATCCTCAATGGCTGATATCCTGCATCTTTATATTTTTTCATTTGCGTGCCCGGAATTTTAGCAGACTTTCCGCCAGTCCAAACCGACCAATTTATGACGCGGTTCTCAGAATAAAAAACAGGTACAATAATTGCAATTATTTATTGCATGCAAAATAGCACAAAGCCTGTTTTGGTTAGTTATTTTCTCTAAAGCAGTTTTTTGGTAATGAAAATGCCCTCTTCAACCGGGGGCATTTTTAATTTTTCAAGGAGGCATAAATTTAATGGATTTGGCTGCATGGCGGTCAGGATTTACCATTTTTGGATTGTCCCGATTCAGACATCGCGATCGCAATGGCTTGATTTCGGCTCGTTACTTTTTTATCACTGTTTCCGCTTTTCAGCTTTCCTTCCTTGAATTCATGCATTACTTTTTCAACCTTGGCCTCTTTGCTTTTTTTGGTTGTTGGTTTCTTAGACTTAGACATAAAAATGGTTTAGATTTTAAAGAAAGAGGGGCAATGTGACTGTGCGCAGTACGCCGTCACACGCCCCTCGAAAAAACCAGTGTACCGGCGCTATACATCGGTTTCCGATTTCTCGTCTTTACTATGCTGATTCTCTTGCGCCTTTCTTTTCCAAGAATATCTTTCTTCTTCTTCGGCTTCAATGTTTATAAACGATTCTGCCACATCAGTAAGATTAAGGTCAGTTTCCTCTTCTTCCTTCAAAGTTTTTTCAAGGATATCCGCTATTTCATTTTGCCCCATGGTAATGGCGAATTGTGCGAGCCCGCCATAAGTGGCAATTTCATAATGCTCTGCTTTCTGGGCTGCGTGAATCAGCGCCGCATCCCGTGTCATTGTTCCTGCTTTGGTTTCTGAAATCACTTTTTCAGCTTCTTTTAAAATGCCTTCAATACCATCACATTTTTGTTCTTCAGCTTCAAGGCCAAGCAGGCTGAAACATTTCTCAACCCGTTTAATGTGTTTTTGGGTTTGATGACGATGATCACTGAAGGCTTCTTTCAGTTCTTCGGTAGTTGCCGCGTCCTCGAGTTTCTTCAACGCATCCACAAGTTTTTTTTCTGTATAATAAATGTCCTTCAATCCATGAATGAAAAATTTTTCAAACAAGGATTCCTGGCCTTCTTCTATTTTCTTTTTCTGTACAGGTTCCATGGTAGCTGTTTCGCCCGAACCGGTTTTATTTTTTTGAGGTGTCATAGTTATTGCTTTGTTTTCAATTCAGAATATATGGTTTAAAGCGAACAGCATTTCTACGGTTTTCCGTAGAAACGCTGTTTTTATTGCTTATCTTTTGCTTCTGCCACCATCATTTCCAGACATGCTTCCGGAACGGGATGAAGAATGGCCTGACCGACCTCTGCCCCGGTTGTCCGACGCATACCTGTTGTTGTCGGAAGACCGGGATTGGTCCTGGTTGCTGTGTCCTCCGTAAGAGCCGGATTGATTGTTCCCGCTATTGCGGTTTCCGCTTCCCCATTCATTAAAACGGTTGTCTTGCATTGAACCCGAACGTCTGCTGTTCTCAGTATTTCCGCCATAGCTGCCTGAACTGTTGCCACGGTTGCCATAATCCTGGTTGTCATCATGATGACGGTTACGGCCGCCAAAGCCTACTCGACGGGTTCGGCTGTAGCTTTCATTTCCTGAGGCATTCCAGTTGCCCTGGCTGCCTGACCATCCATTTCCACGGCTTCCTGACCTGTAATTGGGACGGTCCCAATCGCCCGGTTGCCCGGAGCCCCGGTTGCTCCTTCTGCCCTGGTTGCGTCCATAATTCATTCGGTCGTAGTCATTCGAGCCGTAGTTACCGCGGTTGCGGCCATAGTCCATATTGCCAAATTCACCGCCTGATCTGTAATTCCCACGGTTGCGGCCATAATCCATGCTGCCATAGTCTTCGGAGCCATAGTTGCCCCGGTTGCTGCTACCCTGGCCCATTGAGTCAAAATCCCTTGCTCCATAGTTTGAACCGCCGGCCCTGTAATTGCCGCGACCCCGGCCAAGGGATGAGTCGTCAAAATCACCGGAATCATAGTCCTGGTTAGATCCATAGTTTGGTTCACCAGAGTTACTTCTTCCGTAGTCTTCAAATTCGCCCTGGTATTGGGCATTTTCATAATTGTCACTGAAACCAAAATCGGAATCATACTCATCGTCGATGGCGGAATTGTCATCGTTGTAATAATCCCGGAAGTGGTTCCTGTCATTATCCTGGTAATAGTTGTCCATATTCTGGTTATCGCGGTAAGATCCGGAATAACCTTGGTTTCGGTCGTTGCGCCACTGATCGTTTTCATTAAAGCGCTGGGAGTTTCTAGCCATCGTTAATTGTTTTAGATTAATCAAATGAGTTTCACTAACTTTTTTCTGACCGCAAAAACATCTCCAAACTCATTCTGGATCAATTTGTTTAACGCCATTTAAAAGAGGCTTTAACATTGAAATGCGGAAACTATATTTGAAGAAATACCCGTGTATTTAGGGCAAATCGCTGTATTAAAAAATTGAGAATAAAGAAATTACACATCTGAAAAATCAAAACTTTCAAATTAAACATTTGGCTCGCCTGAAAAATTTGCAAGACTTAAATTTTTTTATCCGCATTCTTTTACAAGGTGCTAATTGGTATAAATGAAATTGTTGTAGGCTTCACTTTTAATCCAGTTTTAAAAAAATATACAGGATCAAAAAGAGTCCAACTCATGCAATTGGACTGGTTTTTGTTCAACCAGGCTTTGTATTGGAATTTAATCATTTATAATCTCAAACTCATTTTATGAAAAGGATAGTTACACTAGGAATTTTCGCAGCATTTTTTGCGGTAGCTGCCTGCGGTACAGCCGATGACAACACTGATGAAATCAATGCAAGGATAACCATTCCTTCGGACACCATAGTAACCACACCCGATACAACTGGAGTTGACACCACCATGATTAACCGGGATACGATGCCTTGATGAACCCGCATATATTTTAAATTTCCGGAAATAGCTGATAGACTGATAGAAAAAGATTCAGGATGGTTGTCCGGGTTTTACAAAAATTCCAGGCCCGATGAAAAGAATTTTGATTGTAGAAGATGAGCAGGATATTGGATTCATTATGAAGAAAATTTTGGAAAATGACTTTATAGTGGATTTAATGCAAACAGGGGAAGCAATCATGAAGAAAGAATTGACATTTCTCCCCCACCTTTTTATTGTTGACAGGCAGTTGCCTGGAAAAGACGGATTTGAAATTTGCCGATTTATTAAGCAGGATGAAGAGTATGCCCATATACCGGTTATTCTCATGTCCGCTAATCCGGATATGGTGCTGGATGCGGGCCAGGTGGGCGCAGATGACACTATGGTTAAACCTTTCGATATCGAAGAAATGTTTTCAAAGGTTGAACGCCTGTTAAAAATGAATTAGCCATTAACCCTGGTAAAAGGTATCACACCACACCTTTTTACTAATATATATCGACAGAACCCGGTGAATACGGGGCTTTCCTGATCTACTGATTAGTTTGGTATGTTATATGCATTCTTATGTATCAGTCTAATTTTCTACCTATGAATGCAACTATGTCTCGCTCTAATCCTGATGTGCTTTCTTTAAATGGACGGGGAAACAAGCAGTTGAATCTTGATTTGCTGATGTTAAACAAGTCAGCGAAAGTTATCCGTGCAGTCAATCATAAGCTACGCCAGCAAATTATTAAGTACCTCAACACCCATAACGAAAAAACCGTTACGTAGATCTATTCGAAGTTCAGGCTTGAGCAGAGCCTTATTTCGCAGCATCTCGGCGTATTGCGGGACGCGGGCATCGTTAACACCCGCCGTTCTGGTAAGTTTATTTACTATACCATCGATTTGGACCGGATGGAAGAAATCAACAAAATCTTCAAAGCCCTGGCCCAGGAAAAACCAGTGGAGGGATGAGCCAATCAGCGCAATTGGAGATCAGCAACCACGGGGTAATGGTCGCTCATTTCATTGGGTATTTCAGTAAACTGTTGTACTTCCCAGCGTGAATCGGGAAAGATATAATCGATGCGCAGGGTGGGGGCTATGACATCAATGGTTTTACCTATGCCAAATCCTTTTTCTACAAAAGCATCTTTGCGTTCGTTACCCCGCAATTGCCAGTAAGCATAACTACCGGGTACATCATTCAGATCGCCACAAAAAATTTCAGGGTGAGGACTTTGATCCATATAAGGGCGGATCTGGTCAATTTGGGAGCCGCGGTTTATAAATGCACGCTTCATCTTCCGGAAAATATTTAAGCCTGCAGCCACACGGTCACGTTTCGACGGATTGTTGGAGTCCAGGTTATCAAAATCGCGGTCGATCAGCTTGAAAGACTGAAGATGGGCCGTAAATATCCTGGCGGTGTCATCCCCAATCACCACATCGCAATACAGCATGCTTTCCGGGCTGCTGGTAAAAGGTACTTTCTTTTGATAAACGATTGGGCTTTTGGAGAATATGGCCAGCCCGTTGGAGAAACTGTATTTAGCCCTTGTGTAGTCTCGGCTGAATACCACGTAAGCATACCCTGCCTCCTTCATGCTGCGGGTATAATCTTCATCCCGTTTGGGATAGTCATATTGGCCATACTCCTGCATGCAGACTACGTCGGGATCATATTTCTGTATCAGGTCCAGTATTCTGCGCACATTCTCTGCTTTCTTCTCGCGGGAATTGAGTCCGATGCCGCCCAGCGACATAACATTCCAGCTCATGATGCGGAAACTGTTATTGTCTGCGGTACGTTCGACTACGAAGTTCTCTCGGTTGGTTCCAAACAGAACACCAACCTGCTTCCAGCCAATCAGCAATGTAACTACTGAGAGAAGTGCATATGGAAATTTGACAATGAGCCAGAAAACCAGGAAAAGCACGATCAGCAAAACAAGATAGGGCAGAAGCAGGCTGATGAAGCTGATGATCCAAAATGTTTCAGGATTCAACCAGGGCTGCAGGCAGGCCAGCAGGAACACCAGGCTGATCACCACATTGGCGGTGATAAAAAAACGTTTGCTGAGTTTGCGAAAACTGAAAGCCATAGTGTGTTAATTCCGGTCCCCGTATTGCTTAATGATTTCAGGAGTTCAAAAATAAAGATAAAACAGAAGGTGAATGCTTTCTAATGTCTGCCCGTTCTTCCGCTGACAATTGAAAACTTCTGCCTGACAATTTAAAAGATCAGGCTGAAAATTAAGCGATAATATCCTGCGTCATTTGGAGACCGCACAGCTGCCTAATGCCGTTTATGCATCTCTGTCAAAAAAACCTCTATCGTCTTGCGCACCTCATTGGCCTGGCCATTGTGATTGTTTACCAGCACGCTGAAAAGCAATTTTTTTCCCTGCCGGGTATCGAGGTAACCGCTGAGGGCAACCACGTTGTTGAGCGTACCGGTTTTGGCATGGATCTTTCCCGAAAGATCCTGGTAAAGGGTGCGCAGGGTGCCCTGGCCGCCGGTGGGCAAAATATGATTTATTCTCTCCTGCGGAAATTCTTTGCTTATTTTATCCAGCAGCCAGATATAATCGGCAGGTGAAAACATATTGTAGCGGCTCAGCCCACTGCCGTCGGCCCACCTGGGCGCATCCGGCATGCCCGCAAGATCGGTCTCCAGCAATTTATTTATCGCCCTGCGGTCATTCAGGCTGCCATTCAGTTTCTGGCCGGCCATCAAAAGTGTTTGCTCAGCAAAATGGTTATCGCTCCGTTGCATCATAGGGCGCAGCACGCTATCGGTAGGTTGGGTATAAACCGGTTGCCAGTTAATCGCTGCCGGTTCGGGACTGATTTCCCAGAGGTTGCCCAGGATCATTCCTGCCAGGGTGGAGGAGAATAGCGGCGAAGGATAGAGCGTTGTGGCCGCAGTTTTTTGCCTTCCGGTATCCGCCCAAAAAAGAGATCCGTCGAAGCTCCGGCTGAGCGCAAAGCCATCCGGATAACGGTCACCGGATTTGTGATTGGTAAAAAACCGGGCTACCACCTCAGGTTCGGAAACAAGCCGCCCATTCTCCAGGCTGAAATGTACCTCGTTGCCATAAAGGGGCATGCTGCTTCGCGGTGCGCTGTAAGTGGCTTCATAATCATTCCATGCCCAGCCACTGCCGTAAAACCCGCTCTGCATTGGATTTACCCACTTAACGGTTTTGTATTGCTGCAATTTGTCCCGGAGGGGTTGACTGCTGTAATCGCGGTGCAAAAAACTGGGATCGCCATTGCTTTTGAAATAAACCACCGAATCATTGATGGGGCTGATCCATCCGCCAACCAGACTATCGCCAAGGTATTTCAAGCCTGCATACATGCTCCAAAGCTTGGTGTTGCTGGCCGGCACAAAATATTTATGAGGCTGATGCGCTGCAAGCGTATCGCCTGTTTGGGCGTCAACCACAAGTACACCGGCATGGGCATGTGCAATTACAGGTACGGTGAGGAACTGTGCAAGCGGGTTCGCTTCTGCGGGAGCGTCCAATTTTTTTACCGGTGCACAGCCCATCCACACAAAAGCACCGAAAATTATAGGGATAAGCAGCCGGTAAGCTGAAGAATTCAACCTGTTCATAACGGATTTGGTTTCAAACAAAAATAGGCAATACTGCATATTGGGCATGGAACATAAAGTTATCGACGGTACCGGGGGCACTAAAGCGCAGGGGGCGTGTAACTTTTGATTTTTCAATTGCCGGCTTCTGTTTGCAGGCCTTTGACGATTTTATCTTTTTGCCCTGCAATCCAAAGCACGTCATTCCATTCTAGCACTGTATCGCTCGACGGGTTGAGGTAACGTTCACCGTTGCGCTCGAGACCCACAATCAGGCCCTGGGTTCTTTCACGGATCTGGTTTTGGCGAATGGATTTTCCCGTCAGCTGATTTTTTGCATTCACCGTGAGTTCAAAAAGTTGTACGTCAGCGTATTCATATTCGTAAGGCAGGCCCATGAGGTTGCTTTCTTCAAGCAATTCGCTCAATTTTATGACCTGCTGATCGGTCGCGATTACCCCCACTTTGTCATTGGGAAAAATCCTTTCGGAGGCGGAAGGCAGGTGAATCACCCTTTCATTGCGCACAATATAAACGAGGTTGATGCCGTATTTCTCCCGCCAGGCCAGTTCTGCAAGCGACTGCCCGCCATAGGGTGACCCTCCAGGAATGACGAACTCCGAAACGTGTGCATCCCATGGCGCAAGCATGCGTTGGGGGGCGCTTTCCCTTCCCCGGAGGTTTTGAATAAAGCGGGTTTGCATACGGCCGTAAAATCGCCGGAGGTTTCTGCGCAATAGCAATAAGGCCCCAAACACAAACACCAGGCTCACCGCAAGAGCAATATTGAACGGATAAAAAATGCGTACAAGAAATCCAACAAAAAGAAAGGCTACAATGAAGCGCCCGATTTCCAGAGCTACAAGTGGACCCTGGTTGTAACTGCTGTTCATCCAGAGACGTCGCCAGGCCGGACGTTGGGGATGGCTGGCAAGAATGGCCCAGAGAAATGGCAGAGTGAGCAGCAGAGTAATGACCAGGCTGAAGAAGGCAGCATGGTCGACATCGGCAATCCAGATGATGAGAATTTCGCGCAGACCAAAGCCCGAAACCAGGATAATGGTGGCAATAATTACGGAATTGATGACCATGATCTGTACATAAGACCGGATAAGCCGTTGCCAGTCGCTTTCGCTTTTGAGGCCTTGAGATCCCGCACTGTAGCTTTCCAGGCTATCCCACCATTTATTGGGCAAAATTCTTTGAAGACCATTGAGCAGTGAGTTGGTTGAGCGTATAAGATATGGGGTAATAAATACCGTGATGACCGAAGTGCCCACTGCAAGAGGAAATAGTGAAGCATTTGTGGCTTTCAGGGTTGCGCCCAGTGTGGCGATAATGAACGAAAATTCCCCGATCTGCGTCATGCTGGTACCGGCCTGAACCGCATTGTGCAATGGCCAGCCAGCGATGAGGGCGCCGGCGGACACCAATACCAGCTTGCCGATGATCACTACCGCGGCCAGTAATAAAATGAGCTTGTAATGCTGAAACAGTGACACCGGGTCGATGAGCATGCCGACTGAAACGAAAAATACCGCGCCAAACAACATCCGGATGGGGTCTATCAGCCGGGCCATTTTTTCACCGTAAATGGTTTCACTCAGCAGCGATCCCATAACGAAAGCACCGAGGGCCACGGAAAAGCCTACCCTGTCGGCGAATACCACCATGCCCAGGCAAAGGCCAAGTCCTGACACAACGAGTGTTTCCGGCGTGAGCCATTTAGCTGTTCGCTTGAAGAAAGTGGGAAGGGAATAAATGCCGATTACAAACCAAAGCACAATAAAAAACAAAAGTTTGCCGAAAGCCAGGATAAGGTTGAAACCGTCGAAATCTTTGGAAACAGCCAGTGTGCTCAGCAACACCAGCATCAGGACGGCAATGAGGTCTTCCACGATAAGCACGCCCATTACCAGGCTGGTAAAATTGCGGGTTTTTAATCCCATTTCTTCAAAAGTGCGGAAGATGATGGTGGTGGAAGAAAAAGCGAGAATGCCGCCGAGAAACAAGCTGTTGATCGAATCCCAGTCGAGCAGTCGCCCGATCAGGTATCCCAGCAGGATCATGCCACCAATTTCAATCAATCCTGTAAGGCCGGAGGAACCTCCAACTTTTGCCAGCTTGTTGAAACTGAATTCCAGGCCGAGGCCAAAAAGGATGATAACAATTCCAAGCTGTGCCCAGGTCTCAACGCTTTCGGTATTGATTACTGTGGGGAGAATGGTGGAGTTGGGGCCAACCAGAAAACCCGCAAGGATATACCCTACCACGATGGGCAGCTTTAACCGTGAAAAGATCAGCGTGGTTATCGCGGCCGTCAAAAGGATCAGCGCCAGGTCGAATATGAATGGAGCCATGCTTAATTGCCTTTGTACGGGATTGGTGAAAAAAGGGCTGATCCAAAATTACGGTGAATTGAAGTTAACCCGAAGCCTTGCCCTGCGAAAGGATCATGAAAAGCGGGTACTCAAATTTTAGGTTAACGCCAGCTGTTTGCAATTGTCCCGGCGTAGCGATATGTTTTATTTCGTTCCCGGGTGAAATCCATTACTCAAACCAACCGCTCCTGCGCCCGAAGCCACCTTTCCGGCAGTTCATTCTGACTGGCTAGCACATAGTCATTGTAAGTGCAGGGCAGCATAGACCCGTTGGGCATTTCCATCCACCACCGGCCGGTATGCCGGCTTTGCAGGAAAACGGTATCCACCTCGGCACAAAGGGTATGGTATTCGTTGAATTCGGTACGGTCGGTGAGAGGCGCTTCGCGTAATGATTGCTGTACGCCATCTATAAAATACCAGATCATGTGGGCGATTTGCATTGCCGTGAGTCCGCTTTCATCCGGCTGGCCAAAGCCTGAGATGGCGCTCACTTTATTGATGCCGCTAAGCCCGGCGAATTGCATCAGCTTGCAGGCTTCCTGCCCGGTAAAACCATTGGGTGAAAGCTGGATGGCCGGGGCATAAGCATGTGCAAGTGCACAAAGATCAAAAGAAAACAATGCGCTTGAGCGGATGGCTGGCTCCAGTTCATGCAAGTATTCCTGGGCTTTGCCAACGCGTACGCAATCGAAACGGAGCTTATCAATGGTTTCCAGCAATTGCGGATTTACGAAATAGCTCTGGAAGCCGAAGAGATTGAGATGCCTTACAAAATTGGGCTCGTCGGTAAGCAATTGAAAAAGAAAATGGTCGGCGGCAAAAACGCTTTCCCTGTCCAGGTTAATGAGTGCATCTGCAATGGTTACTTCAAAGGTTTTATTGGCTGAGGCGAGTGCCTGGCTGAGCCCGAGCATAAGATCATGGCTTCCGCCAAAAACCAGCACTTTCTTGCCGGCTTTGGTGAGTTCATGGACAACCATGCGCAGGGCGGCATACGTATCGCCAAGTGTGGCGCCGTTAGAGAGCATGCCCGCGTCGGCGATCCGGATATCGGTGTGCCAGAGATACAAATTGTATAAATAATTACGCACCTGTTGGTCGTTACCGGTCATCACCTTCTGGCCACTGCCCCGCCACTCGTCACAACTCAGCAAGACCACATCGGCCGCGTCTAGGTCATTTGATTCCTGGATGTGGTAGCCGATCTGTCCCTGTTTATATCCTACATCGCCGCTTAGTTCATAAAGATCGGGAAAGGATACGAGGTCTTTGATTTTGCTCAACATACGCTGTTATTTTTCTCTGGCGGTGAAGGTATTGTCCACCTCGCTTACCACTTTCATATTTTTAATCCCCACTACGTTGAAATTGAAACATTTTAGGAAAAACTATAGCGCCTATCGGTTTCGACTGTTGTACTTTGCCGGAATGAAGGCTGGCACATTTCGCGGCGGGTGTTTTACCTTTTTTATCTTTTTCCTGTTCTTTTTGTTCTGGGCAGAAAGCTATGCTCAGGTCAGGACCGACTCTGCTCATTTCCAGTATGATGCGTATTTGCTAACCGGCGATGAAGATGCGCAGCAAAAAGTGACCAACAATATTCTGGTACGGGCCGAACCTTCCAAAGAAGTTGTTTATACTGGTGAACCGCTACAGCTTGTCTACCGTGTATATACCCGGCTGAGTATGAATGCGCGGGCAGGCAAACTCTCCGCATTTCCCGGCTTTACGAGCCTCGATATTGTGCCCGAGGAAATTGACATAAAGCCTGAATATTTCCTGCTTGGCGGGCAGGTTTACAAGAGCATGCCGGCGCGCATCGTAAGGCTGATCCCGCTTGCTGCGGGCATTCAAACCATACCCTCTTTGTCAATCAACGGCCAGGCGGCTTTTTTCCGGTCACATTATACTCTGGAAGAAATGGCCCGGATGGGTATGCAGGATGGCAGCTCTGAAACCGTCAATTTCACCGTATCGAGTGAGCGGGTGACGGTGAGGGTCCTTCCTATGCCTCCCCCTCCGCCCGGGGCGGGAGCACATGCCCCGATTGGCAGGTTTAAAATGGAATGGCGCATTCAGCAATCTGCAAATGAGTTGCTCCCCGATACGGTGGAGATCGTTTTTACGGGTGAGGGGAATTTCGGCAGAATAGTGCTTCCGGAAGTGAACTGGCCGGCCGGCATCCTGCCTTTTGAAGCGGAGGAATCTTCATCCATTGATTCCCTTGCCCATCCTATGAAAGGGTATAAAAAATTCAGCATTCCGGTTACGGTTGAGCGTGATGGGGTATTCGCTGTTCCCGGGCTGACCGTTTGGTTTTTTGATGCCAATGAACGGAAATACTATCCACAAAGTACAGCAGAGTTACGTTTTGAAGCACGGGCAAATGCCGGAAAACAGGCAGCTGGTCCCGGGGATATTCCGCAAAAGGAACCTACGGATGTCTTTTCTGAATATGCTCCGTTTTTATTCTTCGGGCTTGCAGTGTTGCTGACAGGCATTTTTGCCCTCATCTGGCGGAAGCCCGAACGTGGGGATAGGAAAAAAAGGATCCGGCAGGTTCCGGATATGGAGGTTTGGCTTGAGCAGGACGCTGAGAAAAAAACCGCCACTGAAAAAGATACCAGGGCATTTGTTCCCCGCGTTGCGGCATCAAAATGGAATGACAGGCTGGCAAATCTCGGGGCAGAAATCGGGCTGAAAAGCGATGAGCCTATTGATGAATTCCATTTGAACTCCACCACACTCTCCGCGGACATAAAGGCGGCATTGCTTGATCTTAGAAAAAGCGTGCAGCAAGGCCTGGCCAATGACGAATCGCGGGAAAAAGAATTGGACGATGCGTATTTCCGGTTGCTTTACCAGATTGAATCCTGGAAGCGCAGAAATGAATGATTTGACTTAACGGCAGCAATTCCCAATTAATTCGTGAATTAAATCCAGAGCCAGTTGTTTATCTCTTTAACCCAGGACCACAAATCCGTAGCTTCGGTACGAAGGCAAACAGCATTTTCAAATGAAATTCAGCAGGGGAACATGCCCAATCAGGTCGTAAACTTATATCCTTGCCCACGTACAGAATGTATGAATTGCGGATTGCGGGTATCTTTTTCAAAATATTTACGCAGGTTCAGCACAAAATTGTCGATGGTGCGGGTGGTGGGAAAGACATTATAGCCCCAAACCGCTTTCAGGATCATTTCACGGGTAACCACATTGCCCGCATGCTCGGCCAGCAGCTGCAGCAGCATGGTTTCTTTTTTGCTCAATTGAATGGTTTGCCCGGAATTCAAAACAGCTTCCTGGGATTTAAAATTTACCACATGCCCTCCGAATTCAAGGGTTCCTGTTGTGGCGGCACCAAAGCTGGCCTGCCGGCTTTTGAGGATGAGTTTTTCAATCCGCAGCAGCAATTCTTCCAGGGCGAATGGTTTGGTTAAATAATCATCCGCACCTTTTTTCAGTCCAAGAATCCGGTCTTCGCTTGCATGCCGGGCGCTCAGGATCAACACCGCAGAATTGATCTTGCGAATGCGCATGGTTTCCAGAATGGTCAGGCCGTCTATTTCAGGCAGCATCAGATCGAGTACGACCAGGTCGTAATATTCATTTTCTATTTTTGCGATGGCTTCTTTCCCCGTAAAGGCGCTTTCTACTTCGTAGCCTTCAATTTCCAGGTTGAGCTTCAGTGATTCATGGAGTGAAACTTCATCTTCTACGATCAGGATATTGGCTTTGTATTCTTCACTCATGTATTTGCAGTTTTTTCTCCGGGCAATTGCACCGTAAATATAGCTCCTGATGGTTGGTTATCCGAAACGGTAACTATACCATGATGTGATTCCGCGATCTTTTTTACGAGGAAAAGACCAAGGCCGCTGCCGCTTTTCAAACGCGTTTCCTCATTGCCAATCCGGTAGAATTTTTTGAAGATGTTCTTTTTTTCATTTGCCGGGATGCCGGGGCCGTGGTCGGTCAACCGGATCCTGATCCAATTATGTTTTATATCAGCCTGGAAAATCGCTGGCTGATTATCACCGTATTTAGCCGCATTCTCCAGCAGGTTATTTACCATCATTTCTATGAGCATCTCATCTCCGTAAAGCGTTAATTCCTCTTCAACTTGAACTTCCAGGGAAAAAGCAGGATGCCGGGCTTTGAACTTCTGCAATTCCTCAAGTAACAGTTTACTCAATTCGATGCGGCTGCGGCTGCTTTTCAGCTTTCCGGATTCGAACCGTGAAGCCCAGAGGATGTTGTTTGAAAGTTGATCGAGCCGCAGGTTTTCCCGCAGGGAATTTTTAATCAGCAACTGCTGATGCGCTTCCGTCAATTTACGCTTTTGCAGCGTTTCCAGGTTGAGGCGGTTTGCAGCAATCGGGGTTTTCAATTCGTGGGTAACCGCCATCATAAAATTTTGCTGCTGCCGGATAAGCTTCAGCTCTCTTCGTGTGGCGCGCCACACAAAAAATGCGCCGGTGATGATAATACCAAAAAAGACGAGGCCTTCCCCAAGATATTGAACCTGCTTCCTGCGGTGGAAATCATAGGCTTCGTGTTCAAGAGTTTTTGCTGTATCGCCAACATGGTTTTGCATGTTTTCAAGGCGGGTTTTCAGCAGCAATTCATTCTGGATATCCAGGCTCATAAATAACCAAATGAGGGCAGCAATCACATAGACGAACAGGAAAATGAAAGCCGCCGTAAGCCAGTTCAGTTTGGATCTGTCGCCTTTCATTCGGGTCCGTTTATTCAGGGTACCGGCTCAATGCGGATGCCTGTTTGAAAAATATGCGGCAAAGGATCAACCCGCATATTTTGCTGCAGGGTAAAAACGATCTTGCCTGTTTTGGGGAAACGCACCGGTTTAGGAAACAAAAGAATACGCCGTTCAAATACATCCCCCATGCCCGTGCCAAGCCATTTGTCGCTGGCCGCCAGTTGCAATTCGAACGGTTGAACCTGGATGGTGCTGTCACCGGGCTGCTGGATGCCCAGGTTAATCCAGATATTGCGGAAGGCATACTGATTGTCATGGCGCATCACTACAAACACACGATATTGCTGTGTGCTGTCGGCAATGTTCAGTTCAACCCGTTGAATATCGTCACGTTTCCATTCGGCGTTGGGAATATTGTTGAGTTTTTCAAACAGATCAATCTGGGTGCAGGCCGCCAGTGAAGCAACGGCAAAAATCAATAAAGTATAAAAGGATTTCAAACGCATCTTAAATACGTGTACGTTATAAAATATTGAGGAGCTGTTCTTTCGCTTTTTCCAGCTCATCTTTCATAGCTACCACAAGTTTCTGGATGGCTGAATCATAGGCTTTACTTCCCGTTGTATTGATCTCCCTCCCGATCTCCTGAAGGAGAAAGCCCAGTTTCTTGCCCAGGGTGGTCTCGGCGCTGTCCATCAGTTGCAGAAAATAGGTGCAATGGTTGTCGAGGCGCAGCAATTCTTCGCTGATGTCCAGTTTTTCCAGGTAGTAAATAATCTCCTGTTCAAGGCGGTTGGCATCAACATTTTCAGCGCTCACCGCCTCTTCAAGCTTTTTGGTTATTTGCTCTTTTTGCCGGGCTTGCCTTAACGGTGCCAGTTTTTCAATGGCATGGCAGTATTTTTGGATTTCCAGGATATGCTTGCGGATATCGGCATCCAGCGCCTTACCTTCTTCTATGCGGTGCGCTACAAGATCATCAAGTGCTTCGTTCAGCGTTTTTCCGACGAGATTCCAGGTACCCTCTTCAATATCTTCAGATGCGGGTGCCACCACTTCAGGCAATGCCAGTATCGCGTTCAGCAGCTGGCTGCTGTCGAGTTCGAGTTCCGTGGCAACATCTTTTATGGATTTGAAATAAAACTTTATCAGGTCGGTATTGATGGACATGGGTTTGGCCACGCCATTGTTCCGCAACGTTATGGTGCAATCCACGGTTCCCCGTCCGGTTTTGGCTGAAATGAAGTTGCGGATATCGGCTTCACGGGGTTTAAGAGATGAGGGCAGCCGCAGGTTTATATCCAGCTGCTTACCGTTGAGTGACCGGATCTCAATCAGGACATGATTGTCACTCAGGCTGTTTTCAGCCCGGCCGAAACCTGTCATGGATAATAAATTCGTGCTCATAAGAATGGCTTCAAAATTAGGAAAGTTGGTGGGTATGGGCGGTAAAAAGTAGATAGCTTTGCTTCCGCATGACGAAACATTGGTTTTATCTTCCCATTGCGCCACCTGCCGGGCTAACTGAGCTGGATGCGGAAAACGCGCACCATGCCGCACAAGTGCTTCGCCTGAAGCCCGGCCACGAGATCACGCTGACGGATGGAATGGGCGGAACTTTTTATTCGGCCATTCGCGAAATCTCGAAGAAACATTGCCTGGTAGAAGTGCTGGAATCACAGCAGCAAGCGGTCCGTCCCGGGCGGGTGGCAGCTATGGCCGTTTCACCATTAAAAAACATGGCACGATTTGAATGGTTCCTGGAAAAAGCGACTGAACTGGGGATCTCTGAAATTTTTCCGGTGCATTGCACCCATACCGTGCGTGCCAATTTGCGACTTGATCGTTGCCGGAGTATTTGCATAAATGCCATGTTGCAAAGTCAGCAACCCTGGATGCCGGAGGTACACCGCCTGCAACCGCTGGAAAACATGTTGAATGCAAATTTCCGCAATAGATGGATCGCCCATTGCGCTGCGGGAGCAAAGCAGAGCCTGAATGAGCTTGTTAGGAAGCATGACGCGGATGCTTTATTGATGATTGGGCCTGAAGGGGATTTTTCCAGTGATGAGATCATTGCTTTCGTCGCGGCGGATTTTCTTCCGGTTTCGCTGGGCGATGCCCGCCTGCGCACAGAAACTGCCGCCGTGGTTGGAGCAAGTTTTTTGAGATTGGGGTGAGCGGAACCGACCTAACACCACAGGGGGGCACCCCGGCATTCGAAGGATGCCAGGAGATCTTTCATCCATACCGATTATGCTATTTTGGCAAAATCTGTTTCACCAAAAGGAGTTTTTGATTTTTATCTCCTGCCTGCGTACATTCTTCCATGTTGCCTGATTACCCGGTTGTACCGGCAGCCCCGGTCGACTGATTTTAACCCGCTATTCCTACGCGTAACCCCATTTTTTCATTTGATCGAAATTCAGTTTCATGGCATCAAGGGGTTTGCGGTTCTGGTAACTTTCCTGCTCCACAATATAATGTTTTGTACCGCCGATTTGGCGTCCGAGGTCCATTACTTCTTTTACCGGTATAATGCCCGTGCCCAGTACGCAACTTTCGTAATTGCCTCCCATTTCACCACCGCCCGGGGCCAGGATCTCATCTTTTACGTGCATGCTTTCAAAGCGGCGCGGATATTTATTCACAATATCTTTCGCAATGCCACCGGCATGGTACATATTGCCAATATCGAGTTGCTGCGTAACCAGATCGGGATCGGTGAGGTTGAGAATATGATCAAATAAAGTAACGCCCTCCAGTTTTTCACTGAATTCGAAATCGTGATTGTGGTAGCCGAATTTCATGCCCGATTTGCGGCAAAGTTCGCCGGATTTATTAAAAATTTCCATGAACCGTTTCAGTCCATCCAGGGTTTTGCGGTATTCATTGTCCATGCTCGGGCTAATCACGATCTCCTGTCCCACAATGGCGGCATCCTCCACGGTATATTTCCACAGATCGGTAAAATCATTCTTGCTGTTGTCCCAATGGTTGCGGCCCAATACAGTATGGCCGGTGCGCATTTGCATACCGAGATCGGCAAGCACTTTTTTGAATTCGGCAGCGCCCCATCCATAAAATTTGCGGTTGTTGTATCCGGCATGCTCTACAAAGCGGTAGCCCATATTGCTCACGGCTTTCAGGGTATCCAGCGGGTTGGCCCGCATTTCGTCGCGAACCGAATAAAGTTGCAAACCCATTACCTCACCTGCAGGTGGGGTGGAAAGCCGTGGGGCACAGGAAAAGGTTTCGGGCAAAAAAGCGATTCCGGCAACAGCCAGGGTGGCTTGCCCAATAAAACGACGACGGGAGTTTTTCATGGTTGGAGAATTAATCGTCTAAAGGTAATCAGGAATAAGGCAAAGGCAAACGGCAAATTTAAAAGACGGCTATAACCGCTAACGGGCAAAAAGCCAAAGTTTCTCGGGATTAATTGAATTGTAGTAAAGCTTTGACTGAGAATGGAATTGTTCATTTTGGCACTTCTGCATGGGCAACACCCGGAGCTGTTACAGTACATTCGAAGGCTTTGCCAACATAAGATATACTAATAAAGACGGCGATTGGTAAAAAGGATATTTTATCAGAAATGGTAATTTAAAATTGTAGCCTTCCAGGTTAATACTTCCTAAAACTACTTAATGCGGCAGATCCTGTTTTGATGGCGCCAGCCCTGAGGGCAGCTTGGAAAATCCGGGTTGGTTGAGGCGAACAGTGCGGCGTTTTTCCGCGTTTTTACGCATCGCCATATTGAGCATTTCCACTGCAACGGAGAAGGCCATACCAAAATAAATGTAATTTTTCAGGTGCAATTGTTCCGCGGTTTCTGCTGCCCAGCCTTCGATCACCAGGCTCAACCCGATCATTACCAAAAAGCTCAAAGCAAGCATTTTCAACGTAGGGTGTTTTTGAATGAAGCCCGCAATGGAAGGCGCAAAAGAAAACATGACGATCATGGCAATTACTACGGCGGCAATCATGATCTCCACGTGTTTGGCAGTGCCTCCCGCCGTAATGATGCTGTCGAAAGAAAAAACCATATCAATGAGGACAATTTGAAACAAGGCCTGCGTATAGGATAAAGGTTTTCCACCATTTTCCCCGGCATGGTCCTCACCCTCAAGTTTGCCATGGATTTCTTTTACCGCCTTATACATCAGGAACAACCCACCAAGCAACATGACGAGGCTCGCCAGGTCAACGCCCTTGTCCCCGATATGGAAGAGGTAATTGCCTTTCTGACCCAGCAGCCAGCCGAGGCCGAGCAACAACAAGCTGCGGGTAATGATGCCAAAGATCATCCAGAACAACCGGGCTGATTTGCGCAGCCGCTCCGGCAACCGGTTGAGGATGATGCTTACGAAAATTACATTATCAATACCCAGTACGATTTCGAGTACGGTAAGGATCAGAAAACTGACGATGGCTTCAGAAGTAAAAAGATGCTCCATGCTATAGAAATATGGAACAAAAATAGGCAGCGCATCAATTCACTGTCAAAATTCTATTTCGATAAACGGTGTAAATTTTCAGATATTTTCCGCACAATGCCGGGCCCTTCATAAATAAATCCGGTATAAATCTGCACCAACCGGGCGCCGGCGTCTATTTTTTCCAGGTAGTCTTCAGCTTTAAAAACTCCGCCACTGGC
Organism: Bacteroidota bacterium; assembly: GCA_023387985.1. Classification (GTDB taxonomy): domain Bacteria; phylum Bacteroidota; class Bacteroidia; order Chitinophagales; family Chitinophagaceae; genus Phnomibacter. Next base: position 224,363 of record JAEWHC010000008.1, on the reverse strand, counting down.
GATTACCGGTATGCGCCTGTCGAGCCGTTCACAGATATGCCTCAAAACTGTGGTCGATTTTTCCCGCAATGGAGCGCCACTCAACCCGCCAGCGCCTGCCTCTCCGGCGCGGATCTTTCCGGAATCGCTCAGCATATTTCGCGCAATGGTGGTATTGGTTGCCACAAGTCCGTCGAGGTTTATACGCAAGGCCATCTGGCAGATCTCATCAATTTGTTCTATGGCGAGATCAGGTGCGATCTTAAGAAAAATGGGTATTGTCCATTGCATTTCTTCGCGAATGCCCTGCAAATGGATTAGTATTTTTTCAAGTGATGCGGTGGCCTGAAGGTCACGCAATCCCGGCGTATTCGGGCTGCTCACGTTTACGGTGATATAATCTGCATACGGCGCCAGTTTGCGGAAGCAGGCATCATAATCCATGTATGCGTATTCATTGGGCGTTGATTTGTTTTTGCCGATATTGCCCCCTATCACCAGTTGCCGCTCATTATCTGTAAGATCTTTTTTCCCGCGCCAATTTTTCAGGCGCTCTGCAATGGCATCGGCGCCTTCGTTGTTGAAACCCATTCGGTTAATCAGGGCCTTGTCTTCCACCAGCCGGAAAATGCGTGGCTTCGGGTTGCCATCCTGCGCTACGGGTGTAACGGTGCCTATTTCCACAGAGCCAAAACCGAGCATGGCGATCTGCTCAAGGCTAGTCGCATTCTTGTCAAAACCGGCGGCAAGCCCAATAGCATTCGGGAAATGGATGCCGGCCATAGTGACGGCAGGCAGGTCTGCCGTAGGCCTGTACGCGTTGGTATATTTTTTTTTGAGAAATGAAACAGCGCTTGCTTTTTTCAATGCGCTCATAGCCAATTCATGGGCTTTTTCCGGTTCGTACATGAACAGGATATTGCGGATTACCTCGTACATAAGGCAAAATTAGTAAACGGGAGTGGTTGATCAGTTGACAAGTTAGAATGTTGACGGTTATTTGGTAGCTGTAAAACCTCTGAAATGAAGATTGGAGGATTATCACCCTTATATCAACCTCCCCAATATCAAATAACAAAAAAACATGGTTTTGCGCCCATAATTAGTTGCATAAACAACTATTTCCTATTTTTACTTTTCTCAATTTAAACAGATTGCCATGCAAGAAGCATATATAGTAGCCGGTTACCGCACTGCCGTTGGTAAAAGCAAAAAAGGCGGATTTCGTTTTATGCGCCCCGACGACCTTGCTGTTGAGGTTATCCAGGGGGTGATGAAGTCATTGCCCCAGCTTGAAGCCAGGCGCGTGGATGACGTGATTGTAGGTAACGCCGTACCGGAGGCGGAACAGGGGTTGCAAATCGGCAGGATCATCAGTGCCCGTGCCTTGGGGGTGGATGCGCCCGGCATGACCGTAAACCGCTATTGTGCAAGCGGCCTGGAAACCATTGCCATTGCCACAGCGAAGATTCGCTCCGGAATGGCGGAATGCATTGTGGCCGGTGGTGTGGAAAGCATGAGCCTTGTGCCCACCGCCGGCTGGAAAACAGCACCCAATTATACGGTCGCGCTTTCGGAACCGGATTATTACCTGGGTATGGGGCTGACCGCTGAGGAAGTAGCCAGGCAATATGGGGTAAGCCGCGAAGACCAGGATGCCTTCGCGCTGGCAAGTCATCAAAAAGCGCTGAAAGCCATAGAAAATGGTTATTTTAAGGAAGGCATTTTGCCCATAACCGTTGAAGAGGTTTTTGTAAACGAAAAAGGCAAACGCGATACACGAAAGTTCACGGTGGATACGGATGAAGGTCCCCGGGCCGATACGAGTGCCGAAGCCCTGGCCAAACTGAAACCGGTATTTGCCCAGGGGGGATCGGTTACTGCGGGCAATTCTTCCCAAACGAGCGACGGCGCCGCTTTTGTAATTGTGATGAGCGAAAAAATGGTGAAGGAATTGGGCATTCAACCCATTGGTCGCATTGTGGCTTGTGCAAGTGCCGGTGTAGAGCCGCGGATCATGGGCATAGGGCCGGTTGCCGCAATACCGAAAGTGCTGAAACAAGCCAACCTGCAACTGGACGATATCGACCTGATCGAGCTTAATGAAGCATTTGCTTCTCAAAGCCTGGCGGTGATCCGCGAAGCGGGTCTCAATGTTGACAAATTAAACATCAACGGCGGCGCCATTGCCCTCGGTCATCCGCTGGGATGCACAGGTGCCAAGCTGACTATCCAAAACCTGCACGACCTGAAGCGCCTGGGCAAAAAATACGGTATGGTTACAGCCTGCGTCGGTGGCGGGCAGGGTATCGCAGGAATCATCGAGCGGTTATGAAAGCCTGATGGTCCCGCGCCTTACTGAATGTTTTTGCTGGTTTCAAGGCGCTCCGTAGTCGTGGTCTTCATACACCATTGGCCAGGTTAAACAAATTGGTTCGTTGGCTGAATTATTCACCTCATGGGGGCCAATGAGTGGGCATAGCCACATTTGTCTTGTTATGTATTAATGATTGGGAATGTGATTCCCTGGAAAGGTTTACGGTATAGTTAAAGATTAAAAAGCATTAAAAATTCAACTTTCAATGCGCTGCAAATTCAACTAAATATTTCGTTGATAAGCCTGGTTTGCTCAGTCCGTGGATTGCGGTCTAAGGTATTACCTACTCCTCTTCCTGAACATCCTGTTCAATCGCCATCTGGGCAATTGAAGCATCTACCGCCCGGCTGAGTCGTTCGTAAATTTCATCTATGGAGCCTTCGCCGTCAATTTCTTCCACTTTTCCCACTTTTTCGTAATGTGCACAAACGGGCAAAGTCTCATTTTTATAAACGGTTTGGCGTTTGCGTTGCACTTCCGGGTTGGCATCGTCAAGCCTGCCGCTTGTTCGGGCCCTGCCAATCAGCCGTTCAATTAGTTCTTCTTCATTAACCTGGAGAAACAATACCTGGTGTATGGTGGTTTTATGAAAAGAGAGCAGCCGGTCGAGTGCTTCGGCCTGTCCAAGTGTACGTGGAAATCCATCGAACAAAAACCCGGGCACATCTTTGTTATTTTCAACAATAGAGGCAATCATTCCAATCACCACTTCATCCGGTACAAGACGGCCTTTTTCAATCAGGTCTTTTGCCGCTTTCCCCAGGGGCGAACCCGCATTGATCTCTTTGCGGAGCAATTCGCCCGTACTCACATGTACCCACTGGTACCGGTTCGCCAGCCGGCTGCTTTGCGTTCCCTTTCCGCTCCCCGGAGGCCCGAACAATATAACATTGTGCTTCATAGAACTCATCCATTTGCGCAGGGCAAAGATAGTTTGGAATGGCGCAAAAAAACCGAAACAGCGGCCCTTTCTCTAATAAATACCGGGAAAAGCGTATGATTTTAATCATGAAATGTTGGTTCTGCATACCCACCTAAGCAGATTTATGGCATGTCCTCAGCGCACTTAGCGTCCGGTTTCAATTTTCAGCTTTTCAGCCTTCACAAAATCCATCAGCCGCTTTATATGTTCCGCGCTGAAATTAAAATCAAGGCCTGCCGCCGCATACAATTCAGGGAGGGTTTTTGTGCTTCCCAATTTCAATGCCCCCATATAATTTTTAAGCGCCTTTTCGGGGTTTTCTTTGTACTGCATCCACAAGCCGATGGCACCAAGCTGCGCAATGCCATATTCGATATAATAGAAAGGCACTTCAAACAAATGCAATTGCCGCTGCCAATGGTAAGGCCGGTAATGCATCACCCCTGAAAAATCCACCGCACCGCTGTCATACTCATCCAAAATAGTTAGCCAGGCATCCTGTCTTTGCAAAAGCGAATGACCAGGATTTGTATAAATCCAATGCTGGAATTTATCAATGGTGGCGATCCAGGGAAAAATGGTAATGGTTCGTTCCAGCTGATGCAATTTTGCCCTTTTGAGATTTTCCGCATCCGCGAAAAAAGGCGCCCAATGGTCCATACTGAAAAGTTCCATTGCCATACTGGCCACTTCTGCTATTTCCATCGGGTATTCCTTAAAGCCGGTTAGTTGAAGGGGATGTGTCAGAAAACTGTGCACCGCATGGCCGCCTTCGTGTACCATGGTGATAACATCGTCCATTTGGTTTGCGGCATTCATGAAGATGAATGGTGCGCCGCTTTCCACCAGCGGACAATTGTAGCCTCCCGGGGCTTTGCCTTTGCGGCTTTCCAGGTCGAAATGACCCATATTTTCCATAGTGGAAAGACAATCCGCAAAAAAGGGATGTAAGCTGCGCATGACTTCTTTGGATTTTTGCAGCAGGTCATTTCCCCCGTCAAACGGCCGCAAGGGTTCCACGCCTTCCGGTTCGGCTTCGAGGTCCCAGGGTTTTAAATCGGTCAATCCAAGCTTATCGCGCTTTTCTTCATATATGGATTTTACCAATGGGATTACATGTTGTTTCACACCTTCGTGAAATCGAAAACAGTCTTCAGGAGAATAATCAAAGCGCCCAAGTTCTTTGAATTTATAGTCCCGGAAATTTTCAAAACCCGCGTTAACGGCAATTTGCTGGCGCTTTTCCAACAAAGTTGAAAATAAGGTATTCAGCGTTTCGCGATCCTTATAGCGGCGTTCCTGAATTTTGGTATAGACCGATTCACGTTCATTCCGGTCTTTGCTGTGCAAAAATTTGGTGGCTTGCTGAAGCGTATATTCTTTGTCTTTATGCTCGATGGTCATGCGCCCGGTGATCTGTCCGAATTGTTGTTGCAGCACCGCGAGTTCAGCTTGCAAGGGAATATTTTCCTCCCGGAATAAATCGATATTTTTTTCAATTGTGCGCAGGTAGGGCAGGTAAGTTTCGCTGTCCAGTTCTTTTATACATTCATTTTGGATCAGTTTCTTATTCAGCGCATCGGAGTAAGCTTGAACATGCGGCTGAATATGCAAAACAAAATAATTGAACCCGTCTTCCAGTTCTTTGTTTTCGGTATCACAAGTCATTTTGATCTGCCGCCAGCAGGCATCTTCACTTATTGCTGCTTCAAGTTCGGAACCATCCAGCAACCATTTTTCCAATTCAATTTTTGATTGTACCTGACGGTTCAATAATTCATCGAACCAGGGTTTTAATTGATCCCAATTTTCAATTTTGAAATCTTGCGGAAGGAAATGGCGCGGTAATTTTTTAATGTCTGCCGAAAGCGTTTTATCCATAAACGCGAATTTACGAAAGGGGTAGGGGCCGGATAAATCAGATTCATGAATTACCGCAAGTTTCACGAATTGTGGAGGCCGGTACGTGTGTACACTTCTTAAGGCTTCCCGCGTGCCGCAATAATTTACTTTCGGCAAGCAAGTTATATGAAGATGCGATTCCATAACAAAAACCGCAGCGCCCCCTACATCTCAACTTTGACCTTTATTTCTTCTGACAGGTATCTACGCCAAACAGCGCATAGATGGGACAAAAACGCACGAAGCTTGTGGCAGCAAAAATTATTGCCAGCGCCAGAAGAATATAGCCCCAGGTGCCGGTAACCGTGCCGGTGAAATAAAGCACGGCAAATACTACTGCCAGCACCAGGCGGATTACGCGGTCTGTACTACCCATATTGATTTTCATAACAAAGAAATTTAGTTGAGCAAGTTTATACTTTTTACCATTCAATCAGCTTGACATTCCCAAGGTAACGCCCACGCAGGACAGGCCAACGAGGATAAGTTTCACTGCTTTGGATTTCATCCTTCAAATCTAACCATTTATAAGGTGATATTTTGTGATGTGTATCACATTGAACACGACGATAATCCGAACAACGACAGGTGATTGCCAAAAGAACGAACGAACATGATTAAATGAAGATGGGGAGATATTTGTTTTTATTTGGAAAGAATCAAACGATACGCTATGGAAAAGAATTATCTTATTCCGTTAATGTGTATTGCCTCATTTTTTCTGGGTTTTTTTGAAGCCCAAGCACTAAGCCCTGGTGATGGGTCGGATCGAATTAAAGATCAACTATTGAATTGTACACAGTATGCATTTGCCGTTGTTGAGGTAGTAGTTAGCGATTGTAATGGTGGAAACTATACAATATATGGTATCGGAGGGTGTTATGGAACCAACCCTAACTGAACGACAGCCGGGATAGAGGCATAACTTTGTGCATCAGATATGGCTCGAAACAGTGTTCTTATGCCAGCTCCGTGTGATCCATAGATTTCTTCCGTTAAACGCCTTATTTAGATGTAGACAGGATGGGTCCAAATAAAGTTCAAAAGCTTTTTTTGTGTTTGCTGCGCCCTGGTTACAGGAGAATAAGCTCCAAAATCCATTTTAAAAACCAATTCTTTCATGGATATTCAAATCCCCGTCCATCAGCAATATTTTCGCCTGGTAACCCGGCTTTAATTTGCCATAAATTTCGCCAAGCCCCATTACCCTAGCTGGGTAAAGCGAAGCCATACGCAAAGATTCTTCCAGGGTAAGGTTCATAAACCGGATGCCATTTTTAACTGACTGAAGCTGGTTAAGCGAGGAGCCGCTTAACGTGCCATCAGGCAGAATATACCGGTCATCATCAAAGTGGTGCAAATAAGCGCCGGATCTGGTTTCGGTTACACTGTCGGTAATGAAATATAACCTTTCGCCCATAAGGTTTTTGGCCAGCTTCAGCATTTCCCAATGAACATGATAGCCATCGGGAATGCAGGAAGCATAGATCTTTCCATCCTGGAAAACAGCAGCCGGAATGCCTGGATCACGATGGTGAAGGCCAGACATGGCGTTGTATAAATGCGTCACGAGTTTTACTCCGCGACCGGAAAATTCATTGGCTTCCACGACATTGGCATTGCTATGGCCTCCGGCAATTACCACATCATTTTCTATAAAGCGGTTCAAAACTTCATCACCGCACAATTCGGGTGCCAGGGTCACCATTTTTAAATGTCCTTTTGCCGCTTCCAGAATGCGGTCTACTTCTTCTACCGTGGGTACATGGATCCATTCTTCGAAATGTGCGCCTTTTTTAACGGGGTTGATAAAGGGCCCTTCAAGATGAAGACCCATAATGCCATCGCCACCCTGTTCCATATATTCATTCAGGCTATGCAGGCATTGCAGAATGCGTTCAGTTGACTGGGTAGGAATGGTAACGAGGCAGGAATAAACGCCGGCCTCACGGTTATCCCTTGCCAAAGTTTGCAATGCCTCCACTGTTGGAAATTCAGCGAAAAGCAAACCTCCACTGCCGTAAATCTGCAAGTCAAGCAAAGCCGGCACGAGCATCCTTCCCTCGCAGGCCACCATTTCCGGCTCACCGGTTACTTCATTTTCATCAATTATTTTTCCTGTGGATTTCAGGACGTAAAGGCGATCATACGCTGACCAGTTATCGCCATCGAAGATCCGGGCGTTTTGGTAACAAGTTAAATCAGTTTGCATTGCTGCTGCAAATTGCCAAATATTCCTCTATTTTGGGCTATGGCAAATGAAAAAAAGTACAGTTGGTATAAAATCGCTGAATCAGAAGCCGATCTTTTTGGCCGCGGCAATAACAATCTTGCGTTGGTGCATTTGCATGGCAGGGAGCTTTGTCTTAGCCGCGCCAGGCAAAAGATCTATGCCTGTAACGACCGCTGCCCTCATGCCGGAGGCAAACTCCATCAAGGCTGGGTGGATGCATTGGGCAATGTGGTTTGCCCGGTTCATCAGTACCGTTTCAATCCTGAAAAGGGAAACAATACCAGTGGAGAAGGCTATTTTGTGAAAACTTATCCCGTGGTAACCAATGATAACGGGGTATTTGTCGGGCTTGAAACAGATTAAGCCGCAAATATTTCTTTAACGGCTTTCATTCCTTATTTCATCTTTTGCTTCTTTTTTCGAACCTTCGCTGCATGAAGAAATTATTCTTACTGGATGCCATGGCGCTTGTTTTCAGGGCGTATTATGCCCTGATCCGAAGCCCGCGCATTACAAGCACCGGACGCAATACCAGCGCGCAGTTCGGATTTACCAATACCCTTATTGACCTGATCAATAAAGAAAAACCCACCCATATGGCGGTGTGTTTCGATACTGCCGCACCCACAAGCCGGCATACTGATTTTGAGCATTATAAAGCCAACCGGCAGGAAGCGCCGGAAGATATCCTGAGCGCCATTCCCGAAATCAAACGCATCATCAAAGGATTCAATATTCCCTGCATTGAACTGGATGGCTATGAGGCGGATGACATTGTGGGCACGCTTGCCTGGCAAGCCGAAGAAAAAGGCTATGAAGTGTATATGGTTACTCCCGACAAAGATTATGGCCAGTTGGTGAAAGAAAATGTGTTCATCTACAAACCGGGCTACCAGGGTGGAACTGTTGAAATAATGGGACCAACAGAGATTTGCGAAAAATGGGATATTGAAAATGTGGACCAGGTGATTGATATTTTGGGATTGATGGGTGACGCGGTGGACAATATTCCAGGAATTGCAGGTGTAGGCCAGAAAACGGCGGCCAAATTGCTTAAAGAATTCGGTACCCTGGAAGGCGTACTGCAAAATGCTGCAAACATTAAGGGAAAGATGGGGGAAAAAATTGCCGCCGGGCATGAAGATGCCATCCTGAGCAAAAAACTGGCCACCATAATTACGGATGTGCCGGTGGAATTTCATGAAGAAAATTTTCAGTTGGGTGCATGGGATAAGGAAGGCCTGGCCACCGTATTTAAAGAGCTGGAATTTAAGACTATGGGCCGGCGGATTTTGGGAGATGAATTTGATGGCGTACCGCCACAAAAACAGGCGGTACAGCAGGACTTGTTCGGGCAGGCCGAAGAAACAGCCCAGGCTCCAAAAGGGGTTGACCCTGCAGTTTCCGCCCTTGCGGAAGGATACCGTACCGTGGAAAATACACCACATAAATACGAGCTCGTTAATACCCCCGAGAAAATAGATGAACTGGTAAGGCAGGCCATGCTGCAACCCGAAATCGCTTTAGATACCGAAACCACCGGTATTGATGCCAATATGGCCGAACTCGTGGGCATGAGCTTCAGCTGGAAAACCGGTGAAGCATTCTATATTCCCTGCCCAACGGAAAGGGTAGAGACCGATGAAATCCTGGCAAAGCTCGCACCCCTGTTCACTAACCCCCATGTGAAATGGATCGGTCATAATCTCAAATATGATATGCTGGTATTGAAATGGTATGGCCAAGAACTCGCCGGCGCCAATTACGACACCATGCTTGCCCATTTTGTGGCCAATCCCGACGGCAAACACAGCATGGATGCCATGAGTGAGCAATACCTCAATTACCGGCCAATTGGCATTACGGAACTGATTGGCAAAAAAGGCAAAGGCCAGGGAAATATGCGCGATGTGGATATGGAGACCATAAAAGAATATGCTGCCGAAGATGCAGACATTACCCTGCAGTTGTACAATACGGTGAAACCTATGGTGGAAGCCAATAATGTTGACCAGGTGCTGGATCGTGCAGAATTGCCCCTCATTAAAGTGCTTGCCGGCATGGAATACGAAGGCGTGCGCATTGATGAAAATTTCCTGCTGCAGTACAGTAAAGAACTCGAGAAGGACTCGCGGCAGGCCGAAATGAATGTTTACAGTAAAGCCGGTGTACAGTTCAATCTGGGTTCACCTAAACAATTAGGTGAAGTATTGTTTGATAAATTGAAACTGGAAGACAATCCGCGCAAAACAAAGACAGGACAATACCAAACCGGTGAAGATGTTTTGCTCAAGCTGGCAGCCCGCGGGCATGATATTGTTGACGACATCCTGGCTTACCGGGAACTTTCCAAACTGAAAAGCACGTATGTGGATTCTTTACCATTGCTGGTGAATCCGCGCAGTGGCAGGGTGCATACAACCTACGGTCAGGCGGTGGCGGTAACCGGGAGGTTGAGCAGCAATAATCCCAATTTGCAGAATATTCCCATTCGTACCGATCGCGGCAAAGAGATCCGCAAAGCGTTTATTCCCCGTGATCACAACCACGTACTCATCAGCGCGGATTATTCGCAGATCGAATTGCGGATTGTAGCAGCCATAAGCGGCGATTTCAACATGTGCTCCGCGTTTAAAGAAGGCAAAGACATTCACACGGCAACAGCGGCAAAAGTTTATGGGGTGGAGGAAACCGCGGTGACCAAAGAAATGCGTTACAAAGCCAAGAGTGTGAATTTTGGGATCATTTACGGTCAGGGTCCTTTTGGCCTTGCTGAAAATTTGGGGATCAGCCGAAGCGAAGCACAGGAGATTATTGCCAATTACAAAAAAGAATTTTCAGGCATTCAGCATTATATGGACCGCACAGTGGCTTTTGCCAAAGAGCATGGTTATGTGGAAACGTTGCTCGGCCGCAAGCGCTGGCTTTCCGACATCAGGTCTGCCAACCATACGGTACGCAGCTTTGCCGAGCGCAACGCCATCAACAGTCCCATACAGGGCACTGCCGCAGATATGATCAAGCTCGCGATGATCAGGGTACAACAGGCAATGGAAAAAGCCGGCATGCGCAGCAGGATGATTCTGCAGGTGCATGATGAATTGGTGTTTGATGCCCGCAAGGAAGAAGTGGAAGAACTAAAAATGCTGATATTGGAAAATATGAAGCTGGCTATGCCTTTGCCCAACAGTGTGCCGGTGGAAGCGGAAGCGGGAACGGGCGACAACTGGCTGGAAGCCCATTGAATCTAGGCCCGGAACCGAAGATTTAAGAAGAATTGTCTGAGAATAATTGTAAGATTGGATGCACTGAGAAATGACAACCGGATTTCAGAAAAATTACTGATACAAAAATAAAATGCCAATAGCCAAAATCGGATAACGCGCTAACCATGAGAATAATTTCTTACAATGTAAATGGCATACGGGCGGCAATGCGCAAAGGACTTGTTGACTGGCTGGCAACCGATCCGGCGGACATCATCTGCCTGCAGGAGATCAAAGCCAACAAAGAGGACGTGGAAAGCCATTTGCTTGATGAGCTGGGCTACAGGCATGAATGGTTTAGCGCGCAAAAAAAAGGATACAGTGGGGTGGCCATTCTCAGCAGGAGGAAACCGGATGCGGTTTTTACAGGACACAATAACGAACAAAGCGATTTTGAGGGTCGGGTAATCCGCGCCGATTTTGGTGACCTCACAATTGTGAATGCGTATTTTCCTAGCGGTACAATGGGTGCAACAAGGCAAACGTATAAATACCAGTGGCTCGATGAGTTCCTGGAATACATAAAGGAGCTACGGAAGAAACGGAAGAAAATTGTGGTAGCCGGTGATTACAATATCGCCCACCGTGAGATCGACATCCATGATCCGACAGGCAACAGGAATACCACCGGATTTTTGCCGGAAGAACGGGCATGGATGGACAAATGGTTTTCCGGCAACCTTGTGGACAGCTACCGGCATTTGCATCCCCTTCAGACGGGAAGTTATTCCTGGTGGTCGCAGCGGTTTCCCAGTGTGCGGCTGAACAACAAAGGCTGGCGCCTCGATTACCTGACCGTTACAGAAAATTTGAAAAAGCAGATCAAAGCGGCAGCCATCTATCCTGAAGTGAAACACAGCGATCATTGCCCCGTATTTTTGGAACTGGATATTTAAATTGGAATGATTATGCTGGTTTACAATGTTACCGTCAAAATAAGCTGGCCTTACGCAGCCGAATGGGTAAAATGGATGAAGGAGGAGCATATGCCTGAAATGCTTGATACCGGTTGTTTCAGCAGTTACCGTTTATTGCGTTTACTGGAAGTAGATGAAGAGGAAGGCCCAACCTATGTGAGCCAATATGAATCGGCAAGCCCTGAATTGTACAATGCTTACATTGCGCGCCACAGCGCCATACTGCGGCAGAAGTCGCATAAGCGTTGGGGTGATCACATGGTGGCTTTTCGCACCGTAATGGATCAGATTGGCTGAACATTGTGGATAATCTTTTCCACAATGCTTACCGTTTTTTTGCGATCTCCATTTAATGGAAACCTGCATAAACAGTACATTTCACGTGATTTTTTACCTAAAAACCCCTGTTTAACGGTTATTTATGCGCTTTTGTCTAAAACCGGACCGCTTAAAATCCATGCCTGCGAGCCCCAAACCCGCTATGGATAAGGGTTTCACTGGGATGCAATGTGAATAACTCTATTCAAATACTCCTATATGAGTATATATTTTTGTTACTTGAAAATTTAAAACAAATAGTATGAACAAATCAGATTTGATTAGCAAGATTGCAGAAGATGCCGAAATCACTAAAGCCCAGGCCGGTGCAGCAGTAGATTCATTTGTTGACGCCGTAACCCGTACCTTGAAAAAAGGAGACAAAGTTACCTTGGTTGGATTTGGTACTTTTTCTGTAACCAAGCGTGCTGCCCGTACCGGACGCAATCCTCAAACCGGCGAAGCCATTAAGATCAAGGCAAAAAAAGTTGCCCGCTTTAAGCCCGGAAAAGAACTTTCAGAAAAAATCTAACCCTAAAAAGATTTTCAAAAACGGAGGTGCAGGTCATGCCCCTCCTTTTTTGTTACCGCAATGGCGAATCGTTTGGCTTTTCGTTAAGCGAAAAATATTATATTTGTTTTCCAATAAAAAAAATCGAACCATGGGTAAAGGTGATAAAAAAACAAAAAGAGGCAAACGGTTTAAGGGCTCATTTGGTAAATTCAGGGTAGCCCGCACCGCGAAAAAAACTGTTGCGAAAAAAGAAGCCGAGTAATCTTTTTTCCTTAATGCACTTCAGCCATTGCGAATAATCGTAATGGTTTTTTTTATTTCATTTGGCACACCAGCACCTTTGGGCAGGCTGTTAAGCATTGCCTTTATTGTGAACACCGCAATCGCTTCCCGGGAAGTTTAAGATATTCCACTCTTGGTGTGCGGTTCATTTTTTGGTGTTGCCACACCTTGAAATATCGCTTCGAGTTGGCTTAAATGGGTTACCGTGAATGTGGGTTTGCGGATGATGGTTTCCCGGGTGTGGTTTACAAAAATGGCATCCCATCCTGCGTCGAGCGCCCCGGCAATGTCCGCATCCTGGTTGTCACCAATCATTATGCTTTCCTCCGCGTTGGCTCCGGATTCGCAGAGTGCAAAATCGAAAATTTCTTTGTGTGGTTTCAAGGACATGGCCCGTTCGCTGGTAACTATCTGCACGAAATATTCTCCAAGGTTGGAAGATGCAATTTTCGCGTGCTGCACTTCTTCAAAACCATTGGTGATCAAATGGAGGATATAGTCTTTTTCACGCAGGTAGCGAAGCAGTTCGTGGGTATGGGGAAACAGCGCGGATTGCCGGGGCAACAGTTCAAGGTACTCACCGCTCAGTTGTTTGGCCAGCACATCGTTGGCCAGTTTGTATTCCAGCATCGTATGCCAGAGCCTTTTCCAGCGCAGGTCTTCCTGGCGAATATGGCCATTGCGGTAGCGCTCCCAAAGCCTCGCGTTGTGAACGCGGTATTTGCTGTAAAAATCATCAAAATCCGGCGTGAGCCGGGCATCAAGGCCATGGCGGGCGTATAATGTTTTGAAGGTTTCATAGCTGTTGGTCTCGAAATCCCAAAGGGTATGGTCAAGATCAAAAAACAAATGCCTGTACTGCTTCCGGTTCATGCGGCAAGCTACAACACAGGAATGAGACGATGTGCGTTCTTCCAAAACCTTAGCAATGCCCTTTACGTAAATTTTCTGAATCGGGCTAACTTTGGCAGCATGAATATTGTTATTACCGGGGCCTCAAGAGGCATTGGATTCGCCATTGCGGAAAAATTTGCGGAGGCTGGTCCGCAAAATTCCCTGTTCTTAAGTTCCCAAAATGAAAGCAGAATCCGGGCCGCCGCAGAAGTGTTGACTGAACGTTTTCCCCCGAACCGCATTGAGTGGATTGCGGCCGACCTCTCGGAAGGTAAAGGCGTGCAAAAACTGAAGACATGGTTGCAGGGTAAAAAAGTGGTTGCCGATGTGCTGGTAAACAATGCCGGATATTTTATTCCCGGAAGCATTCATAATGAAGAAAATGGCACACTCGAAAAAATGCTGAATGTGAATTTGCTTTCAGCTTACAACCTTACCCGTGCATTGTTGCCCGGCATGATGGAACGAAAAAGCGGCCACATCTTCAATATGTGCTCCATCGCGTCTTTTGCCGCTTATAAAAACGGAGGTTCCTACAGCATCAGCAAATTTGCTTTGCTGGGATTTGGTAAAAACCTGCGCCAGGAAATGATGCCTTACCACATAAAAGTGACCAATATTTTGCCCGGTGCGGTTTATACTGACAGTTGGGCTGAAAGCGGAATGTTAGCCGAGCGCCTCATGGAAGCGAAAGATGTTGCAAGCCTTGTATTTGCCGCTGCGCAACTTAGCCCCCGGGCTTGCCCGGAAGAAATCATTATCCGCCCAATACTTGGAGATCTCTGATATGGCCCGTTTTGAATTCTTAAGTGCCGATGCAATCTTCGATGGATATTCCCTCTGGAAGGATAAACTGCTTGTTGTAAAACAGGAGGGAGTGATAGAAGCCGTCATTGACGCGGAAGCGGTGGACCCGGTCAAGATCAATCATCGGAAAGGCTGGCTTTCCCCGGGATTTGTAAATGCGCATTGCCACCTGGAATTGAGCAATATGCGGGGCATGATGCCTGAAAAAACCGGGATGGCAGATTTCCTGCTTGGCGTTTTTACCAAACGCGGAACCCATGCCGAACAGGCGGAAGCCCTTGCCGTTGAAGCGGCAGATGAAATGTTTGAACAGGGCATCAACGCCGTTGGAGATATTTCGAATACCACGGTTTCGGTTGCCGCCAAAATGCAAGGCAAGTTGTGGTTCCACAATTTTATTGAAGTCACCGGTCTTGTGCCTGCCCTGGCGGAGGAACGTTTTGCGAGAGGGCAAATGCTCGCCGAGTTTTTCAGGAAGGCTTTGCCTGAAATGCCGGTTGGTATTGTACCTCATGCGCCGTATACCATTTCGCCGGATTTGTATGGAAAAATTGCTGCCCTCGACGAAAAGCTCCAGTGCATTCACAACCAGGAAAGCGCAGCGGAGATTGAATTTTTAAGGTTCAAGCAAGGCGATATGCTGCGTTTGTATGAATCACTGAACATCAGCCTTGATTTTTACCGACCCGAAGATAAAAGTGTGCTGGCAAGCGTGCAGGAGCAGCTCAGGCCGCAACATCAGATGCTCTGGATCCACAATTGTTATACCGGTAAAGAAGATCTGCAGCATCTGGACCCCGGTATCCGGCATTATTTCTGCCTTTGCCCGAATGCCAATTTATACATCGGAAACCCGCTTCCCAATGTTCCGTTCCTGAAAAAGGCCGGCCTGAACCTGTGCATTGGTACAGATAGCCTTGCCTCCAATCACCGGCTTTCGGTTTTAGGTGAGGTACAGGTTTTGCAGCAACATTTTCCCGGGTTAATTGCTGTAGAATTGCTAAAATGGGCTACGAGCAATGGTGCCCGGGCCCTGCAATGCGAAAACCGCTTTGGGGAATTCAGACAAGGAATGAAGCCAGGAATCTTGTTGTTGAAAGATGTTTCTGAAACTGGCGGATTGGCTCACGCATCAATAGAAAGATTATATTAATATTTGCAGGATTATGAAAGTTGTTCCAGGAGAAATTCCGACCCGAAAATTGCATCAGTTTTTACTGGGCTCCGTGTCGCCACGGCCTATTTGCTTTGCCAGCACCGTAAATGAAAAAGGGGAGCCAAACCTCAGTCCTTTTAGTTTTTTCAATGTATTTGGCAGCAACCCTGCAACGCTCATTTTTTCACCTTCCCGCAGGGTGCGCAACAATACACTGAAAGATACCCTCCACAATGTAAAAGCCAATGGCGAGGTGGTAATCAACATGGTCAGCTATTCCATGGTGCAGCAGGTGAGCCTGGCAAGCTGTGAATATCCGGAGTCTGTTGATGAATTCATTAAATCGGGATTTACCAAACTGCCTTCCGAAATGATTCGTCCTTTCCGGGTGGCGGAAAGCCCGGTACAGATCGAATGTAAAGTGCGTGATGTTATTGAAACCGGTACTGGCGGCGGCGCCGGAAATCTCGTGATTTGTGAAGTGTTGATGATGCACATCAACGAAGAAATTCTGGATGCAGACGGCATGATCGATCCGCATAAAATTGACCTTGTGGCCCGCATGGGCAAAGATTTTTATTGCCGGGCAAGCGGCAATGCCGTTTTTGAAGTGCATAAACCCAATGTGGAGCTCGGCATTGGATTCGAACAGTTGCCGGTTGCCATCCGCAAAAGCCGTTTTCTAACCGGGAACCAATTGGGCATGCTGGCGAATGTGACTGCCATCCCGGATCCTGATCCCGCCTTTACGGATGAACGGGTTAAACAAATCATGCAATACGATTCCAATAATCCCCTGATCATGGAAGAAGAATTGCACAAATATGCAGGCTCAATACTCGATAGCGGCGAAGTGGCAAAAGCCTGGCAGGTGCTGTTGATGGGTGAGGTGTAGCCGGCACTTTCTACCTTCACAGACCCTTAAGGCTCAATTTTTTACCTTTGCGGGTATGTCCCGGGCCAGCATATCGGTCTTTGTTTACCTGATCCTCATCGGGTTTGTGTTTTTCTATGCCTGCCGGCAGGGTTTCCTGGAAGGACTTTTCAAGCCAAAATCGCAACGGGAATCCTATACACGATTGTTGCACAAAGAATCCAAAGCATTGGCCGAAGCATGGGACAGCCTGGGTCAGGTTGCTATAAAGAACCCTTTAGTTATTGGCGATGTTTATTCGGAGAAAGCCAGATTTCGCGAAGCGGAAGCAGTTGCCTACTCCATTAGTCTGCCGCCAGGCCGCATGCTGGATATCCGTATTGTGAATAATGGCAGTCGTCCTTTGTATGCTGATCTGTTGCGTGTAGATTCGGGTGGCGGGCGCTGGATCTTCAATGCCGATACATCGCGGCTTCATTTTGAAACGGAAACCGTTCATGGGGATACCTGGATCCTGCGGATACAGCCACAAACAGATTACCGCGGAGATTACAGCCTCGAGGTGAACAATACGCCATTGCTGGGCTGGCCCATCCCTGAGGGAATTAAATCCCACATAGGAAGCCATTGGGGCGTGGCCCGCGATGGAGGGGCGAGAAGCCATGAGGGCATCGACATTTTCGCGGCCAGGGGCAGCCCCGTATTGGCTATGGCAGACGGTTTTATCTCACGGGTTGGTGAAAATAACCTGGGGGGCAAAGTGGTTTTTCAGCAGCACCGTAAATTGCCGTTCACCCTTTACTATGCCCACCTCGATTCGCAGATCGCGGTTGCCGGAAGCTCCGTGCGAAAAGGCGATACCATTGGCCTCGTGGGGAACACCGGCAATGCCCGCACCACTCCGCCCCATTTGCACCTGGGCATTTATACCCGGGATGGCGCCATCAATCCCTGGAGCTTTATTCAACCAAAAACAGCAGCGATTGCACCGGAAGATGCACTTCCCGCTGCGCGGCGCGCCGTACTCAAAGCCAATACCCATGGCTGGATATTGCCGGATGAAAAATCGCAACGTGTTCGCTTTGCCCGCAACGATACCCTCACCGTAAATGCGCTGACATCCAGCTTTTTCCGCGTGGAAAATCAGGCGAGCCTCAAGGGATTTGTAAACAAAAAAGCCATTGAATCTGTGCTACAGCCCTGACCAGATTTCTATTGTGCTTCGTAGCTCCCCAGATCCGGTTTGGTGCCGGCAAGCCGTGGATTTCCCAGCAAATCCAGCGTAAGCGTTGTGGTTTTTCCGGCATCAATGGCCGGGCTGTTTTCACGCAGGGTGAAGCGATAGATGTTCCGCCCCGTATTTATGGTGTCAAAAAGCGGATCCACATTCAACAACGCATTCGTAACCATCACGTTTTGGAGCGTGGATTTTTGTTCATATAACAAGTGGTCAAGTTGAACCGACCAGGATGCATTTCCGGATTTTTGTAACAGGATCTCATCTCCGGTAAAACTGCCCTTACCGTAAACGATTGAATTCACCAGGCTGACATCTACATCAATCGGTGTACCGTTATGTTGGTTGCTGATGGCCAGGGTTGGTTGCCTGTGGTTGGTAAAAAAGCTGCTGTAGGTGGAGAGGGTACTGTGTTCTATGGAATAGCGCCCGCCTTCAAGCAACACCGTATGGCCACTGCTTGCCGGAATGCCATCGTTTCCCGATTGCGTGAATTGGCTGTTGGTGATCCGCATTCCCCCATTGATGGCATGGAGTGCCGCGTCAAAATGGTTGTGAAAAATGCATCCATTGAGCAAAACCTGCGGAAAAGCTGCCTGCGTATTGCCATAAACCGTCAGCCCTTTATAAGCGTTCAGTACAGTTACATATTGCAGGTTATTCACCCGGGAACTGCCGTTCAAAAGAATGCCCGGCCAGGTTCCCGGTATTTCGCTATAGGGTGCATCAAGCCGGGAGCCACGAAACACAATGCGTTGGCCATCTTCCGGGCCGCCCATCGCTTTCAAGGTGCCATTTACGATAAAAGGCGCACCCGCTTCAGCAAATATTTCGGTACCTGCTTCTATTTGCAGGATAATGTTTTCATCTACAATCACCGGTCCGGTAAGGATGATGGGCAGGCGTTTGTGCCAGGTGGTATTTTCTTCAATAAAACCGGCCTTAATATAAACAGCATTCCTGGCCCAGGCATTCAGCATCACCTTATCGATTTGGGTATTGTATTCCACCCGGATGCTGTCGTGAAGAACAAAAGGATTTGCTTCCTGTGTGGGATCAATTGCGGCCCGTACAAAAACATAAATGCTGTCGCCACCCCGGATGCGGATGTTGCCTGCATCATCAGCAGGCATTCCATTGATATTCAATTGAAAGCCTGAAGCATTCCCCGCGTAAATACGGTTGATGATTATATCCGCCCGGTTTGGATTTCGGATCACGAAGGCCCGGGTAATGGTGCCCTTTCCGGTAAACACCGTATCGAACCTCAGGGTATCAATGCCCATCTCCAGCCTGGCATCGGGTGAGGTGGTAAGTTGGGGTTTATCGCAAGACATCCAAAAGCTGAACGCAAAGGCTGCAAGAATGATATACAGGGATCGGAGCTTCATGGGCATTTGCAAATGTAGGATTGCAGGGCGAATACACAGCAGCCCGCAGCACTAAGCAGAAGTGGCATAAGCAAGGCTGGCCATGCTCAGTTGAAGCCCCGGCACCTTCAGCAATTCCTGCCCCATCGATTCCATGGTTGCGCCTGTGGTGATGACGTCATCCAGCAGCAAAACGTTTTTTCCTTCAAGGTCATGACCTTCTTTGAGGTCAAATACTTCACGCACATTCTGCCAGCGTTGAATGCGGGTTTTGCGCGTTTGCGTTTCTGTATGTTTTAGCCGGACTACTGCCATATTGTTAACCGGAATATGAAGGATACCGGACATGCCGTTTGCCAGCAATTCGGATTGGTTGTATCCCCTCATTCTCAGTTTTTTTTCGTTGAGTGGAAGCGGAACAATGGCATCCAGGTGTTGGAAACGCCCCGTGTTCAGCATTTGGCGCCCCATAATTTCTCCCATCAGCATGCCCAGCTCTTTATCGCCGCGGTATTTGATGCGGTGAATCACTACCTGTGCCAGGGATTGGGGGTTAAAATACAACGTGCTGAATGCATCCCGTACGTTGATGCGGCCGGTGAAGATCCTGCGGACAGGGTTTTCTGCATGCTTTTCAAATCCTGTGAAGGGCAGTTGTTCCAGGCAGCGCCAGCACAGCTGGGTTTGGGTATCGAACACTTCTTCACCACAACCTTTGCAGGTAAGCGGGTATACCATTCGCAGGAAACTTTCGATATAGCGGGTCAGGATGATCATGGCTTATTAAAAATAATGCAGATATACTATATTGGCAAGAAACCCAACATGCCACTTTGCCCTAAGGAAACCCAACCCAACAAAAAACCTCAGCCAAAAACCGTTCCAAGCGCTTCGCCCACATTGCCGGCTTTAACCACTTCAATGAATTTGGGCATGCTAAGCTTTTTGTGAAAACTACTGATGATGATCTTTTCAAATCCCAGTCGTTCAGCTTCCTGTATGCGTTGCTCAATACGGTTAACGGCACGCACTTCGCCATTCAATCCAACTTCCGCGGCAAAGCAAGTGAGCGGCGAAACCGGGATATCTTCATAACTGCTCAGCATGGCCATCACCACAGCAAGGTCGAGGGAGGGATCTTCCACACGCAGTCCACCGGCCAGGTTTACAAAAACATCCTTCATGCCGAATTGAAAACCGCTTCTTTTCTCCAACACAGCAAGCAATACCTGCAGGCGCCGCATATCAAAACCACTTGCCGTACGTTGGGGTGTTCCGTAAACGCTTTGCGTAACCAGGGCCTGCACTTCAATTAACAAAGGCCGCTGTCCTTCCATGCAGGCAGCCACCACTGAACCGCTCAGGTTTTCAGCACGCTGCGAAAGCAAAATTTCAGAAGGGTTGCTCACCACCCGCATACCTTCCGTCGTCATTTCATAGATGCCTAGTTCAGCGGTTGAACCAAAACGGTTTTTTATGGTGCGCAACAAACGGTATACATGGTTGCGGTCGCCTTCAAACTGCAACACCACATCCACCATATGCTCCAAAATTTTTGGACCTGCAATGCTGCCGTCTTTGGTGATATGTCCAATGAGGATAACCGGTGTAGCGGTTTCTTTCGCGAAGCGCAAAAGCTCAGAAGCAGTTTCCCTGATCTGGCTGATACTGCCGGCGGCACTGTCGATGTATTCGGATTCGAGGGTTTGGATAGAATCAATGATCAAAAGATCCGGCTGCATTTTTTTGATCTCCGAAAAAATGACACGTGTCTGGGTTTCAGTCAGCAAAAAAAATTCCGATTCCATCTGCGATAAACGGCTTGCCCTGAGCTTAATCTGTTGCGCACTTTCTTCACCGCTCACGTAGAGCACCCGTTTATTTTTTAGTGCCAGCCCCATTTGCAGAAACAATGTGCTTTTTCCAATACCCGGATCACCTGCAACCAATACCAGGCTTCCCGGAACGATGCCTCCGCCAAGCACACGGTCCAGTTCCGGATCTTCAGTTTTTATGCGCGGCTGATCATTTGCATCAACATCTTCAAGCCTTATTGTTTTTACAGTTCCAGCCCTTGTTTCTTTCCACGTCCGCTCCTGCCTGCTGCTTTTTTCATCGCTTTTGGAAATGACTTCCTCCACAAAACTGTTCCATTGGCCGCATGATGGACAACGCCCCGCCCATTTTGTATTTTCATAGCCGCATTCTTTACAAAAAAATGCTGTCTTGATTTTTGCCATATTGCCTGGATTATTAAAAGCCTAGTTTGCTGACGAAACTAAGACTGAACATCCGAACTTTTTTTTGCATACATAAATAAAAAGAGCCAGATGTGGATACATCCGGCCCGTTTACTTACTAACCCATTAAATTCTGACGCTAAAATAGTAAATAGCCCTAACAAACAAAATTTTTTTTCTCTCAACTTACCCTCCTCTAATACGCCTATTTTACCATAATGTGATGATAATCAGTATAATTATAAACGACAAATAACTTTTCAACCGACTTTATTTCACCGGTTGTCATTTTGGCACAGTTGAGGCAATTCTATTTTTTCGAAATGCTCAAATTAAGGTGAAAAAGAACGATTCATGAGAAATACGGAGGCGTTTACCGATTTTTAGCAGAAAAATTACGGATGGCAGCAGATTTGCTATGGTTCCGGCAATAATAACAATTCAAATAACGCGAATGGAAAATTTTCAAAGCATTTACCTTGTATCCATCATATTTGTCGGCATCAGCATGCTCGTGAGCATGATGCTGAAAGGGAAGTTTGCCCGGTACAGTCGGTTGCCGCTCAGTACGGGGCTTACTGGTGCCGAAGTAGCCGCTAAAATGCTGGCTGATAATGGTATACATGACGTGAAGATCATATCTGCCCCCGGTAAGCTTACCGATCATTATAATCCCGCAAACAAAACCGTGAACTTAAGCGAGGAGGTTTACAGCCATGCAACGGTAGCTGCTGCTGCTGTTGCCGCCCATGAGGTTGGCCATGCCGTACAGCATGCCACCGCCTACAAATGGCTGCAGATGCGGAGTAAACTTGTTCCTGCCGTGCAGTTCAGCAGTTCCATTTTGCAATGGATTTTGCTTGCAGGTATTGTACTCATTAACCAGTTCCCTTCATTGTTGCTGTTTGGAATTGGGTTATTCGCTGTTACTACGCTTTTCGCGATTGTGACGTTACCGGTGGAATTTGATGCAAGCAAACGGGCACTGGCGTGGATGAACCGGGCCGGCGTAACCGGTGCAAGGGAGCACAATGAAGCCAAGGATGCATTGAAATGGGCGGCGATGACCTATGTGGTGGCGGCGATAGCCTCAATTGTCACCCTTGTACAGTATCTGCTGATTTACCTGAGCGGAAGAAGCCGTAATTAATAAATAAAAAACCCGCAACGTGAAGAATACCCCCTGAACAGGGGGCTTTTTCGTTTAGAAATTACTAAGGAAACTGGGTAGCTGACACGTTTTCGGAAATCATGGCGGATTTGCGAGAATAGGAAATCACCTAAAATTTTTAAAAATTTTGCAGCGAAACGGACATTTACCTTGTCTTTACTCCGGATTTATGTGCCAGACAGCGTAATTGTACAAAAAACCAATGTGATTGATATTTCGAAACTGTTTAAAAAAAATTACTCTTGCTTCTAGAATTTCGAATTATGCAGGAAATAAACTTTAAGGTATTGAATCAATTGAAAAAATCCGGGATTATTTACGTTATATAAATAATTAATTTGAACAATCCGGGAAATACTCATCATCAATCCGTTTTTGGTTTTATCTACATTCGCTGCTTGTCAATATTGTCCAAGACAAATTTGTGGTTGTAAAACCTTCATTTTTTAACTAAACAATTTATATGAAAAGAATTCTGACCCTCCTGGGCATGTTCCTGCTTTTAGCTGGCATGACCTACGCCCAGGTGCGCACCATCAATGGGGTGGTTAGAGATGCTCAGGGCAACCCCGTTCCGTTTGCATCAGTTACAATTAAAGGGACTACTACCGGGGCTTCTGCAGATGCGGATGGTAGGTATTCCATCCAGGCCAGGACAGGTGATGTGCTGGTGGTTACCGCTGTTGGTCTGCGCGACCAGGAATTTACCGTAGGATCCGGTAACACACTCGACATTGCGCTGACTTCTGCACAGGCCGATGAACTCGCTACGGTTGAAGTGGTAGCCGGTGCTTATTCCACAACCCGTACCGCACGAAGCGTTTCCTATAACGCTCAAACAATTTCCGATGAAAAATTGAACACCATCCGCCAAACCAACCTCAACAGCGCCCTCGCCGGTAAAGTTTCAGGTATGCAGTTTCGCGGACAATCTACAGTGGCGCTTGGCCGTACCGGCGATATGCGTTTACGTGGTATGGATGGTGGGGTAATTTATGTGGTTGACGGAACCATTCTGCCCAACTCAGACGGAATCAACCCCGATGATATCGAAAACATTACCGTACTCCAGGGACCTGCGGCATCTGCACAGTTTGGACCCCAGGGAGGAAACGGTGCGATCGTTATCACCACCAAAAAGGGAAAGAGAATGCCTGGCATTGGTGTTACCGTAAATTTGGGTGCAACTTTTGACAATGTATATATTTTGCCCAATTACCAGAACAGCTACGCCGGTGGCGCCAGCCAGGACCTGATGAAATACACCTGGCAACCCGGTCATCCTGAAGAATGGAAAGCACTCGACGGGAAATTTTATCATGATTATTCTGATGACGCCAGCTGGGGCCCGCGCATGGTTGGCCAGGAGTACATTCCCTGGTATGCATGGTATGGTGGCCATAGCCGCTCGTACCAGACCACAGGTCTTACCGCGCAGCCCAACAACTCCCGCGACTTTTTCCAAACCGGGGTAAACCTCAACAACAGCGTAAGCTTTACCAAAGCTTCTGACATGTTTAATGCCAGGGTGAGCTACGGCAACGTCAACATCCGGGGTATGATTCCCAATTCTGATCTTCAGAAGCATACCTTCAATTTGAACAGCTCCTTGAACATTACGCCAAAATTAATTGTGGGAGCCAATGTCAACTACATTACGTCCACGATAAATGGCCAGGTAGGTGATGATGCTTATTCCAACCAGTCAACAGGTAGCTTCAACCAATGGTTCCACCGTAACCTGGATATGAACATCATGCAGGAATTGAGAGGGCTCACCACCCCGGATGGTATTTATGCCAGCTGGAACAAAGCCAATCCAAGCGCTTTTGATCCCGCAGCGCCCAACCGCTTTTTTGCAGGTAACTATTGGTATAACTTCTTTACCTGGTTCGACCTGGTAAAAATGCAGTCCAATGGTAACCGTCTTTATGGCGACCTGAGCCTGACCTATAAATTTACCAATTTCCTCAGCCTGAAAGGCTCTTACCGGAAACAGCAGAATGTAACCTGGAACGAACAGCGTTACAGCTCCGAACTTGCAACAAGTGGTTTGCAAACTTCAGGTAACACGCCGCAAACCCTGGGCTATTACTCAACCGGCAATACCTTCTCCGACAGGCAGAACATAGAATTGCAGTTGAGCTACAACCAGAAATTCGGTGATGTTGAAATAAATGCCAATGCGGGTACCGATTTCTTCAAATGGAATTATAAAGGAAATGGCGGCAATACCAATAATGGATTAAGTGCCCCAAACCTCTTTACCCTGCAGAATTCGAAGAACCCGGCCACCATGTGGAACGACAGAACCAAAGAAGCGTACAATGCCGTGTATGTATTGGGAAGCGTGGGTTACAAGAATTTCGCTTTTGTTGATTTCACCCTGCGAAATGACTGGTTCTCCACTTTGCCACCGGAAAATAATGATGTATTTTCCAAATCCGTGGGTGCTTCATTTGTTTTCAGCGACCTGATTAACGTGCCGGCCATCAGTTATGGTAAGTTACGTGCCTCATGGGGTGAAATACCAATGGCACTTGGTTCAGGAACGAGCTTTGGCGCTTACCGGTATCCCGGTTTCCTTTATGGAGTTTCTCAAGACCAATGGAATGGCAATATCCTGATGGGAACACCCGATCAGCTGGTAGATGCCAACATCACCGGTGCAGTTAGAGCACAGCGCGAAGTCGGCCTGGAACTCCGTTTCCTCAAAAACCGTTTGGGCATTACCGGAACTTACTGGGATGGTACAGAACTTGACGCGCCTACTTCTGTTACGCTGGACGCAACAACAGGATTCACCAGTTACCTGACCAATTTTGGTAAGATTACCCGTAAAGGTGTAGATGTTCAATTCCTCGCCCGCCCGGTGGTAAGTCCAAATTTCAATTGGGAAATGACCGCTACCTGGGGTTATTTGCTTGATGCTACCGTTGTTGAAATTGCACCCGGCGTTACAAGAACTTCCATAGAAGGCGTTTGGGGATCTACTATGCCATATATGATCCTTGAAGAAGGCAAGCAATGGGGTCAGATTTTTGGTAACGGAATGAAACGTATCAATGGTCAGCCGGTAATTACCGCTGAAGGCATGTATGTAAATGATCCGGCTGTGTATTTTGGAAGCGTACTGCCGCGTTATACCGGTGGTGTTCAAAATACCTTTGAATTCCTGAAAGATTTTACCCTTAGTGCAAACATTGACTTCCAGAGTGGTGGTAAATTCGTTTCCCTGTCTAACCAATGGGGTTCTTACTCCGGCCTTACTGCTCAAACCGCAACCGTGAATGACAAAGGAAATCCGATTCGCGATGCAGTTGCTGACGGCGGTGGCGTACATGTTTTTGGTGTGGACGCAGATGGCAAGCCTTTGGATGTTTATGTTGAAGCACAGGATTATTTCCATGGCCTCTATAACAACAAGACTTTCGATCCTTATGTTTTCAGCCTTACTTATGTAAAACTGCGCGAAGTAAGCCTGGGGTATAAAATCCCGGTAAACAAGCTTGGACTGGGCAATACCGTTCAAAATGCTACGTTTTCAGTAGTTGCTCGTAATCCATTGCTGATTTATGCCCATAACAGGGACTTCGATCCTTCCGAGATCAGTGCCCGCGTGGGTGAAACCGGTCAGTTCCCCGGAACCCGTGGTTTTGGATTTAACCTGAGGGTAGGATTCTAATACTAAATAAAATATCAAGAAAATGAATATTAAGAAATATTTTCTCTCCTTAGCTGCCGGTATGGCTTTGTTTGCCACAGGGTGCGATAAGCTTTCGGACTTCGGAGATACGAACGTAAACCCGAACGGAATTCCGGATCCCATTCCTGCTGCGTTGTTCACTAACGTGTCAGCAGGAATTCCCGGCTACGCCGGCATAGCTACCCCAGGGTATTATGCACAACTTTTTTCCGAAACACAGTATACCGATGCTTCGCTCTACAGCGTGGTTCAGTTTAACTTTTCGGGAACCTACAGCGGCCATTTGTATGATCTTCAAAACATCATCAATGGCAATACTAGCAACAACCTTACACAGGCTGCCCGCATTATGCAGCAGTATATTTTCTGGACAATGACCGACAGGGTTGGGGATATTCCTTACAGCGAAGCGCTGAAAGGAAGCGAGATTCAAAACCCCAAATACGATACCCAGGAAGAAGTGTATAAAGGCATGATCGCTACCTTGAAAGATGCGGCATCCAAGTTTGACAATACCTCATTGATCAGCGGGGATATCAGCAATTACAAGGGTGACCCGGAAAGCTGGAGAAGGCTGGCCAATACCATGCGGATGCTCATGGCCCAACAGCTCAGCAAAAAATTTCCTGGTCCTACCGGTTATGCGGCAACTGAGTTTAAAGCGGCCCTGGCTGATGGCGTGATTGACGAAAACAGTGAAAACTGGTCGTATGCTTTCCCCGGAGGCAATCTTTCTAACCCCTGGTACAATACCTATAACGGACGGAGAGATGTTGCGCAGAGCAAAACCATGACAGATATTATGGTTTCCCTTGCCGATAAGCGCCAGGCAGCTTACGGTGCTGATGTAAATGGCAACTATACCGAGAAAGGTGTTCCTTACGGTCTGGCCAGGGCAAAAGCTGAAGCGTTTACTTCTGCCAACCCGGATTGGGCCTATGTGCTTGCACCCCGGTTCCGCCAGCAGACGAGTACCGTTACTGTAATTCCGGCCGCAGCGGCAACGCTTGCCCGTGCCGAAGCCGCGGATTGCGGATGGACCAATGAAAATGCAGCGCAGCTTTATGAGCAGGGCATCCGCCTTTCCCATGAGCAATGGGGCGTTGCGGCTCCCACGGCTGCCTATTTTGCCCAAAGCAGTGTAGCCCTTGGTGCAACCGGCAATTGTGCCAATCTGAAAAAGATTGCCACCCAGCGCTGGATCGCAGTGTACCCCGATGGATTGCAGGCATGGAATGTGTGGAGAAGAACCGGATTTCCAGAACTGACCCCGGCACCTGATGCGGTAAACGATGGTAAACAGATCCCACGCAGATATACGTATTCTCCTGCGCTCTATTCTTCCAATGCTGAAGGGATAGCGCTCGCAGTAGACCGTTTGCCCGGTGGCGATAAAATCTCTTCCCGCGTTTGGTGGGATCAGTAAAAAACTCCAGGTTATCCCTGTAAACATGCAGGGATAATTCTTCATCATTTAAACATGTACAAATGAAAATAGCTTATTTAAAAAGTCTCGCTTTAATTGCCCTTTCGGTATTTGCACTCTCGGGCTGCATTAAAGATGAAGTGGTGGAACTGACGGATCAGGGCACTACCATGGTCAAAATTATGGAGGCACCGGAGAGAAATCTCTTTTACGAGCCTTTTAATAACGTAAAATCCGTTGATCTCTTTTCCGTAAGAAAAGATGCAAACTCTGCGGCTTCACTCAATACCCCTCAGGCGGTTACGCTTACCATGGTTCCGGGTTATATTGACCGCTACAATGACGCCAATGATACCAATTTTGAAGTATTGCCAGACAGCTTATACACTACAACGGTGCAGCGTAGCGGAAATACTTATACCATGAATATGGGAAGCGGCGAATTTGCGAAGGATTTCAATATACAGCTCAATGGGGCCAAATGGAATCTCGAGCACACTTACGCTCTTGCTTTTGCGATTTCTGATGTGGCCGGGGCTAATCTCAGCGCAGGAAAAGATACCATTATCGTAACAATGAGTGTGGTAAATGAATTGGACGGTGCCTATGAAGTTACCGGAGAAATGGTGGATGCCGTAGCCCCGACACTTACCGGGCTTTTCCCAATGAATTATCACCTGATTACAGCTGGACCCACTACGGTTATCGGCTATGATCCGGATTATTGGGTAGATTATTTTGTTCCGATTCTTAGTGCAGGAGCTGTATCCGGCTATGGCAGCTTTGTTCCCGTATTCACGTTTGATCCGGAAACCCACAAAATAACTAGCGTAGTGAATGGTTATGGTCAGCCAGCAGGCAATACCCGTGCCGGCATGCTCGATCCTGCCGGGGTGAATACTTACGACCCGGTAACGAAAACCATTGATGTGAGTTTCTTTATGACCCAGTCCAGTGTTGTGCCTGCGGCACCGCATATCAGAACCAGTTTCCATTGGGTGATGACCTATAAAGGTGCAAGGTAGTAACAGCGCATAATCCGCATTTTAAAAAAGGGCAACTTACTGAAGTTGCCCTTTTTTTTCGCCTGACGCCAATACGACAAGTCTTACTATACTTATTTATTAAAAACCAAAAAAAAATTGATAAAATAATGTGAATTCATAATTTTTGACTACTTTGCTCCGTGAACGGAGAAGAAACCAAACTATTTTAAAACTAAACTTTATCTCTATTAATCTTCAAAAATAAGTACTCCAAAATCTTCTTCTCCGCCATTTATTGATCTTACTTTTTAATTTGAAATCCGGCCTTGCCGGGTTCTTGGTTGTTTATTATTTCTGAAGGTTGGATCTATTGCCATTTTTATAATCAAAAATCAAAAACACATGAGAAAACATTTAACTATGTTCCTGGCGCTGTTATTTTCAGCAGGATCTCTTTTTGGCCAGGGTGTTGTCACTGGAAAAGTTGCCAATACCAGTGGCACGCCTATTTCGGGTGCAACCATTCTGATTCAGGGCACTGAAACAGGCGTCAGTGCTGATGCAGAAGGAAACTTTACCATCAACATCCCTTCGAATGAAACAACGCTGATAATCTCCGCAGTCGGTTATGCAAACCAAAGTGTCAGGGTACAGGCCGGACGGTCATACAACGTCAATCTTCAGGCCGGGACTGGGGAAGACCTGGAAGATGTGATCGTGACCGGTGTTGCCGGTGCGACCAGCAGAAAAAAGATGACCGTTTCAGTTACTAAAGTGAATTCAGAGCAATTAAATGCAGTTCCGGCAACTTCATTGTCCTCAGCACTAACCGGCAAAGTGGCTGGCCTGAAGGCAGCAAGCTACGGTGGGCAACCAGGTGAATCATTAGACATCCTGCTGCGGGCAGACAATAACCTCAACGTAAGCTCTTCACCGCTTATCCTTGTGGATGGTGTGATCATGAGCGGTTCGCTGGCAGACATTAACGCGGATGACGTGGAATCCATCGAGGTGGTTAAGGGCGCAGCCGCGTCTTCCCTCTATGGATCACGTGCCGGTAACGGCGTGATTTCGGTAATTACCAAAAGGGGCAAAGGCCTTGCATTGAACCGGGTGGCAGTGAATGTGCGGAATGAAATCGGCTTTCAAAACCTGACCCATTACCTGGAAACAGCCACCGCGCATCCCTATAAACTGGCGAGCGACTGGCAAACCGTACAGGGCCGCTATACCAAGTACGACGGGGTTACCTACCCGGCAGATTATATGGGGGCGGGATACAGTCCGGGCATCAGTGGAAACCGCGTAATTGACGACGACCATTACATGGACAATTCTTATGGGGTTTTTCGCAATCAGCAGGCTGAATTTTTCCACACCGGAAGAAACTATACAAACTTTG
Organism: Bacteroidota bacterium; assembly: GCA_023387985.1. Lineage (GTDB taxonomy): Bacteria > Bacteroidota > Bacteroidia > Chitinophagales > Chitinophagaceae > Phnomibacter. The sequence continues at coordinate 194,384 of JAEWHC010000008.1, read as the reverse complement.
TTTCCGTTGCCAACCGAACGGAGAAAAATAATATTTATCTATCGTTTGAGAACGGTGGTCAGCAGGGCGTTGTTGCCATGACGGATGGCTACAAGCGTCAGAATTTCCGTTTTAACATCGACCAGGAAATAGCCAAATGGCTCAGGCTGAGTGCTTCCAATTTGTTCATCAACAGGAATGTACAATATCCCGGTGGCGGCGTTGGATTGTTTTATGCCATTGCACGCCAGGAAAGGGATGTTGACTTTAACCTGACCAATCCAGACGGGCAGCCTTTTTACCTGAGAAGCAATCATTTTAACCAGGAAGCTACCAATCCCCTTTATCCTTTGTACAAGCAAAAGCGGAATGAGAAAACAAGACGCTGGCTTGGTAATTATTCTGCGAATGTAAAATTCACAGAATGGGCCAATGTGGATCTGAGCCAAACCATTGAAATTCAGAATTATCGTTATTCGTCTGTCAGTCCTAAAGATTACTGGGTTCAGTCCGGCGGCTCTGCCGCTACCAATGGTATGTCTTTTAATGATGGCAATATGAGCAATTCCACCAGCGAGACCGAAACCAAAAATACCCAGGCCACCTTGAACCTGCTTGGCCACTTTGGAGATTTGATCGCTACTGGAAAGCTTTCCTACCTCTATGAGGATCGCAACTACGAATCAAACTATCTTGCTGCGAACAAATTTGCTGTTGCGGGTATTGAAACCCTGGAAAACTTCTCCAATATTGCAGACGGCAATTCCTATTATACCACAGAAAGGGCCCAAAACTATTTCGCGATACTTGGGCTGGACTGGCGCGACAAATTGCTGTTTGATGGCATGTTACGTTATGATGGATCTTCGTTGTTTGGCAAGGAATCCCGTTGGAATCCCTATTATCGGATCTCGGGTGCTTACCGTATTTCGCAGGATGTACAAATTCCGGGTATTGATGAATTGAAAATTCGTGCGGCCCATGGAACAGCCGGCATTCGTCCCGGCTTCAACTGGCAGTACGATATCTTTAACTTGTCAAACGGACTGCCCACCGCTTTCAGGGCAGGTAACGATTCTTTGAAGCCTTCCAAAACGGCTGAAACCGAATTTGGATTGAATATTGACTTCCTAAAGAAGTTTCAATTTGAAGCCGTTTATGCTCGATCCAAAACAACCGATCAGTTCCTGAATGTGCCTTTGTTTGCACCGCTCAACCGGGGATTCAGTCGCCAATGGAGAAACGCTGGCTCCATTGAGTCGAATACATTGGAAATGACCTTGGGTGCAAATTGGATCACTACACCAAAGTTTAGTTGGAAATCCCATTTTGTTTGGTCGAGGGTTGAACAGAAGATCACTTCATTACCGATTCCTCCATACCTGATTGGCGATGGCAACCTTGGTGACCAGGATATGGTTTACATCCGTGAAGGTGAAACTTATGGGGCGATGTATGGCTACCGTTTTGTGCGTACGCTCGATGAAATGGCTGGCCAGCTTCCTGCGGGTAAAACCATTGCAGATTATGTGGTGAACAATGACGGGTATGTTATTCCTGCCGGATCTGAAGGGAAAACTACCGAACTGCCGATCCGTTACCGTGAAGATGGAGCCGACTGGTATGGTAAAATTGGTGACGGTAATCCCGACTTCATCATGGGCATTACCAATACCCTGACTTTTGGCGGTTTACAGTTGTATTTTTTGCTTGACTGGAAACAAGGTGGGGATATTTACAACGGAAAAGATCAGCGCCTTGCCTTTAACCTGACCAGTAAGCGCCAGGATATGTCCGGGGTTGCTGAAGGCCAGAAGAAAGCTTACGATTATTGGGCGATCGGAATGTACGGTGCCAACGATCCGAATATGTATTGGGTAGAAGACGGTACCTATCTGAAATTACGGGAAGTTTCGCTGGGTTATAGTTTGCCTTCAAGCATGCTCAGCGGCTTTCTGAATGGTGCCATCAAAGGCGTCAGTGCCAAAGTGATCGGCAGAAACCTTTTGACTTTTACCAATTATACCGGGTATGATCCTGAAGTAGGGAGCATCCGTATACCTTTCGATGGTATTTATGCAAATCCGAACTACCGCAATTTGGCATTCTCATTGTCCCTGGATTTCTAAATCACAATAAAAGACCATTAAAATAATAAATATGAAAATACTGAAATCAATTATAGGTATCCTGGTTTTGGGCATGGTGCTGGTCGGTTGCAAAAAAGACCTGCTTGAGGTTGAAAACCCCAATGAACCGGATTATGAAAAAGTTCTGGCCACCGCTTCTGACATTGAAAAGGTTACGGGTGGTTTGTACAATACCATTTTCAATGGCGAACATGCCTTTGCAGGTGTGGAAATGATGCTGGCTACCGGGGCCGATCACGTTTCCTGTTCCTGGGGTAATGCCGCTATGCGTGATATGAGTTGGGAGCCAAGGAACGCCGCCTGGAACAATTCACCGGCTTATACAAACAACACTTTTACCAAGTACACATTTGACCAAATGTATTCCGCAATAGTAAGTGCCTCTGCAGTAATCAAGGCCATTAATGAAGGTGTAGATCTTGGGGAAGGCAAAGACCGTGCAATGGCCTTTTCACGTTTTTCACAAGGCCTGGCTTATGCCAACCTAGCCCTGGTATTTGACAAAGCCTGGATTGTGGATGAAGAAAAGACGGTGGAAGAATCCATTGAAAGCGCTGTGGATTACCATGCGGTAGCTACGGCAGCACTTGGCTATTTTGACCAGGCCATCCAGCACAGTTCAACTGATTTTGACATTCCTGCCGACTGGATGAGCAGTGGTGCAGACCTGACAAATGTGCAATTCAAAGAAATCGTAAATACAGCTGCTGCCCGCCTCATGGCTTACCTGCCACGCAATAAAGCTGAGCTGGCAAAAGTAGATTGGGCAAAGGTGAAGGCTTATGCAGACGGGGGTTTGACCTCCGACTGGCTGGTTACTCAGGACAATTATGTAAAATGGTATTTTGAAGCCGGAGACTATCTGACTTTTAATGGCTGGGGAATTACCGATATGTATGTAGTGCATCTTATGGATCCGGCTCAGCCTCAACATTGGGATGATTCCCCCGCTTTTCCCTATCCTCCAAAATCGACCAATCCGCCTGATAAACGCCTTGAAACGGACTTTGAATATGTTCCTTCCAACTGGTTCCTGGCCGCCCGTGGTTATTATCACTTCTCCAATTACCGCATGAAGAGATATGACGCCATTTACGTGAACGGTGATGGACAGAAAGCGGAAGCGATGAAAGCCGAAAATGACATGTTGAGGGCCGAGGCACGTGCTTATGCCAATGATCTTCAGGGTGCAGCGGATATTATTAATGCAAGCACGCGTACCACGAGAGGCAAATTGCCGAATGTTGCAGCAAACCTGGAAGCCATCATAAAGGCCATTCACCATGAGCGTCATGTGGAAATGTACACTACAGGCATGGGCCTGCAATTTTTTGAAATGAGAAAGCTCGATCTTTTGCAGAAAGGGACACCGTTGCATCTTCCTGTACCTGCGAAAGTGCTTGAGGTATTTGGCTTGCCCTTACCATATTACACATTTGGCGGCGTAGCCAATGCCGATGGAAAAGGAACTTCCGCCGGAGGCTGGAGATAATTGCTTTGATTGATTAGAGCTTGCCGCCCCGCAAACCGGGGCGGCTTTCTTTGCCAGTTGGTGCCGCTTCTGGCCCGGCCCCTACCAGGCAACCGCCTTGCCCCAGCCCCGGATTCCAGCCTTGGTTCTGGTCCGTGTCTGAGCCGAAGAACTTAATTTTGTCCTATGTTCATAGACGAGCTGAGGGATTACTGTTTGTCATTGCCCTATGTGGAAGAAAGCCTCCCATTCGGGCCCGATACCCTTGTGTTTAAGACCGGCGGAAAAATATTTGCCCTTGCGGATCTTGAAGGCGTATCCGTTAACCTGAAATGCCATCCGGAGAAAGCCGTAGAGCTGCGGGAAGCGCACCCTGAAGTTACCCCAGGCTGGCACATGAATAAAAAGCACTGGAACACCGTGGTGCTGCAGAGCCGGCTACCCGATGCATTGCTTCGGGTATGGATAAGGGATTCTTATACGCTTGTGTTTGGGAGTCTTCCAGCCAGGGTAAAGCGTGCGTTGTTAAATGTATGAATTGCGTCCACAGGATGAAAAGTTGATGTATTTCAAAGTGGGCCCCGCAAGCGTAATAACGGCATGCTGCGGAGTCTGCCCCCAATATAGAATAACTCCAATGCCAACAACCAATCGCAGATTCCTCAGACCAATTTTTTCTGCAATTTTTTCTAACCAAAAGCAGCATCCACAGGGACACCGCTTTTGGCATTAGGTCTTTCACTCATTCGCATCAACGCGAAATGAGATTTTGCAAATGCATCCGAAGGAGGTGATCTTACCCTCTTTTACATGGGCTTTAATGTCTTTTACAAAAACGGAGTCTATATTCTTGATGGTGCGGCTTGCTTCTTCCACAGCGCTGCGGATTGCATCATCAATTCCTGTTTCGCTTGAAGCAATGACTTCAATAACTTTTACAATGGCCATAATTTTTCAATTTTGGGGTTTAAAATTTCGTGGATCTTTCAAGGTACAATAAAAATGCCGCGTCGCCAAACCTGCAGGGCTTTAGCTTTTTTTTCATCTTGTCTGTTTCCTTTTTCCGCATTCCGGAAAGTCCGTGTTTTTAACGGGGGTCTAAAGTACATTTGCAGCTATGCCAGATCGTACCATTGCTCCCCCAATAAAAAATGCCACCGACTTTCGCTTTGAATTGCCGGCCATTCAACGTTATACGCTCAGGAATGGCGTGCCGGTTTATGCGCTTAATGCAGGAGAAGAGGAAGTGGTGCAGATAGAATGGATATTTAAAGCCGGCAACAGCTTTGAGCAAAAGCCCATGGTGGCCGCAGCCACCAATTTTATGCTGCGCAACGGCACCAAAACCATGAGCGCTTTGGAGATCAATGAGCATTTTGATTATTACGGCAGCCACCTTAACCGCAATTGCTTTAATGAAACTTCAAATGTAACGCTTCATGGATTGGTGAAGTATTTGCCCGAATTACTGCCTGTGGTAAAAGAGTTGTTTATCCATTCCGTATTTCCGCAGGAAGAGATTGACATTTTTGTTCAGAACAGCGTGCATCGCCTGAAGGTCAACCTGCTGAAATGCGACTTTGTAGCCAACCGCGAAGCAGATATCCTGCTTTATGGCGAAGGGCACCCTTACGGCCGCTGTACCCGCCGAGAAGACCTTGAAGCCCTGGAAAGGGATGACCTTATTTTATTTTACGACCAGTTTTACCGCCAGGGCGCTCTGGCCATTTTTATTGCCGGAAAGCTGCCGGATGCCTGGGCGGAAATGCTGGATACCTGGTTTGGGGAATTGGATGTTCAGCCTGCCATGTTTCCTAAAATTCCGGCCATGGAATTTGCCCCTCTGCAACAAACCGGAAAGCGTATTGAAATGATCAACGATTCAAAAGGGGTGCAGGGCGCCATCCGCATCATACGTAATTTTCCAAACCGCCAGCACGAAGATTTTGCTAAAGTGCAGGTGCTGAATGCCTTGTACGGAGGATTTTTTGGCAGCCGGCTTATGAGCAATATTCGTGAGGATAAAGGCTATACTTATGGCATTTACAGTTACCTGGCCAATTATGTGGAGCAGTCGGCATGGATGGTTTCTACAGAAGCCGGACGCGATGTGGTAGATGCCACCATTGCTGAGATTTACGCAGAAATGGAAAAGCTTAAGGTAGAAGCGGTTGATGAGGAGGAATTGCAGCTGGTACGGAATTACCTGCTGGGTTCTGTGCTTGGCTCTCTTGACGGACCCTTCCAGGTGATCAACCGTTGGAAAGGATATATCCTGCATGGCGATCCCGAAGGCGAATATTTTTACAAGGCCATCGACATCATCAGGCATATTTCTGCCGAAGAACTCAAGGAGCTGGCCAGGAAATATTTGAACAGGGAAGACTTTTATGAGCTTGTTGTGGTTTAAAAAAGTCAAAGGTCAATCCTGTCTGCCTCCGGAGGAGTTAAAAATAAACACAGTCCAGGATGGCGGATAATAGTTTTCTATTGGCTAGGTATGCGTTGTATGCTGTCCCGGATTCACCCCGTTCTTTGCGTGAGCCGGGTTGGCGTTCTTTTACAGCCAGAAGGGTCGCGGAAATGCAGGCGCATCTGCCAGGTCGTGATGCAGCAACACCCTGGCTATTTTTTCCATATTTTCCGGTTTGATATCTTTTTCCAGGGCATTAAACAGCGTCCGCTCTTCAAAACGTACATGCTCATTTAGCAATTTGCTTAATGCCAGCATGGTTTCCCCATCCGGCTTTACAGCTATGTTGTCTACCAAAGCTTTTATCCGCACGTGCTCATCCAATGCCCGATTGATTAACGGATGCGCTGATTCCGGAAAAAATACTTCTTCTTCATCCCGGAAATGCGGCACCAGGTGATGAAACCAGAAATGGGAAACATAAGCGGCCAGTTCACCGGTGTCTGCTCCTTTAATTACCCCGTTTTTCAATCGCAATGCAAATACCAATGCCGCGTGGTGATCGCGACTTAACGGGGCAATGGCATTGTGCCGTTTAACTGGTTTATCACTCATAACGTTAGTTAGTCTATTGAAGTTTACTGTGCTTTCAATTTGAGCAACATATCACTATAGGATCCTTTTTCAAAATCTTTCTCCTCAACCTTAAATAACTCCTGGAATGTCGCGCATTGTTTTTGGAGATGCTCACGGGTAAACCGCCCGTTTTCATTGATGGCTTCTACCTCAATAAAAGTGCCGAGCTCTTGTACATCATCAAAATGGATTTTTACATTGTCAACATAGTAGATCTTGCGCTTCTTTTCCACCACCATTTTTATGCCCAATGTTGTAATTAAAATTTCCCTTAGTCCCTTTCCGGAGTTGTGGGGGTAGAGCATGCCCGAAGATCCTTTGGCGCCTGCAATGTCATCGCGTTTATAGTAAATAAGCGCATTCTCCACATTGCCTTCACGCAGTTTCAGCCGGCCATTGGCTGTGTGGAAATAGGTATCGGTCTGGTAATCTTCACCCGCAAATCGCGGATCCAGGTTTTGAAGGTCAGCTTCACATTGGGCAAGCCTGTGGGTGCGTGCCTTCCATTCCAGGTTATTTATTTCCATCAATCATCATTTGGTGGTTTGCACATCCCGTGTAGGTTTTTTGCTGCCAGCTTACTTCAATGGTGCCCTCCGCCGGATCACCCGATGGTTTTGTACAGGGCTTTTTCTCAAACAAAACCTGAACTGTTTTATTGTCCGCATCCATACCCATAAACAACTCCCTTACGGCGGTATGTTGCATACGCTTCAATTGGCCGGTGGTACTATCCTGGCCATAATCTACCTGCAACGAAAACCGGAAATCGCCACCGGGCAACGCAGAAATCTGAATGGCCCAACCGGGCTCAAATCCATTGCCGGTAAGGTAGTTTTTCACAGGTTGCGCGGTACCGGTACCGGGCTGTTCCATGGATTGCTGATCATTGTTTTTCGGATTGGAATTGCAGGCAAGTAAGAATAAAATAACCGGCAGAAGAATCTTTTTCATAGAACGATATTTTTATTTTCGTTGGGCTGAAGATTTCAGTCCCCTACAATTTTCAGCGCCTTACAATAATAACCCCTGGATAAATTTTCAGCTCTTAAACGATGGATCGGGCCTTTTCAATTCTGTTTCCAGCAAGGCCTCAACCTCAGCAATGCTATTGAACAGCGAATCAAAACCATCAATCACAAAATATTGTTGCTGGTATTTGTCTTTGATATAGGGTGTCCGGAAAATAGTGGAGATGTCGAAAGGCAAGCGTTGCGGTACATCGCTTTTAATGGCATAAACCGACTCACCCGAGGAAGAAAGGATACCGGCACCGTATATTTTCAATTCACCGTTTTCCAGGATCAATCCAAATTCAATAGTGTACCAGTACAAGCGGGCAAGCAGCTCCACCGCCCAGGGATTGTCAATATGCTTAAGCGAAATGCGGGCCAGCGATTCAAGAAATCCCACAAAAGGCTGAATCGAAAGGAGGGGAACATGACCGAAAGTATCGTGAAACATATCGGGTTCTTCGAGGTAATCGATCTGGCTCATTTTGCGCAGCCATGTGGTGGCTGGAAATTTCTTATCCGATAAGAATTCAAAGAAGGGCTTATTGTCTATCAGTCCCGGCACCACGTAAACCTGCCAGCCTGTAGCCTTTTGCAGGGCATCATTTACTTCGTCAAAATTGGGGATGTGGGTGCGGGCAAAGCGGCATTTTTTTATGCCTTCCAGGTATTCTTTGGAAGCGATGGGGGGCAGCACTTCCATTTGACGGTCATAAAGAATCTGCCAGACCTGGTGATCTTCGGGCGTGTATTTGTCGTATTCCTGTTTCATGGGCAAGCATTTTCGACAAATTTAAAAGATTCAGGCCAATGCCCGTGGCTCATGAATAAGGGACCTCAACTCTTAACAACCCCGAAAAAGATTAATCCTTTTTGAAAAAATCCTTTGCTTTATCGGCAAACCTGTCTGCCTCGTCTTTCAGGTTTTCGGCTTGTTCACCGGCTTCATTTACGGTACGTTTCATGAATTCTTCGAGATTCTTTCCCATATCTCCGGGAAGAAAGTCGCCGAGTTTATCGAAAATATCCGACAAGGGGTTTTCAGGTTCAGCCAGCGGGTCAGCATGGGCACCCGCTGAAGTTCCGGTGGAAGCCTGGCTGCCAAGGCCGAGAAAACTATCGACCATTCCGCCAAACATGGGTACTTTTTCGTTGATGAAATTGCGAAGAACACCAATGGTAAGTATGGCTTGGTCTTCGCTGAGGCCTGCTTCGGCAATCAGTCTGGCTCTTAATTCGGTCATGGATGGTTTGTATAAAAGGTTTAATAATCAGGCTACTTTGAGAAGATTCATTTTGCTGCTGTCAAACTTTTGTTTGGCATAAGTCATGGTCACCGTAAAGCGGGTGGCCTTTTTACCGGGCAGGTCAAACATGGCATCGGTGAGAATGGTTTCACAGATGCTGCGCAGACCACGGGCGCCGAGTTTGAATTCAAGGGCTTTTTCAACAATGTAATCGTAAACTTCCGGTTCAAAGTTCAGCGTGATCCCTTCGAGTTCAAACAATTTAACGTACTGGCGGATTAACGCATTGCGGGGTTCAGTAAGAATGCTGCGTAAGGTTGCTGCATCGAGGCTGCGCAGGTAGGTTACCACAGGCAAACGGCCAAGCAATTCAGGAATAAGCCCGAAATGTTTAAGATCCTGAGGATTGATGAACTGCAAAAGATTGTTTTTTTGGAATTCCTGCAATTCCTTGTTTACATTAAAGCCTATGGCGTTGGTATTTATGCGGCGGGCGATGATCTTGTCCACACCATCAAAAGCGCCACCGGCTATAAAAAGGATATTACGGGTATCCACCTTCACCATTTTTTGTTCAGGGTGTTTGCGGCCTCCCTGCGGGGGTACCAAAACTTCGGTGCCTTCCAGCATTTTTAGCAGGCCTTGTTGTACACCTTCACCGCTAACATCACGGGTGATGCTGGGATTGTCATTTTTTCTGGCGATCTTATCGATCTCATCAATATAGACAATGCCTTTCTGGGCAGCTTCCACATCGTAATCGCAGCTTTGCAGCAAGCGGGTAAGCATGCTCTCCACATCTTCGCCTACATAACCAGCTTCCGTAAATACGGTGGCATCCACAATGGCGAACGGCACATTGAGCAGCCGGGCAATGGTTTTGGCCAGCAACGTTTTACCCGTACCGGTTTCACCAACCAGGATGATATTGCTTTTTTCAATTTCCACATCATCCGCATCGCTGCCCTTGGGTTGGTTGAGGCGTTTGAAATGATTGTAAACGGCTACGCTGAGGATTTTTTTGGCCTCATCCTGCCCGATAACATATTCATCCAGGTAATCTTTGATCTCACGGGGAGTTTTCATGATCATCCCGGCCGGTTCATCCCCTTCATTTTTTTGCATGATCAGGTTTTCGGTTTCCAGGATTTCCATGGCACTGCCCACGCATTGCTCACAGATATGTGCATTCTGCAGCCCGGCGATCAGTATTTTGACGTCGTTCCGGCCACGGCCGCAAAAAGAACATGTATAATTGGATTTAGACATTTCTAAAGTAAAGGTCCGGCTTTTTTGTTCCGGTGTTTGCGCTCAGTTGGTAAAGTTAATCAGAATCAACCAGTAATGGTGCGGAAAGCCCCGCACCACCTGTATTTTTATGAATAAATTTTTGAATGAAAATTCCGCAACAAACTTGTCGCAACAAGATTAAAGTTTGTTGAGAATGCTGTCTACAATGCCGTATTCAATGCTTTCCTTAGCATCCATCCAGTAGTCACGGTCAAAATCCTTCATTACACGCTCAAAGGTCTGCGCGGTATTTTTTGACAGGATCTGCGCCCCGAGCACTTTGGTTTTCTGTATCTGGCGGGCCATAATTTCCAGGTCTGCGCTTGTGCCACGGCCACCGCCACTAGGCTGGTGAATCATGACCTCACCATGCGGGTAGATGTACCGTTTGCCTTTTTTTCCTCCGCTCAGTAAAATGCTTCCCATGCTGGCTGCCATGCCCATACAAATGGTGCTAACCGGGCTGCTGACCATTTGCATGGTATCGTAAATCACCATACCGCTGGTAACCATACCGCCCGGGCTATTGATGTAAAACTTTATTTCTTTACCCGGATCAACGGCATCGAGGTAAAGCAAACGGCTTGTGATGTCTTTTGCACTCTTATCATCCACCACACCCCACAAAAAGATCTTGCGCTGCTCAATGAATTTCTTGTCGAATTGCCATCCACTCATCATCTTTTCCATCCCCAGTTCTACAACCGGGCTTTCAGGATTTTCCTCCTCGTCATCATAACGGAATGGATTGGTGGAGAGTTTTATATTGTTCATAGTATTGGATTCTCTTTTCATTTAATATTTTTTCAGCCACACGATTCTATTTCACCTTTTCCTTCCTAGGGTTGGTCAGCAGTACTTCATCCACGAGTCCGTAAGCTTTGGCTTCAAAGGAATCGAGCCATTTGTCACGGTCGCTGTCATCCGCTATTTCCTGCATGGTTTTTCCGGTATGGGTCGCGAGGATCTCGTACAATTCGCTTTTAAGCCGTAATACTTCTTTCACCGTTATTTCAATGTCGCTTGCCTGCCCCATGGCGCCAGCGCTTGGCTGATGGATCATAATGCGGCTGTGCCGAAGGGCGGTGCGTTTTCCATGGGCGCCTGCAGCCATTAGCACGGCTGCCATACTGGCTGCCATCCCTGTACAAATGGTGGCAATATCGGGGCCGATAAACTGCATGGTATCATACATGCCCAGGCCTGCATACACACTTCCACCAGGACTGTTAATGTACATCTGGATGTCCCTTGCGCGGTCGGTGCTTTCCAGGAACAGCAACTGAGCGGTAACAATGTTCGCTACTTCCTCGCTGATGGGATAACCTAAAAAGATGATGCGATCCATCATCAACCGGCTGTACACGTCCATAACGGCAATGTTCATCGGACGTTCTTCAATAATATTTGGGGTAAGGCCTGTAGGCGCTTCAATGCCCCAAAAGGGCGAAGCCGCCAGTTTCTCCATTGATTTTTTCTGGTAATCATTCAGCGTATTGCTGCTGATGTTGCGGTGCCCAATGGCAAACCGGTTAAATTCCTTATTTATATCCATAATCTTATTTGGCGGTTTTGCAATGTTCCAATTTACTTCAAATATTGTGCATACGCAACCGGTACGTCATTTTGGCGCAAACAACAGGCTCAGCTTCCCCAATTCAGGAAGGCTTTTCCCAGGTCTTCCAGATTTTTTCTATGGTTTCTGCCAGTTTCTCGTCCTTTTTAGTGATCACATCTCCTGCATCATGCGTGCTCAAAGTAATTTCTACCGTATTCCAAACGTTTTTCCAGTTGGGATGATGATCCATTTTTTCTGCGGCGAGCGCTACCTGTGTCATAAAAGCAAAGGCTTCACTGAAATTGGCAAAAGTGAATTTGGCGTAGAGCTTATTTTTCTTTTCTTCAAACATTTTAGGAGTTTTCAGAGGATGAGGTTTTGCTTGTTTTTGATTTTGTCATTTTCAAGCGTACTTACCATTTGGATAGCATCTAATTTCCGCAACTCCTGTGCCAGTATATCGGCAAGTTCACGAGAAGGCACATCCATTTGTACAAACCAGAGGTAATCGGTATGCCGCATTTCGGGAAGCAGGTATTCACCATCATTTTGATTGGTGTAAATAACGTGTTGCCCGCTTACCCTTTCTTCCACGTAGCGAAAGATTGGAAAAACAAATTTACGACCCTTTCTTTCCAGCTCCAGTTCACTTCCATGCTGGTAACGAAAATCAAACCTGAACTGTTCATTCACCATCCAGATGAACTTGTGCGGGTGCAGGCTGGTCTGAATGGCGATGACCACCGAATTTTCGAAATATTCGTTGGCAAGGGCTTCGTTATCAATCTGCAACCTGGCCATATTCGCCATTAAAAAGTTATTGGAAATTCGAGAATCTTATCTCCACGCTTCACGGTAACGGTAGTACTTTCCCCTTTGTTGAACCGGTTTAAAGCCTGCATATAGGTTTCCATGCTCGTAATGAGGTGTTCGCCCAATTGCACAATTATGTCCCCGGTTTCCACACCGGCTTTTTTAGCCGGGCGGTTGTCGATTACCCCGTCGGCTTTTATGCCGGTTCCACTAAAAGTGTAATCGGGCATAATGCCAATGCTTACCCTGAAAGTTCCGGTGCCCATACTGCGTTCAGCGGTTTTTGTAAATACCAGTTTTTCATTACGTGGGGTTTTCATCACCACATCATAAATGGTATTGGTGATGTCGGTGGCGCCTTTATAATTGATGAGGTTGGCGTCATCGCCGGGTTTATGGTAATCGGTATGCAGGCCGGTGAAGAAAAACAATACGGGTAAATCCATACGGTAAAACGAAGTATGGTCGCTGGGCCCTGAGCCGCTGCTGTCCACTTTATATGTGAGTCCGTATTTGGTATTTTGGGGGATGAGGTTACCCCAGGCAGGGCTCGTGCCCACACCGCCAATGGTCAGGGTTTTTTCCGCATTGAGGCGGCCAACCATATCCATATTGATCATATAGCTGACCTGGGCAAAGGGCAACAACGGGTTGGAGGTATAGTATTTAGATCCGTACAATCCCAGTTCTTCGCCGCTGAAATGCAGAAAGAGCACATTAACGGGAACGGATTTTTTATGCTGGCTGAGCAGTCGGGCCAGTTCCATCAGCACGGCGGTTCCACTTGCGTTATCATCAGCACCGTTGTGTATGGAAGGCTCTCCGGCGTGGCGGCTGTTGCCATCCTCACCATAACCCAGGTGGTCGTAGTGGGCGCCAAGAATCACCGTATATGGCGCTCCGTTGTCTAGATAGGCGGCCACATTTAAGCCGGTTTTGATTTTTGGCGCAAGGGTTGTAGTCAGGTTACTGTAAGCTGAAGATTCTTCCAGCAGCCTGCTTTTTTTCAGCCCTGCGCTGGTGAGAAAATAAACAGGGATATGCACGGTTTCGGTGTTGTCTTTTGAACTGTAGCGGATGCCGTCTTCCATATTGCCGCTGTTGTAAACCAGCAAAGCTTTGGCGCCTTTAGCAGCCACTTCTTTGGCTTTATCGCGCAAAACCTGGTCAGCCATAAAATGCGGATTGGTCTTGTTTTCTTCCAAAACCGGTGCTATATCAAACCACCATGGGGTGTTGGCTTCATGCACATTTACAAAAGCGCTTCCCTGAATGGCTGTGCCCAGGTGGCTCCAGGGCAAAGGGATGAGATCGGTAACCGGTTCGAGTTGAATATCATTGATTTCATAATGGGTTCCGCTTGCAGGAAATACCCCTTCGTTTACCTCAAAAGGCAATTGATGGGAGTGCCCGGAAACCGGCTGAATGCCAAGGCGTGTATAATAATCGGCAAGGAAAGCCGCGGCTTTGGCTTCTCCTGGTGTGCCGGTGCGGCGACCTTCAAGATCATCGCTAGCAAGAAATCCAATATGGGTCCGGAGGTTTTGCTCAATGGTTGCATTGGCCTTGGCCCTTGCCCTCAGTTCTTTTCGGCTTTGGGCGCCGGTTTGCAATGTGGTAAATACAATAAGCAGGAATAATGGAAAGAATTTGCGCATGAATTATTTATTTAAAGGTTGTAAAGTTAAATTTTAGTGCTCAAAAGCCATCATTCAAGCCTGTATTTAAGATTTTGGTAATTGCCTGCATTAAAATTGTAGCCGTTCCCGGCCTGGAAATTGAAAATCAGAAGAAGGTTTGAAGGCATGGAGTGGGCATAGCGAGGCGCAATTATCAGTTCGCCGATCAACGTCTTCTTAAATCCATTTGATTCTACTGCAAATCCCCGAAATTTGGCTCCAATAAAAAAACAACAATGGCAATATTCAAATCTTCAAATCCTGCATTAACCGAAAAAGCATTTACCGGTAGCCAGCTTATTACCCGTACAGGCCAAACCATGACGATAAGAGGCACTATGAACCGTTTTGGTTTCCTGATGTTGATGGTTATGGGCGGGGCATACTATACCTGGAGTGGATTTTATAAAGGGCAGGATGTGAGCCCTTATTTATGGGGAGGCATGATTGGCGGATTAATTGTAGCTTTTGTCATCATTTTTAAAAAGGAATGGGCGCCGTTTTTAGCACCTTTATATGGCATACTGGAAGGGCTTTTTATTGGGGCCATTTCGGCATTTTTCAATAATGCATTTGTGGAAAGCATGCCCAACATCATCGTGAATGCAGTGGGCCTTACGCTTGGCACAGCCTTAGCCATGTTTCTCCTGTATCATTTCCGGGCGATCAAAGTGACGGATAAATTCCGCTCCATGATCGTAACCGCAACCGTTGGAATCCTCATATTTTACGTGATTACCTGGGTATTGCGCCTGTTTGGTGTGGCAGTTCCTTTCATGCACGACAGCTCCTTACTTGGCATCGGCATCAGCCTTTTTGTTGTGGGCATCGCTTCCATGAATTTGTTGCTCGATTTCGACATGATTGAAAAAGGCGCACAACATGGCGCACCCAAATACATGGAATGGTTTGGGGCTTTCGGATTATTGGTTACACTGGTGTGGTTGTACCTCGAAATCCTGAGAC
The DNA here is from genome assembly GCA_023387985.1 of Bacteroidota bacterium. Lineage (GTDB taxonomy): Bacteria > Bacteroidota > Bacteroidia > Chitinophagales > Chitinophagaceae > Phnomibacter. The sequence goes on along the minus strand of JAEWHC010000008.1, from coordinate 179,169 downwards.
TATTGAGCCGCTTCGCGAACCGGAATTAGCTGATGGGGCCTGAATGAAACTTGAACAGGAAGCCGGGATCATACCCGGTTTTTTTGCTGAGGGCTGATCCGTATTTCACATCAATCGAAAGCCGTAATAATGGCCATGGATTTGCAGCCTGATAGCAGCACTATAGCAGGATTCTGATGGAATGAATAGAAACAAAAAAACCGGAATTAATCCGGTTTTTTCATTCTGTAATTTTTTATTGGCCGATGTTGAACACCTGCGTACCATATAGGAATAGCGGCTTGCCGGTATCCTTATGCTTCGCTTTTACCCGGCTCAGCGTCAGGGTCTGGTCGCTGTTTTGCTTCAATGCATCCAGCAATTCTTTAGAAAGCTTGTTGCCTTTTTGCTCATAGGTCTGACCTGAATATTCCACTACAAATGAGCTGATTTCGTAGCCATCGTAAAAACCTTCAAATTCCGCAGGGCCTTCCACAATAAGAACCTGGTTGGGGTTTTCAAGCTGAGCAATGCTAACAAAATTGGTGTCAATTCCTTCAAAATGCGCCTGGGGAACCGGCAGCATCTTTACCATATAAGTAACCGGCATCAGGCTGTCCGGCGTTTGCAGGTTCACTACAAAATCGCTCATATTGGTCGGCCTCAGGTAAATTTTGCCGTCTTTAATAACCAGGCCTTCACGGGGTTGAACAACATATGAGGAATCTGTCAGTACAAGGATATTGTCAACGCCGAGGTAGAGCGTGTTTTCAGCTTTGTCCCCATAGCTGAGGTTTTTGAAAGGATTGGTTTGCGCCATGGCCATGCCTGCAACAAACAGGGAGAAAATCGCGGTCAACAACATATTTTTCATGGTAAAAGTTGGGTTTTTTGATTTAAGAATATGAGAATAAAGGGGACATATGGCGAACACTGTGCCAAATTCAGCTAATCAATGCTAAAATTGCACTGCCCGGTACGGTACAAAGTTTTTATCATTTAGTTTGATTTTTGCAATCCAGTTTTGTCATCAGACAATCCATTTGGGGTTAATCATACATTTTGAAGATTTGCAATTTTGAATCTACTTTTGAATTCATACTTAGAAACTTGACTTCTACTTCGCCCATTGGCATTTTCGACAGCGGCTACGGCGGCCTTACTGTTTTTCGCAACATTGCGGATAAACTGCCACAATACGATTACCTGTACCTTGGCGACAATGCCCGTAGTCCTTACGGCGGCCGCAGCTTTGAAACCGTTCATGCATATACCTGGCAATGTGTACAATGGTTCTTCAATCAGGGCAGCCCCCTTGTCATCCTGGCCTGCAATACCGCAAGTGCCAAAGCTTTGCGTACCATTCAGCAATTGAACCTGCCCAATTCCGCGGATCCTTCCCGTCGTGTGCTTGGTGTAATCCGGCCAACCACAGAGGTGCTTGGCGCTATTTCCCGTACGGGAAAAGTAGGCATCATGGCTACCAAAGGCACAGTGACTTCACGTAGCTACCCCATTGAACTGGAAAAATTCTGGCCGGGAGTGGAAGTTTACCAGCAGGCCTGCCCCCAATTGGTGCCCCTGATTGAAAACAATGAACACCACAACCGGGGGGGCCGGTATTTCATCGACAAGTATACCCATGCGTTGATGGAGAAAAACGGGGATATAGATACGGTATTGCTGGCCTGTACCCATTACCCCATAATTGCTGATGTAATTGAAGAAGCCCTGCCTGCTGGAGTCAAGGTGCTCTCGCAGGGAGCCCTGGTTGCCGATAGTCTAGCAGATTATCTTCAAAGGCATCCGGAATTGGAGGAAAGGATCTCAAAAAATGGTGTAAAAAAATTCATGACCACCGACGATCCCATTGATTTTGACAACCATGCCTCGTTATTTTATGGTGAAAATATCCAATCCGAACAGGTTCATTTTACATAATCCGGCTCAAAATACGTTGTATTGTATATGCGAACAATAATCCAGGCCATAGATAGTTGCACAATCCACAAGAAATACGCCATAGAGATGCAAGGCACAAAGCGCGTTTTCAAAATGCTTTTGGTGTTCATCGGCTTGCTCATTGCCGGTCAGGTTTTCTCCCAGGAGTGGAAGCTGAGCCCGCTTCAGCAGCGAACCATAATGACCTATGCGGGAAAAGATGCTAAACCAGTAACCCCGGTGGCCATGCTCAACAGCAAGCAGGCAAATGGCCGGCTCGCCGCTGAACAACTCGCGGCTCAGCGAAGTGAAGCGTTGCACGTTTATAGCCTGCATCCAAAAGGGGAGAACCCCCTGAAGATGGATACAGACAGCATTCGGGCAGTTTTCCAAAAAGCGGCTGAGGATAAAGCAGTCTTGTATTTCGAGGAAGCCGACGCGCAATTCCATACTTTAGAACCTGCCGGTGAGGAGAAAGCATTGAGGGACTTGTTTTTCTCAGAATCCAAAAAATTCGGGGGTGCTGTACTGTGGCAATGCCTATCGCAAAATACCTGGTATGCACTGGCTAAAGCAGGTTGCGGAATTGTTTCTCTTGATTAATCAGCATTCGTATCGGATTTTTTCTACAGCGCGTGAAATAATTCAGGGAATAGTCCTATTTTTCGGATTATAACTAAAGATTGTTTTGCGATGACTCCAACGCGTTTATTCGATTATCTAACCAGCAGCATCAAGAGCTATGGTGAAATTCCCATGCTTACTTCCAAAGTGAATGGTGAATGGAAAACCTACACCAATAAAGAAGTGAAAGCCATTGTAGACAAGCTGAGTTGCGGTTTGCTGGAACTGGGCCTGAGTGGCAGGGATCTTTCGGAGCATAGTGCCGACAAAATCGGGATCATCAGTTTAAACCGCCCGGAATGGATTTTTGTGGATCTGGCGTGTCAGCAGGCTGGTTTGCTTCTCTGTCCGCTTTATCCCACCACCAATCCACGAGAGCTTGAATATATTTTTAAAGATGCCCGTATCAAGGCGGTTTTTTGCGGCGATGGGGAACTTTTTGAAAAAGTGAACCGCGTTTCCGAAACGGTGGAGACCGTGCAAAATTTGTTTACGTTCGATGAGGTGGAAGGGGCGGCCAATTGGCAAGTCCTGATCGAGAAGGACAACAGCCATCGCATGGCAGAGGTTGAGCAGATTCAGAACCAAATCGGTGGTGAACATGTAGTGACCATCATTTATACGAGTGGCACCACCGGTGTACCCAAAGGCGTGATGCTCACCCATCATAATGTGGTGAGTAATGTGGAAATGAGCTGCGCAAGTTTTCCTTTCCTGCCCAATCCGGGCAAAAAAATATTAAGTTTCCTGCCCCTGAACCATATTTTCGAACGGATGGTAAGCTATATATACATTAAAAGCGGACACCATATTTGCTATGCTGAAAGCATGGAAAAAATCGGCGAAAATCTGAAAGAGATCAATCCGGTCGGCTTCTGTACCGTTCCCCGCCTGCTGGAGAAAGTATTTGAAAAGATCATGGATACCGGAAGGCAGTTGACCGGAATAAAAAAAGCCCTATTCGACTGGTCTATCGATCTCGGATTGAAATACAATAACCTGGTTTCGGGCGGTCCGGTTTACAAAGCGAAGCTGGCCCTGGCCAATAAAATCGTTTTCAGCAAATGGCGCGAAGCCCTTGGCGGAAATGTGGAATTTATCATTACCGGTGCGGCAGCCTGCCAGCCCAGGTTACTGAGCATTTTCAACGCAGCCAGGATTCCGATATATGAAGGCTATGGGCCAACGGAAAACAGTCCCGTAATCTCAGTTAACCGCAGCACGCCCGGCATGATGAAATTCGGCACGGTCGGCCCGCCGGTAGATGGGCAGGAAGTAAAACTGGCCGAAGACGGGGAAATCCTGGTGAAAGGACCGAGCGTGATGAAAGGGTATTACAACCAGCCTGAACTTACCGCACAAACTGTGATAGACGGTTGGCTCTACACCGGCGATATAGGTATTTGGGAAGAATTCAACGGTGTGAAATTCCTCAAGATCACCGACCGAAAAAAAGAACTGTTCAAAACCAGTGGCGGTAAATACGTCGCGCCTCAGCCCATTGAAAACAAGCTGAAAGAATCGCCGTTCATCGAACAGGTGATGGTGGTAGGCGCAGAAAGAAAATTTGTAGGTGCGCTCATTGTTCCTTCATTTCCCACACTTTATGCATGGATGCGGAAAGAAGGCATCCCCATAACCAACCACGAAGACGCGGTAATCAACCCCAAAGTAAAAGCGCATTACCAACGCCTGGTCGAATCCTTCAACGAGTTTTTCAACCACGTAGAACAGGTGAAAAAATTTGAATTGCTTGCCAGTGAATGGACCATTGATACCGGCGAACTTACGCCGACACTGAAAGTAAAGCGGAAAGTAATCACTGAGAAAAACCGTGAACAGATCGACAATATTTATGGTGGGGGCGGCATGGTACTGGGAGGATGATGGATTTGTTCCTTCCGAATTAATGCAGGCTTTTCCAGAGGATCTCAAGATCACGGCCCCAATGGTAATTTCGGGCATAGTTGTCATCAAAACCCGACTGGATTTCCTTCGCGATAGTTAAATGCTCACCGGTAAAATGGCCAAGCGTATTGAGTACTCCGGGTTTCAACCCGGGCAGGCCTGTTGTTTCAGGAGAATATTCGCTCAATGAGACCCAGGTTTTCCGGTTGAAAATAACCGGGATGCTATGGGTCCACAATTTGCGCAGCGGAGCCGAAAACGGCAGGAGGAAGATGCCGCCCAAAAGGAGTATACAGCCCGCAATAACATCAAAAACCCTTTTGCTGCGCCGGAATTCCGGCTGCCCAAGCTGGTACGCCGAAATTGAGTTCAATACTTCGCCCGCCTGGCTGTTGTCGTCGCTGCCCACCATACTGCCTGTTCCTTTAAAATGAAAGCGGTAGCGGATAACCTCTGGAAACTGCCTGATCTTTTGAATAACTTCACTGGCGGAAATTGAATTCCCAATGCTGAAGATCAGCACATCAAAGGGAATTTCCTCTTTCAATTTATGCAAATCCTCGAGCCGGCCAATCCCGTTTTCCCCTTCACCCTGGCCAATGCGGCCAATTACTCTTGCCGCGGGTTGCCAGCGGCCTAAAAGCTGTATCGTTTCACGGTATTCGCCGGGATTTCCTGCTATAATCCAGGCAGCATTTTGTTTTAACCTTTGCTGCTCTTTCAAACTTTTACCAAATAAAACAAACCGCGAAAGCAGGATCATGGCGGTAGCCAGCAATCCGCCAAACAGGATAATGCCCCTTGAAAAACGCAGGTTTTCCGGCAACAGGGAATAGCCGGCCAGCACGACGATTACGCCGATCAGGAGGGCTGAAAACGATTTAAAAGGTTTAAACCAGCTATCGTAGAGGCCGGAAAAATATCCAGCAATAATCAGTATCGCCGCAAAAACCGGAAATGCGGGGCGCACGACGTTGGCGGGTGCGGGTACCTCAGTTTTTATAAAGCCATACCAAAACCACATGACGAAGCCCAGGCTCAGCATAGCCAGCACAGCATCCAGGAACGGCAGCCCGAGATTGCGCAAAAAGCGCCGGGCCAAACTCAGCGCAGCCCTTAAACCGATGGCGAATTGAAGCAGCAAACGAAAGAAAATGCCGCCTGCTCCCTGGAAATGCTTTTTCACGAAAAGGACCATGGCGTGGTAAAAGATCATCACGTAATTCAGGCTCCCCTTGCGTGTGCTTTCGCCTTTGAAATGGATAATGGCAGGCTCGGGCAAATAAAAGTTTTTCCACCCGGCTTTATGAATCCGGTAGCTGAGATCGATGTCTTCACCATACATAAAAAAAACCGGGTCAAAAGCGCCTGTTTTTTCCAGGACCTCTTTGCGTACCAGCATACAGGCGCCGGCAAGTACTTCAACCTCGTGTATTTGTCCGGGATCAAGGTGTCCGAGATAGTAGCGTGCAAACACCGGAGACCGCGGAAACAACAGCGAAATACCTGTCAGTTTAAATAAACTCGCCAGGGGCGACGGAAAAGCCCTTTTGGATTCAGGAAGATAATTGCCGCTGCCATCGATCATGCGCACACCAATTGCCCCCGCTTCGAGATTCGACTGGAAGAACTCCTGGCATTTGAAAAAAAAGTTCTCGGGAACAATGGTATCCGGGTTAAGAAAAACAATGATCCTGCCTTTTGCTGTTTCCAGCGCTTTATTATTGGCCTTACCAAATCCCGGGTTTTCATTCAGCCAGGTGTATTCAATTCCGGGAAAACGGGCCGGTATGTATTCGCGGCTGCCGTCGGAGCTGTTGTTGTCAATAACCTTGATCTCAACTTCAAAACCGTTGGCTGCATTTTGAATGGAGCATAGGCATTGCTCCAAAAAATGTTTTACCTGGTAGTTGACGATTATAACGGTAAACTGCATGCTGAATTGGCTATGGCAAACTTAATCCATTTATCATCAAATCTCCGTAATGGAGCGCAAATAGCCTGGGCGTGCACTTAACTTTGCGTGATGTTAGAAAGTACCTTAAGAAATGCGGTTGAGGCCGGTGCAAGGGAATTGCAAAAATATTTTCGCCGCGCCGATTTGGTTACGAAAGTGAAGGACGGTGGAATCAATGACCTCGTTACTGAAGCTGATTTTGCTTCGGAGAAGGCCATCATTGAAACCGTCAGAAATGCCTTTCCTGGCCACATTATTTTGAGCGAGGAAGCGGGCATGATGGAAGCTTCGAGTGAATATAAATGGATAATTGATCCCCTGGATGGCACCATCAACTTCAGCCGCGGCATTGCCATCTGTTGCGTAAGTATCGGAATTGAGAAAGATGGGAAAATGGTTATGGGCGCGGTTTATTCACCTTTCCTCGACGAATATTTTTTCGCGGAAAAAGGCAAAGGCGCATTGCTGAATGGTGAAGCCATAAGGGTGAGTGACGGTGACGATGTTTGGAAGAGCTGCCTGGTTACAGGCTTTCCCTATCAATATATTGCTTCTGCAAATGGCCCGGTGCAGGTGTTTGAACGTTTGGTGACCCGCGGTGTTCCTGTACGGCGGTTGGGTAGTGCGGCTTTGGATCTTTGCTGGGTAGCCTGCGGCAGATTTGATGGTTTTTACGAGCATAAACTCAATGCCTGGGACAGTGCCGCGGGATACCTGATTGTGGAGGAAGCCGGCGGGCAGGTTACGGATCTCGATGGCAATCCATACAACCCCTATAAGCCCGGGCTATGTGCTACCAACGGTTTGTTGCATACACAACTGCTGGAGGTGATCCGCAACGTGTAGAACTTCTCTTTCACTTTTTAAAATCCACATAGCGTTAAAATGCCCCGAAATGGCAGGTGAATGGCTATTTTGCATAAAAATTGGTAGTTCCCAGGCTCATGGAATGGATTAATGCTGAAAACGATATCTGGTTATTGCTCATCCTCCCGGCGGTATTGTTGCTGGGCTATCAGGCATTCTGGCGCCGCAAATGGATTGGGCGCCTCGCCGAAGAGCGTTTCCTTCACAGGCTTCTGCGGCCGCTGCCACAATACAAACAGTTTCTCACTACTTTTTTCTTTCTGATTTCTCTTGGATTTCTGGCTGCAGGCCTGCTAAATCCTGCGGAGCCAAGCAAGGTGCCGGGCGAAGACATGGGAGGTTATGAAGTGAGCCTGGTGCTTGATGTGAGTAACAGCATGCTTGCGAAAGATGTTGTTCCCAACCGGCTGGAACTGGCAAAACTGCTTGCCGGCCGGCTGGCAGATACCTTGGAGGGAAGCCGGATGAGCGCCGTGGTTTTTGCTGGCGAATCCTGGTTGCAACTGCCGCCAACCACTGATATTGCTGCGGCCCGGTCACTCATCCGCGTAATCAGCCCGCGGTCTGCACCGGTGCAGGGCACGGATGTGGAACGCGCACTGAACATGGCCCTGGAAACCTCCGAAAAAACAAGCACAAGCAACAGGGCTATTGTTTTGCTTACTGATGGAGAAGAGCTGGAAGGCGACCTGGAAACCGCAGCTGAAGAGGCTCGCAAAAGAGGCATTATGATCATAACGGTAATGGTGGGTACACAGCAGGGCGCTCCTGTTGCCGATATGGATGGCGCCACTTTGCTTGATGCGGACGGAAGGCCTGTGGTAAGCCGGGCCAATCCTGAAAAATTGCAGCAACTGGCAAAAGACAACAATGGCCGTTTTATTGAATATACCACGCCGGATGCCACGCTGGCTGCTGTGCTGAATACACTGAAGCAATTGCAACAGCAACCGCTGGTCAATAGTTATATGGTAAACATGAAAAGTTACAGCCCCTGGTTCTTTGTCCTGGCTGCCCTTGCTATCCTGGCTTCCCTTTTTATCCCCGTGATTCCTGCTAACCGCAAGGGGAAAAATGATTTTTCTGCAGGTAACCGTTTGCTTCCGAAAGCGACAACTTTTTTGGTGCCGTTCATCAGCTTATGGTTTTTAGGCAATACGCAAAATACCGCTACACCCCGCAAAGCCGATGAATTGCTGAAAAAAGGCCGGCTGGAAGAAGCGCAGCTTGAATATGAAAAGGTTCTGCAAAAAGAACCGGCCAACGCGAATGCGCAGCTGCATCTTGGCAACGCATTTTTCCGCCAGGGGGATTTTGAATCGGCTGCAAACTGGTATGGAAAATCCGCAGCTTCGGGCATTTCCCGTGAAGGCCGCCTTGCAGCCTGGAATAATCTTGGTCTTGCAATGGCGAAAATGGGAAAACCGGGTGAGGCCATCAACGCGTTCACCCAGGCATTGCGGCAATCACCGGGCGATGAGGAAGTAATTACCAACCTGCAGAAAGCCATAGCTGAAAAACAAAAGCACGGCAAACCCCCGCCACCGAAAGACTCACCAAAAAAGAACAAATTGCAGGATGATGCCATGCAACAGCTTCGCAACGAAGAAGAACAAACCCGCCGCAACCGCGAAAGGATGCAGCGCCCGGTAAGCAATCCCAAAGGGAAAAACTGGTAATCGCGTTGGTGGATTGCGCCTACATGAATTTGTCACCTTTATAACGACGGGCTTCGGCCATATAATCTTTAATGTCCTGTTCACGGTCGCGTTTGCATATCAGCATCACATCATCCGTATCCACGATCACCAGGTCATCAACGCCCTGCAGCACCACGAGTTTATTATGCGGAACATGAATGATATTCCGTGTGCCGTCAATAACCATTACATTTTCTCCCTGAACGGCGTTGCCCAGGTAATCTTTTTCCATGTTGTCATAAGCCGAATTCCAGGTGCCCAGGTCACTCCATCCAAATGATGCAGGAATAATGTGCACATTGCGGGCTTTTTCCATCACGCCATAATCAATAGATATGTTTGTGCACTGCGGGTAAATACGTTCAAGGGCTTCACCCTCCTGTTCCGTTTCAAAATGGTCTTTTTCGGAACTGAATATCTCAAACATTTCGGGCAGGTAGTTTTCCAGTGCTTCGAGGATAATATCCGGGCGCCAGATGAAGACCCCGGAATTCCAGAGAAAATCACCGCTTGCCAGGAATGTCTTCGCCATTTCAAGGTTGGGTTTCTCGGTAAATGTTTTCACCTTATAAATGCCGGGTTCTACTTCTTTTTCTTCATGCTGTATATAGCCGTAACCTGTATTGGGATAGGTAGGATTAATACCAAGGGTGACCAGGGCGTCTTTTTGTTCAGCAAACTGTAGCGCTTTATGCAGCACTTTGTAATATTCTTTTCCATCCAGTACCAGGTGATCAGCAGGTGCCACAATAAAAGTTGCGCCGGGATCTTTGATCTTGAGCTTAAAGGCCATGTAAGCCACACAGGGGGCAGTGCTTTTGCGGCTCGGTTCAGTCAGGATATTGCCAACGGGCAATTGCGGCAGGTTCGCGGCCACCTCAGAAGCATAATCTTCAAAGGTGATAACGAATATATTTTCAACCGGAATAAATTCCGCAAAGCGATCGAATGTGGACTGAAGCAGGCTTTCCCCATTATTGAGTATGTCCAGGAATTGCTTTGGCTTTTTCAGGCGGCTTAATGGCCAGAACCGGCTTCCAATTCCTCCGGCCATAATGGCGACATAATGATGTTTATGTTTGGATTGTTCTTTTTTGCTCATAATAACTAGGGTATAATTGGGTATGTTTTTAAATTAATCCTTCTTTCACCAGGTCATGCAAGTGCAATACCCCGATATATTGATTGTTCTGGGCAACCACAAGGTGGGTAATATCATGGCGGCGCATAATGTCAAGGCCGTTTACAGCCAGCTCAGCCGGACCGATCTGCCGTGGATTGCGGCTGCAAATGTCTTTTGCCAGCACGGTGCCGGCAGGCAGGTTCTTTCCGATCATTCGTCGCAAATCCCCGTCCGTTATAATTCCAAAAACCTCGCCATTGTTGTGGGTAACTACGGTCGCGCCGAGCCGGTTATGTGTCATGTCGAGTACTACATCTGCCAGGGTGGAACCGGGAAATACTTCGGGCCGTGAATTGTCGGCAATGAGGTCGGAAACCCGCAGGTACAGTTTTTTGCCCAGTGAACCGCCCGGATGAAATTTTGCAAAATCATCACTCGAAAATCCTTTCAGCTTCATCAGGCAAATGGCAAGTACATCGCCCATCACCATTTGAGCCGTGGTGCTGCTTGTGGGAGCAAGATTATTGGGGCAGGCTTCCTGGCTCACCGTGGTATTCAGCCGGAGACCCGCATTTTTCGCCAGGAAACTGTCCAGGTTGCCCACCATGCCAATCAACAGGTTACCAAAATTTTTGATGAATGGAACAAGAACCTTGATCTCGGGGCTGTTTCCACTTTTGCTGATGAGCAGCACAATGTCCTCCTCTTTGATCATTCCAAGATCGCCATGAATGGCGTCTGCGGCATGCATGTACAAGGCCGGTGAACCGGTGCTGTTGAGCGTGGCGGCAATTTTCTGAGCAATTATGGCGCTCTTGCCTATACCACTGATCACAAGCCTTCCCTTGCTTTCGTGGATTTGCTGAACCGCTGAAAAAAAATCATCATCCAAATGCTGGGCAAGTGTCGCTACGCTTTCCGCCTCAAGCTCAATGGTTTTGAGGGCAATCGCTTTCAGTTCATCGTTTGACATCGCCGGCAAAGGTACAATTCCCGTTTCTCACTTTCCCTCCAAAAAACATACGCTAAAAAATGATTATCTTTTGCCGCAATTGCCGGAAGAGGATCCATTCGACTCGTTTTACTGCCTTTTCTGCAAACGTGATGAAAAAAGGCCAATTCCGGAATGCCGAGAACTGGCCTCTTCAGTAAAACGGAAGAATGAATAGGGCCGTTCATTCAGGCGTTTTAAAAAGGAAATGTTATTAGAAAATTAGTTGATTCTGTATTTTGTTTTCAAATTAGAGTTACCTTTTGGAACTCAATTTCATTATCCTGCCCAGGCAGGATAAAATATATTGGATATGGCAAAAGCAACCGCAACAAAAAAGGATAGCACCGGCACCAAAACCAGCGCTTCAAAAACCAAAATAGCAAAAACCAAATCTCCCAAAACTTCGGAACCTTCCCCGCCAGTGGAACCCGATAAGGAAAAACTTGAGGTACTGTACCAGCAATTACATGCCAATTTTGGTTTTGATGTATTCAAAGGCAAACAACTGGAAGCCATAACAAGCCTGCTTTCGGGCCAGGATACCTTTATCATCATGCCAACCGGCGGTGGCAAAAGTTTATGTTACCAGTTACCGGCTATGATCAGCGAAGGCGTGGCGATTATAGTGAGCCCGCTCATTGCCCTGATGAAAAACCAGGTAGACCTTGTTCGAGGGTACAGCAGTAATGATGAAGTCGCCCATTTTCTCAACAGTACCCTGAATAAAACTCAGCAGAAAGAGGTTAAAGATGACCTGACAAGCGGCAGGACCAAGATGCTGTATGTAGCGCCAGAGACGCTGACCAAGCAGGACAACCTGGACTTCTTCCGCGATCTGAATATTTCCTTTTTCGCGGTGGATGAAGCCCACTGTATTTCGGAATGGGGACACGATTTCCGCCCGGAATACCGCCGCCTGCGGGAAATGATGGACGAGATTAACCCGGATATTCCGGTCATCGCCCTTACTGCCACGGCAACACCAAAAGTGCAGAGCGACATTATCAAAAACCTTGGGCTGCGCAAACCCAATGTCTACATCAGTTCTTTTAACCGGCCCAACCTCTATTACGAAGTACAACCAAAAGTCAAAAAAGAACAGACCATTAAGGCCATCGTAAAATTCATATCGCAGAACAGGGGGAAAAGTGGAATTATATATACGCTTAACCGGAAAACCACTGAAGAACTCGCAGAAATTTTACGCGCCAACAACATCAAGGCTGTTGCTTATCATGCCGGCCTTGATGGGAAGATCCGTTCGGAGCGGCAGGACAAATTCCTGAATGAGGATGTCCAGGTAATCGTGGCTACTATAGCCTTTGGAATGGGCATTGATAAACCCGATATCCGTTTCGTGATCCACTTCAACATTCCAAAATCAATAGAAAACTATTACCAGGAAACCGGCAGGGCGGGAAGAGACGGCATGGAAGGAAAGTGCATGCTGTTTTATTCGCACAGCGATGTGGCCAAGCTGGAGCACCTGATGCGTGACAAGCCGCTGAGTGAACGGGAAGTGGGTGCACAGCTGATCAATGAAACGGTTGCTTTCGCCGAAAGCAATGTTTGCCGGAGAAAAATTTTACTGCATTATTTTGGAGAAGAATGGGAAAAGGAAAATTGCGGGCTTTGTGACAACTGCCTTCATCCGAAAGAGACCATCGATACACAAAAAGAAGTGCTTATGGTCATGCAGGTGGTAAGAGCGCTTGACGAACATTTCAACATAGATTATGTAATCAATATTTTATCCGGGAACCCGATCCCGCAGGTATCAATGTTCCGGCACAACAATATCCCGGAATTTGGCATTGGCAAGCACAGGGATTCCCATTTCTGGAACAGCCTCATCCGGCAAATGCTTTTGCATGGCCTGTTGCGCAAGGATATAGAAGAATACGGTATTCTGAAGCTTACAGATAAAGCCCGGGCATGGCTGAAAAAACCCGCGCCATTCCATATTGTGCTCAACAATAAATTTGAAGATGCGGTTGAAGATGACGGTGAATATGATGCTGAAGGTGGCGGAACCGCTGCGGCGGATGAAGTGCTGCTGGAAATGTTGAAAGAACTGCGCAAAGAAGTCGCCCGCAAAAAAAGCCTTCCGCCCTTTGTGATCTTTTTGGAAAACAGCCTGAATGACATGGCAACCATGTATCCCACCACCATGCAGGAGCTGGAAAAAATACAGGGCGTAAGTAAAGGCAAGGCCATAAAATTTGGAAAGCCTTTCGTAGAGCTGATCGAACGCTACGTGGAGGAAAATGAAATTGAAAAGCCTGAAGATTTTGTAATGAAATCTGTTTTGAGCAGCAGCAACAATAAAGTTTACATCATTCAGAATATCGATAAAAAGATCCCGCTGGAAACCATCGCGAAAAATAAAGGCTACCGTATTGAAGAACTGCTAGATGAAATGGAGACCATTGCTTCGAGTGGAACACGCCTCAACCTGGATTATGCAATTGATGAGGTGATAGATGAATACGACAAGGAGGAGATCATTGACTATTTCAAAAGTTGCGAAACCAGCAGCCTAGAAGTCGCTCAAAAAGAACTTTCGGACCTCAAGCTGGACTGGGAAATCCTTCAGTTGATGCGGATAAAATTTTTAAGTGAATATGGAAATTGAGTCCCGCTCACCCGGATAGCCCTTCCCAAAGAGCTCTCCGGGTGAGCAGCGGGCAATTCGCAATTTGCAGGGTTTTATTTGGTGAAATTGGTGGATTGTTCCTGCTCAAAATCATGGGCGCCTTAGCGTTCATCCCAACCCCCGTCCTGCGGCTTGAAACGTGGAATATGCAACCTTAATCTGCCTTCTTTTCCTTCTTCGCTTTAGGTTTTTCTTCCGTTTTTTCTTCAGCCTTTAACTGCTTTGCTTCCTTTACTTCTTCCTCTGCCTTAACCTTTCCCTCTACCTCTACCTTTCCCTCTGCCTTAACCTTTCCCTTTTCCTCTACCTTTACCTTTCCCTTATCCTCTACCTCTACCTTTCCCTTATCCTCTACCTCTACCTTTCCCTCTACCTCTGCCTTTCCCTCTCCCTCTTGTTTCTCGTCAATTTCGTCTTGACCCTGAGCCTTAAAATCAATTTCCTTTTCTGCAAGAATCTCATACCACCGCACCATCTTCTTCATATCGCTGGAATAAACGCGTTCAAAATCCATATGGGGAAATACTTTTTCAAAATAGGATTTAAGCGCTTTGTTGTCTGTTGAAGGGGGGAGTTTTTCCTCACTTTCTTTCATGGCAGCAAACACATCTGCCAGGTTCACATTGTCTTCGAGGGTATAAATTTCAATACTGTCCAGCTGGCTGAACTGGTGGCTCCGGTTGCTGGCAAACTGGGTTGTACCATCTTTCAGGCTGCGTATAATGGCTCCGTCATTCTTGGAGGATATCAATTCAAACAAGCCCGGCATCCCGGTAACCGATATGATCTTTTTATAGTCCATGATCCTTTTTTTAGGGCGTGCAATTTACATCAGGAAGTTCAAAGGCATGATATTTTAATATTTGATTTCAAACCGCTTCCGGTTCCCTTCACTTTTTTTAGCTTCTCAACCAGTAACCCGGCAGGCCTGGCCCGCAGGATGGTGTGCAAGCCTTATTCCGTTACCGGCGATGATGAGCCTTTGAACTTGTGAACAAAAAATCTCGCTACATACTTACTTTTGCCAAATATGGATGAATTGCAGCAATTGGTCTCGCAGATTGATAAAGAAAAACTGCCCCGGCATATTGCAATCATAATGGATGGCAATGGCCGCTGGGCGCAGGAACAGGGACAGGACAGGCTCTATGGACATTTTCATGGCGTGGAAAGTGTGCGCAATATTGTGGAGGGGGCTGCTGAGATTGGGTTGGAATATCTTACCTTATATGCTTTTTCGACTGAAAACTGGGAGCGGCCCGATGAAGAAGTGAACGGCCTGATGGAACTGCTGGTGGATACCGTGCGCAGAGAGACTGAAACCCTTAAAAAGAACAACATTAAAATGCATGTGATCGGCGACCGGCGCATGCTGAGTGAAAAAGTGAACCAGCAACTGGACGAATGTCTCGACTTGCTAAAAGACAATAATGGTCTTAACCTCATTATGGCGTTGAGTTATAGCGGCCGTTGGGAACTGGTGAATGCCATGCGCAATATTGCCGCCGATGTGGAGGCGGGCATCATTAAAGCCGAAGCCGTAACGCAGGATTTGCTTCGAGATTATTTGTGGACGAGCAATTTTCCCGATCCGGAACTGATGATCCGCACAAGCGGCGAATACCGCATCAGCAATTTCCTGCTTTACCAGCTGGCTTATGCCGAGTTGTATTTTACGCAGATCCGCTGGCCCGAATTCCGCAAAAAACACCTTTATGAAGCCATCATCGATTACCAGAACCGGGAAAGACGTTTTGGCAAAACCAGCGCCCAGGTTGACGACGGAAAACCGGGATAATCCGTTAAATAAACCCGTCCCAAACCCGCTATGGAACAGTTTTTCCGCATAAAAAATCCTTTTAACAAACACTTCGCATCAATGGCATTAATTTGCCCCGCCTCAATTGATTTTTGATATCTTATATAAATGTAATCGTTGCATGAGCCTCCAAACTAGCTGTCGGCAACTCCTGATCTTCCTGCTGAGTTTCATCAGCTACAGTGCTTTGGCGCAACAACCCGTGACCGGCGTTGATCCGGAACTTGAAAACCTGTATAACCAGCCCACTTCACGAGAGTACATCATTGATTCTGTAATTATTTCCGGCAACAAATATTTCGACAATAATCTCCTGCTTTCTGTTGCCGGGCTGAACAAAGGATCGCGGGTAAACATCCCCACAGGTGAACAATTCAGCCATGCCATCAACAACCTTTGGTCGCAAAATTACTTTAGTGATGTGGCCATTTATATAACCGGCCTTCGCCAGCCCAATTTCCTTACCATCGAAATAGAGGTTACCGAGCGGCCGCGCCTGCAGAAATTCACTTTCAGCGGTGTGCGTAAAAGCGACCACGAGGAACTCACCACCAAATCGGGGCTTGTTGCCGGAAGAATTGTGACAGAGAACAATAAGCAAATGGCCAGCGAAGCCATTAAAAAATATTACCGCGAAAAAGGGTTTAACAATGTGGAAGTGGAAATTGTGGAATCGCCCAGCGCCACGGTACCCAATGCCATGGATCTGGACTTTAAGATCACCAGGGGTTCCAAGGTACGCATAAGTGACATTTTTATCGGCGGGAACGAAAATGTTGGTGATCTGCGCATTAAAAGAAAAATGAAGGGCACAAAGGAGATGACCCGCATTACTTTATTCCCTGCGCAGGATACCCCGGTGTTGGTGGAGCACAAACCGGTAAATATTGCCGAATTGCTGGAGAACCAGGGCTACCTAAAACCTACAGTAATTCGCAACACGTTTGATCCATATTTCCGGTTCAAGGTATTCAGCAGCTCAAAATACGATCCCAAAAAATATGTGGAAGACAAGGAAGCCATTCTGGATTATTACAATTCGCTGGGTTACCGCGACAGTCGCATACTGGACGATACCCTATATACCAATACCAAAGGCAACCTGAATGTGGAGCTGAAATTGCAGGAAGGACGCCGTTATTATTTTGGCAACATGGTTTTTCGTGGCAACACAAAATACCCGGATTCGCTACTGAGCTCAATTATGAATATCAACAAAGGAGATATTTATAACAAAGAAACCCTGGATAAGGCATTGGGAAAAATGATGTCTGCCGATGGCAATCCCAATGACATCAGTGCCTACTACATGGATGACGGCTATCTTTTCTTCCAGGCCAATGCCACTGAAACGGCTGTATACAATGACACCATTGATCATGAGATCCGCATTGCGGAAGGGCCTCAGGCTACCATCAAAAACATCAATATTTTAGGTAACGACAAAACCAAGGAGCACGTAATCCGGCGTGAATTGCGAACCATACCTGGTGAGAAATTCAGCCGCTCCAACCTGATCCGTTCCCAACGGGAAATTGCCAACCTGGGATATTTTAACCAGGAAAAAATTGGCATTAACCCCAGGCCAAATATGGCCGATGGTACGGTGGACATTGATTATACAGTTGAAGAAAAATCCAGCGACCAGCTTGAGCTTTCCGCCGGCTGGGGCGGCATGATCGGGCTAACCGGAACATTGGGTGTGTCGTTCAATAATTTCTCCGTCAAAAATATTCTCCGTAAAGCGGCATGGGATCCGCTGCCTACAGGTGATGGTCAGAAACTGAGCGTACGGCTACAGAGCAACGGCCGGGCCTACCGCAGTTATAACTTCAGCTTTACCGAGCCATGGCTTGGTGGAAAAAAGCGCAACGGATTTTCTGTTTCATTTTACGACACCAAGTTTTCCAACGCCTACAACTGGATGACGGGTCGTTATGAAAGAAATCCGAGCAGCTTTATTCAAAGTTCCGGCGGAACCGTATCGCTCACCAAGCAGTTGCGCTGGCCGGATGATTATTTCAGCCTGATGACTGCTGCAAGTTATACCCGCTACCAGTTAAAGGAATACCGTTTTATTGATGACTTCAACAATGGCATCAGCAATAACCTCAACCTGCGGATCGCCCTGCAACGTTACAGCCTCGACCAGCAGCAATTCCCGAGAATGGGGAGCAATTTTACGCTGATGGGCCAATTTACTCCGCCCTGGAGCATGATCAAAGGCGTGGAAACCCAAACCCCTACGGATAAATATAAACTGATAGAATACCACAAATGGCGTTTTGCCGGTGAATGGTTTGTTCCGCTTACCCGCGCCCATGGGGAAGAGAAAAACAAACAACTGGTTTTGAAACTGGCTACCAAATACGGCTATATGGGGCGGTACAATCCGGATGTTCCCATCTCTCCATTCGAGCGTTTCCAGGTGGGAGGCGACGGTATGAGCAACCAGATGATGATGATCGGGTATGATATTGTCTCGCATCGCGGCTACCCGGTTTATGAAAGCAGTAACCCAAAGTTCAACCCCGACCAACAGGCGGCTTCGAGGTATTTTACCATTTTCAACAAGTATACCGCCGAGGTACGTTACCCGCTTAGCCTTAATCCCAGCAGCGTGATATACGGACTGGCATTTTTTGAAGCGGCGAATGGCTGGTACAGTTTTAAAGATTACAATCCCTTCCAGTTGAGGCGTTCTGCAGGCCTTGGGATGCGCTTCTTCCTGCCCATGTTTGGTTTGCTTGGATTCGATTATGGTATCGGGCTGGACCGTTTACAGCCGGGCCAGGGGCTAAAAGATGCCACCCGCTTTTCGTTCATGCTTGGATTTGAACCGGATTAATGGCAATTAACGCTTTGGTAACGATTCCGGTTAACAAAATTCGTAATACATTGCATTAACCATTGTTGGCATTCCAAAAACCTTAAACCAACCAGATATGAAAAAAATTCTCGCTTCACTGGCATTTCTGCTGATCGCCACCACAGCTGTATTTGCACAACGCTACGCCATTATCGATACCCGTTACATTCTTGACAAAATGCCAGAGTACGCTGATGCAAAAAAGAAGTTGGATGCAACCGCGCAAATGTGGCAAACCGAGATTGACAATAAGCAGGTGGAACTCGATAAACTGTACCGCAGTTATGAAGCCGAAAGGGTTATGCTTTCGCAAGACCTGGTGAAAAAACGTGAAGATGAGCTTTTCAACCGTGAAAAAGAGATCCGCGACCTGCAGAAAAAACGTTTTGGCTTTGAAGGTGATCTTTTTGGCGAGCGCCAGCGGCTGATTAAGCCTATCCAGGATAAGGTATATTCAGCAGTTCAAAAGTTGGCCATAGCCCGTACTTACGATTTTATTTTGGATAAAAGTGAGGGCATTACGGTTATATTTGCCGACCCAAAACTGGACAGGAGTGAGGATGTACTTCGTGAACTGGGAATACAATAAAAAAATCAATACTAACTAAAAACAAAAAAGAGAAATGAAAAAACTTGTAATGGGATTTATGCTGTCCGCAGGATTGTTCCTGGCGGGTACTTTTAGTGCCAGTGCGCAGCAGAAATTCGGATATTTTGATGTTGAAACCGTTTTGGGTATGATGCCCGGAATCGAGCGTGTGGATACAGCGCTCATGATTTTTGAAAGAGATTCGCTTGCGGCAGAATATCAGTTTGAACTGGCTGAACTGCAGCGCCAGGATAGCACCTTGCGTGCCGACAGCGTTAAAATGCCTGCCCGCTTATACCAGCAGCGCCAGCAGGAGCAAGCTCAGCGTTTTGTAAAACTTCAGCAATGGCAGCAATACAGTAACCAGCTGATGCAGGCAAAGCAGCAAGAATTGCTCGCACCGTATTACCAAAAAGTGCTGGATGCTTTCCGGAAAGTTAAAGACCAGGGAAAATATACCTATGTATTCCGTTCAGATGCATTGTACGATGCACCCCAGGGCGACAATATGATCCCTTTGGTGGCCAAGGAACTCGGGATAAAAATGCCGGAGCAGCCGGCCGCACCCGCCACCCGCTAAATCCTGCATCAACCCTATTTATTTGACCTCCGGTTTTCCCCGGAGGTTTTTTTATTTGATATTTCCCGGCTCCAACCGGAATTATGCCTTCATTTATTTCGGCTCATTCGCCCTTTTTTGTTCGCAGTCTTCCGGGCGCAACCCTGCCTTCTCTTTAATGGATATAAAATGCGCTGGTCCGCGTCGTGCATTTGTCGCTTAGTGTTCCTTTATAGGAAGGATAATTGCCGCGACTTAAAAATCCGGATAGATCCACCGTGAATTTCTGTCTTGTTGCACTCCGATTTTGATTGGATATTTGCACCCAAAATAAAGTAGACTCATGGAACCCAAATACAAAAGGATATTGTTGAAGCTTAGCGGTGAAGCCCTTATGGGAAAAAGCAATTTTGGACTTGATCCCGCTGTGCTGAGCCAGTATGCACAGGATGTAAAGAAACTGGTTGACCTTGGAGTGGAAGTAGCTATTGTGATTGGCGGAGGCAATATTTACCGTGGGATGAATGAGGCCGAAACCGGAATTGAACGAGCCCATGGCGATTATATGGGCATGCTGGCCACCGTTATCAATGGTATGGCCGTACAAAGTGCATTGGAACGTATTGGGATTTATACCCGTTTACAAAGCGCCATTAAAATGGAAGCCATTGCAGAACCCTACATCCGGCGCCGGGCAATCCGTCACCTCGAAAAAGGAAGGGTCGTGATCTTTGGCGCTGGCACGGGAAATCCCTATTTTACAACGGATACTGCCGGAAGCCTGAGGGCTATCGAAATAAAAGCAGATGTAATTCTAAAAGGCACCCGCGTTGACGGTATTTACACCGCCGATCCCGAAAAAGATCCCACAGCGGTCAAATACCAGCAGATCACTTACCAGGAATGTATGGATAAAAACCTGAAGGTGATGGACATGACCGCTTTCACCCTTTGCCGGGAAAATAACCTGCCCATTATTGTTTTCAATATGAATGAACCCGGAAATCTAGCTAAAGTGGCAATGGGGGAAGAGGTGGGAACACTGGTTTACGGTTAGACACAAAAGAATACAAAGGGAAAAATATAATGCCCGCAAGCCAAATTACCGGTCTGTGCATAATTAATCCTGCCGCACATCTTTGCGGTAGGCTGCCGGGCTCATTCCCGTGATCTTTTTAAAAAACTGGTGAAAAGAAGTGGTATTGTTGAATCCACTTTCAAAACAAACCTGCTGCATGGTCTTATTGGTTTCCATAAGTTGCTTGCAGGCATGCCCAACCCTGAGTTCGGCCAGGAACTGCGTAAATGTCTTTCCTGTTTTGGCTTTAAAGTACCTGCAGAAAGAATGTGGGTTCATGTTGGCTTCGCGGGCAACATCATCCAAAATCATCTTCTCGCGAAAATTGCGAACCGAAAATTCAAAAATGGCATTGATCCGGTCTTCATCTGTTTTTTTGTAAGAACCGGCATATTCCAGGCTGAGCAAGTCTTCCGAATTTCCGGCGAATCTTTGCAGGATCCGGAGCAGCGTCAGTAGGCGGTCAACACCTTCAGTCGCCATACACTGTTCAAAAAGCTCACCCATTTTCGCGTCAGCATCGCTATGGAACTTTAGTCCCCGCTTCGCCCTTTCCAGCATTTTGCTGATTTCCGACAGTTCCGGCGTATCAAAAAATGACTGACCCAAAAAATTATGACGAAAATGGACCACGATCACATCAAGGTCTTCAGTCGCCTGCAAATCACTTTTCTTAAACCTCCAGAAATGGGGAAGGTTAGTCCCCAGCAGGTAAAATTGGCCGGGCTTGACATCTCGAATGGCATTGCCAACAATCAGCGTGCCTTCGCCTTTTTTAATATACATTAACTCAATTTCCACATGATAATGCCAAAGCGGATTTTGCGGTAGGTTGTCCCGCCTTATGTGAAAAGATTCATTTGGATTGCTGGTGATTTTAAATAAATGCGATTTCATAGACAAATTATATTATCAATTGGCATTGCATAAGGATAATAAATATAATAATGCAAATATCGCTTAATCATTTGCAATTATGTCTAACAACATACATTAATTAATAGATAATCTTTGCCCCCGTCATTTATCACCAGGATTGGTTGCCGCTTTTAGGGCAAATGCTTGCAAAATTTGGCTCTCCCTGGGCTAAGATAGTAGTATATAATTCAAAGACCGTAAAATAGGAATATCCTAATATTTTTTTATAATAAAAATCAACACTCTATGAGTATTAAAACTGCACAATTATCGAAAACCTGGCTCTTTATAGGGGTTTTCGCTATAATGCACCTGTTTTCATTCGGGCAGAGCACGGTTACTGTGTCCGGTAAGGTTACCGGCGTAAACGGCGTCCCCCTTGAAGGTGCATTTGTTACTGAAGTTGGCGCTCCGTCCAACGGGGTTGCTACAAAAGCCGATGGGTCTTATACACTAACTGTGGATGAAGGATCCAGTATTGAGGTGACCTTTATTGGCTATGCCACACAAGTTCAGCAAGTGACTTCTGCTACGCTCAATTTCGCATTGGTTGAAGGCGAAAACGTGATGGATGAAGTCGTTGTGGTAGGTTTTGCCACGCAAAAGAAGGTAAACCTTACTGGCGCTGTTTCATCGGTTACCAGCAAATCCCTTGAAGAAAGGCCTGTAACCAGCACCGGGCAGGCATTGCAGGGCCTAATTCCCGGCCTGAACCTGCAGGTTGGTGGTTTGGGCGGTGAGCTCAATAACCGAATGGGGATGAATATTCGCGGCCTTGGTACCATTGGCGCCACTTCATCAGCGCCGCTTGTATTAATCGATGGCATGGAAGGCGATATCAACGCCATCAACGTTCAGGACATCGAAAGCATTTCTGTACTTAAAGATGCGGCTTCAGCTTCTATTTATGGTTCACGGGCTGCATTCGGGGTTATCCTGGTAACCACCAAAAAAGGGAAAGCCGGAAAACCCACCATCAATTACAACAACAACTTCCGCTGGACTTCACCATTGAACATGCCTTCCATGCTTGATGGAGAACGTTTTGCCCTGTATTTCAATGAATCCGCATTGAACAATGGTTCCGGTGCGGTCTTCAGTGATCTTACCCTTAGCCGGATCAGAGATTACATGTCAGGAGTAAGCGATTCAGCGACCCACCGCAGTCAGAACCCGAATGAAATTTTCTGGGATTCTTATGGCGCTTCCAATGCCAGTACCAATTGGTTTGATGTTTGGTACAATAAAGCCGCTTTTGCTCAAAACCACAACGTTTCGCTGAATGGCGGATCAGACAGATCCAAATATTTTATTTCACTTGGTTACCTCGGGCAAGATGGATTATTGAAAATCGCGAATGACTGGTTCAAGCGCTATACCGCTACGGCGAAAATCAATACCAATATTTCGGAGCATGTAGAATTTAATTATACCGGTCGTTTTGTACGGGAAAGCTACGATAAGCCCGCACACATGAATGATCTTTTTTATCATAACGTATCCCGCAGATGGCCCACATTGCCTGTTTATGATCCCAACGGTCACTATTTCCGTGGAGCTGAACTGGCACAAATGGCCGAAGGCGGACGTGTAAATGATATTCAGGACTGGAATTACCAGCAAGGGCAATTTGTATTTAAGCCGCTGCCCGGCTGGAGAATTACCACCGACATCAACTACAGGATATTCAACCGTAACCAAAGCGAAAAAATTCTGCCTGCTTATGTATATGATGTCCACAACAGGCCGGTTTACGAACCTGTGAGCTGGTATGGCGCAGGTCAGACAAGGGTTTACGAATACAGCCGTAAAGATGATTATTTCAGTACCAACCTTTACACAGATTATACAAAGCGAATCAACCGACACGATTTCAAAGTTTTGGTTGGGTTTAACTCAGAACTCAATAAGTACCGCACACTTGCCGGTTCACGTACAGGACTGATCACGCCGCTGGTGCCAACCATCAGCACGGCTACAGCCAACTCAATGGCGAATGAAGGTCAGTATCAACACTGGGCAACCGCTGGTTTCTTTGGACGTTTGAACTACAACTATGCGGAAAAATACCTGGTGGAATTAAACACCCGTTATGACGGTACTTCCCGCTATCGTGAAGATTTGCGCTGGAACTGGTTCCCCTCAGTTTCTCTGGGATGGAACATTGCAAAAGAAAATTTCTTCCCGACCAACCTGAATATTCAAAACCTGAAACTGCGTGCATCCTATGGCGAGCTCGGTAACCAGAATACCAGCAGATGGTATCCGTTTTATCCGATTCAACCGGTGGGGATCAACAACAGCTCATGGCTCATTGGCGGGCAGCGTCCGAACACTGCAAGTGTTCCGCCCATCATCAGTTCTTTGCTGACCTGGGAAAGGGTTTCGACGTTTAACTATGGTATTGACATCTCTGCTTTCAGAAGCAAACTCACCATGATCGTGGATATCTATAAAAGAAAAACATTTGACATGGTGGGCCCGGCTCCCGATTTACCTGTTATTCTCGGAACCGGAGTTCCCCAGATCAACAATACCGATATGGAATCCAAAGGTTTCGAAGTTGAGCTGAACTGGAGAGATCGCATTGGCAAGTTTGGTTATGGCATTCGTGGTGTTTTGAGTGATGATCAGCAAACAGTAACACGCTACAATAACCCCACCGGCAACCTGAACTCTTATTATGCCGGTCGTAAGATAGGCGAGATTTGGGGATGGACAACTGCGGGCATTGCCCGTGACCAGGCCGAAATGGACGCCCACACGGGTAAAGTGAACCAAAACGCCCTTGGCGGAAACTGGCAGGCTGGCGACATCATGTTCGCAGACCTGAATGGTGACGGCCGCGTAGACGGCGGTGCCAACACATTGGGGAATCATGGCGACATTTCAATAATCGGCAACAGCAGCCCGCGTTATCGTTACAGCCTCGACCTGACCGGTGATTACCAGGGATTTGATTTCCGCGTATTCATCCAGGGCGTAGGAAAGCGTGACTATATGCCCAACGGTCCCTATTTCTGGGGTACGAACACAAACATGTGGCAGGCTGCCGGTTTCGAGCAACACCTGGATTACTGGCGTGATGAAAATTCCCTGATGGTAAAAGCCGGTTTGGCTGAAGTTAACCGCGAGGCTTATTTCCCCCGTCCATACATGGATGCAGGGGGCAAGAATACACGTACACAGACCCGGTATTTGCAAAATGCAGCTTACATGCGGGTAAAAGCCATCCAACTGGGCTATACCATTCCTGCTGCTGTCACCAATAGAGTAGGTATGTCAAAAGCACGCGTATTTGTAAGTGGTGAAAACCTGTTTACCGTTACCAAACTCTTTGATGTTTTTGATCCAGAAACAGTAGCACTTTCCGGATGGAATGATGGAAAAACTTATCCTTTATCCAAAGTATATTCCTGCGGGCTTAGTGTAACTTTTTAACTGACAAACAAATACAAACGAACATGAAAAATATATATAGAAAATTCCTTTCGGGTGTTCTGGTTGTTTCCCTTGTGGCTTTCGCTACGGGTTGCAACAAATTTCTCGATCGTCCGCCATTGTCGGATGTAACACCCGATGTATATCTGAAAACCGAAGCTGATCTTGCGGCTTATACGATTGGTACCTATGGAACATTCCCAACGCATGAAGGTTGGGGTGCCGGTACATTTGTGAGCGATAACCATACCGATAACCAGGCCAATACCGGCTATGCCACCCGTTGGGTACCCGGTGAATGGCGTGTGCCCACCTCCGGCGGAGCATGGGATTTTGGTGGGATCCGCAATATCAACTACTTCATCAACCGAACAGGTGAGCTGAGCAAAACAAACCAGATTACTGGCAACAGCACGAATATCCAACATTATATTGGTGAAGGCTATTTCATTCGCGCTTTTGAATATTTCAAAAAGTTGCAGGCTTTGGGTGATTTCCCTATCGTAAAGGAAGTACTGCCCGACATAATGGAAACACTCCAGGCTGCATCTGTAAGAAAGCCCCGCAACGAAGTAGCCCGTTTTATTCTTTCAGATCTTGATTCCGCCATCCTTTTGCTGAGTAATACGCCTCCCGGCGGAAAAAACAGGATCACTAAGCAGGCCGCTTATTTGTTTAAAGCCAGGGTAGCATTGTATGAAGGAAGCTGGCTGACCCACCATGAAGGAACAGCACATGTTCCGGGCGGACCAGGCTGGCCTGGCGCAGCATCCAATCCCGGGTTTTCCATTAACCTTGCCGGGGAAATTGATTTCTTCCTTGGAGAGGCCATGGCGGCGGCCTCCGTAATTGCCGATGCTGTACCTCTTCGTGAAAATACATTTGATAATGGATATTACTCCGCGGCCAATCCATACTTTACCATGTTTGCGGCGCACAATATGGAGCCAATTCCTGAAGTGCTGATGTGGCGTCAGTATGATTCTGACAACTGGGGGATTAATCACCACGTTAACCAGTACATCAATAATACGGGTGCAAATACTGGCTGGACAAGAGGCCTGGTAAACAGCTTCCTGATGACCAACGGCTTGCCGATCTATGCCCCCGGTTCCGGTTGGGCTGGCGAGGATTCAAGCAGCTATGTGCGTAAAAACCGTGACTACCGACTGGCATTGTTCACAAAACTTCCCGGCGACAAGCGTTTCAGTGATGGTGCTGAGCATGAAGGCATTCCTGACATAATTTCCCAGGCAGCTGAAAACAGGTATGTAACCGGTTATGCAGTTAAGAAAGGTTATTCTTATGACCGCAATGATTCTGACCGGGGTCAAATGGGTTCTGAATTTGGGTCCATTGTTTTCCGCGCTGCAGAAGCTTACCTCATTTATCTTGAAGCCAGCTATCTCAAAAACAAGAGAATTGACGCTAAAGCGGATAAATACTGGAGAGCGTTGAGAAGACGTGCAGGTGTGGATGAAAATTACCAGAAAACCATTGAAGCCACCGTTATGACCGAAGAGGCCAAATGGGATTTTGGTGCCTATACCAAAGGACAACTGGTAAATGCCACCTTATACAATATCCGTCGTGAAAGAAGAAATGAACTGATCGCCGAAGGTCAGCGTATGAGTGATTTGAGAAGATGGCGAGCGCTTGATCAGCTGAAAACCACTCCCTATATCATTGAAGGTTTCAAATTGTTTGCCGGTATGGACGAATGGTATAAAGATGAAGATGGAGACAGCAGGCTGATCGAAGCCGGGGGTACAGCAACACCAAACGTATCCAACAGCAATGAAAGCCTATTCCTGAGGCCATACCGAATAAACCTGGGTCAAGGTAACCTGGTTAAAGATGGCTACAAATGGGCATTTGCGCATTACCTCGATCCCATTGCCATTAACCACTTCCTCATTACAGCAAGCAATCCGGATGATCCCGCAACATCTGTAATCTACCAGAATCCGCATTGGCCTGCAGAAGCCAATAAAGGGGCTATTGAATAAGATATTTTCTGGATTTAGAAATACTTAATTGGCAGTTTTGATGAATACAAAGGGCTGGCAGAAATGCCGGCCTTTTTATTATATAGATTGGCATGATCCCGGAATATTTTACCCTGTGTGGAATTCCCATGGCATTAAAAAATTTATACGCAGATCTTTTACTGTTTGCGGTTCGCTCCTTCCGCTGTCATACTGCCCGGCTGCCATTAAAGCCCGCTTGCCTGACACCAAAGATCACCGGAAGCCTGGGCGAGCCACAAATGCGGAATATCGCAGCCCTTTTTAACTGCAGTATGCCTACCTCATGGTTTGAACACCTAGTTTTGACGGAAATATGGCGGAAGTAGATAAACTCAAACCAATTTCATGAAGATGAAATGGATATTGGCCGGGCTTTTCTTCATAACGGTCAACGCATTTGCGCAGCAAAATGAGCGGCCCAATATCATTTTCTTTTTCGTGGATGACCTGGGATGGCAGGATATCTCCGTACCCTTCTGGGAAAAGGAAACCGAAGCCAATAAAAGGTTCCGCACGCCCAACCTTGAAAAAATGGCGGGGCAAGGCATGAAATTTACCAGCGCTTATGCCAATGCGGTATGCACGCCTACGCGGGTAAGCTTCCTCACCGGCATGAATGTGGCCCGGCACAAAGTATCTAACTGGACCATGCATAAAAATACCCCAACCGATGCTACCGACGATCCGAAATTGCAGGCACCCGACTGGAATGTAAATGGCGTTTCCGCCACTCCGGGCGTAGAACGGGCTGTTTACGCCACCACACTTGCCAGTCTCTTGAAGCAGCAAGGCTACCGCACCATCCATGTGGGCAAAGCCCATTGGGGCGCGGCCGGTACGCCTGGCGCCGAACCATTAAATCTTGGATTTGATGTAAATATTGGTGGAACCGCGGCGGGGCAACCGGGGAGTTTTTACGGCGAAAAAAATTACGGGAATAACCCAGGGAGTTCAAATTTCCGGGCAGTGCCCAACCTCGGCAAATACTGGGGATCCGATACCTATATTACCGAAGCCATTACCCTGGAAGCCATTCGCGAAATGGAAGAGAGCCGCATAGCCGGCAAACCTTTTTTCCTGAATATGTCGCAGTATGCGGTGCACCTGCCTTTTGAACCAGATCCGCGATTCTCAGCACATTACAAGGATCTTCCTGCCGGAGAAGCGGCCTATGCCACCATGGTGGAAGGCTTTGATAAAAGCCTAGGCGACCTGATGGATTACCTGGAAAAAAATGACTTGCAGAACAGGACCCTGATTGTTTTCATGTCGGATAACGGCGGTTATACCCGTGAACCCCGAATGGGCCCATTTGATACCCAGAATTCCCCGCTGCGTAATGGAAAAGGTTCGCTGTTTGAGGGAGGGATCCGGGTTCCGCTGATTGTGCAATGGACTGGAGTGGTTCCGGCAGGTACGGAAAGCCGGCAAATCGCCCATATCCATGACTTTTTTCCAACGCTGCTGGAAATTGCGGGTCTGAGTAAACCCCATACCATTCAGGTGGTAGACGGCAAAAGCCTTTTTCCTTATTTCAGGGATCCCGCCAGGCAAAAGAAAAACACCACTCAAACCTGGCATTTCCCCAACAAATGGACGCCTGACCGCCCAGACATACCTGATACCTATGTAAGCTGGACATCAGCCATCCGCAAAGGGGATTGGAAACTGATCTACTATTACCGTGATGCAACTATGAAGCTCTATAATCTTGCTCAGGATATCGGTGAATCCAGGGATCTTTCAACTTCGCGGCCGGGCCGCGCAAAGCACATGGTGAAGCGGCTGCGCAGGGAGTTGGAAAAAAAAGGGGCTCAAATGCCGTTGGATAAAATGACCGGTCACCCGGTTCCTTTTCCTCATTTCAGTAAATGAGGTCAACCCCGTTTTTTGGGGGATGTTTTTTAGCGGACATATTTCGCTGATTTCAGGTGGAATTGCTGACCTTTGCGGCATTATGGTAATTGGCCGGAGGATCAAATCTGCGTTGCACGCTTTTGCCGCATTGCTTTCGTTGTACTATGCTTTTTTTCTGCCGCAAACTTCTGGTTTAATGCAATCTTTAGCGGTGGGTGCCGGCTTGTTGTTTATCGGCTTCAGCATCAGCCACGGCATTATCAGCAGAAAATTTAAGACTCATCCCCTTTGGATGCTTGTGATGGAATCCATCTGGCTTGCCGTTCTCGCCTGGGCCCTTTACCAGATAAAGCTGCATAAAGCCACTTTTTTTTACGAAGGCATCAGTGTATTTTATTTTGCAATGGCCGCATTTACTTTTTTGCTGCGCCGTAAAAAAGCTATGGTTTTTACAGAGGAATAATGCATTGAGCCGTACTGCGAAACAGCACGACTTTTACCCCCGCTTGTTTCGGCCGGGCAGTATGGGTAACTGGTTATCCCTGCCTGAAAAATTTTCCGTCCGGGGTTTGCTTAATTTTTTCTTCACTCAGCAGGTAGTCAATGGCTGCTTCAAAAGTCTGCCGGGGTAATGAAATAAAATGCCTGCGCAAAGCCATGGATGTTTTGGGCATATGCAATTCCTGCAGCATATCACCGGCTGCACGCATCACCATCTCATCTGGCGCATCAGGTTGCCTGCGGTTCAGGCAATTGTCGCAAATGCCACAACGTTCATCGGAAGCGTCCCCAAAATAATTCCGTAAAAAACTGCTCCGGCATTTGTTGGGTTCACGCAGGTAATTGGCAACCTGCTCAATCTGGCTGATGTAAAGTTGTTTGCGTTTCCAGTAAAACTCACTCTCGATGATCACTTCTTTTGATGGCACCCGTGGGCAGGAGTAGTAGATCTGCGGGGCATCGGTTTTTATTGCGTATTGAATGATCTGGTAGCCTGCCAGTTTTTTCAGCCGGGAAACGATTTGCTCTTCGGTTTTTTTCAATATTCCAGCCAGGAACCGTTCATTGATTCTCACCGGAATGTCCATTATGCCTTCATAGCTTCGTAAAAGCGTTTTTAGCACATCGTCCAGTTCAGGATGCGTTTTCTCCAGTTTTTCCATCGTTTCCCTCGAAGCGGTGATCTCAATTTTTGAAGGCAAAAGGATCTGTTCATTGAAACTCAGGTAATCAGCTGCCTGCAAAGCCTGCAACGCAAATAAACTCGTATTGGCCGGTATGTTGAAATTGGTGCAAAAAGTCTGAAAATCAAAAGGGAAATACTGGCCTTCACCATGTCCGTAAGGCACCTGCAAATAATTGGCCACCGCATCGTAAACCTTCTGCACTTCTTTTTCCGGCAGGAATTTCTGGTCTGGCAGGCTAAGCAACTGCTCCACATCTTTGTCAGTGAACAACATCACCCCATAAGCACGCTTGCCATCTCTGCCCGCCCGCCCGGCTTCCTGGTAATAAGCTTCGAGGCTGTCGGGAACATCCATATGTACCACACTCCGCACATCGGGTTTATCAATGCCCATTCCAAATGCATTGGTGCAGACCATGATCCGGATGCGGTTATTGATCCAGTCGTCCTGTCTTTTATTTCGTTCTTGAATGGGTAAACCAGCATGGTAAAAATCGGCCTCCTCACGCTCAAGTTGAAGTAAGTGGGCAATTTCTGCAGTTTTGCGCCGGTTGCGGCAATACACCAGACCGGAGCCCTTTACCGACCTTACAATCTCCAGCAGCTTGTTGATTTTATCCGGCACCCGGAAGACACTGAAGGAAAGGTTTGGCCTTGCAAAAGATTGCGCAATCAAACGGCCGCCAGAACGGAAACCGAGTTTCTCCATAATGTCCTGTTGTACATAAGGCGTGGCAGTGGCCGTTAACGCAAGAACAGGAACATCAGGGGCTAAATCTGAACGTATTTCGGCGATCTTCAGGTACGGTGGCCTGAAATCGTATCCCCACTGCGAAATGCAATGGGCCTCGTCCACCACCAGCAATTGGATATTCATTCCCGGCAGGTATTCGCGAAACAAAGGAGATTGCAATCTTTCGGGACTGACAAACAGGAATTTGTAGACACCGTCACAGGTATTTTCAAAAGTTTTTTTTACATCCTGTGCGCTCATTCCGCTAAAAACCGCGGCCGCTGAAATGTTCCTTCTGCGCAGGTGCCTCACCTGGTCTTTCATGAGTGCAATCAAAGCTGTAACCACCAAGCAGGTGCCGGTTTTGGCGAGTGCCGGTATTTGATAGCAAATGGATTTGCCGCCACCTGTGGGCAGCAGGGCGAGGGTATCCTTTCCTTCCCATACCGAATCGATGATTTCCTTTTGACCGGGGCGGAATTCCGGGTAACCGTAGTATTTGTGAAGGAGCTGTTCAAAATTCGGCATAACCATTCCCGGGCATTAATCTGAATTTTTCAATAACCTGCCCTGCAGGAAAGATGAAATGGCAGATAATAGAATACTGAAAAGAATAGCCCACCAAAAACCATCTACGGTAAACCCGCTTACGAACCTGGTCGCGAGCAATACCATCAGCGCGTTGATCACCAGCAGAAATAAACCCAGCGTAATAAGGGTTACCGGAAAGGTGAGCAGCACAAGAATGGGACGCACGATAGCATTGATCAGCGAAAGGACAATGGCAGCCAATATGGCTTTCCATGTACTGATCACCGCAACGCCGGGCAGTAGCCAGCCAAGAAATAAAATAACTCCTGCTGTAATCAGTATCCGGACAAGGATATTTCTCATCGAAATCTGTTTTGGTAAAGTTAGCAATAGCAGGTTTAATTCTGAGAACAGAGGACATACATGCCTTCGGATAAAAAGTTTTACATAAAAACATAAATAAATTTCCAGATGTTGTTGGAAATGATCGCGGCCCTTACTTTTGCCACGAATCGGGTCCCGGCCATTGTGAAATCTGCTCATTGGCAATCCGGCTCACCAACCAACAATTACCATTTTACCTTAGGCAAAGAAACAAGCCTTTTTTATACAAAAATTTTTTGAACATATTCTATGTACGACATTTTGCAACTGAACGATATGCTCGTTCCGGAACTGCTTGATATTGCAGAAGAACTGCAAATTACCGGAGCTTCAAAACTCAATAAGCAGGACCTCATTTATAAAATCCTGGATAGGCAGGCTGTGCTGAAAAGCGTCGCTACAGCTGAAAGCGACAAGCCCCGCCGCAAGCGGATCATTAAAACCACCACTTCTTCCAATGTTACTGAAGAAGCGGAAGTAATGAACCCGGAAAATGAGGAGGCAGAGGAAGAAAAAGCCGCCAAAGCAGAGAAGGAGCCGAAAAAAGCGCCGGCCAAAAAAGCTGCTCCCAAAGCTCCCAAACAGGCCAAAAAAACTGCCAGGCCCGCAGAAAAAAATCCCAGGGAAAAGAAAGAAGAAGAAGTTACCGCGGCAGCTGAAAAAGAACCCGTAAGAGAAGAAAAGCCCAAAGTGAAATCGCTGATCCTGGATGACGGAGAAACCGTTGAATCCATTTTCAAAAGCGCCCTCAGTTCTTTTGAAAACGCGCAGAATGGTGCAGAAGCTTCCATTGAGGATTATGAAGAAATTGATCTCCCGGACAGCGAGGAGGAGGAAGAAGAGGAAAAAGAAATAAAACCTGTATCACGTCCCAGTGAAAGCAAGAAGAAAGATACTTCATTTTCGGTTGAATTTGATGGCATTGTAAGCGGCGAAGGGGTACTGGAAATGATGCCTGATGGTTATGGTTTTTTGCGCAGCAGCGATTACAACTATCTCAGCAGCCCGGATGATGTGTATGTAAGCCCGAGCCAGATTAAGCTCTTTGGACTAAAAACTGGAGATACGGTAATAGGAACAATCCGTCCGCCGAAGGAAGGTGAGAAATATTTCGCACTGGTAAAAGTGGATGGCATCAACGGAAAAACCCCGGATGAAGTGCGCGACCGCGTGCCTTTCGATTACCTTACACCCCTGTTTCCTTATGAAAAGCTCAATCTTTTCACTTCGCCCACCAATATCAGCACCCGGATCATCGATCTTTTTACACCGATTGGTAAAGGGCAGCGCGGACTTATTGTGGCGCAGCCGAAAACCGGTAAGACCATGCTACTGAAAGAAGTGGCCAATGCCATTGCTACCAATCATCCGGAAGTGTATATGATGGTGGTGCTGATTGATGAACGTCCTGAAGAAGTAACGGATATGGAACGGAGCGTGAAAGCCGAAGTATTGGCCAGTACATTTGATGAGCCTGCTGATAAACATGTAAAGGTGAGTACCATTGCGCTTCAAAAAGCAAAACGACTGGTTGAATGCGGTCATGACGTAGTCATTCTGCTGGACAGCATTACCCGTTTGGCACGTGCCCACAACACGGTAGCACCGGCAAGCGGTAAGGTATTGAGCGGTGGTGTGGAAGCCAATGCCATGCAAAAACCCAAGCAGTTTTTCGGCGCGGCGCGTAAAATTGAACATGGAGGCTCCCTCACTATCCTGGCCACTGCCCTGACCGATACCGGTAGCCGTATGGATGAAGTGATCTTCGAAGAATTCAAAGGAACCGGCAATATGGAGTTACAACTTGATCGCCGCCTCAGCAACAAACGCATTTTTCCCGCTATTGATCTTGTGGCCTCAAGCACCCGCCGCGATGACCTGCTGATGGAAAAAGAGGTGGTGAGCCGTATGTATTTGCTTCGCAATTACCTGGCCGACATGAACGCCGAAGAAGCAATGAATGAACTGATGAAGCGGATGCGCGGAACCAAAGACAATGCGGAATTCCTGGCAAGTATGAACAGGTAGATGGAAGAAAATGGATTTCCTGCATTCCATGCGCTGAATAGCTTTCATGAATTCAATATACAGAAATGCCGGTTTTATTCGCCGGCATTCTGCATTTTTGCATGAACCAAAATAATCCTGGTTTAGGTCGTGTTCAAAAGCGCTGATTACAGAGAATGGTACTTGCAAAAACCCGGCAAGGCATACTTGTGGCTTGCACTTGTGGCCCTGGTTTTGCTGCTGACAGCTTATCTCTCTCATCTCGGGTACCTGCCGGTGGATCCGCGGACGGATGAAAACCGCCGTGCATTGGTGACCCTGGAAATGATGCACCGTGGCGATTATATTGTACCCACGCTCAATGGTGTGGATTACTTAAATAAGCCACCGTTATACAACTGGATCATTGCGGTTTCCTATAAGGTTTTCGGGGTAAATGCTTTTGCCTTGCGGTTTCCTGTTATCCTGTTCCTGTTTCTTTTTGGTACAATCATCTACGCATTCCTTAAAAAACAGGTCAGCCAGAAATTTGCGATACTTGCCGCCCTGTTTTTCATTACCAATGGCCGGATTCTTTTTTACGATGGATTGCTTGGATTGATCGACATCGCCTTCAGTGGCATGGTTTATTTGTCGTTCATCGGCATTTATCATTGGGGAGAAAAGAAGCATTTCTGGAAATTGTTTTTGCTTACCTGGCTGGCCACGGCGCTTGCGTTCCTGATGAAGGGCATTCCGGCATTGTTTTTCCAGGCCACCAGCCTGCTGATTTATTTTGGCTGGAAGAAAGAATTCAGGCGCTTGCTAAGCCTGAAAAGCATGGTGGGCCTGCTGGTTTTTTTATTGGTGGCGGGCGGGTATTATGCCGCTTATTTCTTGGTTTCAAATGTTACCCTTTCCGAAATGTTTGGCAATATGCTGAATGAAAATACCAAACGTACGGTGACGCAGAGTGAAGTTTCCTCCACCTTAAAACATGTTTTCAGTTATCCTTTCAGTTGGTTTTATCATTTTGCACCCTGGGCAATTATGGCCATTACTGCTTTCCGGAAAGATTTTCTGCAAAAACTTCGTGGGCATGATTTTATGATGTACAATGCCCTGGTTTTTCTACCCGGATTTTTTATTTACTGGCTCTCGCCAAACATTGAAACGGCCGCCCGGTATTATTTCATGCTGGTTCCTGTTTTATATACAGTATCCTTGTGGATTTACCTGGAATCGCGGCCGCAAAGTTTACCGCGAAAAATTGTTGATGGCTTGCTGTGGATATTTTTTGGCGCGCTGCTATTGGGCGTTATTGCCCCACCATTCATTAAGGAGATCGAATCAACGCATTTGTTGATCCCCAAAAGTATTTTATTGGCTGTTTCTTTAGGCGTCCTGTTCTGGCTGGCTATGCGCAAACCCAATTACCGCTTGCTGGCTTTTGTGTTGATGCTGGGTTTTGCCCGTATGGCTTTCAACTCGTTTGTGGTTGAAAACCGCGGAGGCTACCAGCAGGAGCAAATTGCGCATTTTGAAACGGTAATTGAAAAAGTTGATCCCTCAAAACTTTTCCTGGAAAAGAGGGCGTATACCGGCAATACCGATGGTTTCAGTTATTTGTACATGCTGCGCACCGGCAAAATTCTGCAGGCCTCGGATACTATTGTGCCCGGAAATTTCTATATCACCGGTAGCGAAGCTGCCAGAAAGTACCCGCATCGCCTCCTGTACCGCTGGCCAAATTATGTAAGCAACGATGTGTGGCTGGTTGAAGCCACCCGGTAAATGCAGGAAGCGACCTCATAAAAACATAGGGTCAAATCATGACGTTTTAACGCAATGGTAATTGCCTTCATTTGGCTGTCCGCCAAAAAATCGGTTACTTTTGCAGATTGCCTTTTTCTGAAGGCCGGAAACAAGCCAACCATAGTTTAACCTGAGGATTTTACATGTCATTACCATTTTTCATCAAGCATATTTACAACAATGCAAGCGAAGAGGTAATCCGGAGGGGGAGAAAAATTCACATTGCTGCCGGCATTGATGTATTGGATCATAACCCCGTTTTGGAGAGCATCACTTTGCGCATGAAAGATGACATGTACCACAGTTGGTATAAGGTGAAAGTGGAACGTTATAATCATCCCCATACCATCAATATCCGGTGTACATGCCCTTACAATCTCACCAAGGTTTGCCGGCATAAAGCCGCTGCGTTGCTTTATTTGCAAGAAATGAATGAGCAGGGTTTACTGAACAGCCGCCACATTCAATACGATCAAAAACATACCCTGGCAAGAATAAAAACCATCGATCTGAAGGCCATACGGATCCTGGCGGGAAATGAAATATTTGAAGAGGCGGAAAATTTGCTGCGAACCACCCCTGCCAATATTATTCATGCGGCCAACGAACGTGTTGAGGCTGAGCTTACCGACAATGGGGTGGAATATGAAGTAAAAATCAAACGTAATGATGAGCGTTTTTTTGAAACCAGTTGTACCTGCACCGAAACCGAACACCCTTTATGCCGGCACAAAACGGTGCTGTTTCTCCAACTGCTCAACAGCCACGGGGCGCATTATTTTGACAGCATCAGGAACTATGAGCGGGACAAGGAACGCCTGCTTGCTATGTACGGCTACAGGCTAACAGACAACCTGGAAGGCAAATTTGAATTTGTTTACAAAGACAATAAACCATTTTTGCGCGTATTGGATCCTTCCATCCGCAAAATAAATATCGCGGCATCCACGCCGGCACAAAATGTGGAAAGCCTTGCCAGGAGCCAGAAGATTAATGAAGAAAAACAGCCAAAAGATCCCAAAAGGCTTGGCCTTGTTTTTAAAGAAAACCGGGTTACCTATCCCTTTTTTGAGTTGCATATTGTAGCGGGCGAACCTTCCGGCGATGGCGGCATTGCAGGCAGGCTGGAAAAGCTGGACCTAAGTCGTTATATTGACCTGCCCCAGCTTGAAGAAAGCGATACCGGCTTGCTGCAACTGGTTCGCAAAATGGGCGATCCCGAAGTGAACAAATACCTGAACCGGAATTCTCCATTCAGCGGTTTCTGGGAAAATATCGTTCACACCAATGGCAACGATCTGCCCGAAGAAACCCGTGAGCTCATTGACGAATACATTTTTCCTAAACTTAAGGTACTGAGTGAAGAATACAGTTCTTCACCCGCCTGGCTATTACCCGCCGGACAGCGCTTTATCACCGAGTCGCTAACGAATCTTCTCATCCATTTGCCTTTGCTGAAACCAAGGTTAAATGCAGTGCTCGGCAAAGGAGAAGTGACCATAAAAGGCCAGGTGGAATTTGACGACGAATGGATTGATTTTGACAAGAACGAATGGGAATCCCCTGTGGCGTTTTTGTATAAGGGAAAGATCGGGTTCTGGGAAAGTGTGGGCTTCATTAAAGTTTTCAACCGTTATCATAAACCGGTTAACGTTAAGCAGCAGAACTGGCAAGAATTTGCTGAGCAGGAATTACTGCCTTATTCGACCTGGGTGGATATGGAATTTTCCGGATCGCTAACTGAAGAGATCAGGGATGCCGAGCCGGAAATGAGCGTTCAACTTATCGAAAAAGGCGACTTCCTCGTTTTTGTGCCTCAGTTTAGCTATAACGGCGTCCTGGCTCCTTCTCATTTTATGGAGGAAGTCTATACTTTTCATGAAGGCAAGGTCCAGATCCTTTACCGGAATATCAAAGCGGAAAAGCAATTTTTTGACAGGATGCGGCAACTGCACCACAACTTCATTGTAAACAGCCACAGCAATGAACTGGCACTAAAAGGTTCGGACGTATTGCGCAACAATTGGTTTTTTAATTTTCTGGACACCATGAAAAAGGAAGGCATTTCCATTTATGGTTTTGAGATGCTGCGCAATTTCCGGTTCAATACCACCAAGCCCACCACGCATTTACGGGTAAGCAGTGGGCTGGACTGGTTTGACGCGGAAGTGGATCTTTCTTTCGGTGAACAAAAAGTAAGGCTGTCTGAAGTTAAGAAAGCGCTGGCCAAAAAGCAGCAGGTTGTGCCTTTGCAGGATGGAACGCTTGGCGTATTGCCTGAGGACTGGCTGAAAAAATATTCGCTGCTTTTCAAGGTTGGGGAAATGCATGGTGAACAGATCCGGCTCAACCGTTATCAATACAGTGTAATTGATGAGCTTTATGAAAACCGCAATGATGAAACCATTCAGTTGGAATTTGAAGGCCAAATGGATCGATTGCGGCAATTCAAGCGAATTAAAAAAGTAATGCCGCCGGCGCATCTCCGCGAGATCCTGCGGCCTTACCAGGTAAGTGGTTTTCACTGGCTGAATTTTTTGAAAGACAACAATTGTGGCGGCATTCTTGCTGATGATATGGGGTTGGGTAAAACCTTGCAGGCCCTTACAATGCTTGAACATTATCAGCTGGTTAATGGTAGGTTGAAAGCCCTTGTAGTTTGCCCGACCACCCTGCTGTACAACTGGGAAAATGAGATCAGGAAATTTACGCCAGGTCTTAGTTACCAGATCCATCACGGGCCCCAGCGTAACCGCAAAATTGAAGATGCCGCCCAACTGCAGGTTACAATAACGACTTATGGCACGCTGAGAAGTGATGTGTTGTTGCTCAAAGAAATTCCCTTTGATTATATCGTGCTCGATGAAAGCCAGGCCATAAAGAATCCCAACAGTAAAGTGAGCCGCGCCGCCTGCCTGCTGAATGGCCTCTACCGGATATGTATGAGCGGTACCCCGCTGCAAAACAATACTTTTGATATTTATGCTCAAATGAATTTTTTGAACCCGGGTTTGCTGGGCAGCCAGGATTTCTTCCGCAATGAATTTGCGACACCAATTGATAAATTTGGAGAACATGAGCAAAAGCAGCACCTGCGCAAACTCATCTATCCCTTCATGCTGAGGCGTACCAAAGAACAGGTTGCCTCTGACTTGCCGGAAAAAACCGAAACCATTTTGTACTGTGAAATGGGCCACGAACAGCGCACGGTTTACAACGCCTTCCGGAATGAATACCGAAACAAGGTGCTTGGGCTTATTGATGAGCAGGGAATGGAACGGAGCCAGCTTACGATTTTACAGGGCCTCATGAAATTGCGGCAGATTTGCGACAGCCCGTCAATCCTGAATGAACCGGAAAAATATCCAAACCATTCAATAAAGCTCGAGGAGCTCACCCGCGAGATCACCGAAAACATCAGCAATCACAAAGCATTGGTGTTTTCGCAGTTTCTCGGCATGCTTGCGCTCATCCGCGAAAAATTTGAGCAACTTAAAGTGCCATATGTTTATTTTGATGGAAGCACATCCATTAATGACCGCCAGAAAGCCATCGACAAATTTCAGAATGATCCGGAATGCAAAGTGTTTCTCATCAGCCTGAAAGCCGGGGGAGTGGGGCTTAACCTTACCGCCGCCGATTATGTGTACATCGTCGATCCCTGGTGGAACCCCGCGGTGGAGCAGCAGGCCATTGACCGTACACACCGCATAGGCCAAACCCGTAATATTTTTGCATACCGCATGATCTGCCGTGATACGGTGGAGGACAAAATCATTCAATTACAGGAAAAGAAACGCATTCTTGCCAAAGAACTCATAGCCGATGATTCCGGCTTTGTGAAAAAGCTGACGAGAGATGATATAGCCTATTTATTTAGTTAATCCCGCAGCATAGCCGTTAAAAAAACTGTTGTTGAACAAATGTTTCCCCCGATCAAAATTTCTCCAAGCGGTATCCGTTATGATAAACTGCTTTTAAATATTGATCGTTAAGTTTTTCGTCGGTCAGTTTATTGGCCTCTTTGTTCCAGAAGATTTTTTGGCCACTTCTGTAGGCAATATTGCCAAGCTGGCAAACAGTAGCAATATGCGCCCCCGTCTCAATCGGGCAAGCCAGGTCTTCTAGTTTTCCTGAACGGATCACGTCCACAAAATTCCGGGTATGGGCATCAAGCCCGTTTTCGCTTGGCGCCTGCCGCGGGACCAGGATTTTTTGCTCACTGCGTTTTTCTTCGATCACCTCCCAGCCACCGCGATCGAGAACCAGTGTTCCGTTGTTTCCTACAAATGCAATACAATGGTCGCGGCCGTACATACCATTGTCTATGCCCATGGCATGATCCCAAATCAGGTTGAAATTATCGAATGCATACAGTGCGCCCATGGTATCCGGGGTTTCCTGGGCCAGGTCGGGATAGGCGAATCTGCCCCCTAATGCTGAAACCGTTTTTGGTACCGGGGCCTGCATGCCTAAGATGGCATAATCCATAAGGTGTACGCCCCAGTCGGTCATCAATCCACCCGCATAATCCCAAAACCACCGGAAATTGAAATGAAAACGGCTGGAATTGAACGGACGAATTTTTGCCGGGCCAAGCCAGGCTTTGTAATCCACTCCTTGCGGCGGTGCGCTGTCGGGTACAACGGGTGACGGTTTCATCCATCCCTGGTAACAGGACACCTTTACTGTGCGGATATTGCCGAGTTTGCCACTGTGCACCATTTCAATAGCATCCCGGAAATGTTTCTGGCTGCGTTGCCATTGTCCGGCCTGAACCGCCTTGTTGTACCGCTTTTGGGCAGCAACCATTGCCCTGCATTCTTCAATGGAATTCCCAACCGGTTTTTCAACATAAACATGTTTACCAGCCTGCACCGCATCAATCATTTGCAAGGCATGCCAATGGTCCGGAGTTCCGATTATCACGGCATCCAGCGATTTATCTTCAAGTAGCTTCCTGTAATCGCTGAATGGCTTCACCTGTGCCGTGTTGTATTCCATTTTTTGAAGGTCAGCCATTCTTCGGGCCATCACATTTTGATCCACATCGCAAATGGCTTTCAATTGAACGCCGGGAATTTTCATCATACTTGTGGCATTCGCCCATCCCATACCATTTATGCCAATCGCGCCAATGTTCAATTGATCGGAGGGCATAAGGGGTTTAGCAAAACTAGAGAACGGAAGGTGTTGCAGGGCAATAGCGCCAAGCGCAACCCTGGATCCGTCAGCAAGAAATTTTCTCCGTGATTTCATAATGTTTATCATTGGCAACAGGATAACCGGTTCTAAAGTAAAAGAAAATTTGTAATCAAACTGAGCAATGTGGCGCAATCAGCAAAAAGAAGATCACTAAAAAAGAAAAACGGAGGTTTCCCTCCGCTCTTCTTTCACCTTAAACTATGTCAAATCTCAAAACACAATATTTTCGGTGGGTATAATTTATGAATGCCGTCGACATGTATGCTGTCCATTAAAACCTTACGCCAACAGTAGCCTGAATGGTCTGGCTTTTCCATCTTTCGCTTGCGCCCACATCATTTATATCACTCAGGCCAACCAAGTACCTCCCGTTTACAAACAAACGCATGGGAAGATTCCAGTGAAAACCTACGAGGCCCTGGATATCTTTGGAACTGAAAATATGCCACACCTGGTCGTAAACGGTTTCCGACTCATTGAGCTTGATGTTGAATTGCGCACCGGCCTGTAATTTAAATTTGTTGCCGATATTCACATAAACGGGTAAGCCAAGGTATTCGAGCTTTACGTCTTTCATTTCTTTCAGGTTAATAGAGCCGGTAACAGTTCCAATATCCTGGGCAGGTTTGGTTACCGCCTGTGCAAAATTGAGCTCAGTACCAAAACCGAAACTGCGTGAGGTATTTACATGCACATATGCGCCTGCAAGAAATCCATAGTTGAATCCGTCTTTAAAACTCTGGTTGTCAATTTTGAGGGCGTTTACTCCGCCTTTGATGCCGAAATTTAAAACGTTGAAATCTTTTTGAGCGGCTGCCTGGAAACTGAAGGCAATTAAAAAAGCGCCAAGCGCAGACAATTTTAGAAATGGACTCTTCATGGGATCATTTTTTTAAATGTTCGGGTAATGCCTGTTAAACGGCCATTAAACGGGAAGAGTACAGCCTGCGTCTATAATAACAAATTTACAACAGTCCGGTTTATGGAATTTTCCTGGGCCGGAAAAGTTAGCTTCGCCAAGGCAATCTACCGAACTTTGTCTCAGAAGTTCCGATCCTTAAAACCGAAATCCGCTATGAAGAAAATTGCTTTCAACACAAATAAGATCCCGCAATATTTTTTGCAGGGCCTGCTTATCCTGGCGCCAAGCGTCATCACCGTGTACCTGTTGGTTACGGCATTTCAGTGGCTCGACGACCTGTTGCCCATTTCCGTACAAGGGGCGGACAACAAGCCCTATATCATTCCCGGGCTCGGATTTGTCATCATCATGTTGTTCATTCTTACGATTGGTTACCTCAGCAATTTCTTTTTCCTGAACCGTTTACTTTCCGTTGCGGATTATATTCTCGAAAAAATACCCGGTGTTAAAGTGATCTATACCCTGGTCAAAGATTTTTCGGAAGCCGTTGCCGGAAAAAAGCGCAAATTCAGCAAACCGGTTCTGGTGAGCATTTACCAGCAGGATGTTTTTCAATTGGGCTTCATTACCAATGAGCAACTTGATCAGTTTGATATGCGCGAACATTTAAGCGTTTACATTCCGAGCAGCTATGCTGTGGCAGGCACATTGTTCATGGTAAAGCGGGAGCGGGTAAAACTTCTTCAGCATTTTCCGCCGGCCGATGCCATGAAGTTTGCCATAAGCGGCGGTGTGGCGGAGGTAGATGAAAATTACGGCCTCAAAGATGAAGAGGAAGAGGAAAACGGAAAATAAAAAAGCTGCCGTTTTTAAACAGCAGCCTTGTTGTATGGATGGAAAAATGATCCTGGTTTATTTGGTCTCGAAAATTTTGTCCTTCGGCACCACCTGTACCTGCATATCATCTTTCAGTGTTCTGAAAATTACATTGTAAGGTTCAGATACAACTTCCTGCCCCTTGGTCAGGCCACTGAGGACTTCAATATACCGTGTATCCTGGATACCTGTGGAAACATTTACCTTCTTCACCTTATTGGTAGCTTTATCCAGTACAAAAACCACAATTTCTTTGCTGTCATCTTCGTCGCCCGATACCTGATCGCTTCCTGCATCGGCATTTTCATTTTCCGCGCTGGAATTGCTCTTCATGCCATCTTTATCCCTGGTGGTAACGGCGTTGATGGGTACACTCAGGATATCCCGTTTCACTTTGGTTTGAATATCGGCGCTTGCCGTCATGCCCGGGCGGAAAGGAAAAGCCTTTGGTTTGCTGGGATCAATAAGGTCCGCATAGCTTTCTGGCAATAAGCGGATGAAAACTTTGTAGTTGGTAACGTCTGTGCTCGTTGTAGCTGAAGATACTGCACTTGCTGCACCGGTATTGCTGCTTGCGATCTGATATACCACCCCTTTGAATTTTCTGCCGAGGTAGGCGTCCACCGATACGAGAGCGCTGTCGCCAATATGTACTTTCGGAATGTCATTTTCGGTAACATCCACCCTGACTTCCATACGGCTCATATCGGCCACACGCATCATTTCAGTGCCGGCCATCTGCGCGGTTCCCACCACGCGTTCGCCTTCTTTTACATTGAGCAGGCTTACCACGCCATCCATCGGCGCCACGAGTGTTGTGCGGCTAAGATCTTTACTGGCGCGTTGCAGGTTTGCGCGGGCACTGTTCACGCCGGCACGTGCCGCGTCAATCCCTTTCAGCGCCGCATTGTAATTGGCCTGGGCAGTACGGTAATTGTTTTCGGCCACTTCAAACTCCTGGCGGCTGATCACTTTGCCCGCAAGCAACTGCTTCTGCCTGTTGTATTGCGCTTCGGTTTGCTCCATGGTGCTTTTTAAAGCTGAAAGCTGTGCCTGCGAATTGGCCACCTGGTATTGCTGCTGGTTTACCTGCGCGGCAGCCTGCTGCTGCTGAATGCTGTAAATGTCGGCGTATACACGGGCAAGCACCTGGCCCCGCTTTACGCTGTCGCCCTCTTCCACAGTAAGTTGCGTGATTTCACCACTCACATCGGAGCTGATCTTGACCTCGATTTCCGGGTAAATTTTGCCACTGGCATTTACGGTCTCAATGATGGTCCGGTTTTCGGCAGCTTCCACAGCAACTTTGGTTGAATCCTCCGCGCCAATAATTCCGGCTTTTTTCAATCCGATCAACAGGCCTATCAGGAGTATTGCCCCGCCAATTATCCAAATCGTTTTCTTTTTCATAATAATAATTCTCTATGCAGAAATTGTTTTATAAGGTGATGCCCGTTCCCCGGTAAAATTCCAGGATCTTGGTACGGAAAATAAACTCAAACTGGTCGCGCAGCATTTCGATCTGTACATTACGCAGATTGTTTTGTAAGGTAATCAGTTCAAATACCGGCAACAGCCCGATATCATAACGCTGCCTGCCCAAATTGTAGGCATATTCGGCTGTTTCCACCGCTTTTCTACGGCTGTTCAGGCGGGAAAAGGCATTAATGGCATTTTGATATGCAGTGTAAATATCCTGCTTCAGGGTCAGCGTATCCTGCTTCATGGTCAGTTCGATATTTTCGACGTTCATTAATGCACGGCGATATTGGGTGCGGGCACTATGTCCGCTGAAAATGGGAATGCTCAGGCCAAGGCCCACCGACTGGCGAAAGTTGTTGTTAAACTGCCTGAAAATATTCGCTTTCAGAAATTCGGAAGGCATGGAAACAGGGGAGTAAACAACCATTTTTTCGCTGCCTACCTGAACATAGGCCTGTGTAGGTACTACAGTCACAATGTTGTCGCCATGCGGCAGTTGTTTCAGGGAGGTGGAATATGCGGTATTGGCATTTCCGAAAACGCTGAATGTGGGATACATTGAAGCTTTGGTGGCTTTGGCCTGGAACACCGCGGATTCGCGCTGGTATTTGGTTGCCTGCAATCCCGGGCGGTTATTGATGGCCATAGCAAATACTTCTTCCGGTATCAGGTCACCAAGAGACGTCAGCCGGAATTCTTCAGGTCGCGGAACCTGGATGGTGAACGGATAATCTGCCGGAAGGGTAAGCAGGGCTTTCAATTGCAGAATGGCAATATGGAAAGAGCTTTCGTTC
Source organism: Bacteroidota bacterium (assembly GCA_023387985.1). Taxonomy (GTDB): domain Bacteria; phylum Bacteroidota; class Bacteroidia; order Chitinophagales; family Chitinophagaceae; genus Phnomibacter. The sequence continues at coordinate 134,406 of JAEWHC010000008.1, read as the reverse complement.
TGAATATAAATGGAGCTGTCCAGTGCAAGTTGAGCTTCAAGCTGGGCGGAATTCAATTCAGGCAGTGAGCCGGCTTCTACCTGCAGGCGTGTGCTGCGGAGCTGGTCGGTGGTCTGGCTAATCTGCACTTCGGAGAGGTTCATTTGCTGCCTGGCATTTACCGCCTGCAGATAGGCAGCGGCAACGTTCAGGGCAATGTCTTCTTTCAGATTCTCAGTTGCCATAATGGAGGCCTCCTGTGCAAGGCGGTTCGATTCTATGGTATTGCGCTGGCTGAACCAGTTAAAAAGACTTGCACCACCCTGCAATCCCGCACTTAAGAAGCCTACACGGTTGCTGGTAAACTGGTTGGTTGTGGGGTCAATGTTTCTACCGAACTGTTCACCTCCGTTCATGGAACCGGTGTACTGGCCCCATCGCGCATCACGGCTTTGCTGGTGGGTAAGTGCGGCAACGCGCTCCTGGATTTCACTTTGCTTTACCGAAATGTTGTTTTCCACTGCGTAAAGCACACATTTTCGAAGATCCCAGGCTTCCTGTGCGGTTCCGGAAAGCGGTAAACTTATAAATGCCACCAGGGCGACAATTCCTGATTTCAGATAATTTAACATGTGGCAAATTTAACCATGCCTTTGGGCATTGAAAGGATTGGCATGGATAAGCGGCGATACAACTTGGTGAAGCCCTTTGTTAATGGTTGAATGGAAAGGCCGGATCCGGTTTTAGCCCAGGTTTATAACCTGGGTTCAGCAAATAAGGAAGTGAAATGAGTAAATTTGCCCGCACTATGGCAAACGAATTGGCAAAGCACGTTAATTGGAAAGTGGAAGGAATGACCTGTGCCAATTGTGCACTCAGTATAAACCGCGTGCTGGAGAAAAAAGGAATGCAAAACGTTATGGTAAATGCTGCCAATGGCGATGTGCATTTTGATATGGAAGAAGAGACCGATGTTGATGCTGTAGCATTGGCGGTTGAGAAACTGGGATACAAGGTGTATGCAGAGGAGGACGCAATTAACCAGCAGGATGGTGTGGGCGAAGGAAAACCTGGCATCAACAAGAAAATGCTGAGATTCTGGATTACGCTTCCTTTTACACTCCTCCTGATGCTGCACATGATCCCCGGCCTTCACTGGTCATGGTTGATGAATCCCTGGGTGCAGTTCGGCCTGGCCCTGCCGGTTTACCTCATTGGAATGGAATATTTTGGCAGGAGCGCCTGGCGTTCGCTAAAAGGCGGTATCCCTAATATGGATGTACTGATCGCACTTGGTGCAACGGCTGCTTTCGGATACAGTACATATGGATTATTTACACCCACTCCCGGTAATTTCCTGTTTTTTGAAACCGCGGCATCCATTCTCACCATAGTATTCTTTGGCAACTACCTGGAGGACTGGAGCATTGCCCGTACCCAGCGCAGCCTGAATAAGCTGATGAAGAAAGAGGTGGTGCCGGCCTTCATGGTGGCTTATGACAATGAAGGCAATGAGCAGGTTTTCCAGGTGGATAGTTCGGCGTTGAAAAAAGGTGACCTGCTGATCATCCGCACGGGTGAACAGGTGCCGGCAGATGCCAAGATACTCAGTGGCGAAGCCGAAGTGAGCGAAGCATTACTGAGCGGTGAAAGTGTTCCGGTATTTCGCAAACGTGGCGATGCCCTTGTGGGTGGTGGCATTGTGGTTAGCGGCACGGTAAAGGCCTATGTTACTGCCACAGGTAAAGAAACCGTGATGAGCAGCATTGTGGAAATGATGAAGCGCGCCCAGTCGCAGCGACCGCCGGTACAAAAACTTGCCGACAGGATCAGCGCCATTTTCATCCCGGTGGTGGTAGGGATAGCCTTGCTTACTTTTCTTGGAAATTATTTTATTGGTGAGCATACTGTGGGCACCAGCCTTTTGCGCAGCATTGCCGTTTTGGTGGTGGCTTGTCCTTGTGCCATGGGTCTTGCCACACCGGCAGCCATTGCCGTTGGACTGGGAAGAGCAGCCAAACATGGAATCCTGTTTACTGATTCAAAGAGAATGGAACTTTTTAGAACCGTGAAGCAAATGGTGTTCGATAAAACCGGAACCCTTACTACCGGCAAATTCGCTATTCATGGTTTCGACAGCGGTTCCCTTCCTGAAGACGAATTCAGGAAACTGGTTTTCTCCATAGAGAAATACTCTGCGCATCCCATTGCCAAAAGTGTAGCGGAAGCATGGCGAACCAAATCCGCAGTTCGCCTGCATGGCGTTGAGGAAATAAAAGGAGAGGGCATGCGGGCCCAGGATGAGCAGGGCAATGTTTACCGCCTGGGGTCCAAAAAAATATTGAATGAGGAACCAGATGCTTTTCACAATCTTTACCTCACCAAAAATGGTGAACCGGCCGGTTGGGTGGATATTATGGATGAATACCGGCCTGAGGCAAAGGAAATTATGGAATACTGCCGAAGCAAGGGCATCAAAACCATTTTGCTGAGTGGCGACCTCCATGAAAAATGCGAACGGATTGCCACCGATTTGGGCATTGATGAATTCTATGCCGAGAAAACTCCTGCCCAAAAACTTGAACTAATTGAAAAATGGGATCAGGAAGCGCCGGTGGCTATGGTGGGTGACGGCATCAACGACGCGCCGGCACTTGCGAAAGCCACGATAAGCATTTCGCTGAGTGAAGCATCGCAGCTGGCCATCCAAAGCGCCGGCGTAGTACTTACACAGGGCGGACTGAAAAACCTGCCCAAGGCCATGCAACTCGGCAAGCTGACTTACCGTACCGTACAGACGAATTTATTCTGGGCATTTTTCTACAATATCCTGGCCATACCGGTTGCCGCACTGGGTTATTTGCATCCAACCGTCGCGGCATTGATCATGGGCGCCAGCGATGTGGTACTTGCCCTGAACAGTTTGTGGCTGGGCGTGCGAAAACTGGATTAAGATCAGAAGCAGCAGCCCAAAGAACCGCAACTGCCTCTACTATGCAGAACAGGGTAGGCTAACCAGAAAATCTGCTTAATCTGGCTAGCAATTCATTGGCCTGGCCGCTGGTAATTGCTTCCTTTAAAGAAGTGCTGGTAATTTTCTGCAGGATTTCATGGCTTAGTGAGAAATTCTTTTCCCGGATGCTTTTCGACAAAAGCGCATGATAAATAAATGGGGCCCAGTTGTAGGTTTTTGGATGTTGATAATAAAACTCGATCCAATGTTTGGATGCAGCCGTTTGTATAAGTTCCTCCAGGTAGCTTTTATCCCTTTCAGAGATTGCAGCGGAAACCGTAGTGATTCCATCCAGAAATTTCCGGTGTAGCATAACACAGCACAAAAGACCCATTACAAGAATGGTGTGATAATTTATACTGAAAATATAGGTTCGGCGTTCACACTTTTCCAAACCCGGCAATTTGCTGGTATCGAGGCCCGGTGCGGGCAAAAATCCTACCCGTTTTTCGATGGTGAATAAAATTTCGAGGCTAAGGATGATGATATCCGTGAGCGGCAGACCCAGCATAATCCAACTTATCAACAACTCACCTGCGACATCATAATCTTGTGCATCCAGGTTACGGATCAACATGGCTTCGATGATGTGGGCAAGTTTTTCCCGGTCAAAAATGTCATTTTCCTGATGATACATTACCGCATGAGTCAATGCGTATGCAGCATCAGTGCTTTCAGAAAAAATATCCGGTGTTTTGCAGAGCGCACTGTGTTGTATCCAAAATTCGCGTTCGGTTTTACTTGTTTCCGTATTCCTGAGATTAAGAAGCCAAAACCGTTCAAGTATTCTGTAAGGTGTTCGTTCAATGCCGTTGATTAATTCACCTTTTAAAGAGGATTCAACTAAGGCATCAAATTCCGCGTTGGGAAATCCTGCAACATCGAGACAAATATGTGTATGGGCATAATCAAGGGCAAGCGATGGTTTCAGGCAAATGTTGAGCAACATGGCCTTACTTCGCCCCAGCGGCTCAAGCGTTTCGCCAAGGCGTTGAAATGATGTGCGAATCAGCTCCTGGTGCTTAAAAGGATTTGCAAAAACCATGAGAAATGCAGACTCTGCAATAATCTTTTCAGGCCTCACATACCAGCTTTCTTCTTCATCTGCAGGGTGCCCATCCACAATGAGGTGGAGCAGGGCATCATTGGTGAAATCCAGGCATCTTTTCAGCCTTTCAAAAGTATATTCTTCGTTTAGCAAACCTGGTGCGGGCCTGTTCAAAGTTGCATTTCTCATAGTCATAACCATTTACAGTTGCTTGTCGAGGCCTTCAAGCTTTTCGAGGCGATCCAGTTCGGGAATTCTCGGGCCTAAAGGCGGCAGCCTGTAGATGCGGATGAAGTAACGCATCGTACCGCAAAAGTTTTCCCATGGATCATCTAAAAAGGCAAGTTGCGGGCCCAATTCGGTAATGGTTTTTCCGAGGGCTTCGAAATTGACAATGCTTGATTTAAGGATCCTGTCCTTCAAATCATTTGAGTTGTGCATAAAAAATGAATTTCAGTGATACCTACTCTGTACTGTTTTCGGTTTCTCAGTCTTACTCTGTTTTGGATTTTCAGATCCCTCCAATGTTGACAAATTTGGGTTCCCTGTTCTTTAGGGCTGAGCAAAACCCTTACTGCTGATTTTCTTAGAAAAGGAGCCGGGAAAAAATCATTTTGAGTTTAATAGAAACCTGCACTATGCGGCAATAACAGGGGGTTCATCGCTCAATTTTTTAAACAGTAAAGGGTTGTCCGGTGTGCTAACATAAAATTAGAATTAAGAAATTTCTAATGCAAGTGTTTTCTGAAAAAAATAATTCCGGATACATGCCTTCGGAAGTCTTCCGGTTTGCAAAATTGAAAAACATGGGTTTCCAGTTTGCGTTATTTTGGAAAGGCGACTGACGCCATCACCGGTGGTGAGTTAAAAAAACAGGCACTCATCCTGAATTAAAATACTGCCTGATTTACATTGCCGGTTTTTTTCATATGTAACTTTGCTTAATAAACTTACCATAATGTTTCGTTACAGCTTTCTCTGTTTCCTTGTGTTGATCCTCTCCGCATGTGGCCAAAAGAAAAACGATCTGCCGGATCCAAAAAACTCCTAATTTACTGACAATTCAACCGGAGTGAAAACGGGGGGTGTACAAATGGTGGAGATCGAAACCGCGCAGGGCAAATTCCCTGTCTGGACAAAGCGGATTGGGAATAATCCAAAAGTGAAATTATTGCTGGTAAACGGCGGCCCCGGTGCCACACATGAATATTTTGAATGCATGGAAAGCTTTCTGCCTGCTGAAGGAATCGAATTCATTTATTAAGATCAGCTTGGCTGCGGCAACAGTTACCAGACTACCGATACCTCTTTCTGGGATCTTGCTCGCTACGTGGAAGAAGTTGAGCAGGTAAGAAAAGCCCTCAACCTGAACCAGGAGAATTTCTTTTTGCTGGGCCACAGCTGGGGCGGCATACTGGCCATGGAATATGCCCTTAAATACCAGGAAAATCTGAAAGGCGTGATCATCAGCAATATGATGAGCAGTTGCCCGGAATATGACAAATATGCCGAAAATGTATTGGCTTTGAAACTGGATCCTGCTTCACTCGATACCATTCGGCAGATTGAACTTAAGGGAGATTTTAGTGATCCTGCTTATATGCGCATTTTGATGGAGCAGTTTTACCCGCAATTTGCCATCCGCATGCCTGTTGATCAATGGCCGGAGCCATTTGTACGGTCCATGTCTAAGATGAACCAGTCTCTGTATGTTACCATGCAGGGGCCTAGTGAATTTGGCATCAGTGGGAAACTGGAAATCTGGGATGTTTCCGCGAGGCTGGGCGAAATCAAGGTTCCTGCGTTGGTTGTAGGTGCTACCCACGACACTATGGACCCTGAACATATGCAATGGATGGCAGGCCAGCTACCCAAAGGAAAATTCCTGCTTTGCAGCGGCGGACACATGAGTATGTGGGATGACCAGGAAACGTATATGAATGGTCTGATCGATTTTCTGAAAGCGCATCAGTAGCCGGAATTTGCCCGGGGGTTTAACCTAACCCTTTTGCGCATTCAAAACCCTGGTTAATGCATCATAATTCGCATCGTCGAAGCAGACCATCATGATTTCATCAAAGCGCGGGCGGGCGCCGGTAAAATCACGGATTACTTTGATGGCCACTTCAGCGGCTTTGTCCGCCGGGTAACCACAAACGCCGGTACTGATGGCAGGGAAAGCCACCGTTTTACAGCCATTCATTAAAGCCACGCGCAATGAATTTTCGTAACAATTCGCCAGCTTAAATGCCTCCCCGTTATCTCCGCCTTTCCATACCGGTCCAACGGTGTGGATCACCAGTTTGGCCGGCAGATTGCCCGCCGTTGTAGCTACAGCTTCTCCCGGCGGCAATTCTCCCTGGGCCGCTACAATTTTTTTGCACTCTTCCAAAATGGCGCGCCCGCCTGCCCGGTGAATAGCGCCATCTACGCCCCCGCCACCCATTAGCGAAGAGTTTGCCGCATTAACAATTGCATCTGCTTCAATTCTGGTAATGTCTCCTTTGAGGACTTTTATGTTAGCCATATATTGAATCTTATATTGATTGAATGGGCAAGACTAAAATACAAAAAAAACAGGATGGCATCCTGCCTTTCGGGAAAAAGGGAGTTATCATTAACAGGAATCATTGTAAAGTGGTAATCACGAAGAGATCCAATGACGGTGTTTTACCATATCTTCAGTAAGATCTGCCTGCGCTTTATAAGCAGGTTACGGTTCTTGCCCAGGGCCGGACTGGAATTGAATGCCGCCCGGGGCGCTGCCGCCGTTAAGGTATTAATTTCTACTTTTGATGCTATGAAAATCCTTAGAATAAAGAGCGTTTTTGTTGCTTTGATGTTAATCGCCATCAGTGGACTGACACAAAAAATAACGGTGGCTACTTACAATCTCCGTTTTGACAATCCGCGTGATTCAGGCAACCTTTGGAAAGACCGTGCGCAACCTTCAGTCGACCTGATCCGTTTTCACCAGATTGATGTGTTTGGTATCCAGGAAGGATTGATCAATCAGCTTGAAGATCTTTCAAAAGGCCTGCCCGAATTTGAACGCTATGGTAAAGGACGCGATGACGGGGGGACAAAAGGGGAGCATGCTGCGGTATTTTACAATAAGAAAAAGTTTGAACGCTTAAGGGCCGGGGATTTCTGGTTTAGCGAAACCCCCAATATTCCTGGCAAAGGCTGGGATGCCACCTGCTGCAACCGTATTGCGAGCTGGGTACAATTGCGGGAGAAAAAATCCGGCAAAACGTTTTATTTCTTCAGTGCGCATTTTGATCACCAGGGAAAGACAGCCCAACTGGAAAGCGCCAGGCTGTTGTTGCAAAAGATAAAGGAGATAGCCGGCGACCAACCGGTTATTGCTGTAGGTGATTTTAACGTTGGCCGCGACAGCGAGCCCTATAAAGTGCTTGCCGCTTCAACCTTGCTGCGGGATGCATACCATGATGTGCAATACCCTTACCAGTTGAATGGTTCATTTAACGACTTTGGCCGTGACTTTGCGACTTCAATGGTTATTGATCATATTTTTCTAAGTGCGGCTTTGAAAGCTACGCGGTGGGGACTGCTGACAGATACCTACAGGGGCAAATATCCATCGGATCATTTCCCGGTTTTGGCGGATGTACACTTTAAGGGCAGAGGTAAAAAATGAAAGGTGGCCCGCGTTCAGGGTTTCCAATACTGCGTAAGTAACAGCGCCCAAAATTCATAACCAAGGCGCTTTTACAAATTTTACGCACGCCGGCGATGCTTTAAGGATAAACTAAGCTGGTCTTTTACACAAGTACGCCCCTTGGGTGCATGAAATCAAATTTCCACGAGGAAGTCTACAAATGCCACCCACCGCACAGGGTCAGCCTGCCGTTCCCTCAAATAAAATCACCTTTTCCTCAGTGAGGCTTGACATTTAAAAAACTACCTATTAGATTTGAGTTGCATATGAATATTCATCCCCCAAACCCACTCTACCTGCGACAAATCACTCTTTTAATTATTTTCTAAGCAGTTAACTCTTCACAAACCCTTTCTGCTATCCTGCTTCCGTAGGGTGGGTGGCAGCCTGATGCTACGAATGAACCACCAAAATTTAAACACATGAAAAAAGCTTTACTCAGTATTGCCGGATTGCTGTTCTTTATCCTGGCCACGGCTCAGCCCGAATGGAGTCGTGCAAATGAAAATGCTGTTACAAAATCAGATTGGCAGAACCGGAAAAAACCAAAAGTATTCAGGCTTTACAAACTGAATGAAACTCAAATGTTGGCGAAGCTTCAAGCCGCACCCAATGAAAAAGCAGCAAATGCGCGTCAGAATGTTGCAACAATTTATTTACCGGATGCAGAGGGCAACTTCATTGAATTCCGCGTAGTCAATGCACCTGTTGCGGCGCCCGGTTTAGTTAAGAAGTACCCCGACCTTCAATCGTTCAGCGGTGTTTCCACGGATGGTAGTTTGAAAACAACACGTTTTTCTTTTACCAGACTTGGATTGAACGCGATTATCCATGAGCCCGGAAAGGCCTCTTTATTCATCAGGCGAGTGGATGACCAAAACCAGATTTACATTGGGTTCGAATCGGTGTCTGCAGATTTAGAAGGATTTGAATGCGAAAGCTCCGGCGACGGGGTCAGTATAGCTACAATCAGCAATAAAGGAGATTTGGCTGGCCTGGTACCCTTGAATGCCAACACCGGTGAAATCCGAACTTTTCGGTTTGCCCTTGCGGCTTCCGGTCAGTTTAGTGTCACCTATGGCGGCAACGTATCCCTTTCTGATGCTGAACGCAGAGCCAATGTACTGGCTTTTCAGGTTGGCCATCTTACCCTTACGAATTCCTTTTTGGAGCGGGATTTTGGAATCCGGCTGCAACTGATCGATAACAATGAAGACATCATCTTTCTCGATCCCGCCACAGATGGGATTGGAAGCGAATCAGAAACCACAACATTAATTGACATGGCCAAGACTGTTATAAACGGGGTGCTGTCCACAAGTGATTATGATCTGGGGCATCTGATGCATTTTAATTCCGGAAGCAATGCCGGCAGAGCGTCAATCGGCAGGTTTTGCGATGATGATAACAAAGCGAGGGCGGTAACCATGCGAGCCGGATGGAATAATTTAGACGGTTATGCTTCTATGATGTTTACCCATGAAATCGGGCATCAGGCCGGTGCAAATCATACCTTCACACACCAGGATGATAACGACAACGCCCAAATGGAGCCGGGAAGCGGGAACACGTTTATGAGTTACGGAGGCAATGGCATCGCCGCTGCAGACCAGGTTATTGAATTGAGATCTCCCTATTTTCATGCCATAAGCATCCAGCAAGCGACGGCACATATCGCAGGCGTAAGCTGCGGAACCACCATTGATGCCAATAATACAGCTCCAAGTGCCAACGCCGGTGCGGACAGGACCATTCCGAAATCCACCGCTTTTGTGTTAACCGGTGTGGCTTCAGATCCTGAAAGTGATCCGCTGCTTTTTACCTGGGAGCAAATGGATAAACTCACCAGTGACTTCGGGAGGACGATCCCCAATTCAACCTATACCACGGGTCCTATGTTCCGTTCCTTACCGCCATCAACGTCCCCGATTCGCTTAATGCCAGCCGAAGGGGTAAGCACCAAATGGGAAACGTTGCCTTCCGTTGCACGTACAATGAATTTCAGGTTTACGGTGCGCGATGGCAGCCAGACCAATTCTGACAATATAGTGATCACCGTGGCTGATGTGGGGCCTTTTGCCCTCACCGCACCAAATGGAGGGGAAACCATATGCCCGGGTAATTACAACATTACATGGAATGCAGAGGGTACGCAGGCTCTTTCAGCAAACGTAAAAATTAGTTTATCCACCGATGGTGGGGTAAATTGGAGTGTCATAACAGCTTCCACACCCAATGACGGTAGTTATACGCATGATTTTGCCTGCACTTACAGCAACAATGCCCGCATAAAAATTGAGGCCGTGGAAAATATTTTCTATGACCTGAGCAACGCTGTTTTCACCATTGGAGACAATACCAAACCCACCTTCAACGTACCGGCAGACGTAACGCTTTACAAGGATGAAGATTGTAACTACAGCGCATTGCCTGCTGATACCGGTGTGCCAACGGATGTACAGGATAATTGTGATGCAAACCCGGATGTCTGGCATACTGATCTTGAAAAGAATGGTTCCTGTACCGGTGAGACAATTCTTGAAAGAACCTGGTATGTAAAGGATGCCTGTGGCAATGATAGTTCCCAGGTGCAAATCATCACTGTAAGGGATACAACTGCGCCAACCTTTACGGTGCCTGATGATATTGTAATTTACAAAGATGAAAGTTGTGATTACGATGCGGATCCTTCCATTACCGGGAATCCCACCAACGTTGATGACAATTGCGATCCTAACCCCGACCCAACCTACACAGATGTGGTTGAAGAAGGGTCATGCATGGGAGAGGAGATCATCACAAGAACCTGGAAGGTGACTGATGATTGCGGAAACTATACTCAGGCGGTTCAGATCATAACTGCCATGGATACCACGGCGCCTTATTTTGAAAATGTTTCAGCCACGCCAAATTCATTATGGCCTCCTAACCACAAGATGCGTGAGGTAAAGATCAATTACGATGTATTTGACAATTGTTCAGATGCAGCGCATATAACCACATCACTTTCCATTGTAAGCAATGAACCGGTAAACGGTACCGGCGATGGTGATACCGAACCCGTGGATTATGAAGTGATCGACAATCATACAGTGATGCTGAGGGCAGAGCGTGCAGGAACCGGGGATGGCAGGGTTTATACCATTACCATCACTGCGGAAGATGACTGTGGAAACATTTCATCAACCACCACTGAAGTGTATGTAGCGCACAATATTACGAGTCCGCAGGCCGGTAGTTCCTTCAAGGTAGGGTCGACGGTAAGCCTGGCCGGCGTTTTCCAGGATAAACCAGGAAACAGGCACACCGCCACCTGGTTGATTGATGATGCGGTTTCCGTAAAGGGACAGGTAGCCGCAGAACCCAACGGCCGTAAGAATGGGCTGGTGACCGGATCTTATAAATTTATGGAACCCGGAGTGTACAAAGTGCGCATGAATGTGAAAGATCAGCTTGGCAATGAATCTTATGTAAGCACAAGCGGCGACCAGGAGGCCACAATAGTGATTTATGATCCCGCGGGCGGAAACGCTTTTGGCGGCGGATGGTTCGCTTCTCCGGCCGGCGCTTTGAAAGCAGATCCTCAGGCCACCGGCAAGGCGAGCTTTGGATTTGAAGTGCATTATTTCAAAAAATCTACATTCCCCAAAGGTGAAACCCGTTTTGAACTGAAAGTTGGAAACTTTGAATTCACCGCGTTGAACTACGATTATATGGCCATCAGCGGCAACCGGGCCCAAATGAAAGGATATGGCAGAATCACGAATGGTCAGAGCGGCATCGCTTTCATTCTTACTGTAATTGACAATGGCAATGAGGATTATGTACGGGTAAGGATTTACAATAAAAATACCGGCGAGGTTTATTATGACAATGAACCCGGTGCAAGTGAAGCTGCAGCGCCGACGACCCGCACAGGCCTCAGCAGCGTGGTTCAGATTATTCAAGGCAAGGACAAACGCGGAACCTCGGCACTGGAATATGTGCGTGAAGAAAGTTTATCAACGGAACTTGAGGTTACCAGCGCGCCCAATCCTTCGGCCAATCTATTCAACCTGCATATAAAAGCAAAAAATAATGCTGAACCTGTAAGGCTGAATGTATATAACGCTGCAGGTATTGCTGTTGAGCGGATGAATACCCGGGGCAATTCCACAATTGCTGTAGGTGCAAACTGGCGTCCGGGCCTTTACGTTGTTGACGTGCAGCAGGGAGAGAACCGAATGTTGATCAAATTGATCAAGTTGTAGTGATTAAAATAGGTGAAAACAAAAAGCCACTCCGCGGGGAGTGGTTTTTTGTTATCCTGAACAACAACGTTTAGAACCAACTTGTTTTCCGCCGTTTCGTGGTTGTTCCTTTCAAGCCAATTGAGCCCAGCAGGCTTCGTACGATCTGGTTGCCCGCGGTTCGTATCATGCTTTTTACCACTGGGTTGTCCACCATTTTTTCAAGTGTTGAAGGTTCGGGCTTTGGTTCTCTTCCCCGACCAGGGGATGTTTCCCCCCGGCTGGCTTTCTCTTCAGCAGCAGCTTCTTCAGCAGCAGTCATTTTGGCATCCAGCATTTCGTAAGCGCTGTTGGTATCAATTACCTGGTCGTATTTGCTCAATAATTGCGAACGCCTTAGTAAGCCGTCAATTTCCGGCCCGGTGAGGATATCCATCCGGCTTTGCGGCGGGTTCAGCATGACATGCACTAACGGTGTAGGCGTTCCTTTTTCACTCAACGCGGTAATCAATGCCTCACCAATGCCGACCTGTGTTAGCAGTTCATCCGTTTTATAGAATTCGCTTAAAGGGTAGTTGTCTGCGGTTTGGCGTATGGCTTTACGGTCATTCGCGGTAAAGGCACGTAAGGCGTGCTGTACTTTAAGACCAAGCTGCCCGAGTACCGGGGCCGGCACATCCATAGGGTTTTGGGTACAAAAGAAAATGCCGATACCTTTTGAGCGGATGAGTTTGATCACCGTTTCAATCTGCTGAAGCAGTGCAGAGCTGGCTTCCTGGAAAACAAGATGGGCTTCATCAATAAACATGCAGAGTTTGGGTTTGTCCAGGTCACCCGTTTCGGGGCTCACTGCATATAGCTCAGCCAGCAACTGCAACATGAAGGTGCTGAACAATTTGGGCCTGTCCTGGAGGTCGGTCACACGCAGAATATTCACCATCCCTTTGCCATCGTAAGTAGTGCGCATCAGGTCATGTACATCGAAGCTGAGCTCGCCAAAAAAAGTGTTGGCTCCCTGTTGTTCGAGTTCAATCAATTTACGCAAAATGGTGCCGGTGGATGCTGTACTGATCTTACCATATTCCCTTTCCAGTTCGGTTTTGCCCTCTTCTGTGGCATACTGCAAAAGGCGTTTAAAATCCTTGATGTCCAGCAGGGGCAAATGGTTATCGTCGGCATATTTAAACAGCATGGCTACAATGCCGCCCTGGGTATCGTTCAGGCCCAGGATCTTGGAAAGCAACACCGGACCAAATTCGGTTACCGTGGCGCGGAGTTTTACTCCTTTTTCCCCTTCGGAAATGCGCATGAGCTCAACCGGATAGGCGGTAGGGTTAAACGCCATTTCCAGCAAGTGGCAGCGTTCTTCAATTTTGGAATTTGTTTCTCCGGCGGCAGCCAGGCCACTCAGGTCGCCTTTAATGTCCATCACCAATACCGGCACGCCCGCTTCGCTCAGCGCCTCGCTGATAACCTGGAGCGTTTTGGTTTTTCCCGTACCTGTCGCACCGGCGATCAGCCCATGGCGGTTCATGGTTTTAAGCGGCAGAAAAATATCCGCACCCGCCACCACATGCCCGTTGAGCATTGCGCGGCCTATTCTTACTTTTTCCCCTTTAAAAGTATAACCGTCCTGTACGGCCTTTAAAAATGCTGCTGATTCTGCCATATTCCTGAAAATTGAATGGCGTAAAGATAATGCAAGAGGGCCTTTTAAACAGGTTGCCGCAGGCAATGAAAAGAAATTGCCCGCGGGCAAACCGGGAATGTAAAAAACCAGGCTGTTCATACCTGGTTATCAAAGAGATTGTTGCTGGTTAAATGCCCGGAATCTAAAATGAAAATTCAAAAGCAAAATGGGGATGATCAGAAATCATCTTCATCGAAATCATCGTCATCGCCATTGCCGAAGAGGTCATCGAAATCATCATCCACATCTTCTTCGTATTGAAAATCTTCTTCTTCATCCTTGCTGCCTTTTTTGCCTTTTACAGGAGGCATGTCAAACTCGTCAAAATCAGGATCCCAATCGCCTTCTTCCTCTTCCCCTTCCCATTCTTCATCGTTATTCCAGTCATCGTCCTCATCATCGTCAGCCCCGGTTTCATCATCAAATTTTTCATCATCATCAAAAACCTCTTCCTCCTCTCCGTCAGGCGATTTCTGTTTAGCAGCCAATAAGGTTGAAAACAGGTCTGTTTCTTCAAAATCCCAATCAACGGCGCTCCCGCCCACTTCCACAATTTCCGCCTGCGGCTCAGCTACTCCGTCAAAATTTGCCAACGTTTTTTTTCTGTTTGTGTTTTTTACCATTGTTGATGTCTTCACAGCCATATCAAATCAAATTATCGTGAGTTAAATTTAATTTCCATTTTTGGATCGCCAAATATTATACCCGGTTTTTTGAAATTCGGCTTAACAATCAAAGCGGGATAATCTGGTCTCTCTCAGGTCCATTGCTCAGCCAATTGACCGGGGCTCCGCATGACTCATTGACAAATTTAAGGTATGAAGTCATGCTTTCCGGCAAATCTTCCGCATTTATAAATTTCTGTGAATCCTGATTCCATCCTTCGAAAACCCGGTATTCCGGCTCTATTTCCATGCCGCTCATCTGAAAAGGAATATGGTTTACCGATTTGCCTTCAATGTTGTAAGATGTACAGGCTTTCAGCTCCTTAAAGCCATCTAAAACATCGGCTTTGGTCATCACCATTTTGGTAACGCCATTAATCATGCAGGCGTATTGCAGGGCTACCAGGTCAATCCAGCCGCAGCGACGGGGTCTTCCGGTGGTTGCACCAAATTCGTTGCCGGCCTTGCGGAGTTTTTCTCCTTCCTCATTATCCAGCTCGGTAGGGAAAGGCCCGCTTCCCACACGGGTGCAATAAGCTTTGGTAATGCCGATTACTTCCCTGATCTTTTGCGGCGCTACGCCCAGGCCGCTCATTACGCCGGCCGAAATGGTATTGCTGCTGGTAACGAACGGGAAGGTTCCAAAATCGATATCGAGCATACTGCCCTGCGCACCTTCCGCCAGGATGTTTTTGCCGGCGGCAAGCTCTTCCTGCATGAAATATTCGCCATCCACAATATTTAAACTGCGGAAGAATTCGAGGGCTTCCAGGAATTCTTCTTCCCATTCGGAAATGTCTTCATTAAAGCTGAAACTGTCAAGCAAACGCTGATGCTTCATGCGCAGTTTGATGTATTTGGTTGTAAAGCCTTTTTCAAAAAGATCGCCGACGCGAAGGCCGTTGCGGCCGGTTTTATCCATATAGGTCGGGCCGATGCCTTTGAGCGTGGAGCCGATCTTGGCATCCCCTTTCTGCAATTCGCTGGCCTTGTCCAAAGCACGGTGTGTTGGGATAATAAGGTGGGCCCTTTTGGAAATGAAAAGATTGGATGTATTTCCACCCATTTCCAGCACCCGTTGTATTTCTTTGCGGAGCGTAATCACATCAAGCACAACGCCATTACCGATCAGGTTTTTGGTATGGTCATGAAAAATGCCCGAAGGAACCTGGTGTAAAACAACTTTTTCACCTTTGGGGTAAATGGTATGGCCTGCATTCGGTCCACCCTGAAAGCGGGCGATCACCTGGTAGTTTGGAGCAAAATAATCCACAATTTTGCCTTTGCCCTCATCGCCCCATTGAAGGCCCAGTATAACGTCAATCATGCTTTTTTAAGAAGAGTAGTGAATGGCAAAAGTAATGCACGCCAGCTTAATATTTGAACGGGGAACCACCCCGGATAAAAAGTAAATAAGCACCAGCAATGGCAAGCGGCATGTCGCGCAACAGCTTTGTTACGGGCCGGCAAGGCAGTTTTTGCGAACCGGTAGCCGGGAAGCATTCCACAGCGCGTTAAACGGTTTAGGCCGAATTTCGGCCCGCGTTAATGATCCCGAAAGAACAGCGCATCACCAAGTTCTCGTATTTCTCGCGCAAAGGACTGTCCATTACCTGTTCATCCATTTTGCGCAGTGTAGCCAGGCCGTATTGCTGAATGGTGGTGAGGGGCAGAACAATCCGTTCACGCATTTCTATGCTAAGGCGGTCGGCAGGATATTCCTCCATCAGGTCGGGGTTGCCGGTGAGTTTGAGCACCATGGAACGCGTGAGCCTGAATTCATCATGTATTTTATGCCAAACCTTCCCGAATACGGCATGGTCGCCCAGGTAAGCGGTAAGCGGAAAATAACATTTTTTCATAGACATTTCACAATTCTCAATAAGCGCTTTGAAAAACAGAGAATGCTGGTGAAGTGCTACCACTTCATCCCATTTGCCTTTGTCTTCCAGCGCTTTCAGGGCCGTGCCCACTCCGAAATAGCCGGTGACGATCTGTTTGATCTGGCTCCAGCTTCCAACAAAAGGAATGGCCCGCAAATCGTTCAAGGTCATTTTTTTGCCTTTTCCGCGTTTGGTTGGCCGGCTGCTGATGTTGGTGTCGGAATAAAAATTCAGGGGGCTTGCGCTCAGCAAATAATCCAGGAAATTGGGGTGATCGCGCAGGCTGCGATAGCTGGTGAAACTCAGTTCGCTCAGTTCATTCAGCAAGGCTTCTTCTGCCGGTTCCAGTGTGGCCAGGTTGTCGGGGAACAGTTGGTTGCTGATGCCGGCGTGCAGCAGTTGCTCGAGGTTAAACTGCGAGGAGTTTATGGTACCGAAATTGGAACTGACGGTCTGCCCCTGGATGGTGAGCTGAATTTCATGGCTGGCAATATCCTTCCCCATGCTGGCATAAAACTTGTGGGTTTTGCCCCCGCCGCGACTTGGCGGGCCTCCACGGCCATCAAAAAACAACACGTCCACTTCATGCATCCTGCTGATACGGGTCAGTTCCTTTTTTGCTTTATAAATGCTGTAATTCGCCATCAGGTATCCACCGTCTTTTGTACCATCGCTGAAACCGAGCATAATGGTTTGCCGGTTTCCACTGCTTGCGATATGCTGCCTGTAGACCTTATGGCTGTAAAGTTGTTCCATAATGCCGGCGGCATTTTGCAGGTCTTCCACGGTTTCAAACAAGGGCACAATGTCCACCGTAAGCTGCTCCGGCAGCCAGCCTGCGGCCAGCAACATGCCGTACACTTCGAGAATGTGGACAGCCGATTCACTGTGGCTGATTACATAACGGTGACACCCGGCTTCGCCATTCAGTTGCTGAATGGTTTTGATGGCCTGCATGCTTTCATAAACATCGCGGCTTTGGTCATCTTTCAAGTTTTCCAATGAAACCGTTTCACGGATCTGCACCAACGCATCCATTTTTTCTTTATCCCCCAGATTCAGGTAATCCGCAGGCAGGATGCCTTGGTCCACCAGGCCGGTTATGGCGGGAACATGCGCACTGCTGTCCTGCCGGATATCCAGGCTGGCAAAATAAAACCCGAACATTTCCACTTTATTGATCAGGTTTTCTACCAGGTGGATGAATAAACTGCCGTGGTCTTTCTTCAGGATCTGCCTGATCTCCTGCAGGGGTTCCAGCAACTGGAACGCATTGGCCAGCACCGGTTTATCCAGGAAAAGGGTTTCATAAAGGTTTTTCTCCAGGTCCGTGATTTTTTGCATAATGCCGCTGAACGTTAAACGTCGTTTGAGCTTACGCACATCCTGGTAATAGCATTTGATGATGCTGCCGCGAAGCTGGGCCGCAACTTTCAGTGTGGTGGCTGCTTTTACAAAGGGATTGCCATCGCGGTCGCCACCCGGCCAGAAACCCAGGCGGATAAGCGGGCTTTGAGGCTTCATGCTATAGCCCATGTTGCGTTTCAAAAAAAATACGATGCGACCGGCCGAATGGTAAAAAACGTTTTCGAGGTACCAGATGAGGTTTTGGGCTTCATCTAAAGGGGTCGGTTTGTTTTTTTTGAGAAACGGCGTTTTGCCGAGTTGCTGCAGGTAAAGATTGATGGAAGCGTTGTGGTTGTTCTTCAGCGCTGCCGACAAATCATTGATGATGCCCAGCACTTCACCAGGATAAAACTGTGTGGGATGGGCGGTCAAAACCAGCCGGATCCCAAAATGCTGCAACACATTTTTCAGGCCCTCCTGTGCTTTTTCGGCATCCACTTTTACCTGCAGGCTTTTAAGGGTACCGGGTCCGGTCATGTCGTGCAGCTGGGTGTAGGCGGCATCCTCAAGCGCATCAAAAAGCACGACCTGCCGCTCAGCGTACTGAATAAAACGAAATAACAAATCGAGTCGCTCCTCATCGCCCGGGTAACGCGTATGCTGACTAAAAAATTGGTTAATGATTTCCACAGGACTTTTGCCTTTGGCATACTCTTCCTCGCAAATATTCAGCAGCATGGATAACAGGATGCCGGTCTTTTCGATACGGTGAAAAGGCAGCGAGGTAAACAGGCTGTTGAAAAGCTGGAATTTGATTCCCACTTCATTTTTGAAGCGCTCGAGTACGGATAAATGCGTATTGTCCATTCGTTTTGTTTGTTTATATGCCGGCCATCCAATCGTTTTGAGGATGCTAATCTATAATAATTCTATCAAAAGGAAGAAAGGCAAATACAGCAGTGAAAACATTTCTCTTGCTGATTATCGCCGTGTTTTACTTTCATTTTGCAGGAGACGTCCAAACAAAACCTCAGCCCCCGGGAACCAGCCCCGGGCTTTTCTTTATGCTCAACACATGACATCGATAAATAAAATGAATTACACTCGCGTTCTTTCGGTCAGGTACAGGCTTAAGGAAAAGCGATGCGTATGTTCAGCTCTGCACCACCTTTGATACCCGCCAGATACAATGGCCGGAATGTTAAGTGCGGAGGATGCAGAAGATCAGGGGTTGGTTGTAGGTGGGGCTGAATCCTAATGCAATAAAATTTCAAATCAAGGTATGAGCAAGTTGCTAAAAGAAGTACGGGCGGTGAAAAGTTATTATCATAAATTGATCGCATATTTCATCACCAAAAAGATCAATATACCAAATCCAGAAAAAGCCCTCTTCAATCTTGGTCAACTTCATGCCGGGTTTATTGCCCAGGAAGTCATTGAGCAACTTATAACGCTTACCGGAAAGGAATTTTTGCTATCTGGTGATGATAGCGGCCTGAAAAATGTGTGGGAAGAAATTTGCGTGCAGGTGCAGGGTGAATATTCATTTTATTGGGATGCGTATGAAATAACCATGGAAGAGCAAATCATTTCAATTTTTGAAGAACGATCGGAGTTCATTCAGCAAGTTGTTGGCTATTGGGCCCGGCAAAACGATGATTCATTACCGGATGAAGAGATTGATGAAGATTATTTTGACCTGGATCAATGTGTAAGGGGAATAAAAGAATTTATCCTGAGCGATGCTGAAGATTATACCAATCAGCGCATTGAAAAATATTTGAATGAGGAGTTGGAAGATTGGGATGTTGAAGATGACGATAAAGAAAATGATGATGCGGATTGGGATGACGATCAGGATAATCCGGAGGACGAAGAGGAGGAAGACGAAGAGGATAGTGTCCAAGGCAATGATGAGGAGGAGACCAAAAACGGTTGATTGCCGTACCCGGGCGATTGGCATCAGCCGGGGCTATTGCGGGTGAAACTGATTACCTGATCAAGGTAGTCGTTCCCTTCAAATTCACTTTCTGGCCGTTGCTGATGTCGGTGTATTCAAGCATCCATACATAGGCTCCTGTGGGCAGAAGCATACCGTTGAGCCGGCCGTCCCATTTGCGCTGCCAGTCGCTTGTTTCCCATACGATTTGCCCATAGCGGTCAAAAACCCTGAATTTCAGTTGTTTTGCTTTCCAGGCATTCAGGGGATAGAGATAATCATTCAGGCCATCGCCATTGGGCGTGAAGCCCGTAGGTACAGCAATGTAGCAGGTATTGGGGATCTGCACCATGGCAGTGGTATCGCTGATGCAGCCAGATGCATTCATTACCCGCAAAACCACCGGAATTTGCTGAATGCTGTTGGGCAAGGAGTTGGACAAATACGTTTGCGAAGGCGGGTTTTGATCGTTGCTGCCACTGCCGTTTCCAAAATTCCATTCCCAGGCGATGGGATTTCCCGTGCTGATGTCTTTAAACCACACCGAGTCACCCGGGCAGGCAAAAACGCTGAAATCAAATGCCGCGTGAATGGGAATACGCGCCACGCTAAACCCGGCGGATGCCGAATCGGTACAAACGCCATTGGTGGCGACAAGTTTGAAATTGTAATCGCCGTTATCCGGGTAGGTGCGAAAAAATGAAGTGGACAGATTCTGGTACGGAACACCATCAAAAGTCCAGGCATATTGATTATTTACATTGTGACCAGGCAGATCAATAAACAGGGTATCCTTATCACAGCCTTTGATCACGGTGGTATTCATGGCCACAGAAACCGTATCGTAACAAACAAAATCAAGCGCCTCGCCAATCACCGATTCCTCAGCACATTCGTTCACAATGGTGTTGCCATCTGTTCCCGTTTGCAGGTGTATGGTATAGGTGCCGCCAACTTCGATGGGTTTTGCCAGTTTCAGCCGGAGCGCCGGTGAAAGGTCATTGCTGCAATTTGATTTATCAATGCCCACAATGCTGTTGGCTTCGGGTCCGCTGATGCGGAAATCGCTGCCATCTGCGGCAAGGCTGCTGCATTTGATGGGAATGTCGAAATTGATCTCAATCACATCGGGTCTGCAGCCAACCGGGTCAACGGAAAGCATGGTGCTTACGGTGGGAACAATTACGTGAACATTAATCTGCTGACCGGGTGCCATGGTTTCATCGCAGTAATCGAGCAGTGAATTGCCGTCGGTGCCAAACTGGGAAACAATGGTATGATCTCCGGACGGAAGGGGTGCTGAGGTGACGAGTTTAATGGAGTCAAAATCAAAACCGCTATTACAACCATAACCTTCGGCAGAAATAAATTTTACCGGTGATCCGAGAATGGCAAAATCGCTGCCGTCGGCTGCCAGGCTGCTGCATTTTACCTTCTTGCTGAACTTTACAAAAAATGTTTTGCCGTCACACGCTGCACGAATGCTTTTAAACCGTGTTTTGGTGGTATCGGTAATTACGGCGGTTCCGCCCTTAAAATCCAGTTTGTACCCGGCCTGCGTATTGGTGAAGTGGCTCACCAGCAAAATGTATTCATGGCCTTTCTGTACCACCGGCATTTTGCTGTACTTAACGGTTGGCCCTTCGCACTCAATCAGGTTGGCAGCGGAGCTTGTCGTGCCGGTTTCACCGGGATACTGGCACCAGTTGGCGGCAACCACCCAGTTGGGATTGGTGTAAACATCCATGGGATCGCGACCGGTGATGTCGTAAAGTTGCCAGTCATAATCGCTGCTTGCGCTGTTGGGAGTGATCATGAAGCCAAGCGTGCCCGTTTCGAAGCAGGTGAACTTGTACCAATAGGGGTTGATGTCTTGCAGAAAACCTTTCTGGCATTTTGGATTGTCAACAATTTTACCGCCGCAAAGTTTTACTGATGCCTGAACGAAGACCCCGGTTCCACAAACCGGAAATGCCGTATTGGGGTTTTGGCCTGCATCGGAGCAAGGTGTGGAGGGAAACCACTGGGCCGACAATTCAATTGGCATACCCAGGCAGAAAATTGCTGCCAGTATAATGACCAGTTTTCTCATAAGCGAAAAGGACTTCCGAAAATAAGCACTGCTATTGGATAAATTACTCACGAAAGCCCGGATGCTAAGTTTTTATAATTCAATTGACAAAAAGACACGGTCAGCAGGCAGTTCGTTGCCCCGACATCAGTAAAATTACGATTCTTCCATTTCCAACATGTCGTTTGATGTGCCGGATCGTCAGAATCCTTTGCTCTTGATGCCCATGATGGAATGTAAAACCCGGGTACAGAAAAAGTTTTGACACAGTCCGGATATTTTTCGTTACCAGGCTATACTGGTTGTAAACCTTGCAGGACTAGCGCTTCTCAGCAATGACAGCCGCTTTTACCCGTTTATACACGCTTACTTACGGAAGTATCCGGTTAATATCCGGCTCCCTGTTTCCGGCCATTCATCTTTGCCTCAACAAACACAACCGTTGTCAAAAAATACACAAACACACAGCGGCCGATTTAAAAACCGTAAAAATTTAAAATCATGAAAGCAATGAAGAATCAAGTAACCCTGATCGGCAACCTGGGCACAGACCCTGAAATCAAGACCATGGAAAGCGGCGCCAAACTCGTGAAGATGCGCCTGGCTACAAACGAATTTTACACCAATAAGCAAGGAGAAAAAGTAGCGGATACTCAATGGCATTACGTGGTTGCCTGGGGCAAAACGGCGGAGCTTGCCGAAGAGCTGCTGCTCAAAGGATCAGAGGTAATGGTAAACGGTAAACTGGCTACCCGCTCCTATACCGATACCGATGGCAGAAAAAGGTACATCACAGAAGTAGTGGCCCACGATTTCCTGCTGCTTACCCGCAAAGCCGGCTAAGTTCAACCCACCTAACCTGAAAAATGAAATGAATAAACCATAAAAACGAAAAACATGAAAAACAAAGTACAACTCATCGGAAACCTTGGATTCGATCCCGAAATCAGAACCATTGAAGGCGGCAGAAAAATGGCCCGCATCAGCCTCGCCACAAATGAATATTACACCAATGGCAAAGGCGAAAAAGTAACGGAAACAAACTGGCACAATATAGTAGCCTGGGGCAAAACGGCTGAGATTGCCGAAAAACTCCTTTCCAAAGGAAGTGAAGTGGCCATTGAAGGCAAGCTGGTGAGTCGCAGCTACACCGATAAAGACGGTCAAAAGAAATACATCACAGAAGTGGTGGCGAATGAACTGTTGCTGCTTACTAAAAAAGCACCAGTCAACTGACACGACTTACCCACACCCAATAGCCCTTCTTGATGTGTCAAGAAGGGCTATTTTATTTACTTTTTTGGTTGTTTAGCAAATGAAGGCATGGATTTTTCATGAAAAACAGAACTGGTGTCCCTTAGAATTTTTACAAGACTCCCTTTATTCTGCCGGGTCTTTACCTTTGCCGGATGCAAAATGATAAACCGAAGCTTTATACCTGCTTTTCGCCTTTATTGCTGAATTTATACAACCTGGAAGATGCCATTGTGGTGGTCATAGATGTGTTCCGGGCGACGAGTACCATTGCGGCTGCATTGTATAATGGTGCAAAAGAAGTGGTGCCTATGGATTCCGTGGAAGCTACCATTGCCATGGGCAGCAAGCTGGGTGGAATAACGGCCGGTGAACGTGATGGCAGAATTGTTCCGGGCCTCGATCATGGAAATTCGCCACTGGAATACCCACGGGAATTCATTGAAGGAAAGACGCTCATCCTGACCACCACCAACGGAACCAAGCTATTGCATATGGCGCTGCAGTTAAAAGCATCGGAGATCGTTACCGGGGCATTTGCCAATCTTGATGCGGTTTGTGCGCATATCGTTTCCGAAAAGAAAAATGTGATCCTGGCCTGTGCGGGGTGGAAAGACCGTGTAAACAGTGAAGACAGTTTATTTGCGGGAGCGGTCATTGAAAAAGTACGCGATCACTTCTCCATTCACTGCGATTCAAGCCTGATGGCCGCAGAACTTTACGCCTGTGTGAAAAACGATTTCTGGAATTACACCAGGCAAACCACGCATTTTCATCGTCTCGCCTCCTATGGGCTGGAAAAAGATATCCATTGGTGCATAACACCCAACCAAGCCAATGTATTGCCGGTTTACCGTGATGGCGCGCTCATTATTAATTGATTTCCTTGGTGAAGCCCATTACCATAGCGCAATATTTTTCTGATTACAGGAACGGTTTGCTCATTGATGTACGCAGCCCGGGGGAATATGAGGCGGCCCATGTTGCCGGCGCGCTGTCTCTTCCGCTTTTCACCAATGACGAACGCAAGATTGTGGGCATTACCTATAAGCAGCAAAGCCGTGAGCAGGCCATTAAGCTGGGCCTGGATTTCTGGGGCAGCAAAATGCGGCCGACGGTTGAGCAGGTTGAAAAATGGCAGCAGGAATTCCTGGAGAAAAATCCCGGGCTGGCGGGCAGGCCTCCTGTGGTGGTGCATTGCTGGCGTGGAGGACTGCGGAGTTCGGCGGTTGCCTGGCTGCTGGATTTGTATGGTTTTAATGCGTTTACGATTGTAGGGGGATATAAATCTTTCCGGAAATGGTGCATAAAAACCCTGGAAGGGCCGTGGCCGTTTAAAGTGCTTGGCGGGCATACCGGAAGTGGCAAATCCGCTGTGCTCGGACAGTTGATCAAAAAAGGCGAGCCTGTTCTCGACCTTGAGGCGATGGCGAGTCATAAAGGTTCTGCTTTCGGCAACATCAACATGCCGCAGCAACCCGGGCAGGAAATGTTTGAAAATAACCTGGCCCTCAGGTTGCATGCATTGCGGCAGCAAATGCAGGAAAGCGGCAAAAACTTTATCTGGGTTGAAGATGAGAGTCAACGTATAGGGGATATCAATATGCCGTTTGATTTTTACAAACAGCTCCGGCAGGCGCCACTCCTTGTTCTGGACATTCCCTTTGAAGAGCGGTTGCAATACCTCATTAAAGATTATGGCAGAGGTGATCTCGAGAAATTGGTGAATGCCACCATCCGCATTCAGAAAAGGCTGGGCGGGCTTGAGGCCAAAAAGGTTGTAGACTACCTGATGGACCATGATCTTGAAAACGCGTTTGCCATCCTGCTTCGCTATTACGATAAATGGTATGATAAAGCCATGGACCGCCACCGTCCGGAGGATTTCATGGAAAAAGTAAGTTTTCTTAAACTTGAAAAAGTGGATGAAAAGCGAAATGCCAGGGCGGTGTTGCAGGCGGCGCAAACAGCACCTGGCGAAGCTTCCGGGTGAGCCTTCTAGCCATTCTCCCCGCAGTGGTTTTCTTCAGACAACGCCCCTGAATTGCTGCAGAAACCGCAGGTCATTCTCACTGAATAACCGCAGATCTTTTACCTGGTATTTCAGCATGGCAATGCGCTCAATGCCCATACCAAAGGCGAAACCGGTGTACTTATTCGGGTCAATATTGCAATTGCTCAGCACATTCGGATGCACCATGCCGCAGCCCAGGATTTCTACCCACCCGGTGTGCTTGCAGACATTGCAGCCACTACCGCCGCAAATCAGGCAACTGATGTCCATTTCGGCACTCGGTTCGGTAAATGGAAAATAGGAGGGGCGAAAACGGATCTTTACCTCCTGGCCAAACATCTCTTTTACAAAAAAGTAAAGCGTTTGTTTGAGATCGGCGAAACTCACATTTTCCGCCACGTATAAGCCCTCCACCTGGTGAAAGAAACAGTGTGCTCTTGCACTAATGGTTTCATTTCGGTAAACTCTTCCCGGCATGATCATGCGGATGGGCAGTTCGCCTTTATCCATTTCGCGGATCTGCACATTGCTGGTATGCGTGCGGAGAAGCCAGGCCGGATTGGTGCTGACATAAAAGGTGTCCTGCATATCACGGGCCGGATGATTTTCGGGAAGATTGAGGGCGCCGAAATTGTGCCAGTCGTCTTCCACATCCGGGCCATAGGCTACGGCAAAACCAAGGCGGCTGAAAATATTGACGATCTGATTGCGTACCAGGCTGATGGGATGGTGGCTGCCAATGGGAAATTTATCTCCGGGCAGGCTCGTGTCCAACGCGCTGTCCGGTCCGCTGCCCGCTGCAAGCCCGGATCCCAACACGGCATATTGTTCCTCCGCCGCTTGTTTCAGGCTGTTCATCACCTGTCCAAACTCGCGTTTTTGATCATTCGGCACGTTTTTCATTTCGCCCATCAGGCTTTTAATAATGCCTTTTATGCCCAGGTATTTGATGCGGAAAGCTTCCAGTTCATCTTTTGAAGCGACTTGTGCCGAGGCAATCTCGTCACGATATTGGCCAATTTGTTTAAGTATTTCTTCCATGAATGGGCAAAGATGACGCTTAAAGACAAAATTCAAAAGTCAAAAATTGAAAAAGCGGCACCAGCGAGGGATTCTTCCCCCTCCGGTAGGCGCAGGGGCTTTCTTTCTCCTTCCGAGGCGGTCGTGAAACAGCCGGGCCAGGCGTTGCTGGCAGGACGGGGATTCGACGGCATACAGGAGGACTCTGTGCGCTGGTATCAAACCTATGGAGAGACTCATCCCGGAAGAAAAATTCAGTTAATCATTTTCCGGTACCGGCAGGAACGTAAACATCCACTTCACCGGGTTATGCCAGTTTGGCCCTTTAAAAGAGGCTACAGGCAATTTAATCAGCACTTCATTCCAACCCTGCTTTACCGGCACCATCGTAGGATTTCGGTAAGCATAACCTTCATCGGTCAGCGGAATTTCGAGACCGCCCTTCTGGCCGGCACGTTGCCATTGCGGTGGCGGAACAAGGTTGCCGTTTACCCAAACCTGGCTGCCTTTGTGGTCCCATGCGCCCGCCGGCGGGGTATCGCCTGCCTGCGAACGGCTGAAATCATAAAACCCGATCCATACGGGTTGCAGTTTATCTTCATGGCTCCATATACGGCCACGGGCATACCAGGTGGTGCTATCCTTTGCACCGGGGATGGCGCCTTTAATGAGTGGATCCCACCAATGGCGAAGAATTACCGTACCGCCATTAACGGTTAGGAATTGCTGCTGCGGGGCAGGCGTAGCCACCCGTTGTCCGCGGCGCTGCCTTGCCGGCTGAGGAGCTGCAGGAGCAGGATCCCAGATAAAACCGGGTTGTTCGGGAGCAAATGCGGTTGCAACCCTTCCGTTGTTGCCGAATGGCCCGGCCAGTTTCCATTGCATAAATGCCTGACGGTTATACGGAAAATCCCTGCCTTTGAAATATAGGGTCTTGTGCTCGAGCATCCGGCTTTCAAAAGCGCCGTAATTCAGGCTGTCGTTCAGTGAAACGTCAATATTGCCCTTCCAGCCATCTACGCCGCCACCACGCCAGACACGTTCACCAAAAGCCACCATGCCGGAATAAACCGGGTTCATGCGGGTGATGTCTGCCGGAACAGCCACATTGCGGTCATGCCATACGCAAAGGGTGCCGCCAAGGCGATGGCTGTCACCCCGGGCCGTGTTGGCGATTTTCCGGTAAAACAAACTCACCGGTGCTTCCAGCACATCCATATGGTTGACATACAAATGGCGGCTGTCTATCCAGTCAAATACCGGCCCTTTATCGCCATAGTGACTAAGGTCATCCATCCAGAATTGCCGGATGGTACCATCGGTGAAATTCCCGCCGGGTTCCCATCCTACAATGGTCTTTCCCATTTCCTCCAGCAGGGCGCTTACTTCAGGCAGGAAATTTTGATTGGTGATCTTCACTTCATCGGCGCCAATATGGATCATGGGCAGGTCAAATTGTTCAAAGAATTTGCGCAATATGGCTTTTACAATAATCAGCCCGCTGTCGGACTGCATATCGTAACCGGTAGCCCTTACAAAAGCCGCGCTATGACCCGGCATATCAATTTCCGGAAGAAAGAGGATATGTCGTTCGTTACAATAATCGATCAATTCCTGTACCTGCGCCTTAGAATAATACATGCCTTTGTTTCGCAGCATGGTTTCAGCTTTTGTCAGTTGCGGGAAACTGTCAATTTCCATGCGCCAGGCGATATCCTCTGTTGGATGAAAATGGAAAATATTGTATTTGTACCGGCTCAGCACATCAATCTGCTCTTTCAGCATTTCCATCGGTTGCCAGTTTCGGCCCACGTCGTTCATGAATCCACGCCAGGAAAATGCGGGCCAGTCGGTTATTTCCACTGCAGGTACATAACTGCCATCGCGCATCAATTGCCGCAAAGTTTGCAACGCGTAAAACATGGCTTTTTTGTTTGGCGCACGCAGCAGAATATTGTTCGCGTTGGCGGAAATTCTATAGGCTTCATCCGTATGCACCTTTGCGTTTACCGGGGCGATTTGCAACAGGATCCTGCCGTTGCGGTTTTCCCGGAGTTCTACCCCGAGCTCCCTGCCAAATTGCTCAAGCCACCTGGCTTCGCTGCGCAAACTGTCGTGGCTCAGGCTGTAACCACCCGCCGCCGCCAGTGAAAAGCTGCCTTCTTTCCAGTCTAGTTGTTGTGGTTCGGGAATAATCGCCGGCTTCGCCAACACATCCCTAACATGCGGGTACACCACTTGTTTCCAGGCAGTATATCCATTGCCATTGAGATGCAATCCATCATTGGTAAAGGCCGCGGAGAGCTTACCATTTTCATCGCTGAGCGCTTTGCCCACATCCAAAAACATATAGCGGTATTTGCCGGCGCTGTCCTGCAGGTTTTTGTTCAGGCGGTTGATGGACTCTGGTTGCCCGGAATAATAATTGAACTTGCGGAAACCGTCATTTACCGGCAGAATGCTTTGCACATACATGCGTGAAGATGGGGAATGACTCCGGAGTATGGTTACGATCTGCAGCATGTTTTTCAGCACACTGTCCGGTGCAATATTTCTTGAAAGGTCATTTATACCGATCATCAGGAAAAGCTTCTCGGGTTTATGCCGAACAATCTCATCCATGCGGTTGAGAATCCCGGCTGAAATATCACCACTGATGCCGCGGTTGAGTATGCTGAGGGCCTGGTATTGTTCGCTCCACTCCCCACCGTCGGTAATGCTGTTGCCTAAAAAAATAGTTGCCCGGGGTTGAGCCGGTAAGGAGCGGAAAAGCGAGGCCCGCTGATGATAATAGTTCGAAAAAAGACTGTCGGGGTATTTGGGAAGATCAACGGGTTTTTGAGCATGAACCATGCCCGTCAATATGGTGCTGAAGAAAACACCCAATGAAAAGCAAATCCTCAGGGTTTTACTGTTTAAATCATTCATCACGTATCCTTTTGTTGATATCCGTAAAAATACAGCATGAAGTTTATGGTTCAGTGGAATTTTAGAAGCGGGGGCGAGGGCGAGGTCAAGGTTGAAGTTGAGGCTGAGGTCAGGGTCAAGGTTGAGGTCAAGGTCAAGGTTGAGGTTGGGTCAAGGTCAAGTGCGAGGTTGAGGGTAAGGTTGAAGCTTCAAATTTCACTGTTGAGCAAACTATAAAAAAAGACCTCAGACCATCGGCTCGTTTATGGTCGAAGGTCTGAGGTGTGAGGTATCAGTTCTGATATCCCGGACCTGAATTATTATTCTTCCGCTTCTTTTTCTACAAGCCTGAATCCGTTGCCGTGGATATTTACAATTTCCAGGCGTTCATCTTCTCTCAGGTATT
The DNA here is from genome assembly GCA_023387985.1 of Bacteroidota bacterium. GTDB lineage: Bacteria > Bacteroidota > Bacteroidia > Chitinophagales > Chitinophagaceae > Phnomibacter. The sequence continues at coordinate 105,259 of JAEWHC010000008.1, read as the reverse complement.
TACGTAGCTTGGCAATGTACACGTCCATGCTGCGGCCATTGAAATAGGTGTCGCTGCCCCAGATTTTTTTGAGTGCTTTTTCCCGTGGAAGCAGGTCATTTTTATGCTCGGCAAGCATGCGGAGCAGTTCATTTTCCTTGGGGCTCAGGGTCTGGGTTTTTCCATCCACGCTCAACTCCCGCAATTTGGGGTTGAAATGGAAGCTGCCCAGGTCAAACTCCATGTTTTCCTGCTCTTTATTGATCTCTTCATTCCGCTTCAATATCGCTTTGATCTTATGCAGCAATACTTCGCTGTCGAAAGGTTTGGTGATGTAATCGTCGGCACCCAGCTTATAACCCTGTATAATGTCTTCTTTCATGGTTTTGGCACTAAGGAAGAACAAGGGAATATCAGGATCTACATCGCGGATCTCTTCTGCAAGCGTAAACCCATCTACATTGGGCATCATCACATCGAGCAGTACAAGGTCAAACTTTTCCCGCTGAAACGCTGCCAAACCCAGACGGCCGTCACGTTCAAGCGTAACGTCGTAGTCATTAATTTCGAGGTAATTTTTCAAAACCATACCGAGGTTGGTATCGTCTTCGCACAATAAAATTTTATACTTTTTGGTTTCCATCTGAGGTTCTTTTTTTATAAGTTTTCACAAATTAAGATAAAAATACAACTGTTTTTCTGCAGGATATTGTTAATGAATGAGATATCAATGCAAAATAAAACAATTTCCATAGACCAATTTGCAATCCGGAACAACTGTTTTGACGTTTCTTGTCAATAATTATTACAAATCATTCTGTTAAAAGGAGCCGGAGGCAGGTTCAAGCCAAAGTTTAAGGTCACGCAAAGGTCAAGCAGAGAGCTCGCGAATCAATTTTTTTTGGTCCACCTGGAGCGGTGAAGTTGGTTCGGGTGCAGGGGCTGAGGTGTCATAGTTTTGCCTGTTTGAACCAACAGCGAGCTTTTGAATACTTCGCGTGATATTCCCTTAAGTTATTCGGGTAAACCAAACCTGCGTTCTTTGCGCTCATTGCTTGACCGCCCTGCGCTTTTGCGCGAACAAATCAAGTTGTTCCGTCCATTGCGTGAAAATGATTCTGCTTTAATGTAGCGTTCTTTCTGCGCGTTGCGTGAATAAATCCAACCTGGTTATTGTCGCCCACCAGATGAATTGATCCACCTGCGTTGTTGGCGTTGGCTTCATAATAAATATCGGTTAGTCTATTTTTACAAATACATTTCCAAAAATTCATTCAGCAGATTTTGCCCTGGCGGGACAAAACTGGCTGCGGTTTGCTAATTTTACGGGGTTTAGGTAAATGGTCACCGTACTTTGGAGTTGAAGCCAGCCCATATTGAACCTTATGCGCTCAATGATGAGCAGGAGCGGAAGGAGATCCTTCGCCGCTACAGGGCTTTATTGCGTACACTCAAGCCGAAGTTGAAACCCGGCGACCGCAACCTCGTTCGCCTGGCTTTTGAAGTGGCTGCCGATGCCCACAAAACCATGCGGCGCAAAAGCGGGGAACCTTATATCTTTCATCCCCTCGCCGTGGCCATGATCTGCGCCGAGGAGATTGGCCTTGGCGTACGCAGCACCATTTGCGCCCTGCTTCACGATACCGTGGAAGATACCGAAGTGAGCCTCGATGACATTCAGCGCGATTTTGGCAACGAGATTGTCAAAATTGTGGACGGCCTTACCAAGATCAGCAATGTGATTGATAAAAGTGGCAGCCTGCAGGCCGACAATTTCCGGAAGATATTGCTCACCCTCACCGATGATCCACGGGTGATTCTCATCAAGCTGGCCGACCGTATGCACAACATGCGCACCCTCGACAGCATGAAGCGGGAAAAACAACTGAAGATAGCCAGTGAGACCATTTGGGTTTATACGCCGCTTGCCCACCGCATGGGCCTGTACAACCTGAAGACCGAGATGGAAGACCTGGCCATGAAATACATGGAGCCGGAAGCCTATCGCGACATTGCCCGCCGCCTGGCTGAAACCAAACGAGAGCGCACCCGCTACATCAACGAATTCCTGCGGCCGCTCAAACAAAAACTCGACGACAGCGGGTTGGTTTTCGAAATCTACGGCCGTCCAAAAAGCATCCATTCCATCTGGAACAAAATGAAGAAAAAAGACATAACCTTCGACCAGGTTTATGATCTTTTCGCCATACGCGTACTGCTCGACAGCGAACCGCAAAACGAAAAAGCCGATTGCTGGAGGGTTTATTCCATCATCACCAGCGAATACCAGCCACAACCCGAACGACTGCGTGACTGGCTGAGCCGGCCCAAAAGCAATGGCTACGAAGCCCTGCATACCACCGTGATGGGTCCGCAGGGCCGGTGGGTGGAGGTGCAGATTCGCAGCCACCGAATGAATGAGATTGCCGAACGCGGGCTTGCCGCGCATTTCAAATACAAGGAAGGCCATGTGCAGGAAGACCAGTTTGACAAATGGTTTCAGCAGATACGTGATGTACTCAGTACCCAGGACAGTGATTCGGTGGATTTCCTCAACGATTTCAAAACCAGTTTCCTCGCCGAGGAAATTTATGTGTACACGCCAAAAGGCGATGTGAAAATGTTGCCCAAGGGCAGCTCTGCACTCGATTTCGCCTTCAGCATCCACAGCGCCGTAGGCAGCAAGACCATTGGCGCCAAGGTCAACCACAAACTTGTGCCCATCAGCCATAAGCTGCGCAGCGGCGACCAGGTGGAGATCATCACCAGCAACAAACAAAAGCCTACGGAAGACTGGCTGCATCATGTAATAACAGCACGGGCGAAAGGACGCATTAAAGATTCGCTTAAAGAAGAAAAAAGAAAAGTTGCACAGGAAGGGAAATACGCGCTGCAGAAGAAACTGGAAGGCATAAAGGCCGGAAACAACCGCCACAACATTGACCTGCTGGTTAGTCACTATAAACTGCCTTCACCACTTGACCTGTTTTACCAGGTTGCTGTAAAAGAGATTGACCTGCGCGATCTCAAAGAATTCACGGTGGTTGGCGACCGCCTCGAACTGCCGAAACCACCGGCACCCAAAACCGTGATCAAGACGGAGGAACCGGAGCGCTTGCCTTCAGCAAAAGATGCGGAACTCGTGATCTTTGGCGAAAGCAGCGACCATATCAAATACAGCCTGGCCAATTGCTGCAAACCCATTCCCGGCGATGACGTATTTGGTTTCATCAGCACCGGAGAAGGCCTCAAGATCCACCGGACAAGCTGCCCCAATGCCGCCCGCCTGCTGGCCAATTACGGCCACCGGGTAGTGAAAACAAAATGGGCGAAAAACAAAGACATCGCCTTTCTTACCGGCGTTAAGATCATCGGCCTCGATGATGTGGGTGTCATCAACAAGATCACCAACATCATTTCCGGTGAGCTGCGCATCAATATCAACGCCCTCACCATCGAAAGCCATGAAGGCATGTTTGAAGGCAATATCCGCGTTTACGTCCACGATAAGGAAGAACTCGATAAACTGGTAAACCGCCTGAAAGGTTTGGCAGGCATTGAGAAAGTGAGCCGGTATGAGTTAGAGGAAATTTAAGGTCGAGGTCAAGGTTGAGGTTGAGGGAGAGCGGATTTTTACCGGGAATAATTTTCCCAATAATTCTAACCTATAAGCCACAAGGAGGTTTCCTTGATCTGAGCATGCCGGGATGATAATCCTGAATTCGAAAGCCTTTATCTGAAGTATCCAATACATTTACCGGCCATTCAAAAACAGTATGTTATGCAAAAAGAAGAAGTTCAGACATCCACCGGTGAACTTGATGTCAGGGTTTTAATACCAATAGAAAGACATAAATTATTATTGCAGGTTTTCAAAGATTTGCCTGTGGGCGAAAGTTTCGTGTTTATCAATGACCATGATCCTATCCCGCTTTATTATGAATTCAAGTCCATTTACGGAGACGTGGTAGGCTGGCTATATCTCAAAAAGGGCGGAAGGGAATGGACAGTAAAAGTTACGCGTGAAGAGGAATCCGTAGGAAAAGAATTTAAAGATATCTCCACCATGATGGACTTAAGAAAAGTGGATAAAAAAGACTGGAACCACGTGATTTTTCACCGTTATGGCATGATGGAGCAAAATGACATTATGGAAATAATCGCCAATAAAAACCCCGAGGAGATCCACGATATCTTCAAAAAGAAGTTTGCCGGTGAATTTTCCTGGACTTACAAAAAAGAAGTTCCGGATGAATATATCATCCACCTTCAAAAAATTGAAAAGAGCGGATTAGGCGATGACGGTTTTATGGTGGTTAATGAGTTTGATTTACGTCCATATCCACCCCAGCAACGCCATGAAATGTTTTATGAAGCCTTTGCCGATATCAAGGCCGGAGAAGCTTTTGTGTTTACCAACGACCACGATCCCCGTCCCCTTTACTACCAGATGGAAGCGGAAAGCAAAGAGCCATTCCGGTGGGAGTACCTGGAGCAGGGACCGGTGGAATGGAAGGTACGGGTGGTGAAGGTTAGGGAAGGTTGAGGTTTGAGGAAAGGAAAAGGGAAAGGAAGAGGTAAAGGCAGAGGTAAAGGTAGAGGGAGAGAGGCCTTTCGCACAGTGTCGTAGGGAAGATGTTTTTATAGCATATCTCGCTGAATCAGCAGCCTGCTTGCGATCGTTGCGTGAAATTAAAAATTGCCCTCGCGAAACAAACCGCGTGCCTGGCGCTCTTTGCGTGAAATCCCTTGCCGCCTTTGCAGGAAACGAACCGAGTACGGCCGCAAACACTACCCCGAGATTAATGGAGTAAAATTTGAAGATTGTGTAACTGCAAGGCTGGAACATGAAGCCTCCGGTGGACCGGTTTTGGATGCCGTGAAGTTTTGCTTTCCGGAGGAAATTGTTGAAGTGATCCGAACCATCGGATGCGTTGAAAGAGAGCGGGAAGGGGAATATGCCGCCTTTCCGAAATCAGGGTTGAGTAGTTAGCAATAGCAGTGGAAGTTGGGATTGGGCAATACCACTGGGCGGTACGGATTGCGTACTTGTTGGAAGACTTAAACCATTAGGGATTCATGATGCAGACTTTTCGGAGGGTAGTTAGGTTATAATAAGTCATAAAGATTTTCTCCTGGTTAGCTTAAAAGGCACTGGTAGCTTTAAATGTTCCTTGTTAAGAACCAGCTCGGCTGTCATTTTCCCCATTTTTTCAAAATCAGTGGAGATGGTGGTTATGCCATTCAGTATGAATTGTTTCAAAGGAGTTTCATTATATGAGATAATCCCAACATCTTTGCCTATTTCAAGGTGGGTTGGTTGGATCTTTCTCAAAAGCGCTAATAAATCGTCTTCCATTAGGCTAATATAAACGTCACCTTCTTCAATTTGTTCATTCCCCAAACCGTCGGGTACAATTTTATAATCAAACCCATAGTTACCACAAAATTCCCTGAAGCCTGTGAGTATTTCTTTGGGATGATAAGTAGAAGAAGGGAAGATGATCTTGAGGCGGCGGTACTTCTCCAAAGCGGGGATCACACTTTGCAAGGCGTTGTAAAGGTCTTCGGCAAAACTCTCATATACTGCTCCATAGCTACGGCTTATACCGGGAATCACTTTGTCCAGCAGGATTAAATTGCCATCCTTTATTTCATTAATCACCTCGGCAGCTTTTTCACCTCCTTCCATAAATTGGGGGATAATCACATAATCGGTATAACCTTCCCTTCTGCATTGTAACAATTTTCGAAACAGGCGGAAATCATTATTATAAATATAAAAGTCAATAACTGCGGCTTCACCGAGAGATCTGGCGAAGGCGTCGTAGATTATTTTTTTATGGGCGCTGAGTTTATTGAATAGCAAGAATACCTTAATCGGTTGGTTATAATCCGTTTTTGTAACAAAATAGCCTTTTCCGGGAACCGATCCAACAATACCTAAATGCTTCAACTCCCGATAGGCTTTTTCTGCAGTGTCCCTTGAAATATCTAATTCAAAACTCAAGTCATTTATAGAAGGCAAAGGATAATCAGTGCCGATTTTTCCAGAATTGACCGCATGGATTATTGAATTGGTTATCTGTTTGTATTTTGGTGTTACAGAGTCCAAATCAATAAAAATGTAACTATATATGTTTTGGCTTTCCATGGCTTGATAGTGTTTCAAAAATATAAATTAGAAACGACAAAACCCACCAAAGAGCATGTAGGTACAGGATGGAAACATAATAATCTTAATTTAGTATTGTAGGGTTTAAGAATGCCAGGGCATTTAGTTGCAATATGCATTGCTTCAAACTAAACTAGACAAATGCAAGCAATAATCGGAATAGTTTACCACTTCATAGGCGGATTTGCTTCAAGAAGTTTTTATGTTCTCTTGAATAAGGTTGGTGGATGGAATTGGGAATCTTACTTATTACTTTCATGGTTGGGTATTAAACCTTTCTCTGCGTACTTAACGGACCGCAGTATGGGTAAGTCCAATGTGGCCGCATCTGAATATTATAATTCTTTTGCCGTCGCCACCAAAGACCGGTTTTGTCGCTTTGTAAAGCCCACCATGGGGAAATATTTTTCTATGGGAAACTTTTATTTGGTTATTAGAAATATACCACTTCGGAAATGCATGAGTAAGGAGCAGTGGCCGGAGAACAAACTATTGGGAATTCTTTGAAATTTCAACCATATTTATATGATAAATACTGACAAACTAAGACATGTAAGTTATTTGTGGGAAGAACAGCAGGCTGCTCAACTTAATGGTGATGAAGTAGCATTGCTTCTTTACCGATCCAATCTATTAGGTAAAGATTTAAGGATTACAAATTTTGGTGGCGGAAACACTTCTTGCAAGGTCATGATGATCGATCCTTTAACAGGAAATCCGGCAGAGGTAATGTGGATAAAAGGCAGCGGTGGAGACCTGGCTTCCATGAAGCGTTCAGGCTTGGCAGGACTCTACGTTGAAAGGCTACGAAATATGAAAAGGGTATATCGAGGACTGCACCACGAGGATGAAATGGTAGAACTGTTCATGCATTGTTTGTATGATATTAATTCTAAGGCACCTTCTATTGACACACCTTTACACGCATTTTTACCCTTTTCACATATTGATCATCTTCATCCAGACGCGGCAATAGCCATTGCAGCTGCAAAGGATGGGAAGCGAATCACTGAAGAGTTATTTGAAGGTGAAATTGGATGGGTGGACTGGCAAAGACCGGGGTTTGATCTTGGACTGCAACTTGCAGCCTGCCTCGAAGAGAATCCTGGAATTAAAGGGATAATGCTGGGTTCACATGGCTTATTTACCTGGGGTGACACTTCTTTTGATTGTTACGTAAACTCCCTTGAAGTCATTGAAAAATGTGCGGCATTTATAGAAAGCCACCAAGGGGAAGATTACCTGGCATTTGGCGGACAAAAGGTAGACTCAGTAAGCGAACAGGAACGAAAATTAAAAGCAATTCAGCTTATGCCCGTACTCCGCGGCCTTTGTAGCAATGCACATCAAAATGGGCATCCTTCAATGGAAGTACGAGGAATGATCGGCCATTTTACAGATAGCAAAAATGTTCTTGAATTCATAAATAGCTATGATGTTGAACGACTTGCTGCTATGGGAACTTCTTGTCCGGATCACTTCTTAAGGACAAAAATCGCTCCGCTAATCCTTCCTTTGGAACCAGATGAAGATTTGAGTGATTCTATAGGATTGATTAATAAATTAACGGCGAGTTTCGATGACTATCGGGCAGCCTATAAAGCGTATTATGAAAGTTGCAAACATGCAAATAGCCCGGCAATGCGGGATCCAAATCCAGTGGTCATATTGTATCCAGGTGTGGGTATGTTTACTTTTGCTGCGGATAAATCCACCGCCAGGATTGCATCTGAATTCTATTTGAATGCCATTAACGTCATGCGTGGCTCAGAAGCCATTTCCTCTTATACTTCCTTACCCAAACAGGAGGCATTCGATATTGAATATTGGTTACTTGAAGAGGCTAAACTACAGAGACGACCCAAGCCCAAGCCATTGAATGGCCGCATAGCTTTAGTTACAGGAAGTGCCGGCGGCATTGGTAAGGCAATTGCTAAAAAATATGCCGAGGAGGGTGCATGTGTCGTCCTGACTGATATCAATTCCGAACGATTATCTATTACGAATCAAAAGTTTGAAAAACTATTTGGAATCGATGTGGTAAGATCTATAAAAACGGATGTGATGAGCAATGAAGATATTGAAGCCTCATTCGCAAAAGCATGTCTTGAATTTGGAGGCTGTGATATTGTTGTAAACAATGCTGGATTAAGCATATCTACTTCTTTATTGGAACATAGTATTGAAGATTGGGATCTGCTTTTTGATGTACTGGTTAAAGGTACATTCCTGGCCTCCAAAACAGGTGCGCTCATCATGAAAAAACAAGGATTGGGAGGTGATATTTTAAATATCGTGTCGAAAAATGGCGTGATGGCTGGTCCCAACAATGCAGGGTATGGATCTGCGAAAGCAGCGGAGTTGCATTTGTCTCGCTTAATGGCAGCCGAACTGGGGGATTCAGGAATCCGGGTAAACTCAATCAATCCTGATGCAGTAATTTCGGATAGTTACATATGGAGCGGCGGATGGGCTGAAGGCCGTGCAAAAGCCTACGGAATTTCGGTGGAGGAATTACCTAAATTCTATGCCCAGAGAACTTTGCTGAAAGCTACAATTGAACCCGAAGATATTGCAAACGCTTGTTATGCATTTGTTAGTGGGTTGTTCAATAAATCAACCGGAAATACCGTAAATGTTGACGGCGGAATATTGGCTGCATTTTTACGATAATTTCGGGTGAATATTGAAACTGGGGTAATAATTCATTTTATAGTATATTTTTTTTTGCCATGAGAATCAGTCAAGACCAAATTGACAAGATAAACGGAACGCATATCAGACGCCACCGGGAGCAGTTTCAATTTATCTCAAATGAGCATGATACCCATGGAATTATTCAAAAACTACGAGCATTTCAGGTGGCTATTCCTTCCTGGGCGTTAGGTACCGGAGGCACCAGATTTGGCCGGTTTTCAGGGGAAGGCGAGCCTTCTACGCTCTACGAAAAGGTGGAAGACGTAGGATTATTACACACATTGAACAAGTCAAGCGGTGCTGTGTCTTTGCATATTCCGTGGGACATTCCCGAAGATTATAAAGTTCTTATTGAGCTGGCCAAGTCACTTGACCTGAAATTTGACGCAGTTAATTCAAATACTTTTCAAGATCAAATCGGACAGGCTTTTAGTTACAAGTACGGTTCCATCCAAAACGTAAAGAAAGAAATTCGGGATCAGGCCATTCAGCACAATATTGAAGTAATTCACCATGGAGAGAAACTGGGCTCAAAGTCCCTTACGATTTGGTTAAGTGACGGCAGCACATTCCCCGGACAATTAAACTTTAGAAAGGCATTTCTCCATACGCTTGATGGCTTGCATAAGATATATGCGGCTTTACCGGATGATTGGAAATTGTTTGTCGAATACAAAGCCTATGAACCGAACTTTTATAGTATGACAGTTGGTGATTGGGGTCAATCCTTGTTGTTAGCAAGCAAACTTGGAGCAAAGGCCTATAGCCTCGTTGATCTCGGACATCACCTACCCAATGCAAATATTGAACAAATTGTATCCCTGTTGCTTATGGAAGGAAAACTGGGAGGCTTTCATTTTAACGACAGTAAATATGGTGATGATGATTTGACTGTTGGCAGCATCAAACCTTATCAGTTATTTCTCATCTTCAATGAACTGGTTGAAGGTATGGATACACAGGGAATTGACCACGCCACGGGCTTGGCATGGATGATTGATGCAAGCCATAATGTCAAGGACCCTCTGGAAGATTTGTTGCAGTCGGTTGAAGCCATTATGATTGCATACGCACAGGCTTTATTGGTGGATGCGAAGGCCCTTGAAGTTGCAAGGGAAAACAACGATGTAACCCTTGCACAAGATATTTTACAAAATGCATATCGTACGGATGTTAGGCCCCTGGTTGCTGAAGCGCGGTTACAAAATGGCGGCGCTATCCACCCCATTCATACCTTTCGCTCTTTGAATATTAGAAATGCACTCATCAAAGAGCGGGGCAAAAACACCAAAGCTACCGGCTTATAATGGCGAAGGAGGAAGTCATAGCGATATTCGATGTCGGGAAGACAAATAAGAAGACCCTGCTTTTTAACAGACAATATAAATGTGTATTTGAAAATTCAACGCAATTACCGGAGACAACAGATGAAGATGGTTTCCCTTGCGAGGACGTTATTGAGTTGCGAATTTGGGCAGAAAAAGCTTTTAATAAGTTACTTCATCTGACGGAGTTTGAAATTATCGCTATGAATTTTTCAGCTTATGGAGCAAGCTGGGTCTTCATTGATGATACAGGCCAAATTATTCCTCCGCTCTATAATTACTTAAAACCGTTCAATCACACAACACTCACGCAATTCGAAAAACGATTCGGTGACATTGACACCATCAGTACCATTACAAGATCTCCTTTTCTGGGGAGTTTGAATGCCGGGCTGCAATTATTTCGGATCAAAGAAGAACAAGCAATAAAGTGGGAGCAAATCCGTCATATTCTTAGTTTACCACAATTTATGTCCTGGCTTTTTACTAAGAATGCTTTTAGTGAAATTACAAGTATAGGTTGCCACACCATGCTTTGGGATTTTGCACGCAACGCATTTGCTAAGTGGGTGCATGATAGTGACATCACGCGCAGGCTGCCAGTTTTCAGGAATGCTGAGGACGTGGCAGGATTCCATGAAGGATTACAAATTGGAACCGGTATCCATGATAGTTCTGCGGCATTGATTCCATACCTGAAAATGATTGAGCATCCTTTCATTCTGCTTTCCACCGGAACCTGGAACATTAGTTTAAATCCCTTCTCCGACAAAACATTGACCACTGAAGATTTGCTCAACGACTGCTTATTTTATATATCATGCGAAGGCAATCCTGTACGGGCAAGCCGCATATTTGCCGGCGATTTTCACGAACGAATGACAAAGGAAATTGCAGAAAGTTTTCATGCCGACCCAAATTTCTACCAGAACATCCAATTAGATCCCAATTGGCTTCCTGCAACAGTACAACAAAAAATCCAGGAAGAAACGCCATCCCAAATGTTGCAACTAAAAGATTGGCGTCAGTTCTCTAATGCAAACAGTGCTTATCATCAATTGATCCATGATATAGTCCTTGCCCAGACAGCAAGCCTGAAACTGGTTTTAAATGATGAAATTTCAACGATTTATGTTGATGGTGGTTTTAGTAAGAATGAAATATTCATGAAGATGTTATCTCAAAAATTCCCCGAGATTAAAATATTTGCATCTCAAGTTCCGCAAGGCAGTTCGTTGGGAGCTGCATTGGCATTACACGACTGCTGGAACAGCAATGCCTTGCCTGAAAATCTAATAGGATTGATGGCCTATTGATTGGTGCATATTGTTACTCTGCTATACCCATTGTAAAATAAATTGGTGGTCTTACAACAACCCCAACAGGACAGGACAGGACAGTCGCAATTTCGTAATTAATTAGTTTCACATTGAGTAGATTAATATTTTTCCTGACCTGGGAAATTCACTCCATAAAAAACCGCCTTATGAGAAAAGTAGTTTGCCTGCCGTTGAAAGGCTTTATGCAATTTGGGTTTTTATTCCTGTTTTTTCTATTTGTTCACAGCCTTAGCAGTGTTGCCCTGGCTTCCCCTTGGACGATAGATAATATAGACCATTCTTTCAGTTATGATGGAGTCGAACAGACTATGGATTATACTGTTACAGGAGTGATTGTTGATGAAGATGGTAATCCACTTTCAGATGTAACCATTGCAGTGAAGGGAACCAACAGCATGACCATTTCCGATGCAAAAGGAGCGTTTGCGATAAATGTTCAAAATGAAAATTCAGTGCTCGTATTTACATCAGTTGGTTTTGCATCCATCGAAAGGACTGTTGGCGGAGCCCGCCAATTGAATATCACCATGATCAAGGCTGTCGTAGATCTTGAAGATGTGGTTGTTGTGGGTTATGGAACGCAACGCAAAGCAACCTTAACGGGCTCTATTGCTTCTGTAAAATCTGAACAATTGGAGAAAGTGCCAATAGCAAGCGCAAGTAATGCACTTGCGGGACGTTTACCTGGTCTTGTTTCTTTTCAAAGTAGTGGTCAGCCTGGAAACGACCGCGCTTACCTAAGTATCAGGGGATTTGGAAGTCCTTTGGTAATAGTTGATGGGATTGAATCCGACTTTAATACGATCGATGCAAATCAAATTGAATCTATTTCAATTTTAAAAGATGCGTCAGCCTCTATATACGGAGCACGTGCAGGTAATGGCGTAATGCTGGTTACTACGAAGCGCGGAAATAATCAACGACCCGAGATCACGTTCAAATCCTCCTACACCTTTCAGAGCGTAACATTTTTCCCGAAGAGGCAAAGTTCCGGGCAGGTAGCACAGCTTGCCAACGAAGCCTGGTTGAATGGTGAAAGAACGGATCAGCGTCCATTTACGGATGAAGAAATCACAAAATATTATGCGGGCACAGACCCACGATATCCAAATACGGATTGGAATAAAGAGTTGATAAGAAGCTGGGCACCTCAACAGCAACACAATGTTGGCATTCGTGGAGGCTCTGACAGAATCAAATATTATGGTTTCCTTGGTTACCTCGATCAGGAAACCATGTGGAAAAACAGTGGTGGCGGTTATAAACGCTATAATGTTCAGGCAAATATTGATGCGAAAGTCCTGGACAACTTATCTATGCAATTAGACCTTGCAACTGCAATCGAGCAAAGGCAATTTCCATGGCGGTACTATACCGGTGGCAGTGATGTATGGGCTGACCTGTGGCAAACATCACCAATGTTTCCTGCAGTATTACCAGATCAAACAAAAATACCCTGGGCAGAAGGTGGCGGAACCGGCGGGGCTCATGTAACTACGAATCGTGACATCTCGGGATATACCAATGAAGATCATCAGGATATGCGGGTAACACTCGGTTTCAGGTATGATTTCAATGCAATACCCGGCTTATACGTAAAAACATTTGCTAATTACGTCAAAAACTACAACAGTCGTAAGCGATTTGGCAAGGCAGTCAGACTATTTATTTACGATTATGATGCGGATCTGTACACTCAAAAAGGTGCACTTAACAACCCTTCGAACCTTGAGGCTCAAAAGGACGACAGTTACATGCTTACCGAGAACTATTCTTTGAATTATGATAAAGATTTCGGCGATCATAACATATCAGCTATGGCGTTGTATGAGGCAATCACCTACTCTTCTGAATGGTTGAGGGCATACAGGGATAAATATGTATCGGCAATCATCGACCAGATTAATGCCGGAAGTTCTGAAGGCATGAGGAATGACGGTTCCGCAAGTGAAATGGGAAGGATATCAGTGGTGGGAAGGGTGAAATATGATTACCTTGGAAAATATTTACTTGAAGGTACTTTACGTGCCGATGCTTCTGCCAGATTCCCCGCAGCTTCACGGTGGGGCTATTTTCCAAGTGTACTGGCAGGATGGGTAATTTCCAAAGAAGGTATAATGGGAAACCTAAGCGCAATTGATGAGTTGAAACTACGTGTGAGCTATGGTCAGTCCGGCATTGATAACGTCAGCAATTACGCGTATTTATCTGGTTATGGAATTACAATTCCATATTTCCAGGGCGGACCTTATTTATTTGGCAATTCTTATTCTAACGCAATCGCTTTGACGAATCTGGCCAATCCCTCTCTAACCTGGGAAAAAATGACCATATATAATGCCGGGTTAGATTTTTCTTTCCAAAAAAGAAAGCTTTATGGCGAAGCAAACATATTCTACCGTACACGCGAAGGAATTCCTGCAAACCGGCTTTCATCGATTCCTTCAACATTTGGCGCTCCTTTACCTGCGGAGAATTTGAATAGCCAAAACAACAGGGGTTTTGACCTTATGTTAGGAACTTTCAACCGGGTAGCTGATCTTACCGTTGATATTTCCGCAAACGTATCATGGAACAGAGCAAAATGGGACCATTATGAGGAACCGGAATATACAGAAGATTGGCAGATCAGAACGGCAAAACTGTCTGGCAATTGGGTGGACAGAAGTATAGGATATTTAACTGATGGTTTATTCACAAGTGCAGACGAAATTTCAAAATTGGGTTACAATCAGGATGGAAATGAAAACGCAAATCTTCGTCCCGGCGATATAAAAATTCTTGATTACAATGGAGACGGGGTAATCAATCAACAAGATATGGTAGTAATCGGCCAAGGAAATATCCCGAACTGGATGGCAGGGCTAAATATCAATTTAGCTTATAGGAATTTTGATCTATCTGCATTGGTGCAGGGGGCATTTGGATATTCTGTAGGCATTGCGGCCAAAGGAGGTAGTTCTTTGTACTTTGATGAAAGATGGACACCTGATAATAACAGGAGAGATGGCATTGTTCCGAGGCCGGGCAGCTTCAGCCCTACAAATGGTTTTGCTTCAGACTTTTGGTTAAAAGAAGCAGGGTATGCACGCCTCAAATCTATTTCACTGGGTTATACCGTTCCTCAAAGTTTGATTAGCCGTGCAAATATCAAACAAGTAAAAGCTTATGTAGCAGGATATAATCTGTTTACTTATAATAAGCTGGCCCAGTATCAGGTAGATCCGGAATTTATGGCAAACAACCCTGGTGGAACATATCCTCAGCAAAGAACTGTTACCGTTGGTTTGAATATTACATTATAGGCTCCGAAAAATTTATTAAATGAAAAAGATATATATCATCATCACATTTTTCTTAGTAGGATTATCAATGTCCTGTACTAAAAATGTATTGGATAAAAAGCCCCTGGGAATTATGTCCGACGCCGTAGTTTGGGAAGATCAGGTTCTTATTGAAGCCTTCCTGACTCAAGTTTATACAGAGATGTCTATATGGGACAACGAGATGTATATGCCCGGAAACTCGTCACAAGATTGGTTCATGATGTACTTTATAGACCATATGGCTGATGAATCCAAAGCCAATTCTACATGGTCAGGCAATGCATACAGACTGAAGTTGGGAAATCTCAATGAAACCGGAACATTCGATTCGAGGGGATTGGGATTATTGGAATGGTGGGAAAGAGCTTATGTGACAATCAGGCGACTGAATGAATTTATAGCCAGGGTACCCAATTCCCCGGTTGATAAAGAGTGGGCTAAGAAAAGGGTAGCCGAAGCCCGGTTCATCAGAGCATTCAACTATTTCTCTATGGTTAAAAGATATGGTGGTGTTCCCATATTGACCAAAGCGCAAAATATTGGAGATCCGAAGGAGGAGCTTTTTGTCTCTCGTAATACAGAGAAGGAGGTTTACGATTTTGTAATTAAAGAAGTAGATGAATGTATGGTGGATTTACCAGCAGTAGTTCCCCAATCAGAATATGGCCGGCCATCAAAATATGCTGCACTTGCCTTAAAAAGCCGTGCGGCTCTCTATGCCGCAAGTATTGCGGACTACGGTAAAGGACCTGAAAATGGGGGTGTTGTAGGAATTAATAATGGCTTGAAAAATGAATACTATCAAAAATCGTATGATGCTTCCAAAGAAATAATGAACAGTGGAATACACCGCCTCTATAATGATAATCCGGATAAGGTAAGAAACTTCCGTGATATTTTCATGGTAGAAAGGAATCCAGAAGCCATTTTCGTGCGTACTCATGACAATTTGGATAAAGATGCAGGTGGCAATGGAAGCAATTATGATTTCTATCAAACACCCGCTCCCAATGCGTGGGGTACGGGTAATATAGATGGAGTCTATTTAGAAATGGTGGAATCTTTTCAATTAAAGGATGGATCTTCAGGAAAGCTAGACAGATCAGTAATACAAAATGGTGTGTGGACGCATGAAGAATTATGGAAAGATAAAGAGCCACGTTTTTTTGCAACCATTTACACTCATGGAACCATGTGGAAAGGTACGCCATTGGATTTTCATCAAGGCATAGTGGACGAGACCGGTACGCTTATATTTACTGGTTCGGTTAATGGAATACCAGCGAGGGCCTTGAATGGGGAAACAGGGTTTGGTGCCTTAAAGTACCTGGATGAATCCAAAGATAACAACAGTAATATTTATGGGTCCAAAACAGACTGGATAGTTTTCCGGTATGCAGAGGTTTTGCTAAATTTTGCTGAAGCCGCTTTGGCGTTAGGAAAATCAGGAGAAGCATTAGATGCTGTAAATCAAATCCGGGATAGGGGAGGTGTTGCAAGACTTACATCCATTTCATTAGCGGGTATTAAACATGAAAGAAAAGTAGAACTGGCATTTGAAGGACATCGTTATTGGGACTTGAGAAGATGGAGAACAGCGGTAACTGAGCTGACACGGAACTTTTCCGGATTACATTATATGCTAGATGCTGAAACGGGAAAAGTAAGATTATGGGTGATCGATAATATTGATGGCGGTGCTATGCCAACATTTTTTGAGAAGAATTACTACTTCCCAATAACACCCGGAAGGAGAGCAAATAATCCGAATTTAGTAGAAAATCCGGGTTATTGATGGTGCACGGTTCTGATGCAAAGCATGATTAATCCTAGGATAATGGAGCAGAAGAGCCTGCAATCTTAATTTATAAACCTCATGGTTAAAATGTAATATGAAGAAACTATTAGCAAAACTTGGACTAAGTGTGCTTATTCTTGTTTCCTGCAGTGGCAAAACACTTATAACTCCAGATCCTCCTGTACCTGACCCGCCGCCGTATGTTGTTAAGGATGACATGTACAGAGGCTTCAACATCACTTCCAGGGTGACAGAACAGGATATCAAGGATATTAAAGCGTATGGTGCCAACATAGTTCGGGTGGTCTATGGTTATTATAAGTTGATTTCCAAAACGGCACCTTATAATTACAATGAATCAGAATTTGACAATCTGGATCGTGTAATTGACTTATGCGAAAAGTATGGATTGAGGGTTATCATCAATCCTCACACTGTGCCTGGTTTGACCACCAGCGATTATACAGCGTATCCTTCAGATCCTTTCTGGACTTCAGCGCAATACCAGGAAATATTTTTAAACCTATGGAAAAAGTTATCTGATCGATATAAAAACAGAGGTAGTGTGATTTTCGGTTATGATTTGCTAAATGAACCATTTGTACCCAATGACCAGGAGATATGGAACAACCTGGTTGCTAAAACCACCAAACTCATCCGGGATAACGGAGACAATCACCCACTAATTATTGAGGCCTTTGGAATGCAGGCTCCCGGCGTTTGGCTGGATCGCATTCCCAATTTAAAAGCACTCAAATTGCCGGTTGATGACTCTTTAATCGTAAGTCCTCACTTTTATGATCCATTAAGTTATACGCATCAATCTGTTTACGCAAACGATCCGACTGTTACTTACGCTTCAGTAGGTGGCAAAGCTGCGTTGGAAAGGAATTTACAACCAATTGTTGAATTTCAGAAGGCACATCCGAATGTACGAATTTTATTAGGGGAGTTCAGTGTGGCAAGAATCGCGACCGATGGGGATCAATATATTAAAGATGCAATTGATTTTTTCGAGAAACACAAGTGGCACTGGACAATACATTCCTTCAGGGAAGCCTATCCATGGGATGTTGAAATGCCATTGGGAACCAACGAATCGCGACCCAGATCCTCCTCGGCTTCAAGAATCAGTTTATTAAAAACATATTTCCAAAAAAATAAATGATTTGATTACCGGAGACTAGAGGCATCAAAGTACAGGAGGCAATTTATTATCTTCTTCAATTCGTAAAGATGCCATCTATAAACAATGGCATGCAAAGCATTTGGGCATATCTGAATGGCAGCGTAAATCACTCAAAAATCAATCTCAATAAACCAGATCCACATGAAGCGAATAATGTCCAAAAAAGTTGTGTTGATGTTGGGCGTCATTGCCATAGTATTTCCTTTTATTTTTTCATGTAGTCCAGTTTTAAATAGCGCCAAAGGTTCTTTTATTGAGCGCGATGAGATGCTTAGAGGTTTTGAAATAACTGCGGATTTGAATGAAAGTGATATAATCGACTTAAAAAATTATGGTGCCAATCTTGTGCGGGTCATGTTCGCAGATGACAAGCTTATCTCCAAGACCGAGCCTCACATTTACAATGAAACAGCCTGGAAAAAGCTGGACTACATGATTATGCACTGTAAAAAATATGGTATCAAACTGGTTATCAATCCGCATACTTTCCCAGGATTTAGTAACGATTACACTACAAATCCGGCCGATGATTTCTGGACAAATACCAAACTTCAGGATGAATTTGTCAAAATGTGGAAAGCCATTTCGGATAGATATAAACATAACACAGATGTGATATGGGGCTATGACCTATTGAACGAACCTGCGGTTAAAGATCCGGCCATTTGGAACAATCTGGTGAGGCGCCTGGTAAAAACGATCAGGGACAATGACGATAACACCCCTATTATTATAGAGGCGTTTGTTTTGGTAAAAAACGGCAAATATCAATCCCGAAATGAAACTTTAGATCTCCTTGAATTGCCTGATAATTCTAATATCATTTTCAGCACACATTTTTATGAACCTCATGAATACACCCATCAGATGGTTAGTCCAGGCTATAAAAAAATGGGCTATAATGAACCCGGGCTCAATGCAAAACAAATGGTGCAGGAAGATATACAGCGAATTCGGTCGTTCCAACTTAAACATCCGAATCTACCGGTTTATATCGGGGAGTTTAGTGTTTCACGAATTGCGACAGACGGGAATGATTACCTCAAAGACCTGATTGATGCATGCGAACGATATGGTTGGCATTGGACGTACCATGCTTTTAGAGAATCGTACTATTGGGATGCTGAGATGGCAGACGGCACACTCGAAATTTTGCCCCGTACGCAAGAGGCTTCACGTATTACTTTACTGAAATCTTATTTTAAAAAGAATAAATTCAACCTCAAATAAAAAGGATGCACCATGAAACCTAAACATTACTACATGGTTGTTGCTGCATTCTTGCTTTTTCAAAGTTGTGTTAATGCTAAGTTCGTAATTCCCGTAATTCCTGACTCCCAAAACGCAATGGTTGGCAGGCACGAATTGTTCTATTCGCAAATGCGCTGGATTGCAGAAGCTAAAGATTCGCTTAGGATACCCATTACCCTGCATGTTGGGGACCTTGTTAACTTCGATACAATCCCTCAATTTGAAAGGGCATCAAGAGGATATCAGTACCTGGATGATGCCGGTATACCGTATGCGATTGCGTTGGGCAACCACGACACAGAAGCAGTAAACCATGACAACGGCAGTGCAGCACCTGGTAATGTGAATATGAACTTAAGAAAGACATTTAAATTCAATCAGTTTTTCCCGGTTTCACGATTTAAGAATGCCGTGGAGCTTTATGAGCCCATGAAGAGCGATAATATGGTCCAATTTTTCAGGGCCGGTCGGAAACAATTTGCTGTGGTGACGCTGGAGTTTTGTGCAAGGGAAGGCGCTGCACAATGGATGAGTCGGATGATGGACAAGTATCCGAGGCACAACTTCATAGTTTTAACCCATTATCACCTCACTTCAGCAGGTGATATAGCTTCTTCCAATGCAGGCTATGGAGATTTGACAGTTGCAGATGTTTATCAACGATTCATACAGCCGCACAGAAATGCGCTTTTAGTTCTGAGTGGACATGTTTGCTATTCCGGCAAACGTATTGATCAAGGTATCAACGGAAATCAGATCTATCAAATCCTTTCGAATTACCAGTGCGAGGATGATGGTGGCGGTTATATTCGCTTGCTCGAATTTGATACAAAAAAGAAATCAATTCATGCAAAAATGTATAGTCCCTTTTATCGGCTAACCCGGGAAGATCAAAGTAAATTTGAATTGAAAGATGTCCATTTTGTTAATTGAAAATCCAAACTGACCAAGAAACAAATTGCAAAAATAGATTGTAAGACTTGCTTTGCTATGAAATGACTCTAATTACAGCTTCATTGCAAGTAGTAGCTCCGGTTATCTTCGTATTCTGTATGCAAAATGTTCCTGTCGTTTTAATATAATACATGAATAAGGAAGTTAAGGGAGCGGTTTTACAGAATGAAGGGTCAATTGCCAGTCAATTGGACAATCTCAATGATTATGAAAGAGAACCCGTTCCTCTTTCCCGTACCAAGGGGTTTAAAGATTTTCTGGCTTTGGTGGCTGGGGAGCATATCGCAGGTACGGAATTCGTCATTGGACCATTGTTCGTACTGCATGGCGTAAGTGCTACAGCCGTAATTCTGGGTTTACTGATTGGAAATATTTTGGCAGTGCTGAGTTGGACTTTCTTTTGTGCACCTCTTGCGGTAAAGACGCGGCTAACCCTTTTCTATTTATTAGAAAAAATAGCAGGCAGGAAACTGGTGTCTTTATTCAATGCAATTTCAGGCTTGCAGTCTACGCTCTTCGCTTCCTTTATGGCCATAGTTGCTGCCGGAGGAATTGTCTTAATGACTGGATTACCAAATCAGCCGTTTTCTCAAATGATGCCATCACATTATTCCTGGATCATTCTGATTATGGTATTAATGGCCCTGATAACTTTAATTTCTATTTCGGGGATTGAATGGGTAACAAACTTTGCACGTGTTACTACCCCCTGGTTACCGTGGATTTTTTTGGCCTCGGGCATTGCTGTTCTTCCCCAACTAGGCGTTAATTCAATTTCTGATTTCTGGGACGTGGCAAACAGTACAATATGGACAGGGGTTCCGGCTCCGGGGATGAAAAAATATGAAATCTGGCATATCATATTTTTTTCCTGGTTAGCAAATACGGCTTTGCATATCGGATTGCAGGATACATTTATTTACCGATTTGCAAAAAAATCATGGTATGGACTGGCATCATTCGGCGGGATGTTTATTGGGCATTTCATGGCCTGGATCGCTTCCGGTATTCTGTGTGCAGCCGCTATCCAAATTGGAATTAACGACCCCACGCCGGCACAGGTGGCCATGATTGGGGCGGGAATAGCAGGGGGCATTTGTGTGATCATTGCCGGTTGGACAACTGCAAATCCTTCACTATATCGTGCGGGCCTCGCCGTGCAAGGGATTTTTCCAAAAGTTAAGCGTTGGAAAATTACTTTGTTGCTGGGCATAGGCGCAACGATCCTGGGATTTTTTCCAGGGGTAGTTTCAAGAATTGACTCCTTTTTGGCCGTATTCGCATTAATTGCAGCCCCTGCAGGTGCTGTGGCTTTTATGGATGTGTACGCATTTCCCAAACTTGGGCTTCAACAAAATTTCTCTTACAACAATAATGGCAAAACGAACTGGGCGGCAGGTTTAAGTTGGGTTTTATCCATCGTGCTTAGTTACCTGCTTTTTATTTGGCTCGCACTGGATTTCTTTTTCTTCATGGCAGTTCCCGGCTGGATCATTGCCGCGATCGCATATGTTCTTCTGAGCAGATTGATGCAAGGAAGAGGTGGGAATCTTAAATCTTCAATGAAATCAGTATGACCTCATTACTTAAAACAATATCCTTCCTGGGCCTCGTCCTTAATATTGCACCGGCCATCATGGTTTTCAATGACCTGCTCAGCTTCAAACATTATACGATTTTAATGCTAATAGGAACAATATTGTGGTTCGCAACCGCTCCATTCTGGATCAATAAAAACAGGCAGAAGGGATTTTAAAAAACGAATTTATGAATCTGGATTACGATACTTATTACGACAAGGTATTAGGCGGGTGGCTTGGAAAATGTGCAGGTGGCATATTGGGTGCACCTATTGAGGGCATAAAAGCTTTTAATAAAATCAAATTGTCGAAAAGATTGTTTGAAGTCAACTATCCCAATGATGATTTAGACTTGCAGTTACTTTGGCTTGATATGGTTAGTAAAAAGGGCACGACGGTCAGGGAAAATGATTTTGGGGATCATTGGTTGAAGCATGTTGAATTTCCCTGGAATGAGTATGGTATTGCCACCAGGAATTTGAAACAAGGCCTTTTTCCGCCGGAGAGTGGCTTGCATAACAATGGGTATTTTTCCGAATCTATGGGTTGCCCGATACGGAGTGAGCTTTGGGGCTTTTTGAACCCCGGCGATCCTGAAAAAGCAGCTTTCTATGCCGGTATTGATGCCAGTCTGGATCACCATGGCTTTTCGGTGGATGCCGAAAAATTCCTGTCGGCCTGCACGGCAATTGCATTTTTCGAAACGGATATTGCTCAAATCTTCAAAACCGGGCAAAGGGTAATAGATAATCAATCCTTAATGCACCGATTGGTGGAGGATGTGATGAAATGGCAAGCGGAATGTGGTTATCAAATTGCAGCTGGCAAAATAAAAAGCTTCTACGGTGATGCTAATTTTACTTCGGCGCCCATGAATGTAGGATTCACCCTTCTCGCCTTGTTGGATAAAGGTACCGATTTTCATTGCGTAATGGACGCCTTGCATTTAGGCCACGACAGTGACTGTATAGCTGCAACTGCAGGTGCAATGGTTGGCATTATTTCCGGGTATAATAACATTCCGCTACAATGGAAGAATCTCGTTGGGAATGAGGTATTGGTAAGTAAAGAGATTGTCGGTATAGATGCTCCTCAAACAATCACAGACTTGGCGGCGCAAACCTGTCAGGCAGGAATAAACTTTATTGAAACGGCCGGAAAGATTACCCGCAAAGGTAAATGGCCCGATCAAACCACTATAAGAAAGGAACCGTGTCACTTAATTACACAACTTAAAGATGACAAATTGATCTTACGATATGAAAACCTTTCTAAGGGAAAGCAGAAGGTAAGGCTCAATTTAAGGACAAGTGATTTTATAACTTCAGAAATGGAGACATCTTTTGAGGTTGATGGTGGCTCTACGGTTACAACTGCATGGGCAACAATGCTTCCTCGCGATGCGGAAGAAACACTATATTACACAGTTGACATTTTTATTAATAATCAAAAAGCAGGGGCCGTCAAAAGGGGTATTTTACGCTATGGCAGTTGGTTGATGGTTGGGCCGTTTATTGAAGATGACAAGAGCAGGTTAACCGACTACCACAAGCAATATCCTGAGCATGGGTTGTCGTCTTTGCCTTCGGTTCAATACATGAACCATGATAAAACAGATACCGCGACAGAACATCTGTCATCAAAAACTGTCAATGAAATTATTGCCGCGGAGAATTGGAACAAGTTTCCTTTTCATGTTCAGAGAATATACCCTTCAGCATTTAGCATTGACCTCAATAATTTTTGCTATGGGAAGGGAGAAAGAACCATCTATCTGGTTAGCCATCTTGAACTCGAAGAGAACAAAAAAATGTGGTTGAGCATAGGGTCCTCCAATCCTTTTTCGTTGAAGATTAACGGTAAAACTGTGCACGTTCAACGGGATGTTGAACGCGCATGGCCGGGAAACAGCATCATGCTATTTCCATTCAAGCGTGGGCGCAACATGTTGATTATAAGATTGAACTGTGTTGTCGATCTAAACCAAATAGAAATCGGTTTTAAAGAATTCACCGGAAAACATCCCCATCAGGAACAATGGTCGTTGAAAGTTCCAAAAGCTTAAAAGACAAGCATATGAACAAGATAAAAATTGAAGCATCATTGGCTTGTGCCAATTTCGGGTATTTAGAAAAGGACATCCGGGAATTGGAGGCCAGTGAAGTTGACTTCCTGCACATAGATATCATGGATGGATTGTTTGTACCAAACTTTTGCCTTGACTTTTCCATTACAAAAATGGTGACTCAACTATCTACCATACCAATCGAATGTCATGTCATGGTCATCAATCCCGAACGGTATTTGGAAACCATCGCTTCCATGAATCCCCGCTATATCAGCATTCATTGGGAGGCAACTTCGCACGTTCAAAGGGCATTGAAGCAGATAAGAGACCTGGGTAGCAAGCCCGCTATCGCTCTTAATCCAGCTACTCCACTATCATCACTGGATTATATTTTAGATGACATTGAAATGATCAACATCATGACTGTCAACCCGGGATTCGCTGGGCAGAAACTAATACCCGCTTGCCTGAGAAAGATAGCGGATGCAAGAGAAATCCTTGAGAAAAGAGGTTTGCATCACATTGAAATACAAGTTGACGGGAACGTCAGTTTTGAAAACATTCCCGCTATGCTGAAGGCTGGAGCTACTATGCTGGTAGGTGGAACATCTAGCATTTTTAGAAAAGGTTATGAAATAAAGCAATCAGTACATCAAATGAAGGAATTAATAAAAGAGAATCTTCAAAGTTTAAATCTATAAATATGGAAATAATTGCCGTGGGTTGCGATCATGCAGCTTTTCAATTCAAAGAGGAGCTTAAAAATTACATTGAAATGCTTGGGTATGTCGTTAAAGATTTTGGTACACACACCCACGAAAGAACTGATTATTGTGATTTTGGTTTCGCTGTTGGCGAATCGGTAAGCCGGGGAGAATGTGACAGGGGGATTATTTTTTGTGGTACCGGAGTTGGCATCTGCATCAGCGCCAACAAGGTAAAAGGTATCCGGGCAGTTGTTTGCAGTGAGCCTTATTCTGCTAAATTGTCCAGGGAGCATAACAATACCAATGTTTTGGCTTTAGGTGCGCGGGTAGTGGGTATAGAATTGGCAAAAATGATTATTGAAATTTGGTTAAAAAGCAGTTTCGAAGGAGGACGTCATAAAAAAAGGATTGATAAAATTAGCGAGTATGAAAGCGCAAAATGACCGTCAAGCTGGAAAAGAGTTACTAAACATCGGCGTTGATGTTGGTGGAACCAACATTAAATTTGGCGTAGTCGATCCAAATGGCAAAATCCTGTTTAAGAAAAGCATTGATACAAAGTCGTTCATGGAGAGTGCAGCAATGCTTAATGCCATAATTGAGGAAATTAATCAATTAACCACTGATGCTGGGATAGAATGGAGCGATATCAATAGCATCGGTATTGGTTTTCCTGGCACCGTTGAGCAAGAAACAGGTATTGTAGTGTATGCTCCCAATATTCAATGGAGAAATGTGGCTGCAGTGGATTTTCTAAAGAACCATTTCGATAAAGGAATCTCTATAATCCAGGACAGCCGGGCTTCTGCCTGGGGTGAATTTCAGGTTGGTTCTGGCGTTGGCTATTCCGATATGGTATCCATAACCCTGGGGACAGGAATTGGATGTGGTATGATTATAGGTGGCAGCATCTATCACGGAGGCTTGAATACAGCGGGAGAATTTGGACATCACCGCATCAGAAAAAGCACACGACAGTGTACCTGTGGGCGAATGGGTTGTCTTGAAACCTATATAGGAGGGCCCGCAATCATTAAGTTGGCAATAAAAGAAAAAGTTTTTTCAGGAGGATTGAAAGGCATGGACAAGGCATTTTCGGTTTCTGATGTTTATGAACAGGCTGCGGAAGGAAATGAAAGAGCGATTCTGGTTGCTAACAAAGTGGTGGAATACTTAGGTACAGGCCTCCTGAACCTGATCAATATAATGAGTCCTCAATTGATTTGTCTAAGTGGAGGCATTAGCAATGCCCCGGACCACCTCTTACTTAATCCCCTCATGGATTTGTTGGAAAAAGAAGTGTATGAACCCATTTCCAAAGAAGTGCGGCTAGTCAAATCCTTGCTGGGGAGTGATGCCCCTTTAATCGGAGCTGCATTGCTATATCGTAACAAACTTCTCTAAAAGCAAGTCAGGATGTTTATGGGGAGCTCTTGAGCGCCTAATAAACTTTCTGTTCTAAATCGTTTCCTGAAGAGGTGATGGAGGTAATCAGAACCATCGGATGGGTTGAAAGAGAGCGGGAAGGGGAATATGCCGCCTATTCCAGGCAGGTAGAAATTGGGCAAATTGAAATCTCCGGAATAGGAGGTAGAGGTTGAGGTCGAGGCAAGTTGCGTGCCTTGCGCTCTTGGCGTGAAATCCCTTGCCGTCTTTGCGCGAAACAAACCCGCGCTATTTCCTGATAAAATGCTGCAGGAAAAGCAACGCTCCAAACAATCCCAGCACAACAAAAATCCCCACTTTAGTGAGCAACTGGCCCATGGGCATTTCAATGCCGTGGAACGATTGAAAGATCCGTCTGTACCGGAACCATCACGGAAATAAAAATGACAAGTACCAGGATCAGGGCAAGCATTTGTAAACCCAGGAAGCTTTTTTTCTTCAACTGGTAAAGGCAAATAAAAATAACCGGAGAAATCACCCCCATATCCAGGATATAGGTGACAGGCGTATGGTAGACTTACAGGAAAGGCAATTTGCCGCTTGTCCAGGATTGCAGAATATCCGGCAGCCATGCGATGAATAATGAAAGCCCGCCCAAAATGAGAAAGACTTTTAACCCCATAGTAAGCCTGACCGGTTCAAATTTTGCGGCAAACCGTTTTTGAAGATGCCCGAAAGCCAGGATAAACCCGAAAAGCTAAAGGGAAAGCAAGGCCACATAAACCAGGAACAACTTGTTGTAAGCAATCCCGAAAGCAATGCTCGCACCATAATAAAGAAACAAGCCAAGCATAGACATCAACAGCAAGCCTCCCAGCAGGTTTTGCTTACGTTGTTCATAAAACACAGTAAACAGCAGCAGCGGAATGCCCAGGCAAGCAATACTCAGATCAGTGCCCATGAATACCGGTGCAAAAAATGCCGAATCATTTTTGTATAACCCGTGTCCATAAATCCGCACCTCCTCGCCCTGGATATTTCGAAATTGCTGGCCCGCACCGCCTCCCAAATCCACCAACCCACCTACAGTGGCAATGGCTGCCAATACACCAATGAATAAAGCTATAATTCGAATTTTCCTGGACATTTGGTGCAAAGTTCGGGTGAAGGGGTGGGGAAAAGGAATGGTTGGGGAGGTTTTTTTGTTTTGGGATAGTTAGTTGGAAAACCAGGATTTTTTTAAATATTATGTTAGAAATAACCATATAAGGTATTATCTATCATGTTATTACGATGTAACATTATATCAAATGTTTTGAGCAATGAGGCCATAATCCAATTAGGAGGTAATTTATAGAAATCCTGCTTTTCCTCCAGAATTAGATTTGATTAAGTTGCGCAGAAAATTTTCTAATATTTTCAAACAAAACTAATGGTAGATTAAATAAATTTCGTCTTCATAAACAAGCCAGCATCGCTGAAGTAGCTCCCTTGTACGATTTGATCAAGTTAAAATAAGAAGGTTTGATCCAAGGTTCATGAGACTACCATTTAAGTGAGGTTCTGGATTTATTGGTAATAATGTATCTAGCTCGAACCAAAATATCACATTTACAGTACAAGGTGGCGTACGCAAGAGATGAAAGATCCTATGAGACTTTGTTTTTTCATTACTACCCCATGCTGCGAAATTTTGTTTTGAGAAGCATCTCTAGCGAACAAGATGCTGAAGAACTAACTGCAGACATTCTCCTCAAAACATGGACAATGGGGATGAAACTATCAGTTATAGATAACCTTACAGTCTATTTGTTTAAAGCCGCCAAGAACAAAATAATCGATTACTATAGAAAAATCAGGATAGACGTTGAATCAATTGATAATTTGCTGGAGACTGAGAAAGAGCTTATTGATAGGCAGTCGATGTCAAAAATTTTTTACGATGAAATGGACGAAGTAGTTATTAATTCCATTGAAAAATTACCACCTAAATGTCGCATGGTCTTTCTTTTGGTACGGGAATCAGGCCTTACCCATGAAGAAGTTGGTAACGCATTGGAGATTTCAAAAAATACAATTGAGTCGCACATGCGGATGGCATTACGAACCATAAAAAAGGATTTAACAATGTACCTCGCCGAAGGAAATTAACATCCTTGCGGCGGATCGGTCACCGATCCTCAATTATATATATGGAAATTAATAAGCGAATTGAAGAACAGTTTTATGATCTGTTGTCGGCGCGTCTAAGCGGCGATGCATCAGTAACTGAATTATCCATGCTGCAAAAATTGATCGATTCCCACCCTTCGTATCGCTTGTTGCATGATCAGATGATTAAGCCTATTGGGGAAATGCCGGAATCGGAAATTAGGAGAGCCTACCTAATGAATTGTTCCAAACGATTGCTTTCTGAAAACGACCAAATAGAAAAGGAAACACACCCACAGGAAGTGCAGCCGATGAAGAATAAAATGAATAAAGTTTATTATTTGTGGGCAGCTGTGATCTTGCTATTTCTGGCAACTGCATGGATGTTTACCTCCAATTGGTTTTCTATACCCTCCACTCTTCCTCAGCAAAATGAGTTATCCACAAAGGTGGGATCGAAGAGTAAGTTGATTTTACCGGATGGATCAACTGTGATTTTGAATGGCAACTCCAAATTGACGTATGGTTCTGACTTTAATCAACGAAACCGTGAGGTTTACCTTACAGGAGAAGGTTATTTTGATGTTACCTCAAATAAGGCAAAACCATTCATTATTCATACGGCAAAAGCCAGTGTAAAAGTATTGGGAACCATATTCGCCGTTAAGAACTATCCGAATGAAAATCGATTTGAAACCTCTCTGCTTAAAGGTCAAATTGAAGTCACCCTAAACGCATTTCCTGAAAAGAAGATAAGGCTAAAGCCTTCACAAAAGCTAATTATTCGTGGAGATTCATTGCCTGAGAATAAAAGAAGTTATGCCATACCGAAACAAGAAACGGAAGTGAATATTGAACTAACAACCATCACTAAAACAGCAAATGTAATTGTCGAAACATCCTGGGTTGAGGATAAAATGGTGTTCAGCAATATCTCTTTAGAAGAAATTGTTAGCCAGTTAGAGAACAAATTTGATATCAAAGTAGTATTTCTAAGCGATCAACCTCGTAACTATCGCTACACAGGAGTTTTTAACGATGGTTCACTAGAAGAAATCATGAAAATTCTCAAACTTTCAAAAGAATTCAACTATAGAATGGAAGACCAAACCTTACTAATTGATGAATAATATGCAAATTGAAAGTCTTTAAACGTACCTCCTCCCACTATTTCTGTCAACATTTAAACTACTTATTATGAGATTGATTTTAGTCGTTTTTCTTCTATGCTTTAAATTTTCTGCGGCAAATTATGCACAAGCCGTTTTCACTTTCAATGAGGAAAGTATAAGCTATGTGGATTTATTTAAGCGCGTTGAGCGTCAATCAAATTACAAGTTTTATTATAGTAACGATTTGATACAAAATAAAAAGGTAAGTGTTCATCTAACTAAAGTTGATTTAAATACTTTCATGTCATCAATTCTAAGGAATACAAATTTGGATTGGGAATTGATCGATAAGTATAAAGTAGTACTGAAGGGAAAATCTAATGAACTTAATGGAGTGATTAAACCTCCATCAACTATTGTTGGCCAAGTCACTGATGCCAATGGAGATCCATTAGCAGGGGTTACTGTGAGTGTAAAAGGTACTACGAAAGGCACGACCACAAATGAAAGAGGATCCTATGCGATTGAAGTAGACGAAAATGACAAAACCCTCGTCTTTTCATTCATTGGAAAAAGGCAGCAAGAAGTATCAATAGGCGGTAGAACATCAATAAACATTGTGATGGAAGAGGCTACCTCTTCCTTAGATGAAGCAGTGGTTATTGGATATGGAAAAGTTAGAGCAAAAGACCTTACAGGTTCTGTTGCATCGCTAAACAGACAAGATATTGAGGATGCACCAATGGGTTCTACCATTCAAAGTTTGTTGCAAGGAAAAGCGGCGGGTGTCAATGTTTTAATCCAATCTGCTTCCCCTACTTCTCCAATTAGTGTTACTGTAAGAGGAGTATCATCTCTTTCCAGTTCAGGGACCCAACCACTTTGGGTAATCGATGGTGTACCAGATTATTCAATTAACACAAGTGGGGATATAGACAATGCGTTATTCAATTTAAACATCTCAGATATAGAAAGCATCGACATTTTGAAGGATGCTTCAGCAACTGCAATCTATGGATCACGCGGGGCAAACGGTGTAGTGATTGTTACTACAAGAAGAGGAACAAAAAGGATGGCTCCTACGGTTGAAGCGAACTTTAAGTACGGCATACAAACTTTGAGTTCAAACAAACTTGAAACTTTCAATGCCACTGAATATCGGAATTATGCTGAAACCCTTGGTCGACATTATATTGGTGTTTTGGGTAGGTTCAATGCCACAGAAAGACTATTTTTTGATGAAAGTAAGTTCAATAAATTAAATACCAGCCAATGGACACCGGAAATGCTTGAGCTATTGCCAGGGGCTTTTTATGAAGGCGATACAGATTGGTGGAATGAACTCACTCAACAAGCGAAGACAAATCAAGCCAATTTATCTATACGAGGAGGGAATGAAATCACTAACTATTTCTTTTCATTCGGAAGAAATGATATGGATGGTGTTGTTAAAGGTGGCTACAGTACGCTATATAGCGGCCGGATGAATTTTGAAACAGAGATCGGTAAAATATTGAATGTAGGAGTATTGTTTTCCGCATCTTCACGGGATGCCAACAACAAAGACGATATCATGAGGAGCCTTCCGAGATTCAGGCCTGATGTACCAGCATATAATAAAGACGGAAGCGTCAATATCGTACCAACGAATACGACTATCGAAAACCCATTAGTTACCCTTCGAAACAGGAACCTTGGTAAAGGGAAAAGTATAAACGCTACTTTATTCTTGGAAGTGGATCTCTTAAAAGATTTGACTTTCAAAACTTCAGGGAGCGTAAGCTACAGCAATTCATCCAATGACTTTCTTAATGTGAAAGGCACCCAAGGTTATAACTCTGCTTATAATTGGAGAAGGCTTTCGAACTATGAGAACTCTACCACAGTTTTAGAAAACACATTAAATTATGTTAAGCCCCTGGGAGAGCATCAAATATCTGCGGTAATGGGGCAATCCTACGAACTCTTTAATAGAAAATCTATTGAGGCAGTAGGCGAAGCCTTTCCTGACGAAGAAGTACTCATTGACATTGGAAGTGGTGCAACTTCTTATGGAAATAGCTCAGAATATACCAACAGCCTGGTGTCATTTTTTGCCCGAACCAATTATAAGTTTCGAGATAGATATCTGGCCACTTTTACCTTCAGGGCTGACGGTTCATCCAAGTTTGGACCCAATAACCGTTGGGGGTATTTTCCATCAGGCGCAGTAGCTTGGGTTATTTCTGAAGAGAAATTCATGGAGCCACTGAAAAAGACTATACCTTATTTAAAATTGCGTGCATCAGCAGGAAAATCCGGCTCGCAGAATCTTGGAAACTATGATTGGATGACTACTTATGGTGCAGCAAATTATAATGGCGAACCAGGAATTAGGCCAAGAAGTCTGGGTAATCCATCGCTGAAGTGGGAAACATCGTTTTCCACTGATTTAGGTATAGATTTCGCTTTTTTAAATGAAAGGCTGCGCGGAGGATTAGGCTATTACTCTAAAAATGTTGATAATCTTATTTATTTGGGATCAGTTCCCACCAGTTCCTCTTTTCAAACCATCAATCAAAACGTTGGGTCGATAAAAAATAAGGGGTGGGAATACCATATGGAAGGTGATATCATCAGAAAAAATCGCATGCTCTTTAAAGTGGGCTTCAATATAGCCACGAATGAAGGTAGAGTCAACAAACTGGATGGGATTCAGAAGGAATTGGTCATGCCCTATTATTATGAATGGGTGAAGCTTCAGGAAGGCGGTAAATTGGGTGATTGGTTTGGTTACCAATCTGCCGGCAGACATTTCGCAACTGCTGAGGAAGTTTATATTTTGAAAGGCAAAAATACCATGTACAGAGCGGCAAATGAAGGTCCAGGAGATCCATATATCATTGATCAAAATGGTGATGGTCGAATTACAACCCTGGATCGCGTTGTGTTAGGAAATTTCAATCCGAAATTTTACGGGGGTATCAACATGGGCTTTACATATAACGATTTCAATATTTCAAGTGTATTCACCTACTCTTATGGAGCTCAAAGATTATGGAACTATCCTTATTCAGCAGTTACTTCCGGAGCTCAAATTTTAAATGCTTACAACTACTTGCTGAATAGCTGGAGCTTCACTCAGGACCCATATTCCCCATTACCTAGAATGGGATTGACCTCGACATATAATGGGTTAAGCGATTTCTTTATTCATGATGCTTCTTACTTAAGGCTCAACGCATTAAATTTAAGTTATCGCATACCTTCAAATTGGCTTTCACCAAAATATGTTTCTAGGGCAGCATTAAGCTTCCAAGCATCTAATCTTTTCACCATCACAAAATATCCAGGCTTTGACCCACAGGGTAATTTTGGAAGTACAAATATGGCGTTAAACTATACTGTTGGCGCACGGGATTCACGTGAGCTGATCGGTGTTGGCTCAGGAGTGGATTATGGCGTTTACCCTTCGGCGAAGACTTACACTTTTGGATTGACCGTAACTTTTAAATAATATTAGTATGAAAATTAAAAAAATATTATCACTCATATCTATTTTAGCAGTTGCGATCATGCCTGCATGTCAAAGGGAGTTGAATCAAATTCCCCCTCATCAACTAGTAAATGAAAATGCTATCACCTCTTACGACGGTGCAGTATCTGTGCTCAATGGCATGTATGCAACTTTAGCACTTGGGTATGCGTCTTCTCCAAACAATTTTTTTGGAGGAAGTCCATTTGTAAATCTATCGACTCAAGCGGGCGTTTCCAAAGTTGGTGGGCTAGTCTTTTACCAATCCACTTATGAGTCTAATAATGGGACTTTTACTCCCTATTGGCAGGGATTGTACGCATGCGTAAACTCAGCCAATGCTGCAATTGTTGGCATTGAGGGATTAGCTGATAGCAAATTTCCCTCACCTGATATTAAGAAACAAATGTTAGCTGAAGCCAAAACATTCAGGGCATGGGCAAATGCTCATTTACTATGGTTCTTTTCTCATTATTGGAAAGATGATGAATTTGGGATCCTTTGGCGTGATGAAGTGGTAAACTTTGACAACATGATTAAAGAAAGGTCAACAGTAAAAGAAAGTTATGAAAAAATACTTTCTGACGTCGAAGAAGGAATTAAATATTTGAATGGTTATTCTTCTGCAAAATACCTTTCTAAAGAATTGGCCATGATCTTAAAAGCAAAGCTCCTGATGAATAGGGGCTGGGGTAATGATTATAAAGATGCGCTTGCCATTGTTGATGCTGTTTTAGCCGAATCATCCGCCTTCCAAATGGACCCCGATATGAAAAAAATGTATCAAGATGCATGGGATTCTAAAGAAGTGCTGTGGGCAAGGTATATGGAGGAAAATTCCGGGAGAGCTTATGGAGAAGGCACATACTCACAATCCATCATACAACGAGGGGATCCGTGGACTGCGCAAAGTCAAGTTAACCCCTCTTCACTTGCATCATTTTATCCTGTATTCAATGATTGGTTAGTGAACGATCCAAGGTATGGTGAGACGATGGGTTGGGCGCGTGCAATTAGTGCAACGGGAATACTTTATTTCTGCCCAACAAAATTGGCAAGGCAGGGAAGAGCAGCACCTGCCCTGATGAATGACAAATTTACTACCTACTACTTTAGATATCCAGAATTGTACTTAATGCAGGCAGAACTGCGCGCCTTAACCGGTCAAACTATTGAGGCTTCAATTGAGCCTATCAATATATTGCGTTCAAAAAGAACAAATCCTGTGCTTGATTCGTTAGATGCTCCTGATTCAAGAATTGAACTCATGAAATTAATCTATAGAGAA
Organism: Bacteroidota bacterium; assembly: GCA_023387985.1. Lineage (GTDB taxonomy): Bacteria > Bacteroidota > Bacteroidia > Chitinophagales > Chitinophagaceae > Phnomibacter. The sequence continues at coordinate 71,419 of JAEWHC010000008.1, read as the reverse complement.
TATTGCATTGAGCTTTACATGGAAAACGGAAGCGAATGGTTTACAGCAGTGCGTTTTGAAAGAAATCAAATTCCGATTTTTGGCCTGATGAAGCCGGATGCCGATGCAATTCTTGAAAATCATTATTGTTGGCCAATTCCGTCAACAGAAACCATTACAAATTCTAAATTGAAACCCAATCCCGGATATGACAATTAAAAATCAAAGAATTATGAAAGCCCTATTTATTATACCTCTTGCCTTTTTGGTTGGGTTTCTAGTTTCCTGCGAAAAAAAAGTGAATGTACTCGTTCCAGTCCAAGATGACATTACTTTCAATGAGTTAAAATTAGATCCTTACACGCACGTAATTCCGGATGGAGGTTTTACTTCAGGGCCTATTAAATTCAATACAGTGAAGCATAATGCTGATAGTTTCAGTGGTTTCGCATATTCCAATCAAAACAACCGCTCGTTTGTATGGACAGGTACCAAAGCCGCAATAGATACAAATATTTTTAGTGCATATACAGGGTCTAATAGAAATTTGACTCAGGTATTCGCTGTTGCAAGCGCTAATGGAAATAATGAGACATTCTTTACACTTAACTCCCCTTCCGTAATTGAATGGATATTGTTTACAAATACAACCTACCATTTTTTTGGGATGACTTACGGGGCGAATACCGGGGTTTCAATGGTTAATCCAAACATACCTTCTGCGCCAAGAGCGATATGGAACACTTATGTACCAAACCTAAATCGAAGGTTAACAACAAAAGGTGATTATTACAGAGTTACAGCAACAGGTTACAATGGTAATATCGAAACCGGTAAATTGGACGTATATTTAATGTCACGTCAAGTGGATCCCGCAAATCCTAATGCATCATTTTTGATTGGAGATTGGACTCCAACAGACTTTACATCATTGGGTGAAGTGACAAAGGTTGTTTTCCATACCAGTAGTAATTATAAGGATTCAACAGGAAATGATGTCATTCGTTCTTATTTCTGCATTGACGGAATTAGACTAAAAAAGAATTAGAAATCATGATGAAAAAAGTTATTTTATTTTTGACCGTAGTGTTCGTAGGATTTAATCTGAACGCGCAAAATAGAAAAGTAGATTTGTGGGATAATGTCCCTTTGGATAAAGTATTGGCAGCAGCCAAAAAAGAAAACAAATTGGTTTTTCTTGATTTTGGTTCTCCACAGTGCAAGCCATGTCTGTACATGAAGAAAATGGTTTTTACCATTGATAGCGTCGCTGATTTCGTAAATAAGCATTTTGTCAGTTCGGATTATATGGAAGGTCCAGAAAAAGAGCGTCTAAGCAAGTTGTACGCCGTTGATGGAGAACCTATCTTCCTGATTTTGGATACAGAAGGTAACCTGCTGCATCGCACTCAAGGGAAATCTACTTCGGATGAAATGATCGAGCGTTTCAAACAGGGCATGGATATGGATAATAACATGCGTGCTATGAGCATGAAATACGAGACAGGAGTACGAGATCCTAATTTTATTCTTGCATATGTCAATACTCTGCATATTGCCGGATTGAGTGTAAAAAAGGATCAGGTCCTAAAGAATATTTTCCCGGAAACATTTGAATTATCGAAACTCCTCGAAAAAGATTATTGGAGTCTTTACAAAACGTATGATGAAGTTCCGACAAGTAGGCAAACTTTATATGTGATGGACAATATCGACACCTTTTCAGCAAAGTATGGAAAAAATGCAGTTAATTCAAAAATTGGAACTCTGTATGGAGCAGCATCCAGGATCTATATTTTTGGAAAAGTTGCTCCTGCCAGCGACCCAGACTTTTTCACCGTTTTGAAATACGCCCAGCAAAGTGATCATCCACAAGCAAGTGATTGGCTTGCATACCTGGTACCTGCTCAGTATAAGTTTACCAATTGGGGGCAAATGGCCGAGAAGATTGAAGGTATTATGGACTTAAATATCTTAAAAGGTGAAAGCAGATATTTTTATAAAAAGATGATGGCCGAGCAGATAACGTGGTATAGCAATGATGTCGTTGCATTATCCCATGCCTTGAAATGGAACCTGGAATTATTACCTACCACGACAGTAGAGAGAAAGGAACAAATCTTAGGAACGAATCGGCAGATCCTGAAAAAGTTGGAGCATGCATCACCCAACACTGAATCCAACATTTCTAAAAGTTTGTAAGTTAATACAAAAGACATGTTAAGGATTTTAGTTTTGGAACAACTCATAACCTTTTATTCGTTTAATCAATATGAAGCAATTAATTTTCCTTGTCTTAGGTTCATTCTTTTATTCATCGATTCATGCTCAGGTGAAAAAACCTGTAAATTGGGAATATTCTATCATAAAACTTTCTTCTGATACCTATGAGGTTAAGATCACTGCCTTCCTGGATGCCGGTTGGCATATATATTCTCAATCAACGCCTAAGGGTGGTCCCACACCCACAAAGTTTATTTTCACTAAAAATCCCTTGCTAAATATCCAAGGAGCTGTTACCGAAATCGGAAAAAAGGAAACAATTTACGAAGAGTTATTTGGAGTAGATGTGATTCAGTTTTCCAATTCAGTCGTATTTACGCAAAAAGTTCAAGTGAGAGGAAAGGTCAATACTGCACTTATGGGTAACGTTGAGTTTATGGCATGCAACGACAGTGAATGTTTGCCGACAACAAAGCAACAGTTTAATATTCCCCTAAAATAGGGATGTTTGGAAATCTTTTCGGCAATCAATAGTCCTCATTTCAGTTAATTGATCTTTTTCAATACGATTTGATTACAAACAAATCACCAGAATATCCGCTATTTAATTCTATTTTTATTGGGCATTTAAAAGTTTGTAAGGTTTTTGATTTTTTGAAACCATGATATAATCTACGTGCTTTGCGAGAGGCTTTAGGTTTTGTACTAAGCGAATAATTGTAAATTCAGAGTCATCACCCTTTCTCATAATAGCTCTGTGGTATTTGCTCCATGGAGTTTTATCCGTAATTTCGAAGAGGATTATTGGTTTATTTTGGGTGGATGTAAGTTCCGAATTTTCATACAATTGAATACCTGTCAGCAACCTAATTGCTGAGCTATCCGATAGAGCTTTGGCAAGCGGATTTGCTTCCCCGAACAACGGATCCAAGTAAGCATGGCTCCTACCGATCAGGAGAAAAAAATCTCTCTTGTCAGAATTTTCGATGATTCTCATGGTATTTTTGGTAATGGCTTCTTCTCTCCCTTCAGCAAAACTTAATGCCTCATTGTTGAGCATTTCATCTAATATCCATTTATCCTTTGTTGAAATGAACGAGTATAGGCTGTCCCTGTTGTTGATCAGAAGTTTCTTTGTTTTTGTCATCCACTCAATATCTTTTTTGCTTGGATAGCCAACTGTGTAGGTATTGAAGAATTCTGCGCTTCTTATTTCCTTTAACAATCCATCTAAGAATGCTGGTGGATATTCATATTGCATTACAATGCTGAAAAATGCATACGCAAAAGTTCTTGTTCTATCGAAATCAATACCTTTAACGACAAGAGGCTCTTCAAGGCTTTTATTGTAATTATAAATTTTTCTCCATGCGTCTCTCCATTCTTTTATGGCACCCGCATAAACAGTGTAATTGAGATGCTTTTCATCCCCTGATTCTAAATATCGGTTATAGAAATATGCTTCAGCAGGCCCAAATTCTACAAGTAAAGACGTCACTCCAGCTTGCTGATTTAAATACATTACGAGCGGAGCATAAACTTTCGCACCTGCCGATGTTCCATGGTTTTCACCAAGTATCAAGAGGCTTTTTTCAGATGATCCATTTAGAAATTCGGAAAACTTTTCCTTGTGAGCAATTTCTGATTGGCTGTACCCTGTAACGCTGAACAGCAGGACGAGAATCCATATATAATGCATCGGTCAAATTTAAGAAAGACGAGGGTAATTCGGTATCATATTACCAGCCTTAACATGGAATTTTTATGAATAAATGGATTAGCCTACCTAGATACCGCTACATACGCCGCCACTCTAAATCGGCGGACACAAATTATACCTACTCATATTTCATCATAAATTTTGAACTCTCTGTTGGATATAATATTTCAATTGAGTATGGAAGATATGTAGCGCAATATCAGCAATTTCAGGCGTTGATTTCCAGGGGATTTTTTTCCACCCGGCAAATCGTTGTGCCTCCTAACCAATTGGAAAAAATCGAAAATCGGTATCAAGTTTTAACTTCTGCGTTTTGATTTGCGCACCCACCTCATCTGCCTCTCCGCAATCTCCATTGCCTGGATCGCATATTTTTCATCGCCTTGCACGACCGTGTAGAGTTGATCCGCCAGCCACAGCGTCATCAGTTCATCTTTATCGGCACCTAAAAATTTTGCTATAGTGGGAATTTGTTCTTTCTTGAAAGGCCTTTCGCCCCTTTCGATCTTGCTGAGGAGGGCAGTATCCATTTCCAGTTCGGCAGCGACTTGCCTTAGTAACAACAGCTTGTCCGACCGCAATTCCCGGATCTTATTTCCAAATTGATTCGTCATGGTAAAAAATTGACTTGACAATATTTGACAAATGTAAGATTTTTTTAGTAATTTTGTTTTCTCAAAAAACAGTTGGCATTCTTTTAAGATCACAATTAAAAAAAAGTGAACACTATGCAAGAGCAAAATCAAGAAAACAACACACCCAAACACGATGGTACCCGATTAAATCACCCTGCATCAACCGCAAACACTGAGCCTGGACAGGAAGCCGGCGCTGAGCCTGGCACAAGCGTCGAGGTGCACAACCTCATCATTCTCGATGAAAGCGGATCAATGTTCGGATCGCGGGATCTGGTAATAAGCGGGTTCAATGAATTGCTTCAACAAATGAAAGGGATCGAAAAGTGTTTTCCGGCACAGCAGCATTTCGTTTCCCTGGTTTCTTTCAACAGCTTCGGAATAAAACACCTCAATTGGAGGAATGCGCTGAAGGGCATGGAAGAACTGAACACCGAAAAGTACCAACCGGGTGCCATGACCCCGCTTTACGATGCCATGGGCCTGAGTATTGGCAAGCTGCGTAATGACCTGCAACAAACACCAAACAAAAATGTGCTGGTCACCATTTTCACTGATGGCCTGGAAAATGATTCCAGGGAATTTACTGCGGAAAATATCCGCGAATTGGTGGAAACCCTCAAAACAGAGAACTGGGTTTTCACCTATATCGGCACCAACCACGATACCGTTACAAGCCGCGAAAAGATCGGGATCAAACAGGGCATGCACTTCACAAATTCGAAAGAGGGTATTGACGAAATGTTTTCAAAGGAATATTCAATGCGGAAGGTTTACAGCGCGAAGATCGACCGGGGCGAACTTTTTAAGGATGAGGAAGATCTCTATGAAGATTCCTGATCATGAAAGTGATTTTGTGCACTAAAAAAGCGGCAGTAGCGATTTTGTTACTGCCGTTTTCGTTTTTTTGTTCGCGATAAGTCATGGGGTTCACGCAAAGAGCGCTGGGTACGCAGTTTATTTCACGCGAAGATCGCAAAGCACGCTGCTGGTTCAGTTACCGGTTGCCAGTGGCAGTGGGCAGAAAGGGAACTGAAAATTCAACCTGCAACCATCTCAACCTGAAACCAACCCAACCTGCAACTTTCCCAACCTGCAACTTTCCAGTTTTACTTCACAAACTTCTCCAGCCAGTTCCACTGTTCCCAAAGCAAATGCATCAAATTCTCGCGGCCGAGATAGCCGTGGCTTTCGTAAGGCAATACCACGTAGCGTGAGTTGCCGCCGTGGCCTTTAATGGCATTGTAAAGGCGCTCGCTTTGTATGGGATAGGTTCCGGTATTGTTGTCCATTTCACCATGAATGATCAGTATGGGTTCGTTGATCTTATCGGCATAGCTGAATGGACTCATGCGGTTATACAATTCGGGTGCCTGCCAGTAGGTACGGTCTTCATTCTGAAAACCGAAAGGCGTAAGGCTGCGGTTATAAGCGCCGCTGCGGGCAATGCCGGCTTTAAAGAGATCGGTATGAGCCAGCAGGTTGGCGGTCATAAAGGCGCCATAGCTGTGTCCGCCAACGGCCATGCGGTTGCGGTCGCCCACGCCCATACTGTCGAGGGCATTGATGGCGGCTTCAGCATTCAGGCGCAGTTGCTCAACAAAATCATCGTTGGGTTTCTTGTCTGGTGAAGTGGCTACGATGGGCATTTCAGCATTGTTCAACACAGCATACCCCTGTGTAACGTAAAAAATGGGGGAGCCGTAATTCATCAGGGTAAAGCGATGCTCACTGCCTCGTATTTGTGCAGCATCAGTCGCGGACCCGAATTCGCGGGGATAAGCCCAGATGAGGGTAGGCAGTTTTCCATCTCTCGATTTGTCGTAATTCCTGGGCAGGTATAAATCACCGGTCAGCACCACACCATCGGCACGGCGATACTGTATTTTTTGTTTGCTTACGCCTTCCATCTGCGGGTAAGGTTTGCTGAAGTTCGTCAGCTCCCGGTCTGCGGAAGGATTCAGCAAATTCCTCAGCCGGTAGTTGGGCATTTCTTCTGAAGTTTCATGGCGGGTGATGACCGTGAGCTTTTGCGGATCAATCACTTTTACAATGTATTCATAACTGCCTTCCGGACTGCGCCAAATCAGGTCCTGCGTAAGGGTGCGCACATCCAGGGTATTCAGGTAGGGGAGATCGCCTTTAGGAGAGCTTCCCGTGGTGTTGTTGAGCAGGATTTTGTTGCCATTGTCCACGAGGACCAGCACATCACGTCCGTACTGGTTTTTGGAAGTTACCGGGCTTCCGGGTGCCTTGTACGAATCCGTGGTATTGCGGGTAATCACTTCACTCATTTGTCCGTTCATGGGATTCAGAATGCTGAGGCGGGTTGTCTGTTTGCTGCGCAATCCTTCATTCACCAGGGCGATCTGCTCATTGCCCCAAACCACATTCTGAAAACGCATTTTTGTTTTAAAGAGCTCTTTTGGCGCCGCGGTAAACGGTGCCGCAAGCGCATATACGGCATCACGGTATTCGGCTTCTTTACGAACCATACCGCTGTCGAGCGGTTCGCTCCAGATGATGGTTGCGGGCTGGTCGTCACGCCACTGAATGGATCTTGGGCCCATTTGAATGTTGTCGTATCCGGACGGCGCCGTTTCACCCGAGGGCAGTTCAGCAATCTTTTTGATGCGTTTGCCATTCAGGTCGGTGATCCAGTATTCACTGGGGAAACCGCTTGCGGGTACGAGGTAGGAAAATGGTTTTTTCAGGGTGCGTACCAGCAAATATTTGTTGTCGGGTGATGGGTCAATTCCCCAGTAAATGGCCGGGGTACCGATCCGCGTCTCCACGCCATTGGTGTTTTTTACCAGTTGTCCGGTATAGTAAAATTCAAAAATGTCTTCCTCATAGGGTGAACGGATCATGTCCTGGAAAGTCGGCCTTGGCGAGGCTTTGCCATAGCTTTCCTGCACGGCGGGGCCTTTGGGTACTGCGGAGGCTTTTGGCGCGGCGGTGGCTGGTTTTACAATGGTGGTGTATAGGAGGGTGTTGTTGTCAAACCATTGAAAAGATTCGCCATTCAGCGGGGTTTTGTTCACCTTGGTCACCCGCTTTGTGGCCACGTCGATGGTATAGAGATCGATGGTTTTGGCGGTGGTATTCAAAAAAGCCACTTTCTTATCATTGGGGCTCCAGCGGAAGGCACTTGCATTCAGCGGAACGGGTAAACCGGCCAGCTTAAATTCCTGGCCGTTAGATAATTGTTTGAGATAAATGTTGTTGGTGAAAGTCTGCCTGCTGCGGGCAAAATTTTCAGGGTTGAAACGCATGCCGGCGATGCGGATTTCCGGTTTGGCGAGCTCATCAAGCCCCGGGTAGGCATCGCGTTCCAGCATCAGCATCCATTCAGCTTTATCATCGGTACTTACCGAAGCGGCAGGCCGCGCAAGCAACATGTCCACGATATCTTTTGGCGGAGTTTGATAGCCATCTGTCTGGCTGATGCCGCTGGCATTTAAAAGCAATAAAATTCCCAGAAAGAGAGCAATTCGTTTCATAAGACAAGGTTTTTTTGAAAAAAGTGATCGTTTCGAAGTTAATGAAATAAGACGGTTTCAGCGCGGGCTTCCGTCTGTGTGCCTTAATTTTGGGGTCATCCTAAATTGTTTGCTATGAAAAAAACCCTGACCTTTTTGTTTTGTTCCGGCTTCCTGTTTGCCCATGCGCAAAAACTTGAACAAGTATGGAAATCGGATGCTGTGTGGAAAGTTCCGGAATCCGTTTATTTCCACAACGTGAAAAACGTATTGTATGTTTCCAATATCGGCGAAGGAGAAGCCAAAGGCAAAGGCTCCATTGGTAAGGTGAAACCTGACGGGACCGGGGCGGTGGTGGAATGGGTGAAAGGCCTCGATGGGCCGAAAGGTATGGCCGTGGTGGGCAATAACCTGTGGGTAGCCGACCTCACCAATATGCGGGTAATTGGGCTCAACCAGGCCAGGATACAGGAAACCATTGCTGTGGAAGGCGCGGTTTTTTTGAATGATGTGGCTTCCGGTCCGGGTGGTACAGTGTACGTTTCCGACAGCCGGTCGAAAAAAGTGCACGAGATAAAAGGCAAAAAAGTAACAACGCTGATTGAAGGCCTCGAAGGGCCCAACGGCCTGCTCTGGCAAAAAGAAGGCCTGTATATCCTGGACAATGGCAAGCTCCTCCTGCGGCAGGATGACGGCACCGTAAAAACCATAGCTACCGGTATGGAAGGCGGTACAGACGGCGTAGAACGGGTAAATGAAAAAGATTTTATCATCAGCAGTTGGGCCGGCGTGATCTATTTTGTTACGGAAAGTGGCGTGGTGACAAAACTCCTCGATTCACGTGAAGAAAAGATCAATACTGCCGACATTGGCTATGATGACGCCACCAAAATGCTTTATGTACCCGGTTTTTATAAGAATACCGTTACGGCCTATAAACTGGTATTGTAGGCTACGGGCGGAGGACGGCGGCCGTGTTTGAATCCGGTGAGTTCGTGGTGAAACTCCCCGCCTGATTAAATAAAGAATGGCCATCCAATAATTACGGATGGCCATTCTTTGCATTTGAGGGCTGCAATGCAGTAACAAATCGTTTTCTTATTTTGAAATGACGAATGGAATCTCGAGCTCATCCCATAACAAAGAAAATCCCAGCGGATGAACACGGTAAACCAGCCTTTCATTGGGTTCTGTTGATTTCTTTGGAATTACCGTTACATTAAGTACATCATTTGCCCTGTCCAGGTTGGCTTCGCCGGTACGTTTGATCCCCCACTGTCCTGTTTCGGAATTAAAAATGGCGTTCCATCCATTTTCCCCAGGGATGAGGAAAAAACTGTATTTGCCGGCAGGCAATTTTTTGCCTTCAATCATGAGGTCTTTGTCGGTCTCAAAAATGGTGGCCTGGTTTGCGCCTGCACGCCAGATCTTGTCATAGGGAACGAGAGCGCCCCAGATTTCCCGGTCTTTAACGGCAGGGCTGCTGTAATTGATGGTTACGGTGGCATCCCCTATCTGCCCGGTGACGGTTGCCGGAGGGCTGGGCCTTTCCTGGGCGTAAAGGAAAGAAGCTGCAAAAAATACAAAAAACGACAGGATCATTTTCGTTGTAAATGCTTTCATAGTAATCGGTTTTAAGAATGAAGAAATAATGGCCGGATGGCAGGGATAATTTGAACCATTGATGATTGCCGGATTCAATGCAGGAATGGGCCTTAGCCGCTTCAAGCATCATGCCATAAACCATAACGAAAAGGGATCTACCCGATCCCATGGTTTTAATGCTTTCTCCGTTGAAAACTCAGGCACTTTTCAGGGCTTCCGCCACCGCGTCGCTCATTTTGCCTGTCGGCCTGCCGATCAGCCGGGAAAGGTCATGGCTGTCGTCGTAAAGCGCATCGCCTGAAGCCGAAATGTCCCAGCCTGCGATTAATCCGGCAAAACCTTCCGGTACACCAAAGCTGACAAGTGCAGCTTTATATTCCTCCTCTGGTAAATTTTTATAGGGAATGTCTTTGCCCGTTTGCTTGGAAATCTCCGCGGCAAGATCGGTGAGGGTAAAAGATTCGTCCCCTGCCAGCTCATAAATCTTCCCCTGGTGGCCTTCGCCGGTAAGCACGGCTACAGCAGCCTCGGCAAAATCCTGGCGGGTAGCGGCAGAGATTTTTCCCCCGCCTGCGCTTCCCAGGAAAGCGCCACCGGCCACAGCACCCGGAATGGATCCGGTATAGTTTTCCGTGTACCAGCCATTTCGCAGAATGGTGTATGGAATGCCGCTTTCTTTAATTGCCTCCTCCGTGGTCATATGCTCAGCCGCAAGTCCTACACTGGAATTATCGGCATGCAGCAAGCTGGTATAAACGATCCATTTTACGCCTGCTTTTTTTGCAGCGTCAATCACCGCTTTATGCTGGCTGGCCCGTTTGCCGACTTCGCTTGCAGAAATAAACATCAGGGTATCAATGCCCTCAAGTGCTGGTGCCAGGGTTTCGGGTCGATCATAGTCGGCTTCCCTTGCTTCCACACCAAGACCGGATGCTTTGCCGGTAGAGCGGACAAGCGCAATGATTTCATCCCCCGTATTTTTCTTTTTCAGTTCAGCCACGATCAATCTGCCCAATTGCCCGGTGGCGCCGGTTATTCCAATTTTCATAAGATATATATTTTAAAGGTCTATACAAAGTTGACTGAAATAGTATGACGAAAATGTACAGGATGCCCGGAAAGATTTATGCAAACGGGAACTTTTTATGGTCATGATGGGTATTTGGTAAATATGGCAAGCGTGTAATAGCAGATGGATTCCTCATGCTGGACTTAATGCCCGCACGGAGTTTGGAATTGCGGAACAAAAAGGATGGATGCAAGAGGGCTGGAGCTCAATCATTCATCTGAAACAACCATTCTTACCATGTTGCCTCCTTGATCCAGGTCAAGAAATTCAAGCCAGATGGTGAAGGTGCGATATTTCCATTCTATGTTGTTTTCGGAATTATCAAGTCGCCACGCAGCCGTTTTTATGTACATGCCACCATGTTTAGGCTGAGCAGATACATAGGGCACCAGCCTGGCGCCATTAAAATCAAGGGCTGCAATTATTTTCTTCCAGGTATCAAATGCATTTTCGAATTCTTCCAGGTCTTTGTCTTCATCACTTAAGATGTTGCTTACAAATTCCAACTTACCGGTGAATATATCTTCTTGTAAACCAGAGCGCTCTGTTCCTTCTATTTGAACTTTTGAACGAAAATGACCCTTTAATGGATATTTACCGGCGCCATCGTTAATCGTGTTGAATTTTGTTGGATAGGACAGGAGGATTTGCATGAACTGACCGTTCAGCGTTTCCGTATTTTGAGCTGCTGCAATGAGCGGCGCAGTCAGGGATGCCAGTACGAATACTACAGCGTATAAGCTTTTTAACATGTTTTGGTTTTTGGCTTTATTCTCTGAATGTACGAATACTTTGACTACACATTTAAAATATCAGCATGGGTTATTCAGCAAATGAAAGTGTGAAATATTATGCATGTGGAGGAAAATGGTTCACCGCCAACTGTCTTACTTCGCTAAGACCGGGCCGTGCGCTTTTGACTGTAAATGGTTTATGACGGGGCATCGTGTCTTTTTAGCAGTTGCTTACCAATACCATCCCCTCCATCTAAATGCCCAACCTCATTATATTTGCGCTTCATTTAACCAGAACCTGTGAAAAAAAGACACGTCGTACTTATTGTTTTATTGATCCTTTTCTTCGACCAGTGGTTTAAGTTCTACATCAAGACCAATTATTACCTTGGGCAGGATGTAAGCATGATCGGAGAATGGTTCAGGCTGCATTTTGTGGAGAATGAAGGCATGGCCTGGGGTTGGAAACTTGGCGAAAGCGGCAGCATTGGCAAATTGGCGCTTACCATTTTCCGGATGGTAGCCGTGGCCTTTGGGGTATATTATATTGCCAAGATCGTGAGGGAAAAACAACATCCTTTATTCATAGCCTGTGTGGGACTGATTTTTGCCGGCGCTGCAGGAAACCTCATTGACTCCATGTTTTACGGGATGTTGTTTGAAGCAAGTGATCCCTATACGCAGAATATCGCCCGCTTCCTTCCCGAAGGCGGAGGCTATGCAGGCTTCCTGCACGGCAAGGTGGTGGATATGCTCTACTTCCCCATTTACCGCGGCGCCTTCCCTTCCTGGTTCCCGTTCTGGGGAGGAGAACCTTTTGAGTTCTTCGCTCCAGTCTTCAATATTGCGGATGCAAGTATTTCAATCGGTTTGATCCTGATCCTCATTTTTCAGAAAAAGATTTTTAAAGAGGATTCGAAGCCCAATCCGGCCGTGGAGACCAATTCTGAGGTTTCTGATCTCAATCAGATTATGTAACAGGGAAGAGTTAATTCTAACATGAATGACGTTGGTTGCCTGTTGTACTAACGATTACAATTTGGGAAGCGGGTAAGTTCCAATACTTTTGTATTAGGAAAATTATAAATTATTTGCTATCCTTTTTATTCCATTCTTTAGGAGTACTACATTGAAATTAATCAAAAGGCCTAGTCTGTAATTTCCAAGTTTCATGTATGTAAGGGTTTGTGCAAGATGAACATCGTTCAACGCTTCTACACTTTTTATTTCCAAAACAACCTTATTCTCTACCAATAAGTCAATCCGGTAACCGCATTCTAATTGTACTTCCTCAAATATCAAAGGCATCTTTTTTTGCTTTTCAATCCATAAACCAGACTTTGCTATTTTATAAAACAAGCATTCCTGATATGCACTTTCCAATAAGCCCGGCCCCAATATAGAATGAACGTCGAATGCGTTTCCAATTACTTTATATGAAATTTCGTTTTCAGTCATTTCTATAACTAAAGATAGTGTTTTACCCTGCAATGGTGGGCAAAGGAATTAGATTTTAGATTTGTTGAGAAATGAACACTTCTTTCCAGCGTTTCGTTGTTCGCCTTTATCGTTATTCATGCAGCGTATGTCTTTACAGCAAAATGAACAAAGAGAAGCACCGCGGAGTATCGCAAAGATTGCCTGGTTTTTCATTTCTATGAAATACTGAATTCCCATTCACAAAGTAGAATGCTTCTTTTGCGAACTTTACGTAATCCTTTGCGGTTAAATTTCTATCATAATAGTTTGAAGCGTATGTCTTTACCGCAAAGTGCACAAAGAGAAGCACCGTGGAGTATCGCAAAGATTACCTGGTTTTTCATTTACTATGAAATACTGAATTCCCATTCACAATGCAGGATGCTTCTTTTGCGAACTTTGCGTAATCTTCTGCGACCTTTGCGGTTAAATTTCTATCATAATAATTTAAAGCGTATTTCTTTACCGCAAAGTGAACAAAGAGAAGCACCGCGGAGTATCGCAAAGATTGCCTGGTTTTTCATTTTCTATGAAATACTGAATACCCATTCACAATGCAGAATGCTTCTTTTGCGATCTTTGCGTAATCTTCTGCGTCCTTTGCGGTTAAATTTCTATCATAATAGTTTGAAGCATATGTCTTTACCGCAAAGTGCACAAAGAGAAGCACCGCGGAGTATCGCAAAGATTACCTTATTTTTCATCTATGAAATACTGAATTCCCATTCACAATGCAGGATGCTTCTTTTGCGAACTTTGCGTAATCCTCTGCGTCCTTTGCGGTTAAATTTATATCATAATAATTTAAAGCGTATTTCTTTACCGCAAAGTGCACAAAGAGAAGCACCGTGGAGTATCGCAAAGATTACCTGGTTTTTCATTTACTATGAAATACTGAATTCCCATTCACAATGCAGAATGCTTCTTTTGCGAACTTTGCGTAATCTTCTGCGACCTTTGCGGTTAAATTTCTAACCTAAAACAACCCAAACAACTCCCCGTCAATCCGCTGGATGATCTTGCCGAGGTCTTCTTCACTTTCGGCAAAGTTGTTTTCATCAACATCCACTATCAGCAAAGGCCCTTCTTTATAGGCATCGGTAAATCGGGTGTAGTATTCGTTTAGTTTCTTGAGATAATCAAGCCGGATATTTTCTTCATATTCCCGGCCGCGTTTCTGGATTTGCCCCACAAGGGTTGGAACTGTCGCCCGCAGGTAGATCAACAGGTCCGGGGGCTGCACCATGCTTTTGAGGGTTTCAAAAAACTGGAAATAATTTTCAAAATCGCGTTTGCTCATCAATCCCATATCGTGGAGATTGGGCGCAAAAATCATCGCATCCTCATAAATGGTGCGGTCCTGGATGACGGTTTCTTTTCCCCGCTGTATTTCGAGCAACTGGTTGAGGCGGCTGTTCAGGAAATAAATCTGGAGATTGAAGCTCCAGCGCGGCATATCCTCATAAAAATCATTGAGGTAGGGGTTATGCTCTACGTCTTCAAATTGCGGAATCCATTTATAGTGTTTGCTGAGCTTTTCGGTGAGGGTGGTTTTGCCGGCACCAATATTCCCGGCGACCGCAATATGCTTCGGCTTTTTTCCTTTTGCCATGCTGTTTATATAGAAGTTTTAAAACGAGTGTAATTTATCCAAGAGTATTGTTTTATCCAAAAGAATAACGCGTGGGAAGAATTCACCGTGAATAGTCGGACGCTTATTGTTGGTGACTGTTCCCGGATCGAAAAGGCGTGCCGGGCCCGATTCAATAGTAATTAACCCCCATTGCTTTTCTTACCGCGTTGATGGTGTTGGTTGCGCTTTCCCAGGCTTTTTCTTTTCCCATTGCCATAATGCGCCCCATTTCGGCTTTATCGGCAGCCAATGCCTGGGCACGGTCGCGGATGGGGCCAATAAAGGCGATCATATCTTCAGCCAGTTGCTTTTTCATATCGCCATAACGGATCATCATGTTGCCTGTGGAAGAGCGGTTATAAGCGGCTTCAAAAAATGCGAGGGTGTCAGGTGAACTTACCAGGCGCATCATTGTAAAGAGGTTTTCAATATAATCCGGCTTCAGGCTGTTTTCGGTTTCAGGCCCCTGGTCGGTTTTGGCTTTCTTCAGTTTTTTGCGGATATCTTCATCGCTGTCATTCAGGTAAAGGGTGTTCATGGCATTTTCGCTCTTGCTCATTTTGCCATTGCCATCAAGGCTGAGAATCTTGATTAGTTCACCATCGCCATGGTTGTAGGCAATGGGTTCCGGAAGAATCTGTTCACCGTGGCCGTAACGGAAATTAAAACGCTGCGCAAAGTTCCGGCTCATTTCCAGGTGTTGTTCCTGGTCTTTACCCACGGGAACTTTGGTAGCCCGGTGGATGAGGATGTCCGCGGCCATCAGCACAGGGTAGGTCAGCAAACCGGCATTAACATTGTCCGGATGCTGGCGTACTTTGTCTTTAAATGTTGTCGTCTTTTCCAGCTCTCCTTTATAAGCCAGCATATTGAGGTAGAGGTAGAGTTCAGTTACCTGGGGCAGGTCACTTTGAACATACAGGGTAAGCTTTTCAGGATCAATACCGGCAGCGATATTTTCAGCGATCACCTGCAGCACACTTTGCTTCAGTTCCGAAGTATCGGGATGGGTGGTGAGGCTGTGCCAGTCGGCCACAAAGACGAAACAATTGAAATCTTCCTGCATTTGCAGGAGGTTTCGGGTGGCGCCAAAATAATTGCCCAGGTGTAAATGTCCGGTCGGGCGGATACCGGTAAGTATGATCTCTTTCTCGGTCACGCGTATTTTTTTAGGGCTGCAAAGATAGTTTATGCAGATCTAAGATATCAGCCCTAAGATGTCAGCCTTCAGATTTGTGATTGAGGAAGCGTACTTGAAATTTTAAGCCATATTGGGTTGTCATCAGTTCTTTGGTATGATATCGCCTGTCTAAGGTCTGGTAATTATCTTTACGCCCCTGGTTTAAGTTCTCCAATGGCAGTCATTTCCAACATATTGCAGTCACCCGTTGAATACCTGAAAGGAGTGGGCCCCGAGAAGGGGAAACTGCTGCGCAATGAACTGGGCATTGACAGTTTTGGGGATTTGTTGGAACATTTCCCTTTCCGTCATGTGGACAAGACGCGGATTGACCCCATACGCAACCTGAACAGGCAAATGGAGACCGCACAGGTGGTGGGCATTTTGCAACAGGTGGAAGAAACCGGTGCAGGACGCAAACGGCGACTGACGGCCAGGCTTTTTGATGGAACGGCTTACCTTGAACTGGCCTGGTTTGTACGGATCAATTGGGTGCGCAACCAGCTGAAACCCGGCCGCACCTACCTTGTCTTCGGCAAGCTTGGTTGGTTTTCGGGCCTGCCGCAGATCGCCCATCCCGAAATGGACCTGCTGGAAGATTCCGATAAAGACTTCAGGCTGGAACCTGTTTATCCCACTACTGAAAAACTGAAGGCGCGCTTCATTACCGGCCGCAGCTTCGGCAACCTCACCCGGCAGTTGCTGCCGCACATTACCGTGGAAAATTTTCCGGAATTTCTGCCGGCTTCGGTGCAGGAAAAATTAAAACTGATGCCGAGGCACGAAGCCTATCGCAACATCCATTTTCCGGAAATGCAGAAAGATTTTGACGGGGCACTGCTTCGTTTCAAATTCGAGGAGCTCTTCCTGATGCAACTGAAAGTGAACGAGGTAAAGATCAGGCGCCATCAGCAAAGCCGCGGCTACCGTTTTGATAAAGTGGGCAAATATTTCAATGCGTTTTACCACGATCATTTGCCTTTTCCGCTTACCAATGCCCAAAAGCGGGTGATCCGCGAAATCCGTTCAGACTGTGGCGGTGGCAGGCACATGAACCGGCTGCTGCAGGGCGATGTGGGAAGCGGCAAAACCATCGTGGCTTTGTTGTGTATGCTGCTGGCTATTGACAATGGCTTCCAGGCCTGCATTATGGCGCCAACCGAAATTCTGGCAGCCCAGCATTACGAGAGCATTCGCGAATTGCTGCGGGCATTGCCCCTGGAAATAAACCTGCTTACCGGGAGCACGAGAGCCGCAGCCCGCCGTAAGCTCCTTGAATCCGCCGCTTCGGGGGAATTGCATATCCTGATCGGTACCCATGCGCTCATAGAGGATAAAGTGGTCTTCAAAAACCTGGGCCTTGCGGTAATTGATGAACAGCATCGCTTTGGGGTGGAGCAAAGGAGCAAGCTCTGGACGAAAAATGCGCTGCCGCCCCACATGCTCATCATGACTGCCACGCCCATTCCCCGTACCTTGAGTATGAGCATACTGGGTGACCTTGATGTCAGCATCATCGATGAATTGCCTCCCGGCCGTCAACCGGTCGCCACGTTTATGCGCAACGAAGCCCACCGGATTCCCGTGCTCGATTTTGTGAAGGCAGAAATCGCCAAAGGCAGGCAGGCCTATTTTATTTTTCCCTTGATTGAGGAAAGTGAAAAGCTGGAATATGAAAACCTGGTCCAGGGGTTTGAACACATCAAATATTATTTTCCCGAGCCTCAATATTACCTGAGCATGGTACATGGCCGCATGCCGCCAGACCTGAAGGAAACCAACATGCAACGTTTTGTGCGCGGCGACACACAGATTATGGTGAGTACCACTGTAATTGAAGTTGGAGTGAATATTCCCAATGCCACGGTAATGGTGATTGAAAGTTCCGAGAAATTCGGCTTGAGCCAGCTCCACCAATTGCGGGGCAGGGTGGGCCGTGGCAGCGACAAGAGCTATTGCATTCTCCTCACCGGAAACAAATTGAGCGCCGAAGCACGGGAGCGGTTAAAAATCCTGACCGAAACCAATGATGGCTTTAAGATTGCGGCCAGGGATATGGAACTCAGGGGCCCGGGTGATATTGAGAGCACAAGGCAAAGCGGTCTGCAAAATTTTAAAGTAGCCTCCCTGCTTGCAGATGCAAAACTGATGGAAGTGGCGAATCGCTGGGCCGAACGGATACTGGAAGACGATGTGGAGCTGAAAAAGCCGGAGAATGCTGCGCTTAGAAACCATTTAATTCAAAAGAAAAGCAAATCTTCCTGGGCAAAAATTTCCTAACAACAAAATAATGTAACTTTCGTTTTGTCCTTAGGTAAACCTTACCCGGGATCAAATTTCAGCATGAAAAAACTTTTCCTTCTTTTCGCTTCTTCCTTCTTTTTCTTTTCCGGCATTGCGCAAATGTTCGAGTACAAGGAAAACAAAGGTCAATGGCATGAAGACGTGAAATACATGGGCGATGTGAATGGCGCGGCTTTTTTTCTACTGAAGGATGGTTATAAAGTCCTGCTGCGGCATAAGGAAGATTATGTGCGCGCCATCAATGAAATCAGCGGACATACGCACCTGAATGACATACCTTATGCAACTCCTTTGGGTGTGAAACCCGAGGCGGCATTGAGCGAAGGCATGCGTCCTACGGTAGCGGCCCGTGCCGCTGATCCCGATGTACTCAGCATCCGCAACCACGCTTACCGGGTCCGCTTTGTTGGCGCAAACCCCGGCGCGGTGTACAGTGGTGTAAAACCCGTGGACGGCATTTACAATTATTTTAAGGGCATTGACTCAACCAAATGGGCTTCCAGTGTGCAGGGATTTGGTGAGGTGGAGGTAAAAGACATTTATCCCGGTGTGGACGTTCGTTATTTCAGCGAGAATGGCCTGGTGAAATTTGACCTCATCGCCCATCCCCATGCTGATCTCAGCAAAGTGGTGATGGAATATACCGGTGCGGATGGCCTGCAATTGCAGAGCAACGGTGACCTGTTGGTGCAAACCTCCGTGGGTCATGTGCGGGAGAATTATCCGTACAGCTACCAGTTGGTAAACGGGCTCCGGCAGGAAGTGAACGCCCGCTATGTGGTAAACGGAAACCGGGTGAGCATACAACCGGAAAAATACGACCGCACCCAGATCCTCATTATCGATCCAACCCTGATATTCAGTACTTTCGTTGGCGGTACGTCATATAACTGGGGCTATTCCGCCGCTGCCGATTTTGCGGGAAATGGTTATGCCGCAGGAATTGTTTTTGATGTCAATTATCCTGTTACTGTAGGCGCTTATCAAACCAATTTCCGTGGCGGTCCAAACACAGGGGAATCATACGGTTACGATATCGGTATCGTTAAAACCAACCCCCGTGGAAGTCAGCGCCTTTACACCACCTATTTGGGCGGAACAAGTAACGAAGCACCGCACAGCATGATTACCGATGGCGCCGGCAATCTTTTTATCGCCGGGCGTACCCTCAGTCGCGATTTTCCGGGCACTAACCGGGTAGGGCCTGGAGGGGGCTGGGACATTGTGGTCGTAAAACTTAACTCAACCGGTACGCAATTGCTTGGCTCCATGGTGGTAGGCGGAGTGGCCGATGACGGGGTGAACATACGGAATAAATACCCGGATCCCAAGGCGATTTCCCTGCAACGGAATTATGGCGATGACAGCCGTTCGGAGATCATCCTTGACCGGGCAGGGAATGCCATTGTTGCTTCCTGTTCGCAAAGCACGGATTTTCCCACAACGGCTTCAGCTTATCAGAAAACCAAAAAAAGCAAGCAGGATGGTGTGGTACTGAAATTCAATTCCAGTCTGTCTTCCATGATTTTTGCAACCTTCCTGGGCAGCAATGAAGACGATGCCTGCTATGTGGCCATTGCCGCAAAAGATGGCAGCTATTTTATTGGTGGTGGAACAGCGGGATCCGATTTTCCGGCTTCCGCTTCTGGCGTTGTACAGCCAACTTTTGGTGGCGGCGGTGCCGATGGTTTCATTGTTAACCTGAGCAACGATGGCAGCAGCATACTCCGCTCTACTTTTATCGGCACCAATGGTTTTGACCAGGTTTACGGCATCCAGCAGGATGTGAATGAGAACGTTTATTTCATGGGCACATCCACCGGCAATTTCCCGGTACGCAATGCTGCCTGGAGCCAGGCAGGCGGAAAACAGTTTGTCGGCAAGCTCGACCCCACCATGGGCAATTACATTTACAGCTCAGTTTTTGGTACCAGCAAAAGCGTTCCCAATATCAGTCCGACCGGTTTCATGATTGATGCCTGTGAAAGGGTCTGTGTTACGGGTTGGGGAATGAACAGCCAAACCTATTCGCTAAGTGGCACCAGCGGAATGGCCACTACTGCGGATGCCTACCAGACCTCCACTGATGGCAATGACTTTTATTTTATTGTGATGGATAAAAACATCACGGGTCTTTATTATGCCACGTTTTTCGGTCAACAGGTACCTAACGTGAACCAGCTTGACGACCACGTGGATGGCGGAACAAGTCGTTTCGACAGCCGCGGCCTGCTCTACCAGGCCATTTGCGCGAACTGCGACAACCGCCAGGGTTCTCGTTTTCCCACTACACCAGGAACCATGGGACCGGTAAACCGTGCTGGTGGATGTAACGAAGCCCTGATCAAGTTCGACCTGGGATTGAGTGGCATTCGTGAAGGATTGCAATCGGTGATTGATGGCAAGGTGGGCGATTCCATTGGTTGTATGCCTGCCCTTGTTGTTTTTCGTGATACCCTGGCTCAGGGCAAACACTATGAATGGGATTTTGGAGACGGCACAACGGCATTTACCACCGATCCCTTTGTGGAACACCTTTATGATGCGGTGGGCACTTACCGGGTAAAACTGGTTTCGGTTGATGATACCAAATGCATTCCCCGGGATTCTTCCTACCTGAATATTTACATCCGTGATAACCTGGCCACCACTGCAATCAACGTGGTAAAATTGCCGCCATGCGAAAGCTTCACTTACC
The DNA here is from genome assembly GCA_023387985.1 of Bacteroidota bacterium. Taxonomy (GTDB): domain Bacteria; phylum Bacteroidota; class Bacteroidia; order Chitinophagales; family Chitinophagaceae; genus Phnomibacter. The sequence goes on along the minus strand of JAEWHC010000008.1, from coordinate 50,678 downwards.
GGTTTGATAACCTGAGCACTTCCAATGCCAATCCTTTCAAACCTTCTTCCTTTACCTGGGATTTCGGAGATGGTTCCATTCCCATCAAAGCAGGAACCAATTCTGTTACCCATACATTTCCTGCAGCAGGAACGTATAACGTAAAAATGATCCTGACTGATACCTCGTTCTGTAACGCGCCGGATACGGTCACAACCGAATTGCGCATCAGCCCGTTGGTGGATGCCGCATTTGCGGCTGTTTCCGGTTGTGCACCCGATAATGTGCAATTTGAGAACAAAAGCCTTGGCGGCACAACCTTTAAATGGACTTTCCACGATGGCACTACTTCGGATGAGATCAACCCCAGCAAATTTTACGATGCGCCTGGCAGTTATAATATCCGGCTGGAAGCCTTCGATCCCAATACCTGTAACCTGACCGATGTGCTGGATACGGTAGTTGTATTGCCCGGATATCCCATTGCGGAATTCAGCTTCGCGCCCCAGCAGGCCGAAACCAACGTGCCGGCGACATTTACCAACCTGAGTACCGGCGGCGTAAGATATGAATGGGATCTTGGCGATGGAAACCATTTCGTAACCAACAGGTTGGATTCCGTTTTTTCACATCAGTTCCGCCAATCCGGTACGTACAATGTTTGCCTCATTACTTACAATGCGCTTGGTTGTGCGGATACCATTTGCTATGATATTGAAGCCATAGTAGAACAAGCCTTTGATGTGGTGACCGCTTTTACACCAAACGGCGATGGCGTAAACGACCGCGCTGTGGTAAAAGGCTTCGCGATGGAAGCCATACTGTTCCGCATTTACAATCGCTGGGGCCAGTTGATGTATGAATCCAGCGACATTAGCGAGGGATGGGACGGCACCTATAAAGGAAAGGCCCAGCCCATGGACGCCTATGGATATACACTGTCAGTCAAGTTATTGGATGGAAGTACCATAAAGAAATCAGGGAGCATTACCCTGATACGATGAGGATGACCAATGAGAAAGAATTGTAATCATATTCAGATAAAAACACCGGCAATTGGGTTGCTGCTCGTTGCCACAGGCTTACTGGGCAGCCCGGCCATAGGGCAGGATCTGCATTTCAGCCAGTTTTTCCACAACCCCCTGCTGACCAATCCGGCAAATACCGGGTTCAACCCCGATTTTGATTACCGGGTGGGTGCCAGTTACCGCAGTCAATGGGCAAGCTTGCCGGTTCCTTATGAGACCATATCCATCTGGGGTGATGCCCAGGTTTTCCGTGACCGGTTTCAAACAGGCTGGCTTGGCGTGGGCGGTGTATTGCTTCGCGACCAGGCAGGTGTGGGTAACCTGACTTCCACAAAAGGTTACCTGAGCGTAGCCTGGCACCAGGAATTGGGTTATACCAGTTTGCTGAGCGGAGGTTTCAATGTTGGCTTTGCCAATAAATCCATTAACCCGCAGAATTTCCGTTGGGAAAGCCAGTGGGCCGGTAAATTTTTTGATGCCAATGCCCCGAGCGGGGAAAGCTTTGCGCGTACCAATATCGGGTATTTTGACCTGCAGGCCGGAATCAATTATGCCTGGTTCCCCAATGACGATGTTTACCTGAACGGTGGCGTGAGCGTTATGCATGTGAATACCCCGAATGAAACCTTTTTCAATTCGAAAACAGTGGAAACCCGAATACCCATGCGGTACAATGCTTTTGTAAATGCATCAATGAAAGTGAATGAACGCTGGATCGTAAATCCCAATATTTACTATAGCCAGCAGGCCTCCAGCCGCGAAATAGTAGGAGGACTTATGGCTCAATATTACCTTGGTGGATGGGATGTACCGAAACAGGTTTTGGGCGGCGTTTATTATCGCTGGAATGATGCGGCTATTGGCCTTGTCGGCCTGCAATGGGGAAATACACGCCTGACTTTCAGTTATGATGCCACAGCAAGTACCCTTACCAAATTCAACGGGGGAAACGGCGCCATGGAATTCTCATTGATCCAGCAGGGATTGTTCTCCGGAAGTTCACCGAGGGATACCAGATGCCCAACGTTTTGAGCGGCTGGATATTTAGAATAATGTCATCCCTCATAAAATGTTCTCCCTTCGGGATTGGATGGAATTTGCGCAACTAACCTATAATAATGTCATCCCTTCGGGATTTTATTGCGGGGCTTGAAATTGATTTTTTCTATAATAATATCATCCCCATAATCATGTCATCCCTTCGGTATTGAATTGAATAGGAATAACAACCTAAGATCAGGGGACCTTTCTGGAAAGGTTATCCTTGTAACTTGTTCCTTAGTTATTGTGACTGTTTAATGCCATAATTCCAGGATGCAGGCATCTTTCAGTTGCATTATGGACGGGTGGCTGAATTTAGTACTTTGTACTATACTTTGATATAAATCCGCTGCTTGTTCATCCAATGCGCGATCGCCCAGAATGCGATGATGAACAACACCGAATAAAGCAGGGAGCCAATGCGCGGGTCGCTGCCAATGGGGGCGATGAAGGTTTTATTCAACCAGGGCAGCAACGAAGTATAAACAGCCTCCCCTTTGTCATTCACGCCGGTTTGCCACCGGAATAAGGCGATAACCCTTGGCAGAAAACCTGACAGCACGAAAATGAACAACGGATTTTTTCCAAAATCATCGAAGAAGCTGCTCCACCATCCTTTTTTGCCCTGGAATTCGATGAGGTAAATGAGAAATCCCAAAAGCATCAGTGCCAGGCCGGTGGTATAAAGTACATAGCTGGATGTCCATATTTTTTTATTGATGGGAAACACGGTACCCCAGGCCATACCGATGACCCACAAGGCCACGCCGGCAAGCAAAAGATGGGAAAGCATATCGAAATTCTTTCCTTTTTCGCGGATGTATACGCCTGCAAAATAACCAAACAGCACTTGCGAAATGCCGGTAACGGAACTCACAATGCCTTCCGGATCAAACGGTACGCCTTCACCTTTATACATATGTGCAACGCCCAAGACGGCTTTGTCAACCCTTGTTCCCAAAAAGCCCTCGAGGCTGTAAGGATCGCCGGCTGTGCCTCCCACATAAAGCAACACCCAGTAAGCCAGCAACAGCAGCAGGCTGATGTAAACCGCGGTGCGGAAGGAAGCGAAATAGGCTATAACCGCCGCAAAGAAATAAGCTACGGCAATGCGCTGCAACACGCCAAAGATCCTAATCCCCGATTCGGGATTATTGGGATCCACCCAATGCCGGAACACCAGCTCATCGCCTGACCAGCGGATGAATGGACTCCAGTTTAGGAACAAACCGATCAGGAAAATGAGCAGGGTGCGCTTGATCACTTTTTTCCAGAATACGGAGGCCGGTTTTTCCCGCATGCGCGGGATCACAAAGGCCATCGCGTTGCCAACGGCAAACAGGAAAAACGGGAATACCAGGTCGGTGGGCGTAACCCCATGCCAGGGAGCGTGTTTCAATGGCTCGTACATGTAACTCCAGCTTCCCGGGTTGTTCACCATGATCATAAAAGCAATGGTAGCGCCCCGAAAAACATCGAGGGAATAATACCTTTCCTTGGAGAGCGACATAAATAGAAAATGTAAACGTAAAGATAGAGCAAATTTTAAACGTTTAAATCCAATGATTTTCAGATGCGTCCATTCATATTGTTGATCAGGATGCATTATAAGGCGTTCACTGCGGTTTTCCCATTTAAGGCTTACATCATTTTTAAAAATTGGCGGAATTGCGGATTCTGCAAATGTCTACCAGCAGGGGCCAGGAACGGGGCCATTCATTTTTGCAAATGTTTCCCAGGAACTGAAAAAAAACGTACCAATTATAAAAACGCCATCGGTAAAAGAGGTTAACTGTAAATATGTGATTACAAGTGGAATTGCCACGGTTTTCATAATTACCATTTTCAATTTTCATTTTGCCGGGGGCAGGAATAGCCCGGGCAAACCAGGCAAAACAATTTCTTGCTAATCAAACATCAACTCCTTCACTTTTTCCTCATCTTCTTTTTCCTGTTTCAAATTAAACATGGTTCCAAAAACATGGTCCCAAATGGTTGAACTTACACCAAAGCCTTTTTCCTCATCCTTATAATGGTGCAAATGATGGTTGCGCCAAAGGGGTTTCATCCATTTAAACGGTGGCTTCATGGCATGGATGGCATAATGCATGGTGCCATACATCAGGTAGCCAATTGTAAACCCGGGAAAAAATGCGAAAGCATGTTCACGAAAGATGAGGTAAAACAATCCAAAAATTACAGTGGCCAGGATAAGGCTTGGGACAGGCGGCATAAAAAGGCGTTGCCTGTCGCGGGGATACATATGGTGATTGCCATGCATTATAAAAGCGAATTTCCTGCCTCGTTCTGTCTTTGGCTTAATATGAAAGAGGAAGCGGTGGGCAAAATACTCAAACAGGGTCCAAAAAGCCATTCCGCCAAAAAACCATCCGGCAATTTTCCAAAACCCAAATCCAAAATGGGTAACACCATAATATATAAGGTAACTGTGTATGGGAATGTACATGCCCCATATCACCAGAGGATGGGTTTTGGTCAGGGATTCGAGAAAACTGCTTCGGAACAGGCGCGCCTGCCCCTTGTTGTAAATTTTCTTTGACTTCATGAAAAACGCAATTGTGTGTAAATCAAAGATAAAAGCTATTGTTCGGGCGTCTGTGGTGGTCGTTGCTAAGGAAAGGTAAAAATGAAGCAATGCAAGCTTGTATTATAGAAACATTGGAGATGTGCGAGAAATTCCCATTCGGGCATTTACGCTTAAAATCACTTCAACACCTGACCAATGTCAGAATTTAGGTAACAAGGCCGTTTTACCTTGCCCGTCTTAAGACAGCATCTTTTGCATTTCAATTAAATTATTAAAAATGGCAGTTACAATCAATGACATTACCAAACCGGTTGATCTTTTACAGAAATCCACCGGTACCGGTCACCTCCGCTGGCAGCGCCCGGTTTATATGGACTTTATGCCTCCTTGCAACAGCGCGTGTCCTGCCGGAGAAAATATCCAGGGCTGGCTCGATAAAGCTCAGGGCGGCAATTATTATGCAGCATTCCAGGTGATTGCACAAGACAATCCATTTCCATCCCTGATGGGGCGCGTATGTGTAAAGCCTTGCGAAACGGGCTGTAACCGGAATCATATTGATAAAACCGTAAATATTCATGCAGTTGAGCGCTATATTGGCGACCGGGCGATTGAAGAAGGCTGGAAATTCGAATATAAAGCCGAACCTACCGGTAAAAAGGTAATGGTTGTTGGTTCCGGACCAAGCGGCCTTTCTGCAGCATATCACCTTACCCGGCTTGGCCATAGCGTGGAAGTGTTTGAAGCTGCTGATCAACCAGGTGGCCTTGTACAATCAGGCATTCCGGAATACCGGATGCCAAAAGATGTTTTCAGGGCGGAGGTGCAGCGCATCCTGGATATGGGCGTGAAACTTCACCTGAACCATCGCGTTACGGATCTACTGAAAGAAAAAGAAGAAGGCGGTTTTGATGCGGTTTACCTGGCAATTGGCGCGCATGGCGGCAAGAAACCGGGTTTTGAAGGGATTCCTTCCATTCCGGTTATTCAGGCCACGGATTTCCTTGCAAAATTTTCTGCAAATGAAACTCCGGAACTGGGTGAGAAAGTAGTAGTATATGGTGGTGGCAAACTGGCCATGTACCTGGCCCGCGTCGTAAAAAGGCTTGGCAAAGAAGTGGCTGTGCTCTATCCCGGGGACCGCAAACTGATGCCCGCCTATGATTTTGAGGCCGATGATGCTATAGCTGAAGGCGTAGATGTACAATTGCTGCGGCAAATCAATAAAGTGGAAGGAAACCAGCTTACCATTGAAGTAATGAACGTGGACAAGCGCAAGCTCGAAGGTACCGGTGAAATCATCACCGAAACCGCGGACAGCATTCTGCTTGCTACCGGCCAGGAAGTGGACAGCAGCCTGGTTGCGGGGCTCGACGGCGTTGAGATTAAAGCCGACGGTGGTGTGGTTGTTGATGGCATTCGCAGCATTGGTTATGATGGCATTTTCGCCGGTGGCGATATGCTTCCTGCAGGTGAACAGCGCAGCACGACCATTGCGATTGGCAACGGGAAGAAAGCGGCCAAATACATGGATTCGTGGTTAAGAGGCCTGATATTTGAAAAACCGCCAAAGCCCTTGACAGCCGGTTACAAACGGCTGGTGATGTGGTATAAAACCCATGCGCCCAAAACGGTGCAGGATCGCCTCGCACCGGAAATTGCCATTCAAAGTTTTGAAGAAGTTGTAGCCGGCCTCGAACCAAATGAAGCCTTATATGAAGCCAAACGCTGCCTGAGCTGTGGAAACTGTTTTGAATGCGATGGTTGCTACGGCGCTTGTCCTGAAGATGCCATTATAAAACTGGGCAAGGGCAACCGCTATCAATTTGATTACAATAAATGTACAGGCTGTGCGGTATGCTTTGAGCAGTGCCCCTGTCATGCTATAGAAATGATTCCTGAACCTGTAAATGAAACAAGCAATGCCTGATAATAAAATGATTGCAACCATTGACGGTAATGAAGCTACCGCCTATGTTGCCTACCGCGTAAATGAGGTTTGTGCCATTTACCCCATAACCCCCAGCAGCAATATGGCAGAACTTGCCGATGAGTGGGCTGCGAAGGACATTAGAAATATTTGGGGAAATGTACCTGAAGTAATTGAAATGCAGAGTGAAGGTGGCGCTGCAGGTACAGTACACGGCGCTTTGCAGGCCGGCAGCCTCACCACCACATTCACGGCTTCGCAAGGGCTGATGCTCATGCTTCCCAATATGTATAAAATTGCCGGGGAACTTACTTCGGCCGTTTTTCATGTGGCAGCGCGTTCTTTGGCTGCCCAGGGTCTTTCCATTTTTGGCGACCACCAGGATGTGATGGCCGCACGTACTACCGGCTTTGCCCTGCTGAGCAGTGCGAGTGTGCAGGAAGCACACGATTTCGCCCTCATTGCACAAGCCGCCACGCTGCGCAGCCGGATTCCGTTTGTACACTTTTTCGACGGATTCCGTACCTCACATGAAGTGAGCAAAATTGAGCTGATTCCCGATGCGGTACTCCGCAAACTGATTAATGAAGATGACGTGATCGCCCACCGCAACCGTGCCCTTAACCCCGATAAACCGTTCATCCGCGGAACAGCGCAAAACCCGGACGTATATTTCCAGGGAAGAGAGACTGTAAATAATTTCTACGCCCAAGTACCTGCCACTGTACAGGCGGTAATGGACGAATTTGCAGAACTGACAGGCCGTAAATACAGCCTGTATGAATATTCAGGTGCACCAGACGCCGAACGTGTGGTGATCATCATGGGAAGCGGTGCTGAAACCGCCCAGGAAACTTCAAATGCTCTAAATGCGGCCGGAGAAAAAACAGGCGTACTTACCGTTCGCCTGTTCCGCCCGTTTGACCTGAATTATTTCATCAATGCCCTGCCCAGAACCGTTAAGCAAATTGCCGTACTCGACCGTACAAAAGAACCGGGCGCGAGTGGCGAACCCTTGCTGCAGGATGTGCTGAGCACGCTTGTCATTGGTATGCAAAGAGGCTTGATGCCGCAACTGCCAAAAGTTACCGGCGGACGTTATGGACTGAGCAGCAAAGAGTTTACCCCGGCAATGGTCAAAGCTGTGTTTGATGAGCTGAAAAAAGAACAACCCAAAGAGCATTTCACCATCGGCATTAACGATGATGTGAGCTTTACCTCGCTTGAATATGATCCCGCTTTCAGAATTGATGATGCCAGCTGGACACAGGCACTGTTTTTTGGACTTGGCGCAGACGGAACGGTTGGTGCCAACAAGAACTCCATTAAGATTATCGGTGAAAACACGCCAATGTACGGGCAGGGTTATTTTGTATATGATTCCAAAAAGTCCGGCGCCAGAACGGTGTCCCACCTGCGTTTTGGAAAAAATCCCATTAAAGCGCCTTACCTCATTGGGACTGCCGACTTTGTGGCCTGCCACCAGTTCAATTTCCTGGAAAAAGTGGAAATGCTTGATCGCTCGAAACCAGGATCGGTATTCCTGCTGAATTCGCCTTATGGAAAAGACGAAGTTTGGGATCAGCTGCCGGGTTCGGTTCAAAAAACAATCATCGACAAAAAACTGAAATTGTACGTGATTGATGCCACCACAGTGGCCCGCGAAAATGGCATGGGCACACGCATCAATACCATCATGCAAACCTGCTTCTTCGCTTTGGCCAATGTATTGCCTAAAGATGAAGCAATTGCTGAGATCAAGCATGCTATTGAAAAAACCTATTTCAAAAAAGGCCCTTCGGTTATTGAGAAAAACTTCCAGGCGGTAGATGCTTCACTGGCTCATTTGCATGAGGTGGAAATTCCTTCCGTGGTTAGTGCTGAGATCAGGAAGCTGCTTTCGGTAAGCAAAGAAGCGCCTGAGTTTGTGCAGGAAATCATCGGCCCAATGCTGGCCGGTTACGGCGATGATCTGCCGGTGAGCAAGATCAGTATTGATGGTACCTGGCCAAGCGGTACTACCCAATGGGAAAAACGGAACATCAGCGACCAGGTGCCTGTTTGGGAACCGGATGTTTGCATTCAGTGCGGCAACTGCGCATTTGTATGCCCGCATAGTGTAATCCGGGCCAAATTTTATCATGAAGATTTTCTGAGCAAAGCGCCGGAAGATTTTAAATCGGCACCCATCAATTCCCGTGGTTTTCCTGAAACCCAGTACACGCTGCAGGTTTATCATGAAGACTGCACCGGTTGTAAATTGTGCGTGGACGTTTGCCCGGCCTACGATCCGAATGACAATACCCGTAAAGCCATTAATATGGCGGATAAGGCACCGATTTTTGAAAGCGAAAAAGAAAACATCCGGTATTTTGAGGATATTCCCTGGAACGACCGTGCGCACATCAATTTCTCAACCGTGCATGGCACGCAGTTCCTGGAGCCATTGTTTGAATACAGCGGGGCTTGTGCCGGATGTGGGGAAACCCCTTACCTTAAATTGCTGAGCCAGTTGTATGGTGACCGTTTGATGGTGGCCAATGCCACGGGGTGTTCAAGCATTTTTGGCGGAAACCTGCCCACAACGCCCTGGGCAAAAAATAAGGACGGCCAGGGTCCGGCATGGAGCAACAGCTTGTTTGAGGACAATGCGGAATTTGGTTTGGGTATGCGCATCAGTGCCGACAAGCATGAAGCCGTTGCCCGCCAAATGCTCGGTGAGATGAAAGATGTGGTGGGTGCCGAGCTGGCACAATCCATTCTTGAAGCACCGCAATTGACGGAAAGTGAAGTGGTGGATCAACGTGACCGCGTAAAGATGTTGAAAGATCGCCTCGAAGTAATGAATACACAGCAAGCAAGACAATTGCTGAGTGTGGCGGATAACCTGGTGAAACGCAGTGTTTGGCTGGTTGGTGGCGATGGATGGGCATACGACATTGGTTATGGCGGGCTGGACCATGTGCTGGCCAGCGGACGTAACGTTAATGTATTGGTGCTCGATACCGAAGTGTACAGCAATACCGGTGGACAAAGCAGTAAGGCAACACCCACCGCGGCAACTGCTAAGTTTGCTGCGGCCGGAAAGCGCGTAGGTAAAAAAGACCTCGCCATGCAAGCCATCAGTTATGGTAATGTGTATGTTGCCCGTGTTGCCTTTGGCAGCAACCCGCAGCAAACCTTGCTGGCCATGCGTGAAGCCGCGGCATACAATGGGCCGTCGCTGATACTGGCTTACAGCCATTGCATTGCTCACGGTTATGATTTGAAAGACGGCCTCAACCAACAGATAAATGCGGTAAACAGCGGCTACTGGCCATTGCTTCGCTACAACCCTGTTCTGCGCAGCAAAAACCTCAATCCGTTTATTCTTGATTCTACGCGGCCAATCATGCCGCTGAAAGATTATGCGTATAATGAATTGCGGTACAAATTGCTGACAAGTACGCATCCTGAAGAAGCTGAAGAACTGATGAAAATGGCACAGGAAATTGTAAATCTTCGCTGGAAGAATTACGAGGAACTGGCTACCAAGTCAGCAAGTGATTTTGTTCCGGTGGCATAAAGGTTTGATTGACTTATGAGTTTCCCCGGCTTGCATATGCAGGCCGGGGTTTTTTTGTATTTCGTGCCAACAGGAAGCATTTAATCTCTAAGGCCGAATCCTGTTCAGCACCTTTGTTATGCATAACAATCCCGAGGGGATGAAATTATTATAGGGATGGCATTATTATAAGTTTGGTATGCAGATTCATTTAATCCCGAAGGGATGAATTATTTTTCACGGGAAATCATGATACATATTTTTTTATCAACATTAATTTACCCTTACATTTCATACATTCGGACAAACCACATCACAAAAAATCCCTGACTATGGATGGAGCATTTACCCGGCTTTATATCCAAAATGTTTTCGCGGTACGGGGAAGGATAAACCTGTTGCAAAAACCATGGAGGGAACAGGTGTTTAAATACATGTCGGGAATAATCACCAAAAAGAATCAAAAATCATTATCGTTAATGGGGTAGCGGACCATGTGCATGTATTTGTGCGATTAAACCGTCAATGTGTGTTTCTGATTTGATTCGGGAAGTAAAAAACAATTCTTCGAAATTTATTAATGATCAGGGGTATCTTAAAAATGTTTTTTCCTTGCAGGAGGGATATGGTGTCTTTTCTTATTCGCATTCGGATCTGAATAATGTTTATCAATATATTCTGAATCAGGAAGCGCATCACAGGTAGCAGACATTTAAAGAGGAATTTATCAGGTTGCTTAACGATTTTGAAATTGATTATGAGGGCAGGTTTTTATTTTGATAGGCCGGTGGCGGAGGAGGTATAGGATGATTTGTCGTTGTGGATTCATGTTTTAGACTAATCTAATGGGATCTATAATCATGTCACCCCTTCGGGGCTGGAACCGCGTTTCGGGGTTTGAATGATGTATGTTCGGCGGAGATTCTCAATAACCAATTGACCCCTTCAGGATTTGATACGGTGACTTAACCTGGCTTACGGAGAAATACTTTAATGCCAAAGGCTGCGGCAATGATCAAAAACGGAATGAGTGGAATGAAAAAGCGACTGCTCCAATCATCACAGGTAAGCATAACACTCAACGTGAAAATAACAAACATGCTGATGATATAAATGAAGAATAGGCGGTTTAGCCTGTAAATACCGGGCATACCTGTGATCGCAAGTGCGTACAACAGGAATGAAAAGACAGCGATGTAGATATTGTGAATGGAGCTGTAATGATCTCTTTGCATATTCCAGAAAGTCAAAAATCTTTTGCCCATCAACACCAGGCTCTTTCCCGGATTATCATAAATATAATCCCAGATTTCACGGAATGAAAGCCCTGCTCCGGTAGGAGTTTCCGTAATTTTTTGTACAGGAATATAGCAAAGCACATGATTTTCCAGAAAGGGCCTAACGAAATCCAGGCCAATTCCATTTTTCATTCCTGCCTGTGCCACAATAAAAAATGAAACGATTCCCGTAATAATTATAGAAAACATCAAAAATGGCCTTTTTTGTAAACTCAGGCGATAAACCAGGACGGGAAGCAAAATGAGTAGAAAATACAATCCTGAAGGACGTGTAAACATCATCCAAATAAAAATGGCGGACACTGCCAAATATTGCAGCCATCCTTTTAGTGGACGGGTAAATAACATCCAGCTAAAAATAATGAGCAAGTTGGCAAATACACTTTCTGTCAATAAATGGGTAGTCCAGCGCTGGAATGCAAAGTTGGTGATCAGTATCAGCGTGGCCAATGCACTTACGGCAAAATTGTTTAGCAGTTTTTGGGTGAGCTTGAAAAAGCAGATGAGGGCCAGGCCGTTCAGGAGGAGTTGAAATAAATACATGGCTTCGTTCGGAAAACCTGTATTTATTAAAAAGGACCGGATTAAAATATAACCCGAATACAACACAAACCTTTTTTCAGTAAACCTCCCGGATTCCAGCAAGTGTATGGCTTGGTCATAATACAAGGGGCCATCCACATCGTTCAGTATGCCGGTCCACAGCAATAGCCCGGCATGCACAAGCATCCACGCGATTACAAGAACAGGGATCAGATATTTTTTTGAAGTCACAGTCGGTAAAGTTGGCAAATATATTATCTGCAATCAACTTCCCCGAAAAGGCTACAAAGAGACTTAAAATTTGACATTCCTACAACTTCCTGAATTCCTCCATCAGTCGCTTTACAGTTTTTACATCAGATCTTGCTTCCGTGTCTTTGGTGGCGTCGTAATATTTATCCATGAAGGGAGTAGCGCCCTGCCATACCGTTGTCACGATTCCCTTGTACCTCGGCAGCATCTGCTTTGTGGCGCCTTTTCTGTAACGTATCATGTCTTCAGCCTGCTGTACAGCTATCGAAGGTGTGCGCCAGGGACTTGTGGCCACATCAAAACCCTTCATGGCAAAATACACCGCGGTTTGATCGGGACGTTCGTAATGCCAGTCGCAAATGAAAACGTCTTTATTGATCAGGTCAATCGCGCGGTGGGTGTTATTCATGCTTGCTTCCCACATGCCCATTCCGGTAGTTTTCCCATCGATCAGCCGATCACCCCAGATCATCAGTCTGCGTCCTTTTTGTGCCAAATGGTTGTTGATCTTATTCACTTCACCCGCAAACAATTCAGCCTTGTCGCGGCCGCTGCAACGAGGGCATTTATCATCGCCAATATAAAAAACCTCGTCCATACCGGCATGAAAATAACTGGCTTCAAATACATCCATCATTTCATCCACCACATCAAAAACCACCGAATGAACATCCGGATGTAAAGGGCAGTAACTTTTGCAATACAAGCCATCATCGTTTGGCCAGCCTTTATAATTTGCTGTGATCACGTGGGGTGTTTCGTCAAACTGGGGATATACTTCCAACAATTTATTGGTATGTGCTGCCCAGGATTGGTGGCCAAGTAAATTGATCTGTGGAATTAATTCAATATGGTGTTTTTTGGCAACGGCCACCAGTTTTTTTACATCTGCCCTGCTTAATCCGTCTGAATCACGCAGTTCGGGCCGGCTTTCAAACTGGTAACCCCAATCCACACGCAGGATCAGCATGTTGAATTTTGCCGGTGCCAGTTCATTTTCTACGAATCCAACAAAACGATTAACATCCTGCGGAGAAGGCGCGGAGATGGCAAGGCCGCGTACCGGCAGCAGAGAATCTATAGCAGCAAGTGTTTTCTGGGAAAATGCTGTGTATGCGTTCAGGAAAATGCAGATCAGAAAAATAACACGCTTCATAAGGCAGGTTTTAGTGTACAATGCTTCCAAAGTTAGCGAATGATCTGCCTTCAAATACATGCATAAATCCAGTTACTGCGAAAATAATGATGAAGGGTACAAGGGGTAGCAGAAAGCGGTTACTCCAATCGTCACAGGTAAGCATAACGCTGAGTGTAAATACCATGAAAAGGCTGAGGGCAAATGTCGTAAATACGCGGTTTTTAAAAAACAGTGGCCTGATGCCGAAAAATGCAAAAAGATAAAGCGGATAAAAGAAGAGTATCAGCATTGCATTGTGCGACCAGGAATAATGCGCACGTACCAAACCCCAATAGGTCGCAAAACGCTTGGCCATCAGCCAGAGCGATTGAACCGGATGCTGAATAATAAAATGCCAGACTGAACCCGCTTCCTGTTTGGCCGGCTGAGGCCCGGTTTTAACAGGGAGATAACACAAAACATGATTTTCAGCAAAAGGTTTTAAAAAATCGAGCGCCGGAGTGTTGCGGCTACTCCAACCTGCAATTGTGAAAACAAGAACAAGCATTCCTGAAGAAAGAAGGATAGATGCCCAGGCATGTTGACGCAGCAATGGCAGCACAAAAAAAACCGGGATCAATGCCAACAAAAAATAAAGTCCTGATGGCCTGGTGAATACCAGCATGCTCAGTAGTAGAGCAGCAATCAGCCAATGGAAGGTAATTTTTAACCTGGTGATGAAAACGAAACCCGTAAAAAAAATAATCAGGCTGAAAAACAGGCTTTCCGTAATGAGGTGAACGGTCCAGTACTGAAAAGGATAGCAAACAACCAGCAAGAGCGTGGCCCAATATGCAGATTTTATGTTGGTCAGTTTATTCACGAGAAAATAAAATCCAACAATCGCCAATCCGTTCAACAACAATTGAAAAGCATACATGCCCCATTGCCCAATTCCCAGTTTTATAAATATTGCCCTGCAAAAAATGTAAAAGGAATAAAGCCAGAAACGATTTTCTGAAAATCCGCCGGATTCCATAAAGACCAAAGCCTGATCATAATATTTATGACCATCGCCGGAAATCACTATTCCCATTCTCATCAGCAGGTAAGTGTGGATGCACAACCAGGCAAGCACAAGGACGGCCAACCCTTTGCGTTTTTCTTTTATGATCATATGGGGTGTAAAAATAATGCAAATTGCGTCCGCACCTGTTCAGAATGAATAATTGAAAACTTTGATGACCCAATCTTTAATTCATTCAGTTGTTTAAATCAATTGATGAAATGGACTGCTTGTGGACTGAGACACCTGGAATATTTAGCCCAAAGCATACGAATGTTTCAATGAAGAAGGGTTTGCCTTAGGTGAATGGATTGTGTCGAAATTACGGCTGAGAAACTAGACAAACTTAAACCGCGCCCCTGAGCGCAATAGCGTATGGCTTAGGTCAGGCAGTAAGAAACTGAATTCATGAATCCAATTCAAGTTAATGCTCATCATCAAAATCATCAATATTTCGGTCTGAAGGAATGTGGCCTTGATCTTTTTCGTATTGCTGTTGAACTTGCGTTATAAGATTCTCTTTTGTTTCTTCCCGATCGGTATCAAATTCGCTGTCCGCATTCATTTCCGGACCTTAATCACCTAAAGTTTGGATCCGGGCATGAGCTTCTGTCAGGAAACCACCGGGATCAGGCCATAGCGTACCATAATTTCACCGGCTTTTTTCGGATCGGGAGGAATGCCTGGTTTTATCAATTCACGCATTTCCCGAAAATAAGCCGGGCCTATGGATGCCGGGGTCATAAAGATCAGCGACCTGGCCACTTGCTCCGTCCGGTTATCGTGGTGGTGTACTGCCCCGCGGGGAATAAACAGCCTGTCACCGGCATTTATTTCCACTTTGGATCCATTGACTGTCGTAGTGGTAGTGCCTTCAAGGCCAAAAATGACCTCATCCACATCTTTGTGATAATGGGGAACCGGCACTTTCGCTCCTGCAGGAATAATAAACTCAAACAGCACAACTGTGTTATTCGAATCCTCTCCGTCAAGAAGAAAATTGAGTTGCAATTGGCCTATAATGATTTGTTCTTTGGATTTTGTCATTGTTTAAATTCATATTCGTTATAAATAGCAGAACTCCTCTTTATTGGGATGAGTCGCGGCTTTGATGTTTACGTTTTCCAAATCTATACGGGGGGGTTCAGAAATTCAATAGGTGCTTCGTAATTCTGTTTACGATTTTCGGATTATTTGACCCTTCAACGAAACTTGATGGGCCCGGATTACCGGGCTAAACCGCTGTGCCTTAAAGCTTATATTGTCCATTGAAAAGAAACCTTGCAGTTCCATTGCGGACGCGGGTAAATTAAATCGTTGATTTCCTGCATTGCCATAAGCAATTATCAAGAAAATAAAAAACAACAATTATTCCTTTTTTCGGAATACCAGATATTATGTTTCAAACAGATATAAAAAGTAATTCTACTTGCTTCCGCACGTGATTATACGATTGCATTGCGGGCATAGCCCATTTTGTTTTGTTTTAAATTCTTCAACACATAAAACAAAAAAAAATGAAACACACAATTGTTTACATCGCCATCTGCTTTTTCGCAGTATGCGCCTTTGCCGCATGTAGCAAGGATGATCCGGGTGCTACGCTCCCTCAAACCAATCTTCCGGAATTAATGGGCACAGTTACCGACATTGACGGTAATGTTTATACCACCGTCAAGGTGGGAAACCAGGTCTGGATGGCCGAAGACCTCCATACGACCAGGTACAATGATGGTTCCCCCATCGCAGTCCCGTCTAATGAGCCGAATGGATCCCTTACGATGATTCATGGATTTTATCCAGCCCCTTCCATACAGGATGAAATTTCTTTTGCAGGGATCCGTTACCACAGCCTTGCTGCCGGAGATGAAAGGCTTGCCCCTGAAGGCTACCACGTACCCACAAAAGAGGATTTCATAAAACTGTTTGAATTCCTGGCACATGAGAGAAATCAGATGGTCATTGCTTCCGGGCTAGACCAATGGTCGATTAATCCACAATCATTCGGGGCCGCACGCCGGGTAACTGATATGGTCGAAACCTGCTCTTTCATGGACGGATTGATCATTGGAAAAGAATACTGGACATCTTCCAGGGCTGCTCTTTTAAATGTTGCACTCTTTATGAAACGCGATGGCAGCGGGGCCAGCCTTTTGGCCAGCGACACCCAGCAATACCTGCGCGTACGCTGCATTAAAGATTGAATATTGCAGGCACATTGATCTGCAGAAAATGCCCCATTCTCAGCATCGGGGCTTTTTTGTGCATATACTTTGTGGATTCTTCTATATTTGAAGAAAGCTGCAGGCTTTGCAATATATTTTATGACCAGAATCGTAAAAAGCAATCCCCGGCTGTGATAAATTTGCTCCCTTTAACAGGAAATAGATAATAAACCGGATTTTCATGACATGAGTAGAAGCATTTCCTTTTGGATAAAGATTTCAGTGATCAACCTTTTGCTGGTTGCAACCCTTGGCCTGCTTATGCGCTATAAGATCGCATACAGCCTTCCCTTTTTCGATCAAAAGCATTTGCAACATGCGCATTCACATTTTGCATTTTCCGGGTGGGTCTCTCAAAGCATTTACGCGGCCATGGTCTGGTTCTTCAAAGATATTTTGCCTGCTCCGCGCATGAAAAAATATAACCTGCTTCTTTGGTTGAACCTGGTTTCGTCTTTTGGTATGCTGGTTACCTTTTCTGTTGGGGGATATACTGCCATTTCCATTACATTTTCTACAGGAATCCTGCTCGTCAGCTTCCTGTTTGCAGGTTTTTACTGGTATGATTCAAAAGCTTTCCGCAGCCAGGGTTTTCATCGTTGGTTTGCTGGTGCGCATTTTTTCAACGTGATCTCAGCAGCCGGTACCATTGGCCTTGCCTGGGTGATGGTCAACCAGATTGCCAATACCGAAGCGCGCCTGGCAAGTTTATATTATTACCTGCATTTCCAATATAACGGGTGGTTCTTTTTTGCAGGAATGGGTATGTTGTTGTTTTACCTTAAACATCACCTCAACATAAACCCGGAAATGAAAACCATTTTCCGGCTCATGTTTTATTCTGCTATTCCGGCTTATTTCCTCTCTACGCTTTGGGCAAAACTTCCGCTGTGGCTTTACCTTCTTACGCTGGTGGCCGCTGCGGTACAAACCATCGGATGGATATTGATTCTCAAAAAAGGTTTAAGTGGGAAATGGTTCCCCAGGGCCCGACTGCCCAAAACGGTTTACTGGTTGTTTATCCTTTCCACCTTCGCCTTCTGCATCAAATTCTTTCTCCAGATGGTCTCAGTCCACCCGGAATTGAGCCGCCTGGCCTTTGGATTCCGCAATATTGTAATTGCCTACCTTCACCTGGTGCTGCTTGCGGGATTCACCTTGTTTTTGCTTGCCTATTTTCAAACCCTGGTTCGTGGAATTTACCGCAGGACGCTGGCATCTATGGGTTTGGTTATCATTGCCATAGGTGTCTTCTTCAATGAATTTATTTTGCTGGTACAGGGTATTGCCGGATTTTTATATATCCCTATTCCATTTGCTGCCAGCCTGCTGCTTGCCGCCGCGTTTATTATATGGGCCGGCGTAGCTACGCTGATCACAGGGATGCGTGGACATGCAACTGAGATAAATGAAGTGCGGTCGGTTCCGGGAGGCTAATTTCTTTTGTCAAATCAGGAAAAACTTTAAGCGAAAGGCCTGCAATGCCGTTACAGCATTCTACACGCTATATTTGTATTCACTGTCAAAATATGGACAATCAGCTTAAAGATCATATCAGGAATACACTGAATATGAAAATCCCGGAGGAAGAACTCGACCGTTTCGTTGGTTTGTTTTTCCATAAGGAAGTGGATAAAAAGCATTTGCTGGCAATGGCGGGAAAGCGTGTGGGCTACCTGAATTTTATCGTAAAAGGCAGTGCTTATGCATATTATACCAATGAAAAAGGTGAAGATTATGTAATGCAGTTTGCCCTTGAGGGATATTGGATTACGGCCATGTATAGTTTCTTCTCCGGCAATCCTTCCTTTTTATCGGTTGAAACCCTTGAGCCTACAGAAATGCTTGTATTGAGTCGCGAAAAATACGAGCAGGCCATGAATGAATTCAGTTTTGCCGATCGATATTTCCGGATTTTATTGCAAAACGCTTTTGTTGCGCAGCAATATCGCCTGGCAAAAACCAACAGCGAGGAAGCGGATCAGCGTTATCTTGAATTCTCCCGGTTGTATCCGCATTTTGTTCAGCGCATACCCCAATACCTCATT
The DNA here is from genome assembly GCA_023387985.1 of Bacteroidota bacterium. Taxonomy (GTDB): domain Bacteria; phylum Bacteroidota; class Bacteroidia; order Chitinophagales; family Chitinophagaceae; genus Phnomibacter. Next base: position 32,059 of record JAEWHC010000008.1, on the reverse strand, counting down.
GCTTCTTATCTTGGAATAAAACCCCAATCACTGAGCCGTATACGCCAAAAGATTGCGGCTTCCGCCCGCAAGAAATGATGCTTTTATCATGATTATTCACTTATGTTAACAGCATATAAAGGCCAAATCATCAACTTCGCAACACCAAACTCGTTTTATAATGGCCGCAACTACATACATAGCTGATCCTCACCATAGTGCTATTCATTTCAAAGTAAGGCATTTGCATATTACCAATATCCAGGGCATGTTCCAGAATTTTGAGGTGAGCATGCAATGCCCTTCGCAACTTTTTAAAAATGCAACAGTGCGTTGTGTGATCGAAAGTTCTTCATTATTCACCAACAACAGGATACGCGACAACCACCTCAAAAGTCCTGATTTTTTTGACGTAGACCAGTTTCCCCTGGTACATATTGAGGGCAAACTGAAAGAGTTGGACCGCAATAATTACCGGCTGCAGGGCAATATGAAGCTGAAAGATATTGTGAAACCAGTAAACCTGATGGTTGAATATTTGGGTAATGCTGAAGACGGCGAAGGGCATGAGGTGGCCGGATTCAGTATTTATGGCACATTGACACGCACCGATTGGGATTTGGACTGGAATACCGTTCTGCCTTCCGGGTTTATAATGCTGGGGGATGAAGTGGTGATCAGCGGGGAATTGCAAATGCGTAAAACGGAAAATAAGTAAATGGGTATGCTGCCGGGTATCGGGTTGAAAATTTTTTGAAAAAAAATCAACATTCTGCTTCATGCTTTTCTTCCTGTATTTATTTTCGTAGCCCTTTTATTAAAACAGGCAGGTTTTCCTTGCATAACTTTTTTTTATGGAATTACTTTCGAGCCCCGAAGTATGGGCAGCGTTTCTGACCTTGTTGGTGATGGAAATCGTCCTGGGCATCGATAATATTGTTTTCATTTCCATACTTACCAGTAAACTTCCGGAACATCAGCAAAAGAGAGGCCGGTTGATTGGTATTGGATTTGCGTTGGTTACGCGTATTCTACTGCTCTTGTCCATCACCTGGGTGATGACGCTTACGCAAACACTTTTTAATGTGGCGGAATGGTTTGGAATAATGGATGGTGAATGGCATGAAAAGCTGGATATATCCGGCCGCGATATCATCCTGATCGTGGGCGGTTTTTTCCTGCTTTACAAAAGTGTTCATGAAATACACGGTACCCTTGAAGGCCACAAAGACCAACAGAAGGCAAGGGCATTGTCGTTTACCGCTACCATTATTCAAATCGGAATACTGGATATTGTATTCGGGCTGGATTCGGTAATCACGGCTGTGGGCATGGCCGAACATGTGGAGGTAATGATTGCTGCCGTGGTGGTCTCTATGGTTTTTATGGTGGTTGCGGCGAATCCGGTGGGCAATTTTGTGAATCGGCATCCGAGTGTAAAGATACTGGCGCTTGCTTTTCTGCTGCTCATCGGTGTTTCCCTGATAGCGGAAGGAGTGGAACGGCCGATAGCCAAAAGCAATATTTATTTTGCCATGGGCTTTTCCATTTTTGTGCAATACCTCATTTTGCGCCATTCAGGCAAGTCGAAAACTGAAGAAAAAGATGATCCGGTACAGTTGAAACGGTTGATTAACGAATAACGGAAAGGTATTTGTGTGTGAAAGGATAATGCAAGCTTCGCCGGGTGCCAAAATCGCGCCCCTCACGGGCTATATTATCCCAAATAACTTTTCTACCGGTATTCCGCTCTTGTCGCGCAGTTGATTTTTCCTTACAACCGGCATCCTGCCTAGAAGTGTGAGGATCACCGGCACAACCCATTAATCTTAGCCGGAACGCTCGCAAACCCAAAACCCACTCAATTCAATTGCTGCAAATGGCTTGATTTTTTTAATGATCACCGAACCGGTTTTCGCAATCTACCGGATTTGTCATACATTCCATCGTAAACAAAAAAATATAATCAATGGCCGGAAAGAAAATCGCCGTACTGGTTGGTAGCCTGAGGAAGGAATCATTTAACCGCAAGATCGCACAGCACCTCATTAACCTGGCGCCTGAATCTTTAGAACTTCAAATTATTGAAATCGGGCAATTGCCACATTATAACCAGGATCTCGATGAAAATCCGCCGCCAGAATTTACAGATTTCAGGAAGAAAATTAAAGAATCGGACGGACTGCTTTTTGTTACTCCGGAATACAACCGTTCCGTTCCGGGTGTACTCAAGAACGCCATTGATGTTGGGTCACGACCATACGGCAGCAGCAGTTGGGAAGGCAAGCCTGGCGCGGTGGTAAGTGTTACGCCCAGTGGCCTCGGCGCCTTTGGCGCTAACCATCATCTCCGGCAGGCCATGGTTTTCCTCAATGTATTTATGATGCAGCAACCCGAAGCCTATATCGCTAATGTTGCAAAATTGATGGATGAGCAAGGTGAGCTTGTGGAAGATACCCGAAAATTCTTACAGAATTTTATGAATGCTTTTGAAGCCTGGGTGCAAAGGTTTAGCGGCTAAGCCGGATTGATGAGGAATATTGTCTGCTGTTCATCTTAATGAAATACTTTTGATTGAATTTTCTGACTTATTCCATCCTGGTGCAGGATAAAATTGAATAATTATTCTGTATGCAAAAACTTATCGGCCGCGTTTCTGTCCAAAGGACATTGATGGCATTGGTAGTCATCATTGTGCTATTTATTGCCTTTGAATTAAAATATTTCCTTACCGGTTTTCTTGCCGCAATAACCCTGTACGTACTTTGCCGTAATGCTTACCTGCGCCTTGTGGAAGGGCGGAAATGGGGGAAATCCATCACCGCCTATGGTTTTTTACTGGCGATCTTGCTGATTATGGTGATCCCGGTTTGGATTGTGGTTGAATTCCTGATACCGGAAGTGAACAACCTCATTGAAAACCGTCAACTGGTCATTGATAAATACAATGAGATCCGGCAATTCCTGGAAAACCAGGAATGGTTTCATCGTTTCGGGCCAGCTTTAAATGATGAAAACCTGGTGAATATGATCAATAAAATGGCGGCCGGTATTCCTTCCACGTTGGCTACCATCAGCCAGATACTGGCCAATATATTTACCGCGTTGTTCTTCCTCTATTTCATGCTCACCGGGGCAAGGTCTATGGAAAGATCCATCCTGGAATTGCTGCCGCTCAGCCTCCAAAACAAGGTATATTTCATAAAGAGCAATGTGGCGCTCATCAGGGCGAATGCCTACGGGGTACCCATCCTCGCCTTTGCCCAGGGCCTGATCGCCATCATTGGTTACCTGATCTTCGGTGTGCACAATGCCGTTTTCCTGGGTGTGCTTACCGGCCTTGCTTCAGTGGTTCCGGTAGTAGGCACCATGCTGGTATGGATACCGGTGGCAGTTTACCAGTTTGCCATCGGAGAAATAACCAACGGCATTTCACTGGCGCTTTATGGCCTGATTTTGATCGGCGGCATAGACAATGTGCTCAGGTTTACCATTTTGAAAAAACTGGCCGACATTCATCCCCTGGTTACAGTTTTTGGCGTGATTATGGGCCTTCAAATCTTTGGGGTCATGGGCCTGATCTTCGGCCCATTGCTGCTTTCTTATCCGCAGATCCTGCTTACCATGTACCGCCGGGAGAGGATTAAAGCCCGGGCGAACGAACTGGCCTTTAGCGATGAGCCAAGTAATGAAGCGGTAAAATCCAGAAATTAATTCCAGCAGGTTTTACTTGTCTTTTCATCGGCCATTGCGGCGACCTGTGGTTTTCGCTTGGTTGGGCCCATACACTTCGCCGGCTTTACCGGTATGCAAAAGATATCTTATGTTAACGACAAGCACAATTCTAGATCAGAAATTTGCAATCGAAAGTGAATGAAAGGATTATGGAAAACAAAATACTTGGCCTGCATCACATTACAGCTATTGCTGACGATGCACAGCGCAATTTCGATTTTTATACCAACATAATGGGCCTGCGGCTGGTAAAAAAAACGGTGAATTTTGATGATCCCGGCACTTACCATTTCTATTTTGGCGATGAAGCCGGAACTCCCGGTACCATCCTGACCTTCTTTCCCTGGGAAGGCATCGGGCAGGGTCGGATTGGATCCGGCATGGCCACGCATATTGGCTATGCAGTACCGGAAGGAAGCCTGGAATTTTGGAAAGACCGGCTTAAAGCTTTCAACATAAGCCGCGCAAATGAAATAAGAGAGCGGTTTGGAGAAGCTTACCTTGCGTTACAGGATCCGGATGGGCTTGAGCTGGAACTGATCGTTCCCTCGAAGGAAGATCACCGGATTGCGTGGGAGACAGATGCGGTTAAGGCCAATGTGGCTACAAAGGGATTTCATAACGTAACGCTTACCCTAAACCGGCTGGAACCTACCGCAAAGATCCTCACCGATGTGCTTGGCTACCGCCAGGTGAAGCAGGAAGGAAATCGCTTTCGTTTTGAAACCGGAGCCATTGATTCGGCCAATATACTGGACATCGTAGTTGACCCCGCCGGAGTTCGTGGCCACAATGCGGCCGGAACCAATCACCACATCGCGTTCCGGGTGGCCAATGAGGATATCCTGATGAATTACCGCGAAAAAATTCTTTCAAAAGGATTGGATATTACCCCCAAAATTGACCGGGATTATTTCTTTTCTCTTTATTTCCGTGAACCGGGCGGGGTACTGTTTGAGTTAGCGACCGACAATGCGGGTTTCACCCGCGATGAGCCGCTTGCGGAATTGGGTTCGGCATTAAAATTGCCGAAGCAGTATGAAAAGCATCGCGAAAAAATCGAACAAATGCTGCCCTGTTTGCATTAAATACGATTGATTTTACAGGCACGCTCGTGGTTTAAAATATGGACTTGGGTATAGCAACTGAGGCAATTTATAATTGTAAACGGATAATTCAATTATTCAAAAAAAAGAAATCATGGAAGAAATAAAATTCAACGTTGACGAAAAAGGAATGGGAGCTTTTACCGTTTCAGAAAATAAGGAAGAACTTGGGGAACTGGTGGTGAGCATTGAAAGAAACGTGATTACCGCCATTCATACCGAGGTGAATAAAGAAGCAGAAGGCCGTGGCCTGGGCAAGAAATTGTTTAATGCGTTGATTGATCATGCGCGTGCAAACAACTTAAAGATAAAACCGTTATGTCCTTATGTGCAGCTGCAGTTTAAACGCAACAGCCAAACAGTTGGCGATTTGCTTTACAATCCCGGAAGATAAAATTGGTTAACATGCACGAAAGAAAAATGATCAGCGCCGGGGAAGATCCCGTGCCCGGAAATAAAATTATTTTGATGATGCATGGCAGGGGCGGAAGTGCTGAGGATATTTTGTCTCTCGCTTCTCACTTGCCACTTGAAGATTTTGCGCTGCTTGCACCGCAGGCAACCGGCTTTAGCTGGTATCCGTTTTCGTTTATGGCGCCGGACAGACAGAACGAACCTTGGTTATCCTCTGCACTCAATTGGCTGAAAGACGAAGTAAACACCCTCCTGGATGCCGGTGTGCCCTCTACAGATATTTATTTTACAGGCTTTTCGCAGGGCGCTTGCCTCACACTGGAATTTCTGGCACGTAATGCCCGGCACTATGGGGGGGCTATGGCTTTTACAGGTGGCCTCATCGGCCAAATGATCAATAACCAAAATTATAGTGGCGATTTTGCCGGCACACCGGTTTTTATTTCAACAGGTGATCCGGATCCTCATGTGCCTTTGGAAAGGGTGGAAGCAACCCGCGGGTTACTTCAAAATATGGGTGCCAAGGTTGAATTGAATGTGTACAAGGGCAAGCCACATTCCATCAGCCCGGAAGAACTTCAACTTGCCGAAAAATGGGTTCTGAATACACGTAAATAGAATGCATGATTCTATATATTTTCAATTTTATCTACGGCGCCAATCGTTCAATTTGCCATTCTCCTCCGTTTAAATTGCCAACCTTCGAATACAAGATTCTGTCATGCATCCGGTTGGGTCTTCCCTGCCAGAATTCAAAGGTTTCGGGAGCTACGCGGTAACCACCCCAATGCGGAGGCTTTGGAATTTGCCCGTGTTTAAAACGTTCAGCATAATAATCAAAAGTTTCTTTCAGCCAGCCTTTACCGGCTACCACCATACTTTGGGGGCTTGCCCAGGCCCCAAGTTTACTTCCTTCCGGCCTGCTGTCAAAATAGGCGATGCTTTCGGCCGCGGAAATTCGCTCGGCCCTTCCCCTTATCCGGATTTGGCGTTCAAGTTCCTTCCAGAAAAAAAGAATACAGGCTCCGCTTTGCGTATCCAGCTGCTTACTTTTAGCACTGTTGTAATTGGTAAAAAATACAAATCCGCGTTCATCAAATCCCTTTACCAATACAGTTCTGGCATCAGGCATCCCATCTTCACCAATTGTGGAAAGTGTCATGGCATTGGGCTCATGGAGTTGTGCATAGTTCGCTTCATCCCACCATTTTTCAAACTGTTTCATTGGATTGCGGTCCACCTCATCTTCATTCAAAGCATTTCTGGTGTATTCTATCCGCATCGCGGCAATTGCTGTCTGATCCATATCGGTTATTTTGGTATTCAAAGTTAGTCCAATAAACGATGTTGGAATGAGGAGTGAAAAGTTGCAGGGCCGCCGCTTGAAACAATATCTACCATGGTATTGATTCTGGAAGAATTAAGTAAATCCCGCCTATTCAACAATAACGGGGAAAGCCACTTCGGCATCGGTAGATGATTTTGGGCTGTCGACCGGATCACCGGCACCTTTATTCGGCGGATTGCCACCGTAATGCCTGAGTGTTACGGTTACCGTTCCTGTTGAAACAGCGCCGGTTTGCCAGGTGCTTGTTACACCAAGTGGCATACCCAGTACATCAAGGCTTAAATTGCTTACCGTTATGTTGCTTCCGGCAGATGGGATGTAATAAATGCGGTGCGATTCGCCTTCCTGCACAATTTCGGGTGTTATGTCGTCCACGGGGTTTTCGGTTTTATTCAGAAAAGCGGCAACTACCGCGTATGTGGTATGTGCAGCAAGGCGGATATTATCGACTGCAGGAGCAATACCGCCCGGGCCATCCGGATCTTCAAACGCATAAGTTAAGGATGTGCCGCCTCCCTGCGGAGTGAATACGAGCTGCAGCGTGGTAATGATCTCTTCTTCATTTTCTTCACCACCCACTTCTTTCTTACACGCGGATAGTAAGATGGTGGCAAGAGCAAGAACAAGGAAGCTGTATTTTTTAGTTTTAAAGGTCATATCCAGGTTTTTAGATTTTAATTATTCAGGTTAAGCTTAATGCGCACCATGATATTCCGGCCCATTTCATCAGTAAAATAGCGGAAACTGTTCAGGTAATCCCGGTACGCGGTATTCAGCAGGTTGCGTCCGGCAATGCTGATGGTTGCCGGCCACTTTTCATGTTTTAGCGTAGTGGAAATTTCGGCATGCAGCAGGGTGTATGCTGCCGGAGGCAGTTTGTAATCGTGCTGGCCAAGATAGCCGGATGGAACTTTGGTTTGTTTAAAAACATGCTGCACTTCCATCGAAGCCTGGTTGCGGATGAACCGGCCTTTGTCCTTCATGCCAACTATAATTTCACCACTCAGGCGGTCTGCCGGCATCATGATGAGCCAGTCATCCAGCTTGCGGTCTTTTGCCCGCAGGAGCGCATATTTTATCCCGGCCGATAAATGGGAATTCAGATCCCACTGCGCGGAAAAATCAAGACCGCTCAGCAAGGCATTGGTGCTTTCGTAAGCCATCCGGGGAAATGCTCCGCGTATGGTCAGTACCGGTTCATCGGGCATCGGTTGCTGGTATATGAAATGATTGATGCTGTTCCTGTATAAGGTAAGCTCGCTGTAAAAGGTTTTCCCGGGATTTTCATAAATGTTGGTCAGTGCAATATGGAAAGATTCTTCAGGATCCAGGTCAATATTGCCTACCTCGTAGGTTCCCGTACCGTGATGCACGCCATTGGTCAGCAATTCATTTACCTGTGGCGCTCTTGTACTCATCGATGCCATTAAATTGCTTTTCCATCCCGGCGCAAACCGGTAGCCGAGGTTGCCGGACGCAGCAATGGTGCCGAATTCGAAATGGTAGGATGAAAAAGTTTGCGAAGCCGCTTGCAGGCGGCTGGTATTTATTTCCTTCAGATCGTAACGGATCCCCGCCTCCGCATTCCATTGTTTTTTATTCCATTTTTCAATAAAATAGCCTCCGTAAGCATTGCTCGTATAATTTGGAATAAGATACCGGCCGCTATAGCTATTGTCCTGTTGAGTGGCAGCCAGTCCGGCTAGGCCACGAAAATTGCCGATAGACGGATGCTCCCAGGTCAGTTCCTGGGAAAAAGTATATACCCTTAGGTTAAGCTGGGCATGTTGACTTGTCAGATTACGGAGCACGTCATACTCCTGCCTGTAGTTGGATTGCCCGCTTAATAGCAAATTGAATTTGTGATTGCCAATATCAAAATGGGTTTTTGATTTCAACAGGTCGTGCACCACATGTTGTTTTGGCCGGCCTATGGAGTAGGAATCCTGACCGGTAAAAGTTGCGTCGGGCCTGTCAGCCCGAATGGCTTTTTCAAGATCGGTTAAATTGCCAATATGTGTACCGGCAAAAATGCCGGTTTCGTTCTGAAAACGACTATAAAAAACTTCCGTTTCAAAATGCTCCTTTTTCCAGGATGCGGTTCCCGAAAAATTGATTTCCCTTAAGGCGGTATTGTTCAGCCGGTACGCTGGCGTATGAATATTTGCTGCTTTTTTAAAAGTACCCTGCAGCCGGTAAGTCAATTTGGGAAGGCTTTTGAGTTGCTGCTCAAAAATGCCCGAGACCGCGTATTGCTTGTTGTTGGAATGGAGGGCCGCATTGATTTCAGCATGTTGCCCCGGCGTATTGCGCAGTTTCCTGGGCTCAATCAACACCACGCCGCCTATAGCATCCGATCCATAGCGCAATTCATCCACACCTTTTATAACGGAAAGTTTACCGGCAATATAAGGATCAATTTCCGGCGCATGCTCATTTCCCCATTGCTGCCCCTCCTGGCGCACCCCGTTGTTGATGGTAACGATGCGGGCACTATGTAACCCGTGAATGACAGGCTTGGAAATGGTGCTGCCCGTCTGCAGCAAGGCCACGCCACTCAGCCGGCTGAGCGCCTGGGCAAGCGACAGACTTTTGGCCGCATCAAGCTGGTCGCCGCTTATTTCTTTTCTTAAACCGGTACTGCTGATCTGGCGCAATCCGGTTACGGTTACTTCGGAAAGTTCCACGCTTGTGAAATTCAGGTCGAAATCCAGGTGGATATTCCTGTCCAAAATCAGCGCTTGCTCAATGGTTTGGTAATGGCTATGTGATATAATGATGGTGTATTCGCCGGCACAAAGGCTGTCGAAAACAAAATCGCCATTGGCATTGGTGGTTAATGTTTGACCGGAATTGAGCCGGATGGTGGCACCGGCAAGGTTTTCATGAGTTTCGCTGCTATGCACATGACCGCGAAAGCGTATTGTGCAGGGCTGAGCGATTAGGGTGGAAAAGCCGTAAAGGCCCAAAATTATCGTAAGAAAAATCTTCATTATTGGCAATTGAAAGGCAGAAAAAAATGGTATGCTTGTTAGATAATTGCTTATGCAACGCAATGAAGTAAGGTGGAAAACCCTCCCTAAGGAAATGCAAAGTGGAAATTGGCTGCAACCCGATCAAAACCCACAACCCGCAGCATGCACACAATGCACAGCTTTAACCCAACTCAATGGTTACTCAGCAACGCTGAGAAGCAGGTGGCCCTCTGGAATCATGTGTACGAAAAAAGCCGGGGAAAACCGCTTTCTTCACCTGTTCCTGCAGTATGGAAAGGGTAAATACAGGTTTTGCAGAAATAAAACCATCTACCCCGAGAAAAAATTTATGGACAACCAATTGGTCATGGTGACAATTGAATGCGGCCTCTTCAATATGGTTGGAATGATGAAGGCAAAGAATATGGGTATGATCAGTAAGGCAATGGTGCAGCAGTTTTTGCGGGGTAATGCTGATGGCAAAAAGCAGCAACAGCAATGAAGCTGTCCAACGTTGTATGTTCGCTCGCCTTTTCATGAAATGAAAACGTGTTGCAAAAATAGAGGAACGGTTGGGAATGGATTGTGAAAAAGGTTGATCATGTTATGATGACAAAACGCGGGATATTTTTTCAGCATTTAGCTGATCTTCCGTTCACACCGTGAAGGTTGAGGATAAGTAATTGATAAAGCCCCTGATAAATCTCATTTTTCAGCACCGATTTTTTCACGAATTTTAATATTTATTGCTAACATTTTTCTTAGACTGAAAATTTAGCATGGATAATATTTTTCAAATTAAAATACATTAAACATGAAAGGTTGGAAATTTACAAAGACTCATGACCCCATTGAGTTTATCGAGAAGCCGGATCCGGTGGCTGCACCTGGCGAAGTGGTAATTGACGTTAAGGCTTCAGGCCTTTGCCACTCCGATGTGGGTGCAATGGAAGACGAAGGCTGGATGCACATCATCACTGCCGCACCATTAATCTTTGGGCATGAATGTGCAGGCGTTATCTCGCAGGTAGGCGAAGGAGTAACTGGTTATAAAGTAGGAGACCGTGTAGGTGTTGCACCTATTCATCCGGAAACCGGTGCTGCCATCGGATATCAGCGGGATGGAGGTTATGCAACAAAAATAGCTGTGCCTGCACTGCAATTGGTCCCCATGCCTGATGAAATAAGTTTTGCACAAGGAGCTGCTGCCACGGATGCCGGTATGACATCTTACCATGCCATTTTTGTTACGGGCGGGTGCAAGCCGGGAATGAAAGTTGGATTGATAGGTGTTGGGGGCTTAGGTCAATTTGGTGCAAGAGCAGCCATTGCCGAAGGTGCCGAGGTTTATGCCGTAGACCTGAGCCCCGAAGCCCGCGAGCTTGCAAGACAAATCGGGTGCAAGGGAGTATTTGAAAATGTAATGGACCTGGAACCTATCGGATGTCAACTGATTGTTGATTTTGCCGGTTTTGGAACCACCACTGCCCAGGCACTTGAAGCGGTTGCCAATGACGGCACAGTTGTTCAGGTCGGTATGGGCCGTTTGGAAGCAACCATTAATACGCGAACACTCATCCTGAAAAGAGCTTCGTTAAAAGGAAGCCAGGGTGGGGATGGAAACGATATTGCCAATGTCTACCGCCTGATGGCTGCAGGAAAATTAGATGCAGACCTGACCGAAATAAAATTGGAAGAGGTGGCCGAAGGATTGGATCGCCTTGCGAAAGGAGGCGTGAAAGGAAGGTTGGTCGCAGTGCAGGATTGAGGTAGAGGAAAAGGTAGAGGTAGAGGTAGAGGTAAGAGGTAGAGGTAAGAGGTAGAGGTAGAGGTAAGAGGTAGAGGTAGAGGTAAAAGGTAGAGGTAGAGGTAGAGGTAGAGGTAAGAGGTAGAGGATAAGCAAAGGGCTGTACGCCAAGGATTTTAAAGCTGTCTTGTAAGGATACGAGGCAGCTTTTTTTATTGATGATTTAGATCAGGTTTTTGAGCAATTGTCGTATATAGCTTTGTCCTTTATTGATGGAACCCCATTAATTCAACGATTGTGAGAAACAAAAGCAGGCCAGGTACAGTAAAGCTGAACCAGTCAAAATTGGCTGATAACACCTACAGGCTTCACTGCGCCCTGATCCTTTTCAAGAATATTATCCGAAGGCCAACCTGAATGTTATTTTCCTGGTCAGCCCGTTTGACCTGACAGATCTTAAAGCCTTTTTTCTCCAAACGGCATTCCATTATCCTAAAAATAAATTCATGAGACCAAATCATAAATCCTGGGCAGAACCTTATAAGATCAAAATGGTAGAACTGCTCAAAATGACAACGCCTGCTCACCGCCGCAAGGTGCTGAAACAAGCTGGCTACAATACTTTTCTGCTTAAATCGGAAGACGTTTATATTGACTTGCTTACTGACAGCGGCACAAACGCCATGAGTGACGCGCAATGGAGCGGGCTGATGATGGGCGACGAAGCCTACGCCGGTAGCCGCAACTTCTATAACCTGGAAAAAGCGATGCAGGATGTTTATGGCTTCAGGTATTTGGTACCAACGCACCAGGGAAGGGGCGCGGAGAATATTCTTTCTCAGATCATGATCAAAAAGGGAGATATCATACCGGGCAACATGTATTTCACCACTACCCGCCTTCACCAGGAACTGTCCGGAGGCATTTTTCAGGATGTAATCATTGATGAGGCCCATGACCCCACAATTGAACACCCATTCAAAGGGGATATCGACCTGAACAAACTGGACAAACTCATCAGGAAACATGGGGCAAAAAAAATTCCTTATGTATGTGTAGCGGTTACAGTAAATATGGCGGGCGGCCAACCGGTAAGCATGCAAAACCTGAAAGAACTTCGGGCGATGACGAAAAAGCATGACATTAAGATCATGCTCGACATGACCCGCATCGCGGAAAACGCCTTCTTTATTCAGCTGCGCGAAAAAGGATACCAGAACAAATCCATAGCCCAAATTGTAAAAGAAATTTGCAGTTATACCGATGGCGCGACTTTCAGCGGAAAGAAAGATGCCCTGGTAAATATTGGTGGCTTCCTGGCATTGAACGACTGGGATCTGTTTGAAGAAGCCCGGAATCTGGTGGTGGTTTACGAAGGACTGCATACCTATGGCGGACTTGCCGGGCGTGACATGGAGGCTATGGCCATCGGCATTTACGAAAGTGTGAACGACGACCACATGAAAGCTCGGGTGGGACAAGTGGCTTACCTGCGGGAAAAAATGCTGGAATTCAATATACCGATCGTGTTACCTGTGGGCGGCCATGGTATTTTTGTAGATGCGAAACGATTCTTACCTCATCTGACTCAGGATGAATTCCCCGCACAAACGCTGGCTGCTGAAGTTTACCTGGACGCAGGCATACGCACCATGGAAAGAGGCATCGTTTCCGCAGGAAGAAAAAAGAATGGCGAAAATTATTATCCTAAGCTGGAACTCGTTCGCTTCACTATTCCTCGACGCGTATACACGCAGGCCCATATGGATGTAATTGCAGAATCAACGGCGCGTGTTTATGATCGCCGCGAAAAGATCAAAGGAATGAAAATGGTGTATGAGCCCAAATACCTGAGATTTTTCCAGGCAAGATTCGAGAAATTATAGCCAATACCAATTGCTTAACTTTCAAGGGGTGTCCATAAATGGAAGCCGCTGTTTTATTGTTCACCTTCCTGGTGTGGGTCAACTTATTCATTTTCCATTCCGGGGCCTGAATGCTTAGTTTTGATTGTTAGCCCAAAATGGACATTCGTGAAGCATACGACACTGGTCATCGCATTACGATACCAACGAAAACAAGACACGTGATCTTGAAGGCAAAGCGCTGCGGCAAACTTTAGCGCATTACCAGTTTGATAGCTGCCTGGAAATTGGTTGTGGAACTGGGAAGAATACAGTGTGGCTGAGCTCAAAAGCCGCTATGGTAAAGGCCATTGATCTTTCGGAAGGAATGCTTGCGCAGGCAAGACAAAAGATACAATCCCTAAAAGTCTCCTTTGAGCAGGCGGATATTTTGAAGGCCTGGAGTTTTGCTGATGGCAGAAAATATGATCTTGTGGTGTTCAGCCTCGTTTTGGAGCACATACGCGATCTCAACGCCATTTTCGCGAAGCTAACACATGTAGTTGCGGAAAACGGATGGATTTATATCGGTGAATTGCATCCTTTTAAACAGTACCAGGGTACAAAAGCGCGCTATCAGACCAGTGAAGGCACCAACACCCTCACTTGCATTGATCATCATATTTCAGATTTCACAACAGCTGCCGTAAATAATGGATTCAGCATAATTGAATTCAATGAATTTTTTGATGACCTCGGGCAAGAAACGATTCCCCGGATTTTGGTTATGGTCTTCCAGAAAAAATAACGCAATACGTTTGCCCTGGCGGGAACGGCTCACAACATTTTATTTTTACCTTATATTCGTAACCATGCAAAACGATCGCACATGCCTGAGCTGTGGAAAGCCTTTACGCGGCAGGGCCGACAAAAAGTATTGCGATGATTATTGCCGCACCCAGTACAACAACCAGGCGCGGAGCGAAGATGGGGTGGTGATCAATCGCATCAACCAGGTGCTTCGCCGCAACCGCAAGATTCTCGCTGCCATTATTCCGGAAGGAAATGAAATGGGCAAATGCCCGAAAGACAGGCTACTAAAAGAAGGTTTTCAATTTGATTACCACACCCATTTGTATACCAACAAAAAAGGGAATATCTACACTTTTGTTTATGAATACGGCATGCTGCCTCTGGAAGGCGATTGGTTTTTGGTGGTAAAGCGAGAGGAAGACAAGGTTTAAACTGCACCAGGCTCTTTCATAAAAAACATGAATCTTTGATCCAATTTGTGCATCAGACAGGTTTTCAGAATTGCTGCCTTCATCGGCAGGGATGAAATTAATTTTATAAATTGTTTGGATACTGAGCGCTGTCATAAATGCAAAATGGAGAAAAGGTTATTTTAGCGACCTCTCAAAATTTTTGAAATATGTTACGGTCTCTTCTTGTGGTAATGGTTATGGTTTTGTTTCCCTGGCCAGCCAGCACCCAAACTCCCGTGTCCCAAACCTTACATTCAGGTTGGAAGGTAAAGCAAGCCCGATTAAACAACTGGTACCCGGCAACCGTTCCGGGAACAGTACATACAGATCTCATTGCCAATAAAATACTGGAAGACCCTTATTTCCGCTTGAATGAACGCGGTGCACAATGGGTGGATAAAGAAGATTGGATATATGAAACAACATTTACACCTGATGCGGATGTGGTAAGCAAACAAAATATCCGGCTCCATTTTGAAGGACTGGACACTTATGCCGACGTTTACCTCAACGATGAGAAACTGCTGGAAGCGAACAATATGTTCCGCCGCTGGGATGTTCCGGTGAAAACCAAACTGAAAGCCGGAGAAAATACGTTGAGAATATATTTTCACTCGCCCATCAAAATCGGCATTCCCATGTTTGATGCCCTGCCTTATAAGCTTGAAGCGGCAAATGACCAGTCTCAAAACGGTGGAGTTTTCGATAAAAAAGTAAGTGTTTTTATTCGTAAGGCAGGCTATCATTTTGGCTGGGATTGGGGTCCGCGCCTGGTGACCAGCGGTATCTGGAAACCGGTTCGCCTGGAAGCCTGGAATGACCTGAAACTTGAAGATGTATTTTACCATCAGAAGAACGTAACGGCCAGGCAAGCGGATGTAAATGTGATTGTGGAAATTTCGGCAACCAAGGCCGGTCCTGCAACTTTGAAAGTGCTGGATGAAAACGGTGAAAAAATGCTCGCTCAAAAACCGGTGAACCTGGCCGAAGGGTTGAACAAAGTGGAGGTTCCGTTCAGTGTAAAAAATCCGCAATTGTGGTGGAGCCGTGGCCTGGGGAAAGCGCATCTCTATAATTTCAGAACTGAAATTGAAAGCAATGGAGCCATAGCTGATATTAAAAAGGACCGGATCGGGTTACGTTCTGTAAAAGTCATCAATAAACCGGATGACATCGGAAAGACTTTTTACATCGAATTGAATGGTGTTCCGGTTTTCGCGAAAGGCGCGAATTATATTCCCAATGACGTATTTCTTCCGCGTGTAACGGAGAGCATTTACAAAAAAAGCATTGATGATGCAGTAGCTGCAAACATGAATATGCTGCGGATATGGGGTGGCGGAATTTATGAAAACAAGATGTTTTATGATCTCTGTGATGAACAGGGCATCATGGTATGGCAGGACTTTATGTATGCCTGCAGCCTTTATCCTGCCGAAGGGGAATTACTGGAAAATATGCGCCTGGAAGCGATTGATAATGTACGCCGCTTGCGCAATCATGCAAGCATTGCCCTTTGGTGTGGCAACAATGAAAACAACGATGCCTGGTTTGGCTGGGGGTGGAAACAGAATTACGAAAGACTAAACCCCGAATGGGCTAAAACGATCTGGGATCAGCTGGTTACCCAGTTTTACGTGATGCTTCCAAAAGTTGTTGAAGAAAATGATCCGGGAAAATTTTACTGGCCATCCTCTCCTCATTCGGAAAAAGGGGTGAGGGCAAACAATGTAAGCGGCGACCTTCATTATTGGGGTGTTTGGCATGCCAAAGAGCCGGTTGAAAAATATAACGTAGTGCGCAGCCGCTTTTTCAGCGAATACGGTTTCCAGAGTTTCCCGGAATTTGCTTCTGTAAAAAAATACGCGCCCGAAGCCCGCGACTGGGATATCTATTCTGAGGTAATGATGAGCCATCAGCGTGGCGGGGCATTTGCGAACGGACTGATTGAAACCTACTTATTGAATGAATACCAGAAACCGAAAAATTTTGAAATGTTCCTGTACATGAACCAGGTATTGCAGGGAGATGCCATACGCACCGCCATGGAGGCGCACCGCCGCGACATGCCCTATTGCATGGGCAGTTTGTACTGGCAGCATAACGATGTTTGGCCCGTTGCATCCTGGTCGGCCAGGGATTATTACGGTCGCTGGAAGGCCATGCAGTATTATGCGGTAAAAGCATTTGATGACATATTGGTTTCACCCATCCGTAAAGACAATAAACTGAATATATACATTGTCAATGACCGCCTGACACGGGTACGCGGCAACCTGCTGGTAGAGCTGAGAAAACTGGATGGGAATGTCATCCGGAAAATGGAAAAACGGGTAACCTTAGAGCCGAATGTGAGTGCCAACTGGCTGGATGCGGATATTGAAGAATGGCTGAACGGAAACCCGGAAAGTGATGTGATGGTGTTTGCTCAGTTCACAGAAAATGGCGGCAGGAATTATTCAAATAATTATGCCCTGATCAAACAAAAAGACATGAATTACGGACCGGCCAAATTAACTGTACAATCTACTCCGGCGGAAGGTGGTTACAATGTTTCCATTGGCGCCGATCGCTTTGCCCGTGCGGTTTTCCTGGCTTTGGATGGCGTGGATAATTTCTTCAGTGACAATTATTTCGATGTATGGCCCGGAGAGCGTAAAACAATTCATGTGAAATCGGGATTGCCACAGGCAGAATTTGACAAGCAGTTGAAAGTGGTCAGTTTGGTTGACGGTTACAGCAGTCCTTAAATTTAGCCAGGGCATCGTCTGGTAAAGGGAAAATTGATGGCTGTTATCTAAGCGTCTTCACTTCAATACGAGGGAACCCGGCGTTTACGGTGATTCGTTTGACCCAATGTTCCAAAATGCCGTTGAAACCACATTTTGGCCCAGCTGATTTTTGAATTTCCTTGACTTTTGAAATCTGTAAATTCTGACATTCATCATTTGTCATGTCCCTGGTTGTGGTATCTTCGCACGATAGACAAAAATTGCCATGACAGCAGAGCCAAAAACAGCCTTCAGAACCCTAACTTCCAAGGATTTTCAGACAGACCAGGAAGTAAGGTGGTGTCCCGGATGCGGGGATTACAGCATTCTTGCCCAGGTACAGCGCATCATGCCTGAACTGGGTATCCCAAAAGAAAATTTCACAGTGATTAGCGGGATTGGTTGCAGCAGCCGCTTCCCTTATTATCTCGATACATTTGGTATGCACAGTATCCACGGCCGTGCAACAGCGATTGCCACAGGGCTGAAGGCCAGCCGGCCTGAGCTGAGTGTTTGGGTGGTAACCGGCGATGGCGATAGCCTGAGCATTGGAGGAAACCATACCATTCATATTCTCCGCAGAAACCTGGATATCAACATTATGTTGTTCAACAACCAGATTTACGGACTGACCAAAGGACAATATTCCCCCACAAGTGAAGCCAGCAAGATCACCAAAAGTTCGCCTGCAGGTAGCATTGATCATCCTTTTAATCCCGCCGCCCTGGCATTGGGGGCCGATGGTACATTTGTTGCACGCAGCATGGACCGTGATCAAAAACATTTGCAGGAAATGCTTCGGCGTGCGCATGCGCATAAGGGCACAAGCTTCCTGGAGATCTACCAGAACTGCAATATCTTTAATGACGGGGCTTTCGCAATGTTTACAGAAAAAGCCAGCAAACCTGATACAACCCTTTTTCTTGAACAAGGAAAACCCATGTTGTTTGGCGCCAATAACGATAAAGGGATCCGGCTGGATGGTTTCAGGCCCGTGGTTGTGGATCTCAACAGCGGCTACAGTGCCGATGATCTTTGGATACATGATGAGCACGACCGGTATAAAGCGCAGATCCTCGTACGTATTTTCGACGATCCCAACCGGGAAGACGCCTTGCCGCGACCTTTCGGGGTTTTCTTCGAAACCAACCGCCCTTGCTATGAAGATGTGATGGCTTCTCAACTCGAAGTAGCCAAAGCAAAACGGGGTCCCGCCGACCTGGATGCCCTGATCCGCGGAAATGATACCTGGACAGTAAATTGATTTTTTTGGTGCTTGGTACCCGGGGTCAGGTGTTAAGATAAAAGTTTAGACAAATAATCAGATGGAAGTACACTAAAGTATTTCCATCTTTTTTTATCATCTTGGTTAAGCACATCGAATGCGGATAGAGCTACGTACCGTGAACGACTTCCTTTGGACGATATAACCCTGCGCCTGAACCTTCCGGAAACGACTTAAGGCAAGCTATTCAATCAATTCCCCAACTTTTCAAACTCCGGAAATGCCCGTTCATCTGGATTCTTGTTTTCAGGCTTTCCATTTCACGGATAACCGGAAGGACACTCGCCAGGTGGCGGCGCAGGTATTCCATCCGGTGAGATTCATTGAGCAATTGGAGCAACTCATATTCCTGCTGAAGGTTCAGCCCACAAAGCCTTGCGAGCTGATAACTTGTAGAAAGTATCGAAGGTTCTTCGGGCTTGTGAATACTCAGGAGATTAAGCAGGTCTTTTACATAATTTAAAACCGGTCTTGTTGCTTGTGTGGCTGGCTTGAGACTATTGTGGGAAAAATGCGCTATTGCCCCGGAATACAATTTATCGGGTACCGATTTAATGATCTCCAGCACCTTGCAAATGCGTTGTCCTTCAATGGTAATATCCATTTTCCCGTCCGGATAACGTTTGCGTATTTCTGCCACCTGCACCGAGGTTCCGAATTCAGTAATCTTTTCGCCGATCACCGGCAAAACGCAGAAAGGTTTTCCATTTTCAGCGCAATCATTGATTAGTTGCTTATAGCGTTCTTCAAAGATGTGGAGGTTCACCTTTTCATTGGGAAATACCACAAGGGCGAGCGGGAATATGGGGATGAAGTTGGTCATTTATGGGGAAAGATACATGCTGCATTTTAATCCTGAGGTGTGAAATTCTTAAAATTAAGCGTATAAAAAAAGCCACCATCGGTTAGATGGTGGCTTAATCTTATTCAACTGCAAATCAGGCGGCGCTGAAGCGTTCAGCAACTACTTCCCAATTTACCACATTCCAAAATGCGTCCACAAAGTCAGGGCGTTTATTCTGGTACTTCAAATAGTATGCATGTTCCCAAACATCAAGGCCCAGCAATGGAGAGCCTTTGGATTCAGCAACATCCATCAATGGGTTGTCCTGGTTTGGTGTACTTGTAATGGAAAGCTTGCCATCATTGCTGATCAGCCATGCCCAGCCACTTCCAAACCGGCCGGTTGCCGCTTTTTTAAATTCTGCTTTAAAATTATCAAAACTGCCAAAAGTTGCGTCTATGGCTTCGGCCAGTTTACCTGATGGCTTGCCGTTTTCATTTTTCTTCAATTGTTTCCAGAAGAAGCTGTGGTTCCAATGGCCTCCGCCGTTATTCCGAACGGCATTGCCGTGTTTACTTGCACTTGCAAGCAGCTCTTCAAGTGATTTGCCTGCATTATCTGTTCCGTCAATGGCGGCATTCAGGTTGTTTACGTAGGCCTGATGGTGTTTGCCATGATGAATTTCCATAGTTTCCTTGTCAAAAAAAGGTTCTAAAGCATCGCTTGCATAAGGCAGCGGATCTAATGTAAAAGCCATAATCGTCATTTTTAGTTTTTATGAATGCGTATTTTTTATAATCTGTAGTAGAAAGCACATTAAATCTATATCATCAAAAATGGTGCATTTTTTTTCAGGGTATTGTTTTACGCTTATTTCGAAAGAAATCTTTCATCAATTGTTCTCCTTCTGCTGCCATTAATCCACTTTGCACAATGGTTTTTGGATGGAAAGGAGAGCGATCGCCATAGAATTTCCGGTAGCCATGTTTGTCATCCTGACCTCCGATAACCATACGTCCGATTTTACTCCAGTACAGCGCTCCGGCGCACATGTGGCAAGGCTCGAGCGTTACGAACAAGGTAGCATCCGGCAGGTATTTTGAGCCCAGAAAACTGAATGCAGCCGTCAACGCGATCATTTCTGCATGAGCGGTTACGTCTTTTAAGCGTTCTGTTTGATTGTATCCTCTGCCAATAATCTGGTTGTTGAGTGCCACAATGGCACCAACGGGTATTTCTCCTTCATCAAAAGCTCTGTGGGCTTCGGCCAGTGCCTTTTTCATGAAATAAACATCATCAAACATTTCGGAAAATTCGCATTGGTTACCCGGCAAATTAAGAAAAATACCGCAGGTCGCCGGTTGAAAATTTTCAAGAAATTGAATGAATCGTTAATCGATTCGAATAATCCCCTTATATTTAATTCTGAAGATAGGAGTCAGCCCCATCAATTTACGATCTTCATTAATCGATTTATTACTTTTCAAAACCTGTGCTTATGAAAAAAATTCTTAGCCTGTTAACCGTATTCTTGTTTGCAGGCGGCATGTACCTGCATGCACAAACCACCAATGCCACCGGTACCGTTACAGACGAACGCGGTCAACCCATTACGGCAGCATCCGTAGTTATTAAGGGCACCAGCCAGGGCGTTACAACGGATCAGAACGGCCGTTTTAGTATTCCAATTCCCCAGGGGAGAACAACAGTTCTCATTATTTCTTCAGTGGGATATATTGACCAGGAAGTAAGCACCACCGGAACACCTTTTATTGTGGCCCTCGAAGGAAATGTGGGCACAAGTGAGGTGGTTATTACCGCCCTTGGTGTACGAAAAGAAAAACGTGCGCTTGGCTACGCCACCCAGGAAGTAAAAAGTGAAAGCCTGCTTGAGGCAAAGCAGCCCAACCTGTTGAATGCCCTGCAAGGCAAAGTGGCAGGTGTGCAGATCAATAGCACCGGCGGAGCGCCCGGCCAGGGTGTTTCCATCCTGATACGTGGTATCAAATCCTTGAATCCGGGTAAAAACAATCAACCACTTTTTGTAATTGATGGCGTGGTAATGGATAATAGTACGCAAACCGTAAGTACCCAGGGGTCGCTGAGGGGGATGAGTAACCGTGCCGCCGATATCAATCCCGATGATGTGGAGAGCGTTTCTATTTTACGTGGAGGAGCGGCAACCGCCCTTTATGGCCAGGCCGGCAGCAACGGCGTGGTGTTGATTACCACCAAAGGCGGACAGGCCGGCAAGCTGAAAGTTACCTTGAACACCAGCTATGGCTTGGATGAAGTGAATAAATTTCCGGACGTTCAAATGAAATTTACCCAGGGTTATGAAGGTGCGTATGACAAGAACAGTTTCTGGCCCAGTTGGGGACCCACTGTAGAAGCCGCCCGTGCCATCGACAATACCCACCCGGCTCAAATTGCCCATCATTACAAACAAGGTTATCAGCAGGGCAACCAGTTCCGTACAAGTATTGGGGTTGCCGGCGGTACCGAAAGAGCGATGGTAAGTTCCAATATCAGTTATTTCAAACAAAACGGAACCATTCCATTTACGGATTACCAGAACATATCAGCCAGGTTAAGTACGAATTTTAAACTCAGTGATAAATTGAGTTTTGCACCAACGCTTATATATATTAAAAGTGGCGGTCTGCGCTACAATGCCGACAGGTACAATGAAAGCCTTACCTACTGGAGTCCCCGGTGGAACGTGATGGATTACATTAACGAAAACGGTACCATGAAATCCTATGGCAATAACAACCCCATATACGGAGCTGCTACCAACCAGTTTCGTGATGATGTAAACCGCCTGCTGGCCAATGGGCTCATTTCCTACAAGCCTTTTAACTGGCTATCTTTTGATTACCGTTTGGGCATGGATTATTACACTGATTTTCGCAGGCATACTGCACCCGGGCCACAAGGTCTTGTAGATGAAATTGTCTATGAAGATAACGGGCGTGGATTTGTGAATGAATACCGCATTCAAAACAAGATCATCAACAGCAACCTGATTGCTACCCTTTCCAAATCCTTTGGAGAATTCAACACCACATTGCGTTTGGGTAATGATGTGCGTGACCAGTCATACAACCGGCTGACCGCGGAAGGGTCAGAACTGGATATCCCGAGTCTGTTGAGCCTCAACAATACCAAGATCCGGACAAACAGTCAGTATATGGACAATTACCGGATTGTTTCGGCCTTTGGCGAATTGGCCTTTGACTGGGATAACAAGTTGTTCGTATCCGTAACCGGACGTAACGACTGGAGTAGTGCTTTGGCTAAAGGACTGAATTCCTATTTTTATCCTTCCGTTAGTGTGAGCGCTATCCTAAGCGATATGGTCGCTTTGCCCGAAGCCATTTCATTTGCCAAGATCCGTGGTTCCTGGGCTGATATCGGAAAGGACACCGATCCTTACCAGATCAGCACCTACTACGCATCATCTGTTCTTACCAGTACAGGACAGGTTTTATGGTCACGCAGCTCGCAAAAAGGAGAGCCATCATTAAAACCAGAAATGACCTCCACCCTTGAATTGGGCACGGAATTGCAGTTTTTTAAAAACCGCCTGGGTATTGATTTTACCTGGTATAAACTAAACAGCCGCGATCAGATCATCCCGGTTTCTGTTAGCCCAACCACCGGTTTCACTTCTTTGATAACCAATGCGGGGGAGATCGAAAACAAGGGCATTGAAATTTCACTGAACGCCACGCCGGTTCGCAATGCGGATTTTGAATGGAATATCGGCGCCAATTACACCCGCAACCGCAATATGGTGTTGAGCATTCGTGAAGGCCTTACCGAAATTGTTTTGGGAAGCCAGTTTGGTTATGCCAATTCAACAGTAACTATGAAATACGTTCCGGGTTACGCGGTGGGCAATCTGTATGGCGCTACTTACCTGCGTTATTACGGGGATAAAACCGATGACAAGCTGACCATTGACAACAGCCTACCCCTGGTAATTGCTGCAACCGGCAGCAACCGGGGCTTTCCGGTACGCGATGGTACCCAACGCATAGTGGGCAATGCTATGCCCGATTGGATCGGCGGCTTGCG
Organism: Bacteroidota bacterium; assembly: GCA_023387985.1. Lineage (GTDB taxonomy): Bacteria > Bacteroidota > Bacteroidia > Chitinophagales > Chitinophagaceae > Phnomibacter. The sequence goes on along the minus strand of JAEWHC010000008.1, from coordinate 8,723 downwards.
CAACAGCTTCCGGTATAAAAATTTTAACCTCAGCTTTTCTTTTGACGCGCAAATCGGTATGGAAAAATTCAATCAGCTCGCCAATTTCATGTCAGCTTTTGGAATTGACAAAGGTTCTGAAAACCGTGACCAGTTTATGGTATTTCAAGGCGTAAAACCAGATGGAACGCCCAACCAGGAAAGTGTTTTTCTCGGCCAGGGTACAGCTTCCGATGGCCGCAACTACGGTGCGGGTTATGCCCGGAATGTTTACCGCGGTATTTCGGAAAACTTTGTGGAGGATGCGTCCTGGACAAGGTTGCGGAATGTAAGCCTGAGTTACAGGTTGCCGGAGTCTTTATTCTCCAATGGATTTATTGAAGGGGCAACCATTGGCGTTACCGGCAATAACCTCATATTGTGGACCAAGTATTCCGGCTTCGACCCCGAAACCTCAAGCTTTGATGCAGGTTCCAATATGGCCGCAGGCTTTGCCGGGTTCAGCTACCCAGCCATGCGCAGTTACATTGCATCCATTCAGGTAAATTTTAAATAATAAGAAATGAAAAAAATACTTTATATATTCATGCTTCCGGCGCTTGCCCTTGTTTTCAGCGGCTGCTCAAAATGGCTGGAGGTAAATGAAAATCCCAATCAGCCAAGTACTGCACCGTTAAACGGATTGCTGGGCTATGCCACTAATGGTACCGGGTTAAACATGTACCGCGCTGCATATCCGGTAAGTTATTATACGCAATACCTGTCATCCCCCAATCCGGCCTCGCCTACCGATGTTTATGAAGAAACAGATCAAAGTTCGATGTGGACCAATTTGTACGATGTAATGACCACGATCTACGATCTGGATAAACAGGCGCAGGAAGCGGGGGCGATTTACCACCAGGGTATTGCCAAAATTCTGATGGCGATTAACCTGAAAATAGTTCATGACCTCTGGGGAAATGCGCCGCATTCCCAGGGGTTTGATATTTCAACGCTTACCCCTTCATTTGACGACAGCAAGGCGCTTTATGCAAAGTCGCTCTCGCTGCTGGATGAAGGCATCGCTCTGCTCAATGGGACCGGCAACAAAGTGACGGTTGCCGCTAATATGGACTTTATACATGGGGGCAAAAATGCAGCGTGGATTCTTACGGCCAATGCCATAAAGGCGAGGCTGCTCAACCTGGTTTCCAAAGATGCCAGCTACAATGCAGCAGCTGTATTGACCGCTGTTGATAATGCTTACAAATCGAATAGCGATGACGCCCAGCAGGTAGTTTTCAGCGTGAGAAATCCTTGGAACCAGGTTGCAGTAAATAATGCGGCACTGGTATTGGATGGCTGGCTGAGCGACCAGGTAATTGATGCATTCAACGGAACCACTTTTGGCGTATTTGATCCCAGGATCCGTTTATTTACGGATACCACCAAATATGGAGACTATCGTGGAACCCGCAATGGTGTAGGCCGCAAAGGCAGCGGCATTAATTTCGAAGAAACCTACATCAATACGACTGGTTTTTACTCGTCAACTAATTCACCGGTGGTAATTGCCAGTTATGCCGAATTGAAAATGATTGAAGCAGAAGCTGCCTTTCGCAGTGGGAATAAGGCAAGGGCGTACACTGCCTACCTGGAAGGGATACGGGCTCACATGAATAAAATGGGTGTTGCTGCAGCTGCGCGTGATACATACCTCAGCCATCCCTCCGTAGCCGTAGGCGAAGATGGGTTGACCCTGAAACGGATTTTCGATGAGAAATACAAAATCACCTTATTCCAATACGAAGCATTCAACGATGCACGGCGCTTTGATTATGGCTGGACCGGTTTTGAGTTGCCTGTAAATGCAGCCCTGCAATCGCCTCCACGACGCCTTGTTTATCCCAGTGTTGAAATCAGCAGGAACGGTGCAAATGTGCCTGCAGTTGGAGGTTTGCTCGAACGGCTTTGGTGGGATAAATAATGAACGCAACATTTTCTTTTGAATAAAATTTAAAAGCCGTGGTCGCAAAGGCCGCGGCTTTTGTAGTATGGTGTAAATCTTTTACGTATTATTGTTGCTGCTTTTCAACAAGCAAACTCCTTCCAATGCAGATTACCAACAGAAGGCTCGCTCGGCGATGGGCTATGTATGACTGGGCAAACAGTGTTTACAACCTGGTGATCACCTCCACCATGTTCCCGGCCTATTACGAAGAAGTGACCAAGGGTCCCGAAGGAGATGGTATGGTGAGTTTTATGGGCAGATCCTTTGTGAATACCGCCTTATACAATTACACGCTTGCCTTTGCCTTCCTTATTGTGGCCCTCATGTCGCCCGTGCTTTCTTCCATTGCAGACTATCGGGGTAACAAAAAAGCATTTATGCGTTTTTTTGTAACGCTGGGAAGTATCTCTTGCAGCCTGTTGTTTTTCTTTGGGGGAGTTAACCTGGAATATGGTATGCTCATATTCGTTCTTGCCGCCATCGGGTTCTGGGCGAGCCTGGTTTTCTACAATTCTTACCTGCCGGAAATTGCTGCTGTCCAGGATCGCGATAAGATAAGTGCGCAAGGTTTTACCATGGGGTATATCGGGAGCGTTATTTTACAATTGTGCTGTTTTGTGATGCTCTTTAAAAATGACTGGTTTGGCATCACTCAAACGCAAGCCCTGCAATATTCATTTCTGCTTGTGGGAATTTGGTGGTTCGGCTTCGCCCAAATTCCACTTAAGGCTTTGCCGAAAGGCACACCAAGTAGGCTTGTGGCCAACAACCAGGAGGTGCTGATTAAAGGCTTTGTGGTACTAAAACAAGTGTGGAAAGAAGTGAAGCGTTTTCCGGTCCTGCGACGATTTCTATATGCTTTCTTTTTTTATAATATGGGAGTGCAAACCGTAATGCTGGCCGCAACGTTGTACGGCAAGAGTGAACTGCAGATTCCAACTACAAATTTGGTGATAGCCATCTTAATCATTCAACTAATCGCCATTCCGGGCGCATTGGGCATTTCCTGGCTCAGCGGAAAGATTGGTAACCTGGTTACTTTAATGTGGGTGGTGTCTTGTTGGGTAATCATTTGTTTTGCCGCTTACAATGTGCCCGCAGGCGGAATTACCGAGTTTTGCATGCTGGCAGCATGCGTAGGTTTTGTGATGGGCGGCATTCAATCACTGAGCAGAAGTACATACGCCAAACTCATGCCGGAGACGCATGACACAACATCCTATTTTAGTTTTTATGACGTTACAGAAAAAATCGCTATCGTAATTGGTATGTTCAGTTTTGGAATGCTTACCGAAATTTTTGGTGGCTCCCAACGCAATTCAGTTCTGGCATTAATGACGTTTTTCTTCATTGGCCTGGTTTTGCTTTATTATACTTACCGCACCAATAAAAAGATACACCTGGCCGTGTAAACTAAAATTGTCTGCGAATGAGAAATGCAGGGCTGTTTTGCGGTTTCCTCATACCAATAAGTTACTTTGCAATATGAATTTATACGTTGTCAATACGGGGTATTTCAGACTCGACGGTGGAGCCATGTTTGGTGTGGTGCCAAAATCCATATGGAATAAACTGAACCCTTCCGATGAAAACAATATGTGCAATTGGGCCATGCGTTCCCTGTTGATTGAAGATGGTGACCGGCTGTATTTAATTGATAATGGAATGGGGGATAAACAATCGGAAAAATTCTTCAGTTATTATTTTTTAAATGGAGTTGATTCACTCGAAAAAGGGTTGAAACAAGCGGGGTTTGGATTTGATGATGTTACCGATATGATCCTTACTCATTTGCATTTTGACCATTGTGGAGGTTCGGTTAATAAAGAAGGGGACAAGCTGGTGACAGCTTTTCCAAATGCAAAATATTGGAGCAATAAAAAACATTGGGATTGGGCCGTTAATCCAAATGCCCGTGAAAAGGCCAGTTTTCTGAGGGAAAATATTCTCCCCATTGAAGAAGCCGGGCAATTGCATTTCGTTGAAACAGTAGAAAAGGGTACCGTGCCCCTTGACGAAAATTCAAATGTTGCCATCCGGTACGCCTACGGTCATACCGAAGCCATGATGCTTCCACAAATTGAATATCAAGGCCGTACCATTGTGTTTATGGCCGATTTGGTGCCCGCGCAATGGCATGTTCCTCTGCCCTATGTAATGGCATACGATATGTTTCCCATGACGACGCTGACCGAGAAAGAAGCGTTTTTGGAGGAAGCTGTGCATAATGAATACCTGCTGTTTTTTCAGCACGACCCGTTTATGGAATGTGGCACACTCAAAAGAACTGAAAAAGGGGTGTTTATTGACCAGGTAGGGAAACTTTCGGATTTTGTGTAGTGAAGAACTTTTGTTATTGGATTTCCGAAGTTAAGCCTGTCTGCAATGATCACCGCTTTCTGATCAACGCATCCAATGGATTCCGGAGATTGGAAAACGACATCATATCCACTTTTATACTCCCTACAATTATTGGCGATTCTATACGTACCGGTAATCGGTTTTTGTCGGCAGTTACCCAAACAGTCATTTGCTCGCCTCCTTTAAAAATGCTTCCTTCCAGTAACAGTGGTCTGAATTTATAGGTGCGGAACGTGCCATACCGGGTACGGATGGTTTCAATGCCAAGATAACGGACATATACATTATAAACCTTATTGTCGAGAAACAGGTCGAAAGGGATCTGTGTGCCCGGACTTACTTTATCGAAATCCATATTCCTGGCCAGGTAAACTTCACTCAGCACATCCTGCACACAACTAGGTATGGTATATGTGCCTTTATTGGAAACGGCATATTTCTTTTCGTGATTGAAATATACTGTTTCATTTATTTTATATCCGCCTTCGTCCACATTACGGATAAATTTCAATGGAAGCATTGTTGACGTATCAATGTAAGTTTCGTAACGGTCGCGTACCCGGTAGATCCAATCGTAAGATGGAATTGAATTGCCGACACCCACAACATGGTAGGCCGGTTTTCCGCTGTACCTGGTAAGCGTGGTGGTAAATGACACCTTACCGGCATGAACATAAATGCCTGCCACGGTGTAATAAACATTGAAATTGACCACTTCCCCATTCCTAAAAGCAAAATTGCCACTGGGGCATGCTGCAGAAATATTCAATTTAGATCCTGTCGCAAGGATTAATGCCAGTGCTATAAATAAATTTCTAACCATTCATTTTTTTGTGATTCCCAAACAGTCTGACGCTCAGTAAAATCAAACTTCCTACTATTGCGGGCAAAATAATGTTAATTACCAGAATAGTGGAAGTCAGCACAACAATTCCCAAAGCATTTGCGGTAAAGAGCCCGAATACATAGAGGCTAACCTGGCTGCGTATACCAAATTCAGCCAGGCTGATTGATGGAATAAGCGTTAAGATCAGGAACATGGTACTTGTGCAAATAAAAACCGTTTTCAGGCTTAAATCAAGCCCAAAAGCTTCTGCAACATACCAGTATTGTAAAAAAAACACTAAATAACGCAGAAACGAGAGGCCCAGGATCTTTAGAAGTTCTTTTCCGTGGATTTCGCCAATGGCATGTATAAATACTGAATACCGGGCGAGAGGAGGCCAGTTTTCTGCAAGCCGAATTACCAGTCCAAGATTAAAATAGACAAGGATTCCAAACATTAGGGCTGTTAAGGTTCCATATTTTAAGGTGTTGAGCAAAAGGGGCCAGTCTTTCAGATCAACCTCTGCAAGCAACAACAACGTTAGGCCTCCAATACCACCGGCCAGGGTGATGATGATTTGAGAAAGACTTCCGATGGATGTAAGTGCGGCGGTTTTAATGCGGCTTCCATCGGGCATGTAAAGCGCCCGCCCCATAAATTCACCCATGCGGTTTGGGGTAAGCATGGTAAATGAAACGCCGGCCAAAACGCCACGGAGCGAATCCATATACGTGAATTTCATCAGGTGATTGACAAGCTGTTGCCATTTCAGCGCCTCAATGCCCCAATTCAGAAAAACAAAAAAGAAAGCAATCAGAAGCAACCATTTCCCCCTGCCCTGAATCGAATTCCATATGACTTCCTGGTGATGATCCAGGTCAGGAATGGCTATGATGTGGCGGTAAATGAACCAGGCGATCCCGGAAAAAAGAAGAGGACCGACCACAAAATTCAGAATCCGTTTTATCTTTTTAATGTTGGCCAACCGGGATTAAATTTAGGCGTGCAAATTACCATTTATAAGCGTTTGGTAAAAAAGGAGCTTTTTTGGTGACTAAAGGCCGTACATTGTTTATTCACCTTAAAATTTTGGACAATTTTGGATGGCCATACGCGTTTCCGGAAATTGAACGTACTTAGCGAATTCTATGGCTGTAAAACAAAAACCTGCGTCCAAAATCATCCTGGGCATTGACCCGGGTACCGTGGTCATGGGCATTGCTATTGTTCGGGTGGAGGACAAGAAGATCAGCCTGATTTACCTTGATTCTATCCAAATGCAATGGCAGCGTGATTTGTTTGAGCGACTGCACCTGATTTACAATCGCCTCGTTGAACTGATCCAACAATACCGGCCCGATGAACTGGCCATTGAAGCGCCGTTTTATGGCAAAAATGTGCAAAGCATGCTCAAACTCGGTCGTGCACAGGGAGTGGCCATCACCTGCGCCCTGCAATTCGATATGCCTGTTCACGAGTATTCTCCAAAAAAAGTAAAACAATCGATTACCGGCAATGGAAATGCCAGTAAGGAAAGTGTGTTGATTATGCTGGAAAGAATTATGGAGTTGACGGAGCGGCCCAGGAAATTCGATGCTTCCGATGCGCTTGCAGTAGCGCTTTGTCATCACTACCAAATGCAATCACCGTTGGCCGGACTTGGGTCAAAAGGAAAGGGCTGGGAAGAGTATATTCGAAAAAACCCGGACAAGGTGCAGGGTCTTTAAATCAGCTTTATTTATCCGGCAAGTTTCTCAATGATTTGCCGCTGCATTTCCTCAAATTCTTTTGGACTTTGTTTTATTTTCTTCATAAAATCACCTACAATCGCCATATCATTCATGGGTACAAGGTGCAAATGGGCATGGGGCACTTCAAACCCGAAAGTCATGATATTTACCCGGTCGGCACCAGTAACCTCGCGAATGGCATTGGCTACAGGCTTTGCAAAACTGAGCATGCCTTCTAGATAGCGGTCATCCAGATCAAACAGACGATCGGTTTCAGTTTTTGGCACAACCAATGCATGACCGCGGGTAGTGGGAAAAGCATCAAGCATGCAGAGATAACGGTTATCCTCTTTCAGGATATAGGCGGGGATTTCGCGGTTGATGATGCGTGTAAAAATCGTAGGCATAGATGCAGGGTTTAAATGCTGATGGATTCAATGCGGAATTTAAGAATGCCTCCCGGCGCTTGCACTTCGGCAATTTCACCTACTTTTTTGCCCATGAGGCCTTTGCCTATGGGAGAAATAGCGGATATTTTACCGGCTTTCAGATCGGCTTCTTTTTCCCCCACAATCTTGTATTCCATGGTTTTTTTTGTGGCCAGGTTGGTGATTTTCACTTTGGTGAGTATGCTTACCTTGGAAGTATCTATGGTTTGAGTATCCACAATTCGGCAGTTGGCCACCGCTGACTCCATATCTTTTATCCTGGCTTCCAGGATGCCCTGCGCTTCTTTAGCCGCATCATATTCGGCATTTTCACGCAGGTCCCCTTTTTCACGGGCTTCTGCAATCGCTTTGCTGGCCGCGGGCCGCAATACACTCCGCATATGCTGCAGGTTGGCCTGCATTTTTTCAAAGGTTTCCTGGGTTACATAGTTCACTTCGCTCATTATTGGCGGCTTTTGGTTGATTGGTAGCAATAAAATAACAACGCCTTCAGCGGGTGAAAGCGTTGCTCAAGTATCAAAAATAAGGAATTTTTGAAATAAAGGCAATTTTAGAATTATGAGCAGCTCATCCTTTTTTTTACGATACCTCTATAGGGTCTCTAAAAAGAATTCAATTCAATGTAGTTCCAACAGTGATGATTGGAATTTTATAATAGCAATCTATCTCGAAACGGAACAATTGACCTAACGTTATATTGCAATGCAGTAAAAACACGGCTGATGCGGTGAATCCGAACATGGGTATTGATTGGCGGAAAACCAGTATTTACCGGTCGTGATGGTGAAAGAGGATAACCAGGCTTGTTGGGCTTAAATTTTCATTTCGAAAATTATTGCGGTTTACTTGTAACTTGATGAAACTTTAGCCGTATTATCTTAGCTTTTTGCAATGAGCCGAATCATTCTTTGGAAAAAGGAGTTCTTATTCTATTATTAATGAAATTTAAGTTGGGCGGGGTAGTGTGGCAATATACTTTTGCACTCCCGAAAAAAATGAGACGCGTTGTAAACGGTTTCACTCAACTAAAGACGGCGAAGTTTTTTGAGTTTATTGAACAGCATAATCCAAAGGGGTTTGAGCGTATTTTAAAATCCGGATTTTATTTAGAGGTAAATCAGGGCTTTTAACAAAATAAGATTTGGTAGAATGTGAGAAGCTCATACCTTTGCACTCCCGAAAAAACGGGGATATCCTGAGAGCAAGTCCGGGGTAATAAAGATTCAGCGAGATTTTGGGAATGGGGAGCAGATGATAGCGTAGGAGTGATCCTGGTTATTGTACAGGTTTGTGTGGCGCAGGAAGGGTTGAGGAGAATTGAGCACAGATTAAGATCTTTGAAAGTGATGGAGCAACAGCACTGTTTATGTGGAGACACATAAATT